>CAVTJQ010000001.1:0-835705 GCA_963734975.1 uncultured Gaiellaceae bacterium
GCGGGGGTGGGATTTGAACCCACGGGACGCTTGCACGCCCAACGGTTTTCAAGACCGCCCGATTCGACCGCTCTCGCACCCCGCCGAAGCGCCAGCGTAGCCCGGCGGCGCGGTGATGTCGCGATTGGCGAACCGGATGTGGGCGACGGGCGAATCACCGGCGTCCCGCACAACGAAACTGGAGCCAAGAAATGCACAAGAAGATCATCATCACGGCGGTTGGGCTCGTAGCCGTCGGAGGAGCCGCCCTGGCCGCGGCCGTCGCGGGGCCCGGGCCGAGCGCCGGTGTCGCGTCGAGCCACCGCGAGGCGCCGCTCATCGCCGAGGATCCCTCGGCCGACAACACCGACCTGTACGCGTTCCGCTCGCCGGACCGCCCCGACTCGGTGACGATCATCTCGAACTGGATCCCGGGCGAGGATCCCGCGGCCGGGCCGAACTACTACACGTTCTCGCCGTCCGCGCGGTACAACATCTACATCGACCGCAACGGCGATGCCCGCCCGGACATCACCTACCGGTTCCGCTTCGGTCGGAAGGCCGGGCCGCTGTTCCTCGGCAACACCGTGCAGAAGTACTCGGCCACGAGAACCGAGAACGGCAAGACGAAGCTCCTGACGTGGGCGAGCACGCCCCCGAACAACATCGGGCCGCGCGCAACCCCGAACTACCGCGCTCTCGCCGCCAAGGCCGTCGTCGACGTCCGCGGGACGAAGGTCTTCGCGGGTCAGCGTGACGATGCGTTCTTCGGCGACATCGGCGCCATCTTCGACCTGCTCGCGTTCCGCAAGGGCACCGGTGCCGACGGCGGCGGCAAGGACTTCTTCGCCGGCTACGCCGTGCACTCGATCGCGCTGCAGATCCCGACCGCCGACCTGAAGGCGAAGAACAGCACGATCGGCGTCTGGTCGTCGACCGACCGCCTGAACGTCACCGTCGCGGGCAAGGTCCGCAAGGGCTGGACGCAGGTGTCCCGCATCGGCAACCCGCTCGTGAACGAGGTCGTCGTCCCGACGAAGTTCAAGGACGTCTGGAACCGCTCGCAGCCGGTGAACGACAAGCAGTTCGCGGGCCCGGTGCTGACGCCGATCCTCGCGAAGCTGATGAACGACCTCTACAAGGTGAACGCGCCCACGACGAACCGCGACGACCTCGTCGCCGTGTTCGGCACCGGCGTCACGGGCCTGAACTTCACCGGCCCGACGGTCGCGGACATGCTGCGGCTGAACTACTCGATCCCGGTCACGCCGGCGGACAAGTTCAACCGTCTCGGCGTCATCGGCGGCGACAACGGCGGCTTCCCGAACGGGCGCCGGCTTGCCGACGACGTGGTCGACGCGGCCGAGCAGGTCATGGCCGGATTCCTGAAGGGCAACAAGGTTCCGCTCGGCGACGGCGTCAACTCCGGCGACGTACCCGCGCTGGGCTTCTTCCCGTACCAGGCCGACCCGGCCTCCGGGTTCGCCAACACGAAGGGTCAGCAGAAGCCGTAAGGCCGAACGGAGGGGGCTCGCACTGCGGGTCCCCTCCTTCGAACCCACACACATCATGAGATATCTCATCGCCACAATCGTCGTCTCCGCCCTCGCCGCCGCCGCGCTGCTCGGCGGCGTCCTGCGCGAGGCTCCCGCGGAGGCTGCTGCGCCGAACATCGAAGCTGCTCGGGCGCTGCGACAGGCAGCCGAGCTCCAGCTGCAGGCCCGCGAGACCGGGAATCCCGAGCTCTATCCGCGCATCGAAGCGGCGCTGCGCCTGGCTCTGCGTCTCGATTCCGAGAACGCCGCCCCGTTGCGCGGCCTCGCTGCCGTCGCGGCGTCGAGACACCGATTTGCCGAGTCGCTCGAGCTCGCCGAAGCCGCACGGAAGCTCGAGCCCGAGGTCGCCGCCGTCTACGGCCTGATCGGCGACGCCAACCTCGAGCTCGGCCGCTATCAACTCGCCTTTGCCGCGTTCGACCGGCTGGCCGCGCTCAAGCCGTCCGCCAGCTCCTACGCACGTACGTCCTATGCGCGCGAGCTGCGCGGCGACCTCCCGGGTGCGATCGAGGCGATGCGCCTGGCAGTGGACGCGTCCGCGCCGACCGGGGAGCCGGCCGCCTGGTCACGGACCCTGCTGGCCAACCTCTTGCTCACGGACGGGCGGACTGCCGCCGCCCAGCGGAACTACCGCGAGGCACTGCTGTTCGAGCCCGGCTACCCGGGCGCGCTGGCCGGGCTGGGCGAGATCGAGCTGGGCCGCGAGAACGTCCGCGGAGCGCTTGCGCTCATCCGGAAGGCTGCCCGTTCCGGCGCCGCCCCCGAGTTCGCCGCCCTGCTCGGCGACACGGCCGCAGGGGCAGGTCTCACGGCCGAGGCGCGACGCGCCTGGCGCCAGGCCGACGAGCTCGAGGAGCTGTTCGCCCGGCACGGCGGCAGAAACCTCCTCGAGACGGCCGAGTTCGATCTGAACCACGACCGCAACGTCCGCGGTGCGCTCGACCGCGCTCGCCGGGGCCGCGCCGAGCGGCCAAGCGTCGAGGGGGACCACGTGCTCGCCTGGGCGTTGTACAAGAACGGCCTCTGCGTTGAGGCTCGCCAGGTATCGCTCCGGTCGTTCCGACTCGGCACGCTCGACGTGGACGGCTTCTACCACCACAGCCTGATCGAACGCTGCCTCGGCAACGCGGCGGCGGCGGCCGAGTATCTCGACCGCGTGCAGCGGCTCGACCCGTCCTATCTCGCGGCGCCGCCGTCGGCCAAGCGGCTGCGGCCGGCGACCGGCTGAGCGAGCGCTCCGACGCTCGGATCCGTCCTGCGACGACCTGCGGGGCGGCCGAGCCGCGGTCCTAGCGGGCCACGCGCTCGGGAGCGCCGAACGGCCGGAGCGCGTCCGGCACCTCGCCGCCGAAGTTCTCCAGGATCGCGAGCAGGGCGCGATCGGTGACCATCGTCCCGTTCAGCGTGTGGACGGGCTGCGGCCCGCCGTCGTCGCGGAAGCGGATCCCGAGGCGCCGCGCCTGGTAGTCGGTGGTGTTCGAGCAGGAGGTGACCTCCCGGTAGCGGCCCTGCGAGGGGTACCAGGCCTCGAGGTCGATCTTCTTCGCCGCCGGCGCACCCAGATCGCCGGCCGCGACGCTCACGGCGCGATACGGAAGCTCGAGCCGGCGCAGAAACGCCTCCTCGAGCTCGACGAGCCGGTCGTGCTCGGCCCACGAATCCTCCGGGCGCACGAAGACGAACATCTCAACCTTGTTGAACTGGTGCACGCGGAACATCCCGCGCGTGTCCTTGCCGGCCGCACCCGCCTCACGGCGGAAGTTGGTCGAGAAGGCGGCGTAGCGAAGCGGGAGCTCGGCCGCGTCGATGATCTCGCCCATGTGCAACCCGGCGAGCGCGACCTCCGACGTCCCCGTGAGGTAGAGGTCGTCGTCGGCCAGCGCGTAGATGTTGGAGCGCTCAGTGGGGAAGAAGCCGGTGCCGACCATCGCCTCCTCGCGGACGAGCACCGGCGGGATCACGGGCGTGAAGCCGTTCGAGGCGAGGTGGTCGAGGGCGGCGCGGTAGAGCGCGAATGCGAGCAGGGCGGTGTCGCCGATCAGGTAGCCGAAACGGGAGCCGGAGAGGCGCGCAGCCCGCTCCATGTCGAAGCGTCCGATCTCGGTGTGCTCCCGCGCCTCGTCGATCGCGCCCGGCTCCCCGACGCGCCGGAGCTCCTCGGCGTCCTCGTCCGTGTCGCCGTCCGGAGCGCTCTCGTGCGGTGGATTCGGCACCTGGGCCAGCGCGCTGCGTCGCGCGCCGCTTCCGCGGCGGCGAGCTCCTCCTCGGCCGCACGCAGCTCCTCCTTCACGCCCTGGAGCTCGGCCAGCTGCTCGGGCGAGGGCTTGCCCTTCGTCTTCGTGCGCGAGCGGAGCTCGTCGATCCGGGGGACGAGCGCACGCCACTGCTCGTCGGCCGCGAGGAGCGAATCGAACGCCTCGGCTGCACCCTTTCGGGCGAGCGCGGCCCGGTAGGCGTCCGGGTCGTTGCGCGCGGCCTTCAGGTCGATCATGGGCGGGAGTCTAGGTAGGCCTCGAGCACGAGCGCGACGCCCTCGTCGCCGACGGCCGGGCAGACCCAGTCGGCTCGCGACTTCAGCCGCTCGTCCGCGTTCGCCACCGCGATCGCGTAGCCGGCCGCCTCCAGCAGCTCGAGGTCGTTCTCGCCGTCCCCGAAGGCAACGGTTCGCGCCAGATCGAAGCCCAGATGCGACGCGACGAACGCGAGCCCGCTGCCCTTGGAGACGCGCGGGCTCGCGAACTCGAGGAAGTGGGGCAGCGACTTCGCGACGAAAAGGCGCTCGCCGAAGCGAGCCTCGAGCCGGGGCTTCAGCCGGTCGAGGGCCTCGGGCGCGTCGACGGCGACGAGCTTCGTCGGCGGAGCCTCGAGCCAGTCGAGCAACGGGCCGACGGGTGTGATCGGGATGTGCTGGAAGTCGGCGTAGGCGCGTGCCCGGTCGGTGATCTCGGCCACGTAGAGCTGGTCGTCGACGTAGCAGTTGAGCCCGAAGCCCTCCGCCTCGACGGCCGCGATCGTCTCCCGCGCGAGCTCGAGCGGGATCGGCTCGTGGAGCAGGAACGCGCCGGTGCGCGGCTCGACGACGGCACCGCCCTGGTAGCAGACCATCGGCTCCTCGAGCCCGGCTGCGCGTGCGTAGGGGAGCACCGAGCGGAACATCCGCCCGGTCGCGATCACGAACGGGATCCCCGCCGCGCGCACGGCGGCGATCGCCGCGAGCGTGCGAGGCCGGAGCACGCCGTCCTCGCCGATCAGGGTGCGGTCGAGGTCGCACGCGAACGCCTCGACGACGCGCGGGAAGCCGTCCGGGCGGGTCAGCCGGAGGTCGACTCGACGACGAACGCGGCGACGTCGGCGATCTGCTGTGGCTCCAGATCTTCGCCGAACGCGGGCATCGCACCGGCACCGTTCGTCACCCGGTCGATCACGAGCTCGAGATCGGGTTGCGACTCGTCGAGATTCGGACCGATGTTCCCCGACGAGCCGGCGGCCTCGAGCGCGTGGCAGCCACCGCAGCCGTTCTCGGCGTAGACCGCCTCGCCGGCGGTGGCGTCTCCCTCGACGGTCGAGGCGGGCGACTCCTCGGTCGTCTCCACCGGCAACGTGCCCTCGACCGTCTCCGCCGTCGCTCCGACTTCCTCGCCGCCGCCGCAGCCGGCGACGCCGAACGTGAGCACGAGCAGCGTGAGCGCGATCAGGGCGGAGCGGCGCATGGCCGGTGAGTCTAACGGGAAGCCCGCGGGCGGTGCGAGTCCAGGAACGGGCTCAGCGCCGGTCGGGGTTGAGGCCGTCGTCCTCCAGCCAGCCACGGTGCCGCGCGGGCCAGCGCGACCGCGATCGCGGCTCCGATCCCGATCACGTCCGAGGGCGTGTCGTTCACGAGGATCGAGACCGCGAGGGCGACCAGGAAGGCGTCGAGCACGGGCGTGCGCTCGCCACGCACAGCGACGCCCACGAGCACGGCCAGCCCGCCGACGACGACGATGAGCGCACCGGGGCTCGCGAGCGTGCGTCGCACCGAAAGCTCGACCCGGTCGGCGAGGTCGCCGGCCAGCTCCCCCGGCCCGCCCGACAGCGACGCCGTCACGTGGCTCTCGGCTCCGGTGACGGCGTCCAGCGCGACGAGTGCGACCGCGACGGCGACGACGAGCGCCGCGATCGCAGCGAGCGAACGCGCCGTCAGCCGGAGCTCCAGAACGATCGCCGCGAGGACCGCGAACCCTGCCGAGAGCACGAGCAGGCCGCCGCCGTCGGCGCCGAAGCGGTTGCCCCCGACGGTGACGAGCGCCACCGCGGCGACGAGCATGCCCGCGCGCCCGAGCAGCGCCGCACCGGCCAGCGCCGGGACGAGGAACATCGTCTCGAGCAGGTTGTTGATGCCGTAGAAGCGGCCCGACTGAGAGGGGCCGAACGGCGAGAGCGCCACCGTCTCGGCGTCCAGTCCGAGCGACGCAAAGTACGCCGCGACGATCGCCGCGCACGCGAGCCCGAACGGGAGGAGCATCGCGGCGGCAACCGCGGCGAGGGCGAGCCACGGCGAGAGCAGGAGGTTGGCGCCGAGCGCGACGAGCAGGGCTCGTAGCGCGAGCGGCGGTCGCACCGCTGCGAGGACGAGCATGACCACCGCGAGGAGCACCGTGAGCGGCAGGCGCAGCGCGTCGTTCCGGTCGATCCGCTCGTCCAGCTCCTCGAGCGCGGACACGGGGTCGCTCGACGCAGTCGTCCGCAAGCGGCCGGTCGCCACGTCGGTGATCGAGACGAGCCCGTCGATGCGGGTTGAGTCGGAGGTCAGCAGGCCCGAGGCGCCCAGCAGCGCGATCGGGTAGCGCCGGTCGTTCTCGGTGCGTCCCTCCGGCGGCAGCGAGACGAGGATCTCCGGGCCGTCCGGCGAGCCGAGTTCGATCAGCGGCGCGCCGCCGGCCACGCCGCCGAGCAGATCGTGCTCGAGCCGGCCGCGAACGAGCGCGGCCAGCGCGGCCTCGCGCGTCACCTCGGGGCCCGCGCCCGGCACGAGCAGCCCGATCGCTGCCTCCTCGGCATAGCGCTCGAGCTCGAAGGGCGGCACCACGCGCACGCCTGCCCCCGCGTCGGCAGCGGCGAGGAGCGGCAGAAGTAGGATCGAGAGCCGGAGGGCGACGCGCATCGGAGGGAGGCTCGCGGTGGAAGGCGTTCGGGTCAAGCGAGAGCTCGACGCGGCGCTGCCGGTCTGGCATCACTCGGAGCGACACGAGACCCACGTGGCGGCGCCGCCCGACCGCGTGGTCGCGGCCGTCCACGGCGTCACCGCGGCGGAGCTGCCGGTCGCCCGGGTGTTGATGCGACTGCGCGGGCTGCGGCCGGGCCGCGCCGGCCCGCTCGTGGATGCGATGGTCGCCGGCGGTTTCGCGCGGTTCGGCGATGACGTGCTGGTACTCGTCGGCAGGCCGTGGACTCCCGGCGGCAACCTCCGCCGCGTCGAGGACTTCGTCGGATTCGACGAGCCGGGCTACGCGAAGATGGCGCTCGACTTCACGGCGAGCCAAGAGGGAAACGGGACGCGGCTCGCCACCGAGACCCGGATCTATCTCACCGACGACGCCGCGCGGCGACGTTTCGCCGCGTACTGGCTCGTCGTGCGACCGTTCAGCGGACTCGTGCGCCGCAGCTGGCTCGCGGCGGCAGCGGGCAAACGCCGTGCCGAACGCGAGCGGCGTTAGGCTCCGCCCGTGAACATCGTTCCCGAGCCGATCGACGCGTACGCCGAAGCGCACACGACGCCGCCGACCGAGCTCCTGTCGGAGCTCGCCGCCGAGACGCGCGAGACGATGAGTGCGCCGCAGATGCTGACGGGCACGGTCGAGGGGCGATTCCTCGAGTTGCTCGTCTTCGGCACCGGCGCGCGGCGGGTGCTCGAGATCGGCACCTTCACCGGCTACTCGGCGCTCTCGATGGCCGCCGCGCTCCCCGGCGGCGGCCGGATCGACACGTGCGATATCGAGCCGAAGCACATCGAGGTGGCGCAGCGCTACATCGATCGAAGCCCGTACGCAGACCGGATCACGATCCACGTCGGCCCCGCGCTCGAGACGATCGCGAGCCTCGACGGCGAGTTCGACCTCGTCTTCATCGACGCCGACAAGCCCAACTACGCGAACTACTTCGAGGCCGTGCTGCCGCGGCTCTCTCCGCGCGGCCTGATCGCGATCGACAACACGCTCTGGAGCGGTCGGGTGCTCGACCCGCAGGACGAGCACTCGCGGGCGATCGCCGCGTTGAACGACACGCTCGCGACAGACGAGCGCGTCGTCGCGGTGCAACTGACCGTCCGCGACGGCGTCACTCTCGTGCGTCGCCGCTAGACGGTCGTCGCTAGCCGACGGCCGCTCACGGCCGATTTGTGGACGTGTCCGAAGCGGACAGTAGGTTGCCGGCGATGCGTCTCGTCGTCGCCCGCTGCGAGGTCTCCTACACCGGCCGGCTGAACGCCTTCCTCCCGGAGGCCGTGCGGCTGCTGATGCTGAAGTCGGACGGCTCGGTGCTCGTCCACGCCGACAGCGGCGGCTATCGCCCTTCGAACTGGATGACCCCGCCGACCGTGATCGAGGAGGCCGACGGGCTGATCGTCGTGCGCAAGCGAGCGGGCAAGACGGAGGATCGGCTGGAGATTCGGATCGCCGAGGTTCTGAGCGACCAGGAGCACGCGATGGACGAGGTCGCCGGGCTCGAGAAGGACGGCGTCGAGCGGCATCTGCAGGAGGCGCTCGCCGAGCGGCCCGATCGGCTGGAGGAGGAGCTGCGGCTCGTGCGCCGCGAGTGGTCGACCGAGATCGGGCCCGTCGACCTGATGTGCCGCGATTGCGACGACGGCTGGGTCGCGGTCGAGATCAAGCGGGTCGGGACGATCGACGCGGTCGAGCAGCTGACGCGCTATCTCGGCTTCATCCGGGCCGACGCGGCCAAGGAGCGCTGCCGCGGCATCCTCGCTGCGCAGTCGTTCAAGCCGCAGGCGGTCACGCTCGCCGAGTCGCGCGGGATCGCCTGCGTCGAGGTCGATCTCGCCGTCCTGCGCGGCGAGCGCGAGCCCGAGCTGACGCTGTTCGGCCTGCGAGATACCCTTGTGGACACTCGCGCGGCGAGTGCGTACTCTGGCCGTGGTCGTGAACGTCGGAGCTCATGTCCCCGCAGCCGACGCTCCGCGAGCCTCGCGCTGCCGGTCTCGACGTCGCGCCTAGTCGTCCGGCTCGCCGTCGTCGTACTCGAGCGCCTCGATGCGGCCGATCACGCCGAGCCCGCGCCAGGCGATCTTGTTCGAGCGGGGGTACCAGCACATGTCGTTCGGCTTCCGCGTGCCGTAGATCAGCATCGTCAGCCCCTCCGTTCCGGCGCGGAACCAGTGACTGACGCGCGTCGCCGGCGGTCGCGCGATCACGTGGCCGGCGCGAACGGGGATCTCCTCGCGGGTGGCGCCGCGCGCTTCCGGGAGCGGCGAGGGCCAGAGGTGGAGCGTCCCTTCGCCCTCGAGGATGACGAAGATCTCCTCCTCCTCGGAGTGGCAGTGCGGCACGGAGCCCCGCCGCCCGGGTCGAGCCGCTCCCAGTGGAAGCCGGCCTGGTCGGAGCGCTCCCGGGTGGCGAGCGGCGCCGTCGGGCCGAGCGCCCCGCGCTCGTGCTCGACCTCGTCGACGTTGAGGATGTTCGGCGGCCGTTCGGCAGGCTCGCCGTAGGCGAGCGGCGGCGCCTCCGCCTCGCGGTCCCACGGGTCGTCTGTCCGTCCTTCGACCCACGGCCACCCGAACCGGACGGCGCCGGAACGGGGCAGCCAGCCGAGCTCGGTCGGGTGCCTCGTGCCGTAGACGAGATACTCGAGCCCGTCCGGCCCGGCCACGAACGTGTGCTCGAGCTCGTCGGCGCGGTGGATGACGCAGTCGCCGGGACGCACCTCGTGGACCTGCTCGTCCTGCCAGGCGAGCCCGGAGCCCGCGAGCACGAAGTAGATCTCCTCCGAGGCGCCGTGCGAGTGGGGCGGGGTCGGCAGCTTCCCGGGCGCCACGCGCACCCGGTTCAGGCCGACGCCCTTCGTGCCGGCGGCCTGCCCGAGTCGCTGCCAGGTGGCGTCCATCTCGCCCTTGGCGCGGCGATGGTGCTCGACGTCGTCCCAGTGGGCGATTCCCATGAGCGGAAACCTACGGGACGACCGCCGCCTTCAGGTAGTCGCGCGGCGGGTCGGTGAGGAGCGCCGCGACTCCCTCGAGCCCGACTCGATGGGTGATCAGCCGCTCCCACGGATACGCGCCGCTCGCGAGGAAGGCGAGGGCGGCGCGGACGTGGCGCGGCGTGTGGTGGAAGGAGCCGCGCAGGGTCAGCTCCTCGTAGTGGAGCCGGTAGGCGTCGACCGCGCAGCTCGGCGCCGCTCTCGCGCCCGCCGAAGTAGACGACGGTGCCTCCGGGCCGCACGAGCTCGAGCGCCCGCTCCCACGCCTCGGCCGTTCCTGCCGCCTCGATCACGACGTCGGCGGCCTCGCCGTCGCCGGTCTCTGCGCCGAAGAGCGGTGCGAGCGCGCGTCGCTCGGGCCGGCCGCCGACGATCTCGGCGCGGCCGCCTGCGTCGGAGACGCACGCGGCCAGCATCAGCCCGATCGGGCCGGCGCCCACGATCGCGACGCGCTCGCCGCCTTCGAGCCCGGCGCGCTCGACGCCGCGCAGGCAGCAGGCGAGCGGCTCGACCATCGCGGCCACCTCGGAGGCCAGGCCGGCCGGGACGGGGAGGAGGTTGACGCTGGCGATCGCCGCCGGGACGAGCAGGTACTCGGCGTAGGCGCCGTTCAGGAGCTCGAGCGGCGTGCCGCGCTCGTCGCCCGCGGCCGAGTTCGCCGCGACGACGCGCTGGCCGGTCGCGACGTCGATCCCGCAGAACTCGTGCCCGAACGGGCTCGGGAGCGAGCCGAGCAGCAGCGGATGCCCGCGCCGGAACGTCTTCAGGTCGGTGCCGTCGGTGAGCGCGACCTCGACCTGTACGAGCACGTCGCCCGGGCGCCGGCTCGGGGCGGGGAACGTCTTCGAGCCGCAGGTCGCCGGGGCCGTGGAAGCGCAGGGCCTTCACGGAACGAAGACGACCTTCAGCGCGCGGCCGCTCCGATAGAGCTCGAGCCCCTCGGCGAAGCGGTCGAGCGGCAGCACCGTCGGCTCGGGCAGCTCGAGCTCGGGCAGGAGCGCGGCCGCTGCGGCCATGTGGCGCGGCGTGGCGGAGCGCGAGCCGACGAGCGTGAGCTCGCGGCGGTAGACGTCGTCGAGGTCGAGCGGCCCTGCGGTCGCGAAGACGAGGACGGTGCCGCCGGCCGCGACGTCGTCGAGCGGAGCAGCGGGTGCGCACAGCACGGCGGCGTCGACGGGCCCGTCCGGCGCCGGGCCGGCGCGCTCCGGCCGCACGTCGGTCGCGAACACCTCGTCGCCGCGCCGGCGCAGCACGGCCGCGAAGAGCCGGCCGACGAAGCCGTGGCCGACGACGAGCACCCGTCCGCGCGGAACGCGCTCGGCTCCGCGGAGGACGCAGGCGAGTGGCTCGACGTAGGTGCCGGTCGCGTCGTCGACCGTCGTCCGGAAGCTCGACGCCCTCCGCGCTCGCCACCGCCTCGGCGAAGCCGCCCGGAACGATGGTCGGCGCGCGCGAAGCGCTCGCAGGTCGACTCGTGCCCGGCGAGGCAGCGCGCGCACTCGCCGCAGGGCCGGTGGTGGATCAGCGCGACGCGTGCCCCGTCGGCGCGCCGTGCGACGACCTCGTGGCCGAGCACGGTTCCCGCCGGCGCGCGCCCGAGCTTCTCGACGTCGGAGCCGCAGAGCCCGCAGGCGAGCACGCGCATCGCGTCGTCCGGCGCGGGCACATCCGCGAGCCGGGGCTGTCCGTCTCCGTCGAGCACGACTGCGCGCACGCCGCATCGTAGGGATACCCTCGCCGTCCGATGAGGAGGCGGCTTTCACCGGTCCTGCGCGAGCGCGACTACACGCGCCTGCTCGGCTCGTCGATCGCGTACGGCTTCGGTCGGGAGATGGTCTTCGTCGCCGTCGGCTGGCAGGTGTACGACATCTCGCGGAACCCGCTCCACCTCGGCCTCGTCGGCCTGGCCGAGTTCCTGCCGCTGCTGCTGTTCGCGCTGCCGGCCGGCGCGATCTCCGACCGGTTCTCGCGCAAGCTCGTCTACATCGTCTCGCTCCTCGTCGACGCGGCGATCACGGGACTGCTGCTCGTCGTCAGCCTCTCCGGAGCGAACTCGCTCTGGCCGTTCCTCGCGCTCTCGTTCGCGAGCGGGACGTCCGCCGCGCTCGGGAATCCGGCGATCCGCTCGATGTGGCCGACGCTCGTTCCGCTCCGGTTGCTCACGCGCGCCCTGGCGCTGCGCTCGACCGTGTTCCAGGCCACCGTCGTCACCGGCCCGGCGATCGGCGGGCTGCTCTTCGCGATCGATCCCGAGGCGGTCTACGCGACCGGCGCGGTGCTCATGCTCGTCGCGGCGCTGCTCACGGTGCCGATCAGCCCGCGCGAGATCGAGCAGGGGCCGGTGGAGATCGTCGGCACGCGGCTCGGCTCGCTGCTCGCGGGGCTGCGGTTCGTCCGGCGCACGCCGGTGCTGCTCGGGCGCGATCTCGCTCGACCTCGTCGCGGTGCTGTTCGGCGGCGCGGTCGCGCTGCTGCCGCTCTTCGCGCGCGACATCCTCGAGGTCGGGCCGGTCGGGCTCGGCGTGCTGCGCAGCGCGCCGGCCGTCGGCGCGCTGCTCGCCGGGATCATGCTGACGCGGCGGCCGCTCCAGGGCGTGGCCGGCCGGAAGCTGCTCGTCGTCGTCGGCGTCTTCGGCGCGAGCATGGTCGTGTTCGGCCTGTCCACGTCGTTCGCGCTCTCGTTCGCCGCGCTCGCGGTGGGCGGCTTCGTCGACATGATCAGCATGAACATCCGCTCGATGATCACGGCGCTCGCGACGCCGGATGCGCTACGCGGCCGGGTCAACGCGGTCGAGATGGTCTTCATCAGCGCCTCGAACGAGCTCGGAGCGTTCGAGTCGGGCGCCGCGGCCGCACTCGTCGGAGCCGTGCCGGCGGTCGTGATCGGCGGCTCGCTGACGATCGTCGCGGCCCTCGTCTGGCCGCGCCTCTTCCCGGAGATGGCCCGGATCGACCGGCTCGAGTCGCTGCACCCGAGCGGCGGGACATGAGCGCGGAGGGCCGCTACAATGGGCGGTCTTCGGGGCTATAGCTCAGCTGGGAGAGCGCCTGGTTCGCAATCAGGAGGTCGGCGGTTCGAGCCCGCCTAGCTCCATTAGCCAGCGTCCGCCGGAATCTGCTCCCGCAGATTCCAGGCCGGACGCGGTAGATCCTTGAAGGGCCGCTTCGCGGCCGCCTTCGCCGAGTGTCGGAAAATGAAGGTCGCGTCAGGCCGTGCGCTGGGGCCGGTTAGTACGTCTCGCCGAACTCGCGCTCGCTGCACCGCGGGCAGTAGAGGAGCACGTCGTCGTGGCCGTCATCGTCGAGGTCGCAGCGATAGGCACGCCAGCCGCGCTCGGGCCCGGCCTGACGACCGCACTCGAGGCAGAGCATCGTCGTGGCCAGTGTCGAAGTGCTCGAGGATTCCATGGCGAGGCAGGTTAGCGGCCTCACGTGCAACGGCGCCCCGATTCGGGTCGTCGGGCATCCCCCGAATCGCGCGACTGGAGCGTCCCGGCGGCCACGGAGCTCATCGGTAGCCTCTTTCCCATGCGCGCCGAAGAGCTCCGCCGGGGTGCCAACGAGGGGCAAGGTGTGACGCCGCTCGAGCTCTTCTACGACCTCGTGTTCGTGTTCGCGATCACGCAGGTCTCACACGAGCTGCTCACACACCTGACGTGGGAGGGGGTCGGCCACGCGGCGCTCGTGCTGCTCGTCGTCTGGTGGGCGTGGAACTACACGACCTGGGTCACGAACGAGCTCGACACCGACCTGATCGTCGTCCGCGCGCTGGTGATCGCGATCATGCTCGCGAGCCTGCTCATGTCGGTCGCGATCCCGCAGGCCTTCGGCGCACATGCGCTCCTCTTCGTCGGGTCGTACGTCGCGATCCAGGTCGGCCGCCACCTCTTCCTCACCTTCGCAGCCTCGGAGCCGGGGACGATCGAGCGTGAGCGCTCGGCTCGGATCCTGACGTGGTTCTGCGCGGCCGGCGTGCTCTGGATCGCCGGAGCGCTCGCGGACGGGCCGACCAGGATCGCGCTCTGGCTCGCGGCGCTCGCGATCGACTACAGCGGCCCCTTCGCGACCTACTGGGTGCCCGGGTTCCGGCACCTCGACCACAGGGACTGGAACGTGCAGACCGCTCACTTCGCCGAGCGCTTCCAGCTCTTCATGATCATCGCGCTCGGCGAGTCGATCGTGATCACCGGCGCCACGACCGCCGGGCTCAACGTCAACGCCGCCCGGATCGCCGCGCTCACCCTGGCCTTCCTCGTCACGGCCGCCCTCTGGTGGCTCTACTTCGACTACGTGGCCCGGATCGCCGAGCGGCGCCTCGAGCAGGCGACCGACCGCACCCGGCTCGCGCGGGACGGGTACACGTATCTGCACGTCGTGCTCGTCGCCGGCGTGATCGTGTCCGCGGTAGGCGACGAGATCGTGATCGCGCACCCGCTCGACCGGCTGTCGGGCGCCGAGCTCGCCGCCGTCGTCGGCGGCCCCGCGATCTACCTGCTCGGACACACGCTCTTCCGCCTGCGGATGGCCGGCTCGCTCAGCTGGAAGCGCTTCGGCGGAGCCTGCGCGTGCGTCGCCGTCGGCGTCACCGGCGCGTTCGCCCCGGCGCTCGTCGTGGGCACGCTCGTGCTCGCAGTGCTGGTGGCGGTGATCGGACTGGAGCGGCTCGCCGCGAGCCGGCGCAGCGCCCGGGGCGAGCCGTCGCCGCTCGACCGGCTCGACGTTCAACCGGCGGGGACTGACTAGGGCAGGCGCGGCGACCAGAGCGCCGAGAGGAGCAACGCTGCCGCCAGCGCGGCCGCGGCGGCGGCGAGGAGCCAGGCGGTGATCTCCGCTCGGCCGGGCTCGCGGCCGAGGCTCGAGCCGAGCTTGGCGTAGGCGGCCTCGAGCGCCTTCGCGTCGCGCGCGGCGAAGAACTCGCCGCCGGTCGTCTCGGCGATCTCGGCCATCGTGACCGGGTCGGGCGGCACGGGGATCGTCTCCTGGAAACCGCCGAAGTTCCCGGTGACGGTGCCCGAGGGGGTTCCGAGCGAGATCGTGTAGACGGGAACGCCCGCCTCCTTCGCGAGCTCCGCGCCTTCGTGCGGCTCGAGGAAGCCGCGCGTCTGCGCGCCGTCCGAGAGGAAGAGGATCGAGGCGATCGCATCCTCGGCGGCCGGGGCAGCGGCGACCGGGCGGTACGCGATCGTCTGCCCGGTCCCGTTGCCCTGACCGCTCCCACCGCCCGCCGCCTGCTCTGCGAGCTCGACCGCGAGCGCGAGCGCATCGCCGATCGCGGTGCCGCTGTAGCCCGGGTACAGGTGGATCTGCTCGAGCGATGCGCGGACGAGCTCGTGGTCGAGCGTCGGCGGAGCGGCGACCTGCGGGTCGCCGGCGAACGCCACCAGCGCGATGCGCAGCCGGTCGGGGACGCGGTCGAGGAACGTCCGCAGCGCCTCCTGCGCGGCGGCGAGCCGGGTCGGCGCGACGTCCTTCGCCTGCATCGAGCGCGACACGTCGACGACCAGGACGATCGTCGCGCGCTCCCGCGGCACCAGCCGCTCGACGTGCGGGCGGGCCAGGCCCACGCAGAGCGCTGCGAGCGCGACCAGGAGCAGCGCCGGCGGGACGAGCCGCCGCCACGAGCGACCGCCCGCGACCGCCGCGAGCACCTCGAGATTCGTGAACGTGACCGCGTAGCGGGCCCGCCGCCGCTGCGAGAGGACGTACAGCGCGACGCCCAGCGGCACCGCGAGGAGCGCGAGCAGCAGCAGGGGGCGGTCGAAGCTCATCCCAGCTCTTTCATCGGGGCCTCGCGCAGACCGCGCCGACCTGGACGAGCCCGCGGATCGCGGCCAGCGCGAAGCCGCCGCGAGCGGACACGACGACGCTGTTCGCGCGGAAGCTCCGCGACGCGCTCAGCGCGGCGACCTGCGCGGCGGTCGGCGGGGTGCCGCTCCGGAAGGCGAGCGCGTGCCAGCCGTCGACGAGCCGCTCGGTCGCGGCGGCAGCGACGCGACGACCGTACGAGCGTCACCGGCCTGCACGCGCACCGTCGCGACGCGGCGCACGGTCGGCGCGCCCGGCTTGAAGACCGCGTTCAGCGCCGTCGGGATCCGGCCGCCGCCGGCGCTCGGGATGCAGCCGAGGTGCGGGCCGGAAGCTCGCTGCCCGCGCTGTCGCGCCGACGTAGGTCGCCGAGAAGAGCGCGGCGCGCTCCGTGCTGACCCCCGGGTTGACCGGGCTGCCGAGCCGGGCGGCGAAGCCCACGTCGATCGCACGGTCGGTCAGCTCGGCGTCGAGCCCGCCGACCACGTGGCCCTCCGGGCAGGAGAGCTGGAAGCGCACGGTCGTCCTCGGCAGCTCGCGCGCCGTCGGCACGACGACCCACGGCCCCGCGACCGGCACGCACACCTGCAGGCCGCGGCACTCGTCGGTGGCGCCCGCCGTCGGAACTCCGGCGACGAGAGCCGGCACGGCCGCGGCGAGCACGACGAGCAGCCGCCTCACGGGATCCTCCGCAGCCAGAGGAACGAGAGCGCGCCGCCCGCGAGCAGGAGCACCGCCGCGCCGCCCGCGAATGCATCGGTCACCTCGCGGCGCTCCTTGCGCTCGCCCAGGCGCGAGCCGAGCTCCTCGTAGATCTTCGACAGCCCCTCGTCGTCGAGCGCGGTGTAGAGGTTTCCGCCTGTCGCCTGCGCGAACATGCGCAGCGTCTCGGGGTCGGACGGCACCTGGATCCGCTGCGTGAAGCCGCCCTCGAGCTCCACCTCGACGACGCCGTCGGGCGTGCCGACGAGGATCGCGTGCACCGGGATCCCGAGCTTCTTCGCGCGCTCGGCCGCCGTCCGCGGCTCGGTCTGCCCGCCGTCGCGGGCGCCGTCGGAGATGAGCACGATCGCCGTGGGCGGCACGGAGCCGTCCTCGGTCCGCTCGTCCTGGCTCACTCTCGTGGCGAGCGCGACGCCGTCTCCGAGCGCGGTGCCCTCGCTCGGCCGCAGCAGCGCGAGCGCGTCCTCGGTGACGGTGCGATCCTCGGTGGGCGGGGAAGAGACGACCGCACGCGAACCGATCGCGACGACCGCGACGCGGAAGCGCTCGGGGATCTTCGAGAGGAACGTCGTTGCGGCCGCGCGCGCGGCGACGAGCCGCGAGGGCTCGACGTCCGTCGCCTCCATCGAGCGCGAGATGTCGACCGCCAGCACGATCGTCGCCTCCTCGCGCTTCGTCGTCACCGTCGCCTCGGGCCGCGCGACGCCCACGAGCATCGCGGCCAGGGCCACGAGCAGCAGCGCGAGCGGGACGAGCCGCCGCGCGCGCGGCGGCCGCGGCGCGATCCCGGCGAGGAGCGGTGCGCTGGCAAAACGCTCGGCCACCCGGGCGCGGCGACGCTCGCGCGCGTAGAAGGCGAGCAGGACGATCGGGATCAGCAGGAGGCCGAGCAGCGCCCAGGGGGTCTGGAAGGTCACCGGCGGGCCTGCTTGAGGAAGACCGCCAGCGAGCGCAGCCAGTCGCCGGACGTCGTCAGGGTGTGGTGGCGGACGCCGACCGAGGCGAGCGTCCGCGCGACCCCGGCGCGATCCTCGGAGGCCGCAGCGGCGAAGCGCTCGCGCAGCTTCGAGTTGCGGGTGTCGACGCGCAGTTGCCGGCCCGTCTCGGGATCGACGAGGAAGAGCTCACCGACGTTCGGCAGCTCCTGCTCCCTGGGATCGCGGATCTCGAGCGCGAGCACGTCGTGGCGTCCGGCGAGGGCGAGCAGCGGGCGACGCCAGTCGGCCGGGCCGCGGAAGTCGGAGACGACGACGACGAGCGCGCGCTGACGCGCGAGCGCGCCGGTGCGGCCAAGTGCCTCGCCCAGCGAGGTCGCGCCGACGGGGCCGCCGTCTCCGTCCTCGCGTCGGAGCGCGGCCAGCAGCCCGAGCAGCCCCATCCGGCCCTGGCGCGGCGGCAGCGCGCGTGGATCGCGGTCGCCGAAGGTGACGACGCCGAGCCGGTTGCCGCGCCGCGTCGCCACGTGTCCGAGCGCGATCGCGGCGCCCTCCGCCACGTCCGACTTGCGGCGGTCGGCCGTGCCGAAGCCCATCGAGGGCGACGTGTCGAGCACGAGCCAGCTGACGAGGACCCGCTCGGCCAGGTGGACGCGGACGTGCGCCTCGGCCGTGCGCGCGGTCGTGTTCCAGTCGATCCGGCGCACGTCGTCGCCGGGGACGTAGGGGCGGACGAGCGCGAGCTCCGTGCCCTCGCCGTGGAAGCTCGAGCGGTAGTCGCCCGCGAGCAACCCGCCCATGCGCCGCCCGATCGTGACGTCGAGCGCGCGCAGAAGCGCCTCGGGCATAGGCCCGGGACCGAGTGGTGCGGCAGCAGCGCGGAGCTTCACCGGGTCGGCCTCAGGCCGCCGTCGTCGTCCGCGCCAGATCCGTTCTCGGCACCTCGACGGCGGCGAGCACGCGATCGAGGATCGACTCGACGCCCACCTCCTCGGCGAGCGCCTGGTAGCTGAGGATCAGCCGGTGGCGCAACGCGTCCTTCGCGAGCGCCTGGATGTCCTCGGCGAGGACGTAGTCGCGTCCGCGCACGAGCGCGAGCGCCCGTCCGGCCTGGACGAGGCTGATCGGGCCTCGGGGACTGGCGCCGAAGGAGATGTAGTCCGCGAGCTCGGCGAGCCCGTGCGCCGTCGGCTCCCGCGTCGCCTTCGCCAGCTCCACGGCGTAGCTGACGAGCGCGGGGTCGACGTAGACCGCCGCGACCGCGCCCTGGAGGCCGCGCAGCTCGTCCAGCGAGAGCGTCTGGCGGAGCTCCGGGCGCGGCACGAGCTGGCGCTGCACGATCGCGAGCTCCTCGTCGCGCTCCGGGTAGCCGATCACGACCTTGAGCATGAAGCGGTCGACCTGCGCCTCGGGGAGCGGGTACGTGCCCTCGGACTCGATCGGGTTCTGCGTCGCCATCACGAGGAACGGATCGGGCACGAGGTGCGTCGTGTGGCCGATCGTGACCTGGTGCTCCTGCATCACCTCCAGGAGCGCCGACTGCACCTTCGCGGGCGCGCGGTTGATCTCGTCGGCGAGCAGGAAGTTGCAGAAGACGGGGCCGAGCTCGGTGTCGAACGTGCCCTCGCCCGGACGGAAGATCCGCGTGCCGACGAGGTCGGACGGCACGAGGTCGGGCGTGAACTGGATCCGCGAGAAGGAGCCGCCGAGGACGTCGGCGGTCGTCTTGATCGTCAACGTCTTCGCGAGGCCGGGCACGCCCTCGATCAGCAGGTGGCCCTGCGCGAGCAGGCAGACGAGCACGCGCTCGAGCATCGCGTCCTGCCCGGCGATCACCCGCCTGATCTCGAAGAGCGCCTGCTCGAGGCGCTCCTTGGCCTCGGCCGGGGTGGGCACTGCGGGGTTGGGCACGACGGGGTCGACCTGCTCGCTCACGGGTGCTCCTTCGCGTCGCTGACCTCACAAGGAAAGCACGTCGCGCTTGAGAGCCGGTTAAGAAACGGAAGTGCCCACCGTGGCAGCGACAGGCTGGAGCGGCTGCACCGTTCCGGTTGCGCGCGAGCGGCCGGCGGCGCGGAGGGCACGCCGGTAGGCCTCGACGACGGTCTCGCCGCCGGCCATCACCTCGCCGGTCGAGCGCATCTCGACGCCGCGGTCGGCGGCGCCGGCGAAGCGGTCGGACGGGAAGATCGCCTCCTTCGCCCAGGCGCGGGTCGGCTCGGCCCGCTCCGGAAGGTCGAGCGCCGCGAGCGGCTCGCCGAGCAGCAGCCGGCAGGCGTGGTCGACGAGCGGCAGGTCGAGCGCCTTCGCGACGAAGGGAACCGTCCGCGAGGCGCGCGGGTTCGCCTCGAGCACGTGCAGCTCGCCGTCCTTGAGCGCTAGCTGGAGGTTGAGCAGCCCGCGGGCGCCGATCCGCCGCGGCGAGCCGATCGACGAGCTCGCGGATCTCGAGCTCGAGCGCGGGCGAGACAGACGGGGCGGGGAGGACGCAGGCGGAGTCGCCGGAGTGCACGCCGGCGCGCTCGACGTGCTCGCAGATCGCCGCCACCCAGGCGCCGTCGCCGTCCGCGAGCGCGTCGACGTCGAGCTCGATCGCGCCGGCGAGGAACTCGTCCACGAGCGACGGCTCGTCGAGCTCGAGCTGCTCCGGGCAGTGCGCGACGCGCATCCGGCGGCCGCCGAGCACGTAGTGCGGGCGCACGAGCACCGGGTAGCCGAGCTCGGCGGCGAGAGCGCGCGCGTCGGCCGTCGTCCCGGCGATGCCCCAGCGCGGCGCGCGCAGCCCCAGCTCGTCCAGGATCGCCCCGAACGCGCCGCGATCCTCGGCGGCGTCGATCGCGCCGAGCGGGTCACCGAGCAGCGGCACGCCCGCAGCCGCCAGCGCGTGCGCCAGCCTCAGCGGAGTCTGACCTCCCAGCTGCACGACGACGCCGAGCGGCTGCTCCAGCTCGCAGACGTCGAGCACGCGCTCGAGCGTGACGGGCTCGAGGTAGAGCCGGTCGGAGGTGTCGTAGTCGGTCGACACGGTCTCCGGGTTCGAGTTCAGCAGCACCGCCTCGTAGCCGAGCCGCCGGAACGCGTGCGCCGCCCGGGTGCAGGAGTAGTCGAACTCGATCCCCTGGCCGATCCGGTTCGGGCCCGAGCCGAGGATCACGATCGCGCGTCCGCTCGGCGGCTCGACCGGGTCGCCCTGCTCGTGCGAGAGGTAGTAGTACGGCGTCCGCGCCTCGAACTCGGCGGCGCAGGAGTCGACGGCGAGACGGCCCGGGCGGTCGCGACGCGCGCGCACCTCCGGCTCGTCGAGCCCGAGCAGGCGCGCGATCCGCGCGTCGGGGAGCCCGAAGCGCTTCGCCGCGCGCACGTCGCCGGTCTCGACGAGCTCGCGCTCGGCCGCTCGGATCGAGTCCAGCTCCGCGGCGAAGTACGGGTGCAGACCGGGAATCGCCGGGAGCGCGTCGTCGCCTTCGAGTCCGTCGAGCGCCTTCAGCAACGCTTCGGGGAAGGTGCGTCCTAGCCCGAGCGACTCGCCCGTCGCGCGCATCTCCGTCCCGAGCGCTGTGGGCACGCCGGGGAACTTCTCGAAGTCGAAGCGCGGCGCCTTCACCGCCACGTAGTCGAGCGCGGGCTCGAAGGCGGCGCTCGAGCGGCCGGTGATGTCGTTCGGCAGCTCGTCGAGCGTGTAGCCGACCGCGAGCAGCGCGGCGAGCTTCGCGATCGGGAAGCCCGTCGCCTTCGACGCGAGCGCGGAGGAGCGGGACACGCGCGGGTTCATCTCGATCAGCACGAAGCTGCCGCTGGCCGGATCGACCGCGAACTGCACGTTGGCCCCGCCGGTCGCGACGCCGACGGTGCGGGCGCAGAGGAAAGCTGCGTCGCGCAGCCGCTGGTAGGCGGCGTCGTCGAGCGTCTGCTGCGGCGCCACCGTCCACGAGTCGCCCGTGTGCACGCCGACCGGGTCGAGGTTCTCGATCGAGCAGACGACGACGCAGTTGCCGGCGGCGTCGCACATCACCTCGAGCTCGAATTCCTGCCAGCCGGCGACCGAGCGCTCGACGAGCACCTGGCCGATCGGGCTCGCGGCGAGACCGGCCTCGATGCGCGCGGCCAGCTCGGCTCGCGTCGACGCGAGCCCGCCGCCGGTTCCGCCCAGCGTGAAGGCCGGGCGCACCACGGCGGGCAGCGGGCACTCGTCGAGCTGCGCCGAGCGAGGTGACGACGACCGACTCGGGCACCGGGAGCCCGGCGGCGGTCATCGCCTCGCGGAACGCCAGCCGGTCCTCGGCGCGGCGGATCGCCTCGACGTCGGCGCCGATCAGCTCGGTCTCGCCGAGCCGCCTTGACTCCGACAGCTCGACCGCGAGGTTGAGCGCGGTCTGCCCGCCGAGCGTGGGCAGGAGCGCGTCGGGCCGCTCGCGCTCGATCACCGCGGCGACGCGTGTCCGCGTCGAGCGGCTCGAGATAGGTCGCGTCGGCCCACTCGGGGTCGGTCATGATCGTCGCCGGGTTGGAGTTCACGAGGACGACGCGGTAGCCCTCCGCCCGGAGGACGCGGCAGGCCTGCACGCCGGAGTAGTCGAACTCGCAGCCCTGGCCGATGCGGATCGGCCCGGAGCCGACGATCAGGATCGAGCGAAGGTCGGTTCTCTTCGGCACGCCGTGGCGATCCGGTCGAAGAAGGGCAGGGCGTCGTGCGGGCCGGGTGCGGCCTCGGGATGGAACTGGAGCGTCGCGACGTCGTCGCCCTCGAGCCCCTCGACGGTGCCGTCGTTCAGCGAGACGTGGCTCACCTCGGCGGCGTCGGAGGCCTCGACGGCGTAGCCGTGGTTCTGCGCGGTCACGAGCACGCGGCTCGACGAGCGCACCCGCACTGGGTGGTTGGCGCCGCGATGCCCGAACGGGAGCTTGAACGTGCGCAGACCGAGCGCGAGCGCGACGAGCTGGTGGCCGAGGCAGATTCCGAACACCGGCACGGCGCCGAGCAGCGCACGCACCGTCTCGACCTGCTCGACGAGTTGCGCCGGGTCGCCGGGGCCGTTGCCGACGAGCACAGCGGCCGGGTCGAGGTCGAGCACCGCCTCGGCGCTCCACGTGCCGGGGACGACGTACGCCTCGACGCCCGTCTCCGCGAGGCGGCGGACGATCGAGCGCTTGCAGCCGAGGTCGAGCACGACGACGCGTGGGCCTGCCCCGACCGCGTACGGCTCGTGGACGCAGGCCTCGAGCGCGGGGGCGCTGGACGCGAGCGCCGGCTCCGCCAGCGCGCGCTCCCAGTCGAGGTGCGGCTCCGCGAGCGCGCGGGCGTGGAGCTCGTCCGGCGGCGCCTCGCCCAGCGCGCAGCGCATCGAGCCGTTCTCGCGGAGGCGACGCACGAGCGCCCGCGTGTCGAGATCGTCGAGCGCGACGACGCCCGCGGCCCGCGAGCCAGCTCGACCACGCCGGCCGCGCACGCCGCATCACGACGCCTTCCGTCCAGACGCGCGACGACTCGAGCCGGCTCTCGTCGACGCCGTAGTTGCCGACCAGCGGATAGGTGAACGCAAGCACCTGACGCGCGTAGCTCGGGTCGGTGACCGCCTGCTCGTAGCCGGCCATCGCCGTCGTGAAGCAGGCCTCGCCCGCTGCCGTTCCGGGCGCGCCCACGGCGGTCGCCGGCGAAGACGCTGCCGTCCTCCAGGACGAGGTGCGCGCGACGATTCATTTGCGCATGTTACGCAACAATCTGCATAATACGCAAATGACGCACGGTCGCCATCCTCGGTGCCTCGGGCTACTCCGGCCAGGAGACGCTCGACCGCGTGCTCGCGCACCCGGAGCTCGAGCTCCAGGCGCTCGGCTCCGACTCGCTCGCCGGCTCGCCCGCGCACGCGCTCGACCCGCGGCTCACCCGGCTCGGGCTGCCGGACTTCGTCTCGAACGACGAGGCGCTCGCGAGCGGCGCGGAGCTCGTCTTCTGCTGCCTCGGTCACGAACGCGCCGCCGCCCTGCAGCCTCCGCCCGACGCCGTCGTCGTCGACCTCTCCGGCGCGCACCGTCTCGCCGACGCCGGCGCGTACGACGAGTGGTACGGCTTCGCGCATCCGGATCCAGCCGGCCTCGCGGGCTGGAGCTATTCGCTGCCCGAGCTCTCGGCTCCGCACGGCCCGTTGATCGCCAATCCCGGTTGCTACGCCACCGCCGCGCTGCTCGCCCTGGCCCCGCTGGTCGACGCGATCGAGCCGGACGGCGTCGTCGTCGACGCGAAGTCGGGCGTCTCGGGTGCCGGCAGGGCGCTCAAGGAGAGCTCGCACGCGAACACCGTGCTCGAGACCGTCGCGCCCTACCGCGTCGGCGCCCACCAGCACGAGCCCGAGATCGCGCAGGCGCTCGGCTTCGACGTCTGCTTCGTGCCGCACCTGCTGCCCGTGCGCCGCGGGCTCGTGGCCACCTGCTACGCGCGGCCGGCGGCGGACGACCTGCGCGAGCGGCTCGAGGCCGCCTACGCGACGAGCGCTGTCGTCACGGTGCTGCCGGAGGGCACGACGCCCGAGCTCGCCCGCGTGCAGGGAACCGATGCCGCCGAGATCGCGCTGTTCTCCGACCGGGCCACCGGCCGGGCGATCGTGATCTGCGCGCTCGACAACCTCGGCAAGGGCGCCGCGGGCCAGGCCGTCCAGAACGCGAACCTCGCGCTCGGGCTCGACGAGACCGCCGGGCTGCGGCTGGCAGGAGTGCCGCGTATGAGCGTCACCGCAGCGCAGGGCTTCGTCGCGGGAAGCGTGCACGCCGGCATCCGCAAGGAGAAGGCCGACCTCACCGTGCTCCGCTCGACCGCACCGGCGGTCGGCGCGGCGATGTTCACGACGAACCGGCTCCTGGCCGCTCCGGTCGTCGTCTCCAAGGCCCATCTCGCCGAGGCCGAGCCGCAGGCAGTCGTGATCAACTCCGGCGTGGCGAACGCGGCCACCGGGCTGCGCGGCGAGCTGGACGCCGTCGCCACGGCGGCCGAGGCGGCCCGCCTGCTCGGCCTCGACGCGGAGCAGGTGCTCGTCCTCTCGACCGGCGTGATCGGCGCGCTGCTGCCGCTCGAGAAGGTGACAGCCGGGCTGGCGCAGGCGGTGCCGTTGCTGTCCGCCGCCGGCGGCGCGGCCGCTGCCGAGGCGATCATGACCACCGACACGCGGCCGAAGACCGCGTCGGTCGCCCGCGACGGCTTCGTCGTCGGCGGGATGGCGAAGGGCGCCGGGATGATCCATCCCGCGCTCGCGACGATGCTCGCCGTCGTCACGACCGACTACCCGCTCGAGGCCGGCGAGGCCGACGCCTTCCTGCGGCCCGCGGTGGAGGAGAGCTTCAACCGGATCTCGATCGACGGCGAGTGCTCGACGAACGACGCCGTCGTCCTGCTCGCGAACGGTGCCAGCGGCTGCGCACGGGACGACGCGAGCTTCGCGGCCGCCCTGCGCGAGGTCTGCGCCGACCTGTCCGCACAGGTCGTCGCCGACGGCGAGGGCGCGACCGTGCTGCTGGAGATCGAGGTCGCCGGCGCCGCGACCGCCGCCGACGCGAGCGCGATCGCCCGGCGGATCGCGACCTCGCCGCTCGTCAAGACCGCGGCGTTCGGACACGATGCGAACTGGGGCCGCGTGCTCGCGGCGGCCGGCTCGGCGCCGTCGAACGGCGGCTTCGCGCAGCTCGACCAGCGGCTGCTCTCGCTGAGCTTCAACGGCACGTCGGTCTTCGCGGGCGGCGCTCCGACCGCGCACGAGCCGTCGCTCGAGGGCACGGTCTGCCGGATCGAGCTCGACCTCGGCCTCGGCGCGGGCGCCGCGTCGTACCTCTCGTCCGACCTCTCCTACGACTACGTCCGGATCAACGCGGAGTACCGCTCGTGAGTCTTGTCGTCGTCAAGTACGGGGGCGCCGTGTCGGAGGGAGCCGCGGACGGGATCCTCGAGCTCGCCCGGGATCACGATGTCTGCGTCGTGCACGGAGCAGGGCCCCAGATCACGGCCGAGATGGAGCGCCGAGGCCTGCCCGTCACCTTCGTCGGCGGCCGGCGCATGACGAGCGCCGCCGCGCTCGACGTCGTCCGCGCGTCGCTGGCCGCGGTGAACGCGGAGCTGTGTGCTGCGATCGGTCGGCACGCCGTCGCGATGGCGGAAGGTGTGCTCGACGCCACGCCCGTGCCCGAGCTGGGGCTCGTCGGCGATCCCCTTCCGTCCGCCCCCTCGATCGTCGTCGACGCGCTCGAGCTCGGGCTGATCCCGGTCGTCGCTCCGCTCGCCCGCGGTCCACTCAACGTGAACGGCGACGAGGCCGCGGCGGCGCTCGCGGTCGGCCTGGGCGCCGACAGGATCATCTTCGTCACCGACGTGCCCGGCGTCTTCGTGGCGGGCGGCGTGGCCAGCGCGATCGGCGCCGACGAGGCGGAGCGACTCGTCGGCGCCGGCGAGTTCGAGGGGGGAATCGTCCCGAAGCTGCTCGCGGCGGCCCGGGCGGCGCGCGGCGGCGTGGCGGCGGAGATCGGCCGGACGGCGGTGACGGCGTGAGCACGACCCACGCGAGCGCGCTGCTGCCCGTCTACCCGCCGGTGCCGTTGACGTTCGTCGAAGGCGAGGGCGCTCTGGCTGGTCGACGCGGACGGCCGGCGGTACCTCGACTTCGGCGCCGGAATCGCCGTGGTCGGGCTCGGCCACCGCCATCCGGCGCCCGCTCGCCGCCGCGCACGCCCAGCTCGACCGGCTCTGGCACGCGTCGAATCTCTTCGGCACGGAGCCCGCACCGGCGCTCGCCGAGCGGCTCTCGGACCGCTTCGGCGGCGCGCAGGCGTTCTTCTGCAACTCGGGCGCCGAGGCGATCGAGGCGGCGGTCAAGTACGCGCGCCTCGCGACCGGCAAGACCGGGATCGTCGCCCTCGAGGGCTCGTTCCACGGACGTACGACCGGCGCGCTGTCGGTGACCGGCCAGCCGGCCAAGCGCGAGCCGTTCGCAGCCGCTGCTGCCCGACGTCCGCTTCGCCCGCGCGAACGACGTCGCCTCGCTCGCGGCCGCCGTCGGCCCCGACACGGGGCTGATCCTGCTGGAGCCGGTCCAGGGCGAGGGCGGCGTTCGCCCGCTCGACGCCGAGTTCCTCGCGGCGGCCGCCGCCTACGACCCGCTGCTCTGCCTGGACGAGATCCAGACCGGCGTCGGGCGCACCGGCACGTTCTTCGCGTTCGAGCAGCTCGGCGTCCGGCCCGACCTCGTCGTGCTCGCGAAGGGGCTCGCGAACGGCCTGCCGATCGGCGCGCTGCTCGTCGCCGACGAGGCCGCGGGCGCCTTCGCGCCCGGCCATCACGGCTCCACCTTCGGCGGCAACCCGGTCTCGTGCGCGGCGGCCTGCGCGGTCGTCGACGCGCTCGACGAGGAGCTGTTGGCGAACGTCCGGGACGCAGGGCGCGCGCTTGCGTGACGGCCTCGCCGCGCTGCCGGGCCTCGACGACGTCCGCGGGGCCGGCCTCCTGCTCGGCGCCGACACCGAGCGGCCAGCAGCCGAGATCGTCGCTGCCGCGCTCGAGCACGGCCTCGTCGTCCTCACCGCCGGCGAGCACGTCCTGCGCCTCGCGCCGCCGCTCGTCGTGGGGCCGGAAGAAATCGACAACGCACTCTCGATCCTCGAGGAGGTCCTCGCATGAACCGCCGCGACCGCCAGGGCGCGATCCTGCGCCTCGTCCGCGAGCAGTCGCTCGCCACCCAGGCCGAGCTCGCCGCGGCGCTTCACGCCGCCGGCCACGACGTCGTGCAGACGACCGTCTCCCGCGACATCCGCGAGCTCGGGCTCGTGAAGGTGCGCGGCGCCGACGGACGGCTCGTCTATGCCGCACCCGACGCGGCGCGGCCACGCGACCTCGGCCCGAGCTTCCGGCGCATGGCGCTCGAGATCGAGTCGAGCGGCAACCTCGTCGTCGTCAGCACGCCCTCCGGCTTCGCGAGCGCGCTCGCGGAGGAGATCGACCGCGCGAGCCACCCGCTCGTGCTCGGGACGATCGCCGGCGACAACACGATCATGATCGCCGCCCGCGAGGGCGTCTCCGGCGAGGAGCTGCGGGACGAGCTGCGGGCCTACCTGATGGAAGGAGCAGCATGAGCCGCACTGCGGTGCTCGCCTACTCGGGCGGGCTGGACACGAGCTGCGCGATCGCGTGGCTGAAGGAGGACTACGGCTTCGACGAGGTGATCGCCGTGCTCGTCGACGTCGGGCAGGCCTTCGACCTCGACGCGTCGATCGCGCGCGGCCAGGCAGCCGGCGCCGACGACGTGCTGCTCGTCGACCGCAAGGACGCGTTCGCGAACGAGCAGGTGGCGCGCGCGATCAAGACGAACGCGCTCTACGAGGGCCGCTACCCGCTCGTGTCCGCGCTCTCGCGTCCGGTCGTCGCGGAGGCGGTCGCCTCGCTCGCCGAGGAGGTCGGCGCCGAAGCCGTCGTCCACGGCTGCACCGGCAAGGGCAACGACCAGCTTCGCTTCGAGCTCGCCTTCAAGGCGACCTACCCGGGCGTGCGCGTGATCGCGCCGCTGCGCGACACGATCTGGACGCGCGAGGCCGAGATCGCCTACGCGCAGGCAGCGCGGGATCCCGATCACGCACACCGCCGCCTCGCCGTACTCGATCGACGAGAACCTCTTCGGCCGCTCGATCGAGGCCGGGATCCTCGAGGATCCGTGGGTCGCGCCGCCCGAGGACGTCGTTCGCACTCACCTCCTCGCCCGAGACGGCGCCGGCGCCGGTCGAGCTCGTGGTCGGCTTCGAGGCGGGCCTGCCGGTCTCGCTCGACGGCGTCGAGCTGCCGCTCGCCGAGCTCGTGGCGACGCTGAACGAGCTGGCCGGCGCGTACGGGATCGGCCGGATCGACACGATCGAGAACCGCGTCGTCGGGATCAAGAGCCGCGAGATCTACGAGGCGCCCGCCGCGATCGCGCTGATCGAGGCGCACCGCGCGCTCGAGGCGGTCGTGCTGACGAAGGACGAGCTGCGCACGAAGCTGAGCCTCGAGACCCGCTGGACGGAGCTCGTCTACGAGGGTCTCTGGTTCAGCCCGCTGCGCGCGGCGATCGACGCCTTCGTCGACACGACGCAGGCGCGCGTCTCCGGCGAGGTGCGACTGGCGCTGCGGCCGAACGCGGCGGTCGTCGTCGGGCGCCGCTCGGAGAACGCGCTCTACGCCGAGACGCTCGCGTCGTACGCGGAGGGCGAGACCTTCCCGCACGCCGCCGCGGAGGGCTTCATCAAGCTGCAGTCGCTCGAGACCGAGCTGCTGGCGGCGATGGCGAAGGGGAAGGCAACCGCGTGACCCTGTGGTCGGGACGCGTTGGCGCCGGCCTCCATCCCGCGGTGGAGGAGTTCCTGCGCGCCGACGACGCCGAGCTGCTGCCGTACGACTGCGCGGCCACCCTCGTGCACGCAGGCCGGCTCGGGGCAGCCGGCCTGCTCACGGCCTCCGAGCTCCAGGAGGTCGAGGAGACGCTGGCCGGGCTCGAGTGGGAGCCGGGCGACGAGGACGTGCACACGCTGATCGAGCGCAAGCTCGGCGACGTGGGGCGGAAGATCCACGCCGGCCGCTCGCGCAACGACCAGGTCGCGGCCGCCTTCCGGCTCTACGTCGCCGACGCGTGCGCAGAGGCTGCGGAGGCGATCCGCGGGTTCGCGGCGGTGCTGCTCGACCGCGCGGCGGCGGACGCGGAGACGCCGATGCCCGGCTACACCCATCTCCAGCGCGCCCAGCCCGTCACGGTCGGACACCACCTGCTCGCGTGGGTGGAGATGCTCGAGCGCGACCTCGTCCGCTTCGCGTTCGCCCGCACGCAGGCGGAGCCCTCGCCCCTCGGCGCCGGGGCGCTTGCCGGCTCCACGCTTCCCTTGGCCCCCGGCGAGCTGCGCAACTCGCTCGACGCCGTCGCCGACCGCGACTTCGCGCTCGACTACCTCTACGCCGTCGCCGTCTGCTTCGGCCATCTCTCGCGGATCGGCGAGGAGCTCTGCCTCTGGACGAGCGCGGAGTTCGGCTTCGCGCGGCTGCCCGAGTCGGCCGCCACCGGCTCGTCGATGATGCCGCAGAAGCTGAACCCGGACGTCGCCGAGCTCGCGCGCGGCAAGGCGGGGACGGCGATCGGTCGGCTGACCGGGCCTGCTCGCGGTCGTCAAGGGCCTCCCGCTCGCCTACGACCGCGACCTGCAGGAGGACAAGGCGCCGGTCTTCGCCGCGCGGCGCGACGTCGCAGGCGCCCTCGGGGCGTTGACCGTGCTCGTCGGCGGGCTCGAGCTCGACCGCGAGCGGCTCGCCGCTGCCGCGTCCGACCCGCTCCTGCTCGCCACCGACGCCGCGGAGGCGCTCGTCCGCGAGGGTGTGCCGTTCCGCGACGCCCACGCCGCCGTGGCGGCGCAGGTTCGGGCCGGGACGTTCGAGCCGCCGGCAGCCGCACCGCGCCTCGCGCCTGGCCCGGCCGACGTGGGCGCTGCCGTCGCAGCCGCCCGAAAGCGGCTCGCGTGACCGCGCTTCCTGCTCCGCTCGCCATCGAGCTGCGCGGTCGCTCGCTGACGCGGGTCGGCGACCTGACCGCGGCCGAGCTCGAGGCGATCCTCGACCGCGCGGACGAGCTGAAGCGCCTGCAGGCCGGGCGCGAGCCGCATCGCCTGCTCGAGGGGCGAGCGCTCGGGCTCCTCTTCCGCAAGCACTCGACCCGCACGCGCGTCTCGCTCGAGGTCGCGATCGCGCAGCTCGGCGGCGTCGCCGTGCAGCTCGCGCCCGAGGAGCTCCAGCTCTCGCGTGGCGAGTCGCTCGCCGACACCGCGCGCGTGCTCTCCCGCTACCTCGATGCGATCGCGGTGCGCACGCACGCGCAAGCCGAGGTGGACGAGCTCGCGGCGACCGCGTCGATCCCGGTCGTGAACGCGCTCACCGACGAGGCGCATCCGCTGCAGGCGCTCGCCGACCTGCAGACGATCCGCGAGCGGCTCGGCACGCTCGACGGCGTGCGGGTCACGTGGATCGGCGACGGCTCCAACGTCTGCGCCTCGCTCGCCGATGCGTGCGCGCTCCTCGGCGTCGAGCTCGTGCAGGCCGCACCGGCCGGGTACGAGGCACCCGGCGTCGCGACGTTGCGCGATCCACGCGAGGCGGCGCGCGGCGCCCACGTGCTCGTCACCGACGTCTGGACGAGCATGGGGCAGGAGGCCGAGCGCGAGCGGCGCGCCCGCGACCTCGCCCCGTATGCGCTCGACTCGAGCCTGCTGGCGCTCGCCGACCCGGACGCGATCGTGCTCCACTGCCTGCCGGCGCATCCCGGCGAGGAGATCGCCGCCGACGTCCTCTACGGACCTCAATCGGCGGTGTGGGACGAGGCGGAGAACCGCCTGCACACGGCCAAGGCCCTGCTCGCCCTCGTCGTCTAGCCGCCGCCTGCGTCTAGCTGGCTACGGCGTCGACGTACGTCCAGACGGCCCGGAACGTCGGGCCGCCGAAGACGAGGCGGATGCTCTCCTGCAGGACCCTGAGGCGGTCGGCCACGGCAGCCTCGGTCGGCGGCACGCTCTCGATCCGCTCCGAGCCGCCGATCCAGCCGAGCACGCCCTCGTGGTAGGTGGCGAGGAAGTCGGTCCACTCCGCAGTCCGCGCCTCGATCGGGACGTGCGCGACCTCGCGGATCCGGAAGCCGGCACGCTCGAGCGCCGCGACGTAGTGCTCCAGAGGACGTACCGGCAGGAAGAACTTCCGCCGCAGCTCCTCGTAGGCCGCCACACGCGCCGGATCGTCGAGACCGTCGCGATAGGCGGCGTACCGGTCGTCCTCGCGTACGAGCTCGATCGCCCTGGCGTTGATCGCGTCCACGGTCTCGTCGATGATCCAGCAGTCCTCGGGCAGGTCGGCCACGCCGATGTTGCCGGACTGCACGAAGGCCCGGCCGCCCGGCCTGAGCAGATCGCGCCATGAGCGCAGCGTGTCGTCGAGGTCGTAGTACAGGTGGATCGCGTTCGTCGAGGCGACGGCGTCGACGCCGCGCTCGAGCAGCTCTGCGCCCACGACCTCCTGCACCGTCTCGAGCCGTCGCTCGTCCTTCAGGTAGCGGATCAGCCTGAAGGCGACGCGCTCGTCGCGGCCCAGCTTGTCGAGCGCGACGCGGAGGAACTTGGGCGAGGCGTCGACGATCAGGACGCCGACGTCGAGGTCGGGCAACTCCGCGAGCAAACGCTCGGCGAGGATGCCGGTGCCGCCGGAGTAGTCGAGCAGGACGTCACCGGGCTGGAGCGCCGCGGCGAGGTCGCGGACGGTCGGATCGAGGTTCCGGTACCAGCCGTGATCCTGGACCGTGTCGTACTTGAGCGCGAGCGTCTCGGGAGGCCGCTCGACCCAGTCGTCGGGAGGGATGCGCCGGAACCCCGGCGGCCAGAGACTCACTGGTCGCGCACCCACGCCGCGGCGAGGCCGCGGTAGTGGGCGACGAACCCGTCGTGCTCGTGCTGGGGAAAGGTCGAGCGGACGGTGTCGACGAGCAGCCGGTCGAACTCCGGCCCCTCGACGTACGCCACGAGCGCCTCGTCGAGATGCCCGAGCCGGGTCGCGCAGAACTCCTCGTACTCCTCGACCTGGAAGTACTCGTCCGCGAGCCGCCGGTACTCGCGCAGCTTCTCGTCGTAGGTGAGGTGCTCGCTGTCGCCCACCTCGAAGTAGTCGCGCGTCGTCTGGTTGATCCGCATCGGCCGGCCGGTCACCGTGCAGAACGTCGCCCAGCGGACGAGCGCGAGGATCGCCCAGGGGAAGTAGTAGTGCAGGCTCGTGAGCGAGACGTCGGGCGACGCGTTGGCGTAGTCGATCGGATAGGCGAGCCCGTCCTTCACGATCGTCTCGCACGAGTTGAACTCCCAGCGGAAGAAGGCGTTGACGAGGCGGCTGATCGTCACCACCTCGTCGCCGAGCGCGGGCGAGAGGAAGTCGTGGTCGATCTGATACCGGTCGTGCAGCGGCCGCTCCGGGTCGAAGTGCATCACCATCGTCTCGGCGCCGATCGAGAGGCTGCGGGCGAAGACGTCGAAGTCGTCGACCGCCGCCTGCAGGTGCATCAGCCGCTCGCCGGACCCGTCGTAGACCGCCTGCAGCTCGGCCGCGTCGCGGACGCGCGTCACCCCGACCCACTGGCCCCCGTCGAAAGGCTTCATGTAGAGCGGGTAGCCGACGCGCTCGGCGATCTGCTCCAGGTCGAACGGAAGGTTGTAGCGCTCGGCGGTCGGCTGGAAGCGCTCGTTCTCCGGCGGGTTCTTGTGCGGGATCAGCCAGGTCGTCGGGACGCGGAGGCCGAGGCGCATCATCGCGCAGTAGGCGGCGTGCTTCTCCATCGCCTGGAACGTGAACGGGTTGTTCAGCAGGTAGACGTCGTCCATCAGCGCGACCTTCTTCAGCCACTCGCGCGGCACCGTGTACCACCAGCCCAGCCGGTCGATCACGAGCCCGTAGCGTGGACTCGAGCGAAGGTCGAACGGCTCGTTCGTGATCCGCTCCGCCGTGAGCATGTGCGTCTCGCCGCCGTGGCGAATCGGCCCGACCCGGCCGAGCAGGTGCTCGAACGCCGTCGGCCAGTCCTCCTCGGTGCCGAGCAAGAGCCCGATCAAGTGTTGAGTGCTCATACGAAGCGAGGCAGATGATGAGCGATCTGCGCCCGCCACGCCGGCCAGTCGTGCGGCACGTCGTGACCCCAGACGTCGAGCTCGTGCCGGATTCCCTTCTCCGCCAGCTGGCCGGCGAAGCGCTTGGTGCTCTCGAGCGCACCGGTCGAGTCCTCCCAGGCTCCCTGGCCGCAGGTGAGCAGAAGGGTGACGCGGCCGCGCAGCCAATCGAGATGGTCGCCGCCGAGGTTCGCGACGTAGTCGACGGGGTTGTTGAAGTAGACGGCCTCTCCGCGCTCGCCGCCGGCGACCACGGCGACGTCGTAGACGCCGCTCTGGCAGATCGCGAGCGGGAAGAGGTCGGCGCGCCTGAGCGCGAGGTTGGCGGCGTGGTAGGCGCCGAAGCTGACGCCGGTGACGGCGATCTCCGCCCCGTCGGTCTCGGCGTGGACGAACGGCGCCACCTGGTTCACGATCCAGTCCTCGTAGAGGCCGTGCAGCCGCGCGCGCTCCTCGAGGGGAAGATCTTCGCGGTACCAGCTGCCCGAGTCGAAGCTGTCGACGGCGTAGACCTTCACTCGCCCGGCCTCGATCAGGTCTCCGATCGCGTCGACCATCCCGTTCTCCTCGTACTGGTGACACGAGCCCTGCTGCGACGGGAACGCGAGCAGCGGTCGGCCCCAGTGGCCGTAGGCGACGACGCCACCTTCTGCACCGATCGCCGGCGACCAGAGGCCCGTGTAGTGGCTCGGGTAGCGGCCGGTCACGTCAACGTCCCTCCAGCAGCCGCAGCAGGTGGGGATGGAAGGAGTCGCGCCATGCGACCCAGTTGTGCCCATCGCGGAACTCGTGCAGGCATGCGTCGTAGCCGCGGCGCCGAAGCGACTCGTCGAGCGCCCGGTTCGCCGGCAGGTTCGCCTCGACCGTGCCGCACGCGAGCACGATCGGGATCGTCCGCTCCGGCCGGTTGCGGTGGACGTTCCCGACGAAGCGGGCGATCCGCTCGTAGCGCGGGAACCGCCGTTCGTGCACATCGGTCCGGCGAAAGAAACTGCCCGACAGGAGCAAGAGCGCGTCGAAGGTCGCCGGGTAGCGCCGGTGGGCGTGGAAGAGCGCGAGTGCGCCGAGGCTGGAGCCGAGGCCGAGCCGGAAAGGCGCCGGCGGAAGGGCCGGCAGGATCTCCTCGGCGAGCGCGCGGGAGTAGCGAGCGCTCGCGGAGTAGTTCTCGTCGCGGTCGACCGGGCCGAGCAGCGTCGCGCGCAGCGGCGGTAGCTGACCGAGGTACGTCAGCAGCGCCGAGTGGTCGGCGTACTCGGGGCCGTCGTGTGCGACGAGCATCGGGCTCCGCGCGGTCGCGTCCGGATGCGCCCAGATGAGTGCGGGAAGCTCGGTCTTCAGGATGCGGCTCGGGATCGCCACCGGCTTCGCCTCGCCGACGGGGGCGGCCGACACCCACGCCGGCGGCTCGTACCCGGGCTCCTCCCACACCGACTTGTCGCCCCAGGGGCCGCTTGCCGTCTTCGGGTTCGTGCGGTCGAGGATCCACTCGCTCGCGCCGTCGGCGCCGATCAGCTCGAGCTGGTACTCGAACCGGGCGACGTCGGGCGCCGGCGCTCGGAGCTCCCAGGTCCTGCCCCGCCGGATGAGCTCGTGCGGCAGCCGCCCGCGGAGCTCGTGCGCGAGCCGGACGGCCGCGAGACGCCGCCGCGGGTCGGGGTACTGAAAGCGGAGCTCGATCGCGGAAGTGTGTCGAGTGTGCGTCGATTCGCGCGCAGAACCGTCCGTTTCGGCCGGGTAAGCCCGTTTTGGACACTAGGCGACGCCACCGGCGCGGGCTATCACGACTCCTCACCCACGAGGAGGTAACGCATGAAGGCTCGGATTCGGAGGCTGACGACGCGGACGATTGCACTCGGCCTGGCTGCGCTCGCGGTGGCGGTCGGCGCTGCGACGGCGGGACTGGAGGCGGCGCTCGACGACACGGTGATCAAGGCGTGCCGGCACAAGTCCGGCTACCTGCTCGTCCCGTCGCCGGGGAAGGCGTGCAAGAAGGCCGAACAGGCGCTGAGCTGGAACGTCAAGGGCCCGGCCGGGCCGGCCGGCCCGGCCGGCGACGACGGCGCGCCCGGTCCGGCCGGGCCGCAAGGGGAGCCGGGCGCCGCCGGCCCGGCCGGAGCGGCAGGCCCGGCCGGCCCCGCGGGCCCGCCCGGCCCGTCTGGGACGATCACCTCGATCGAGAGCCTGAACGGCGTCGACTGCACCACCGCTGACGACACGGCCGGAACGGTGTCCGTCGAGACCGAGGTGGACGGTGCGATCGTGCTCACGTGCGAGAGCGATACATCACCGCCTCCGCCACCGCCGGCCGAGGAGACCGTCGTGATCAACGAGATCGACTACGACGCGGTCGGCGCAGACGGCGACGGCTTCGTCGAGCTCCGCAACAACGGCACCGGGAATGTCGACCTGGCCGGGCTCGCGCTCGTCCTCGTCAACGGCGGCGACGGCGCCGAGTACGACCGTAGCGCGCTCACGGGCGTACTGGCTCCCGGCGGCTACCACGTCGTCGAGATCGAGGCCCAGAACGGTGCTCCAGACGGTGTCGCGCTGATCGACACCGACACGGACGAGCTGCTCGACGCGCTCTCCTACGAAGGCTCGATCACGGCCGCCGCTGTCGACGGCGTGACGTACAGCCTCGTCGAGGGCACGGCGCTCGACCCGAGCGTCGCCGACTCGAACACCGCTGCCGGCTCGCTGATCCGGAGCCCCGACGGCAGCGACACGAACGACGCCGCCACGGACTGGCGGTTCACGACGACGGTGACGAAGGGCGCGGCGAATCTCGCCACCGGCTGAGCCGATCGTCGGGCGGGTTGGTGCATCGCTCGAACGCGAGCGATGCACCAACCGGCGGGCTAGCGGTGGCCCTTCAGGCGCATGTTCATGCGCGCCTCGGCGCCGACCTTCGCCCAACGCTTGCGCTCCTCGGACTGTGCCCGCTTGTCGAGCCTGCGCTCGAGATGCGCGAGCTCCCGCTGGAGCTTCTGGTAGCTCGCCCAGCGACCCTCGTCGAGCGTGCCGTCCTCGAGCGCCGCCTGGATCGCGCACCCCGGCTCGCTCCGATGCGCGCAGTCGTTGAAGCGGCAGCGTCCCGCGAGCTCCTCGATGTCCGAGAAGGTCTCGCCGAGCCCGTCCGAGGATTCCCACAACTGCAGCTCGCGCATACCGGGCGTGTCGAGCACGAGCCCGCCCTCGGGTAGCAGCACCAGCTGCCGGTGCGTCGTCGTGTGCCGCCCCTCGCCGTCCTCGCGGATCTCCTTCACCGCCAGGAGCTCCTCGCCGGCGAGCGTGTTCACGAGCGTCGACTTGCCGACGCCGGACGAGCCGAGCAGCGCGATCGTCCGCCCCGGAGCGAGGTACGAGCGGATCACGTCGAGGCCGTCGCCGGTGATGCTCGAGATCGCGTGCACGGGCACGCCGAAGGCGATCGCCTCGACCTCGAGCACGCGTACGTCGACCGTGTCCGACAGGTCGGTCTTCGTCAGCACGATCACGGGCTGTGCGCCGCTCTCCCAGGCGAGCGTCAGGTAGCGCTCCATCCGGCGCAGGTTGAAGTCCTCGTTCAGCGAGGTGAGCAGGAAGACGACGTCGACGTTCGCCGCGACGACCTGCTCCTCTGCGGCCGCCCACGCCACCTTGCGCGAGAACTTCGTCCGACGAGGTAGAACGGCCTGGATCGTGGCGCCGCCTTCCTCCGGCCGGGGCGCGATCGCGACCCAGTCGCCGACGGCAGGAAGATCGCCCGCCGCGGCCTCGTGCGTGAGCCGCCCGGGGATGGTGGCCTTCAGCTCACCGAGCTCCGAGAGGACGAGGAGCACACCGCGGTGTTGCACGGCGACGCGGGCCGGGACGAGGCCCGCCTCGGCGTGCGGTTCGAAGTCGATCGTGTGTGAATCAGTCCAGCCGAGTTCTTCCAGTGCGAACAAGCGAGATCTCCTTGAGCGTGAGGGAATGGTGGCAGAGACACGCTGACTGCGTGCCGTGCGCGCGGCTCAGGAGTCGCCGGAGGTGTTCGCCGACGGCGCCTTAGAGCCGCGGAGCTCTGGAGGCGGAGGGGGCAAGATCGGTCATCTGCTCGAACCTCCTTCGTCGTCGGGTCGTCTCGAAGTATGCCTGCGGGCGGTGAAGAAGTCGAGATGGGGTTGGCGGAACGCGGCAAAGGGGGCTAGAGTCCTCGCGGGCTCGCCGACCGAGCCATGTCCGTTTTGGGGGAGTAGGGCCAAATTCAAGGGGAGGAACCAGTGTCAGGACTACGTTTGCGGCTGGCCGTCGTCGCGGGCGCGCTCGTCGCGCTCACAGGATTCGGGCTCGCGTGGGTGCGGCTCCGGCCGAAGCCTCGGCGAGCGGTGTCGTCATCTCGGAGTTCCGCGTCACGCGGGCCTGCGGGCGGCAACGACGAGTTCATCGAGTTGCGGAACGCGGGACCGGCGCCGGTCGACATCTCCGGCTGGTTGCTCCAGGGTTGCGCAATCCGGGCACGCCTGGCACCCTCGGACCCCGGGTCACGGTGGCCGCGGGCATCGTGCTCGCGCCGGGACAGTCGTATCTCGTCGCCAACAACTCCGCGGCCGGCGGTTACTCCGGCACGGTGACGCCCGACCAGACCTACGGCACCGGCATCACGGACTTCGCCACGACGAACTTCGCCGGCATCCGGCTCGTCAACGGCACCACCGTCGTGGACGGCGTCGGCTCGCCGAACAGCCCCTGCCGCGAAGGCACCGGGTTCACAACACCGGTAGCCCGACCACCGGCGTGGATCAATCGTTCGAGCGCGTCGGCGGCATCCAGGACACCGACAACAACGCCACCGACTTCGTCGGCCCGAAGCCCGGCAACCCGCAGAAGTACGGTCCGACCGGGACCGACACCGCGCCGACCGTGACCGACACGGATCCGAACTCGAACGCGATCGACGTCCCGCAGAACGCAAACGTCTCGATCACGTTCAGCGAGCCCGTCACCACGAGCGCGGCTGCATTCTCGATCACGTGCGATGTCAGCGGCGCGCACACGTTCGCCTTCAGCGGCGGGCCGGCGACGTACACGCTCGACCCCGGCACGGACTTCGCGCAGGCGGACACGTGCACGGTCGTCGTCGACAACGCCGGCGTCGAGGACAACGACGGTGACGACCCGCCCGGGACGATGGCGGCGGATTACACCTTCTCCTTCTCGACCGTCGGCCCGAGCCGCCGGATCTACGAGATCCAGGGCGCGACGCACATCTCCCCGTACCGGGGCCAGCTCGTCTCGGGCGTCCCGGGAGTGATCACGGCCGTGCGCTCGAACAGCTTCTACTTCCAGGACGTCAGTGGTGACGGCAACGTCGGCCACCTCGGACGCGATCCTCGTCTTCGGCACGGCCGGCCTGCCGGTCAGCGTCGGACAGGCCGTGCTCGTGAGCGGTCGCGTGACGGAGTTCCGCCCAGGCGGAGCCGCGAGCGCGAACCTCACGACCACGGAGATCACCACGCCGCTCGTCACGCCCGGTGGCCCGGGAGCCGCGATCGCCCAGACGATCGTGGGCCAGGGCGGACGCGTGCCGCCGACGACGGTGATCGAGGACGACGCCGACGGCGACGTCGAGACTGGCGGCGTCTTCGATCCGGCCACGGACGGGATCGACTTCTACGAGAGCCTCGAGGCGATGCTGCTGCGCGTCAACAACCCGGTCGTCGTCGGGCCGCGCAACGACTTCGGCGAGGTCTGGGCTCTGGCCGACGATGGTGCCGGAGCCGCGCTTCGCACGATGCGCGGCGGGATCGTCATCCGGCAGCTCGTGGAGGCGGCGTACCCGCACGACTACGAGCAAGGCGACTTCAACCCGGAGCGGATCCAGCTCGAGGACGACATCGTCCCCGGCGCCACGCCGGCCGTGAATGTCGGCGACCACTTCACCTCCTCCGCGGTCGGAGTGCTCGAGTACAACTTCGGCAACTTCGAGCTGCAGCTGACCTCGGCGCTCACGCGCGTCGACGGCGGTCTCGTTCGCGAGGTCGCAGCCGCGCCGAAGGAGAACGAGCTGACTGTCGCGACGTTCAACGTCGAGAACCTCGACCCCTCGGACGCGGCGACGATTCCGCGGCTCGCCGCGATCGTCGTCGACAACCTGCGCTCGCCCGACCTGATCGGGATCGAGGAGATGCAGGACAACACGGGCGGAAGCAACGACGGCACGACCGACGCCAGCCTCTCGTGGGACGCGTTCATCACGGCGATCGTCGCGGCCGGTGGCCCGAGCTATCAGTACCGGCAGATCGACCCGCAGAACAACCAGGACGGCGGGCAGCCCGGCGGCAACATTCGCGTCGGCTTCCTCTTCCGGCCCGACCGCGGGCTCGCGTTCGTCGACCGACCGGGCGGCGACGCCACGACCCCGACGGGCATCTTCCGTGCAGACGGCAGGGCGCATCTGACGCTCAGCCCCGGCCGCGTTGACCCGCTCAACCCGGCCTGGGTGGCGACTCGCAAGCCGCTTGCGGGTGAGTTCACCTGGAACGACAAGACGCTCATCGCGATCGTGAACCACTTCAGCTCGAAGGGCGGCGACCAGCCGCTGTTCGGCCGGTTCCAGCCGCCGACCCGCTCCTCGGAGGTCGCCAGGCACCAGCAGGCCGCTTCGGTGAACGCGTTCGTGAAGCAGATCCTCGCTGCTGAGAGGAAGGCGAACGTGATCGTGCTCGGAGACATCAATGACTTCGAGTTCTCCGAGACGACGCAGATCCTCGAGAGCGGCGGCGCACTGCGCAGCCTGGTGCCATTGCTGCCGAACGCGGAGCGCTACTCCTACGTGTTCGAGGGCAACTCGCAGGTGCTCGACCAGATCCTGTTCAGCGAGAACGCTCTCCGGGGACTGAGTGAGTTCGACGTCGTCCACGTGAACGCTGAGTTCTACGACCAGGCGAGCGACCACGATCCGTCGGTCGCACGGCTGAAGCTGCTCGGCGGCGGCGGGAGCAAGTAGTTCTCAACACGGGGTCGGCCACGACGAGCGTGGTCGACCCCGGCGACAGCAAACGATGGCTCGATTAGGCAGCACAGGACAAAAGGGAGAAGGGGAGACTGATGAGAAGGACAATGTTGTTGCTCGTGGCGCTCGCGCTCGCGATCGTCGTGATCCCGGGCGCGCTCGCAGCTCCAGGGCCGAAGAAGGACAAGCTCGCGCATGTCAAGCTGCTCGGTTTCAACGACTTCCACGGCCATCTCGAAGCCAACACACCCGGCCGCATCAACGATCCCGTCACCGGGGTGAGCGTGCTGGCGGGAGGGGCGGAGTACTTCGCCACGCACATGAAGGCGCTCGGCTCGGAGAATCTCGATACGTACGTCGTCGGAGCGGGAGACATGATCGGCGGTACGCCGCTCCTCTCAGGCCTCTTCCACGACGAACCCACGATCGAATTCCTGAACTCGATTGGGGTGGACACGATCGGCGTCGGGAACCATGAGTTCGACGAGGGCAAGGACGAGCTCCTCCGGATGCAGTACGGCAACCAACTCGGCGGCGACGGTTGCCACCCCGTGGACGGCTGTCAGGACGGGACGCCGTTCTTCGGTTCCGTGTTCCAGTACCTCGCGGCGAACGTCGTCCTCGAGGGCACGGACAACACGCTCCTACCGCCGTACAAGATCTTCAACACGTCCACCGGCGAGAAGATCGCGTTCATCGGCGAGACCTTCGAGAACACTCCGCTCGTCGTCACGCCGACCGGCGTGGCCGGGCTGGACTTCCTCGACGAGGCCGACACCGTCAACGCACTGATCCCGGAGCTGAAGCAGCGGGGGGTCGAGACGATCGTGCTGCTACTTCACCAGGGCGGCTTCCAAACTGCGCCCTTCTCGCGTGGCTTCGTCGACGTGAATGCGTGCGAGAACTTCAACGGTCCCGACCTCGTCGACGTCGTCACAAGGCTCGACGACGAGGTCGACGTCGTCGTCAGCGCTCACACGCACGCACCGTACGTCTGCACGATCGACGGCCGGCTCGTGACGAGCGCGTCGTCGTTCGGCCGGCTGATCACGTCGATCGATCTGACGATCAACCGGCGTACGAACGACGTGGTTTCCGCGACGGCGAAGAACAACGTCGTCACGCAGACCGTCGCCAAGGACGCGGCCACGACCGCGCTCCTGGCGCGCTACAAGGCGCTCTCGGATCCGATCGCGAATCGTGTGATCGGAACGATCACGGCAGACCTGCGCTCCGCACGTGATACCCCGAGTGGCCAGGTGCCTTCCGGCGAGCAGCCGATGGGCAACGTGATCGCAGACGCCCAGCTCGCGGCTACGAAGGATGCGGACTTCGGCGGCTCGGTCGTTGCGTTCATGAACCCGGGCGGCGTCCGCGCGGGTCTCTTCGTCAATCAGATCAGCGGCGGCGAGCAGCCGGGCGAGGTCACGTTCGGTGAGATGTTCACCGTGCAGCCGTTCTCGAACACGCTCGTCGTCAAGACGTGCACCGGGGCGCAGATCGAGGCGCTGCTCGAGCAGCAGTTCGTCGTTCAGACTCCGAACCCCCGCATCCTGCTGCCGTCGGACAGCCTGCGGTACACCTATACCGCGAGCGGTCCGGCGGGCAACAAGGTCGACCCGGCGTCGATCAAGATCGACGGCGTCGCCGTCAACCCGGCTTCGAGCTACCGCGTGACGATGAACTCCTTCCTCGCCGACGGCGGCGACGGGTTCAGCGTCTTCACGCAGTGCACGAACCCGCTCGGCGGCGAGGTCGATCTCGACGCGGCTGTCCGGTACTTCCAGGACAACTCGCCGATCAACCTGCCGACGCTCAACCGCATCACGCTCGTTCCGTAGGGCACGAGCGGTGGGGGCGGCTTCGGCCGCCCCCACCGCTGTCGGTAGCGTCGGACGATGCAGCCGTCCCGCTTCCGCGACGGGGTGTCGCGGGCCTGCCGCTCGCGGTCGCGCCGCTTCTCTTCGGCGCTGCCTTCGGCGTCCTCGCCGTCGACGCGGGGATGGGCTGGGCCGCTCCGGTCGTGATGTCCGCCACGACCTTCGCAGGCTCGGCGCAGTTCGCCGCGGCATCGATCCTGGACACGGGGGGTGGAGTCGCCGCCGCGGTCGTTGCTGCCGTCCTCCTGAACGCGCGCTACGCGCCGCTCAGCATCGCCGTCGCCTCGATCTTCCCCGGGTCGAAGCGCCGGCGGCTGCTCGAGTCGCAGCTGATCGTGGACGAGTCGTGGGCGATCGCCGGGCGGAGCGGCCGCTTCGAGTACGGCATCCTCGTCGGCGTCGGCGCCCTCTTCTGGCTGCTCTGGGTCGGCGGCACCGCGCTCGGCACCGTCCTCGGCGATCTGCTCGACCCGGAGGCGATCGGCCTCGACGCAGCGTTCCCGGCGCTCTTCCTGGCTCTGCTCGTGCCCTATCTGCGCACCCGTCGCGCCGTCGCCGCAGCGCTGACCGCAGCGGCGATCACCCTCGTCCTGATCCCGCTCGTGCCCGCCGGTGTTCCCATCGTGGTGGCAAGCCTCGCCTGTCTCTGGGGACTGAGGACGTGAACGCCACCTGGGTCGTCGTGCTCGTGGTCGGTGCGGTAACTGTGCTCTTCAAGGCAGCCGGGCCCGTCTTCCTGGGCCGTCGTTCACTGCCTCCTCGGATGCTCTCCCTCGTCGACATGCTGGCGCCGGCGATGCTCGCCGCGCTCGTCGTCACGCAGGCGGTGGGAGGCGACCAGGAGCTGGTGCTCGACGAACGTCTGGCGGGAGTAGCCGCAGGGGGCGTCGCGCTCGTGCTGCGCGCTCCGCTGATCGTCGTCATGGCGGCGGCGGCCGCAGCTGCCGCGCTCCTCAGACTTCTCTGATCCGATCGTCAGTCGGCAGGTAGGCCCTCACGCGGGCGGGCGGAGAACGGCGAACTGATCGGTGATCTCGAGCTTTCGGGCGCGGAAGCGGTAGAGCGCGGCCGGCCTGCCGCCGGCCTTCCCCGGGTCGCGGTGCCCGCCTGCGGGCACGAGCACGTTCCGGCGCAGCAGGACGCGCTTCAGGTTCGTCGCCGACACGTCGTGGCCGAGCGCCGTGACGTAGAGGCCGCGCAACTCCGGCAGCGTGAAGACCGCGGGCGCGAGCGCGTAGCCGACGTTCGTGTACGACAGCTTCGCGCGTAGCCGCTCGCGTCCGGCGAGGACGATCTCGGCGTGATCGAACGCGAGCAGCGGCAGCTCGTCGACCGCGTGCCAGGCCGTGTCGTCCGGGAGTCGCGGGTCGACGTCCGCCGGCACGAGCCCGAGGTACGCAGTGGCGAGCTCCCAGCGGCCGGGGCTGCGCTGCGGGTCGCTCCACGTTCCCAGCTGCTCGGCGTGCGCGAGCTCGGCGACGTCGACCTTCGCCGCGAGGTGCCGGCGAATCGAGTCGTCGAGCGTCTCGCCGGGCGCGAGGAGGCCACCGGGCAGCGCCCAGGCACCGGCGAACGGCTCGCGCGCGCGCTCCCAGAGCAGCGCGCAGAGCCGGTTCCGCCGGACCTGCAGGACGACCGCCAGTGCGGAGTGCTGGGGCGAAGGAGGGGGTGTGGTAGACTCGGCCATCAGTTTCCGCCTCTGAGGCTAAAACTACCGGAAAGGTCGATCAGATGCCGCGCGTGCTCCTCCCGACCCTCCTCGTTGCTGGGCTCTTTGCTGGGCTCCTCGCCGGCTGTGGCGGTTCCGACGACGCGTCGGCGCCGACGACCACGGCGCCGGAGGAAACGGAGCAGCCGCTGAAGGTCGGCCTGATCACCGACCTCGGGCCAGCTCGACGACGACGGCTTCAACGAGCTCGCCTTCCGCGGCCTGACGCGCGCCGAGGAGGAGCTCGGGATCGAAGGACGCGTGATCGAGTCGGCGTCGGCCGCGGACTACATCCCGAACATGACCTCGCTCGCACGGCAGGGCTACGACCTGATCGTCGGCGTCGGCTTCGCGCAGGGGGACGCGATCGGCAAGGTCGCGCAACGCTTCCCCGACACGAAGTTCGCGATCATCGACGTCGACCACGAGTTCGTGCCGGGCAAGCCGCGGAACGTGCAGGGACTGCTCTTCCGGGAGGAGGAGGTCGGCTACCTCGTCGGGTATCTCGCCGGCCTCGAGGAGAAGCGTCGCGACGGGCCGGATTCGATCAGTGCCGTCGGCGGCTTCAAGGAGCCGCCGGTCGACCGCTTCATCGCGGGCTACCGCGCAGGCGCCGAGCGCGCCGCTCCGGGCATCGACGTGTCCTGGAACTACTCCCAGGACTGGGACGACCAGGCGAAGTGCAAGGAGCTCGCGCTGAACCAGATCGCGGCCGGCTCGGGAGTCGTCTTCCAGGTCGCCGGCGGTTGCGGCCTCGGCGCCCTGAACGCGGCCGGCGAGCGCGACCGCTGGGGCATCGGCGTCGACGCCGACCAGTCCCACCTCGGCCCGCACATCCTCACGAGCGCCCAGAAGGGTGTCGACTCGGCCGTCTTCCTGACGATCCTGGGTGTTCGAAACGGCGACTGGAAGGGCGGCGGCAACGTCACCTTCGGTCTCGCCGAGGACGGGGTCGGCCTCGGCACCGTCAGTCCCGAGGTGCCCGGTGAGGACGTGGAAGCGGTCGAGGCGATCGAGCAACAGATCGCCGACGGCGAGATCGCGGACATCCCGACGACCATCGGGAAGAGCTGATCGACAGCGAGTTGACCGACGCCCAGGCGCAGTTCCTGCGCGATCCCAACTACGCGGTCGTCGCCACGCTCCGCGACGACGGGTCGCCGCACCAGACGGTGATCTGGATCGACTGGGACGGCGAGCACGTGCTGCTGAACCTGAACCAGGAGCGCGCGAAGCTCCGCTACCTGCGCGACGACCCACGTGTCTCGGTGCTCGTCCTGCACCGCGAGAATCCGTATCACTGGCTGGGGATCGACGGCGAGGTCGCCGAGATCACGACGGACGGCGCCTACGAGCACATCGTGCGCCAGGCGGGCGTGTACTTCGGCCGCGACAGCTACGCGCTGAAACCGGGCGAGGAGCGCGTGCTCGTCAAGGTGCGGCCGCTGCGCGTGGACGCGTACGGCTTCGACGACTGAGCCGAAACGACCATCAGGCTCATCGACATCCGGGCCAAGAGAGCACCCTTCGCGCGCCCGGAACTTGTCCACGGGGTCCGCGGGCGAGTAGGCTCGCCGCACCCGGGAGCGAGGAGGGCGTCCGTGAGCGTTTCCATCACCCAGTACAAGAACTTCGTCGGCGGCCAGTGGGTCGAGTCGACGTCCGGCGAGACGATGACGGTGCTGAACCCGTCCACGGGCGAGGCGATCGCCGAGGTTCCGCGCGGCACCGCCGACGACGTCGCGCGCGCCGTCGACGCGGCGAGGAAGGCGCTGCCCGAGTGGCGCGACACGACGCCGAAGGTCCGCATGGAGCTGCTGCTGAAGCTCGCCGACCTGATCGACGAGCACGCGGACGAGCTGGCGAGGCTCGAGTCGCAGAACGTCGGCAAGCCGATGCTGATCGCCGTCGACGAGATGCCGTTCTCGGCCGACAACCTGCGCTTCTTCGCGGGCGCCGCACGGACGCTCGAGGGGAAGTCGGCCGGCGAGTACGTCGAGGGCTACACCTCGATCATCCGGCGCGAGCCGCTCGGGATCGTGGCCGGGATCACACCCTGGAACTACCCGCTGATGATGGTCGTCTGGAAGCTCGGGCCGGCGCTCGCGGCCGGCAACTGCCAGATCCTGAAGCCTGCCGAGCAGACGCCGCTCTCGACCCTGCGTTTCGCGGAGCTCGCGCAGGAGGTGCTGCCGCCGGGAGTCCTCAACGTGATCACGGGCGACGGGGTCCCCGTCGGCGACGGGCTCGTCCGCCACCCGGACATCGCCCTCGTCTCGCTCACCGGGGACGTCGAGACCGGGAAGACGATCGCGCGGAACGCCGCCGACACCCTCAAGCGCGTCCACCTCGAGCTCGGCGGCAAGGCGCCGATGGTCGTGCTCGACGACGCGGATCCCGCGCAGGTCGCGGAGGCGGTCAAGATCGGCGGCTACTGGAACTCCGGCCAGGACTGCACCGCGTCCTCGCGCATCCTCGTCAGCGAGCGGATCTACGACGACGTCATGTCCGAGACCGTCAAGGTGATCGAGGCGATGAAGGTCGGCGACCCCGCGGACGGCGAGGACATCGAGATGGGCCCGGTGATCTCCGAGGAGCAGCGTGAGCGCGTGCTCGGCTTCCTCGAGCGGCTGCCCGCGCGGGCCAGCGTCGTCACCGGCGGCGAATCGATCGGCGAGCGCGGCTTCTTCGTCAAGCCGACGATCGTCGCGGACGTCGAGCAGGACGACGAGATCGTCCAGCGCGAGGTCTTCGGCCCCGTCGTCACGGTGCAGCGCTTCGCGCGCGGACGACGATGCGATCGCGATGGCCAACGGCACCCCCTACGGCCTGGCGTCGTCCGTCTTCAGCCGCGACGTCGGCCGGGCGCTCTCGGCCGCGAAACGGCTCGAGTTCGGAACGGTGTGGATCAACGAGCACCTGTTCCCGCTGGCCTCGGAGATGCCGCACGGCGGCTTCAAGCAGTCCGGCTACGGCAAGGACATGTCGCTCTACTCGATGGAGGAGTACACGCGCATCAAGCACGTCGCGGTGAAGCTGGCCTGTTGACCGCAGCGCTGGCTGCGGCGCGACGAGTCGACCGCCTGCGACGTCCGGCTCGAGGTGCGTCAAGCGGTTCGACGACGTCGTCGCGGTCGACGGGATCTCCGCTCGAGATCCCGGCCGGCTCGTTCTTCGCGCTGCTCGGGCCGTCGGGCTGCGGCAAGACGACGACGCTGCGCATGATCGGCGGCTTCGAGGAGCCGACGGAAGGGGCGATCTTCCTCGGCGAGCGGGACGTCGTGGGGCTGCCGCCACACAAGCGCGACGTCAACACCGTCTTCCAGAGCTACGCGCTCTTCCCGCACCTGACCATCTTCGAGAACGTCGGCTTCGGACTGCGCCGCCGCGGGCTGAAGGGCGGCGAGCTCCGCGGGCGCGTGCGGGAGATCCTCCGGCGGGTGGGGCTCGAGGGCTACGACACGCGCAAGCCGCGTCAGCTCTCGGGCGGACAGCAGCAGCGGGTCGCACTCGCGCGGGCGCTCGTGAACAATCCGCGCGTGCTGCTGCTCGACGAGCCGCTCGGCGCGCTCGACCTCAAGCTCCGCAAGCAGATGCAGCTCGAGCTGAAGGCGCTGCAGCAGGACTTCGCCATGACCTTCGTGCACGTCACGCACGACCAGGACGAGGCGATGACGATGGCGGACACGATCGCGATCATGAACCGCGGCCGGATCGAGCAGCTCGGCGCGCCGGAGGCGCTGTACGAGCGGCCCGCGACGGCGTTCGTGGCGAGCTTTCTCGGAGCGTCGAACCTGCTGGCCGGAAGCGTCGCCGGCGCCGGCCGGGTGCGGCTCGACGCGGGCGACGAGGTGCGCGTGCCGCCCGAGCTCCTGAACGGACGTGCCGGACGCGTGGCCGTCGGGATCCGGCCGGAGAAGCTCCGGGTCGGCACGCCCTCGCCGGACGAGAACACGCTCGCGGGCACGGTGCTGGACTCGGCCTACGTCGGCGTCTCCACCCAGCTCGTCGTGCAGACCGATGCCGGGCTCGTCACCGTGTACGCCCAGAACGACCGGCCCGGTACCCCGCGGCCGCAGGCCGGCAGCGCCCTGACCCTGAGCTGGTCACCCGAAGCGACCTTCGTCACCGATCCCCCCGAGGAGGACACTGAATGAACCCCTTTCTGACCCGGCGACAACTGCTCGAGCGTGCGGCGCTCGGCGGCGCGGCGCTCTCCGTTCCCGGCCTGCTCGCCGCCTGCGGCGGGAGCGGCGGGATCGAGGGCAGCGCCACGACCACCGGCACCGCCGGGGGGACGACCGCGGCAAAGGAGCTCGCGGACAAGCTGACGATGTCGAACTGGACGCTCTACATCGACATCGACGAGGAAACGAACGAGCGGCCCACGCTCGTGCAGTTCACGGAGAAGACCGGCGTCGAGGTCGACTACATCGAGGACGTCAACGACAACGACGAGTGGTTCGGCAAGAACCAGGCCGCGTTGAAGGCGGGCAACTCGATCGGCCGCGACATCACCGTGCTCACCGACTGGATGGCGGGGCGCATGGTGCGGCTCGGCTACGTCGAGAAGCTCGACCGCGACGCGATCCCGAACGCGTCCAACCTCGTCTCCGCCCTCGCCAGCCCCGGCTGGGATCCAAACCGCGAGTACTCGCCTTCCGTGGCAGTCCGGCCTCACCGGGATCGGCTACGACCCGGAGCGCTTCGGCGGCGAGATCACCTCGGTGCAGCAGCTGCTCGAGGATCCGAAGCTGAAGGGGAAGGTCTCCTTCCTCACCGAGATGCCCGACACGATGGGCATGCTGCTCCAGCTCGACGGGTCCGACCCGGAGAAGGTCGACACGGCCGCGTTCGAGAAGTCGATTGCGCGACTTCAGAAGGCGGTCGACTCGGGTCAGATCCGCCAGTTCACGGGGAACGACTACGCGCCGCTGCTCGCCCGGGGGGACATCTGGGCTTGCGCTGCCTGGTCGGGCGACATGGTGCAGCTGAAGCTCGAGAACCCGAAGCTCGAGTTCGTCATCCCGGAAGACGGCGGGATGATCTTCACGGACAACATGCTGATCCCGAAGGGCGGCGACGTCTTCACCGCGTCGACGTTCATGAACTTCGTCTACGACCCGAAGGTCGCGGCGCAGATCGAGGCCTACGTCAACTACATCTGCCCGGTCGAGGGTGCCGAACGAGGAGATCCGCGCGATCGACGCGTCGCTCGCCGACAACCCGTTGATCTTCCCCGACGAGGAGACGCTCGCGAACGTGACGATCTTCGACGCCGAGGCTGCGGACGACCCGAAGCTGAAAGCGATGTTCCAGGCGGTGATCGGGGCCTAGTTGGCGTTCATCCACCGGCACAAGGGACTCGTCCCGTATCTCCTGCTGGCACCGGGGCTGGCCTTCCTCGCCCTCTTCTTCGTCGTGCCGACCTACTACCTGGCGAACACCTCGCTCCAGGAGGGGTCGGTCGACGTCGGCTACTCGTTCACGTGGGCGTGGTCGAACTACTCCGACGCGATCTCGACCTACCACGAGCAATTCATCCGCTCGCTCGTGTACGCCGGGATCGCGACCGTGCTGGCGTTCCTGATCTCGTACCCGCTCGCCTACTGGATCGCTTTCCGCGGCGGCCGGTGGAAGAGCCTCCTGCTGCTGCTGGTGATCGCGCCCTTCTTCGTCACGTACCTGATCCGCACGCTGGCGTGGCAGACGATCCTCTCCGACGACGGGCTCGTCCTCGACGTGCTGACGGGCATCGGCCTCGTCGAGGACGGTGGCCGGCTGCTCGCCACCTCGACGGCCGTCGTCGCCGGGATCACCTACAACTTCCTGCCCTTCATGGCCCTGCCGCTCTACGCGAGCCTGGAGCAGATCGACGCGCGGCTCATCGAGGCGGCGGAGGATCTGTACGCGAGCAAGGTTCAGGCCTTCCTGCGCGTGACGCTGCCGCTCTCGCTGCCGGGCGTCTTCGCCGGCACGCTGCTCACCTTCATCCCGGCCGCAGGCGACTTCATCAACGCCGAGCTGCTCGGCACCCCGCAGCAGTCGATGATCGGCAACGTGATCCAGTCCAAGTTCCTCGTGATCACGGACTACGGCCAGGCGGCGGCGCTCTCGTTCATCCTGATGGCGGCGATCCTGGTCGCGGTGCTGGCCTACAGCCGGGCACTCGGGACGGATCGGTTGACGCGATGAGGGCCGTGCGGCGTCACGCGCTGACCGTGTTCGCGCTGCTCGCGCTGGCCTATCTCTTGCTGCCGATCGCCGTCGTCGTGCTCTTCTCCTTCAACGACCCGGCCGGCCGCTTCAACTACACGTGGTCGGGCTTCACGCTCGACCATTGGGCCGACCCGTTCGGCGTGCCCGGGCTTTCGGAGGCGATGCGCGCGAGCATCGAGATCGCGATTCTCTCCTCGCTCGCCGCCACGGTGCTCGGCACCCTGATCGCGCTCGCGCTCGTCCGCTACGCCTTCCGCGGGCGCGGCTCCACCAACCTCTTCATCTTCCTGCCGATGACGACCCCGGAGATCGTCCTCGGCGCGTCGCTGCTGACGCTCTTCCTCAACCTCGGCGTCGCGACCGGTTACTGGACGATCGTGCTGGCCCACATCATGTTCAACATCTCCTTCGTCGTCGTGACCGTGCGGGCCCGGCTCGTCGGCTTCGACCGGCACCTGGAGGAGGCGGCGATGGATCTCGGCGCGAACGAATGGGTGACGTTCGCGCGGGTGACGCTGCCGCTGATCGCCCCCGGGATCATGGCCGGCGGGCTGCTCGCGTTCGCGCTCTCCATCGACGACTTCGTGATCACCCAGTTCAACTCCGGAGCGACGATCACGTTCCCGTTGTACGTCTACGGAGCCGCCCGTGTCGGTGTCCCGCCGCAGGTGAACGTGCTCGGGACGATGATCTTCCTGGTCGCGTCCGGGCTGATGCTCGCGAGTGTGCTCATCCAGAACCGGCGAGCCGGGCTGCGGCGCTAGCTGCCTGCCCGTAGCTGATGCCCCCGTCGTTCGGCGGCACCAGGCGATGGGTGAGGACGCGGAAGCCCTGCGCCTCGAGCCGGTGTCGGGTCGAAGCGAGCAGGCGGAGATTCTGGAATGTGCCGCCGGAGAGGACGACGGTGCGCGGCTCGGCCGCCTCGGCGCACGCGGCTGCGGCCGCGGTCGCAACCGTCTCGTGGAAGGCCGCGGCAATCTCGGCGCGCCCGCGCCCGGACGAGAGCGCCAAGTGACACTGTGTTACGAGGCCCGTTCCGTCGCCGAAGCTCCACTCCCAGGGCTCGGCCGGCGTGTCGCCCGCGAGCTGCTCGAGCTCGATCGCGGCCTGGCCCTCGTAGCTCACCGTCTCCCGTACTCCGAGCAGCGCGGCGACCGCGTCGAAGAGCCGGCCCATCCCCGAGGAGAGCGGCGCGTTCACCTTCAGCGAATGGCGGACGAGCTCCCAGCGCTCCCACGGGACTGGCAGCCCCGCGCGCTCGAGGTGCATCGCCGCGACGCGCCACGGCTCGCGGATCGCGGCCTCGCCGCCGGGAAGCGGCACGGGCTCGAGGTGGGCGATCCGCTCGAAGGACGCGAGATCGCAGCGCAGGAGCTCGCCGCCCCACAGGCGTTCCGTCGGTGCCGTAGCCGGTTCCGTCGAAGACGAGCGCGAGCGCGGGGCCGCCCTCGCCGTGCTCCGCGAGGCAGGCGGCGGCGTGGGCGTGGTGGTGCTGGACGCCCACGAGCTCGGCCTCCTGCTCGAGCGCCCACTTCGTCGACAGATACTCGGGGTGGAGGTCGTGCGCCACCACCTCGGGCGTCACGCCGAGCATCGCGAGATACAGCTCGAGATCGGTCCGGAAGGCGCGGAGCGCGAGCTCCGAGTCGAGATCGCCGAGGTGCGGGGAGAGGAACGCCTCGCCGTCGCGCGCGACGCAGAAGGTGCTCTTCAGCTCCGCTCCCGCGGAGATGACCGGCTCGGCAGCCGCGATCGGCAGCGGCAGTGCCCCGGGGGCGAAGCCCCGGGAGCGGCGCACCGGAAACGACGCGCGGACGACGGAGTCCTCGCAGCGGCGATGAATCGGCCGGTCGTGTGCGAGGAAGACATCGGCGATCTCGCCCAGCCGTTCGCGCGCTTCGCCGTCCTCGAACGCGATCGGCTCGTCCGAGCGGTTGCCGCTCGTCAGCACGAGCGCTCCGCCGAAGTCGGCGAGCAACAGGTGGTGGAGCGGGGTGTAGGGGAGCATCAGGCCGAGCCAGGGCACGCCGGGCGCGACCGAGCGCGCCACCGGCGCGTCCTCGCGGCGGCGGACGAGCACGATCGGGCGCTCGCGCGAGTCGAGCAGCGCCAGCTCCTCGGGAGTCAGCTCGGCAAGCCGCTCCGGCTCGGTCGTCATCAGCGCGAAGGGCTTCTCCTCGCGCTGCTTGCGCGCGCGCAGCGTCGCGACCACCTCCTCGTTCGCGGCGTCGCAGGCGAGGTGGTAGCCGCCGAGCCCCTTGACGGCGACGATGGCTCCGCTCAGTAGTGCGGCGACCGCATCCTCGATCGTCATCGACAGCCGCGGGCCGCACACCGGGCACGCGATCGGCTCGGCGTGGAAGCGGCGGTCGCCCGGATCCTCGTACTCGCCGCGACAGGCTGTGCAGAGCGGAAAGCCTGCCATCGTCGTCAGGGGCCGGTCGTACGGCACGCCGGTGACGATCGTGAAGCGCGGCCCGCACTGCGTGCAGTTCACGAAGGGGTAGCGGTAGCGGCGGTCGCCGGGGTCGAAGAGCTCGCGCAGGCAGTCGTCGCACGTCGCGACGTCGGCTGGGATCAGTGCCGTGCCGCCGCTTCCGGAGCTCACCTCGACGCTGAACTCCGTTTCTCCGCGTGGTTCGAGCGGCCGGGCCTCGACCGAATCGACGCGGGCGAGCGCCGGCGCCTCCTGGACGAGCGCGGTGGCGAAGCGGCCGAGAGCGTCCGGCTCGCCCTCCACCTCGATCACGACGCCGTGTCCGTCGTTCAGCACGAAGCCACCGAGCTCGTGCTGCCGGGCGATGCCGTACACGAAGGGCCGGAACCCGACGCCCTGCACGATCCCCCGGACGACGAACCCGCGGCGCTCCATCGCAGGATTGTCCCGTTTGGCACGTGCCTGCGCGAACGTGCATGATGCCCCTGCGCCTTGGGGGTGCCGCTACGCCGGAGCTCGAGCAACTGATTGCGAGCAGCGACTCCCTGTTCGTCGTGCTCCTGCTCGCCGCGCTGCTCGGCCTTCGCCACGCTGCCGATCCCGATCACCTCGTCGCCGTCTCGACGCTGGTCGCGACCGACGCCGACCGGCCCGCCCGCCGGGCGGCCGAGCTCGGATTCGGCTGGGGGCTCGGCCACGCGGCCAGCCTGACCGTGTTCGGGTTGCCCGTCGTGCTCTTCGGGTCGTACCTGCCGGACTCCCTGCAGGCACTCGCGGAAGCGCTGGCCGGCGTGCTGATCGCGCTGCTCGCAATCCGCCTGCTCGTCCACTGGCGCCGCGGGCGCTTCCACGCACACACGCACGTCCACGACGGGGTCGTCCACCGCCACCTGCACGACCACCAGCCGGCAGCGAGCGGTGCCGAGCACGGACACAACCACATCCTTACGCGCTCGCCGGTCCAGGCAGCCGGGGTGGGCCTCGTCCACGGTGTCGGCGGCTCCGCACCGGTCGCCGTCCTGTTGCTCGCGTCGATCTCCGACCGCGGGCGCGCCGCGGCTGCACTCCTCCTCTTCGCCGCCTCGACTGCAGTGGCCATGACCATCCTGTCACTGGCGTTCGGGTACACGCTTGGACGTGCGCCGGCGCGGCGTGGGCTGGGCGTCGTGGTCCCCGCTCTGGGCGTGCTGAGCCTCGTCTTCGGCGTCGTCTATGCCTATGGAGCGATCGATGCCGCTCAGTAGCCTGCCCGCGAGCGGCGAGCTCTATCGGCTGATCGTCGAGAACATCACCGAGCTCGTGGCGGTGCTCGACAGCGAGGGCGCGTTGCTCTACGCCTCGCCCGGCCACGAGCACAAGCTCGGCTATCGGGTCGACGAGCTCGTCGGCGGGAACCTCCGGTCGCTCGTGCACCCGGACGACCTCGTCGCCGCGGACGCGCTCTTGCGCCAATGTACGGCAGGGTCGCGGGTGCCGTTCGCGGAGCTGCGGCTGCGGCAGCGCTCGGGCGCGTGGCTCGTGCTCGAAGGTGTCCTCGCCGGCGTCGCGGCCGAGGGCGGGCCGGCATTGCTGCTGCTGACCGCGCGCGACGTCACCGAGCGCCGCCGCCACGAGCGGGCAGAGCGCGAGTTCGTCGCCAACGCGGCGCACGAGCTCCTCACCCCGCTGACCGCGATGAACGCCGCGATCGACGTTCTCCAGTCCGGCGCGAAGGAGACGCCGGTCGAGCGGGACGCCTTTCTCGCCGACCTCGAGCGCGAGGTGGAGCGGCTCGGACGACTCGCCTACACGCTGCTCGTGCTCGCCCGCGTCCAGGCGACGGCGGGGTCGCTCCGCGTCCAGCCGGTCGAGCTGAGCCCGCTCGTGCACGAGATCGCTGCGAGCATCCGTCCCAGCGAGGGCGTCGAGATCGACGTCGTCTGTCCCGCCGAGCTCGCAGTTCTGGCCGAGCGCGACCTGCTCGAGCGGGCGATCGCGAACCTCGCTGCGAACGCGGCGGCACACACGTCTCGTGGACGCATCGTGATCGCCGGGCGGCGGGGCGAGAACGGCTCTGCCGAGATCGAGGTCTGCGACACGGGGCCTGGCATGCCGCCGGACGAGCGGGAGCGGGCGTTCGAGCGCTTCTACCGCGCCGGAGCTCGCGGCGGAGAGGGCTTCGGACTCGGGCTCGCGATCGTGCGCGAGGCCGTGCGCGCGCTGAACGGAACAGTGGCGATCGAGTCGGAGCCAGGCGTCGGCACCGTCGTCCGGCTGACACTGCCCGCTGCGGAAGTTGCGGTCGCGTGAGTCCGCGCGTGTTGGTGGTCGAGGACGAGCCGACGATCCGGCGCGCGGTCGGCTACGCGCTGCGGTGCGACGGCTTCGACGTCGAGGAGGTCGACGACGGGCACGACGCGCTCGAGGCGGAAGCGGAGACGTTCGACGTCGTCATCCTCGACCTCGGGCTGCCGACCGTCTCGGGCACGGAGGTGCTGCGCCGGCTGCGATCGGACGGGCCGGTTCCGATCATCGTCCTGACCGCGCTCGGGACGGAGTCCGATCGCGTGCTCGGCCTCGAGCTCGGCGCCGACGACTACGTGACGAAGCCGTTCGCGATGGCCGAGCTGATGAGCCGCGTGCGCGCAGTCGTGCGCCGCTGCGAGCTCGAGGCGTCGCGGCCGAATCCCGTCCGGGTGGTCGGGGGACTCCGGATCGACCTCGGGCGCCATCAGGTAACGGTCGACGGCCACTCCGTCTACCTGACCGGCTCCCAGTTCAAGCTGCTCGCCCTGCTGGCCGAGGCGAGAGAGGACGTTGTCAGCCGCGAGACGATCATGCGCCGTCTCTGGGACAGCGACTACGTCGGCAACGATCACGTCTGCGACGTCCACGTCTCGAATCTGCGCTCGAAGATCGAGCACGATCCCTCCCAGCCACGGCGGATCCTCACGATTCGCGGCGTCGGCTACAAGCTCGTCGCCGTCTGAGTCTCACGAAATCGTGAGGAAAATTGCAAAGTCGTTGAGAGACATCTCGGCCCGACTTTCGTAGCCTCGCAGGGCGTCCCGCACGTCCGGATCGTTCCCGACCCCGGAGCTCAACGTGTGCCTCGCGATTCCCGGTCAGGTGCTCGAGCTCGTCGACGAGCAGAACCGACTTGCCCGAGTGGACGTGGCTGGTGTCGTCCGCAACGTCAACGTCGGCCTGCTCGACCGGGACGGCGAGGCGGCCGTACCGGGCGACTGGGTGCTGATCCACGTCGGCTTCGCGCTCTCCAAGGTCGACGAGGCCGAGGCGACGGCGACGTTGCGGATGCTGCAGGGGATGGGCGCGGACTACGAGGCCGGAGCTCGAGGAGCTGAAGGCGAGCGTGATCGAGTGAGCTGCGTGGTCATATGAGTTGCACGGCGACACGCACTGCATCACCTGCTCGGACGAGGGCGTGCCGATGCGGGTCGTCGCGGCGCTCGAGGACGGGCTGGCGCGGTGTGAGGCGGACGGAGCCGAGAGCGACGTGATGGTCGATCTCGTCGGTCCGGTGGCGATCGGCGACGAGGTGCTCGTGCACGCAGGCGTCGCGCTGGCGAGGGTCGCGTGAAGTACGTCGACGAGTACCGGGACGCCGAGCTCGGCCGCGTTCTCGCCGGCGAGATCGTCGCCACGGTCGAGCCGGGCCGCGAGTACAAGATCATGGAGGTCTGCGGCGGGCACACGCACACGATCTACAAGTACGGCGTCGACGACCTGCTGCCGGCGAACGTCGAGCTCGTGCACGGGCCCGGCTGCCCGGTCTGCGTGATCCCGATGGGACGCGTCGACGACGGGATCGCCGTCGCGATGCAGCCCGAGGTGATCTTCACGTGCTTCGGCGACATGATGCGCGTCCCCGGCGGCTCGGGCACGCTGCTCGAGGCGAAGGCGGAGGGCGCGGACATCCGCATGGTCTACTCGCCGCTCGACGCGCTGCGGATCGCGCGCGAGAACCCCGACCGCGAGGTCGTCTTCTTCGCCGTCGGCTTCGAGACGACGGCGCCGTCGACGGCGCTGACGCTGATGCGTGCGAAAGCCGAGGGAATCCGCAACTTCTCCTGCTTCTGCAACCACGTCACGATCGTGCCGCCGCTGCGCGCGCTGCTCGAGTCGCCCGACCTCCGGCTCGACGGCTTCATCGGCCCCGGGCACGTCTCCACCGTCGTCGGCGCGCGCCCGTTCGAGTTCATCCCGGCCGACTACGGCAAGCCGGTCGTGATCTCCGGCTTCGAGCCGCTCGACTTACTGCAGTCGGTCTACATGGTGCTGCGCCAGCTCGTCGAGCGGCGCTGCGAGGTCGAGAACCAGTACGCGCGCGTCGTCCCGCAGGACGGCAATCCGGCCGCGCTGCGCGTGCTCGAGGAAGTCTTCGAGCTGCGGCCGCACTTCGAGTGGCGCGGGCTCGGGTTCATCTCCCACAGCGGCCTGAAGCTCTCGGAGGCGTATTCGGACTTCGACACCGAGCTGCGCTTCGCCGTGCCCGGCGTCCGGGTCGCCGACCCGAAGGCGTGCCAGTGCGGCGAGGTGCTGAAGGGCGTGATCAAGCCGTGGGAGTGCAAGGTCTTCGGCACGGCGTGCACGCCGGAGCGGCCGATCGGCACCTGCATGGTCTCGTCGGAAGGCGCCTGTGCGGCGTACTACAACTACGGCCGCTTCGCCCGCGAGCGGGAGGTCGTGTGAGCGACATCGGCACGCGTGAGCACGAGGCGCTGGCTCTGATCGAGCGCGTGCGCGCGAAGCCGGCGCGCTTCCGGGACGACCGGATCACGATGGCGCACGGTGCGGGCGGCAAGGCGACGCAGACGCTCGTCGCCGGGCTCTTCCTGCCCGCCTTCGGCGGCGAGGCGCTGGCAGGAGCTCGGCGACGCGGGCGTGGTGGAGGGGCTCGCGCTGACGACGGACAGCTTCGTCGTCAAGCCGATCCGCTTCCCGGGCGGCTCGATCGGCGAGCTCGCCGTGAACGGCACCGTCAACGACCTCGCCGTGGCCGGCGCGCGGCCCGCTTGCGTTGACGCTCTCGTTCGTGCTCGAGGAGGGGCTCTCCGCGGAGGATCTCCGCGCCGAGGTGGAGGCGATCGCGCTCGCCGCGGCATCCGTCGGGGTCGAGATCGTCGCCGGCGACACGAAAGTGGTCGAGCGCGGCCGGTGCGACTCGATGTACGTCACGACGACGGGCCTCGGCAAGCTCGACCCCAGGGCGTCGCTCTCGACGGGTTCGCTCCGGCCCGGGGACCGGATCCTCGTCTCCGGCCCGATCGGCGAGCACGGCACCGCCGTCATGCTCGCGCGCGGCGAGTTCGAGCTCGAGGCGCCGGTCGAGTCGGACACGCGCTCGCTCTGGCCGGCGGTCGACGCGCTGCTCGACGCGGCCGGCCCGTCGCTTCGCTGCCTGCGAGACGCGACCCGCGGCGGCGTCGCCTCGGCGCTGAACGAGCTCGCGCAGGCGTCGGGGGTCGCGATGGTCGTGCGCGAGGCCGCCGTGCCGGTGCGCCCGCCCGTCGCCGGCGCGTGCGAGATCCTCGGCATCGACCCCATGTACGTCGCGAACGAGGGCGTGCTCGTCGCCTTCGTCGCGCCCGAGGCCGCGGACGACGCGCTTGCCGCGCTCGCCTCGGCGCCCGGCTGCGAGGCCGCGGCGGAGATCGGCGAAGTGAAGACGGATCCCCCAGGCATGGTGCTCGTCGAGACCGCCTTCGGCGGCCGTCGCGTGATGGACCTGCTCGTCGGAGATCCCCTGCCCCGCATCTGCTGACCAGGACGGAAGGAAGGAGCACCGCATGACGGCCACCGAGTTCATCCCCAACCAGAACGCGACGGAGGCGGTGACGGCCCACGTGATCTGGATGACCTCGGGCCTCGGCTGCGACGGGGACTCGGTCGCCATGACCTCGGCGACGAACCCGTCGCTCGAGGACATCATCCTGGGGATCATCCCGGGCATGCCGCGGGTGGTCATCCACACGCCGGTGCTCGCCTACGAGGTCGGCGCGGAGTTCATGCAGGCCTGGTACGACGCTGAGGCGGGCAAGCTCGATCCGTTCGTCCTGATCCTCGAAGGCTCCGTGCCCGAACGAGAAGATCAACGGCGAGGGGCACTGGGCCGGGATGGGCGTGAACCCGGAGAACGGCCAGCCGATCACGACGAACGAGTGGCTCGACCGGCTCGCGCCGAAGGCGGCCGCGGTGGTCGCGATCGGCACGTGCGCCACCTACGGCGGCATCCCGGCGATGAAGAACAACCCGACCGGCGCGATGGGGCTGCCCGACTACCTCGGCTGGAACTTCAGGTCCAAGGCCGGCCTGCCGATCGTCTGCATCCCGGGCTGCCCGGCGCAGCCGGACAACATGACCGAGGTGCTGCTCTACCTCGTCCTGCATCTCGGCGGGCTCGCACCGGCCCCGGAGCTCGACGAGCAGCTGCGGCCGAAGTGGCTCTTCGGGCGGACGGTGCGCGAGGGCTGCAACCGGGCCGGCTACACGGAGCAGGGCAACTTCGCGACCGAGTACGGCGACGACCCGCGCTGCCTCGTGAAGCTCGGCTGCAAGGGGCCGGTGGTCAAGTGCAACGTCCCGATCCGCGGCTGGCAGAGCGGGATCGGCGGCTGCCCGAACGTGGGCGGCATCTGCATGGCCTGCACGATGCCCGGCTTCCCGGACAAGTTCATGCCGTTCATGGAGGAGGACACCTACGGCAAGGTCGCGGCGAATGTCGACCCAGTTCACCTACGGCCCGATCCTGCGCTACTTCCGGCACCGGAACATCAACAAGAAGTACGACATCGAGCCGGAGTGGCGGACTCCGGACGCGACGCTGACCACGGGCTACCAGCCCAGGAACTACGCGCAGGGAGGCGAACTGAGATGGCGACTGTCGAGAGAACGGCCGAGGAGCGCCAGGTCGTCGTCAAGGAGATGTCGTGGGACCCGATCACCCGCATCGTCGGGAGCCTCGGGATCCACACGGAGATCGACTTCACGAACCAGGAAGTCCTGAAGTGCTACTCGACGTCGATGATCTTCCGCGGCTTCGACATCTTCATGAAGGGGATCGACCCGCGCGACGCGCACTTCATCACGAGCCGGATCTGCGGGATCTGCGGTGACAACCACGCCACGTGCTCGTGCCTGAACCAGAACATGGCCTACGGCGTCAAGCCGCCGAAGCTCGGCGACTACGCGTTCAACCTGGCCGAGTCCGCCGACTACATGTTCGACCACGCGATCTTCAACGACTGCATGGCGAACGTGGACTTCTGCGAGCAGATGGTGAAGGAGACGAACCCGAGCGTGCTCGCGAAGGCCGAGCAGACCCCGGCCGAGCACGCGTCGATCCACGGCTACCGGACGATCGCCGACATCATGCGGGCGCTCAACCCGTTCACCGGCGAGTTCTACCTCGAGACGCTGCACGTGGCCCGCTACACGCGGGAGATGTACTGCCTCTTCGGCGGGCGGCACACGCACCCGTCGACGATCATGCCGGGCGGCTGCAGCGCCCACATCACGCACCAGACGATGACCGACTACTACGTGCGTCTGATGCGCTACTTCGAGTACGTCAAGCGCACCGTGCCGATGCACGACGACCTCTACGACTTCTTCTACGAGGCGCTGCCGGGGTACGAGAAGGTCGGCTACCGCGACACGAACCTCGTCTGCTGGGGCGCATTCGACGACCCGGACATCGTCGACTACGACTACCGGACGATGACCGAGTGGGGCAACCGGCGCTTCATCACGCCGGGGATCGCGATCAACGGCGAGCTCGTGACGACCGACCTCGTGGAGATCAACGGGATGATCCGGATCCTGCTCGGCAGCTCCTACTTCGACAGCTGGGAGAACGAGCAGACCTGGGTCAAGGAGGACCCGCTCGGGAACCCGATCGACCAGAACCATCCGTGGAACAAGACCACGATCCCGAAGCCGCAGGCGCGCGACTTCACGGACAAGTACAGCTGGGTCACCTCGCCGCGGATCTACGACAAGCGCACGGACACGTACGTCTGCTGCGACACCGGCGGCGGTCCGTTCGCCCGCCAGTGGGTGACGGCGAAGGCCGGCCTCGTCGACCTCGGCTTCCTCAAGGCGACGGGCGAGAGCATCCAGATGACGCTGCCGAAGACGGCGAGCATGCCCGAGATGGAGCTCGAGTGGAAGGTGCCGCAGTGGTCGAACGCGATCGAGCGCGACCGCGCCCGCTCCTACCACCAGGCCTACTCGGCGCTCGTCGGGCTCTACAACCTCGAGAAGGCGCTGGTCGAGGTGCGAGCGGGGCGCACGAAGAGCTGGACGAACTTCAAGGTGCCGGAGGAGGCGATCAGCGTCGGCTTCCACGAGGCGGCGCGCGGCGTCATCTCCCACCACATGGTGATCAGGGACGGCAAGATCGCGAACTACCAGCCGTATCCGCCGACCCCCTGGAACGGGAGCCCCCGCGACGTCTACGGCACGCCGGGCCCCTACGAGGACGCCGTGCAGAACACGCCGATCTTCGAGGAGAACGGGCCGGACAACTTCAAGGGGATCGACATCATGCGGGCGGTGCGGAGCTTCGATCCGTGCCTGCCGTGCGGGGTGCACATGTACCTCGGCAACGGCCGCGTCAAGAAGGTGGTGCACACACCGACGGGGCTCGCGTAGATGGCGGTCGCCGCGGCGAACCCGGTCGAGCGCTTCGCTGAGCTGGCGGCGCGCCTCGAGTCGATCGACGACGTCGAGGCGCGCGAGCTGGCCGAGGACCTGGTTGGGACGATGCTCGAGCTGTACGGCGAGGGGCTCGGGCGGATCGTGCAGGCTCTCGACGAGGCGCCGGAGGTACGTGCCGCCCTGGCGCAGGACGGCGTCGTCGCCTCCCTGCTCCTGATCCACGGTCTCTATCCGGTGCCGCTCGCCGAGCGGGTGGAGGCGGCGCTCGTCAGCGTGCGCCCCTACATGGAGTCGCACGGCGGCGGCGTCGAGCTCGTCAAGCTCGAGGACGGCGTCGCCCATCTGCGCCTGCTCGGTGGCTGCGACGGTTGCCCCGCCTCGGCCTCGACGCTCGAGCTTGCGATCAGGGAGGCCCTGGAGGAGCTGGCGCCGGATCTCGACGGAGTCGAGGTCGAGGGGCTCGTGGAGCCGGAGCCGGGCCGGCAGCCGAAGCGACTGCTCCCGCTCGCGGGCCAGACCGCCTCAGGCCAAGCGACGTGGGTGGAGCTCGCCGACGTCGCAGGCCTCGACGTCGGGGCGCTGACGCAAGCACAGGTCGGTGTCGTGCCGCTCGTCGTTGCGAACGTCGGTGGCACGTTGCTCGCCTACCGGAACGCCTGCGCCGCCTGCGGGGCGCCGCTGCACCGAGCCGAGCTCGACGGCGGTGTGCTCACCTGCCTCGGCTGCAGGCGCCGCTTCGAGCTGCCGCTCGCCGGCCGGGCGATCGGCGAGGACCTCCAGCTCGCGCCCGTGCCGCTGCTCGAGGAGGGCGGGCAGGTGAAGGTCGCGGTCGGGTGATCGATAGCGAGTGCGATCCGGGAGCTGCGCCGGCTGGCGAACCGGCAGCTCGACGCGCCTGCGCCCCCGGCAGTCGGCGAGGAGCGCTGCGACTTCTGCTCGAATCCGATCCCGGCCGACCATCGCCACCTGCTCCAGGTCGAGGAGCGCCAGATCGTCTGCACGTGCGAGACGTGCCGGGCGCTCTTCGCCGGCGACGGGCCCTACCGGCCGACCGGCTCGCGCACGGTGTGGCTCGACGGGCTCGAGCTGCCGGACGATCTCTGGGCGTCGTTTCGGATCCCGATCGGGCTCGCGTTCTTCTTCGAGAGCAGCACCGCGGGCGGTGTCGTCGCCTTCTATCCCAGCCCGGCCGGGACGACCGAGTGCGAGCTCGACCTGCGGGCGTGGGAGACGCTCGCCGCCGCGAACCCCGTGCTCGACGGGCTCGAGCCGGACGCCGAGGCGCTGGTCGTGAACCGGCTCGGCGGCGCGCGCCAGCACGCGATCGTCCCGATCGACGAGTGCTACCGGCTCGTCGGGCTCGTGCGCGTGAGCTGGGAGGGAATCTCCGGCGGCACGCAGGTCGAGACCGCCGTGAGCGGCTTCTTCGCGGAGCTGCAGGAGAAGGCCACGTGACCGAGGTCCAGCTCGACGACGCTGCTGTCCTCCCCGCGCCCGAGCTGGAGCTCGAGGTGGTCGGCGCCGCCGCCGCTCTCAACGTGGCCGTGCCGACGCTGGACTTCACGCTCAGGGCCACCGAGCCGACCGGCCGGGAGGTGTACATGGTCGCGCTCGCGACGCTGATCCACATCGATCCCGGCCTGCGCGCGCACGACGCCGACACCCGGGAGCTGCTCGTCGATCTCTTCGGGACACCCGAGCGCTGGGCGGCGACGACGACGAGCATCGTCTGGGGTCAGGTCGACCGGCTCGTGCCGTCCTTCACGGGCACGACCGAGTTCGTGCTCCCGGTGCTGTGCAACTACGACCTCGAGGTGGCCGCGACGAAGTACCTGTACGCGCTGCCGGACGGCGACGTTCCGCTCAGCTTCCATTTCAGCGGACGGATCTTCTACCGGGCCGACGACGGGCGCCTCCAGGTCGTGCTCGTTCCCTGGGTCTCGGCCGTCCACCGCCTGCCCGTGGCGACGTGGCGGCGGATGATCGACCTGCACTACCCCGGCAGCGGCTGGGTGCGGTTGCAGGAGGACACCTTGCGGCAGTTGCAGCTGCGGAAGGCCAAGCGCGGCCTGCCGACGTTCGACGGCGCCGTGGCAGAGCTACTGGAGGGCGCGGAGTGATCGACGAGCTCGTCGACTCGCTGCTGCACGAGGGCTACGCGCTCTACCCTTACACGCCGGGCGCGCACAAGAACGCGACGCCGACGCCGTTCGGGATCGTCTACCCGGCCGGCTACGAGCACGGCTTCGACCGGCTCCAGCTCCAGTGCCTCGTCCGCGGCGACGATCCCGAGCTCGACGTCGAGGTGCGCTTCCTGCAGGCGAGCGGCGAGCGCCACCAGGCGGTCGAGCGGCGGGCCGGGGTCGGCGCGATCGACCTGCCGCCGCTCGACGGCGAGATCGCGCTCGACGTGGAGCCCGTGGAGCCCGGCCTCCACCGTGTGACGCTGACGATCGAGAACCGGACGCCGTTCGCCGGCGGCACGCGCGCGGAGGCGCTCGAGCACTCGCTGATCTCCACGCATCCGCTCCTGCGCGTGCGCGGCGGCACCTTCGTTTCCCCGCTCGAAGCGCCGTCCTGCGACAACGTGAACACCTGGCCCGTACTGGCGAACGACGACGACACGGCGATGCTCGGCGCCGCGATCGTGCTGCCCGATCATCCGCAGCTCGCGCCCGAGAGCCTGCGGCAGCCTCTTCGACGCGACCGAGATCGAGGAGGCGCTCCTCCTGCACGTGCACGCGCTCTCCGACGCCGAGCGCGAGGAGATCGCCGCACGGCGACCCGGCGGTGCGCGAGATGGTCGAGCGCGCGCTGGCCTCGACGCCGGAGGACATCGTCCGGCTGCACGGCCTGATGCGGCCGGTCGACGCCGACGAGCTGCCACCGGTGCCGCCGCGGCCGCGGGAGGAACCTGCGACCGAGCGCGAGGCGACGGTCGACGGACGCACCTTCCGGCTCGGCGACCGGCTGGTGCTCCGGCTCGGCGACCGAATCGACACCTACGACCGGATGCTGAACGGCCGCACCGCGACGATCGAGCGGATCTATCTCCGCTACGACGACAGGGTGCAGCTCGGCGTGACGATCGACGACGACCCGGGGCAGGAGCTGATGCGCGAGACGGGTCGCTTCCACTTCTTCTTCGCGGACGAGGTCGAGCTCGTCCCGGCGGAGCGACAGGGACAGGAGGACTCACAATGAGCGAGCACGAGGACAAGGGCGCACGCGACGCGGACAACCCGCCGCAGCAGGAAGGCGACAGCGACAAGGGGCTCGGAACTGAGACGGGCGCGTCCGACGCGGGCAGCGACCTGATCGAGGAAATGCCGGAGGCGCGCGGGGAGGTGCGCTACCCGGACGTGGAGGATCCGGACGAGCTGCGTTCGGACGCCGTTCCGGAGGAGGGAGGCGTCGACAAGGATCCGGACACGGAGACCGACGCGGCGCCCGGAGCGAAGGACTGATGGCGACCGCGACCCCAAAGAGGCAGATCTCAGAGAAGCAGATCCTCGTTGCCGCCGTCGGAAACCTCTGGATGCGCGACGACGGCTTCGGCAGCGCGGTCGCAAGGCGGTTGCGGGAGCGCGAGCTTCCGTCCGGCGTCCAGGTCGCGGACTTCGGGACGGGTGGCCTCGATCTCGCCTACGAGGTGATGCGCGGGTACGACGCGCTCGTCCTCGTCGACATCAGCAAGCAGGGCGGCAAGCCGGGAACGCTCTACGTGATGGAGGCGGATCCCGAGTCGGTCGAGACCGGGATCGAGGACGGCGACCTGATCGATCCGCACGACATGAATCCGCAGACCGTCCTTCGCTTCGTCAAGTCGGTGAACGGCTGGCCGGGCAAGGTGATGGTCGTCGCGTGCGAGCCGGCCGAGATCGAAGAGCCCGGCCTCGGCCTCTCGCCGGCGGTGGAGGCGGCCGTCGAGCGGGCGGTCGGCCTCGTGGGGGAGACCGTCGAGGAACTGCGAGGACACTGAATGCACGAGCTCTCGATTGCCGGGGCGATCGTCGCGACGGTTGAGCGCCACGCGGGCGGGAGCCGGGTGAAGGTCGTCCGGGTTCGCGTCGGTCGCCTGCGCCAGGTGGTGCCGGACTCGCTCGAGTTCTGCTTCGGGATGGTCGCGCGCGACTCGGTCTGCGACGGAGCACGGCTCGAGCTCGAGGTCGTTCCTGCCGTCCTGCGCTGCGCCGCGTGCGAGCACGAGTGGGAGCTCGAAGAGCCGCCCTTCTGGTGCCCAGAGTGTGCGGGCAGCGACGTGGCGGCCGTGCGCGGGGAGGAGCTGGAAGTCGACTCGATCGAGATCGCACAGGAGGAGGCCGCATGCATCGCACGCACGTGAAGGTGCTCGAGGACGTCCTGGACGCCAACGGGACGATCGCGCGTGCCAACCGCGAGGACTTCGAACGCGAGGGCGTTACCGTCGTCAACCTGATGGGCAGCCCCGGCGCGGGCAAGACGACGGTGCTCGAGCGGGTCGTCGGCAGCCTTCCCGGTGTGCGGGTCGGCGTGCTCGAAGGCGACGTGAAGGGAAGCTTCGACGCCGACCGGATCGCCGCGCTGCACGTGCCGGTGACGCAGATCAACACCGACCCCGGCTTCGGCGGCGAGTGCCACCTCGACGCGAACATGGTGCGCTCCGCCGTCCCGTCGCTGCCGCTCGCCGACATCGACCTGCTCGTGATCGAGAACGTCGGCAACCTCGTCTGCCCGGCGGAGTTCCGCGTCGGCGAGCACGCGCGCGTGATGGTCACGTCGGTCACCGAGGGCGAGGACAAGCCGCTCAAGTATCCGCTGATGTTCCGGGCGTGCGAGCTCGTGCTCGTGAACAAGATCGACCTGCTGCCGCACCTCGACTTCGACCTGGACAAGTTCCTCTACCACCTCGACGCCGTGCACCCCGGGGTCCGTCACATCGAGCTGAGCGCGACGACCGGCGACGGCGTCGAGCCCTGGCGCGAGTGGCTCGTCGAGGTGGCGACGCACGGGCACGTGCACGCGTGACCGTCGCGCTCGATGCGATCGACGCTCTGCTCGAGCGCAGGCTCGAGGCGGGCGAACGCTACTTCGCGGCCGAGGCCGGCCGGCTGGCCGAGCTCTGCCGGACGATGGCCGTGCGGTTCGACCGCGGCGGCCGGCTGCTCGCCGTCGGCGGCTCGCCGCAGGCCTGGTCGGATGCGCACCACGTCGCGGTCGAGTTCGTCCATCCCGTGATCGTCGGCAAGCGGGCGCTCCCCGCGCTCGCGGTCGATCCCGCAGCGGTGGGGCTGCTCCGGCGCGAGGACGACATGGTGATCTCCTTCGAGCCGCTGACGATCCACGCCGGCGAGGAGTGGGGGCTCGAGCCGGTCGACGACGACCCGTTCGTCCGGCAGGAGCTCGCGGAGACCGCCTACCACTGCCTCTGGGAGCTGGTGCACGTGTTCTTCGACCACCTCGGCCGCTCGGACTCGGGCGCCGGTGCGTCGGCCTTCCTTTACCCGTTCCTGGGTACCGGCAGCGGCGACAGCGACGCAGTGGTCGAGGACGTGCGGGCGTCCGTGGCGATGAAGGCGGCGGAGGTCTCCGAGTTGCGGGAGCGCACGCTCACCGGCTGTCGCGAGGAGCTCACCGCGGCTGCGGCGACTGTGCGCCGGGCGCTCGACGGCGGGGGGACGCTGCTCGCGTTCGGGAACGGCGGCTCGGCGACCGACGCTCTCGACGTCGTCGCGGACTTCCGCGCTGCGCCCCAAGCAGCAGCACAGGGCTGGCCGGAGCGCCGCGCTCTGGCGCTCGCGGACCCGGCGATCCTGACCGCGATCGCGAACGACATCGGCGCGGACGCCCTCTTCCAGCGCCAGCTGATCGCGTACGGACGGCCGGGCGACGTCGCGCTCGCGTTCTCCACGAGCGGCGGCTCGGCGAACATGATCGCGGCGCTCGCGGAGGCCCGCCGGCGCGGCCTCGCGACGATCGCGTGCGTCGGGTACGACGGAGGACGGATCGCCGCCGAAGGGCTCGCGGATCACGTCGTCGTCTCGCCGTCGGAGCACATTCCGCGGATCCAGGAGGCTCAGGCGAGTGCCTACCACGTCCTGCGCGAGCTCGTTCGGTGAGCGCCGAGCGCGAGCCGCCTCGAGCGTTCGCGCGCGGCGTGGTTGCCGCGATGGCGATGAGCGGGATGCGCAAGGTGACCACCGGGCTGGGGCTCGTCGAGCGGACACCGCCCGAGCAGATCGCTCAGGAAGGACTGCCTGGACTCTTCGCGCGGATTCCAACGGGGCTGCGGGGCGAAGCGATCGAGCTCGCCCACTGGGGCTACGGCGGTGTCGGTGGCGCAGCCTTCGGGGTGCTGCCACGGCCCGTCCGGCGGCACACCTGGGCCGGACCGGTCTACGGCCTCGTTTCGTGGGCGCTCTTCGAGGCGGCGGTGGCGCCGCTCCTCGGCCTGCGGCGCGCTCGGGAAGCGCGGCCGGTCGAGCGGCTCGCGATCGCCGCCGACCACGTGCTCTACGGCATCGTCGTGGCGAGCACGCCCTGGCCGCACGAGCCCGACGGCAACAGAGGCTGACGGCGGTGCCCGACCTCGTCGCCTCGCTCGGCGTTCGTGCAGGGTTGCAGGGCCGGCACCTGCTTCGCGTCGCGGACTGGAGGATCGGCGAGCTCGAGCTCCTGCTCGACCTCGCCGACGAGCTGAAGGAGCTCCAGCGGCGGCGCGAGCCTCACCGGCTGCTCGAGGGCCGGACGCTGGGCCTCGTCTTCGACAAGCCGTCGACGCGCACCCGGGTCTCGTTCGAGGTGGGCGCGGCGCAACTCGGCGCGACGGCGCTGTTCCTTCCGTCAGCGGAGCTCCAGCTGGCCCGCGGCGAGTCGCTGCGCGACACGATCACGGTGCTCGGCCGCTACCTCGATGCGATCGCCGTGCGCATCTCCTCGCACGACGACCTGGAGACCCTCGCGCGCCACGCGTCGATTCCGGTGCTCAACGCCTTGAGCGACGTCGCGCATCCCTGCCAGGCGCTGGCCGACGTGATGACGTTGCGCGAGCGGCTCGGCGACCTCGCCGGCCGCCGGCTCCTCTGGATCGGCGACGGCAACAACGTCTGCGCCTCGGTGCTCGTGGCGGCGTCGACGTTCGGCATGCACGTCGTGGCCGCGACGCCCGCCGGCTACGAGCCGACCGCCGCGGCCGTCGAGTCGGTTCGCACGGCGGCGGCGCACTCGGGCGGGTCGCTCGAGCTCGTCCGGGATCCAAAGGAAGCCGCGGCGGGCGCCGACGTGCTCTACACCGACGTCTGGACGAGCATGGGCCACGAGCATGAGCGCGAGCGGCGGCGCCGGGACCTGGCGGCCTATCGAATCGACGCGGAGCTGCTGCGCGCGGCCGGCCCGCAGGCGATCGTCCTTCATTGCCTGCCGGCGCATGACGGCGAGGAGATCACGGCGGACGTGCTCCACGGTCCGCAGTCGGCCGTCTGGGACCAGGCCGAGAACCGACTGCATACCCAGAAGGCACTGCTTGCCCTCGTCGTGGGTTAACGTCCTGCCATGACACTCACCGCCGGGACCGACACAGCGCACCTCCAGCAGCTCGCCAGGGATCACCTCTGGTTGCACTTCACCCGGATGGGCGGCTACCGCGACGTCGACGTGCCGATCATCGTCCGAGGCGAGGGCTGCTACCTCGAGGACTCGAACGGCAAGCGCTATCTCGACGCGCTGGCGGGCCTGTTCGCCGTTCAGCTCGGCTACTCGCACGGCGACGAGATCGGGCAGGCGGCGCACGAGCAGATGAAGGAGCTGCCGTTCTACACCAACTGGTCGTATGCGCACCCACGGTCGATCGAGCTGGCGGCCGAGGTCGCGTCGCTCGCACCGGGCGACCTGAACCGCGTGTTCTTCGTCTCGGGCGGCTCCGAGGCGGTCGAGTCGGCGTGGAAGCTCGCGCGCCAGTACCACGCTGCGCAAGGCGAGCGCCGCTGGAAGGTGATCGCGCGCCGCACCGCCTACCACGGCACCACGATGGGCGCCCTCTCGATCAACGGGATCGCAGCGCTGAAGAACGCGTACGAGCCGCTCGTCCCCGACGTCCTGCACGTGCGCAACACGAACCGCTACCACCGCCCGCCGGAGGAGACCGAGGCCGAGTTCACGGCCTTCCTGCTCGACGACCTCGAGCAGACGATCCTCTCGGCAGGCCCGGGCACGGTGGCGATGGTGATCATGGAGCCGGTGCAGAACTCGGGCGGCTCGTTCACGCCGCCCGCGGGCTACTTCCAGGGCGTCCGCGAGCTCTGTGACCGTTACGGGATCCTGCTCTGCGCGGACGAGGTGATCACGGGCTTCGGCCGCACCGGTCGCTGGTTCGCCTCCGAGACCTACGACATCCGCCCCGACCTGATCACCTCCGCGAAGGGGCTCTCGTCCGCGTATGCGGCGATCGGCGCCGTGATCGCGCACGAGCGCGTGATCGAGCCGTTCCTCGAGGAGCGCGCGACCTTCAATCACGGGATCACCTTCGGCGGCCACCCGGTGATGGCGGCGATCGCGCTGAAGAACATCGAGATCATGAAGCGCGAGCGCGTCGTCGAGCACGTGGACGAGACGCAGGCGCAGTTCCGAGCGACGCTGGGGCAGCTGCTCGAGTTGCCGATCGTGGGCGACCTGCGCGGGACGGGTTTCTTCTACGCGCTCGAGCTCGTGAAGAACAAGGAGACACGCGAGACCTTCAGCGACGACGAGTCGGAGACGCTCCTGCGGGGATTCCTCTCCGGCGAGCTCTTCTCGCGCGGCCTGATCTGCCGCGCCGACGACCGCGGCGACCCGGTCGTGCAGATCTCGCCGCCGCTCGTCGCCACGCAGGCCGAGTTCGACGAGATCGCCGGAACGCTCGGCGACGTGCTGGCCGAAGCGGGCCGGCGCGTCGGGCTCGGCTGACCCCGATTTCCGCCCGATCCTGGGGAACCGGCTGGTAAGAGTGCGGTTAACCGCACCTTGCGCTCGCGGCCGAACGGGATAGGCTCGATCGATGAGCGAACACGGAGGGTCGATGCAGAACGGAAACACGGGCGCAGTCGTCACCGCGAGCGACGTCACGCGCCGCTACGGCGAGGGCGACACGGCGGTCGACGCGCTTCGCGGCGTCTCGCTCGAGATCGTCGAAGGGAAGCTCACGGCGGTGATGGGCCCGTCGGGCTCCGGCAAGTCGACCCTGATGCACATCCTCGCGGGGCTCGACAAGCCCACGTCCGGCTCCGTCTCGATCGCCGGCACGGAGATCACGAAGCTGAAGGACAGCGACCTGACGAAGCTGAGGCGCCGCCATATCGGCTTCGTCTTCCAGTTCTTCAACCTGCTGCCGATGCTGACCGCCGAGGAGAACATCGTCCTGCCGCTGTCGATTGCCGGCACGAAGCCCGACGCCGCCTTCTTCACCGACCTGATCGACAAGGTCGGCCTCGCCGACCGGCTCCACCACCGGCCGGCCGAGCTCTCGGGCGGCCAGCAGCAGCGCGTCGCGATTGCGCGCGGGCTCGTCTCGCGCCCGACGGTGCTGTTCGCCGACGAGCCGACCGGCAATCTCGACTCGACGACGAGCCACGAGATCCTCGACCTGATGCGATCCTCTGTGGACGCCTACGGCCAGACGATGGTGATGGTCACGCACGACCCGCGCGCAGCAGCGATCGCCGACCGTGTGCTCTTCCTCGCGGACGGCCTGATCGTCAGGGACATTCCCCGCTCGAGCCAGGGAGACATCCTCGCCGCGATGAACGAGCTCACGACCGCGGCGTGACCCGCTTCGCGCTGAAGGGCCTGCTGGGGCGCAAGCTCCGCACGGCGCTGACGGCGATCGCGATCGTCCTCGGCGTCACCATGGTGAGCGGCACCTACGTGCTCACCGACTCGATCGACAAGGCATTCGACTCGATCTTCACCGAGGTGCGCGAGGGCTCGAACGTGGTCGTCAGCGGCAAGGCGGCGTTCGACCTCTCCGACGGCAGCGGCGCCACCGCACCCTCGTTCGACGAGTCGGTGCTCGACGACGTTCGCGCTGTCGAGGGCGTCCAGGCGGCAGAGGGCAGCGTCGACAGCGAGACCGCCCAGTTCATCGGCGACGACGGCAAGGCGATCGTCTACGGCGGTGCGCCGAACCTCGGCTTCAGCATCGCGGACGGCGAGTCGCAGTTCAACCCGCTCACACTGGTGGAGGGAGCCTGGCCGGGGCCCGACGAGGTCGTCGTCGACGAGTCGACGGCGGACAAGGAGGACTTCGCCGTCGGCGACGAGGTCGGTGTCCAGGCCGCAGGCCCGGTCGAGCACCTGCGCGTCTCGGGGATCATCAGGTTCGGCTCGGCCGCCTCGCTCGGCGGCGCCACCCTCGCCGGCTTCGACCTGCCCACCGCGCAGCGGCTCTTCGACAAGGAGGGCGAGCTCGACGAGATTGCGGTCGCCGCGGCCGCAGGCGTCTCCGACCCGCAGCTGCTCGAGCAGATCCGGCCGGTCCTGCCGGAGAACACCCAGGTGATCTCGGCCGCGGAGCAGTCCGAGGAGGACGCGTCCGACACGAACGAGTTCATCACCTTCCTGCAGGGCTTCCTGCTCGCCTTCGCGGGCATCGCGCTCTTCGTCGGCAGCTTCGTGATCGCGAACTCGCTCTCGATCACGATCGCCCAGCGCACGCGCGAGTTCGCGACGATCCGGACGCTCGGCGGCTCGCGGCGACAGGTGCTCGTCTCGATCGTGATCGAGGCGCTCGTCGTCGGCATCCTGGCGTCGATCGCCGGTCTCTTCCTGGGGCTCGGCCTCGCGCGGCTGCTCTTCGAGCTCTTCGACGCCGTCGGGTTCACGCTGCCGAACAGCGGCCTGATCTTCGAGACGCGGACGATCGTCGTCTCGCTGCTCGTCGGCATCCTCGTGACGCTGCTCGCCAGCCTCCGACCCGCCGTGCGCGCCACCCGCGTGCCGCCGATCGCCGCCGTCCGCGAGGGCGCCACGCTGCCGGAATCCCGCTTCGCCCGCTTCCGCACCGTGGGCTCGCTCGCGCTCACCGCGCTCGGCTTCGCGGCGCTCGCCTACGGTCTCTTCGGCGAAGGGCTCGGCACGACGCAGCTGCTCACGTGGATGGGGCTCGGCGCCCTGCTGATCTTCCTCGGCGTGGCGCTCTTCGCGCAGCGGATCGTGCGTCCGTTCGCGCAGCTCCTCGGCTGGCCCGCGACGCGCATCGGCGGCGTCGCCGGCAAGCTCGCGCGCGACAACGCCCGCCGCAACCCGCAGCGGACGGCCTCGACCGCCTCGGCGCTGATGATCGGGCTGGCGCTCGTCACGCTCGTGGCCGTGCTCGCGCAGGGGATCACGTCGACGTTCACGGGCGCCGTGGAGAAGATCTTCACCGCCGACTACGCGATCACCGCGCAGAACAACTTCTCCCCGATCCCGACGAGCGCCGCCGAGGCTGCGGCGGATGCCGACGGCGTCGAGGCCGTCGCGAGCGTCCGCACCGCCGAGGCGCGCATCTTCGACTCGAACGAGTTCGTCACCGCCGTCGACGAGGGCGCGGTCGAGGCGATCACGCTCGACTGGATCGACGGCTCGCAGGAGGTCTTCGCCGAGCTGGGGCGCGACGGCGCCTTCGTCGACGAGGACTATGCCGAGGACAACAACCTCGCACTCGGCTCTCCCGTCACGATCCTGACGCCGTCGGGCGAGGAGGTCGGGCTCGAGATCGAGGGCATCTTTGATCCCCCACCAGGCGGCTCGCCGTTCGGCAGCGTCACCTTCTCCAGCGAGCTGTTCGACGAGCTGTACGACTCGCCGCGCAACCTCTACTCGTTCGTGCAGATGGAGGGCGACGTCACGGACGAGAACACGGCGGCGCTCGACCGCGGCGCTCGCCGACTTCCCGAACGCGAAGGCCCAGACCCGGGAGGAGTTCGTCGACAACCAGATCTCCGCGCTCAGCTCGATCCTGAACATCCTCTACGTGCTGCTCGCGCTGTCCGTGGTCGTGTCGCTGTTCGGGATCGTGAACACGCTCGTGCTGACCGTGTTCGAGCGTACGCGCGAGATCGGCATGCTGCGAGCCGTCGGCATGACCCGCCGCCAGACGAGGCGGATGATCCGCCACGAGAGCGTGATCACCTCGCTGATCGGCGGCCTGCTCGGGATCGCGCTCGGGATCGTGCTCGGCGGCCTGCTCGTCGCCCGCGTCGACTTCATCGAGTTCTCGCTGCCGACGACCCAGATCGTGATCTTCGCCGTGCTGACGATCGTCGTCGGGATCATCGCGGCGATCTTCCCGGCCCGCCGTGCCGCCAAGCTGAACCCGCTCGAAGCGCTCCAGTACGAATAGGCTCGCCGCGTGCGAGTGACGTTGTGCGACGTCGGGCCCCGGGACGGGCTCCAGAACGAGCCGGAGACGCTCGTGCCGGCGGTGCGTGCCGAGCTCGTGCGCCGGCTGGCGTCGGCCGGGCTGCCGCGGATCGAGGCGGCCAGCTTCGTCAGCGACGAGCGGGTGCCGCAGATGGCCGGAGCCGAGGACGTCGTCGCCGCGGCCGGCGAGGTCGACGCGGAGCTTTCCGGCCTCGTCCTGAACGAGCGCGGCTACGAGCGGCTCGCCGCGACCGCGCTCGGCCGGGTGAACGTCACCCTCGCAGCCACCGAGAGCTTCAACCAGCGCAACGGCAACGCCACGCTCGCCGAGGCGCTGCAGCGCGTGGAGCGGATCCTCGCCGCGACCGACCTGCCGGCCACGGCGACGATCAGCTGCTCGTTCGGCTGTCCGTTCGAGGGTGAGGTCGACTCGGGCGTGGTGGCCGACCTGGTGGCGAGGCTCGAGTCGGCGGGCGCCGGGGAGGTCGTCCTCGCCGACACGATCGGCGTCGCGACGCCGCGCGACGGTGAAGGCGCTCGTCGGGCGGACGCGAGCGGCCGGAGGCCACTTCCACGACACGCGCAACACGGGCGTCGCGAATGCGTGGGCGGCGCTCGAGGCCGGGGCGACGCTGCTCGACGCGTCGGTCGGAGGGCTCGGCGGCTGCCCGTTCGCGCCGCGGGCGACCGGCAACGTCGCGACCGAGGACGTGCTCTACCTGCTCGAGCGCGAGGGTGTGGAGACGGGCGTCGACCTCGACGCGCTGATCGGAGTCGCCCGCTGGCTCGAGGAGGTGCTCGGCCGCGAGCTCCCGGGCCGGGTCTACCGCGCCGGCACGTTCCCTAGCAGCGTCTGATCGAGCCGCACGCGCGGCCGATCGGCACGACGCGGCTGGTCGTCGTCACGCCGACGAGGAGCCCGGACTCGCCGAAGACCGGCGCGCCGGGAACAGGGCGGCCGCGCAGGCCCCAGATCGCCGAGTGACGCGACTCCGTCACGACGAAGGTGACCGACCCGGCGGGCGTCGCGGCGACGAGCGTGTCGCCCTTCTGCACCGGCGCGGCCTGGCGCTGCTGCCAGAGCGGCCGCGCGACGTCGCCGTCGACCCGGACGAGCCCGAGCCCGGTGCGCCGGTTCGTGCGGACGAGCTTCCCGTCGAGCTCGCGCGCGCCGATCGTGACGCCGACGGATCGGTCGGAGCCGGTCTGCCAGCCGCCGGCAGGGCGCGCGGTGACGACCAGGCTGAGACCGTTCGAAGTCCAGGCGACGAAGCCCGCCGAGCTCCCGATCGAGACGACGCTGCGGCCACCGCGCGCGGCGATGGTGCCGAGCGCGAGATCTGCGGAGGTGGGGGCGAGGGGGCCGGCGCTCGACGGCGGCGCCGTGGCAGGCTCTCGCTCTGCGGTCGGCGCCGAGGCGCCCTCGATCAACTGCCAGGCGACGACGAGGGCGCCGGCGTAGAAGATCAGCGCGATCCCCGCTTGCCAGCTCGGGGCCCGCCGGCGCCGGTGCCGTGGGAGCGATGCAGCTTCCATGAGCGTCTGTCGCCGTTTCCCGGCCCGGTCAAACTCGGGCCTCTAGGTCACGTGGACGACGCCGGCGGCGACGAGCTCGTCGATCTCTGCGGCGCCGTAGCCCGCCTCGCGCAGGATCTCGGCGGTGTGCTCGCCGAGAAGCGGGGGTGCGGAGCGGTGACGCACGCGCTCACCGTCGAGGGAGAGGGGGAGAGCGGGCAGGCGCAGGTCGGGGATCGCCGGATGCTTCAGTGCCTGCATCAGGTCGAGCGCCTCGGTCTGCGGCGACGCGAGCACGTCGGCGACGTCTGCGACCGGCGCCGCCGGCACGCCTGTCCGGGTGAGCCGCTCGTGCCACTCCGCGGTACCGGCGCCTGCCAGTCGCGACTCGAGCAGCGCGACGAGGGCCTCGCGATTCGCGACGCGCTCGGGGTTCGTCCGGAAACGCGGATCCTCGAGCAGCTCCTCGACGCCGAGCTCACGGCAGAGCAGCGAGAAGAGCCGGTCGTTCCCGGCGGCCACCATCAATTCCCCGTCGCCCGTGCGCAGGACCTCGTAGGGCGCGACCATCGGGAAGCGCGTGCCCTGCCCCCGCGGGATCGTGCCGTCGGCCAGATGACCCACGAGGTGGTAGCCGATCGCGCCGAGAGCGGTCTCGTACAGCGAGACGTCGACGACGCTGCCGGTGCCGGTCCGGTTCCGGTCGAGCAGCGCCGCCAGGATCCCGAGTGCGGCCCAGGTGCCGGTGCCCTGGTCGATCAGCGACGTGCCGACGCGCACCCCCGGCCCTCCCGGCTCGCCCGTCATCGAGATCAGGCCGCCGGCAGCCTGCATCAGCGCGTCGTAGCCGGGCTCCTCGCGCTGGGGGCCGACGCGGCCGTACGCGCCCACCGAGCAGTAGACGAGTCGCGGATTGCGCGCTCGCAGCTCGTCCGCCCCGAGGCCCAGACGCTCCGCGAGGCCGGGCCGCAGGCTCTGGAGGAAGACGTCCGCCTCGTCGGCGAGGCGCAGCACGACCTCGCGGCCCGCCGGCTCGCGCAGCGAGCACGCGAGCGAGCGCTTCGACGCGTTCACGGTCAGGAACATCGCGCCTTCACCGCCCCAGAACGGCGGGCCCCAGGCCCGGGCGTCGTCGCCGGTGTCCGGGCGCTCGACCTTGACGACGTCGGTGCCGAGCGCACCGAGGATCTCGGCGCAGTACGGGCCGGCGATCGACGTCGTCACGTCGAGCACGCGCAGTCCGGCGAGAGGGGCGAACGTCACCTCCGCATCTTCGCGCCTCGGCGCCTCTGCCAGGATGGCCGAATGTTCGATGCGATCGTCGACGCCGTCTCCGGCTCCAACTGGAGCTACCTGATCGTCTTCGCGATCGCCGCGATCGACGCGTTCTTCCCGATCGTCCCCAGCGAGGCGACCGCGATCGCGGCAGGGGTCGTCGCGGGAACGGGCGGCCTGCAGGTGGAGCTCGTGATCCTCGCCGCCGCGGGAGGCGCGCTCCTCGGCGACAACATCACGTACTTCGCCGGTCATTTCCTCGGCGAGCCGCTCGACCGCCGCTTCTTCCAGTCGGAGAAGGCGAAGAAGAGAGTCGATTGGGCTCGCAGGACGCTCGACGAACGCGGGCCGTATCTGATCGTCGTCGCGCGCTTCATCCCCGGCGGCCGGACGGTGACGATGTTCACGGCCGGCTTCGTGGAGACTTTCCCGTGGCGCCGCTTCATCGTCTTCGACCTGATCGCGTGCGCGATCTGGGGCACCTATGCGGTGCTGCTCGGCTACTTCGGCGGCAAGACGTTCGAGGAGGAACCCTGGAAGGGGCTCCTCCTCGCGTTCGGGATCGCCATCGCGGTTACGGCAGCGGTGGAGCTGTATCGCCACCTGCGCCGGCGGCATGCCCCCGCCTGAGGCCGAGGTCGCGCATACCGCGGTGCGCGATGAACGCCGCATAGACCATGACGACGAGCGCCAGCAGTCCGTGCAGGCCGTGCACCCACGGGCTTCCCGGGTTCTCGTCGGGCGGCAGCAGGAAGATCTGCACCGTGCCGAGCACGAACAGCCCGAAGGTGACGCCGATCCATTTCCACTGGCGCGGCCAGGCGCCGAACGCCGTCAGGAAGACGAGCAGCTCGAACGCGTGGATGAAGAGGCCGCCGACCACGCCGTGCGCATCGAGGGCGTCTTCCCCCGCACCCATCGCGTAGGAGGCGATGAAGTAGGCCTGCAGGAAGATCAGCAGCACGATTGCCGACGCCAGCACGAAGTTGATCCACAGGAAGGTTCGTCTCATGCGCGCGAGCCTACGATGTCGGCCGGATAGCGTGCAACCGTGCGTGTCCACGTCACCGGGGCGACCGGATATCTCGGGTCGGAGCTCGCACGGCAGTTGCCCGCTGCGTCGACCGAGCGGGTGGAGGTCCGGGACGCGAGCGCCGTCCGCGCGCTGCTCGAGCGTGTGCGCCCGGACGTGGTGATCCACACCGCCTACCGCCAGGACGGGCCGGCCGCGCACGAGATCAACGTCACCGGCTCCGAGACGGTGGCGCGCGCAGCCCAGGCGCTGGGCGCACGGCTCGTCCACCTCTCGACCGACGTCGTCTTCGACGGCCGCAAGGGGACTCCCTACGTGGAGGACGACGAGCCGGCTCCGGCGACCGACTACGGCCGCTCGAAGGCAGAGGCCGAGCGGCGCGTGGCCGCTGCGCATGCCGACGCGCTGATCGTTCGCACGTCGCTGATCTACGGTGGCCCCGAGCCCTCGAGGCACGAGCTGGCAGCGCAGGATCCCGCGATGACCTTCTACACGGACGAGCTTCGAAACCCCGTGCACGTGAGCGACCTCGCCGCCGCGCTGCTCGAGCTGGCGGCTCTCGGGCAGGCCGGCCCGCTGCACGTCGCGGGCGCGGACGTGGTCTCCCGCGCGGAGCTCGCCGAGCTTCTCGCCGGCCGGCCTGTGGCGAGCGCCGAGGCGCCGCCCGGGCGTCCGCTCGACTGCTCGCTGGACTCGTCCCGGGCGCAGGCGCTGATCCGGACGCGGCTGCGCGGCGTGCGCGAGGTGCTCGGCTAGAAGGCGAGCTTCGCGACCAGGATCACCGACGATCACCACAGCCGCCAGCAGGGCGAGCCCGAGCGCGGCGATCGCGAGCCCCGAAACGGCGAGCCGTACCGGCATCTTCGTCGTCGCGTCCTCACGGAACGCGTGCTCGAGGTTGCGCTCCACCTGGCGCTGGATCCGTTCCGCGAATGCCTCGCCGGCGCTCTTCGGCGTGTGGGTCTTCAACGGTGGGAACGAGGACGCATCGCCGTCGATCGAGAGCTCGTAGATCCGCTCGTGCTGGATGTCCTTCAGCTCGGCCTCGCCGTGGTCGTGCACGGTGACCCCCTCGGGCAGCGCGTTGCCGAGCAGCGCGCGCGTCGTCTCGGAGACGAGGATCTGGCCGCCGTGTCCCGCCGCCGAGATTCTCGCCGCGCGCACGACATCGAGGCCGAGGTAGCCCTCGTCGCCGACCGAGGGCTCGCCCGTGTGCAGCCCCATCCGCACGCGCAGCTCGGCGCCGTGCGGCCAGGTGTGGTCGCGCAGGGCGCGCTGGGCGTCGACCGCTCCTCGGGCCGCGTCGCGCGCTCGCGTGAAGGAGAAGAAGAAGGAGTCGCCCTGGTTGTCGATCTCCGTGCCGCCCGCGTCACCGAGCGCCTCGCGGAGGATGCGCCGATGGTCGCGGGCGACCTCGGCGTAGCCGTCGCCGAGCTCCTGCAGCAGGCGCGTCGAGCCCTCCACGTCCGTGAAGACGAAGGTGACCGTGCCGTCGGGGAACGCGCTCATGTGACTATCTAAGCGTGAATCGCCTGGCCGGGGAGACGAGCCCGTACCTGCTCCAGCACGCCGACAACCCGGTGCACTGGCAGCCGTGGAGCGACGAGGCACTCGCGCAGGCGCAGGCGGAGGACCGGCCGATCCTGCTCTCGATCGGCTATGCCGCCTGCCACTGGTGCCACGTGATGGCGCACGAGTCCTTCGAGGACGAGGCGACCGCGGCGGTGATGAACGAGCACTTCGTCAACGTGAAGGTCGACCGTGAGGAGCGGCCCGACCTCGACGCCGTCTACATGGAGGCCGTCGTCGCGATGAGCGGCCACGGCGGTTGGCCGATGACCGTCTTCCTCACCCCGGACGGCGAGCCCTTCTACGGCGGCACCTACTTCCCGCCCGAGCCGCGCCACGGGCTGCCGAGCTTCCGTCAGGTGCTGGAGGCGCTCGCCGACGCCTGGCGGGAGCGTCGGGAGGACGTGGCCCGGTCGGCGGCTCAGCTCGTCGAGGCGGTCCGGCACTCGAGCTCGCTGCAACCGTCGACCGAGCCGCTCTCGTCGAGCCTCGCCGGCGCTGCGGCGCGGGGCTTGCGCCAGAGCTTCGAGCCGGTGTACGGCGGGTGGGGCCGTGCGCCGAAGTTCCCGAACGCACCGGTGCTCGAGCTGCTGCTGCGGCGCGCGGACGACCGGACTCGCTCGCGATGGTGACGAGGACGCTCGACGCGATGGCTGCGGGCGGGATGTACGACCTGCTCGGGGGCGGCTTCCACCGCTACTCGGTCGACGAACGCTGGCTCGTACCGCACTTCGAGAAGATGCTCTACGACAACGCGTTGCTCGTTCCCGCGTACCTGCACGCGTGGCTCGTCACCGGCAACGGGCACTACCGCGAGATCGTCGAGGAGACGGTCGAGTACCTGCTGCGGGAGTTGCTGCTGGAGGAAGGCGGCTTCGCCTCCGCGCAGGATGCCGACACCGACGGCGTCGAGGGCCTGACGTTCACGTGGACGGCCGAGGAGGGCGTGCCGGAGGAGCTATTGGAGCCGTTCGAGCACGGGCGCTCGATCATCCGCGGCGAGCTCGAGCCCGAGCTGAAGGCGCGCCTGTTCGCGGAACGCGAGCTGCGGCCGAAGCCGCTGCGCGACGACAAGGCGATCGCGTCGTGGAACGGGCTCGCGCTCGCCGCGCTCGCGGAGGCGGGGTGGCGGCTCGAGCGGCCGGCGTGGGTGGACGCGGCCCGCCGGTTGGGCGAGTTCCTGCTCGGCCCGCTCTCCGCCGCCGACGGCCGCCTGCTGCGCAGCCATCGCGACGGCCGCACGAGCGGCGCGGGCTTCCTCGACGACTACGCAAACGTCGCGCACGGCTTGCTCGAGCTGCACGTCGCGACGGGCGAGCTGCGCTGGCTCGACGAGGCGAACCGGCTCGCGCGGCTCGCGGTCGAGCTCTTCGGCGACGAGGAGCGCGGCGGCTTCTTCCTGGCGGATCGCTCTCGCGCTCCGCTCGTCGCGCCGACGAAGCCGCTCGACGATCACCCGCTGCCGTCGGGGAACTCGATGCTCGCGCACGTGCTGCTGCGCCTGTCCCGGATCTACGGCGACGACGAGCTCGAGCGGCGCGCCGTCTCCGTCTTCCGGCTCGTCCGTCCGGCGCTCGAGCGCGCGCCGGCGTCGTTCGGCTGGACGCTCTGCGGGCTCGAGCTCTGGCTCAGTCCGCCGCGCGAGCTCGCGCTCGTCGGCGGCGTCGACTCGGCGGTCGCACGGGCGGCACTCGCACCGTGGCAGCCGAACACCGTGGTCGCGGTCGGTCCCGCGGAGGGCGTGCCGCTGCTGGCCGGCAAGGAGCTCGTCGACGGGAAGCCGGCCGTCTACGTCTGCGAGCGCTTCGCGTGCCGGGCTCCGGTCACGGATCCGGCGGCGCTGTGAGCTCCCGCGTGACCTCCCGCGCCTACGCCGGCCCGTCCGATCTCGCGACGCTGCACGAGCTCGCGCGAGCCGTCTGGCGCGTCGACAAGCCGCGCGCGCTGCCGCACGTCGGCGACGTCACCTGGGGGCTCTACCAGCACGAGCCGGCCCTCGAGTCGCCGAAGCAGACGCGGATCTTCGAGCTGGACGGCCGTTCGGTCGCCTTCGGAATGCTCTGGCTGCCGCAGACGCTGCAGCCCGCGGTTCATCCCGAGCATCGCACCGACGACGTCTACGACGCGCTGCTCGAGTGGTTCGAGGGCGCCGCCGACGAAGACGTCGACGGAGGACTCGACGTGCAGCTCCTGGCAAGCGATCGAAGCCTGGCCGACGCTCTCGAGCGCCGTGGCTACGCGCCCCTCGAGGGTGAGCAGTTCGAGCACCGGGCGCGGTCGCTCCTGGCTCCGGTCGAGTCGCAGGTCCTCCCGGACGGCTACCTCCTGCGGGCCGCGCGCGGGGACGAGGACGTCGAGCGCCGGGTCGACGTTCACCGCGCCGTCTGGGAGCCCTCGAAGTTCACGGAGCCCGCGTACCGGCGGCTGCGCACCCTGCCGCCGTACCGGGCCGACCTCGACCTCGTCGTCGAGGCACCGGACGGGTCGTTCGCAGCCTACGCGCAGGTCTGGCTCGACGAGGAGAACGCCGTCGGTGAGCTGGAGCCCGTCGGGACGCATCCCGCGCACCGCAACCGCGGTCTCGCCACGGCCGTCTGCCTGGAGGCGTGCCGTCGCCTCCGCGAGCTCGGCGCCGATACAGCCGTCGTCTACTCGGTCGAGGGCGCGCCCGCCGGCCGCGTGTACGAAAGGGCCGGGTTCGCGGTTGTCGACCGGCACGTCGAGTACCGCCTCGCTGTACCTCGGTTTAAGGACTAACTTCGTTCCCAGTCCGTTGTCTTACCCCTTGAAACGGAGTAATCTCGCCGCGGAGCGGCCTCTTTCTGTTCACAAAGGAGCGGTACATGCGTAGGGTCTCACTCGCTGGGCTGGCATTGCTGGGCGCGCTCGTGCTCGCGATTCCGGCGGCGTTCGCCAGGACGGACGCCGGGGCGCAGGCAGCACCCGGAATCACCGCCAGGACGATCAAGATCGGTGGCACCTTCCCCTTGTCCGGCCCGGCGTCGAGCTACGCGCCGATCGGGATCGGGATGAAGACGTACTTCAGCCACATCAACGCGCGGAAGGGCCCGGACGGCAAGCGTGGGATCTACGGCCGTCAGATCGACTTCAAGGTCTACGACGACGGGTTCAGCCCCGTCACCGCGGTTCAGCTGACCCGCAAGCTCGTCGAGGAGGACAAGGTCTTCGCGGTCGTCGGCTCGGTCCGGACCGAGGTCAACCAGGCCGTCCGGCCGTATCTGAACGCGCAGAGGGTTCCCCACGTGCTCGTCTCGAGCGGAGCGAGCGAGTTCGGGAAGCTGGGCAAGGAGTACCCGTGGACGATCGGCTGGCAGCCGGACTACATCTCGGAGGCTCGGCTGTACGGCACCGACATCCGGCGGAACTCCCCGAACGCGAAGATCGCGATCCTCTACCAGAACGACGACTACGGGAAGGACTACCTGTACGGCTTCAAGTCCGCGCTCGGCAAGGCGCGTGCGGACCGGCAGGTCGTCGCCGAACAGGCCTACGACGTGCTCGCCGGCGGCAACCCGGGGTCGCAGCTCGCGCGGCTGAGGGCGAGCGGCGCCGACACGCTGCTGATCCTCGTGACGCCGACGCCGACGGTTCAGACCTACGGGATCCTCCGGCAGCTGGGCTGGTCGCCGAAGGTCTATCTGAACTCGGTCTCCTCGGCCGAGACGTTCATGAACACCGCGGTCGCGAGTGCCGGGGCGGCGACGGTGAACGGCTCGATCAGCGCCGCGTACCTCAAGGATCCCGCCTCGCCGACGTTTGCCAACGACGCCACGGTGAAGCAGTACAAGACGCTGATGGCCAAGTACTACCCGCGGGGCCGGGTTGAGGACGGCACCTACTTCTACGGGTTCGCCAAGGCGGATACGTTCGTCCGGGCGATGTACAAGGCGGGTAAGAACCCGACGCGCGCGAGCCTGATGCGGGCGATGCTGTCGCTGAACGAGACCAATCCCTTCCTGCTCCCGGGCAGTCGTCTGAAGACGTCGCCCACCGACCGCTTCGTCATCTCGCACCAGCGGATGCAGCGGTTCAACAACGGGAACTGGACGCTGATCGGGAACCTGATCGACGGGCGGCCGCGCGGCTAGAGCTAGCCCAGCTGGCGCATCCCGTCGCATGAGAGGATCGTGGGGGCCGGCGACGGCCCCCACGTCGTTCTCATGGACTTCTCGCTCACCCCCGACCAGGAGCTGATCCGCGCGACAGCGCGCGAGTTCTGCGCGCGCGAGCTCGTGCCGAACGCGCGTGCCTGGGACGAGGCCGAGGAGCTGCCTCGCAGCCTCGTCGCGCAGCTCGCGGACGCGGGCTTCCTCGCGGCGTCGCTGCCCGAGGAGCTCGGCGGCGGCGGGCTCGACTCGGTCTCGTACTGCCTGCTCTGCGAGGAGCTGGGCCGGGCCGACTCGTCGGTACGCGGGATCGTCTCCGTCTCGAACGGGCTCTTCGGCAAGACGGTCGCGAAGTGGGGGAGCGACGAGCAGCGCGCCGCCTGGCTGCCGCGGCTCGGCGCGGGGGAGGCTCTCGGCTGCTACGCGCTCACCGAGCCCGGTTGCGGCTCCGACGCGGCTGCGCTGGCGACGCGCGCCGACCGCGACGGACGACGACTGGCTGCTGACCGGCTCCAAGGTCTTCATCACGCTCGGCTCGTGGGCCGACGTCGCGATCGTCTTCGCCCGCACAGGTGACGCAGGGCCTCGCGGGATCACGGCCTTCCTCGTCGCGACCGACAGCGCAGGCTTCTCTGCACACCCGCTCAAGGGCAAGCTGGGTCTGCGTGCGCAGGACACCGCGGAGCTCTCGCTCGACCGCGTCCGCGTACCCGACTCGGCACGGCTCGGCGAGGAGGGGCAGGGCTTCAAGGTCGCGATGTCGGCGCTCGACAACGGCCGCATCTCGCTCGCGGCGGGGTGCGTCGGGATCGCGCAGGGCTGCCTCGACGCCTCCGTCGAGTACGCGCGCGACCGCCGCGCGTTCGGACGCCCGGTCGGCGGCTTCCAGCTCGTGCAGCAGCTGCTCGCCGAGATGCACGTCGAGACGGAGGCGGCGCGGCTGCTCACCTGGAAGGCTGCGGCGCTCGCCGACGCGGGGCAGCCGTACACGACCGAGGCCGCGGTCGCCAAGTGGTACGCGAGCGAGGCGGCCGTGCGGGCGGCGAACGCCGCCGTGCAGGTGCTCGGCGGCTACGGTTACGTCGACGAGTACCCGGTCGCGAAATATCTGCGCGACGCGCGCGTTACGACCTTGTACGAGGGCACGAGCCAGATCCAGACCCTGATCGTCGGTCGCGCCCTCACCGGCGAGTCCGCGTTCACCTAGGAGGAGCCATATGCCGGAAGCAGTGATCGTCAGCGCCGTTCGGACCCCGATCGGCCGCGCGGGCAAGGGGTCGCTCACCGACGTCCGCCCGGACGACCTGCTCGCGTTCGCGATCAGCGAGGCGGTCGGGCAGGTCGAAGGTCTCGACCCTGACGAGATCGTCGACGTGATGGTCGGCTGCGGCTTCCCGCAGGACAAGCAGGGCATGAACCTGGCGCGGCGCGGCGCGCTGCTCGCGGGGCTGCCGAAGCGCGTTCCCGGCACGACCGTGAACCGCTTCTGCGCGTCGTCGCTGCAGACCGCGCGTATGGCATTCCACGCGATCAAGGCGGGCGAGGGCGACGTCTACGTCGCCGCGGGCGTCGAGTCGATCTCGCAGGTGGACGGGTACCCGAAGGACGCGGACGAGCTGCATCCGAGGCTCGTCGGCGAGGGCGCGATCGCGAACGTCTACATCCCGATGGGGCTGACCGCCGAGAACGTGGCCGAGCAGTACGACGTGTCGCGGGAGGACATGGATCGCTACGCGCAGCAGTCGCAGGAGCGCGCGGTCGCCGCGCAGGCGTCGGGCTTCTTCGCCCGGGAGCTCTCGCCGTACACGAAGGCCGACGGAACCGTGGTCGACGCCGACGACGGGCCGCGCCCGTCCTCCACGTACGAGAAGCTGAGCGAGCTCCAGCCGGCGTTCAAGCCGGACGGCAAGGTGACGGCCGGGAACGCGTGCCCGCTGAACGACGGCGCGGCGGCGCTCGTGATCATGTCCGACGCACGGGCGGCCGAGCTGGGCCTCGCGCCTCGTGCTCGCATCGTGTCCTCGGCCGTGACCGGGCTCGACCCTGAGATCATGGGCGTCGGCCCGATCGACGCGATCCGCGTCGCGCTCGGCCGCGCCGGGATGACGATCGACGACGTGGACGTGATGGAGCTGAACGAGGCGTTCGCCGCGCAGGTGCTGCCGGTGTGCCGTGAGGTCGGCGTCGATCCGTTCTCGGAGAAGCTGAACCCGCACGGCGGCGCGATCGCGCTCGGGCATCCCTACGGCATGACGGGCGCGCGGATCATGTGCACGCTCCTCAACGACCTCGACACCGTCGACGGCACGATCGGGCTCGAGACGATGTGCGTCGGCGGCGGGCAGGGGATGGCGATGGTCGTGGAGCGGCTGCGCGTAGGCTTGACAAGATATAGCCAACCGATATATCGTAGCGCGGTATGAAGCCGACTGCCGTTACCTGGGCCGTGCTCGGGCTCGTGGCACTAGCGCCGCAGGAGCGGGTACGACGTCAAGCGGATCGTCGACCGGTCGGTGCGGCTACTTCTGGGCGGCGAGCTACGGCCAGATCTACCCCGAGCTGCGGCGCCTCGAGGAGGCCGGCTGGATCGAGGGAGACGACGCGCCGAACGGCGGTCGCTCGCGGCGCATCTACCGGATCACTGCGGAGGGCCGACGGGCGCTCGAAGCGTGGCTGCACGGACGCGGAGACGCGAATCGAGCTCCGCGACGAGTCGCTGCTGCGGCTCTTCTTCGCCGACACGCTGCCGGAGCGAGGATGCGCTCATGATCCTCCGGGGGCGGCGCGAGGGCTACAGCCAGACTGCTCGACCTACCTCCGCAGCCTCGACGACGGCGAGGGACCCGATCCGCCGTTCGTCGACCTCGTCTACCGGTGGGGCATCGACTACTGCGAATGGGGAATCGAATGGTGCAACCGGCAGGAGAGCCGCCTGCGCCGGACGGCCTGAGCGACGCGCCCGACCCGAGCTGGCGCTTCCTGGCGAGACGCGGCCTGCCGACGTTCGCCCTCGAGGGGTTCGCCCCGGTCCTGCTCTTCTACTCCGATCTGGAAGCTCACATCGCTCGCGCCGGCGATCGTCGCCGCGACCGCGTCTGGCCGGTTCGATCGTCTGGTGGCAGGCCCGTCGGGGGCGCGGCGGCGGCCTCGCCGTCGTCACCCTGATCTTCCTGGTGATCCAGGCCGCGGTCGGCCTGGCGTCGCAGAGTGCGACCGTCTACCTCGCCCAGCCCGTCGTGCTCAGCGCCGGCTGGGGCGTGGCCCATCTGGTTTCGGTCGCCGTCGGGCGGCCGCTCGTCGGCGTCTTCGCGAACCTGTGGTATCCGTTCCCGCCCGAGTTCCGGGCCAGCGTTCCGTACCGGCGCGAGTTCGGCCTGCAATCGGTCGTGTGGGGCGTCTACTGCCTGGCCCGGGCGGGGGTGCGCCTGGCCGTGCTACTCGGCTCCGGCGTCGGTGGCTTCGTCCTCGTGTCCCTGCTCACGGGACCGCCCGTCCTCTTCGCGCTCGTCTTCTGGGGAATCTGGCATGCGCGGCGCTCGTTCCTGGCACTCGAAGCCTCGCGCGAGTCCGGCCCGATGAAGCGCACCGGACCGCTGCGCAGCCGCCTGATGCTGCGCGCGTTGCGCTCCGGTGTCGTCGTCTGGCGGCTCTGCGAGCGGCTCGGGATCGACCTGGTCGGGGCAACCGAGGGCCCGCCGATCGGGACGGATCGTGCGCGCCGCGCCGCCTTCGAGGAGCTGATCGCCGCGGCGCGTGCCGGGGACGGCACGATCGACGCGGCCGCCTGCCCGCATCCGCGTGCACGAGCTGCTGACGCACCTCGTCGTCGAGCATCGGCCTGCTTCTGCACGGCTCGAACGACGCCACGTTGGAGGTACTCGAGCCACGGCCGGCCCACGACTTCGACACCGAGCTGCAGGCCGTCGTGGCGTGCGACGACGGCATCTGGCCGCTCTTCTATGCGCTGATCGCGCGCGAGCGCGCGGCGGGCGTCTTCACCGCTTGCTTGCACGTCGGCCGGCAAGCTCGGACGCGCCGCCTGTACGCGTTCGCGACCGCCAGCGATCCTGCCGATCCTGCCTCGTGGTCGGAGGGCGCCGTGTACGCGCTGCCACGCGCCGGGTTCAGACGCGAGTGGGGTCGTGAGTGGGTGAGCGGGCAGCCCGTGCGGCCGTTGCTCCGAGTCCTCGTCGGCCCGGACGACTTTCCGCTCCGCCACGCGGTGGTGGCGACGACACCGGAGCAGTTTCGGCGGCTCTTCTCCCACCTGCGGGCTGAGAAGCGCGAGCGCGCCGCGACGATGTCGCCGTGAGCACCGCCGACCCGTCTTCACTCGAGGCGGTCGCGCGCGAGGTCGCGGCGGCCTGGGAGATCGAGCTCGGTGAGCCGTTCGCGCTCGCGCTGCACTCGTTCGCCGCGCCCGCCGGCGAGGACGCCGTCCTGAAGGTCGTGCCCGAGCGCCACTGGGAGAGCGACCACGAGGCCGATGCACTCGTGCACTGGGACGGCGATGGCGCGGCACGGCTGCTGCGCCACGACCGCACGCGCCGCGCATTCCTGATCGAGCGCGCACGGCCCGGCGCGGACATCTCGGGTCTGGCGGACGCGGAGGCGACGGCGATCGCCGTCGACGTGGGTAGCCGGCTGTGGCGACCGGCCGGCGCGCCGTTCCGCCGCGTGGGGGACGAGCTACCGCGCTGGCTCGACGAGGGTGAGGGCGCGCTTCGGGCAAGAGCTGAGACGTTGCTCGCTGGGATGGAGCTCCGCCACGACGTGCTCGTCCACGGCGACTTTCACCACCACAACATCCTCGCCTCGGGGCGGGGCCACCTCGCGATCGACCCGCAGCCGTTCCTCGGCGAGCGTGAGTACGACGTCGTTCCCTTCCTCTGGAACCCGCTGCCGATCGGGCTGCGGCCCGAGTTGCTCGCCGCCCGGCTCCGCGCGTTCGCCGCGGCCGGGTTGGACGAGGAGCGCATCCGCGCCTGGACGGTGATCCGCGGCTCGTACCTGCTGCCCGAGGAGGCAGAGGAGCTACTGGCGCTCGTCTAGGAACGGCTTCAGCTGCTCCCAGAGGTGCTCCATCGTCGTCGTGCGCGCCGGGTGGAGCGGGTCGTACGGGACGTAGTTGACCGTCCGCACGATCCAGCCGTCGCTCCCGAGATCCAGGACGTTGATGCACGCCGGCGCCTGCTCGAAGGTGCCGAAGTAGGTGCGGTCGCCGGAGAGGGCGATACGAGATCACGATCCGGTTGACGCCGCCGTGCAGCACGGCCAGCGCGGTGTCCCACTCGCGAGCGAGCAACCGTTCGAGCGCGGGGTGGACACGATCGAGCGCTTCGCCGAGCGACTCGCCGCCGAGGAAGCGCTGCGCCTCGTCCTTGACCTGGAGCGCGCCGACGAACGCGGCCTCGAGCTCCTCGGGCGGGATCGCGTCGAGCCGGCCGCCGCGCCACTCCGACAGCTCCGGCCAGCGCTCGACCTCGTGCCCCGGCGCGACGAGCTCCGGCCGTCTCGAGCGTGCGGGGCAGGTCGCTCGCGACGACGAGGTCGAACTCGACGCCGGCGAGTGCATCGCGAGCGGCCACGGCCTGCTCGCGGCCGTGCGGCGTCAGAGGCACGCTCTCCGGTCGCACCGGCGCCCCAGCCGCGTCGACATACGACACCTCGGCGTGCCGCATCAGGTAGAGCCGGCGCCTCACTCCTCGTACTTCGCCAGCTGGCGTGGATTCGAGACGCGCAGCTTTTGCGCAACCTGCTCCTTCAGGAGCGCAACCGCGTTCGCCGGGATGTCGCCGGCACGGATCCTGCGCGCCAGCTCCCAGTCGGGCTTCTCCAGCTCGGTCGTCGCCCAGAGCTCGCGCTCGGCGATCCCGAGCCCGTTGATCGCGACGAGCGTCCGGAACTTCAGCCGGTGGTCGTCGAGGAGGGGGAGGATCTCCGCCTGCAGGAACTCGCGCACCGCCTCGGCGAGCTCTTGCGGGGTCGGGCGGTCATGCGGCATGGTCGATGAGGTCGAGCAGCTCGTACTCCATCTCGGCCGCGAGCCGGCCGAGCACCGCGAGCTCGACCGAGCGCTCCTGGCCGTTCAGGTGGCGGCGCGACTGCGTCAGGCAGCCGATCGCCCACTTGACGTTGCCGAAGACCTCCCAGACGAGCAGCTCGTCGGAGGAGACCTCGCGGTCGGTCAGCTCCGCGTAGCGCTCCAGGTAGCGCTCGGGCTGCGCGACGCCGCCGAGGCGCAGCTCGTCGGCGCCGAAGCGCCACGCCCGAACGAGTGGCCACGCGAGATCCTCGACCGGGTCGCCGAGATGCGCGAACTCCCAGTCCAGCACCGCGACGAGGCCGTGCTCGTCGACTGCGAGGTTGCCGATTCGCCAGTCACCGTGCACGACCACAGGTTCGCGATCGCCGCGGCAGCCGCTCCTTCACCCAGTGCAGGCCGAGCTCGATCGCCGGATGCGGCTCGCCGACCGAGTCGAGCTCGTCGTAGAAGCGCGCGATCGCGTCGCCCTGCTCGAGGAACGGCAGCCGCTCCGGCGGGATCGCATGGATCTTCGCCAGCTCCTCCGCGAGCTGCACGTCGAGCCCGGCCGGCGGCTGCCTGACGATTCGGCGGCCGATCGTCTCGCCGTGGATCCGCTCCATCACGAACGCCTCGCGGCCCTCGACCTCGCCCAGGTACGCGATCGGCTCCGGCACCTTCACCCCCGCCTCGTGTGCCGCGCGCAGCACCTCGAACTCGTGCTCGAGCGTCAGCGTCGCCTGGTGGATGACACCGCCCGCGGCACGTCGGACGAGCAGCTCGCGTCCGCCGGCATCGACCGCCCACGCCTCCTTCGAGGCGCCGCCGGCGAGCAGCACGGCGCGCTCGACCGGCTCGCCCAGGGCATCCGCGAAGGCTTCTCTCACAGCAGGAGCTCCGCGAGCGCCCGCAACGCCTCCGGCTGCCGAGCCTGCGTGATCAGCGTGGTCGCGCCGCACTCTCGCCACGCGTCGAGCCGGTCGGCGATCCGCTCCTTCGGACCGACGAGCGCGATCTCGTCGACGAGCGTGTCCGGCACGACGGCATGCCGCCTCGCGCTTGTGCCCGTCCAGGTAGAGGTCCTGGATCTTCGTCGCGGCCTCCTCGTAGCCGTACCGGCAGGCGAGCCGGTTGTAGAAGTTCTGGCCACGCGCGCCCATCCCGCCGAGGTAGAGCGCCAACACCGGCTTGAGGAAGTCGCGGCCCGCCTGGACGTCGTCGATCAGGACCGTGAGCACGAGCGGGGCGACCTCGAACCCCTCGCGCGCCCCCTCGAGCGCGGGCGCGTGTAGCTCCGCGAAGCGATCGGGCGAGAAGAAGATCGGCAGCCAGCCGTCCGCGATCTCGGCGGCCAGCGCGACGTTCTTCGGTCCGAGCGCCGCGAGGTAGATCGGCACCTCGCGGCGGAGCGGCTTCAGGATCAGCTTCAGCGGCTTGCCGAGACCGGTCGCGTCGTCGCCGGAATAGGGGATGTCGTAGTGGGCGCCGTGATGCTCGAGCGTCTCGCGGCGGAGCGCGGCGCGCACGATCTCGACGTACTCCCGCGTGCGGCCGAGCGGCTTGCCCCACGGGACGCCGTGCCAGCCCTCGACGACCTGCGGCCCCGACGTGCCGAGCCCGAGCAGGACGCGGCCGCCGGAGAGCTGGTCGAGCGTGGCAACGGTCATCGCGGTCGCCGCGGGCGTGCGCGCCGGCATCTGCATGATCGCCGTGCCGATTCCGATCTGCTCCGTCGTCGCCGCGACCCAGCTCGCCACCGTGACCGCGTCCGCGCCCCAGGCCTCCGACGTCCAGACCGAGTGGAAGCCGAGCCGGTCCGCCTCCTGTGCCAGCTCGACGCCGCCCGTCGGGTCGTCGTAGCCGAGCTGCAGTCCGAGCTTCACGCCCCTGCCTCCAAACGACAGCGCCCCAGCAGACGTGCCTGGACGAGACACGACCGGGGACTGTCCCCAGACATGTCCCAGAGGGACGTGTTGTGGACAAAATGTTGCGCTTTCTTTACCGTGACTCGTCCAAAGGAGCCAGGGGAGGCGGCCTGTTCGGACAGGTGATCACAGCTGCGGCACCATTCCTTCGGCGCCCTCGACCCGCGGCCCGGGGACGTTCGGGAAGCGGAAGTGGAGCGGCTCGCGGCCCGGCTGGCACACCCACGCCTGGCCGGTCAGCTCGCTCCGCGCCGCGACGAGCACCGCCTCGGCGATCTGCTCGGGCTCCATCAGCGGGAAGCCGGCAGCGTCGAGCTCGGCCTGCGCGGCCTCGGTCATCGGCGAGCGGACGATCCCGGGGCAGACGAGGTTGACACGGATGCCGACGCGGCGCGAGCACCTCGGCCATCGAGCGCGCGTAGCCGACGACAGCGTGCTTCGTCAGCACGTAGAGCGGGTCGGACGCCATCGGGATCAGGCCGGCGAGCGAGGCGGTGACGACGAACGCGCTGCCCTCGCGCATCCTCGGCGCGAGCGCCTGAACGCCGAAGACGACGCCGTCGACGTTGACGCCGAGGATGCGCCGGTAGTCGTCGAGCGTCCCGTCGCCCTTCGCGAGCACGCCCGCGTTCAGGCAGACGAGGTCGGCGGTCTCGACGTCGATCCACGCCTGCGGGTCGGTGACGTCGAAGCCGTCGACGAGGTCGAGCCCGCGCACCGTCGCGCCCGTCCGCCTCGAGCGACGCGCACGATCGCCCGGCCGATCCCGCCGGCGGCGCCCGTCACGAGCGCCGTCTCAGGGAACAAGAACGACCTTGCCGGTCGAGCGGCGCGAGCCGATCAACTCGTGCGCGGCGACCGCATCGGCGAGCGGGAACTCGGCGCCGACGACCGGACGGATCGCGCCGTCGCGCCAGAGCGCCAGCAGCTCCTGGATCGACTGCTGCGACGATCGCGGGCTCGAGCTTCATCAGCCGGCCGAGGTAGAAGCCGAGCACGCCGACGTTGCGTCCGACGAGGCGGGCAGGATCGACGGGCTCCCAGGCGCCGCCGACGAAGCCGATCCCGATCGCGACGCCGAGTGGCCGGAGCGACGCGAGGCAGCTCGTGAAGACCGGCCCGCCGACGGCGTCGAGCGCGACGTCGACGTCGCGGAGCTCGCGCGATCTCCTCGTAGACGACCGTCCGCTCCGCGCCGAGCTCGCGGGCGAGCTCGTGCTTCTGCGGACGAGCTCGTGGCGGCCGTGACTCGCGCGCCGAGGTGACGCGCGAGCTGGATCGCGGCCGTGCCGACGCCACCGCCCGCCGCCGTCACGAGCACGTGGGTGCCCGTGCCGATCCGCGCCTGCCGCGTGAACGGGATCCAGGCGGTCAGGATAGGTGGTCAGCAACGACGCGCCCTCGGCGTAGCTCGCACCGTCGGGGAGGTCGAACATCCACTCGTCGTCGACCGCCACGCGCTCCGCGTAGCCGCCGCCGCTTCCCCGGACGAAGGCGAGCACGCGCCGGTCGCCCAGATCGCCGGCGATCTCGTTGCCGAGGATCGTCGGCAGCTTCGGCGGTTGCGGATACTGGCCGCTGCGGATCAGGACGTCGGCGAAGTTGATCCCCGCGGCGCGCACCGCGACGAGCGACTGGCCGTCGGAGAGCTCCGGCTCGGGAACCTCCTCGAGCGCGAGCGGGCCGCCGATCTCGTGCAGGACGCGGCTCTCACCGTCCCGTGAACACCGGCTGGCGCTTCTCGAGGAACGCGACGACGCCCTCCGTGCCGTCCTCGCTGCCGATGCAGCGCATGAAGCCCTGCGCCTCGCGCCGCAACCCTTCGGCCATCGGCAGGTCGCGCGTCTCCGCGGCGAGCTCCTTGATCACGCCCATCGCGTGCGGCGAGCGCTGCGCGAGCGTCCGCGCCAGCTCCAGCGCCGTCTCCTCGAGCTCCGCCCGCGGCACGGCGCGCTCGACGAGGCCCCACTCGTACGCCTGCGCGCCCGAGATCGGATCGCCGCTCAGGTTGAGCAGCAGCGCTCGCCCGTGGCCGACGAGCCGCGGCAGGCGCTGGGTGCCGCCGCCGCCGGGGATCAGGCCGAGCTTGATCTCCGGCTGGCCGAGCTGCGCGTCGTCCGCGGCGATGCGGACGTCGCACGCCATCGCGAGCTCGAGCCCGCCGCCGAGGCAGTAGCCGTGGATCGCCGCGACGACGGGAGTGCGGCCCGCGTCCATCCGGGCCGCCAGCTTCTGGATCCCGCGCGCGGAGCCGCCCTCGCGCGCCGCCTCCTCGACGGCTTCGCGCAGCGCCGGGAACTCGGAGATGTCCGCGCCGGCGACGAAGGCCTTCTCGCCGGCGCCGCGGAGCACGATCGCCCGGGTCTCGTCGGAGCGGTCGAGCGCGGTCGTACTCCTCTTCGAGCTCCTCCAGCAGCTGCGAGGAGAGTGCGTTCACGGGCGGGTGGTCGAGCGTGACGTCGCGACCGCGCCGTCCTGCTCCACCTTCACGAACTCAGCCATCTGTCTCCTTCTATCGGGGTGCCATCCGCAAGGCGCCGTCGAGCCGGATCACCTCGCCGTTCAGGTACTCGTTCTCGACGATGTGCTTGACGAGCGCGGCGAAGTCCTCCGCGCGCCCGAGCCGCTTCGGGAAGGGGATCTGGGAGGTGAGGCTCTCGCGGATGTCGTCGCGCATCGGGCCGAGCATCGGCGTGTCGGAGGGGCCGGGCGCGATCGTGACGACGCGGATTCCCTTCGAGGCGAGGTCGCGGGCGACCGGCAGCGTCATCCCGGCCACGCCCGCTTTCGAGGCGCTGTAGGCGGCCTGGCCGATCTGGCCGTCGAAGGCGGCGTTCGAGGCGGTGTTGACGATCACGCCGCGCGTGCCCTCCTCGTCGGGCTCGCCCTCCGCCATCTTCGCCGCCGCGTGCGCGATCACGTTGAAGGTGCCGATCAGGTTCACCTCGATCACCTTGCGGAAGCGGTCGAGCGGGAAGCCGATCACGCGGGCGCCGCCGCCGATGCCGGCGCAGTTGACGGCGCCGTGCAGCTCGTCGAGCGGCTCGATCAGCGCGCGTACCGCCGCCTCGTCGGTCACGTCCGTCTCGGGCAGGTCGGCGATCACGACGGTCGCGCCCTCGCGCTCGAGCAGCGCCGCGGTCGCCTCTCCGAGGCCGGACCGTCCGCCGGTGACGAGGAACGTCTTGCCGGCGATCCTCACGTCTTGGCAGGTGCCTGGGCGAACTGCTCCCGCAGCGCCGTCTTGCGGAACTTGCCGACGGCGGTCTTCGGGATCTCGTCCACGAACTCGTAGTGGTCGGGCAGCCACCACTTCGCGAACTGCGGCTCGAGGAACGTCCTCAGCTCCTCGGGCGTCGCGGCCTGGCCCTCGCGGCAGACGCAGACCGCGAGCGGCCGCTCCGCCCACTTCTCGTCGGGAACCGCGATCACGGCGGCTTCGGCGATCGCGGGATGGCCCATGAGCGCGTTCTCGAGCGCGACCGTGGAGATCCACTCGCCGCCCGACTTGACGAGGTCCTTCGAGCGGTCCTGGATCTCGATGTAGCCGTTCGGCTCGATCGTGACGATGTCGCCGGTCTGGAACCAGCCGTCGTCTGTCCAGCGGTCGGCCTGCGAGTCGTCCTCGTAGTACGCCGAGGCGATCCAGGCGCCGCGCACCTCGAGCTCGCCCATCGTCTCGCCGTCCCACGGGCACGAGGCCCTCCGTGCCGCGCGCGCGGATCTCGACGAACGGCGCCGGCAGCCCCTGCTTCGCCCGGTAGGCGAACTGCTCGTCCTCCGGGAGCGCCTGCTCGCGGCTCGAGAGCTCGGAGACGGTGCCGAGCGGCGCCATCTCGGTCATGCCCCAGGCGTGCGTCACGTGCAGCCCGTGGCGGCGCTCGAAGCCCTCGATCATCGACCGCGGCGCCGCGGAGCCGCCGACGATCATCGCGCGGAGCTTCGAGAGGTCGTACTTCTCCGGCTCGGCGTCGAGCGTCTGGAGGATGCCCATCCAGATCGTCGGCACGCCGGCCGTGATCGTCACGTTCTCCTGCACGAACGCCTCGAGCAGGCTCGGCGGGTCGAGGTGCGGCCCGGGGAAGACCTGCGTCGCGCCGACGAGCGTGCACGTGAACGGGAAGCCCCAGGCGTTCGCGTGGAACATCGGCACGACCGGCAGGATCACGTCCGTCTCGGCGACGCCGAGCGTGCCGGACTGCGTCGAGGCGAGCGAGTGGATCGCGATCGCGCGGTGCGAGTAGAGGACGCCCTTCGGCTGCCCCGTCGTGCCGCTCGTGTAGCACATGGCCGCGGCGGAGCGCTCGTCGATCTCCGGGTACTCGAAGTCGTCCGCGTCGCGCGCGCGACAGCAGCTCCTCGTAGTCGATCGTGCCGTCGGGCACGTCGCCGTCGTCGGAGATCACGATCACGTGCTCGAAGCCGACGCGGTCGACGAACTTCTCCGCGAGCGGCCAGAGGATCTTGTCGACGATCAGCGCCTTGTCGCCCGCGTGCGTGGCGATGTAGGTGATGTCGTCGGGGTGGAGCCGCAGGTTCAGCGTGTGCGTGACCATGCCCGCCGACCGGCAGGCCGATGTAGGCCTCGAGGTGCTGGTAGTGGTTCCACGCGAAGGTGCCGACCCGGTCGCCGTCCTTCAGCCCGAGCGCCTTTCAGCGCGAGCGTCGAGCTGCTTCGTCCGCCGCGCGAAGTCCGCGTAGGTGTAGCGGTGGAAGCTCTTGTCCGTCCGCCGCGTGACGATCTCCTTGTGCGCGAAGAGCTGCTCCGCCGCGGCGCAGGATCGCCGGCACGTTCAGCTCGTAGTCCATGATCAGCCCGTTCACGCTGACCCCTCCTTCGGGCTCAAGCCCTGTCGGACACGCAGGTCCTCGTCGCTCATCACGTGGCCGTCGCGCTCGACGTAGCCGCCCTTGCCGCCGACGACGAGCATGACGAGGTCGCCGTCGCCGATGTTCGCGATCTTGCGCGGCGTCGTCGACTCGACGTGGAAGAGCCCGCCCGCCTCGAGGACGCGCTCCTCGCCGTCGACCTCGACGCGCGCGGTGCCGCTGTGGACGAAGTAGAGCTCGTCCTGCGTGTCGTGGTAGTGGCCGACGCCGGGATGGCCGGGCGGGTAGACGACGGCGTTGACGCCGAACGCGGTGACGCCCATCGCGGCCGCGCACCTTGCGGAAGCCGGGCCCGTCGCCGAGCTCGTCGAGGGACGAGAACGAATGCGGCATCAGGTTGCCCTCCTCGGGGCGTCGGTGTAGACGCGCTCGCCCGCGAACCGGCGCGCCTCGCGGTCCCAGGGGAAGAAGATCGCGTTCCGCCAGGTCATCCGCTCGTTCGTAGGCTCGTTGTCGAGCCACTTCGCGCGATGCGTGCCCGTTACGATCGCCTCCTCGACGACCCCTTGCGGGCCGATCACGATGTTCTGGAGCTCGAAGACGATGTCGGGAAACGCGGTCAGGAGCTCGGTGTAGAAGCGCGCTGCGCCCTCGTGGCCGTGCCAGGAGACGTCGTCGGGGTAGACGGTGTAGACGCAGTCCTCCGAGAGCGTCGCGAGCAGCCCCTCGATCGAGCGGTTGTCCTCCGCTTTCGAGTGCTCTTTCCAGAGCTCGCGGATCTCGTCGACTTCGGCCGGGTCGACGTCCATTCGCATCAGTTCCAGAACTTCGGCTTTCGGGACGGGCATGGGCCTCCTCAGTCGAGAATCGCGGCTGCGACCGTGCGCCGGTGGACGGCCGCGTGGCCGCCGAACGCGTCGATCCACTGCGCGCGCTTGTAGTAGCGGTGCAGGTCGTGCTCCCAGGTGAAGCCGATCCCGCCGTGCACCTGGATCGAGCGCTCGCACGCGGCGACGGCGTGCTCGGCGGCGAACGACTTCGCGGACGCGACCGCGACGGACGCGCGCTCGTCGCCTTCCGCCACGCACCAGGCGGCCCAGTAGGCGAGCGAGCGGGCGAGCTCGGTCTCGACGTACGTGTCGGCGAGCGGGTGCGAGACCGCCTGGTAGGTGCCGATCTTCTTGCCGAACTGCTCGCGCTCGGCGACGTAGGCGACGCCGAGCTCGAGCGCCTTCTGGGCGACGCCGACCGCCTCGAGCGCGAGCCCGGCGAGCAGCCGAAGGCGCACCGGTTCGAACGAGCCGTCGAGCGAGACTTTGTGTTCCTGGAACGCAAGCTTCCCCAGCGAGCGCGTCTCGTCGGTCGTCCGCATCGTCTCGCCGCCGCCTTCGGCGACCGTCAGGTCCTCGCGCAGGACGGCGTCGACGGAGTCGAGGTTCGGTACCAGGCCCTTCGAGCTCGACCGACCAGGCCTGCGTCGTCCACCTCGGCCAGCGCCGGCAGGACGACCGCCGTCGTCAGGAAGGGGCCTGCGTAGAGCGCGCGGCCGGCCTCCTCGAAGAGGATCGCCTCGTCGACGAAGGAGAGGCCGCCGCCGCCGCGCTCCTCCGGCACCGAGACGCCGAGCCAGCCGAGCTCGCGGAGAGCTGACAGCGGCGCGTCCCGGTTCGCCTCCAGGAACGCGCGCGCCTCGCGCCGCAGCTCCTCCTGCTCCTGGCTGAAGGAGAAGTCCATCTATCGGCCTCTCGGGAGCCCGAGCACGCGCTCGGCGATGATGTTGCGCAGGATCTCGGAGGTGCCGGCCTCGATCGTGTTGCCGCGGCTGCGCAGCTGCTGGTGCTGCCAGTAGCCGTCGCCGTTCACGACGGCGGCCTCGGGCCCGAGCAGCTCGAGCGCGAGCTTCGTCACGCGCTGGTTCGCCTCCGACCACCAGAGCTTCGCACCGAGCCCTCGGGCCCGGGGATGCCTGTCTTCATCAGCGTCGTCAGCGCGCGGTAGTTCGTGTAGCGCACGGCCTGGAGGTCGATCCACTCGCGGGCGATCGCGTCGCGCTGGATCTCGGTTGCACCGCGCTCCTTCGCGAGCGCGACGAGCTTCTGGATCTGCGCCTCGAGCGCTGCCGTGAGCGCGAAGCCGAGTGTGCCGCGCTCGTGCAGGAGCGTCGTCATCGCGACCGCCCAGCCGTTGCCGACCTCGTCGAGCGCGTTCTCGACCGGAACGCGCACGTCGCTGAAGAAGATCTCGTTGAACTCGGCCTCGCCGGTGATCTGGCGCAGCGGCCGCACCTCGACGCCCGGTGCGTGCATGTCCACGAGCAGGTACGTGAGCCCGGCGTGGCGCTGCGAGTCCGGGTCGCTGCGGGTGACGAGGATGCACCAGTCGGCGATGTGCGCGAACGACGACCAGACCTTCTGGCCGTTGACGACGAAGTGGTCGCCGTCCAGGTGTCGCGCTCGTGCGCACCGCCGAGAGGTCCGAGCCCGCGTCCGGCTCCGAGAAGCCCTGGCACCAGATCTCCTCGGTGGAGAGGATCTTCTCCAGGTAGCGCGCCTTCTGGGCCTCGGTGCCGTGGGCGATGATCGTCGGCCCGGCCATGCCGAGCCCGATCACGCCGAGGTGCGACGGCGCCTCTGCGCGCGCCATCTCCTCGAGGAAGATCGCCTGGTGACTGTACGGCGCGCCCGCGCCGCCGTACTCCTTCGGCCAGGTCAGGCCCGCGTAGCCGGCGTCGAAGAGCTTGCGGCTCCACGTCGCGCCCGGCCTCCTCGAAGCGCCCGCCGCGGATCTCGTCCGTGAGGTTCTGCTCGATCCAGGCGCGGAGCTCCGCGCGGAACGCTGCCTCCTCGGGCGTGTCGCGCAGGTCCACGCTCCGACTCTAAACCGAACGGACGCTGCCGTGAGAGAATCGCCCCGTGGCCACGCTGGCACCGGATCCGGCCTTCCTCGACCGCCGCGCTCAGGTGCGCGCGTTCATGGAGGAGCACGTCTACCCGAACGAGGCCGCGCTGGCCCGGGAGGACGACACCGCGGACACCCTGATCGCCGAGCTCCGCACGCTGGCCAAGTCAGCGGGGATCTGGGCGCCGCACCTCCCCGAGGAGGCGGGCGGAACCGGCTCCGGCTTCATGGAGTACGCGCTCCTGAACGAGGAGATCGGCCGCAGCATGTGGGCGCAACTCGTCTTCAACTGCCAGGCCCCGGACGCCGGCAACGGCGAGATCCTGCACCTCTTCGGCACCGACGAGCAGAAGGATCGCTTCCTGCGGCCGCTCGTCGAGGGCACAGCGCGCTCCTTCTTCTCGATGACCGAGCCAGAGGTCTCCGGCGCCGATCCCACCGGCCTCAAGACGACGGCGGTGCTCGACGGCGACGAGTGGGTGATCGACGGCCACAAGTGGTTCTCGTCCTCGGCGGACGGCGCGGCCTTCGGGATCGTGATGGCCGTCACCGACCCGGAGGCGCCGCCGCACGGACGGATGAGCCAGATCCTCGTCCCGACCGACACGCCTGGCTACGAGCTCGTCCGGGCGATCCCCGTCCTTGGCCACGCCGGCCGTGGCTGGTCGACTCACTGCGAGGTGCGCTACACCGGCGTGCGCGTCCCGCGCGAGAACGTGCTCGGCGAGCCCGGCGACGGCTTTCGGATCGCGCAGAAGCGGCTCGGGCCGGGGCGGATCCACCACGTGATGCGCTGGCTCGGCCAGATGCAGCGCGCGTTCGAGCTGATGTGCTCCTACGCGCTCGAGCGGGAGGTCGGCGGCGGGCCGCTCGCCGAGCGCCAGACCGTTCAGAACTGGATCGCCGACTCCGCGGCCGAGATCCAGGCGTGCCGGCTGCTCACGCTCGACGCCGCCCGCAAGCTCGACGAGGGCGACGAGGCGCGCGTCGAGGTCTCGCTGATCAAGTTCTACGCCGCCCGCGTGCTGAACGAGGTGATCGACCGTGCCGTGCAGGTGCACGGCGCGCGCGGGCTCACCGACGAGACGCCACTCGGACACATGCACCAGCAGGCCCGGGCGGCACGGATCTACGACGGCCCCGACGAGGTGCATCGCATGGTCGTCGCGCGCCGGATCCTGAAGACGTTCCGCGACGGCGGCGTCTACGAGTTCGACTAAACGGGTGTCGAGCCGTCCGCGTACGTGACGTGCGGACCATTGCTTGTTGCCTCGCGACGTGATACGACCGCTCACCTAGCAGGGGTCAGAGGGCGGCGTGCGGTTGATGATGCGGCTGACTGTGGGTCTGGCGGTGGTTGCTGCCGTAACTTCGACGGGCGCATTCGGCGTCTCGGGCGGCGACGCGATCACGACACGCAGCTCGACGCGCACCGCGGACTGCTCGAAGGCTGAGGCGAATGCCATCGTCAAGCGACTTCGGCTGGGTGCCTCCGAGTTTCTGTCCACTCCGGTCTTCGGGGTGATCTGCGGGGCTTTCATGGGCCCGGGCAGTCAGACCATGGTCGCTTTGCTCGCGTCGGGCGGCGCCTCGAATCCGTTCGGGGGGTGGGCGGTCTTCCGGGTGGTCGAGGGCAACTGGCAGCTCGTCGTGGAGCGCATCGGTGGAGGCCGGATCACCGCCGCCGGCCCCGATCTTCGGGAGACGGTGTGGATCCTGCGGGAAGGCGACGCACGCTGCTGCCCGACCGGCGGCACCAAGGCGCGCCTCTGGCGCTGGAACGGCACGCGCTTCGCGGCCGGCCCCTGGAAGCAGGTGACGCCAGGGGCGGCTGCGCCCGCGGTTCCGGGCTTCAGCGGCTTCTTCAAGCTGCGGTCCGGCAACGTCGTCTGCGGTTACGGGCATGGCAGCAAGATCCCGCGGGCGTTCGTTCTCTGCAGGATCAAGAGCGGGCTCAAGCCTCCACCGCGGCCGAGGAAGGCCGGTTGCTTCACGACGAACGACGTCTTTCTGGGTGCGACAGGCAAGACGACGACCGGACGCACGATCTGTCCGGGCGAGCCCGAGGGCGACGCCGGCGTGCTCGCCTTCGAGCACCTCGCTCGGGTGCTCGGGTACGGCACGACGTGGAGTGGCGGTGGTCTGAGCTGCGCGTCGGCGGTCACCGGGCTGACCTGCCGCAACAAGAGCGGTCACGGTTTCTTCCTGAGTCGAGAGCGCTGGCGCGCGTTCTAGTGCTCGAAAGGAGACGGGTCGTGCGATCGGACACGTTGCGGAGGGTTACTCGAACGGGTGTGGGAGTGGCCGCGGCGGCGGCGGTTGTCGCGACGGGTGCGTTCGGCGTCTCGGGCGACAGCAAGATCACACGCGTCGCCGGGATCCCGAAGGCCGCGTTTGGGGATTTCTCCGGTGACGGTGGGCCCGCGCTCCGTGCGGAGCTCGACACCCCGATCGGGGTTGCGGTCGACAGGCAAGGGAACCTCTACATCGTCGATCGAGACAACAGGCGCGTGCGCAAAGTCAACTCGAAAGGCATCATCAACACGTTCGCCGGGGGCGGCGATGTCGGCTCCCCAACGTTCGGAGACGGTGGCCCGGCGACTTCTGCCAGCTTGGACAGCCCGTGGGGCGTGGCAGTGGACGGACAAGGGAACGTCTACATCTCCGAGCGCTCAGGAGACGTCGTACGGAAGGTCACTGCCAGCGGAATCATCTCCACGTTCGCCGGCAAACGAGTGTTTGGGTTCTCCGGTGACGGCGGCCCGGCAACCTCGGCCCAGCTGGCTTCTCCCCAGGGCCTGGCGATGGACGGGCAGGGCAACCTCTACATCTCCGACTACGGCAACGGCCGTATCCGCAAGGTGAGCCCGAACGGGATCATCACGACATTCGCCGGCAGAAAGCCACCGGGTTTCTCCGGTGACGGCGGTCCGGCGGCCGCGGCCCAGTTGAGGGGGCCGGCGGGTCTGGCGACGGACGGTCGGGGGAGCCTGTACATCGCCGACCAACTGAACAGCCGGATCCGCAAGGTGAGCCCGAATGGGACGATCACGACCTTCGCCGGGGGTGGTAGGACCTACTACTGGGGCCCGAAAGGCGGCCGTGCGACCGCGGCGCTCGTGCCGAATCCGTTCGTGGTCGCCGTTGATCCCCAGGGAAACGTCTATACCGCCAGTGGCCGGCTGATCTACAAGGTCAGCGGCGGAAGGATCGCGTTGCTCGCCGGCAACCCCAACGCGGGGTCGCCCTATTCCGGCGACGGCGGCCCTGCGCGCCGCGCGCGCCTGACCGAAACGTGGGGCATGGCGGTGGACAGGCAAGGGAACCTCTACTTCTCCGACATCTGGACTCAGACGGTGCGCAAGATTTGGACGGGCTCGGCGCCAGAGGCTGCGGCGCTGAAGCTGACGCTCGGCGGGGCTTCGCCGCAGCCGCTGCTCGTCCAGAAGGGCATTACCGTCACGGCCAGCTGCGACAAGCCCTGCGCGCTCGTTGCCAGCGGGTCGGTGACGATCCTCGGTACGCGAGACGTGTTTGGCCTGACGCGCGCGAGCGCGAGCCTCGTCGCGGCCGGCTCGACGAAGCTGACGCTCCGTTTCTCGACGGCCGAGCAGCGGCGGTTCAGCCGGCTGCTGAAGCCGGGCCAGGCAGCGCGAGCCACAATCACGGTGCGGGCCACCGACAGGGCTGGCCGTCCCACGACCGCGACGCGCATCGTCGCGGTCCGGAGCTCGACCAGCGGCGGGTCGGCCACGCGGGAGCTGCGCACGTTCGTCGATCGGATCGGGAAGATCCTCGTGCAGTCGGCGTCCGGGCGGCGCGAGCTCGGCAGCGCGATCACGGCCGGGTTCAATTGCTCGATCTCAGCACGCGCGGCGGGTCGGCGGGTCGATCGCGTCGTCGCCAACCGCCAGAGTCTCCTCGGCCAGCTGCGCGGCCTTCTGGCCCCGAGCGCGCAGGCGAACGAAGCGCTCGCGTTGCTCCGGCTCGGGATGCAGCATTCGATCGAGGCCGACATCCGCTACCGCGAGGGCTTCTTCAGCGTTGGCACAGGCGGCTGCCCACTGCCGCCTAACAGGAACTTCACGCTCGCCCGGCAATCGGACACACTCGCGAGCGCGGCCAAACAGCGCTTCGTGGCGGTCTTCAACCCGCTGGCGAGGCGCGTCGGCAGCAGAACCTGGTCGGCGAGCGAGATCTGAGCAGACACACCCCCTCCACCGCGAGAGCCACCGCGCTTGGCGCTGCCAGACGCACGGACCCGCCGGCTAGGCGAGCTCCGACTCGATCGCCCGCGCCAGCTCCTCCGGTTTGAAGCCGAATGGGCCTTCGCCACCCTGGAACGCCACGCGCCCGTCGCGGCCGATCAGGTAAAGCCGGTCGGGCCAGCCGCCGTAGGCGGCAGAGACCGCGTCGTCGACGTCGTCGAGCAGGATCGGGATGGTCGTGCGCAGCCGCAGCGCGCAGGTCTCCGCAGCGACCGCCCGCTCGTCGAGCGAGGTCGGGTCGGCGAGTGCGATCCCCTCGCGGCGGTTGTCCGCGAGCACCCAGCCGTCCTCGGGATGCGCCTCGCGGACATAGACGATGAAGAACGCGACCTCGTCGCCGTGGCCCTCGTGTAGCTCCTCCAGCTCGCCCAACTGGCGGCGGAATGGCGGTCAGGTGTAGGAGCCGAAGACGAGCGCGACCGGACGCTCGCCCGCGAAGTCGGCGAGCCGCACGCGTCCGCCGCCGTCGAGCAGTGGCAGGTCGAACGGGAACGCCACGTCACCAGGCGCGACTGCGGGAGTCCTCAGCCTGCCGTAGGCAGCCGAGGACATGACGTCCTCGAGCGTCAGCGGGGAGTCGGCCGGCGTCTCCGGCGCGTCCACGCCTACGAGACGAGCTCGCGGCGGCGCTGCTGCATCTCCGCCGACGGGACGTTCACCTTCCACACGAGCCCGAGCCGGCGCAGCAGCCGGATCACGAGCCCGCCGATGTCGAGCTCCCACGGACGCAGGCCGTGGAACGCCGACGACGGGAACGCGTGGTGGTTGTGGTGCCACGACTCGCCGAACGAGATCCAGGAGAGCCACCACACGTTGCGCGACTCGTCCTTCACCTTGAAGCGACGCGAGCCGACGAAATGGCAGACCGAGTTGACCGACCAGGTGATGTGGTGAAGCAGGAAGATCCGGATCAGGCCGCCCCAGAACATCGCCTGCAGCCCGGCGCCGATCGTTCCGCCCCAGATCCAGCCGGCGATGAACGGCAGGATCAGCGAGACGGCCACCCACGCGGGGAACCATTTCGAGATGAAGACCATGCCGCGGTCGGCGAGCAGATCCTTGGCGTACTTCGTCCACTCCGCGCGTCCGACGTTGCGGAAGAGCCAGCCGACGTGCGCGTGCCAGAGGCCTGCGATCTTGCCGCGCACGCCGGGAGCGAAGCCCGCGTGGGGCGAGTGGGGGTCGCCCTCGCGATCGGCGAAGTTGTGGTGCTTGCGGTGGTCGGAGACCCAGCGGATCACGGGACCCTGAACGGCCATCGAGCCGAGCACGGCGAGGCTGTAGCGGATCGCCTTGTACGTCTCGTACGAGCGGTGCGTGAAGAGCCGGTGGAAGCCGATCGAGATCCCGAGCGTCGTCAGCGCGTAGCCGACGGCGAAGATGATCATGTCCCGCCAGGTGACGAGGTTCCCCCAGAGGAAGAAGAGCGAGGCGATGAAGGCCACGAAGGGCAGCGTCACGCCGAACAGGTTCGTGATCTTCGAGCCACGCGACATCGTGGGATGCTCGTCGACCCGGGGCACGGCTTCGGCTGCGGGAACGCTACTCACTCTGAACTCTCTTCCTCTTCGCTGCGGCTGGGCGGCAAACCTGCAGCCGCGCGGAGGAGAGTAGCCGTCCGACTGGACTCCGGCGGTGCGGCCGGCTTTGCCCGGAGTCACGCCACCCGCTTAAGGTAGGCGGCGCATGGCCCTGCTCTCGCTGCGGAACGTCACCCGTCGCTTCGGCGGCGTCGTCGCCCTCGACGGCGTCACGTTCGACGTGCAGGAGGGCCAGATCGTGGGCCTGATCGGGCCGAACGGCGCCGGCAAGACGACGGCCTTCAACGTGATCACGCGGCTCTACACGCCGAACGAGGGCGAGGTCGAGTTCGCCGGGACAAACCTCCTGCGTACGCCCGTGCACGGGATCGTCCGCCGTGGCATCGCCCGCACGTTCCAGAACGTCGAGCTCTTCAAGACGATGACGGTGCTGGACAACGTCCTCGTCGGGGCTCACACGCGCGGTCGCGACGCGGACGGGCAGGCACGTGAAGCGCTCGAGTACGTCGGTCTCGCCGCTCTCGCGGGGCGCCCCGTGGCCGGACTGCCCTTCGGGACGCTGAAGCGGGTCGAGCTCGCACGTGCGCTCGTCGTCCGCCCGAAGCTGCTCCTGCTCGACGAGCCCGCAGGCGGGCTGAACCACGAGGAGGTCGAGTCGCTCGGCCGCTTCATCGTCCAGATCAGGGACGACTACAAGCTCACAGTGCTCCTCGTCGAGCATCACATGAACCTCGTGATGGCCATCTCGGACCACGTGCACGTGCTCAACTTCGGCAGGCAGATCGCCGACGGGACGCCCGCCGAGGTGCGGTCGAACCCCGCCGTGATCGAGGCCTACCTCGGCACCGACGACACCGCGGAGCCGGCCGCGAGCGACCAGCCCAGCGACGAGGAGCCGGATGGCGCTGCTTGAGCTGACGGACGTCGAGGCGCGCTACGGCCAGATTCGGGCCTTGCGCGGCGTCTCGCTCGCGGTCGACGAGGGCCAGATCGTCGCGGTGCTCGGCGCCAACGGCGCGGGCAAGACGACGACCCTCCGCGCGATCTCGGGCACCGTTCGCCGCAGCGGCGAGATCGAGTTCGACGGGCGCAAGCTCGGCCGGCGCGGGCCCGAGGCCGTGGCGAAGCTCGGCGTCGCGCACGTTCCCGAGGGACGGGGCACCTTCGCGGAGCTGTCCGTCGAGGAGAACCTGAAGCTCGGCGCCTACACCCGTCGTGGCTCGATCGACGGCGACGTGAAGCGGATGTCCGGCTACTTCCCCTGGCTCGAGGAGCGCGGCTCCCAGCACGCCGGGACGCTGTCGGGCGGCGAGCAGCAGATGCTCGCGCTCGCGCGCGCGCTGATGAGCCGCCCGCGTTTGCTCCTGCTCGACGAGCCGTCGCTCGGGCTCGCGCCGCTCGTCACGCGTGAGATCTTTCGCATCGTGCGCGAGCTGAACGAGCAGGACGGCCTCACCGTGCTCGTGGTCGAGCAGAACGCGGCGATCGCGCTCGACGTCGCGTCGCATGCCTACGTGCTCGAGGTTGGCGCGGTAGCCGTGTCCGGCACGAGCGAGGAGCTCGCCCGCGACGAATCCGTCCGCAAGTCCTACCTGGGGTACTGAGCCGCTAGTGGCGCAGTTCTTCCAGCAGGTGGTCGCCGGTCTCTCCTCGGGCGCGATCTACGCGGCGCTCGCCCTGGCGCTCGTACTGATCCACCGGGCCACGGGCGTGATCAACTTCGCGCAGGGCGAGATGGCCATGTTCACGACCTACATCGCCTGGACGCTGAACGAGAACCACGGCTTCTCGTACTGGCCCGCGTTCGCCGCCACACTCGTGGTGGCGTTCATCGGCGGTGTGGCGATCCAGCGCACCGTCATCCGGCCGATCGAGCGCGCCCCGGTGCTGACCATCGTGATCGTGACGATCGGCCTCGTGCTCATCTTCAACGGCCTCGCCGCCTGGATCTGGACCGCGGAGGTGAAGCCCTTCCCAAGCGCTTTCCCGAACGAGACGGTGATGATCGGCGACGTCGCGATCTCGGTTCAGGATCTCGGCACGATCGGCGTCGTGGCCGGCCTCGTCGTGCTGCTCTACCTGTTCTTCGAATTCACGCGGATCGGGCTCGCGATGCGCGCCGCCGCCCTGAATCCCGACGCGAGCCGGCTCGTCGGCGTCCGGGTCGGCTGGATGCTGGCGATCGGCTGGGGTCTCGCCGCGCTGCTCGGCGCCGTCGCCGGGATCCTCGCCGCGCCGAGCACCCTCCTCGAGCCGACGATGATGCAGGGAGTCCTGATCTACGCGTTCGCGGCGGCCGTGCTCGGCGGGATCGACTCGCCGTTCGGTGCGGTCGCAGGCGGGCTGATGCTCGGCGTGGGGCTGAACCTGGTCGGTACCTACATCGACTTCGTCGGGGCCGACCTCCGTCTACCGGTGGCGTTGCTCGTGATTCTCGTCGTCCTGCTCGTGCGGCCGGCGGGACTCTTCGGCAAGCCCGTGATGAGGCGCGTATGACCCGTCTGAGGAGAGGCGAGCTCGTGTACGCGGGGCTCTTCGTCCTCGCCGCGGCGGCGATCATGTGGCTGCCGCGGATCATCAGCGACTTCCGGGCCCAGCAATTCGCGTACGTGGGGATCTACCTGATCGCCCTGCTCGGGCTGAACGTCCTCACGGGCTTCACCGGTCAGATCTCGCTCGGTCACGGCGCGTTCATGGCGATCGGCGGCTACACGACGGCGATCCTGATCTCCGACCAGGGCCTGAAGATCGGCTCCCACGTCTTCGCCGGCGACATGAAGGACGTCTGGACGATTCCGCTCGCCGGGCTCGTCGCCGGAACCGCCGGCTTCCTCTTCGGCTTCCCGGCGTTGAGGCTGACGGGGATCTACCTGGCGCTGGCGACCTTCGCCGTCGCCGTGGCCACCCCGGCGATCATCCGTAGGTTCGACGAGTTCACGGGCGGCGGCGCCGGCATCAATCTGTTCGAGTCGCCGGGGCTGACGGGGGTCGGCGGCACCGACCCGGTCACGTTCGAGGAGGTGCCCGGCGGCGTCGAGATCTGGCGCTTCACCATCCCCACCTTCAACGAGTGGCTCTACTACCTCTCCTGGGGCGTCGCGCTCGTCATGTTCGTGGTGGCGTGGGCGCTCCTGCGTGGTCGCGTCGGCCGCACCTTCCGGTCGGTCCGCGACAGCGAGCTGGCCGCTGCCTCGTCCGGCGTCAACCTCGCTCGCTACAAGACGCTCGCCTTCGGGATCAGCGCCTTCTTCGCCGGCGTGTCCGGCTCGCTACTCGCGATCGCGACGACGTTCGTCAACCCCGAGACGTTTCCGATCACCCTGTCGATCTTCCTGCTCGTGGGGCTCGTCGTCGGCGGGCTCGGCTCGCTCTGGCCGCTCGTCTTCGGCGCCATCTTCATCCACTTCATGCAGATCGAATGGGCTCAGAACGCCGACAGCGCGATCCCGGACTGGCTTCCCGTCCTGGGTGACCTCGAGACGGACGTCCCCGGGGCGCCGTCCGTCGCGTTCGGGGTGATCTTGATCCTCTTGATGCTCTTGCTGCCCGGCGGCGCGGCCGGGCTGTTCCGCCGTGTCGGCGCGCTCTCGCGGCGCGCGCACGGGCGCATCTCGCAGCCCGCGCAACGCGCCGCGAACGAGTAGCCAACCCACAGCCGGCCGCTGGAGCGCTGCGCTTCGCAGCGGATCCATCTGCGAGCATGGGTCGGAATGGAAGCGTCGCCCGACCTCGTCTCCACGCCGCTCGAGGAGCTGCTCGCGGCCGCCCGCGACCGCCGGCGCGGAAGCGGTCTCGTCACCTACTCGCCGAAGGTCTTCATCCCGCTGACGACGCTCTGCCGCGACGTCTGCGGCTACTGCACCTTCGCGCGACCGCCGCGCCGCGGCGAGCGGGCGTACCTGACCGAGGAGCAGGTGCTGGAGATCGCACACGCGGGCGCCGCGGCCGGCTGCACCGAGGCGCTCTTCACGCTCGGCGACAAGCCCGAGCTGCGCTACAAGGTCGCGCGCGAGGAGCTGCGGGCGCTCGGGTTCGCAACGACGATCGAGTACCTCGCACATGTCGCAGGGCTCGTCCTCGAGGAGACCGGGCTGCTGCCGCACCTGAACCCGGGAGTGATGAGCCGCGCGGAGCTCGAGCTGCTGCGGCCGGTCTCGGCGTCGATGGGGATCATGCTCGAGACGACCGCGGAGCGGCTGGCGGAGCGGGGTGGGCCTCACTGGGCGTCGCCGGACAAGCTGCCGGCGGCGCGGCTAGAGACGATCGCGCTCGCCGGAGAGCTCGCGGATCCCGTTCACGAGCGGCATCCTGATCGGGATCGGCGAGACGCGGGCGGAGCGCCTGGATGCTCTTCGTGCTCTCGCAGACCTGCACGCGCAGCACGGCCACCTGCAGGAGGTGATCGTCCAGAACTTCCGGGCGAAGCCCGGGACGCGGATGGCCGAGCACCCCGAGCCGAACCTCGACGACCACCTCTGGACGATCGCGGCGGCACGGCTGCTGCTGCCCGACGACGTATCCGTCCAGGCGCCGCCGAACCTCGCCTACGACGACTTCCCGCGCCTGCTCGACGCCGGGATCGACGACTGGGGCGGCGTCTCGCCGGTGACGATCGACCACGTCAATCCCGAGGCTCCGTGGCCGGAGCGCGAGCGGCTGGCGAGCGGCGACCCGCTCGCGGGGCCTCGAGCTCGCGCCGCGGCTTCCCGTCTATCCCGGGTATCTCGACGCGGAGTGGCTCGATCCTGCGTGTGCTGCCCACCGCGCTGCGCTCCTCCGACGCGCTCGGGCTGGCACGCGAGGACGGCTGGCATCCGGGCGAGAGCGGTGGCGTCCCGTTCACGGTCGTCGCGCGGCGCTCTGCCCGTGGACAGCCGCGACGAGCTCGGCGAGGACGAGCTCGTCCGTCTCTTCGCGGCGCGCGGCGAGGAGCGCCAGCGCGTCTTCGCCGCCGCCGACCGCCTGCGCCGCGAGGTGTGCGGCGACGAGGTCAGCTACGTCGTCACGCGGAACATCCAGTACACGAACGTCTGCTACTTCCGCTGCGGCTTCTGCGCGTTCTCGAAGGGCCGGCTCGCCGCGAACCTGCGCGGGGCGCCGTACCTCGTGCCGCTGGAGGAGATCGTGCGCCGCGCCCGCGAGGCGTGGGAGCGCGGCGCGACCGAGGTCTGCCTCCAGGGCGGGATCCATCCCGCGTTCACCGGCGACTACTACGCGTCGGTCGTCGAGGCGCATCCGCGCCGAGCTGCCCGAGCTTGCACATCCACGCCTTCTCCGCGCTCGAGATCTGGCAGGGCGCGGCGACACTCGACCTCGAGCTCGTGCAGTACCTCGAGCGGCTGCGCTCGCTCGGGCTGGGCTCGCTCCCGGGCACGGCGGCGGAGATCCTGGACGACGAGGTGCGCGCCGTGATCTGCCCCGACAAGGTGTCGACGGCGCAGTGGCTTGCGGTGCACGACGCCGCGCACCGGGTCGGCCTGCGCTCGAACGTGACGATCATGTTCGGCCACGTCGAGTCGCCGCGGCACTGGGCGCGGCATCTCCTGCGGGCGCGCGAGCAGCAGCGCGTTACTCGGCGGCTTCACCGAGCTCGTCCCGCTCCCGTTCGTGCACATGGAGGCGCCGATGTGGCTTCGCGGCCAGGCCCGCTCCGGCCCGACCTTCGGCGAGACGCTGCTCCTGCACGCGGTCGCGCGGCTCGCGCTTCATCCGGAGATCACGAACATCCAGGCCTCCTGGGTGAAGCTCGGCCCGAGCGGCGTGCGCGAGGTGCTCGGCGCCGGCGTGAACGACCTCGGCGGCACGCTGATGAACGAGTCGATCTCGCGGGCGGCCGGCTCCGAGCACGGCCAGGAGCTGGCGCCGGAGGCGATGGAGGCGCTGATCCGCGCGAGCGGCCGCGTGCCGCGGCAGCGGACGACGCTCTACGCTGACGCACCCGCAGAGCAGCGGGAGCGCTCGTTCCGGGCCGCGCCGCTCGCGGAGCCGCAGAACCCGCCGGTGCAGGACGCGGGCCTGAAGGCGCCGCCGCGACTCGTCCGTCCCGGTCTGCTGGCGCGCGCCTAGCGCTGGTCGCCGAACGCGCCGGGCAGCCCAACCAGCCAGCGCGGGATGCCCCGCCGGGCCGTCGCGAGCGCGCGCTCGACGGCGGCGCCATCCGAGAGCGCCTTTCCGTGGCCGACGAGCGCGTGCTCGACGTCGAGCCCGCGCAGGGCGCGCGGAGGGAGGAGGCGCAGCATCGGGTGCACTCCGATCGGCTCGTCCCCGGCGCGGAAGAACCGGATCGTGCCGAGCGCGTCGGCGCAGACGAGGATCCGGCGCTCCGGCCACCAGAGCGCGACCTCTTGCCAGAAGCGCTGGCGCATGACCTTCCGGAGCTCGAACGGCGAGTCGGGCAGCGCTCTCGGGACGACGTGCAGCGGCACGCCGAAGCGGCCGGCGAACGCCTCGCAGTCGCGCTCGTGCCGGTCGAGCAGCTGGATCACGCCGGCGGGCTCGCCGAGCGCACGGATCCGCTCGTCGACGCCGTCGCCCTCGATCGGATCGACGATCCAGACGCGTCCGTCCGCCGCCAGGGCATGCGAGGTTCGGCGCAGGCGCGCAGTCTCGATCCAGCCGAGCACGCCGTCGAGCTCGTCCACGAAGCGAATGCTCATCGCTCGAGGCTAACCGCCTCGGCGAGAGTGAAACGCCCGCGCCAGAGTGCGCTGCCCGCGACGGCACCCTCGCAGCCGAGCTCGCGCACGGCGCGCAGGTCGTCGAGCGAGGCGATCCCGCCGGCCGCGATCACCGGCAGTCCCGAGGCTGCGAGGACGAGCTCGAGCAGCTCGAGGTCTGGGCCGGCGAGCGTCCCGTCGCGGCGCGTGCTCGTCACCAGCAGCCTCTGGACGCCCGCCTCGGCGCAGGCGACGGCGAGCTCCTCGGCGGCGACGGTCGACGCTCGCGTCCAGCCTTCGACGGCGACGAGGCCGTCGCGGACGTCGACGGCCACCGCGAGCCGCGAGCCGAAGCGACCGGCCGCCGCGCGGAGGAAGGCCGGGTCGAGCGCGGCGGTGCCGACGAGAACGCGTGCGGCACCCGCGTCGAGCGCGGCCTGCAGCGTCTCGAGATCGCGGTAGCCGCCACCGATCTGAATGGGCGGGCCGACCGCAGCCACGGCGGCCACGAGCTCGAGCGACGGCGTCGACGAGAACGCACCGTCCAGATCCACCACGTGCAGCCACGCTGCTCCCTCGTCTCGGAAGCGGGCGGCAGCCTCGATCGGGTCGCCGCCTTCCACCGTCACGCGCCCGCGCTCGCCCTGCTCGAGGCGGACGACCCGCCCCTCGAGGACGTCGATGGCCGGAAGGACGGTGAAGCTCGAGCGTGCTTCGTGTTGCTGTGCTATCACGCTAGCATGCTAACATGCAAGCACAGATGTCCGCCTCCGACCCGACGCGCACCGTCGAGCCCCTGCCGGGCCTGGACGAGCTGGCCGACGCCGTGCTCAGCCTGCGTACCCGCGACGAGGCGCAGCGCTTCCTGCGGGATCTCTGCACGCTGCCCGAGCTCGAGGCGCTGTCCCACCGCTGGCAGACGGTGCGGCTGCTCGAAGAGCACGTGCTCGTACCTCGAGATCGCCGAGCGCGTGCCCACGAGCACCGCGACGGTCACGCGCGTCGCCCAGTGGCTGCGGCACGGCACGGGCGGCTACCGGATCGCGCTCGAGCGCGTCGGCCGAAAGCGCTGATGCCGCCGAGCAGCTTCACCCGCGCCGGAGCCAACGGCCGGCTCACGCTCGCCGTCCCGTCCAAGGGCCGCATGTCCGAGCCCGCGCTCCGGCTCTGCGCCGATGCGGGGCTGCGCTTCGAGGCGACCGACCGGGCGCTGGTCGTCCCGTGCGCCAATGCTCCGGTCGACCTGCTGCTCGTGCGCGCCCACGACATCCCGGAGTACGTGCAGGATCGCGTCGTCGATCTCGGCATCACCGGCGCCAATCTCGTCGCCGAGACGGCGAGAGACGTGCTGACGCTCGAGGAGCTCGGCTTCGCCCGCTGCACGCTTCAGGCAGCCGTTCCGGAGGACGCGCCTCACGCGGATCTGGCCGCGCTCGACGGGCTCCGTGTCGCGACGGCGTATCCCGTCTCCACGCGCGCCTGCCTCGAGCGCTTCGGCGTCTTCGCCGACCTCGTCACGGTTTCCGGCTCGGTCGAGGCGGCGCCGCGGCTCGGTCTGTCCGACGCGATCGTCGACCTCGTCTCCACCGGCTCGACCGCGAGCGCGAACGGGCTGCGCCTGATCGGGACGCTACTCGAGTCGCAGGCCGTGCTCGTCGGCTCGACGTCCGCGCTGGAGGCGAAGCGAGAGCAGGTCGAGCAGCTCCAGCTGATGCTCTCGGGCGTGGTTGCCGGGCGCCGGCGCCGCTACCTGATGATGAACGCGCCCGAGACGGCCCTGCCTGCGATCAGAGCGGTGCTGCCGAGCATGGGCGCGCCGTCGGTGATCCCGCTCGCCGACGAGGGACAGATTGCCGTGCACGCCGCCGTCGACGTGGACGAGCTCTGGAATCTGCTCTCGCCTCTCAAGTCCGCGGGCGCGTCGTCGATCCTCGTGCTCCCGGTCGAGCGGCTCGTCCCGTGAGAGGCGCCGGGCTCGAGGAGGTGCTGCCGGCGGTGCTGGAGATCGTCCAGGACGTTCGCGCGCGCGGCGACGAGGCGCTTCTCGACTGGACGGAACGGCTGGACGGCGGGCGCCCGGAGCTGAGGGTGACGCAGGAGCGGCTCGACTCCGCCCGTCTCGAGAGCGACGTCCTGGCGGCGGTGCGCGAGCTGGCGCGTGCTGTCGCGGAGTTCTGCCGCCCGCAACGGCCGCCTGACACGGCCGTCGAGGCGGTGCCTGGGGTGCGTGCCGAGCGCCGCTGGCTGCCGCTTTCGTCGGTCGGCGTCTACGTCCCCGGCGGTCGCGCCGCGTATCCGTCGTCGCTCGTGATGGCGGCGGTGCCGGCGCTCGTCGCGGGTGTCGAGCGGATCGCCGTGGTCACGCCGCGGCCCGCCGAGGCGACGCTCGCGACTGCGCACGAGCTCGGGATCGGGGAGGTGTACGCGGTCGGCGGCGCGCAGGCAGTGGCCGCGCTCGCATATGGAACCGACACGATTCCGCGCGTCGACAAGATCGTCGGCCCCGGTAACCGCTACGTCACCGCCGCGAAGCTACTCGTGTCGAGTCACGTCGCGATCGACCTGCCGGCCGGCCCGAGCGAGGTGGTCGTGATCGCGGACTCATCGGCCGACGCTGCTCAGTGCGCCGCCGATCTGCTCGCGCAGGCCGAGCACGGAGCCGACAGCGAAGCGATCCTCCTCAGCCTCGATCGGGCTCTGTCCGAGGCCGTCGGTAGCCTTGTTAACGGATATGGCAACGTGGCTGTGGAGGACATGGCCTCGCTGGACGAGGCGCTGGCCAGGTCGGAGGCGTACGCACCCGAGCATCTCGAGCTCTGGGTCGACGGCGCGGCCGACGTCGCCGCACGCGTCCGCAATGCGGGCACGATCTTCGTCCGCACCTCCGCCGTGGTCGGCGACTACGCCGCCGGAGCGACGCACGTGCTCCCGACCGGAGGCCTCGCCCGCGGCTTCGGCGGCATCGGCCTCGAGACCTTCCTCAAGCCCGTCCAGCTCGTCTCCGCCGGCGCCGAGGGCGTCGAGCAGGCGCGTCGGATCGCGCTGCCGCTCGCCCGTGTCGAGGGCCTGCCCTTGCACGCCGCCGCGCTGGAGCCGCGATGATCCCGCGCGCGCTGCCGGCCGACTTCAGCGCGTATGCGTGGGCGCCGAGCTCCGCTGCGGTGGCGGAACGGCACGGGCTCCGCCCGGAGCAGATCCTGCGCTTCGACCAGAACACGCCTCCCGTTCCGGGCGTGCCGCAGGTGCCGCTCTCCTCGAGCTTCGCCAGGCTGAACGAGTATCCGGACGGGTCGTACGCCGAGCTACGCGCGGCGGCAGGTGAGTACTGCGGCGTCGATCCGGCTCGGATCGTCGTGGGTGCAGGCGCCGACGAGCTGATCGCGACGTGTGCGCGAACGTACCTCGGTCCTGGTCGGACGGCGGCGATCTCGCCGCCCACGTACGGCCTCTACCGGCTGGTCTCGCTGCTGGAGGGCGCCGAGGTCACGACCGACCCGGTGGGCGCATCGCTGATCTGGGTCTGCAACCCCAACAACCCAACCGGAGAGCTTCGCGATCCGTCCGAGCTCGCGGCGCTCGCGCGGGCGCATCCGGACGCGGCGGTCGTGGTCGACGAGGCGTACTTCGAGTTCGCCGGAGCCACCTGCGTCGGTCTGATCGACGCGCAGCCGAATCTGATCGTGCTGCGCACGCTCTCGAAGGCCTTCGGGCTCGCCTCGTTGCGGGTGGGCTACGCGATCGCGTCGGCCGAGGCTGCGGCACAGCTCGAGCTGCGCCGGTCGCCGGCCAGCATCAGCGGCCCTGCGGCCGCGATCGCAGCAGCGGCTCTCCGCGATCCGCGGGCCGACGTCGGTGCCACTGTCGAAGAGCGCGAGCGCGTACGCGCGGCGCTCCTCGCTGCCGGTTTCGACTGCCCCGAGACTGCGGCGAACTTCGTCTTCGTCCGCAGCGAGGAAGCTCTCGGCGAGCGGCTCGAGGCGCACGGGCTCGTCGTGCGGATCTTCGACGAGGGGATCCGGATCACGGTCCGGCGCGCGCCGGAGAACGACGTGCTCCTGGCAGCGCTGGGCGTGGAAGGCGGTGCTCACACGGGCCGGTCGGCTCTCGTCGTGCGGACGACGACCGAGACGGCGCTGCGGCTCTCACTCGACCTCGACGGCGCTGGTCGAGCGCACGTGCAAACCGGCATCGGCTTCCTCGACCACCTGCTCACGCTCTTCGCCTTCCACGGCGATATCGATCTCGAGCTGCTCGCCGGCGGCGACCTCGATGTGGACGAGCACCACACGGTCGAGGACTGCCTCGCAGCGCTCGGCGACGCGCTGACGCAGGCGCTCGGCGCCCGTGAGGGCGTCGCGCGCTACGGCTCGGCCAGCGTGCCGATGGACGAGGCGCTCGCGACGGCGGCCGTCGATCTCGTCCGCCGCCCGCACGCGGAGATCGAGCTCGAGTTCGCGGGCGACCGAGTTGGCGGGCTCGCGACGACGTTGTTGCCGCACGCGCTCGAGCGCCTCGCGATGCAAGCGTCGATCACCGTGCACGTCTCCGCCGGCGGCCGAGACGCCCATCACGTCGCCGAGGCCGCCTTCAAGGCGCTCGGGCAGGCGCTCCGTCAGGCCTGCGAGACGGAGAGAGACGGAGTTCGGTCGACGAAGGGGCTCGGATGAGCGTGATCCTCGTGGACTACGGCGCGGGCAACCTCCGCAGTGTCTCCGCTGCGCTCGCGCGGGCCGGCGCGGAGCCGGTGGTCACGACCGACCCGAGCGTCGTCCGCGAGGCGTCACTCGCGGTCATCGCAGGCGTCGGGAACGTCGAGAGCGCAGCCCGCGGGCTGGCGCACGTCGCCGGCGCCCTCCGCGAACGCGCGGAGCGCGGCCGGCCGATCCTCGGCATTTGCGTCGGGATGCAACTGCTCTTCGAGGCGAGCGAGGAGGGCGGCCACGGCCTCGGCCTGCTGCAGGGGCCGGTGCGCAGGCTGCAAGGGCGACGTGTCCCGCACATGGGCTGGAACACACTCGCGGTGCACCGACCCTCGCTGTTGCTCGAGGGCGTCGACGGCGAGGATGTCTACTTCGCGCACAGCTACGCCGTCGATCCGGACGACGCGGTCGCCGTCGCGTGCGTCGATCACGAGGAGAGCCGGGTCGTCGCCGCGGTCGAGTCGGAAGCGCTCGCGGGCGTCCAGTTCCATCCCGAACGGAGCGCCGCGGCCGGTTCGCGCGTGCTCGAGAACGCGCTGCGATGGTCAAGAAGCGCGTGATCCCGTGCCTCGACGTCGCCGGCGGCCGGGTCGTCAAGGGCGTGCGGTTCCGCGAGCTTCGCGACGTCGGCGACCCGGTCGCGCTGGCGGAGCGCTACTCCGAGCTCGGTGCCGACGAGATCGTCTTCCTGGACATCACGGCGACGCTCGAGGGGCGCGGCCCGCTGCTCGAGCTGGTCGAGCGCGCCGCGGAGCGGCTCGTCGTTCCGTTCACGGTCGGCGGTGGCGTCTCGGGCCGAGAGGACGCCCGAGCGCTCCTGCGGGCCGGAGCGGACAAGGTCGCGGTCAACCGCGCCGCCGTCGACGACCCGCGGCTGATGACCCAGCTGGCGGCCGAGTTCGGCGCGCAGGCCGTCGTCTGCGCCATCGACGCGCGCGCCGGCGAGGTCGTCACGCACGGCGGCCGGAACGCGCGCGGTCGCGCCGCCGTCGAATGGGCGCGCGAAGCCGTCGAGCGGGGCGCCGGCGAGCTGCTCGTCACCTCGATCGACGCCGACGGAACACGCGTCGGGTACGACCTCGAGCTGACCGGCACCCTGGCGGCGGAGGCAACGGTGCCGCTGATCGCGTCGGGCGGCGCCGGGGAGGCCCGGCATCTCTCGGATGCCTTCGCTGCAGGAGCTGAGGGAGCGATCGTCGCGTCGATCGTGCACGAGCGGCCGGAGCGCCTGCCGGAGCTGAAAGCCGAGTTGAGGGAGGCCGGTTGGCCCATTCGGATCTGAAACTGGCGGATCTGACACAGGCGGATCTGACGGCCGCGATCGTCCAGGACGCGGATTCAGGCCGCGTGCTGATGCTCGCCTGGATGGACGCCGAGGCGCTCCGCCTGACCCGCGAGACCGGCGAGGCCTGGTTCTGGAGCCGCTCCCGAGCACGGCTCTGGCGCAAGGGCGAGACGTCCGGGAACACGCTGGCCGTAGAGGAGTTGAGGGAGGACTGCGACGGCGACGCGATCCTGCTGCGCGTTCGCCCGGACGGCCCGACCTGCCATACGGGCACGGTGTCGTGCTTCGCGCCCTGGCTTTGGCGGCGGATCAAGGAGCGCCAGGAGGAGCGGCCCGCAGGCTCGTACGTCGTCTCGCTCCTCGACGATCCGGCGCTCGCCGCTCGCAAGGTCGGGGAGGAGGGGCTCGAGGCGGCGCTGGCCGGCGCCGGCGAGCCCGACGAGCGGCTGGTCGAGGAGGTCGCGGATCTCCTCTTCCACAGCTATGCGCTGCTCGCGGCACGCGGGCTCGACCCGGCGCTCGTCGAGGACGAGCTGCGTAGGCGCGCCGGCTAGAGCGGCTCCCGACGCAGCAGGTCGTCCACCGTCTCGCGGCGAAGGATCTCCCGTGCGCTGCCGCCGCCGACAAGCACGGCGGCGGGTCGCGGCAACCCGTTGTAGTTGGAGCTCATCGCCAGCGTGTACGCCCCGGTGGCCGGCACCGCGACGACGTCGCCGCGCCGCGGCTGCGGCAGACGCACCCGGTCGATCAGGACGTCGCCCGACTCGCAGTGCTTGCCGGCGATCGTGAACTCTCCGTCCGGGGGCTCGTCGGCGCGGTTCGCAAGTAACGCGGAGTAGCGCGCTCCGTAGAGCTGTGGACGTGGGTTGTCCGACATGCCCCCGTCGATCGCGACGTAGTGGCGGCCTCCGGTGCGCTTGACCGCCCCGACCCGGTAGAGCGAGACGCCGGCGGTGCCGACGAGGGAGCGTCCGGGCTCGAGAATGAGTCGCGGCGCCGGCAGGTTGCGTTCCTCCCAGTGGCGGCCGACTGCGTGCACGACGGATTCCACCAGCGCCTCCACCGGCGGTTCCTCCTCCTCGAGCACGTGCCGCACGCCGAAGCCACCGCCGACGTCGACGACGGCCGGAGACCAACCGAGCTCTTCGCGGCAGCGCTGGGCGAATCCGGCGAGCAGCTCGATCGCCTGCAGGTGAGCGCTCGCATTCGCGAGCTGGGAGCCGACATGGACATGGAGCCCCTGGACGTCGAGCCCCGCCTCCCTCGCGCGCCGCACCGCCTCGAGCGCGTCGTCTGCGCCGAGCCCGAACTTCGAGCCGCGGTGGCCGGTGCGGATCGCCTCGTGCGTCTCGGCCTCCACCTCCGGCGTCACGCGGACGAGCACGCGACGGACGTCGGCGTCCGCGGCTCGCTGCGGCTCGTCGAGCGAGTCCAGCACGACGAGCGCGCCGAGCGCGGCAGCGGCTGCGAGCTCCTCGTCGGACTTGTTGTTGCCGTGGAAGAGGATCCGGTCGCCGCCGATCCCCGCGCGCCGCGCGAACTCGAGCTCGCCGAGCGTGGAGACGTCAGCCCCCAGGCCCTCCTCGGCGAGCAGGCGCAGCAGCGCGACGTTCGCGAACGCCTTCGTCCCGTAGACGACGAGCGCACCCGCCGCGGCTCGGCGGAACGATCGCGCACGCTCGCGCAGCGTCTCCTCGCAGTAGACGACGAGCGGCGTCCCGAAGCGCTCCGCGAGCATCGAGGCCGCGGCGCCGCCGAGGTGAAGCGCGCCGTCCTCGATCCTGGCCGACGACGGGAACAGTGCTAGCATTGGCGCAGTGAAGCAGCTTCTTTCGTAGCGCAGGGAGCCACCGCGGCGGCGCCGCGACAGCTTCCCACGGGCCTCTCCATCGAGAGGCTTTTTTGTACCCGGAGAAGGCGATGAGCGAGCAGTACGACTCGAGACGGATCGAAGCGAAGTGGCAGCGCGTCTGGGAGGACGAGCAGGCCTCCGCTGTCCAGAATCCGGACGACGCGTCACGGGCGGATGACCGCAAGAGCTACGTGCTCGAGCAGTTGCCGTACCCGTCCGGAAGCCTCCATCTGGGGCACCTGCTCGTCTACACGATCGGGGACGTCGCGACGCACTTCCGACGCCGCAACGGCCATCGCGTGCTGCACCCGATGGGCTTCGACGCGTTCGGCCTGCCCGCCGAGAACGCCGCCATCCGCGAAGGCGGTCACCCCCGCGAGACCGTGGAACGGAACATCGAGTCGATCCGGCGCTCGATGAAGCGCGTCGGCTGGTGGATCGACTGGTCGCGCGAGCTGTCGACGCACCGGCCCGGCTACTACCGCTGGCAGCAGTGGCAGTTCCTGAAGTTCCTGGAGCGCGGGCTCGCGTACCGGAAGGGGGCTCCGGTCAAGTGGTGCCCGAACGACCAGACGGTGCTCGCGAACGAGCAAGTGCTGCCCGACGGGAGCTGCGAGCGCTGCGGCGCCCAGGTGGAGTCGCGGCTCATGGAGCAGTGGTTCTTCAGGATCACCGACTACGCGCAGGCGCTGCTGGACGACCTCGAGACCGTCGACTGGCCGGAATCGATCAAGGCTCGCCAGCGGAACTGGATCGGCCGGTCCGAGGGTGCCGAGGTCAGCTTCCGGATCGACGAGTGGGGCGAGGACGTCGCAGTGTTCACGACCCGCCCGGACACGCTCTTCGGTGCGACGTTCTTCGTGCTCGCGCCGGAGCACGAGCTCGTGGGGCGGATCGACTCGGACGCGGTGCGAGAGTACGTCCGTCAGACCGCGGCGAAGAAGACCGAGGAGCGTGCCGCCGCAGACGAGAAGACCGGCGTCTTCACCGGGCTCCACGCTGTGAACCCGGTCAACGGTGAGCGGATCCCGATCTACGTGGCCGAGTACGTCCTGATGGACTACGGCACGGGCGCGATCATGGCCGTGCCTGGGCACGACCGGCGCGACTTCGATTTCGCGCGCGCGTTCGACCTTCCGGTCCGTCACGTCGTCAGGCCGGTCGACGGTGAGGTCGACGAGAGCGAGCCGTACGTCGAGCACACGGAGGGAGAGGTGCTCGTCAACTCGGGCGATCTCGACGGGGTTCCCGCACCCGAGGGTGGCCGCCGGATCGTCGAGCGCCTGGAGCCTGAGGGGCTCGGCCGCTTCGCCGTCAACTTCCGCATTCGCGACTGGGGCTTCTCGCGCCAGCGGTACTGGGGCTGCCCCATCCCGATCGTCTACTGCGACTCCTGCGGGATCGTTCCCATCCCTGAGAGCGAGCTGCCCGTCGTCCTGCCCGACGTCGAGGACTACAAGCCGCAGGGGAGGCCGCCGCTCGCGCAGGCCGAGGACTGGGTGAACGTCGACTGCCCGGCCTGCGGCGGCCCCGCGCAGCGGGAGACCGAGACGATGGACACCTTCGTCGACTCCTCCTGGTACTTCCTGCGCTACTGCGACCCCGCCGACGACGAGGCTCCGTTCGACCGGGCGCTCGTCGACTACTGGAACCCGGTCGACCTCTACATCGGCGGCGTCGACCACGCGACGATGCACATGATCTATGCGCGATTCTGGGTCAAGGTGCTGAACGACCTCGGCCTCGTCGGCTTTCGCGAGCCATTCGCGAGCTTCTACTCCAACGGCTGGGTGACGAGCGGGAAGACGAAGATCTCGAAGCGCTCCGGCAATGCCGCCGGGCCGGACGAGGTCGTCGAGCGCCACGGGGCAGATGCGGTGCGGCTGTGCATCCTCTTCCTCGGCCCCGCGGATCAGGACATGGAGTGGACCGAGGAGGCGGCCGAGGGCATGGCGCGGTTCGTGCGCAGGCTCTGGCGAGTCGTGAGCGAGGTCGCGGAACGCGCTCCGCACGGCGAGCCGGACAACGGGCCGCTGGCGCGGAAGGCGCACGAGGCGATCGCCAAGGCGACCGACGACATCGGCCGGCGCTTCGCGTTCAACACGGCGATCTCCGCGGTGATGGAGCTGATCAACGAGCTCTCCCGGGACCGCACCGGGCCGGACGCCCGCTTCGCGGCCGAGACCGCGGTCTCGTTGATCCAGCCCTTCGCGCCGCATGTCGCCGAGGAGCTGTGGCAGCGGCTCGGCCACGAGCGACTGTGGGAGCAGCCGTGGCCGGTCGCCGACGAGGCGATGCTCGAACGCGAGCTGGTGGAGGTCGTCGTGCAGGTGAACGGGAAGCTGCGCGACCGGCTCCACGTGGCGCCGGCGACGCCCGAGGCGGAGCTCGTCGCGCTCGCGCTGGGCTCGGACCGGGTGCGCGTGCATCTGAATGACGGCGAGCCGCGCAAGACGATCGTCGTGCCGGATCAGCTCGTCAACTTCGTGATCTGACCGAGCGCGCGCACCGGCGCGCGAATCGACACGCAATCGGCACACAGCTGTGACGGTTGTCCCGGCACCGTGGAGGCATGCCCTCCCTGTCGATCCCGCGTCGGCATGCGCTCGTCGCGGCCGGCGTCGCGCTCGCCGTCCTGGCACTCGCCGGGCGGATGCTCGCAAACGCCGGCGCGCCGTCCGTGCAGCCGGTGACCCCACTCGTGCCGCAGGCGACTGCAGCGTCCGCTGCGACGCTCGTCGTGCACGTCGCCGGCGCGGTGCGTCAGCCCGGTCTCTATGAGCTGAAGGAGGGCAGCAGGGTCTCCGACGCGCGTCGCCCGAGCCGGTGGCGCGACCGCGAAAGGCCGACACCGCTGCCGTGAACCTCGCCGCGCCGCTCGCCGACGGGATACAGGTGCTGATACCGAGTCGGGTCGCCGGCGCGGCGGGGGCGGCCGGGCCCGGAGCAGCTGCGCTCCGGGTCAGCCTGAGCAGCGCCAGCGAGGCCGATCTCGACTGCTCTCCCGGGAATCGGCCCCGTGACGGCCCAGAAGATCGTCGACTACCGCAGCCAGCACGGAGGCTTCGGCTCCGTCGACGACCTGGATGCGATTCCAGGCATCGGGCCGACGAGGATCGAGCAGCTGCGCGAATTGGTGACGCCGTGATCGCTCGCGTCTGGCCGACGCTACTGATCCTCTCGGCGTGCGCGGGGATGGCGTTCTCCCTCGTCGTGCGCGCTCCCGGCGCGGTCGTGGCCGGCGTCGCCCTTGCCGTGGCAGCAACAGCTGTGATCCGCCACCGCCGCCTGCTCGTCTGGACCGTCGCGCTCCTGCTGGCAGGCTGGTGGTGGGGAAGCGTACGGCTCGATACGCTCGACCGGAGCCTGCTCGCCCCCGAGATCGGTCGCTCGGCGCCGGTCGAGGCGGTGGTGACCGGGCCGCCCCGACGGACGGAGTTCGCGCTCCGCGTGCCGGCGCAGACACGTCGCTTCGGAGCCGTCGAGGTGCGGGAGCGTGTGCTGCTCCAGTTGCCGGTTGGCCGTTCGCCTCCGCAGGGCGCCGTCATCGCCCTGCGCGCCCTGGCGGTCGCGCCGCGAGCCTCCGACGGCGAGTTCGACGAGCGCGGCTGGCTCGCGCGTCGAGGCGTGCACGTCGTTCTCCGCGGTGGAGACTGGCACATCGTCGGGCGACGAGGCGGGATCGGCGGCCTTGCCGACCGTCTCCGCGGACATCTGGCGTCGGCCGTCACAGCCGGTCTCTCCGGAGAGCGCCGCGCGGTCCTCGTCGGGATTGTGCTGGGAGAGGACGAGGGCCTCTCGCGGGAGCTTCAAGAGAGCTTCAAGGTCTCGGGGCTGTACCACCTGCTCGCCGTTTCGGGCCAGAATGTGGCGTTCGTCGCCGGTGCGGCGCTCGCGCTCGCGTGGCTGCTAGGCATCCCGCGACTCGTGGCGGAGCTGGCGACGCTGGGGGCGATCGTCGGCTACGTGCTCGCCGTCGGCTGGCAGCCTTCGGTCGTCCGCGCAGGGGTCGCGGGCGCGCTCGCATCGCTGGCGTGGCTGCTGTCGCGGCCCCGCGACCGCTGGCACTTTCTCGCGCTCGGGGCCGCCGTGCTGCTCGCGTGGACGCCGACCTCGCTGCTCGAGCCGGGCTTCCAACTCTCGTTCGCCGCGGTCGCGTCGATCTTTCTGCTCGTTCCGCCACTCTCGCGGACGCTCGAGGGCTACCCGATTCCACGCCCGCTTGCGCTCCTCCTTTCAGTCTCGGTCGCCTGCGGCGCGGCCACTGCACCGATCCTCTGGCTTCAGTTCGGGGAGGTGCCGCTGTACTCGCTCCTCGCCAACGCGCTCGCGACCGGGGCGATGCCGCCGCTACTCGGGCTAGCGCTCGTCGGGGCGCTCGTCGAGCCCGTGCTTCCGACCGCTTCGCTTGCGCTCGCCTGGGTGAACGGCTGGATCGCCGCCTACATCGCCGTCTCAGCGCGAGTGGTGGCCGAGCTTCCGTACGCCCAGGTCGGCTCCGGCTACGTAGTCGCCGCCCTGCTCGGTGTGCCGGCGGCTCTCCTTCTGCTCCGGAGGTTGCCACGCTGGCGGCGGCCGACCGCGACCGCCCTCGCGGCGGCCGTCATACCGCTCCTACTCGTGTGGCAACTCTGGCCCGACCGGGTGCCCGGGCCGCCCGCGGGGCTGCGAATCACGTTTCTCGACGTGGGACAGGGCGATGCCGTGCTGGTGCAGGTGCCGGAGGGGGCGATCCTGGTCGATCAGGGACCGCCGGAGGCGCGCGTGGCGCGCCAGCTGCGTGAGCTCGGAGTGCGGCGACTCGCGGCGCTCGTCCTGACCCATCCGCAGCGCGACCACATCGGCGGCGCAGAGGAGGTGATCCGCCGCGTCGGCGTCGACCGCGTGCTCGACCCGCAGCTGGCGAGCTCCAGCACGTACCTGCAGGACGCGCTCTCCGCCGCGCAGGCGCGGCGCGTCCCGGTCGTGGAGACGCGAGCGGGCGCCACGTGGCGGTTGGGCTCGCTCACGGTTCGCGTGCTCTGGCCGAACCGGCCGGGGCATGCTTCCGACGATCCGAACCGCCTTCCCGTCGTGTTGCTCGCGAGCTTCGGCAGTGTCGACGCACTCCTGACGGCAGACGCCGAGACTGACGTCACGGCCCGCCTGCTCTCCCGGCGCGTCGAGATCCTGAAGGTGGCTCACCATGGTTCCGAGGATCCCGGGTTGGCGGCGGAGCTCAGCGAGCTACAGCCGTCGGTCGCCGTGATCTCGGCGGGACGAAGGAACCGCTACGGCCATCCGCGGGCGCCGACGCTCGCCGCCCTGAACGCCGTTGACGGCCTGAGCCTGTACCGAACCGACCTCCACGGCCGTATCACGATCGAGTCGGACGGGCGGACGCTTGGCGTTCGAACAGAGGAGTAGGCTGCCGCGATGGCCGCCGCCGAGCTCCAACCCGTCTACCTGCTAACCGGCACCGATCGCCCGAAGATCGGGCGTGCGCTCAAGCGTCTAAGGGGGCGCGTCGGCGACGAGGCGATCGAGCAACTCGACGCACCGCCGGCGAGCGGAGACGACGCGGTTTCCGCCTGCAATGCGCTTGGCTTCTTCTCGGCGGAGGCCAGGCTCGTGATCGTCGCCGGCGTCGACAAGTGGAAGGTCGCCGACGTGAAGGCCGTCACCGCCTATCTCGAGAATCCGGCGCCGGGCACCGTGCTCGCCCTCGTCGCGGATGATCTGAAGGCGGACTCGCCGCTCGCGAAGGCCGTCGCCAAGGCGGGTCAGGTGCTGGCCTACGCCGTGCCGAAGCGGAACCTCTCGGCATGGGTCGCCGAGCAGTTCAGGGCCGTGGGAGCCCGCGCCGAGCCGGAAGCATGCGCTGCGCTCCTGCAGATCGTCGGCGACGATCTCCACCAGCTCGCCTCCGAGATCGACAAGCTTGCGACGTGGGCGGGTGACGAGCCGATCGGCGAGCGCGAGGTGGAGGTGCTCGCCGCCGCGGTGGCGGAAACGCCGACGTTCGCGCTCACCGACGCGTGGGCTGCGCGTGACGTCCCGCGGACGCTTGCGGCCAGCGAGACGATCTTCGAGCGCGAGGCGAAGGCGCGACGGGATATCGCGCCCCGGCTCGCTGCGGCTCTGGGCAACCACGTCGGCAGGGTTCGCCAATGCCAGCGGCTCGCCGCCGAAGGGGTCAGGCCGCGCGACGCCGCCGGCAAGCTGAAGATGCATCCCTTCTACGCGGAGAAGGTCTTCGGCCAGGCCAAGAACTTCTCCGAGGACGAGCTTCGCGACGCGCTCGTCAGGCTGGCCGCGCTCGACCTTGCGCTGAAGGGCAAGAGCAAGCTAACGCCGGACCTCGAGCTCCAGCGCGCTCTCGTCGACCTCGGCCGCTAGGCCGGCTTGACGAGGCGCGCTGCGCGCGCCTTCTTGCGCGCGGCTGTGTTCTTGTGCAGGGCGCCCTTCGAGGCCGCCTTGTCGATCAGGCGAACGAGCGCGAGGTGCTCGGCGGCGAGCGTGTCCTGGTCGCCGTCGGCGGCGGCAGTCTCGAGGCGCTTGGTCACGGTCTTGACGGTCGACCGGTAGCGGAGGTTCTCCTCGCGCTGGCGCTCGGCGATCCGGACTCGCTTGATCTGTTGCTGGATGTTCGGCATGTCGAGAGAAAGCCCGCACTCGGCGGGCGCCGGCAACTGTAGCAAAGGCGGGAACCGGCCCGGCTGCTCCCGTTCCTAAGCTGGGCCGTTCCTATACTCGGCGCGTGGAGACGCGAGCCAACGCGCGCAGGCTCGCATGGTCGGCGGCGATCTTCTCCGCGGCGACGGGGCTGTCTCGCATCCTCGGGCTGCTCCGCGAGGTCGTCGCCGCCAACTACTTCGGGGTCCGCGGGCCGATCAATGCCTTCACGGTCGCCTTCCAGATCCCCAACCTCGTGCGTGCGCTGGTCGCCGACGCGGCGCTCTCGTCGGCGTTCGTCCCCGTCTTCAGCGAGTTGCTCGAGAAGGGCGAGAAGGCACGCGCCTGGCGCGTCGCCTCGACTGTCTTCTGGCTCTTCCTCCTGATCGTGGGCGGGATCACGGCGCTGTTCGTGCTCGCAGCGCCGGTCCTGATGCCGCCGCTCACGGACGCCTACGACGACCTGACCGTCACCCTCTCCCAGATCCTCTTTCCGATCGTCGTCCTGATCGGATTGTTCGGGATCGTGACGGGGATCCTGAACAGCTACGAGCAGTTCACCATTCCCGCGCTGACGCCGGTGTTCTGGAACCTCGCGATCATCGTCGGGCTCGTGCTCGGCGTCCCCCGAGCCGACACGGAGAGCGGCAAGCTCTACGTCTATGCCGGCTCGATCGTCGTGGGCACGTTGATCCAGTTCCTACTCCCGCTGCCCTGGCTGCGCCGCCTGGACGGCAGCTTGCGGCTCGCGCTCGACGTCCGCGATCCGGCCGTGAGGCAGGTCTTCAAGCTGATGGTCCCGGTCATGCTCGGGCTGGGGCTGATCAACGTGAACGCGGTGATCGGCACGATCGTCGCCTCGAAGCTGATCGACCCGGAGCTTGCCCCGAGCGCGATCGACAAGGCGTTCCGCGTCTACATGCTGCCGCAGGGGATGTTCTCCGTCGCCGTCGCGACCGTCCTCTATCCCTCGCTCGCTCGGCTCTCGACCAGGGGGGACATGGCGGGCTTCCGGGCGACCGTCTCCTCGGGGCTTCGCCAGATCAACTTCCTGCTCGTCCCGGCCGCCGTGGTCTCGATCGTGCTCGCGGAGCCGATCGTGCGGCTGCTCTACGAGCGCGGCGCCTTCGAGCCGGATCAGACGACTGTCGTCGCAGCGTCCCTCGCCGCGTTCTCGATCGGGCTCACCTTCAACGGGATGATGCTGTTGCTGAACCGCGGCTTCTTCAGCCTCCAGGCGCCCTGGGTGCCGACGCTGATCGCGTTCGCGGTCGTGGTGCTCAACACAGCGCTGTACTTCGTCTTCTACCGGGTCGGAACCTGGGGAGTTCCGCTTGCGATCTCGATCGCGAACATCTTCGGAGCCGTCCTCCTCTTCGTTGCCCTTCGCCGCCGGATCGGCCGGATCGACCTGACCGAGACGACACGGTCGTTCCTCCTCGTCTGCCTCGCCTCGGTCGCGCTTGGGCTCGTCGCGTTCGGTGTCTGGTGGGGGCTCGACGAGGTGCTCGGCCGGTCCTTACCGGCCCAGCTGCTCTCACTCGGTGCTGCTCTCGTCGCCGGTGGCGCGGTCTACCTCGCGGCCTGCCGCGTGCTCGGGGTGCCCGAGATCGCGACGCTACTATCGCTGCGAGACCGCTTCCGTCGGGACTGATCACGCATGGACCAGGCACATATCCGCAACTTCTCGATCATCGCCCACATCGACCACGGGAAGTCGACGCTCGCCGACCGCATCCTCCAGCTCACCGACACGGTGGCCGACCGCGACATGAAGGAGCAGCTGCTCGACTCGATGGAGCTCGAGCGGGAGCGCGGGATCACGATCAAGGCGCAGGCGGTCCGCGTGCTCTGGAAGGGCCACCAGCTGAACCTGATCGACACGCCCGGTCACGTGGACTTCACCTACGAGGTCTCGCGCTCGCTCCAGGCCTGCGAGGGAGCGCTGCTCGTCGTCGACGCCGCGCAGGGGATCGAGGCGCAGACGCTTGCCAATGCCTATCTCGCGATCGAGAACGACCTCGAGATCGTGCCGCTGGTGAACAAGATCGACCTGCCCCAGGCCGACCCGGACGGCGCTGCTGCCGAGGTCGCCGAGCTCGTGGGCGAGGCCGCGGGCAACGTGCTGCGCATCTCGGCGAAGACCGGGCAGGGGGTCGAGGAAGTGCTCGACGCGATCGTCGCGAAGATCCCGCCCCCCGTGGGCGACCTCGACGCGCCCGCACGCGCGCTCATCTTCGACTCCTCCTACGACCAGTACCGCGGCGTGATCGCGTTCATCCGCGTCGTCGACGGCAGCTTCGGGACGCGTGACGCGCTCCGCGCGATGGCGCAGGGAACGCGCTTCGAAGCGGAGGAGCTCGGCTTCCTCTCGCCCGATCGGCGTCCCGTGCCGGCGCTCGAAGCGGGCGAGGTCGGCTATGTCGTCACGGGGCTGAAGGACGTCTCGAAGCTGCGCGTGGGCGACACGCTCACGGCCGAGAAGCGCGCCGCCGCCGAGCCGCTGCCCGGGTACAAGGAGGTGAAGCCGATGGTCTTCGCCGGCCTCTTCCCGACCGACTCCGACGAGTACCCGGAGCTGCGCGACGCGCTCGAGCGGCTGAAGCTGAACGACGGCGCGCTCTTCTACGAGCCCGAGACCTCGCAGGCGCTCGGCTTCGGCTTCCGCTGCGGCTTCCTCGGTCTCCTGCACATGGAGATCGTGCGGGAGCGGCTGGAGCGGGAGTTCGACCTCGATCTGCTCGTGACCGCACCCAACGTCGCCTATCGCGTGCAGGCGCGCCCGGACGCGGAGTGGCTCGAGGTGCACAACCCGGCGGACATGCCGCGCGAGCTCGAGGCGGTGGAGGAGCCGTTCATCAAGGCGTCCGTGATCGTGCCGAAGGAATACGTCGGCGCGGTGATGGAGCTCTGCAACGAGCGCCGCGGCAGCTTCGACCACATGGAGTACCTCTCCGAGCAGCGCGTGCACCTTGTCTACGAGCTGCCGCTCGGCGAGATCGTCCTCGATTTCTACGACCAGCTGAAGTCCCGCACGCGCGGTTACGCGAGCTTCGACTACGACATGTCCGGCTTCCGGCCCGGCACGCTCGTTCGGGTCGACGTCCTCGTCGCGGGTGAGCCCGTCGACGCGCTCTCGCTGATCATCCACCGCGAGTTCGCGTACGACCGCGGCAGGCTGTTGGTCGAGCGGCTGAAGAAGGAGATCCCGCGCCAGTTCTTCGACGTGCCGATCCAGGCTGCGATCGGGGCGCGCGTGATCGCGCGCGAGACGGTGAAGGCGAAGCGCAAGGACGTGCTCGCGAAGTGCTACGGCGGCGACATCTCGCGGAAGCGCAAGCTGCTCGAGAAGCAGAAGAAGGGCAAGAAGCGGATGAAGAACGTGGGTGGGGTGGAGGTGCCGCAGGAGGCGTTCCTGGCGGTGCTCAACCTCGATGCAGACCGGTGAGCGCGCCGCACGAAATCGGCACGAAATCGGCACACACCGTGTGCGGAATTCCCGCGTACGGTTCCGGAAGGGGGCCTCGTCGCCCCCATGGGGGGTGCTGGACCGATCGCGGAGGCTGGATCGACGGCGCGGCTCGCCGGCGGGCTGCCCGCGACGGGCGCGAGTCACCTCTACGTCCACCTCCCGTTCTGCGCGCACCGGTGCGGCTACTGCGACTTCGTCACCGTCACCCGACGGGACGGCGCGGCGGGCGGTGAGCACGCCGCGTACGTCGACGCGCTGCTGACGGAGCTCGAGCTCGAGCGGTCGCTTCTGGCGGCGGCTCCGCAGACCATCTTCCTCGGTGGCGGCACCCCGACCTTCACCGAGCCGGCGGCGCTCGCGCGCCTGCTCGCCGCGCTCCCTCCTGCGGAGGAGCTGACCGTCGAGGCCAACCCGGAGACGGTCACGCCCGAGCTCGCGGCGCTCCTGCGCGGCCACGGCGTCAACCGGATCTCGCTGGGCGCGCAGACCTTCCAGCCGCAACTGCTCGAGACGCTCGAGCGGCGCGCAACTCCGGCGACCGTCCGGTCCGCGGTCGCCGTCCTGCGCGCAGCCGGATTCGACAACGTCTCGCTCGACCTGATCTACGGCATTCCCGGGCAGAGCCGCGACGACCTCGAGCGCGACCTCGACGAGGCGCTCGCGCTCGAGCCCGAGCACGTGTCCGCATACGAGCTGGAGGCCAAGCCCGGCACGCGCTTCACCCACACCTACGGCGCGGAGCTCGAGCGGCAGGCGGAGGCGCTGGAGGACTACTTCGAGCGCGTCGTCGAGACGCTGACCGGCGAGGGCTATCGCTGGTACGAGACCGCGAACTTCTGCCGCCTCGACCATGCCCGCGACCTCCGCGCTCACCACAACCTCGGCTACTGGCAGGGCCGCGACTACCTCGGGCTCGGCATCGGTGCCGTCTCGACGATCTCTGGCCTGCGCTGGCGCAACGCTCCGAGCCTGCCGCGTTACGTGGCCGCGCTCGGTCGCGGCGAGCGTCCGGAGCGGGAGCTGGAGCCGCTTGACGTTGCCACCCGTGCGCAGGAGCGCGTCCTGCTCGGCCTCCGCCTCGACGAGCCGCTCGCGATCTCGGGCTTTCGCGATGCTCTCGACCGCGCTGCGCTTGCACGTCTGGAGCGCCAGGGGCTCGCCCGGATCCTCGACGGTGGCGCGTGCCTCGAGCTCACCGAACGCGGTCGGTTTCTCGGCGGCGGCGTCACCGCCGAGCTCCTCGCGTAAAATCTCCTGCAAATGACGCAACTGCAGCCGACCCAGCTCACACAGCGGAGGCGCGACATCCTTCGGCTCGTCGTCGAGGAGTACATCGCGACGGGCGAGCCGGTCGGCTCCAAGGGGCTCGTCGAGCGCTCCGGCCTCGCCGTCTCGGCCTCGACGGTCCGCACCGACCTCGCGGAGCTCGAGTCGCTCGGCCTGCTCACGCACCCCCACACGTCCGCCGGACGGATCCCGACCGAGTCCGGTTACCGCTACTACGCCGCTGAAGTCCTCGAGCAGTTGGAGCCGCGGCCGCAGCGCTTCCCGCTCGATCTCTCCGAGATGCGAAGCGAGATCGAGGTGGCGCTCCAGTCGACGACCGAGATGCTCTCCCAGGTGACGCGCCTGCTCGCGCTGGTCTCCGCCCCGGGTCTCGAGACCGCAACCGTTCGTCACGTCGAGGTGCTCGTGCTCCAGCCGTCCGTCGTGCTGGTGGTGACGATCACCTCCACCGGCGGCGTCGCCAAGAAGCTCTTCGCCTTCGACGAGCCCGTCGACGCGGGCCTCGCGGCCTGGGCGAACGAATACTTGAACGAGCGGCTCGTGGGCGTGCAACTCGGCACGCATCTCCTGCGCAAGCGGATCGAGGACACGAGCCTCTCGCCGCGCGAGCAGCGGTTTCTCGATGCCCTGCGTCCTGCCTTCGTCGACCTCGCGACGCCGCCCGAGCAGGCGTTCTACGTCGGCGGGGCCGCGTCGCTCCTCGACGACGTGCGGGCCGACGAGCTGGAGGCGTGCCGCCGGCTGCTGTCGGTGCTCGAGCAGCGCGCGGCGGTGCTCGAGCTGATGAGCGATGCCTTCGACGTCCGTCGCCCGTTCGTCCGGGTGGGGCTGGCGCACCCCGGCCTGCACGAAGTCGCGCTCGTCGGAGCGACGTACGGCCTTCCGACGCGGACGCTGGGGACGGTCGGTCTGCTCGGGCCGATCCGAATGGACTACCCGAAGGCCGTCAGCACCGTGCGCGCCGCGGCGGCCGAGCTCTCGCGGCTCGTCGAGAGCGCGTACGAAGACGGCTGAGCGCGCCGCTACGCTTGAGCGATGGCCACGGCCGAACGCGATTACTACGAGCTCCTCGGCGTCGGCCGCGGCGCCACCGACGCCGAGATCAAGAAGGCGTTCCGGGCGCTCGCCCGCGAGCTGCATCCGGACGTCTCCAAGGCTCCCGACGCCCCCGAGCGCTTCAAGGAGGTCGCGCAGGCGTACGAGGTGCTCTCGAACGCCGAGTCCAGGCGGCTCTACGACCAGTACGGGCACGCCGGCCTGAAGCGGGGCGGCTTCACGCCCACGGACTTCGACCTCGGCAACCTCGGTGACATCTTCTCGGCGTTCTTCGGCGACGACCTCTTCGGACGCGGCGCTCGCGGTGCGGGTGCCGGCCGGGGCGGCGACGCCGCGGCGCGGGTGCGAATCGAGCTCGCCGAGGCCTACACGGGCGTCACGAAGCACGTCGAGCTCGAGGTCGCGGCGACCTGCGGACGCTGCGCCGGCGACGGCGCCGAGCCGGGTACGACGCCGGTGACGTGTCCCACGTGCGCCGGTGCCGGCCGGGTGCAGCAGGTTTCCCGCAGCGTCTTCGGGGAGTTCGTGCGCGCCGGTGCCTGCCCGCGCTGCGCCGGCGGCGGCCGGATCGTCGAGACGCCGTGCTCGGAGTGCGACGGCCAGGGACGGACGCTCGTGGCGACGACCCTGGACGTCGAGATTCCGGCCGGGATCCACGACGGCCAGCAGATCCGGATGCGCGCGGCAGGTCACGCGGGCGCGAACGGCGGCCCTGCCGGTGACGCGTACGTCGAGGTGCGGGTTTCCCGGGACGAACGGCTCGAGCGCGACGGGAACGACATCGTCTCGACCGTGCATCTGACCGTCGTCCAGGCGGCGCTCGGCGCGACGGTCACGGTGCCGACGCTCGAAGGCGACGTCGAGCTCGAGTTCGAGCCGGGCACGCAGCCGGGAGAGGTGCGCGTGCTTCGCGGTAAGGGCATGCCGGTGCTCCAGCGCTACGGCCGCGGCGACCAGCGCGTGCTCGTCGACGTGGCGGTCCCGCGAAAGCTGACGCACGAGCAGCGCCGCCTGCTCGAGCAGTTCGAGCAGCATTCGAACGAGGACACGTATCGACGCGACGAGGGGTTCTTCGAGAAGCTCCGGAGTGCCCTGCGTTGAGGCAGGCCTGAAGCTCCTTCGTCGAGTCTCCGTGACCGTTCCCGCCGCCCGGGCCGAGCCGGCGCGCGCCGTCATGCTGGAGCTCTTCCCCGAGGGTTTCGAGGAGGTCGACGGCGATCGGGGGTCGCTGGAGCTGGCGGCGTACACGAATGCGGCCGGCGAGGAACGCATCTGGCAGGCCTTCGGCGGGGCGGCCAGCGCAACCGATGTCGCGGACGACTGGGAGGAGCGCTGGCGGCAGTTTCATCGGCCCCAGCGGGTGGGGCGCCTCTGGATCGGCCCCCCGTGGGAGCGGCCGGACGAGGATGCGCTCGCTGTTGTGATCGATCCGGGTCGAGCGTTCGGCACCGGCGGTCACCCGACGACGCGCCTCTGCCTCCAGCTGCTCGAAGCGGAGGATCGCGGCAGCGTGCTCGACGTCGGCTGCGGCTCGGGTGTCCTGTCGATCGCTGCGGCGAAGCTCGGCTTCGGGCCGGTACTCGGGATCGACTTCGACCCGCAAGCGATCGAGGCGACGGAGCGCAACGCCGCGGAGAACGGCGTCGACGTCGACGTTCGGCTCGCCGACCTTCGCGACGGCGAGCTCCCCGAGGTCGACCTTGCGCTTGCGAACATCGCCGCCGAGGCGGTCGAAGCGCTCGGATCGAACCTGCGAGCGGCCCGGGCGATCACGTCGGGCTACCTCGTCAGCGACGACCCCGCGCTCGAGGGCTTCCGACTCGAGCGGCGCGTTCAGGTCGAGGGCTGGGCCGCCGACCTGCACCGCCGGCACTAGCTGCCCAGCCCGAGTCGCTCCCGGAGTCGCCAGCGCCCGTCCTCGTCTCGCTGCATCAACCACGCCTCCTCGACGCGCGCCTCGATCGGCAGCGCCGGGCCGATCTCGGCGGCAACCGACGCCAGTGTTGCCGCATCGGCGATCGCCACGGTGAGGTGCGGCACGAGCTCAGGAAAGTGGCCGTCGTACGGCTGGTGCTCGGGGAACGCGCTCACGAGCGCCTGCGTGAGCGCCGCGAAGGGAGCCGCAGGCTCGGGTGCGAGATAGAGGATCGGCGGGTCGACGTCGAACCCGCCCATGGAGGCGAGCGAGACGTCGAAGGCGCGGGCGGCGCCCACGATCTCGGCGACCGCGAGCACACGCGCGGCGGTGAGCAGCGCGCTGTCGGTGAAGGGGTACAGCAGCGTGACATGAGGCGGGATCCCTTCCGCGCCGGCCCGGGTCAGGCGCACCCGGTGGTGATCGACCACGGCCCCTGCCTCGGGCACGGGAACGAGGAGCGCCGTCTCCGCCATGCCCCGACTCTACGACGAGCGGCCGGAGTCGGTAACAATCGCCGCGATGGCCGGCTTCTCCGTCCGCTTCCTCGGCTGCAAGGTCTCGCAGACCGATGCGCAGGCCCTGCGCGAGCGGCTTCTTCGCGACGGCCACGCGGAGGGCGGCCGCGACGTCGCCGTCGTGAACACGTGCTGCGTCACGAACGAGGCACTCGCGAAGTCGCGCCAGGCCGCGTCCCGCGCGGCTCGCACTCACGGGCGCGTCTACGTGACCGGCTGCGGCGCTCGCCTCTCCGAGACGGCGTTCGCCGGCCTGCCGGAGAACGTCACCGTCGTGCGGGGCCAGCTCGACGAGGCCGTCGAGCAGGTCGCGGGTGACGTCGGCGCGATCGGCTGTGTCCAGGCGGATGCGCGCCTCGACCGCGTCCGGGCCTTCGTCAAGATCCAGGACGGCTGCTCGTTCGGCTGCAACTTCTGCGTGATTCCGCTCGTGCGCGGTGCGACGCGCAGCCGCGCGGCCGATGCGGTGCTCGGCGAGATCCGCCGCCGCGTGGCGCAGGGCCACCGCGAGATCGTCCTCACCGGCGTCAACCTCGGCTGCTTCCGCGACCGCGCCTCCGGCTACGGGCTGGCGCGCCTGATCCGGGAGGCGGGCGCGATCGCGGGCGTCGAGCGGCTGCGGCTCTCGTCGATCGAGATCAACCACGTCGATTCCGAGCTCGTGACCGCACTGCGCGAGACGCCGGTCGTGGGGCCGCACCTGCACGTGCCGCTCCAGTCGGGGGACGACACCGTGCTGCGCGCGATGGGGCGCCGCTACTCGGCCGCGACCTACCTCCGCAAGCTGGAGCCGCTCGCCGACTTCAACCTGACCGCGGACGTGATCGTCGGCTTCCCCGCGGAGGACGACGCCGCGTTCGAGCGGACGCTCGCGACCGTTCGCGCCGCCGGTCTGACCAAGGTGCACGTCTTCCCGTACTCCCCCAGGCCGGGAACGACGACCGCCTCCGTCGACACCGTGCCGCCCGAGGTGAAGAAGGAGCGAAGCGCTCGCCTGCGCGCCCTCTCCGACGAAGCATGCCGCTCCCGCTGGCGCACGAAGGTCGGCCGCGAGGACGTCGTGCTCGTCGATCGGACCGGTCGCGGCTACGGCGCCGACTATTCGCCCTGGCTCGTCCCGGAGCCGATCGCGGCGCCGATCGGTGCGCTGATCCGGGTGCGCGGACGGGCCGTCAGCGACGAGGGGATCGTGGCCGATGCAGCCTGACTGCCTGTTCTGCACGCTCGCGCGCGAGGGCGATCACGTCGGCAAGGCCGATGGTTTCGTCGCGATCCGCGACATCAACCCGCAGGCAGAGACCCATTTGCTCGTCCTGCCCGAGCGGCATGTCGACACGTTTCGCGACGTCGGCGAGTTCTCGCCCGAGGAGGCGAAGCGGATGCTCGCCTTCGTCGCCGAGACGGCGCGCGCGGCCGGGCTCGAGGACTATCGCGTGCTCGTGAACGTCGGCGCCGGGGGCGGCCAGACGATCTTCCACCTGCACTGGCACGTCCTAGGTGGGAAGATCCGCGGGATGCCCCAATGAGACCAGCACAGTGAGAACAGCACCATGAGTCTGATCGCCGAGATCAAAGATCAGCTCGCCGACGCGATGCGCGAGGGCGACACGGAGCGCCGCGATGCGCTGCGGCTGATCCTGGCCAGCCTGCAAGGCGCGGAGAAGGAGCTCCAGCGCGAGCTGCACGAGGACGAGGAGCTCCAGGTGCTCCAACGCGAGCGGAAGAAGCGAGTCGAGGCGGCTGATGCGTTCCGCGCCGGCGACCGCGAGGAGCAGGCCGAGAAGGAGGAGGCTGAGCTCGACGTGCTCGAGGAGTTCATGCCCGACCCGCTGTCCGAGGAGGAGGTCGAGGAGATCGTGGACGACGTGATCGCCGAGGTCGGCGCCACCTCGATGCGGGACATCGGCCGGGTGATGGCGGACGTGATGCCGCAGGTCGCGGGCCGCGCGGACGGGTCGGCCGTGAGCCAGCTCGTGCGCGAGAAGCTCGCCTGAGCGTCTTCCGACGCCAACAGGCCATGTGCTACCGTTGTGCTACATGGCCGAGCGCGTCGGAGTTCGCGAGCTGAGGCAGAACCTCTCGAAGTGGCTGCGCCGGGTCGAGCACGGCGAGTCGTTCGAAGTCACGGATCGCGGGCGGCCGGTCGCCGAGCTCCGGCCGCTCCCGCGCCAGGCCGAGGGTCTTATCGCGAGGCTTGTCAGGGAGGGACGGGTGGTCCGCGTCGGCCGAGGAAGCCTCGCGGACCTGCCGCCGCCGCCGCCGGCCCCGCCCGGGATGCGGCCACCGTCGGAGATTCTCGACGAGTTGCGCGAGGACACGATCTGAGCTCCGCCTATCTCGATGCGTCTGCTCTCGTGAAGCTCCTCTACCGAGAGCCAGAGTCGGACGCTCTGCGAGCCGCGCTGGTGGAGTGGGGCGAGCTCGCAACGAGCGTCATCGGAGATATCGAGGTGCGCCGCGTCGCGGCGAGGCTCGGCACGACCGCGGAGGCCGTCCTGAACCCGGTGACGGTGGTGCAGCTCGACGACGACGTCCGGCTTCTGGCGGCGTCCGTCGGCTCACCCGCACTACGCAGCCTCGACGCGATCCACCTCGCGACCGCGCTCTCGCTCGCCGACGACCTCGGCGCCTTCTGCTGCTACGACCGCCGGCTCGCTGCGGATGCGGAGTCCGCTGGGCTCACCGTCCTCAGTCCCGGCCTAGACTGAGCCGCGATGCAGGATGTCCTTTCCGTCCCGAACGAGGTCGCCGCAGAGCTCGGTGCCCTCGGCGACGGCGTGCTCGACTCGCTGCGCTCGCGGCTCCAGTGCACGCTGCGGCTGCGCGGCAACCAGCTGACGATCGAGGGGGACGACGACAAGGTCGTCGCCGCGCGCGCGGTCGTGGACGAGCTGGTCGAGCTGGTCGAGGGAGGCCACGAGATCGGGCCCGACACCGTCGGCGCCGTCGTCGCCGCGCTCGACCAGGCCGAGGACATTCGCGAGGTCTTCGACGACGTCGTCTGGCGGCATCGCGGCAAGAAGATCGCGCCGAAGACCGTCACGCAGAAGCGCTACGTCGACGCCATCCGCGAGTGCACCGTCACCTTCGGGATCGGGCCGGCCGGGACGGGCAAGACCTATCTCGCGATGGCTCACGCGGTGGCGGCGCTCGCCGACAAGCAGGTCGGCCGTATCATCCTGACGCGCCCCGCGGTCGAGGCTGGCGAGCGGCTCGGCTTCCTGCCGGGAGACATGCTCGCGAAGGTCGACCCGTACCTGCGTCCGCTCTTCGACGCCCTCTACGACATGATGGACGCGGAGAAGCTCGCCGCCTTCATGGAGCGCGGCACGATCGAGGTGGCACCGCTCGCCTTCATGCGTGGCCGCACGTTGAACGACTCCTTCATCATCCTCGACGAGGCGCAGAACACGAGCCCCGAGCAGATGCAGATGTTCCTGACGCGGCTCGGCTTCGGCTCCAAGGTCGTGGTCACAGGCGACATCACGCAGGTCGACCTGCCGCGCGACCAGGCCTCGGGCCTGATCCAGGTGCGCGACATCCTCGGCACGATCGACGGGATCGCGTTCGTCGAGTTCACGCACCAGGACGTCGTGCGGCACAAGCTCGTGCAGCGGATCGTCGAGGCGTACAAGCACCACGCCGAGGAGACCGGCACGGCGCGCAGCCGGTGACGCTGCTGATGCTCGCGGTCGAGGTCGTGAACAGGAGCGGGGCGGAGGTGGACGAGGAGGGCGCGGCTGCGCTCGCCCGCAGCGTGCTCGCGGTCGGAGGGAATCGACGACGGCGAGCTCGGGCTCGCCTTCGTCGGCTCGGAGGAGATGCGCGAGCTGAAGCGCAACCACCTCGGGATCGACGAGGCCACGGATGTGCTCTCGTTCCCGATCGACGGCCGGGACGACTTGCCGGCCGGTGTGCCGCGCGCGCTCGGCGACGTCATCCTCTGCCCGCAGGTCGTCGGCGAGTCCTGGCGCGGGCCGCTCGTGCACGGTCTTCTGCACCTGCTCGGCCACGAGCACGGCGCAGAGATGGAAGCGCGCGAGGCCGCGCACCGCGCGTGAGCTCCAGGCGCCCGCCGTCCGTCCTCGAGAGCTTCAACTACGCCTTCGAGGGGATCATCCACGTGCTCCGCACCCAGCGGAACATGCGGATCCACTTCGTCGTCGCGGCGCTCGTGCTCGTCGCTGCGCTCGCGTCGGGAGTGGACAAGCTCGAGCTGATCGCGCTGCTGCTCGCGATCGCGTTCGTGCTGATCACCGAGATGGTGAACACGGCGATCGAGGGCGCGATCGACGTTGCCACCACCTCCTTCGATCCGATGGCGAAGCTCGCGAAGGACATCGCCGCGGGCGCAGTGCTGATCGCGAGCGCGGTCGCCGTCGCGATCGGCTACCTCGTCTTCTCCGGACAGGTGGCGGACCGAAGCTCGCGCCTGCTCGATCGCCTCGCCGAGGTGCCGGCCGAGCTGACGCTGATCGCGCTCGTCCTGACCACGATCCTCGTGATCGGGACGAAGGCGCTCACCGGCAGCGGCTCGCCCCTGCGCGGCGGCCTCCCGTCCGGCCACTCGGCGGTCGCATTCGCCGGCTGGATGGCGACGACACTGATCCTCGACGACACGGACCACCGCTTCCTGATCTCGTCGCTCACGTTCATCATGGCGCTGCTCGTGGCGCAGACGAGGGTCGAGTCCGGCGTGCACTCCTCGATGGAGGTGTTCTACGGCGGCCTACTCGGCGCGCTCGTCACCCTGGCAGTCTTCCAGCTGACCCCATGACAGACGACGAGCTACTCGGCCGCGCCGACGCGATTGCCGCCAAGGCATACGCGCCCTATTCGAAGTTCGAGGTCGGGTGCGCCGTGCTGCTGCGCGACGGCACCGTCGTCGAGGGCGTCAACGTCGAGAACGGCGCCTATCCACTCGGGATCTGCGCCGAGAAGAACGGGATCGGCACCGCGATCACCCAGGGACATGGGCCCGGCGACTTCGAGGCGATCGCGATCAATGCGTCGCCGTGCGGCGGTTGTCGTCAGTGGCTGCACGAGCTCGGTTTCGATCGCGTGATCTTCCGCAACCGCGGCGAGGTCGTGACGCTGTCGCCGGCCGAGCTCCTGCCCGAGTCGTTCGAGCTTTGAAGTCCGGCTTCGTCGCCGTCGCCGGCCGGCCGAACGTGGGCAAGTCGACGCTTGTCAACGCGCTCGTCGGCGAGAAGATCGCGATCACCTCGCCGGTGCCGAACACGACCCGGCGGCGGATCTACGGCGTCGCGAACGGCGAGGACTATCAGCTCGTGCTGGCAGACCTGCCGGGCTTCCAGCGCCCGATGGACAAGCTGACCGAACGGATGCAGTCGACCGTGGACACGTCGTTCGCGGACATCGACGTCGTGCTCTTCGTCATGTCGGCGCGCGAGCGGATCGGCGCCGGCGACCGTTTCATCGCGCGGCGCGTCTACGCGCTCGGGATCCCGGTGATCGTCGCGCTGAACAAGGTCGACAACTTGACGCCGAGCCATATCGTCACCGGCATGAAGGCGGCCGCCGCGCTCGGCGACTTCCACGCGCTGCACCCCGTGAGCGCGAAGACGAAGGACGGGATCGACGAGCTGCGCGGCGACCTGATCCACCTGCTGCCGGAGGGGCAGCCGTTCTTCGAGCGCGAGTCAGCCACCGATCAGACGGCGGAGCAGCGGATCGTCGAGCTGATTCGCGAGAAGGCGCTCCAGCTGACCCGCGAGGAGGTGCCGCACTCGATCTCGGTGGAGATCGACGAGGTCGAGGACAAGCTCCTGCGCGCGTTCGTGCTCGTCGAGACCGAGTCGCAGAAGCAGATCCTCGTCGGCAAGAAGGGCTCGGTGATCCGCGAGATCGGCGTGCGCGCGCGGCCGGAGATCGAGAAGCTGCTGGGCCGGAAGATCTTCCTCGAGCTCAAGGTCAAGGTGCGCGCCCGCTGGCGCCGCGACGACGCCCAGCTCGACCGCTTCGGGCTGTAGGCGGCCTACTCCGTCTCGAACGACTCGTAGGTGAGCTCGAGCGTCTCGATCGCGATCTCGTTGCCGAGGCCGTCGAGGCGGCTGTACGCGAGCCGCGTGGGCCACGCGTCGCGGAGGAGCCAGCGCTGCACGGGGCTCCGCGCCTCGTCGAGCAGCACGATCGCGACGTTGCGCCGGTCGAGCCCGCCGTCGCGCACCGTGCGCCACCAGTCGTAGAGGTCGGTGCGGCCTGAGAGCCCACGGCGCAGGACGACGTTCTCGTAGCTGACGCGGCCGGGGAGCTTTCGCGCACCGGAGGTCTTGTCGCCACCCTCGCGGTACTCGAGCGTCTCGATCCGCCCGCTGGGAAGATCGGCCTCGGCGAAGCCGGCCGACGCCACACCGTCGATCTCGACGACGAAGTTGAAATTCGAGTACGGGTTGTCACGCTGAACCGGCACGGTGGGGAACCTCCCTGTCGACGAACCCGAGGTCGCGGTAGATCTCGAGGTCGTGGTGGATGGTGCTGACACGGCGCTCGCCCTCCTGCGTGCGCCAGGCGATCTCGGCGGTGAGCTGCATCGGCTCGCCGCGGGCGAAGTAGGCGGCGCTGCGGTCGAGGAAGACCGGGATCGACTTGTGCGGCGCCAGGAACTCCAGCTTCCGGAAGAGCGCCAGCCTGTCGATCCGCTTGGTGCCGCCGACGCCCGAGAAGCGCTCGCCGAAGCGGATGCGCACGTGCTCCGCGGGCCGGTCGCCGATGTTCGCCACCTCGAGGAAGAGCAGGCCCCGGTCGAAGACGACGTCGAGAATCACCTCCGCGTCGCAGCGCAGGCAGATCGACGAGGGCCGCGCTTCGACGTCGAGCGGCGCGGGCGACTTCGGGCCGAACGCGCGTTGCGGTCTCGGCGGCACCGGCGCCTAGAGGTCGCCGGCGAAGGTGTCGCAGACGGTCGGGTCGCCGCTCTCGAAGCCCTTGCGGAACCACGTCACGCGCTGCTCCGACGAGCCGTGCGTCCACGACTCCCGGTCGACGCCGCGACCGGACTGCTCCTGCAGCCGGTCGTCGCCGACTGCGGCCGCCGCCGCGAGCCCCTCCTCGAGATCGCCGGGCTGGAGCACGTCCTCGGCGAGCGCCGTGTGGCCCCAGATCCCCGCGAGGCAGTCGGCCTGCAGCTCCAGGCGCACCGAGAGCTCGTTCGCGCTCTCCGGGTCCTCCTGCCGCTCGCGGTTCACGTCGTCGCTCACGCCGAGCAGGTTCTGGACGTGATGGCCGATCTCGTGGGCGATCACGTAGGCGCGCGCGAAGTCACCGGGTGCCTCGTACCGCGTCGACAGCTCCTGGAAGAACGAGTAGTCGATGTACACCTTGCGGTCGGCCGGGCAGTAGAAGGGGCCGACCGACGACGGCGCGTCGCCGCAGCCGCCCGTCGAGACGCCGCGCTCGAAGAGCACGAGCGTGGTCTGCTCGTAGGTCTGGCCGCTCTCCTTGAAGACCGTCGCGCCAGGTGTCCTCGACGTCGCCGACCACGAACCGGACGAACGCCTCCTGCTCGTCGTCCTCCTCGGGCGCGTTCTCGAGCGCGCTCTCGCCCGCGGGTGCCGGGCCGAACGCGCCGGTGCCCGGATCGACCCCGAAGCCGCCGCCACCTCCTCCGGGAATGCCGCCCGTGAGCAGGTAGATCGCGACGAGCACGATGATCCCGCCGATCCCGCCGCCCGCCTTGCCCATCGGAATCGGAATCCCGCCGCCGCCGAAGCCTCCGCCTCCGCCTCGCCGGTCCTCGATCCGTCCCTTACCGCCTCTGCTCCACTTCACGGCTGGATGTATGTCCGGCGACGCCGAACGCTACGCGCGCGCTCTCGAGGTTTCCGCGAGCGCACGCTTCAGGCCCTGCCTGAGCTCCTCGACGGCGGCGAGATGCTCCCCGGCCGGGCGCTCGAGCTGCGGCATGAGCCTGGCGAACGCCGCGGCGACCGCGGGCCGGCCCCGGTCGACGAGCCGGCGGCCCTTCGGCGTCAGCACGAGAAGGTACGAACGACCGTCCTCCGGATTCGCGACCTTGCGCACGTCGCCGCGATCGACGAGGCGCCGGACGTAGTCGCGGATCGTCGTCGGCGGCATGCCAGTCTCGCCGGCCAGGCGGCCGGGCGTGACGGGCTCCAGGAACGCGATCCAGCCGAGGAACGAGAAGAGCTGCGGCTGCACCCCGGCCGCTCGCAGCTCGTCTCCTACGAGCAGCTCGACGAGCACCGCTGCCGAGTAGAGCTCCTGCAGCAGCGCGGTCTCCGGATCCCACGTGCGCGTCACGCGCCGATCATAGGCGCCTCCTTGACATAGTGCGAGTTCGTCGGTAACTATGGACGAACTCGCATGAGAGTTGCCGTCCCGATCCGCCGTCGTCCCGCTGCTCGCCGCGGTCGCGCTGGTGGCGGCGCGACCCGCGGCGCCCGGGGCGAACGCGGCGGAGGCGGTGCCGCCGCGGCTCGTGCTGCCGCTGGACATCGAGGCGTCGGGTCGGGCGCTCTACATCGCGGACGCCGGCCGGAACCAGATCCTGCGCTTCGACGTCCGCACGCGGAGGCTGACCGTGCTCGCCGGCACCGGAGCACCGGGCACCTCGGGAGACGGAGGCCCTGCACGGCGCGCGCGGCTCGACGAGGTGGCGAGTCTCGTGCTCGATCGATCGGGCAATCTCTACGTGGCGGACGTCGCGAACGGCCGTGTCCGGCGGATCGCGCGCAACGGCGTGATCACGACGGTCGCTCGTGTCACGGCCGCCGTCGGCGCTCTCACGTCGACCCGACCGGCCGCTACCTCGCGATCGCCTCGATCGAGAACAGGATTCATCGGCTGGAGCTCGCCACCGGGAGGCTCGAGCGGCTCGCGGGCGACGGCACCACGGCGGTCGAGCGGGGACGGCGGGCCTGCCGCGGCCGCGCAGGTGGACAATCCGCACGGCCTCGCCTACGACGCCGGCGGCAATCTCCTGATCGCCGAGCAGGATGCGATCCGCCGGATCGACGCGGAGACGGGCGAGATCGGGACGCTGCGCCGCGGCCCGGCATTCAAGGTCGTCTCCGCGCCGGGCGGCGTGGTCTATCTCCTGAACGGCAGCCCGACCGGTGGCACCGTCGACCGGATCGACGCCGGCGGACGCCTCACGCGGGTGGCCGGCACCGGCCGCCTCTCGCCGCACCGGCCAAGCCAGGCAGCGACCCGGGCAGGCATCCTGCCGACCGATCTCGAAGTCCTGGCCGACGGCACGCTCCTGCTCGCGCAATCCAAGCCGGTGCCGGCCGTCCAGCGCCTCGGCGGCGGCAGGCTGACCACGATCCTGCGCTAGTCGGTCGATACACTCGCGGCATGGCCCAGGCGCCCGTCCTGCCGCGCGGGTTCGAGCTGCCGCTCGAGCCGAGGCTCCCGCGCATCGGCTCCGTCGACGCCGTCGCGCTCGAGGAGCGGGCCGCCACGCTCGCGAAGCGCTCGATCAAGAAGGAGTCGAAGCTGCAGGCGTTCGAGCTCGCCGTGCGGATGATGGACCTGACGACGCTCGAGGGCGCGGACACGCCCGGCAAGGTGGCCGCGCTCTGCTCGAAGGCCGTGCGCCCGGACCCGGTCGACCGCAGCGTGCCGTCCGTCGCCGCCGTCTGCGTCTACCCGAACCTCGTGCCGACCGCGGTCGCGCGACTGCGCGGAACGAGCGTGCGCGTCGCCTCGGTCGCAACCGGGTTCCCGTCCGGCCACGTCCCGCTCGAGTCGAAGCTCGACGAGGTGCGCTGGGTGGTCGCGGAGGGCGCCGACGAGGTCGACATGGTGATCGATCGCGGCGCGTTCCTCTCGGGGCGCTACGCGAAGGTCTACGACGAGATCGTGCAAGGTGAAGGAGGCCTGCGGGCCTGCTCACCTGAAGGTGATCCTCGAGACGGGCGAGCTCGGAACCTACGACAACGTGCGGCGCGCCTCGCTGCTCGCGATGGCAGCCGGCGCCGACTTCATCAAGACCTCCACCGGCAAGATCAACCCGGCGGCGACGCTGCCGGTGATGCTCTGCATGCTCGAGGCGATCCGGGACGTCTTCGAGGAGACGGGTCGCGTCGTCGGGATGAAGCCGGCCGGCGGGATCCGCACCGCGAAGCAGGCCGTGCAGCACCTCGTCGTCCTCCACGAGACGCTCGGCCTGCAGTGGCTGACGCCGGATCTCTACCGCTTCGGCGCCTCCTCGCTCCTGAACGACGTGCTGATGCAGATCCGCAAGCAGAAGACGGGTCAGTACCAGTCCGCCGACTACTTCACCAAAGACTGACGTGGCGGTCGAACGCACCCACAAGCCGCTGACGCCCGCGCTCACGGAGTGGGAGTACGCGCCCGCGCCCGAGGCGCGCGAGATCGTCACGCTGCAGGAGCGCTACGGCCTCTTCATCGGCGGCGAGCTCGTCGACCCGCGCTCGAAGGAGTGGTTCCCGACGATCTCGCCGGCGACGGAGGAGCAGCTGGCCGAGGTCGCGCAGGCCGGGCCGGAGGACGTGGACGCGGCCGTCGAGGCGGCGCGCGGCGCGTTCGAGAACGGCTGGTCGGCGCTCGCGCCATCCGAGCGCGCGAAGTACCTCTTCCGGATCGCGCGGATCATCCAGGAGCGCTCGCGCGAGCTCGCCGTACTCGAGAGCCTGAACGGCGGCAAGCCGATCCGCGAGAGCCGCGACGTCGACGTCCCGCTCGCAGCCGCCCACTTCTTCTACTACGCCGGCTGGGCCGACAAGCTCGAGTACGCCTTCCCGAACCGGCGGCCGAAGCCGCTTGGCGTCGCCGGCCAGATCATCCCGTGGAACTTCCCGCTGCTGATGCTCGCTTGGAAGATCGCGCCGGCGCTCGCGGCCGGGAACACCGTCGTGCTGAAGCCGGCCGAGACGACGCCGCTGACGGCGCTTCTCTTCGCGGACATCTGCCGGCAGGCCGAGCTGCCGCCGGGCGTCGTCAACATCGTCACGGGCGACGGCCGCGCGGGCGCCGCTCTCGTCAAGCACGAGGACGTGGACAAGATCGCGTTCACCGGCTCGACCGAGGTGGGCAAGGCGATCCAGCGCGAGCTCGCAGGCACCGGCAAGAAGCTGACGCTCGAGCTCGGCGGCAAGGCCGCGAACATCGTCTTCGACGACGCCGCCCTCGACGGCGCGATCGAGGGGATCGTGAACGGGATCTACTTCAACCAGGGCCACGTCTGCTGCGCCGGCTCGCGCCTGCTCGTGCAGGAGTCGATCTACGAGGCGACGGTGGCGAAGCTGAAGCGACGGCTCGAGACGCTGCGGCTCGGCGACCCGCTCGACAAGAACACCGACGTGGGCGCGATCAACTCGAAGATGCAGCTGGAGAAGATCACGGAGCTCGTCGAGTCGGGCAAGGACGAGGGCGCCGAGATCTACCAGCCGCCGTGCCGGCTGCCCGAGAAGGGCTACTGGTTCGCGCCGACCGTCTTCACGAACGTGGCGCAGAGCTACCGGATCGCGCAGGAGGAGATCTTCGGGCCGGTGCTGTCGGTCATGACCTTCCGCACGCCCGAGGAGGCCGTCGAGAAGGCGAACAACACGCCGTACGGGCTCTCGGCCGGCGTCTGGACGGAGAAGGGCTCGCGCATCCTCTGGATGGCCGAGCGGCTGCGCGCCGGCGTCGTCTGGGCGAACACCTTCAACCGCTTCGATCCGGCGTCGCCGTTCGGCGGCTACAAGGAGTCGGGCTTCGGGCGAGAAGGCGGCCGCCACGGGCTCGAGCCCTACCTGCAATTCGACTCGGAGAACTGGGGCGGATGAGACGGCTGCGGCTCGCGCTAGGGCTGGTGGCGGGCGCCGTCGCGCTCGTACTCGCCGATCGCCGCTTCGGGAGCGACGCGTGAGCAAGCGCCTGCCGGTGCGGAAGACCTACAAGCTCTTCGTCGGCGGCGGCTTCCCGCGCTCCGAGTCCGGCCGCACCTACGAGGCCGAGGGGCAGAACGTCGCGCGCGCCTCGCGCAAGGACGCGCGCGACGCGGTCGTCGCGGCGCGGAAGGCGCAGCCAGGCTGGGCGGGCGCGACCGCGTACAACCGCGGTCAGGTGCTCTACCGGCTCGCCGAGACGATGGAGACTCGCTTCGACGGGCTCGCCGCGGTGAGCTCGGGCAAGAAGGAGGTCGAGGCGGCGATCGACCGCGTCGTCTGGTACGCCGGCTGGGCCGACAAGCTCGCCCAGGTGCTCGGCTCGTCGAATCCCGTCTCAGGGCCGTACTTCAACTTCACCGTGCCCGAGCCGACCGGCGTCGTCGCGATCCTCGCGCCCGACGAGCCCGCGCTCGCCGGCGCTCGTCTCGCGGCTCGCGCCCGCGCTCGTCGGCGGCAATGCCGTCGTCGTCGTCGCGTCCGAGACGCACCCGCTCGCCGCGATCGAGCTGGCCGAGGCGATCGCGACCTCCGACGTCCCCGGGGGCGTCGTGAACATCCTGACCGGGCACCGCGAGGAGCTCGCGCCGATCCTCGCCGGGCACATGGACGTGAACGCGCTCGACGTCACCGGCGCCGACGGCCCCGATGCCAACGGCATCGTCCCCGAGCTCGAGCGGCTGGCGGCCGAGAACGTGAAGCGGATCGTGAAGGGCTCGGCCGAGGAGCAGAGCCCGTGGACGATCGCGAGCTTCCTCGAGCTGAAGACGATCTGGCATCCGATTGGCCAATGAACGGCCGTCGGTGACCGCTCGGCGCCTCAGCCACGCGATCTCGCACGGCGAGGGCATCTCGTTGATCGTCCAGGTCGACGGACCTGACGCCGCACGCGAGGCCGAGGCCAACGGCGCCGGCGCGTTGCTGGCGACGGGCTCGATCGAGGAGGTCCGCGCGGCCTCGCGGTTGCCGATCCTGTCCTTCGAGCCTGGGGCGGACGCGTGCATCGTCGCTGCGGATCACGAGGACGAGACCGGCGACTCGAACGTCGAGTTCGTCGTGCGAGTCGAAGACGAGGAACAGCTCGAGGCAGTGCTCGAACGGCTCGATCCCGAGCTGCTCGTCCTCGCCGCCCACGACGTCGACGAGCCGCTCGAGCACGTGCTCGCGCTCCTCTCCGACGTCCCGGCCGGCAAGCTCGCGATCGCCGAGCTCGACGACGTGACGCGGGAGGAGATCGACGAGCTCGAACGGGCCGGCGTGGATGCGGTTCTCATCCGTGAGCCGCTCCCGGCGCGCTAGCGTCCTCGCGGTCGGCGGTCTGCTCGTCCTCGCGGCCGCGCTGCGCCTGCCGGGTCTCGCCTACGGGCTCCCGTTCCCGCTGCTGAACCCGGACGAGCGCTCGATCGTGCCGCGGGCCTGGGAGCTCGCGCACGGCGGCGGCCTCGATCCCGGCTGGTACGACTACCCGAGCCTGCTGTTCCTCGTGCTGGCCCCGTTCCAGCTCCCGTTCGACGACCCCTCGTACGGCGCTGCCCGCGTTCTGGCCGCCGCGATCGGCCTCGGTGGCGTCGCGGCGGCGTGGTGGCTCGGCCGGAGCGCCTACGGCGCGGCCGCGGGCCTGGTCGCCGGCGCCGCCTGTGCCGTCTCGACCGTGCACGTCGTGTATTCCCACATGGCGGTCACCGACGTGCTCGTGACGACGGCGGTCACCGTCTCGCTCGCGCTGCTCGTGACCGGCCGCCTCGAGTGGGCGGGCGTCGCCGCCGGGCTCGCCGCCTCCGCCAAGTACCCGGGTGTTCTGCTCGCTCTGCCGATCCTGCTCGTCGGCTGGCGGCAGTGGCGCCGCCTCGGGCTCGCCGCGGCCGGGGCCGCGCTCGCGTTCCTGCTGACGAGCCCCTTCGTCGTGCTCCACGCCGGCGCCGCGTGGGAGGACGTCAGCCGCGTGCAGCGGCTCGCCCGCGCGGGCTGGCTCGGGTTCGAGGACGATCCGGCGACACCGCTCGCGTTCCTCGACCGGCTCTGGGAAGCGCTCGGGCCGTTCCTGCTGCTCGGGCTCGTCGGCCTTGGGCTGGCGCTGAAAAGCCTTGTGGCTCGGAGCCACAAGGCTTTTCGGCCCGCCGACCTCGCGCTCGCCTCCTTCGCGCTCCTCTGGTTCGTGCAGCTGCTGACCCTGAACGCCCACTTCGACCGCTACGTGCTGCCGCTCGTGCCCGTGCTGGGGGCACTGGCCGGACGGCTCCCGCGCCTCGCCCCGGTCGGGCTACTCCTGCTCGTCGTTCCCTTCGTCTGGTCGGTCGGCGAGGTGCGCGGGCTGACCCGCACCGACACGCGGATCGTCGCGCGCGCCTGGATCGAGCAGAACGTGGCGGCCGACGCGCTCGTCGCCGCCGAGTCCTCGACGCCGCCGGTCGACCCCCGCCCGACGCTCGGGCTGGAGCTGCCTGGCCCAGGCCGCGGCGCCGACCCGAACCGCGACCTCGCGCGACTACGGGCGCGGGGAGCCGACTACGTCCTCGTCACGGGAGCCGTGGCCGACCGCGTGCTCGCGGCGCCCACCCGGTACCCGCGCGAAGCGGCGTTCTACGGCGAGCTGGAGGCGGCAGCCGAGCGCGTGCTGCTCGTCGCGCCCGGGGGCGACCTCGGCGGCCCGTGGGTCGCGCTGTACCGCCTGTAGTCTGGAGTCGATGAGGGGAGAGCGCCTCAGCGCCGCCGCGATCGGGGTCGCCGTCTTCCTCGCCGGAGGCGCGCTGCTCAGCCTCGAGATCGCGTCGAGCCGCGTCATGGCGCCGTACTTCGGCAGCTCGCTCTTCGTCTGGGGTGCGCTGATCGGAGTCGTCCTGGCCGGGCTGTCCGTCGGCTACTGGGTCGGCGGCATCATCGCCGACCGCTGGGCGACTCCACACGTGTTCGTCGGCATCCTCGGCGTCTCTGGGCTGCTCGTGCTCGCGATTCCGTTCGTCGACGGCTGGATCCTCGAACAGGTCGTCAGCTGGAATCCCGGTCCGCGCCTGAATCCAGTCGTGGCGACGATCGCCATCTTCGGAATCCCCTCGGTCGTGCTCGGCACCGTGTCGCCGATCGCCGTCAAGCTCCTCGCACGGTCGCTCGAGCGGCTCGGACGGACGGCGGGCCGGCTCTTCGCGGTCTCCACCGCCGGCTCGATCGCCGGTACCTTCGCAACCGCGTTCTTCCTGATCCCGGAGCTCGGCACCGACCAGCTGATCGCGACGCTCGCCGTTGTGCTGCTGCTCGCCGCGGCCGCGGTGGCGGTCGTCGAGCGCCTCGTCGTCGCGTCGGCGCTGTGCGTCGCCGTCGCCGCCGCGAGCTTCGCGGCGGTCGTCTCGCTCGCGCCCGATCAGGGCGGGACGGTGGCCGCCTCGCAGCTCCAGAACTGGTCGCCGGTCTACCGACAGCGCGGCGCCGAGGATCTCAACGGCAGCCCGGCCGACGGGCAGGAGGGCTACGAGCTCCTCTACTCCAAGGACAGCCGCTACCACCGCATCGCGGTCGTCGAGGACTCGGACAGCCGCTATCTCCGCTTCGACAGCTCCTTCCAGAGCGGCATGTTCCAGGACGATCCCTACGAGACGCGCTTCGAGTACTCCGACTACCTCCAGCTCTCTCTCGCCTACAACGCAGATGCGAAGAACGTGCTCTTCATCGGCCTCGGCGGCGGCTCGGGTCCCAAGCGGATGTGGCGCGACTTTCCCTCGGTTCGCTTCGACGCGGTCGAGCTCGATCCCGACGTCGTCGACGTCGCCTACCGTTTCTTCGAGCTCCCGCGCGACGAGCGCCTGAACGTCGAGGTCGAGGACGGACGGCGCTACCTCGTCCAGAACGACGGGCCCTGGGACGCGATCGTGATCGACGCGTTCTACTCGGACTCGATCCCGTTCCATCTCGCCACACAGGAGTTCCTCGAGCTCGCCCGCTCGCGGCTCGCCCCCGGCGGCGTGATCGTCACGAACGTCATCGGCGCTGTCTCCGGCAGCGAGTCGCGCCTGCTGCGCTCGATGCTGCGCACCTACCGCACCGTGTTCCCGACCGTCGCAGTCCATCCGGTGCGCGTGGAGGGCGACACGAATCTCGGCGGCGTCCGCAACGTCATGTTCGTGGCCGGCGAAGGTGCGGCTCCGTCCAAGCCCTTCCTCGTCGAGCGCTGGAACGACGTGCGGCGCCGTTCGCCGGGAGCGCCCGACCTGACCGAAGCGATCCGCGACCGGGTCGACCGGCCGATCCCGACGAACGACGTGCCGGTCCTGACCGACGACTACGCGCCGACCGACGCGCTGCTCCTGCTCTTCGGCTGAAGGTGCTCCTAGGCTGCCGTCTCGGGCACGCTCTGCTTGCCCGCGAGCACGTCGGAGATGAAGCGCGAGATCGCGCTCGGGTCGAACGGCTTCGTGAAGAAGCCGGCCGCGCCGATCGCGAGGGCCTGCTCCTCGGCTTCGCGCGTTGCCTCTCCGGTGAGAAAGACGAGTGGGACGTGACGCGTGCGCGCGTTGCGTCGCACCGCTGTGGCGAGCTCGAAACCATCGAGCACCGGCATGCTGATATCGAGCAGGACGAGATCCGGCGCTCCCTCGTCGAGCCGCTCGAGGCCCTCTTGCCCGTCGCCCGCCTCGATCACGTCGAAGCCGTCCAGCGTCAAATTCGTGCTGCAGATCAAGCGGATGTCCGGGTCGTCGTCGACGACGAGCACCCGCGGTCGCCTCACGTACCCGGGGGGCAGAGCATTGAGGACTTCCACAGCGGCCTCCTCCTTCAGCAGAGCGCGCGTCCGGCGCCCGAGTCGATGCGCGGGCCCGGTTGCTGAGGGCGGCTGTGCGGGGCCGGTCTCTGTGACCCACGCTGTACGGCAGATGCCGGATTCTGTGGCTCTGCATCTGCATCCTAGCGCGAAGTTGTCCGATTGGAAAGCCGCGATGGCCCGCGCTACAGTTCCGGTGAAGGACTTCGACGTGAGACGCACGACCACTCCGCGCCAGTCTCTCGCGGCCGACGGCCGTGCCTGAGGGCCCTGCCCGCTCGCTCCGGATCCTGATCGCGAACGAGCGGAAGGATCGCCTCCAGCGCATCGCCGAGATCGTCACCGCTCTCGGTCACGACGTGATCTCACGGGAGCTCGAGGTCTCGGAGGTGGCCGCCGCGACCGAGCGCGAGCATCCGGACTTGGCGTTCGTGGGCCTGGGGATCAGCGGCAAGCACGCGCTCGACATGATCTCCGAGATCGTCCGCGAGGCCTCGTGCCCGGTGATCGCGCTGCTCGAGTCCGACGATCCGGTCTGGGTCAACGAGGCCGCGAAACGTGGCATCTTCGCCTACATCGTGAACGGCAACCCGGAGGAGATGCAGGGTGCGATCGAGATCACGATCAGGCGGTACGCCGAGTACACGAACCTCGAAGGCGCGTTTCGTCGCCGGGCCGTGATCGAGCGGGCGAAGGGAATCGTGATGGCGCGCCAGGCGATCGGCGAGCGTGAGGCGTTCGAGCTCCTACGGGCCCAATCGCAGCGCAGCGGTCACAAGCTGTTCGACGTGGCCGAGGCCGTGATCGAAAGCCACTTGCTGCTGATTCCCGCCCCGTCCTGACCAGCTAGCGTCAGCCGAAGAAGGCGCGGGCGGTGTCGAACCACTCGGGCGGCACCGTCTTCAGCTCGGCGGTCGCCTCCGCGAGCGAGACGTCGACGATCGCGTCGCCCCGCAGCGCGGCCATGCGGCCGAAGCGGCCCTCATGGGCGAGGTCGGCCGCCTTCAGCCCGTACCGCGTCGCCAGCACGCGGTCGCGCGGAGTTGGCGTGCCGCCGCGCTGCACGTGGCCGAGCACCGTGACGCGCGTCTCGAAACCGGTGCGCTGCTCGATCTCGCGCCCGAGCGCGTCGCCGACACCGCCCAGCACGACGTGGCCGAACTGATCGGTCGCCCGCGCCTCTCCGGCGACGAGCTTGCGCTCGCCCGTCTCGTAGGTCAGCTCGTAACCCTCGCTGACGACGACGATCGAGAAGTCCTTGCCGCCGGCATGACGCTGCTCCAGCTGCCTGCACGCCTCCTCGACGGTCGTCGGCTGCTCCGGGATCAGGATCGCGTCCGCTCCGCCGGCGATGCCGCTGTGCACGGCGATCCACCCGGCGTGCCGCCCCATCACCTCGACCACCATCACGCGGTTGTGCGACTCGGCCGTCGTGTGCAGCCGGTCGATCGCCTCCGTCGCGATCGTGACCGCGGTATCGAACCCGAAGGTGTAGTCGGTGCCGGAGAGGTCGTTGTCGATCGTCTTCGGCACGCCGACGACCGGGAAGTCGTGCTCGCGGTACAGGCGCTCGGCGACGCCGAGCGTGTCCTCGCCGCCGATCGCGACGAGCGCAGTCGAGGCCCTCGCGCTCGAAGGTGGCGCGTACCTGGTCGACGCCGCCCTCGACCTTGTACGGATTCGTCCGCGTCGTGCCGAGGATCGTGCCGCCGCGCGGGAGGATGCCGGCGATCTCGCGCGGCCCGAGCGGCGCGACGATCCCGTCGACGAGGCCGCGCCAGCCCTCGCGCACGCCGGCGACCTCCCAGCCGCGCTCGAGCGAGCGCCGCGTCACCGCGCGGATGACAGCGTTCAGCCCCGGACAGTCGCCTCCGCCGGTGAGGATCCCAACGCGCTTGGTCACAGCGGCAGTCTAGGAAGGAGTGGCGGTCTGAGGCGCGCCACCTGCGCCGAGAAATTGCACGCGCTGCCTTCTCGCCGGTGGCATGGCGCGGACGTTCGTGATCTGTCAGGGTCGCGACAAGCCGCCGACCGAATTGGAAGTGCGCTCCTGCGCTTCAGACGGCCTGGCGCACGAAGGGAGCGCTATGCAAGCACGTATGGCCACGTACGGTTTCAGTGGCGACGACGCCCATGCCCTCGCTCGCCGGGCGGAGGAAGGCATCTTGCCGATCCTCAAGTCCCAGCGAGGATTCAAGGCCTACACGGTCGCGATCGGAGACGACCAGGTCTCCTCGCTCAGTGTCTGGGATACGCGTGCCGAGGCTGAGGCCGGCAGCGAGGTCGTAGCCTCCTGGGTCGCCGAGAACATGGCCGGCGACCTCGACCTGATCGAAGTCCGCTACGGCGAGATCATGCTCAGCACCACACTCGGTGTCAGCACGCTGGCCGCCGCTACGTCCTGACAAAACCTTCGGCAGGCGTGGGGCGAGGTGCGCTTCCCACGCCTGCCGTCGAGAAGCGATCAGGTGCCGAAGGGGGGAATCGAACCCCCACTCCCCGGAGGGAACCGGATTTTGAGTCCGGCGCGTCTGCCAGTTCCGCCACTTCGGCCCGCACTGATGGTATCCCGGGTCCGGGGAGAAGCCTGGCGCCCACGCCGGAGGCTGGCTTTGCCGGCTACGGCTTAGGATTCGCGCGATGACGTTCGAGGTCGCCGCCGACGCGTACGACCGTTTCATGGGCCGCTACTCGGTGCAGCTCGCGCCCCAGCTGGCGGACTTCGCCGGCGTTCGCGCCGGCCAGCGCGTGCTCGACGTCGGTTGCGGGCCGGGCGCGCTCACGGGCGAGCTCGTCCGGCGGCTCGGCGGCGAGTCGGTCGTCGCAGTCGATCCGTCCGAGCCGTTCGTCGCGGCAGCGAGAGAACGCCACCCGTCGGTCGACGTGCAGCGCGCGACGGCCGAGTCTCTACCGTTCGAGGACGGCGTCTTCGACGTTGCCCTCGCGCAGCTCGTCGTCCATTTCATGGCCGACCCGGTCGCCGGGCTGCGCGAGATGGGACGCGTGACTCGTCGCGGCGGGGTCGTCGCGGCGTGCGTCTGGGATCACGCCGGCGAGCGCTCGCCGCTCGCGGTGTTCTGGCAGGCCGCCCGCGAGCTCGACCCCGGCGCCCAGGACGAGTCCCGGCTGGCCGGAGCCCGAGCCGGCCACCTGGCCGAGCTGCTGTCCGAGGCAGGGCTGGAGTCGGTGCAGGAGACGACCGTCACGGCGGCGATCGAGTTCTCGAGCTTCGAGGACTGGTGGGAGCCGTTCACGCTCGGGGTCGGGCCGGCGGGCGCGTACGCCGCGGCCCTCGACGACGCTTCGCGCACCCGCCTCCACGATCGCTGCCGTGCGCTCCTGGCACCGCCGCCCTTCACCGTGAAGACGGCCGCGTGGACAGCCCGTGGCGTCGTTGCCGCGGGTCAATAGTTGAAATCCGATGGTCGATGCCCGGATACTGCTCCCGTCCCTCGCTGAAGGGGAGCGCTTCGGCGCCCAGAACTCAGCGGTCTACGGTCATCCGGTGTGATGAGGAGGAAGCAGTTGAATTTCAGAAAGCGCAACCTTTTGGGCATTCTCGCCCTGCTCGTGGCGGCGTTCGCGCTGCTCGCGGCGGGCTGCGGCGGTGACGACGACGACGGCGATGCAGGTGGCGCCGCGACTACAGAGACCACGGACGACGGTGGTGGTGGCGGCGAGACGCTGAAGATCGTCTCCGACCTGCCGCTGCAGGGCTCGGACCGCGAGCAGACCGCGCAGATGAACAACGCGATCGAGCTCGTGCTCGAAGAGGCCGGCAACAAGGCCGGCGACTACACGATCGAGTTCGAGGCCTTCGACGACTCGACCGCGGCCAAGGGCGCGTGGGACGAGGCGCTCTGTGCCTCGAACGCACGCATGTACGCCGAGGACGAGTCGGTCGTCGGCGTGATCGGCACGTACAACTCCGGCTGCGCGGCGCTCGAGATCCCGATCCTGAACGAGGCGTCGGTCGCGATGATCAGCCCGGCGAACACCGCAGTCGGACTCACGCACGTCGGTGTCGGCTCGGGCGACGGCGAGCCGGAGAAGTACTACCCGACCGGGACGCGCAACTACGCCCGCGTCGTCGCCTCGGACGACCTCCAGGGCAAGACCGACGCCGAGTTCTTCAAGAACGACCTCGGCGTCACGAAGGTCTTCATCCTCGACGACAAGGAGCAGTACGGCAAGGGCGTCGCCGACGCGTTCGAGAGCTACGCCAAGGAGATCGGCCTCGAGGTCGTCGGGCACGAGGGCTGGGACAAGAGCGCCCAGAACTACACCGCCCTGATGACGCAGATCGAGGGCACGGGAGCCGACGGCATCTTCCTCGGCGGCATCTCGACGAACAACGGCGGCCAGCTCGTCCGTGACAAGGTGGCCGTGCTCGGCGACAACGAGGCGGTCAAGCTGATGGGCTCGGACGGCTTCGTGCTGACCACCCTCTTCGAGGAGGCAGGCCCGGAGAACGCGGAGGGCATGTACGGCAGCGCTCCGGTCATCGCCGCCGACAACCTGACCGGGGCCGGCGAGGACTTCGTCACCTCGTTCACGGAGCAGTATCCGGACGAGTCGATCCAGGTCTACACGGCCTACGCGGCAGCGTGCGCGCAGGCGCTGCTGGACGCGATCGAGCGCTCGGACGGCACGCGCGAGGACATCGTCGCGAAGCTCTTCGAGACGGACATCGCCGACGGCATCACCGGCCCGATCTCGTTCAACGAGAACGGCGATCCCAGTGAGGGTCGGATGTCGATCTTCGTCGGCCGCGACGGCGACTGGGCCTTCGAGAAGGCGGCCGAGGTAACTCCCGGCTAGCACGGATCGGGAGAGGGGCCGGCAACCGGCTCCTCTCCCGTTCGGCTCATGGCCACTCGCGAAACAGCAGCTCGCCAGTTCCCCGGCCGCAAGCTCCCGCCGGCCTCTAGCCTGGCGCTCTGGGCGTTCGGCGCGATCCTGATCTTCGGCGTCGGCTACTGGCTGATCGGCGAGGCGATCAACTCGCCCAGCGCCTTCGTCGAGCTGACGCTGATCGGCTTCACGAACGGGATGATCTACGCCCTCGTCGCGCTCGGCTACACGCTCGTCTACGGGATCATCGAGCTGATCAACTTCGCGCACGGCGACAACTTCATGCTGGGCACCTTCCAGACGCACTCGATCGTGATCGACGGGTCGTTCCAGATTCCGCTCCTCTTCACCGTGATCAGCATCCCGCTCGGGACTGCCGCGGTCGGCGGTTCCGACCTCCAGCGCGCCTACTCGATCGGCGCCGCGCTCCTGCTCTCGATGCTCTTCTGCATGGTGATCAACGTCTCGATCGAGCGCATCGGCTACCGCCCGCTGCGCGACAAGCCGAAGCTCGCGCCGCTGATCACCGCGATCGGGTTCTCCTTCATCCTGGCCAACGTCGGCCTCGCCTGGAAGGGAGCAGGGCCCGTGCCGGTGCGCGGCGAGATCCTGCCCACCGGCACGCTGTTCGAGATCGCGGGCGTGAGCTACTCGATCAAGGACTTCATCGTGCTCGTGATCACCGGCTCGCTGCTCGCCGTGCTGACCTGGCTCGTCTCGAGCACGAAGCCCGGGAAGGCGATGCGCGCCACCGCCCAGGACCGCGACGCCTCGGCGATGATGGGAATCAACGTCGACCGGACGATCTCGTTCACGTTCGCGCTCGGCGGCGCCCTCGCCGGCGCGGCCGGGATGATCTACATGCTCTACATCGGCACGTCGCGGTTCGACCTCGGCTTCCGGCTCGGGCTCTTCGCCTTCACCGCCGCGGTGCTCGGCGGGATCGGGAACCTCACCGGCGCGGTGCTCGGCGGGATCCTGCTCGGGCTGATCGCGGCCTACAACGAGGGCTTCGCCGACGCCCGCTGGACGACGACGATCGTCTTCTCGATCCTGATCCTGATCCTCGTCTTCCGACCGTCGGGCCTGCTCGGCGAGCGGACACCGGAGGGGCAGTGAGCACGCGCCGTCCCGGCGACTGCGCGTTCGCAGCCGACGAATCCTGCTCGCCGGCTCTGGGCCGACGAGCGCGTGAAGCGCTACCTGCTGCCGGCCCTGGCGCTCTTCCTCGTCTTCACCTACCCGTTCTGGCCCGTCGAGCCGATCGACCTCGACACGGTGATCGTGATGGCGGTGTACGTGATGCTCGCGCTCGGCCTGAACATCGTCGTCGGCTACGCCGGCCTGCTCGACCTCGGCTACGTCGCGTTCTTCGCGCTCGGCGCGTACACGCTCGGCTGGTTCGGCTCGGGGCTCTTCTCCCAGCGTAAGTTCCACTTCGGCTCCGTCGGCAACACGGAGCTGCCGGGGATCCACCTCAACTTCTGGACGGTCGTGATCATCGCCGGGGTGATCGCCGGCATCTTCGGCGTGATCATCGGCTGGCCGACCCTGCGCCTGCGCGGCGACTACCTGGCGATCGTCACGCTCGGCTTCGGCGAGATCATCCCGGACATCTTCCGCAACGGCGACGCCTTCCCGGTGCCGACAGGCGTCCAGGGCTCGCCGCCGTTTCTCGGCTTCGACGAGGTGAACCTGACGAACGGCGTACGAGGGGTGACCCAGATGGACCGGCCCGGGTTCGGTCAGACGCTGAACGACGCCACCGGCGGTGTCCTGCCCGACCGGTTCGGCTCGCTCGAGCTCAAGCCCTGGTTCTACACGATCCTGTTCATGGTCCTGATCACGATCTTCGTGAACATGCGACTCCGCGACTCGAAGATGGGGCGGGCCTGGATCGCGGTGCGCGAGGACGAGGTCGCCGCCTCGGCGATGGGCGTGCCGCTGATGCGGACCAAGCTCTGGGCGTACGCGATCGGGGCGATCTTCGGCGGCTTCGCCGGCGCCTTCTACGGCTCCTTCATCAACGGCATCTTCCCGACCAGCTTCTCCTTCCAGATCTCGGTGATCGTGCTCGTGATGGTCATCGTCGGCGGGATGGGCAACATTTGGGGCGTGATCGTCGGCGCGCTCGTGATCACCTGGCTCAACCTGGAAGGGCTCGACAAGATCGGGAGCTGGGCCAACGACTTGCTCGGTTCGCTCGGGAGCGATGCGACCGTGGAGGTGTCGAAGTACAAGTTCGCGATCTTCGGCGGCCTGCTCGTCGTGATGATGCTGTTCCGGCCGGAAGGGCTGATCCCGAGCGCCAGGCGCAAGGCCGAGTTCGAGGAGGGAGGCGAGGACGCCGTGCTGTACGGGGCCCGGGGCGAATGACCACACCGGCGGCGCCGCTCCTCGAGGCGGTCTCGGTGCGGAAGGAGTTCGGCGGCCTCGTCGCCGTGAACGACGTCGACTTCAAGATCCCTCAGGGCTCGATCTCGAGCCTGATCGGGCCGAACGGCGCCGGCAAGACGACCTTCTTCAACGTGCTCACCGGTGTGTACAAGCCGACGGCGGGCCTGGTGCTCTTCGACGGCAGGGAGGTGCAGGGGCTGCCGCCGCACAAGGTGACGCAGTACGGGATGGCGCGCACGTTCCAGAACATCCGGCTCTTCCACAGCATGACGTCGCTCGAGAACGTGCTCGTCGCGATGCACAGCCGCATCAAGGGCGGGATCTGGGCCTCGATCGCGCGCACGCCGCGGTTGAAGGCCGAGGAGGTGGAGGCCGAGCGCCGCGGCCGTGAGCTGCTTCGCTTCTCCGGCCTGCGCGGGAAGGCGCAGGAGTACGCCAAGAACCTCTCCTACGGCGACCAGCGCCGGCTCGAGGTCGCGCGGGCGCTCGCGACCGAGCCGAAGCTGCTGCTCCTCGACGAGCCCACGGCCGGAATGAACCCCGAGGAGACCGCCGGCTTCACCGCCTTCGTCGCGACCCTGCGTCGCGAGCACGACATCACCGTCCTGCTGATCGAGCACGACATGCGCGTCGTCATGGGCGTCTCCGACTACGTCACCGTGCTCGACTACGGCGAGAAGATCGCGGAGGGCGCACCGCTCGACGTGCAGCGCGACCCGAGAGTGATCGAGGCCTACCTCGGCGCGGGAGCGACGTCGTGAGCCGTTGCCGGCGAGCCGATCCTGAGGGTGAAGGACGTCCACACCTACTACGGGCGGATCGAGGCGCTCAAGGGGATCTCGCTCGAGGTGTACGACGGCGAGATCGTGACCCTGATCGGCTCGAACGGCGCCGGCAAGTCGACCACGCTGCGCTCGATCAACGGGCTCAACTCGCCGCGCGAGGGCTCGATCGAGTTCCAGGGGCAGACGATCACCGACCGGCCCGCGCACGAGATCGTGAAGATGGGGATCGCCCAGTCACCCGAGGGCCGGCGCCTCTTCCCGCGCATGAGCGTCGTCGAGAACCTGGAGATGGGCGCCTACCAGCGAAACGACCGGTCCGAGATCAAGGTCGACCTCGACCGCGTCTACGGCCTCTTCCCCCGGCTCGCGGAGCGGCGCACCCAGCGCGCGGGCACGCTCTCCGGCGGCGAGCAGCAGATGGTGGCGATCGGGCGGGCGCTGATGGCCCGGCCCAAGCTGCTGATGCTCGACGAGCCGTCGATGGGGCTCGCGCCGATCTTCGTCGAGAAGATCTTCGAGATCGTGCGCGAGATCAACGCCCAGGGCACGCCGATCCTGCTCGTCGAGCAGAACGCGCTGATGGCGCTCGACGCCGCGAACCGCGGCTACGTGCTCGAGACCGGCCACATCGCCCTCGAGGGCCCGGCGAGCGAGCTGCGCGACAACGAGCAGGTCCGCAAGACCTACCTCGGCGAGGACTAGCGCGAGGGACGAGCCTTGTGTTCCTGGCACACAAGCTCCTACGTGCCGCCGACCTCGAGCGGGAAGTAGGGCGGGGCCAGGAGCAGGCCCAGGCGCGCCTGTCCGCCGGCGCGGCCGTGCGCCATCTCGAGTGCCGGTCCGATTCCGTGCGTCGGCACGAAGCCGAGCGTTCGCGCCGCCTGGTGGTCGCGGCAGCCGGCGACGACGACGGCGCCCAGGCGGTCGAGGGCGGGCCGGCACGACTCCCAGTCCACGTACGGCTGGAGGGGGTGGCAGGCCTGTCCGGCGCGGTAGGCGTCGAGCGCCTTCTCGTCCTGCGCGGCCGCCAGCTCGTCGTCGACGAGCTCGGCCGGGGTGGTGCCGTCTCGGAGGGCGTGGAAGAGCGATCGGTACGGATCCTGCGTCCCGTGCACGAAGTGCCGCGACAGCCGGTGCAGCAGGATCGCGGTTCCGCCCTCCCGGACGGGGAACGCATCGCGCCAGAGCCGGAGGGCCAGGCCGAGCGACACGGCGGCGACGGTGATCGGGTTCAGACGCTCGCGCGGATGATGGTGATGCTTCCACGGCATTCCGATCACGATCGCGTCGAGCGGCTCGTCGAGCCGGACGGAGCGCCGCGCGATCCCGCGCAGGAGCGCCTCTGCATGCGCGATCGAGGGCGGCCCCGCGAAGGCCGCGGCGGCGGTCAGCTCCCGGCCGAGCCCCTGGAGGATCAGCCGGCGGACGCCGGCCGGCAACAGCGAGTAGCGCCGGAGCGGCGAGGTGGCGAGCTGCGCGAGCGAGCCGTCGTCGTAGGGGTAGCCGCGGAAGGCTGCCCGTGAGGCGCGGCGGATTGAGCGCCAGCGACGTGCCGATCGTGGGCACGCGCGCCGAGAGCGCCCGCTCGAGCGCGAGCCCGAGTTGCCAGCCTCGCGACGCCGCCGTCTCGAGCAGGGAGTAGGCGCCGGCGGCACGGAGCACCTCGGCGCCCGCAGCGCCGACGAGGGCACCCGGGCCGCCGTGCAGCACCGTCTCCGCCGCGGTGACGGTGACGACGAGGTCGGTCTCGACGAGGAGCCGGTTGACGCGCAGGTCGGTGCGGCCCGCCGCTCCCAGCGAGACGAGCTCGCCGGCGGCGTCGTGTGCCTCGACCTTCCCGCGGAATGCCCGGCGGGCGGTCGGCGAGAGGAGCGCTTCGAGCTCTCGTCCGCCTGCGCGCCGCTGGAGCCCGCCCGCGACGAGGATCGTCTGCCGCTGCGACGGCATCCCGAGCCGCGCGAGCTCCACGATCGTGGCCGCGAGCGCCGCCTGGCGCGGATCGACCGGGGCGCCCGGCAGCGGTAGCGAGGGCGGCTCCACGACGAGCGTCGCCTTGCCGCCTCTCGCGACGAGCGCCTCCAGCGGCGAGCCCGAGAGCGGAAAGCGCAGCGCATCCCGCACGGCCGCGCCGACGTCGGCGATCGCCTCGGGCGGCAGCGTCGGCCGCAGCACGAGCGTCTCGTCCGGAACGGAGAGCACGGCGACCCGCGAGCCCGACGGAATCGGGATCCGACGCGTCACGCCGTCGGCTGAACGTCCCGGCGCAACCGAAGGTGCGTGGGGACGAAGCCGCGCTTCGGCCAGAAGCGCGACGCGAGCAGGTTCGTCGAGCGCCAGTCGAGCTCGATGCTCCCGTAGCCGTCGAGGTGCGCGCGGTGAAGCGCGTGCTCGGCGAGTGCCACCCCGATCCCGCCGCCGCGCACGTCGGGAAGGGTGCCTGCGACCCCGAGATGGAGCACGCCTTCCTCGTCGGCCGGGTAGCAGCCGACGTAGCCGACGATCGATCCGCCTCGCTCGGCGACGAGGATCATGGCGCCGTCTTCGCCGAGGAACTCGGCCCAGTCCTCGCGCATCTGCTCGCGGCCGGGAACGGGGAGCCCGGTCCAGACGGGCGGCCCGGCCTGGTGCACGGAGAGCGTCCCGACGATGTCGAGGAGGGCCTCGAGATCCTCCGGGGTCGCTTGCCGGATCGCCAACCCCGCTGGCGTGCTCGGAGGTTCCGGGCGCGCCGGCGCGCTCGCGTGCACCTGCTCCCGCCCGAAGCAAAGGCCGAAGAAGACCTGCGTCAGCGGCCCGTCGGCCGGGACGACGACGAAGTGCGACAGGTAGCCGTCGGCCACCCACCGGGCACCGGCCTCTGCATAGACGTCGGCGAGGAGCTCGGGCGACTCGCCCTCCGCGAGTGAATGATCGTCGAGCCCGACCCAGGCGTGCCTGCCGCGCGTGGGCGCCTCGCCGAGCAGGCCGACGAGGTGCGCGACCCGCTTTCCGTCACGCCGCGCCTCGGCGCCGGTCTTCTCTCCGTCGGTGAGCGGGACGATCTCCACGGCCGGCCGACGATACCTGCGGCGAGCGCTGTCCGACAGGGGCTGCCGTAGACTCGACGCGATGGCGCCGAAGACCCTGACGGGGCAGGAGCTCGACCTCGACGACGCGCCTGCGCGCGAGTCGGAGCTCTTCCTCGTCGACGGCAACAACCTCGCCTACCGCGCCTTCTTCGCGCTGCCGGAGGAGCTCGCGACGAGCGACGGCTTCCCGACGAACGCGCTGCTCGGGTTCACGAACATGCTCTTCAAGCTGCTCGCCGACTACCGGCCGCGAGGCGTCGCGGTCGCGTGGGACTCGCGGCCCGTGCACAGGGCCGCGGTCGCGGAGGCGGTCGACGTCGTCTACAAGCAGGGACGAAAGCCGATGCCCGACCTGCTGCGCGAGCAGTTCCCGCACTTCCGGCCGATCGTCGAGGCCTTCGGCTACCGCAACCTCGAGTTCGAGGGGTGGGAGGCGGACGACGTGATCGCGACGCTCGCGACGCGCGCCGACGAAGCGGACGTTCGGACGTGCGTCGTCTCGACCGACCGCGACGCCTTCCAGCTCTGCTCGGCGAACGTCTGCCTGATGATGACGCCGCGCGGCGTCTCCGACGTGAACGTCTACACGCCCGAGCGGGTCGAGCTCCGCTACGGCGTGCGCCCCGACCAGGTGCCCGACTTCATCGGCCTGAAGGGCGACACCTCCGACAACATCCCGGGCGTTCCCGGGATCGGCGACAAGACCGCGGGTCAGCTGATCGCCCAGTACGGCTCGCTCGAGGCCGTGATCGAGCACGCGGACGAGCTCTCGCCGGCCCGCCGGAAGAACATCACCGAGCACGCGGGGCAAGCGCGCGCGTCGAAGGAGCTCGCGACGATGCGGCGCGACCTCGAGCTCGACTGGGAGCCGTCGGAGCTCGTGCTCTCGCCGCCCGACCGCTCGCAGCTGCGCGAGATGTTCAGACGCTTCGAGTTCCGCGCTCTCCTGAACCGGGTCGACGAGCTCGACGAGGCCGTTCCCGCAGCTGCGCCGGCGCGGGTCGAGGGCCTCGCTGTGGGCTGGCGCGAAGGGGAGCTCCCGCCACCGGCGGAGTGGGAGGGGTACGCCGTCGACGAGGGCCGGGTCGCCGTCGCGACGACGAGCCGGCGTCGTGCTCGCCCCGACGCCAAGTAACAGTCTGTTACTTGCGCAGGCGTCGCCCCGTCGTCCACGACGCGAAGGCGGTGCGCGCGGTCGCGCGCGACGACACGCTGATCGCCGCGTACCTGATCGAGCCAGGGCGGGCCGAGTACGCGCTCGACGACCTCTCGGCCGAGTACGGCCTCGAAGTGCTCCCGGAGCCCGCGACCGACGAGGAGACGGCGTCGCTGGTCAGGCGCGCCGAGGCGCCGCGGCGACTGATCGGGCCGATGCTGGAGCGGGTGCGCGAGCGCGGCTCCGAGCAGCTCTACCGCGAGATCGAGCTGCCGCTGACCGCCGTGCTGGCCGCGATGGAGGACGCGGGCGTGAAGATCGACACGTACCGGATGGGCGAGATCACGGCGCGACTCGCCGACCGCGTGGAGGAGCTCGAGGCGAAGGCGTACGAGCTCGCGGACGAGGAGTTCATGCTCGGCTCGACGCAGCAGGTGGCGCGCATCCTGTTCGAGAAGCTCGAGCTGACGCCGGGGCGCAAGGGCAAGACCGGCTACTCGACCGACACGCGAGTGCTTCGCTCGATCCGCCACGAGCACGCGATCGTCGAGGTGCTGGAGGAGTGGCGTGAGCTCTCGAAGCTGATCAACACCTACCTCGGCCCGCTGCCCTCGCTGCTGGGTGAGGACGGGCGGCTGCACACGACCTTCAACCAGACGGTCGCCTCGACCGGCCGCCTCTCGACGACAGCGCCGAACCTGCAGGCGATCCCGATCCGCACCGAGCTCGGCCGCGAGATCCGCTCCGCCTTCGTCGCCGAGGAAGGCCGGCGACTCGTCTCCGCGGACTACAGCCAGGTCGAGCTGCGGATCCTCGCGCACGTCTCCGGCGAGCCCGTGCTGAAGGAGTCGTTCGCGCGGAACGAGGACATCCACACGCGCACCGCCGCCGAGGTGCTCGGCAAGGACGCTGCCGCCCTGACGAAGGACGAGCGCAACGTCGCGAAGATGGTCAACTTCGGGATCATCTACGGCATCTCGTCCTTCGGGCTCTCCGAGAACCTCGAGATCCCGCGCGAGCAGGCGCAGGCGTACATCGACACGTATCTCGCGCGCTTCCCGCACGTGCAGGACTTCATCGAGCGCACGATCGAGCAGGCCAAGCGCGACGGCTACGTGACGACGCTGCTCGGCCGCCGCCGGCCCGTGCCGGAGATCCGCGCGATGAACCGGCAGACGCGCTCGCTCGGTGAGCGGCTCGCCGTCAACTCGGTGATGCAGGGCACGGCGGCGGACGTGATCAAGGTGGCGATGATCCGCATCCACGACCGCCTGCGCGAGGAGGGGAGAGGCGCGCGCCTGGTGCTGCAGGTGCACGACGAGCTGCTGCTCGAGACGCCCGAGACCGAGCTGAGCGCCGTGAAGGAGCTCGTGCGCGAGGAGATGTGCCGCGCCTATCCGCTCGACCCGCCGCTCGCCGTCGACGTCGGCGCCGGCGACGACTGGAACGAGGCCAAGAGCTAGCAGGCAGCCGCTTCCGAGCCCCTCGGGCCGCGATCGGTTCCGAGGCCCAAGTCCTGGCTATACTGCGCAGCTCGCCATGGCGAACGACACGATGGAAAAGCCCTTGGAGGCAGAGGACGGCGTCTGGGTAACCGGCCCAGACGGCGATCTGATCCCGGACTACGAGTCCACCTTCCCGACGATCAACGAGGGGGAGGTCGTGCACGGCACCGTCGTGCGCGTGGACAAGGACGAGGTGCTCGTCGACATCGGCTACAAGTCGGAGGGCGTCATCCCGGTCGCCGAGCTCTCGATCCGCCGCTCGGTCAACCCGGCCGACGAGGTGGCGGTGGGCGAGGAGATCGACGCGCTCGTGATGACGAAGGAGGACGCCGAGGGGCGTCTGATCCTCTCCAAGAAGCGCGCCCGTTTCGAGCTCGCCTGGAAGCGGATCGAGGCGGCCAACGAGAGCGGCGAGCCCGTGATCGGCAAGGTGATCGAGGTCGTCAAGGGCGGCCTGATCCTCGATCTCGGCGTGCGCGGCTTCCTGCCGGCATCGCTCGTCGACATCCGCCGCGTCCAGGACCTGGACGAGTTCATGGGCAAGGAGCTGCGCTCGAAGGTGATCGAGCTGAACCGCTCGCGCAACAACGTCGTGCTCTCGCGCCGCGCCGTCCTCGAGGACGAGCGCAAGGAGATGCGCCAGGCGATCCTCGACCGGCTCAACCCGGGCGACGTGGTCGACGGCACGATCTCGAACATCGTCGACTTCGGCGCGTTCGTCGACCTCGACGGCATGGACGGCCTGATCCACATCTCCGAGCTCTCCTGGAGCCACGTCAACCACCCCTCCGAGGTGCTGGACATCGGACAGGAGGTCAAGGTCAAGGTGCTCGACATCGACCGCGACCGCCAGCGCATCTCGCTCGGCCTGAAGCAGACGCAGTCCGACCCGTGGCAGCAGGTGCTCGAGAACTACAACGAGGAGGACGTCGTCGAGGGCCGCGTGACGAAGGTCGTCACCTTCGGCGCGTTCGTCGAGATCCTCCCCGGCGTCGAGGGCCTCGTCCACATCTCCGAGCTCGCGCAGCACCACGTCGAGAACCCGCGCGAGGTCGTCTCGCAGGGCGACGCGGTCAACGTGCTGATCCTCGAGGTCGACGCCGAGCGGCGTCGTCTCTCCCTCTCGCTTGAAGCGCGTGGAAGAGGGATCCGAGCCGCTGCCGCGTGCCGACGGTGCCGAGTCCGTGCATCTGACGCCGAAGCTCGATCTCTCCGAGGACGTCTTCCCGGCGTCCGAGCCGGACGCGCCCGCGCTGGAGGTCGAAGCCGCCGACGAGCTGCCAGCGGCCGAGGCCGAGGGCAGCGCAGAGATCGAGAACGACGTCGCGGCGGAGAGCGCTGCCGAGATATCCGCCGACGACGAGGCCGAGGCTCCCGTGGCCCCTGTCGAAGAACTCGCGGACGAGCCTGCGCCCGAGACCGACGCCGCAGCCGAGGTCGAGCTCGAGGCGGAGTCGACGGCGGTCGCCGACGCGGCGACCGGCGATGCCGCAGCTGATGACGAGTCGACTGCGTCCGCCGACGGCGCTGCGGGCGACGACGCGCCCGACCAGACGGCCTAGCCCGGTTGCCGATCGCGGTCGCCATCACCGGCGGCATCGGTGCGGGCAAGAGCGAGGCGCTCTTCGCGTTCCAGAAAGCCGGGGCCGCCACGGTCTCGAGCGACGAGATCGTCCATCACCTGCTCCGCGAGGACGCCGACGTCCGCGAGGCGCTCGTCGGCGAGCTGGGTGAGGGAATCCTCGGCGAGGACGGCGCGATCGACCGAGCGCGCGTGGCCGAGATCGTGTTCGGCGACCGAGACAAGCTCGCGTTCCTCGAGTCGGTCCTGCACCCGCGCGTGGCCGCCGAGTATCTGCGCTGGCGCGAGCAGCTGGCGGCAACTGCCGAACCCGCCGGAGGTGTGCGTCACCGAGGTGCCGCTCCTCTACGAGTCGGGGGCGGAGTCGCGGTTCGACAGGATCGTCGTCGTCACGGCTCCGACCAAGGTGCGCGAGCAGCGCCGCAGGGTTCGCCGCGACGACCGTGACGAGCGGCTGCTACCCGACGCCGAGAAGGTGAAGCGGGCGGACTACGCCTACGTGAACACCGGCACGCTCGACGAGCTCGATGCGTGGGTCGGCGGCGTGATGACGGAGTTGAAGGCGCTCGCGTGACCCGGCTCGCAGGCGTCGTGGTGCTCGTCGTTGCCCTGGCGGGGTTCGGGCTCTACGTGCTCGAGACGGAGCCGCGCTGGTACGAGCGCGCCCGCTATCCGCTGCGCTACGAGGAGATCGTCGTGGGTCACGCCGAGAACTACCGGCTCGAGCCGCAGCTGCTCGCGGCGATGATCTACCAGGAGAGCAAGTTCGACCCGGACGCCCGCTCGAGCTCCGGCGCCGTCGGCCTGATGCAGCTGCTGCCCGGAGACCGGCCAGGGGATCGCCGACCGAACCGGCGGCGACAGCTGGCAGCCCGAGGACCTGCTCATCCCGGAGCTGAACGTCCGCTACGGCTCGTGGTACCTGCGCCACCTGCTGGACAAGTACGACGACGAAGCGCTGGCGCTGGCGGCCTACAACGCAGGCCAGACGAACGTCGACGAGTGGCGGCGAGACGGCGTCGGGATCCAGTTCGCCGAGACGCGCCACTACGTCGAGCGCGTGCAGGAGCTCAAGCGGATGTACGCCGAGGCGTACGCATCCGAGCTCGGGCTTCGCTAGCCGACGCTTATATTGCTGCGGTGGCCGACGTCCGCGACCGCGAGTACGCCGAGCTGCTCGTCGGCACGTGCCTCGACGTGCAGCCCGGCTGGCAGGTGCTCGTGCTCGGCTCGCCGCTCGGCCGGCCGCTGCTCGAGGAGGCGCAGCGGGCGATCGCCCGCCGCGGCGCGTACGCGCTCACCGAGGTGACGTTCGGCAGCACCCTCGGCGCCACCGACCGCGCCTGGGTGCTCGAGGCTCCGCTCGACGTGCTCGGCACGCCCGCGCCGCTGTACGACCGGTTGCTCCGCGACGTGGACGCGTTTCTCGTCGTCGTGGCGCCCGAGAACACGCGCGACAGCTCGGCGATTCCGCCCGAGCCGACTCCAGGCAGTCCAGGCGGCGTACCGTCCAGCCACCGAGCGCCTGCTCTCGCACGAGGTTGCCGTGGGTCGGCTGCCAGTATCCGACTGCCGGCGCTCGCGCAGGACGCTGGACATGAGCACGGAGGCGTTCGCCGACTTCCTCTACGGCGCCTGCCTGCTCGACTGGGACGCTGAGGGAGAGCGAATGAGCCGCTATGCCGAGCGCTTCGACGCCGCGGAGGAGGTGAGGCTCGTCGGGCCCGGCACGGATCTGCGCCTCGGGCTGAAGGGGCGAACGATGAAGGTGGACGCCGGCGGTGCCAACATGCCGGGCGGCGAGTTCTTCGGCTGTCCGCTGGAGGACTCCGCCGAGGGCGCGATTCACTTCTCGGAGTTCCCGGCCGTGTACGCCGGCCGCGAGGTCACGGGGATCCGGCTTCGCTTCGAGGGTGGCCGCGTCGTGGACGCCTCCGCGGATGCGCACGAGGACTTCCTGCTCGAGACGCTCGACACCGACGACGGCGCGCGACGGATCGGCGAGCTCGGGATCGGCTGCAACCCCGGCATCACCCGTCACATGCGGAACACGCTCTTCGACGAGAAGATCGACGGCACCGCGCACATCGCGATCGGCACCGGCTTCCCCGACCTCGGCGGCACGAACGTCTCGACCGTGCACTGGGACATCGTCAAGGACCTGCGCCAGGACGGCCGGATCGAGCTCGACGGCGAGGTGGTGCAGGAGAACGGCGTCTGGCAGCTCTGATCCGAGCGCGCCCTGGCTAGCCCGACTAGCGCGTGGCCATCTGCTGCCAGAGGTTCTCGAGCAGCTTGCGCACGGGCGGGCAGAACCAGACCGAGCCGCCGAAGTCGAGCACTCCCGCCGAGAACACGCGCGCGCCGGAGGCGTGCTCGTAATAGGTCATCTGCGCGGTCAGGCCCGGTCCGAAGAGGTCCGGGATCTGAGCGAGCACGTGGGTCGCGGGCGGCGTGTCGGGCGTCGTCGTGTCGATCTCGATCCCGTAGCCGCCGATCTCGCCGCCGATCGTGGAGCCGTTGCCGAGGCCGGTGCCCTTGAAGAACCACGGTGCAGCCTCGGCGCCGGTGACGGTGAACAAGCCCTGGCGCTTGCCGTCGTCGTTCGCGCGGTACTGCGAGCCGAGCACGCGCACCTCGGGCCGGCCGAGGTTCCGCCAGAGCCCCACCCTCCGGATCGAGTTGCCGCGCCGCGAGACCTTCCAGAAGAAGTTGTTCGCCGAGAGAAAGATCAGGTTCCCGCCCAGGTCGCGGAACTTCTCGATGATCGTGTAGGCGTGGTCGGTGACGTACTCGGTGTGACCCGGGAAGATGACCAGGTCGTAGATGCGCCGGAGCGCCACGCTGTCGAAGCGACCGAGATCCTCTTCGCTGAGGAAGTCCGGCGACTTTCCCGTCGAGGCGAGCCAGCGCAGGAAGCCGAGGTCGTAGCGCCGGAAGAACGGGGGCACGCCGCGGTTCAGGAAGGGGCGGTTCAGTTCGACGGGCGGGTTGCCGCCCGCGTACCAGGTGTCTCCCCAGCCGTCCCCGTCGGTGTCCCGGAAGTTGTAGGCCTGCCAGGTGTTCGTCGGCAGCACGACCGCGACTCTGCTCGTGGCGCCGAACGTCGCCGGCCTGACGATGAAGGGCGCGTAGCCGCGCCGGCCGTCCGAGGCGATCAGGCGCGCGAAGTAGAGGCCGCTCGGCCAGTCGCCCAGGCGCACCGTGATCGTGCCGGTGCGGTGCCTCAACTTGTCCCACTTGACCCGCCTCGGCGGCGCCATCGCGACGCCCTTCATCTCGTCGGGGCGGTCTGTGTTCGCCGTCTCCGGGCCCGAGCGGAAGATTTGAACAGCGAGCACCTCGGCGTCGGCCGCGACACGGATCCGCGCGACCTTGCCAGGGGCGTAGCTGCGCGCCCGGAACGCGGCCTCGATGCCGAGCACGCGGACGACCGGCGCGCGGCCGAAATCGACGGCTGCCGGCCGGCGGCCGCCGTAGACCTTGCGCCGGCCCGAGCCCTCGACGGTGAGCCGCATCAGATAGGTGCCCGGCGCCGTCCGCGGATGGGGCTTCCAGAGAAAGCGGTGCGAGCCGGCGGGAAGCTTCGCGCTCGCCCTCCACACCGGAGGGTGGTTCGGCTGACGGGTGCGCACGGCTTCCACCCGGACGTGAGCGGGACGGTCGAGCCGGAAGCGGATCGTCGCGCTGGGGCGGTCGGGCGAGCCGGGGCTGACGGTGGCGAGGAGCCGGCGGTCGCCCCTGAACGGCACCTTGCTCCGGATCCTGAGCGACCGCAAGGCGACCGTGCGGCGCTTCGAGGCGAGCGCGAAATCGGGCACGAATCCGGTCGCGAGCGCACCGAGCGCGGCGAGTCGCAGCACCGCCCGACGGGTCAGTGACTCGGGCAGGCGCGAGTCGCTCATCGGGCGGAACTGTAGTGCGGGTTTGTATGCGCTGCGTTAGGGATCACCGGCGCTACTTCGGCTGCGGTGGGCGCCTTCCCTGCTCGTCAGCCGGACCTCACGCGCAGACTGGCGCCGACGCGTGCCTCACGCTCTTGGGGAGAGCCTTGACCTTCGCGGGCAGAAGCCCGAAGCGGCTGAGCGCGATCGGGAGCAGCGCGCTCGCCCGCATCTCCGTCGAGTGAGCCCAGCGGCCGACGTAGGCGGAGACGGGCGCACACGGGTCGAGCCGCCGCAGCTCTCGCAGGAGCGCCTCGGACTGACGCTTCTGGTCGAAGACGATCTTGTCCTGCGTGCTCCACCAGAGCTGGAGCGGGACGCCGCTACGCGCGATCCTGCGGGCCTGGCTGAGCGCACTTCGGGACTCGTAGGCCCGCCGGCTGCTCGTGGGGGCGCCGCCGACCTCGCGCTCCATCGTCGACTGCAACACGACACCGGTCGGCTTGCCCCATCTCGCCAGGCAGCGCGAGTCACACGGAAGCTCGGGCAGCTGCCCGTGGCGGCGGCCGAGATCGGTGACGGAGTCCATCGCTGCCGCTCCGGCGAGCAGTTGAGGATGGCGCGCGACGAGGAGGAGTGTCTCCTGGCCGCCCATGCTGCTGCCGAGCGCGAAGATTCGCGACCGGTCGAGGCGGAGCCACGGCAGGGCAGCCACGGCGAAGTCGGGCATCTTGGCGAGATCGTCGATCTGGCCGTCGAAGCCGTAGGAGAAGCGCTTCAGCCGCCGGCCCATGCCGTCGGGGCTGATCAGGGCGAACCGGCCGATCGCAGGCATCCGGTCGAAGAACTTGGCGTTCGACGGACCGGTCGCTCCGCGGCCGTGCGGCGAGATGACGACGGGCAAGGCCGGGTTGTTGCCTGGGCCGTACCAGGCCGGAAGCACGATCGTCGCGTCACGCTCCACGCCTGCATGACTCGTGTACTGGATCGTCCACGTGCGGACGCTGGGCGCATGGTGAACCTTGCCCTGGAGCACCTGCCGGTCAGCGGGGTGCTCGGTGGGCTCGACCGCGCCGGCGCACCCGGCGAGGAGCGCGGCGGCGGCGATCACGGAGACAATGGTGCGGCGGCGAGAGCCGCGAGTTGAGGTGACGCATGAGGTAGCCATGCGGCCACCGTCGAAAGGGGCCGCAACGGTGCGCTCACCGGCCGCTAACGGCGCGCTAATGCGCTGCGGCGAGCGCTTTGCGAATCACGTGCCGCCTGTTACAACCAGGCAAATGCTCGAATTTCGGATCCTCGGCTCGCTCGAGGTCAGAAACGGCGACGAGCCGGTCGTGCTCGGCGGGCGCAACCAGCGCGCGCTTCTGACTCTGCTGCTCCTCAGTCCGAACCAACCTGTGTCGATCGAGCGTCTCGTCGACGCTCTCTGGGGCGAGCGGGCGCCGCGGACGGCGACGACCTCGCTCCAGAACGCGGTCTCACAGCTCCGCAAGCTGCTCGGCGCAGGCGTTCTGCACACGCGCCCGTCCGGATACGTGCTCGAGCTCGACGAGGGACAACTCGACCTCGCACGCTTCGAGCACCTCGTGCGGGAGGCGCGAAGCTCCGAGGATGCCGACGTCCGTGCGGCGCTGCTGCGCTCTGCGCTCGAGCTCTGGCGTGGCCCCGCACTCGCGGACTGCGAGCTGGACGACTTCGCCCAACCGGAGATCCATCGACTCGAGGATGCGCGCCTGGCCGCGCTCGAGGAGCGGCTCGCGGCGGATCTCGAGCTGGGGCGGCACGCCGATCTCGTCGGTGAGATCGACTCGCTCGTTCGTCGCCACCCGCTGCGCGAGCGGCTCCGGGGGCAGCTGATGCTCGCGCTCTACCGCGCCGGTCGACAGGCGGAGGCATTGAGCGCCTACCACGACGCGCGCCGGACGCTGATCGAGGAGCTCGGACTCGAACCGGGCCCCGAGCTCCAGGCGCTCTACGGCTCGATCCTGCGCCAGGAGCGCACCCTCAACCCGATCGCTCCGGTCGCGCTCGACGACCACTACGACGAGGTCCTGCGAGCGCTGACCGCCGGGCGGCTCGTGCCGGTGCTCGGCCCCGGAGTTGCTGGTGGTGCCGCGGGGATCGACCTGGCAGCGCTCCTCGCGGACCGGTTCGAGCTCGGCCCGGCCAACGGACGCGGGCTCGCGTACATCTCGCAGCTCGTCGCCGCGCGAAACGGGATCGGCCCGTTGCACGACGAGCTCCACCTGGCACTCGACCGCGACTTCGAGCCGTCGCTCCTCCACGCGTGGCTCGCGTCGCTGCCGCCCGTGCTGCGCGAGCGGCGGCTGCCGCAGCAGCTGATCGTGACGACCGGCTTCGACACCTGTGTCGAGCGGGCCTTCGCCGCCGCGGACGAGCCCCTCGACGTGGTCTCCTACGTCGCGGCTGGGCGCGACCGGGGCAAGTTCGTCCACTTCGCGCCCGACGGCTCCGCGGTCGTCGTCGAGGAGCCGAACGCCTATGCCGGGCTCGAGCTCGACCAGCGCGCAGTGCTGCTCAAGATCCACGGCCAGGTCGAGCGCGGGTCGCTGCGAGAACGCGAGAGCTTCGCGGTCTGCGAGGACGACCACATCGACTATCTCGTGGGCGGCGCGGCCGGAACGGTGCCGGTGCAGCTGGCGGCGCGGCTGCGCCGCAGCCATCTCCTCTTCCTGGGCTACGCCGTCGCCGACTGGAGCCTGCGCGTCTTCCTGCGCCGGGTGTGGGGCGGCGACCGGCTCGCGTACAGATCCTGGGCCGTGCAGCCCTCGGCCGAGCACGTCGCGAGCGAGTTGTGGCACGAGCGCGGCGCCGAGGTGTACGACGTCTCGCTCGACGACCTATGCGGACGAGCTCACGCGGCTCACCTCTGCACTCGAGGTGGACGCCGCGTGACGCTCCCGCCGTCTCCGTTCAAGGGACTCGCGTACTTCGGCGACTCCGAGCACGACTGGCTCCTCTTCTTCGGGCGGGAGCGCGAGGCCGAGGTCGTCGCGGCGAACCTGATGGCCTCGCGGCTGACGGTGCTCTACGGGCCGAGCGGCGTCGGGAAGAGCTCGCTCCTGAGAGCGGGCGTGGCGCGACGTCTGCGCACGCTCGTTCCCGCGGGCGCGGCCGCCGACGAGCCGACCGAGGTCGTCATCGTCGACGGCTGGCGCGACGACCCGGTGCTCGCCGTCGCGACCGCAGCGGGAGCGGCCACCGACATTCCGCTTGCCGACGCGCTGGCGGAGCGCGCGCTCGAGTCCGGTGCGGAGCTCTACCTGGTCCTCGACCAGATGGAGGAGTACGTTCTCTACCACGGCCGCGACGGCGGCCCGCTCGCCGGTGCGCTCGAGGACGTCCTGACGAGGCCGGACCTCGCGGTGCACGTGCTGCTCGGCGTGCGGGACGACTCGCTCGCGGACCTCGATTCGCTCAAGCGTCGCGTCCCCGGGCTGTTCGGCAACGTCCTGCGCCTCGACCATCTGACACGCGCGGCGGCGCGCTCGGCGATCGAGGGGCCGCTCCGCGCCTACGCCGAGCTCGGCGGCGCCGAGCTCACGGCCGAGGACGAGCTCGTCGAGGCGGTGCTCGACGAGGTCACGGCCGGGCGGATCGAGCAGCAGCTGTCGGGCCGCGGGCTCGTGGACGAAGGGCGGCGCGAGCGGCGCGTCGAGGCGCCGTACCTGCAGCTCGTGCTCGAGCGGCTCTGGGAGGTGGAGCGCGAACACGACTCGAACGTGCTGCGAGCCGCCACCCTCGCGGAGCTCGGCGGGGCCGAGCGCATCGTCCAGGAGCACCTCGAGCGCGCACTCGGTGGGCTCGACGGGGACGAGCGCGACCTCGCCGCACGGCTTTTCAATCACCTCGTCACCCCGTCCGGAACGAAGATCGCGCACGGCGTGGACGACCTGGCGCGTTACGCGGACGAGGAACCCGCCGTGCTGGAGCCCCTGCTCTCCTCGCTCGACGCGGCCCGGATCCTCCGGCGCGCTCCCGGGAAGGGCGAGGAGGGTTCTCGCTACGAGATCTTCCACGACGTGCTCGCGCCGGCGATCCAGGCGTGGCGCGCCCGGCACGAGGCCGAACGGGCGCTCGCACGCGGAACGGGCCGACGCGCAGAGGCGGCATCGGCGGCTCGCGGTCGTCGCCGCGTCGCGCTCGTAGCGCTGGCGGGGATGACGGCCCTGCCGCGTGGGCGCTGTCGCAGCGAGCCGAGGCGCGGGAGCAGGCGGCATGCGCCGAGGCCAGGGAGCTCGTCGCGCGGCTGTCTCCGTGCGAGCGTGGATCCGGAGCTCAGCCTTCAGCTTGCGCTCCGTAGCGCGGCGATCGAGCGATCTCCGGAGTGCAGACGCGGTCGCGACGGGCTCCTGGCTGCTGCGGGCACGACGCATGCGGCCCGTTGGCGGCGGTCCGCCAGCGCCTGGACGAAGCGCGACGTCAGCCGCGCCTCGAGGCGAACGCCCGGGGGGCGTTCGCGTCTCGACGTCGATTCCGGCCGCGTCGTCGCAAGCGTCCGTCCGGTGCAGCGATCGCGGTCGCTTTCGCTCGGCAGTGAAAGGCTCGCCGCGGTCACCGAACGGGGTGGTGTGCGATTGGTCGAACGTGGCAAGCCGGGACGGGTCGTCGTTGCGCCGAGCCGTGACGCGGCCACATGGCTCTCCGGCGACCTGGCTCTCACCGTGCGCCGCAGGACATTGAGCGTGCGGCGCCTGCCTCGAGGAAACCTGATCGCGACCGTGCCCGTTCCCTCGGGCACCCGGTTCGCAGCCGCGGGGCCGCTGGCCCGGAGATTCATCGTCGCGGGCGAGCGTGGCGCGGACGTGATCGGTGTCGACGGGCAGGTGCTCGCGTCGCTGCCGCATCCGGCCGGCGTCCAGCGCGCGGGATTCAGCCCCAACGGCAAGCTGATCGCGACCGCGGGTGCAGACGGCGATGCAATCCTCTGGAGCGAGTTCGGGGAGCGGTTGCACACGCTGCGCGGCCAGGACGACAGTCGCGTGTTCGACGTCGGCTTCAGCCGTCTCTCGCGCCTGGTGGTGACCGCGAGCAGCGATGGCACGGCGAGCGTCTGGAACGTGCGCACGGGACGCCGCCAGTCGATCATGCCGTTGCACGGCAACCAGGTTCGCCGCGCGCGCTTCGGCGGCAACGAAGACTTCGTCCTGACGGCCAGCCGCGACGGAACGGCGCGAACGTGGAAGGTCTCGACCGGCGCTCCGCGGGCTGTGTTCGCCGGCCACACCGAGATGGTCACCGCCGCAGTCTTGGTTCCCGGGGACCGGCTGGCGACGGCGAGCGAGGACGGGACGGTGCGAATCTGGGTGCCCAGCTCCAGCCGCCGCTCGCGCGGGCTCGCTCGACACCTGCGCCACGCGTCGGCCGAGACGCACGCGCAACCGTGACGGGATCCGTCGTGACGCTTCGCAGCTTCGGGCGCGAGGTGGCACTTCGGGGACACAGGAAAGAGGTGCTCTCGGTCGAGGTCTCGCGCGACGGCTCGCGAGTCGTGACGGCGAGCAGCGACGTCGACGCCCGGATCTGGGACGCGAGAACGGGTAAGACGCTCTCCACCCTCCGGGGGCACTTCGGCACGGTCTTCGACGCGTCCTTCAGTCCCGACGGGCGCTGGGTCGTCACCGGCGGCCCGGCGGCAGCCGCCCTCTGGGACGCCGTGTCGGGTGAGCGCATCTACTTCCTACAAGGTCACGAAGGTCCGGTGCGTGCTGCTTCTTTCGACTCGCCTACGCGCATCGTCACGCGCGGCGACGATGGAGTGCGCGCGTACGAATGCGAGATCTGCGTCGGTCAGAAGAAGCTGCTCGCGCTGGCCGAACGGCGACTGGTCGCAGACCGGACGGACGCTCTCGGCGGCGGAGCGCGCCAGGTATCTCGGAGAGCGCTAGCCGGAGCCGCCGGTGCGCTGCTCGAGCTCGTTCGACTTCGCCGTCAGCGCGGCGAAGCCGGCCTGCAGGAAGTCGTTCGCGGCCGACGCGGCGAGCGACCACGTCAGCAACCGAGCCGTGCGCGGCGCGAGCGTCTGGGCGGAGACGAGGCCCGCGGCAGTCCAGGCGCCGATGCAGCGGGAGCAGGTCAGGAGCTCGCCGAGCGCCTGCCGCGGGCCGCCGTCCTCGACCGGCTTCTCGTCGCCTTCGTGCGCCTGGCCCTCGACGAACGGATCGCGGATGAAGCTCGTCACCTCGTCGTTCGTGATCGTGCGCGAGGCCTTGAAGGTGGCGGCCGAGAGCACGGCGAGATCGAGCGGCGACGAGGTGCTCGGGCCGCCGGCCGAGCAGCGTCGTCAGCCCCGCGACCCCGGCCAGGCCGGCGCCGAAGATGCCGACGAGCGTCGCGTAGGTCGCGTAGGGCTGGCTGGAGGTCTCGACGGGCACGAGGGGTACCCTGTACCCGGATGGCCGAACTCAAGACATCGGCGGCGTACGAGCCCACGGGCGACCAGCCGACGGCGATCGCAGACCTCTCGCGCTCGCTCCAGGACGGGTCGCCGCTACCAGACCCTGCTCGGCGCCACCGGCACCGGCAAGACCGCGACGATGGCCTGGATCATCGAGCAGATCCAGCGCCCGGCGCTCGTGATCGCGCACAACAAGACGCTCGCCGCGCAGCTCTGCAACGAGTTCCGCGAGTTCTTCCCGGCGAACGCGGTCGAGTACTTCGTCTCCTACTACGACTACTACCAGCCCGAGGCGTACGTCCCGCAGGCCGACCTCTACATCGAGAAGGACAGCTCGCGGAACGACGACATCGACCGGCTCCGCCACGCGGCGACGTCGAATCTGCTCACCCGCCGCGACACGGTGATCGTCGCCTCCGTCTCCTGCATCTACGGGCTCGGCTCGCCGGAGGAGTACGAGAAGAAGGTCGTCTTCCTCACGGTCGGCGAGGAGACCGACCGCGACGTGATGCTGCGCAAGCTGATCGACATCCAGTACGTCCGCAACGACACGCTGCTCGGCCGCGGCCGCTTCCGCGTCAAGGGCGACGTGATCGAGATCCAGCCGGCGTACTCCGAGACGGCGTACCGCATCTCGATGTTCGGCGACGAGGTCGAGCAGATCACGCACTTCGACCCGCTCACCGGCGAGGTCTACGCGAAGCTCGACACGATCACGGTCTTCCCGGCGACGCAGTACGTCACCTCGAAGCCGACGATCGACCGCGCCCAGGACGAGATCAAGCACGAGCTCGAGCAGCAGGTCGTCGCTCTTCGAGAGCCAGGGCCGGCTGCTCGAGGCGCACCGGATCCGCCAGCGGACCGAGTACGACCTGGAGATGATGCGCGAGCTCGGCTTCTGCAACGGGATCGAGAACTACTCGCGCATCCTCGACGGGCGGCCGGCGGGCTCGGCGCCGCACACGCTGCTCGACTACTTCCCCTCCGACTACGTCGTCTTCGTGGACGAGTCGCACCAGACGATCCCGCAGATCGGCGGCATGTACGAGGGCGACCGCTCGCGCAAGCAGACGCTCGTCGACCACGGCTTCCGGCTGCCCGTCGGCGCTCGACAACCGGCCGCTCCGCTTCGACGAGTTCCTCGGCAAGGTGCCGCAGCTCGTGTTCGTCTCGGCGACGCCGGGGCCGTACGAGCTGCGCAACTCGGGCGTCGTCGCCGAGCAGCTGATCCGGCCGACCGGGATCGTCGACCCCGAGGTGGAGCTGCGCGCGACCAAGAACCAGATCGACGACCTGCTGAACGAGATCCGCAAGCGCGCCGACGTGGGCGAGCGCGTGCTCGTGACGACGCTGACGAAGAAGATGTCCGAGGACCTGACCGACTACCTGCTCGAGGCCGGGCGTGAAGACGCGCTACCTGCACTCGGAGGTGGACACGCTCGAGCGGATCCAGATCATCCGCGAGCTGCGGCTCGGCGACTACGACGTGCTCGTCGGCGTCAACCTGCTGCGCGAGGGGCTCGACCTGCCGGAGGTCTCGCTCGTGGCCGTGCTCGACGCCGACAAGGAGGGCTTCCTCCGCGGCAAGACGGCGCTGATCCAGACGATCGGCCGCGCGGCGCGGAACGTCAATGGCCGCGTGCTGCTCTACGCGGACAAGCTGACCGAGGCGATCAAGGGTGCACTCGAGGAGACCGAGCGGCGGCGCGAGAAGCAGCTCGCGTACAACGAGGAGCACGGGATCACGCCCGAGAACATCGTCAAGGGCGTCTCCGACATCGCCGAGTTCCTCTCGCTCGAGAGCCCGACGGTGCCGGGCAAGCGCCGCCGCGGCGGCGGCCCGAAGGTGGAGGGCATGTCGCGCGAGGAGCTCGACAAGCTCGTGATCACCCTCGAGGAGGAGATGTTCGCCGCCGCCGAGGAGCTGCGCTTCGAGTACGCCGCCAAGCTGCGCGACGAGATCAAGGACCTGCGGCGCGAGCTGATGGCACTCGCGAGCACGAGCGCCGCCTGAGTTGAAGAATGGTGGAACGGCGGGTGGCCTTCCACCATGGCGCTGAACATCAAGAACGCGGAGACGGAGCGGCTCGCCGCCGAGGTCGCCGAGCTAGCGGGCGAGTCGAAGACGCAGGCCGTGACGGTCGCGTTGCGCGAGCGGCGCGACCGGTTGCAGCTCTGCGTCGGCGACGACTTCGCACAGACGGATCTCGAGCTCGCGTAGCCCTCTCCAGGGCTTCAGGTCGTGAGCGGGTTCGTCCAGCGCAAGCCCGGGAAGCGTGAGAAGTCGGCGTCCGCCGAGCAGAGGTGGTTCCGGAACGTTTCCTGCGGACGATTGGTCACGCGCCCTCCTTGCCAACTTCTTGGCGAAACCTTGGCGCCGTCTGGCTATGGTGAGTGCATGTGCCGGAACATCAGAACGCTCCACAACTTCGATCCGCCGGCGACCGAGGAGGAGATTCGCGCCTCGGCGCTCCAGTACGTGCGCAAGCTGAGCGGGACGACGACACCGTCGCTCGCGAACCGCGAGGCGTTCACACGCGCCGTCGACGAGGTCGCGGCGGCCTCGACGAGGCTGCTCGGCTCGCTCGTGACGAAGGCGCCGCCCAAGAACCGCGAGGTCGAGGCCGAGCGCGCTCGCGAGCGCGCACAGAAGCGCTACGGCGCCGCGGCCTAGCCGCTACGCCGCCGCGAGCGTGCCCAGCTTGTCCTTCAGGTAGCGCACGTACGGCTTCGCGTCGATGCCGCTCCCGACCACGCGCTCGAGCGTCTCCTGCGGGGTGAACTTGCGGCCGAGCGCGTAGAGGTTCGTCCGCAGCCATGCGTGCAGCTGCTCGAACTCGCCCTGCTCGAACTGGTCGTGCAGGTCCGGGATCTCCGCCAGCGCCTTGTCCCAGATCTGCACCGAGACGATGTTGCCGAGCGAGTACGTCGGGAAGTAGCCGAAGCCGCCGCCCGACCAGTGCACGTCCTGGAGGACGCCCAGGCTGTCGGAGGTGACCGGAATCCCGAGGTACTCCTCGAAGCGCGCGTTCCAGACCTCGGGAAGATCCTTCAGCGCGAGCGTCCCCGCGAAGATCTCCTGCTCGAGCTCGAAGCGCAGGATGATGTGCAGGTTGTAGGTCGCCTCGTCCGCGTCGACCCGGATGTACGAGGGCTTCACGCGGTTGATCGCCCGGTAGAAGCTCTCCTGCTCGACGTCGCCGAGCGTGCCCGGGAACGACGCCTGGAGCTGCGGGTAGAAGTGGTTCCAGAAGGGCCGGCTGCGGCCGACGATGTTCTCCCACATCCGGCTCTGCGACTCGTGCAGCGCCGACGAGACGCCGTGGCAGAGCGGCGTCCGCTCGAGCGCCTGCGAGACGCCGTGCTCGTAGACGCCGTGGCCGCACTCGTGCATCGCGGTGAAGAGCGACGTGATGTCGTCCTCCTTGTAGCGCGTCGTCAGGCGGATGTCCTGCGTGCCCGAGCTCGCCGCGAAGGGGTGCACGGTCAGGTCGAGCCGGAAGAACTGCGGGTCGTAGCCGAAGCGCTCGATGATGCGCAGCGACAGCTGGTGCTGCGCGTCGATGTCGAACGGGCCCGACATGAACGGCTCGTCGGGCTCCGTCGTCCCGATCTCGGCGATCAGCGGCACGAGCTCCGACTTCAGGTCGTCGAAGACGGCACGCACCTCGGCGGTCTTCATCCCCGGCTCGTAGTCGTCGAGCAGGACGTCGTACGGCTCGTCGTAGCCCTCGAAGCAGTCGACGTAGCGGCGCTTCAGCTCGACGGCGCGCTCGAGGTGGGGGAGGAAGAGCGCGAAGTCGGAGTCCTCGCGCGCCTTCGCCCAGACGTCGTGGGCCTCCGCCGCGGCGCCGACCATCTCGGCCGCGAGCTCCGCCGGCACGCGACGCGCCTTCTCCCAGTCCCGGCGCGTCGTCCGGACGAGCGACGCCTCGTCGGAGTCGTAGTCCAGGCTCTCCTCGTAGCCGCGCAGCCCCTCCAGCAGGCGGCCGACATCGTCGGAGATGAACTTCTCGTGCGCGATCCGGTCGAGCGTCGTCAGCTGCGCGCTCCGGACCGGGCCGCCGCCGGGCGGCATCATCACGGTCTGGTCCCAGAAGAGCACCTCCTGCGCCCGGCGCAGATCGTGGATCTCGGCCAGCCGGTTCTTCAGCTCGGTGAAGCGCTCCATTCGTCTCTCCTCGGTGGGGGCGGTCGCACACAGACTCTAGCCCGCCGCGACTGTTTGCAGCTCCTGTCCGGAGGGGACACCGGACGATGAAACGCGCGCAGCCGTCACTCACTCACGATCCGGAGGTTCCATGGGAATCATCGCTTTCATCATCCTCGGCGCCCTGGCGGGCTGGATCGCCAAGGCCCTCCTGCCCGGTGACGACCCGGGTGGGCTGCATCATCACGACGATCATCGGCATCGTCGGCGCCCTGCTCGGAGGCTTCCTCGCGGGTGCGCTCTTCGGCGGGGATCCGCTGGACGAGTTCTTCGACGTCAGCACCTGGCTGACCGCGATCGTCGGCGCGATCGTCCTGCTCGTGATCTACCGCATGGTCGCCGGCCGCCGCGGCGTCACGGCCTAACGCGACTCGAAGGCGAGGGGCTTGCGGCCGCGCGGGAACGTGCGCACGGCCGTGAGCCCCCAGCCGTCCTCCCGCCAGATGTAGGTCAGCGCCCGCAGCGCCTCGTCGGCGACGTCGTAGACGTGTAGGCCGCGCGCCTCGCCACGCCGATTCGGGCGTGGCTGCCCGAAGCCGGGCGCGATCGAGACGACGACGGCGCGCTCGCCGCCGGGCCTCGAGATCTCGAACTCGCGCCGCTCGGCGATCGTGCTCTGGTGGATGTGACCGGCGAGGATCAGGTCGGCTCCGGCGTCGACGAGCCCCGCCAGCACGACGTTCCGCTTCGCGACTGGCTTCTTGCGCGAGCGCCACGGCGCACCCACGAGCTGGTGGTGGAACGTGACGACCTTCAGCGCCCCGTCCGGCGCGTCTCGGAGCAGGCTCGCGCGCGCGCTCGACCTGGTCGGGCCGGACTCGCCCGGACTGGTGCCGCCACGGGCGCACCGAGTTCAGGCCGACGGCGACGAGGGTCTCGGAGCGGTAGACGGGCTGCGTCGTCTCCCAGAGGCGGTCGAACTCGGCCCAGGGCCGCGTGAAGCGCTTCGGGAAGGTGTACGGGATGTCGTGGTTGCCGGGAATCGCGAGCAGCGGCAGGTCGAGGCCGCGCAGGAACTCGGCTGCGCGCTCGTGCTGCGAGCGCAGGCCGCGGTGGGTGAGGTCGCCGCTTGCGACCACGAGCTCCGGCTGCACCTCCTCGATCAGCCGCGCGAGCGCGTCGATCGACTCCGACTGCTCGTTCCGGCCGAAGTGGAGGTCGGAGACGTGGAGGATGCGCGTCTTCACGATTGCGAGAGACTAAGTGTGTCGTGCCCCTCAGGGGGCATGAGAACTTCCGGTCGGGGTACTACACTCGAACCATGGCGGACGACGCCACCGACGCACCCGAGATCTTCGACGATCTCTACCTCGGCCTGCGCGCGGGCGGCGCACTGCGCAAGCAGCGCCGCGGCGAGTCGCTGACCACGGAGGAACAGGAGGCGCTCGGCCGCTGGCAGCGGCTCTCCGTCGGGCGCAAGGCGCTCGCGCTGGGTGCGTTCTCGATCGGCACGTTCGGCCTCGGCTTCACCCTCGGCGGGCTCGATCTTCGGCCGCTGGCGCAAGGCCTAGGCGGGCAGCCTCAACCGGTCTCGGAGTCGGCGGGGGAGAAGATGACGGCGGGAACGTCCTCGGCGGCCGGGTCCTTCCCGCGGACGACGACGTCGACGAGCGTCGCGAGGACGGCGGCCAGCGGGATCGCGAGCAGGACCGCGAACTCGCCGAACAGGAGCGCCGTGCTCGTGATCGAGAAGAGCACGAGCAGCGGCGAGAGCCCGACGGCGTCGCCGAGCACGCGCGGGATCACGATGTAGTCCTCCAGCAGCCGCACGACGAGCACGATCAGGCCGGCCATCAGGCCCAGCTGCCAGGAGACGGTCAGCCCGACGCCCACGGCCACCGCGCCGGCGAGGAGCGGGCCGATCACGGGCACGATCTCCACGATCCCGGCGAAGACGCCGATCAACAACCAGTAGGGCAGGCCGATCGCCCAGAAGCAGAGCGAGAGGACGGTGCCGACGATCGCGATCAGGAGCGCCTGGCCGCGGACGTACGCGCCGAGCTTCAGGTCGATCAGATCCCACGTGTCCCGCACCGTCTTGCGCCGCTGGCGCGGGATCAGCGAGGTGACGAGGTCGACGGCCTTCTCGCGCTCGAAGATCCAGTACGCGGCGCTCGCCAGCACGAAGAAGATCCCGATTGCGATCTCGAAGCCGATCAGCCCGAGCTCGAGCGCCGGATCGACGAGCTCGCTGGCGGACGGCAGGTCGGCGAGGCGCTCCTGGATGCCCTCGAGCACCTCGCGGCGCATGCCGGTGGACTGGCTCGCCTCCGCCTCGAGCTCCTCCGACGAGCTCGGCAGCGACTCGACGGCGCTGGAGACCTGGTCGGTGGCGCGTGGCACGACGAGCCACAGCAGCGCTGTGACGAAGGCGAAGAACCCGACGTAGTGAAGACCGATCCCGATGCCGCGGGGGACCCGCCTGTCGCGCAGGGCCTCCACGCCGGGTCGCATCGCGGCCGCGATGATGAAGGCGAAGAAGAGCAGCGCGATCAGCAGCCGGATCTTCCAGAGCGCGAGCGCAAGGACGACGACCCCGCCGACGACGAGGGCCGTGACGGCGGCGCGCTTCGCGTACTCGGTCATTGCCGTGCTTCTTCCCGCGGCCGCGGCGCCGGTAACCCGGATCGTCGCCGCGACTGCCAGAGCTGTCGTCCGATCACGATGCCGTCGGTGGTGCCGGTCACCGATGCAGGATCGCACGAGGAGGAGCGGCGCCGGAGAGGCCGGCGCCGCTCATCCGCTCAACGCGTGATAGTGATGTCGCCCGCGTCGAGGACGGCTCGTGCGCCCAAAGGAACCTCGCCCAGCGACGGGCACCGAAACGGGAAGCCGGCCGGAATCCCCGGTGACTGGGAGGGATCGAACAGGAAGAGCTTCACGAGATCTCGCGTTGCGGATCCCGCACGCCCGAGATCGCGGGTGTAGAAGAAGAATCCCCAACCGTCGAACGACGGGTTCACGTGATCGATGAACCCTCCGGCGATCGACCACTTCGCCGAGTCCTCATCGACGTGCAGGCACGTGACCCGCCCCTCGATGAGCGGCCCGATCTGTGGAGAGCCCCAGCTGAACGACCCGGTCGCTCCGAGTCCGCGGGCACCGCCGTGAGCGTCCAAGCTGAAGTCCCGCGGGACAGGACAGGCAGGAAGTGGCGAGCCGCACTCGAGGCTATAGCGGCCGCCACCCCAGACGCTCTTTCCGCGCGGAGTGAGCCAGCCGTCGATGGCCCAGGCCGAGCCTGCTGCAGCGCCGACGACCAGGAGCGTGGTCAAGAGGACGATGCGCTTCATGCGCCTCCTTTCGTGGGATTGCTTTCACTGTCCGTCCGCCCGCTCACTCACGACTCACGCGGCGCTCATCTGACCTAGACGAACGTATGTTCGCCCGCTAGAATGACCCGCTCATGGCTGCCGACGAGCTGGTCGTCCACGGGGCGCGAGAGCACAACCTGAAGGACATCGACGTCCGCCTGCCGCGGAACGCGCTCGTGTGCATCACCGGATTGTCCGGCTCTGGCAAGTCGTCGCTCGCCTTCGACACGATCTACGCCGAGGGCCAGCGCCGCTACGTCGAGAGCCTCTCCGCGTACGCGCGCCAGTTCCTCCAGATGATGGAGAAGCCCGACGTCGACTCGATCGACGGGCTCTCGCCGGCGATCTCGATCGACCAGAAGACGACGTCGCGCAACCCGCGCTCGACAGTCGGCACGGTCACCGAGATCTACGACTACCTGCGCCTGCTCTACGCGCGCGTCGGTCGCCCGCACTGCCCGGTGTGCGGCCGACCGATCGCCGGCCAGAGTCTCGACCAGATCGTCGAGCAGATCCTCGCGCTGCCGGAGGGGACGAAGTTCACGGTCAACGCACCCGTCGTGCGCGACCGCAAGGGCGAGTTTCGCGACGTGCTCGAGGAGCTGCGGGCGGACGGATTCACGCGCGTGAAGGTGGACGGCGAGACGCGGCTGCTCGAGGAGGAGATCGTCCTCGACAAGAAGTTCAAGCACACGCTCGAGGTGGTCGTCGACCGGCTGGTGCTGAAGCCCGACCTGCGCCAGCGGCTGACGCAGTCCGTCGAGACGGCGGCAGCGCTCGCGGACGGGCTCGTGGCGGTCGACGTGATCGAAGGCGAGAGCATGCTGTTCAGCGAGAAGTTCGCCTGTCCCGAGCACGGCGTCTCGCTGCCCGAGCTGCAGCCGCGCATCTTCTCCTTCAACTCGCCGCACGGCGCCTGCCCGCGCTGCACCGGGCTCGGCTCGCAGCTCGAGATCGACCCGGACCTGATCGTCCCCGACGCGACCGTCTCGATCGGCGACGGCGCGCTCGTCCCGTGGTCGGTCGGGAACGGCGGCTTCTACGAGTCGGTGATCCAGGCGATCGCGGACCGCTACGAGATCGACCTCGATACGCCCTGGGGCGAGCTGACCCAGCAGCAGCAGGATCTCTTCCTGCACGGCACGAACGGCGACAAGCTCTACGTCCAGTACCGCAACCGGATGGGCAGGCGGCGCTCGTACACGATGGCGTTCGAGGGGATCGTCGAGTCGCTGCAGCGGCGCTACAGGGAGACCGACTCCGCGCACGCGCGCGAGCGGATCGAGGAGTACATGAGCTTCCGGCCCTGCGCGACCTGCCACGGCGCCCGGCTGAAGCCGGAAGTGCTCGCGGTCACCGTCGGCGAACGGTCGATCCACGACTTCACGAAGATGTCCGTGACCCGCTCGCTCGCGTTCCTCGACGAGCTCGGCCTCACGCACACCGAGGAGCTGATCGGGCACCGGATCGTGAAGGAGATCCGCGAGCGCCTGACCTTCCTCGACAACGTCGGCGTCGGCTACCTGCAGCTCGACCGGGCCGCGAAGACGCTCTCCGGCGGCGAGGCCCAGCGGCTGCGGCTGGCGACGCAGATCGGCTCGCAGCTCGTCGGCGTCCTCTACATCCTCGACGAGCCGTCGATCGGCCTGCACCAGCGCGACAACGACAAGCTGATCGGCACGCTGCAGCGGCTGAAGGCGCTCGGCAACACCGTGCTCGTCGTCGAGCACGACGAGCAGATGATGCGCACCGCCGACTGGCTCGTCGACATGGGGCCCGGCGCGGGCGCGCACGGCGGCTACGTCGTCGCCGAGGGCAAGGCGAAGGACGTGATGCGGAAGAAGGAGTCGATCACCGGCCAGTTCCTCTCGGGCACGCGGAAGATCGCCGTCCCGCCGCGGCGCGAGGAGGATCGCGGCCACTTCACGGTGCGCGGCGCGGCGATGCACAACCTGAAGGGAATCGACGTCGAGTTCCCGGTCGGCAAGTTCGTCTGCGTCACCGGCGTCTCCGGCTCCGGCAAGTCGACGCTCGTCAACGAGATCGTCTTCAAGGCGACCGCGAACCGCGTCAACCGGATGCGCGTCAAGCCGGGCGCCCACGACGACGTCGAGGGGATCGAGGTCTTCGACAAGGTGATCGACATCGACCAGAAGCCGATCGGCCGGACGCCGCGCTCGAACCCGGCCACCTACATCGACCTCTTCACGCACATCCGCGAGCTCTACTCGCTCACCCCCGAGGCGAAGGTGCGCGGCTACAAGCCGGGGCGCTTCTCGTTCAACGTGCGCGGCGGCCGCTGCGAGACGTGCAAGGGCGACGGCACGATCAAGATCGAGATGCACTTCCTGCCCGACGTCTACGTCCAGTGCGAGACCTGCCACGGGCACCGGTACAACAAGGAGACGCTCGAGGTGCGCTTCAAGGGCAAGTCGATCGCCGACGTGCTCGAGATGTCCGTCGAGGAGGCGCTCGGCTTCTTCACGAAGATCCCGAAGCTGCGCCGGCGGCTGCAGACGCTGCACGACGTCGGGCTCGACTACGTCAAGCTCGGCCAGCCGGCGACGACGCTCTCCGGCGGCGAGGCGCAGCGCGTGAAGCTCGCGGCCGAGCTCTGCAAGGTCGCGACCGGCTCGACGCTCTACATCCTCGACGAGCCGACGACCGGCCTCCACTTCGCCGACATCGAGAAGCTGCTCGAGGTGCTGCAGCGGCTCGTCGACGCGGGCAACACCGTGCTCGTGATCGAGCACAACCTCGACGTGATCAAGCAGGCCGACTGGGTGGTCGACCTCGGCCCCGAGGGCGGCGAGGCGGGCGGCGAGCTGATCGCGGCCGGGACGCCCGAGGAGGTCGCGGAGATCGAGGGCTCCTTCACGGGCCAGTACCTGCGCGAGGTGCTCGCGCAGCGCGAGCCGGTCGCCGCCTAGGGCGTAGGATCCGTCCGATGCCGCAGCTGAACGCGATCGGGATCGTCGCCTCGGACATGGCGCGGTCGATCCGCTTCTACCGCCTGCTCGGGCTCGCCGTTTCCCGAGACGCCGGACGAGGGTCACGTGGAGACGCCATCCCGAGCGGCGTCCGCCTGATGCTCGACAGCGAGGACGACGTCCGCAGCTTCCGCCCCGACTGGATGCGCGCGGCCGGGAACCAGCTCGGCCTCGCGTTCGAATGCGAGAGCCCCGCCGAGGTCGACGAGGTGTACGCGCGCGCCGTCGCGGCGGGCTTCGACGGCGAGAAAGAGCCGTGGGACGCGTTCTGGGGACAGCGCTACGCGCAACTCGCCGATCCCGACGGCGTGCCCGTCGATCTGTACGCAGCGCTCTAAGCGCGGGCCGCGCTCAGATGCAGGGCGCGGGCGTGAACGCCTGGTGGCCGCGTCCCTGCTGGCAGCGCTGAGCCCAGGACGCCGAGTCGATCCGCCACGTGCCGTCCTGCCGCGGCGGCTGAGCGTCAGGTCGTATCGCCGTGCCCGGACCGAGTCGTCGAGCAACCCGCTGAGCAGGAGCGACGCGTTCGTCGGGCCCTCGCCCTCGCCGCCGGTCGTGGCCTGGAAGGAGACCGAAGGCACCTCGACCCGGTCGCGCCCGACGAACTCGGTCGTGGTCGCCGCCACGTCGCGCTCCCAGGGCTCGTCGACGCTCTCGGCATACGCGTTGAAGTCGTCCACCGGCAGCTCGCCGCTGGCCGGGAGCGGCTCCTCCAGGCCGTTCCAGCTCGCTCGGCGGCGGGGTCGTCGTCTCCGTTGTGTCGTCTCCGTCGTCGTCGCGGTGACCGTGACCGTGCTCGCCGTCGTGACGGTCACGGTCTGCGAGGCACGAGTCGTCGTCGCCGGCGCAGGCGCTCGCAAGCAGGACGGTGAGGAGCGCGAGCAGCCAGCGGCAGCGTCATAGGACCGCCTGCGTCTGGGTGACGCGGGCGACGTGCTTGCCGGCGTCGTCGCGAAGGTCGGTCTCGACGACGATCGTCGTGCGGCCGACGTGGAGCGGGCGAGAGGTCGCGCGCACGTGGCCTTCGCGCACGGCACGGAAGAAGTTCGTCTTCGACTCGATCGTGGCGGTGCCGCCCGCGCCTTCCGGGAGGTTGAGGAAGGCGCAGTACGCGCCCGCTGCGTCCGCGAGGCTCATCAGCGCACCGCCGTGCAGGATCGCGCCCGCCGTGCAGAGCCGCTCCTCGTACGGAAGCCGTGCCGTCACCTCGTCGGGTGCGGCCGAGATCAGCTCCAGGCCGAGCGTGGCCGCGAACGGCATCGCTCGCCCGCGCCTGCTCGGTGAGTGCCGGGTCGACCTCCATGCGTCGACCCTAACCGCCGGGCTCCCCCGATGGAGGGTCGACGCTCGCGCCGCCACCGCCGATGCGGCCAACACGATGCTCCGTCGCGCGCTCCGCTCCTGATCGTTCCCGGTGCGCTCCTCGCCGCCGGCTGCTCCACGGCCGAGGGAAAGCGCGCCCAGGAGCTGCTGCTCGCGGCCGAGGCCGCCCAGGCGCAGCTGACCTCGTCCGCCTTCGAGGGCGGGCTGTCGTTCGCCGTCTCGGGCCAGCGGGTCGAGCTGCGCTTCGAGGGCGCCGGCTCGAAGCAGCGCGGGTACATGTCGATGCGCTCGAGCGGCCTCCCAGGCGCGAACGTCGACCTGCAAGTGGTCGTCCGCGGCGAGCAGCTCTGGATGCGGCTGAACGGGAGCTGGCAGAAGCTGCCGGCCGCCGCGGCGCCGAACCTCGGCTCGGCGTCGCTCGGGCCCGCCGCGTTCGCCGAGCTCGCCCGGCACGTCAAGGACGTGCGGGTGACCGAGGGTCAGCTCGTCGAAGGACGGCCGGTCTCGGTCGTCGCAGGCGAGATCGACACCGTCGGCCTGCTCGGTGCCATGTCGAAGCTGGGCGGGCTGGGCGAGCTCAACCCGTCCGGGCTCGACCTGAAGGAGCTCGGCTCGGGAATCGGCGACATCGAGGCCGTCCTGACGATCGACGAGCGCACGCGCCTGCTCGACTCGGCGCTCGTCACGCTCTCGATCGACGCCGGCGGCGAGCCGGTCGACATCACGCTGAACTACCGCCTCACGGGCTCGAACCAGCCGGTCCGCATTCCGAACCTCCCCGGCTAGCCACTACGCTCGGGCCATGAGCCCGGAGCGCGAGTGGTGGTTGCGCGTTCCCGCGGTCCTGCTCGGCCCGCGCGCGGTGTTCGTCGCGCTCCGCGAGGACTCCCAGGACGATCTCGACGCACGGCAGGAGCCGGTGCTCGCCCTCGTCTACCTCGCGGGCATCGCAGGCGTCCTCGGCACGAGCACCGCGGGACGCCTCTTCGACGATCCGGAGTACGACGGCCTGCTCGTGGCAGTCTGGGCGGTCGTCGCGGGCGGGTTCTACGCCTTCGCCGGCTACTGGTTGATCGGTGGCGCCCTCTACCTCGGCGCGCGCGGTCTCGGCGGGCTCGGCGACTACAGGCGCGCGCGCCACGTGCTCGCGTTCGCAGCGGCCCCGCTCGCGCTCTCGCTGCTCGTCCTCTGGCCGCTCGAGCTCGCGGCGTTCGGCGGCGACGTCTTCGAGCGCGGCGGCTCCGACGAAGGCGCGGCGGGAGCGCTCTTCGACGGGCTCGAGCTCGCGTTCGCGCTCTGGTCGGCCGCGCTGCTGCTGGTCGGCGTCCGCGCCGTGCACGGCTGGAGCTGGTGGCGCTCGCTCGGCGCGCTCGGTCTCGTCGCGCTCTTCCTAGCCGCGTTCGCGTACCTCCCTTCGACTTTCTAGCGCCTCCTCGAAGAGCGCCAGCTCCTCCGCCGGCATCGAGTAGGTGTGCTGCTCCTCCGGGAAGCGGCGGTCGCGCACCTCGGCGACGTACGTGGAGACGGCGCGCTCGATCTCGGTCGCCAGGTCGGCGTACTGCTTCACGAAGCGCGGCGAGCCGCCCTGATAGAGCCCGAGCAGGTCGTGCCAGACGAGCACCTGGCCGTCGCAGTCGACGCCGGCGCCGATCCCGATCGTCGGGATCTCGAGCGACTCGGTGATGCGCGCGGCCACGGGCGCGGGAACGGCCTCGAGCACGAGCGCGAAGACGCCGGCGGCCTGGAGCGCGAGCGCGTCGTCGTAGAGCCGCCGCGCTTTCTCCGCCGTCCGCCCCTGTGCCTTGAACCCTCCGAGCATCGTCGCCGACTGAGGCGTCAGGCCGATGTGGCCCATCGTCGACACGCCCGCGCCGACGAGCGCACGGACGCGCGACAGGGTTGCGCCGGCCCCCTCGACCTTCACGGCGTCCGCACCCGCCTCCTTGAGGAAGCGAATCGCGTTCTCCACCGCCGACTCGTCGGAGACCTGAAAGGAGCCGAACGGCATGTCCGCGACGACGAGCGGCCGGCGCGCGCCGCGGTTGACCGCGCGCGTGAGCACGATCATCTCGTCCATCGTCGCCGGCACCGTCGAGTCGTGGCCGAGCACGGTCATCGCCGCCGAGTCGCCGACGAGGATCACGTCCGCGCCGGCCGCGTCGGCGAGCCGCCCCGACGGCGCGTCGTAGGCGGTGATCATCGCGATCGGCTGGCGCCGCGTCTTCAGCTCGGCGAGCTCGGTGAGCGGCAGCTTCCCCGGTGCGGGCGTGCCCGGCGCAGGCTGGCGTGGGCGGGTGGTCATCGTGATTCCTCCTCGAGGACGACGTTGTCGATCAGACGGGTCGAGCCGATGCGGACGGCGGCGGCGAGTACGGGCGGGTCGAAGTCGGCGACCTCGACGTAGTCGACGTCGAGGCCGGCGAGCGCTGCCCGCGCGGCGTCGGCGTCGCGGGTGGCGAGCGCGCGGGGGAGTGCCAGCGCGGCTTCGCGTTCCGCGGGCGAGAGCCGGGCGTTGCGGGACGAGAGGGCGAGCCCGTCGGCGTCGCGGACGGTCGGCACCGACGTGATCGTCACGTCCAGCTCGAGGTCGCGCACCATGCGCCGGAGCACCGCCAGCTGTTGTGCGTCCTTCTGCCCGAAGTACGCGTAGCGCGGGCGGACGATGTTGAAGAGCTTGAGGCAGATCGTCGCGACGCCCCGGAAGTGGCCCGGCCGGTGCGCTCCTTCGAGCCCGCGCGACAGCTCTTCGACCTCGACCCACGTCTGAAAGCCCGGCGGATACATCTCCTCCGAGGCCGGCACGAAGAGGACGTCGGCCCCTGCCTCCTCGGCGAGCCGGATGTCGCGCGCCTCGTCGCGCGGATAGCGCGGCGAGATCGTCCGCGTCGCCGAACTGGGCCGGGTTGACGAAGACGCTGACGACGACGGTGTCGCAGTCGAGGCCGGCCGCGTGGATCAGCGACTCGTGTCCCGCGTGCAGTGCGCCCATCGTCGGCACGAGGCCGACGTCACCGGCGAGCGGGTGGAGCTCGGCGATGTGACGCACGACTCTCACAGGAGCTCCTTCGTCGCCTCGGCGAGAGCCGCGTACATCGGTTCGAGCTCCGGCCGTTCGCGCCGGATCGCCGCTCCGTGCGCCTCGACCGTCTCCCAGGTCGCCGCGCGCGATCGGGCCGGTCAGCTCGAAGCCGTTCTCGATCGTGCGGCGCATCAGCGGATCGAGCGCCTCGGGCGGCGCGCCGGCGGCCTCGAGCAGCGAGCCCGCGGCGCGGCGCAGCGTGACGAGGTAGTTCGACGCGATCGCGGCGCCCGCGTGGTAGGCGTCCCGCTGCTCCTCGGCGAGCTCGAACGGCTGCAGGCCGAGCAGGCGGGCGAGCTCGAAGCCGAGCTCGCGGGCCTCGGCGCTCTCGGCGGTGACCGCCGCGAAGGCGCCGTCGAGCTGCTCGGCGCCGCGAGCGCGGGTGAACGTCTGCAGCGGATGCAGGCCGAAGCGGCGCGTGTGCGGAGCGAGCGCCGCGAGCGGCGTCGCGCCGCTCACGTGCGCGACCCAGGGGCCGGGGGCGACCGTCGCTGCGACCTCGGCGATCGCGCGGTCGGGGACGCACAGCAGCACGAGCTCGGCCGTCGTTCGCGTCCAGGCCGACGCCGCGTTCGGCGAGCCGCGCGGCCAGCGCCGAGCCGACGCGCCCCGCGCCGACGACGTGGACTGTCTCGATCATGGTGAGCTCCAGTTCCGAATCCGGATACCGGGCGCCGTTAGTCTAGCTCCGCGTGCGCATCGGTGTCGGCGACATTCGCCTCTTCTTCGACGTCGACGGCGCGAAGCTCGTCCCGGACGGCCCCTGGATGCGGGAGCGGCCGACGGTGCTGCTGTTGCATCCCGGGCCCGGCTTCGACCACGGCGTCTTCAAGGTGCAGATCGGGCCGTGGCTCGTCGCGTCGGGCGCCCAGGTCGTGTATCTCGACCAGCGCGGCGGCGGGCGCAGCGACCTCGGCCGGCCCGAGGATCTCCGCCTCGACCGCTGGGCCGACGACGTGCGGGAGTTCTGCGACGCGCTGCGGATCGAGCGACCGGTCGTGCTCGGCCTCGGGTTCGGTGCCCTGGTCGCCATGCGCTACGCCTCGCGTCACCCGGCGCATCCCGGCGCGCTCGTCCTGACGGCGCCCGTGGCGCGGATGGTCCCGGAGCGCTCGATCGCCGTGTTCGAGCGCCTGGGCGGTCCCGACGCCCGGGGCGCTGCCGAGCGCTTCTACCGCGACATGGACGAGCAGGGCTTCGGCGACTTCCTACGCGTGTGCTTTCCGCTGCTGACGGGCTACGAGGAGACGAGCGACGTGATCGTGCGGGCCGACTGGCGCCCCGAGGTTCTGATCGGCTGGATGCGCGGTGAGTCGCGCGAGCTCGACCTGCGGGACGAGCTCGCTGCGATCCGGGCGCCGGCGCTCGTGCTCGCCGGCGAGGACGACGCCTGGGCGCCGCTCGAGTCCGTGCACGAGGTCGTCGAGGGCCTGCCCGCGGGAGTGCGCTTCCGCAGCTTCCCCGGCGCGCGCCACTCGGTCGTCCGCGACGCGCCTGCGGCGGGTGAGGAGCTGCGGCTGTTCCTCGACTCGCTCCAGGCCGGCGAGGCGGCGTCGTGAAGGTCGCGGTCCGCGGAGTCGACCTCTACTTCGACCTCGACGGCGCGAAGCTGGTGCTCGACGGGCCGTGGATGCGCGAGCGCCCGACGATCCTGCTCCTGCACACCGGCCCCGGAATCGATCACACGCTGTACAAGGAGCACATCGGCCCGGCGCTCGCCGAGAGCGCGCAGGTCGTCTACCTCGACCTGCGCGGCTCCGGGCGCAGCGACTGGAGCGAGGCCGACCACTGGAACTTCGACACCTGGGTCGAGGACGTCCGCGAGTTCCTGGACGTGCTCGAGATCGAGCGCCCAGTCGTGCTCGGGACGGCGTTCGGGGGCTCGGTCGGGCTGCTGCTCGCCGCACGCCATCCCGACTCGGTCGGCCGGCTCGTTCTCGTCAGCACCGTCGCGCGGTACATCCACACCCGCTCGATCGCGGTGCTCGACCGGCTCGGCGGCTCCGAGGCCGGCGAGATCGCAGCGCGCTACTTCGCCGAGCCGTCGCCGGCCACGTTCGCCGAGTTCCTGCGGGTCTGCGTCCCGCTCTACACCCGCCGGCCGCTCTCCCCCGACGTGGTCGCCCGGATCCAGATGAACTTCGAGCTGATCATGACCTGGGAGCAGGGAAGCAGCCAGCGCTTCGACCTGCGCGAGGAAGCGGCTCGCGTCAGCTGCCCGACGCTCGTGCTCGCCGGCGAGGACGATCCCTCGACGACGATGGCCGGCGTCGAGGAGCTCGTGGCGGCGCTGCCGGCGCGAGCTCTCCCGGTTCGAGCGCTACGCCGACGCCGGGCACGGCGTCTTCCGCGACCGGCCCGACGCGATCGAGCTCGTCCGCGAGTTCCTAGTCCCGGCCGAGTCGGCGTAGGAGATTCGCGCGTACCTCGGGCCACTCGTCGTCGACGACGCTGTACCACGCCGAGTCGCGGTTCTCGCCGCCGCGCACGAGCATGTGCTTGCGGTGGATCCCCTCGAACTGCGCCGGCAGCGCCTCCATCGCACCGCGCGAGCGCTCGTTCAGCGCATCGGTCTTCAGCTCGACCCGCCGGCAGCCGAGCCGCCCGAAGGCGTCCTCGAGCATCAGCAGCTTCGCCTCGACGTTCGCGCCCGTTCCCCAGGCGTCGGGCGCGAGCCACGTCCAGCCGATCTCGAGGCTCGCGTACTCCGGCCGCAGCGCCAGGAAGCGCGTGCTCCCCACCACGCGGCCGGACGACCGCAGCACGGTCGCGAACGGCAGCTCGACGCCGGCGGCCACGTTCTCGAGCGCCGCGTCGAGGTAGGCGCGAAAGTCGGCGCGCGTCGCCGGCTGCACGATCGAGAGCCACTGCCAGGTGCGCTCGTCGCGCGAGGCCTCCCAGAGGTCGTCCTCGTGCGCGAGGGTGAGCGGCTCGAGCCGCACGAGCTCGCCTTCCAGAATCTTTGCCGTCCAGCCAGCCATTAGACTGGGAGCATGCCGATGTACGAGTACGCATGCATGGAGTGCGAGTCGCACTTCGAGGAGCTCGTGCGGAGCTCCGAGCAGGCGGTCGTCTGCCCGGAGTGTGGGAAGGGCAACGTGCTGAAGCAGCTGTCCACCTTCGCGGTCAGCGGTGCCCAATCAAAGCGGCAGGGTCCCAGCCGAGCTTCGGCGGCGGCGGTGGCGGTGGCTGCTGCGGCGGCGGCTGCGGCTGTTGAGCTGCGTCCGGCTCGCGTCCTAGACTCCTCGACGTGAGCACCCTGCTCCGTCCTCTGGAATCGGGTCCGCCTGATCTGGCCGACTATCGCGACGAGACCCTCGGCTGCACCCGCTGCCCGCTCGCCGCCACGCGCACGCAGGTCGTCTTCGGCGCCGGCGATCCGAACGCCGACCTGATGTTCGTCGGCGAGGCGCCCGGCTTCCACGAGGACGCAAACGGCGTTCCCTTCGTCGGGCAGGCGGGCAAGCTGCTGGAGAAGCTCCTGAACGGGATCGGCCTCGCACGCGCCGACGTCTACATCGCGAACGTCCTGAAATGCCGCCCGCCCGGGAACCGCGATCCGCACCCGGAGGAGATCGAGGCCTGCGAGTCGCATCTCTTCCATCAGATCGAGCTGATCCGGCCGGTGCTCGTCGCGACGCTCGGCAACTTCGCCACCAAGCTCCTCTCGGGCAAGCCGACCGGGATCACGCGCGTTCACGGCGTCGAGCAGGAGGTGACGGTCGGAGGCAACCGCGTCACGCTCTACCCGCTCTTCCACCCGGCGGCGGCGCTCTACACGCCGTCGATGCAGACCGTGCTCGCCCAGGACTTCGCGCGCATCCCGGAGCTGCTGGGCGCCGTAGGACTCAGTTGCTCAGAGCAACCAAGTCCGTCGCCGAGCCCACGCACGCGCCCGAGCCGGTCAGCCGCGAGCCGGCCGTGCAGCTCGGCCTCTTCTAGCCCCGCATGGAGCTCGTGAGCGGCTCGCCGGAGGAGACCGAGGCGTTCGCGGCGCGGCTCGCACGAGAGCTCCGGCCGGGGGACGTCGTCACCGTCTCGGGCGAGCTCGGCGGCGGCAAGACGACCTTCGTGCGCGGCGCGTGCCGCGCGCTCGGCGTGACGGCGCCCGTGACGAGCCCGACCTACACGATCGGCCATCGCTACGAAGGCGATCCGGACGTCTCGCACCTCGACCTCTATCGCTTCACCGGCGTCACGCCGGCCGAGTGGGCAGACCTGGAGCCCTACTTCGAGGACGCGATCGTCTTCGTGGAATGGCCCGAGGCGGCAGGAGCGGGCCTGCCGGAGGTTCGCGTCGCCGTCCGACTCGAGCATGTCGACGCCGAGCGGCGGCGGATCCGTCTCGACGCTGCCGACGCCGCATTGGTAGAACGGATGGCACGTGCTGATCCTGGCGTTCGACACGGCGACTGAGCGCGCGACGAGCGCGCTCGTCGGCGACGGCGAGGTGCTGGGGGAGCGGGTCTCGCGGGCGGCGACGCTGCTCGAGGACGTGGACGCGCTGCTGCGCCAGGCGGGCGCGCACGCGACCGACCTCGAGGCGCTCGCCGTCGGCACCGGCCCCGGCAGCTTCACCGGCACGCGCATCGGGCTGGCGGTCGCGCAGGGGCTCGGGCTCGCGCTCGGCCTCCCAGCAGCGGGAGTCTCGACGCTCGACGCGCTGGCCGCCGGCGCTCCCGGAGCGCTGGCCGTGATCGACGCGAAGCGCCGCGAGATCTTCGTGACCGGCCCGCGTGCGCTCGCACCGGCCGAGCTCGCCCCGGCACCCGGAGCGATCTGCGTCGGCGACGGAGCGCTCCGGTATCGCGACGTGCTCGAGGCCGCAGGCGCAGAGGTTCCGCCGGACGACGACGAGCGACACCTGCCGCGCGCCCGCTTCCACGCCGCGCTCGCCCACGACTTCGGCCCGGTCGAGCTGCTCGAGCCGATCTACGTGCGCGATCCCGATGCACAGGAAGTGGCAGCGCGATGAACGTCGAGCTCCGCAAGCTCGAGCTCCGCGACCTCGACGCGATCGAGCGGATCGAGCGGGTCTCGTATCCGACGCCGTGGTCGCGCTCGATGTTCGCGAGCGAGGTGGCCAAGCCGAGCTCGCTCTCGCTCGGGGCCTTCGAGCCCGACGGTGGAGAGCTGCTCGGCTACCTGATCATCTCCCGCTACGTCGACGCCTGGCACGTGATGAACGTCGCGGTCGAGCCGGTGCACCGGCGGCAGCGGCATCGCACGCACCCTCCTCGATCGCCTCTTCGAGGTCACGGCGACGGACGAGCGCCGCGGCTACACGCTCGAGGTGCGGGTCTCGAACGTCGGTGCGATCAAGCTCTACGAGGCGCTCGGCTTCAAGGCGCGGGGCGTGCGTCGCGGCTACTACACGGACAACCGCGAGGACGCCCTGATCATGTGGCGCGATCCGCCGCCCGACGAGCAGCGGCCCGACGAGCAGCGACCCGACGAGCAGCGCGCCGCCGGATCGTGATCCTCGGGCTCGAGACCTCGTGCGACGAGACGGCCGCGGCACTCGTCACGGACGCGGGCGTGATCCGCTCGAACGTCGTCTCCTCGCAGGCCGATCTGCACGCCCGGTACGGCGGTGTCGTTCCCGAGGTGGCCTCGCGGCGGCACCTCGAGCTGGTCACGCCGGTCGTGCGGGAGGCGCTCGACGAAGCCGGGGCGACACTCGACGACGTGGACGCCGTCGCGGTGACGCAGGGGCCTGGGCTCGTCGGGGCACTGCTCGTCGGCGTCTCGGCCGCCAAGGCGCTCGCCTGGGCACGACGGTTGCCGCTCGTGCCGGTCGACCACCTGCACGGCCATGTCGCGTCGCTCTTCCTCGCGCCCGACCCGCTCGAGCCGCCCTTCCTCTGCCTGCTCGCGAGCGGCGGTCACACGCTGCTGCTCGACGTGGAGGAGCACGGCGGCTATCGGGTGCTCGGCACATCCGTGGACGACGCCGCCGGTGAGGCGTTCGACAAGGGCGCGCGGTTGCTCGGGCTCGGCTACCCCGGCGGTGCGGAGATCGACCGGCTGGCGCAGTCGGGCGATCCCGAGGCATTCTCGTTCCCGGTCGCGCGCCTGGGCGGGCTCGACTTCTCCTTCTCGGGCGTCAAGACGGCGCTCCTCTACACCGTTCGCGATCTCGGCGAGGACCTGGCGCGCCGACGCGCCGATCTCGCCGCCTCGTACCAGCGAGCGATCGTGCGAGCGCTCGTGCAGCGGACGACTGCGGCTGCCGACGAGGCGGGGCGCGATACGGTCGCGGTCGTCGGCGGCGTCGCCGCCAACTCCGAGCTCCGCGCGGCGCTCCCCGAGGCGCGGTTCGCACCGCTCGCTCTCTGCACCGACAACGCGGCGATGATCGCGTCCGCCGGGAGGTACGGCAGAGTGCTGCCCTATCCTCGGTACCTTGACCTCGACGCCTATGCCTCGCGGAGCTGACTGGCGGCGGCTCGTGCCGCCGACCCTGCTCGTGGCCGGCGCACTGCTACTGGCTGCGGGCAGCCAGGGTGCGCAACGACCCACCCCGAGCGATGCCGGCGCGTCCGCCTGGCGCGGCTTCGTCGACGGCGGCCGGAGCGAGGTCGCGGTCGGTCAGCGGATGATCGTCGTGCTGCGCTACGCCTCGCTCGCCCAACGGGTCGCGCGGGCCGGCGGCAAGGCGAGCGAATCGCAGATGCGCCGCTGGACGGCTGCGGCGCTCGCCGGTCAGAAGCAGATCGCCGCGCGGCTCTCGCGCGAGGGCGTCCAGGTCGTGCCGGAGTTCGTCTACACGCGTACCCTCAACGGCTTCTCGGCCGCTCTCGACGCACGCGGTCTCGCGCTGCTCGAGCGCGATCGCGACGTCGTCGGCGTCTATCCGGTTCGGGTTTCGTACCCCGCGGCCGCCCCGACGCGCGCGCTCCGGAACGGGGCGTACGGCCCCGGCTCGGGCCGGCGCGCCCCGCTGCGCCTGCCGGGTCTCGACGGTGCGGGAATCACGATCGCGCTGCTCGACACCGGCGTCGATGCGACCCATCCGTACCTGCGCGGCCGGGTGCTCGAAGGGATCGACGTGCTCGATCCCGACGGTCGCGCGCTCGCGCGCTCCAACCCGCAGGATGCCTCGCAGGTCGAGCAGCACGGCACGCAGATGGCAGGGCTGCTGGTTGGTCGCGGCGGCCCGAACGAGCTGCACGGCGCAGCGCCCGGCGCGTCGGTCCTGCCGATCCGGATCGCGGGCTGGCAGCCGACGGCGGCCGGAGGGTTCGCCGTCTACGGACGAACGGATCAGCTGCTCGCCGGCCTCGAGCGCGCCGTCGATCCCGACGCGGATGGCAGCGCCCTCGATGCCGCACGTATCGCGGTCGTCGGCGTCGTCGAGCCGTTCGCGGCGTTCTCGGACGGCCCGCTCGCGCGCGCCGTCTCCGGGGCGGTGCGGCTGGACACGCTCGTCGTCGCGCCGGTCGGAAACGAGGGCCCTGCCGGTCCGGGCTACGGCAGCGTCGGCGGGCCGGGCGGAGCTCCGGCTGCGCTCACGGTCGGCGCCGCAGACGGCCGCGTGAGCGTCTCGTCGGCCCGCGTCGTCGTCCGCGCTGGACTTCGCATCCTGCTCGATCGCGAGCTGCCGCTCGGCGGCGCGGCCGAAGCCCGTCGCGCACTCGCGCTTCAGGTCGTGCGGCCGGCGGCCGAGGCGCGACCGGACCCGAGCGTGGATCCACTCTCCCGCTTCTTCGACGAGCAAGGGTTCAGCATCGTCGCGGGCCGGGCTGCGTTGCTGGCTCGGTCGACGGCACCGGCCGACGCGGGCCACCGCGCGGCCGACGCAGGTGCGGCTGCCGTACTGGTCGACGGGGTCGTCCCGGCCGGTGCACTCGGCGTCGACGAGGGGTTGGGCATCCCCGTGATCGGCCTGCCGGCGGCGGCGGCGCGCGCTGCCCGCGAGGCGCTTGCTCTGGGCGTGCCCGTCCACGTCTCGCTCGACGAGCCGGCCTGGGGAGAGAACGATCAGCGCGGACGCGCCGCGCCGTTCTCGTCGCACGGCCTGGCGTTCGGCGGCGGCGTCAAGCCGGAGCTGACGGCGCCGGGGGTCGAGCTGCTTACCGCCGACGTCGGTCGCACGGACGGCCGTCTGCCGCGCTACGGAACGATCAGCGGCTCGAGCGCGGCGGCCGCACTCGTCGGCGGGGCCGCCGCGCTCGTCGTGCAGGCTCGTCCCGAGCTCGATGCCGATGCCCTGAAAGGTGTGCTCGTCGGCACGGCCGTGCCGCTGCGCGACACCCCGGTCGCCGCGCAGGGGGCCGGACTCGTCGATCCCGGCGCCGCGGCTGTTGCCGAGGTAGCGAGCTCGCCGGCCACGGTCGCCTTCGGCGCCGCGCTGAAACGCGGCTGGAGCTCGGTGCGCCACGTGCGGATCCGGAACGTGACGAACCGGCGCCTGCGCGTCTCCGTGGCGGCCGAGGTCGAGGGGATCGCAGGCGTCTCCGTCACCGTGAAGCCGCGACGGTTCCTGCTCCGGTCCGGCGCGGAGCGCGAGCTCGCACTGACGGCGCGGGTGACCTTCGTTCCACGCAGGCTCGGCGCGATTACGAGCTCGGCTCGGGTCGAGGTGGCGGGCGGCGGCGAGATCGCGATTCCCTGGGCCGTCACGCTCCCCGCGGCGGCGGAGCCACTGCTGAGCGACGTCCAGATCTCCACCGCGAGGTTCAAGGCCTCCGACCGCGCGCCGGCCGTGCTGAGCGTGCGCGCCGGGAGCGTCCGCGACGAGGGCGGCCGCGCGCAGCTGCGACCGCTGACGCGTCTCGACGTCGAGCTCTGGCGTGGGCGGCAGCGCCTCGGCCTGCTCGCGCGGCTGCGCAACGTGTTGCCTGGGAGCTACGCCTTCGGCGTCACCGGGAGAGGGCCGCGCGGCGGCACGCTCGCCCGAGGGTCGTACCGCCTGAGGATCGTGGCGAGCCCGCCGGCGGGCCGGCGCGAGGCGAGGTCGGTCGGCTTCCGGATCCGCTGACCTACCGATGTAGACTCAGCGCCGCGATGGCCGCGACGGAAACGACGCACCTCCGCGAGAATCCCTATGGGATCGCCCGCGAGCAGCTGCGCAGGGTCGGCACGACGTTCGGGATCGACTCGAACCTGATCAGCGTCCTCGAGCACTGCAAGAAGTCGGTCGAGGTGTCGGTGCCGGTCTCGATGGACGACGGATCAGTCAACGTCTACACCGGCTACCGCGTCACCCACAACATCGCGCGCGGCCCCTCGAAGGGCGGCATCCGCTACCACCACGGCGTCACGCAGGACGAGATCAAGGGTCTCGCCATGTGGATGACGTGGAAGTGCGCGCTGATGGGGCTGCCGTTCGGCGGGGCGAAGGGAGGCGTCGTCGTCGATCCGAAGCAGCTCTCGCGTCGTGAGCTCGAGCGAATGACTCGCCGCTACACGAGCGAGATCATCAACGAGATCGGGCCCGAGAAGGACATCCCTGCGCCCGACGTCGGCACCGACGAGAGCGTGATGGCCTGGATCTTCGACACGTACTCGATGAACAAGGGGCACTCGGTGCTGGGCGTCGTCACCGGCAAGCCGCTCGCGATCGGCGGCTCGCTCGGCCGCCGGGAGGCGACGGCACGGGGCGCGCTCTACTGCCTCGCGGACGTGCTCGCCGAGGAGTCGAAGCAGATCGACGGCCTGCGCGTGGCCGTGCAGGGAGCCGGCACCGTCGGCGGCGGGCTCGCGCGGATGCTCACCGAGGAGGGCGCGACGGTCGTCGCGATCTCCGACTCCCAGGGCGGGGTGCACGACGCAAGCGGGCTCGACGTTCCTGCCGCGCTCGCGTTCAAGGCGGAGACGGGCAGCTTCGCGGACTTCCGCGGCGCTGACGCGGTGACGAACGAGGAACTGCTCACGATCGACTGCGATGTTCTCGCCCCGTGTGCGCTCGAGCAGGTGATCACGGCCGACAACGCCGCACAGGTGAAGGCCCGGATCGTCTGCGAGGGAGCCAACGGGCCTGTCACCCCGGGCGCGGACGAGATCCTCGAGGACCGCGGCGTCCTCGTCCTCCCGGACGTGCTCGCCAACGCGGGCGGCGTCGTCGTCTCCTACTTCGAATGGGTGCAGGGCCTCCAGGAGTACTTCTGGAAGGAGGAGCAGGTGAACGCGCGCCTGAACGACATCGTCACCCGCGCGTTCCGTGAGACCTGGGAGACGCGCGAGCGTCACGGCACGAGCATGCGCATGGCCGCGTACGGGGTGGCGGTGCGCCGCGTCGGCGAGGCTACGGTCACACGTGGGCTCTACCCCTAGCAGCCGCAGGGTCGTCGTCTACACCGCCGCCGGCTGCGATCTCTGCGCAGCTGCCGTCGACGTCGTGCGACGCGTCCGTGGCGAGGACTTCGAGCTCGTGGACATCACCGGCGATCGGGCGCTCGAAGCGGCGTATCGCGAGTCGATCCCGGTCGTCGAAGTCGACGCCGAACGCGCCTTCACCTATTTCGTGAATCCGGAGGCGCTGCGCCGGCGACTCGACGGCCGCTGACGGTTGCATCCGCGGGGTCGGATGAGCCGCTGGCATCATGTGCCTCGTTGTCACAAGCGAAGAAGGGAGCGTCCGGGTGGCGGAACGCCTGACCGTCGGTGTCGCAGCGCGCCTGAGCCGGTACCTCCAGGTGCTGACCCAGGCGAAGAAGATGGGGAAGGACCGGATCTCGTCGCAGGAGATCTCGGACTACACCAACATCAACGCGACTCAGATCCGGCGCGACCTCTCCGGCTTCGGCAAGTTCGGCAAGCGCGGGGTCGGCTACAACATCGACTCGCTGCTCGGCGAGATCCGCAAGATCCTGCGCACTCAGGGTCAGCACAACATCGCGCTCGTCGGGGCCGGTCGGCTCGGCCAGGCGATCGCGAGCTCGCCGATCTTCGGCGAGCACGGGATCAACATCGCGGCGGTCTTCGACACCGACCCCGAGAAGGTGGGGCGCGCGATCGGGAGCCTCGCGGTGACGCCCTACTCGACCCTGCGCGAGGCGGTGCGCGACAACAACATCATCGTCGGCGTGATCGCCGTCCCCGCCGAGGGAGCCCAGGCCGCCGCCGACGACCTGATCGACGCGGGCGTGAAGATCATCTTCAACTACTCCGAGGCGCTGCTGGACGTCCCGGCCGACGTGGCGGTGCACGCTTCGAATCCGGCTGTGGAATTGCTCTACGCCCTGTATTTCCACCTGACGTAGCTCGAGCGCGCTTGAGGATCATCCTCTGGCATGGGTACCTGCTCGGCGGGACCGGGTCGAACGTCTACACGCGCTCCCTGGCCCGCGAGTGGAGTCGAGCCGGGCACGAGGTCGTCGTTCTCTCGCAGGAGCCCCACCCGGAGCTCTACGACCTCGGCGGCGCGCGGACGGTGCGGCCGGACGTCGGCGGGCTGCTCCCGGTATTCGTCCTCGATCGCTACGAGGGCTACGAGGTGAAGCGGGTTCAAGACTGCACGCGGGCCGAGCTGGACGCCTGGGTCGAGGCGAACGCCGCCGCGCTTGGCGAGCACCTGCCGGCAGACGCCGTCCTCTGCAACCACGTGCTGCTCGGTGGCCCCGTCGGTGCCGCGAGCGGCGCCCGCTTCGCGGTCAAGGCGCATGGCTCGGAGCTCGAGTACACGATGCGCGAGCACCCCGAGCTCGCCGCGTGGGGGAGAGAGACGCTTGCTCGGGCCGAGGCCGTCTTCGTCGGCTCCGACCACATCCGCGGCGTCCTCGAGGACGTCGTCGGCGGCGTGGAGCGGGTGCACGAGGTGCCTCCCGGCGTCGACGTCGACGAGTGGCGGCCGCGTCCGCGCGCGGAGGCTCTTGCCGGGCTGCTCGACGAAGCCCGGCGCGACCCGCCGAACCCCGGGAACGCGAACGAGCGACTCCCGGACGAGGGCAACGCCGCGCGGCTCGCAGAGTTCCTCGAGGGAGACGAGCCGACCGTTCTCTACTTCGGCAAGCTCCTCTACAACAAGGGCATCCACGTGTTGCTCGACGCGCTGCGAGAGGTGGACGCACGAGCCGTGATCGTCGGCTTCGGCGACTACCGCGCCGAGCTGCAGCGCCTTGCAGGCCCGCGGACGCTCTTCACCGGCCCGCTCGAGCACCGGCATCTCGTCCACCTGTTGCCGCTGGCGGACGTCACCGTCGTCCCGTCGATCTTCCCCGAGGCCTTCGGCATGGTCGCGGCAGAGGCGGCGGCCGCCGGCTCGCCGCCGCTCGTCTCCCGCCACTCGGGCCTGGCCGAGGTGGCCGCGGGGCTCGAGGAGGAGTACCCGCCGCACCTCCGCCACCTCGCGGCGTTCGAGACCGGCGACGTCGCCGAGCTCGCGCGGAAGCTGCGGGAGCTCCTGGCGCTGCCGGCAGCCGACCGGGTCGACCTCGCCGAGGCCGCGCGGCGCGCGACGCTGGCGCGCTGGAGCTGGGCGGGTGTCTCCCGGCGCCTGCTGGAACCGTTCAACTACCCTCCCGCCCATGCTTGACCAGCCCGACGAGCTGCTGCGCGAGGCCCGCGAGCGCTTCGACGACGCCACCGACTTCACGGTCGCCGTCGAGGAGGAGTTCGCGCTGCTCGAGCCGGGCTCGCTCGACCTCGTCAACCGCTTCGAGGAGGTGCACGCGGCCGCGCAGGGCACGGCGCTCGAGCCCAACCTCGTCGGCGAGCTGATCGCCTCCGAGGTCGAGATCAAGACGGGCCGCTGCGAGAGCTTCGCCGACGTCCCGGCAGCGATGGCCGAGCGCCGCACGCAGCTCGCAGCGCTCGTCGAGCCGCTCGGGCTGTCCCTCGGCGCGACCGGAACGCACCCGTGGGCGGACTGGCGCGACCAGCGGATCATCGACACGCCGCACTACGCGCGGAACAACGAATTGCTCCAGTACGTCGTCTGGCGCAACAACACGTTCGGGCTCCACGTCCACGTCGGGATCCGCGGCGCCGACCGCGCGATCGCGGTCACGAACGGCCTGCGCGGGCTCCTGCCCGAGCTGCTGGCCCTGTCCGCGAGCTCGCCGCTCGTCGACCGCTGCGTCACGGGGCTCCACTCGGCGCGGACGCAGATCTTCACGCGGTTCTTTCCGCGTTGCGGCGTGCCGGACACGTTTGCGTCGTGGCAGGAGTACGAGGCATACGTCGCGCTTCCTCTACGCGACGGGCTCGATGGACGAGCCGACCCAGCTCTGGTGGAGCGTTCGTCCGCACCTCTCCTTCCCGACGGTCGAGATCCGGATCTGCGACGCCCAGCCCGACCTCGCGGACGCGCAGGCGCTCGCGGCCTTCGCCGTCTCGCTCACGGCTCGGATCGCCCGCGCGCTCGACGAGGGGGAGCCACTGCCCGAGCAGCCGCACCGGCTGATCGAGGAGAACCTCTGGCGGGCGATCCGCTACGGGCTGTCCGGCGAGTTGATCGACCTCGACCGCGGCGACGTGGTGCCCGCGCGCGCCAGGCTCGAGCGGCTGCTCGAGTGGGTCGCGCCGGTGGCGGCCGAGCTCGGAGCGGCGTCGTACCTGGCCCTCCCGGAGCAGAACGCTGCGGAGCGCCAGTACGCCCGCCTGGAGGAGGGCGCGACGGTGCGTGAGGTCTACGCGGAACAGGTCGGAGTGCCCGTCCGTGGCTGACGAGGCGAACGGGGAGCCGGACGAGGAGCAGCTTGTGGCCGCGCTGCAGCAGCTGAAGGTGTCCGACCTGCTCGTGCACACCCTCTCGACGATCTCGTCGCTCGCCTACCACCGACTCGCGCAGGAACATCGCGACCTCGAGCAGGCCCGACTCGCGATCGAGTCGCTGCGGGCGATCGTGCCGGTGCTGCGCGGCTCCGTTCCGGACGACCTCGTCCGCGACTTCGAGCAGGTGACGGCGAACCTTCAGCTCGCCTACGCGAGCGCCGTCGGAGAGACCCCGGCTTAGGTCGCTGCAACAAGGCACGGCCGGAGCTTGTGATACATACTCTCCCGCGCCGAGACAGCTCGGCGTTCACTTTGTGACGACTCACCGGTGACGGGGCAAGGACGGAGGACGGATGGACTTCTTCAACGACAACGCGGTCGCGTTTGCGCTGATCTGCGCAGCGGTCGGCGTGGGCTTCGGGATCTACTTCACGATCTGGCTGCTCAGGCAGCCCGCCGGGAGCGAGCGCATGCAGGAGATCGCGCGCGCCATCCAGGAGGGCGCGGCGGCCTACCTGCGGCGCCAGTACATCACGATCGCGGGCGTCGCCCTCGTCCCGTTCCTGCTGCTCGGCTTCTACAACGAGCTGGGCTGGGGGACGGCGATCGGCTTCGCGGTCGGCGCCATCCTCTCGGCAGCCGCCGGCTTCATCGGCATGAACGTGGCCGTGCGCTCGAACGTGCGCACCGCCGAGGCGGCCAAGCAGGGACTGCGGCCCGCGTTCAACGTGGCGTTCCGGGCCGGCTCCGTCGCCGGGCTCCTCGTCGTCGGCCTGGGCCTCCTTGGCGTCGCCGGCTACTACGGCGTGCTCACGAGCGTGTTCGACAACAGCCAGGACTCGGCGATCGACGACCTGATCGGGCTCGCGTTCGGCGGCTCGCTGATCTCCGTCTTCGCGCGCCTGGGTGGCGGCATCTTCACGAAGGCCGCCGACGTCGGCGCCGACCTCGTCGGCAAGATCGAGGCGGGCATCCCGGAGGACGACCCGCGCAACCCGGCCGTGATCGCCGACAACGTCGGTGACAACGTCGGCGACTGCGCCGGCATGGCGGCCGACCTGTTCGAGACCTACGCGGTCACCGCCGTCGCGGTGATGCTGCTCGGCACCGCCTTCCCGGCCGGGAACCTGCCGCTCCTCCCGCTCGCGATCGGCGGCATCTCGATCCTCGCCTCCGTGATCGGGATCTACTTCGCCCGCATCGGCCCCGGCGGCTCGATCATCAACGCGCTCTACAAGAGCGTCCTCGTCGCGACGGTGCTCTCGGCGATCGGCTTCATTCCGGTCATGCTGGCCTTCGACGAGGGCAACTTCAGCTTCGGCGAGCTCTACGGCTCGGCGCTCGTCGGCCTCGTGATCACCTTCGCGCTCGTCGCGATCACCGAGTTCTACACCGGCAGCCGCTGGAACCCGGTCAAGTCGATCGCCAAGGCCTCGCAGACCGGCCACGCGACGAACATCATCGAAGGGCTCGCCGTCGGGATGCGTGCGACGGCCGCGCCCGTGCTCGTGATCGCGGCCGGAATCGTCGTCGCCTACGAGATCGCCGGCCTCTACGGGATCGGCGTCGCGGTGATGGCGCAGCTCTCGATGGCCGGGCTGATCGTCGCGCTCGACGCGTTCGGGCCCGTCACGGACAACGCGGGCGGGATCGCCGAGATGGCCGGGCTGGACGAGTCGGTCCGTGCGATCACCGACCCGCTCGACGCGGTCGGCAACACGACGAAGGCCGTCACGAAGGGCTATGCGATCGGCTCGGCCGGCCTCGCGGCGCTCGTGCTCTTCGACGAGTACACACGCGGCCTCGTGGACGAGGGCCTGGAGATCTCGTTCAACCTCTCCGACCCGTACGTGATCGCCGGCCTGTTCATCGGCGGGCTGATGCCGTTCCTGTTCGCGGCGCTCGCGATGACGGCGGTCGGGCGCGCGGGCGGCGAGGTCGTCGTCGAGGTGCGACGTCAGTTCAAGGAGATGCCCGGGATCATGGAGGGCACGCAGCGCCCCGACTACAGCAAGGCGGTCGACCTGGTCGCGAAATCGGCGATCAAGAAGATGCTGCTGCCGGCGCTGATCCCCGTCGCGGTGCCGATCGCCGTCGGGATCATCAGCCCCGAGGCGCTCGGCGGGCTCCTGATCGGCACGATCGTGACCGGCATCTTCCTCGCGATCTCGATGACCTCGGGCGGCGGTGCCTGGGACAACGCCAAGAAGCTGATCGAGGACGGGCTCTACGGCGGCAAGGGCTCCGAGGCGCACGCGGCATCCGTCACGGGAGACACGGTCGGCGACCCCTACAAGGACACCGCCGGTCCCGCGATCAACCCGATGATCAAGATCGCCAACATCGTCGCGATCCTGATCATCCCGCTGCTGATCTCCATTCACGGCACCTAGGCGATCGAGCGCGTGAGCCCGAACGAGGGGCCGGCGAAGGCCGGCCCCTCGTTGCTCCAGGGGCATAGAGTGCGCCGGTGCCCAGCCGCAGGAGACGGCAGGTCGAGCTCGAGCGCGTCCTCGGCACGCCCGCGCTCTTCGCGACCGCCTACGGCAACGTCGGCTCCTCGATCTACTACGCGCTCGGCCTCACGGCCGTCTATGCGCTCGGCCTGACGCCGCTCGTCTTCATCGTCGCCGGCCTGATCTTCGCCTGCACGGCCGCGACCTACAGCGAGGGCACGGTGCGCTACCCCGAGGCGGGCGGGTCGTCGAGCTTCGCGCGTCACGCGTTCGACGAGCTCGTCTCGTTCACGGCGGCCTGGGCGCAGATGCTCGTCTACGTCGTCACCGTCGCCGTGTCGGCGTTCTTCGTCCCGCACTACCTCTCGATCTTCTGGGAGCCGCTCAACACGAACCCGTGGGACATCGTGGTCGGCGCTGCCGTGATCGTCGTGCTCGTCGCGCTGAACGTGGTCGGTGTGTCCGAGGCTGCGAAGCTCTCCGTCACGCTCGCCGTCGTCGACCTCGCGACGCAGGTCTTGCTGGTGCTGCTCGGGCTGGCGCTCGTGTTCAGCCCGGAGACGCTGACCGGGAACATCCACTGGGGCGAGGCGCCGACGTGGTCGAATCTCGCTCTAGCCGTCCCGGTCGCGATGCTGGCGTACACCGGCGTCGAGACGGTCTCGAACCTCGCGGAGGAGGTTCGCGATCCGGTGCGGAGCGTCCCGGACGCCTACCGGTTCGTCGCGCTCGCGGTCTTTGCGATCTTCTTCACGCTGCCGTTCGTGGCCCTGTCGGCGCTCCCGGTCGAGCAGATCGGCGGCGAGCTGACAACGCTCCTCGCGCTGCCGCCGGAGGAAGGCGGTTACGCGAACGACCCTGTGCTCGGCGTGGTCGAGAATCTCGGCCTCGAGGGCACGCTGCTGAACATTGCGCAGATCTACGTCGGCGTGCTCGCCGCCACGATCCTCTTCATCGCGACGAACGCCGGCGTGATCGGCGCCTCGCGAATCACGTACTCGATGGCGACCTACCGGCAGCTTCCGGAGGTCTTCCGGCGGCTGCACCCGCGCTTCAAGACGCCCTGGCTCGCGCTCGTGCTCTTCGCGGGGATCGCCCCGATCGCGATTCTGCTGCCGGGCGACGTCAACTTCGTCGGCACGCTGTACTCGTTCGGGGCGACGCTTCTCCTTCACGGTCGCACACGCCTCGATCGTCGCGCCTCCGGATGCTGCCGGCGGACGAGGGCACCCAGATCGGCCGGGCGTACCCGAATCTCCGCGTCGCCGGGGTCGACTGGCCGCTCTTCGCGATCGTGGGCGGCCTCGCGACCGCGGCCTCGTTCGTCGTGATCCTCCTCCAGAACGCGGCGACGCGCTGGACGGGACTCGGCTGGATCGCTCGTCGGGCTGATCGGCTACGCGATCTACCGGCGAGCCGTTCTCCACGAGCCGCTGCGCGCGACGGTGAGGGCACCTGCGGCCTTCGGGCCCGCACTCGCGCTCGAGTACCGGCGGCTGCTCGTGCCCGTCCTGCCGGGCCAGGCGTCCGACGATGCGCTCGACGTGGCGGCGAGCCTGTCGGCCGAGCGGGGCGCCCACATCGTCGCGGTCACCGTGCTCGAGGTGCCGCTCGAGCAGGGCGCTGCTCACCGAGCTGCCCGAGGACGAGGCGCTGGCCAACCGCGAGCTCGACGAGGCGCGCGCGATCGGCGACTCCTACGGCGTCGACGTGATTCCGCGGCTCCTGCGCGCGCGCAGCGCCGGACAGGCGATCGTCGAGGAGGCGACGCGGCGCGAGACCGAGATCATCGTGATCGGCGCGCCGCGCAAGCAGATCGGCCGGCGCAAGCGCGCCGTCTTCGGGGACACCGTGGACTACGTGCTCAAGAACGCGCCCTGCCGCGTGATGGTGACCGCCACCGAGGCGGCCGCGTGAAGCTGTACCGGCACGCCGTGGCGCTGTTCGCGCTCGCCTTCGTCGGGATCGGGATCGCGTTGCTCGTCGTCACCGCCGCGCAGGGCGGCGGCGTCCTCGGCTTCCTCCTCGGCGCCCTCTTCGTCGCGCTGGGCGTGGGTCGGCTGACGCTCTTGCGGAAGGGGGCGTCGAGATAGCGCGCAAGCTCAGCGGCTTCCAGCGGGTGCTCGACGCGCCGGCGCTCTTCTCGGTCGCGTACGGCGAGCTCGCCTCCTCGCTCTACTTCGCGCTCGGGATCGTCGCCGTGTACGCGCTCGGCTACACGCCGCTCGTGCTGCTCGGGGCGGGCGCGTTCTTCCTGCTCGTCTCGCTCTCGTACGCCGAGGGCACCGCGGCGATTCCCGAGACGGGCGGTGCGGCCACCTTCGTCCGACGCGCCTTCAACGACCTCGCCGGGTTCATGACCGGCTGGGCGCTCTTCCTCGACTACCTGATCGTGATCGCGCTCTCGACGCTCTTCCTGCCGCACTACCTCGGGACCGCGCTCGGCGTCTCCGCGCTCTCGGACTCGCCGTGGGACGTCGTCGTGGCCGTGTGCGTGATCGCCGGCGATCGCCGGTCTGCGGCTGGCCCGGCACAGCCGGCTGTACACCGCGGGCCTCGTCGTGGCGGTGATCGATCTCGGCGTCCAGCTCCTGCTCGTCGCGCTCGGGCTCGCGCTCCTGCTCGCGCCCGAGCCGCTGGAGGCGACCCTGGCGCTCGGCCCGTGGCCCGGCTGGGGCGACATCGCGTTCGCGCTGCCGCTCGCGCTGCTCGCCTACACCGGGCTCGAGACGATCGCGAATCTCGCCGAGGAGGCGCGCGAGCCGGGCCGGACGCTGCCGCGCAGCCTCTTCTCCGCGATCGGGCTCGTCGTGCTCGTGTCGGCCACGATCGCGGTCGTCGGCATCTCCGCGCTGCCGGTCGTCGACGGCGAGACGGCGCTCGGGACGGAGTGGCTCCAGGCGCCGATCGCGGGGATCGCGGACGCGCTCGCGGCGCCGCTGCCGGCGATGCTCGCCGATCCCCTGCGCATCCTCGTCGGCCTGACGGGCGCGCTCGTCCTGCTCGCGGCGGCGACGACGTCCGTCTCGGGTTTCACGCGGCTCGCGCACTCGCTCGGCGAGCACGGTCAGCTGCCGCGGGTCTTCGGCCGCCTCAACCGGCGGACGCTCGTCTCGCCGCAGGCGATCGTCGCCGCGGCGACGCTCTCGATCGCGCTCGTGGTCGGCACTGCGGTCGCCGACGACGACGTCGTCTTCCTCGCGAGCCTCTACTCCTTCGGCGTGCTGCTCGCGTTCGCCGCGGCGCAGCTGGCCGTGATCTGGCTGCGGATGCTCGAGCCCGAGCTCGTGCGCCCGTTCCGCGTGCCGCTGAACATCAGGGTTCGCGACATGGCCGTGCCCCTGCCGGCCGTCGTCGGGCTCGTTCTGGCGATCGCGATCTGGGTGCTGGCGCTCGCCACGCATCCGGGCGCGCGGTACGCCGGGCCGATCTGGCTCGCGATCGGGCTCGTCGTCTACGCGTTCGTCCGCCGCCACGAGCATCGCGGGATGCTCGAGGGCGTCGATCCGCTCGAGCAGCTGCCGCCGGGCGCCGACTTCCGGCGCGTCCTCGTGCCGATGAAGCTCGGGCTCGTCGGCGAGGAGATGGTCGCGACCGCGATCGCCCTCGCCAAGGAGCGGAGCGCCGCGGTCGACGCGCTCTACGTGATCCGCGTGTCGCTCGAGCACGAGCTCGACGCGGAGTTGCGCGAGCAGGAGGAGGCCGCCGCCGCCTCGCTGGCCGAGGCCTGCCTCCTCGGCGAGGAGCACGACGTCGCCGTGAACCCGGTCACCGTGCGGGCGCGCTCGATCGGCCAGGCGATCGTGGCCGAGGCGGCCGCTGCGCGGCTCGGATCTGATCGTCCTCGGCTCGGCGCCGCGCTGGCGGCGTCAGTCCACCTTCTTCTCGCCGACCGTCGACTACGTGCTGCGGAACGCGCCCTGCGAGGTGCTCGTCGTGGCTTTCCCGCAGGGAGTGCTCGAAGGTGCCAGCTAGGCTTCGACGATGAAGCTCGTGGTGATCGGTTGCGGCCGCGTCGGAGCCGCGCTCGCGCGCACCTTCCAGGCAGACGGCTGGGACGTGACCGCCGTCGACGAGAAGGAGGAGGCTCTCTCGCGGCTCGGCTCCAACTGGTCGGGCGGCTTCGTCGTCGGCCACGGGATGGACTCGGAGATCCTGCGCCGCGCGGGTGCCGACGAGGCCGACGCGGTCGTCGTCGCGACGAACGGCGACAACACGAACCTCGTGATCGGCCAGGTCGTGAAGAAGCGCTACGGCGTCGACTGCGTCGTCGTCCGCATCCTCGACCCGGCGCGCGCCGAGTTCTACGCCGAGCGCGGCATGCAGGTCGTCTGCCCGACGAAGACGGCGATCGCCGCGCTCGCGGACACGCGTCCGCAAGACGACCGCTGCGCTGGCGGCCTCCTGATGTACGCCATCGTCGCGGGCGGCGGCAAGGTCGGCGCGAACCTCGCGCGCTCGCTGCTGCGCATGGGCCACGAGGTGACGCTGATCGAGCAGAGCCAGTATCGCTTCGAGCGCCTCCAGGAGGAGCTGCAGCACCAGATCCTGCTCGGCGACGCCACCGAGCTGCACGTCCTGGAGCTCGCCGGGATCGCGCGGCCGCCCGAGCTCGTGCTCGCCGTGACGGGCGACGACGAGGACAACCTGATCATCTGCCAGCTCGCGCGCGAGGGCTATCGCGTCCCCAAGGTCGTCGCGCGCGTCAACGACCCGCGCAACCAGGAGCACTTCGACCTGCTCGGGATCGGCCAGACGGTCTGCGCGACCTCGAACATCCTCGGCCTCGTCGAGCACGAGGTGCCCGAGCACGGGATCGTCCGCCTGCTCGAGCTCCGCAAGGAGAACCTCGAGATCGTCGAGCTCCAGATCGACCGCGACTCGCCGGCCGCGGGCAAGCGCGTCGCCGGTCTCACCTTGCCGGACGGCTCGCGGCTGATCTCGGTGATGCGGAACGGCAAGTCAGAGCTGGCGCACGACACGACCGTGCTGCGGCCGGGCGACCAGGTGCTCGCCGTCGTCGAGCCCGGCAAGGAGGACCAGCTCTACGGCGTGCTCGTCAAGCGCTAGCGCTCACGTACTCCGCCAGTAGTGGCGGCTGGCGAGCACGACGATCGGGATCACCTCGAGCCGGCCGAGCCACATCAGGCCGATCATGACGACGGTCGAGAAGTCGCTGAACGGCTCGAACGAGCCGAACGGGCCGGCGATCCCGAACGCCGGGCCGACGTTGCCGAGCGTCGTCGCGGCAGACGGCCGACCGCGTCGAGAGACGCTCAGCTCGAGGCCGACCCGGGCCGCGTCGATCGCGATCAGCGCTGCGCCCGACGACGAAGATCCCGATGTAGAGCAGGATGAAGCTCGAGACGCGCGCGCAGCGTGCGCTCGTCGACGACGCGCCGGTTCAGCCGCACCGGGATGACGACCTCCGGGTGCACGGTCTGGTCGAGCTCGCGGCGCAGGATCTTGCCGAGCAGCAGGTGGCGGACGACCTTGACCGAGCCCGACGTCGAGCCCGCCGAGCCGCCGACGAACATCAGCCCGACGAGCGTCATTGCGGCCAGCGTCGGCCAGAGTTGGCGAAGTCGGTGCTCGCGAAGCCGGTCGTCGTCATGATCGAGACCGTCTGGAAGACGGCGTGTCGGACGCCCTCCTCGCCGGTCGCGATCCCCTCGCCCAGCAGCTGGATGCCGATGACGAGCGAGCCCAGCGCGAGCAGCCCGAGGTAGAGCCGGAACTCCTCGTCGCGGGCGAAGACCCGCGGGCCGGCGCCGTACGAGCGCCGCGGTACATGAGCGCGAAGTTGGCCCCGGCGAGCACCATGAAGAGCGCGATCGTCCACTGGGAGGCGGCCGAGTGAACTCCTCGAGCGAGGTCAGCCGCGTGCCGAAGCCGCCGGTCGGAATCGTCGCGAAGCGCGTGCGCAACCGCCTCGAACAGGGTCATCTCCGCGTCGACGCCCGGTGAGACCGAACGCGGTGAGGATCGCGATCAAGGACCACCGTCAGCCCCAGGTAGAGCCACCAGACGCGGCGCGCGGTGTCGACGATGCGCGTGCTCAGGCTGTCGATCTCCGGCCCGGGCATCTCCGACTCGAGCAGCTGGCGACCGCCGACCCGCAGCCGCGGCAGGACGGCGAGCGCCAGCACGATGATCCCGATCCCGCCGAGCCACTGCGTGAACTGCCGCCAGAGCAGGAGCGACTGCGAGAGCTCCTCGACGTTCGTGAGCACGCTGGCGCCCGTCGTCGTGAAGCCCGGACATCGACTCGAAGTAGGCGTCGAGCGGTCGGTCGAGCTGCGGCTCGCCCGAGAGCAGGTAGGGCAGCGCACCGACGCCGCAGCGACGGCAAGCCACGTGAGCGAGACGACCAGGAACCCCTCGCGCGCGCCGATCCTCGACTCGCCGCGCGTCAGCCGCTCGAGCCGCCAGGCCGACGCGCCGGCGATGACGCCCGCGGCCAGGAACGGGACACGGCGACTCGCCGTAGCCGATCGCGACAGCGGCCGGCACGAGCAGTCGCCAGGCTGAGGTACTTCGTCAGCGCGCCGACGAGGTTGACCGCGCCCCGGACGTCGACGGCCAGCATCCGCGCCGCCGCCGGCGCGACCGAGCGAATCCGCGTAGCCGTCGCTCACAGGGCCCGCTCGACCTCGGGGACGCGCTTCGACTCGGTGAAGATGATCGCCCGGTCGCCGGCCCGCAGCACGTCGTCGCCGCGCGGGAAGATCGCCGTGCCGTCGCGGACGATCGCGCCGATCAGCGCGCCGCGGATCGGCATGTCCCGAAGGCTTGCCGACGTACTCGCTGTCCGGGCGGGTCGTGATGTCGAGCACCTCGAAGCGGTCGCCCTCGAGCATCGCCACCTGCTGGGTGCGCGGGTCGTGGGCGAAGCGGACGATCTCCTCGGCCGTGACCTGGCGCGGGTTGATGGTGACGTCGATGCCCGCGTGCTCGAAGACCTCGATCGCGTGCGGGTCGTGCACGATCGCGATCGTGAACCGGACACCGTGCACGCTTCGCGAGCGTCGCGGCGTAGTGGTTCTTCATGTCGTCCCGCATCGCGAAGATCGCGACCTGCGCGTCGCCGATCCGCTCGCGCTCGAGGAAGTCGGGGTCGAGTCCGGTGGAGTGGAAGACGCGTGCGCCCGGGAGCTCGTCGGCCACCGCTCGTGCGCGCTCTCGCGAGTCGGCTCGATCAGCCGGACGCCGATCCCCTGCTCGAGCAGCAGCCGCGCGATCGCGGTGCCGGCCCGCCCCGCGCCGAAGACGACGACGTCGCGTCACCTTGCCGGAGCCCGGGAGCGATCAGCTCGCTCCAGGCCTGCGCAGCCTGCGGAGAGCCGATCACGACGATCCGGTCGCCCGGTCGCGATCACCGCGTCGCCGCCGCGGCAGGAGCATCAGCGTCGCCGCGGATGATGCTCGCGATCTTCGAGTCCGCGGGCAGCGACGCGTCGCGCAGCGGGACACCGACGATGCTCCGGACTCGAGCCGACCTCGACGTCGAACTCGACGAGCTGCACCTGCCCCTCGGCGAAGACGTCGGTCTGCCGCGCCGCCGGGAACGCCGATCGTCCGCGAGATCGCGTGCGCCGTCTCGAGCTCCGAGGAGACGATGAAGTCGACGTCGAGCTGGCCCTCGCGCCAGACCTCGAGGTACTCCGGGTTCGTCGTCCGCACGATCGTCGTCGTCCGCGGCGCGACCGCCTTCGTGATCATCGCCGAGACGATGTTCGCCTCGTCGCGCGACGTGCACGCGATCAGCAGGTCGGCGGCGGCAACGCCCGCCTCGGCGAGGACGCGTGCGGCTGGCGCCGTTCCCCTCGAACGTCGAGACGTCGTAGCGGTGCGCGAGCGGCTCGAGCCGGGCCGGGTCGAGGTCGATCACCGTCACGTCGTGGTCGTCGTGGAGCGCCTGCACGATCGTCGTGCCGACCTGGCCGGCGCCGATGACGAAGATCTTCACCGGCGGCAGGTTACTCCTCGTACACGCCGGTGTTGGCTACTGTGACCGCGTGCTGACCGCCGTCGCAGCGTACGCCGCCGCTGCGGTCGCGGCTCTCGGTCCCGCAGGTGGGGCCACAGAGCGGGCGATCGAGCTCGGTCCGCGCACCGTCGTCAGCGGGCTCGCGAGCCCCGTTGGCCTCGCGGCGCCGCGCAGCGAGCCCGGCCGGCTCTACGTCGTCGAGCAGGGCGGGACGATCCGCGTCGTCGTCGGCGGCAAGCTCCGCGCGGCGCCGTTCCTCGACATCCGCGGCCGCGTGCGCGCAGGTGGCGAGCAGGGGCTGCTCGGCCTCGCGTTCCACCCGAGCTATGCGAAGAATCGGCGCTTCTACGTCAACTACACCGACCGGCAGCGGCCACACGAACGTCGTCGAGTACCGCTCGAACGGCACCCGGGCGCTGCCGGGCAGCGCGCGGCGACTGCTCCTCGTCCGGCAGCCCGTACGCGAACCACAACGGCGGCGGGCTGGCCTTCGGACCTGACGGCAAGCTCTATGTCGGCACGGGGGACGGCGGCGCCGGCGGCGATCCCGAGAACCGGGCGCAGAACATCAGCTCCCTGCTCGGCAAGATGCTGACGATCGACGTCGACAGGGACGCGCGCGTGCGGATCGTCGCGCTCGGCTTGCGCAACCCCTGGCGCTACTCCTTCGACCGCGCCACGGGCGACCTCTACGTCGCCGACGTCGGCCAGAACGCGCTCGAGGAGATCAACTTCCTGCCGCGCGCCCGCCTCGGCGCGCTCCAGAACTACGGCTGGGACGTCTACGAGGGGCGCGCCAAGTTCGAGGACAAGGCGCTCGGCCCAGGCCGGCTCGTGCAGCCGGTCGCTCAGTACGGCCGCGGCGAGGGCTGCTCGGTCACGGGCGGGCTCGTGTACCGCGGCAAGGCGAAGGCACTGCGGGGCCGCTACTTCTACGGCGACTTCTGCAGCGGAAACGTCTGGAGCCTGAAGGTCACCGGCGGCACGGCGCGCGGCCTGCGCAAGGAGCGCTTCCAGATCCCGAGCGTCACCTCCTTCGGCGAGGACGCCGCTGGTGAGCTCTTCGCCGTCTCGCACGGCGGCACGCTCTACCGGCTCACACCCTGACCGCAGGCCCACTCTGCGCCAGAGAGCGGAACCGACCGCAACCGCCTGAACGCGAACGAGCGCCTTGTGGCTCAGAGCCACAAGGCGGGACTAGCCCGTGCGGCGGCGGCGGACCGTGGGGCTCTGGCCGAGGGCGGCGTAGGCGAGCGCGTTCAGCGACTCGTTCAGGTTGCGCAGCTCGCGGGCGACGAGGTTGAAGCCCTCGCTCGCCTCGGTGTTGCGGTTCAGCCGCTCGAGCTCGGCGGTCATCCGGTCGAGACGCTCGAGCAGCGCGTCGAACTGGCGGTCGGGCATCTCCTTCGCGTCCATCGCCGTGAATCTAGCGCGTCGAGCTAGACCCGCGGGCGTCAGCGCGAGAGCCGCCGCCACGCCACGATCCCGAGCGCGACGCCGACCGAGTCGATCAGGACGTCGAGCGGCGCGCCGCGGCGTCCCGCCACGAAGTGCTGATGGACCTCGTCGGAGACCGCGTAGGCGACGCCTAGCGCGAACGCGACTCCCGACCTCGCGACTGCCCGCACGAGCAGCGCCCCAAGAACGGCGAACTCCGCGACGTGCGCGAGCTTGCGCAGCAGGAGATCCCAGGTGCCGAGGCCGGTGCCGAGGCTCGGGATCGATGAGAACGCGAAGATGACCGCGGCCCACAGGACGACGGGCGCCCAGAGGCGCAGCGCGGCGGACGACGGCACGGGCCGATGATAGGCTCGCGCTCCACAAGGAGCTCGGAGAGGGAACCCGGTGCGAATCCGGGACGGTCCCGCCGCTGTAAGGGGAGACGCCCCGCCGCGACACGCCACTGGCCGAAGGCCGGGAAGGCCGCGGAGGGGGGAGCCCCGAGTCAGAAGACCTGCCGAGCCTCCTCCATACGAACCCCTCGCGGAAGGAGGATTCGATGCTTCGCAGACCGCTCGTACTGCTTCTCTCGCTGGCCCTTGCGGCCGTTCTCGCCGGTGGTGCCCTCGCAGCCGACGTCAAGGTGCGGGTCGAAGGGAAGACGCAATCGATCTACGGCTCCACCCAGCCCGCGCTGCAGGCCGACAACGCCCTCCAGGCGCTCGACCTCGCCAGCGTGGCCGGTGAGTTCCACTACGCACTGACGACGGCGTCGTTCGGCGACTACGTCAGCCAGATCGGCAAGTACGCCGCCGCCGGGAACACGGGCTGGGTCTTCAAGGTGAACGGCGTCTCGCCGCCCGTCGGCGCCGACAAGGTCGTGCTGAAGGACGGGGACGTCGTCCTCTGGTACTTCGCCACCTTCGGGCCGGCCGGAGGCCCGCCGACGCTCGAGCTGAGGCGGCTGCCGGGCAACTGCTACCTCGTCGAGTCCGTCAACGACGCCGGCAAGCGCACCCGCGCACGCAACGCCACGCTCGTCACCGGCAAGAAGCGCGTCCGGGCGCCGCAGGGTCGCGCGTGCATCGGCTCGCACACGGAGCTCGTCCGCGCGACGGCCACAGGCGCCGTTCGCTCGAACGCGGTTCGGTGAGATGCGGCGCGTCCTCGGCGCGCTGCTCGTCCTGCTCCTCCTCGCCGGCTGCGGCGCCGCAGCCGGCGAGGAGGACGGGACGGCGACGCTCTGGGTCACCCGCGATCGCGGCGGCACCGTGCTGCTCGAGGCCGAGGTTCCGGCGGGCCAGACCCTGATGCGGGCGCTCGCCTCCGAGCTCGACGTCGAGACGCGGTACGGCGGCCGCTTCCTGCAGTCGATCGAGGGCCTCGAGGGCGATCTCGAGACGCAGCGAGACTGGTTCTGGTTCGTGAACGGCTACGAGGGCGACCGTAGCGCCGCGGCGTACCGGCTTCGCGACGGGGACGTCGCGTGGTGGGACTACCGCGGGTGGGAGCGGGAGGGCGAGGCGCGGGTCGTCGTCGGCGCGTTCCCGGAGCCGTTCCTGCACGGTTACGGCGGCAAGACTCGGCCGGCCGCAGTGCGCTACGCACCGGGGCTCGAGGAACAGGCCCGAGAGCTTGGAGAGCAAGTGAGGGCGGCGTCGGTCGAGCCGGACGGCAGCCCGGTTCCCGAGGACGCCAACGTGATCGAGGTGCGGCCAGGGCCGGACGGACTGCACGGCGAGCTGCTCGGCCAGTCCGCCGGTGATCCCGTTCGGTTCGTCTGGACGGGCGACCCGGAGCCGCTGCGGAGGTACCGCGTCCCGTGAGCCCCGGGCCCGCAGCCGCCCTGCTTGCCGCTGCCGGCGCCGCGGCCCTGCTCGCGGAGCGTCTCGCGACGGTTGCGGCGATCACGCTCGTCCTGCTCGTGCTCTGCCTGCGCGCGCCGGCCGGACGCCGTCGCGTCTATCTCTTCGGTGCCCTCTCGACCGGGCTCGGCGTGCTCGTGCTCTCGCCGTTCCTCTGGTCGAGCCCCGACGGAACGGTGCTCTGGGAGGGGCCGACGCTGCCTGTGATCGGCCCGCTCGACGTGACGACGACAGAACTGTACGAGGCGGCGCTGAACGCCCTGCGCCTGACCGCGCTGGCGCTCGCCTTCTCTGCGTACGCGCTGCTGCTCGACCACGATCGGCTCGTGTCTGCGGCGGGCTGGGCGCGCCGCTCGGCGCTCGCCGTCGCCCTCGCCACGCGGCTCGTGCCTTCGCTCGAGCGCGACGCCGCTGGGCTCGCGGAGGCCGTGCGTGGCCGCGGTGTGCAGCTGCACGGCACGCGGGGGTACGCGACGCTGCTCTCGCCGCTCGTCGCCGGCTCCCTCGAGCGCGCGTCGAGCCTCGCCGAGGCGATGGAGGCGCGCGGCTTCGGGCGCACGGGCTCGACCCGCGCCCCGCGTCCGGGCTGGACTCGCCGCGATCGTCTCGCGCTGCCGCTCGCCGCGGCGCTCGTGCTGGGAGTGGCACTGTGGCTCTAGAGACTGAGGCTCTAGTCCGGCTCGAAGGGGTGACCTACGCCTATCCGGGTACACCGCCCGCGCTGCTCGACGCGTCGCTCGAGCTCGAGCAGGGCGAGGTCGTGGCGCTGCTCGGCCCCTCAGGCTCCGGCAAGTCGACGCTGCTGCGAGTGCTCTGCGGGCTCGTGCCGCACTTCCACGGCGGCCGCTTCGTCGGCCGCGCGATCGTCGCCGGCCTCGACACGCGCACCGCGCGTCCCGCGGACCTCGCGGGCACGGTCGCCACCGTCTTCCAGGATCCGGAGGACCAGGTCGTGATGACGATCGTCGCGAACGAGGTCGCCTTCGGGCTCGAGAACCTCGGCACACCCCCCGCCGAGATCTGGCCGCGCGTCGAGCGCGCGCTCGACGCGGTCGATTCGCTGCACCTGTGGGGCCGGAAGACGATCGAGCTCTCGGGCGGCGAGCTCCAGCGTGTCTGCCTCGCGTCGGCGCTGGCGCTCGAGCCGCAGTTGCTGCTCCTCGACGAGCCGACGTCCCAGCTCGATCCCGACACCGCCGAGCTCTTCCTCGACGCCGTCGAGCGGCTCGGCGCGACGGTGGTTCTCTCCGAGCAGCGCGTCGGCCGCGCGCTCGCGCTGGCGACGCGAGTCCTGTTCGTCGAGGCCGGCCGAATCCTCCTCGACGCACCGCGCCCGGAGGCGCTCGACTGGCTCGCCCGCGAGCGGCCGGCGTACGCGGGAGCTTGTGTTGTTCCAACACAAGCTCCGTTCGTCCCGCGCAACCGTGCGAATGGGACGGACGCTTGTGTTGTTCCAACACAAAGTCCGCTCGTCCGCCTGTCCGGGGTGACGCACGCCTACCACCCGGCGCTCCCGGTGCTCGACGGGGTCGACCTCGAGGTGCGAAGCGGCGAGATCGTCGTGCTCCAGGGGCCGAACGGCTCGGGGAAGTCGACGCTCGCACGGATCGCGGCGGGGCTGCTGGAGCCGCAGGCCGGGACGGTCGAGCGGAATGGTCGCGCGACCTATCTCTCGCAGGATCCCGGCCGCTACCTGGTGAAGGAAACGGCGCTCGCCGAGGTCGCGCTGGGGGTCGCGGGCGACGAGAGCCGGGCGCGCGCGGCGCTCGAGCTCGTCGGGCTCGGCTGGGCCGCGGCACGGCATCCGCGCGACCTCTCGAGCGGCGAGCGCGAGCGGCTCGGGCTCGCCGCGGTGGCGGTCTCGGAGCCCGACCTCCTGATCCTCGACGAGCCGACTCGCGGCATCGACCCGACCCGGAAGGCCGAGCTCGCCGCCTGGCTCGGGCGCTACGCCGCGGCCGGCCACGGCGTGCTCGTCGCGACCCACGACGCCGACTTTCCCGCGCACCGGCGTGTCTCGCTCGCGCGTGAGGAGGCCCTGCTTGCCGTCTAGGATCGTCGCCCTCTGCGCCGCTGCGGCGCTCGCGCTGGCCGCGTGGGCTGCGCTCGACCCCGCGCGCGGCGGCCTCGCCGTACTGCTGGCCGCGTTCGCGGTGCTGGCGGCTGGCTTCGCCTGGCTCGAGGGCGGGACGATCTCTGCCCGAGACCTCACGCTCGTCGCAACGCTTGGTGGCCTGGCCGCGGCAGGACGCGTCCTCTTCGCGCCCATCCCGGGTGTCCAGCCGGTGACCGTGGTCGTCGCCGCCTCGGGGGTCGCGCTCGGCCCGCGCCGCGGCTTCGCGGTCGGCGCGCTCGCCGCGCTCGCGTCGAACTTCTTCCTCGGCCAGGGGCCGCACACGCCGTGGCAGATGCTCGCCTGGGGCGGCTGCGGCCTGCTCGGCGGGCTCCTGCGACCGGCGCTGCGCAGCCGGATCTCCTTCGCCGCGTTCACTGTCGCGCTCGGATTCGCCTTCGGCGCCGTGATGGACGTCTGGCTCTGGTACGGGTTCTACCCGCACACCGAGGCGGCGCTCCTGGCGCGGCTGGCTGCCGGAGTGCCGTTCAACGTCGCCCACGCCGCGGGCAACGTCGCGCTGGCGCTCGTCGCCGGCCCCGAGTTACGCCGCGTGCTGGAACGCTTCGAGCGGAGATCCCGAACCGACGTGGTGTGGACGTGAAGCTGCTCGCGCTCCTCACCGTCGACTGTCGCGCTGGCGACGCCGGTCGGCTACGTCGAGTCGCAGCAGCGGGAGGACGGCGGCTTCGGCGATCCGCAGCTCACCGCCTGGGCAACGCTCGGGCTGGCCGCCGCCGGCAAGGAGAACGCCCGCGCCGCCGAGTACCTCAGCCGGCAGCGGCCGGAGCTGGCGACCGACCTCGCGCTCGTCGCGATGGCGCGATCCGCGACGGGCGACCGGCCGGACGAGCTGCTCACCCGTCTGCGAGCGCATCGTCCCGGCAAGCTCGTCAACGCGACGATGTGGACGATCCTGGCGTTGCGCCAGGCGGGGGAGCAGGCTCCGCGCGCGCTCGTCGACGCGCTCCGGCAGGCCCAGCGCCGAAACGGCGGCTGGTCCTGGCATCGCGCCTCGGCGCCGGACGCGAACGACACCGCGGTGGCGATCCAGGCGCTGCGAGCGGCCGGAGTGCGCGGCAGGCCGATCGATCGCGCCGTCGTCTTCCTGCGGAGCCACCAGAACCGGGACGGCGGCTTCGAGCTCACCCAGGGCCGCGGCTCCGACACGCAGTCGACCGCCTGGGCGATCCAGGGCCTGCTCGCCGCGGGACGCGACCCTGGCGCCGCGGCGTTCCGCTACCTCGCGCGGATGCGCCGTCCGGACGGGAGCTACCGCTACAACGCGCGCTACGTGACGACGCCGCTCTGGGTAACCGCACAGGTGCTGCCGGCCCTCGCGCGACGGCCGTTCCCACTCACCTCCGGGTAAGCGTTCTGTAACGAGGGCGAGCCGAGCCGAACCGGCACCGCCTTCGGGACGAATCCGCTGCAAACCTGACCTAGGGGGAATTCACATGTCCAGGACACGCGCGCTCACGCTCGTCGTGGCGCTGCTCTGCGCAGCCGGGCTCGGACGGGCTGCAGCCGCCGACGCGGCGGAGCTGCTCTACGCCGTCGACACGCAGAACCGTCTCGTCAGCTTCGACAGCGAGCACACCACGTCGATCAAGCGGATCCCGTTCGCCGGCCTGCCCGCCGGCGAGCAGATCGTCGGGATCGACGTTCGTCCTGCCAACGGCCAGATCATCGGCCTCGGCAGCACGAGCAGGCTGTACCGGATCGACGTCTCGAACGGGCAGGCGACCGCGATCGGAGCCGCTCCGTTCGCACCGGCGCTCAGCGGCACGAGCTTCGGCTTCGATTTCAACCCGACAGTCGACCGCATCCGCCTGACCTCGGATGCGCGCCAGGATCTCCGGCTCCACCCGGACACCGGCGCCACGGCCGCGACCGACGGCACGCTCACGTATGCGACTGGTGACCCGGGCGCGGCCACCGAGCCGCGCGTCGTCGCCTCGGCGTACACGAACAGCACGGCGGGAGCGACTACGACGACGCTCTTCAATCTCGATGCCGCCCGCAACACGCTCGTGATCCAGAATCCGCCGAACAACGGCACGCTCGTCACGGTGGGGCCGCTCGGCCTGACCGTCGGGCCGAACGCCGGCTTCGACATCGCCGGGAGCGACGGGGTCGCCTACGCAGCGCTCCAGATCCCGGGCAACGACGCCTCGTCCGCGCTCCACCGGATCAACCTGACGACAGGTGCAGCGACCCTCATCGGCCGCATCGGCGGACGCACCCCGATCCGCGCGCTCGCGGCCGCGGGCACCGCACCGGCCGACACCGCGGCGCCGACTGTGGCAATTGCAGGGCGCGTCACGGCCTCGGCCCGCGTCGGCCAGCTCCTCCGCACCGGCGTCCGGTCACGCGCGACCTGCTCGGAGGGCTGCACGTTGCGCGCCGAGCTGCGCATCGGTAGCCGTGTCGTCGGCAGCGGCAAGGCGGTCACGACCGACCTCGCCGGCTCGGCTCCGCTCCGGCTGGTCTTCCGCACGACCGCGAAGAAGCAGCTCGCGGCGAACCGCCGCCTCGCGGTGACCCTCGTCGTGACCGCGACGGACGCATTCGGGAACGACGCGACCGTGCGTCGGACGATCCGCGCGACACGCTAGCCGTCGTCGCGCTGCGGGCGGGCGGTCTTCGGGCCGCTCGCCCGCTACCGGTTGACGGTCGACATGTCGGGATACCGCTCCCCTGCGGCGGCGCCGTGCGGGAAGGCGGCGTCGATCAGCTCGCGCTCCTCGTCGGTGAGCTCGATCTCTGCGGCAGCGGCGTTCTCCTCGAGGTAGGTGCGCCGCTTGGTGCCGGGAATCGGCACGACGTCGTCGCCGCGGTCGAGCACCCACGCCAGCGCGAGCTGCGACGCCGTCACACCCTTGGCTCGCGCCAGCTCCTCGATCCGCTCGACGAGATCGAGGTTCCGCTGGAAGTTGTCGCCCTGGAAGCGCGGGCCGCGCCGCCGGAAGTCCGTCTCGTCGAGGTCGTCGATCGAGCGCATCCGGCCCGAGAGGAAGCCGCGGCCGAGCGGGCTGTAGGGAACGAAGCCGATTCCGAGCTCGCGGACGGTGGGCAGGATCTCGTCCTCGGGATCGCGCGTCCAGAGCGAGTACTCCGACTGGAGCGCCGAGATCGGGTGCACGGCGTGCGCGCGGCGGATCGTGGCGGGTGCGGCCTCCGAGAGCCCGAGGTAGCGCACCTTGCCCTCCGCGACGAGCTCCGCCATGGCCCCGACGGTCTCCTCGATCGGCGTCTCGAGATCGACGCGATGCTGGTAGTAGAGGTCGATCGTGTCGACGCCGAGGCGCCGCAGCGACGCCTCGCAGGCCGAGCGCACGTAGGCCGCGCTGCCGTCCTGTCCGAGGAACTCCCCTTTCGGCCCGCGCACGTTTCCGAACTTCGTCGCGAGCACGACCTCGTCGCGGTGGCCCGCGATCGCCTCGCCGACGAGCTGCTCGTTCGTGAACGGCCCGTACATGTCGGCCGTGTCGAGGAACGTGATGCCGAGCTCGAGCGCGCGGTGGATCGTCGCGATCGCCTCGCCCTCGTCCGCGCGTCCGTAGAACTCGGACATGCCCATGCAGCCGAGCCCGAGCGCGGAGACCTCGAGGCCCTGGCTTCCCGAGGTTGCGCTGCTCCATCACCCTGACGATACCTTCAGCGGTCGAGCACGTAGGCGTAGCGGCTCGCGATCGGCTGTAGCCCAGGCGATCGTTGATCGCGAGCATGGGCGCGTTCGTCTCGTCGTTCTCGGTCAGCACGAGCGTCGACCCCGAGCTCGGCGAGTCGCCGCATCGCGCCCAGCTTCGCGAGCCGCGCGAGGCCGCGGCCGCGATAGGCGCGGAGCGAGCCGGTGTAGGCGTTGAACGCTCGGCGCGACTCGCGTCGACGATGACGTAGGAGATCGCGACCGCCTTTCCGTCGACGACGGCCGCCGTGGCCGACGTCGAAGTCGAGATCCGGATGCTCCCAGTAGTCGCGCAGCCACTGCTCGTACTCGATCGCGTCGATCGCGTCGTCGCTCGGCTCGTCGAGGACGGACTCGGCATCGACGGCGAACGTCTGCTCCGGGCCGACCTCCCGCAGCGACACGATCCGCGCTCGGCGCGGAGTCGAGCTCGCTCGTGTCGACGTCTCGCGGGTCGACACCCGACACGCGACGGGTGTGCGTGTGCGCGGAAGCCGTGTCGCTCGGCGAAGCCGCGCCGCCTCGTCGGACGTCTCGCCTGGATGCGAGGCGACTGCTCGAGATGAGCCGAGCGCTCGCTCGAGCAGCGTGTGCCGAGTCCCCGCGCCTCGGTGCGACGGGAGGACGAGACGTCGACGTACCCGCTCCGCGCCGTCGTCTCGTGGTCGACGCTCGCGCTCGCCCAGCCCACGAGCGTCGTCACCGTCCTTGCGCCGCCCACCAGGTGCGACGCGCCTCTGGCGGAGATCCAGCAGCCGGTGGCGGAACCCTGCCTCGGTGAGCACGCGCGTCGGCGTCGAGCGTCGTTCAGGAAGCCGCAGGCCGGGGCCGAGATGTCGTCGACATTCCCCTCCCGGATCGAGACCGCCATCGCGCGCCGACGCTAGCATCGACGACGTGTCCGTCGCCTCGCCCGAGCGCTACCTCGCCGGCCTGAATCCCGCCCAGCGGGAGGCCGTCCTGCACACCGAGGGGCCGCTGCTCGTGATCGCCGGCGCGGGCTCCGGCAAGACGCGCGTGCTCACGCACCGCGTCGCGCACCTGATCACCGCGGTCGGCGTGAAGCCGAACGAGATCCTCGCGATCACGTTCACGAACAAGGCCGCCGGCGAGATGCGCGAGCGGCTGACGACGATGCTCGGCCCGGTCGCGCGCGCGATCTGGATCCTCACCTTCCACGCCGCCTGCGGGCGCATGCTGCGCTCCGAGGCCGAGCGGCTCGGCTACAAGTCGAACTTCACCATCTACGACTCGCAGGACCAGGTGCGGCTCGTCAAGCAGGTGCTCGACGACCTGGACAAGGATCCGAAGCGCTTCGTCCCGCGCGGCATCCACGCGCAGATCTCCAACGCGAAGAACCAGCTCGTCACGCCGGCCATGTACCGGGAGCGCGTGGCGTCGTTCTTCGACCAGACCGTCGCGGAGGTGTACGAGCTCTACCAGAAGCGCCTCCACGCCTCGAACGCGGTCGACTTCGACGACATGTTGATGCTCACCGTCGAGGTGCTCGAGCGCTTCCCCGAGGCTCGCAAGCGCTGGCAGAACGCGTTCCGCTACGTGCTCGTCGACGAGTACCAGGACACGAACCACGCCCAGTACCGTCTGCTGCAGCTCCTCGGCGAGAAGCACCAGAACGTCTGCGCCGTCGGGGACCCCGATCAGTCGATCTACGCGTTCCGCGGAGCCGACATCCGCAACATCCTCGAGTTCGAGCGCGACTTTCCCGAGACGCGGACGATCGCGCTGGAGCAGAACTACCGCTCCACGAACGCGATCCTCGAAGCGGCGAACGCGGTCATCTCGAACAACAGCGAGCGCAAGGAGAAGCGGCTCTGGTCGGAGCTCGGCGACGGCGACCCGGTGCGGGTGATCGAGGTCGAGGACGAGCACTCGGAGGCGCGCTACGTCGCGGCGCAGATCGCCGGGCTCGTCGAGCAGGACTACTCCGGCAGCGAGATCGCGGTCTTCTACCGGATGAACGCGCAGTCCCGGGTGATCGAGCAGGTGCTGCGGCTGCAGGGGATCGGCTACCAGGTGATCGGCGGCCCGCGCTTCTACGAGCGCGCCGAGGTGAAGGACGTGATCGCCTACCTGCAGGTGCTGGACAACCCGCCCGACGCCGTCTCGCTGCTGCGGATCGCCAACAAGCCGCGCCGCGGGATCGGCGACACGACGCTCGCGCGCCTCGTCACCTATGCGGAGGGTCGCGGGATCTCGCTCTACGAGGCGCTCGCCCACCCGCAGGAGGCCGGCCTCGGGACGGCAGCCGTGAAGGCCGTCAGCGGCCTCGCGAACCTGTTCGACTCGCTCCGCTCCGCCGCGCAGGAGCTCGAGGTGCCGGAGCTGATCCAGGCGATCTACGACCGCACCGGGATGATCGACGCCTTCGAGGCCGAGCGGACGATCGAGGCGCGCGGCCGGATCGAGAACCTGGAGGCGTTCGTCGACGGCGCGCGCGAGTACGAGCAGACCGTCGAGGAGCCGACGCTGTCGGGCTTCCTGCAGGAGATCTCGCTCTTCTCCGCGCAGGACGAGATGACCACCGAGAGCAACGTGACGCTGATGACGATCCACAACGCGAAGGGGCTCGAGTACCGCGCCGTCTTCGTCGTCGGCGTCGAGGAGGAGATCTTCCCGAGCGGCCGCTCGATCGAGGAGCAGGGGATCGAGGAGGAGCGGCGGCTCTTCTACGTCGGGCTGACGCGGGCGCGTGAGCGGCTGACGCTGACGCACGCCTCGTCACGCCTGCTCTGGGGGCGCACCAACTCGAACCTGCCCTCGCGCTTCCTCGACGAGCTGCCCGACCGGCACGTCGAGCGCGAGCGCCTGCGCGCGTCGTCCTGGCGCAACTACGGCACGCCCGCCCAAACAACGGAGAATCGTCGCGCGACATCCAGCCTCGTTCCGACCATCCCGCGCTCGAGACCGGCGACACCGTCCGCCACGGCACCCTCGGCGAGGGCGTGATCGTCCGCATCGAGCCGGGCGGTCTCGTCACGGTGCGCTTCGCGAGCGACGGCAGCGAGCGCAAGCTGATGCTCGACTACGCGCCGCTCGAGAAGATCGCGTGACGACGGTCGCCACGGACCTCGAGATCCGGCCGCCCGCACCGGAGGAGCTGCGAGCGGCGATGACCGCGGCGGCGATCGCCTTCGGCAACGGCACCGTCGAGGACGACGAGTGGGAGCGCGAGAGCAAGGCGCTCCCGGTGGCGCGCGCGCTGGCGGCGTTCGACGGCGGCAAGCCAGTCGCGCTCGCCGGCGCCTATGCGTTCGACCTCTCGATCCCGGGCGGGCAGCTGCCGTGCGCGGGGGTGACGTGGGTCGGCGTGCTGCCCACGCACCGGCGCCGCGGCATCCTGCGTGCCCTGGTGCGCCGCCAGCTCGACGACGTGCGAGCCTGGGGCGAGCCGGTCGCGGCGCTGTGGGCATCGGAGTCGGCGATCTACGGCCGCTTCGGCTACGGCCAGGCGGCGGGGAACATGCATATGAAGTCGGACAAGGCCCGGTTCGCCCTGAGCGACGAGCTCGGCGCGGACGCGTCCGTCAGGCTGGTCGACGCCGACGAGGCGCTGCGGCTCTTCCCGCCGGTCTACGAGCGGGAGCGGTCGCGCCGGCCGGGAATGCTGTCCCGCGACGAGCGATGGTGGAAGGAGCACCGCCTCGCCGACCCGGAGAGCTGGCGAGAGGGCGCGAGCAAGAAGTTCTACGCGGCGGTCGAGCTCGACGGCGAGGTCGAGGGCTACGCCTACTACCGGATCAAGGAAGAGTGGCAGGACGGGCTCGCCAGGGGCGAGGTACGCGTGGTCGAGGCGATCGCCGTCACGCCGGGCGCGCTGCGGGCGCTCTGGCGGTTCCTGCACGACCTCGATCTCACCACGCGCGTCGAGGCGTACTACTTCGACCCGGGCTCGGCGTTGCCGCTGCTCGTGCGCGACCCTCGCGCGCTGGGGCTTCGCTCGGGCGATGGGCTCTGGCTCCGCCTCGTCGACGTTGGCGCAGCGCTCGAGGCGCGCTCGTACCGAGCCGGCGACCCGGTCGTGCTCGAGGTCCGCGACGAGCTGTGCCCCTGGAACGCCGGCCGCTACCGAGTCGGGGAAGGTGCAGGCGCCACCGACGACGAGCCCGACCTCGAGCTCGACGTGGCGGAGCTCGCAGCCGCCTACCTCGGCGGCGTCGACTTCCATAGGCTGTTCCAGGCCGGCCTCGTCGAGGAGCGCTCGGAAGGAGCCGTCGAGCGCGCTTCCGTTCTCTTTCGCACCGATTCGATCCCCTACTGCCCGGAGGTCTTCTGATGGCGCCGGAGATCCGCCCCGCGACGACGATCGACGAGCTCGCCGACGGCATCCGCGCGATCGGCCACTACTTCGGCGGCTGGCCGGCCGACCTCGAGGCGGCCGAGCGCTTCTCCCGGAACCTGCCGACCGACCGGATGCACGTCGCCGTCGACGACGGCAAGGTCGTCGCCGGGGCCGGCGTCTTCCCTTTCCAGATGACGGTTCCGGGCGGCCCGGTCGCGTGCGCCGGCGTCACCGTCGTCGGCGTCCTGCCGACGCACCGGCGGCGCGGCGTGCTGAGCGGGATGATGCGCGCCCAGCTCGACGACGTCCGCGAGCGCGGCGAGCCGATCGCAGCGCTCTGGGCCTCGGAGGAGGCGATCTACCGGCGCTACGGCTACGGCATGGCCGCGCTCGGCACCGAGCTCGAGCTCGCACGCGGCTACCACGAGCTGCGCAGCCAGGCTGATCCCGCTGCCCGCCTGCGGCTCGTCACGCTCGACGAGGCGAAGGAGCTGCTGCCGCCGATCTACGACCGAGTCCGGCTCCGGACGCCGGGCATGTACGAGCGCACCGCCGACTGGTGGGAATCCCGTGTCCTGCACGATCCGCCCGACCGGCGCGAGAGCGGCGCCGCGATGAACGCGGGCGTCCTCGAGCTTGACGGCGTGCCGGCCGCCTACGCGCTCTACCGCGTGATCTCGAAGTGGGAGGGAGCGTCGAACGCCGGGCACGTGCGCGTGATCGAGGCCATGGGCGACGACGGGGCCGAGGTCGAGCTCTGGCGCTACCTGCTCGGGATCGACTGGGTCGCGACCTTCCGCGCGCAGCACCTGCCGATCGACCATCCGCTCCTGCACCAGCTCGTCTACCCGCGCCGCGCGCTGCTGCGGCTCTACGACACGCTCTTCGTCCGCCTCGTCGACGTCGGCGCAGCGCTCTCGGCGCGCTCGTACGCGTCCGACGAGCCGCTCGTGCTCGAGCTCGCCGACGAGTTCCTGCCCGAGAACGCCGGCCGCTGGCGGATCGCGGACGGTAGCGCCGAGCGCACGAAGAACGAAGCCGGACCTCGAGCTCGACGTGAACGAGGCGGCGTCGCTCTACCTCGGGGGCTTCAGCGCCTCCGAGCTCGTCCGCTCCGGGCTGGTGCGCGAGCTGCGGGAAGGTGCCGCCGCGCGCGCCGACCGGCTCTTCGCGACGCCCCGAAAGCCATGGTGCCCCGAGATCTTCTAGCGCCGGTCTCAGCGCGGAGCTTCCGCAGCGCCGCGCGCGCGGCGATCGCGCCGGGCCCGCCGTGCACGCCGCCGCCGGGGTGCGCCGACGCGGAGCAGAGATACAGCCCCTTCACGTGCGTCTCGGGCCGGCCGAGCCCGGGGATCGGCCGGAAGACGAGCTGCTGGTGGAGCTGCGAGGTGCCGCCGCTGAGCGCGCCGCCGCGCAGGTTCTCGTCGGCGGCCTCGAGCTCGGCGGGCGTCTGGACGCGCCGCTGCCTGATCAGCGCTTCGGAAGCCGGGCGCGAGCGCCTCGACACGCTCCTCCATCCGCTCCGCGAGGTCGCCGGGATCGGCCCGCTGGGGCAGATGCGTGTAGGCCCACGCGACCTCTTTCCCGTGCGGCATGCGGGTCGGATCGGCCATCGAGTACTGGCCCATGACGAGGAACGGCGTCGACGGTGTCAGCCCGCGCGCCAGCTCGCTCTGCGTCACGCTCAGCTCGTCGACGGACTCGGCCACGTGGACGACCGGCGCGCTGCGCGTCGGTACCGACGTCCACGGGATCGGCTCGTCGAGCGTCCAGTCGACCTTGAACGTGGCCGGGTCGTGCTCGAAGCGCTCGATCGCGCGCAGGACGCGGTCCGGCACGTGCTCGCGCGGCAGCAGGTCGAGGTAGAGCGGGACGGCGTGCACGTCGGCCAGCACCGCCTTGCCCGCGGCGACCTCGCCGGCGGCGGTGCGGACGGCGACGGCGCGGCCGCGGCGAACCACGATCTCGTTCACGCGAGCTCCGCAGGTGACGCGGCCGCCGCGCTCCTCGAGCCGCCGCACGAGCGCGTCGGTGAGCCGGGAGGCGCCGCCCTCGACGCAGGGATAGCCGACCGTCTGACCGAGGCAGGCGAGGAACCAGCCGAAGAAGCCGCCGAGCGACGACTCCGGGCAGGAGGTCGGTGTGCATCGCGTTCCCCGCGAGCAGGCGGCGCCCACCCTCGCCGGCGAAGCGCTCGTCGCCCATCCGGCGCACGGAGAGGAGCGAGAAGCGTCCGAACTCCGGGAGGTCGCGGCGCAGCCGCAGCGCGAGCCGGGCTGCGACTCGCACCGGTGGGAACGGCGTGTCGAGGCCCTGGAGCACCTGATCCCCGATGCGCCCCCAGAGCGCGAAGAGCTCGCGCCACGCGTCGCCGTCGCCGGCGGCGAAGACGTCGAGCGAGCGAGCCGTCTCGTCGAGGTCGCGCGAGAGCACGGCGCAGGTGCCGTCCGCGGCCGGATGGGCGAGCGCGAACGGCCCGTGCGCCCAGCGCAGCCCGTGCCGCTCGAGCTCGAGCCTGCGGAACACGGGCGAGGCGGCCGCGAGCGGGTAGAAGGAGCTGAAGTCGTCGATCACGTAACCCGGCTCGAGCTCGCTGCTCTTGACCGCACCGCCGGGGCGCTCCTGCGCCTCGAGCACCTCGACGCTCCAGCCGCGCGTCGGCGAGCAGGTTGGCGGCGACGAGCCCGTTCGGGCCCGCGCCGATGACGATCGCGTCGGGCATGGGGCAATCCGTAGCCCACCCGTCGCCGCGTCAAACCGCTACCCTCCGCCGTCGATGCGGCTTCTCGCTGGGGCGTTCTGCGCCTCGTTCGTCATCTTCGGTCCGGTTCAGAGCGCGCACGCGGTCCCGGACGGCCCGCTCCGCCCGTACCTCGAGCACCTCGAGCCGTTCGCGCTCGCCTGGCCGGCCGACGGCACCGTCACCGACGGGTTCGGCCCGCGCTGGGGGCGGATGCACCTCGGCGTCGACATCGGCATCCTGCGTTCGCTCGAGGTCCGCGCGACCGCGGCCGGAACGGTCACCGAGGTCGGCTATCTCGCCGGGTTCGAGGGCTACGGCAACGTCGTGATCATGGACTTCGGCGACGGCTACTCCGGGCTCTACGCTCACCTGACCTCCGCCGACGTCACCCCCGGCGAGTGGCTCGACGCGGGCGATCCTGTCGGCGTCGCCGGCTGCACGGGCTCGTGCACGGGCACGCATCTGCACTTCGAGCTCCGCCGCGACGGCACGCCGATCGACCCGGCCCCGTACCTCGACGGGCTTCTTCCAGGGCTGATCTCCCCCGATCGGGTGAGGAAACCGGTCAGGGCCGGATCTACGGTGCGGGCTTCCCATGACACGGACGCTCCTTTCACGGAGCGCGCTCGTCGTCTGTTTCCTCGCCGCCCTCTTCGCCGCCCCGACGGCATCGGCACGCCCCGACGGCTCCGCGCGTCTCCAGATGACCTGGCCTGCCAACGGCACGATCACCGGTTCGTTCGGTGAGTGGCGCGGCAGCCACCGCCACGACGGCATCGACATCGGCATGCTGCGAACGCTGCGGCTGCGCTCGGTTGCGGCCGGGGTCGTGCGCCAGGCCGGCTACGTCAGCGGGTACGAGGGCTACGGCCAGATCGTCGTGCTCGACCTGCCAGGCCCGTACAGGGCGCTGTACGCGCATCTCTCGCGCGTGGACGTGACGCCGGGCCGGCGCGTCCGCCCCGGCCAGACGCTCGGCCGCGCCGGCTGCACCGGCAGCTGCTCGGGGACGCACCTGCACTTCGAGGTCCTCCGCCGCGGCGTCCCCGTGAACCCGTTGCGCTTCCTCGGCTAGACTGGAAACCCCGAGGGCGGTTAGCTCAGTTGGGAGAGCACCAGCTCGACAAGCTGGGGGTCACTGGTTCGAGCCCAGTACCGCCCACCTCATGAGAGAGCCAAAAGTCCTGCTATCCGAGGGCTTTTGGCTCTCTTTCGTCAGCCCGGGTTTTCCGCTCTAGAACGCCGCCGAGGGCGGATGTCGCAGACTCTGCTAGCTCGGCTTCCATCCCAGCGCTCGACACCAGGCGAACGCCGCGTACGCGGCGGGCGACTTCGACCACTCGAGCCACGCCCGACTCATTGCTTCGAGGTTCGTTGCCGTCGCGAGTCCGTGCTTTCTCGCCGAGCGGCCGTACCAGCCGTCGCTGCAATCTTCCGCCCGCGCCAGGCCGAACGACTTCACGGCGTCCCCGGTGCCGTAGCTGAAGTATTTCGACGTCGCGACGACGCGCTCGAAGCCGGCGCGCGCCAGCAGGCCGCGGAGCTGTCGGCCTCGATAGGGGTCGGCTGCGTTCTCGAGCTGCCACACTCGCTCGCGAATGGTGTAGAACCGTCTCAGAAGCTCGTCGTTGGGCCCTGCAAGGATCAAGCCGCCGTACTCGACGCAGGCGGCGCCGAGGACAGAGCCTGGCTTGAGGGTTCGTTTGATCTCGATGAGGCCGTCGAGCGGGTGGTCGAGCGTCTCGAGCATCGAGTGGCAAAAACAAGCGTCGAAGTGAGCTTCCGGAAAGTCGAGCGTGTACACGCTGCCGACGCGGAACTCGACATTCTCGATGTGATGCTCGGCGGCGTAGCGCCGTGCTTCGGCGAAATCCTCGTCGCTCGGATCGACACCGAGGACGTGAGCGACCGTTCCCGCCAGACCGAGCGTGATTGTCCCTGTTCCGCAGCCGACATCCAGAACGGAGAAGTCGTTGTCCAGGTGCGGTAGCAGAAAATCGGCGTAGTCTGCCGCGTTCCTGACCTTCAGCGACGACTCAAACGTCGTGCTCACGAATCGCCCTCAGGCCGCGGGCGCACAACGATGTACCGGGACGCCACGCGGTGGAGTCTAGGGGCGCCGGACGCTTCCATCGCATCGCGGCGTGGCCATGGTCGAACCGCTCCGTCGGTGTTCATGATGTAGATCTCACGTTGCCGTCGCGCGTCTGAACGATCGTCCGCGTTGGCGACCGAGGCGGGAACGCCCACGCGTTGCCTCCTGAGAGGCACGAGGTCACGGACGGCGTCCGCACAGCGGCGGTCCCGGTGACGGCGACCAGCCGCCGGCGGGTGGCACAGACCGCCCGTCAGCGCTTGCGCTTCTTGCGGGCGCTCGAGCTTCGGCGGGCCGGGCCGGCGGGACGTTGCATCGCGTTCGGATTGCGGCGGGCCGCTCGGTTCGGGGCCTCCGGCGCCTGGAACTGCTCGCCGGCTGCCTGCATGTAGGCGCGGCGCTCGCCTGGCGTCAGACGGGCCATCGCTCGTTGCGCGGCCTCGGGCGTCGTGGGCGTGCCGAACCGTTGCAGCTTGCGCATCGCGCTCGCGAGCTCCGGGTTCTCCCGCTCGAGCGCCGCGTTCGACATGCGCTGGAACAGCCCCTTCAGGAAGGGCAGCTTCGCGAGGAAGACCACGATCGGACGCAGGTAGCGCCCGCCGGCGATCCGCCCGAGCAAGAGCATCAGCCCGAAGAGGAGGAGCAGCGCGCCGAGCACGATGAAGGGAGTCCAGAAGAGCCAGTTCACGGCCCGGCATCGTACCCGGCCGGAGCGGGAGTTCCCCGTTGCTCATGAGAAAGGCCCGCTTTCGCGGGCCTTTCGTCGAGCGCGAGGTTCGAAAGAGCGGCTAGGGCCGGTCGGTCGTGTCTGCCGGCGGCATCGTCGTGCCGACCGGGTCGACCGGTGCGACCGGCTCCTCGTGGGAGTGGTCGTGGCCCGCATGCGAATGGTCGTGGCCGTCGTGCGAGTCGTGCTCGGCGGAATCGCCGGAGAACATCGCCTTGATCTTGTCCATGAGTGACATTTGGTGCTCCTTCCAGAGCGAGGGAGAAGCCACCCTACTCGGCCCCTGGCTTCTTTGGGATCTGCGGGCCCCCGCCGCAACGGGGGCCCGGCTGCATCTATGCGCGCCGGGCGGTTTCAGTCAAGAGCGCCGGACGACGAGCGACGCGCTCATGCCGCGCAGCCGGTGGTCGGCCAGGGAGCACCAGAGCCTGAACCGGCCCGGCACGAAACGCGTCTCGAGCTCGCCGAGCCCGCCTGGGCGAACCTTGCCGATCCGGTAGGTGCGCGTTCCGCCGACGCGGCGCAACCGCAGGTCGTGCTCGTCCTCGCCGAAGTTCGCGAGCTCGACGATCGCCGGGCCGGCCTTGATCGACTGCCGCGAGAGCGCGTACCGGAACTCGTCGGCGCCGACCTGGAGTCGGGCAGGTGCGGGCGCGACCGCCAGCGCAACCACGGCGACGAGCGCGACGATCACTTGAGGATCGTCGGTCGCGCGAACGAGCGGGCGGAGGGGATGATCGCCTCGGCGTCGGCGCCGAGCCAGTCCTCCAGGATGGCCGCGTAGAGCCCGCGGAAGTCCGACGTCGCGCGCAGGTTGCCGTGGTCGTCCAGCTTCGCGAGCCCGGGGAACTCGCCGATCATCGACCCGCGGACGCGGGTGCCGACGAGGAAGCCGATTCCGGCGGCGCCGTGGTCGGTGCCGTTCGAGCCGTTCTCCTTCGCACGCCGTCCGAACTCGGACCAGACGTGCACGAGCACCTGGTCGGCGAGCCCGCGCGACTCGAGGTCGCGCTGGAAGGCGAGCAGGCTCTCGGCGGTGAGCTTCAGCCCGTCCGCGAGCTCGCCAGGCTGGTCGTCGTGAGTGTCGTACATGCCCGGGGCGGTCAGCGCGACCGCGCGCACGGGCAGCCCTGCGCCGAGCATCGCGGCGAGCCCGGCGAGCCGGCGCGGGAAGTCCTCGTCCTCCGAGCTCGGGTACGCGACGGGGCTCGTGAAGCCCGGTTTGTCGTCCTTCGGCGTGAAGGGCAGGAGCTGCTTGCGCAACTGCGCGGCCTGGCGCGCGGCAGCGGTTGCCTGCGCGAGCGCGGCGTCGCCGCCGGTGGGCAACGCGCCGAGCGAGCCCATCGCCTCGAGCATCCGCTGCTCGACGTCGCCCCAGACGTTGCGCGTCCAGAAGTCGTAGCGATCCGGGCCGTCGATCGAGGCGACCGGTACGCGGGCCGTGGCGAGCGCAGGCTGCAGGCGCGATTCCAGCGACAGCCCCTGAAGCGGGTTGTCGGGCGAGCCGACGCGGTCGAGCCAGCGGCCGAGCCAGCCGGTGCGCAGGCTCTCGCTCGTGGCGCCGACCTCCCAGAAGTGGCGCGAGGTGAAGTGGGACTGGTCGGGACCGGTGTAGCCGACACCCGGCAGCACGGTCACCTTGCCCTCGCCGTGCAGCGTGGCGAGCGAGGCGAGCGACGGGTGCCAGCGCAGTCGCTCGTCCTCCGCGAACGCGGCGCCGGCCGAGGCGGGTAGCGCCAGGCGCGGCCGCAGGCGCCGGTAGAGCGGATCGCCGTCCGGATAGAGCATCGAGAGCGAGTCGGCGCCGCCGTCGAGGAAGACCGAGACGAGCACGCGCTGCGGGCCGGCCGCGGCGGCCGCCGCGATCCCCTCCTCGAGCGCCCGCGGCAGCACGGCCTGTCCGCCGTAGATCGCAAGCGCGAGTCCCGCGCTCCGTTCGAGGAAGCTCCGGCGCGAGAGGCCGGTCCCCGCGGGAACTGGCATGCCCGGCTCGATCGCCGGCAGCCCGCGGCCCGCCTCGGCGAGCCCACGGCGGACGAGGTCGGTGCGGGAGAAGTCGGAGCAGCAGCGGGCCATCAGCTGGTCTGAAGGTCGGGGGAGGTGGCGACGAGCTGGCGCAGCGCGTTCGCGATCGAGAACGGGATACGAGCGCTTCTTCCAGCTCTGGTTCGCGTCGCCCATCGCGCGGCGGGCGAACTCGAGCAGCGCACGGCGCGTCTCCGGTCGGATCGTGGGCGAGCCCCAGAAGGCGAGCGCGCTCTCGACGAGCGCCTCGGGCTGCGACGGCACCGAGCCGGCCTGCTTGTCGGTCAGCGAGTACGGCCGCGTCGCGTAGTTCGCGACCCACCAGCGGCCGCGGAAGGTGGCGGTGTCGAGCCAGCGCTCGTCGTCCCAGCCGGCGACGTTCGGCGGCATGAAGAGCCGTTGCCCGGCCATCCCGGCAAGCCAGGCCCAGTCGTTCGAGTCGATCCCACGGCCGACGCCGCGCAGCAGTCCGGCGGTGTAGACCGCGGGCGGCTTCACCATGCGAGGCCCGGTGTGGAGCGCGGGGTGCATCAGGATCGCCTCGACGACCGGGCGGATCGCGTGGTCCTTGCCGTACAGCTGCTCGAGCGCCCGGCGCGTCGCGGCGTCGGGCGGCGTCGGCACGAAGTAGCTCCACAGCTTGTCGACGAAGAAGGCCGGGTGGCGCCGGTGGGCGAGGCAGAGCTTGACCGCGTCCTGCCAGTCGTACGTGCCGCGCTTGCCGAAGATGCGTTTCGTGCCGGCATCGTGGCGCTCGCGCTCGTAGTGGAAGTTGTGCGAGCCGACGCCGCTGCGCCAGTCGTTGTCCCAGCCGGTGAGCGCTCGGGCCTGCTCGCGGACGTCCCGCTCGGAGTAGCCGTTGCCGGCGCCGAGCGTGAAGAGCTCCATCAGCTCTCGGGCGTAGTTCTCGTTCGGCGACCACTTCGTGTTCTGCGTGCCGGAGAGCCAGAGCAGCATCGCCGGATCCTTCGTCAGCTCGAGCAGCAGCGTGTCGAAGGAGCCGAGCGAGAGCCGGCGGAGCGTCGCGTTCTGCCGCAGCATCAGCTTCTGCGAGCCGACGCCGGCGAGCGAGGTCGCGAACCAGTCGTGCCAGACGAGCGTCATCCGCTCGACGAGCGGGCGCGACGTGCGAACCATCCGGTCGAGCCACCAGAGGTGGTCGTGCCCCCAGGCATCCGCCGGCGCCAGCGCGCGGCCCTTGGAGTCGCGGGCGGCTGGGCCTTTGAGGCGCTCGGCGCCGGGGCGGGTCAGCGAGTGGACGGCTGCTTCGAGCCCGTTCCGGGCCAGGCGGTCAGCCTCGCCCTTGCGCGGGCCGAAGCCGGCGCGCCAGAGCAGGCGCTCGGCCTGCTCGCGCTGGAACGGTCCGGTGTAGGCGGCGACACCCATCCCCTCGCTCGTATCGGCCGTTCACGGCCGATCCTTTACGGCTGGGAGGGTGACGCCGCCCGGTGCGCCTCGTTCTACTTGGAGATCTTCTGAACGACCTCGCCGGTGAGCTCGTCGTGGCCGATCTGAGCTACGTCGGCCTGGGCGAGGATGCCGACGAGCTTGCCGTCCTCCTCGCAGACCGGGAGCCGGCGGAGCTGGTGCTCTGCCATCAGGCGAGCCGCCTCTCCGACGTCTTGCTGCGGGTCGATCGTGACGAGGTCCTTCGACGCGATCTGCCCGACGGGAGTGTCGGCGCCCATGCCCTCGCCCACGATGCGCACGGCGATGTCACGGTCGGTGACGATGCCGACGAGGCGGTCGCGCTCGACGATCGGCAGCGAGCCGACGTCCTCGGCCTTCATCGTGCGTGCGGCCTCCTGCGCGGACGTGCCGGGCTCGACGGTCGTGGGGTTCGAGGTCATCGCCTCGCGGATCGAGTGTGTCTGGTGCATGCGTTGCTCCCTTCGTCGCGTGTGTCAGTCGGCGCCGGGGACGTCGTCCGCGTCGCCCTGCTCTTCCTCGGGATCCGGAACCGGGGTTCCCTCCTCGAGCTCGTTGCGGTCGTCCTCGCGCGGGTGCGTATCCTGATCGGTCATGAAGGTGGTTCTTCCCGATGGCAAGGAACTCGAACTTCCCGACGGTGCGACGGGGCTCGACGCGGCTCGCGCGATCGGGCCGAAGCTGGCCGAGCAGGCCGTGCTCGTACGCACGAACGGCTCCGTGCAGGACGTGCGCCTGCCGCTCGAGGACGGGCAGCCGATCCAGTTCCTGACCACGCGCGACGCGTCCGACCCGGACGCGCTCGACGTCCTGCGCCACTCCGCCGCCCACCTGCTCGCGGAGGCCGTGCGCCGGCTCTATCCCGGCGTGAAGATCGCGATCGGCCCGCCGATCGAGCACGGCTTCTACTACGACTTCGAGTTCCCCGAGCCGATCCGCGAGGAGGACTTGGAGCGAATCGAGGCCGAGATCGGCCGCCTGCTCGCCGAGGGCCGCACCTGGCAGCGCGAGGAGACGACCGCCGCGGAGGCGCGCCAGCGCTTCCTCGAGGAGAACGAGCCCTACAAGGTCGAGCTCGTGGAGACGGCCGAGGGCGCGATCTCGCTCTACAGCCAGGAGGGGTTCACCGACCTCTGCCGCGGCCCGCACCTGCAGGACTCGAAGCCGATCAAGGCGATCAAGCTCACCTCGCTCGCGGGCGCGTACTGGCGCGGCGACGAGCGCAACACGCAGCTGACGCGGATCTACGGCACCGCGTTCTACTCGCAGGCCGACCTCGACGCGCACCTCGAGCGGCTCGAGCAGGCGCGGGGGCGCGACCACCGCAAGCTCGGCCGCGAGCTCGACCTCTTCCACCTCTCGGAGGAGTCGCCCGGCTCCCCGTTCTGGCACCCCAAGGGGATGGTCCTCTGGAACGCGCTCGAAGACCTGCGCCGGCGCGAGAACGCGCGTCGTGGCTACGACGAGGTGAAGACGCCGCTCATCTACGACACGGCCGTCTGGGTGACGAGCGGTCACTGGGAGAAGTTCCGTGAGGACATGTTCCTCGTCGGCGGTGAGGGCGAGGAGCCGCATGCGAGCCTGAAGCCGATGAACTGCCCCGGGCACATGCTGCTGTTCGGCTCGCAGCTACGCAGCTACCGCGATCTGCCGATCCGCTACGCCGAGAGCTCGACGCTGCACCGCAACGAGATGGCGGGGTCACTCCACGGTCTGCTTCGGGTGCGCCACGTGACTCAGGACGACGCGCACATCTTCTGCACGCTCGACCAGATCGAGGACGAGATCTTCGCCTGCCTCGACTATGCGGCCTTCCTCTACGCGCTCTTCGGGCTGGAGGCGCGCTTCGAGCTGTCGACACGGCCCGAGAACAAGCTCGGGACCGACGAGGAGTGGGACTTCACCGAGGGCGCGCTTCGCGCCGCGCTGGAGCGCCGCGGAATCGAGTACGACCTGAACGAGGGCGACGGCGCGTTCTACGGGCCGAAGATCGACCTGCACATGACCGACGTGCTCGGTCGCTCGTGGCAGATGGGAACGATTCAGCTCGACTCGCAGATGCCCGCGCGCTTCGGGCTCACCTATATGGGCGCGGACAACGTCGAGCACGCGCCACTCGTCGTGCACCGGGCCTTCTTCGGCTCGCTCGAGCGCTTCCTCGGCATCTTGATCGAGCACTACGCCGGCGCGTTCCCGTTCTGGCTCGCCCCGGTGCAGGTCCGGCTGATCCCGGTCGGCGAGGGCCACCGTGACGCCGTGGCGGCGCTGCGCGAGCGGGTCGAGGCCGAGGGCTTCCGCGTCGACGTCGACCAGCGCGACGAGACGCTCGGCAAGCGGATCCGCGATGCCGAGCTCCAGAAGATCCCCTACACGGTGGTCTACGGCGATCGCGAGTCGGACGAGTCGCTCGCGGTGCGCGAGCACGGCGGCGAGCAGTCGACGAAGAGCCTCGACGAGCTGCTTTCGGAGTTCCGCGCGGTCTCCGCGCGTTCCTGACGTCTCGCTCGCGCCGCGTAGGCCGTGGGAACAGTATGGAGATACGGGCCCGCGGCTGGAGCGGCGCGAGCGGGGCGAGGCGCTCGCCGGAGGCCGGCTCCGCCGGCCGGGAGGCGAGCGCCGGTCAGGGGCGTGCGGCAGTTGCTACGATCAGCGCCTGAAAGCAGGAGCGGACCACTGCACCTCACCTTCCGAGCCACGCTCGCGGGGGTTCAACCGAGTCGGTTGTTCGAGAAAAGTGGCCGCTGCTCGCAGCGGTTTTTGTCGTTCTGAGAGAGAGGATCCAGACAGCTTGGTGATTAGCCTTTGAGACCGAGACGGCGCCCGGAAGACCGGCGCATCCCGCAGCCGCAGGACCGAATCAACGAGAACATCCGCGTCCCGCAGGTGCGCCTGGTGGGAGAGGACGGCGAGCAGATCGGGATCAAGTCGACGGAAGAGGCCCGCGAGTACGCGTACTCGAAGGGGCTCGACCTGGTCGAGGTCGCAGCGCAAGCCGATCCGCCCGTCGCGCGGGTCATGGACTACGGCAAGTACCGCTACGAGCAGGAGCAGAAGGCGAAGCTCGCCCGCAAGCACCAGCAGCAGATCAACATCAAGGAGATCAAGTTCAGGCCGAAGATCGGCATTCACGACTACGAGACGAAGAAGGGCCACGTCGTGCGTTTCCTGCACCAGCGCGCGAAGGTCAAGGTCACGATCATGTTCAGAGGGCGCGAGAACCTGCACCCGGAGCGCGGCCGTGACCTGCTGATGCGTCTCGCGGAGGAGATCAAGGAGATCGCGACGATCGAGTCGCCACCGCTCCTCGACGGTCGCAACATGGTGATGCTGCTTGGCCCAACGAAGAACGCAGGAGTGAAGACTGATGCCGAAAGTGAAGACATCGAGCGGAGCGAAGAAGCGGTTCAAGGTGACCGGAACCGGGAAGCTGACCCGCCGGCAGGCGATGCAGAGCCACAACCTGGAGCACAAGTCGCCGAAGCGGAGGCGAAAGTTCCGTAAGGCTCAGCCCGTCTCCGCGACGGATGCGCCGCGGATCAAGCGCCTGTTGGGGCTCCGGTAATGCCAAGGGTCAAGCGATCGGTCCACGCGCGCAAGAAGCGCCGCAAGGTCCTCGGCCAGGCGAAGGGCTACTGGGGGCTCAAGAAGTCGAGCTACAAGTACGCCAAGGAGCAGGTCGAGCACTCGCTCGTCTACGCCTACCGCGACCGCAAGAACAAGAAGCGGACGTTCCGGCAGCTCTGGATCGTGCGCATCAACGCCGCCGCACGGGCGAACGGGCTCTCGTACAACCAGTTCATCTCCGGCTTGCACAAGGCCGGGATCGAGCTCGACCGCAAGGTCCTCGCCGATCTCGCCGTGCACGACCCGGCCGCGTTCACGGCCGTCGCGGAGCAGGCGAAGGCGGCGCACGAGGCCGCTGCCGCCTGAACCGCTGAGCGAGCAGGCAGACGTCTTCCGCCGGCAGGCGGAGCACTGCGATGGGCGCTCGCCGCTCTACGCGGAGCTCTGCCTGCGGCTGGCCGACGACCCACGCGTGCCGCCGCTCGTCGGCGAGCTCGAATGGGACGCGCCCCTGCGCCTCCTCGGCGGGCTGCACGCGCTCGTCCTCACCGGCCGCGCGAGCTGGGACGAGCTCGACGCGGCGCTCGCAGCACCCGGAGCTACCGAGCCTCGCGCGGCGCTCCGTGCAGACGAACGAGGTGCGCCGCTCGTGGGTGCTCGCGCCGTGCTTCCTCGAGCTCGCGAGACGCACGGGAGCCGATGCGCTCGACCTGATCGAGCTCGGCCCGAGCGCCGGTTTCAACCTGCTCTGGGACCGATACCGGCACCGCTACGCGGCGGGCACCTGGGGGTCGCCGGGCGCGGCGCTCGAGCTCGAAGGGGAGGAGCGCAGGCCGGTGCCGGCCGACTTGCTGGCGCAGACGCCGCGCGTGGAGCAGCGGGTCGGGATCGACCTCGAGCCCGTCGACGTCACCTCCGAGGAGGGAGCCCTGCTGCTGCGCTCGTTCGTCTGGCCGGGCCAGCCCGAGCGGCTGGAGCGGCTCGACCGTGCGATCGAGGCCGTCCGGCGCGACCCGCCCGACCTCGTCCGCGGCGACTTCGCCGACGAGCTCGAGTCGCTGCTCCTGCAGCGCCGCCCTGGCGCGCTGACCGTCGTCTTCATGACGGCAGTGCTCGGCTACGTCTCCGACGAGGGGTGGGCCCGGACGCAGCAGGTGCTCGCCGAGGCGGGGAGCCGGGAGCCGCTCGCGTTCGTCTGGGCAGATCGGCCTGAGGCCGGCGTGGACGAGTACTGGGGGCTCTGGCTTCGGCTCTGGCCCCGCCGCAGGCCCGACGGCGAGCCGGAGCTCCTGGCGCACGCCGACGTCCACGGAGCCTGGCTGGAATGGCTCCGATGATCACCTCGGCGGCGAACCCCACCCTGAAGCTCGTCCGCAAGCTGCTGGCGCAGAAGCGCAAGCGGGACGAGCTCGGGCTCTTCGTCGTCGAGGGCGAGGATCTCGTCGACGCGGGGCGGGCTGCCGGGATCGAGCCCGTGGAGCTGCTCGTCGCCGGCGAGACGGTCGCGCCGGAGCTGCTGGGCGAGCTCTCGACGCTCGCTCATCCAGCTCGGGTCGTCGGTGTCTTCCGCTCCGGCGATCTGCCGCGAGGCGCGCGCGAGGTGACGCTCGCGCTCTGGCAGGTCGGCGATCCTGGCAACGTCGGAACGCTTCTGCGGACTGCCGACGCCTTCGACGCAGCACTGGCGCTCTCGCCCGGTTGCGCGGATCCGCTCGCGCCGAAAGCGCTGCGCGCCTCGGCTGGCGCGGTCTTCCGGGTTCCGCTCGTCGACTTCGACGAGGCGCACGGACGCCGGGTCGCGCTCGTCGCCCACGGCGGCAAGCCGCTGAGCGAGATCGACCTCGGCGGCCCGACGGTGTTCCTGCTCGGCGCCGAGCGCGAGGGGCTGCCGGAGGAGATGTCTCGCTCGGAGCAACGATCTCGCCACGATCCCGCTCCCGGGGGCGGCGGAGTCGCTCAACGTCGCCGCGGCGGGCGCTGTCGCGCTCTACGAGCGCAGCCGACGACAGGTCTGAAAATCCATCTATTCTTTCTCCGCTACCTGGCGTAAGCTGAGTAAAGATGGCTGCCGCCGCCTCTTCCGCCGTCGTCGACCCGTTGATCCAGCAGGCGCTCCTCGGCGAGGCGGTGGACGAGTGCCCTGCCGCGATCTTCGTGCTCGGCGAGGATCGCAAGTACGTCGCCGTGAATGCGTTCGCCTGCCGGCTGCTCGGCTACGAGCGCGGCGAGTTGCTCGCGCTCGATCCGGCCGAGGTCGGTCCCGAGCCGGACGTCGTCGCCCATCTCGCAGAGCTGAACCGAGGGGGAGAGATCCGTGGGGAGGCCCAGCTCAGGGCGAAGAACGGCGACCTGATCCCCGTCACCTACCGGGCCTCTCGAGACGACCGCCGCCCGGATGCGCTTCTGGATCAGCATCGCGTTTCCTGACTGAGCTGGTCCGCAGCGAGCGCGGGCAAGCCCGCGCTCGCGCTACAGTCAAGATCTGCGTTGGTATGGACAAGCCATACCAACGGCAAGACCCCTAAAGGGGCCGCCTTCGGCGTCCCACCAGTCCTCGGATCACCCGCGAGATCGACAGGGCTGCTTGGGCATGGCATCGAAACGGGCTTACCAGGCGCCGCCGCCGCCGCCGCCGCCACCACCGCCGCCGCCTCCCGAGAAGCCGCCGCCGAAGCCGCCCGATCCGGACGAGGGCGGCGCGAGCGCCGAGCCGAAGCCCGCGGCCAGGTCGCCGATTCCGAGCGAGGTCGGGCCCGACCCGAGCCCGCCGTGGGGGCCGATCCAGTAGAGCGTGCTGGCCTGGGCGAGCGCCTCGGGCATGTGGAGCTGGGCGCCCTGTAGCACCCGCTCGGCGATTCCGAACGCGATCCCGTAGACGAGGAAGCGCTCCCACAGCTCGAGCGTGGCCGGCGGCGCCTCCGCGAGCCTCGGGAAGTCCGTCAGGTAGCGCCGGAACGCCTCCCAGCGCTCGGCCTCGGCCTGCGCAGCGGTGGAGCGGCGGCGCCAGAGCCGGCGGTTGAAGAGCGAGCCGGCGAGCAGAACCGCATTCACGAGCGAGCAGGCGCCGAGCGCCACGAGCACCACGTCGACCCAGCGCGGCGCGAACGTGTCGAGCCGTCGCAGCCCGAGCCAGAGCAGGAGCGCACCGAGCACGCCGAACAGGACGGCTCCGCCGACCAGCGTCGCGGCGCCGTCGCTGCGGAACCACCCGCGGGCGCTGATGGCGGTGCCGACCGCCGACTTGAAGTCGGTGAAGCGCTCCGAGTTCGCCTCGCGGTCGGCCTCGATGCGCTCGCGAAACTCCGACAGCCGCTCGGGCCCGCCGGCGAGGATGGCGTCGACGACTCTCGCCACCGGCGCCTCGAACGCCTCCACCGGCGCCTCGACGTCGGCGAGCGAGAGCTCGAGGTCGGCGACCGGCTCGGTCCGCAGCCCGCCCCACTGCTTGCGCTCGGACGTCACCGGCTCGGCCTGGTAGCGCCCGCGCCGGATCAGGTCGAAGAGCGTCGCGGTGAACTCGTGCGAGCCGGGCGTGCCGCCCTGAGCCAGCAGCGACGGCACGAGCGACGGCTCCGTGTCGGTGGGAGGCTCCTGCTCGTACTCGCGGTCGTACCCGCTGCCGCGCTCGCGTCCGAACCGCCAGCCCACGAAGGCGATCACGGCGGCCGCAGGCCCGAGCCCGAGCAGCAGCAGGACGAGCAGCGTCCGGAGCGGGCTCGCGAGCCAGTCGTCGATGCGCTCGCGGTCGCGCTCGTAGGCGGCGGCGTCCGCCTGCTCCTCGGCGACGATCCGATCGAGCGCGGCCCCCGACTCCGTCTTCATCCCCAGCGTCGAGTTGAACGCGTTCCGCGGGACGAGGGCACGCAGCTCGACGAAGTTGCCCGGCGGAACGTCGATCGCGCGGAGCGTCGCCTGCTCTCCGTCGAGCGTCACGTCGCCGCGAACGCTGACGGGGTGACCCCAGGCGCGCTCGATCCGGCCCGGAGCGATCAGCGTGGCCGTCAGCCGGGCGAGCCGCTCCTCCCACTCGTCGCCCCACACCTTCAGGTTCACGTCGACGACGTCGTCGTAGCCGGTCGCGACGCCGCGCAGGCGGTAGTGGATGCGAAAGGTGCGCTGCTCGGAGTTCGCCTCGTAGTGCCACACGATCCGAACGCCGTCGTCGGTGCGGGTGGTGCCGAACGTCCCGGCCTCGCCGCTCGAGCCGAGCTCGGCAGAGGCCCCGGCGCGGTAGGCCGTGCCCGACTCGAAGACGGCGAGCTCGTCGATCAGCTCTCCGTCCCGAAGCGGAATCTCACGGAACGCGCCGCGGAAGCTCCCGTTGAACGCGTAGGTGATGTTCTCGTCGACGACCAGCGAGCCGTCTGTCTGCACGCGCACGACGACGTCGGCGGCGGGGAGGGAGAAGGACTGCGCGGACGCGTTGCCGGCGAGCGCGAGCGCTGCCAGGCACGCGAGCGCTAGAACGCGACGCGAGGTGCCTCCCGAACCGCGTCCTCGGCCTCGAAGAAGTCCCGCTTCGCGAAGCCGAACGGGCCGGCGACGAGCAGCCCCGGGAACGTCTGGATCGCGTTGTTGAAGGTCAGTACCGTGTCGTTGTAGACCTGCCTGCGAGACGGCGATGCGGTTCTCCGTCTGCGCGAGCTCCTCCTGGAGCTGCCGGAAGTTCTCGTCCGCCTGGAGCTCGGGATAGGCCTCGGCGACGGCGAAGAGCCGCCCGAGCGCCTGTCCGAGAATCCCCTCCGCGGCGCCCTGTTCCGCCGGCCCGGAGGCGGCCTGCGCGCGCGTTCGCGCGTTCGTGACCGCCTCGAAGGTCTCGCGCTCGTGGGCCGCGTAGCCCTTGACCGTCTCGACGAGATTCGGGATCAGGTCGTAGCGCCGGCGCAGCTGCACGTCGACCTGCGCCCACGCGTTGTCGACGCGGTTGCGCAGCCGGACGAGGTTGTTGTAGAGGAGGACGAGCCCGACGACGAGCAGCGCGACGACCCCGATGACGATCCACAGCACCGGCTGACCGTATCGTTACGCTGGCATCAATGGCAACCGGCTCGGTTCCCCGATCGCTGTCGTAGGCAGGATCTCGACGACGCCCGTGAAGTCGCTCGGGCTCGAGCATCCGGAGCGGATCGAGCTGACCGAGCGCGGCGTGGCGGAGGATCGCCGCTTCTACCTCGTCGACGGCGAACGGCGGCTCGTCGGCGGCGTCAAGCATGGGCCACTCGTGCAGATCCGGCCCGAGTGGGACGGTGTCTCCCGGCTCGCGCTGGCGTTTCCGGACGGCTCGCGCGTCGCGGGCGACGTGGAGCCAGGCGAGCCGCTCGCGACCGACTTCTACGGCAAGCGCGTCGTCCGCGGCCGCGTCGTCGACGGGCCGTGGGCCGAGGCGCTCTCCGACTACGCCGGTGCCGCCCTCTCGCTCGTCCGGGTCGAGGACTCGAGCTACGCGCTCGACATCAGCACGGCGACGATGGTCTCGGACGGGTCGCTCCAGGCGCTCGGCGGCCTCGACGGCAGGCGCTTCCGGATGCTGCTCGAGCTTGAGGGCTGCGACGCGTTCGAGGAGGACTCCTGGGATCGCTCGCTCGTGAGTGCGGGCTCGGCGCTACTCCGTCTCGCCGGCCCGGTGCCGCGCTGCGCCGTGACGACGCAGGATCCGGAGCGAGGTGTGCGCGACCACGACACGCTTCGCGCGATCCGCGGGCTCCGCGGCGACTCGGAGAACGGGAAGGTCTACTTCGGGATGTACGCGGACGTGGCCGTACCGGGAACCGTTGCCGTCGGCGACGCGGTCAGTCCCGCGTAGCCACGAAGACGAAGTCCTCCTCGCCCGAGTACGGACGCCGGTCGAACCAGCCGTAGTGAGCCTCGATCCGGAAGCCGGCGCGCTCGAGCAGGCGGCGCCATTCGATCGGCGAGAGCCAGGCGAGCAGCATCGTCGAGGCTTCCGCGCCGCGTCGGACCGAGAGCGTCAGCGTGCGTTCGCCCTCGTCCCAGTCGGCGCGCTCGAAGATCCCCGGTTCCCGCTCGAGCCAGCGGCCGTGGGTCGCCTCGACGTCGTCCGGGCTCGGCGCGAAGACGTCGAAGATCAGCCGGCCGCCCGGGAGCAGCAGGCCGTGCGCCGCACGCAGCGCCCGCTCGCGCTCCGCCTCGGTCGTCATGTGCAGCAGCGAGCGGAAGGGGATCAGGACGAGCGGCACGCGCTCCGGCACGGGCGGCTCGCGCATGTCGCCGAGCCGCAGGTCGACCAGCTCCTCGACGCCGGCTGCGACGGCGCGCTCCCGAGCGACGTCCAGCATTCGCGTCGAGCCGTCGACTCCGATCACCGGAATCCCGGCCTCCGCGACCGGCACGGTGATGCGCCCCGTCCCACAAGCGAGCTCGACGACCGGCCCGCTCGACGCGAGCGCCTCCTCGACGTAGAACTCGATGTCCTCGACGACGCTCGAGCTCCACGGGTCGTAGAGCCGCGCGATCGCGTCGTAGGGCGAGCTCACGAGGGCCTGCGGGCGACCCAGACGAACTCGGGCGCGTCCTCGCCGAAGGGGGTGCCGTCGAACCAGCCGTGGAGCGACTCGACCTCGAGGCCGGCGACCTCGATCAGCCCTTCCCACTCGGAGCGCGTGATCCACCAGAGCGACGTGGCGCCGCCTCCGTCGAGGACGATGTCGAGCCGGTTGTCGTGCGGGTGGTGGTGGACGACGTGTCCGATTCCGTTCTGCACCTCGTGGACGCCGTCGTTCCGTGCTGCGATGTGCGGATTGAAGACGAACGCGTTCCAGGCGAAGCGACCACCCGGGCGCAGCGAGGCGGCCACGCGCTCGAAGACGCGCCGCCGGTCGGCCCAGGTGGGCAGGTGGAGGAGCGAGCGGAAGGGGCAGTAGATCAGCGCGGCCGGCTCGTCCAGGTCGAGCTCTCGCATGTCGCCCTGGCGCAGCTCCACGTCCGCGCCCGACTCCGCGACCGCGGTGCGTGCCTCCGCCAGCATCGCCTCCGACACGTCGATCCCGAGGATGCGCTTGCCGGTGGCGCGCGCGGCGGGGATCGCGACGCGCCCGGTGCCGACCGCCAGCTCCACGACGGGGCCGTCGGCCTGCCGCACGAGCTCCGTGTACCAGGCCACGTCCTCCGTCATGTGCGCCGACCAGCGCTCGTACACCGCGGCGAACTCGTCGTAGGAGGAGGGCGTCAAGAGGGCGATGATACAGTCGCCGCCGTGGACGCCCAGGCCCTGCAATCCGAGGCGCAGAGCGCGATTGCGGCCGCCGGATCGCTGGACGAGCTCGAGGCTGCGCGCGTCCGCTACCTGGGCCGCAAGAGCGACCTGAAGCTCGCGCTGCGCGAGGTGCGCGACCGCGAGACCGGGATGGAGCTGAACGCGCTCCGGGTCGCGATCGAGGAAGCGCTCGACCGGCGCGAGCAGGAGCTCACCACCGCCGTCGTCGAGGACACCGACTTCGACGTCACCCTGCCTGGCGAGACGCCGCCGCGCGGGCAGCTGCATCTCGTCACGCAGGTTCGGCGCACGGTCGAGGATGCGTTCCTCGGACTGGGCTACGAGGTGCGCGACGACCGCGAGGTCGAGACGGTGGAGTACAACTTCGACCGGCTCGCGTTCCCCGACTGGCATCACGCCCGCTCGCCGCGCGAGACGTTCTTCTTCGACGAGCAGCGGCTGCTGCGCACCGAGACCTCGCCGTCGCAGATCCATCTGATGGAGGAGCGCGAGCCGCCGCTCTACATGGTCTCGATCGGGCGCGTCTACCGGCGCGACACGATCGACGCGACGCACTTCACGATCTTCCACCAGTTCGAGGGGCTCGCGGTCGACCGCAACCTGACGCTCGCCGATCTGCGCGGCACCCTGCTGCACGTGATGCGCGCGCTGTACGGCGCCGAGCGCCGCGTACGCTTCCGCACGCACTACTTCCCCTTCACGGAGCCGTCGATGGAGCCCGACGTCTCGTGCCCGATCTGCGACGGCGAGGGCTGCCGCGTCTGCAGGCAGTCGGGCTGGATCGAGATGGGCGGCTCCGGGATGGTCGACCCGCAGGTCTTCCGGAACGTCGGCTACGACCCCGAGGAGTGGACGGGCTTCGCGTTCGGGATGGGGCTCGAGCGCACTGCCCAGCTGCGGCACGCAGTGCCCGGCGTGCGGCCGTTCTGGGAGAACGACCTGCGCGTCCTGAGGCAGTTCTAGATGCGTGTCCCACTGAGCTGGATGCGCGACTACGTCGCGCTGGACATGCCCGTGGCCGACCTCGTGCACCGGCTCAGCGTCAGCGCGGCCGAGGTGAACACCGTCGAGTCGCGCGGTCCGCTGGACGACGGCGACAACCACGCGCACTTCCTCGTCGGCCGGGTGCTCGAGGCGGGCAAGCATCCGAACGCCGACCGGCTCCAGCTCTGCCAGGTCGACGTGGGGGAGGGCGAGCCGCGCCAGATCGTCTGCGGCGCCTGGAACTTCGGCGCGGGCGCGACCGTGGCGGTGGCGCTGCCCGGCGCGCGGCTCCCCGGCACGGAGCAACCGCTCGGCGAGGCGAAGCTCCGCGGCGAGGTCTCGCGCGGGATGATCCTGTCCGAGCGCGAGCTCGAGCTCGGTTCCGACCACGGCGGGATCCTCGTGCTCCCCGAGGCCGAGCCGGGGACGCCGCTCGCGGACGTGCTGCCGCTCGCGGACGCGATCATGGACGTCGAGCCGACCGGGAACCGTGTCGACCTGCTCTCCGTCTACGGGCTCGCGCGCGAGGTCGCTGCACTCTTCCGGATCGAGCTCGCGCCGCCGCCGGGGCACGATCCCCAGTCAGGCAGCGGCGCCGCCGGCGCCGAGCGGGTCGAGATCGCGATCGACGATCTCGAGGGGTGCCCGCGGTACATCGGCAGAACCTTCACGGAGGTGGGGATCGCGCCCTCGCCGCCGTGGCTGCGCGCGCGCATCGCCGCCGCGGGGATGCGACCGATCTCGAACGTCGTCGACATCACCAACTACGTGATGCTGGCGCTCGGGAACCCGATCCACGCCTTCGACCGCTCGACGCTGGCGCAGGACCGGGTCGTCGTGAGGCGCGCGACCGCGGGCGAGAAGCTGCGCACGCTCGACGGGACGGACCGGGCGCTCGTCGCCACCGATCTCGTGATCGCCGACGGGGAGCGGGCCGTCGCGCTCGCGGGGATCATGGGCGGCGAGGAGACCGAGGTGCGCGAGACGACGACGAACGTCCTGCTCGAGGCCGCGAACTTCGAGCCGGTCGGGCTCCTGCGCACCTCCGAGCGCCTGAAGCTGCGCACCGAGGGCTCGAACCGCTGGGAGAAGGGTGTCGACCCATATCTGGCTCCGCAGGCGGCCGCGCTCGCGACACAGCTCCTGGTCGAGCTCACGGGCGCCCGCTGGCTCGGTCACGCGGACGTCCACGCCGACCTCCCCGAGCGTCCGGTCGTCAGGTTGCGGCCAGAGCGCGTCGACGGCTTGATCGGCCTGGAGACTCCGGCCGCGGAGCAACGTGCGATCCTCGAGCGCTTCGGCTTCGACGTGGCGGGCGACGACGTGACGGTGCCGACGTGGCGGGCTCGCGACGTGACGCGGGAAGTCGACCTCGTGGAGGAGATCGCGCGTGTCCGGCTCGACGACGTCCCGTTCACGTTGCCCGTGCGGCGAGCCATGTTCGGGTCGCTGTCTCCGCTTCAGAAGCTGAGGCGGCGCGTCGAGGACACGCTCGTCGGCGCCGGGCTCGCCGAGATCTACACGCCGTCGCTCGTTCCGTCGGCCACCGAGCCGGGCGGCCTGACGCTTCCCGATCCGGTCGGCGACCAGGCGACGCTGCGGACGACGCTGCTGCACAGCTTCGTGGAGACCGCCCGGCGGAACGTCTCGGTCGGGAACGAGCGGATCGCGTTCTTCGAGATCGCGCGCGTCTATCTCCCTCGCGGCGCCGAGCTTCCCGAGGAGCAGGTGCGCGTCGGCGGGATCCTCGAGGGAGGCTTCTCCCGCGCGAAGGGCGTCGTCGAGGTGCTCCACGCCGCGCTGAAGGTGGAGCCGGCGGTCGCGCCCGCAGCGCGGCCGTTCCTCTATCCGGGTCGCGCCGCCGAAGTCGAGGCAGGCTGGTTCGGCGAGCTTCATCCCGATCTGCTCGACGGCCGCTGGGGCGTCTTCGAGCTCGACCTCGAGTCGTTGCTCGCGGGCTCGCGCGATCCCATCCAGTACGAGGACGTGATCACGTTTCCCGCCGTCAAGCACGACCTGGCGTTCGTCGTGGACGCCGGCGTCGCTGCGGAGGAGCTGTTCGCCGCTGCTCGTGAGGCCGCAGGCCCGGAGCTCCGCGAGGTGCGCTTCCTCAGCGACTTCCGCGAGCCGCCGATCCCGAGCGGAAAGAAGTCGCTCGCGTTCCGCGTCGAGTTCCGCTCGCCGGAGCGCACGCTCTCCGACGAGGACGTGGCGCCGATCCGCGACCGGATCGTTTCGGCGCTGGCGGAGCGCTTCGGCGCCGAGCTCAGGTAGTTGCAGCGAGCACGGGCAAGCCCGCGCTCGCGCCGAGTCAGGAGCTGCGTGAGCATGGCCGAGCCATGCTCACGGCAAGACCCCTGAAGAGGGCCGCTGCGCGGCCCTGACCAGCTCGGACACAAATTCTCCTAGATCGAACACGGCGCGAGGCGGTCGGCCAGGGCCTCGAGCACGCGCAGCTGGATCCGCGGCGAGTGCTCGAGCAGCGTGCGGAACCTGCCCTCGGTGATCACGAGCAGCAGCGAGGGCGACGTCGTCGTCACCGTCGCCGTCCGCGGCGAACGCGAGACCAGCGCGATCTCCCCGAAGAAGTCGCCAGGGCCGAGCACGTTCACCTTGCGGCCACCGCGGCGCACGATCGCAGAGCCTTCGACCAGGACGAAGAACTCACGACCGCGGTCGCCCTCGCGCGTCAGCTCCTTGCCCTCCGCGATGTCGATCTCGTCGGCGATCTTCGCCACCTCGGACACTTCTCCACGTGTGCACCGCGCGAAGAGCGGCACGCTGCGGATGTGGTCGACCTTCGCGTTTCGTCCGAGCGCCATCGCGAGGCGAGTCTAGGCCATTTCTCGGCGCAAGCCAATCCGAGTCGGCCGCCGCTGCGTAGTCCGTGGCGATGCGCCTCCGCACTCTCCTCCTGCTCGCCGTCGGGGCAACGCTGCTCGCTCCCGGCGAGGCGATCGCACAGAATCCGAAGCTGGTCGCGACCGTCGGCCCGGGCTTCTCGATCCGGCTCGTCGATTCCGACGGCCGTGCGGTCACGCAGGTCGCGCCGGGAACGTACGACGTCGTCGTCAGCGATCTCTCGGAGGAGCACAACTTCCACCTGCAGGGTCCAGGCGTGAACGAGCGGACGAGCCTCGAGTTCGTCGGCTCTGTCACCTGGACGGTGACGTTCGCCAACGGGCGCTACACGTTCGTCTGCGATCCACACAGCTCGCAGATGTCGGGCAGCTTCGTCGCCGGGACGGGGCCGCCTCCGCCGCCGGTTGCCCAGAAGCTCGTCGCGACGGTGGGGCCGCGCGCCACGATCACGCTGCGGAACGCCAAGGGCGGCCACCCACACGGCCTGAAGCCGGGCCTCTACACGATCGTCGTCCGTGACCGCTCGAAGCTGCACAACGTCCATCTCTCCGGCGCCGGCATCAACCGCAAGACGGGAATCGCCGGCACGGGCACGATCACGTGGAAGGTGCGGCTGACGAAGGGGACGCTGCGCTTCTACTCCGACGCGAGCCCGAAGAAGCTCAAGGGCAGCGTCCGGATCGGTTAGTCGCGATTGCGGCTATTGTCGCCCCGTCGGCACACGGGGTGCCGGTCGATCCTATGAAGGGGTTTACATGTTCAGGATTTCACGCGAGACCCTCGCGGTGCTCGTCGCGTTCGCGTTCGTGCTCTGTGCGGCGATTCCGGCGATGGCCGCCGGAAACGAGCAGAGCGGGCCGACCGTCGGCAACTGCATCTCGGACATCGTCTACGGCAACGAGCCGAATATGGCGAACGGTGCTCCCGGCGGCCCTGCCGAGCAGGAGCCCGGCACGAAGGGTGGCAACGTCGTCCCGACGCAGTCGCCCGGCCCGTTCGTGAACAACCCGACCGATCCGGACAATCCGACCCGCGGTCGCTCGGTCGGTCAGCTCCAGCAGGACGGAATCAACGCTCCGGCGCTCTGCCGCGCAGCTTTCGGCAAGTAGCGGTTCTGAGGGCGGCACGTTGGCTTTCGCCACGTGCTGCCCTCAACCGCGCCGGCTCGGCTTGACGAGCCCCGCGCCTGCGCCGCCGGCGGCGTGGATCTCGGCCTCGCGGTCGAGCTCGGAGTTCAGCTCGGCGCCGTAGAGCAGCGCGAACGCGGAGTAGTTCAGCCACAGCAGCAGCACGATCCCGCTCGCGAGGGCGCCGTACGTCTTCGAGTACGAGTCCGAGAAGCTCGTGTACAGCGCGAACAGGCCTGAGAGGGCAAGCCACGACAGCCCACCGAGGAGCGAGCCCGGCGAGATCCACTTCCAGCTGCGGACGTCCACGTTCGGCGCGAGGTAGTAGACGAGGGAGAAGAAGAGCAGGATCGCGACGAAGGCGATCGGCCAGCGAAGGACGGCCCAGACCAGGTCGAAGGCGCCACCGAGCCGGGCCTGTGCGGCGATCGCGTTGCCGAGCGGACCGCCGAAGACGATCAGGAGCAGCAGGCCGGCTGTGGTCAGCCCCGTCAGGAGGACGAGCAGGATCGCGATCAGCCTCGTCTTCCAGAGCGGCCTCGTCTCGACCCGGTCGTAGGCGCGATTGACCGCCTTGATCACCGCTCCCATCGCCCCGCTCGCCGCCCAGGTCGCGCCGGCGGCGCCGAGCAGGAACGCGATCACGGACGTCGATCCGGCCGAGTCTCTCTGCAGCGTGTCCACGGTCTCGAGGACGTCGCCCGGCGCGATCGGGGCAAGGAACTCACGGAGCGTGTCGTAGGCGTCGACGATGCCGAGCAGGCCGACGAGGAAGACGACCGCCGGAAAGAACGCGAGCAGCGAGCCGAAGGCGATCTGCTGGGCGAGGCCCATGCAGTCGTCGCGGAGAAACGACGCGAACGAGCGCTTGAAGACAGCCGTCCATTCGCTCCGCGAGAGACGGTGTGGGCTCTTGGGAATGTGGCCGATCCGCGCCGGCTCGACCTTCGCCACGAGTGCTAGCGGTCGCGGCTCTTGCGGGCGAGGAAGCGCATGGTCGCGCCGACCCCACCGGCGAGGAAGAAGCCCGCGCCAAGGGCGCCAGCGGTGACCGCAGGCATCTTCGCGCGCAGCTTGCCGGCGACGTCGGTTGCGCCGCCGAGCCCTTCCCGCAGCTCCTCGACCGCGTGTGCCAACTGCTCGCGCTCCGACTCGATCTCGCGTCGCACCGTCTCCGGCGTACGACCGTTCAGGCTAGTGGTTGCCATTCGCCTTCAGCGCCTCCGACGTCAGTTTCGCTTCCCGGATCGCCTGCTCGGGAACGGGCGGGCTGCCGCGCTTGATCCGCGACCGGGCGAGGAAGGCAAGGATCCCGGCGAGCACGACGATGCCCACGGTCACGATCAGCAACGCGAGCCAGGTGTCGACGGCCAGCGCAAGAGCTGCCGCGATCGTCGCGAAGGCGAAGCCGAGCGCGAAGAGCACGAGCAGGGCGGCGGCGAGCCCGAGGCCCGCCCCGGCACCCAGTGCGCCGGCCTTGCGCTTCAGCTCGAGGCTTGCGAGCTCGAGCTCGAGTCGCGCCAGCGCGCTCGCGTGCTCGGCGACCTGCTTCGCTGCGCCACCGACGCTCTGCTTCTCGCTAGCGCTTCGGGTGGGCATGTCCCCTCCAGTCGATCATCTTCGCGAGCAGCGTCCCGACCGCGAAGGCGGCGCCGGCGACCACGAAGGGGTTCGGGCCGCGCTTCGCGTCGCTCTTCCCGCTGCTGGGACGAGGAGCACCGAGCTGGGGGCCGCCCGGGCTCCGTCGTGCAGTGCCCGGCTCGGCGTCCTTCGGCGCCTCGCCCTTGGCGCGAGCGACGATCAGCGAGGGCTTCAGCTTCCGAAGGAAGCCTGCGTCGTCGGCGAGCTCGTCGGCCAGCTTCCCCGCGACGCCGCCCTTTGCCGCGGCCTTGTCCCCCAGCGTGTCGAGCTTGTCGGCGCCGCTCTCGACGATCCGATCACCCTTGCCAATTCGGTCAGCTTGGCCGGTCATCGCTTGGCGGGCGGTTTCTCGCCCGTTGCGACGCGCCAGATCCCGGACGCCGCCCGCCGCGCGGCCATCGTCGCGACGGCGGCGATGGCCCCGTACAGACCCATCCAGAGCGCTTTTCGAAGCATGACCCTGAGGTTGCCGCGGGACGATTTCGGCAAACCTGAAAGCCTCGTCGCGAAGCTGCATACGTATGCTGAACTTTATGCAGAGCGCCGCACACGGACTGCCCAAGCCCGAGCGGCAGCGCCTGATCGAAAGCGTCATCGGCAGACGGCGCGTGGGCACTCAACAGGAGCTGGGCGACGTGCTCGCGGCGGCGGGTTGCTCCGTCACACAGGCGACGCTGTCGCGCGACCTGCGCGAGCTCGGCGTCCAGAAGGTGCGCGACGGGCTCGGACGTCCGCGCTACTCGCTCCCCGGCCGGGCTCCCGGTGCGGAGGCGTTGGCGGCCATCCTGTCCGAGCACGGCCGCCGCGTCACCGCGGCGCAGAACATCGTCGTCATCCGGACCGAGCTCGGCACGGCGGGCGCGATCGCGAGGGCCCTCGACCGGGCTGCGCACCCGCTGGTCGTGGGCACGTTGGCCGGCGACGATACGTGCCTCGTGATCGCCGCCGACTCGACCGCCGCCGCCGAGCTGGCCCGCGAGCTCTCCTGACCCGATCGACCGCGTCCACAACAGACCCGTCCCGCGTCGACCGCCCTCACCGGTGTCAGACTCGTGCCAGAGACGTGCCAGAGACGAGTCTGACACCGGTCGTCGAAACGGCTTGACTCGGGCGTTTCGAGAACGGCGCGTTAGCGGTCGGGAAGGTCGGTCGTGTCGGGGCGGATCTCGGCGCTCGGTGGAACCTCGCCGTGCTCGTCCAGGCGGCCGAACTCGTCCTGGTCGAGATCGAGCTCGATGCGACCTTCGACGATCGTGCCGACGCGCTCGGCCGGGACGTAGCGGGCAGAGCGCAGGAAGCCGGGCGAGACGGCGAGCCCGTTGAAGATGTCCTTGTCGGAGTCGCCCACGACCTCGTGCACGGTGCCGAGCTCGCGGCCGTCCCGGCCGACGACGTCCCAGCCCTTGTCGATCAGGAACCACGAGACGGGGTCGGTGGACTCGCTCAAACCGGCTTCCCGTCGAGATACCAGACCGGACCCTGGGTCGCCACGTTGTGGGTGTCCGAGAGAGCACGCAGGATCGTGACGCGGCCGCGGATGCCGTCCTCGCCCACCCGCTCGAGGCAGCGGCGCACCATCTGCGGCGAGGCTCCGTAGCCGAAGCGGCGGGCGACGCGGAAGCGGAACGCGACCTTCGCCGGGTCGCGCGTCGGGTTCAGCGGCGAGAGCAGGAGCGCGGTGCGCTGGAGGTAGTCGGTGGAGAGAACCTCGAGGTCGCAGAGCAGATCGCTCCAGTCGGCCGGGAGCGTCGCGAGCGCCGTCTCCCACGCAGCGGCGAGCGTGACCACGGTCTCGGGCGCCGGCTCCGGCACGGCGGGCTCGACCGCCGCAAGGAGCGACAAGGTGCCTGCGACACGCTCGCTGTCGAGCCGGCGCAGCAGACGGCCGACAGCGTCGGGACCGACCCCGGTGCCGCTCCGGCTCGCTGCGAAGAGCAGTGCATCCCCGGACCGACCGGGATTGGCGGGGCCGAGGAGCGCCGCGGCGCGGGGAAGCTTGGCGGGCTCGCCGACGGCGAGCGAGAGTCGCGCGTCGCGCCAGCCGGCCGGAAGCTCGGACTCGATCCGGCGCCACTGTGCGACGAGGCTCATGGGGTCTCAGCTTAAATGAACCGGACAATGGCCAAGGTCGAGAGGAAGCCGAGAGCGGACGAGGCTCTGTCCGACGAGCGCCTGCGCGAGCTCTTTCGCGAGATGCTGCTGATCCGGCGCTTCGAGGAGAAGGTCGAGGAGCGCTTCCGCGCCGGCGAGCTGCCCGGCTTCCTCCACGTCGCGATCGGCCAGGAGGCGGTTGCCACCGGCGTGATGGCCGGGCTCGACGAGGACGACACGATCATGTCGACCCACCGAGCACACGGCCACACACTCGCCAAGGGCACGCACCCGAACGCGATCATGGCGGAGCTCTACGGCAAGCTCGAGGGCTGCTCGCAGGGCTACGGCGGCTCGATGCACCTCTACGACGTCGCCAACGGGATGCTCGGCGCGAATGCGGTCGTCGGCGGCGGGCTGCCGCAGGTGACCGGCACCGCGCTCGCCTACAAGTTCCGCAAGCAGCCGCGCGTCTGCGTCGCCTTCTTCGGCGACGGCGCCACGAACACCGGCGCGTTCCACGAGGCGCTCAACCTGGCCCAGCTCTGGAAGGTTCCGGCCCTCTTCGTGCTGGAGATGAACGGTTGGGCCGAGTCGACGCCGATGAGCCAGCACCTGCCGATCGAGGATCTCTCCCGGCGCGCCGTCGCGTACGGCATGCGCTCGATCGATGTCGACGGCCAGGACGTCGAGGCGGTCTACGCGGCGACTCGCGAGGCACGCGACCACGCAGTCTCGGGCGAGGGGCCCGTCTTCCTCAACGTTCGCACCTATCGTCTCGTCGGCCACTACATCGGCGACCCGCAGGTCTACCGGGAGAAGGCGGAGATCGAGGAGTTGCGCGAGACGAAGGACCCGATCGACCTCCTGCGCGCCCGGCTCGAGCTCTCCGACGACGAGCTCGAGGCGCTCGACACCGAGGTGACCGGGATCGTCGAGGCCTCGGTCGAGTTCGCGAAGGCCGGCACCGACCCGAAGCCCGAAGACGCCCTGAAGTACGTCTATGCCTGAGCTGACCTACCGCGAAGCCGTCCGCGACGCGCTTTCGACGGCGATGCGCCAGGACGAGGACGTCTTCGTCATGGGCGAGGACATCGCCGAGATGGGCGGCTCGATGGGCGTCACGCAGGGGATGCTGGCCGAGTTCGGCGCCGAGCGCGTGCGCAACACGCCGATCTCAGAGATGGCGATCGTCGGCGCGGGGATCGGCGCCGCGATGCAGGGGATGCGCCCGGTCGTCGAGATCATGTACCAGGACTTCCTCACGCTCTCGATGGAGCAGCTCGTCAACCAGGCCGCGAAGCACCGCACGATGTCCGGCGGACAGCTGAAGGTGCCGCTGACGGTCCGCACGCAGGGCGGCGCAGGCTGGAGCCCGGGCGCGCAGCACGCGCAGCAGGTGGAGTCGTGGTTCGTGCACGTGCCCGGCCTCAAGGTCGCGTTCCCGTCGACGCCCGAGGACGTGCGCGGCCTCCTCTGGAGCTCGATCTACGACGACAACCCGGTCGTCTTCTTCGAGCACCGGCTGCTCTACCCGCTCAAGGGAACGGTGCCCGGACGAGATCGAGCCGATCCCGTTCGGCAAGGCGCGGATCATGCGCGAGGGCAGCGACGTGACGGTGGTGGCGATCGGCCGGATGGTGCCGGAGGCGCTGCAGGCGGCCGAACAGGCCGAGTCCGAGGGGATCTCCGTCGAGGTGATCGACCCGCGTACGCTGCTGCCGCTCGACGAGGAGACGATTCTGCGCTCCGTGCAGAAGACGAATCGCGCCGTGACCGCGCACGAGGCCGTCACGCGCGGCGGCTTCGGCGCCGAGCTGACCGCCGTGATCCAGCACGGCGCGTTCGACTACCTCGACGCGCCGATCGAGCGCGTGGGTGCGAAGTTCGCGCCGCTCGCGTTCGCGCCGGCGATGGAGCAGTGGGTCGTGCCGCACGCGGCCGACGTGCTGGCCGCGATCAAGCGCACGGTGGCCAGGAGCTGACGAGTGGCGACCGAGGTCAAGCTGCCGCGGCTGGGCCAGGGGATGGAGTCCGGCACGATCGTCAAGTGGCTGAAGGGCGTGGGCGAGCCGGTCAAGAAGCGCGAGCCGCTCTACGAGCTCGACACCGACAAGGTCACCCAGGAGGTCGAGGCTGAGGCCGACGGCGTCCTGCTGAAGATCGTCGTCGACTCCGGCGAGGTCGAGGTGGGGAGGACGATCGCCTTCATCGGCAGCGAGGGCGAGGACGTGCCGTCGGGAAACGGCGCCGCGCCCGCAGCCAAGGAGGACGAGGCCGCGGTCGAGGAGCAGGACGAGGAGCAGACCGAAGGCTCGTCGGCGCCGCAGATGGACGAGCAGCGCGAGCGCGGCCAGCAAGCAGCCGCCGCGACCGCCGAGGCGGAGCCGGTCGTCGCGGCCGAGGGCAGCCCCGACGGCCGCGTCAAGGCCTCGCCGCTCGCCCGACGGCTCGCCCGCGAGAAGGGGATCGAGCTCGCGCAGGTGCGCGGCAGCGGGCCCGAGGGCCGGATCGTCGCCGAGGACGTCGAGCGCTTCCAGCCCGAGCCGCAGACCGCCCCCGGCGCGGCTGCACCGGCCGGAGACGTCGAGGAGATCGCGCTCACGTCGACCCGCAAGACGATCGCGCGCCGGCTCACCGAGGCCTGGCAGGCGCCGGTCTTCCAGCTCACCGTCTCGGCGGACATGACGCGCGCGCTCGCAGCTGCGCGAGCGGCTCGTCGACCGGCTCGCCGAGGGCGAGACCAAGCCGACCGTGAGCGACCTGCTCACGAAGGTCTCGGCGGCCGCGCTCGTTCGCCACCCGGCCGTGAACGCGCACTTCACCGGCGAGGCGATCCGCCGCTTCCCGGTCGCGCACGTCGGGATGGCCGTCGCGGCTCCGAACGGCCTGATCGTCCCCGTCATTCGCGACGCCGACCGCCTCACGATCCAGGAGATCGCTGCCGCGCGCGCGGACCTCGTCTCCCGGGCGCGCGACGGCAAGCTCCAGCGCGGCGACCTCGAGGACGGCACGTTCACGATCTCCAACCTCGGCATGTTCGGGATCGAGCAGTTCATCGCGGTCCTCAACCCGCCGCAGGCCGCGATTCTCGCGGTCGGGGCGACGGAGGAGCGCGCGGTCGTGCGTGACGGCCAGGTCGCGATCCGGCCGATGCTGACGCTCACGCTCACGTGCGACCACCGCGCGATCGACGGCGCCGACGGCGCGGACTTCCTCCGCACCGTCAAGGAGCTGCTCGAAGAGCCAGCCCTCGCACTCTGATGGCCTGAGTCGTGGCCACGGTCTGGTATCGCGTCCGAGAGCTCGATGCGGCGCGTGCCTTCTACCGCGACGTGCTCGGCTTCGAGGAGACGTTCGTGGACTGGGACGACCGCTGGGCGAAGCTCGTGCACGGCGGGATGGAGGTGGCGATCGCCGAGGGCGAGCCGGACGCCGAGGGCGGCGTCGCGCACGTCGACGTCGAGGACGTGAAGGCGGAGGCCGAGCGGCTGCGCGCCGCCGGCGTCGAAGGTCGGTGTCGTCTTCGAGCTGACGGGAGAGATCAGACTCGTGGACGTCTTCGATCCGGACGGCAACCGGCTCCAGCTCGCGCAGCAGCTTTGACGGCGCCACTCGTGATCCGGAGAGCGGGAACGCAGGACGGCCGCTTCCTGCGCGAGATGCTCCGGCACGCGCTCTACTGGCGCGAGCGGGTACCGGGCTCACTCGCCTCGCGTTACGTCCGCGGCTGGGGGAGGCCCGGCGACACTGCCCTGATTGCGCTCGAGGGCGGCTTCGCGGTGGGCGCGGCCTGGTACCGCGTCTTCGCGGCCGACGAGCCGGGCTACGGCTTCGTGGACGAGCACACGCCCGAGCTCGCGATCGCCGTCGTCCCGTCCAAGCGCGGCCACGGGATCGGCGAGCAGCTGCTCGCGGCGTTGATCGAGCGCGCGCGGGCGGGCGGCTACTCAGGCGCTCAGCCTCAGCGTCGAGCCGGGAAACCCGGCCCGCAAGCTGTACGAGCGAAACGGCTTCGAGGTCGTACAGCAGGGCGAGGAGGCCTGGACGATGCGCGCGTCGATAGCATCGCCGGCGACGACCGAGTGAGCCAGATTTCCGATGAGGAGTTGAACCGACATGGAATGTGACGTCGCCGTCCTGGGCGGAGGCCCCGGCGGCTACACGGCAGCGATCCGCGCAGCCCAGCTGGGCGCAAGGACGGTCTGCATCGAGCAGGAGCCAGAGCTCGGCGGCACGTGCCTTCGCGTCGGCTGCATCCCGACGAAGGCGTGGGTCCAGACCGCGCACGCGATCCACCAGGCCGAGGACACCTTCGCGAAGCTCGGCGTCAACGTCGGCGCACCCGAGCTCGATTTCGGCCAGGCGGCGGAGTGGAAGAACGCCGTCGTCAAGCAGATGACGGGCGGCGTCGCCGGCCTGTTCAAGGCGAACGGCGTCGAGTGGGTCAAGGGCCGCGGTCGCTTCACCGGCCCGAACACGATCGCCGTCGAAGGCGGGGAGGACGTCACCTTCCGCTCCGCGATCGTCGCCACCGGCTCCTATCCCATGCGCCCGCCGATCGAGGGGCTCGACTCGCCGCGGTGCGTCGACTCGACCGGACTGCTCGCTGCCACGGAGGTGCCGCGCCGGCTCGTGATCCTCGGCGGCGGCATCATCGGCTGCGAGTTCGCCTCGATCTTCCAGCGCTTCGGCTCCGAGGTGACGATCGTCGAGATGCTCGAGTCGCTGATCCCGCAGGAGGACGCGGACGCGGCGAAGGAGCTCGCGAAGGCATTCGGCAAGCGCGGGATCGCGCTCCAGCTCGGCAAGCAGTGCACCAGGGTGGACGACGACGGCTCGCAGCTGACCGTCCACTTCGGGGAGGGCGAGACGGTGCAGGCGGACGTGATGCTCGTCTCTGTCGGGCGTGCCCCGGTCGTCGAGAACCTCGGGCTCGAGGAGCTCGGCGTCGAGCTCGACCGGCGCAAGGGGATCGCCGCCGACGAGCACCGCCGCACGACCGTCCCGCACATCTACGCCGTCGGCGACTGCGCCGGCTACTGGCAGCTCGCCCACACCGCGTTCCGCGAGGGCGAGGTCGCTGCGGAGAACGCGACCGGGCACGAGGCGACCGTCGGCAGCCCCGCCGTCCCGCGCCCGATCTACACCGACCCGGAGATCGCCGGCGTCGGCCTGACCGAGGCGGAGGCTCGCGAGCTGCACGGCGACGCCGTCGCCGTCGGGAGGTTCCCCTGGGTCGCGAACGCGCGCGCGGTGATGCAGAACGAGACCGTCGGCTGGGTCAAGTCGATCCACGAGACCAAGTACGGCGAGCTGCTCGGGCTCGTGATGGTCGGCCCGCACGTGACCGACCTGATCGAGGTGGGCACGGTCGCGATCGACGCGGAGGCGACCGTCGAGACGGTGGCCGACGGCATGACCGCGCACCCGACCCTCTCCGAGGCGATCAAGGAAGCGGGCCTCGTCGCGCTCGGCCGCGCGATCCACCTGCCGAACAAGAAGAAGGCGGCCGCTCAGGCTTAGAGCCGCTTAGAGCTGAGCTGCGGCAAGGGGAGGAGCGACGGGCTCCTCCTCGAGCTCGCCCTCGACCGGCACGAGCGTCGGCTCCACGCGTCGCAGGTTGCGCACGCTCGGGACGAGCAGCAGGCTCGAGTTCGCGACGACGCCGACCCCGGCGGCGAGCGCGAGCGTCAGGTCGAGCCCGATCGCGTCGGCAAGCGGGCCGGCCATGACGTAGCCGAGCGGCATGAAGACGAGCGAGATCATCCAGTCGAGCGCGCTGACGCGGGAGATCGACTCCTCCGGGATGTGCTGCTGCAGCATCGTGTCCCAGAGCGCGTTGCCGATCGCGATGCTGAACAACGGCGAGCACCGCAGCGAGCATCAGCGACGACGATCGGCAGCGGCGGGATCAGCGCGACGAGCTGCGCGAAGACGAAGAACATGAGCAGGAACGCGGGGATCAGCGGGCGCGCCGGCTTGTAGCGCAGCGCGACGACGCTGCCGAGGAGACCGCCGATCGCGCCGCCGGTCAGCAGCAGTCCCCAGTCGGAGGCACCGCCGAGCTCGCGCTCGACGACGAGCGGCCCGAGCACGAAGTACATCGCGATCGTCACGTTCGAGATCGAGAAGACGATGAACGACGACCAGAGCCACGTGCGGGAGCGCACCTCGCCCAGCCCCTGCCGGACGTCGGCGACGAAGCTTTGCCGCTCCAGCCGCTCGATCGCCGAGGGCAGGCGCATCCCGACGAGGCAGACGGCGCTCGCGAGGAAGGTGAGCGCGTCGATCGCGAAGATCGGCCCGAAGCCGACGAAGACCACGAGCGCTCCTGCGCTCACGGGCCCGAAGATCTGGATCGCGTTCTGGGACATGCTGATCAGCGCGTTCGCCTCCTGCAGGCGCTCGGGGCTGACGGTCGTCTTCACGAGCCCGGTCGAGGCGGGGCCGAAGAAGGCGCTGGCGCCGCCCATGACGAACGCAACCGCGATCAGGTGCCAGAGCGCGACGCTGTCGGTGAAGAAGGCCAGCGCGAGCAGCGCCTGGACGCCGCCGCGAACGAGGTCGGCGACGATCATCACGAGCTGGCGCGGCAGCCGGTCCGACCAGACGCCGCCCGCCACGATGAAGATGACGCGCGCGGCGAACATCGCCGCGAAGACGAGCCCGAGGTCGGCGGCCGAGCCGGTCAGGTCGAGAACCGCGAACGTGAGCGCGAGCGGGACGAGCGCGTCGCCGAGCGCAGAGATCGCCTGACCGAGCCAGAGCAGCCTGAATTGCCGCTCTCGAAGCGCGTCGAAACTCGCGAGCAACCCCCTCACGCGCAGGATTCTCTCACGTCGGGCGGTCGAAGCCAACAAATGGCGAGATCGCTGCCGCCTCGGAGTCGAACGGCTCGAGCGGTGGTGAGGGTTCGTCCTCCAGCCGGCGCAACTCGCGCACGCTGCGCGAGAGCAGTGCGCCCGCAGACGACGCGAGCCCGATCGCGGCCGCCGCGAACAGCGTGTTGCGGACACCGATCGCGTCGGCAGCCGGCCCGGCGACGGCGTACGCGAGCGGCATGATCGCGATCGAGACCGTCCACGAGACCGAATCGACTCTCCCGAGCACCTCGTTCGGGATGTGCTGCTGCTCGGCGGTGCTCCAGAACGTGTTGCCGACGACGATCGAGAAGGTGAAGAGCGCCGCGCCGAGCATGAGCAGCGGCAGCGGGAGCGGGGGAACGAGCGAGAGCAGGGCGAGCGGGATCGCGACCAGGACGCAGTACGCCGCGACCAGTAGCCGCTGCGGTTTCCAGCGCAGGACGAGCGCTCCGCCGGCGATGCCGCCGGCCGCGCCGGTCGCCATCATCAGGCCCCAGTCGGCGGGGCCGCCGAGCTGCTCCCGCACGACGAGCGGGCCGAGGACGAAGTACGGCGCGATCGCGAAGTTCGCGAACAGGTCGGCGGTCAGGGTCGCGCGCATCCACGGGCGCGCGACGACCTCGCGAACGCCTTCGCGGACGTCGCTGAGGAAGCTCTGCGCCCTGGCGCGGACGACGCCGAGCGGCCGCATCAGCGCCAGACAGGCGAGGCTGGCCACGAAGCTCGCCGCATCGACGATGTAGACGACGGCGTAGCCGGCCGTCGCGACGAGCACTCCTGCGACGGCCGGGCCGAACAGCTCGATCGCGTTCCGCGACAGTCCGAGCAGCGCGTTCGCCTGCTGCAGCCGGCCCGTGCTCACGATCTGCGGGAGCAGTCCCGTCGAGGCGGGCCCGAAGAACGCGCCCGCCATCCCGAAGACCGTCGAGCCCACCGCCAGGTGCCAGACCTCGATCGCGTCGGTCAGGAACGCGAGCGCGATCGCGGCCTGGACGAGGGCGCGGACCGCGTCGGAGCCGATCATGATCAGCCGCCGCGGCAGGCGGTCTGCCCAGACGCCGCCGACGAGCGTGAAGACGAGCCGCCCGCCCATGTACGCCCCGAGCACGATGCCGAGGTCGGTCGCCGTGCCGAGCTCGAGCACGGCGAACGCCGTTGCGACCGGGATCAGCGCGTCGCCGATCGACGAGAGCGAGCTGCCGAGCCAGAGCAGCCGGAACTCCCGCTCGCGCAGAGCGTCCAGACTCTCGGGCAGCCTGCGCACGCCTCGATTCTGGCATGGCCTGTGCCCACGGCTGACGTGCGGCTACCGGAGCGTTCGGCCAGCGACTCGCTCGCGCCGCTCCGCCGACATTCCGTTAGCCTCCGCGCATGAGCATCGTGAACAGGCGCAACGCCGTGCTCGGCTGGCTCACGTGGCTGACGGCGAAGCGGGTTCTGAGGAAGACGGCCCAGGACGCCGTGCCGGGCACGGTCGAGGGGTCGAAGCGGCCGAACAAGGGTGCGATCGTGACCGCGCTCGCGGCGATCGGCGGCGTGCTCTGGTTCTGGCGCCGCAAGAGCTCCGACGACAACGACGCCGCCTCCTCCGACGAGGGCTAGCGCGCGTGTGAGCGTGTTCCGGGCGGCCCTGGACGGCCTGATTCCGTACGAGCCGGGCAAGCCGGAGGAGGAAGTCCAGCGGGAGCTCGGGCTCGACCGCGTCGTCAAGCTGGCCTCGAACGAGGGGCCCTGGGGTCCGTTCCCGGCCGCGCTCGAAGCCCTCGAACGCAGCGCGCCCTCGCTCAACCGCTATCCGGACGGTGGCACCTATCACCTGCGCAACGCGCTCGCGGAGCGGCACGGCGTGCGCCCCGAGGAGATCGTCACCGGCGCGGGCGCCGACGCGATCATCGGCCATCTCTCGGTCGCGGCGCTCGACCCGGGCGACGAGATCGTCACCGGCTGGCCGTCCTTCATCAGCTACGTGCTCGACGCGCTGAAGCTCGGCGCCGTGCCGGTGCGCGTGCCGCTCCGCGACCACCACCTCGATCTCGACGCGATGCTCGCGGCGATCGGGCCGCGCACGAAGCTCGTCTACATCGCTACGCCCAACAACCCGACCGGGACGATGACCGGCCGCACCGAGCTCGACGCCTACTTCGAGCAGGTGCCCGAGCACGTGCTGACCGTGCTCGACCAGGCCTATCTCGAGTACATCGACCACCCCGACTACCCGGACGGGATCGAGGAGTACGCGAAGCCGGGCCGGCGCGTGCTCGTGCTGCGCACGTTCTCGAAGATCTACGGGCTCGCCGGGCTGCGCGTCGGCTACGGCGTCGGCGCGGCGGAGACGATCGCCGCGATCGGCAAGGTGCGGCGCGCGTTCGACGTGAGCACGCAGGCGCAGGTCGCGGCGCTCGCGAGCCTCGACGACCGCGGCGAGCTCGAACGGCGCCGCACGCTCACCGCCTCCGGGCGGGAAGAGCTCAGGGAGACGCTGCGCGCCCAGGGACTCGTCGCAGCCGGGCCGGCGGTCGCGAACTTCCTCTTCGCCGAGGTCGGCGAGGACGCGCGACCGCTCTTCGAGTCGCTCCTGCGCCAGGGTGCGATCGTGCGGCCGATGACCGCCTTCGGCGCGCCTGGGGCCTTACGGATCACCGTCGGTACGCCCGAGGAGAACGCCTTCTTCGCCGAGGCGCTCGCTGCCGTGACGTCCGCCGGCATCGCCTAGCCGTCAGACGCGTCGGCTATCCTGGCCTCTTCGCCGGCGCCTCGCCGCCGGCAACGCACCCATGCGGACGACCACCAAGAGAGGGATTGGCCGCGGCGCGGCCGTGAACGGGAACGACAGGCCGGTCCTGCCGCCCGGAGCGCTCTCCCCGATCACCGTCTACCGGCAGCCGGATCCGCCCCGGCGCAGCCGCTGGGCGCTCGTCCGCACCGCCTTCCTCTGGCTGTTCGTCTTCCTGCTGATGTGCGCCGGCGCGCTCGGGGGCGGTGCGTACCTCTGGTTCCACGAGAGCGTCGCAGCGGTCGTCGCGAAGACGCCCGACGTCAAGGTGGCAGCGAAGCGCCTCGACATCCCGCTGCCCGGCGAGCCCGCGACCGCGCTCGTCGTCGGCTACGACAAGCGGAAGGGTGAGGACGCCGGCGCGCAGTCACGGTCGGACACGATCATGCTCGTTCGCGCCGATCCCGACTCCGACTCGGTCTCGCTGCTGTCGCTTCCCCGCGACCTGCTCGTCGACGTCACCTGCCCGGGGAAACCCAGCTACCCGGGCCGGATCAACGAGGCGTACGCGGAGTGCGGCACGAAGGGAACGCTCGAGACCGTCCGGGAGTACACGGGACTCCCGATCCACTACCTGATCACCGTCAACTTCCGGGGCTTCCGCCAGCTCGTGGACGCGTTCGACGGGATCTGGCTGGACGTCGACCGGCGCTACTTCAACGACCGCGGCGGCCCCGGCGGCTACGCGACGATCAACCTGGCTCCGGGGTACCAGAGGCTCACGGGCTACCAGGCGCTCGACTTCGTCCGCTACCGGCACACCGACAACGACTTCACCCGGCTCGCGCGCCAGCAGCTCTTCGTGCGGAGCTTCAAGTCGCAGATCAAGTCGCAGTTCTCGGCGACGAGGATCCCCAAGGTGATCTCGACGATCACGAAGAACGTCGAGGTCGCGCGCGGCGGCTCCGCGGAGATCGACCTCGACACGGTGGTCAGCTACGCGCTCTTCGCCCACGGGCTCCCGCCCGGCAGCTTCTTCCAGCCCAAGCTCGAGGGCTTCGAGGAGGACTCGCAGTACCGCGTGCTCGTCCCGGAGGAGACCCTGAAGAAGGCCGTGCAGGAGTTCGCAGATCCTGACGTCGACTCGCCCGAGAAGGCGACCGCGGTCGCGCTCGGCGAGAAGCCCAAGCAGAACAAGGTGCCGCCGCCGCGCGAGACGACGATCACGGTTCTGAACGGCAACGGTGTCACTGGGTCGGCATCGAACGCGAGCGCGCTGCTCGGGGAGCGCGGCTATGCGATGCAGTACCCGCCGGACGGCCGCTCGGGGGACGCGCCGAACTGGAAGTACTTCAAGACGCAGGTCGCCTTCGATCCCGCGCAGCCGGGAGCCGAGGGCGCGGCCGCCAAGGTCGCGAACCTGTTCGGCACCGACGACGTCGTCGAGCTGCCTGCGACGCTCGCGACGCTCGGCAACGGCGCCATGCTGACGGTGGTCGTGGGTCAGACCTTCCACGGCACGATCGCCTCCGCTCCGGTCGACAAGACGCCGCTCCGCCAGCAGGCGAACGTCGCCCCGGGCAAGGACGCGTCGGTCGCGTACCTGCGCGACCGCGCCTCGAAGGTGAAGTTCCCGCTGATGGTGCCGACGGTGATCGAGCGGAGCTCGTGGATCGACGAGAACGGGAAGCCCGTGCGGATGTACTGGATCGACGAGCCGGAGAAGGAGCACAAGACGGTGCGGCTGACCTACCGGACGGGCGCGAGCGAGTACTGGGGCGTCCAGATGACCGACTGGGAGGACGCGCCCGTGCTGGCGGAGAGCAACGTCACTCGAAAGCTCAAGGGACGGCGCTACGAGCTGCACTACACCGGCCCGAAGCTGCACATGGTCGTGCTGCGTCACGGCGGCGCGACCTACTGGGTCGTCAACACGCTGCTCAACTCGCTCTCGAACGAGACGATGCTCGCGATCGCGAAGGGCCTGAAGCCGCTCGCAAGCGTCAAGTAGGTAGGTTCCGCCCGTGTCCAGAGTCGCAGTCTTCGGTGCCGGCTACGTCGGGCTCGTCACCGGCGCCTGCTTCGCCGATCTCGGGCACGACGTGACGATTCGCGACGTGCTGCCGGAGCGGATCGAGGCGCTGCGCCGCGGGGAGGTGCCGATCTACGAGCCGGGGCTCGACGAGCTGCTCGCCCGCAACGCCGAGCGGCTGACGTACACGCTGGACGTCGCCGAGGCGGTGCGCGACGCCGACTTCCTGTACGTGGCCGTCGGGACGCCGCCGACGTACTCCGGCGACGCCGACCTCTCGGCCGTGTGGACGGTCGTCGACGAGCTGCGCGGCCTCGAGCAGCCCGCCGTCGTCGTGATGAAGAGCACCGTGCCCGTGGGAACGGGCGCGACGGTTCGTCACCGGCTGGACGACGCCGGGCTCGGTCACGTCGGCTACGTCTCGAATCCCGAGTTCACGGCCGAAGGCACCGCGATCCGACGACTTCCAGCAGCCCGACCGGATCGTGATCGGCGCGTTCGAGGCCGGGCACGGCGACGCGGTCGCGGCGCTGCACGAGGGGATCGACGGCCCGATCGTCCGCTGCGACGTCGCCTCGGCCGAGATGATCAAGCTCGCCGCGAACGCCGCGCTGATGACGCGGATCAGCTTCATCAACGAGATCGCGAACGTCTGCGAGGCGACCGGCGCCGACGTCGTCCGCGTGGCCGAAGGGATCGGCCTCGACCGGCGGATCGGCCCGAGCTTCCTCCGCGCCGGAATCGGCTACGGCGGCAGCTGCTTCCCCAAGGACTCCCTCGCGCTGAAGCAGCTCGCCGCGAGCTCCGGCTACCACTTCCAGCTCCTGAACGCCGTGATCGAGGTGAACGAGCTCCAGAAGCGGCGGGTGATCGGCAAGCTGAAGCGCCACCTGGGCAGCCTGCGCGGGCGCTCCGTGGCGCTGCTCGGGCTCGCGTTCAAGCCGAACACCGACGACACGCGCGAGGCGCCCAGCCTCGTGCTCGCGGGACGCCTCGCGGCCGAGGGAGCGACTGTGCGCGCCTGGGACCCGATCGTCGACGGTCGCGCGATCCTGCCGCAGGCCACGATCCACGAGTCGCCGCTCGAGGCCCTCGAGGGCGTCGACGCCGCGGTACTCGTGACCGAGTGGTCGGAGCTCGCCGACCTCGACTGGGCGGCGGCGGCGCGCACGATGGGCAACGCCCTGCTCGTCGACGGCCGCAACATGCTCGATCCCGCGGAGCTGCGCGCCGCAGGCTTCGTGTACGAGGGCATCGGCCGCAACGGCCACGCACCGACCCGGTGAGCCTGCCCGCAGTCATCCTCGTCGGCGGTCTGGGCACGCGCCTGCGGCCGCTGACCGATCTGACGCGGAAGGACATGCTGCCGCTCGTCGACCGGCCGCAGCTCGCCTACACGTTCGAGCACCTGCGGCGCTTCGGCGTCACGCGGGCGATCGTGTCTTGCGGATACCTGCCGACGCAGATCCAGGAACATTTCGGCGACCGCTACGGCGATCTCCGCCTCGAGTACAAGGTGGAGGAGGAGCCGCTCGGCACGGGCGGAGCGATCCGCTTCGCCGCCGAGGGAATCGACGAGCCCTTCTTCGCCCTGAACGGCGACTCGCTCCGCGAGACGGATCTCGGCGCACTCGTCGACTTCCATCGCGAGCACAGGCGCCGCGCGACGATCCTGCTCACGCCGGTCGAGGATCCGACGCGCTACGGGCTCGTGCGGGTGAACGGCGAGGGCCGCGTGCTCAGCTTCCTCGAGAAGCCGCGTCCCGAGGAGATCGACACGAATCTGATCAACGCCGGCATGTACGTGCTCGAGCCGGACGTGCTCGACCTGATCCCGCCTGACCGGCCCGTCTCGATCGAGCGTGAGGTCTTCCCGAGCCTCGTCGACGAGGGATCCGTGTACGGCGTTGCGCTGGCCGGATACTGGCTCGACGTGGGCACGCCCGACGCGTATCTCCAGGCGCACCGCGACGTGCTGGAGCGGAACTTCGTGACGGAGCTCGGCGAGGAGCTCGGCGCCGACTACACGCTGGTGGCGGACGGCGCGGAGGTCAGCCCGGAGGCCCGGCTCGTGCCGCCCGTCTACGTCGGCGCCGGGGCGGTCGTGGGTGCACGCGCGCGGATCGGCAGCCTCGCGGTGATCGGTGCAGGAGCTCACGTGGGGGAGGAAGCGGCGATCGAGTCTGCCGTGGTCGGTGCCGGCGCGATCGTCGGTCGCGGTGCGAGCGTCTCCGGCTCGATCGTCGGCGAGCGGGCCGAGATCGGGGCGGCTTGTGTCGTCGAGGGCCTCTCCGTCGTCGGCCCTGGCGCGAGGGTGGGCGACGGGAATATGCTCGACCATGGGATCCGGGTCGCCGCCGGCGAGACGATCGCTGCGAACGCCCTCCGGTTCTCATGAGCGCCGACGTGACACCCGACATCGACTCCCCGAACATCGAATCGCTCGACCGCTGGGCCTTCGAGATCCGCAAGGTCGAGAAGCCCTGGGGCCACGAGCTGATCTGGGCATTGTCGGATCGCTATTGCGGCAAGGTGCTGTTCGTGCAGGCCGGCGCCGCGCTCAGCCTCCAGTTCCACCGCGAGAAGGAGGAGTCGTGGCTCGTGCAGTCGGGAAAGGCGAGGCTCGAGCTCGGCGACGTCGGGCAGGCCGTGCTGAACGAGGAGGTGATCGGCGCGGGCCACGCGTTCCACTACCGCCCGGGCACGGTGCACCGGGTCACCGCGATCGAGGACACGACCATCCTCGAGGTCTCGACGCCGCACCTCGACGACGTCGTCCGCCTCGAGGATCTGTACGGCCGCGAGGGCACGTCGGCAGCGTAGACCGTACCTTGCCACGACTCTGGTAAGGTTCCGCGGATGAATGACGGGCTGACCGTGGGGCAGGCGGCTGCGCAGACCGGTTGGTCGGCGCGGATGTTGCGCTACCTCGAGACCAACCGCCTCGTCGTCCCACGCCGGACCGCCGCCGGCTACCGCCTGTACGCCGAGCGGGAGCTCGGCCAGCTGCGGACGTTACGGGAGCTGCGCGAGCAGTTCGGCGTCGAGCTCGACGAGCTCGTGTTCGCAAACCGCCTGAGGCGCGAGCCTCACCTCCGGGACGCCGTCGACGCCTGGCTCGCCGCGAGCGGCCCGGCCGCCGACTGGGTCGACTGGGAGCAACGAAAGCACGAGCGCCTCCTGCTCGTGGCCTAGCTGAGCAACGAAAGGGACTGAATGGCAACGACGAAACGCTACGACGTGAAGGATCTCGCGCTCGCCGCCGACGGTGTTCGCCGGATCGAATGGGCCGACCGGCAGATGCCGGTGCTCGCCGCGATCCGCGAGCGGTTCGAGGCGGAGCGGCCGCTGGACGGCTACCGCATCGCCGCGTGCCTGCACGTGACCACGGAGACGGCGAACCTGATGCGCACGCTCAAGGCGGGCGGCGCCGACGTCGTCCTGTGCGCGTCGAACCCGCTCTCGACGCAGGACGAGACCGCCGCGGCGCTCGTCGACGAGTACGACATCTCCACGTTCGCGATCAAGGGCGAGGACAACGACACGTACTACCAGCACATCGAGGCCGCGGTCGACCACAAGCCTCACATCACGATGGACGACGGCGCCGACGTGATCGGCGTCCTCCACAGCGCCCGCCGCGAGCAGCTCGGCGACGTGATCGCAGGCACCGAGGAGACCACCACGGGCGTGATCCGCCTCAAAGCGCTGGAGCGCGACGGCAAGCTCGGCTTCCCCGTGATCGCCGTCAACGAGGCGCGCACGAAGCACCTCTTCGACAACCGGTACGGCACCGGCCAGTCGACGATCGACGGGATCATCCGCGCCACCAACGTCCTGCTCGCCGGCAAGCGCTTCGTCGTCGCCGGTTACGGCTGGGTCGGTCGCGGCGTCGCGATGCGGGCCAAGGGGCTCGGCGCCCACGTGATCGTCACCGAGGTCGATCCGATGCCGGCTCTCGAGGCTGCGATGGACGGCTTCGAGGTGATGCCGATGGAGCAGGCGGCCGCGGTCGGCGACATCTTCTGCACCGCGACCGGCGACAAGCACGTGATCTCGCGTCCGCACATGGAGCTGATGAAGGACGGGGCGATCCTCTGCAACACGGGCCACTTCAACGTGGAGATCGAGATCGGCGCGCTGCGCGCGCTCGCCTCCGAGACGCGGCACGCACGCGAGTTCGTCGAGGAGTTCACGCTCGCCGACGGGAGGCGGCTCTATCTGATCGCGGACGGACGGCTCGTCAACCTCGCGGCGGCCGAGGGGCATCCCGCGATCGTGATGGACATGTCCTTCGCGAACCAGGCGCTCTCGGCGGAGTACGTCGTGCAGAACGCGGCTTCGCTGGAGAAGCAGGTCTACGTCGTGCCGAAGGACATCGACGACGAGATCGCGCGGCTGAAGCTGGCCACGATGGGCATCGACATCGACCGGCTCACCGAGGAGCAGGCGAAGTACCTCGCCTCGTGGGACGAGGGCACGTAAGCAAGCACAGCGAACTAACCCCCGAGCGCATCCTCCGTCTCGAAGCCGGCGCTGTCGTCCTGCTGGATCAGCGCCGGCTTCCGGACGAGGAGGTCGAGCTCCGGTGCGAGAGCGCCGCCGAGGTCGCCGAGGCGATCCGCGTACTCGCAGTGCGCGGCGCGCCTGCGATCGGGATCGCGGCCGCGTACGGCTACGCGCTCGCAGCGGAGCTCGGGGAGGACCTGGAGGTCGCGCGCCGCGTGCTCGCGGAGTCGCGCCCGACCGCCGTCAACCTCGTCTGGGCGCTCGAGCAGATGCGGAACGATCCGTCCCCAGAGCGGGCACGGGCCTTGCACATGGCGGAAGTTGATCGGTGTCGGCGCATGGGTACACATGCATCAGCGCTCTTCGTCCCCGGTACCAGGGCGCTCACCCACTGCAACGCGGGCGGTCTCGCGACCGGTGGCTACGGCTCCGCGGTAGGCGCGCTGCGAGCGGCCTGGGAAGAGGGTCTGCTCGCGCACGTCCTCGTCGACGAGACGCGGCCGCTGCTGCAGGGCGCGCGTCTGACGGCGTGGGAGCTCGAGGGGCTCGGGATCCCGCACGCGGTGATCGCGGACGCGGCCGCAGCGCATCTGATGGCGAGAGGCGAGGTGGACTGCGTCGTCACGGGCGCAGACCGGATCGCGGCCAACGGCGATACGGCGAACAAGATCGGCACGTACGGGCTCGCCCTCGCCGCGGCTCATCACGGGATTCCGCTCTACGTCGTCGCGCCGACCTCGACCGTCGACCTCTCCACGCCTACCGGCGAGCAGATCCCGATCGAGGAGCGGGACGGCGCCGAGGTCTCCGCGCGCTTCGAGGCGCGCAACCCCGCTTTCGACGTCACCCCAGCGGCGCTGATCGGCGCGATCGTGACGGAGGTCGGCGTGCACCGGGCGCCGTTCGAGCGCTCGCTGCCGCGGCCGGCGCGTCGTCGCATGATCGACGTCGACGAGCGCGACGCGCGAGGTTCTCGACCGGTACGGCTTCGACGCCGCGCGCTTCGAGCGCCTCCGCCGAGCGTGTTGCCGACGGCTCGCTGTCGGCGGCGAGCAACGTCGTCCAGGGGCAGGGTCGAGCCGCCCTCGTCCGGCGATGTCGTTCGGCTGCCCGAGCGAGGGGACGATGCCGATGCCCGTGAGGCCGGCTTCGCCGCGCTGCGGGCCGGCGAGGTGGCGATCGTCGTCCTGAACGGCGGCATGGCGACGCGCTTCGGAGGCGTCGTCAAGGGCACCGTCGAGGTGCTGGGCGGGCGCAGCTTCCTCGAGCTCAAGCTCGCCTCGGCGGCGGAGGTCGGCGAGCGGTTGGGCGTCGCGATCCCGGCTGCGGTGATGACGAGCTTCGCCACCGACGAGGCGACGCGGGCTTTCGTCGCGTCCCGGAACGTGCCGGAGCCGCTCTACTTCTCGCAGTTCGTCTCGCTCCGGCTCGAGCCCGACGGCGACGCTCTTCCGCGAGCGCGACGGCCGGCCGTCCCTCTACAGCCCGGGTCACGGAGACTTCCTGGAGGCGTTCCGGCGCTCCGGGACGCTCGAGCGGATGCGCGCGGCCGGCGTCCGATACGTCGTCGTCTCGAACGTGGACAACCTCGGCGCACGGCTCGATCCGGCCGTGCTCGGAATGCACATCCTGGCCGGCCGGCCGTTGACCGCCGAGGTCGCGCGCAAGCAGGGCGACATGGGCGGAGCGCCCGCGAGGGTGGACGGCCGGCTGATGTTGCTCGAGGCGCCGCGCTTTCCGCCGGGGTTCGAGCACGACTCGATCCCCGTCTTCAACGTGAACACGGTCACCTTCGACCTCGGCGGCGCTCGACCGGGAGTACGAGCTGACGTGGCTGTACGTCGAGAAGGAGGTCGAGGGGCGACGGGCGGTGCAGCTCGAGCACCTCTTCCACGAGGTGAGCGCTCTCTTGCCGACGACCTATCTCGAGGTGCCGAGGTCCGGGCCGCGCGGTCGCTTCTTCCCGGTGAAGACGCCCGAGGATCTCGAGGCGACACGTGAGCCGCTACGCGAGCTCCTCGCCGCCTCACCGCTCGACTGACTGACCCGCGATAACGGCACACATTCGGCACGAAATCGGCGCAGACACGTACGCGTTCGCGGGCTAGCGTCGTGGTGTGCTCGATCTGCTGCTCCCGCTCCACTGCGCTGTCTGCCGATCGGTCGGTGAGGCAATCTGCGCGGCCTGCCGTGCGCTGCTCGTACGGCTGGCGCCGCCGCTCTGTGCACGCTGCGGAGCACCGGGGGCATGGCCGGTCAGGCGTTGCGCCGAATGCGCGGGACGGCGGATCGCCTTCGCGTCGGCGCGGGCCGCGATCCTCTACGACGAGCGCGCTCGCCTGGTCGTCTCCGAGCTGGAAGGAGCGCGGACAGCGGCGGCTGGCGAGGGAGGCGGCGGCGATCGTCGCCGATGGTCTCGTGCGCCCCGACGTTCTCGCGCTGACGTTCGTCCCGGCCGACGGCGAGCGCACGCTCAGGCGCGGTCACCGGCCGGCCGAGGCGCTCGCGCGTGGGCTCGCGCAGCTCTGGGATCTGCCAGTCGAGACACTCGTACGGCGAACGAGGTCGGTCGATCGTCAGCGCGGGCTCGGTCTGAAGGACCGACGCCGGAACGTGGCGGGTGTCTTCGCCCCGGCCCGGGCTTCGCCGACGGCCGTCTGCCTGATCGACGATGTCTACACGAGCGGTGCCACGGCGACCGCGGCCGCGTCGGCGCTCCGGAAGGGAGGTGCGCGCCGCGTCGAGGTGGTGACGTTCGCGCGAGCGGTTCGCTGATCCGACCAGGGCCGACGACGCGATATCCTCTCTGGCACCAACCGGACGAGAGGAGACGCATGCGACTTCAGGTCAAAGGCCGGAATGTCGAGGTCAGCGATTCGATCCGGAGGTATGCGGAGGAGAAGCTCGGCAAGCTCGAGCGCCAGCTCGCCGATCCGACGCAGGTGGAGCTCGAGCTGGCCGTCGAGCACAACCCGTCCATCGCCGCGAACCACATCGCGGAGGCGACGATCTGGACGAAGGGCCCGACCTTGCGGGCGCGCGAGAGCTCGACCGCGTTCGAGGCGTCGATCGACCAGCTCGTGGACAAGCTCGAGCGTCAGGTGAAGCGTTACCGCGAGAAGCGGAGTCGCCGCGAGACCGGCCGGCGCGGAAACGGGTTCGTGCCGGAGGAGCCCCAGTTCACGGCCGAGCAGCTCGAGCAGATGATCGTCAAGTCGAAGCAGTTCGAGCTGCGACCGATGTCGGCCGAGGAGGCAACCTTGCAGCTCGAGCTCGTCGGCCACGACTTCTTCGTCTTCATCAACGAGGCGTCCGGAGCGACGAACGTGGTGTACCGCCGCCGTGACGGCGGCTACGGCCAGATCGAGCCGCAGGCATAGTGCCTCTCTGGCGGCGCGACGAGCCGTTGCACGAGCGCCTTCGCCGCGAGGGAGCGCTCGACGCTGCCGAACGCGTGCCGATCGACCCCGGCCCCCGCTGGGGCGAGGTGGGTATCCACGGGGTTCATCGCCAGCGTGTCTGGGACGCAGTGGCGACGGTCGAAGCGCCCGAGCTCGGTGGCGCCGAGGCGCGCTTCGTCGCGCTCCCCGACGGCACGTTGATCGCCGAGACCGACGATCTCGACGTCGGGCCGCTCGCGGACGCGCTCGAAGGCGCTCTGCAGCCGCCCTACCGGGCCGAAGGCGTGCCGCGCGGCGACGGCTTGTGGGCCGTCGCCGCCCGTCGCATCGAGGTCGTGGAGGTGCCGGAAGAGGTTGCCGGCGATCACGTGACGGTGACGATGCGTGCGGGCGAGCGCACCGTCGAGGTCGACGGGGAGCGGGTGTTCGGCGGGATCCCGACCCTCGAGAGTCTGGCCGGCGGCGACGCCGTCGTGACAGCTCACCGGCTCGACGACACGCTCTGGGAGCTCGAGGTGGCTCCGCTGTAGCGAACCGGGTTAGGGAAGCGGTTGACGCAGGGTCACGCGGCGGCCGCTCGAGAGCGCGAGCCGCTCGCCGTCGACCTGCACGTGCGAGCCGAGCCCGAGCTGGCGCTGGCGATTGACCGCGTCGAGCCGGAGCTCTCGAATCTGGCCGCCGGTCACGTAGTAGGCCCGATTCCCTTGCGCGTCCTCGAGCCGCGCTCGTCGCCGGGAGCGACCAGGTGCGAGGCGCTCCGGTACCGCGCAGCTCGAGCGTCCGTCCGCGCTGGACGAGCAGGCCGACGCCGGTGAGCTCGACGCCCTGCACCTCGGAGGCGTAGACCTCCGTCCGCAGCACGTCGCCGCCGGCGTCGAGCACGGTCACGACTCCGCCGACGCTTGCGACGGCGAGCTCGCCGTCGAGCGCCCCAAGGGCGCTCACCCGCTCGGGCGCCGTCCAGGCGAAGCGCCGCGCGCCGCTCGTGCGCAGCGCAACGACCTCCCGGTCGACGGCATAAGGGAGGATGTCGCCGAACCGGCCGCTGTCGCCGTCCCCGACGACGAGCGGAGCCGGATCGTCCGCGTCGCGCGTCACCGATCGCAGACGCAGCGGCTTCGTCTTGGTCGTCGTCGCCGTCCAGAGCGTCCAGTCCCGGAAGTTGCCACCGATGAAATGCGCCCACAGCACGCGGTTGCCGGCGATCGCGAGGCCGGAGATGCCGCTGCCGGTGCTGGTCTCGACGCAGCTCGTCGGGCGTGGAAAGCGCGTGACGCCGCGCGTGGCGAGGTTCCAGACCTGTACCCGGTTGCAGTCCCGCTCCGAGCGCCCCGAGGCGTAGGCCACGCGGCCCGCGTCGAGAGCGAGCGCCGATACGGACGCGGGGGCGACCACCGTCCGCGTCGACGCCGCGAGCGCACTCGGAAGGACGAGCAGACGACAGGAGCGCGATTGTGACGTAACGCATCAGCGCAACCGTATGCGTCACCTGTAACGGGATTGCGCCGTCCAGGTAAGGGCTCCGTGAACCCTGCGACTCAGCGGGTACCCTGTGCCGATGCCCTCCGCCGATTTCGGCCGCTTCGACAAGGTCCTTCGCCTCGGCGAAGGCCGCCGAATGAAGCGCCTCCAGCAGCAGGCGGCGTACATCGCGACGCTCGAGCCCGACTTCCAGGCGCTCTCGGACGACGAGCTGCGCGACACGACGGCCCAGCTGCGTGAACGGCTCGAGAACGGCGAGGCACTCGACGAGCTCCTCTTCGAAGCCTACGCCGCCGTCCGCGAGGCGCGCTGGCGCGAGTCGCAGCAGCGCATGTTCGACGTCCAGATGATGGGCGGGATCGTCCTGCACGAGGGCGACATCGCCGAGATGAAGACCGGTGAGGGCAAGACGTTCGTCGCCAGCCTCGCTCTCTATCTGAATGCGCTCCCCGGCACCGGCGTCCACCTCGTCACCGTCAACGACTACCTCGCCAAGCGCGACGCCGAGTGGAACCGCCCCGTCTACGAGCGGCTCGGGATGACCGTGGGCGCGATCCAGAACATGATGCCGTTCAGCCAGCGCAAGCAGGAGTACGAGGCCGACATCACCTACGGCACGAACTCCGAGTTCGGCTTCGACTACCTGCGCGACAACATGGCGGTCTCGAAGGATCAGCTCGTCCAGCGCAGCCACGACTTCGCGATCGTCGACGAGGTCGACTCGATCCTGATCGACGAGGCGCGCACGCCGCTGATCATCTCCGGCGAGCCCGAGACGGCCGCGACGACGTACTACGACTTCGCGCGCATCGCGAAGGAGCTCGAGGGCGCGCGCTCCACGCGCAAGGGGCAGAAGGGCGAGGACGAGACGGAGCTCTCCGGCGCCGACTACCTCTACGACGAGAAGCACAAGACGGTTTCGCCTGCCCAGACGGCGATCGAGAAGGTCGAGCGCGCCCTCGGGATCGAGAACCTCTACGACCCGCGCAACGTCCAGCTCGTCAACCACCTGATCCAGTCGCTCAAGGCGCAGTCGCTCTACCAGCGCGACGTCGACTACGTGATCCAGGACGGCGAGGTGAAGATCGTCGACGAGTTCACCGGCCGGATCATGGAAGGCCGCCGCTGGAGCGAGGGCCTCCACCAGGCGATCGAGGCGAAGGAGGGCGTGCCGATCCAGGAGGAGAACCAGACCCTGGCGACGATCACCCTCCAGAACTACTTCCGCCTCTACGAGAAGCTCGGCGGCATGACGGGTACCGCCAAGACCGAGGAGAAGGAGTTCGTCGAGATCTACGACCTGCACGTGGTCGAGATCCCGACGAACGTCGCGGTCGCCCGCCGGGACGAGAACGACTTCATCTTCAAGACGAAGGAAGCGAAGTTCGCCGCGGTGATCGACGACATCGAGGAGCGCCATGCCACCGGGCAGCCGATCCTCGTCGGCACGATCGCCGTCGAGGCCTCCGAGTACCTGTCGGAGCTGATGACGCGACGCGGGATCAAGCACAACGTCCTGAACGCGAAGGAGCACGAGCGCGAGTCGGAGATCATCAAGGACGCGGGCCAGCAGGGCGCGGTCACGATCGCGACCAACATGGCCGGCCGAGGCGTCGACATCAAGCTCGGCGAGGGCGTGGTCGACCTGGGCGGGCTCTACGTGCTCGCGACCGAGCGCCACGAGGCGCGCCGGATCGACAACCAGCTGCGCGGCCGCTCGGGCCGCCAGGGCGACCCCGGCGAGACGCGCTTCTACCTCTCCGCCCAGGACGACCTCGTGCGCCTGTTCGCCGGCGACCGGATCCACGGGATCATGGAGCGGTTCAAGCTTCCCGACGACCAGCCGATGGAGGCCGGAATCCTCTCGCGCCAGATCGAGAACGCGCAGAAGAAGGTCGAGGAGCAGAACTTCGTGGCGCGCAAGAACGTCCTCAAGTACGACGACGTGATGAACACCCAGCGCCAGGTGATCTACGAGCAGCGCCGGCGCGTGCTCGAGGGCGACGACCTCTCGCAGGACGTGCGGGAGTGGATCGAAGAGGTGATCAACACCAATGTCGCCAACTCGACCGAGGGCGAGTTCACCGAGGAATGGGATCTCGACGCCGCTCGTGCAGCAGATGCAGTCGCTCTACGGCACCGACATCACCGTCGAGGAGCTGAAGGAGGAGGTCGAGCTCACCCGGGAGGCGGTGCTCGAGGAGTTCGTGGACGACGCGCTCGAGACCTACGACGAGAAGGAGCGCGACCTCGGCCCGGAGCTGATGCGCGACGTCGAGCGGTACGTGATCCTCCAGGTCGTCGACTCACGCTGGCGCGAGCACCTCGACGCGATGGACTACCTGCGCGACGGCATCCATCTGCGCGCGATGGCGCAGAAGGATCCGCTCGTCGAGTACCGCGGCGAGGGACACGTGATGTTCGAGGATCTCAGCCGCACGATCCGCGAGGAGGTGGTGTTGACCCTCTTCCACGCGCAGATCGAGGTGGAGCGACCCGCGCTCGAGCCGGCGCGACAGGGGGACGGCAACCTCTCCTACCAGCACGACACCGCGGCGGGCGCCGACGTGATCGCCGCGGCCGGTGCGGGCTCCGCGACCGCGACAGCGCTCGCGCCGGGACCGACCGTGGTCGCCACGCAGGGCACGGTCGTGAACGACGAGCACGCGAACGTCGGCCGGAACGACCCGTGCTGGTGCGGCTCGGGCAAGAAGTTCAAGCGCTGCCACGGCGCCTGACTCGCGTGTCGACCCATCGGCCCTGTTGACACATCGGCCCTGTTGACGAATCGGCGCGGTTTCGCGCGTGAATCGTGACCCGGCCGTCACACCCGCTCGCGTAGCCTGTCTGCAGGGGGACATGCTCCCCCTGGGGCCACGTGGGGCAGCAAGCGCTGGTGCAGAGCGTCGAGCGAGTCGCCGGCGCGTTCGGACGCCGCCGCTCGCTACGATCGCCGCATGGCTGAGACCGGCGTCCCGCTCGACCAGCAGCTCGAGGAGATCAGAGCCCAGCTCGCCTGGGTTCGTGATTATCTTTGACCCGGCTTCGGTCACGACCCGTCTCGCCGAGCTCGAAGAGGAAATGGGTCGCCCGGGTTTCTGGGACGACCAGCGCAACGCGGCGCGGATCTCCACCGAGCACTCCCGTCTGACAAAACGGCTCGAGCGCTACGAGCGGCTCCAGCGCGAGCACGACGACGCGGCCGAGCTGCTCGCGATGGATCCCGACCTCGGCGACGAGATCGAGGCGCAGCTGCGCCCGCTCAGCCAGGAGCTCGAGCGGCTGCAGGAGGACGCGCTCTTCAACGGCGAGTACGACGCCGGCGACGCGGTCGTCTCGATCCACGCCGGCGCCGGCGGCACCGACGCGCAGGACTGGGCGGAGATGATGGTGCGGATGTACCTGCGCTGGGCGGACGACCGCGGTTTCGCCGCCGAGCTCGTCGACTCGAGCCCGGGGGAGGAAGCTGGTCTCAAGTCCGCGACGTTCACCGTCAAGGGCGAGAACGCCTACGGCGTCCTGAAAGCCGAGCGAGGCGTCCACCGGCTCGTGCGCCAGTCGCCCTTCGACAGCGCGCACCGGCGCCACACAGCCTTCGCCCAGACCGTCGTCGCGCCGCTCCTGCCCGAGGAGAGCGATGTCGAGATCGACGAGACCGAGCTGCGCATCGACACCTATCGCGCCTCGGGGGCGGGCGGCCAGCACGTGAACAAGACCGACTCCGCCGTCCGGATCACGCACCTGCCCACCGGGATCGTCGTCCAGTGCCAGAACGAGCGCTCCCAGACCTCGAACAAGCAGACCGCGCTGCGCATCCTCAAGTCGCGGCTCGTCGAGCTGCAGGAGGAGGAGCGGGAGGCCGAGCTGGCCCGGGAGCGCGGGGCGGCGCAGGACATCGGCTTCGGGAGTCAAATTCGAAGCTACGTGCTGCACCCCTATCAACAGGTCAAGGATCTCCGCACCGGCTTCGAGGTGGGGAACGCCCAGGGCGTCCTGGACGGCAACCTCGACGGGTTCGTCCACGCCTACCTGCTGGCGAAGGCTGCTGGCCAGGTCGTCTAGCCGTAGGCGTCGGCTAGACTGATGCAGCCTCCAGAAACCGGAGCGGCACGTCCCAGTGCGGGCGCCGAGCCGACTTCAACCCCTTTTCCGGTGCAGGATCTCGACTTCACACAGCTGACAACGCCCACGAACGGCGACTCTGCCCGCGCCGGCGGTGGACTTCACCGACGAGCTGCAAGAGGCGGCGCCACCGGTTCCCGGCGCGGGGCCGGGCACGATGATCGTGTTCGAGAGCGTGACGAAGATCTACGAGCCGAACGTCGTGGCGCTGAACGACGTCTCGTTCCGGATCGACAAGGGCGAGTTCGTCTTCGTCGTCGGCGCGTCGGGCTCGGGCAAGTCGACGATGATCCGTCTGCTCCTCAAGGAGATGGAGCCGTCGAGCGGCCGCATCCTGGTGGGAGGCCGCGACCTGAACCGGCTCAAGCGCTCGAAGGTGCCGCTGCTGCGCCGCAACGTCGGCTGCGTCTTCCAGGACTTCAAGCTGCTCCCGAACCGAACTGCGGCCGAGAACGTCGCCTATGCACTGAAGGTGCAGGGCGAGAGCCGCGCGAACATCCGGCGCAAGGTGCCCGAGGTGCTCTCGCTCGTCGGGCTCTCCGACAAGGTCTCCTCGCTTCCCGACGAGCTCTCCGGCGGCGAGCAGCAGCGCGTCTCGATCGCGCGCGCCGTCGTCAACCACCCGCCGCTCCTGATCTGCGACGAGCCGACGGGCAATCTCGACCCGGACACGTCCGTCGGGATCATGCAGCTGCTCTACCGGATCAACCGCGCGGGCACGACGATCCTGATGGTCACCCACGACCGCGAGATGGTCGACAAGATGCGCAAGCGCGTGATCGCGCTCGAGGACGGGCGGCTCGCCCGCGACGAGCGGCGCGGAGGCTACGCGTCCGAATGAGAGTACGGCTGCTCTTCTCGGAGTCGATCCGCTCGCTCGGCGCGAACGTGTCGACCACGATCGCCGCGACGATGACGGTGCTGATCGGCATGTTCCTGCTCGGCCTCTTCATCGCGCTCGGCTCCTGGGTCGTCTCCTGGTCGGATCACGTCAAGCGGGACCTGCTCGTCAAGGTCTTCTTCGTCGAGGGCGCGAACGAGAACACGTTCAACTCGGTCCGGATGCAGCTCGCGGCCGACCCGCGGATCAAGGACTACGTCTTCGTCTCGAAGGGCGATGCGCTCAAGCGGATGCGCGAGAAGTTCCCGGAGCTGACCGAGAACCTTCCTTCCAACCCGCTGCCCGCCTCGTACGAGATCGTCCCGAACCGCGCCGAGGACGTCGAGGTGATCGCGAACAGCCTGCGGCCGCTGCCCGCCGGCGTCGAGAAGGTGACCTACGGCAAGCAGACCGCCGATCGGATCCTGAAGGTCGCCCGCGTGATCGAGATCGTCTTCCTCGCGGCCGTGCTCGTCCTGCTGATCGCCTCCACGCTGCTGATCGCGAACACGATCCGACTCTCGATCTTCTCGCGGCGACGCGAGATCGAGGTGATGAAGCTCGTCGGCGCCACGAACTGGTTCGTGCGCGGTCCCTTCATGCTCGAAGGGCTGCTCTGCGGCCTCGTCGGCTCGATCGTGGCGGTCTTCCTCCTGCTGCTCGGCAAGGAGCTCGCGCTGCCTGCGATCCTGGGCCGGATCGAGTCGTCGTCCGACGTCGAGGCGCTCGCCTTCTCGCTGAACGCGCTGATCCTCCTGCTCGTCGGCCTCACGATCGGGGCGATCGGCTCCGGTTTGACGCTGCGCCGCTTCCTGAAGGTCTGACCGCGGCGTAGCCGCCGCCCACGCGGGTAGCGTGGGGTGATGGCTGCGAGAAAGGAGCACCGGGGCCGGCAGAAGCGCCCAGGCCGCGCCAAGCGTCACGCGCGCAGGCGCGAGGCCGTTCGCGTGCCCGACGCCGAGATCACGCTGCCGACTCGGAGCGTCGAGCCGGAGTCCGTCGTCGCGCACCTGGGGCCGACGAACTCGGGGAAGACGCACGCGGCGCTCGAGTTCCTCGCGGAGTCGGGCCGCGGTGTCTTCGCGGCGCCGCTGCGGATGCTCGCTCAGGAGGCGCATCGCCGACTGGCGGCGCAGCTCGGAGCCGAGCGCGTCGGGCTCGTCACGGGCGAGGAGCGGGTCAACGAGGACGCGCCGATCGTCTGCTGCACGGCCGAGATGGCGCCGATGCGCGGTGAGGTGCTGGTGGTCGACGAGGTGCAGTGGGCCGACGACGCCGAGCGCGGCGCCGCGTGGACACGGCTGCTGCTCGCGGCCGAGTACCGGCACATCCTGCTGCTCGGGGCCGTGGAGGCGCTGCCGCTCGTCCGCAACGCCTTCCCGGACGTCGACGTCCGCTTCTTCGAGCGCAAGGCGCCACTCGACTGGACGGGCGCGGTCGCCTTCGGGAGCCTGAAGCCCGGCACCGTCGTCGTCGCCTTCAGCCGCCGCGCGGTGCTCGCGCTCGCCGGGGAGCTGGCGCGCCGTCATCCGGGTCGCGTCTCCGTCCTCTACGGCGCCATGCCGCTGGCGTCCCGGCGCGTGGAGATCGACCGCTTCCTGAACGGGGCCGCCGACGTCTGCGCGGCCACCGACGTCCTCGGCCACGGCGTCAACCTTCCCTGCGAGACGCTCCTCTTCGCCGAGACGACGAAGTTCGACGGCCAGGAGCGGCGTGAGCTCCACTCGTGGGAGATCGCGCAGATCGCGGGCCGCGCCGGCCGTTTCGGCCTCGTCGAGCGCGGTCATGTCGGCGTGCTCACCGGAATCGTCTGGGCGCAGGCCGATCCGAAGCTCGTCGAGTCCGCGCTCGTCCCGCACGTGCCGATCGGCGAGGGCCATTTCGGCTACCGGGTCGTCGACACGGCCCGGATGCGGCCGCGGCTCGAGGATCTGCGGATCGAATCGCCGGTGCAGCTCCCCGCGGCGCTGCGCGCCTGGCACACCGCCGCCCTGCGCCAGTGGGCGACGGAAGGCTGGCTCTCGGTGGAGTCGATCGGCCCGCTGCTCGGCCGGCTCGACACGGTGCAGCGCCGGCTGCGCGAGACCGGTCGCAAGCTCTCGCTCGAGCAGACCTGGAAGCTCGTGAACGCGCCGGTGGACGAGGACAACGCCGAGCTGCTGGGAACGCTCGCGCTCGCTGTCGCGGGCGACCGTCGCCAGCAGCCGGTGCTGGGCTGGCTCCTCGACGTCGGCCGGCTGCGGGAGGCATCGCTCGAGGACGCCGAGCACGCCGCCCGCACGGCGAGCATCCTGCGCTGGTTCGCGCTTCAGTACCCGGGCGTCGGCGGCGTCACGATCGAGCGCGCCGCGGCGCTCGAGCAAGCGGCGTCGGATCGCGTCACCGCGCGCCTCGCTGCGGAGGTGCGCTCACCCTCGGTCGGGCGCTGCAAGTCGTGCGGCCAGAGCTGCGCGCCCTGGTTCCCGCTCTGCGACCGCTGCTATTCGAGAGGACGCCGGTAGCGCAACGTCACCGCGATCGTCGCCGAGATCACGATCGCAGCGACCACGTTCGGGACGATCAGGGCCCAGTTCTCGAGCTGGATCCCGTAGGCGAGCCAGAGCAGGAAGCCGACGAAGAGCACGCCCATGTAGCCGACCGAGATCCCGTGCGAGGAGCGGTGTTGCACGATCTTCCGGATCTGGAGGACGGGAGAGAGCGCCATCGCGATCCCCCAGCCGGAGGCGGCAAAGGCGAGTGCGGTGGCCACGGGAGCCAAGCTACCTACAATCGCGGTCGTGGCCAGACCGACCGGGACGAAGCCGATCGCCGAGAACCGGCGCTCGCGGTACGACTACGAGCTGCTCGAGCGGCTCGAGGCCGGCATCGTGCTGACCGGGCACCGAGGTCAAGTCGCTGCGCGAGGGCCGCGTCACGCTCGCCCAGTCCTACGCCGACCTGCGCGGGCCCGAGGTCTGGCTCGTCGGGGCCGAGATCGCGGAGTACGCACAGGGGAACCTCGCGAACCACGAGCCGAATCGCGACCGCAAGCTGCTCCTGCGGCGGGCGGAGATCGATTCGCTCACCGGGCAGGTGCGCGAGAAGGGCCTGACGATCGTGCCGACGCGGATGTACTTCAAGGACGGCAAGGTGAAGGTGGAGATCGCGGTCGGGCCGCGGCAAGGATCGCGGCGACAAGCGCCGCACGATCGCCGACCGCGACGCGAAGCGGCAGATCGACCGCGCGCTCAGGTCGCGTCGATAGCGCGGCGCACGGATGACGGCGCCCGGCTCGACGACGTAGCCGTGCCGCTCGTTCAGGCGGCGGATCGGCTCGTTGCGGGCCTCGTTCGAGGTCTGGAGCGACGTGTAGCCCGCGTTCTTCGCCCAGGCGATCTGCGTGCGCTTGAGCGCCGCCGCGATCCCGCGGCCGCGCCAGGCGCGGCGGACTCCGGTCAGGTCGTGGAAGGCGCGCTCGCGGTTCCCGCGTCGAGAGCGAGAACTTGGCGAAGCCGGTCACCTCGTCGCCCGCGAGCGCGACGAAGACCGCGCGCGGGTCGTCGCCCGCGCCGCCCATGTCGCGCTCCAGCCATTCCTCGAGCGAGCCGATGTCGTCCTCCTCCGCGCCCGGGATGTCGAGCGTCGCCTCGACCGCGACCTCGTAGAGGCCCCGGCGCGAGGTCGGGCCGCTCGGCCCAGGTGACGATCTCGATCCCCGGCTGGCGGGTCGGGCTCTGGCGGCTCGATCGCCGTCAGGTCGAGGACGAGGTGGGAGTTGCGGCCCACCTCGACGTAGCCTCGTCGCTCGCGTCCACGCGATGCTCCCGGCGTCGTCCTCCTGGACCGGCCCTTCCAGCTCGGTCGCGCCGCGGTCGCGCGCCCAGGCCTCGAGCGCGCGCAGGACGAACGTGCCGGTTCCGGCCCCGCGCGCGCCGGCTCGACGAGCGCCGCGCCGATCGCCCGGTGCGGCGGCGTGTGCCAGCCGGTCAGCGCGAAGCCCGCCCCGATCGCGGTCCCGTCGCGCTCGCAGAGGAGCCACACCATCGCCTCGGCCTGGCGGCGCCAGTCGACGAAGCCGCTCGGCGTCGCCTGCTCGCGCGGCTGCGCGGCGCGGGCGATGCGGACGAGCGTCTCGAGCTCGTCCTCGTCGATCTCCCTGATCTCCACACGCTGAGGCTACAATGCGCCGAACACACATACGGGGGCGACCTGGTTTCGACGTGGTCGGTTCTCCGGCAGAGCTGCAAGCCGAGGTCCCCGGTCGGCCTCGTTAATCCACCGGGAACAGAACAAATGCGAAGAATGATCTCGCAATCGCTGCCTAGGTAACTAGGAATCGGCGACGCCGCCCCTGATTCGCCCGAGGTCAGGGAGCCGGCGCCAACAATCGGGCTCGGCGCCGACGGAGAGCCATTCGCCCGAGGCGCGACATTTCAGGAGTGGCTAGTCCGTCGGTAGGTCGTCTGCGAACCGGCCGCCGGGCGAAATCAAAGCGCAGACTACGCTTGTAGATGCTTTGTCCGGTGCGTCCGCGGACGCGGGTTCGATTCCCGCCGCCTCCACTTTCTGGCCGATTCGATCGGCCGCGGTTGCTCCCGCGCTCGGGCTTTCAGCTGGGGCCGAGCACCGCGATGTAACGCGCGCCGAGGGTGGTGGCGAGCGTTCGGTGGGCTGGGCCTGTTCCGACGAGAACCGAGCGCGAGAGGTCGACGCCGTGCGCTCGCGCGAACGCGAGCGGCAGGCCCGGGAGCGGCGGCCGGCACCAGCAGATCGGCGGGCCGGCGGGGTGCGGGCACAGCGCCGACTCGACCGGCCCGGCCACCTCGGCGGCGACGCGGGCGGCGACCGCTGCGAGTGCCGCGGGCGCACCGCCGGGATCCCAGTCGAAGACCAGGTGAGGGGAGCGCCGATCGCCCTCTTCGAGCAGGTGCCTCCAGCGTGGCTCCTCCAGCACGCCGGCCGCGACGAAGACACCGGCTCGGGGTCGCCCGGCTGGCTGCGTGCGCCGGAACGGAATGTGCTCCACCGCGGCCAGTCCCTCGTCCGTCGAGGGCGGCTCGAGCTCGCGGAACGCTCGCATCTGCGATGTGGGCGCGAGCACGCCCGGCTCCCGCCGTGCCAGCTCGCGCAGCTCCTCGGGAGTGGGAAGCGACCCCAGCCGCTCGAGCAGCCGCTCGACGAGGTTGACCTGCGCTTGGGCGAGCGGCGTGTCGAGCCAGACGCAACGCGTCGGGACACGATGCCTGCTCGCCGCCTCGATCACGTAGCTCCGCGTCGCGCGCGTCAGGTAGGTGTTGTCGAGGACGATCCGCCGAACGCCTGCCGAAAGCTGCTCCTCGCAGGCGACCGCGAGCGCACGGAGCGATCCACCCTGCTCGTCGCGGTTCAGACGGAGGTAGCCGCGGGCGACGTACTCCTCGGCAAGGCGGCTCTTACCAGCTCCCGGGATGCCGATTACGAGAACGACCTCCCCGTCGGCCTGCGCGGCAGCACGGCGCGGCGCCGGTCGAGCCCGGCCGAGCTCACGGTCGATGGCTGCTCGGTCTTCGGCGTCGAGCTCGAGCGTCGCAGCGCGGGCCGCGGAGCGCGCGGTCTCCGGCCGCCGGGCGCCCGGGATCGCCACGACGGCGGGGGAGAGGCCGAGCAGCCAGGCAAGGGCCACCTCGGCCGGGGTCGCATCATGAACGGCCGCGACCTCGGCCAGCGCCTCGTGACGGGCGAGTCGGCCCGCCCGGCGAACCCCACCGAGCGGGGAGTGGGCGATCACCGCGATTCCAGCCTCGGCGCAGCGGTCGACGACACCTCCCCTGAGCGCGGCGTCGTCGTAGGGGCTGAGCGCGACCTGGACGGCTGCGACGGGGGCGAGCTCGAGCGCCTCGTCGAGCTGGCGCCGGTTGACGTTGGCGAGCCCGACGTTCCGCACGAGCCCCTCGTCGACGGAGCCGTGCCAACGCCCGCACCGAGGTTCGCCACGGCGTCCGCGGATCCGGGGCGTGGAGCAGGTAGAGGTCGATCGGCAGGCCGTCGAGAGCAGCGAGGCTCGCCTCGCAGTCGGCCCGGATCGCCTTCGCGCGACCGTCCGGGACCCACCTGCCACCGGGGCGCGTCATCCCACCTTTCGTCACGATTCGCGCGCTCGCTGCCGCGCCGGCGCGGCGAAGACCGCGGGCGAGCAGCAGCTCGTTGCCGCCGTACGCGCGCGCGGTGTCGAACACCGTGATGCCCGTCTCGGCGGCGGCCGCGATCGTCTCGAGCGCGAGCTCCTCGTCGTCGGTCTCGTCGGTCGACAGGCGCATGCAGCCGAGGCCGATGCGGAGCTCGGACGCGGACGGCCAGCCGGGGCGCGGCGGCTCAGACGTGCGCAAGGACGCGATCGAGCGGCCGAGGGACACGGGTGAGATCGAGCGCCTCGACGAGCAAGCGCCCATAGCGGATCTTCCGGCTCCCGCCGCTGCCCATGAACCGCCGAAGCTGCTCCTCCGTCGGCCGCCCCTGCCACGCGGGCTGCTTCTGGAGAGTGCGGAAGGAGCCGAGCTCGCCCTGCGCCTCGACGACTTGCTCGACGGCGACGGCGCCGAGCGCGCGGATCAGCTCGTCCTCGAGGTCGGCGACGCAGATGTAGAACCCGAGCGCCTCCATCTCCTCCCGTGAGAGGCCGGCGCCGATGCCGGCACGCTCGAGCCCTCGCTGGAAATCGCGCTCTTCGGCGGCGTCGCAGAGACCCGCCAGCCCGACGTCGAGCCCCTGCGGGCCGTACCGGCTCAGGAACCTCGCGATCGACTGCGCGCCCCCGATCGGCACGACGGCGACACCCTCGGCGGCAAGCGTGCGACCGCGGCGCTCGGCCAGCGCCTCGACGGCGACCTGGTCGCTGATTCCCTCGACGAGCACCACGGCCCGCGGAGCGACCACGCGCGCGAGCTCAGCCCACGGACAGGAGATCGACCACGAACACGAGTGGCTCGTGCGGAGCGATCACGCCGCCGCCCGCTCCACGCGCCCCGTAGGCCATCGCGGACGGGATCGTCAGCTGCCGACGTCCGCCGACCCTCATGCCCTCCACGCCGGCGTCCCAGCCCGGGATGACCTGCCCCTTGCCGAGCTTGAACTCGAACGGCTGACCGCGGTTCCACGAGGCGTCGAACTCCTCGCCCGAAGAGAACGCGACACCGACGTAGTGCACCGAGACTTTCACCCCTTTCGTCGCCTCGGCTCCGTCGCCCACGACGATGTCCTCGAGGCCGAGCTCGAAGGGAACGTCGCCCTCGGGCTTCGCGATCTGGGGCCGCTCGGGAGCCACCGCGGCGGCCCTCAGTTCATCCGGCCGGACGCGACCGCCACGCACGCCTGGCAGGGTGGGAAGCCCTGGTTCCAGGGCACGTTCGTCTGGTCGACGCCGCACAGCGCGAGATCGGGGTCCTCGTCGCCGACGAGATGCTCGACGTCCTCGTACTCGACACCGTCGAAGCGGTAGGTCGGCTTGATCCGGATCGAGGTCACGCGCGGAATCTAGCCGAATGGCCGAGGTACGCATCGGCGTAGTTGTGAGAACATACGTTCGTGTTGGACGAGGCGACGATCCTCCACGCAGACCTCGACGCGTTCTTCGCGTCGGTCGAGCAGCGGGACGAGCCTCGCCTCCGCGGGCACCCCGTGATCGTCGGAGCGGGCGTCGTGCTCGCGGCGAGCTACGAGGCGAAAGCCTTCGGGATCCGCACGGCGATGAGCGGCGTACGCGCCCGGCGGCTCTGCCCGCACGCGATCGTCGTGCGCCCGCGCATGTCGGCCTACTCCGAGGCGAGCAAGGCGGTGTTCGCCGTCTTCGACGACACGACACCGCTGGTCGAGGGGCTGTCGATCGACGAGGCGTTCCTCGACGTCCGCGGGATGGAACGGCTCTCGGGCACACCTGCCGAGATCGCGGCGCGGTTGCGGCGCGACGTGCTGGAGCGGGTGGGGCTGCGGATCACGGTCGGCGTGGCGCGGACGAAGTTCCTGGCCAAGGTGGCGAGCGCGGTGGCCAAGCCGGATGGCCTGCTCGTCGTTCCGCCCGGCCGGGAGCTGGCGTTCCTGCATCCGCTGCCGGTGGAGCGGCTCTGGGGTGTCGGTCCGGCGACCGCCCAGAAGCTGAACGCGCGCGGGATCACGACAGTGGGGCAGGTCGCCGGGCTGCCCGAGGGCGCGCTCGTGTCCATGCTCGGCCGAGGGTCGGGTCGACACCTGTACGCGCTCGCGCACAACCGCGATCCCAGGCCGGTGCGAGTGGGTCGACGGAGAGGCTCGATCGGGTCGCAGCGGGCGCTCGGACGCTCGCCGAGATCGCTCGAGGCCGTCGATGCCGTCCTGCTGGGGCTGGTCGACCGGGTCACGCGACGGATGCGGGCAGCCGGTCGGGTCGGCCGCACCGTCGTGCTCAGGTTGCGCTTCGACGACTTCTCGCGTGCGACCCGATCGCACACGCTGGTCTTCGCCACCGCCGAGACACGGACGATCCTCGCGACGGCGAGAGGCCTCCTCGCGACCGCCGTCCCGACGATCGAGCGTCGCGGGCTGACGCTCGTCGGCTTGGCGGTCGCCAATCTCGAGGACGACCGGGCGGTTCAGCTCGCCCTGCCGTTCGATCGCCGCAGCGACGCCGCTCTCGACGCCGCCCTCGACGAGGTCCGCGACCGCTTCGGGTCGACCGCCGTCACGCGCGCGGTGCTGCTCGGGCGCGACCAGGGTCTCACCATGCCCCTGCTGCCGGATTAGGGGCCGGCCGCTCGCGGTACGCCCCAGGGAATGCTTCCCGATCTCTGGTACCGGAACGCCGTCGTCTACAGCGTCGACCTCGAGACGTTCCAGGACTCGGACGGCGACGGCTGCGGCGACTTCGAGGGGCTGAGCCGTCGGCTCGACTACCTCGGGAGCCTGGGTGTGAACACGCTCTGGCTGGGCCCGTTCCAACCTTCGCCGAACCGGGACAACGGCTACGACATCGCCGACTACTACGGCGTCGATCCCCGCCACGGCACCCTCGGCGACTTCGTCGAGTTCCTGCACGAGGCGAGGAGCCGCGGCATCCGGGTGATCATGGATCTCGTCGTCAACCACACCTCCGACCGGCACCCCTGGTTCCGCGAGGCGCGCCGGTCGACGTCGTCGCCGTACCACGACTGGTACGTCTGGTCGAAGAAGCGCCCGGCGAACTGGAAGTCGGGGATGGTCTTCCCCGGCGTGCAGGAACGAACGTGGACGCGCGCCCCGGAGGTGCGGAAGTACTACTTCCACCGCTTCTACGAGTTCCAGCCGGATCTCAACATGGAGAACCCGGAGGTGCGGGAGGAGATCCGCCGCATCATGGGCTTCTGGCTTGCCCTCGGGGTCGCCGGCTTCCGCCTCGACGCCGTCCCGTTCATCCTCGAGAAGCCCTCGGCAGAAGGCGCCGCCCACCCGTTGCGATTCGAGTATCTCGAGGAGATGCGGCGATTCGTGCAGTGGCGGGTCGGCGACGCGGTTCTGCTCGGCGAAGCGAACGTGCTCCCGGAGGAGGCGCGCCGGTACTTCAGCGAGCGCGGCGGGCTGCACCTGATGTTCAACTTCTGGGTCAACCAGCACTCGTTCTACGCACTCGCCTCCGGCGACGCGAGGCCGCTCGCGCAGGCCCTGCGGGCAACGCGGACGCTGCCCTCGACCGCTCAGTGGGCGCAGTTCCTGCGCAACCACGACGAGCTCGACCTCGGCCGCCTGACCGAGGAGCAGCGCGGCGCGGTCTTCGGCCGCTTCGGCCCGGACGAGCGGATGCAACTGTACGGGCGTGGCATCCGCCGCAGGCTCGCGCCGATGCTCGGCGACCGCCGGCGGCTCGAGCTCGCCTACAGTCTCATGTTCTCGCTGCCCGGCACGCCGGTCCTCTACTACGGCGACGAGATCGGGATGGGAGACAACCTGGCGCTCGCGGAGCGTCGAGCCGTGCGGACGCCCATGCAGTGGTCGGCGGACCGGAACGCGGGCTTCTCGGACGGGGACAAGCTGGTCGAGCCGCTCGTCTCGGGCGGGCCGTACGGCTACGAGAACGTCAACGTCGACCACCAGCAACGCGATCCGAGCTCCCTGCTGCGCTGGATGATGCGGATGATCCGGCTGCGCACCCGCTGCCCCGAGATCGGCTGGGGTGAATGGAAGCTGCTCGCGACGCGCTCGCCGCACGTGCTTGCGATTCTCTACCGCTGGCGCGGAAGCGCGGTGCTCTGCGTCCACAACTTCGACGAGCAGGGGCGAGAGGTGACGCTGCGGCTCGAAGGAGAGGGCGGCGACCGTCTCGTCGACCTGATCGACGACCAGCACTCGGACGCCCCGGACGGAGCCCATCGGGTCGCGCTCGACGCCTTCGGCTACCGCTGGTTCGGTCTCGGCCGTGCAGACGCGGCGCCGCGCACGAGGGCCGACTGAGCCTCACCTCGTGGCCCGCATCCCCTGCATCCGCGCGATCTCGATGCGCTGATCCGAGTCCACGTCCCGTGCGAAGGCGTCCACTGCGGACTCCGCACCGCTGTTCGATCCGTAGAGCCCCTCGACCATCGTCAACGCGCCCCGGTGGTGGCGGATCATCGATTCGAGGAAGAGCCGATCGAACGCCGCTCCGCGCGCGGCTGCGAGCCGTTTCAGCTCGGGTTCCGTCAGCATCCCCGGCATCAGCACCTGGCCGGCACCGTGCGCGTGGCCGTGAGGGCGATGGAGCTCCGGTGCGGGCTCGTCGCGCGCCTCGAGCCAGGCGCGCATCAGCTCGATCTCGCCCTCCTGGGAGACGTCGATGCGCTCCGCGAGCAGCTCCACGCCGAGGCTCGTGCTGCGCTCCGGGACGAGCGCGGTCATCCGGAGCGCCTGCGCGTGGTGGTGGATCATCCCCTGCATGAAGGCGACGTCGCCGTCGGTGTGGGAAGTCTGCTCGAGCTCGGCGAGGTCGTTCGGCGAGAGCGTCCGCGTCCCCTCGCCGGGAGCGCCGGGTTGGACGATGCTCGGCGCGAGCTCGCCGGTTGTCGCGGGCTCCGTCTCGGCGGCGCCGCTGCAGCCGGCGAGGACGAGCAACGCGAGCAGAGATGCAGCTCGGAAGTTGACCTGAGGCACACCGGGATATTAGTGTGGCTAAACCGGAAGAGCAATCGGGCTAACCAAAGGACGGAACATGACCCAGCGTGCCGCCACACCGTCTCGCCCCACCTCACGTGCACGTCGCCTCGGGCTCGCAGCGCTCGCCTCGCTGATCGTGTCCAGTGCACTCCTGACCTCGGTCGCCGCCGGCGAGGTCGCTCCCGATCCCCGGGTCGGGCTTGCGCCCGGCTTAACCGACGCCGGTGTCGCCGCGCTCGGGCTGGAGTTGCTCGCCAACCGGCCGAAGCCGGCCGGCTTCTTCAACCCCGCGAACCCGGGCGACTTCGGATTCGTCAACTCCGACCTCGCGCTCGAGGGCGACCACGCCTTCGTCGGGAACTTCAACGGCTTTCAGATCTACGACATCTCGGATCCGGCCAATCCGGCGATCCGCACGGCCGTCGTCTGTCCCGGAGGGCAGGGCGAGGTCTCGGTGTACGGGAACCTGCTCTTCATGTCCGCCGAGGAGACGCGTGCCCGCACCGACTGCGGCGCGCCGGCGGTCCCTACGGGTAACCCGCTGCGCTTTCGCGGCGTGCGCATCTTCGACATCTCGAACCTCGATCTGCCCGTCCAGGTCGCGACCGTCCAGACCTGCCGTGGCTCGCACACGCACACGCTCCTGAAGAGCAAGCACGACGACGAGAACATCTACGTCTACGTCTCCGGCACGGGTGGCGTCCGCTCGGCGACCGAGCTCGCGAGCTGCAAGGCGCTCGTGCCCGCGAACACCCCGCTCACGACGCCCCAGTTCGACGAGGGGTTGTCGCAATGGCGGATCGAGGTGATCAAGGTGCCGCTCGGCGCGCCGCAGAACGCGGCCGTCGTGACCGGGCCGCGGCTGTTCAAGGACGCCGCCACGGGTCAGCTGAACAGCCTCCAGAACGGGCCGCCGGGGCTCCATCCGTCGGGAGTGCCGTACTCGCCCTCGCCGTCGACCGACTCCTGCCACGACCTGACGACGTATCCGGAGATCGATCTCGCCGCGGGCGCGTGCGAGGGCAACGGGCTTCTGCTCGACATCAGCGACCCGGCCAACCCGGTCCGCATCGACGAGGTCTCGGATCCGAACTTCTCCTACTGGCACGGCGCGACGTTCTCGAACGACGGCAGCACGGTGATCTTCACGGACGAGTGGGGTGGAGGCACGACGCCGCGCTGCCGCGCGACCGACCAGTTGAACTGGGGCGCCAACGCCATCTACGACATCGTCGAGGGCAAGCTGGAGTTCCGGAGCTACTTCAAGATGCCGGCGACGCAGACGAACCAGGAGAACTGCGTCTCGCACCTGCCGTCGATCGTCCCGGTCCCGGGCCGCGACATCATCACGCAGGCGTGGTATCAGGGCGGCGTCTCGGTGATCGACTTCACCGATTCGTCCGACCCGCAGGAGATCGCCTACTACGACCGCGGGCCGATCAGCGGCACCGCGGCCGTGCTCGGCGGCGTCTGGTCGAGCTACTACTACAACGGCGCGATCTACGGCTCCGAGATCGCCCGCGGCTTCGACTCCTGGCGGCTGACTCCGACGGCCGAGCTCTCGCAGAACGAGATCGACGCGGCTGCCGAGGTGCAGCTCGAGCGGCTGACGCCGCAGCACCAGCCGCGCTACGTGAACGAGCCGAGCTTCGCCGTCGTCCGCTCGTACCGCGACCAGCTCGAGCGGGCGGGCTCGATCGACGCGAAGACGCTCGACCAGGTGGACAAGTTCGTCGACCGGGCGGAGCGTTTCCGCGCCAACGGCCAGGCGGCGGCGGCCAAGGCGCAGCTGAACGCCCTCGCCAACCAGCTCAAGGGAGCACGGTACGACGACCTCCGCTCAGCGCTTCGGGCGCTCGCGGCCACCTAGCGGAGGGAGATCGGGAAGGGACGCTCGCGCGGCGTCCCTTCCCGCAGCCTGTCGCAGGGACTACGCTCTTCCATCGCCTCCGTCCGCCTGACCCGCGTGCTCGTCGCCGGTGCCGTCCTGGCCGCCCTCGCGGTCGCGTTCACCGGCTGCCACGAGGACGACGAGGCCGAGGCCGAGGCGGGGCCGCCACCACCGGCGCAGCAGTTCGTCTCGCGGCCCGACCTCAGGCCTCCGCTCGTCGAGATCACCCAGCCCGCGCGCGACACCGCGCCCGGCTACGTCTTCCTCGCGCCGAAGCGGAAGGTCGCGCAGGCCGGGCCGATGATCCTCGACGAGAGTGGTGAGCTCGTCTGGTTCCGGCCGCTCGACACGGAAGGCGTGACCGACTTCCGCGCGCAGCGCTACGACGGCCGGCCCGTGCTCACGTGGTGGCGCGGCCAGTCGGAGCGCGGGATCGGCGACGGGCACTTCGTGATCGTCGACGACGCCTACCGCGAGATCGCCGTCGTGACCGCCGGAAACGGGCTGACCGGCGACATCCACGAGTTCCTGATCACCGACCGCGACACGGCCCTGATCCTCGTCTACCGCCGTGTGCCGCGCGACCTCACCGAGATCGGCGGTCCGGCCGACGGTGCGATCTGGGACAACGTCGTGCAGGAGCTGGACATCGGGAGCGGCCGGGTGCTCTTCGAGTGGCACAGCGTCGAGCACGTCGCGCTCGACGAGTCGTACGCCGAGGTGCCGCGAGCCGAGCGCGGCGCCGAGGCCGACGCCTACGACTACTTCCACGTCAACTCGGTCGAGCTCGACGACGACGGGAATTTCCTGATCTCGGCGCGGAACACGCACGCGATCTACAAGCTGGCGCGCGCCGACGGGGAGGTGCTGTGGCGTCTCGGCGGCAAGGAGAGCGACTACGAGCTCGGGCCCGGTGTGCGGTTCGCGTGGCAGCACGACGCGCGACGCCAGCCCGACGGAACGCTGACGCTCTACGACAACGTCGCGGACGAGGAGGACGCGGAAGGCGCCTCGCGAGCGCTCGTGCTCGAGCTCGACGACGAGCGCCGGCGCGCGACCGTCGTCCGCAGCTACGAGCACCCGACCGGGCTGCTCGCGACGACGCAGGGGAACGCCCAGTTCCTGCCGGACGGCCACGTCTTCGTCGGCTGGGGCGCGCAGCCGTACTTCACCGAGTTCGACCGGGACGGCCGGGTGCTGCTCGACGGGCGCTTCGGCGTCGAGGGCACGGACTCGTACCGCGCCTACCGCCTGGCCTGGACGGGCCGGCCGGTGGAGGCTCCGACCGTGGTCGTCGAGACCGACGGCGACGGACGCCGAACCGCGCACGTGAGCTGGAACGGTGCGACCGAGGTCGACAGCTGGCAGGTGCTCGCAGGTGCAGGCCCACAGCGCCTGCAGCCGATCGGCGCGCAGTCCGAAGCAGGGCTTCGAGACCGCCGCTGCCGGTGGAGACGGAAGCCGCGTTCCTCGCCGTTCGCGGACTGAACGCGCGTGGCGCGGTGCTCGGGACGTCCGAGCCCGTTCGGCTCGAGCGCCTCGACGACTAGCGGTATCCCTCGAGCCGGGGGCTACTTGACCGCGAGCACGCCCTTCATGCCGCCCGCGGCGTGGCCGGGAACGGTGCAGAGGAACGCGTACTTGCCGGCCTTCTTGAAGGTGACCGACAGCGTCGCGGTCTTGCCCTTGCCGACGAGCTTGGTCTTCTTGCCGAGGATCTTGAAGTCGTGCGCGAGCGCGCCCTTGTTCGCCACCTTGAAGGTGACGACGCCCTTCTTGACGGACGTCGGCTTCAGGGTGAACTTGAACTCCGACGGCTTGCCGGCGGTGACGGCGACGCTGGTCGCCGATTGCGCTGACGGACCGCCGAACGCGCCGGCGACGGCCACGGTGAGCGCCGCGAGCGCCCCGACGACGAACACGGACCCCTTGCCAAGCTTCCTCAACGAAACCCTCCTGTCGATCGACCCTGTCTGCCCGCATTCGAGCCTAGCAGCCGCAAGTCCGGCCGAACCTCGATGATGCGTCGCATGTGGTTCCGGCGCCGACGCCCTCACGCTCCGCTCGACGTGTCCGCGGTCGACCGGCTCGGGGAGCTGGTCGGCCGGATCGTCGCGCTGCTTCCCGAGCAGGCTGCGCCGCCGGAGCGGGAACCGCCGCCGAGGTTGGCGCCGCCCGCTGCCACCTCCGGCGGTCGAACCGGAGCCGGTCGCGAAGCCGAGGTCCGCGCCGGCGGCTGCACAGCCGGCGGCGCTGCTCTTCGTCGCGACCGCCACCGGTTATCGCCTGCTCGAGTCCACCGTCCCGGCGACGGTGCGCGGGGGTCGCGTCGAGCTCGCCGAGGGGAGCTTCCGGGTGCTCCGGGTGGGTCCCTCGCCGCTTCCGGGCGATCGGCGGCGGTGCGTCTTCCTCGAGAGGGAGGAACCCTCCGCCGAGCCGCGAACCCCCGACGGATGAAAGAGGAAAGTCAACTCGAGGACATGCGGGCCGCCGTCCGCGGCGACCGCGAGCGAGCCGAGCAGGCGCGTCAGCGGTCGCTCGGAGAACGTGCTGGCGCTGAGCGAGCCCCGGCCGGTCGAGCCAGGCGGTCGACGAGCCCGCGAGCCACTCGGAGTCGCGCAGACGCGGGCTCCGCGGCCTGTTCAAGCGACGCTGAGCCCGTCGATACCCTGGCGGGGATGACGTTCTTCGCCCGTTTCTTCCGCCTCGTCTGGGGCGGCGAGGTCGATCGCGCGCTGCGGCCCGTGCTCGCGGTCGCGTTCGCAGGCTCGATCGCGGGCTCGTCGCTCTTCACCTTCATGGGGATCTGGGCGATCCGCGAGCTCGACGCGAGCGGCCGCCAGCTCGGGACGACCTTCCTGATCGGCGCGATCCTCGCCGCGGCCGCCGGCTACCTGGGCGGCCACCTGTCCGATCACTACGGGCGGCGGCGGCTGATCCTGATCGGCTGGGGCGGGGAGGTGCTGTACATCCCGCTCTTCCTGCTCGTCGGCCAGAACGTCCTGCTCGGGCTCGGACTGATGACCGGCATGGCGGTGTTCGGCTCGATGGGCAGCGCTGCCGACCAGGCGATGGTCGCGGACCTCGTGCCGCCGGAGCGTCACGAGGCGGCATATGCGTCCGTGCGCGTCGCGTCGAACCTCGGTGTGACGATGGGACCGCCGCTCGGCGCGTTGATGCTCTTCGTCGGCGACTGGAACGGCCTCTTCGTCGGCGTCGCGCTGCTCGCAGCGGTGGCCGCAGGGCTCGCGTACCGCTTCATCCCCTCCCGCGGCGCCTACTCGCCGGAGCAGCCACCGGAGCGGGGCTCGTTCGGCGTGATCGCGCGCGACCGTGTCTTCCTGCTGTTCCTCCTCTCGGGGATGCTCGCATACCTCGTCTACATCGCCTTCGAGGTCGCGCTGCCGATCTCGCTGACGGACACGCACGGGATCTCGCCGTCGACCTGGGGCTTCCTCGTGATCATCAACCCGCTGCTCGTGACGCTCTTCCAGCTGCGGCTGACCCGGCGCGTGACCCACATCCCGACCGCGCCCAAGCTCGTCGTCGCGATGCTCCTGATGGGATTGCCGTTCCTGCTCCTGTCCGTCAGCGCCGCGATCCCGGTCGTCGCGCTCGTGATCGTCGTCTTCGTGATCGGAGAGATGCTCTGGGTGCCGACCTCGCAGTCGGTGATCGCGGGGCTCGCGCCCGAGGACGTTCGAGGCGCGTACATGGGCGCCTTCGGCAGCACCGCTGCGGCCGGGTTCGCGCTGGCGCCGTTCTTCGGCCTCCAGGTGCGGGACAGCTTCGGCGACGGTGCGATGTGGGGGATGTTCGCGGCGTTCTCGGTGGTGGCGGCGGTGCTCGGGGCGATTGCGTGCCGGGGCGTCAGCAGCAGGCGAGCCAGCGAGGGCCTCGAGCCGGCGCAGGCGGTCTCGTAACGATGGAGCGACGGGAGCGCGAGCGGATCATGCGCCAGGGAGTCGTGCTGCCCGAGACGCCCCGCGAGCGCCGGCAGCGTGCGGCGCTCGAGCAGGATCTCGTCGAGCACCCGCTCGCCGGTCGTCCGCTTCGCGTCCGCTACCGGAACTTCACGGCGGACACGGGCTCCTATCTGGCCTCGCTCGGCGGCCCGCTGCCGTACATGCAGCGCCTGCGCGAGATCGACGCGCGGGTGGAGCGGCACGAGCGCACGTTGGCCGAGCGGTACGCGGAGCTCGGCGGCGACGCGCAGGCCTGGCGCGCGCACGCGGAGCGATGCGTCTTCACGGACGTCAACACCCTGATCGAGCAGCACAACCGCTGGTACCCCGTCGAGGCGCGACTGCCGATGGATCCGCGTACGGGCGACTACGCGCTCGTCAACGGGGAGCGCTACGCGAAGCGTCCGCTGGACGCCGACTGGGTGCTGGAGCGCTTTCCCCCCACCGCCTGACGCGCAGCGTCGCGGCGAGCGTCACGAGGCAGAGCAGCGCCGCGAGCAGGTACGGGACGGCGTCGTCGGTGGCGCCGGCGATCGCGCCGCCCGCCGAGGGGCCGGTCATGTTCCCGAGCGCCCAGGCGGTGTTCATGATCCCGAAGCCGAGGCCCTGCGCGAGCCCGACCGACTCCGCCCGGTCGGAGACGAGCGCCATGCCCGGCGTGTAGAAGCCGCCGAAGGTCACGGCGGCGAGCCCGGTGAGCAGCATCACGAGCACTGGATCGCGCGCGAACGCGAACGCGACTGCGACCACGATCGAGGCGGCCAGAGCGGCGCGGATGGGGAGGAGGCGGCCGCGCCGGTCGGAGAAGCGACCGAGGAGCGGGTTCACCACCGTCTCCACGAGGCCGGCGGCGAAGAACACGAGCCCGATCGCGAGCGCGCCGTAGCCGTACTCGTCGAGGCGGAGCGGGACGAGCACGACGAGCAGCCCGAAGAGGAGAGCCGGCAGGGTGTTCAGCCAGAGGCCGCCGAGGAAGCGCGGGTCGCGGAGAGCGCGGCGGGCGGCGCCGGGAGTGCTCGTCTCGACGGCGGCAGCCTGCCGGGACGCGGCCCAGGCGGCGAGTGCGAGCGCGATCACACCGACGGCGGCGAACGTGGCGCGCACGCTGACCGCGTCGGCGGCCGCGCCGAACATGGGCCCGACGATCGCGCCGAAGACGGCCGCGCCGAAGGCGATCCCGAGCAGCTCGCCGCGGCGCGAGCGTGGCGTCTCGACGGTCAGCCAGGCGAGCGCGCCCGCCCACGTGATCGTGCTCGAGAAGCCCTGGACGAAGCGCGCGAGCCCGAGTGTCCACGGACCTCCGGCGAGCGGCGAAGGCGAAGCTCGCGAGCGCGAGCAGGACGAGGCCCGAGGACGACGGCTCGCTTCGGGCCGAAGCGCGCTGCCGCGAGCCCTCCGGGGATGCCGCCGGCAAGTGCTCCGGCGCCGAACGCGCCGACGAGCAGGCCGGCGCCGGCCTTGCCGAGGCCGAACTCGTCCGCGTACCCCGGCACGAGCGGCGCGAGCGCGCCGAACAGCATCGCGTCGACGAGCACGATCGAGCTGACGAGGACGAGCAGGCGCTTCACGCGGTCAACGCTAGCGGCGCCTGCAGGCCGCTTCAGGGTTTTCACGCGACAGGCATCCGCGGGACGGACGCTCGCTCGCGAGCCCGGCCGCCGAGGCAGGCCGCTTCAGGGGTCTTCAGCGCGACGAGGCATCCGCGGGAGCGGATGCCTCGTCGCCTGAAAAGAAATTCAGCGAGCCGGGTGCGCTTTCGTCCTCCGCCCCGACGAACTTTCGGCTTCAGCCTTGCGGCATCCCCCTACGGCCTACCGGAGTGGACTCGACCTACTCGCGTCCCGTGCTCGCTGCAAGGGGGAATCTAGGGCCGGTGTGGCCGACGGTCAAGGGCGCGAAAAGTGAAGAACTCGCAAATTGCGGTCTTTTTCTTTTACGCAGACAGAATTGCTATCCGCGCCTTTAACGCTGGTGTCCGAATCAGAGAGGCCGGCCAATGAACCCGGGAGCGAAGCGACCCTTCAGGGGTCTTTCGCGCGTGTCGGGGCGCTGCGTCGGAACTCGCGAGAGCGAGTTCCGACTCAGCCGGAAAAGAATTCAGCGAGCCGGTGGCGGTTTCGTCCGCTCCTCCGACTGACGTTTCCGCTTGCGCGTACTCGCCTTCCGGTGGAGCCTCGACCTAATCCCGCTCCGTGCTCGCTGCAAGGGGGAACTTAGGGACCCGCACGCCGGTCGGTCAAGGGTCGCGGAAGACCGCCGTCCGCAAATTGCGACTTTTTCTTTTCGCGCAGGCGTATTTGCCGTTCGCGTCGTACGCTCTAGTCTCGATCTGGATCTCGATCTCGCGGCCGCGTACTGCGTGGAAGGGGCGGCTCGGGCGAGACCGCAATCTATGCTGCGGCCGGCGCGGGCGAAAGGCCGGCCGTGGCGGAACTTCCCGCAAAGAGCGAGCTTCGAGAGGACGGCGATGGCGCGGTTCGAGGGAAGGCACGTGGTCGTGACCGGCGGAGGCGCCGGGATCGGCCGTGCGATCGCCGAGCGGCTCGCCGCCGAGGGAGCCACGCTGACCCTGCTCGCGCGCGACCTTCCGCGCCTGGAGGCCGTCGCCGGCGAGCTCGGGGCGCAGGCGGCCGCCTGCGACATCCGCGACCGTGCCCAGGTCGACGAGGTCTTCGCCGCCGCAGCCGCGGCGAATGGGCCGTTCCACGCTCTCGTCGCCAACAGCGGCACCGGCGGACCGAACGAGGACGGACCCGACGACCGCTTCGACGACCTGATCGCCACGAACCTCGCCGGCACCTACTACTGCGTCCGCGCGACGCTCCGGCACCTGGCCGACGGGCCCGAGGCGCGGCACCTCGTCGTGATCGCCTCGATTCTCGCGCGCATCGCAGTGCCCGGCTACACGGGCTACAGCGCGTCGAAGGCCGGTCTACTGGGATTGGTGCGCTCGCTCGCAGCGGAGCTCGCGCCGCTGAACGTGCAGGCGAACGCGATCTGTCCGGGCTGGGTCGACACGGAGATGGCGTGGCAGGGACTGGACGGGCTGGCCGATGCGATCGGCGGTACGCGCGAGGACGCCTTCCGGGAGGCGATGCGCGAGGTGCCGCTCGGCCGGATGGGGCAGCCGGAGGACGTCGCCGGCACCGTCGCGTGGCTGCTCTCGGACGACGCGCGCGGCGTCACGGGGCAGACGATCGACCAGAACGGCGGCGCCTGGGTTGGCTGAGAGCCGGTGGGAGGGGCGCATGAGCGCGCCCCTCCCACGGTGTCAGCTGCCTGCTGCGCTAGGCGGCCGGCGGCGGCAGCGGCGCTCCGCGACCTGCGAGCTCCGCCTCCCGCCGTGCCAGCTCCTCCTCGGTGCCCTGCCGAACGGGGCCCTTGAACCAGTTCTTCGCCGACAGGAACCACCAGCCGCCGAAGACGATTCCGATCGCCGCGAACCACAGGACCGTGTAGTTCGTCAGCTCCCAGCTGAAGTCGTCCCGCCATGGCAGCCCCGCCTTGTAGAGCGGGAAGACGAACAGGATCGTGATCAGCGCCACCCAGGCCAGCGACAGGATGTCGATCCACTTGTAGTGGCGTCCGAGGCTCCATGCTCCCGGCACGAACCGGTCGTGCAGGCGGAAGCGCAGGTACACGGGGATCACGAACGCGATGTAGAGACCGATGACCGCGATCGCAGTGCCCACGCCGTAGCCGACCAGGTAGTTCCAGATCGCCGGGATCATCAGCACCCCGGCCAGGACGACGATCGCCCAGACCGCGTTGCGCGGAACCCGGTTCGGAGCGACCTTGCTCCAGAGCGGATGACCCGGGACGGCGCGATCCCGCGAGAACGCGTACATCATCCGGGACGCCGAGGTCACCGATGCGGTCACGCAGAAGAACTGCGCCACGACGCAGATGAAGAGCAGCGACCTCGGCCCAGTTCTGGCTCATCGACTCCGCCCAGATCCACGGGACGACGACGCCGATGTTCTCGAGCGCCCCCTCCGTGCTCGGGATCGCGAACGTCACCGCCAGCAGGAGGATCCAGCCGACGACGACCGAGACGACGACGGCCATGTACATCCCGACGGCGGCCATCCGCGACGCCTTCTGCGTCTCCTCGGCCATGTGCGCCGACGCGTCGAAGCCGGTGATCGTGTACTGCGAGAGCAGCAGCCCGAGGCCGAACACGAACCAGAAGGCCGGACTCGAGAAGTTGTCCGTGGCGTTGCCGTAGCCGGAGACGTTGACGGTCTCGCCGAAGACGTAGCCGAAGCTCTGGTGATCGTTCGGGAACGACGATCAGCACGAGCACGATGAACGCGACGCCGGCCATGTGCCAGTAGGCCGAGACCGTGTTCAGCATCGCCGTGATGCTGACCTGGAACATGTTCACGATCCCAGCTGCCAGCAGGAAGATCGCGTAGAGCACGAAGATCGACGTGTTCGCGGAGAAGCCGAACCAGTCGTTCATGCGCTCCGAGTAGCTGAACCAGTAGTCGAACAGCACGGTGCCGAACGTCGCCAGGCCGTAGCCGATGGCCGCAGTGACAGCGATCTGCCCGATCAGGTTGAACCAGCCGGTCGCCCAGCCCCAACCGGGGCCGCCCAGCTTCGAGGCCCAGTAGTAGAGGCCGCCCGCTGTGGGGTAGGCCGAGGCGATCTCGGCCATGGCCAGCGCGATGATCGTCGAGAAGAGACCGACCAGGAGCCAGCCGTACGTGACCGCGACCGGCCCGCCGCGCTCGAAGGCCACGAAGTACGAGGTCAGGCAGCCTGCGAGGATCGAGATGATCGTGAACGAGATCGCGAAGTTCTGGAACCCGCCCATGCCGCGAAAGAGCTCCTGCGCGTAGCCGAGCTTGTGCAGGGTCTGCTCGTCGCTTTCGTGCTGGCGCGGGCCTGCGGGTGGTGCCGTTTCCATCCGCTCTCCTAACCGTCGGGGTCGTGTGCGCGCTATTACGCGCGTCTGTCACGATCGTTGTCAACGTGGGAACGTGCACAAAGTCGAAATCCGCAGAGCGGATTCCGACAGTGCGGTACATCTGGCAGCACGAGCAGTAGGATCGCCTTCGTGCTTGGCTTCGACGAGCTGCGAGCCGACGTGGAGTCGGGCGCGATCGACACGGTCGTCGTGGCGTTCACCGACATGCAGGGACGGCTGCTGGGCAAGCGCCTGCACGGCGAGTTCTTCGTCGACGAGGTCGACGCGGGGCATCCGGTGGAGGGCTGCAACTACCTGCTCGCGCTGGAGATGGAGATGGAGCCCGTGCCGGGCTACGAGCTCGCGAGCTGGGAGCGCGGCTACGGCGACTTCGCGCTCACGCCCGACCTGGCGACGCTGCGGCGGATCCCGTGGCTGGAGGCCACCGCGCTCGTGCTCTGCGACGTGGCGTGGCACGACGGCTCGCCGGTGGCGCCTTCGCCGCGGCAGGTGCTGCGTGCGCAGGTGGAGCGGGCCGAGGCGCTCGGCCTCACGCCGATGCTGGGCTCCGAGCTCGAGTTCTATCTCCTGAGGCAGACCTACGCGGAGGCGCACGCCGCGCACTACCGCGACCTGACGCCCTCGGCGCCCTACGTGATGGACTACCACGTGCTGGCGACGACCTACGACGAGCCGTTCATCCGCCAGACTCCGGAACGGCATGCACGCGGCCGGGATCAGGGTCGAGACCTCGAAGGGCGAGGCCTGGCCGGGCCAGCACGAGATCAACTTCCGCTACGCGGACGCGATCACGATGGCCGACAACCACGTGATCTACAAGAACGGCGCCAAGGAGATCGCCCACCTGAACGGCTGCTCGATCACCTTCATGGCGAAGCCCGACCACACCTGGATCGGGAACTCGTGTCACATCCACTCCTCGCTCTGGCGCACGCAGTCAGGCGGCACGGCGGAGAGCGCGTTCGCCGGCGAGACGGCCGAGTTCGAAGGCTGGCTGGCCGGGCAGATCGCGTGCTCGGCGGAGCTCGCCGTCTTCCTCGCGCCGAACGTCAACTCGTACAAGCGCTTCGCCGCAGGCTCGTGGGCGCCGACGACGCTCGCGTGGGGGAGAGACAACCGCACGTGCGGCTTCCGGATCGTCGGGCACGGCTCGGCGCTGCGGACGGAGACGCGGATCCCCGGCGCCGATGCGAATCCCTATCTGGCGTTCGCGGCGGTGATCGCGGCCGGACTGCACGGGATCGAGCAGCGCCTCGAGCTGCCGCCGCCGCTCGAGGGCAACGCGTACGAGTCCGACGCGGTGCGCTTCCCGCATTCGCTCCGCGAGGCGATCGCGGCGCTCGAGGCTGGGACGATGGCGCGAAGCGCGTTCGGCGACGAGGTCGTCGATCACTACCTCAACTACGCGCGCACCGAGCAGCGGCTCTTCGACGGAGCGGTGACCTGCTACGAGCGCGAGCGGTTCTATGAGCGTGGCTAAGGCCGCTGATCGGGATCACGACGTACTCGGAGCCCGAGGTGCGCTGGGGCGCCTGGGAGCTGCCGGCCGCGCTGATTCCGCTCGCGTACGTCGAGGCGATCGAGCGGGCCGGAGGACGACCGCTGCTCGTGCCGCCGAGCGAGGACGGAATCGAGGAGACGCTCGCGGTGCTCGACGGGCTGCTCTTCTCCGGCGGCTCGGATCTCGACCCGGACACATACGGACAAGAGCCTCACCGCGAGACGACCGGAGTCCGCTCCGAGCGCGACCGCGGCGAGCTCGCGCTTCTCACCGCCGCGCTCGACCGTGATCTGCCCCTGCTCGCGGTCTGCCGCGGCTCGCAGATCCTGAACGTGGCCCGCGGCGGCGACCTCGTCCAGCACCTGCCGGACGTCGTCGGCGACGAGAGGCACAAGCACACGCCCGGCGTCTTCGCCGACCACTACGTCAGCGTCGAGCCGGCCAGCCGCCTCGGGGCTCTTCTCGGCCAGCGGGCGCCCGTGAAGTCGCACCACCATCAGGGCTTCGGCCGCCTCGGCGACGGTCTCGTCCCGACGGCGTACGCGGTCGACGGGACGCTCGAGGCGCTCGAGGATCCGACCAAGCGCTTCGCGGTCGGCGTGCTCTGGCACCCGGAGGCAGGCGAGGACGCGGCGCTCTTCGCCGCGCTCGTCGAGCAGGCCCGCGAGTACCGCGACGCTAGACCCTGATCCGCTCCCCTTTCGGGTCGAACAGCGGCTCCGCGGCGACCTCGCCCGCGACCCACTCGCCGAAGATCTCCACCTCGACGGGCTGCCCGGGTACCGCCTTCGCCGCCGGGACGTAGGCGTACGCGATCGACCGGTCGACGGTGTAGCCGTAGCCACCGCTCGTGACGCGACCGGCGACCTCCCCGTCGAGCCGCACCGGCTCCGAGCCGAGAGCGACCGAGCGCGGGTCGGCCAGGACGAGGCAGGCGAGCGACCGCTCGGGCTCGCCCGCGGCGACGAGCGCGTCCCGGCCGAGGAAGTCGCGTTCTCGCTTGACCGCGAAGCCGAGCCCCGCCTCGTAGGGGTTGTCGTCGGGCGAGATGTCGGCGCCCCAGACGCGGTAGCCCTTCTCCAGCCGCAGCGAGTCGATCGCCTTGTAGCCGCCGGCGACGAGCCCTTGCGCGTGCCCGGCCTCCCAGAGCGTGTCCCAGAGGCGCAGCCCGTACTCGGCCGGGCAGTAGAGCTCCCAGCCGAGCTCGCCGACGTAGGTGACGCGCAGGGCGAGGCACGGCACCGGCCCGACTGCCAACTCGCGGGCGCGCATGTACGGGAAGTCGAGCGGCCCAGTCTCGAATGACCCAGTAACGAGTGGCTGCAGGATCTCGCGGGCGCGCGGCCCCCAGAGGCCGAGGCAGGCGTAGCGCGACGTGACGTCCTCGACGCGCACCGAGCCGTCGTCGGGCGCGTGCGACCGGATCCACGCGAGATCGTGCTGGCCGAACGCGGTGCCGGTGACGATGCGGAACCGATCCTCGGCGAGGCGCGTGACCGTGAAGTCGCACTCGATCCCGCCGCGCGCATTCAGCATCTGCGTGTAGGTGATCGCGCCGACGTCGCGGGTGACGTGGTTGGCGCAGAGCCGGTCGAGCAGCTCACTGGCGCCCTCGCCGGAGAGCTCGATCTTCGCGAACGACGACTCGTCGAAGAGTGCGGCGCGCTCCCGGCAGGCGCGGTGCTCGGCGCCGACAGCGGCCGACCAGTGCTTGCCGGCCCAGCCACGGGGCCGCAGCGACTCGTCGCCGGCGGCGGCGTTCGGCTCGAACCAGTTCGCGCGCTCCCAGCCGGACTTCTCGCCGAAGACCGCGCCCAGCTCCTGCAGGCGGGCGTACGTCGAGGAGACGCGCAGCGGCCGGCCGGCTTGCCGCTCGTGGCCCGGATACTTGACGTCGTAGTAGGTCGAGTAGACCTCGGTCGCGCGCGACAGCGCGTAGTCGCGGCTGCGGTAGGCGGCGCCGAAGCGGCGGGAGTCCATCTCCCACACGTCGAGGCTCGGCGTGCCCTCGACGATCCACTCGGCGACGAGCCGGCCCATCCCGCCGGCGCCCGGCCAGGCCGTGTGCGCAGAATCCGGCGGCGACCCAGAACCCGCGCACGTCGGTGGGGCCGAGGATGAACTCGTTGTCGGGCGTGAACGCCTCGGGCCCGTTGATCAGCCGCACGACCTCCATCTCCTCGAGCATCGGGTACGCGCCGGATCGCGTTCTCGAGCAGGGGCTCGAAGCGCGGCCAGTCCTCCTCGAGCAGCTTGCCGTTGAAGTCGGCGGGGATCCCGTCGAGCGACCACGGCGCCGGGTCGCGCTCGTAGCCGCCCACGATCAGGCCGCCCGACTCGGGCCGGAAGTAGACGAGCAGCGAGGGGTCGCGCATCGTCGGCATGTCGAGCGGGAGACCGCTCGGGCGGGTGATCAGGTACTCGTGCGCCATCGGCACGACCGGTACGGTGACGCCGGCGAGACGGCCGAGCTCCGCGGCGAACATCCCGCCCGCGTTGACGACGATCTCCGTCTCGATCGAGCCGCGGTCGGTCTCGACGCCGGTGACGCGGCCTCGCTCGACGGTGACGCCGGTCACGCGCGTCGAAGTGGCGATCTCGGCGCCGCGCCGACGCGCGCCCTCGGCGAGCGCGAACGTGAGCTGGCTCGGGTCGATGTAGCCGTCGGTGGGAAGGAACGCCGCGCCGAGCACGCCCTCGGTCGACATCGGGGGGAAGAGCGCCTGCGCCTCCTCCGGCGAGATCAACTCGAACGGCAGCCCGAAGGTCTTCGCCCAGCCGGCCTGGCGCGCGATCTCCTCGAGTCGCTCCTCCGAGGACGCGAGCCGCAGCGAGCCGACCTCGCGCCAGCCGGTCTCGAGCTCGACCTCCTCGCCGAGCGAGCGGTAGAGCTCGACCGAGCTCATCATCATCCGGGTCAGGCTGAGCGAGCCGCGCAGCTGCCCGACGAGGCCGGCGGAGTGGAACGTGGAGCCGCTCGTCAGGTCGGCACGCTCGAGCAGGATCGCGTCCGAGCAGCCCAGCCGGGCGAGCCAGTAGAGCACCGCGCAGCCGCCGACGCCGCCGCCGATCACCACCACCCGGGCGCGCTCCCTCACGGCGGACGACCCTACAACGCTCGCTGGGCGCGGGCGAGCGCGGCGCGGAAGCCCCGGTCGGCCGCGGTTCGTCCGAGCCGCTCGAAGTGCTCCTCGGCGTAGCCGGCGAAGTCGAAGTCGAGCTCGGAGATCCCCTGCTGGACGACGCCCCACATCGCCTCGCGGAAGTCGGACATGTACCGCATCAGCCGCAGTGCGTCGGGGTCGCCGGACAGTAGCTCGCCCCGGTAGGCCGTAAGCAGCTCGCGCTCCTCGTCCTCTGCGAGCTCGTGGTTGGCGGCGAGGTTGCCGAGGTCGAAGAGGGCATCGCCCATGCCCGCGTACTCCCAGTCGACGAGCACGAGCGCGTCGCCGGCGCGGATCAGGTTCGCGTTCAGCAGGTCGTTGTGGCAGGTACGGAGCGGCTGCGACCCCCGAGCCCGTTCGATCGCGTCCGCGAGCGCCTTCGCCTCGCCGAAGGCAGGGGGGATGGCGACGCCGTTAGTGGCAGCGGTCGCGCAGTACTGCTCGACGACGCGGAACGAGTCGAAGCGCGAGCGGATTGCGGGTCCATCGTGGACACGCCTGAGGATCCGGGCGAGAGCGCCGAGCCGTTCCGGCTGCCGAAGCTCCTCCGGCGGCACCGGCGCGCCCTCGACGAAGCGGGTGACCAGATAGCCCTCGGGCTCGAGAAACCGGACGACCTCGGGGCCGATGCCGAGCTCGGCTGCGACACACGAGGCCTCGTGCTCGGCCTGCCGGTCGATGCCGAGCAGCTCGGTGTCCTTGCCGCCGATCCGCAGGACGAAGGCCTCGCCGCCGACCGTGAGCTTGAAGTTGCGGTTCGTGATCCCGCCGCCCAGCACCTCGACCACGGCCCGTGATCCTGGCCAGATCCGCTGCGCGATCGCCGCGACGTCCACGCGGGCGATCGTACTGGCGGGATCGCCTCAGCTCGAGAGGGGCGGCGAGAGCGGCGGCGCGGCGGCGAGCATCGGTTCGGCCGGGCCTCGCAGGAGCGTGGGGGGAGCGGGGGCGGCAGCCAGGGTGACGGGAGGCGGGGCTGCCTGCTGCGCGACCGGCTGTTGCGCAACCGCCCGGGCACGCGCGGTCAGCGCGGCGATCAGCTCCTCGACGCGCGCGTCGCTGGTCGCGATCCGCTCCTCGAGCACGAGTTGCGCACGGGCCTGCTCGGCCATGCGCTGGTACATCCGGGCTCGGGAGTCGCCGATGACGAAGCCGATCAGGAGGCCGCAGCCGAGACCGACCAGGATCGTGGCGAGGCCGAAGCTGCTCGGGATCGGCCAGGCGAACCGGAGCGGACTGAGCGGGACGGCACCGACGAGGACGCCGACGACCGCACCGACCGCGACGCTCGCGCGCCCGACCGCCCGGCCCTTCGCGCCGTAGTACTCCGCGAGCTCGGCGATTGCCCGCTGGTCGACCGCTGTCGCCACGGTCTCCTCATCGGCGTCGGCTGCGCGCGCCTTGACACTCTGTTGGGCAGGAGACTCTGTTGGAATAGCGGTGTGCTCACCGTCCTCAACCCCGCCACCGAGCAGCCGATCGCGGAGCTCGAGCAGGCCGGGGTCGAGGAGACCGATGCGGCGGTCGCCCGCGCGGCGGCGGCCTTCCCGGCCTGGCGGGCCGTGGCGCCCGCGGATCGCGGCCGGCTCCTGCGCCGCCTCGCAACGCTCGTCGAGGAGCACGTCGAGGAGCTCGCGCGGATCGAGTCGCGCAACGTCGGGAAGCCGATCACCGGCGCTCGCGGCGAGATCGGGATGGTGGCCCAGGTCTTCCACTTCTACGCCGGCGCCGTCGACAAGCGCTACGGCGAGACGATCCCGGTCGCAGGCGGCGAGGCGCTGACCTTCCGCGAGCCGCTCGGCGTCGTCGGGCTGATCGTGCCCTGGAACTTCCCGCTCAACATCGCCTCCTGGAAGCTCGGGCCGGCGCTCGCCTGCGGGAACACCGTTGTGCTGAAGCCGGCCGAGCTGACCCCGCTCTCGGCGCTGCGCCTGGCCGAGCTCGTGCTCGAAGCAGGCATTCCCGAGGGCGTCGTCAACGTCGTCGTGGGCAAGGGCTCGGTCGTCGGGCAGCGCCTCGTCGAGCATCCGGACGTGGCGAAGATCGGCTTCACGGGCTCGACCGAGGTCGGGCGCGGAGTGATGCAGGGCGCTGCCGGGACGATCAAGCGGGTCACGCTCGAGCTGGGCGGGAAGTCCGCGAACGTGATCTTCGCCGACGCCGACCTCGAGCGGGCGGCCGCGGCGGCTCCGTACGCCGTCTTCGACAACGCCGGTCAGGACTGCTGCGCGCGCTCACGGATCCTGGTCGAGCGTTCCGTCTACGACCGGTTCCTCGACCTGCTGGCCGACGCGACCGCAGGCGTGCGCATCGGCGATCCCGAGAGCGACGCGACCGAGATGGGGCCGCTGATCTCGGCTGCGCACCGCGACTCCGTCGCATCCTTCGTCGACGGAGAACCGCGCTTCCGCGGCGAGACACCGGGGGGACCCGGCTTCTGGTTCCCGTGCACGCTCGTCGAAGCCGCGAACGACGACCGGATCGCCCGCGAGGAGGTGTTCGGCCCGATCGCGGCCGTCATCCCCTTCGCCGACGAGGCGGACGCCGTTCGGCTCGCGAACGACACGCCGTACGGCCTTTCCGGCTCGATCTGGACCCGCGACGGCGCGCGGGCGCTCCGCGTCGCGCGTGCGATCGACGCTGGTGTGCTGTCGGTCAACTCGAACAGCTCGGTGCGCGTCTCGACGCCGTTCGGCGGCGTCAAGCAGTCCGGGTTCGGCCGGGAGCTCGGGATGCACGCGCTCGAGGGCTACTCGGACGTGAAGAGCGTCTACATCTCGACGGAGGAGTGACTGTGGCCGGACGGCTCGAAGGCAAGGTCTGCGTGATCACCGGCGCCGGTGGCGGCATGGGTCGCGACGCCGCGCAGCTCTTCACCGAGGAGGGGGCACACGTCGCGGTGGCCGACGTCTCGCTCGAGGCTGCGGAGGAGACGGTCGCCCAGTGCGCGGACGGGACCGCTCTCGCCGTGCAGGTCGACGTCGCCGACGAGGGGGGCGTACGCGCTCTGATGGCCGCGACCGCCGAGCGCTTCGGCGGCATCGACGTCCTCTACAACAACGCCGGCATCTCTCCCGAAGACGACGCCTCGATCCTCGACACCGATGTGGATGCCTGGCAGCGCGTGCAGGACGTGAACACGAAGGGCGTCTTCCTCTGTTGCAAGCACGGGATCCCGCAGCTGCTCGAGCGCGGTGGCGGCTCGGTGATCAACGTCGCCTCCTTCGTCGCGATCCTCGGCGCAGCGACGTCGCAGATCTCCTACACCGCGTCGAAGGGGGCCGTGCTCTCGCTCAGCCGCGAGCTGGCGGTGCAGTTCGCGCGGCAGGGCGTGCGCGTGAACGCGCTCTGTCCCGGGCCGGTCGAGACGCCGCTCCTGCTGCGGATCTTCGGCGACGATCAGGCTGCGTACGAGCGTAGGCGGATCCACCTGCCGATGGGCCGGCTCGCGAAGCCGCGCGAGATCGTGAACGCGGCGCTCTTCCTCGCGAGCGACGAGTCCTCATACGTGAACGGCTCCACGTTCCTCGTCGACGGCGGTCTCACGGCGGCGTACGTGACGCCTGAGTAGCCAAGTAACAGACTGTTGCTTGGCTAGACGCCGACGACCTGCACGAGCCAGCGGCGGTCGCGCTCGCGGTCGAGCTCGAGGAAGAGGATTCGCTGCCAGGTGCCGAGGCAGAGCTCGCCCTCACGCACCGGGACCGACTCGCCGGCGGGGCCGAGCAGCATCGACATGCAGTGCGAATGACCGTTGCCGAAATCCATGTCCTCGGGGCAGATGTTCTCGGTGCGCCGATCCCAGTCGTCGTGGGCGTAGTAGTGGTCGGTCGGGACGAGTCGCTTCAGGAGGACGGCGAAGTCCTCGAGGAAGCCGGCCTCCCACTCGTTGACGCGGACGGAACAGGTCGTGTGCGGCGAGTAGACGCAGCAGATGCCGTCCCGGATGCCGCTCGCCTTGACGGCGTCGCGCACCTCCTCGGTGATGTCCGTGACGGACAGGCCTCCGGCGGTTCGGAGCTGGGTCTCCTGCTGGTATGCCTTCACGTCTGGGTCGTCTCCTCGTGGCGGGTCGCGGGCGCAGACATTGTGACAGCCGCGTTCCGACGGGCGTTTCGGGAACCGGCACGGGCGCTACGCTCACCGCGCGGGCCCGTAGCTCAGCGGTTCAGAGCAGCCGACTCATAATCGGTTGGTCCCTGGTTCGAATCCAGGCGGGCCCATGACAATTCGGTTGCCGACCGATGTTCCGCCTGGTCACGGGGGGTTGGAGTCGAGAGGATTCGGCGGCGAAGAAGAGGGAAGACTGTGGCATGAGATGCCGCTGATCACCTACAACGAGGAGCCGCCCGATGGAGTCGCTGACAGAGGCCTTGGTAGCGCGCGTGGAGGAACTCGTCCCCGCCAGGGACGCGCCCGCTGAGTGGGGAAGCGCACTTCAATCCACGACACCTCGATCTGTGGCAATCGTCGATCTCGCCGTGCGCACGGACGCGCTCGAACAGGCGGTTCGAGAGATGGCACTCGCGCTACAACAGATCGGGCGCGAGCTTGGCGCTCGGCAGCAAGAGCCAATCGGCTGACGGCCTAGCGGTACGCAGGCGGCGCTACGTGACGAGGTGCTCGTATGGGTCGCGCTTGTCGACGATGAGGTATCGCGTGGCGTGCTCAACGACGAACTCGATGTCGTCGGTCTGGTGCCCGGGCAGCACTGCGAAGCGGTCTCGCTGGTTCCGTACGATCTCGTACTCCGCAAGCGTCATGAGTACGCGGCCACCACACCCGTCCAGTTTTCCGCACTCACATGTGAAGTCGAACGGTTGATCTGCATCAGCCCAGCCGGCCGCGCCTTGCCCCAAGGCGGCTATCCGCTCGTTCACCGTCCGAAGCAGCGCCTCGTTCCGAGCCTGCCGCTCGAATCGCTCCTCCACGACCCGTGATCATACGCCGCCGGCGTCACCCTCGCCTACCGCGTCGTGCGGGTCACGCTGACGCGCCGAGCGCGCGGAAGGACGTCTAGCGGGGAAGCGCTTCGCCTTTCAGGTCTCGTCAGGCCGTCGGGCGCCCGCGTCGACCACGAGTGAAGCGCGAGGGTGTACCACCTGTCGGGTGACGAGGGGAGTGGAGCCCGTCGACCACAGTGGACGAGCCCGGACGGAGTTGCGGCTCTCTCCCGGTGGCCACCGCCCGAATCTTGACCAAGGAGACCGTCATGCAGATCAGCATCGAGAACCCCGAGCGGCTGGACGACTTCGTCGGCTTCCTGCGCCGGGGCGGCTGCATCGCACTGCGTCTGAACGAGACGACCGTCGAGGCGCTCGTGCCCGACGTGGCGAGCCCGCTTTCCGAGCGACGCGAGCTCGGCGCGTACCTGCGGAGCTGGCAGTCGACGAGCGGCGCGGCCGAGATCACGCTGGTCGACAGCAGGGCGTTCGCGACTGCCTAGGAGTCAAGCACCGGCGTGAACCACCTCCTGGGTGATGGGTCAAGCGGCCCGGCCGGTGCAAGGTGTCAGTAGCAGCATTCGAGTCGAACGGGGCCCCTGCGGTGGTTCCGGCGCCTCTCGGGTAACGAGGCGGGGCCCCTGCGGTGGCCCCGCGTCACTCCTCTCCACGCCGTCAATCTGAAGGAGACCGACCTTGTCGAACGGAACCTTTGCTCTCGTGCTGACCGCCGGCGCCGCGCTACTCGCGCTGTGGATCGATGCACGGCTTCCCAGGCTCGCGCCGGTCTCGATGCGCCGCGTCTTCCTGCACGTCGGCGCCGCGATGCTCACGCTGCGGCTGATCCCCAACGCAGACTCGAGCGCGATGGTGTACTTCGCGCTCTTCGGCGTCGCGCTCCCCGCACTCGTCTACAGCTTCCTCGCGGCGATCTGGTTCATCCGGCTCGCTCAGGCCGCGCTCGGCTCCGGCGTCCGCTAGGGAGTCGGCCAGCTAGGCGAAGCGCTCGACGCTGACGGTGCGATCCGACTGGTCGCTCCAAGCGCGATCGCGGCCCGGGCCGCCGTCGATCCGGTCGAGCGTCCCGTCCCAGGTGTAGAAGACGTCGTTACCGGCGCGGCCGAACAGGATGTCGCGGCCGCCGCCGCCCTGGAGGCTGTCGGCGCCGGGGCCACCTCGGATGATGTCGTTGCCGAGCCCGCCGTCGACGAGGTCGTTGCCGGCGAGAGCGCAGATGACGTCGTTGCCGGCAGTCCCGATCAGCGTCTCCGAGCCCGGCGTTCCCACGATCGTGCAGGGTGCGACGGCCAGCCAGACGACGAACGGCGCGATCACGCTGCTACCAGCGCGTCGCCCTCGCGCAGCCCGCGCCGCTCGCACTCGCCGGCGGCCAGCTCGAGCACGCAGTGCGCCCGCTTCCGTGCGGCGGCGCGCCAGGGACGGAGGTCGCGCTCGATTCCGACGACGACGAGCTCGCGGTCGAGAAAGACCGCGTCGATCGGGAAGCGCATGAAGAAGGTGTGGATCGATCCTGCCGGGCGGAGGAGAATCCCCTCTCCGCCCGGCAGGCTGCCGCGCCCAAGCAGGCCGCGCATCCGCGCGAGCGGGCGCGCCGCGACGAGACAGTGCTCGACGACGACGCGCCCGTCCGGGCAGGCAAGGCTGACGTGCTTGCTAGTACCCAACGTGGATGTGATCCTCGTGATCGGCGAGCGGGAAGGACGGACCTCCGAGCCCGAGCAGCGAGATCACCTGCTGCGGCTGGAGCTCGGCCGGGAGGAGCAGGATCGACCGGACGGCTGCCTCGGTGGTGCCGCCGGCGCCCTGGTCGCTGACGATGGAGGTGCCGCCGACCGCGGCGATGTCGACCGCGTGGCCGTAGATGTGGGCCGAGACGACGCCGGGCCGGGCGAATCGCCGGTGCCCGGAGAAGAGGCTCGAGACGACGACCGAGTCGTGGCGCTCGGCCAGGTACGAGAGGAGCACGACGATGCGGACGTCGATCCGGCCGGCCTCGAGATCCTCGCGGCCGCCGGCGTAGAGCGTGACGCGGTCGTTCGTCAGCAGCCGCTTCACGAGGCGAGCCTTGGATGCTTCCAGACCCGTCACGAGCGTCCGGAGCCCGACCGCGCGGTAGTAGTCGGCGAGTGCGGTTGCCCGGTCGGCGTAGCTCGTTCGGCCCGAGAGCGCGAGGGTCCCGCGCCAGGTGTCGCCCTGCAGCCGGCCCGCGAGCCGGTCGAGCTCGACTCGGGTTGCCGGCGCGGCACTGCGGTTCCCCTGCGCGCGGAGGGCGCCGAGCACGGTCGCCCAGTCGGCGCCCTGGGCACGCGCAGACCGGGCCAGCGACGCTGCGAAGGACCGGGACAGTCGTGCGGACGCGGGCGTCGGGTCGGGCAGCGCCCGGTTCAGCCAGATCGTCGGCGAGCCACCGTGCTCGTGCTCGACCTCAGCCGGGCGGGCCGGCGCCAGTGCGGCGCGCGCCGTGACCCATTTGCGATTGCGAGCTGCCGTTCGCGTTGCCCGCGGTGCGCGGAGCGTCGGCTTCGTCGCCGCCGGCTTCGCCTGAGCTTGCCGGGTCTCGGCGCTCGCGGAGCGCTGCTCCGGTGCGGCGGCGGCCGGCGCGTGCTCGAGCTCGATCGCCTCAGTTGCGGGCGCAGCTGCCGCCTCCGTGGCGGGTGCCGGCTCAGGCGCGGGCTCGGGTGCAGTTGCAGGCTCCGGCGCAGGAGCGGGCTCGAGGTCGACCGCGGAGGCCGGAGCGACCTCGGCTGCATCGACGGGCGCGGCATCGGAAGGCGGAGCCGCCTCGTCGGCCGGCGCACCGGAGGCGCCTGCAAGCTCAGAGGTCTCGGTCAGCTCCTGGGCGACCCCGGGATCGTCCAGCAGGAGAGCGACCTGGTCGCCGGCGCCGGCCGTGAACGCTGCACCGCCGAAGAAGAGGACGGTGAAGGTAGCGGCGAGAGCGATGCGCGCTGCCGCCGGACGTGGGCGCGGTGCGGGCGGCGGAGCGCTTTCCGGCAGCGGCTCGAGCATCGGGGGCCGAAGCACTGCGATCGGCTCCGGCTGCTTGCGGAGGACGGCGAGGGCCGCAAGAACGAGCGCGGCGGTCGCAAGGACGAGACGGTGTGAACTTCGATTCCGGTTTGGCACGAGACCCAGCTCCTCACTTTCGGGGTGAGCGCCGAATCTGCTGCCGGCGCGAGATTCCCACCGCGCCGCAACGGTCGTCGAGTCTTCTCTATCGGCAGCACCTTTAGCGCCGGTCACTCGTTCGGGTGAACCTGAAAACCCGATTCGAAAAGTCACCCTTTCGAGGCTTCTGCACGCTGCCGCCGTTATCCGATTGTTGGCCAACGAAGCACCAAGTTAGGCGGCGCGGCACGCCGAGATGAATGGGAAGGGACTTTCCCGCGTGACCATCTGTACCGCCTATCTCCAACTTCAGTTCCACAAGTGTCCGGAGCCGCAGTCTTCCGGCTCGCTTAGCCATCTCTTGCTCGGAAGGAGGTGAAATACATGCTGAAGTATTTCGTCGCAGCTCAGACCTTCGCGATGAACACGTACGACAACGTTCGCTATCGCCAGGAGGGTCAGACGATGGCCGAGTACGGAGTCGTGCTGGCCGTCATCACGATCGGCGCCGTCGGCGTCTTCACGCTGCTCGCCGGTGGCATCACCGGAGCGATCAACCAGGTGCGGACTCATCTGCCGGGCTACACCGCGCCGGCAAGCTAAGTCGCCAACGCTCGACCTTCAGGAATGAGGTGAACGATCGAATGATTCCGCTCTACCGTTCCAATCTCCACTAGCGTTGCCGGTGAGGAAGATGGCCAGACGATGGCCGAGTACGGAGTCGTGCTCTCCGTGATCGCCGTCACCACGGTCGCCATCTTCACCGCGCTCGCAGACAGTGCGCTGGCAGTGGTACAGCGGGCCGCCGACCTCCTTCCCGGATAAGACGAACGGTACGAACCGGCGGGCCCTCCAGCTCGGAGGGCCCGCCACACCAAACGCAGTTTCGCCTAACGAAAGACGCTCATGAGTATCCGCCGCAGGGTCTATCACGAACAGAACGGCCAGAGCGCGACCGAGTTCGCGATCGTGTTGCCGGTGTTCTGCCTGGTCCTCTTTGCGGTGATCCAGTTCGGAATCCTCTTCAACAACTACCTGACGCTGACGGACGCCGTGCGCGCAGGCGCGCGAACGGCCGCGGTCAGCGGCAGCGAGACCAATCCGGTGGCAGACCACGAAGGCTCGCGTGCGCTCGCTGCAGGCGATCTCAAGGATGCCGAGCAATCCGGCTGTGCTCGTCGTCGACGTCACGGCGACGGCGGATGGGCGCACGGCGACGACGTCACGGTCGAAGCCAAGTATCCGTACTCGATCAACCTGCTCGGCTTCGTCGCTGCCAACGGCTTTCTGAAGAGCAAGACCACGGAGCGCGTGGAATGAAGCCTTCGCTCGGAGCGCGGCCAGGCGACGGTCCTGACCGTCATCTTGCTCGTCGTCCTGCTCGGCATGGCCGCGCTCGTGCTCGACGTCGGCTCGTGGTTCCGGGCGCAGCGCGCAGACGCAGGCGGCCGCGGACGCGGCCGCGCTCGCCGCCGCGCAGGCGCTGCCCGAGAGCCCCGGCAACGCCAGACGCCTCGCCGCCGTCAGTACGTCGACAAGAACGGCGGCGGCACCGCGACGGTCACCGTTCTCGACGCAAGCTGCTTGCCGAACGACACGGTCGCGCGTCGCGCGTGGAGCGCGCGTGACGCCCGGGCTTCTTCGCCAAGGTCTTCGGCGTCGACTCCGTCAACGTCGGCGGCGAAGCGCGAGCGGCGCGCACGGGCGGCGCTCGACCGGGCGCGCTGGGCCGCGCCGATCGCCGTCGACGAGACGCACCCGCTGCTCGCAGTGCGAGCCGCTGCCGTGCTTCGACGTCGCGACGCACGCTCGACCTGGACAAGGTTGGTCCAGGCGCATTCCGGCGTGCTCAACATCGACGACTCGCACGGCGGCGACCGGCCCGAAGATCCTCGACGACTGGATCACGCAGCGGCTACGACGGCTACATGCCGCTCGACTGGTACTTCTCGCGATCCCGGCGCGAAGTTCAACTCGTCGCACGATCAGAGACGCGCTCGAACGCGCGGATCGGCAGACGAGCTCCTCTTTCCCGTCTACCGCAGACGACGCGCGGCAGCGGCGCCAACTTCGAGTACGAGGTCGTCGGCTGGGTCGGCTTCGTCATGACCGACGTATCCACGTCCAGGGCAGCAGAGCGCACAGGCTCGAGGGTCGTTCACGCGAGTGCATCTGGGAAGGACATCCAGTACGAATCCGGCGGCGGCGACGACTTCGGCGTCCGTCGCATCCAGCTCGTCGAATAAGCACACCGAGAGAGGAAGAAAAGAGACGCTCATGACGTACAGGCTCAGAAATATCGTCGTCGCAGTCGCGCTCGCGCTGGTCGCGGCGTTGCTGACGAGCTTCTACGTGACGAATTACCAGCGCGACGTCCGCAGCAACGAGACGAACGTCACCGTCTTCGTCGCCGCGCGCGACATCCCCGTCGGCACCTCCGGCGCCGAGGCGCGCCAGCAAGGGCATGCTCGAACGGACGGAGATCGTCCGGCGCAGCGTCGTGCCCGGCGCGATCTCGACGCCCGACCAGCTCGGCGAGCTCGTCGCCGTCCAGCCGACGTTCGCCGGCGAGCAGGTCACGGCGCGCCGCTTCGCGACGCCCGCAGGCACGCGGTATCCGCGCCCAGCTGACGGGGACGCAGCGGGCGATCGCCGTCGCCGGCGACCAGCAGCAGCTGCTCGTCGGCACGCTCAAGGCGGGCGACACGTCGACGTCGTCGCCTCGTTCACTCACAACGACCAGCGGTTCACCCGCATCGTGCTCCGCGACATCCCGGTGCTGAAGCCGCCCGCGAGCGGAGCCGCGCAGCGAGAAGCTGGCCGCGAACGGCGCCGGCGGCTTCGCCGCGACGCTCGGCGTCACCGACATGCAGGTGCAGAAGCTGCTACTGGGCGATGTCCTACGCCGAGGGCTGGCACCTCGAGCTGCGCCCGGTCGTGGACAGCGCGGACAGCGTGGAGAACGTCGAGAGCTCGCGTTCGATGCTGCGCGAGGGCGTCCGGCCCGAAGCAGCTCGACGACGCGGGCGTGGAGGGCAAACCGATGAGCGACAAGATCCGCATCTACGTCACTGGCTCCTGCGAGGGCATCGAGCGGCTCCGCGAGGCGCTCGCCACCCATCCGGACCTCGACTTCGTCGGCTGGAGCGAGCACGTGGCCGAGGCCACGGCCGCGCTCGCCGGCGGGCACCTCCAGGTCGTCGTCCACGCCACCCGCGACACGTCGCTGCCGGCGCGTCGAGCTGGCGGCGATCCGCGAGCAGACGCGCTCGCCGATCGTCGTGCTCGCCTCCGGCGAGTCGTCGGCGCTGCTCGACGACGCGCTCGACGCCGACGTCGCCGACGTCCTGCTGCTGCCGCAGCTGACCGAGAACGTCGTCTTCGCGCTCCGCAAGGCCGCCCATGCCGGCCGCAGGCTCGCGCCGGAGGGCGCACAGGGCCGTCACGGCCGGATCGTCACCGTCTTCTCGCCGAAGGGCGGCACCGGCAAGACCGTCACCGCGACGAACCTCGCCGCGTCGCTTCGCGAAGTACGAGAAGAAGCGCACGCTCCTGCTCGACCTCGACCTCCAGTTCGGCGACGCCGCGATCATGCTCGGGCTCGAGCCGGACAAGACGATCTACGACCTCGTCATCGCACCGGGCGAGCTCGACTCCGAGAAGCTCGTCGGCTACGTGACGAGCCACCCGTGCGGGCTCGACATCCTGCCGGCGCCGCTGCGCCCGGAGGACGCCGAGCTCGTGACCGAGTCGAAGCTCACGCGCCTGCTCGAGGTGGCGCGCGAGTCGTACGACGTGATCGTCGTCGACACGTCGCCGTTCTTCCACGGGCCGATGCTCGCGACGCTCGACCGCACCGACGAGCTGCTGATGGTCTGCGGGCTCGACGTGCCGACGCTGAAGAACGTGCGCCTCTCGATGCAGACGCTCGAGCTGCTCTCGTTCCCGGCCGAGCGGATCCGGCTTCGTGCTCAACCGCGCCAACTCGAAGGTCGGGATGAACAAGAAGGAGGTCGAGGGTGCTCTCGACGTCAAGATCCGCTTCGAGGTCCCGTCCGACCGGGCCGTTCCGCTCGGCGTCAACCGCGGCCAGCCGCCCGCGATCGGCGACTCGAGCTCCGACTTCGCCCGCGCGATCCGTGAGGTGGCGAAGTCGCTGCTGACGCCGGAGGCGCCCAAGAAGCGGCGCATGTTCGCCGCGCTGGCGAAGGCGTAGCGTCATGGGCCTCCACGACAGACTCTCGAAGCAGAACGGAAACGGGGCCGGCAGCACGATCGCCGAGCGTCCGACCGCGCTCGCCGGTCCCGTTGCACGCACGGCCAGCCAGCATCCGCCGGATGGCGAGCACGGCGCGGGCGATCCCGTACGCGGAGCTGAAGACCCGCATCCACCACGCGGTGATCGCGAAGCTCGGTCCGGAGCTCTTCAAGCGCGAGAGCGCCGAGGACCTCGCCGAGCGGGTGCTGCACGCCGTCACCGAGCAGCTGGCGCTCGACCGGACGCCGCTGACCCGCGAGGAGCGGCGGCGGATCCAGGCCGAGATCACCGACGACGTGCTCGGCTACGGCCCGCTCGAGCCGCTGCTGCGCGACGACTCCGTCACGCGAGGTCATGGTCAACGCGCTACGACAGGATCTTCGTCGAGCGGGACGGCCGCCTCGAGCGCGACGGACGCCACCTTCGTCGACGACGCGCACGTGATGCGGATCATCGACAAGATCGTCTCGCAGGTCGGCCGCCGGATCGACGAGTCCTCGCCGATGGTGGACGCACGCCTCCCGGACGGCAGCCGCGTCAACGCGATCATCCCGCCGCTGTCGCTCAAGGGCCCGACGCTGACGATCCGGAAGTTCTCGCGCGACCCGTACACGATCGACGACCTGATCAACTTCGGCTCGCTCAACCCGCAGTCCGCGCAGTTCCTCGCCGCCTGCGTGCAAGGGCAAGCTGAACGTCCTCATCTCGGGCGGTACCGGCACCGGTAAGACGACGATGCTGAACGCGCTGTCCTCGTTCGTGCCCGGACGACGAGCGGATCGTCACGATCGAGGACGCGGCCGAGCTCCAGCTCCAGCAGGAGCACGTGATCACGCTCGAGTCGCGGCCGCCGAACATCGAGGGCCAGGGCGAGGTGCGCATCCGCGAGCTCGTCCGCAACGCCCTGCGCATGCGGCCCGACCGGATCATCGTCGGCGAGGTCCGCGGCGCCGAGACGCTCGACATGCTCCAGGCGATGAACACGGGCCACGAGGGCTCGCTGACGACGATCCACGCGAACACGCCGCGCGACGCGCTCTCCCGGCTCGAGACGCTCGTGCTGACCGCCGGCGTCGAGCTGCCGCAGCGGGCGATCCGCGAGCAGATCGCGAGCGCGTTCGACCTGCTCGTCCAGATCACGCGGCTCGTCGACGGCTCCCGCCGCGTCACGCACGTCACCGAGGTGCTGCGGATGGAGTCGGACGTGATCACGCTGCAGGATCTGTTCGTCGCGAAGCAGCCGGACGAGGAGACCGCGGCCGCCAACCGCGGCTCGCGGCTCCTGCTCCCGCTCGCCTGCACCGGCCTGAAGCCGCACTTCCTCGAGAAGATGGCGGCGAACGGCGTCGTCCTGCCGCCGACGTTCTTCCGCGCCGACCAGCGGCCCGGCTTCGCGGCCGCGAGCTACGGGAGCCACCAGTGAGGCGGCTCCTCCTCCTGCTCGCGGTCGCTCTGCTCCTGCCGTCGGCCGCAGGCGCGGCCGACGCCCGCTTCGGCGGCGTCGACACCGCGCCTATCCGACGCTGCGCGTCGTGCTCGTGACCCCGAAGCCGACCGCAAGCGCGCCGCAGCTGACCGAGAACGGCGCTGCCGTGACCGGCCTCGAGGCGGCCAACCTCGGCCGGGCGAAGAGCATCGTGCTCGCCGTCGACCGCTCGCAGTCGATGCACGGCAGGCGCTGCGCGACGCCATCCGGCGGCCAGGTCGTTCGTCGCCGCAAAGCCGCGCGCCGATCGGATCGCGGTCGTCGCGTTCGGGAAGCGGGCGGTGCAGCTCACCGGCTTCTCGTCGTCGACGATCGACGTCGACGCCGCGCTCGCGGCATCGCAGGTCGACCGCGTCCAGGGCACCGCGCTCTACGACGCGATCGTGCTCTCGTCCGAGGCGCTCGCGGAGGAGTCGCTCGCGTCGCGCGTGCTGATCCTGCTCACCGACGGCCAGGAGGTCTCGAGCGAGGCCTCGCTCGCGGCGGCGATCGCCGCCGCCCGCAAGGCGGGGGTCACCGTCTATCCGATCGCGATCGAGAGCGCGAGCTTCTCGCCGGCGCCGCTGAAGCAGCTCGCGAAGGCGACCGGCGGACGCTACACCGGCGCGCGCGACTCCGCCGCGCTGCCGCGGTCTACACCTCGATCGCCGACGAGCTGAAGCGGACGTGGCAGCTCACCTACACGACGTCCGCGCGTCCGGGCGAGCAGATCCGCCTCGCCGCCGCCGGCGCGTCGCGCCACTGCGTCGTCCCGGCGCGTCGGTCGACGGTGGAGTCGAAGCCGTCGGCGCTGCCGGAGCCGCTCTTCAGGCCGGGCCGCTGCTGACCGCGCTGCTCGTCGGCGTCTGCATCTTCGCTCGCCGCCGTCTTCGCGCTGCGCGCTCCGCACGGCACGCGGCTGCGCCGCCAGCTCGCGCCGCACCTCGGCCAGAAGGAGCGCAAGCGCTCGCGCGGCCCTGTGCAGGAGCGCTTCGCGACCGCCTCGACGGTGATGCAGGCGACCGAGAAGGCGTTCGGCCACCTGAAGGTCTGGCACTCGCTGCACCGGCTGCTCGAGCGCGCGGACGTGCCGCTGCGGACGGTCGAGCTCGTCTACATCTCCGCCGGCGCCGGCCTCGTCCCGGCGATGCTGTTCGCCGTCGCCGGGGCCTCGTCGCTCGTGCTGCTCGTGATGGTCGTCGGCGGGGCCGCTCCGATCGGGTCGTCTGGAACAAGGCCCGTCGGCGGCTCATCGCGCTCGAGGACCAGCTGCCGGACCTGCTGACCACGCTCGCCGCCTCGCTGAAGGCCGGTCACAGCTTCCGCCAGGGGATCCAGGCGGTCGTCGACGAGGGCATGCCGCCGGCGAGCAAGGAGTTCAAGCGCGTGCTGACCGAGACGAGCCTCGGCCGCCCGATGGACGACGCGCTCGCCGAGATGGCCGAGCGCGTCGGCTCGAAGAACCTCTCCTTCGTCGTCACCGCCGTCACGATCCAGCGCCAGGTCGGCGGCAGCCTCGCCGGCATCTTCGACATGGTCGCCGACACGGTTCGGAACCGGCAGCAGTTCGCCCGGAAGATCCGCTCGCTGACCGCGATGGGAAAGATGTCCGCCTACGTGCTGCTCGGGCTGCCGTTCTTCATCGCCGGCGCGCTGACGCTTGATGAACCCGGAGTACATGAGCTCGCTCTACCACACGTCGACGGGCCACATGCTGATCGCGATGGGCTCGACGATGATGTTCTTCGGCACGCTCGTGCTCAGGAAAATCGTCTCCTTCAGGGGCTGATCACCATGCTGCTCGCACTCGCCGTCCTCCTCCTCGCCGCCGCCGTCTACCTGGCGGCCGAGCTCGTCACCCAGCCCGCGCGGGAACGGCAGCAGGCGCTCCGCCGGGCGTCCACCTACGGACGTCTCCGCTTCCAGAGCGCGAGCCCCGACCGGATGCGCTTCAAGGAGCGCGTGCTCGCTCCGGCCGCCGAGCGCCTCGCCCGGCTCGCGCTGCGCTGAACCCACGCGTGACGGTCGAGAGCGTCGGGCTCAGGCTGCTCGCGGCCGGCATGGGCCGCACGATGACGCCGACCGCCTTCCTCGCCGCCAAGGCCGCGTTCGGCGGCGTCGGCGCGCTCTTCGGCCTTCCTGATCGGGGTGAGCTCGCTGGGCCCGCTCGGGCGCTCGCTCTTCGCCGGGCTCTCGCCGCCGGCGGCTTCGCGCTGCCGGGCGTCTACGTCTCCGGCAAGGCGAAGCGCCGCCGCGAGGAGATCCGCGCGCAGCTGCCGGACGCGCTCGACCTGCTCGCGGTGAGCGTCGAGGCCGGCCTGGGCTTCGACGGCGCGGTCGCGAAGCTGACCGAGCACATGGACGGGTCGCTCGCCGAGGAGTTCTCGCTCACGCTCGGCGAGATGCGGATCGGCGAGTCGCGCTCCGACGCGCTGAAGAAGCTGGCCGAGCGCGTCGACACGCCCGAGGTCGGCGACGTTCACGCGCGCGATCATCCAGGCCGACCAGCTCGGCATCTCGCTCGGCCGGATCCTCCGCGTGCAGGCGATCGACACGCGCCTCAAGCGCCAGGCGGCCGCGGAGGAGAAGGCGATGAAGGCGCCGATCAAGATGCTCTTCCCGACGGTCGTGTTCATCTTCCCGGCGATGTTCCTCGTCATCCTCGGACCGGCGCTGATCGACATCAGGAAGCTCTTCTAGGAGATGGCCGACAACGGAGCACGGGGACACCGAGAAGGGCTTCGGCACCGGCCTCCGTGCGCAGCTCGAGCGCGCGCAACGGCGGCGGCGAGGCGCCCCGGCACCCGCCTCGAGGAGCCCCTGCCGCCCGCCTCGACCGAGCCGCGTTCGTCGTCTTCGAGACGGGCGACGCCGAGGCCCTGCGGGCGGAGCTCGCCGCCGGTCGCCCGCGAGCAGGAGCTTCGCGACGAGCTCGCCGAGCTGCAGGCGTGCTCGACGCCGAGCGGAGGGCGGCAGGACCGCCGCCATGCGCTCGGCCGAGGTCGACGCGCGCGCGGCGAAGGTGGCCGCGCTCGAGGCCTCGCTCGAGGAGCGCGAGCGCGAGCTCGCCGAGCGGGCCGAGGCGGCGGCGGCCGAGCAGCAGCGCCTGGCCGACCTGAAGGCCGAGCTCGCCGCCGCCGAGGCGCGCACGGCCGAGCGCGAGAAGCAGATCTCGGCCAAGTTCCGCGAGCTCCAGGGCAGCGACCGCGAACGCACCGAGGCCGGCGCGGAGCTCGCCAAGCAGGAGGCCGCGATCGCGCAGCGCGAGCGCGCGCTCGAGCGCGGCCAGCCGAGCTCGAGGCCCTCGAGGCCGAGCTGACGGCGCGCGTCGAGGCCCGCGAGTCGGTGCTCGAGACGCGCGAGACGCTCTGCGCGAGCAGGAGGGCGAGCTCGCCGAGCGCGACCGCGCCGTCGCGGAGCGCGAGCGGGAGCTCGTCAAGGCGCGCGCCACGGTGACCGCGCGCGAGGAGACGTTCGAGGCGCGCGAGGCCGAGCTGCGCGCCCGGGCCGACCGGCTCGCGGCCGATCTCGAGCGCCTCGACGAGGCGCGCTCGAGCGCCGGCGAGATCGAGGGCGAGGTCGGGCACGCTCGGCCGAGATCGCGGCGAAGGAGAGCGAGCTCGCGGCGCGCGAGGCCGAGCTCAACCGCCGCGAGTCGCAGCTCCGCCGCGACGAGGCGGACGCGAAGACCGAGGCCATCTCGAGGACGAGGCCCGCCGGCTCGACGAGCTGCGCCGGGAGCTCGCGGCCCGCGAGGCCGAGGTCAGCTCGCAGCGAGACGCTGGTCGAGTCGCACCGCGCCCGCGTCGAGCGCCGCGAGAAGCGGCTCGGCTCGACCGAGGAGTCGATCTCCGATCGGATGCGCGAGCTCGACGAGCGCGAGGCCGAGATCGAGGCGCCGCTGGGCGCGGCTCGAGGCCGACTTCGAGCTGCGCGACGTCAAGCTCGAGCAGCGCGAGCGGACGATCGGCGAGCTCGAGCTCCGGCTCGGCAAGAAGGAGAGCGACCTCGCCCAGTACGTCGGCCAGCTCCAGAGCCAGATGGAGAGCCGCGAGTCCGACTGGTGGGAGAAGCAGCTCGGCCACCCGGTCACCTGACGCAGCCGCGACGCAGAGCTCGTGTTCAATGAACACAAGGTCGGTCGCCGGGCTGACCGAGCCTCCCGGCGGATCTGAGCAAACGCGAGTACCCTTCGCCGCGTCTCTTTGCACTCGAGGGGGAGGTAAGGGTTGACTCGCACACGCACGATGCACGCTCGGCCTGGCCGCGCTCGCGGTGGCCGTGCTCGCCGGGGTCGCCGGCGCGGCCAAGCCGGGACCGGGCACGACGACGGGGACGGGCGGGTCTTCCATCCCGAACCCGGTCGCGTCCCTGCAGGACCAGACGCTGACCGATCAGAAGGACGCGGACTACGCGGCGCTCCAGCCGGCGTACGGGCTCGTCACGCTCACGAACCTCGACGGCAGCGGCACGCTCACCGGCGACTACGCGAACATCCGGAGCGAGACGGGCACGACGGCGTACTCGCCCGACAACGACGTTCGTCTACGACCGCAACGACGACCGGTTCGAGCAGGTGATGGCGTACTACTGGATCACCGAGGCGCAGCAGTACTTCCAGGAGCTCGGCTTCGGCACGGACGGCGTACCGCCCCGTGAACGAGGAGTCCCAGGACCTGCGGATCAACCAGTGGGGCGCGGACAACTCGTACTCGTGGGACAAGCACGACGTGATCCGCCTCGGCAAGGGCGGCGTCGACGACGCCGAGGACGCCGAGGTGATCCTCCACGAGTACGGCCACGCGGTGCACGACGCGCAGGGAGTCGACCTCGCAGGGCGTCGAGGCCGGCGGCGATCGGCGAGGGCTTCGGCGACTACCTCGCGGTGACGATCGTCGAACCACATCGCTCCGACGCCGGACGCGCCGTGCGTCGCGGACTGGGACGCGGTGTCGTACACCTCGACGGCGCCGCACTGCCTGCGGCGGATCGACACGGCCGCGCACTACCCGGAGGACCTCTCGGCGACGAGCGTGCACCGGAACGGCCTGATCTGGTCGGCGTGCGCTCTGGGACATCCGGAACGCGATCGGCCGGGTCGCCGCGGACACGATCGATCCTCGAGGCGCACTTCGCGATGGGCGTCGTCACGACGATGCGCGTACGCGGCGGGAAGATCGTCGAGACCGCGCAGCGGCTCTACGGCGCCGGCACCGCGGCGCAGGTCCGCGCCGCCTTCCAGGGCGCGAGGCGATCCTCTAGCGCCGGCCGACGCGAGCAGAAGGCGAGAGGCCCGCGCCGAGCGCGGGCCTCTCTCCCGGACGCTCCTTTTCTGGGCCAGACGCTCCTCCGCCGAGCGGAGGAAACGTCTGGAGGGGGAGAGGAGTCGCGCCCGGTCGCGTATCCATGCTCACATCCGGCGGCCGGATGCCAGGGCGGCTACACTCATTCGCATGAGCGAGACCGGCACGATGCGGGTGAAGAGCGGCCTCGCCGAGATGCTGAAGGGCGGCGTGATCATGGACGTCGTCAACGCCGAGCAGGCGCGGATCGCCGAGGACGCCGGCGCGGTCGCGGTGATGGCGCTCGAGCGCGTCCCCGCCGACATCCGCGCGCGACGGCGGCGTCGCGCGCATGTCCGATCCGGACGATGATCAGCGAGATCCAGGAGGCCGTGACGATCCCGGTGATGGCGAAGTGCCGCATCGGCCACTTCGCCGAGGCGCAGATCCTCCAGGCGCTCGAGATCGACTACATCGACGAGTCCGAGGTGCTGACGCCGGCCGACATCGCCCACCACGTCGACAAGTGGGAGTTCACGGTGCCGTTCGTCTGCGGCGCGACGAACCTCGGCGAGGCGCTGCGGCGCATCGCCGAGGGCGCGGCGATGATCCGCACGAAGGGCGAGGCCGGCACCGGCGACGTCGTCAACGCCGTCACGCACATGCGCGCCGTCTTCGGCGGCATCCGCCGGCTCGGCTCGCTGCGCGGCGAGGAGCTCTACGCCGAGGCGAAGGAGCTGCGCGCGCCGTACGAGCTCGTCCGCTGGGTGGCCGAGAACGGCCGGCTGCCGGTCGTCACGTTCACCGCCGGCGGCATCGCGACCCCGGCCGACGCGGCGCTCTGCATGCAGCTCGGCGCCGACGGCGTCTTCGTCGGCTCGGGGATCTTCAAGTCCGGCGATCCCGCGCTGCGCGCGAAGGCGATCGTCGAGGCGACCACGCACTTCGCGCGACGCGGACATCCTCGCGCGCGTCTCCGCCGGCCTCGGCGAGCCGATGGTCGGCATCTCCGCCTCGAGCTCGAGCCGAGCGAGCTGCTCGAGACCGCGGCTGGTAACGACCAGCGCCCGTCCGAGCGGCCTCGAGCATCTGCAGTGGCGCATGAGGATCGGCGTCCTCGCCCTCCAGGGCAACTTCCGCGAGCACGCGGCGATGCTGCGCCGGCTCGGCGCCGACGTCGTCGAGGTGCGCCTGCCGGAGCAGCTCGACGGGCTCGACGGGCTCGTCATCCCGGGCGGCGAGTCGACCGCGATCACGCGGCTGATGCGGCTCTACGGGCTCGAGGAGGCGCTGCGGCGCTTCGCCGCGCCCGTCTTCGGCACCTGCGCCGGGATGATCCTGCTCGACCGCGCGCACCTCGGCCTCGTCGACCTCGAGGTCGACCGCAACGCCTACGGCCGCCAGGTCGCGAGCTTCGAGGCCGACCTCGAGCTCGACGGCGACGCACGAGCCGCTGCGCGGCGTCTTCATCCGCGCGCCGCGCGTCGCCGACCGCGGCCCCGACGTCGAGGTGCTCGCCGAGCACGACGGCGAGCCGGTGCTGCTGCGCGACGGCCGCTTCCTCGTCGCCTCGTTCCATCCGGAGCTGACCGACGACACAGCGCGTGCACGAGCGGTTTCTGGAGCTGGTGCGAGAGGAGTCGCATGTCCGGGCATAGCAAGTGGTCGTCGATCAAGCACAAGAAGGGCGCGGCGGACGCGAAGCGCGGCAAGCTCTTCACGAAGCTCTCGCGCGCGATCATCGTCGCGGCGAGGGAGGGCGGCCCCGATCCCGCCGGCAACGCTCTCGCTCCAGAACGCGATCGAGAAGGCGCAAGAGCTACTCGATGCCGAAGGACAACATCGAGCGGGCGATCGCGAAGGGCGCGGGCACCGACGCCGACGCCGCCGTCTTCGAGACGGTCGTCTACGAGGGCTACGGCCCCGACGGCGTCGCCGTGCTCGTCGAGGCGCTGACCGACAACCGCAACCGCACCGCCTCCGACGTGCGCCACACGTTCGCGAAGAACGGCGGCAACCTCGGCACGACCGGCTGCGGTCGCGTGGCTGTTCGAGCGGCGCGGCGTCGTGCTCGTCGACGCCGAGAGCGCCGACGAGGACGAGCTGATGCTCGCGGCGGCCGACGGCGGCGCGGACGACCTCGAGCGCGACGGCTCCGTCTTCCAGGTCTCGGCGCCGCCCGAGAGCCTCGCCGCGGTGCGCGACGCGATCGAGGCGGCCGGCTTCGCGATCGAGTCGGCCGAGCTCTCGATGATCCCGAAGACGACCGTCGAGATCGCCGACGAGTCGTCGGCGAAGAAGCTCGTGCGGCTGATCGACGCGCTCGAGGAGAACGACGACGTCCAGGACGTCTGGTCGAACTTCGACATCCCCGAGCAGGTGCTCGAGGCCGTCGCCTCGTAGCTGGACGTTCGCGCGCGCGTCGGACGACCCTGAGCCGCGACCGCGCTGGCCAATTCACAAATCTTGACAACCGCGGTGTTTACCCGTTGCAACTCGGTGCATCTACGGCGTGCACATCGTCCGCACCTAGGAACCGAAGGAGGGGTCATGTTCCGAGTTTCACTCGTCGCCACGCTGGTGGCTGCCGTCCTTGCAGCTCTCGCCGGCTACGGCGACACGCAGCTGCGCCCCTGCGTCGTCGACGGCTGCCGGCGCCGCCGCCGCGGGCACGCTCGAACCTGCAGCTTCGTCGTGTCCAAGGTCGTCGTCCGAGCGGAAAGCAGCTCGTCGCCCACGGCGAGGTCGTCGGCACCGTGCAGACGGCGACGGGGCACGCAGGTCGTCCGTAAGGCGTTCACCGCGCCCGTCCGCTCGCTGACGCGCGCGTCGCAAGGCCACGCCGCTCGACGCCAGAAGGCCGACGCGGATCTGCGACATCCTCAACCTCAACCTCGCGCCCCTGCGGCTCGAGCTGCTCGGCCTGATCATCGAGCTCGACCGGGTCGTGCTCAACGATCCGCGCGAACTCCCGGGGCGGTCTGCTCGGCAGCCTGCTCTGCGGCGCTCGGCCGGGCCGGCGTCAGGCGAAGAAGCTGACCGAACGCGCTCCAGCAGGGCGGGATGACCGCGCACCTCGGCGATCACGGTTCCGCTCGTGCCGACGACGCTTCCGGTCGCACCCGCGCTTCCGGGCGCAGCCGCGCTGCCGCCGGTGCCGGCGGGGATCTGCACCGTGCTCGACCTCGTGCTCGGGCCGCTCGACCTGAACCTGCTCGGACTGATCGTCCACCTCGACCGGGTGCAGCTCCGCATCACGGCCGATCCCGACGGGCGGCCTCCTCGGCAGCCTGCTGTGCGGTCTCGCCGGCGGGCCAGTCCCGCCGTCGCGGCGACCTCCTAAGCCGCATAACCGCGCCCCGGGGGAGCCGGCTGCACTTGCCGGCTCCCCCGACATGCTCCCGCAGGCAGGAACGTCCGACCGCCCGCCTAACCTCTCCTCGTGAAGGTTCTCGGCATCGACCCAGGGACTGCTGCGTGCGGGTACGGGATCGTCCACGAAAGCGGAGGCCGGATCAGGGCCATCGACCACGGGTGGTGGCAAACGTCCGCGCGGGAGCGCCCGGAGCTCCGCCTCAAGACGATCTTCGACGGGGTGCAAGCGCTCATTGCGGAGCACGCGCCGGACGCCGTCGCAGTGGAAGAGTCCTTCGTGGGGGCAGACGCCCGCACCGCGCTCTCCGTCGGGCAGGCGCGCGGCGCCGTGCTGGTCGCGGCCGCGTCCGCCGGCGTCGAGTGCACTGAGTACTCGCCGGCGCGCGTGAAGCAGGCGGTGTGCGGCTACGGCCGCGCCGAGAAGGCGCAGGTGCAGCGGATGGTGCGCGCGATCCTCGCGCTCGACGCGATCCCGACCCCGAACCACGCCGCCGACGCGCTCGCCGTCGCGATCTGCCACGCGCTCGCGCCGCCGCTGCTGCGGATCGCCGGCATGATCTCGCGGCTCCGCGGGACCCCGGTCGGCCGCAGCGCCGACGGCCTCGTGCTCGACGTGGGCGGCGTCGGCTACCTCGTCGCCGCCTCCGCGGCGGCGCTGCGCAAGGCCGACGGCGCGGGCGAGGTCGTCGTCGAGACCTACCTGCACGTGCGCGAGGACGCGCTCCAGCTCTACGGCTTCGCCGACGCCGTCCGAGCGCGAGCTCTTCACGCAGCTCCTCACCGTGAACGGCATCGGCCCGAAGGTCGCGCTCGCGATCGTCTCGGGCTCCTCGCACGGGCGAGCTGCGCCGCGCGATCGCGCTCGAGGACATCGCCCGCTTCCAGGCGATCCCCGGCATCGGCAAGAAGACGGCCGAGCGGATCGTGCTCGAGCTGAAGGGCAAGCTCGGCACCGAGGACGTGACGCCGATCGCGGTCGCGCCGGGAACCGTCGGCCACGTCACCGCCCGCGACGCGCTCGTCGAGCTCGGCTACTCGGTGCTCGAGGCCGAGCAGGCGCTCGCGGGCGTCGATCCCGAGCTGCCCGCCGAGGAGCGCGTCCGGCTGGCGCTGAGGCAGGCGCCGCATGAACGCCGTCACCGCCGCGGCCGTGCTGCCCGAGGAGGAGGAGCTCGAGCGCTCGCTCCGCCCGCGCCGCCTCGACGACTTCGTCGGCCAGGAGAGCGTCAAGGAGCAGCTCGCGATCGCGCTCGCCGCGGCGAAGGCGCGCGGCGAGGCGCTCGACCACGTGCTGCTCGTCGGCCCGCCCGGGCTCGGCAAGACGACGCTCGCGCAGATCGTCCGCGAGGAGCTCGGCGTCGGCATCCGCACGGTCGCCGGCCCCGCGCTCGAGCGCAAGGGCGACATGGCCGCGATCCTCACGGGGCTCGAGGACCGCGACGTGCTCTTCGTCGACGAGATCCACCGCATCAACCGCGCGATCGAGGAGATCCTCTACCCGGCGCTCGAGGACTTCCGGCTCGACATCATCGTCGGCCAGGGCCCGGCCGCCAGGACGCTGACGCTCGACCTGCCGCCCTTCACGCTCGTCGGCGCGACGACGCGCACGGGTCTGCTGACGACGCCGCTGCGCGACCGCTTCGGCATGACCTTCCGGCTCGGCTACTACGACGCCGGCCAGCTCGCCGACGATCGTGCGCCGCTCGGCCGGGATCCTCGGCGTCTCGATCGAGGACGATGCCTGCGAGGAGATCGCGCGCCGCTCGCGCGGGACGCCGCGGATCGCGAACCGGATCCTGCGCCGCGTCCGCGACGTCGCCGAGGTGCGCCACCAGGGCGCGGTCACGAACGAGATCGCCCGCGAGGCGCTCGAGCTGCTCGAGGTCGACGACGAGGGCCTCGAGCGCACCGACCGCGAGCTGCTGCACGCGATCGCCTACAAGTTCGACGGCGGCCCGGTCGGCCTCTCGACGCTCGCGGTCACGCTCGGCGAGGAGACGGACACGATCGAGGACGTCTACGAGCCGTTCCTGCTCCAGCTCGGCTTCCTCCAGCGCACGCCGCGCGGCCGCGTCATCACGAAGCTCGGCCGCGCGCACGTCGGCGCGCCGCCCGCGCCGGACTCCGCCAGCCTCTTCTAGCCGCTCCTGTTCCCTGCGCGGAGGCGCGAGGAACACAAGGCCTGATCGAGCTTGACGGCTGGCGTAGGCTCGGACCGTGAGCCATCCCGAGCTCCCGGCCGAGCAGGCGTACGTCGACCGCGCGTACGAGTACCTCGAGCGGATGCGCGACGTCGTCGCGCGCGCGGGCGACGCCGCGGACGGCGAGATCGCCCAGGCCGCGCTCGACGCCTGGAGCTCGCGGCGGCTCGCGACGTTCGAGGACGCCGAGCGCGGCCTGCTCTTCGGCCGGCTCGACTTCGAGAGCGTCGAGCGGCCGCTCTACGTCGGGCGCCGCTGGGTGCACGGCGACCAGCAGGAGCAGGTCGTCGTCAACTGGCAGGCGCCGGCGGCGCGGCCGTTCTACACGGCGACGCCGGCCGATCCGCAGCGGGTGACGCTGCGCCGCCGCTTCCGCACGCAGGGCCGGCGCCTGCTCGACATCGCCGACGAGAGCCTCGACGGGACGACGCTCGACGGCGCCGCGGTCGGCGACTTCCTGCTCGAGGAGCTCGAGCGCAGCCGCGACGCGCACATGCGCGACATCGTCGCGACGATCCAGGGCGACCAGTACCGCCTGATCACGCGCGACCCCGGCCGGCCGCTCGTGATCCAGGGCGGCCCGGGCACCGGCAAGACGGCGGTCGGCCTGCACCGCGCGTCCTGGCTCCTCTACACCTTCCGCGAGCAGCTCTCGCGGGCGCGCGTCCTCGTCGTCGGGCCGAACCGCACCTTCATGGAGTACGTCTCGCACGTGCTGCCGGCGCTCGGCGAGAACGCGGTCGAGCAGCGCGCCGTGGCGGATCTCGTCGACGGGATCGCGCCGACGCTCGCCGATCCGCCCGCGGTCGCACGACTGAAGGCCGACGTGCGGCTCGCGGAGGTGCTCGCGCGCGGCGCCGAGCTGCGGCTGCAAGGCGCGCCCGAGGAGCTGCTGCTGCGGCTCGAGGGCGAGTACGTCCGCGTCCGCGAGCGGGAGGTGCGCGAGCTGCTGCGCGAGACTCGCGAGCAGCACGGAACGACAGCCGCCGCGCGCGAGCGCTTCCGGATGGCCCTCGTCCGCAGCTTCTACGCCGACTACGGCCGCGTGCTCGGCGGGGCCGCGATCCGCGACGGCGAGCAGGTCGAGAAGGCCCTGCGCTCGGGCGGCTACCTGACCCGGATGCTCGACCGCGCGTGGCCGGCGGTCACGCCCGAGAAGCTCGTGCGCTCGCTCTTCACGACCCCGGCCTTCCTCGCGCGAGGCCGCGGAGGGGATCCTCGAGCCCGACGAGCAGCGTCTCCTGCGCCGTCGTGGCCCCGGCTGGAGCGACGGCGACGTCGCGCTGCTCGACGAGGCGCACGCGCTCGTCGGCGAGCCGGCGCCGAGGTTCGGCCACGTCGTCGTCGACGAGGCGCAGGATCTGACGCCGATGCAGCTGCGCATGGTCGGCCGCCGCGCGCGCGACGGCGCGCTGACGATTCTCGGCGACGTCGCGCAGGCGACCGGCGCCGTGACGTACTCGAGCTGGGACGAGGTGCTGCCGTTTCTCCCGGGCGGTGACGACGCCGACGTGGAGGAGCTCCGCCACGCCTACCGCGTGCCGCGCGAGATCATGGATTTCTCGCTGCCGCTCCTCGACGTGATCGCGCCCGGGATCGAGCGGCCCGTCGCGTACCGCACCGGCGCCGCGCCGCCGGTCGTGCTCCGCGTCGCCGAGGACGCTCTGCTCCGCGAGGCGTATCGCGAGGCGTCGAAGCTCGCACGCGAGGAGGGTCTCGTCGCGCTGATCGTGGCGGACGAGCTCGTCGAGCCCGCGCTGCAGGAGGAGAGCGCGTTCGAGGGCGTCCCGCTCCTGACGGCGCGGGAGGCGAAGGGGCTCGAGTTCGACCACGTGATCGTCGTCGAGCCCGCGCTCCTGGCGGCACGCGAGCAGGGCCTGCGGGAGCTCTACGTCGCGCTGACGCGGCCGACCAGGACGCTCGTGGTCGTCCACGCGCGCCCGCTGCCGGCACCGCTCTCCTAGAGTCTCCAGGCCATGCCCGAGCTCTGGACTCCCGGGATGGCCGGCCCGCTCGACGAGCTGGTGGCGCGGATCCACCGCCGGATCGACGAGTTCGCGACCGAGCACGGGGTGGAGGCGATGGTGGAGGTCGAGCTGGCCGACGGCTCCCTGCACCGCCTGAAGTCGATCTCGGCGGAGCCCGGCTACGGCTTCGTCACGCTCTGCCCGCACTCAGACGCCGAGCCGCAGGTGCTGATCGTCCCGCTCGGCGCGATCCGCCAGCTGACGATCGCCGCCGCCGAGCCGGAGCGCCGCGTCGGCTTCTCGCTCCCGGCCGAACCGACTTAGTTGCTCTGAGCAACCAAGTCCGCCGGCGCGCGGCCGCGGAGGCGCTGCCAGGCGGCGAGCAGGCGCGGTGCGAGCGCGAGCGCGACGATGTCGAACCAGACGTAGCCGGCCGCGACGCCGCTCGGCGGGTTGCCCTGGGTGACGCTCGTCCCGGGGATCACGGCGGCCCACTCCCACGTGCCGATCGCCGTGCCGTAGAGCTCGAGCCAGGCGACGACGAGGAAGACGCCCGCGTAGACCGCCGGTGCACGGCCGCGCACGAGGTAGAGCGCGAGCAGGCCCGCCCCGAGCGCGCCGGCGACGTCGGAGCGCGGCAGCACCGTCACGCCGGCGAGACCCCAGGCGAGCACGAGCACGAGCGCGAGCCGGACGAGCCGGGCTTGTGACACTGTGTTACTTGCCCTGCTCGCGAGCGCGACGCCAGCCAGGTAGACGAGCCCGTGCGCCGGCGGCACGAAGCTGGGCAGGTTCTCGAGCCGGTAGGTGTAGACGCCCCAGACGATCGAGCCGACGACCTCCGCGCACGTCGCGACGACGACGACGACGAGCGCCTGCGCGCGCAGCACGGGCGGCACGCCGCGGCAGGCGAGCCAGAGCGCCACCCACGTGAGCGCGCCGAGCGCAAGCTGCTGCCGCGCGTCCACCTGCGTGTCCACCGCGAGCAGAGCCGCCAGGAACCCGAGAATCGCGAGCGCGCGCGTCACCGGCGAAACTGGAGCTCGTGCCACGAGGGCACGGGGGCGAGCTCGAGCAGCGCGCGGCCGCCTCGCGGCTCGGCGTAGCCGAAGTCGCCGGACTCCTCGTCCCAGGCGATCTCGAGCAGGCCCTCCTTGACGCGGTGGTCGAGCCAGGCGCCGCGGAAGACGAGCTTGCGCAGCCAGTACACGAGCGACTCGCCCTCGAGCAGGCCGACGCGCTCCCAGTGGCGCACGAGATAGCGGCCGAGCGGGCTGCGGGCGTCGGCGATCCGCCCGTCGGCGGCGAGCTCGACGAGGTCGGCCGTCTCGTCGTCGTCGAGGTCGTTCGCCTCGATCAGCCCGAGCCGCACGGCGGCGCCGGTGATCCGCTCCTCGAAGTCGGTCGAGTTGAAGCCGAAGCGGTAGCCCAGGAACTCCACGACGTAGTCCTCGCCGGAGGCGTAGTTCGTCTCTCCCATCGAGGCAAAGGGTACCCTCGTCTCGTGAACTGGCGGGTCACGATTCCGATGATCGCGGTCGTCCTGACGGTCTGGCTCGTCGGCGCCTGGATCACCAAGTACTCGCTCGGGGAGATGGCGATCCTCACCCCGATCGCGGTCGTCGCGGTCGGCGCGTTCGCCGGCATCGTCCTGCTCTGGGTGAAGGTCGTCCGCGACTCGCTGCACCGCCGCCGGGATCCCGGCAGCGACTCCGCGTAACGCTGTCGTCCGATCTCGTCCGTACCGTCATCCGTCCATGCAGGACGGATCGTGGACGATCGAGAGCTGTGAGCACCGCGACGTGGCGGCGCTCGCCCGGGCGCTCGAGCTCAGCGAGATCACGGCGTCGATCCTCGTCCGGCGCGGCCTGGGCGATCCCGCCGAGGCACGCGCGTTCCTGACCGGTGAGCGTGCTCCGCACGACCCGTTCCTGCTCGGCGACATGGCCGTCGCGGTCGAGCGGATCCGCGCCGCGATCGCCGCCGGCACGCGGATCTGCGTGCACGGCGACTACGACGTGGACGGCATCTGCGCCACCGCGCTCGCCGTCCTGACGCTGCGCGAGCTCGGCGCGGAGGTCGAGTGGCACCTGCCGAGCCGCTTCGAGGAGGGCTACGGCGTCTCGGGCGAGACGATCGCCCGGCTCGCCGACGAGGGCTGCGGACTCCTGATCACCGTCGACTGCGGGATCACGGCGGTCGAGGAGGTGGCGGCGGCGAAGGCCGCAGGGCTGGACGTGATCGTGACCGACCACCACCGTCCCCGCGTGGAAAATGGCAGTCCGACGCTGCCCGACTGTCCGATCGTCGCGACGCGACCGTCCGAGTACCCGTTCCCGGAGCTCTGTGGCACGGGGGTCGTGCACAAGCTCGCGCAGGCGCTCCTCGGCACCGATCACCCGGCGATCGCGCGCCACGCCGACCTGGTCGCGCTGGCCACGATCGCCGACGTCGTGCCGCTGCTCGACGAGAATCGCTCGCTCGCGATCGCCGGCCTGCGCGCTCTGGCGCGGACGCAGAAGCCGGGCCTGCGAGCGCTGATGCGCTCGGCCTCCGTCGACCCGGCCGCGATCGACTCGTCGTCGATCGGCTTCCGGCTGGCTCCGCGGATCAACGCGGCCGGCCGGCTCGGTCGCCCCGACGCCGCGCTCGAGCTGCTGCTCACCGAGAGCGACGACCACGCGAAGACTCTGGCCGACGAGCTCGAGCTGCTGAATCGCGACCGGCAGGCGGTCGAGGACCGGATCCTGCGCGCAGCGGTCGCGCAGGTCGAGTCGTGGCCCGAGGCCCGGCGCCGTCACCGTGGCTACGTCGTCTGGGGCGACGACTGGCACGAGGGCGTGATCGGCATCGTGGCGTCCCGCCTCGTGGAGCGGTTCGGCCGGCCGGTCGTGCTGATCGCCGGCTCCGGCGGCGAGTGGAAGGGGTCGGGACGCTCGATTCCCGCCTTCGACCTGCACGGCGCGCTCGGCGCGTGTGCCGAGCATCTCCGGCGCTTCGGTGGACATCGGGCCGCGGCCGGTCTCTCGATCGGAGCCGATGACCTGGAGGCGTTCGCGGAGGCGTTCGCGGCCCATGCGGATGCGACTCTCGGCGACCACGATCTCGCGCCCGTGACGAGGATCGACGCGATCGTCCCGGGCGACGCGCTGACCCTCGGCCTCGCGAACGAGCTCGACCGGCTGGCGCCTTTCGGGCTCGGCAACCCGGACGTGACGCTGCTCGTGCCGAGCTGCGAGGCCGTGCAGCCCGGTGTGGTCGGCGAGGGCAAGCATCTCCGCTTTCGGGTCCGGCACGGAAACCGCGACGCCGGCTCGGCGATCGCCTTCGGGTTCGGCGGCGAGCTCGACCGGCTCCGTCGTTCGGATGGGGGCCGCCCGGTCCGCTACGACCTCGTCTGCCGGCTGAAGGAGAACCGCTGGAACGGGACGGTGGCGCCGCAGCTCGTGATCCGCCGGCTCTTCGACTCCCCCGACGGCTACGAGGAGCTGCGCCAGCACTTGGCGACGCTCTGGCGGTCGGGCGAGAGCACGTGGACGAGCGAGGCGCGTTCGATCTTCGCCGAGCTCGAGCTGGCCGACGGCGCGCGCCGGCAGCTGTACGAGTCGGAGGCGTTTCGGGCGCTGCTCGCGGACGCGGCCGAAGCGCTACCGCGCGCCGCTTAAGCTCGCGCGAAGCGTCCGCCGAGGCGCAAGCCGGCGCCGCTCGCGGGCACAGTCGTCGAGCTCGACGAGCAGCCGGGCGAGCCGTTCGGCCTTCTTGATCTGTCGTCTTCGGCGTGTCACGGGCGTCCTCATTCACCGTTGTAACGCGTACTCCTCCGGGGGAGATTCGCTCCAAAGGCTTGGAGTTACACTGAAACCATGGCTGTGCTCGACGCTCAGAAGCATCATCAGGACCTCGTCGACGAGCTGATCGGAGCGGTCGAGGAGTACTTTCCGGCCGTCGACAAGGACCTGCTCGCGCGCGCGTTTCGCTACGCCGCCACGGCTCACGAGGGCCAGCTCCGCAGCTCGGGCGAGCCGTTCGTGCACCACCCCTGGGCGACGGCCAAGATCTGCGCGCAACTACGCCTCGACGAGCAGTCGATCGCCGCCGCCCTGCTGCACGACGTCGTCGAGGACACCGAGGTCGACCTCGAGGAGCTTCGCTCCGAGTTCGGCGACGAGATCACGCAGCTCGTCGAGGGCGTCACGAAGCTGACGCGGACGAGCTTCCAGAGCCGAGAGCAGGCCGAGGCCGAGAACTACCGCAAGATGATCGTCGCGATGGCGAAGGACGTCCGCGTCATCCTGATCAAGCTCGCCGACCGGATGCACAACATGCGCACGATCGAGTACCAGGGCAAGCAGGCCCAGGTGCGCAAGGCGAAGGAGACGCTCGAGGTGTACGCGCCGCTCGCGCATCGGCTCGGCATCCACGCGATGAAGTGGGAGCTCGAGGATCTCTCGTTCGCGATCCTGCACCCCCGCAAGTACGCGGAGATCAAGGCGATGGTGGCCGACCGGCGCGCCGACCGCGAGTCGCAGGTGGAGAAGGCCGGCGAGGTGCTGGGCGCCGAGCTGACGAAGGTGGACATCCCCGCCGACATCTCGGGCCGCGCGAAGCACTTCTACTCGATCTACGACAAGATGGCCAAGAAGGGCCGCGAGTTCAACGAGATCTACGACCTCACGGCAATGCGCGTCACGGTCGAGCGCGGCGGTGACGAGGGCACGCGGGACTGCTACGGAGCCCTCGGCCTGATCCACTCGCTCTGGAAGCCGATGCCCGGGCGCTTCAAGGACTTCATCGCGATGCCGAAGTTCAACCGCTACCGGTCGCTGCACACGACCGTGATCGGGCCCGAGGGCACTCCGCTCGAGATCCAGGTGCGCACGCGCGAGATGCACGAGGAGGCCGAGTACGGGATCGCCGCGCACTGGCTCTACAAGCGCGGCAAGGGCAAGGCCGACGAGGAGTGGCTCGTCTGGGTGAAGTCGCTGCTCGACACACAGCAGGACGAGGCCGATCCGCGCGAGTTCATGAAGACCTTCCGCACCGACCTCTTCGACGACGAGGTCTACGTCTTCACGCCGAAGGGCGAGGTGAAGACGCTCCCGACCGGCGCGACGCCGATCGACTTCGCCTATGCCGTCCACACGGACGTCGGGCACAAGACGGTCGGCGCGAAGATCAACGGCCGCATCGTGCCGCTGCACTACAGGCTGAAGAACGGCGACTTCGTGGAGATCCTCACCTCCAAGTCGGGCCGTGGCCCATCGCGCGACTGGATGTCGCTCGCCGCCTCGTCGCGCGCGCGCAACAAGATCCGTCAGTGGTTCCAGCGCGAGACCCGGGGCGAGACCGAGGCGAAGGGGCGCGAGAGCCTCGATGCAGCGCTGAAGGCGCAGAACCTGCCCTACCGCAAGCTGCAGGGCTCGGCCGTGCTCGCGCAGGTGATCCGGGAGACGGGCTTCAAGAAGGCCGAGGACTTCTACGTCGCGCTCGGCTCCGGGAAGCTGCAGTCGGGCCAGATCGTGAACAAGGTGCTGCAGCGCCTGAAGACGGACGAGGTGGCCGAGGAGCCGATCGTCCCGTTGAAGGCGCCGAAAGCGCGGTCGACGGTCGCCGGCGACTCGCTCGGGATCAAGGTGCAGGGAATCGACGACGTGCTCGTGCGCATGGCGAAGTGCTGCACGCCCGTCCCCGGCGACCCGATCCTCGGCTACATCTCGCTCGGCCGCGGGATCACGATCCACCGCGAGGACTGCCCGAACGTCCGGTCGCTGAAGAAGAATCCGGAGCGGTTCACGCCGGTGGAGTGGGAGGGCGGGACGACGACGAGCTTCCGCGTGCAGATCGCCGTCGACTCGTTCGACCGCCCGCGCCTGCTCGAGGACGTCGCTCGCACCTTCGCGGAGCACGGCGCGAACATCGTCTCCTACGGCGGCGTCGTCGAGGACGGGATGGCGCGCAACTGGTACACCGCCGAGGTCGCCGAGGTGAAGGAGTTGCGCACGCTCCTCTCGGCGCTGCGGAACCTCGACGCCGTGTTCGACGCGTACCGAGTCACGCCCACGTGATCCTGGAGGGGCCGCGCCTGACGCTGACGGCGTTGGACGCGGAGCGGGTGGAGGCGATGGGGGCGTCGCCGCTCCTCGACGGCGTGCACGACTTCTTCGTGGCGCGGCTGCGCGAGGATCCCGACGCAATCGGCTACTGGGTGTGGCTCGCGACGCTCGCCGACGGCACCGAGGTTGCCGCGGGCGGCTTCGGTGGCCGTCCGGGCGGCAACCAGCGCCTGACGGTCGGCTACCACGTCGCCGAGGCTCATCGCGGCGCGGGCTACGCGACCGAGCTGCTGAACCTGTTGACGGCGTGGGCGCTCGAGCAACCCGGCGTCAAGCTGGTGCGGGCGACGATCAAGCCTGAGAACGCTCCGTCGCTTCGCGTCGCGGAGAAAGCCGGCTTCGAGCACGTCGGGCGGACGCGAACGGACGAGGACGGCGAGCTGCTCGTCTACGTCCGCGACCGGTGACGGCGAGGGGGAAGGCGCCGCCACCGGCTGCGGTCCCGACGGTGGCTCAGGCCGCCGCGGGTGGCTCGGTGCCGCCACCGAACCGGTAGCCGGACTCGCCGGCCGGGGGAGATCCATGCGGGCCGCCGCGGAATCCGGGACCGCCGCGGAAGTGCTGTCCGGGTGTGGCGTTGACGCCCTCCGTGATCCGCTCCTCGAGGTCCTCCAGGATGCGGTCTCGCTGCGCGTCGGTGAGTCGTCCGTCGGCGACGGCCTCGGCGAGCTTCGCCGTGGCAGCGGCGACGAGCGAATCGACGAGACCGGCCACGGACTTGCCCTCGGCCTTCGCGATCTCGGCGAGTGTCTTGCCATCCTCGAGCTGCGTGCGCAGCTCTGCTTCGGTGAGGCCGAGGAAGGTCGCTGCGGCGTCCAGGCGGGCGCCCGGCCCGTGGCCGTGGTGACCGCCGCCGGGTCCGCGGCCGCGCAGGCCGAGGAGCGGATACTCGCCGGAGGTGATCCGCGCCTTCAGCGCCGCGCCCTGCTCCTGCGTCAGGCGGCCGTCGGCGACGGCCTCGTCGACGCGGTTCGCGAGCGCCTGCTCGAGCGCGTCGGTCAGCTCGGCCGACTCGACGCCCAGCTGCTCGGCTGCGTCGTCGATGATCGCCTTGCTCTCCTGGCCCGGAGAGCCCTGCGTCGCGGCGACCGCGGCCCCGCCGCCGGCGACCGCGAGTGCGGCACCTGCGCTGACCACGAGTCTGAGTCTGCTCTTACGGCTCATCGCTCTGCTCCTTCCGTTCGGGTCCGAATTGCCGGGTGTGTTCGCAGGGTCCGATCGCCTGGTGGGGACGACTACGCCGCGGGGCGTGCTCCGAGGGTCACCTCGACGCTCTCCTCGTCGCCGTCGCGGAGCACGGTCAGCTCGATCGTGTCGCCGGGACGCTTGGCGTCGATCAGGCCGCGGAGCTCGTCGGCGTCGCGCACCCGCTCGCCGTCGACCTCCGTGATCACGTCGCCGCCGGTCGGGTAGGCCTGGCCGTCCACTGTCTGCGAGCCGGTCGCTGCACGGAGTCCGGCATCGGCTGCCGGCGTGCCGGGGCTGACGCTCGAGACGACGGCGCCCTCCTCGAGCCCGAGCTCATCGGCCACGGCTGCGGGGATGGTCTCGATGCCGACGCCGAGGTAGGCGTGCTCGACGCTGCCGCCAGAGATCAGCTGCGACGCGATCCTCTCGACGGTGTTGGACGGGACGGCGAAACCGACGCCGACGTTTCCGCCCGACTCGCTTTCGATCTGCGAGTTGACGCCGATCACGCGACCCTCGAAGTCCAGGAGCGGCCCGCCCGAGTTGCCGTGGTTGATCGCCGCGTCGGTCTGGATCACGTCGTCGATCGAGAAGCCTCCGGACTCGGTGGGCGCCGTGATCTGGCGGTGGAGCGCGCTGACGATGCCGGCGGTGACGGTCTGCTCGAGCCCGAAGGGACTCCCGATCGCGATTGCGCCGTCGCCGACCTCGAGCTCGTCGGAGTCGGCGAGCTGGAGCGGCTGGAGCAGCGAGTCGGGGGCGTCGACGTCGACGACCGCGATGTCGGTGTAGGGATCGCTGCCGATGACGGTTCCCTCGTGCGTCGAGCCGTCCGCGAACTTGACGGAGACGGTCTCGACGCCGGCCACGACGTGGTGGTTCGTGATCACGTGGCCCTCGTCGTCGTAGACGAAGCCGGATCCCTGCCCCGACGAGGTGACGATCTCGACGACGGCAGCCGACGTGCGCTTGTAGATCTCCGCGACGGATGCGCCGCTCGTCACAGCTGCGGGCTCGGCATCCAGCAGCTCCGAGGCCGGCCGCACGATCGTCGTGTCGCCGCCCGACCCGAGCACCGCGTAGGTCGCGGCGCCGCCCGAAGCGCCGAGCAGGACCGCAGCGCCCAACGCCGCCGCCAGGGTGGTTCGTGGTCGCTTGCGAAAGTCGGTCATCGGGAGCTGCCTTTCTCGAAGGTGGTCGTTGTCGTCCACCCAGGAGACCAGCGCTCCCTAAGCCCCGCCTGAGATCGCCCTAATAATCGCCTAAGAGCTGGGTTCGTGGCCCAGGCGCAGCCGGAGGCGCGTGCCGCCGCCCTCAGCCGCCTCGGCGGTCACCGAGCCGCCGTGCGACTCCGCCACCTGGCGCACGATCGCGAGGCCGAGCCCGGAGCCGGGCATCCCGCGGGCGGAGTCGGCGCGGTAGAAGCGGTCGAACACGAAGGGCAGGTCTTCGGCGCCGATCCCGGGCCCGTGGTCGCGAACGGACACTTCGCCGTCGCGGACCGCCACCTCCACCTCGCCGCCGGGAGGGCTCCACTTCGCCGCGTTGTCGAGCAGGTTCGAGATCGCGCGCTCGATCGTCGGCGGCACGCCGCGCACCATCGTCTCCTCCAGCTCGGCCCGGAAGACGATTCCGGGGCGATTCCGCCGCGTGCGCTCGATCGCGTCGGCAGTGGCGAGGTCGAGCCGGACGTCCTCCGGCTCGCTCGGCGCCTGGTCTCCGCGGGCCAGCTCGACGAGCTCCGCGATCAGCGCGGTCATCTCGCCGAGCTGCTCGGTGACGTCGTGCAGCAGCTTGCCGCGCTCGCCGGAAGGCAGGGTGTCGGCCCGCGACAGCACCTCGATGTTCGTGCGCAGGCTCGTCAGCGGGGTGCGGAGCTCGTGGGACGCGTCCGCGACGAGCTGGCGCTGTGCGCGCGCCGAGTCCTCGAGCGCCGCGAGCATCGTGTTGAACGTCGCGGCGAGTCGCGAGAGCTCGTCGCGGCCGCCCACGTCGATGCGGCGGGAGAGATCGCGCGTCTCGCTCACGTCCTCGGCGGCCTCGGTGAGCCTGCGAACGGGGGCGAGGACGGCGCGGGCGACGCCGAGGCCGAGCACGGCCGCCAGGCCGATCCCGCCGAGCGCGATCAGGGCAGCAGTGTGCTGATCCTGCTGAGCGCGCTGTCGACCTCGCTCAGCGGCCGCGCGATCTGGAGCGCGAACCCGGGTTGGTTCGTCGGCACGGTGTAGATCCGGACGTGTGTGTCGGCCACGTGGGCGTCCTCGAAGAACGCGTCGCCTCGACCGTTCGCCGTAGCGCGCGTTCGCTCCGAGACGGGCAGCGTCACGCGCGACTCGCGCGGCCGAATCGGCGGTCCGACCGCCCTGACGAGCTGGATCGTGCCGGGCGCGCCGCCGAGCGGGTCGCGCGGAAGCCCCAGGAACTGCTCGCCGGTATAGGCGTCCTCGCTGATCCCGACACGCGCGACCGCAGCGCTCTTCTGCAGCGCCTCGTCGACCTCGCCGCGCAGCTCGTTGCGCACGAGCACGTAGGTGAGCGCGGACGCACCGGCGACCGCGACCGCGACGGCAAGTGCGACCGCGAGCGTGAGCCGCGTGCGGAACGTCATGACTCGCGCAGCGCGTAGCCGACGCCACGCACGGTCTGGATCAGGCGCGGCCTTCCGCCCTGCTCGGTCTTCCGCCGCAGGTAGCCGACGTAGACGTCGAGCGAGTTCGAGCCGAACCCGAAGTCGTAGCCCCACACGCGCTCGAAGATCACGGAGCGCGTCAGTACCTGCCGCGGGTTGAGCAGGAAGAGCTCGAGCAGCGAGAACTCGGTCCGCGTCAGCTCGATCGGGTCGCCGCCACGCGTGACGATCCGCGTGGCCGGGTCGAGCTCCAGATCGGCGAACTGCAGGACGTCCGCCGACGTGCCGGACGTGCGCCGGAGGAGAGCACGGAGGCGCGCGAGCAGCTCTTCGAGCGCGAAGGGCTTCACGACGTAGTCGTCGGCTCCCGCGTCCAGACCCGCCACACGGTCGGCCACCTCGTCACGCGCGGTCAGCATCAGGACGGGAACCCGGCTTCCGCCACGTCGCAGCCGCCGGCAGACCTCGAGCCCGTCGAGTCGCGGCATCGAGACGTCCAGGACGAGTGCGTCCGGCTCGACGCTGTCGAGCTTGAGCCGGTCGAGCGCCTCGGCGCCGTCGCCGGCGAGCTCGACCTCGTAGCCCTCGAGCTGCAGGGCACGGCGTAGTGCCTCGCGCACGGCCGCGTCGTCGTCCACGACGAGGATTCTCATTCCTCCATTCTGTCCGCGCGCCGCCGGTTCCGGCTAAGAGCCGGGTAAGAAGACGAGTGCTGCAGATCCCTCGAACGAGGGATCGTCCCTCGATCGGGCGAGGTACCCCGATTCAGGGATGGACGCGCCCGCCGATCCGAGTAAAACCTAAGAGGAGGGGGAGTGGGGCTGCGGGTACGCTGCGGCGCCCGTTCGATGCGGCAAGGTCGGACGGGCGCGCGCCCCGCGCTGCCGGTGTCCGAGCCGACGAGCGCGTAGGGAACTCACGCCTCCAGCTCGTCGCCCTCGAAGGCGCGGATCCGCTCGCGATAGTCGTCCGGGATCTCGCACGCGCGACGCTCGCCGAGGTCGACGAGCACGAGCGTCTGCGTCGCGGTCACCATCAGCGCGTCGTCCTCCATCCGATACGCGGCGCACTCGTAGGTCGCGCTCGTGCGCCCGATCCGCGCGAGCCGGACGAAGATCTCGAGCAGGTCGTCGAAGCGTGCGGGCGCGTGGTACTCGACGGTGGAGGCGCGCATCACGAAGTCGCGATCTCCCAGCCACGGCCCATGCATACCCAGGTGCCGGTGGTACTCCGTGCGCGCGTGGTCGAAGTACGGGAGGTAGCGGCCGTAGTAGACGATCCCCTGCGCGTCCGTGTCCGAGAACCAGACGCGCGCGATCGCCGAGTAGCGGAACGGCGGCCTCCTGTCCGTGACCTGGCCGAGCTCGGGTCTCATGCGCGGATCAGGCCGATCACCTCGTCGCGCTTCGCCTCCATCAGCTCCTGCGAGCTCGCCTCCAGGTTGAGCCGGAGCAGCGGCTCGGTGTTCGACGGGCGCACGTTGAAGTGCCAGTCGTCGTAGTCGACCGAGATCCCGTCGAGGTGCGTGACGCGCCCGTCGGCGTAGCGCTCCTCCAGCTCCCGGAGCTTCAGCGCCACGTCGGCGACCGGGGTGTTGATCTCGCCGGTGATGAAGAAGCGCTCGCGGAAAGGCGCGAGCAGCTCGGACAGCTTCAGGCCGCGCTTCGAGAGCAGCTCGAGCATGAGCAGGAACGGGACGACGCCCGAGTCGGCCTGGGTGAAGTCCCGGAAGTAGTAGTGCGCCGAGACCTCGCCGCCGAAGACGGCGTCCTCCTCGCGCATGCGGTGCTTGATGTAGGCGTGGCCGACGCGGTTGATCAGCGCCTCGCCGCCCGCGCGCTCGATCGTCTCGGGGACGGCACGGCTCGCGCGCACGTCGTAGATCACCTTCCCGCCGCCCTCCTTCTCGAGGATCGCCTCCGCGAGCAGCGCCGTGACGAAGTCGCCGGGGACGAACTCGCCGGTGTCGTCGACGAAGAAGCAGCGGTCGGCGTCGCCGTCGTAGGCGACGCCGAGGTCGGCGCCCGTCTCGGTGGTCTTGCGGACGATGAACTCGCGGTTCTCGGGCAGTAGCGGGTTCGGCTCGTGATTCGGGAAGGTGCCGTCGGGCTCGAAGTAGCAGGTGACGGCCTCGATCGGCAGGCGCTCGAGGACGGGCGGCAGCATCGCGCCGGCCATCCCGTTCGCTGCGTCGATCACGACCTTCAGCGGCTTCATCGCCGTGACGTCGACGAACGAGAGCACCTTGTCGACGAACCCGGGCCAGACGTCGTGGTCCTCGACCGAGCCGCGGCGAAGGAGGGCCTTGTGGCTCTGAGCCACAAGGCTCAGCGCGCGGTCGCGCACGTCGAAGAGCCCCGACTCGCCGCCCACCGGCAGCGCGCCACGACGGACGATCTTCATCCCGGTGTACTGCTTCGGGTTGTGCGACGCGGTCACGCAGACGCCCCCGTCGAGGCCGAGCTCGCCGACCGCGAAGTAGACCATCTCCGTGCCGACCAGCCCGAGGTCGAGCACGTCTGCACCGGCGTCCGCGGCACCGTCGATCAGCGCCGCCGCCATCGCGGGCGAGGAGACGCGCATGTCGCGCCCCACGGCGATCCGGCGCGGCTCGAACTGCTCCACGAAGGCCCGTCCGATCGCGTAGGCGCCCTCCTCGTCCAGCTCGTCCGGATGGACGCCTCGCACGTCGTATGCCTTGAAGGCCTTGGGATCGAGCACGAGGCGATGCTATGGCAACCTCGCGCGCCGCCGCCCGACCCACCCTCGTAACTACAATCAGACGGTGGAACGGAAGCTCGCAACGGTCGTCTTCGTCGATCTGGTCGGCTCCACCGAGCTCGTCTCCACACGCGACCCGGAGGTGGTGCGACGCCGCGTCACCTCGTTCTTCGAGCACGTGTCGCACTGCATCACGACGCACGGCGGCATCGTCGAGAAGTTCGCGGGCGACGCCGTGATGGCGGCGTTCGGCATTCCGCAGGCGCACGAGGACGACGCCGAGCGCGCCGTCCGCGCGGCCGTCGCGATCATGGACTCCGTCCACGGGCTCGGGCTCGAGGCACGGGTCGGGATCGAGTCCGGCGAGGTCGTCGCCGACGACGCGGAATCGACGTTCGCGACCGGCGAGGCGGTCAACCTGGCCGCGCGGCTCCAGCAGGCAGCGGCGCCGGGCGAGATCCTCCTCGGCCCGTTCGCCCACCGCCTCACCGCCTCGAGCGTCGAAGCGACCGAGCGCGGCACGCTCGACCTCAGGGGCTTCGGCGAGCCGCTCCCGGTGCACCTGCTCGTCGCGGTCCGCGAGTCGGCCAGCCGTGCGCCCACCATCTCGGCTCCCTTCATCGGTCGCGACGTCGAGCTCGAGCTGCTGCACATGACCTTCGCGCGCGCGGCCAAGGACGAGCGCGCCCACGTCTTCACGATCTTCGGCGAGCCCGGCGTCGGCAAGAGCCGGCTCGTGCGGGAGTTCGTCGCCGGCGTCGAGGGCGCCACGGTCCTCGCGGGCCGCTCGCTGCCCTACGGCGAGGGCATCACCTACTGGCCGCTCGCCGAGATGGTCAAGGTCGCAGCCGGGATCACCGACGACGACCCCGTCCAGCAGGCCGTCTCGAAGCTCCGCGCCTGCTGCGGCGACGACGCGGTCGCCGACCTGCTCGCGCTCGCCGCGGGAGTGCTGGAGGGGATCGAGACCGAGCGCAGCCAGCAGGAGATCGCCTGGGCCGCGCGCGAATGGGCCGCCGAGCTCGCCTACGCGCAGCCGCTGGTACTCGTGTTCGAGGACATCCACTGGGCCGAGGAGCCGCTGCTCGACCTCGTTCAGCACCTCGCGGAGCGGGTGAAGGACGCGCCGCTCCTGATCGTCTGCCTCGCGCGCCCCGAGCTGCTCGACCTCCGGCCGGGTTGGGGCGGCGGCCGCCTGCGGGCCACCGCGATCGAGCTCGAGCCTCTCGATCAGGCGGACAGCGAGGAGCTCGTCGACGCGCTGCTCGCCGACCGCGAGCTCACGCTCGGAGAGCGCCGCGCTCTCCTGGAGAAGACCGAGGGCAACCCGCTCTTCGTGGAGGAGACGACGCGGATGCTGCTCGAGGGCGGGACGACCGGGCAGCGGATTCCGGACACGCTCCAGGCGATCATCGCCGCCCGAATCGACCGGCTGCCACGTGGTGAGAAGACCGCTGCTCCAGCGCGCTTCCGTCGTCGGCCGGATCTTCTGGGAAGGCGTGCTGGAGCAACTCGCGCCCGACCTCGAGCCTCGAGCCCGCGCTCGACGACCTGCTCGGGCGCGACTTCATCACCCGGGAGAGCAGGTCGACGATCTCGGGCGAGAGCGCCTACCGCTTCAAGCACGTGCTGATCCGCGACGTCGCCTACTCGGGCCTGACCAAGGGAGCCAGGGCCGACCTGCACCAGGTGGTCGCGGGCTGGCTCGGGGAACGCGCGGCCGAGGAGCTCGTCGAGATCCGCGCCTACCACCTCGAGCAGGCGGCGACGCTCCTCGAGGAGCTCGACGGCGTCGTCCCGCGGGAGCTCTTGACCGAGGCCGCGGCGACGCTCGAGGCCGCCGGTCGCCGCGCGCTCGTCCGCGAGGCCAACCGGTCCGCCCGCCGCCTGCTGCTGCGGTCGGTCGAGCTCGAGCCGACGCTCGATCGCCGTTTTCAGGCAGCGCGCGCGGCCTGGCGGCTCGACGACCTGCCGGCCGTCGCCGTCGAGATGGAGACCGTCCACAAGCTCGCGCAGGAATCGGGCGACCAGACGATCCTGGGCCGCTCGCTCACCGCTCTCGCGCACGTGACCTTGCTGCGCGACGCCGACCTGCCGCGCGCGCGCTCGCTCGCGGAGACGGCCCTCACGACGCTCGAGGAATCCGACTCGCTCGGCCGCTTCGATGCGCTGGCGCTGCTGTCGCAGATCGCGTGGTGGCGCGGCGACCTCGACGAGGACGAGCGGCACACGCGTGGGTCGATCGAGCTCGCGCGGCAGCTGGAACGGGACGATCTCGAGGCCGACGCCGTGCAGCGGCTCGCGAGCGCGTACCTCGCAGCGCGGCGAGCTGGAGGAGGCGGAGCAGCTGATCGACCGGGCCTGGGAGCTCGCGCAGGGCAGCGGCAGCATCGTCGCGCGCGCGCAGGCGCTGGGCTCGCGCGGGGATCTCGCCGCGCAGCGGGGCCGGATCGACGAGGCGGAGGCCGCCTTCGACGAGGCCGCGGCGCTCTTCGAGGAGGCCGGCGCCGCCTGGCCGCGTGCGCGGATCCTGAGCAAGCTCGCGCGGATCGCGCACCGGCGCGACGATCTGGCGGCAGCCGAGCGGCTCTTCCGCGACGCGATCCGGATCCTGAAGTCGCTCGAGGATCGCGGCACCCTGTGCGAGAGCCAGCGCGGCCTCGCCCAGGTGCTGATCGCACAGGGCCGGCTCGACGAGGCGGAGCAGCAGGCGCTCGAAGCCAGGCGGACGGTCGGCCCGCACGACCAGAGCTCGCGCGCGACGACGCGAATGGCGCTCGGTCTCGTCCGGGCGGCGCAGGGCGAGGCGGAGGAGGCCGAGCTGCTCCTCCGAGACGCCGTCGACATCATCAAGGAGACCGACTTCCTCACCCACCACCGCGAGATCCTGGAGGCGCTCGTCGGCTTCCTGCGTGGCCGGGGCCGCGACGGCGAGGCGGCTGCCTACGAGGAGGAGCTGGGCACGCTCGTGCGCAGCGCCGCGCCGATCGCCTGAGTCGAGCCCTCGTCGGGCGCCTCCGAGATCACCGTGGCCGGTCGCGCGAAGCGCGCGAGTGCCGCGCCGAGCGGCTCCACGCGCAGCGTCCCCTCCCCGTAGGGCAGGTGCTTCGTCTCGTTGCGGTTCGCGTAGGCGATGTCCGAGAAGTGGATGTGGAACGGCGCGTCCGGCTCGAGCACGGCGTCGGCTGCCTCGAGCGCCACGGCGAACGCCTCCGGCTCGGTGTAGCCGCCGTCGGAGGTCGCGTGCATGTGCGCGAAGTCGAGCACCGGCCGCACGAAGGGCACGCGGGACGCCAGCTCGACCACGTCGTCGAGCGAGCCCAGGTCGCGAACGCGCCCCATCACCTCGACGCCGAACGGCACGAGCCGGCCCTTGCCCTCGAGCCGCTCGGCGAGCAAGCCGAGCTGCTCCACGACCGCGTCGAGCGCGTCCTGGCGCTCGCGCCCGAGCAGGAAGCCCGGGTGGAAGACGACCACCTCGGCGCCGCAGGCCGCCGGCGAGGCCGGCGGTGTGGTCGAGCATGCCGACCGCCATCCGGTACTTCTTGCCCTGATCGAGGTGGCCCATGAAGCCCGCGAGCGGCGCGTGGATCGAGATCGCGACGTCGTGCTCGCGGGCCGCCGCCCCGAGCCGCTCGGCGCCCGGGTAGTCGAGCTTGAAGCCGCTCCCGAAGCCGACCTCGCACGCGTCGTAGCCCGCGTCCGCGACCGCGGCGACAGCGGCCTCGGGCTCCACGTCGGTGGCGAGCCCCGAGGGTCCGAAACGAAGACGTCCCATCGAGCGATGACGCTATCCGACACGTCAGGGGTTTGACCCCGGACGTGTTCGAAACGGACGGTGAGGCGATGTCGTCCGACGCGGGTCCTACTCTTTTCGGCATGCAACAGAGTCCTTCGCGAATCGACCTGCTCGAGCTCGACATCGACCTCCGCCTCGCCGATCTCTGGCGCGAGGCCGCCGAGGTGTCCGAATGGAACCTCGAGGTGATGGCCGCGTTCATGCGGGCCGCCTACGGCAAGGGCTACTGCGACGCGCTGACCGAAGATGCGCCCGGGTCGCTCTGCCAGGAACACGGGTATCGCGTTCCGGCGCGGCGCGAAGCCGCGCCCGAGACCGCTTAGCCCCGTTCGCCTCAATCGGGTCGCCCTAGCTCGGTCAAACCCTCCGGCCTCGGTACCATCACCCGTGGTGGCCAGGAAGCGCAGCCCGGCGCGTCTCGTGATCGCGCTCTCCGTCGCCGCGGCGCTCGCGGTGTTCCTGCTGTACGCGTCGATCGCAGGCGGGGGAACGGCGATGGTGCAGCCGAGCGAGCTCGACGGCCGCACGAGCCGCGTCGAGTCTCGCGGGCCACGTCGTCGGCGCGCCGAAGGGCGACTCCTACAGCGAGGGCGGCCTGCGCTTCGAGGTGCGCGACATCAAGGGCGGGGCCACCGAGCGCCTCACCGTCGTCTACACGGGCTCCGTGCCGGATCAGTTCAAGCGGGGCCGCGACATCGTGGTCGACGGCCGGCTCAGGAACGGAACGTTCGTCGCCGAGCGCGATTCGCTGATCACGAAGTGCCCGTCGAAGTACGCGCCCGAGACGTAGATGCCTGAGCTCGGCCGCGCCGCGCTCGTCGTCACGCTCGGGCTGGCGCTGTACGCGGTCGTGGCCGGCGCCTACGCCGCGCACACGCAGACGCCGCCGGCTGGCGCTCTCGGCCCAGAACGCGCTGATCGCCGCCTTCGGCTCGACGATCGTCGCCTCGGCGGTGCTGCTCGTCGCGCTCGTGCGCAACGACTTCTCCTTCGTCTACGCCGCTGCGCACACGAGCCGCGAGCTGCCCACGGGCTACACGATCTCCGCCTTCTGGGGTGGGCAGGAGGGCTCGCTGCTGCTCTGGCTGCTGATCCTGACCGGCTACGGCGCGGCGGCCGTGCTGCTGAACCGGCGGAGCGCCCGCGACCTCGTCGCCTGGGTCGTGCCCGTGCTCGGCGGAATCACGCTCTTCTTCGCGTTCCTCGTCGTCGCGGTCGCGAGCCCGTTCGCGACCCAGGTGGCGCCGCTCGACGGGCGCGGGCTCAACCCGAGCCTGCAGAACCCGTACATGATGGCCCACCCGCCGCTGCTCTACCTCGGCTACGTCGGCCTGGCGGTGCCGTTCGCCTTCGCGATGGGAGCGCTACTCGCCCGGCGCACCGACGAGCGCTGGATCGTCTCCACGCGCCGCTGGACGCTCGTCGCGTGGACGGCGCTCGGCGTCGGCCAGCTCCTGGGCGCGCACTGGGCCTACGAGGAGGTCGGCTGGGGCGGCTACTACGCGTGGGATCCGGTGGAGAACGCCGCGCTGATGCCGTGGCTCGCCGCGACGGCGTTCCTGCACTCGGTGATGATCCAGGAGAAGCGCGGGATGCTGAAGGTCTGGAACGTGCTGCTCGTGCTGCTCGCGTTCTCGCTCTCGCTCTTCGGGACGTTCCTCACGCGGTCGGGCATCGTCAGCTCGATCCACTCGTTCACGCAGAGCTCGATCGGGCCCTGGTTCCTCGCCTTCATCTGCCTGGTCGTCGCAGGGTCGCTCGCGCTCGTCTTCTCGCGGCTGCCCATCCTGCGCACACACACGCGGCTGGAATCGCTCGTCTCGCGCGAGGCGACGTTCCTCTACAACAACCTGCTGCTCGTCGCGCTGACGCTGACGATCCTCTGGGGAGTGGCGTACCCGATCCTGCACGAGGCGGTCTACGGCGAGCAGCGACTGGTCGGCCAGGGCTACTACAACTTCTTCCTGCGGATCTTCGGTCTGCCGCTGCTCGTCCTGATGGGGATCGGGCCGCTCGTCGCCTGGCGCCGGGCCTCGCTGCGCAGCCTCGCGCGCGCGTTCACCGTTCCCTTCGGCGCCGCGCTCGTGGTCGGGGTCGGGTTGCTGGCGCTCGGCGCCGGCTCGTCGATTCCCGGCCTGATCGCCTACACGTTCTCGGCCTTCGTGCTGGCTTCGATCGCATTCGAGTTCGTCCGGGGGACGCGCGCGCGGCGCGCGCTCTCGGGCGGCTCCTGGCCGCGGGCGCTCTCGGATCTCGTCGGCCGCAACCGTCGGCGATACGGCGGCTACGTCGTCCATGCCGCAATCGTCCTGCTTGCGATCGGCATCGCCGGGTCGAGCGCGTACGACACGGTCCGGGAGGGGCAGCTCGCGCCCGGCCAGGCGCTCGAGGTGGGTGACTACCGGCTGACCTACGTCCGCCTGGACGAGCGCCCGGCTGCGAATGCCACCGAGGTGCGTGCGATCGTAGACGTCGAGCGCGACGGCCGGGAGCTCGGAACGGTCGAGGCCGGCAAGAACGCCTACACCGCCGAGCAACAGGTCTCGAACGAGGTCGGGATCCGCAGCGACCTCCTGACCGGCGAGGACCTGTTCGTGATCGCCGAGCAGGTGAATCCCGACGGCACCGTCTACCTGCGCGTGTTCGTGAAGCCGCTCGTGAACCTGATCTGGGTCGCCGGGCTCGTGTTCCTGCTCGGCTCGCTGATCGCGCTCTGGCCCGACGCACGGGAGCAGCGGCGGCTTGCGTTGCGCTACTCGCGCGCAGGCGCCGCTGCCAGGTCATGACCGTCGCGCTCGTGCTCGGGGCGCTGCTCGCCGCGGCCTGCGTCGTGCTCGTCGCGCTTCCCTACCTGCGCGAGCCTGTCGCGGCGGACGATCTGCTCGACGAGCCGGGCGAGCTGGAGCGCAGGCAGCTCGAGCTCGCCGAGGTGCGCGATCGTGCGCTCGCCGCGTTGAAGGAGCTCGAGTTCGACCACCGCACGGGCAAGGTGTCCGACGAGGACTACCGCGCGCTCGTCGGGCCGCTACGCCGCGAGGCTGCTGCCGCGCTCCGAGCGCTCGAGCTCCGGGCCGGCTCGGCCAGTCGCGTCTCGTCCGACGTGTAGCGACTGGCGTACCGGGTAACCCCGGACGATGGAGCCGCTCGGCCCACAGCCCCCTGAGATCCCGGAGCCGTACCCGCCGCCGGGCGAGCTCGACCCGCCACAGCCGCCGCAGATCCCGGAGCCGTATCCGCCCCCGGGCGAGCTCGACCCGCCCGAGCCGCCGCCGATCCCGGAGCCAGGGCCGCTCTAGCCGGCTGTGCAAGCCGAGCATCCGGCAGACGCCGGACGCTCGCGAGCCTTTCTGCCTGCAAATCCTGCCGAAAGCTCGCTACACTCTCGAGCGGCCGCCCCGGAAGGGACGGCCGACCCCTCGACGAAACTACCTTCGGGATGACCCGTCTCCTCATCGGTCTCGCAGCGGCGTGCGCGTGCTCGGCGCTGCTCCTCGCCCCCACGGCTCCCGGCCAGGACGGCGCGGAGGGCAAGAAGCGGGCCGTCGACTCGAAGATCGACCGGCTGCAGGACAAGATCGACCGGGCCAAGGCGAAGGAAGGCGTCCTCAGCTCGCAGATCGCGGAGGTGACGTCCAAGATCCGCGCCCTCGAGGACGACGTCGGCGCGGCCGAGGTGCGCCTCGACCGGCTCGAGGGGGTGCTGGCGCTGCACCAGAGCAAGCTCGACCGGCTGAACGAGCTCTTCTTCACGCAGACCAGCAGGCTCGTCTTCCTCCAGCGCCAGCACAAGGCGGCGACCGAGCGCCTGAACAAGCGCGTGGTGGAGATCTATACCTCCGACCCGACCGAGCCGCTGACAGTCGTGCTCGAGGCCGCAAGCTTCGGCGACATGCTCGACCAGCTCGAGTTTCTGGACACGATCGGCCGCCAGGACGAGAAGATCGCGCGCGAGGTCGAGGGCGCCAAGATCGCGATGCGCGAGACCCGGAACGCGACGCGGAAGACGCGCAACCAGGTGGAACAGACGAGGGACGAGGTCGCTGCCCGCACCGAGGAGCAACGTGCGGTGCGCGATCGGCTGGCGTGGAGCCAGCGCGAGCTGGCGACAGCGCGGCGCGACAAGAACGAGGCGCTCTCCGCGACACGAGCGACTCGCGAGGAGTTCCTCCACGAGGTCGAAGGCCTGCTCGCCCAGAGCGCCGAGCTCGCCGCCAAGATCCAGGCGGCCCAGTCCGCCGCCGCCTCGAGCTCGCCCGCGCCGACGATGACGTCGGCGCCGTCCGCCTCGGGATTCGTGTGGCCGGTTCACGGCGTCCTCACGAGCTCGTTCGGCTGGCGCTGGGGGCGCATGCACGAGGGGATCGACATCGCCGTCGGCAGCGGCACGCCGGTGGTCTCGTCGGCCGCCGGAACGGTGATCGTCGCCGGCTGGATGGGCGGCTACGGCAACCTCGTCGTGGTCGACCACGGCAACGGCATCGCGACCGCCTACGGTCACAACACGAGCGTCGCGGTCGGCGTCGGCCAGTCGGTGGGCCAGGGCCAGGTGATCGCCTACTCGGGGAACACCGGCAACTCGACCGGCCCGCACGTGCACTTCGAGGTGCGCGTGAACGGCGCCGCCGTCGATCCGCTGGGTTATCTCTAGCGGCTGGGCGATCTCTAAGCGGCCGCGGCGCCGGGCCGGTAGCCGTCGCCCGTCAGAGAGGCGGGCAGCTCCTCCGCGACGACGACGTGCAGATCGGGCAGCGCCCGCCAGCGCTCGTCGAGGCCGAGTCCGTAGCCTGCGAACAGCTCGTCCGGCACGGTGAAGCCGACGTAGTCGAGCGGGACGTCGTCGACGAGCCGCCGGTACGGGCGGTCGAGCAGCGTCACGGCCGAAAGCGAGCCGAGGTGACGCATCGACAGCGTCCGGGTGAGGAAGTTCAGCGTCAAGCCGGTGTCGACGACGTCCTCGACGAGCAGCACGTCGCGTCCGGTCACGGACGAGTCGAGGTCCTTCAGCAACCGAACCGAGCCGCCGAGCCCGCCCGAGTAGGCGGCCAGCTCGAGGAAGTCGAGCTCGTGCTCGATCGGGAGCGCCCGCGAGAGGTCCGCGAGGAAGACCGCGCTCGACTTGAGTGGCGCCACCAGCACGGGGTTGCGGCCGGCGTAGCTCGCGGCCAGCTCGAGGCCGAGCTCGCCGACGCGGCGTGCGATCTCGTGCCGCGAGAGGTAGACCGCTCCGATCGGATGGCCCTCCGCGCGCAGCGTTTCGAGCATCAGGAAGCCAGTCTCACGATGCCAGCCTCAGCCGGTACCGCTGTGCGAGCCGCTCGATGTCCCGCCGATAGAACAGCTTCACCTTGACGTCCGGATAGAGCCTGCGCACCTCCCGGAGCTTGCGGTTCTTGCGAGTCACGAGCGACTGGCGCATCACGGTGACCTCGACGTACAGATCCTGGTCGGGGAGGTAGAAGTCGGGCGCGAAGGCGCTCGTGACGCGGCCGTCCGGATCGCGCGCGAGCACGAACGTCCGCGGCTCGTAGTCCCATCGGACGCCGTAGAAGTCGAGGATCTTGGCGCACTCCAGCTCGACCTCGTTCGCGAACCTGGGCGGGGCCGCTCCGGTGTACGCCCTGAACGAAGGCAGTTGCCAGGGCACGGATTCCAGGGTACCCACCGTCCCGGACGGCCCCGTCCGGGAAGCTCTTAGACTGCAGTCAGATGGGCGCCGCACCCCCGGACACGTTCACGATCGCCCACCTCTCCGATCTCCACTGCGGCGGCCAGTACTTCGTTCCGGGACTGCTGGAGCGCGCGATCGGCGAGATCAACGATCTGAGCCCGGACATCGTCGTCTGCTCGGGCGACCTGACCACCTTCGGCTTCAAGCACGAGTACCAGGAGGCGAAGAGCTACCTCGACCGGATCGCGTGCGAGTCGGTCGTCGTGATCCCCGGCAACCACGACTCGCGGAACGTCGGCTACGTGCACTTCGAGGAGCTGTTCGGCGACCGCAACTCCGTGCTGCGCGTCGGCGGCGTCACGGTCGTCGCCGTCGACTCGACAGAGCCCGATCTCGACCACGGTCAGATCGGGCGCGGGCGCTACCGCTGGATCGAGGAGCAGTTCGAGCCCGACGCGCGCATGCGCATCTTCGTCTGCCACCATCACCTGCTGCCCGTGCCCGGCACCGGCCGCGAGCGGAACGTGATCTACGACGCGGGCGACACGATCGAGACGCTCCAGCGCGCGGGCGTGCACCTCGTCCTCTCCGGCCACAAGCACGTTCCGTATGCCTGGCGGCTCGAGAACCTGTTCGTCGTCAACACCGGCACGGTGTCGTCCCTGCGCCTGCGCGGCAACACGAGGCCCTGTTACAACGTCGTCGAGGTCTCGGGAACGCACGTCGACGTCTGGCGCAAGCATCCCTTCCACGGGCAGGAGCGGATCATCCAGTTCTCGCTCGACACCTTTGCGTACGAGAAGTACACGGGCCGGATCGAGGACGAAGTGACGAGCCGCTTGTGACCCGTGCCTTGGCATTGATCGACGGGGAGCACTACGCCCCGGTCGTGCGTGCGGCGCTCGCGGAGCTTCCGTACGACTTCGTGGCGGCGCACCTGCTCGGCGGGACGGAGAAGCTCGTGGGGAACGACGACTACGGCGTGCCGCTCGCCGACTCGCTGGAGGTCGCGCTCGAGGAGCACCGGCCCGAGCTCGTCGTCGACCTCTCCGACGAGCCCGTCCTGGGGCCGCGTGAGCGCTTCGCTGTCGCTAGCCGCGTCCTCGCACGTGGGTTGCCCTACGTCGGTGCCGACTTCCGCCTCGACCCGCCTGAATTCGAGCCGTTCGAGCTGCCCTCGATCGGGATCGTCGGCACCGGCAAGCGGGTCGGCAAGACTGCGATCACGGCTCATGCCGCGCAGCTGCTCTCGCGCGACCGCCGCGTTGTTGTCGTCGCGATGGGTCGTGGCGGGCCGCCGGAGCCCGAGGTCGTGGACGTCGCTCCCACGGTCGACGCGCTGCTCGAGCTGGCCGACTCGGGCCGCCATGCGGCTTCCGACCACCTCGAGACGGCGGCGCTCGCGGGCGTGACCACCGTCGGCTGTCGCCGCTGCGGCGGCGGACTGGCCGGAGCGGTGTTCGCGTCGAACGTGCACGAGGGCGCGCGCCGCGCCGTCGAGCTCGGGCCCGACCTCGTGCTCTTCGACGGCAGCGGTGCGGCGCTGCCCCCGGTTGAGACCCGCCGCCGCGTGCTCGTCGTGAACGCGATGCAGGATCCGGCCGTCGTGACCGGCTACTTGAACGGCTACCGCCACCTGATCTCCGATCTCGTCGTGCTGACGATGGCCGAGGAGGGCTCCGGCTGGGAAGAGCTTCGCGATCTGGCGGCAGGCCTCGCACCGCGCGTTGTCGCGACGAAGCTCCGACCGCGTCCCTCCACGCCGGTCGCCGGGCGACGAGTCGCCTTTTTCTCGACCGCGCCCGAGAGCGCTCACGACCGTTTTCGCGGGCACCTCGCTGACGAGCACGGGGCGGACGTCGTGCACGTGTCCGGAAGCCTCTCGAACCGCGCGAAGCTGCGCGACGAGCTCGAGTCGGTCGACGCCGAGGTCTTCCTCGTCGAGCTGAAGGCGGCGGCGATCGACGTCGTCGCCACGGCGGGGCGCGAGCGCGGCATCGACGTCGTGCTCGCCGGCAGCGACGTCCTCTCCGATCCCGGCGGGCCCAGCCTGGACGAGGAGCTGCATCGCCTGGCCGCCGAGGCCGCGGCATGAGCGAGCGGCGGCACGGCGAGCTCGATTTCCTGGGCGGCAAGTCGGCGCCGTACTCGAAGGGGCTGATGGCCAGGGTGCTCGTCTCGGTCGGCGTTCCCGAGGAACGTGCCTACGAGCTCGCGCGGCGGACAGAGGCCGACCTGGCGCAGCGCGGGGCCACATCGGTCGACCTCGAGCGCCTCCGAGAGCTCGCGGTCGATGTCCTCGGCGAGGTCGCCGGAACACGCGCCGTGCGACGGCTGCGCCAGTTCCGCGACCTCCAGGAGCTCGACCTGCCCGTGATCCTCCTCGTGGGCGGAGGCACAGGCACAGGCAAGTCGACGGTCGCCACCGAGGTCGCGTATCGGCTCGGGATCACGCGCGTCACCTCCACCGACTTCGTGCGTCAGACGATGCGCGCCTTCTTCGCAAAGGAGTTCATGCCCTCGATCCACTACTCGAGCTTCGAGGCGGCGCTCGGGCTCTCGAAGGCCGAAGAGGAGGAATCGGGCGACGCCGCGCTGCTCGGGTTCCTCGATCAGACCCGGAACGTGCTCGTGGGCGTCGAGGCTGCGTTGTCCCGCGCGTTCGACGAGGGCTGGTCGATGGTGCTCGAGGGCGTGCACCTCGTGCCCGGGATGTTGTCGATCGAGCTCGAGGGCGCACTCGTCGTCCAGTGCGTGCTCGCGATCCACGACGAGGAGATCCACCGAAGCCATTTCTGGATCCGCGACGTCAGCTCGGACGGTGTGCGCCCGGGCGACAAGTACGTCGCCGGGCTGCCGGAGATCAGGATGATCCAGGAATACATCGTCGAGCGCGCGCGGCGGAACGACGTGCCGGTGGTCGAGAACGAAAGCGTGGCCGACGCGATCGGCGCGGTGCTCGAGCTCGTGCTCGAGCGCGCGGAGCGACACGCACGAGTGGCGACGTGATCGAGGAGCGGAGGCCCACGTGTCCGTGTGCGTTGTTCGCCCGCGCGACCGAGTGGGCGGCGCTCGCGGGCGCGCGCTGGCTGGGTCGCGACGACCAGGACGCGGCAGAGGACGCGGCGGAGGGCGCGATGCTCGCCGGGCTCTCGGAGCTGCCGATCGACGGGACGGTCGTGATCGGCCCCGAGGACGGCGAGCAGCTCACCGTGGGGTCGACGCTCGGCGCCGGCGGCGAGGCCTTCGACCTCGCGGTCGACCCGCTCGAAGGGCGAGGCGTCGTCGCGCGGGGCGGCAACGGCGCCATGTCCATGATCGCCGTCGGGCCGCCCGGATCGCTGCTGCGCTTGCCGGACATGTACATGCGCCGCATGGCCGTCGGCCCTCGCGCCGCGGGCAAGATCGACCTGGGCAAGCCGGTGGCGGAGAACATCCACGCGATCGCGGAGGGCTTCGGCCGCAACGTCAACGACATCACGACGATCGTGCTCGACCGCCCTCGGCACCACGATCTGATCGAGGAGATCCGCGCCTCGGGCGCCCGGATCAAGCTGATCCAGGACGGCGACGTGACCGCCTCGATCTCGGCGGCGATCCGCGGCACGAACGACCATCTCGCGATCGGGATCGGCGGCACGCGGCAGGCGGTGCTCTCCGCGGCGGCGCTTCGCTGTCTCGGGGGCGAGCTGCAGGCGCAGCTCTGGCCGACCACCCGGCGCGAGATCGAGGACGCGGCCGAGTACGGGGTGGAGGACGTCAACCGCGTCTTCACCTCGGAGGAGCTCTCGCCCGGGGAGGTGATCGTCGTCGCGACCGGGATCTCCGGCGGCGACCTCCTACGCGGCGTCCGCTTCCTCGCCGACAGCGCCCGCACCCACTCGCTCGTGATGTGCATGCGGTGCAACTGGGTGCGCTTCACGGACGGCATCCACTTCTTCGCACGCGAGCGGAAGGAGGAGGTCCGGCTGCTGTACTGACCTAGCCAGCGCAAGATCGGAATCTGCGAAAGCAGATTCCGATCGCGCGAAGACCCCCAAAAGGGGCCGCTCCGCGGCCCAAAAGCGCCCTCAGGCTAAACTGGCTTCGATGCCAACGAAGGAAGCGATCGTCGAAGCCCTGCACACCGTCGAGGATCCCGAGCTCGGGATGGACATCGTCGAGCTGGGGCTCTTCTACGACGTCGAGATCGACGGCCCGAAGGTGAAAGTGATTCACAGCCTCACCTCAATGGGCTGTCCTGCCGGTCAGATGATCCAGGACGGCATCCACGACGCTGCAGCGTCCGTCGAGGGCGTCGACGAGGTCGAGGTCGAGCTGACGTTCGACCCGCCCTGGACTCCCGACCGAATGTCCGAGGACGCCAAGTTCATCCTCGGTTTCGGTTAAGCGGCTCATCCTCTTCGGGGTCGTCGATGGATAGGCATTCCGGCCGATCGCGAACGCTGCTCACTCCCGGACACTGCGCGCACCCAGATGAATGGACGCTAACCGGGTAGCTGAGCGCGGTTCTGTGCCGGCTCCGCGAGAGCGTCAAGCTCGGCTCGCGTCCGCTCGATCACCCGTTCCAAATCGGCGACCAGCGCATTGTTAAGTGCCATGTCGCCCGCACGAGACGACTGCAATGTGGTCTCGCAGGTGGCGAGAAGGATCGTCAGCATGCTCCGCTTCTGATGTACGTCCCTGGCGGTCATGCCATCCTGTTACCGCTAGCTCCGGCTGCAAAACGAATGCCTCGGAGGCAGAGTAGGGTGAGGCTATGGATCCGCGCGAGCGACGAATGGCGGAGAACGAGGCACTGTTCCGCGAGGTCAACGAACGCGTACAAGACGCGGCGGAAAACGGTGGTGGCGACTACGACTACTTCTGCGAATGCGCAAACGTCGATTGCACCTTTCGCCTCTCGCTTGCACCCGCGCAGTATGAGGCCATTCGCGCAGACCCGAAGCAGTTCGTCGTTCTACCGCTCCACTACACGCCCGAAGTCGAGAACCTGGTGGCCGAGAACGAGACGCACTGGATCGTGCGCAAAGACGGCGAAGCGGGCGAGTACGTCGAGAAGCTAGACCCCCGCTCTCGCTAACGGGCCGCAGATCTACGGTCTGCGGCGTCGCTCTCGCAACCGACGAGCCAGAGCTGGGCGAACAGCCGACCACAGCTTCCGGGCGACCCAAAGCAACACGACGTAGCGCATGCGGAACACGCAATGGTTTCTGCGCTGACGACACGAGACCCAAACTCCGAGGGCTCGCGAAATACCCCCGTGCCCGCCGATCCCATCGTCCAGTGCGCGAAACTATGGCCGCGCCGTCCGTGAGGCCGAAGCGAAAAGAGGCCGGCTAGCGCTACTGGCGCGACGGTGTCGGCGAAACTCCATCCCTCTGACCGGTCCGCGCCGAGCGGGAGTTCGCCTCGGGCGCGCCAGCTTTCGGCGATGCTGTGGGCTAGCTGCCCGTGTCGCCCTCAATGTGGCCGATCGAGACCCAATAGGGCAAACCGCTGACGCGAACCTCAGAGGCGTTGTAGCTCAGCGAGATCAGCCGGCCATCCTTCGCTCGGATCGTTGCTACACCACGATGACCGCGGGCCCGAAGCATGTCGTCGTAGATCCGAGGGGCTTCGGCGTCCACCGCGACGTCGGTCACAGCGAGCGAGAGGAGTTCCTCTCGCGTGTAACCGAGAATCCGACATGCCGTCTGATTGACGGCGACGTACTTCATCTCCTCGTCCGCAACGAAAATCAGGCTTGGTCCCTCATCGAGCGCTTCGTACATGAGGAACTGTTGCACCTGCGGCTGCGCAAGATTCCTGACGCTCTCGGCACCCGGGCCACTCATCGCTTCCCCCTCGCGTTCACGACTCAGACGACGACGGAAGTAACGGCCAACACTTCTCACCTTACGCCTCCGCCAGCCCAGGCTCAATTCCGACTCGGCCGCCCAGGAGCGCTTACATCTGAGGGCGTTCGATTGACCCGCGTCGATGCCCCACCCCGCATCCCGGTGGCTCCTCTCCTCCGGGCATCGACGCAGGCTGCGCAACACCGCGGACCTGGCGCAAAAGGGTGTTGTCCTTGACGCGCCCAGGCCGCGGTGTCATGAATCAGCGAACTGCCCCAAACAACGATACGAAGGGAGAACCATGCGGCAGGGATTCCTTTTGGCGATCGTGATCACGGCGCTCACACTCGCCCCAACAGCTACGGCCGGCGCGGAGCGCACGAGCTGTCCCAACGGTTACACGTTCTACGCAGTACCTCAGACGCAAGCTCAACTGATGGAGCTTCCTCGGATCGCGGCCGGCCTCGCCGCCAACCCCGCCCCGTACACCGTGCAAGATCTGATCGCCCTCGGGAACCAGATCGACGCAAACGACGACGGTGCTTTCTGTCTCAAGGCCGTTTCGAATCTCAACGGTGCGAGCGCTAAGCACTGGGCGTACTTTTACGCCGCCCGCGACAACGACACAGCGGCCTCATAAAGCAGCGAGCATAGGTTGGGCGGACTCGATTGCGAGTTCGCCTTGCCGCTCTGCGGACGGACGCGGCGATGCCGAGAGAGAGCCTCCACCGCGCGTTGAACCATCGGCTCGTTCGCGAGGCCCGACGGCGCGCAGACGAATTACGAGGTCATGCAGGTTTCGCGGCTCGTTGCATCCCGTCGCAGCTTGCCTGGGCCGACCGGATGTCGGATGACGCCAAGTTCATCCTCGGCTTCGGCTAGTGCTGACGCTTCCGAGCGTCAGCCCGGAATCGCGAGCACGATCTTGCCGAGCTGCTCGCCGGCTTCGAGCCGTTCGTGTGCCGCACGCGTCTCCGCCAGCGGGAACACCGAGTCGACGTGCACACGCGCCCGGCCGCTCCGGACGAGCTCGTAGGCGCCGAGGAAGTCCTCGCGCGTGCCCATCGTCGAGCCGAAGACCGTCAGCTGCTTCCACCAGAAGCGGTGCAGCTGGGCGGGCGGGTTGGGCCCGCTCGTCGCGCCGCAGACGGTGACTCGCCCACCCGGCTTGACGGCCCCCAGCGACGTCTTCCACGTCGCCTCGCCGACGGTCTCGACGACCACGTCGGCGCCGCCGACCTCCTTCACCGCTGCGGCCACGTCGCCGGTGCGATGGTTGACGCCGACGTCCGCGCCCCACTCGACCGCGCGCGCGAGCTTCTCGTCGCTCCCGGAGGTGACGACGGTGCGCGCGCCGAGCGCCCGCGCGATCTCGAACGACGCCGTCGCGACCCCGCCGCCGATCCCCCAGATCAGCACGGTCTCGCCCGCCTGCAGCTGCGCCTTCGTGACGAGCATCCGATAGGCGGTCTCGTAGACGAGCGGGAACGCCGCGGCCGTCTCGAAATCGATCTCGTCGTCGAGGGGGAAGACGTTCGTCTCCGGCACCGCGATCAGCTCGGCGTGGGTGCCGTCCGTGTGCTCGCCGATCACCGTGATCGTCGCGCCGTGCTCGAGCCCGGGGTTGATCACGACGCGCTCCCCGGTGTCGACCCGTACTCCGGCGCCGTCCGCGCCGAGGATCCGCGGCTTCGGGACGGAAGGAAGACCCTTGCGCACCCACAGGTCGAGATGGTTGAGGGACGCTGCCCTCAGCGAGATCAGCACCTCGCCGGGGCCGGCGACCGGTTCGGGAACGTCCTCGTACCGGAGCACGTCCGGGCCGCCGTCCTCGTGGATGCGGATAGCCTTCATCGTCAGAATCCTCGCATGACCGCCTCGGAGCTCGCTCAGCTTGCCGCGGAGCTCGACCTCGACGCGATCGGCGCCGCTCCGGCCGAGCCGTACGTCGAGACCGAGCGGCACATCCGCGAGCGCAGGGCGCGCGGGCTCTTCGCCGACATGCGCTTCACGATGGCGCAACCAGAGGTGTCCTGCCATCCTGAGACGCTGCTGCCGGGTGCCCGCACCGTCGTCTCCGCCGCGCTCTGCTACTACGTCGACGGTGGCAGCTCCGAACCAGGGCGAGGGGCGCCTCTCGCGCTACACCTGGTGGGACCGGTACGAGGAGCTTCGGGTCAAGCTCGACGTTCTCGGCCGTCGGATCGGCGGCTCCTACCGCGTGCTCGTCGATGCGAACCAGCACGTCGACCGCGAGGCCGCCGCGCGGTCGGGCGTCGGCTTCTACGGCAAGAACACGCTGCTGATCACGCGCCGTCACGGTTCGTGGGTGGTGCTCGGGACGCTCGTGACCGACGTCGAGCTCGAGCGGACGGAGCCGCTGTCGACCGACTGCGGCTCGTGCACGCTGTGCATCGAGGCCTGTCCCACGGGTGCGCTCGACGAGCCCGGCACGCTCGACGCGACGCGCTGCCTCTCGTACTGGACACAGTCGCCTGACCCGATTCCCGTCGAGTACCGGGCCGAGCTCGGCGGCTCGGTGTACGGCTGCGACATCTGCCAGGACGTCTGCCCGTGGAACCGGGGGATCGAGCGGCGACGAGCCGACGAGCCGCTGCCCGCCGGGGCCGAGCCGTCGATCTCGCTCGTCGACTGGCTCGAAACGGACGGTGCAGCGCTCGTGCGGCGCTTCGAGCGGCTCTACGTGCCGCGGAACGACCCGCGCTACCTGCGCCGGAACGCGCTCGTCGCAGCAGGCAACGTCGGCGGCGACCAGGAACGCCACGCCGTCATGCGATACGTCGACGATCCAGATCCGCTCCTCCGCGAGCATGCGGCCTGGGCGCTCGAGCGGCTCGACGAGCGAGCGGGCTCGTGACGTTCCTCGGCGCGCTCGCGTGGATCCGCCTCGCACTCGTCCCACTCGCGCTCGCCCAGCTCCTCTCCGAGCGGGGCGAGTTCCCGCCCGGGTACGAGGCAGCCGCCTGGGCTCTGCTCGCCGTTCAAGCGATCCTGGCGATCGCCCTGCTGGCGCTCGTGCCGCGGTGGCGCCGCCGGCGGCGAGAGCTCGCAGCGCTCAACGTGGCTGCGGATCTCGCGCTCACCTTCGGGCTGATCATCGCGTACTCGTGGCAGCCCGGGCAACCGCTGCGGTCGCTGCTCTTACTCGTCGTGCTCGAAGCCGCTCTCTTCTTCCGCACAGCGGGAGGGCTGATCGTCGCGGGACTCACAGTGCCGATGCTGGTCGCGGCCGAGGTGTGGCGCACGCGTGAATTCGACTACGAGCTCCAGATCGAGTCGATCGTTCTCCGCGGGCTCGTCGCCCTCGTCCTCGGCGGCGTCGTCGGCCGGCTGGTCGAGCTCGAGCGCGAGCAGGCGCGTCTCGCGAAGGCCCGCGCGGACGAGGCCGAGCGACTGCGTGCGGAGCTGGAACGGCGGGTCGACCTGTTCGAGGCCGCCAACCGCTCGGCCCACGCACTCGGCTCGTCGCTCGAGCTCGACGAGGCTTTCGGCGCGTTCATCGGCGAGCTGCGCACGCTCGTTCCGTTCGACCGTGCCGCGATCCTGCTCGTGGAGGACGGCGGTGCGCGCGTGATGGCGACGGCGGGTGTCGGCGCCGAGAGCTTCCTTCCGCCGGGGACTCCGATCGCAGTGGCCGGGTCGGTGCTCGAGGCGGTCGTCGGCGAGGGCGTCACGGTCAGCCGGGAGGACATCTCGCAGCCGCAGTATCCGGAGGAGACCGGACTGCTTGAGCTCGGCCTGCGTGCACGCGTCCTCGCGCCGCTGCAGCTCGGGGCTCGCTCGATCGGTGCCCTCTCGCTGGCGCGCCGCGAGCCAGGCTCGTTCCGGCCCGCCGAGCTCGAGCTCGTGACGCTGCTCGGGCGGCTCGTGGCGACCACCGTGCAGAACATCCGCTCCTACGATGCCGAGCGGACGACGGTGGAGGAGCTGCGGCGGCTGTCGACGCTCCGGGCGGACTTCGTCTCGCTCGTGTCGCACGAGTTGCGCAGCCCGATGGCGGCGGTGATCGGCTCGGCGCGCACGCTCCAGCAGCGCTGGCGCGAGCTGCGACCGGATCAGCGCGAGGCCTTCCTCGCGGTGATCGCCGACGAGACGACCCGTCTCGCCGCCCTCATCGGTGACGTGCTCGACACCTCGCGGCTCGAAGCCGGCACGTTCAGCTACCGCTTCGGCGACGTCGACCTCGCGACGGTGCTGCGCGACGCGGTGTCGGCCGCCGAGATCGGCCAGGACGAGGTCCGCCTGAGCACCGAGATCGCAGCGTCGCTGCCGAACCTCCGCGGCGACGCCGAGCGCCTCCGCCAGCTCGTCGACAACCTGATCTCGAACGCGATCAAGTACTCGCCGGAGGGTGGAGAGATCATCGTGGCCGCGCGGCCGGACAACGGCAGGGTTCAGGTGCGTGTCACCGACGCGGGCCCGGGGATCGCCGCGGAGCACCACGGGCTGATCTTCGAGAAGTTCGGTCGCGCGGCGGTACGGGAGGCCAAGCCCGGAACCGGGCTGGGTCTCTTCCTCTCGCGGGCGTTCGCCGAGGCCCACGGCGGCTCGCTCGAGGTCGACTCCAGCCCCGGGAGCGGCACGACGTTCACGCTGACGCTGCCGCTGAGCTAGCTCGGAACCCGAACGCGCGTGAGCTTGAGCTCTTTGACGAGCTCGCCGGCGCGTTTCGAGACAGCGGGCCGGAGCTCGGCCGGCTCGAGCACGATCGCCTCGCCGCGGTCGGCCATGATCTCGCCGACGAGCCAGTCGCCGTTGCCGACGCGGATGCTCGCGACGGCCGTCTTGTCCACGAGCGGCGCCGCGCCACGCTCGACCTTCCACCGCGCGATCTCCTTCGTGTAGAGGACGCGTGCGGGACGGGTGTCCTCGAGGAAGTGAGGGTCGAAACCCTCGCGCGGCGCGAATGTCTCGTCGGTCAACCGCGCCGAGCGCATCCGGTCGAGCCGGTAGCTGCGCGAGTTCGCGACCGTCAGATCCCAGGTATGCACGAGCCAGTGCGGCATCACGCGCTCGAAGCTGTAGGGCTCCACGCGCCGCGTCGAGCTCTCGTCCTCGCCTTCCTTGAGGTACTCGATCTCGACGACGTGGTGCTGCTCCATCGCCTCACTGAGCGTCCGCACGAGCCCCTCCTCGTCGTTCACCTGCCGCGACTCGGGCGCCTGGGCCAGCTCGAACTGGCCGAACGTGTCCTCGAGCTTCTTGCGCACGCGATCGAGCGGGGTGTGCGCGCGGGCCGCGATCGTCGGCCCGACGATGTCGAGCGCGAGGCGGATCGCGCGAGCCTCCAGCGGTGTCAGGCGGGGCGCCTGGCGGAAGACATCGCCGTAGAGCTCCTTGTCCACGCGCACAGTGTCGCCCTCGAGCTCCGCGTAGACCGTGTAGCAGCCGCCGCCGAAATTGACGAGGTTCAGCAGTGAAAGGTGCTCCTGGAGCTCGTCGAGGGGGATCGAGAAACGCTCGGAGAGCTCCGCGGCAGGGATCTCGGCGTCGCGGCCGTCGCCGCACGCGGCCAGCAGGTACGCAAGCAGCGCCTGGAGGACGGCAAAGCGCTCGGGCGCAACGGGAGGTGCCGGCCGGTCCGGAGCCGCGACCTCCAGGGCCGGCTTGCGCGCACGCGCGAGCGTTCGCGGCTCACCTGCGTGACCGTCGCGGACGCGCTCCAGGGCGCGGGCACAGGCGACCCGCAGCTCCTCGGGCTCGAGCGGCACCGCACGTCCGTTCTGGCGCAGCACCCAGCCCGCCAGGGCGTCGACGTCGGCGTAGCGTGTCTCGAAGACGCCGTCGTTCAGGGCCCCGGCAGCGTCGAGCGTGCGGTGCACCCACCACGCGGTGTCGCCGGCGACGGCGATGCGCGCCGTGCCGGTGGTCGCGCCGTGCTGCCAGTCCTCGCCGACGCGATGGGCGTCCACGTCGAAGTCCTCCGGAAGGCGGAAGTCGCGCTCGCGACGGGTGGCGAAGCGGATGTCGCTGCGAATGCGCGAGATCCGGAACGTGCGGATCGCGTCGCGGTCGAGGTCGAGGCCGACGACGTACCACGTGCCGCGGTCGCGGCGGAGGGCGTACGGGTTGAGCGAGCGCTCCGCGACGCGGTCGGGCCGCGGCGACCAGTAGCTGAACTTGACCGTGCGCTGCTTGGAGATCGCCGCCTCGAGCTTGCTCAACCGGCCCGCGAGCTCAGGCGAGTAGTCGGGATCGCGGACCTGGACGCTCGCAGCCGTGTTGGTGGGCGGGGCGTCGAAGCCCGGCCGGCCGAGCGCGAGGTTCTGGAGCGCGAGCCGCAGCGGCTCGGCGTAGGCGAACGTGCCCTCGAGCAGGTAGAGCGCCGTCTGGAGGGCGGCCAGCTCCTCGTCGTCGAGCTCCAGCTTCTCGAGGAAGTAGTTCTCGGAGCGCAACGTGTAGAGCTCCTCGCCGGTGAACTCGTCGCGCTGCGAGTGCAGCGGCACGCCCAGCGAGATCAGCTCGGCGCGATCGGAGTAGTAACGCCGGGCAAAGGCCTCGTCGGACATCTCGGAGTAGCCCTCGACGTTCCCCTTGACGTCCCGCGCGGTCAGCGGGCGCCTTTCCGCCATCAGGAAGGCGACGAGCGAGAGCTGCCGGATCAGCTTGTCGGTGTCGTGCGACATTCGCGTGCGAGCTTAGTCGCTATCGAATCCGGGCGATGAGCATCGCGGGGCGGCCGTCTCCGCAGACGCCCCGCGCTAGGCGGCGAGGGTCGAGCTCTCGAGGTGCTGGTGAGAGGGGCAGTAGTCCCGCTCGGGGAGCGGCGTGCGCTGACAGGGCTTTCCCTTGCGCGTGGTCGCGCGGCAACGTGCGATTCCGCCGTCGAGCGCCCCGGCCTCCAGCTGCTCCTCGATGAAACCGACAGCCGCGCCGACGCCTTCGGTCACGGCCCAGGCGACCTGTGCCTGCGCGGTGATCGGGAAGTAGCGGCGGATGTCCTGGAACAGCGCCCGGTCGGGTTTCGAGAAGTAATGCGGATCGGCGGCGAGCCGCTCCATCGTCCCTTCGCACTGCTCGAGCACGGCGCGGCGCGACTCGAGCTGGGTCGTCGCGTTCGCATACGGGTCGATCAGGTCCTTGATCGAGCGGTAGATGGCTCGCGAGTATTGATACATGCACGCTTGGAGATGAAGTTGCCGAGCTTCCATCGAGGCGGTCACTACTCCCTGGTCAATCCACTGTTCAGGCCGAAAACCGGGCTCTGGGAGAGCCTCCACGGCCGAGTATACGGAGATCCCTCCGGTGTTACAAAGTCTTAAGTCTTTGTTTCCGTCGGGACAAGCGGCATACCCGGCGGAAATGTCGTGAAGACGCGTCTCCCCGTTCCCGACGATCCTTACACCTGGCCAGATCTTTTACACCGCGCCAGATCTTGACACCGCGGCCGTCACGGAACGATCTCCCGCTGGTAGGCGAGCGGGAAAGCCGAGCGGACACGGGGGAGCGCGCTCGTCGCCTCGGCCTGGGAGTCGAAGACGCCGGCGAAGACGACGAAGTACCCGGGGTGGAGGCTCGCGAAGCGGGACGAGTTGAGGATACCGACGTCCGGGAGCCCGTCGCGCCGGGCCTCGGCAGCTGTCGCCGCAGCCGAGTCACGGCCGTTCGACTGGGGGAGCGAGACGAGCACGATCGTCCAGCCTCGACGGCCGCGCGGCCACGAGAGCGTCGCCGGGGGCCGCGGCGCTGTGGTCACGGCGGGCGCGGTCGTCGTCGACGGTGCGGTCGTCGGCGCGGGCGCGGTCGGCTCGGGCGCGGTCAGGGTCGACGTCGTCTCGGGAGCCGTGCGGCTGCCGCCGGTCGCGGTCGTCACCGAGGCGCGTGAGTCACCGTCGTCGGAGATCGCGATCGCAGCACCCGTGCCGAGGACGGCGATGAGCAGACCGAGCAGGGCCGGTGAGATCCAGCCTCCCGACCAGCGGTGACGCTCGGCGGTGTGCGCGGACGCGCGGTCGTTCGCGGTCGGCCGCTCCAGCGGCAGCCGGAGCCCGCATTCGAGGCAGTACTCCTGCAGCGGCTCGACCGGGGCCGAGCAGCGCGGACAGGTGCGCTGCTTCGCAGCCGGCGGGTTCTCCTCGTGAGCGCTCAGCGGGGCTCCCGGGGGGGCTCGAGCTTGACCGGACGGCCGCAGTTGGCGCAGAACCGCGAGCCGAGGAGCAGCGGCGCTCCGCAGTCGCAGCGCGCGCTTCGGCGTGCACCGCGCAGTGCGCGCGGACCGCCGAGGAGCTCTTCGAGCTCGTGGATTCGCGCCTCGAGGCCGATCAGCTCGGCGCAACGCTCCAGCACGAGACCCTCCCGGAATCGGTCGCGGCGGTACATCTCGAGCGCGAGGCCGCCGAGGTCTCGCAGCCGTTCTTCCCTGAGGCGCAGCAGGGCCCGTCGCTCACGCCGGAGCTCGCCCGCGGCAGGCGCCGTCTTGCGGCGGCGGCCCGGGGCGGTCGTCGGCGTTGCCGGGGTGGCCGGCGGCGAGTCGGACTGCTGCCGCAGCAGGCGTGGGAGCAGCGGTAGACGCGCCATCAGGCCGCGCAAGCCTAGCAGCGGGGTCAGCTAGAGCTCGAGCACGACGAGGCGCTCCTCGGTCATCTCGCGGACCGCCCAGGCAGGCCCCTCGCGGGTGTTGCCCGAGTCCTTGACGCCGCCGTAGGGCATCTGGTCGGCCCGGAACGTCGGTGCCTCGTTCACGGTGACGCCGCCGAACTCGAGGCGCTGCGCGGCGTAGAGGGCGCGCTTGATCGAGCTCGTGAAGATGCCGGCCTGGAGGCCGAACCGCGTCCCGTTCGCGAGCTCGATCGCCTCGTCCAGCGTGTCGTAGGCCGTCACGGTGCAGACGGGCCCGAAGACCTCGTCGCAGGAGACCTTCAGCTCGGGGGTCGGCACCGGCGATCACCGTCGGCCGCAGGAGCTCGCCGTCCAACGTGCCACCGGTGAGGATCTCCGCTCCGGCGGCGCGAGCCTCCTCGATCCAGGCGACGACGCGTTCGCGCGCGTCGCCGTCGATCAGTGGGCCGACGTCCGTGTCCTCGTCCGCCGGATCGCCGAGCCTGAGCGCCTCGACCTTCGGCAGGAAACGCGCGAGCAGGTCCTCGTAGGCGTCGCGCTGCACGTAGATCCGCTGCACGGAGATGCAGCTCTGGCCGGCGAACGAGAAGGCGTTCGCGGCCAGCCGGCTCGCGACGTCGTCGAGGTCGGCGTCGGCCTCGACGATCACCGGGGTCGCGTTGCCGAGCTCGAGGTTGACCCGTTTCCGGGGAGCGCGCTCGCGCAGGCCCCAGCCGACGCCGCTCGAGCCGGTGAAGCTGATCAGCTTCACCCGCTCGTCCTTCACGAGGACGTCGCCGATCTCGCCGGCGCTCCCGACGACGACGTTCAGCCAGCCGGGCGGCAGGCCGGCTTCCGTCTCGAGCTCCGCGAGCAGGAGCGCGGAGAGCGGGGTCTGCGAGGCGGGCTTGAGCACCACGGCGCACCCGGCGGCGAGCGCCGGCGCGACCTTGTGGGCGACGAGGTTGAGCGGGAAGTTGAACGGCGAGATCGCGCCCACGATCCCGACCGGCTGCCGGAGCGTGAAGGCGAGCTTGCCGGCGCCGGCCTGCGAGGCATCCATCGGCACCATCTCGCCCGCGAGCTTGCGCGCCTCGACCGCGGCCATCGTGAACGTCGACATCGCGCGCGAGACCTCGACCTTCGCCGCCTTCAGCGGCTTGCCGGCCTCGGCGCAGATCGTGCGCGCGACCTCGTCATGCCGGCGGCCCAGATACCCGGCGACGCGAACGAGGATCTCCGCACGCTTGTGGGCGGGCATCGGCTCGCGCATCGCGCGCTCGGCCGCGTCGACGGCGAGCCGCGCTTCTTGCGCGCCTGCCTTGGCGACCCGCGCCACGAGCTCGCCGGAGTACGGCGACCGCACCTCCTGCCAGTCGCCGGTCTCGACCCACTCGCCGTCGATCAGCAGCTTTCGCTCGGTCGCCGTTGCGGCCACTGGCAGGAGTCTACGAGACTCACGTCATGCGGATTCCGGAGACGAAGTACGCCCAGAGCGGTGAGATCAACATCGCCTACCAGGTCGTGGGCGACGCCCCGCTCGACCTGGTGCTCGTTCCCGGGTTCATCTCCCATCTCGACATCGACTGGGAGGAGCCACGAGCGGCCCACGCGTTGAGCCGCCTGGCCTCGTTCTCGCGGCTGATCCGGTTCGACAAGCGCGGGACGGGGCTATCCGACCGCAGCGTCGGTCTCCCTGATCTCGAGACGAGGATGGACGACGTGCGAGCCGTGATGGACGCCGTCGGGAGCGAGCGCGCCGCGTTGTACGGGTATTCGGAGGGCGGTCCGATGTGCTGTCTCTTCGCGGCGACCTATCCGCAACGCGTGTCGGCGCTCGTCCTCTACGCCTCGTACGCGAAGCGGCGCGATCCGGACGCCGACTATCCCTGGGCGGCGACGTGGGCGGAGCGCCAGGCCTACGCGGCCGACGTGGAGCGCAATTGGGGGGAGGAGGCCGATCGCACGAGAATGGGCGCGAACGTCGACGAGGCGCTCGCCGCCTGGTGGCTGCGGCGTGCCCGGGCGGCCGCGAGTCCGGGCGCTGCTCGCGACCTCATCCTGATGAACAGCCAGATCGACGTGCGGCACATCCTGCCGACGATCGCCGTGCCGACGCTCGTGCTCCATCGCACCGGCGATGGCGACTCGAACGTCGAGGAAGGCCGCTACCTCGCGTCGCGGATCCCGGACGCGAGGTTCGTGGAACTGCCGGGGGTCGATCATCTGCCCTGGAGCGACGCAGACCAGATCGTCGACGAGATCGAGGACTTCCTCACCGGCGTGCGGCGCGGCCCCGACCCGAACCGGGTCCTGGCCACGATTCTCTTCACCGATCTCGTGCGCTCCACCGAGAGGGCCGTCGAGCTCGGGGACCGGCAATGGGCAGCGCTGATCGAGGCGCATCACGCGACGGTGCGGCGCGAGCTCGAGCGGTTCCGTGGCCGCGAGCTCGACGTGGCGGGAGACGGCTTCTTCGCGGCGTTCGACGGGCCAGCCAGGGCGGTCAGGTGCGCAACAGCCGTGCGCGACGCTCTGCGCCGGATCGGTCTCGGAGTCCGAGCAGGCGTGCACACGGGCGAATGCGAGGAGGTCGGCGGCAAGCTCGCCGGACTCGCAGTCGTCGTCGGTGCCCGCATCTCGGCTGCCGCACAGGAGGGCGAGGTGCTCGTATCCAGCACGGTGCGCGATCTCGTCGCCGGCTCAGGGCTCGAGTTCGAGGAGCGAGGCGAGCGCGAGCTGAAGGGCGTTCCGGGATCGTGGCGGCTCTATGCTGTTGCTGATGGCCGGTGACGCGCTGATCGTCGACGCCGTCCGTTCGCCGATCGGGCGGCGAAACGGCTCGCTCGCGGCAACGCGCGGCGACGAGCTTGCCGCCCAGGTCCTGAACGGCCTCGTCGCACGGCAGGACCTCGACCCGGCCGAGGTCGAGGACGTGCAGATGGGCTGCGTCACGCAGATCGGCGAGCAGGGTTGGAACATCGGGCGGATGGCGCCGATGGTCGCCGGCTGGCCCGAGACCGTGTGTGGAACCACCGTCGACCGCCAGTGCGGCTCGTCGATGCAGACGAACTTCAACGCGGCGGCGGCGATCTGGGCGGGTCAGCTCGACGTCGTCGTCTCGGCGGGCGTCGAGATGATGTCGCGCGTCCCGATGGGCTCGAACGGCGGCGACCTCTCGGAGCGGCTGACCGAGCGCTGGCAGATCGTGCCGCAGGGAATCTCGGCCGAGGCGCTCGCATCCGAGTGGAGTCTCTCGCGCGAGCGTCTCGATGCCTTCTCGCTCGAGTCGCACCGGCGCGCGCTCGCCGCGATCGACGAGGGGCGCTTCGAGAACGAGATCGTGCCCGTCGAGGTGTCGGCAGCCGGCGCGGCGGTGCTCTTCGCCGTCGACGAGGCGCCGCGGCGCGACACCTCTGCGGAGAAGCTCGCCTCGCTGCAGCCTGCGTTCATCCCGGACGGCGTGGTCACCGCGGGGAACTCGAGCCAGATCGTCGACGGGGCGGCTGCCGTGCTCGTCACGAGCGAGGCGAGCGGCGACGCGGCTCGGCCTGGAGCCACGCGCGCGCTTCGTCTCGTTCGGGCTCGCCGGCGTCGATCCCTACCGCATGCTGCACGGCAACCCGGAGGCGTGCCGAAAGGCGCTCGCGAAGGCGGGGCTCGGCTGGGACGACATCTCGGTGATCGAGGTCAACGAGGCCTTCGCCTCGGTCGTGCTCCAGTTCGCGCACGACGCCGGGCTCGAGGATCGCTTCGACGACATCAACCCGAACGGCGGCGGCATCTCGCTCGGCCATCCGCTCGGCGCCACCGGCGCGCGCGTGACGGCGACGCTCCTGAACGAGCTCGACCGCCGGGAGGCGCGCTACGGCATCGCCTGCATGTGCATCGGCTTCGGCCAGGCGATCGCGGCGCGTCGTCGAGCGGTTCTAGCGCGGCCGGACGACCACCGTGCTCCTGGCGACAGCGGTCCTCGCACCCCGAACGAACGTCACCGCGGCCCCGTAGCGGATCGCGCGGGCGAAGCGCCTACTCGCGAGGACGTCGTAGAGCCCGCCATCGCGAGCTCGGACGACGGCTCCGGTCGGCGCCCCGTCGCTCCACTTGATAGTCGCGCGGAACCGATGCCCGGAACGGGCGACATCGCGGAAGCTCGCGACGACGAACGTTCGCCGCGTGCCGGTGGCGGCTCGCACGGTCCGCGGCAGAGCGACGAGCGGAAGTCCCGTCACCCTTCGGACTGCTACGAAGACGCCCGGCCAGTCCCACGAATACGGCGCGAACGAGCGCAGCAATGCGAGGCGGCCGTTGTACACGCGCACCTCGCCGCCACCCGCGTCGCCGGGCCCGACGACGATCTCGTCGCGACCGTCTGCGTCGAGGTCGCCCGCCGCGACATGGATTCCGCCGGCGAATGCTGCGTCGTAGGCGAGAACACCCCTGAGCCGCGCGCCCACGGCGTCGAGCACCTCGAGCACCGGCTCGCTGCCGGCGACGCGGCCGGTGATGATCTCGCCGCGGCCGTCGCCGTCCAGATCTGCGACCGCGATCTCGACCGCCACGCCGTCGGTGTCAGGCAGAAGGAGTGCCCGCACCTCGCCGCCGGAGCCGAAGATCCGGATCCGCGCCGGAGGCTCGAGGGTCGAGGCGACGACCTCCGCTCGCCCGTCTGCGTCGAGGTCGCCCGCGGCCACGGCGATCCCGCCCGTGTACTGCTCGCCGAAGGCGAGGAACGAGGAGAGCCTGCTTCCGCGCGGGTCGAAGACGCGCACCTCGGCGACCCGGCCGGGACCGGTGCCGGCGACGATCTCGGGCCGGCTGTCGCCGGCGAGGTCGCCGAGCGCGACCGAGGCACCGCCGAGGAACGTCGGCTCGAACGCGAGGAAGCTCGCGACCCGGTTCCCTCGCTCCCGGTCGGGGCGCCACTCGTCGGCGTAGATCCCGATCTCGGCGGGGATCCCCTGCCCCGGCGCGGTGACGATCTCCGGCCGTGGGGAGCCGGTCAGATCGCCGCTCGCGACGTGAACTGCACCCTGGAAGCGGCCCGCGAACGCGGCGAACCGGCCGAGCGCTCGGCCCGTCCGGTCGAACACCGCAACGACCTGGGCGGGGCCGGGGAACGGAGCCGCAGGTGCCGTCGTCGGGCCCGTGCCGAGGACGATCTCCGCCTTGCCGTCGCCGTCCAGATCGCCCGCGGCCAGCGAGGCGCCGGGGGCGAGGCCCGGCTCCAACGCGTAGAACGAGGCGACCGAGGTGCCGTCGAGGCCGATCGCCTCCACGCGGGTTCCCTCGGGCGTCGTCGCGGCAGCGATCACCTCGCGGCGCCCGTCGCCGTCGAGGTCTCCGACAGCGACCGCGATTGCGCTGACGCTGGCGCTGCCGAACGGGAAGAGCGACGCAAGCGTGGCGCCGGTGGCGGTGTCGAGCACCTTGACGTGCGGGCCGGTGGCTCCGAGCCTGCCCGCGACGAGCTCGGCTCGTGCGTCGCCGGCGAGGTCGCCCGCGGCGATCGCGAGCAACGCGCCCGGCGGGTCGAAGGGTACGAACGAGCGGAACGCAGCGCCACCCGATGCGGGAAGGACGCTGACCCGCCCGCCGAGGAGCGGTGCCGCGAGCACCTCGGCGCGGCCGTCCCCGGAGACGTCGCCGGCGGCGACGAGCGCGCCCTGCTCGCTCTGAACGCCGAAGGGAAACGTGGTGCCGATCCGCGAGCCTGCGAGGACGTCCCAAACGTGCAGCGACGTGCAGCAGCCGGGCCCGAGGCCGACCACGACCTCGGCCCGCCCGTCGCCGGTCGCGTCGGCCGCCGCCACATGGGCGCCGTTCCACCAGCTCCCCTTCGGCCACGGCGGCAGGGAGGAGAGGCGACCGTAGGTGCGGCCGTCGAAGACCTCGATTGTGGTCCACGAATCCGATCCCGGGGCCGCGACGATCTCCGCGCGACCGTCTCCGGTCACGTCTGCCACCGCGACGCGGACGCCCTTCTCGTGGGTCGGGTAGGCCGCGAACTGGAGCGGCCAGGAGTTGCCGCCGAGCGCCCACATCTGGGTGCGCGCGCCGGTTGCGCTCCAGGTTCGCACCTCCGGCCAGCCGGCTCCCCAGCCGGTGACGATGTGGTGCGGCGGCGGCGCGGCCTTCGCGGCCGGGGCGAGCAAGGCCACGGCCAGCACGAGCAGGAGCGAACGGAGGCTGATGGACACGACCTGACCCTCCTAGCGACCCCTGGAACGCCGAACGACTCGACTCTACGCCGCGGGTTGGAAGAATCGGTGCGGAGTTTGTAAGTGCTTCTAGACGCGCTGGGGCAGCTCGAGGCTCAGCTCGGCGCAGACGTCGCTCGCGACGTCGAAGAAGGCCCGGGCGGCAGGCGAGCGGTGGCGGTCGCGGTGCCAGGCGAGCGCGATCCGGCGGTGCGGGATCTCGGGCTCGGTCTCGAGGACACGCACGCGCTCGTCGTGCACGTTCACCGTCAGCAGCGGGCACGAGCGCGGCGCCGAACCCGGAGGCGACGAGGCCCTGCACGGTGCCGTTGTCGTCCGAGCGGAAGGTCACGTCGACTTCCACGCCCCGGATCGCGAGCTCGCTCTCGGCCAGTGAGGTGCTGCGGCAGGCTCGGTTGCCGATCAACGTCAGCTCGCCGAGCTCCGCGATCCGCGCGCGCTCCTCGTCGGCCAGCTCGTGCTCGGCGGGCACGAGCAGCACGTAGGGGTCGCGCAGCAGCTCCCTCGACTCGAACGGGCCCTCGAGCGTCGGCAGCATCGCAAAGGTGAGGTCGAGCTCGCCGCGCTCGACGAGGCGCAGCAGATCGTCGTCCGAGGTCGACTCGCGCAGCTCGAGCTGGACCCGTGGCCACTCGGCGACGAAGCGGCGCATCACCTCGGGCAACACCTTCGCGCCGACGCTCTGGAACGTGCCGACGCGCAGCGCGCCCGCCTGGCCGTGGACGAGCGCGTTCATGTCCGCCCGAGCGGCATGCAGCCGGGAGACGATCGCCTCGGCGTGCCGGAGCAGCAGGGCGCCGGCCTCGGTCAGCGACACGGCGCGAGGCCCGCCCGGGCGTTCGAGCAGCCGCTCGCCGACGATGCGCTCGAGCGTCTGGATCTGCTGGCTGATCGCCGACTGGGTGTAGCCGAGCGCCTCGGCCGCCCGCCCGAAGGAGCCCTCCTGGGCGACCGCTTCGAGGGCGGCGAGATGGCGGATCTCGACGCCGAGCCAACTATCAGGTTCCATGATCGAAGTGAACATTACCTCGACTTGTCCTGATCGGGCAAGTGACGCATGCTGCAAGCATGGCCTTCATCGTGATCTCGCTGCTGCTGCTCGCCGGGCCGCTCGCGTACGCGTTCGGCGTCGACTCGCGGGTCGACGAGCTCGACCGCCGCCGGCGATCGTGACCAGCCTCTGATCGACTACGATCGCCGCCGTGGCGGAGATCCGGAAGGTCGGTGTGGTCGGGCTCGGCGCCATGGGGGCCGGCATCGCGCAGCTCTGCGTGGAGGCCGGTGTCGACACCGTCGGGCGGGAAGTGTCGGCCGAGCTCGGAGAGGCGGCGCACGGGCGGATCGCCCATTTCCTGACTCGCAAGGTCGAGAAGGGAACGCTGGCGCAGGCCGATCGGGACACGGCCGTCGGGCGCCTGACGCTGACGACGGACATCGCGGATCTCGCCGACTGCGACCTCGTGATCGAGGCGATCGTGGAGGAACTCGAAGCCGAAGCGCGAGCTCTTCGCCGAGCTCGATCGGCTGACGAGACCGGACGCCGTGCTCGCCACGAACACCTCGGCGCTCTCCGTGACCGAGATCGCCGCGGCGACCGAGCGGCCCGAGCGGGTCGTCGGCATGCACTTCTTCAACCCGGCGCCGCTGATGCCGCTCGTCGAGATCGTCCGCGCGGAGCTGAGCGGCGACGAGGCCTTCGAGGCGGCGTTCGAGTTCGGCGAGCGCATCGGCAAGACGCCGATCCGCGCGCACGACACACCCGGGTTCGTCGTCAACCGCGTGCTGATCCCGCTCCTCAACGACTGCATCCGCGTCCTCGACGAGTCGCGCGTCACCCCCGAGGATCTCGACACGGGGATGAAGCACGGCGCCGGCTGGCCGATGGGCCCCTGTGCGCTCGTCGACCTCGTCGGGATCGACGTGCACGTCCACGCCTCCGAGGCGCTGTACGAGAAGACGCGGGAGCAGCGAATGGCGCCGCCGCCGCGGCTCGTCGCGATGCGCAACGCCGGCCTGCTCGGCCGCAAGAGCGGGCGCGGCTTCTACGGCTACGAGACCGGCTAGCGCCCCTCGAAGATCCGTTGCAGCGCGGGCTCGTCGTCCTCGTCGCAGAGAACGTGAACCTCGTCCCCGGCCTCGAGCGTCGTCGCGCCGCCGAGCCGTCGCGGCCTGCCGTCGCGAACGAGTGTCGAGACCCACGCTCGCTCGCCAAGCGGCAGCAGGCCGACTTTCGCCCCGTCGGCGTAGGAACCGGGTCGTACGTCGAACCGCCTCACCGTCGCCGCGGCCTGCTCGACGCGACGCATCGGGACGCGCAGGCGGTTCGCCACGACCGGCAGCAGCGATCCCTGCACGAGCACGGAGAACAACACGACCACGAAGACGATCCGGTAGATCTCCGTTCCGTACTCGACCTCCGCGATCAGCGCCAGCGCGGCGAGCAGGATCGGGACGGCACCCTTCAATCCGCTCCACATCACGAACAGGCGCTCACCCCATTCGAGACGGATCGGGAGTAGGAGCACCCCGACGACGAGCGGCCGGATCGCGAACCCGAGCAGGACGGCCAGGAGGAGCCCGTCGGCCCAGATCCCGGTCGACACGACTTCGCTGAGGTCGATCGTGAGGCCGAGCGCGACGAAGGCGGTGATCTCGGCGAGGCTGGCGAGCGACGGAGTGGAAGCTGCGGATCTCGCCCTTTCTCGGCGCCGGCGCGTCGCCGATCAGCACCCCGGCGACGAAGACGGCGAGGAACCCCGAGCCGTGCACGAGCGTGGCGGCGCCGTAGATCACGCCGGCCGCGGCGAGCACTCGCAGCGGGTAGAGGGCGGGCTCGGGCAGCGGGACGCGCCGCATCAGCGGCAGCAGCAGGGCGGCCGCGACGACACCGACCGCGATCCCGCCTGCCATCTCGACGACGAACTCGGTGACGACCGTCCAGAACGAGCCGTCGTCGGTCGTCGCGAGCTCGATCATCCCGATCATCAAGCGCGATTCCCACGGGATCGTTGGCGCCCGACTCGCCCTGCAGGATCGTGCCGGTGCGGCCGCGGATCTCGCGTCCGCCCAGGACGGAGAACGTGACCGCCGGATCGGTGGGAGCGATCGCTGCGCCGATCAGGCCGCTCGTGATCCACGAGAGGTCGAGCAGGTAGTGGGCGGCGACGGCGACCAGCCCGGCCGTCGCGAAGGTGCCGAGGATGCCGAGCGAGAGGATCGGCACCGCGGACCGGGAGAAGCGGCGCCACCCGATGTGCATGCCGCCGTCGAAGAGGATCACGATCAGGGCGACGACCGCGATCCGCTCGACGGTCACGAACGAGATCGCCTCGCCGAGCTCGGGCCAGAGGTCGGATGCGGCGGCTGCGACGAGGAGCAGCAGGGCGGCGCTCGGCACGGCGAGCCGCTCGGTCAGCGTGCGACCGAAGCAGCGCGAGCAGGCAGGCGCCGGAGACGACCAGCACGATCTCTCCGAACGCGCTGATCTCGCCCACGCGGAAACTCTAGGGAGCCGGGGGGTTTCGTGCCGATCGAGGCTCGTTACACTTTCCTTACTGGGTGCTCACCCTCAACTCACTCCAGGCCGAGATACTCACCAAGCGATGCGCAAGTACGTCCTGATCCTGTTCGTCAGCCTGCTGGCTCTGCCCGCCGTCGGCGCCGCTGCGCTGTCGCGCGGCGTGGGCGACGGAACCCTGTCGGTCGAGGAAGGCCAGGGCCGGATCGTGATCGACGTTTCGCGCGGCGGTGTGATCGGCCGCTTCGACCGCGGCTTCGTGACGATCCTCGACCGCACGCCCGACGACGCATTCGTGCCCAAGGTGTGGGGTGCGGCACGCGAGGTCGAGATCGGGACGGGAGAGCGGCACTACGGCCCTGACGTCCGCTTCCGGCTGATCGGAGGCTCGTTCCGCATCGTCATCAACGGCGCGGGCATCGATCTCTCGGCGGTCGGCTCCGGAGTCGTCTCGCTGGAGGGCAACGGCAGGTTCCCAGGCGTCTACTCGCTCGACGGCGAGGACTGCAGCGTTCCGCGCTCGACCTGCAAGGCGCTCCCGGACGAGGCACAGCGGTTCCGACTCGGCACGGCCGAGCCGCCGGAACGAGAATCGTCGCGACCCAGCCCGTGATGGCCGGCGGCGTCCAGACCATCCTGGTCGTCGAGGACGAGGCGTCGATCGCCTCGTTCGTCTCGCTCTACCTGAAGAACGCGGGCTACGAGGTGCGCGCCGTCTCCACCGGCAGCGCAGCCCTGACGCACGTGGCGGCCGACCCGCCGGCGCTGATCATCCTCGACCTGATGCTGCCCGACCTCGACGGGATCGAGATCTGCCGGCGCGTGCGCAAGACGTCCGACGTGCCGATTCTGATGCTGACCGCGCGCGACGAGGACGTCGACAAGATCATCGGGCTCGAGGTCGGGGCCGACGACTACCTGACGAAGCCGTTCAACCCGCGCGAGCTCGTCGCGCGCGTCAAGTCGGTGCTGCGCCGGTCGACGACCGAGCGGCGGCGCGACATCGAGGAGCAGGAGCTCCATCACGGCGACCTCTCGATCAACGCCGGCCGCCGCGAGGTGAAGGTGGGCGAGGAGGAGATCCAGCTCGCGCCGAAGGAGTTCGACCTGCTCTGGGAGCTGCTCGACCACCGCGGGCTCGTGCTCACGCGCGACCAGCTGCTCGAGCGCGTCTGGGGCTACACGTTCGCGGGCGACACGCGCACCGTCGACGTGCATGTGCGCCAGCTCCGGCGCAAGCTCGGCGAGGCCTCCCCGATCGTCACCGTCTGGGGCGTCGGCTACAAGGTCGGCCCGGAACGCGCTCCCGCCAAGACGGCGTAATGCTGCGCTCACTTCGCTTTCGCCTGCCGGCACTGTTCCTGGCGGCGATCGCGCTCGCCTTCGTCGTCGCGACACTGATCGCGCTCGGTCTCTTCCAGGACTACACCCGCACAGCAGACGCTGAACGAGCTCCGCCGCGAGGCCAGCGGCCTCGCCCAGCTCTACGCGGAGTCCGCGCTGCGGACGACCGACGAGGGCCGCGACGCTCCCGTGTTCGCGGCCGCGAAGCTGGAGGCCGCGACGGGCGATCGGATCTTCTACGTCGGCACGAGCGTCTTTCCCGGCGACGAGTCGGGACTGACGCGCCTCTCCGACGGCGGATGTCGGCATCGACCTGCGCGGCGCCGACCGGATCGTCACGTTCGAGTTCACGCCGCCCGGGCGAGTCCCGCTCCTACCTCGCGGCGTCGCATCCGCTGCGGCTCGGAGGAGGGGACACCGCCGTTCGGCGCGCTGATCGTCGCGAAGCGGCAGAGCGAGCTCCGCAGCGCCTGGGTGACGCTGATCTCACGACTCGCGCTTCGCGTTTCTCGTCAGCCTCGCTCGTGGTCGGCGTGCTCGCGTGGTACCTGTCGCGACGGATCACCGGGCCGGTGCTCGCGCTCTCGCAGGCCGCTGACGAGATCGCGGAGGGCCGGTACGACGTCGAGGTGCCCGAGGTTCCGAGCGGCGACGAGATCGGTCATCTCGCCGATCGCTTCCGCGAGATGGCGGCGCGCCTGGCCGAGTCGGAGGAGCTCGAGCGGAACTTCCTGATGTCGGTCTCGCACGAGCTCCGCACACCGCTGACGGCGATCCGCGGCCACGTTGCCGCGCTCCGCGAGGGTGTGGTGACCGATCCGGAGCTCGCCGACCAATCGCTGACCGTCGTGGCCGAGGAGGCGGAGCGCCTCGGTCGCCTCGTCGGCGACGTGCTCGACCTGGCGAAGCTCGACGCGCACCGGTTCACGGTGCTCACCGAGGAGGTCGACATGGGCCGGCTCTGCGACCGCGCGTACTCGACCTTCGCCGACGAGGCGAGGCGGCGGGAGATCGACTACACGCAGCGCTCGGAGGACGAGCCGGTGATCGTCTCGGACGGCGACCGCGTGCTCCAGATCATCTCCAACCTCCTCTCCAACGCCTTTCGCTGGACGCCCGACGGTGGCCGGATCGACCTCGCCCTCGGCAGCTCGAACGGCGCCGTCACCGTCGACGTCGCCGACAGCGGGCCGGGGATCGGCGTCGAGGAGCAGGAGCGGATCTTCCGCCCGTTCTGGTCGCGAGACGGCCGCGGCACGGGGCTCGGCCTGCCGATCGCGAAGGAGCTCGCCGTGGCGCTCGGCGGCCGGATCGAGCTCGAGACGACGGTCGGGACCGGCAGCCGCTTCCGCCTCGTCCTGCCCGCGCGCCGCGTCTAGCCCGCACTAGGATCCCGCGGGTGTCGTGGCCCGAGCCGGTTGCCGACGTCGTTCCGCTGCAGCCGCGCAGGTCGGCTGCCGCTGCGCTGATCGTCGCGCTGCGACCGCAGCAGTGGACGAAGAACCTGCTGCTCTTCGCCGGGATCGTCTTCGCGGCCGAGGTCGCGGACCCCGGCCGCTGGGTCCGAGCACTCGCGGCATTCGCCGTCTACTGCGCCGCGTCCAGCGCCGCCTATCTGCTGAACGACGTGCGCGATCTCGACGCCGACCGGCTGCATCCCGTCAAGCGCCGCCGGCCGATCGCCCGCGGCGAGCTGTCGCCGCGCGGCGCGGTGCTCGCGGCGGTGGTCTCGGGACTCTCGCCGTCGCGCTGGCGGCGACGCTCGGCCTGCTCGCGCTTGCCTTCCTTGCCGGCTTCGTCGCGCTGCAGGGCGTCTACACGCTCGGCCTGAAGCACGTCGTCCTGATCGACGTGATGGTGATCGCGTCGCTCTTCGTCGTCCGCGCCGCGGCGGGCGCCGACGCGGTCGACGTTCGGATCTCGCCCTGGCTCCTCGTCTGCACGGCTCTGCTCGCGCTGTTCCTCGCGCTCGGCAAGCGCCGCGCCGAGCTGGTGCTGGTCGGCGCCGACAAGACGCCCGGCCGGCCCGTGCTCGAGGGCTACTCGCTGGCGCTCGTCGACCAGCTCGTCACGATCGTCGCGGCGGCGACGGTGCTCTCGTACACGGTCTACGCGCTCATCGCGCACGACACGCAGTGGCTGGCGGTGACGATCCCGTTCGTCGTCTTCGGCGTCTTCCGCTACCTGCTCCTGCTGCATCGCTCGGGCGAGGGCGAGGAGCCCGAGAACGTGCTCGTCGGCGACCTGCCGATCCTGGCCACGGTCGCGCTCTGGGCGGTGCTGAGCGGCGCGATCCTGCTCTGGAGCTAGAGGTCGGGGCTACGCGGCGCGGGCCTGGTGGACGGCGGCGCCGTCCTGGATCCGCTCGATCCGCTGCAGGCGATCGTCGACGCCCTGCCACCCCGACGAGACGAGCTCGACGAGCAGGGCCAGGTCGTCGATGCGCGCGTGCCGCTCGGCGAGCAGATCGCCCTCGAGCCGCTCCAGCCGCCGGATCGCCTGATTCAGCAGCCCACGGATCTCCGCGAGGTGGCGCGCGACAGGTGTTACCTCCGCTCGCAGGCCGTCGGAGACGGCCGCGCCGATTCGCTCGGGCAGCGTCGACTCGAGCTCGGCGGCCGCCTGACCGAGCGCCTCGATCTGGCTCCGCGAGCGCTCGAGCGCGGCCTCGAGCTCGGCCGGGGCCGTCCGGCCCGCCGCGGCGTCTGCGATCCGCGCCTTCGCCCGCTCGAGTGCTCCTGCATCCACGGGCACGAGGCTACGCTCCGCGTCGGATGGACTACGCCGGATGAGAACAGCTCCGATGAGAACGGCAGAGCTGGACTACGACCTGCCCCCGGAGCTGATCGCCCAGCAGCCGGCCGAGCGACGCGACGGCTCGCGACTCCTCGTCTACGAGCGCGCGACCGGAACCGTGCGACATCGGGCGTTCGCAGATCTGCCGGGCGAGCTCGCGCGACGAGCTCGTCGTCGTGAACGACACGCGCGTCGTTCCCGCGCGAATCCGGCTCGAGCGGCCGAAGGGAGAGGTGCTGCTGCTCGAGCGGGACGCGAGCGGCGACTGGCTCGCGCTCGCCGACCCACTCGACGCCTGCGCGCCAGGCGAGCGGCACGGACCGGTGGAGCTGCTCGAGCATCTGGGCGAGGGCCGTTGGCGCATACGGCTCGACGGAGAGCCGCAGGGTGAGGCGCCGCTGCCGCCGTACATCACGGAGCCGCTCACCGACCCCGCGCGCTATCAGACGGTCTACGCGGACGAGCCCGGCTCCGCCGCGGCGCCGACGGCCGGCCTGCACTTCACGCCTGAGCTGCTCGACCGGCTCGACGTCGAGCGGGTCACGCTGCACGTCGGGCTCGACACCTTCCGGCCGCTCACGGCGGAGACGCTCGAGGAGCACGAGCTGCACGGCGAGCGCTATGCCGTCGAGGCCGAGGCGTGGAAGCGGATCCGGGCCGCCGAGCGCGTGCTCGCGGTCGGCACGACGACCGTGCGGGTGCTCGAGACGGTCGCTCGTGACGCTGTGTTACAGGGCCGCACCTCGCTCTTCGTCACGCCGGGCTTCGAGTTCCGCCGCGTCGACGCGCTGCTGACGAACTTCCACCTCCCGCGCTCGACCCTACTCGCGCTCGTGATGGCGTTCGCCGGGGTGGAGGAGACGAGGCGGCTCTACCGGCTGGCGATCGAGGAGCGCTACCGCTTCTATTCCTTCGGCGATGCGATGCTCGTCCTCTAGATGCGATCGAGCGCGAAGAGCACGATGAGGACGGCGGCATTCACGGCGATGACGAGCGCGGCCGAACCGCGGCAGCAGCCGGAGCAGCCCGCCCGTCGACCGGGTCGAGCTCGCAAGCAGCAGGGCGAAGGCCAGCCCGACCAGCAGGTTGGCGAACATCAGCACCTTCGCGTCGGCCGCGAACACGGCGACGGCTGCGCCGAGCATGAACGGCGACCACCCGATCGCGATCCGCTCGGGCGTCCGGCGCGAGTTGCGCTTGCTCATCGCCCCACCCTCTCAGGCGTGAGCTTCGCGGTCACCGCCACCGACGGCGCCGCGCGCGCCGGGATCCTCCGGACGGCGCACGGCGAGGTGCTGACGCCGGCGTTCATGCCGGTGGGAACGAAGGGCACCGTCAAGAGCCTCGACCCGGACGAGTTGCGCACCGTCGGCTCGCAGATCGTCCTCGGCAACACCTACCACCTGCACTTCCGGCCCGGCGACGAGCTGATCGCGGAGCTCGGCGGCCTGCATGCGTTCTCGGGCTGGGACGGGCCGATCCTGACCGACTCGGGCGGCTTCCAGGTCTTCTCGCTCCGGGACACGCTGCTCGAGGTCGACGACGACGGAGTCACCTTCCGCTCGGTCTACGACGGCGCGCCGGCGCGCTTCACGCCCGAGACGGTCGCGGGCATCCAGCGCAACCTCGGCTCGGACATCGCCATGTGCCTCGACATCTGCCCGCCGGCCGGCGTCGAGCGGGCCGAGCTCGAGCAGGCCGTGCGGCGGACGACGCTGTGGGCAGGAGCGCCAGCGACAGGCGGAGCGCGCCCCGGGTCAGCTGCTCTTCGGGATCGCTCAGGGCGCCGCAGATCCCGAGCTGCGCCGGCGCTCGATCGAGGAGATCGCAGCGCTCGACTTCGACGGCCACGCGCTCGGCGGGCTGGCGGTGGGGGAGAGCCGCGACGAGATGTTCGAGGCGACGCGCTGGGCGGCGCCGCTCCTGCCGCCCGAGCGGCCGCGCTACTTCATGGGGATCGGCGACCCCGAGGGCATCCTGCGCGTGATCGAGGCCGGGATCGACATGTTCGACTGCGTCCTGCCGACCCGAACGGCGCGCACAGGCTCCGCCCTGACCGCCACGGGCCGCCTCAACCTCCACAACGCCCGCTTCGCGCGCGACCCGCGTCCGCTCGAGGACGGCTGCGGTTGCGCCGCGTGCACGCGTTTCTCGCGCGCGTACGTCCGTCACCTCGTCAATCAGGAGGAGATGCTTGGCCTCCGCCTGCTCAGTCTGCATAATCTCCACTTCCTGCTCGAACTGACCGCGGGTGCGCGGGCGGCGATCGAACGAGGCGCGCTCGCGGCGTACACCGCCGAGCGACTCGCGCGGCTCGCTGCCGGCCCCCAGGAGGATCCTTGGGACAGCTGATCATCATCGTCGCCATGTTCGCCCTGCTCTGGCTGCTGCTGATCCGGCCGCAGCGCAAGCGGCTCCAGGAGCAGCGGCAGCTACACGCGGAGATCGAGGTCGGGAACGAGATCCTCACCGCCGGCGGCATCTACGGCACCGTGCGCGAGGTCGGAGACGACGACGACCTCGTCGTCGAGATCGCCCCAGGCACGGACGTGCGGCTGGCGCGGCGCGCCGTGGCGGCGATCGTGCCCCCCGAAGACGACGAGGAGGAAGAGCAGGAGCTCGTGGAGAACGAGTCTGAGGCGATCGACGAGATCCGCAGCTAACCTGTCCGTCCCGCATCCGTGAACCGTCGACCGCACCTCATCCTCGTAGCACTGATCGTTCTCGGCCTGATCGGGGTCGGCCTCCTCGCGGTCCCGGGCTCCCCCGTCCAGCAGACGCCGAATCTCGGCCTCGATCTACAGGGCGGCCTCGAGGTGACGCTCCAGGCGGTACCCGAGGAGGGCCAGCCACTGACGCGGGCGGATCTCGATCGCTCGGTCGGGATCCTGCGCGACCGCATCGACCGCCTCGGTGTTGCCGAGCCGGAGATCCGGACGCAGGGCGACGACCAGATCGTGATCGATCTGCCCGGCATCGAGAACCCCGAGCGCGCGATCGAGATCCTCGGCCAGACGGCGCAGCTCGAGCTCTACGACCTCGAGGCGAACCTCGTCCGGCCCTCGATCGACGGTCAGAGCTTCCCGGTCCCGACCGACTCGATCTACGGCCTCCTGGCCGGCCAGCAGGCGCTCGTCGAGGAAGGCGAGAGCGAAGCGTGGTACCTCTTCGACGACAAGAAGCAGCTCCGCGTCGGCCCGACCAAGAACCGCGACGCGCTCCTCCAGAGCGAGGCCGTCGAAACGGCGGGCGAGCTGGGCGAGCTGCCCAAGGGCTGGCGGATCTTCGGCGTCCCGCCGCGCACGACGATCCTCACCTGCGGCATCGGCGAGGTCGTCTGCCCGGGCGTCAACGTCGAGCGGCCCCAGCAGGACTTCTACTACCTGATCCGGCACACGCCGAACGCCGCCGATCCGGAGAACGTCGTCCCAGAGATGAGCGGCGCCGACCTCAACCTCGACGGCACGCAGTCGGACTTCGACACGGCGACCGGCGAGCCGATCGTGCTGATGCAGTTCACGAACGACGGCGAGGACAAGTTCGGCGAGATCACCGCCGAGGTCGCCCGACGCGGCCAGCGCTTCTCCAACCTGCTCGGCCAGGACGTGAACCACCACTTCGCGATCGTGCTCGACGGCCAGATCAAGTCGTGGCCGACGATCGACTGGCAGGAGTACCCGAACGGGATCCAGGGGTCGAACGGCGCCCAGATCACCGGGATCGGCGACATCCAGGAGGCGAACGACCTCGCGCTCGTCCTCCAGACGGGCGCCCTGCCGGTGACGTTCCAGACCCTCGACCAGACGACGATCTCGGCGACGCTCGGGCAGGACTCGCTCACCGAGGCGTGGAAGGCCGCGATCGCCGGCCTCGTGATCGTGGCGCTCTTCCTGCTCGTCTTCTACCGCTTCCTCGGCGTCGTCGCGGTGCTCGGCCTCGCGATCTACTCGGCGTTCCTGTACGCGCTGATCCTGATCTTCAACGTCACCCTCACGCTGCCGGGCTTCGCCGGGATGATCCTCACGCTGGGGGTGGCCGCCGACGCGAACATCGTCATCTTCGAACGCGTGAAGGAGGAGTACCGCTCCGGCAAGTCGGTGCGGGCCGCGATCGCCGCCGGTTACGGCAAGGGCTTCGCGACGATCATCGACGCAAACGTGGTCACCGCGATCACGGCCGTGATCCTCTTCCTGGTCGCAACCGCCGGCGTGAAGGGCTTCGCGCTGATGCTGCTGATCGGTACGGGTGTGTCGCTGCTGACGGCCGTCGCCGCGACCCGCGCGATCCTCGGTCTGCTCGGCGGCTTCAACTGGTTCGACAACCCCCGGCTGATGGGAGCCCAGGGCGAGCCGCCGAAGTGGATCCGCCGCGACTTCGTCGGACGCCGCAACATCTGGTTCGGCATCGGCGCCGCGCTGGTCGTCGTCTCGCTCCTCGCCATCGGGATCAAGGGGCTGAACCTCGGCATCGACTTCCGGGGCGGCACGCAGGTCACGTTCACGACCGAGGAGCCGGTCGCCCTCGACGACGTGCGCAGCGAAGCGGCCGAACTCGGCCAGGGCAACGCCCAGATCGTCGGCCGCGACGAGGCGAGCGGCCCGAACGGCGATCTCTACCAGGAGTTCTCGATCCGCACGGAGGAACTGAGTCAGCCGGAGCAGACCCGCCTGACGACGAGTCTGGAGCGCACCTTCGACGCCGAGACGAGCGTCAGAAGCGTGTCGGGGAGCTTCGGGCGTCAGATCGCCGAGAGCGCGATCCTCGCGATCATCGTCTCACTGCTCCTGATCGTCGGCTACATCGCGGCGCGCTTCCACTGGAAGTTCGCGGCGCCGGTGATCGTCGCCCTCGCGCACGACGTGATCATCACGGTCGGGATCTACTCGATCCTCGGGCGGGAGGTGACGACCGCGACCGTGGCGGCCATCCTCACCATCCTGGGCTTCTCGATCTACGACACGATCATCATCCTCGACCGGATTCGCGAGAACATCCCGCTGATGCGTCGCGCGTCCTTCCGCGTGCTGACGAACGTGTCGCTGTGGGAGACGATTCCGCGCTCGCTCGCGACGACGTTCATCACGCTGCTGCCGATCACGACGCTGTACTTCTTCGGCGGCGAGACGCTCAAGGACTTCGCCTTCGCCCTGCTGATCGGAATCGGGGCGGGCGCCTACTCGTCGATCTTCATCGCGGCGCCGCTGCTCGCGGTGTTCAAGGAGCGCGAGCCGGAGTACGCGCGCAAGCTGGGCGACGACAGCCTCAGCGGTGTCACTTCCGTCGGCCTCATGCTCGAGGAAGCGGAGGAGCTGGCCGCCGCGCGCCCGACTCCGGAGCTCATTCCGGCCGCCGCGCCCGGCGATCCGGACGTCGACGGAGACGGCGACCACCGGACGAGCGGCCCGCGCGCGACCGACGAGGCGAAGCGCGAGCGGCGCCGGCAGCGACGGAAGTCGCGCCCTCATGGCCGCTCCCGATAGCAACGGCTCGTTCGCGCTCCGCCAGCTCGTGGAGGAGCTCGGCGCGCAGCTCCGTTCGGGCGCCGAGCGGCTCGGCGATCTGCCGCAGGAGACCGGCGACCGGATCGCTCGCGAGCTCGGGCTCGTGACGAACGAGCAGTGGGATGAGCTGGAGCTCCGCCTGGCGCAGGTCGAGCACCGCCTGAAGCTGCTCGAGCGTCCCTAGCTGCCTAGACGCGCCTGCGCCAGCGGGCGAAGACGTCCTCCAGGTCCTTGCGCCGCTTGCGCGGCGCGAGCACGAAGAGCCGGTCGCCCGGCTGCACGATGGTGCTGCCGCGCGGCGGGATCGTCTCGCCGCCGCGGGCGACGACCGCGATCAGCGCGCTGCGCGGCAGGCCGAGCTCGCGCACGGCGGAGCCGGCGATCGCATGGTCGCCGGCGACGGCGAAATCGACGAGCTCGAGTGAACCGAGGGCGTCCACCTCGAACGGTGCCGGCACGACCGCTGCTCCTGGCGTCACGAGCCCCAGACGGTCGGCCACCCGTTCGAGCGTGATCCCCTGCACGAGCGCCGAGACGACGACGACGAAGAAGACGGCGTTGAAGATCGTCTCGCGGCTCCCGATCTCGGAGGAGAGCACGAACGTGCCGAGCACGATCGGCACGGCGCCGCGCAGCCCCGCCCAGCCGAGCAGCGCCCGCTCGCGGTTCGTGAAGTCGCTGAAGGCGGTCGAAGCCCACACCGCCGCGGGGCGGATCAGGAGCAGCGAGCAGTGCCGCGAGCACGAGTCCGGGAACCGCGACGGCCGGCAGGTCGCGGGGGAAGACAAGCAGACCGAGCACGATGAACATCGTCACCTGCGCGAGAAATGCGAGTCCCTCGTGGAAGCCGACGATCTGCCGCCGATAGCGGGACGGCGTCGAACCCACGGCGAGCCCGACGAGGTAGATCGCGAGGAAGCCGCTGCCACCGAGCACGTCCGCTGTCCCGAAAGCGAGCGCGCCCGCCGCGACCGACGCGACCGGCGCGAAGGCGCCGATCGAGTGCGGCAGACGCGAGAAGGCCCAGGTGGCGACGGCGCCCAGCCCGACGCCGACGAGCAGGCCGAGCCCGAGCTCCTGGACGATCAGGAGCACGAGCTCCGGGAATGCGAAGGTCGGCTCGAGGATCCACTCGATCAGCCCGATCGTCAGGGCGATTGCCATCGGGTCGTTGAGCCCGCTCTCGGCCTCGAGCGTGCGCGCGAGCCGGCGCCTGATGTTCGTGAACCGCAGCGTCGCGAACACGGCCGCCGCGTCGGTCGAGGAGACGACCGCGCCGAGCAGCACGGCCTCGAGCCACGTGAGATCGAACAGGAGATAGGCAGCTGCACCGGTGATCACTGCGGTGACGGCGACACCGACGGTACTGAGGAGGGCTGCGGGCACCGCCACCTGACGCAACCGCCGCCACGACGTCGAGAGCCCGCCTTCGTAGAGGATCGCCGCGAGCCCGATCACGCCGACCGTGCGGGCGAGCTCGGCGTCGTCGAACTCGATCCCGCCGACCCCGTCCGACCCGAGCAGCATCCCGAGAGCGAGGAACGCGACCAGCGAGGGAACTCCCGTGCGGGAGGCGCCGAGCGCGACGACGATGCTTGCGGTCAGGACTGCCCCGACGAGCAGGAGAATCGTGCCCTCGTCCACGTCTCCATCTTCCCTGGTGGGAACTGCGTCCGCCGCGTGGAACACTTCCGTGATGGCGACGCGACCCAAGAGCACGCGCAACCTCGGCCGATTGTCGGAGATCGCGCAGGTCGCGGTGCGGCACGGCTTCGGCTACTTCTTCGAGCGCCACCGGCTGACCGACCTCCTGCCCTGGACCGAACGGGTCGAGACCGCCGGCGAGATCGGCTCGGAGCGCGGTCGCCACCTGCGCGAGCTACTCGACGAGCTCGGCCCGACCTTCGTCAAGTTCGGACAGCTGCTCTCGACCCGGCCCGACGTCGTGCCGCCGGACATCGTGGCCGAGCTGCGTGGCCTGCAGGACGACGTCCGCCCGTTTCCGTTCGTGCAGGTGCGGGCGGTCGTCGAGACCGAGCTGGGTCTCTCGCTCGAGCAGGCATTCGTCCGTTTCGAGGAAACGCCGATCGCCGCCGCCTCGATCGGCCAGGTGCATCGCGCCACGCTGCCGAACGGCGACGAGGTGGCGGTCAAGGTGCAACGCCCGAACGCACCACGGCAGATCGAGTCCGATCTCGCGCTGCTCTATCAGGCGGCCAAGATCATCAAGGAGCGCGTGCGTTCGCTCGACTTCATCGACGCGAGCGCCCTCGTCGACGAGTTCGCCCGCTCGATCCGCCAGGAGCTGGACTACCGGCTGGAGGCGCGCAACGCGGACACCTTCCGTCGGAACTTCGCCGCCTCGGAGCTCGTGCTGGTGCCCAGGGTCTACTGGACGTACTCCGGTCCCCACGTGCTGACGCTCGAGTTCCTGGAGGGCATTCAGCTCGCCGACCTCGATCTCCACACGACCTCGCTCGAGGAGAGACGCGAGCTCGCGCAGCTGATGACCGAGACCTGGATGGAGATGATCTTCCGCCACGGGTTCTTCCACGGTGACCCGCACCCCGCCAACATCCTCGTGCTCGACAGCCCCCTGCCCGCGACCGGGAAGTGCATCGGTCTCGTCGACTTCGGGCTCGTCGGCAAGCTCTCCGACGACGACATGACGAAGCTGACGCGGCTCTTCATCGACGCCGCCACCGAGAACGTCGACGCGATCCCGAGACGCCTGGCCGAGCTCGGCGTCCGCTACCCGAAGGAGCGCGAGGAGGAGTTCGCCGCCGAGCTACGCGACCTCTTCTACCGCTACTACGGCGCGAACCTCGCCGAGATCGACCCGATTCAGGTGATCCGGGAGGGCATGGCGCTGATCTACGCCATGAACCTGCGGCTGCCGACCCGCTTCGTGATGCTCGACAAGGCGATCGCGACGCTCGGCTCCGTCGGGATCGACCTGTATCCCGACTTCAACGTCTTCGAGGTGGCGCGACCCTACGCGCGCGCGCTGATGCTGGAGCGGTTCACGCCCGGCCGGCTCGCGCAGCGGGCACACAAGGAGGGGCGGGAGCTCTTCGGGATCGCCCGCGACCTGCCCTATCAGCTGCACGACGTGCTGCAGGAGGTGCGCGACGGACAGATCGAGGTCGGCTTCGTCCACAAGGGCCTCGACGAGTTCATGCACAAGCTCGACGTCGCCTTCAACCGGCTCGTCGTCGCGCTCGTAGTCGCGGGCGGGCTACTCGGTTCGTCGCTGATCGGGATCTTCGCCGCGGAGGGGCCGACGCTCTTCGGCGTCCACTTCCTCTCGCTGATCGGCTTCCTGATCTCAGGCCTGCTCGGCGCCTGGCTGCTCCTCGGCGTCGTTCGCTCCGGACGACTCTAGCGATCCTGGGCGGCTGCGCCTCCCGGCTGGCGGAGCCAGCCTCCGGCGCAGCCTCAGAACCGCTAGAGGTGGGGATGCGATTCAAGGTCCGATTCGAGGAGCTCCTTCAGGCGCGCCAGGCTCGTCTCGAGCGAGCGCTGCGCCTGACCGGCCGCGACCCCGCCGGCGAACCGCAGGAGACCGCTGAGCTGGAGATCGAGCGAGGAGGTCAGGCGAGTGCCGTCGCGTGCCGGCTCGAGCCGATGCTCGCCGTGGGCGGTGATACCCCGTCCCTCGCTCCGCACCTCCAGGCGGCGTGGCTCCTCGGACGCGACGACGGTGCTCGTCAGCTCGACGTGGCGGCCCGCCTGCTGCATCGTCTCGCGGAAGCGTCCCTCGCCGACAGGCGCCGAGCTGACCAGCCCGCTCACCCAGCGAAGGCGTTTCTCGGGGTCGACGAGCCACGGGAACACGTCGGCTGCCGGCCGCGCGATCTCGACAGATGCCTCGCACCTGGCCATCAGCGGATGCGCAGGCTCTCGAGCGCGCCGCTCGTCGTCAGGCCGGGCTCCGGCCCGCCGGCGACGGCGTACACGCGGTCGCGGTAACCGACGACGCCGAGCCCGTGTCTCGGGGTGGGCAGATCCGCGAGCCGCCGCCAACGGCCGTCGTCGAGATCGAACGCGTAGACGCTCGCGATCGTGCCGGAAGGCGCCTCGCCACCGATGGAGACGATGCGGCCCGAGACGACCGCGGCACCGGTGCCGCCGCGGGCGCTCGGGAGATGCGCGAGCTTTCTCCAGCGGCGGGTCATGGGGTTGTAGACCTCGAACGCGCGCGTGTTCGTGTCGTAGCCGGCGCTTCGGCCACCGATCGCGTACACGAGCCCGCGCGCGGCCGCGGCGGCGAGGTGCTCACGGCCGGTCGGGCCGGGCGCGCGCGACCAGCGACCGCTCGCCAGGTCGAGCACGAGCATGATGCGTGCCAAGCTTCCTCGCTCCTCGACCCCGCCTACCACGTAGAGCTTGTTGCCGGCGACCGCGGCCGCGGCGGCGGCGCGGGGCTCCGGTAGTTGCGCGAGCTCGCGCCAGCGTCCGCGCTCGAGCACGAACGCAGACCGAAGGGGCCGCCGGTCTCGGCCGTAGCCGCCGAGGACGAACACGCGACCGCGCGCGGAGGTAGCGGCGGCGTGGTCGACCGTGACTGGGAGGCTCGGCAGGCTCCGCCAGCGGTTCTCCTGAATCGAGTAGACGTCGGCGAGCGCCGAGTTCGCTCCGTTCGAGGCAAAGCCGCCGACGGCGACGATGCGGTCGCCCAGCACTGCCGCGGCGACCTCGGTGCGGGGCTCGGGCAGGGGCGCGTGGCGCTGCCATCCGTCCGCGCCGCCGGCGGCACAGCCGATCGCCACGAGGCCGAGCGAGACCGCCAGAATCCGCCGTGGATCAAACCGACGGTTGGGGAACGATCGTCGCAAAGTTGCAGGAATGGACATCTGTCGGGACGAGAATCTCGATGCTAGCTTCGCGGAATGGATCCCGCCCTGCTCCTCGCCGAGCCCGAGCCGGAGATCCGCGGTTACCTCGAGCGGCAGCTGACGGACGACGGCTTCCAGGTGCTCGGCGCTTCGTTCAACCGGGAGGCGCTCGAGCTCATCGAGCGAGCGCGGCCCGATCTCGTGCTCGTCTCCGAGATCGACCTGTGCGCCCGCCTGCGCGAGGGCGAGCCGGGGCGCTCGTGGAATCGCGACGTCCCGGTGATCGTGCTCGGCCCCGAGCGCGTCGATGCGCACGAGCGCGTGCGGGCCTTTCAGCGCGGCGCGGACGACTATGTGCACCGGCCGGTCGTCTACGAGGAGCTCGCTGCACGAATCCGCGCAGTCTTGCGGCGGGCGGCGCCGCCCGCCGCCGACCGCGTCGAGGCAGGGAGGCTGGTCGTCGACCGCGTGACGCGGACGGTGACGCTCGGTGGCGATGCGATCCCGCTGGCCGGCAAGGAGTTCGAGCTCGTGGCTCGGCTCGCGTCCGATCCGCGCAGGGTCTTCACCAAGGACGAGCTCCTGCGCGACGTCTGGGGCTATCGCTCCTTTTGCCGGACGAGAACGCTGGAGTCGCACGCCTCCCGCGCCCGGCGGAAGCTGGCGCTGAACCCGGACGACCGCTTCGTCGTCAACGTCTGGGGGGTGGGCTACAAGCTCGTGGACTAGTCCCCATCAACGTCCGGCCGCGTAGCCGGGCCGCTCCTCGGGGTAGCGAGGCAGCCCGTCGTCCGGTAGTGGCTCCCACGCCGCTGCGTAGGCGACGAACGCGTGCGACTGCGGCCGCACTCCCGGGTCGCCGTCGATCGCACCCAGGCGCACGCCTGTGTGGTCGGTCGTCCCGGGCTCACGGCTGAAGAGCGCGGAGCCGCAGAGGCCGCAGAAGACCTTTTCGCGGCCGCCCTCGGGCGCCCACGCGCGCAGCTCCTGCTCGCCCCGCACGACCCGGACCGAGCCCGATTCGGCGCGCGCGTTCGCCGACGCAGCCGTACCGCTGCGCCGCTGGCAGCGCGTGCAATGGCAGTAGCCGGCGGACAGAAGTGGCACGTCGATCTCGAAGCGGACGGCGCCGCAGCCGCACCCGCCGGCGATCACAGCAGCACACCCTCGAGGCGCAGGAGGCGCTCCTTCAGCTCGAGGCCGCCGGCGTAGCCGGTGAGGCTGCCGTTCGAGCCGACGACGCGATGGCACGGCAACACGATCGCGATCGGATTGCGGTTCATCACCATTCCGACGGCGCGGGCCGCCCGTGGTGCGTCGACCGCCTGCGCGAGCGTGCCGTAGGTGGTCGTCTCGCCGAACGGCACGCGGGCGAGCTCGGCGAGCACTCGCTGGGCGAATGGTGCTGCTCCGCGCAGGTCGGTGTCGAGCTCGAACGCGTGGCGCGTGCCGGCGAAGTACTCGTCGAGTTGCCGGCGGGCGGCGTCGACGCTCGATCCTGACCGGAGCACCCGTGGCCCGAAGGCGTGCGCCAGCCGGTCGAGGTACTCGTCGGGCTTCGGGTGGAAAGCGACCCGGCAGAGACCGCGATCGCTGGCTGCCAGGAACAGCGGCCCGATCTCCGACTCGACCACGTCGTAGCCGACGTCGAGCAGGCCGGCGTCGGCGGCGGCCTCGCGGAAGCGGGCGTCGAGCCCAGGGGGCACGGTGGGGATAGTGGAGCCGGTCATGCGATACCTCCTGCGCGCAGGCGCCGGATCCCCGATGACGCAGCCTGGCGGGCCGCTTCCGGAGTGGATCCGAGCGCCGTTGCGATGTCGTCGTAGGGAAGGTCGTAGCCGTAGCGGAGCACGACTGCAGCACGCTCCGTCGGCGGCAAGGCGTCGGCCAGGTGCTCCAGCTGGGCGTATGCCGGCCGGCCGTCCTCGACCGGCAGCTCCGGCAGCTCGTTGGCAACGGGCCGGGCTCGCCTGCCGCTGTCGATCACGAGCCGCGCGGCGATCGTGAGCACCCACGCCCGCAGATGCTCGCCGTGCTCGAGGCGTGGATAGCCCCGGAGCGCGCGCAGGAACGTCTCCTGGAACGCGTCCTCAGCCGCATCGCGACGCAGTCGCCGGCGCAGGAACCCGAACACGATGTCGCGCTGCTCGAGGTAGAAGCGCTCGAACGGCGGGATTTCGGTCACGATCTTCATCATCCCTGTTCAACGCGGCGCGAGCGTCATCTGTGAGAGTGACCGCGTGAAGGCCGCCGTGGTGGGTCACGTCGAATGGGTCGAGTTCGCGCGTGTCGAGGTGATGCCGCGAACCGGCTCGATCGCGCATGCGGGGGAGACCTGGGAGCAGGCGGGCGGAGGCGGCGCTGTCGCTGCGCTCCAGCTTGCGCGGCTAGGTGTCGACGTCGAGCTGTACACGGCGCTCGGCGACGACGAGCTCGGCAAGCGTGCGCGGGCCGAGCTCGAGGCAGAGGGGATTCGGGTGCTCGCCGCGGAGGTACCCGAGCCCCAGCGGCGTGCCTTCTGCCACATCGACCAGGGCGGCGAGCGGACGATCACCGTGCTCGGGGAGAAGCTGCGGCCGGGCGGGAGTGACGGCCGGCTGCCGTGGGAGGCGCTCGACGCGGTGGATGCCGCCTACTTCGTCAGCGGGGACGCCGCCGCGCTTCGCCAGGCTCGCCGGGCTCGCGTGCTCGTCGCGACCGCCCGCGAGCTCGCGACGCTGAAGACGGGTGCCGTTGCCCTCGATGCACTCGTCGGCAGCGCCGAAGACGAGGCCGAGCGCTACGTACCGGGCGACCTCGACCCGGCGCCGGAGCTCGTCGTCTCGACGTCGGGTGCGCTCGGCGGCTGGGCTCAGCCTGGAGGTCCGTACCAGGCCGCCCCGCCACGAGGTGCTGTCGAGGACACCTACGGCTGCGGGGACTGCTTCGCGGCGGGTCTGACCTACGCGCTCGCGTCCGGCGTCGAGACGAGCGACGCGCTCGCACTCGCAGCCCGGTGCGGCGCCGGGGCGCTGACTGGGCCGGGGCGTGTACGCCGCCGCTTCCACCGACTGATCCGCGGGCCGCGACACAGCGAACTTCGCCGGCGCCGCCGATCAGTCAGCGCACCGCCTGCGACCGATGGGAAGTGGGGGTGGACAGGTGGGGAGTTGTGGTTTAGAGTGGGGCGAAGTGGGTGATGACCGTCCTGCTGTGAAAGGGATCGAGCGCGGATGTTCTTCGGTGAATACGAGCACACGATCGACGACAAGAACCGGCTCACGCTGCCGGCCAGGTTTCGCGAGGCTCTGGCAGGAGGCGTCGTGCTGACCCGCGGGCTCGACGACTGTCTCGACGTTTTCGCACGAACGGACTGGGACGCGCTCGTCGCCGACCGCCTCGCACCGCTCGACCCGTTCTCGAAGGAGGCACGCGAGCTGAAGCGGTTCTTCTTCGCCGCCGCCTCCGATGCAGAGCTCGACAAGCAGGGCCGGGTTCTCGTGCCGCCGGCCCTGACCAGGCACGCCCGGCTCGGTCGAGAGGTGGTCGTCGCGGGCGTCCACGATCACCTCGAGATCTGGGATCGCACGGCCTGGGCAGAACACTCCACGATGGTCGAAGGGAGCGCCGACGATGTTGCCGAACGTCTTGCACAGAAGCGCGTCTGACCACGTCCCCGTGCTCGCCGACGAGGTGCGCGAGCTGCTCGCGGTCCGGCCGGGTCACACCGTCGTCGACGGGACCTTCGGCGCCGGCGGCCACTCTGCGCTGCTCGCCGCCGATCTCGAGTCCGAGGGCAAGCTGATCGCCATCGACCGGGACCCGTCCGTCCGCACCTATTTCGACCGCTTCAAGGCGGGCACCGGCGTCCAGGCACGTCTGCTGCGCGGCGAGTTCTCGCTCGTGCTCAACCAGCTCGCGGCGAACGACGTCCAGGCGGACGCGATCCTGCTCGATCTCGGCGTTTCCTCGATGCAGCTCGACCGGCCCGAGCGTGGTTTCTCGTACGCCGCCGACGCGCCGCTGGACATGCGCATGGACGCCACCGCCGAGCTCTCGGCCCGCGAGCTCGTGAACTCGGCCGACGAGCGAGAGCTCGCCCAGATCTTCCGCCGCTTCGGCGAGGAGCGATACGCGGGTCAGATTGCGCGCGCGATCGTTCGGCGGCGAGCCGAGCGTCCGTTCGGGCGCACCGGCGAGCTTGCCGACACGGTCAAGCAGGCGATCCCGACGCCGGCGCGCTTTGGCGACGGCCATCCCGCGAAACGTGTCTTCCAGGCGCTCCGGATCGCCGTCAACGACGAGCTCGGAGCGCTCGAGGCGGCGTTGCCCGCGGCGGTACGGATGCTGCGTCCCGGCGGACGCCTCGCGGTGATCAGCTTCCACTCGCTCGAGGACCGGATCGTCAAGCGCTACTTCCGCGAGCTGGCACATGGGTGCACATGCCCCCCGGAGTTCCCGATCTGCAACTGCGGGAACGAGCCGGTGCTTCGCGACCTGACGCGCAAGCCGGTGCGGCCGTCGGCTCGGGAGATCGAGGCGAACCCGCGCGCGGCGTCGGCGAAGCTCCGCGTGGCGGCGAAGGTGCAGGAGGCCTGATGGCGAGCTGGGCCGGAACCGCCCGCGTCACCGCCGCCGCCCAGCCCGCCGCGCTGCCGCGTACCCGAACGCGCCCCGTGCGGCGGCCCGTCGCGAAGTCGCGCACGTTCGGCGGGGTCCTCTGGATCGTCGTCCTCGGCGCGCTCCTCGCCGGGGTCGTCGCCGTCAACGTCGCGGTGCTCCAGCTGAACGTGCGGCTCGACGACCTCAACCGCGAGCGCTTCCAGCTGCGCGCCGACAATGCGAGCCTGAGCTCTCAGATCTCGAGCGCCGGCGCCGATGCCAAGATCGAGTCGCAGGCACGCACCCGCCTGGGGCTCGAACCGGCCGAGACGACGGAGTTCATCGACCTGGCGCCCGCTGCTCCGGTACCCGCGGCGAAGTGACGCTCCGCACCTCGAATCGCCGGATCCGCCTGCTGCTCTGTCTCTTCGCGCTCGTCTTCGCCGGCACGCTCGCGCGCGCCGTGTGGCTGCAGGGCGTCCAGGCCGGCACGCTCGAGCGGATGGCGACGAGCCAGCAGAAGCGGACGGAGAAGATTCCGGCCGGACGGGGCACGATCTTCGATCGCACGGGGGAGCCGCTCGCGATCGGCGAGCAGGCGACGACCGTGTACGCCGATCCCCGAGAGGTGAAGAGCCCTCGGAAGGTGGCGATCGCGGCGGCGCGCCTGCTCGACCTGGACGCCAACGAGCTCTATCCGCAGCTCGCCGACCGGTCGCGTCATTTCTTCTATGTGAAGCGAAAGGCCGATCCGGTCGAGGCCGCCAAGCTGCAGAAGCTGAACCTGCTCGGGCTCGGCTTCTACCCCGAGGAGCGGCGCACCTATCCGCAGCGCAGCGTCGCAGCCCACGTGCTCGGCTTCGCGGGCGTCGACAACGACGGCCTCGAAGGGCTCGAAAAGACGCTCGAGGAGTCCCTCGCCGGCAAGTCGGGTAGCCAGACGATCGTCCGCGATCCCTTCGGGCGCGCGATCGACGTGATCGCGACGAAGCCGGAGCGTCCCGGACGGGACGTCTTCCTGACGATCGATCACCGGATCCAGGCGAACGCGGAGGCCGTGTTGCGCGCGACGGTGAAGCAGTGGGGGGCGAAGGCGGCGACCGCGGTCGTGCTCGATCCCCACACCGGTGCTGTGCTGGCGATGGCGAACGCGCCCTCGTTCGACGCGAACAAGTTCAGCTCTGCGAGTGCCGATCGCCGACGCAACCGCGCGATCACGGACACGTACGAGCCGGGTTCCACGTTCAAGCTCGTCACCGTGTCGGGTGCGCTCTCCCAGAAGCTCGTCGCGCCGAGCACGAAGTTCACGCTCGAGACCTCGATCCAGGTCGCCGACCGCATCATCCACGAGCACGAACCGCGCCCGACCCAGACGATGAGCGTTGCGCGAATCCTCTCCGAGTCGTCCAACGTGGGGACGATCACGCTGGCGCAGCTGCTCGGCAAGGATCGCCTGCTCGATTGGATCGGTCGCTTCGGCTTCGGCCGGCCGACCGGCGTCGACTTTCCCGGTGAGTCGCGCGGCATTCTGCCCGGCTACTGGTCGGGCTCGACGATCGGCAACGTGCCGATCGGTCAGGGGATCGCGGTGACGCCGCTCCAGATGGCCGCGGCGTATGGGGCGATCGCTAATGGAGGCACCCTGCACCACCCGTACCTCGTGGAGCGCGTGGGCGGCAATCGTCGTCAGCGGCCCGCGGGCCGGCGGGTCGTCTCCGAGACTGTCTCGGCTCAGGTGATGACGATGCTGCGCGACGTGGTTTCGGCCGAAGGCGGCACGGGCGCTGCGGCGGCAGTACCGGGCTACACCGTTGCGGGCAAGACCGGAACCGCGGCCAAGCCTGAGCCGGGCGGCTACTCGAGCACTCGCTACGTCGCCTCGTTCGTCGGCGTCGTCCCGGCCAAGGACCCGAGGCTCGTGATCCTCGTCTCCGTGGACGAGCCACGACTTGCGATCTGGGGTGGCGTCGTCGCGGCGCCGGCGTTCTCGAAGATCGCGAAGTTCGGCCTCCAGTATCTGGAAGTCGCACCGGACGCCGATCCACCGCGCTGAGACAGGTCGCCGGGCGCGGTCGGTAGTCTCTCCGCCCGTGGAGCTCGAGCGCCTGATCGCCGCGCTCGCACCCCAAGCGGTGCTCGGGCAGGAGCCCGCCGAGGTGCGGGATCTCGCCTACGACGCCCGCGCCGTGACGCCCGGGACGGCGTTCTTCTGCGTCCGTGGCGAGCGGGCCGACGGGCACGACTTCGGCGCGCAGGCGGTCGAGAACGGAGCCGTCGCGCTCGTCGTCGAGCGAGCCGGTGGAGCTGCCGGCCCACCAGACGGTCGTGCAGCTCGTCGTCGACGACACACGTGCCGCGATGGCGGTCGCCGCCGACGCGTTCTTCGGGGAGCCGACGAAGCAGCTGGAGGTGGCGGGCGTGACCGGCACGAACGGCAAGACGACCACCGCCTACCTGCTGCACGCGATCCTCGAGGCGGCAGGGCGGAGCCCTGGCCTACTCGGCACAGTCGAGAGCCGAGTCGGCGGCGAGGTGCGACCGGTCGTGCGCACGACCCCCGAGGCGATCGACCTCCAGCGGCTCTTTCGCGAGATGCTCGACGCGGGCGACCGCAGCGTCGCACTGGAGGCCTCGTCGCATGCCTCGACGCTGCGCCGGCTCGATCGCGTCCGCTTCGACGCGCTCGTCTTCACGAACCTGACCCAGGATCACCTCGACTTCCACGGCACGATGGAGGACTACTACGCGGCCAAGCGACGCCTGTTTACGGGCGCGGCACCGCCACCCGCCGCCGTCAACGTCGGCGACGAGCTCGGACGCCGGCTCGCCGAAGAGCTGGCGGAGACCCGGCGTGCGCCGCTCGTCACCTTCGGCTTCGCCGACGACGCCGAGATCCGGCCCGACGAGCTCGTGCTGGACGGTTCGGGCGCGAGCTTCCGCGCCGGCGGCATCGAGCTGCGGACGAGCTTGCGCGGCCGTTTCAACGTCGAGAACGTCATGGGTGCGGTGGCCGCCGCGCATCTGCTCGACGTCGACGACGACGAGATCGCCGCGGGGGTGGCGGCGCTCGCCGGCGTACCGGGACGGTTCGAGGCGGTCGACGAGGGGCAGCCGTTCGCGGTGCTCGTCGACTACGCCCACACGCCCGACTCGCTCGACAACGTCCTGCGCGCGGCGCGAGACTTCACGACCGGGCGACTGCTCGTCGTCTTCGGCGCGGGCGGCGACCGCGACCGTGGCAAGCGCCCGCTGATGGGCAAGGTGGCCGTGGATCTCGCGGACGTGGTCGTGGTGACGTCCGACAACCCGCGCGGAGAGGAGCCGCTCGCGATCATCCAGGACGTGCTCCAGGGTACGGGTACGGATGTCGAGATCGACCCGGATCGCCGCGGCGCGATCCGCCGTGCGCTGTCGGTCGCGCAGGCCGGCGACGTGGTCGTGATCGCGGGGAAGGGTCACGAGCAGGGCCAGGAGATCGGCTCGGAGAAGCTGCCCTTCGACGACCGGGAGGTCGCACGCGAGGCCCTGCGGGAGCACGGGGGCTGCCTGCGAGACCAGGGGGACCGCTCGTGATCCCGCTTGCGGTCGACGAGCTGCGCGCACTCGACCTGGGAGCGCTCGACGGGTCCGGCACGGTAACGGGGCTCACCATCGACTCGCGGCTCGTCGAGCCCGGCGATCTCTTCGTCGCCGTGCGCGGCGGCCGCGGGTTCGTCGCGGCCGCTCGGGAGCGCGGCGCGGTCACCCTCGTGCCGCACGACGAGCATGCCGCGCTCGCCGCGATCGGCCGCCTGCTTCGCGCCGGCAGCCGCGCGCGCGTCGTCGGCATCACGGGCTCGACCGGCAAGACCTCGACCAAGGACATCCTTGCGGCGCTCTGCGCACCCGTGGCTCGGACGGTGGCGACCGAGGCGAGCTACAACGCCGAGCTCGGTGTTCCGCTCACGCTCGGCCGGCTCGAGCCGGACACCGACCTCTGTCTGGTGGAGATGGGCATGCGCGGCTTCGGGCAGATCGCGGAGCTCTGCGAGATCGCACGCCCGGACGTCGGCGTCGTCACCGCGATCGGGCCCGTCCATCTCGAACTCGTCGGCTCGATCGAGGGCGTCGCCCGTTCGAAGGCAGAGCTCGTGCAGGCGTTGCCCTCGGGTGGAATCGCGGTCGTGCCGCGCTCGTCCGAGCTCGAGCCGTACCTCCCGGGCGGGATCGACGTTCGCCGCGTCGAGGAGGTCGACGTCGAGCTGCGCGAAAACGGTGCGCACGTCGCCTTCGGCGGCGGACGGATCCGCTTCCCGCTCACGTCGCGGCACCAGGCTCAGAATGCGCTCACGGCAATGGTTGCCTACGAGGCACTTGGACTCCCGCTCGACCGGCTGCAGGAGGGCGCGGACGCCGTCGAGCTCTCCCGCTGGCGCGGGGAGGAGCTGGCGCTCGCGGGCGGCGGCCTCGTCGTCAACGACGCCTACAACGCCAACCCGACCTCGATGCGGGCCGCGCTCGAGCACCTCGTCCTGCGTGGCTCAGGTCGGCGGCTCGTCGCAATCCTCGGCGGCATGGCGGAGCTCGGTGACCACGCCGAGCACTACCACCGCGAGCTCGGGGATCTCGCACGGGGGCTCGGGATCGAGGTGCTCGCGGTCGGCGAGCTCGCTCGCGACTATGGCGCGGACGCCTGGGTCGCGGACGCTGCGAGCGCGACGGCGGCTGCGCGGGAACTCGTCCAGCCCGGCGACGCGGTGCTCGTGAAGGCGTCGCGCGCCGTCGGCCTCGAAGGCATCGCACCCGCGCTGGCGAACGCCTCGTAGTGGTTCGCGTCCTCATAGCCGGCCTGATCGCGATGGTGATCTCGATCGTGATCGGCCCCAAGTTCATCGAGTTCCTGCGCCGGAACGAGCTCGGGCAGCCGATTCGCGAGGACGGCCCGGCGGGGCACGTCGTCAAGCAGGGGACTCCCGTTATGGGCGGGCTGCTGATCCTGCTCTGCGCGGTCCTGCCCTTTCTCGCGCTCTCGCAGTACACGCTGCCCGCTCTGACCGTCCTCTTCGTCACCGTCGCCTGCGGCGCGATCGGCTTCCTCGACGACTTCGTCAAGCTGCGACATCGCCGCTCGCTCGGGCTGAAGGGACGCTGGAAGCTGCTGCTCCTGCTCGCGATCACCGTCGTCGTGAGCTTCGCCGTGGAGTCGCAGTCGCGGATCGGCACGTCGATCTACATCCCGATCGCCGATTTCGACCTGCCGCTCTCCTACGCGTTCTATCCCTTTCTCTTCTTCGTGATCGCCGGTGCGGCAAACGGCGTCAACCTGACGGATGGGGTCGACGGGCTGGCGGCGGGAACGGGGATCATCGCGCTGCTCACGTTTCTGGCGATCAACGTGATCGGCTACATCCGCTCCGGGCCGCCCGCGGACCGCTCCGAGTTCCAGCTCGACCTCGCGATCCTCGCGGCGGCGCTGATGGGCGGCGTGATCGGCTTCCTCTGGTACAACGCCTTCCCCGCTGAGCTGTTCATGGGCGACACGGGCTCGATGGCGATCGGCGGCGCGCTCGCCGGCTTCGCGATCGTCACCGGCACCGAGGCGCTGCTGCTCCTGATCGGCGGGATCTACGTCGTGGTCGCGCTCTCGGTGATCATCCAGGTTGTTCTCGTTCAAGTACACGGGGCAAGCGAGTCTTCCTGATCGCTCCGCTCCATCACCACTTCGAGATGAAGGCCTGGTCGGAGACGAAGATCATGGTGCGCTTCTGGATCGTCGGCGCGATTCTCGCGGCGTGCGGCTTCGTCCTCTACTACCGCTACTACCTCCAGTTCTCGCTCCAGTGAGCCTGCCGCGACGAGTCCTCGTCGTCGGGCTCGCGCGCTCGGGCGAGGCGGCGCGCGCGGCGCTCGAGGCAAGCGGGGTGCAGGTGGTCGGCGCCGACGCGAAGCTCGGCAACGACGGCGACCTCACTCTGCTCGACGGCATCGACGTGCTGGTGAAGAGCCCGGGCGTGCCCGGCCGCCGCGCCGCTCCCGGCAGCCGCACGGCGCCGCGGGATCCCGGTGTGGTCGGAGATCGAGCTGGGCGCGCGCCTGCTGCCGAATCCGCTCGTCGCCGTCACCGGGACGAACGGCAAGACGACGACGAGCGAGCTGCTCGGGCACATGCTGGGCGCGCCGGTCGCCGGCAACGTCGGTCGCGCGCTCACCGAGCTCGTCGGCAAAGTCGACCCGGCGACGATCGTCGTCTGCGAGGTCTCGAGCTTCCAGCTCGAAGACATCCACGAGCTCGCTCCGTCTGTCGCCATCCTCCTCAATGTCGAGCCCGATCACCTCGACCGGCACGGGAGCTTCGAGGCTTACCGGGAGGCGAAGCTCCGAGTGTTCGAGCGGGCGGAGGTGGCGGTCGTGCCGCGCGGCTTCGGCACGATCCCGGGAAGCGCGCGGCGGATCGAGTTCGGCGCGGACGATCCGCTGCCCGCTGAGCCCTCGATCCCGGGTGCGCACAACCGCGAGAACGCCGCGGCTGCGACGGCGGCCGCGCGAGCGCTCGGTCTCGACGAGGAGACGATCGCGGAGGGGTTGCGCGGCTTCCCGGGTGTGCCGCACCGGCTCGAGCCCGTCGCCGTGATCGGCGGTGTGCGCTGGATCAATGACTCGAAGGCGACGAATACGGCAGCCGCGCGGCGCGCACTCGTCGCCTACGACGCACCGCTCCAGCTCATTCTCGGCGGCTCGCTCAAGGGCGAGCGCTTCGACGAGCTCGCGCAGGCAGTCGCGAACTCTCGGGTCAAGACGGCGTACCTGATCGGCGAAGCTGCGGAGCCGCTCGCGACGGCTCTCGGCTACGCAGGTGTTCCGTTCCTGCTCTCAACGACGCTCGAGCGCGCGGTGGCGGAGGCGGCGTCTGCGGCGCAGCCGGGCGAGGTCGTCCTGCTCTCTCCGGCTTGCGCGAGCTACGACCAGTTCCGCGACTTCGAGCAGCGCGGAGAGGAGTTCAGGAGGCTGGTAGAGAACCTCGGAGCATGAATCGAGGCCAGCTCGAGCAGCGCCTGCTCGTCCTCGTGACGTTGGGGCTCGTCGCCTTCGGCCTCGTGATGGTCTACAGCGCCACGTCGGCCTCCGCCGCGATCGGCGACGGCGACCCGATGACCTATCTGAAGAAGCACGCGGTCTACGCCGTGCTCGGCGTCGGCTTGATGATTGCCGCGTCGCGCTTCGACAACCGGCGCCTGCGGCTGCTCGCGCCGCCCCTCGTGCTGGGCTCGATCGTCCTCTGCGTCGCCGTGCTCGCGGTCGCGCCCGAGATCAACGGCGCCAAGCGCTGGCTCTACTTCGGGCCGGTCTCCTTCCAGCCTTCCGAGGTCGCCAAGCTCTCGCTGCTTCTTTTCGCCGCCGGCTATCTCGCCCGCAACGGCGCGCCGCGCACGCTCGGCGAGCTCTGGCGGCCGATCGGGCTGATCGCGACGGTGTTCGCCGGCCTCTTCCTGCTTCAGCCCGACCTCGGCACGACGATCTCGCTGGCGCTGATGCTGTCGGGGATGCTCGTCGTGGCCGGCGTCCCCGCCCGGACGCTCGCTGCGGCGGGTGGGCTCTCGGTGTCGCTCGGGCTGGTGGCGATCTGGGCCTCGCCCTACCGCCGCGAGCGTGTCCTCAGCTTCCTCGATCCCTGGGCCGATCCGGAGGACGCCGGCTTTCAGACCGTGCAGGCGACGATCGGGCTCGGCTCCGGTGGCCTGACCGGCGAGGGGCTGGGGCAGAGCGTGCAGAAGATCAACTACCTGCCGGAAGCGCACACGGACATGATCCTCGCGATCATCGGCGAGGAGCTCGGCCTGATCGGAACGACCGCCGTGATCGCCGCTTTCGCCGCCTTCGCCTTCGCCGGTTTCACGATCGCGCTGCGCGCGCGCGACCCCTTCGGCAAGCTGCTCGCAGCGGGGATCACCTCGCTCGTCTGCGGCCAGGCGGCCGTGAACCTCGCAGCAGTCCTCGGCATCGCACCCCTGACCGGCATCCCGCTCCCGTTCGTCTCGTTCGGCGGCACGAGCTTGCTGGTGCTGCTCGCGTCGGTGGGCATCCTCCTTAACATCGCGGTCGATGAACGCGCGCCTTCCCGAGCTGAGCTGCCTGATCGCCGCCGGCGGAACAGCCGGCCACGTGCTGCCGGCGCTCGCGGTGGCGGAGGCGCTGCGCGAGCGCGAGGTGCACGTGACGTTCGCCGGGTCGCCGGATCGCGTCGAGGCTGAGCTCGTCCCTCGGCACGGCTACGAATTCGACACCTTCTCGATCTCCGGCTTCCCGCGCCGGCCGTCGCTCGAGCTCGCGCGAGCTCTCTTGCGCGCGGGACGCGCGCCGGTCGCATGCGCGGCGATCCTGCGCCGGCGGCAGCCGCACGTCGTGCTCGGGGGCGGCGGCTACGTGGCGGGACCGATGGTGGCGACCGCGCGGGCATTGCGCATCCCCGCCGCGCTGACCGAGGCCGACGCGCATCTCGGGCTTGCGAACCGGCTCGCTGCGCCGTTCGCCCGGCGTGTCTTCCTGGCCTACGAGATCCCGGGCCGCGAGCCGCCGAAGTACACCGTCACCGGGAGACCCGTCCCGCGGGCGCACCGAGGCGTCACGCAGGCGGAGGGCCGCGAGCGGTTCGGCTTGCCTGCCGACCGGCCGGTGATCGCCTTCTTCGGCGCGCTGGCGGGTGCGCGCAGCCTGAACGACTTCGCGGCCGAGACGTACGGCGCTTCCGGCCCCGCCGTGCTGCACGTGTCGGGGCGGCGCGACTACGAGCGCCTGCGTCCGCAGGTGCACCGCGACGACTACGTGCTCGTCGCCTCGACCGACGAGTTCGGGGCAGCTCTGGCCGCACCCGACCTCGCGATCTCGCGGGCGGGCGGGACGGTCTGGGAGCTCGCTGCGGCCGGGACGCCGTCGTTGCTCGTGCCGTACCCGCACGCGACCGGGGATCACCAGACGCTCAACGGCCGGCATTTCGAGCGCGGCGGTGGCGCTGTCGTCGTGGCCGAAGCCGGAGCTCGAGCGCGTGCCGGCGCTCGTCGATGAGTTGCTGGCCGACCGTGCCCGTCTTGCGGCGATGCGCGAGTCGATGCTCGCACTCGCGCGGCCGAACGCGGCGGAGACGATCGCAGAGGAGCTGATCGCGCTTGCACGCGGGTGACGTCGTCGGCGCGGCCGCCGCAGCCGCTCGCGGGCCGGCGGATCTGGTTCGTCGGGATCGGCGGTGCCGGCCTCTCGGCGTACGCGTTCCTCGCACGCGCCTGGGGGGCCGAGGTCGGCGGCTGGGACCGGAACGAGACGCCCTATCTGCGCAGCCTGGAAGCGATCGAGCTCGAGCTCGGACCGGAGCCGGTGGTTCGCGACGGCTGGGAGACGGTCGTCTCGACCGCCTACGCCGGCGCCGTCGAAGGGCGTCCACGCGCCGAGTTCCTGGCCGAGCTCGTCTCGCTGCGGCGCTCGATCGTCGTCTCGGGAGCGCACGGGAAGACGACGACGAGCGGGATGATCGCCTTCGTCCTCGCCGAGCTCGGCCACGATCCGGCCTGGCTCGTCGGCGGCGACATCCCGCAGCTCGGCGGCAACGCGGGCGCGGGGGAGGGCTGGCTCGTCGTCGAGGGCGACGAGTCCGACCGAACCGTGGAGCTGCTGCGGCCCGAGATCGCCGTCGTGACGAACGTCGAGCTCGACCACCACGCGACCTTCGCGTCCGCTGCGGAGGTGCGCGAGCTCTTCGAGCGCTGGCTCGAGGAAGGTGCCGCAGGTCGTCCGGGGCTGGGAGCTCGAGCCCGTCGAGCTCGAGCTGGCGGTCCCCGGGCGAGCACAACCGGCGCAATGCGGCGACCGCCCTTGCCGCGCTCGAGCTCGTCGGCGTCGCGCGAGCCGAGGCCGAGCCCGTGCTCGAGCGCTTCCGCGGTGCCGGTCGCCGCTTCGAGCTCGTGGGCGAGGCGCGCGGTGTCACCGTGGTCGACGACTACGCGCACCATCCCTCGGAGATCGCGGCGACGATCGCAGCGGCCCGCGAGCGGACGGACGGACGGGTGCTCGCTCTGTTCCAGCCGCATCTCTACTCCCGCACGCGTCACCTCGCACAGGAGTTCGGCCGTGCTCTTTCGAACGCCGACGCGGTCTGCGTGACGGAGATCTACCGAGCCCGCGAGGCGCCGCTGCCGGGCGTGACCGGCAAGCTCGTCGTCGACGCACTGCGGCCCGGGCTGCGGGCGGGGTGGGCACCGGAGGTCGAGCAAGGCGCCACGCTCGTAGCCGGCTGGGCGCGGGCCGGCGACCTCGTGCTGACGCTCGGCGCGGGCGACGTCGATCGCGCGGGACAGCTGCTTCTGGACGCGCTGTCGTGATCGAGATTCTGGAGGCGGTGCCGCTCGCGAAACTGACGACGATCGGCACGGGCGGTCCGGCGCGGGCGTTCGCAAAGCCGGAAACCCTCGAGGAGCTGAAGCAAGCGCTCGCGTGGGCGGCCGAACGGGACTGCGCGGTCGCGACGGTCGGGCTCGGCTCGAACCTGCTCGCTGCCGACGACGGCGTCGACGCGCTGGTCCTGCGTCTGGCCGGCGAGCTCGCGGACGTGGAGACGCGTGACGGCGCGCTGACGGCGGGTGGGGGTGCGACGAACGCCGTCTGCCTGCACGCTGCGCGTCGCGCCGGCCTCGGTGGGCTCGAGTTTGCCTGCGCGATTCCCGGAACCGCGGGCGGCGGAGTCTGGATGAACGCGGGCGCGTACGGCAGCGACTGGTCGGAGATCCTCGTCCGGGCGCGCATCGTCACGGCGGAAGCCGACGGCTGGCTCACCTCCGGCCGAGCTCGGCCTCTCGTATCGACATTCGGATCTCCGCCACGGCCAGGTCGTCGCGGAGGTGGAGTACGCGCTGTCGCCGCGGCCACCCGAGGAGATCAAGGCGGCGGTCGCGGAGCTGGTCGCCCGCCGCAAGGCGACGCAGCCGACCAACAAGCGCACGTTCGGCAGCGTCTTCAAGAATCCCGAGCACGAGCTCGGCGCAGGCCGCATGCTCGAGGCCTGCGGCCTGAAAGGGCACCGGATCGGCGGAGCAATGATCTCGCCGATGCACGCGAACTTCATCGAGAACGCCGGCGGTGCGACGACCGCGGACGCGCTCGCGCTGATGGCCGAGGCCCGGCGCCGAGCCCGCGAGCAGTTCGGCGTCGAGCTCCAGCACGAGGTCGAGCTGCTCGGCGAGATCGCGCTCCCTCGGTAGGAGGCCCCGCGGCCGCGGCGAACTCGCCAACCGTGGCCGGAGGCAAGGGATCACGCGACGACGCTCGCTCGCGGGCGCGTGCGGCGAGTGCGGCGTCGATACCTCGGGATCGCCCGGATCTCTCACGCTTCGCTCCCTCGGGTCGATCCGTCGTCACCGGCGTGCTGATCCTGGCCGCCGCGCTCGGCGCCTACGGGCTCGCGCGCGGTACGTCGGCGTTCGCAGTCGAGGCGATCGCCGTGCACGACGCGCCGAACGGGGTCGGCGCGCAGGTCGGCAAGGTCCTCGCGCACGTCGAGGGGAGAAGCCTGCTGTCGCTCGACCTGCCGGCACTCGAGGCCGCTGTCGAGGACGTCCCGGCAGTTGCCTCGGTGACCTTCGACCGCGGCTTCCCGCACACGCTGAACGTGCAGGTCGTGCCCGAGGTTCCGGTCGCGGTCGCGCGACAGGGCAGCGCAGCCTGGCTCGTGGCCGCGAGCGGCCGGCTGATCGCCCCGCTCGACCGCGGCGCCCGGCGAGGACTTCCGCGCATCTGGCTGAAACGCAACGTCGAGTTGTCCGCCGGCGCGACCCTGGCGGCCGCGCCACGGCACGCCGCGGCCGCGGTCGCTCCGCTCGCAGGGGTGAGGCTTCCGCGCGTCGCCTCCGTCCGCTCGAGCGACACCGAGCTGACGCTCGTCCTGCGCTCCGGGACCGAGGTACGTCTCGGCGACGGCTCCGAGCGCCTGCTCAAGCTGACGATCGCGCACCAGATCCTGCCCTCCCTCGCCGGCTCCGCCGGCTATGTCGACGTCAGCGTGCCCGCCCGTCCGGTCGCCTCTCCAACTCTCGACTCTCAGGTAGAGGTCGAACCTTCAAGCTCGATCGACCCTTGAGGTCACGTTGACAGCACCGACAAGGAGACGTACCCTGCACGCGGAAAGGAATCTCCGCGCACCCGATGCTCTAGTCGAGCTTCAGGGTGAGAGCGCTCGAGACAGGACTTTCACATGAGAGACACATCAGGCAACTATCTCGCGGTGATCAAGGTCGTCGGCGTCGGCGGCGGCGGCACGAACGCGGTCAACCGCATGGTCGACGCGGGCCTCGGCGGCGTCGAGTTCATCGCCGTCAACACCGACGCGCAGGCGCTCCTGATGGCAGACGCCGACGTCAAGATCCACATCGGCTCGAAGGAGACCCGGGGCCTCGGTGCCGGCGCCGATCCGAACGTCGGGCAGGCGGCCGCGATGGAGAGCCGCGACGAGCTGAAGGAGGCGCTGAAAGGCGCCGACATGATCTTCGTGACGGCCGGCGAGGGCGGCGGCACCGGCACCGGCGGAGCACCGATCGTCGCCGAGCTCGGCCGTGAGCTCGAGGCGCTGACCGTGGGAGTCGTCACCAAGCCGTTCGCCTTCGAGGGCCGCCGGCGCGCCGAGCAGGCCGAGGTCGGCACCCAGAACCTGCGCGACCGCGTCGACACGCTGATCGTGATCGAGAACGACCGCCTGCTCCAGGTCGTCGAGAAGAAGACGCCGGTCACCGAGGCGTTCCGGATCGCGGACGACATCCTCCGCCAGGGCGTCCAGGGCATCACCGACCTGATCACGGTGCCCGGCATCGTCAACCTCGACTTCGCCGACGTGCGCACGATCATGCGCGACGCCGGCTCCGCGCTGATGGGCATCGGCGCCGCCTCGGGCGAGAACCGGGCCGCGGAGGCCGCGCGCACCGCCGTCTCGTCTCCGCTGCTCGAGCAGTCGATCGACGGAGCCACCGGCATCCTGCTCAACATCACCGGCGGCACCGAGCTCGGGCTGTTCGAGGTGAACGAGGCTGCCGAGGTCGTGACCAGCGCCGCCGACGGGAATGCCAACGTGATCTTCGGCGCCGTGATCGACGAGTCGCTCGGCGACGAGGTTCGAGTGACGGTGATCGCGACCGGGTTCGGGACGCGCCAGCGCCGTCGGCGGATCGAGACACCGGTGAGCGAGCCGCGCGGCACGAGACGAGCCCTCCGCCGCCGCGTCCCGAGGGCGAGCCGTCCGACACCGAGCTCGAGATTCCGTCCTTCCTGCGCGAGGACTGATCCCCGATGTTTCGTCCCGCGGCCGGACGGTAATCACGCCCACATGCCCTCTTGGCTCGCTGCCCGGCGAGTCTAGGAGACCCGGTCCGACGCCCCGGCTTGCCGGGGCGTCGTGCTTTGGGGAGTCGTTACAGTCCAGCGCGTGCCCGACACACTGCTGAAGACGCCGCTCCACGCACGCCACGTCGCCGCCGGGGCACGTCTCGTCCCCTTCGCCGGCTGGGAGATGCCCGTCCAGTACGAGGGCGTGATCCCCGAGCACCGGGCGGTGCGCAGCGACTGCGGCGTCTTCGACGTCTCGCACATGGGCGAGCTGCACGTCGAGGGGCCGACCGCGCACGAGCTGCTCCAGTCGCTGCTCTCGAACGACCTCGACCGGATCGGCGACGGCGAGGCGCAGTACACGCTGCTGACGAACGAGGCCGGCGGTGTCGTCGACGATCTGATCGCCTACCGGATCGATCCGTACCACTACCTGCTCGTGGTCAACGCAGGCAACCGCGAGGCCGCGTACGCGTGGCTGAAGGAGCGCGAGATCCGCGGCTCCGAGGTGCGCGACGCCTCCGAGGACTATGCCCTGCTGGCGGTACAGGGCCCGCGCGCGCTCGAGCGGCTCGGGCTCCGCGACGCAAAGCCCTTCACCCACGTGATGGGCGAGGTCGGCGGCGTCGAGGCGATGATCAACCGCACCGGCTACACCGGCGAGGCGGGTTGTGAGCTGATGTGCATGGCCGAGGACGCCGAGGCGCTGTGGGACTGGGTGGTCGAGCGCGGCGCGGTGCCCTGCGGGCTCGGCGCCCGCGACACGCTCCGGCTCGAGGTCTGCTACCCGCTGCACGGGAACGACATCACGCCGGAGACCGACGCGATCTCGGCCGGGCTCGGCTGGGTCTGCGCGCTCGGCAGGGAAGAGGACTTCACCGGCGTCGACGAGCTGCGCCGAATCAAGGCGGCCGGCCCCGAGCGCAAGCTCGTCGCCTTCGTGATGAGGAGAAGGCCGTGCCGCGGCAGGGAATGCCCATCGCCGGCGGCGGCGAGGTCACCTCGGGCACGCACTCGCCGATGCTCGACCGGGGGATCGGGATGGGCTACGTCCCGGCGGCCATGGCCGATCCGGGCACGGAGCTGACGATCGACGTCCGCGGCAACGAGCGGCCGGCGACCGTCGTTCCGAAGCCGATCTACAAGCGAGAGGAGAACGCGTAACCGTGGCCGCAGCCGAGAGCTACCCCGAGGGACTGAAGTACCACGCCGAGCACGACTGGGCGCGGATCGAGGGCGACGAGGCCACCGTGGGGATCACGTGGTTCGCGCAGGACGCGCTCGGAGAGCTCGTGCACTTCGAGGCGCCCGAGCCGGGCTCGACCGTCGCCAAGGACTCGTCGTACGGCGAGGTCGAGTCGGTCAAGGCCGTCTCGGACGTGATCGCGCCGCTCTCGGGCGAGATCCTCGAGGTGAACGCCAAGGTCGTCGACGCGCCGGAGACCGTCAACGAGGATCCCTACGGCGAGGGCTGGCTGCTCCGTATCCGCCTGAGCGATCCCTCGGAGGTCGAGACGCTGCTCGAGCTCGACGCGTACAAGGCGGTTCTCTCGAACTCGTGAGTCAGCTTTCCCTGACCGACGACGACAGGGAGGCGATGCTCGAGGCGATCGGGGTCGCGTCGGTCGACGAGCTCTTCCGCGACATCCCCGCCGGCGTGCGGCTCGGTCGTCCGCTCGACCTCGAGCCCGCGCTCTCGGAGCCCGAGCTCGTCCGGCACCTGGAGGAGCTGGCAGCGCGCAACGTCGACACGACGAAGGAGCTCTCGTTCCTCGGAGCCGGGATCTACGACCACTACGTTCCGGCCGTCGTCGACGCGGTGCTCCAGCGCGGCGAGTTCCTGACGGCGTACACGCCGTACCAGCCCGAGCTGAGCCAGGGCGTGCTCCAGGCGATCTTCGAGTATCAGACGGCGATCTGCGAGCTGACCGGGATGGACGTCTCGAACGCGTCCGGTTACGACGGCACGACCGTCGCTGCCGACGCGTGCCTCGTCGCGAAGCACGTGACCGGCCGCTCGAAGGTCGTGCTCGCCGAGACGCTCAACCCGCAGGTGCGCCGGGTCGTCAAGACCTACGCCGTCGGTTTCGGCCTCGAGGTGGTCGAGGTGCCGCACGACGGCGGCACGATCGACCCTGCGCGATGGGCCGATGCCGCAGAGGGCGCAGCGGCGGCCATCTTCCAGCAACCGAACTTCTTCGGCTGTCTCGAGCCTGCGCCCGAGCTCGCCGCTGCCGCCGGCGACGCCGGCGCGCTCGCCGTCGCCCACGTCGACCCGGTCTCGCTCGGCGTGCTCGAGGCTCCGGGCAACTACGGCTGCGCGCTCGCGATCGGCGAGGGCCAGGGCGCCGGCAACTATCAGTCGTACGCCGGTCCGCATTACGGCTTCCTCGCGTCCAAGTCCGAGCACGTCCGCCGCTTGCCGGGCCGGATCATCGGCGAGACGACCGATCTGAACGGCGAGCGCGGCTACGTCCTGACGCTGCAGACCCGCGAGCAGCACATCCGCCGCGAGAAGGCGACGTCGAACATGACCACGAATCAGACGCTCCTCGCGCTCGCCGGGCTCGTGCACCTCTCGTGGCTCGGCCCGCAGGGGTTGCGCGAGCTGGGGGAGACGTGCCTCGGTCTCGGCGCGCTACGCGAAGGACCGTCTCGGCCTGCCGCTTGCCTTCCCGGAGCGGTCGACCTTCAAGGAGGTGGCCGTTCGCGTCGGCCGGCCTGCGCGCGAGGTGATCGCGGCCGCCCGCGAGCGCGGCGTCCACCCGGGCTACGCGCTCGGCCGCGACTACGAGGGGATGGACGACGTGCTCCTCGTCGCGGTGACGGAGAAGCGCAGCCCGGCCGACATCGACCGCCTCGCCGAGGTACTGGCGGAGGTGACGGGCTAGATGGAGCTGATCTACGAGCAGAGCCGGCCGGGTCGGCGCGCGTCGACGTTGCCGAGCTACGACCTCCCGGCCGCCGAGGTTCCCGCCGAGCTGCGTCGGGCGGCGCCGCCGCGGCTGCCGGAGCTCTCCGAGCCGGAGCTCGTCCGCCACTTCACCGCGCTCTCGAACCGCAACTTCGGGATCGACAACGGCTTCTACCCGCTCGGCTCCTGCACGATGAAGCACAACCCGCGCGTGAACGAGCGCCTCGCGATGCTGCCGGGCTTCAAGGATCTCCACCCGCATCAGGAAGAGGACGGCGTCCAGGGCGCGCTCGAGCTGATGTGGCGGCTGCAGGAGATCCTGCAGGAGGTCTCCGGCCTGGACGCGTGCTCGCTGCAGCCGGCGGCCGGCTCGCAGGGCGAGCTGACGGGGCTGATGCTGATGCGGGCCTACTTCGAGGATCGCGGCGAGGGCGAGCAGCGCGACACGATCATCACCGCCGACACCGCGCACGGCACCAACCCGGCGAGCGTGACGATGGCGGGCTACAAGCTCGAGAAGGTCGAGACAGACGCGCGCGGCAACCTCGACGTCGCGCACCTGCGCGAGATGGTGAACGAGCGCACGGCCGGCCTGATGCTGACGAACCCCTCGACGCTCGGGCTCTTCGACGAGCACATCGAGGAGATCGCGAGCATCTTCCACGAGGCGGGCTCGCTCCTCTACTACGACGGCGCGAACCTGAACGCGGTGTGCGGGATCTCGCGCCCGGGCGACATGGGCTTCGACATCGTCCACATCAACCTGCACAAGACGTTCTCGCAGCCGCACGGCGGCGGCGGCCCCGGCGGCGGGCCGATCGTCGTACGCGACAAGCTCGAGCCGTACCTGCCGGTGCCGGCGATCGTGCGCGACGGCGAGCGCTTCCGGCTCGACGACGACCGTCCGAAGTCGATCGGGAGAGTGCGCGGCTTCACCGGGCCCTTCGGCGTCTTCGTCCGCTCGTACGCCTACATCCGCATGTACGGGCCGGCGCTCCGGGAGATGTCCGAGGTGGCGGTGCTGAACGCGAACTACCTGCTTGCGCGGCTGCGCGACGCGTACGAGTTGCCGTACGACCGGCTCTGCATGCACGAATTCGTGCTCAGCGCCCGGACCCTGAAGCGCGAGCACGGCGCGACGGCGCTGGACGTGGCCAAGCGGCTGATGGATTACGGGTTCCACCCGCCGACGATCTACTTCCCGCTCGTCGTGCCGGAGGCGCTGATGATCGAGCCGACGGAGACCGAGCCGAAGGAGCGCCTCGATGCGTTCGTCGACGCGATGCTGGCGATCGCGGCCGAGGCGGCGGAGAGCCCCGAGCTGTTGAAGGAAGCACCGATCTCGCAGCCGGTGCGGCGGCTGGACGAGGTCAAGGCGGCGAAGCGCGCGATCGTCAAGTACGGCTTCGACGAGCACCCGGATCTCTCGGGCGAGGCGGGAGAGGCTACGGCAGCTCGAGGCGCAGAAGGGCGCGTAGTGGCGTCGCGCGCCGAGCTGGAGCGCCGGGTCGACGAGCTCGCAGCGCAGTACGACGGCCAGGCGTTTGCGGACGCGGTCCGCCGCTACTCCGACCAGCTCGACGAGGACGCCCAGGATGAGCTGAAGACGATCCTGCTTTCCCGCGCCCGCGCCTTCGAGGACGCTGTCGACGACCGGTTCGAGGCCAAGGGCTGGCTTCGCCGGACCTTCGGCCGCATGGCCGACGGCGAGCGCTCAGGCCGCGACGGCGGCGGCCCCCGACAGCCCTAGCCGTTCGAGGACGCTCAGCACTTCTTCCGCGACCGGCGCGAACTCCGGCGCGGGCCAGACGAGCGCGTCGCCCGCGGCCTGCACGGCGCGCAGATGCTCGCGCAGGTCGTCGTCCGCGGTGGTCGCAAGCACCGTCTGCGCGTAGCTGCGTGCCCAGAGCTCGCGGTAGGAGTCGAAGTAGCGCCGGTGCGTCCGCGACGCGTGCGCCGGCGCCCGTGACTCGAGCGCGCGCACGGCTACGCGCCAGCGACGGAACGCGGAGTGCGAGGGAGACGCAAAGCGTCGCGGCTGCGGAACGAGCTGATGGTCGAGCAGGTGCCCGAGCTCGTGCAGAAACGAGAGCGGTACGCGGTCGTGCCGTCGGGAGACGCGCAGGTCGATCGGGTCGCCGTCGCGCATCCGATAGCAGCCGCTCTGGCGCGTGGTCGCCGTCGGCCGAACCGGGATGGGATGGAGGTCGGTGTGCACACCGTGCAGCGCGTCGGCGGCCGCAAGCGCGCGCGAGAGTTGTGGGTGCAGCGGGCTACGTCGAGGCAGCGCGACGAGCTCGGCGAGACGGCGAAGGCGCGGCTGGCCGCTGCGAAGGACGGATGGCGGTGCGCTGCGGCGCATGGACGCGAGAGGCTACGGAAGGCCGCGGACGCCGCCGATACGGGATCGATGCGAACGCTGTCGCTGATCCTCGGGCTGCTCGTGCTCTTCTCGGGCTGGCAGTACCTGCGCAAGCACCAGAACGAGCAGCGCCTCGCGCTCGTCGCCAGCGAGCTGGCGCAGCGCGAGGTCGGCGTCGGCTGTCCCGGCTTCTGGATGCGACTTGTCGAGATCACGCCGCACGCGGGCTGGGTGGCCTTCGACGAGAACGGCCGGCCGGCCGACGAGACGAAGCTCTCGGCAACGACCTGCCGGAGCCTCGAGCGGCTCTGGCGAGCCGACGCGCCGCCCTCGTTCGCCTGCCTACGCTCCGGCTCGTGCCAGGACTCGACGGCTCGAGCTCGTGGACGGGATCGTCACCCTGGCACACGAGTCGTGGCACCTGCGCGGAATCGTCGACGAGGGGCGGACGCAGTGCTACGCCGTGCAGACGACCGAGCACGCGGCCGGTCTCTTCGGGATCGGCTCCGAGGACAGCAGGCTGATCGCGCGCTGGGTGGCCGACGCCAACGCCGCCCACGAGCCGCGCGCGTCCGCGACGTCGGGCCCGCCAACGAGGAGGTACCGCCATTCGCTACCGGTCTGCGAGGAGACGTGGTTCGCCCACCGCTTGCACGCTGTCGCATTGCAGATGCGCGACGAAGCGGCGGTGCCTCGATCGGCGAGCAGGTCGCAGATGCTTGTTAGTCGAGGTCAGCTCGAGCGTGCCGCTGGGCTTGACGACGCCGAGTGTAGACGTGTCCGTGGCGGGCGATGTATAGTGGCGTCGGGCGATGTAGCATGGCGAAGATGACCCGCACCCAGATCCACCTTGCCGCCGACGAGCTGGAGGCACTCGACCGCGAGAGAACCGCCATCGGCGCCTCACGCTCGGAGCTGATTCGTCGGCTCGTCCGCGAGCGCTATCTCGCCGGCCCTCCGACGGGGCCTTGGGCGCGCTCGATCGGCAGCACGTCGGACGCCAGCTTCGACGCGTCCAGGGACGAGGAGTACCTCGAGGCCGCGTTCGCGCACCTGAGACGAGGCGCGGATCTGGCCGCCCCGTTCGACGCCGCGAAGGACGAGGAGTACCTCGAGGCCGCGTTCGCACGCCTGCGACGTGGCGAGGATCCCGCCGGCTGATCACGCTCGACACGTCCGCGCTGCTGGCACTCATCGTCCCACGAGAGCGCCATCACTCAGTCGGTTCTCGCGGCGTACCAGGAGGACGCGGGGCCCGCACGTCGTCCCGGCCGCGGTGCTCGGCGAGCTCGGCTACTTCCTCGCGCCGCGGGCGTCGACGCGCTTCCTCGGCGATCTCGTCGCGGGAATCTACGAGCTCGACTGCGGCGAGCGCGACCTCTTCCGGGCAGCCGCGATCTCCAAGCGCTACGAGAGCATCGGGCTCGGCCTGGTGGACTCCGCCGTGATCGCCTGCGCGATCCGGCGCGGCGGCCGCGTCCTCACCCTCGACCGTCGTCACTTCGACGTCGTCGCGCGGGAGCTCCCGCTCGAGATCCTCCCTAGCGGGTGGCGGCGAGCTGGCCGCAGGCGGCGGCGATATCGCGGCCCAGGGTCAGCCGCACCGTCGCCGGGATGCGCGCCCGGTCGAGCACGTGCTTGAAGGCGGCGATGGCGTCGCGCGCGGAGCCGTCGTACATGCCCGGTCGGGTTGTAGGGGATCAGGTTGACCTTGAAGATCTTCGGATCGAGCAGCTGCGCGAGCTCGCGCGCCTGCTCCGGCGCATCGTTCACGCCCGCCAGCATCACGTACTCCACGAACACCTTCCGATGGCGGAGCTCGAAGTAGCGGCGGCACTCGGCGAGCACGTCGGGGAGCGGATAGCGGTCGTTCACCGGCATCAGCCGCGAGCGCAGCTGCGGATCGGCGGCGTGCAACGACAGCGCGAGCCGGATCGGCTCCTCGACCTCGTCGACGAACCGCGTCAGCGCGGGCAGCCAGCCGACGGTGGAGATCGTGGTGCGACGGTGTGTGATCCCGATCGCCGGCAGCCGTCGCGCGGCCGCGAGCACGTTGTCGAGGTTCAGCAACGGCTCGCCCATCCCCATGAAGACCAGATGGTCGAGGAGCTCGATGCGGCGGAAGTGCAGCACCTGATCGAGGATCTCCCACGGTTTCAGGTTGCGGCCGAACTGCATCGAGCCGGTGGCGCAGAACGAGCAGGTGAGTGGGCAGCCGGACTGCGACGAGACACACACTGAGCGGCGCCCGTCGCGGTACCGCATCAGCACCGCCTCCACCGGGTGGCCTTCGGCGGTGCGGAAGAGCGCCTTGATCGTCCCGTCGCTGGAATGCGACTCCTCCTGGAGCGTCAAGCTGGAGAAGGGCACCTCCTCGACGAGCGCCGTACGAAGCGCCGCGGGGACGTTCGTCATCTCGTCGTAGCCGGCGACGCCGCGCGCCGTCCACTCCCACACCTGGCGGGCGCGGTAGTCGGGCTCGCCGCGGCCGGCGAGAGTGCTGTCGAGCAGCTCGAGATCCATCGATCCAGCGTAGCCGCGGGCGGGATGGACTAGAGCGCGGCGGCCACGGACTCGTACGCCGGGCGCAGCTCCTCGTAGCGATGCCACCAGCTGTCGCCGTCGCCCGAGAACGGAGCGGCGAGTGCTTCGAGGTGTGCCTGCCAGCCGGCGCCGTATCCCGGGGCGGCTTCCGCCGTCAGGTGGCGATGGTCGAGCACGAGGAGCGTGCCCTGCTCCTGGCCGACGAGCTCGAACCGGACGACGGAGGTCGTCTCGCCGGTGTAGTTCCAGTCGTACTCGAGCACCCGTCCGGGCTCGAGCTCCCGGATCCGGCCGCGCGTCACCTCGGCGTCGGTGTCGCCGAAACGCAGCTCGATCTCGCCGCCGATCGCGAGCTCGAACCTGGACGCCTCGGCGAGCCAGCCTCGAATCTGCTTCGGGTCGGTGAGGGCCGTCCACAACTCAGCCGGGGTCGCGTCGTAGAGCCGCTCGAAGCGCACGCTCATCCGGTCGTCCTCTCGTCGCAGCGCGCCCAGGGCGTCGGTCACGATTCCTCCTCGTCGGTCGGGCGGCGCGCGCGCCGCAGTTGGGTGTCGAGTGCGTCGAGCCGTTGTTGCCAGAACCCGCGGTAGTGTCCGAGCCAGGCGTCGAGCTCCTCGAGCGGAGCGGGGTCGAGCGAGTAGAGCCGCCGCTGCGCCAGTGGGCGCACCCGGACGAGACCGCCCTCGCGCAGGACGCGCAGATGGCGCGAGATCGCGGGCTGGCTGGCCGCGAAATGCGAGCCGATCTCGCCTGCGTCCCGCTCCCGCTCGGCGAGCAGCTCCACGATCCGCCTGCGGGTGGGATCGGCGAGAACGGTGAGTGCGTGCATGACCTTAATATAACGAACAGGTTATAGAAAGCGCAAGTCGTTAGGCTCGGAGCGTGATCGACCTTCGCTCCGATACCGCCACGCAGCCGACCGAGGGGATGCGCGCGGCGATCGCCGGCGCCCGCGTCGGGGACGAGCAGAAGCGCGAGGATCCCTCGGTCAACGAGCTGGAGGCGCGCGCCGCGATCCTGCTCGGCCAGGAGGAGGCGGTGTTCCTGCCCACCGCGACGATGGCCAACCAGATCGCGCTGCGGCTGCATACCCAGCCGGGAGACGAGCTGCTGGGTGAGGAGAACTGCCACGTCTTCATCTCGGAGCTCGGCGGACCGGCAGTCCACTCGGGTGTCGTCACGCGCGGCCTTCCGGGCTCCGCCGGCCGCTTCACGCCCGAGCAGGTGCGGGCGGCCTACCGCGTACCGGCGATCCACTCTCCGCGCACGCGGGTCGTCTGGGTCGAGTCGAGCCACAATGCCTCCGGCGGCCGGGTCTGGCCGCTCGCGGAGATCGACGAGCTACGGGGGCTGTGCGACGAGCTCGACCTGCGCTACCACCTCGACGGCGCCAGGCTGATGAACGCCGCGGTCGCGAGCGGCGAGAGCGCTGCGACGATCGGCTCTCGCTTCGACACCGTCACGCTCTGCCTCTCCAAGGGCCTCGGCTGCCCACTCGGCGCTCTGCTCGCAGGCCCGGCGGAGTCGATCGGAAGAGCGCGGCGGCTGAAGCACCTCTTCGGCGGCGCCATGCGCCAGGCGGGGATCGTGGCCGCGGCCGGTCTGTACGCCTTCGACCACAACGTCGAGCGGCTCGCCGACGACCACGCCCGTGCCCGCCGCCTGGCGCTCGGGCTCGCTGAAGCGGGGTTGGGCGTCGACCCCGACCGCGTCGAGACGAATTTCGTGCAAGTCGACGTCGCACCGCTCGCGCACGCCGAGGCGATCGCGCTGCTCGCCGAGCAGGGCGTCGGTCTCTCCGCCACCGTTCACCCGAGCATCCTGCGCGCGGTCACGCACCTCGACGTCGACGACGAGGACATCGACCGCGCGCTCGACCTGATTCCCCGGGCGCTGACACCTAGAGGTCTGGGAGCACGTGTCCGCGCCTGAGCTGCGCGACGGGCTCGCTCGCCAGCTCCGCGTCGCCCAGACCGAGCAGCGTCTGCCGTCGATCGCCGCCTCGGTCTTCCGGCGCAGCGAGATCCTCTGGCAGGACGCGAGCGGCTTCGCGGACGTGGAGGCCGAGCGTGCGACCTCGCCCGAGACGCAGTACCGGATCGGCTCGATCACGAAGACGTTCACGGCCGTCCTCGTCCTTCAACTGCGCGACGCCGGCGAGCTCTCGCTCGACGACCCGCTCACCGACTTCGTCCCGGAGAGCGCTCACGGGCCGAGCCTGGGCCGCATGCTGGCGCACGCCTCGGGGCTCCAACGCGAGCCGCCGGGCGAGATCTGGGAGACGATGCAGCTGCCGAGCCGCGAGGAGCTCGTGGCGGGCACGGCGGACGCGGAGCAACTGCTCGCGCCGGGGTCGTGGTGGCACTACTCGAACCTCGCCTACGCCCTGCTCGGCGAGGTCGTCGCGCGAAAAACCGGTGGCGCGTGGGAGGACGTGCTCCGCGAGCGTGTCCTCGACCCGCTCGGGCTCACGCGGACGACCCCGGTCGCCGAGGAGCCGGCGGCGCTCGGCTACTACGTCGAGCCGTACTCGGATGCGGTCCGGCGCGAGCCCGAGCCCGACCTCGGCGGCTCCGGCGCGATGGGGAAGCTCTGGTCGACCGTCCGCGATCTCGCCGCGTGGGGCTCGTTCCTCGCGACCGGCGACGACCGCGTGCTCTCGGCCGCCACGCTCGAGGAGATGTCGCACGTGCGCGCGATGGTCGACCACGAGCGGTGGACCCTCGCCTGGGGAACCGGGCTCGAGCTCTACCGCTCCGGCGATTACGTCTTCGTCGGCCACGGAGGGGCGATGCCGGGCCACCTCGCCGGGCTCGTCGTGAACCGGAAGACCGGAATCGGCGCGGCGGTCCTGATGAACACGAGCGCCGGCGGCCGTCCCGAGGCGCTTGCGCTCGAGCTCGCGAAGGCCGCGATCGACGCGTTGCCTGCCGAACCGGACGGCTGGCGCCCCGGCGACGCCGCCCCGCCGGAGCTGGAGGAGCTACTCGGTCGGTGGTGGAGCGAGGGCTACGAGCTCGTCTTCTCGTGGCGCGGCGGTCGACTCGAGGCACGGCTCGTCGAGGGCGCGCCAGGCCGCGAGACCTCGTACCTCGAGCAGCTCGACGCGGACACGTGGCGGTGTGTCGAGGGCCGTGAGCGGGGCGAGCTGCTGCGCGTGATCAGGGCCGAGGACGGCACCGTCGAGAAGCTGTACTTCGCGACGTACCCGCTCCGTCGCGAGCCGTCGACCTTCTAGACCGGCCGGTCGCCGGCGAGGTAGAAGGCGGTTGCCACTGCGACGTAGGCTGCGACCAGGATCGCACCCTTCAGGCGGCTCGAGTGACCGTCGGCGAGCAGGATCGCGGCGATGCCGACCGAGAAGACGAGGGCGCCGATCTCGACCACCCGGAACGAGAGCGCGAGCGGGTCGATCAGCCAGGAGAGGAGAGCCACCGCCGGGATCAGGAACACCGCCACCTGGGCGCTGGAGGCGAGCGCGATCTCGGCGGCGAGCTTGATCTTGCCGCGTGCCGCCACGACGACTGCCCCTCCGTGCTCCGCGGCGTTCCCGACGATCGCCACGATCACGGCCGCGACGAAGAACTCGGACAGCCCGACCTCCTCCGCGAACGTGTCGAGGGCGCCGACCAGGATCTCCGCGACGAACGCCGTGATCACCGTCGCGACGGCCAGGACGAGCAGCGCGAGCCTGAGCGACCAGCCGGCGATCTCCTCGTCGGACGCGATGTGCAGCGCGGCGTGGCGGCGGAGCGAGTACCACGTCAGCCCGAGGTAGGCGAGCAGGAGCGCGATCGAGACCGGTACCGACAGCGCCGCGAGCGAGTCGCGCTCCGGGTCCCCGTGCCAGCCGGGGACCGAGGGTATGAGCAGCAACAGCGTCGCGAATCCGACCAGGCCGAGCGCGAGGAAGCTCGACGGGCGGTCGATCTCACCGCGTCCGCCGAAGATCAGCGAGAAGCCGAGCACGAGCAGCAGGTTGCCGATCACGGAGCCGGTCAGCGAGCCGCGCACGACCTCCGTCAGGCCCGCGTTGACGGCGAGGAGCGCGATGATCAGCTCCGGGGCGTTGCCGAACGTGGCGTTCAGGAAGCCGCCGATGCCCGGGCCGGTGTGCTCGGCCGCGTGCTCGGTCGCCTCGCCGATCAGCCACGCGAGCGGCACGAGGGCGGCCGCCGCCAGCGCGAACTCCACCGTCTCGTCGGGATGGAAGACGTAGTGGATCAGGATCACCAAGGGGGCGAGCGCCACCGAGGTGAAGAGGATCTTGCGGACCATCGCGCAACCCTAGCGGCGCCGCCCGGATGGCCAGACGGTTCCGATCGCCGCCCCGGCTCGTGCCTGAAGATGCCGCAAATGTCAAGTCTTGCGGCACCGCGCGGGGGTGCGCACAATCTGGGGATGGACGAGCCTGCTCGTGCACACGTCGAGCTTCCGCTCCGGCCCCAGGACGAGGTCGAATGCCGTCGGTGCGAGGTGCACTGCGACAAGGTCGTCTACCCGGGGGCCTGCCTCGAGCGCGCCTGCCCGTTCGTGTACGCCTACGAAGCGTGGGGTCACACGCTACATGGGCTGCATGCAGAAGGTGTACGAGGTCGAGATCGATCTCGACCTGCTGCGCGCAGCCGAGGCGCGACAGGACGGCTTCGGCGCGGTGAAGGCGATGCGACCGCCGTTGCCGATGTGCAGGACCGAGGTCGCGGCCTGCTACGAGGGTCGGCGCGACGAGCTCGGCTGTCGGAACCCCGAGTTCTTCGAGGTGCCACGCGGTCGTCCGAGCTTCCGCGTCTTCGCGCAGATCGCTCCGCCCAGCTCTTAGAGACAGAACGCTCAAGTCCGCGGTCGGGCGGGCCGAAAACGCAGGCATGAGTGCTCGGTCACGCCTGGACCTCGTCGGGCTCGCTCTGTTCGGGCTCGCCGTTGCCGGCGCAGCCGCGCTCGTCGGCAGCCTGCTCGTCGGCTACGGGCCGTCGCTCGACGGGATCGCCGACCGCTGGCTCGGTCCGGTCGTGCCTCTGCTCGCCGGCGATGTCGATCGTCGTCCGCTGCCTCGGCAGATCCCGGGAGCGCACGGCGTGGCTGCTCGTTGCGCTCGCACTGATCCTCTGGGGGTCGGGCGACGGCTACTACTCGATCGCCCTGTGGGACGCCGATCCGATGCCGTACCCCTCGATCGCGGACGCGTTCTGGCTCGCCTTCTACCCCTGCGCCGTCGCCGCTCTCCTCGTGCTCGTCCGCAGCCGACGCGGAGGGGTCGGCTCGCGCGTCTCGTGGCTCGACGGCGCGATCGGCGGTCTCGGGATCGCTGCGGCCGGTGCCGCCGCCGTGTTCGCGCCCATCGTCGAGGCCACCGGCGGCTCGGCGCTCGTCGTCGCGACGAACCTCGCCTATCCGCTCGGAGATCTCCTGTTGGTCGCGCTCGTGATCGGGCTCGTGTGCCCGACCGCCGCCAGGCTCGACCGTACGTGGGCAGCTCTCGCGCTCGGGTTCATCCTGTTCGGAGCCGCGGACAGCGTCTACCTGTTCCAGATCGCCGAGGGGACGTACGAGGTCGGGACGCTCCTCGACGCCGGCTGGGTGCTCGGCGCGGCTGTGCTCGCCTCGGCCGCCTGGGTGCCGGAGACGACGCACCGAAGCGCCGCGCGCGGCTGGAGTGCGTTCGCGCTTCCCGGCGCGTTCGGCGTGCTCGGGCTCGGGAGTGCTGGTCTACGACCACTTCCACGAGGTGCACCTGCTCGCGCTCGTGCTCGCGGCCGGTTGCCTCCTCGCCGTGCTCGCGCGCATGACGCTCGTCTTCCGCGAGAACCTGCAGATGCTGGCGACGAGCCGCGAGGAGGCGACGACCGACGCGCTCACCGGGCTCGGGAACCGCCGCAAGCTCCTCGCCGATCTGGAGCAGATCGGAGCGCCCAGCACGCTCGTCATGCTGGACCTCGACGGCTTCAAGGCCTACAACGACACGTACGGTCACGTCGCAGGCGATGCGCTGCTCGACAGGCTGGGGCGCTCGCTCGCCGCGTCCCTGGTCGGACGATGCAACCGCGTTCCGCATTGGTGGAGACGAGTTCTGCGTCCTCGCGCGCGGCACCGAGGATGCCTCCGCGGTCGCCGTGGCCGCGTCGCTCTCCCTGCGCGAGCAGGGCGACGGCTTCGAGATCACGAGCTCCTACGGCTTCGTGACCCTCCCGCGGGAGGCCGCCGACCCCAGCACGGCTCTCCGCCTGGCCGACGCACGCATGTACGCACAGAAGCAACGGCAACGGGCCTCCGCCGGCAGTCAGAGCAAGGACGTCCTGATCCGGGCTCTCGCCGAGCGGAATCCCCTGCTCGTCGACCACATCGCGGACGTCGCAGACCTCGCGGTCGACGTCGGCCGCCGGCTCGGCCTCGACGATCACGAGCTCGAGCAGCTGCGCAACGTCGCCGAGCTGCACGACGTCGGCAAGGTCGCGATCCCCGACGAGATCCTGCTCAAGCAGGGGCCGCTCGACGAGGAGGAGTGGGCCTTCGTGCGCCAGCATCCGGTGATCGGCGAGCGCATCGTCGGAGCGGCTCCGGCGCTCGCGGTCGCCGCTCGAATCGTGCGCTCCACCCACGAGCGGTGGGACGGCCTCGGCTATCCGGATGGGCTCCGCAGCGTCGACATCCCGCTCGCGGCCCGAATCGTGACCGTGTGCGACGCCGTGTCGGCGATGGTCTCCGACCGGCCGTACCGCAACGCGGTCGACCTGCCGGAGGCGCTGGCGGAGCTCGATCGGTGCGCAGGGACGCAGTTCGACCCGGAGGTGGTCGCCGCGGCCCGGGCAGCGCTCACCGGTTCGATCGCCGCCGCGGCCTAGCGACCTTCGTCTTCGCGCGACCAGCGGGCGTGCAGCTCGCGCACCTTGAGCAGCTCGCCGGCATCCGGCCCGTGCTTGTCCGGGCCGGGAACCTCCATCACCGCCGGCAGTCCCTGCAGCGACGGATGCGCGAGGAAGACGCCGAGCTGCTCGCCCATCGTCCCCTCGAGCACGTTCGCGTGCCGGTCGCTGTTCGATCCGAGCGGCGTCGAGGCGTCGTTCACGTGGAGCGCGCGCAGCCGGTCGAGCCCGATCCGCCGCGTCGAGCTCGGCGAGCGTCGCGTCGAGCGTTGCCGGATCGGTCACGTCGACGCCCGACACGTAGAGGTGGCAGGTGTCGAGGCAGACGCCGAGCCGCGGGTGACGGTCGAGCGCCTCCACGAGTGCCGCGATCTCGTCGATCGAGCGACCGATCGTGCCACCCGCGCCGGCAGAGTTCTCGATCAGGAGCCACGTCGTGTCGGAGCACTCCTCGAGCACCTGCTCCAGGGCCGGGACGACGCGTTCGAGCCCCGCCTCGAAGCCGGAGCCGAGGTGCGAGCCGACGTGGAAGACGACTGCGTCCGCCTCGATCGCGCAACCCGCGCGCACCGTGGAGCGCATCGTCTCGACGCTCTTGCGGTAGATCTCGTCGTCCGGCGCAGCGAGGTTGACGAGGTACAGCGCGTGGACGAGCACGGAGTCGAGCCCGATCTCCGCCCGCCGCTCGCGGAACCGGGCGAGGTCGTCCTCCGCGTGGTCGGGGAAGCGCCACATCCGCGGGCTCTGCGCGAAGAGCTGCACCGCGTCGGCACCGATCTCGGCCGCCTTGTCCAGCGACCCCTTGATCCCGCCCGAGCAGTGGCCGCCGAACAGCACGACGCTAGGCTAGCCGGATGGCCGTTCGCGTCCGCATGGCTCCGAGCCCGACGGGTGCCCTCCACGTCGGGGGTGTCCGCACCGCGCTCTTCAACTGGCTCTTCGCGCGGCACCACGGGGGCGAGTTCCTCGTCCGAATCGAGAACACCGACACGAGCCGCGAGGTGGAGGGAGCCGTGCAGCATGCGCTCGACTCGCTCGCGTGGCTCGGGCTCGACTGGGATCGGCCCCCGACGTTCCAGCTCGACCGCATCGACGACTGCGCGGAGCTCGCCCGGCAGCTCGTCGCCGACGGGAAGGCCTACGAGGACGAGGGCGCGATCAGGTATCGCATGCCCGACGAGGGCGTGACGGCCTGGGAGGACGTCGTCAAAGGCAGGATCGAGTTCCCCAACGACCAGCTCGAGGACCTCGTGCTGGTGCGCTCCGACGGTCGCCCGACGTACAACTTCGCCTCGCCGATGGAGGACGTCTGGGACGGGATCACGCATGTCATCCGCGGTGACGACCACATCTCGAACACGCCGAAGCAGATCAACCTGATCCGTGCCGTCGGCGCCGAGCTGCCCGTCTACGCGCACGTCCCGAACGTGCTCGCGACGGACGGGAAGAAGCTGTCGAAGCGCCACGGCGCCACCGGCGTCGACGAGCTGCGGGCCGCCGGCTACGTCGCCCCGGCGCTGCTCAACTTCCTCGCGCTGCTCGGCTGGGCGCCGGACGGCGAGACGACGTTGATGTCGCGGGACGAGCTGGTGGAGCGGTTCGAGCTCGAGCGGGTGATCAAGAGCCCGGCCGCCTTCGACTACGAGAAGCTCGACTGGATGAACGGCGTCTACCTGCGTGCGCTGCCGCCCGGCGACTACGCGGACGTGCTCGTCGCCTACCTGCGCGACACGGGCAGCGACTGGCCGGAGGAGCGCGTGCGCGCAGCGGCGACGCTCGTGCAGGAGAAGATCGGGACGCTCGGCGAGTTTGCCGCCTTCGCCGGCTTTCTCTTCCACGACGTGGAGCCTGACCCCGCGCTGCTGGACGCCCCTGTGCTCGAGGCGACGGCCGTGCTCGAGGCGACGGCCGAGACGCTCGAGGGCGTGGAGCCGTTCGAGCCGGCCGAGATCGAGTCGGCCCTGAAGGCGGTCTGCGAGCGGTTGGGCCTCAAGCCGCGGCAGGCGTTCGCTCCGATCCGCGTCGCCGTGACGGGCTCCAAGATCTCGCCAGGCCTGTACGAGAGCCTGGCGCTCCTCGGTCGCGAGGAGTCGATCGCGCGCATCCGGCGAGCAGCTACGAAGGCGGCGGACGAAGCCGCTTAGGCGCCGCGAGCGGATCGAGCGCCCGCTGGAACTCCAACCACGAGCGCCGGCGGTAGCTCGGGGTCGGCGACGGCACCTCGGGCAGCGGCTCGCGCTGCCGGGCGGTCGGGTCGGGCTGATCGGGTGGGTCGCTCTTTCTCACTTTCAAGAAGTGAACGGAGCGGGAGGAGTGTGCGTTACGGGCGGCGGTGCGAGACGCCGGCGGAAACCCCCACGAGCACGAAGCCCGCCGCCCAGAGCGGCCAGAGCTCCGCGAGCGCGCCGCCGAGGACTCCGGCCAGGCCGAGCGAGCGATCAGCACGACCGGGAGGTACGGCCGCCCGAGCTCGTGCGCGAGCTCCGGATCGGCGTGCTCGCCGTCGGCGCGGTGAAGGGCGATGCGGACGCCGAAGATCGCCACGCGCCACTCCCACACGAGCGCGGCCGCGTAACCGGTGCCGTGTTCCTCGAGCGCAGCCGCCACGTCGGCCGTCTCGTCGCGGGCGATCGCGAGCGCCGCTCCGAGCTCTCGATGCTCCTCCTCGGCACCGGCTGCCGGGGGAAGCTCGCGCACGCGCTCGGCCGCGAGGTGCAGGGCGTACTGGAGGACCGGCAGATCGTCCGCGTACTCGTCGAGGGCGAAGGGGTCGGCGGCTGCCTCGTCGAGCGCGTGCAGGGTGGGGCGGAGCTCATGGCCGAGGTGCTCCAGCGCGCTCTCGTAGCCCTGCGCTGTGCGCTGTCCGACCGCGGGCTTCACGCTGCGACCCTCACCGGCACCGAGTCTATCGCTGCGCCTCGTCTAGACTGCCGCCGTCCAGATGGAAGCGCAGCAACGAACGGTCCTCGTCGTCGACGACGAGCCGTCGCTCCGGCTGCTCTGCCGGGTGAACCTCGAGCTCGAGGGCTACCGCGTGCTCGAGGCCGGGACGGTCGACGTCGGCCGCGAGCTGCTCGCCGCCGACTCGGTCGACGTCGTGCTCCTCGACGTCCACGTCGGCACGGGCAGCGGGCTCGACCTCCTCGACGAGATCGAGGGCCTCGAGCTGCCCGTGCGCGTCGTCCTGCTCTCGGGAACGAGCGAGATCTCGGCGGCGCTGCAGGCGCGGGTGGACGGCGTGCTGGGCAAGCCGTTCTCGCTCCCGGAGCTGTCGGCGGCGGTCGCCGACGGGGGCTCGGATAGAGTCTCCGGCGCGTGAGCGTCGCGGCGGTCAGAACACCTGCGGAGTACGAGGAGCGCCTGGCGCGCTACCTCTTCGAGCGCTCCGAGGAGGGCCGCGCCGTGCGCGTGGGCGAGAAGGAGATCTCGGAGCAGGCGGCGATCGTCGAGCGCTACCGCGACCTGTTCACGAAGGCGCAGCTCGAGACGCTGCGCGACTCCGAGGCCTCCGCGCCGGAGGCGGAGCGCGAGCTGCTCTATCGCCTCCGCAAGACCTGCGAGGGCGGCATCGTCTCGGCCGAGCTCGCCGCGCAGGACGATGCGCTGGAGAACCGGATCCTGGCCGCGCGCATTCCCTGGCGCGGGGAGGAGATCCCTCTGCGGACCGCGCAGGCGAAGCTGGCCGTCCTGCCCGAGTACCGCGAGCGCGACGAGCTCGGGGCGCTCTACAACGCCGAGAACGCGACCTTCAACGACGAGCGGCTCGAGCTGCTGACGGCTTCGGAGGAGCTCGAGGCCGAGCTCTCCGGGATCGCCGGCGCCGTGGAGCGGAACTCCGAGGAGAAGGGCATCTCGCTCGTCGAGCTCGAGCGGGCGCTCGACCAGGCGAGCCGCGCGTCGACCGGCGCCTACGACCGGCTCCGCGAGCGCTGGTTCGAGAAGCTGCTCGGGCCGGAGCGCGACGAGGTGCCGACGTCGAACCACACGAGCTACCTGCGGCGGCTCTCGCCGCTCGAGGCGACCTACACGAAGGAGCGCTCCGTTCCCGTCTGCGCCGAGACGCTGCGCCGGCTCGGCTTCGACATCGAGCAGGAACGGGGGATCAAGCTCGACCTCGACGACCGACCGCAGAAGTCGCCGCGCGCCTGCGTGATCGCTTCCGACCCGCCGAACGTCGTGCACCTGATCACGCGCGCGCAGGGCGGTCTGCACGACTACGGCGCCTTCCTGCACGAGGCGGGGCACGCGCTCCACTACGCCGGCTGCGACCCCGAGCTGCCGTACACCTTTCGCAAGCTCTCGCGCGACCACGCCCTGACGGAGATCTACTCGTACATCCTCGAGGCGATCACGCGCGAGCCGGGTTGGCACGCCGAGCACTTCGGCCTCTCGGACGCGCAGGCGCGAGGAGAACGCCGAGGCGACGACGTTCCTCGAGGCGCTGCTCTTCCGTCGCTACGCCGCGAAGCTCCAGTTCGAGCTCGAGTTCTGGCCGCGCTTCGCGACGGACGGCGGCACGAGCGGCGGCTACTCCGAGCGGCTGACCGCGGCGACCGGCATCCACTACCCGAGCGAGAACTTCCTCACCGACATGGACGCCGGCTTCTACTCCGCCGACTACCTGCGGGCCTGGATCCGCACGGCGCAGCTGCGCGAGCACCTGATCGCCGAGGTCGGCGAGGACTGGTGGCGGCGGCCGGAGACCGGGGAACGCCTGCGCGCGCTCTTCCGCGAGGGCACGCGCCCGACGAGCGAGGAGATCGCCGGGCGGATCGGCTACGAGCCGTTCGACACCGCGCCGCTCGTCGCCGAGCTCAGCACCTGAGCCACCCGCGACGGGGCTCGGCGCCGAGCCTCGCTCGGACACGTCCCGGCGGGACGCGTCATGGGGGTCAAACCCCGGTGCACGTCTCTTACGGACGTCGGCGATCCCAGGCGAGCCGCGGAGCCGTCACGTCCCCGCAGCGGCTGTGACACATCTCTTCGGCGAAACGTGGAAGCAGGACTAACCGAACCTCGCGCTGGGCGTCAGAGCCTTGACACGGGCCGCCGAACTGTGCATTGCTACACCTGAATCAGGTCTCAGGTTCGGCGGCCGATTAACCCCTTCAGGAGGTCACGAAGAGATGCAGCGAAAGCGATGGCACGGTCTCGTCATGCTGGCAACCGGTGTCGCAGCGCTTGCGACGCTGGCGGGTGGCGCACAGGCCAAGCCGACGGCCGGCACCGGCTCGACGGCGGCGGCGCCCTACAAGATCGGGATCGTCTACTCGCGCACCGGGCTGCTCGCGGCCTACGGCGCCGAGTACATCCAGGGACTGCGTTACGGCCTCGCCTACGCGACCCAGGGCAAGCTGGCCGTGAACGGCCGCAAGATCGAGCTCACGATCGTCGACGACGGCACGGACCCGGTCAAGGCCGTGGCCGCGGGCAAGGATCTGATCGGCAAGGGCTACAAGATCCTCGCCGGCAGCGTGTCCTCGGGTGTCGCGCTCCAGATGGCCCCGCTCGCCGAGCAGAACAAGGTGCTCTTCATCTCGGGCCCCGCCGCGACCGACGCGATCACCGGGATCAACAAGTACACCTTCCGCTCGGGGCGGCAGACCTACCAGGACGTCAAGACCGCCGCGACGTTCCTCCGCGGCATCGGCAAGAAGGTGACCGTCTTCGCGCAGGACTCGGCCTTCGGCGCGGGCAACTACACGGCCGTGAACTCGATCGTCGGCTCGCAGGGGCACAGCGTCGGTCGCCTCCTCGTCCCGCTCTCGGCGCAGGACTTCACGCCGTTCGCGCAGCAGGTGAAGCAGGCGAACCCGGACCTGCTCTTCGTCGCCTGGGCCGGCACGACCGCGCCCGCGATGTGGCGTGCGCTCGAGCAGCAGGGCGCCTTCGGCGTCTCGAACAAGATCACGACCGGCCTCGCGGAGCGCGCGACCTGGTCGACGTTCGGTGACGTCGCGGCGAAGATCGACTTCCTCTCGCACTACGTCGCCACGGCGCCGAAGAACAAGGTGAACGACTTCCTCGTCAGGTCGATGCGCAAGCGCGGCCAGGTGCCCGACCTGTTCACGCCGGACGGCTTCGTCGCCGGTCAGATGATCGTGCAGGCGCTCGCGGGCGCCAAGGGCGACAACGTCGACCGGATGATCTCGGCGCTCGAGGGCTGGAACTTCGTCGGCCCGAAGGGGCAGCAGTCGATCCGCGCCGCCGACCACGCGATGATCCAGCCGATGTTCCAGGTGAAGCTCGTGAAGGGCAGCAACGGCAAGTTCCAGCCGAAGGTGATCTCGAGGATCAAGGGGCAGTTCGTCGCCCCGCCGGCACCCCGGTAGACGACTGATCCAGGGCACAGGATCGTGGCCACCTCCGCTCCGATCCTCGCCACGCGGAACCTCGGGCTCGACATCGGCGGCGCCAAGATCGTCGCCGATGTCTCGCTCGAGGTTCGCGCGGGCGAGTTCGTCGGGATCATCGGGCCGAACGGCGCCGGCAAGACGACGCTCTTCAACCTGCTCTCGGGGCTCATGCGCCCGACGGCGGGCAGCATCGAGCTGGCCGGCCGAGACGTCACCGGCGACCCGCCGTTCCGCCGCACGCGCGCTGGGCTCGGACGGACGTTCCAGGTCTCGAGCGTCTTCCCGCTGCTGAGCGTGCTCGAGAATGTCCGGCTCGCCGCGGACGCCGCTCTCGGCGGGACGATGCGGATCTGGCGGCGTGCCGCCGGGGTCGGAGTCGAGCAGGCGGCGGCGGCGCTCGAACGGGTCGGGCTCGGCGGCCGAGGCGCCTGGCCCGCCGGACTGCTGTCGCACGGCGACAAGCGCAAGCTCGAGCTCGCGATGCTGCTCTCGGCCGACCCGCGCGTGATCCTCCTCGACGAGCCGATGGCCGGCGTCTCCGTCGAGGACGTGCGCGGATCTCGTCGAGCTGATCCGCTCCGTGCACGTCGACGGGGCGACCGTGCTGATGGTGGAGCACCAGATGGAGGTCGTCGTCGGCCTCGCCGAGCGGATCGCGGTGATGCACCACGGCGCGCTGCTCGCGTTCGACGAGCCCGACAAGGTGATGGCGAACGAGACGGTGCAGACGGCATACCTCGGGGAGCCGCTGTGAGCACTCCGGCGAGCTTGATCCGCGTCGACGACCTGCACGTCTACCTGGGCGAGTCGCACGTCCTCCAGGGCGTCTCGTTCGAGGTGCCCGAGGGCGGCGTCACCGCGCTCCTCGGCCGCAACGGCGTCGGCAAGACGACGACGCTGCGCGCGATGCTGGGCCTCGTGCCGCGCCGGGGCACGGTGACGCTCGCCGGCGAGGAGACGATCCGGCTCGCGACGCACCAGATCGTGCGGCGCGGGATCGGGTACGTGCCGGAGGACCGCGACGTCTTCGCCGGGCTGACGGTGGACGAGAACCTGCGGCTCGTCGGAACGCAACGGCTCGCCTCGGTACGAGCTCGTCTACGAGCTCTTCCCGGAGCTGAGGAGCGCGCGGAGGCCAGCGCGCCGGCACGCTCTCGGGCGGCCAGCAGCAGATGGTCGCGATCGCCCGCGCGCTCCTGAACGACAACCCGGTGCTGCTCGTCGACGAGCCGACGAAGGGGCTCGCGCCGCTCCTCGTCACCGAGGTGGCGGCCGCGCTCGAGCGGGCGGCCGAGCTCGCGACCGTGCTGCTCGTCGAGCAGAACCTGGCCGTCGTCGAGCGGGTCGCGCAGCAGGTGGTCGTGCTCGACGGGGGCCGGGTCGTCCACACCGGCCCGGCGGCCGAGCTCCTGCGCGACCGCACGAAGATCCAGGCTCTGCTCGGCGTCAGCGGAGGCAGGCATTAGCACCTTCGTCCTGCTGACGATCACCGGCCTCGGGCTCGGTGCGATGTACTTCCTGATCGCCTCCGGGCTGTCGCTGATCTACGGCCTGATGGGCGTGCTCAACTTCGCGCACGGCGCCTTCCTCACCGTCGGCGCCTACGCGACCTGGTGGGTGTCGACGCACGTCGGCGGCGGGCCGGGCACGAAGCTCCTCGTCGGCGCGCTCGCCGGCGTCGCGGTCGGCGGGATCCTCGCCGCGCTCGTCGAGCTCGTCCTGATCCGGCCGCTCTATCGCCGCCCGATCGAGCAGGTGCTCGTCACCGTCGGTCTCGCGCTCGCCGCTGAACGCACTCGTCGAGGCGATCTGGGGCTTCGACGCCCGACCCTTCCCGGTGCCGCCGTGGCTGATCGACACGACCACGATCCTCGGTGCGAACATCCCGAACGACCGCTTCCTGGAGATCGGCGTCGCCGCGGCCGTGCTCGTCGGGCTGACCGCGTTCCTGCGCTACACGCGCTACGGGCTGATCATCCGCGCCGGCGTCGAGAATCGCGCGATGGTGACGGCGCTCGGGATCGACGTGCGCAAGGCCTTCACGCTCGTCTTCGCGCTCGGCGGGATGCTGGCCGCGCTCGCCGGCGTGCTCTCGGGCGTCTACTACGGCGTCGTCGACCCCGGCCGAGGCACCTCGCTGCTGATCTTCGCCTTCATCGTCGTCGTGATCGGCGGCTTCGGCTCGATCGGCGGGACCGCCGTCGCGGCCGTGGCCGTCGGCCTGATCCAGCAGTACGCGAACTACTACGCCTCGAGCGGTCTCGGCGACCTCGCGGTCGTCCTGTTGCTCGCGATCGTGCTGCTGCTGCGCCCGGAGGGGCTCTCGCCCAAGGTGGCGCATTGAGGCGCGTCGCCCACATCGTCGTCCCGGTCGTCCTCGTCGCGGTGCTCGCGATCGTCCCGACGCTCTCGCTCGACATCCCCTACGTCTTCAACGGCGCGCTCGACAGCCCGGGAACGCTCGGATTGCTCGCGCTCTGCCTCGTCTTCGCCGGCGTCGCGCTCACCTACGACCTCCTCTTCGGCTTCACCGGCCTGCTCTCGTTCGGGCACGCGCTCTACTTCGCGATCGGCGTCTACGTGATGGCGATCGCGCTGACGAAGTGGGAGCTGCCGCTGTGGCAGGCGTTCGTTCTCACCGCCGTCGTCGGGATCGGCGTCCCGCTCGTGCTCGGCGCGATCAGCCTGCGGGTCAGCGGGATCGCCTTCGCGATGGTGACGCTCGCCTTCGCGCAGGCCGGGCAGGTGCTCGTGCAGAAGAATCCCGATCAGCTGACGGGCGGCGAGGAGGGACTCGGCCTGAACTTCGAGGCGCTGCCCGACTTCTTCGTCGGCGTCCTGAACGCCAAGTACCTCTACTGGCTGGCGCTCGGCTACACCGCGTTCGTCTTCGTGGTCGTCCGCCTCGCCGTCACCTCGTCGCCCGGGCATGTCTTCCAGGCGATCCGCGAGAACGAGCGGCGCGTCGAGGTGATCGGGCTGCGGCCGTTCGGCTTCAAGCTGATCGCCTTCGTGCTGGCGTCGTTCCTCGCCACCCTCGGCGGGGTCGTCTGGCTGATCGTGCTCGGCACCGGCGCGAGCCCGCAGGTGACGACGGCGAGCTTCACGCTGACGCTGCTCGTGATGGTGGTGATCGGCGGCGCCGGGACGCGCTACGGAGCGCTGCTCGGCGGCTTCCTCTACACCTTGCTCGACCAGCGACTGGGTGCGCTCGCGGGCTCGACGCAGGTCGAGGGGTTGCCGAACGTGATCCGCACGCCGCTCTCGGAGCCGCTCTTCATCCTCGGCACCTTCTTCATCCTGCTCGTCTTCTTCGTCCCGGGCGGGCTGGCGAGCGTCGGACGGCGCGTGCGCCTGCTGCGGCGGAGCGCGGGGCTGGAGGGCGCACGGTGAAGATCGCCTGGGAACGACACGGCAGCGGGCCGCCGCTCCTGCTGATCCACGGGCTCGGCTATGCGCGCTGGGGCTGGGAGCCGGTGGTCGAGCCGCTCGCACGCTCGTTCGACGTGATCCTCTTCGACAACCGCGGCATCGGCCAGAGCGACGCTCCGCCGGGGCCGTACACGGCGGCGCAGATGGCCGAGGATGCGCTGCAGGTCCTCGACGAGGCGGACGTCGAGCGCGCGCACGTGCTCGGCACGAGCCTCGGCGGGATGGTGGCGCAGGAGCTCGCCCTGGCTCAGCCCGAGCGGGTCGACAAGCTCGTCCTCGCCTGCACGACGCCCGGCGGCGCCGCGCGCGCATCCGATGCCCGCGCAGACGGTCCGGCTGCTGACGAACGGAGCGACGCTGCGCGACTTCGTCGAGAACGCGCTCGCACCCGGATCCAGCGCGCCGAGCTCGTCGAGCGGATCCTCGACGCACCGCGCTGGCGACCGCGCAGGCGCCCGAGGCGTGGGCGGCGCAGGCGGCGGCGGGCGCCGGCGTTCGACGCGTACGAGCGTGTCGGCTCGATCGCCGCGCCGACGCTCGTGCTGCACGGCGACGGCGACGCGGTCGTCGACCCGCGCAACGCGCGAGCTGCTCGCCGGGCTGCTCCCGCACGCGAGCCTGGAGGTCTTCCCGGGCGCGGGTCACCTCTTCTTCTGGCAGGAGCCCGAGCGGTTCGTCCGCCTCGTCGAGGAGTTCCTGCTGTGAGCGGCCAGCTGACCCTGGATCGGTGGATCCGCGACCGCGCCCGGACGACGCCGAGCCGCGTCGCGATCGACTTCCTCGGCGGCGAGACGACGTACGCCGAGCTCGACGCAGCGCTCCGACGCGGCTCGCCGCCGGCCTGCTCGAGGCCGGCCTCGTCCGCGGGAGACCGCGTCGCGACGCTGACGGGGACGAGCCCCGAGCACGTCGTCGTCTTCTTCGCCTGCGCGAAGGCAGGCCTCGTCCTCCTGCCGCTGAACTGGCGCCTGGCGCCGGCGGAGCTCGCGTACCAGCTCGCGGACGCGGAGCCTGCCGTGCTGCTCGCCTCCGGGGAGCACGCCGCGACGGCCGCGACGCTGCACGAGCGCGTGGCGGGGCTCGAGGACTTCGCTGCTCAGAGCAACTATCTCCTCCGGCGCCCGTCGCGGACGACGACGGGTTGCTGCTCGTCTACACCTCCGGCACGACCGGCCGGCCGAAGGGCGCCCTGCTCACGCACGCGAACTGCTTCTGGACGAACCTCTCGTTCGACCGCGTGGCAGGGCTCACCGACGACGACGTCGTGCTCGCGGTGCTGCCGCAGTTCCACTGCGGAGGCTGGAACGTGCAGCCGCTGCTCGCCTGGTGGAAGGGCGCGCGCGTCGTGCTCGAGCCGTCCTTCGACGCCGCGCGCTCGCTCGAGCTGATCGCCGAGAGGCGAGTGACGACGATGATGGGCGTGCCTGCCAATTACCTCTTCATGGCGAACGAGCCCGCATTCGCGAGCGCCGATCTCTCGAGCCTCAGGCGTGCCGTCGTCGGCGGTGCACCGATGCCCGAGGCACTGCTCGAGACCTGGCACGAGCGCGGAGTCGAGATCGTCCAGGGCTACGGGTTGACCGAGGCCGCGCCGAACGTGCTCTGCCTGCCGCCCGAGGACGCGACCCGGAAGCGCGGCTTCGCCGGCAAGCCCTATCCGCACGTCGACGTCGCGCTGCGCGACCCCGAGAGCGGACGGCATCGTCGAGGGCGCGGGGGAGGGCGAGCTCGTCGTGCGCGGTCCCAACGTCTTCGCCGGGCTACTGGCGCGACCCCGATGCGACTGCGGCGGCGTTCGCCGACGGGTGGCTGCTCACGGGCGACGTCGCGGCTCGCGACGAGGAGGGGTACTACCGCATCGCCGGAAGACTGAAGGACATGGTCATCAGCGGTGGCGAGAACGTCTACCCGGCCGAGCTCGAGAACGTCCTGCACGAGCATCCCGCGGTGGCGGAGGCCGCGGTCGTCGGCGTGCCCGACGAGCGCTGGGGCGAGGCGTGCCTCGCCTTCGTCGTGCTCGCGGCCGGCGAGGTCGCCGGCGAGGACGAGCTGCTCGCCTTCTGCCGCGAGCGGCTCGCGAAGTACAAGGTGCCGCGCGAGGTGCGCTTCGTCGAGCTGCTCCCGCGCAACGCCCTGAACAAGGTCGCGAAGAGCGAGCTGCTGGAGCTCGTCGGATGACGAAGACGCTGACGGCACGCGGCGAGCGGACCCGGCGCAAGCTGCTCGAGGCGGCGGAGCAGGTCTTCGCCGAGCTCGGCTACCACGAGGCCTCGATCGTCAAGATCACGGAGGCCGCCGGGGTCGGCCAGGGCACCTTCTACCTCTACTTCGCGAGCAAGAAGGCGGTCTTCGACGAGGTCGTGCTCGACCTGAACGCGCGCGTGCGCCACGCGATGACCGAGGCCTCCGACGGCGGTCGCACCCGTGCGGAGCGCGAGCTGCTCGGTTTCGGTGCCTTCTTCCGCTTCACCGCCGAGCATCCGGCGCTCTACCGGATCGTCCGCCAGGCCGAGTTCGTCTCGCCCGAGACGCTGCAGCTCCACTACGAGCGGCTCACGGAGGGGTACGTGCAGGGGCTGCGCGCGGCGATGGACGCCGGCGAGGTCGCCGCCGGCGATCCCGAGGTGCTGGCCTGGAGCCTGATGGGGATCGGCGAGCTCGTCGGCATGCGCTGGATCCTCTGGAACGGCAGCAGCGAGATGCCCGAGCCGGTCTTCGACGAGCTGGCGCGGATCATCGTGCGCGCGCTCGGCGCCAGGGATCTCGACCCGTGAGCATCGGCCTCGCGGCGACGCGCCGCGTACCTGCCCGAAGAGTGGATGACCGCGGCCGAGATCGGCGCGGCCAGCGGCATCCCCGAGCAGGTGATCGTGGAGAAGTTCGGCCTGCGCGGCAAGCACATCGCGGCCGACGACGAGCACGTGAGCGACATGGCCGTCGAGGCCGCGTCCCGTCTGCTCGGCCAGCACGACCTCGACCCGGCCGCGATCGACGTCGTCCTCTACTACGGCTCGATGTGGAAGGACTATCCCGTCTGGCAGGCGGCGCCGTGGATCGCGCACCGGCTCGGCTGCGACGGCGCCTACGCGCTCGAGTACTCGAACGTCTCGTGCGGGACGCCCGTCGCGCTGCGGCTCGCGCGGAACTTCCTGCTCGCGGAGCCGGAGCTGCGCAACGTCCTGCTCGTCGCCGCGTGCCGCGAGTCGCACCTGATCGACTACGGCAACGAGCGCTCGCGCTTCATGTTCAACTTCGGCGACGGCGCCGTCGCGGGCCTCCTGACGCGCGACGCGCCGCACGAGCTGCTCGGCGCGCATGCGATCACCGACGGCTCGTTCGCGCTCCAGGTGAAGGTGCCCGCGGGCGGCTCCGTCGAGCCCGCCTCGGCGGAAAGCGTCGCGGCGCGGCGCCACTACCTCGACGTCGCCGACCCGGCCGCAGATGAAGGGCGGGCTCGACGAGGTCAGCCTGCCGAACTTCGTCGCCGCGGCGCGAGGGGCGCTCGAGCGCTCGGACGCGGGGCTCGAAGACGTCGCCTACGTCTGCGGGATCCACATGAAGCGCTCGATGCACGACGCGATCCTCGGCGCGCTCGGCGTCGAGCGAGCGGCCTATCTCGACGACACCGGCCACATGAGCGGCGTCGATCCGCTGCTCGCGCTCGACCGCGCGGCTCGCGACGGCGACGTGAGCCGAAGGAGACCTCGTGCTGCTGCTCGCGGCAGGCACCGGGTACACGTGGGCAGCGTCGGTGATCCGTTGGTAGTCGGGGCGCTCGTCGGCCGGGAGCTCGTTTCGGGCTGGCGCGAGATCGCCCAGGAGCGCATCGACCTGTTCGCGGAGGCGACCGACGATCCGCAGTGGATCCACGTCGATCCGGAGCGGGCCGCGCAGGGGCCGTTCGGCACGACGATCGCGCACGGCTTCCTGACGCTGTCGCTCGTCGTGCCGCTGTTCGAGGAGGCGATGCCGGACGTCGAGGGGTACGCGCTGACCGTCAACTACGGCCTGAACCGCGTCCGCTTCACGGCGCCCGTTCCGGTGGGGAGCCGCATCCGGGGGCGCTTCCGGATCGAGGCGGTGGAGGAGGTCGCGGGCGGCGAGCAGCTGACGGTGGCGGTGACCATCGAGCTCGAGGGCAGCGAGAAGCCGGCGTGTGTCGCCGAGGCTCTGTTCCGCTTCTACGGGGCTCCCGACGGGTGACGCGCGCCCGCCACAACGCCGCACGCGGAGAGGGGGAGAGCTCCACGCCCAAGCCGCAGCCAACAGAGCTCGGGAGTCGTAACGGACGCGCCCAGGGAGTATTCCACGCTGGAAACGGCCCCGGCGCTCCCCCTAGAGAGATCGGCCGGGGCCGTACGTCTTTTCGGCAGGATCAAGCGGCGCTGAAGCTCAAGCCGGTGTTCCGGCCGGCGCTGGCTCGGCCTAGGTGAGCGCGCGGGCGCGGGCAAGCAGCTCGGCCACGGCGGCCGTCTCTCGCGTCAGTGCGGCCTCGCTCCAGCGGCCGTGCTCGGCGAGCGTCTCGTCGATGCCGGCGAGCATCGCGGCCATCGCCTCGGCGGACGAGGAGCCCGTCTGGCGGCGCGCCTCGGCGCAGGCGGCCGGGTCGAGCGCGTCGCTCAGGGTCGCCTCGTCGATCGCGACGGCCCGGCCGATCGCCGCCTCGGCGGCGGCGGAGAGCCGGGCCGGGGTCAGCTCGGACGGCGGCTCGCCGGCCTCGACGAGGTCGCGCACGGCGCGTCCGACGACCTTGTGGGCGCTGCGATAGTCGATGTCGCCGCCGAGCGCGAGGGCGTCGGAGACGTCGGCGGCGGTGACGAAGCTCTCGCGCGCGATCTGCTCGAAGCGCTCGACGTGCAGCTCGATGCCGTCCAGCACCGACGCGGTCAGCCGCGCGATCGAGACAGCTTCCTCGAGCGCTCGCGGGATTGTGCCGTTCAGGAGATGGAAGTGGTCGGTGCGCGCCGAGCCCGTGTGGAGGGCGACCAGCGCGCCCGCGATCGTCGCCGGCGGCTTGCCCCGCCTGGGCGCGGATCGCGGCGAGCGCGTACGGGTTCTTCTTCTGCGGCATGAGCGCGCTCGCGCGGCTGTGCGCGTCGGCGAGCTCGACGAGCCCGAACTCCTGGCTCGCGTAGATCTCGAAGTCCTGGCCGAGCTGGCTCTGGTGGGTCGCGGCGATCGCGAGCGTCGAGAGGAGCTCGACGTAGACGTCGGCCTGCCACGCGGCATCCTTCGCGTGCTCGACGACGCCGTCGCAGCCGAGCAGCTCGGCGAGCCGCGCACGGTCGAGCGCCCACCGTGAGCCGGCGCTGCCGCCCGCCCCGGCGACGCTCGCACCGAGGGCGGCGTGGTTGCCGCGCGCCCGAGCGGCATCGCGCAGCGCCGGGTAGGCGTACGCGAGCAGCAGGTGGCCGACGGTCGTCGGCTGAGCCGGCTGGAGATAGGTGTAGTCGGTGGCGAGCGCCGTGGCCGTGGCGCGCGCGTGACGCGCGAGGGCGGCGGCCTGGTCGACGAGGGCAGCGTGCAGCTCACGCACTCGCGACCGGGCCGTCAGCCGCACGCCCGACCCGGAACGCCTCGCGCCGCGGGCGTCCGGCGCTGAGCCAGCCCGCGGCAGACCGGCCGACGCGCCGCTCCAGCTCGGCCTCGCGCGAGTTGAAGGCATCGCCGACCGCGGGATCCCACGGGAACTCGTCGCCGGGAATCGCGTGGAGCTCGAGCAGCCCGCGCAGGAGCGCCCGCGCGTCGTCGCCCGCCACGTCGCCGCCCTCGACGAGCGCGACCGCGTGCGCGAGATCGGCGAGCGACAACCCATGCGCGAGGCGCGGCCCGTGGGCGCTCTCCGCCGCGAACGCGGCGGCGACGAGCTCGCCGGCAGCAGCCCCGCGCAGGCGCCCGCCGCGCCCCAGCTCGTCCGTTCCGCTCACGCGGCGGAGACTACTCGGCGTCAGTCGGGCTCGAAGCGGCCAAAGGATGCCCGCCTCTCTCAGCCGATCAGAGTTCACGGGTACTCGTCGTGCTGAGGCCCTGGGCAAGAATGCCGAGCCGGTCGCCGCAAGGCAGTTCGAGCAGTGGCAGTTGAACGCGACGACGAACTCGTCCGAGACCTCGAACGCAACGACGTTGCACGCGCAGCGCCCCTCAGCACGAGCCGCAGTCTAGAACGACGCTGGGCGCATGCGGGAACAACACCATTCGCGCCTGGGCGAGCGTGCACGCGGGCGCCGCTTTCGCAGGCGCTGTCGCGTCCTCGCGAGCCGTCAGCAAGTCGAGGGTGACCGCGGTGCGAGCACGCTCGTTGGCTCAACCGACGCGATGAGAAGAGAGAAGGCCCATACGGGATTCGAACCCGTGCCGCCGCCGTGAGAGGGCGGTGTCCTAGGCCACTAGACGAATGGGCCGAGCAGCGCGGGCCAGTGTAGCGGAAGCCCACATGGCGATCGGCCAGAGGATGCCGCGGCGTGGGAGGCGATACACAACGGGAGAAGCGGCGGCTGATCGTACTGTCTCCGATGTCGCGAAGACGGCCACCGTCGGCTACCAGCTGGTGCGCGAGGTCGACGAGATCGCTCAAGCGGATCGTCGTCAGCGGTCAGGAGGCTAGACCTCGTTCGCGTTTCGCAGCGTGGGTACTCGACCCCTCGCTGAGGGTGCGGAAGAAGTCGCGCGTGTGGGAGCAGACGGGCGTCTCGCTGCTGGCGGACGGCCTGGCCGCGAACTGCCAAGTACTTCTCCTGACTGATCCATCAGTCAGTTTCAGGCATCAGTGATATGAGTTTGAAGCTCGAAAGACGGCGGTAGGACTCCCACGGTTTCGGATCGGCCGACCTGCTTCGCGATCACATGGGAGGAATCGGATGAAGAAGACGTGGATGGCGGCGCTCGCCGCGGTGGTGCTCGCCGGCCTGGCGGGCGCGGTCCCGAGCTCGTCCAGCTCTGCTGCCGGAATGCAGGGCTATCTCGTCGTGCTTGCCGGAACGCAGGGAGCCGACGGCTTCACGGCGACCGGCACGAAATCCGCTGTCGGCGCGGCTGTTGCCGCCGCAGGCGGGACAATCTCCAACGACCTGTCCAAGCAGATCGGCGTGCTCGCCGTCGAATCGCCGAGCTCGACGTTCGCGTCGGCGCTCTCCGCGTCCTCGCTCGTCGAGACGGTCGGAGCGGACTTCAGCTGGCAGGGCACGCCGACGGCGGCACCCGAGCCGGTCGACGACCCGCTCGAGGCGTCTGCAGTGGGACATGCAGCAGATTCGTACCGATCAGGCGCACGACATCCAGGGCGGCCTCCCGGCCGTCGATGTCGGCGTGCTCGACAGCGGCATCGACGGCAACCACGTCGACTTCAAGAAGGGCGGCGTCTCGAACGTCGACTGTGCCCGAGGGCGCAACTCGGTCACGTTCGTGCCGACCGGCCCAGGCGTGGGCACGCCCGATCCCTGCATCGACAACCAGTTCCACGGCACGCACGTCGCCGGCACGATCGGCGCGCGCGCGAACGGGATCGGCATCGTCGGCGTCGCGCCGAACGTGACGCTCGTGCCGGTCAAGGTCTGCGACACGACCGGGCTACTGCTACGCGAGCGCGGTCGTGGACGGGATCACCTACTCGGGCGACCAGAAGCTCGACGTGATCAACATGAGCTTCTTCGTCGACGACAACGAATTCCAGGAGTCGACGGAGTTCAAGTGCATGGACGATCCCGTGCAGCGGACGTTCCGCCGCGCGGTCGAGCGGGCGATCCAGTACGCCCGCGGTCAGGGCGTGACCCCGGTCGCAGCCCTCGGCAACTCGGACGAGGATCTCGCGCACCCGTCGGAGCCGAACGAGAACAACTGCGAGGTGGTGCCCGCAGAGACGCAGGGAGTGATCGGCACCTCGTCCCTGGGCCGCAACTCCGAGAAGGCCGGCTATTCGAACTACGGCACGGGCGCCAACGACGTCTCGGCGCCTGGCGGCAACGGCACGACCGGCGACTGCACGAGGACGGTGCTCTCGACCTTCCCCGGCGGCGCCTACATCTGCATCCAGGGTACCTCGATGGCCTCTCCGCACACGGCGGGCGTGGCGGCGCTGATCGTCAGCCAGTTCGGCACGGTCGGTTCGGACGGTGACGTGAAGCTGTCGCCGACGAAGGTGGAGGCGTACCTCCAGGCCTCGACGGTCGACATCGGCCTGTCGGGCTACGACGAGTGCTTCGGTCATGGGCGCATCGACGCGCTCAGGGCGGTACAGCACGACACGTCGAGGGCGTACGACGCCTCGGCGCCTCACTGCCCCGAGTACACGGAATAGACAACGGCGGTGGGTAGGGTCTCCGGATGGAGCCCTACCCGCCGCTCCGCGTCTACCGGATCCCGTTCTCCACGAACGTCGAGCGGGTCTCGCTTGCACTGGCGCACAAGGGGCTCGACGTCGAGTGGGTGGACGTCGATCCGGCCGACCGCAGCCCGGTCGTGCGCGCGAGCGGCCAGGAGCTCGTGCCGGTACTGGAGCACGAGGGCCAGGTGCTGGCCGATTCGCCCGTGATCCTCGACTACCTCGAGCGACGCTTCCCGGAGCCGCCGCTCCTGCCGCTCGCGCCGGCCCGGCGAGCGGAGGTGGCGATCTTCGTCGACTGGTTCAACCGTGTCTGGAAGCAGCCGCCGAACCTGCTCGCGGCCGAGGAGGAGAAACCCGTACCGGACGTGGCCCGGATCGAGGAGCTCGGTCGCAGGATCTCCGGCTCGCTGCCGCTCTTCGAGGATCTGCTCGACGGGCGCGACTTCCTCTGGGGCGAGCTCTCGCTCGCCGACGTGACCGCGTTTCCGTTCCTCAAGTACGCGCTGCTCTGGGAGGAGGGAGACGACGAGCGCTTTCACGAGATCCTGCGCGAGCACCTGCGCTCTGGACGGTCGCTTCCCGAGGCTCGAGGGCTGGATCCGGCGCGTCGACGCGCTGCCCCGCGCCTGAGCCGTGCCTGACGCGCGCGTCGTCGGTCTCGCGCGCGTCGAGCCGCTGCTCGAAGCGCTGCCGGAGCTCCTCGCCCGTTGCCAGCACCTCGAAGCGCGGCCGGCGCGGCGGCAGCTTCACGATCCGGACGTCGCTGCCGCGGCTGCCGTGGCAACGTTCGTAGGCGGCCGCCTCGTCGAGCGGTGTGGTGGCGGAGCGGCGACGGAGGCGCATCGGCCGGACAGAGGTATCACGTGACGGCGCAGCCGTAAAGGCGGCGGCCGCAGTTCGAGCGTAGAAAGAGGCGACGGGAGCCCCGCAAAAGGCTCCCGTCGCTCGTTCGGGTGGCGCGCTCCCGCTCCAGGGGAGAGACAAAGGCGAGCCGGACTTCTTATCGCCTATGCAAAAGGTGTTGTCAAGTAAACATCTTGTTACGTCACGTTATGGCACGCCTCGCGACGAAGCCCCCGGCGCACACGGCTCCGAGGGCTTCGGAAGGCTGCGGGACAAGGACTCGAACCTTGACTACCGGATTCAGAGTCCGGCGTCCTACCATTAGACGATCCCGCAACGACGGCACCTAGTTTAGCGACTAGGTCTCGAGCCTGTACACCGGAACGAGGCGCTTTTCGGCCTCCGTGTCGATGTGCGCGATCACCTCGACGTACGGCTCCAGGCCGGAGCCGCGGAGCTTCGCCTTCAGCAGCCCGTCGACCTGGAAGAGACCGGAGGAGTTGTTCATCAGGATCTCGATCCGCACCGGGTGGGTCTCCCCGTCGCCGATCGAGACGTCGTCGATCGCGGCGGCCGAGAGCGAGTGCATCGAGACGCGGCCGTGCTCGAAGGGGATCCGGGAGCGGCCCTCGGCCATGTCGAGCGCGTCGGCGACGCGCAGGATGCCGGCCTCGAGCGCGAGCGGCTGCCCGTCGGCCCGGTGGCTCGTGATCGCCTGGAGCACCTCCGAGACGACCACGGTCAGCTCGGGCTCGTCGTAGATCCCGTCGAGCAGCTCCCGCAGCTTCGGCTCGGCGAGGAAGAGCGAGAAGTCCTCGTGTCCGTGCCGGTGCACGGACATGCCGACGCAGTGGAGCAGCGCCGAGAGCGTGACGATCACCTCGGCGTCCTCGCGCTCGAGCGAGAAGTCCCGGACGACCGACGGCTCGATCCCGTGCTTGAAGAGCTGGCGCAGGATCTTCAGCGCGATGTTCGCGACGATCTGGATGTGCACCCAGGAGTGGTCGTTGATCTCCATGCGCACGACCGCGTTGACGTTCGAGACGTGCCACCAGCCCTTGAGCTGCTTGTCCTCGTTCACGCGCTCCATCACCCGCCGGAGCTTGCGGTTGCCTCGGACGGGAAGGTTGATCCGCATCTGTCGCGACTGCCTGCGCAGGCGTCAGCCGCGTCTCGCGCACGGCTTCCGCGGGGATCGGGTCGTCGATCCGCTGCTCGGTCTCCGGATCGAGGCTCTCGTCCGGTCCCGGGTCGCGGGTCACGGTGTCGCGGCCGGTGCCGGCGGCGGAGTCGCCGCGCAGGTGGAAGTACATCACGGTCCAGGCGAGCGCGACGAACGGGGTCACGAGGCTGTTCGCGACGAGACCGCCGATCCAGTTCTGCAGGAAGTCCGGCAGGAACGTGAAGAGCGCGATCGCGAGCGCCTGCGCGATCCCCGAGAGCACGAGCGTGATCACGATCACGCCGAAGACGGGCCAGCCGTGTCCGCGGACGAGCTCCCACGAGCGTCGGAGCGCGTCGGTCGCCCCGAGCCGCTCCAACACGACCGCCGGCGTGACGAGGATCCACCGCGTCAGCAGGAAGAGACCGGGGACGATCAGCGCGATCAGGCCGAGGGCGATTCCGACGCCGGCCAGCAGCCCTGCGACGAAGAGCGTCCACAGCACCGGTCGCACGCGGCGGAAGGTCGCCTCGATGTCCTCGTCGGCGCGACCGTCGCGCACGTCGGCGACGGTGGCGGTGAGGGCGCCCTGGAGCCAGAGCGACCCGACGAGGATGACCACGAGCGAGATCAGGCTCCAGAACGCCTCGACCGTGTCGGCCGAGTCCTTGCTGACGTCGACGGCGATCGCGGAGAAGAGGTTGAGCACGACGAAGACCGCGGCCGCGGTGAGGAAGAACTGCTTGAAGAAGCGCCGGTAGAGCTCGAGCGCTTCGGAGAGGACGCCACCGACGGTCATGGCCGGAATCTACGCCACCTCGGCGGCCCAGTCGCCGTACAGGCGCGTGTACAGACCGCGGGCGGCGATCAGCTCGTCGTGGGTGCCCTGCTCGACCACGCGTCCGTGCTCGAGCACGACGATCAGGTCGGCGTCGCGAATCGTGGAGAGCCGGTGGGCGATCACGAAGGCGGTGCGGCCGGCGAGCAGCCGGCGCAGCGCGCGCTCGATCTGCCGCTCGGTGCCGATGTCGACCGACGAGGTCGCCTCGTCGAGGATCAGGATCCGCGGATCCGCGAGCAGCGCGCGCGCGAAGGCGACGAGCTGGCGCTGGCCGAGGGAGAGGCGCGTGCCGCGCTCGCCGAGCTGCGTCTCGTAGCCGTCCTCGAGCTCCAGGATGAAGCGCTCCGCGCCGACGGCCTGCGCCGCCGCCGCGATCTCGTCGGGCGTGGCGTCGGGGCGGCCGAAGGCGATGTTCTCCGCCACGGTCGAGCCGAAGAGGAATCCCTCCTGGGGGACGATCCCGAGCTGCCGGCGCAGCGAGTGCTGCGTGACGTCGCGCAGGTCGTGACCGTCGATCGCGATCGCGGCCCTCGGTGGGGTCGTAGAAGCGGGCGATCAGCTTCGCGATCGTCGACTTGCCGGCGCCGGTGTGACCGACGAGCGCCACGGTCGTGCCCGCGGGCACGTCGAGCTCGAGCCCGTGCAGCACCTCGGGGAACTCGGCCCCGTAGCCGAAGCGGACGCCTTCGAAGGAGACATGGCCCTCGATGCGCGGCAGCTCGATCGCGCCGGGCGCGTCGACGACCTGCGGCTCCTCGTCCAGCACGCCGACGATCTTGTCGAGCGCCGCGATCGCGGAGAGGAACGTGTTGTAGAGCTGCGAGAGCTGCTGGATCGGGTCGAAGAAGTTCGAGAGGTAGAGCGCGAAGGCGAAGAGCGTGCCGGCGGTCATGTCGCCGTGGTAGACGAGCCAGCCGCCGTAGCCGAAGACGATCGCGGTCGCCGCCGACGAGAGCAGGTCGACGGTGGGGAAGTAGATCGCGTTCAGGACGGTCGTCTCGTAGTTCGCGTTGCGGTAGCGGTCGTTGACGCCGCGGAACGCGCGCTCCTGCACCGGCTCGCGCGTGAACGACTGGACGACGCGCATCCCGGCGATGTCCTCGGCGAGCGTCGCCGTGACGAGGCCCGAGCCGCTCGCGCACGTTCCGGTAGGCGCGGTTCGAGCGCGTGCGGAACCACGCTGTCGCGATCGCCATCAGCGGCAGCACCGTGAGCGTCGCGAGCGCGAGCCGCCAGTCGAGGAAGAAGAGCACGACGGCCGTTCCGAGCAGGAGCAGCGTGTTCTGGACGAGGCTCGTGACGCCGTCGGTGACGAGCTGGTCGAGCGCCTCGACGTCGTTCGTGATCCTGCTGATGATCACGCCGGCGCGGTTGCGCTCGTAGAAGCCCATCGAGAGCCGCTCGAGGTGGCGGAAGAGCTTGTTGCGCAGGTCGGCGAGCACGCGCTCGCCCGTCCAGCCGGTCAGATAGGTGTTCGCGGCGGAGAGGAGGAGCGCGGCCACGGCGGCGAGGAGGAAGACGCCGACGATCCAGGTGAGCCGGCCGAGGTCGGCGTCGTCGATCCCCTCGTCGATCGCGAGCTTCGCCAGGTACGGGGGCGCGAGCGCGACGAGCGTGTAGGCGAGGAGCGTGACGAGCGCGAGCGCGGTGCGGCCGCGATAGGGCAGCGTCAGCCGCGCGAGCAGCCCGATCCGCCGCCGCGAGCGCCGCCACGACCAGTCCTGCACCTCGCCACCCTTCTGCTCCGAGAGGTGTCCTCCGGGCTGCCAGACCTTCACGCGGTCTCCTTCAGCAGGCCCTGGATCAGCCCGTGCTCGTGCAGCTCGCGGATAGACCGCGTTCGTCTCGAGCAGCTCGGTCTGAGTGCCCTGCGCGGCGATGCGGCCGTGCTCGAGCACGACGATCTCGTCGGCGAGCGCGATCGTCGAGAGGCGGTGCGCGATGATGATCGTCGTCCGGCCGCGCATCGCCTCCGCGAGCCCGGCGCGGATGCGCGCCTCGGTGGTCGCGTCGACCGAGGCGGTGGCGTCGTCGAGGATCAGGATGCGGGGATCGATCACGAGCGCTCGCGCGATCGCGAGCCGCTGGCGCTGACCGCCCGAGAGCGTGATCCCGCGCTCGCCGATCACGGTGTCGTAGCCCTGCGGCAGCTCCTCGACGAACTCGTGCGCCTGCGCGGCACGGGCGGCCTGCTCGACCTGCTCGTGCGTCGCGTCGAGGACGCCGAAGGCGATGTTCTCGCGGACGGTCGCCGAGAAGAGGAAGGGATCCTGCGAGATGACGCCGATCTCGCGCCGCAGCGAGCGTCGCGTGACGTCGCGGACGTCGGTGCCGTCGACGAGGATGCGGCCCTCCGTGGCGTCGTAGAAGCGGGGCACGAGCGCCGCCAGCGTCGTCTTGCCGGAGCCGGTGTGACCGATCAGCGCGACCGTGCGGCCGGCGGCGACCTCGAGGTCGATCTCCTCCAGCACCGGCCGGCCCGGCGCGTACGCGAACGCCGACGCGCTCGAAGCGGATCGTGCCGGGGCCGGCGGGCAGGTCGGCGGCGCCCGGCCGGTCGTCCACGCCCTCCGGCTCGTCCATCACCTCGAAGATGCGCTCGCCCGGAGGCGGTCGCGCGCTGCGCCTGGCCGATCCACATGCCGAGGCTGCGGAGGGGCACGATCAGCATCGCGAGCAGCAGGTTGAAGAGGAAGAACTGGCCCAGCGTGAGCGTGCCGTCCACGACCATCCGGCCCGCTGCGAGCAGCACCGCGGCCTGCGCGAGCATCGGCAGGAACGCGAGCAGCGGCACGTAGATCGCGCGCTGCCGGAACGCGCGCACGGTCTCGTCGAAGACGTTGCCCGACGCACGCTCGAACTCGCCCTGCCGCCGCTCCTCCTGCGCGAACGCCTTCACGACGTGCACGCCGACGATCGACTCCTCGGCCACGGTCGCGACCTCGCCGAGGCGCTGCTGCACGTCGCGCAGCACCGGGTGGGAGACGTGGCTGTAGCGGTACGCGACGACGACGATCACGGGCGTGATCGCAAGCGCGATCAGCGCGAGCCGCCACTCGACGACGAAGAGCACCGCCGTCACCGAGACGACGGTGAGCGCGTGCTGGAAGAAGAAGATCAGCCCGAAGCCGAGGAAGAAGCGCACCGACTGCAGGTCGACCGTGGCCCGCGACATCAGCTGTCCCGTCTGATGGCGGTCGTAGAAGCCGAACGAGAGCCGCAGCAGGTGGGCGTACAGGCCCTCGCGCATGTCCTTCTCGATCCCGAGCGCCTGGCGCCCGGAGATGATGCGCCGGCCGACCATCAGCGCGGCCTTGGCGATGCCGACGGCGACGATTGCGACGACCACCCAGGCCAGGTTTTCGGCGCCTCGCTGCTCTTCGATCCCGTCGATCGCCGCCGCGACGAGGACGACGATCGCGATCGCCGCGGCCTGCGAGAGGACGGCGAGGATCGTGGAGACGGCGAGCGAGGCCTTGTACGGCCGCAGGAAGCCGAGCAGCCGGCGGAAGGTGCGACGGTAGGGGATCGAGCTCACTCGCTCGAATGTATCCGCACGAGCTCGCGGCGCACGTGCGTGAGTGCCTTGCCGAGGCGGGCGCGGTTTGCCCGGTCGTTGAGCCAGCCGCTCGCGCCGGAGGGATGCGGCAGCGGGATCACGATCGCGCCGTCGTGCTCGTAGCTCTTGCCGATCGTGCTGGTCAGCGTCGTGATCCCGAGCAGCTGCCGGAGCGCCAGCCCGCCGACGGTGACGATCAGCTCGGGGCGGAGCAGCTCGAGCTCCCAGTCGCGCCAGAAGCGGCAGAGCTCCTGCTCGCGTGACGTCGGCGTGCGGTCGCCGCGGCCCGACGCCGGGCGGCCGGGGTAGCAGCGCGTCACCGACGCGCAGTAGAAGCGCTCGTAGAGCTCGTCGCCGTCGAGCTCGAGCCAGCGGCGCAGCGTCGCGCCCGCACGGCCTCGCCAGGGCAGGCGCTCCTCGCCCTCGACGATGCCCGGCGCCTGGCCGAAGAGGTACGCGCGCTGCCGTGGCTCGGGGAGCGCGAACCGGCCAGGACTCGAGCGGGTAGCCGGCCTCGACGCAGGCACGGCAGACGGCGTTGTCGCGCTGGAGCGAGGCGAGCGAGCGATACGCGCTCTTGCGGACGGTCACGACGTCGAGCGGACGACGACGAAGCAGTGGCAGGCCTTCACTCCGCCTAGGGTACGACCCATGCTCGAGTCGGTGCCGAACTTCTCCGAGGGTCGGGACGCGGGCGTGGTCGACGCCCTGCGGGCGGCGCTCTCGAGTCCTGCGCGGCTGCTCGACGTGCACGTCGACGCCGACCACCACCGCTCGGTGTTCACGCTCGTCGGCGAGGCCGACGCACTCGTCGAGAGCCTGCTTGCGGGGATCGCGGTTGCCCGCGAGCGGATCGACCTGCGGTGCCCACGAAGGGGCGCATCCTCGGATCGGCGCCGCCGACGTCGTCCCGATCGTGCCGCTACGTCCGGACGAGCTGGAGTCGGCGCGCGCGACGGCGCTCGCGCTCGCCCGCCGGGTCGGCGAGGAGCTCGGGTCTGCCCGTCTTCCTCTACGGCGAGTCGGCGCCCGGCCGCGGGCCGGCGTTCTTCCGGCGCGGTGGCCCGGCGGAGCTGCAGCGGCGCATCGACGCGGGCGAGCTCGAGCCCGACTTCGGCCCGCGGCGGCTGCATCCATCCGCCGGCGGCGTGATCGTCGGGGCGCGGCGGCCGCTGATCGCGTTCAACGTCGACCTGCGCGGCTCGGTCGAGGTCGCGCGCGAGGTCGCGGCGCTCGTGCGGGAGCGTGGCGGTGGTTTTCCGGGCGTGCGCGCGCTCGGGCTCGACCTGCCGCGCGCCGGCGTCGCTCAGGTCTCGATGAACGTCGAGGACTGGGAGGCGGCTGCGCTGCACGAGATCGTGGCGCGGGTGACGGCGGAGGCGGAGTCGCGCGGGGCGGAGGTGCTCGGCTCGGAGCTCGTCGGACTGATGCCGGCCGGCGCGGCCGTCGCGGCGGCCGGCTCGCTGCTGCGCATCGACGGGTTCGACGCCTCCACGTGCTCGAGCTGCGCCTGCTCGAGGGCGGCTGAAAAGTCACGCAATCGGCACACTTTCGTGTCCCACGCGTACGGACTTCGCCGATAGACTGAAGAACGTGGGGAGGAGGCCGGTGGCCCGGGTTTTTCCGGGCATGGCGAGGCTAGACTCGCCCGGTGATCGCAAGTCCTGCGCTGACGGGTGACGACCTCCGGATCGAGGATGTCTGGGAGGTTGCCGTCGGCGGAGCACCCGTCGCTCTTGCGGACGAGGCGCGGACGAAGATGGAGGCGGCGCGGGAGCTCGTCGACCGGGTCGCGCGCGGCGAGCACACCTACGGCGTCAACACCGGCTTCGGCCGCTTCGTCTCGCGGACGATCCCCGACGAGCAGGCCGAGGAGCTCCAGCTGCGCCTGCTGCGCAGCCACGCGTGCGGCGTCGGCGACCCCTATCCGCCCGAGGTCGTCCGGGCGGCGATGCTCCTGCGCGCGAATGCGCTCGCGAAGGGCTACTCCGGCGCGCGCGTCGAGACCGTCGAGCTCCTGATCGAGTGCCTCAACCGCGGCGTGCTGCCGCACGTTCCCGCCCGCGGCTCGGTCGGCGCGAGCGGCGATCTCGCCCCGCTGGCGCACCTTGCTCTGCCGCTCGTCGGCGAGGGTCGCGCATCGGTCGAGGGCAAGCTCCTCTCCGGCGACGAAGCGCTCGCGGCGGTCGGGCTCGAGCCGATCCGGCTCGCCGCCAAGGAGGGCCTCTCGCTGATCAACGGGACGCAGTTCATGGCCGCGATGGCAGCGCTCGGGCTCGTCCGTGCGTGGCGGCTCGCGCGGACGGCCGACCTGGCGTGCGCGCTCTCGCTCGAGGCGCTCCAGGGGTCGAAGACGAGCTTCCACCCGGCGATCCACGACGCGCGTCCGCTGCGCGGCCAGCGGGACTCCGCCGCGAACATCCTGAGCCTCCTGGACGGCTCGGCGATCATCGAGTCTCATCGCTGGTGCGACAAGGTGCAGGACGCGTACTCGCTGCGGTGCGCGCCGCAGGTGCACGGCGCCTCGCGCGACCTGCTCGCCTACGTCGACGCCACGGTCTCGGTGGAGGTGAACGCGGCGACGGACAACCCGCTCGTCCTGCTCGACGAGGGGCTCGTCGTCTCGAACGGGAACTTCCACGGACAGCCGCTCGCCTTCGGGCTCGACGCGCTCGCGATGGCCGTGGCCGAGCTCGCCAGCATCTCGGAGCGCCGTGTCGAGCGCCTCGTCAACCCCTCGCTCTCCGAGGGGCTGCCGCCCTTTCTCACGGTCGAGGGCGGTCTCAACTCCGGCTTCATGATCGCGCAGTACGTCTCCGCCTCGCTCGTCTCCGAGAACAAGGTGCTCTGTCATCCGGCGAGCGTCGACTCGATTCCCACGAGCGCCGGCCAGGAGGATCATGTCTCCATGGGCAACGCAGCCGGGCTCAAGGCGCTCCAGGTCTTGTCGAACGCGGAGCGCTCGCTGGCGATCGAGCTGCTCGCGGGAGCGCAGGCGATCGAGTTCCTGGCGCCGCTCGAGCCGGGGCCGGGTGTCCGCGGCAGCACACGCGGCGGTGCGGTCGCTCTCCGAACGGCTCCGAGACGACCGCCCGCTCGCGGACGACATCGAGCGGGTCGCGCGTGCGATCGCGGACGGGTCGATCCTCGCAGCCGCCGAGGCCGAGATCGGCACCCTGCGGTGAGCCGCCGGCCGCGCGAGCTGCCGCCTCTGCCGAAGCGGCCGTACCGGGACAGCCTGTTGCTCAACCTGGTGCTTTCCGCAACGATCCTCGTGGTCGCCTGGGCGACGGGCGGCGAGCTCGGACGGGCGCTCCTCGTCGCCGTCGGCTTCCTGTTCGTCTCGACGGCATGGAGCTGGTGGCGCTTCCGCCGGCGGATCGAGCAGGAGGGGCGGCGGTGACCGTCTCGACCCTCGACGCCGAGGTCGAGGCGCTCGTCGGCGATCTCGGCGCCATCCGCGCGCCGCGCGGGTCGACGCTCAACGCGCGTTCGTGGCAGACGGAGGCTCCGCTGCGGATGCTCCTCAACAATCTCGATCCCGAGGTCGCCGAACGGCCCGAGGAGCTCGTGGTGTACGGCGGTTCCGGTCGTGCGGCGCGCTCGCACGAGGCACTCCGGGCGATCGTCCGCACGCTTCTCCGGCTGGAGATCGACGAGACACTGCTCGTGCAGAGCGGCAAGCCGGTCGGTGTCTTCCGTACGCACGAGGGCGCGCCACGCGTCCTGATCGCGAACTCGCTGCTCGTGCCTCGCTGGGCGAACTGGGACGAGTTCCGGCGGCTCGAGGCCGAGGGACTGACGATGTTCGGCCAGATGACCGCCGGGAGCTGGATCTACATCGGCACGCAGGGCATTCTCCAGGGCACCTACCAGACGTTCGCCGCGGCGGGCGAAGCGCACTTCGGCAGCCCCGACCTGAGCGGACGCACGATCCTCACCGCCGGGCTCGGCGGCATGGGCGGGGCCCAGCCCCTCGCGGCGACGCTGGCGGGAGCGGCGATCCTCTGCATCGAGGTCGACCCGGCGCGGATCCAGCGGCGACTCGAGACCGGCTACCTCGACGAGGTTGCGGACTCGCTCGACGACGCGGTCCGGCGGGTGCGTTCTGCAGCGGCGAAGCGGCGAGCCTCTGTCGGTCGCGGCGCTCGGGAACGCTGCCGAGATCGTGCCGGAACTGCAACGAAAGGGTGAATCCTTCGACCTCGTCACCGACCAGACCGCCGCGCACGATCCGCTGACCGGCTACGTCCCGATCGGTCTCTCGGTCGACGAAGCGGCTTCGCTGCGCGCTTCGTCGCCCGAGGAGTACCTCCGCCGCGCCCGTGAGTCGATCGCGAGGCACGTCGAGGGCATGCTCGGCTTCGTCCGCGCCGGCAGCTATGTCTTCGACTATGGAAACAACCTTCGAGGGGAGGCCCATGAAGCAGGCGTAGCGGAGGCCTTCTCATACCCGGGCTTCGTCCCGGCCTATATCCGGCCGCTCTTCTGCCGCGGCATCGGCCCGTTCCGGTGGGCGGTGCTGTCCGGCGATCCGAGTGACATCGCGGCGATCGACGCGGAGCTGCGGCGGCGGTTCCCCGACGACACGCTGCTCCAGCGGTGGCTCGAGCTCGCGCCCGAGCGGGTCGCCTTCCAGGGGCTGCCGGCCCGGATCTGCTGGCTCGGCTACGGCGACCGCGCACGAGCGGGGTCGGCGATCAACGAGCTCGTCCGCTCGGGCGCGGTGACGGCGCCGGTCGTGATCGGGCGCGACCACCTCGACTCCGGGTCGGTCGCCTCCCCGTATCGGGAGACGGAGGCGATGCGCGACGGCTCCGATGCGATCGCAGACTGGCCGATCCTGAACGCGCTCCTGAACACGGCGGCGGGAGCGACGTGGGTGAGCGTCCACCACGGCGGCGGCGTGGGAATCGGCAACTCGATCCACGCCGGAATGGTGGTCGTCGCGGACGGAACGGACGATGCGGCCGAGCGGCTCGAGCGCGTGCTCACGGCCGATCCGGGCACGGGCGTGATGCGGCATGCGGACGCCGGCTACGAGGAGGCGCTCGCAGCCGCGGCGGAGCACGGTCTCCAGCTGCCCTCGGTCTAGGAAGTGCCGGCACTCCTGATCCGCGACCTCGCGCAGGTCGTCTCCCCGGCCGGCCGCGCACGCACCGCTGCGCGGAACCGCGCTGGGCGATCTCGACTGGATCGACGACGGCTACGTCCTCTGCGACGGCGACCGCATCGCGGAGGTCGGCCGGATGCGCGACCTCACGTCGTTCGACGGCGACGTGGAGGAGATCAACGGACACGGGCGCTGCGCGATCCCGGGCCTCGTGGACTGCCACACCCATGCGGCGTTCGGCGGCGACCGGGTCGACGAGTTCTCGCTCCGAGCGGCGGGCGCGTCGTACGAGGAGCTCCACGCCGCGGGTGGAGGAATTCTCTCGACCGTCGCGGCGACGCGGGCCGCAGGAGCCGACGGCCTGGCGCGCGCCGTCAGGCGTCACCGTGACTGGATGCTGCGCGCGGGAACGACCACCTTCGAGGCGAAGTCGGGCTACGGCCTCGACCGGGACACGGAGCTCGCGTCGCTGCGTGCGATCGGCGCGGCCGGCGGAGTCCCGACCTGGCTCGGCGCGCATGCCGTGCCGCCCGAGCACGCGGACGCCAGATGCCTACATCGACTTCCTGCTCGCCGAGGTGCTGCCGGAGGCGGCGGGGCTCGCCGAGGCGGCGGACGTGTTCCTCGAGCGCGGCGCCTTCGACGCGGCGCAGGCGCGGCGCTACCTGGAAGCGTGCGGCGCGGCCGGGCTCGCCCTCCGACTCCACGGCGACCAGTTCACCGAGGCGGGGGCGATCCCGCTCGCCGTCGAGCTCGCCGCTCGCTCCGTCGACCATCTCGAGGCGACCGGCGCCGAGGGGATCGAGATGCTCGCCGCGAGTGACGTCGTGGGCGTCCTCCTGCCCGCCAGCGCACTCTTCCTCGACCGGCCGATGCCGCCTGCACGGACGCTCGTCGACTCGGGGGCCGCCGTCGCGCTCGCGACCGACTTCAACCCCGGCAGCGCGTTCTGCGAGAGCCTGCCGCTCGTGTGCTCGCTCGCGGCGACGCAGCTCAGGCTCTCGCCGGCCGAGGCTCTCGGCGCGTGCACGGTGAACGCCGCACACGTACTCGGGCGCGCCGACCGGCTCGGCCGCCTCGCACCCGGCTACGCCGCCGACGTCGACGCTCCTCGACGCGCCCGACTGGCGCTATCTCGCCTATCACCTCGGCGGGCCGGTCGTGTCCGGCGTCGTGAAGGCGGGAGTCGTCGCGATCTAGTCGGCGCGGCTCCAGTCGAGCCCGAGCGCTGCTCGCTGCCGCTCGAGCGCGGCGGAGAAGGCGGCGACATCGCCGCCGATCGTCTCCAGCTCCTCCGGTCCGAGCAGGAGGATCGGCTCGGCGCCGACATGGGCCGCGACGAGCGGCGCGGCGCCGCCGGCGAGCCGCGCGAGCTCGGCCGGCCGGTCGTTCAGGTGGTACGCGGAGACGGGTACGGGCAGCGACTCCCTGAGCGCGCGCCACGCCGGCTTCTCTCGGATCCGGCCGTGCGTGACCTCGCACAGGGCGCAGTGGGCGGTTCCGCGGCGCCTGCCGATCGCGTAGGCGAGCTCGCCGACGATCCCGCCGCGGGCGTTGTAGACGATGCTCAGCCGGTCGAGCGCGCGCGACATCCGGCGAGTGTAGGGCGTGCGTCGCCTGCCGTACCAGTCTGGGCATACTGGGCCGATGCCGTCCAGGAAGCAGCGCCGCCGCCGCGAGAAGCAGAAGCGGCACGAGTGGGAAGAGGTCTACGTCGACGAGGAGGGGCGCGAGCTCGATCCCGAGGAGGCCGAGCAGCTCGTCGGCGCGCCGGCGACACGCGCGTCGCGCGCGAAGGCCGAGGCTCCGCACGAGCCGAGCCGGCCGCGCGATCGAGCCGCCGTCGTGGCGCAAGACGCTCCGCCGGGGCGCGATCTTCTTCCCCCTGATGCTGATCACGGTCTTCCTGCTCGCGGGCGAGGACGCCTCAACAGGAGGGAAGATCGCGCAGACGTTCGTGCTGATGGCGTTCTTCCTGCCGTTCAGCTACTTCATGGACTCGGTGATGTGGCGCTCGTACCAGCGCCGGCTCGCCAAGACCGGCACCGGCAAGGAGCGCTAACGAGGCTGCGCTAGTGCGGGGAGCTGCCGCGGTAGTGCCCGTCGCCGGGCCACGGTGCCAGCAGCAGCAGGATCCGCGCGCCGCCCTCGCTCGAGAGCGAGTGACGCTCGTCCGGATCGAACCGGAACAGCGAGCCGACGCCGGCCTCCTCGGTCTCGCCGCCCGCCGAGACGCGCACGCGACCTTCGAGCACGGTCACCCACGCGTTCTCCTTCACCTGATGGTCGCCGAGAACCTGGCCGGGATTCAGCACGAGCAGAACGGCGCGCGCCTCGTTTCCCGAGTGGACGACGACCGGATCGCGCGTCCCCGAGGGCGCGGCGACCTCCATCAGGTTCCAGCTCTGCACGAGAGGCGAAATCCTACCTCGTTAGACTCAGCCGTCCCGATGCCGCTCGCCGTCCAACAGCTTCCACTCGGCTCGATCGGGACGAATTGCTATCTCGTGCGGAGCGACCGGACGGCGCTCGAGGCCGTCGTCGTCGATCCCGGTGCGGCCGCAGCGGAGATCAGGCTGGCGCTCGCCGCGTCCGGCGCCACGTGCGCCGCGATCCTGCTCACGCACAGCCACTACGACCACATCGGTGCGCTCGCAGACCTCGCCGAGGGCACGGGCGCACCGGTCTGGCTGCCTGCCGGAGAGCTCGACGTCTTCCGGCGGCCGAACGATTTCTTCGGCGGGCTGGGCGTCTCGATCCGAGGCTACGACGGCGAGGCGACGTTGCTCGCAGGCGGCGAGACGATCGAGGCGGCGGGGGTCTCGTTCGAGGTCACCGCCGTGCCCGGTCACTCGCCCGGTCACCTCGCGTACTTCGCGCGAGGGCAGTCTCTTCTCCGGCGACGTGCTCTTCGCCGACTCGGTCGGACGCACCGACCTGCCGTTCGGCGACTGGGACGTGCTCCTCGACTCGATCCGCCGGCTCACCGAGGTCTATCCGCCGGAGACGGCGGTGTACCCCGGCCACGGCCCGGCGACGACGCTCGGCGCCGAGCTCGCTCGCAACCCCTTCCTCGCCGAGCTGCGCGCCCTGTGAGCAGACAGTGAGCAGGATCGAGGCGCCGCGGGGCACGCACGACATCCTTCCCGCCGACCAGCCGCTGTGGCAGCGGGTGACGCAGGAGGCGGAGCGGCTCTGCGGGCTGTACGGCTACCGGCGGATCCAGACCCCCGGCTTCGAGGACACCGACCTCTTCCAGCGGACGTCCGGCGCGGGCTCCGATGTCGTGCAGAAGGAGATGTACACCTTCGCCGACCGCAGCGAGCGCTCGCTCACGCTGCGTCCGGAGGGCACGGCGCCGATCTGCCGCGCGTACCTCACGCACGGCCTCCAGCAGGAGCCGCAGCCGCAGAAGCTCTACACGATCGCGCCGATGTACCGCTACGGCCGCCCGGGGAAGGGCCGCTACCGCGAGCACTGGCAGCTCTCCGTCGAGGCGCTCGGATCCGACGATCCTGCGCTCGACGCCGAGGTGATCCACCTCTACGACACGCTCCTGCGGAACCTGGGCGTCACCGACTACCACCTCGAGCTGAACTCGATCGGCGACCGCAACTGCCGGCCTGCGTACGTGGCGCGGCTCTCCGCGTGGCTTGCCGATCGCGAGGGCGAGCTCGATGCTGACACGCGGGAGAAGGTGCGCACGAGCCCGTTGCGGGCGCTCGACAACATCGCCGCCAAGCCGCCACACGTGCAGGAGCTGCTGCGCGGGGCACCGGCGATCGGCGACTCGCTCTGCGACGCCTGCGTCGCGCACTTCGCGGAGGTGCGAGAGCTCCTCGACGCGCTCGGCGTCGCCTACACGCTCGTACCGACGCTCGTGCGCGGGCTCGACTACTACACCCGCACCACCTGGGAGTTCGTCGGGCCGCTCGAAGGGGCGAACTCGACCATCTCGGGCGGTGGACGCTACGACGGCCTGATCGAGGAGATCGGCGGCCCCCCGACGCCCGGCGTCGGCTTCGGCGCCGGCATCGAGCGGTTGCTGATCGCGCTCGAGGAGGCGGGCGTCACCGCTGAGGCGCCACGCATCGACGTCTTCCTCGCCGTCGAGCCCGACGGCCCGCGCGCGCTTGCGCTCCGCTGGTTGAAGGAGCTCCGCGACGCAGGGATCGCGGCGGACGCCGACTACGCCGGTCGCTCGCTGAAGGGGCAGCTGACGCAGGCGGGCCGCTCCGGTGCGGAGACGACCGTGATCGTCGGCGCGGAGGGCGCGACGCTTCGCCGACAAGGACAGCCGGACGAACCGCTCAGCCACGCGGACGTCGTAGGCACACTCCTGCGATGACCTCGCCGAAGAAATGGCGTACCCACATGTGCGGCGACGCTCGTTCCGAGCTCGTCGGCGAGTCGATCACGCTCGCGGGCTGGGCCGCGAAGCGACGCGACCACGGCGGGCTCGTCTTCGTCGACCTCCGCGACCGCTCGGGCGTGACGCAGCTCGTGATCAACCCCGAGCACGCACCGGAGGCGGCGGAGCTCGCCCACGGGATCCGCAACGAGTTCGTGCTGCGCGCGGAAGGCAAGCTCGTCGCGCGCTCGCCGGAGACGGTCAACCCGGCCATGCCCACGGGCGAGGTCGAGGTCGCGGTCGAGACGCTGGAGCTCGTCAGCCGCTCGACGCCGCTGCCGTTCCAGCTCGACGAGGAGAACGTCGACGAGACGCTGCGCCTGCGCTACCGCTGGCTCGACCTGCGCCGCGACAAGCTCCAGCGCAACATCCGCCTGCGCGCGCAGATGGTCGGGATCATCCGCCGCGAGATGGAGGAGGCCGGCTTCCTCGACATCCAGACGCCGATCCTGTTCAAGCCCACCCCCGAGGGCGCGCGCGACTTCGTCGTGCCCGCGCGGCTCCAGCCCGGCCGCTTCTACGCGCTGCCGCAGAGCCCGCAGATCCTGAAGCAGCTGACGATGGTCGCCGGCTTCGACCGCTACTACCAGATCGCGATCTGCTTCCGGGACGAGGATCTGCGCGCCGACCGGGTGCAGGAGCTCACCCAGCTCGACGTCGAGATGAGCTTCCCCGACGAGGAGCTGCTCTTCGCGCTGATGGAGCGGATGTACGCCCGGATCTGGCGCGAGTGCCTCGGAATCGAGATCGAGACGCCGTTCCTGAGGTTGACGCACGAGGAAGCGGACCGCCGCTACGGCTCCGACAAGCCCGACACGCGCTTCGAGCTCGAGCTCGAGGACGCGACCGCGGCGACGCGCGGCTCCGAGTTCGGTGTCTTCGCCGGCGCCGAGGCCGTGCGCTTCCTGCGCGCGCCGAAGGCGTTCAGCCGCGGCGAGCTCGCGAAGCTCGAGGAGATCGCGAAGGAGTGGGGCGCGAAGGGGCTCGCCTACCTCGTCTTCGACGGCGGCGAGCTCCGCTCTCCGATCGCCAAGTTCCTCTCCGAGGCCGAGCTGGCGTCGTTCGGTGGCGCCGACGGAGAGACCCTCCTCTTCGCCGCCGACACGCCGGAGCTGACCTCACGCGTCCTCGGCGCGCTGCGGCTCCACCTCGGCCGCGAGCTCGGGCTGATCCGCGACGACCACTTCACGTTCCTCTGGGTGACCGACTTCCCGATGTTCCGCCGCGACGAGGAATCGGATCGCTGGGCGGCCGAGCACCATCCGTTCACGCGCCCCACGAAGGAGTGGGAGGAGCGCTTCGACGCGGAGCCGGCGGCGGCTCTCGCTCACGCCTACGACCTGATCGTGAACGGGAACGAGCTCGGCGGTGGCTCCTTCCGGATCCACGAGCCCGAGATCCAGGCCAAGGTCTTCGGGCTGCTCGGGCTCGGGGCCGAGGAGCAGCGCACCAAGTTCGGCTTCCTGCTCGACGCGCTCGCGATGGGGGCGCCGCCGCACGGCGGGATCGCACTCGGGATCGACCGGATGACGATGGTCCTGGCCGGCGAGCCGAACCTGCGCGACGTGATCGCGTTCCCGAAGAACCAGGCCGGCGTCGATCCGATGAGCGGCGCGCCGAGCGAGGTCACGCAGGAACAGCTGGACGAGCTCGGAATACGTCTCGTCGAGTCACCGAGCTAAGATTTCCGCGCCGAACAGCCGATACAGCGGGCATACTGCACCGTGCCGCAAGCAGCGGCGTGCCCTCAACCTTTGGAGTCCGATGTCGTCAGGTGATCAGGAGCGTTCGTCCGCAGCGTCGTTGACGTCGTTGCCGAACGTGGACCAACTTCGTCGTGCCGGCGACGGTTTCGACGAGGCGAGCGTCCGCGACGCTTTCGACGCGTTCCGGCGTCACACCTCGCAGCTCCAGGCGCAGCTTCGCGTGCTCCAGGCGGCGCGCCAGACGGCCAACGTCGAGCCGACCGGTCATGCGGTCCGGATGGACGCCCTGCACCTGATTCGCGCCGCCGCAGAGTTTGCCGACGTGCTCGAGCGCGACGCGCAGAACGCCTCGGCATCGCAGCTCCAGCGCACGGAAGAGGACGTCCGCGCGAAGCAGCGCGAGCTCCAGGAGCGCGAGGCCGACGTCGAGCGCTACCGCGCCGAGTCCGAGCGTCAGCGTGCCGAGATCACGAACGCGGCGAAGACCGAGGCGCAGGAGTTGCTCGCGAAGGCGAACGCGGACTCGACGCGCGAGCTGCGCGAGGCTGAGACCCGTGGCAACCGGATGCTCGAGCAGTCGCGCCACCAGGCGACCGAGCTCACGAACGCCGCCCGCGCCGAGGTCGAGCAGACGCTCGAGTGGGCGCGCGCGCAGGCGGGTGCCGTGATGGCGCGTGCGCAGAAGGGCGCCGAGCAGCTGCTCACCGCGGCGGGCCTCGGCGAGCCGGCGATGTCGCGCGTGATCGAGGCGATCATGACCGCGAACGAGGCCGACAACGTCCGGGCCGGGACACCGACGCCTCAGGCCTCGGCCTACGTGCCGCCCGTCGTCGAGACTCCCGAGCCGCCTTCGACGCCTCCCGTCTCCGAGCCGCCCCGTCCGGCGGAGGCGCGCTCGACCGACGCCGCACCGGCCGAGCCGACCGGTGAGCCGGAGCACGACGCTGTGCCGGCGAACGATGCTGGGCCTGCACCTGCGCCGCATTCGGGCCCGCCGCCCGTTCCCTCCGCCGCACCGGACGCGCCCGACGCGGGCGACGAGCCGGTTTCGCCGGAGGAGCCCGAGCCCGAGCGGTAGGTCGCGGTCATGCTCGGTCGAACCTGGCCGCGGTTCGCGCTCGAGGCGCTCTTCCTGTTCGCTGTCGCCGCCGCGGCCGGGCTGCTCGATCTCAGCGTCCCCGGCATCGTCGCCGTGATGGTGGTGGCGTACGCGGCGACGGTGCTGCTCGAGTGGACTGCGTCGCGGCGGCGTAGGCCCGAGCCGCTGGCGAGTCTCGTGACCGAACCAGCCGTCGAGGCGGTTCAGCCCGAGCCCGAACCGGAGCCCGAACCCGAACCGGAGCCCGAGCCGGAGCCGGAACCGGAGCCGAGCCGGAACCGGAGCCGGAACCGGAACCGGAGCCGGAACCGGAGCCGGAACCGGAACCCGAACCGGAGCCGGAGCCTGAGCCAGAGCTCGAGCCGGAGCCCGCGCCGCAGCTCGTCTCCGTACCCGAACCGGAGCCCGAGCCCGAGCCCGAGCCCGAGCCGGAGTCGGAGTCGGAGCCCGAGCCGGAGTCCGAACCGGAACCGGAACCGAGCACGGTCGTCTCCTTGCCCTTGCCGGTCCAGCCCCGAGCCTGGAACCTCTGGGAGATCGAGCGCCTCGTGCGTGACAGCACGTCGCCTGACCCGGCCCGCGAGGAGGAGCAGAACTACCTGCTCATGTACCTGCGTGACTTCGCATCACCCGACGGCGTCCTGCCCGTCGACTTCGACGCGCTCGTTCGCGAGTCGTTCGGCGAGCTCGTCGCGGGCCGCAACACGTGACGCTCTCCGTGCTGCAGCGGCTGATCGTGCTGGCGGCGGTGGCTTTGCTGGCCGCCGTCGGTGCGCTCGCGCTGACCTCGCGCGACGACGCCTCGGCGACCGGCACCGGACCCCGACCGGTGCCGACGCCCGACGGCGGCTGGTACGCCGCACTCGCCGGCTCGCGTGGCGCAGGCCGGCGACGCCGAGCGGACGACCTGCCGCCAGATCCTGACGGGACGCTCGCTCGGAGTGACGCATCCGACACTCCCCTGCGGCGCCAAGATCTTCGTCCGGTACGACGGCACCGAGCTCCTGACCGAGGTGATCGACGCCAAGCTGAAGGAGCCCGGCCGGCAGTTCGAGCTGACGGAAGCACTCGCGCGGAGGCTCGAGCTCGAGGGAACCCAGGAGATCGAGTGGCGGTTCGCCACTCGCTGACGTCGTTACACTGCGCGTGCTCGACCCTGTACGTGGCCTCGCGCGTAAACGTGAACCAACGCTCACGTGAAGGGAGCCTGGGTCCGGTCTAGACCTCATCCGTCGACGTCCGGCACGGCACCCACCTGGTAAAGCCAGGTTCGCATCGGCGCGAGGAAGCATCGGCAGGGTCAGGGCGCTTTCTAGCTCGCGCAAGCGCGGGATCCGCAGGAGCGGATCCCTGCGCGCGCGACGCCCCCTGAAGGGTCGCTTCGCTCCAGGTCCCGTACTACCGGGAGACGAACCCGATCCTGGCGGGGATCGGACGTCGCGCGATCGACGAGGTCCTCGCTAGCCTGACCGGATGATCGAGCTGGTCGGCGACTCTGCGCGCGGCTCGGAGTTCGCGCTCGTGCGGCTCACGGTGGACGGCGACCGGATCGTCACGGCCGACGCGACTGGGCTCGCACGCCGCTCGAGGGACTGACGTTGCTCGAGGCTGCCGCGGTGCCGGGCGAGACGCTCGCCGCCGACGCCCTGGCGAACGCGCTCGCGCCCAGCTTCCGGGCGGATCCCGTCGATGGCCGGATCGCGGTTGCGATGAGCGGCGGTGTGGACAGCGCGGTGGCGCTCCTCCGCGCCGGCCCGGATGCCGTCGGCGTCACGTTGCGCCTCTGGCTCGACCCGGCGGGGCCGGACTCCGAGCGAGCGTGCTGCTCGCCGGAGGCCGTGATCGCGGCGCGAGAGACGTGCCACGCCCTCGGGCTGCCGCACGTGACGCTCGACCTGCGCGAGGAGTTCCGACGCGCCGTCGTCGCGCCGTTCGTGCGCGCCTACGCTCGCGGCGAGACGCCGAACCCGTGCGGACGCTGCAACGGCAGCTTCCGCTTCGCCGAGCTGCTGGCGTTCGCCGAGCGCGCCGGCGCGGCGAAGCTCTGGACGGGTCACTACGCACGCATCGTCGTTCGCGACGGTCGTCGCCTGCTCGCGCGCGCGGCCGACGCCGAGAAGGATCAGTCCTACATGCTCGCCCGCCTCGATCCGCGCCTGCTCGACCGGATCGAGTTCCCGCTCGGCGACAACACCAAGGCGGCACACGCGCGCCGAAGCGGCGCGGGCAGGGCTCGAGGCGGCCGAGCGGCGCGAGAGCCAGGAGGCGTGCTTCCTCGCCGGCGACGACTACCGCGCCTTCCTCGGCCGGAACGGCCTCGCGGCGGCCGACGGGCCGATCGTGGACGAGACCGGCCGGGAGCTCGGCCGCCACAGCGGTTCCTGGGGCTTCACGCCCGGCCAGCGACGCGGGCTCGGCGTCGCCGCCGCCGAGCCGCTCTACGCGCTTCGCACCGACGCGGCCTCGAACACGGTGGTCGTCGGGCCCCGGGGCTCGCTCGCGTGCACGAGCGTCGAGGTGCGCGGCCGGCTCCACCTCCCGCTGGAACGGGTCGAGGCCAAGCTCCGTCACCGCTCTCCTTCGGTGCCCGCGCGTGTCGAGCCGGCCGAGGGCGGCTACCGCCTGGCGCTCGACGAGCCCGCGTACGGTGTCGCGACGGGCAGGTCGTCGCGCTCTACGACGGGGACGCCCTCGTCGGTTCCGGCCTGGTGTCGTCCGCGAGTCGCCACGACGACTAGGATCACCGGCATGCCGCTTCTCGCCGTCAGTGCGGGGGACGTCGCGTACTACGCGCTGGCCCTCTTCCTGGTCGCCGTCGGCCTCGGCGTCGGCTACGCGTTCTTCCGCCTGGGCGGAACCTTTGTGCGCCTTTCCTCGTTTATCGGAGGAACGCAAGATGAGCTTCTGCCCGTGATCCACAAGGTCGGCGAGAGCGTCGACCGGGTGAACGGACAGCTGGACAAGGCGGATCGGGTGACGGACAGCGCAGTGGACATGGCCGACAGCGCGGACACCGCCGTGAGGGCGGTCAGCTTCGCGATCACCCGGCCGGTGCAGAAGGTGTCGGGTCTCGCCGCCGGGCTCAGCCACGGCGTCGCCGCCTTCAAGACGCGCAGGGACTGGAGCGACGCGGTGCGGGTCGGCAAGGAAGCCTCCGCGCGCCGCGAGCGAGAGCTCGAGGAGGAGCTTCGCGCCGCCGACGGTGAACCCGTCTGATGGACGAGATCCGCGTGACGCTGCCGAGCGAGCGACCGTTCGGAGGGGTCGCCGGGCTCGTGCTCGGCGGGGTCGCCGCCCGCCACGACCTGACGATCGACGTGCTCGACGACCTTCGGGTCGCGGTGGAGAGCCTGCTCGAGCACGACGCTCGCGCGGACGAGATCACCCTGGTGCTGCGCGTCGGGCCGGGCTCGGTCGAGGCATCGGTCGGGCCGTTCGAGCGTGACGCGCTCGCCGAGCTCGACGGCGACGCCGGGCGACGACCTCGACCTGCGGCGGCTCCTCGACACGGTTGTCGACGACGTGTCGCTCGCCGAGCGCGAGGACGGCTGCTGGGTCGAGCTGCGCAAGGGCTACGAGCTCGCGAGCGGTGCCTGATGCCGCGCGAGTCCGACAAGATCCTCCTTCGCCGCTACCACGAGCAGGGCGACCTCGCCGCGCGCGAGCAGCTGATCGAGCAGTACCTCTCCCTCGTCCGCTCGCTGGCGCGGCGCTACAGCTACCGCGGCGAGCAGCTCGAGGATCTCGTCCAGATCGGCTGCATCGGCCTGATCAAGGCGATCGACCGCTTCGACCTCGACCGCGGCGTCGAGCTGACCACCTACGCGACGCCGAACATCATCGGCGAGATCAAGCGGCACTTCCGCGACAAGGGCTGGGCGGTACGCGTGCCGCGCGGGCTGCAGGAGCTGAACGTCCAGCTCTCGAAGCTCGTCGAGGAGCTGACCGTTCAGAACGGCCGCTCGCCGACGATCCCGGAGCTCGCGAAGGCAGCCGGAGTCGAGGAGGAGGAAGTGCTCGAGGCGCTCGAGTCCGGCCGCGCCTACACCTCGCTCTCGCTCTCCGCCGGCGGCTCCGACGAGGACGGCGAGCTCGACCCGCTCGAGTCGCTCGGCACGATCGAGCACCAGTACGAGGTCTCGGAGGACCGCGCCGTGCTGGCACCCGGCTTCCGCGCGCTCGACGAGCGCGAGCGGCGCATCCTGCACCTGCGCTTCTTCGACGGCCTGACGCAGTCGCAGATCGCGCAGCAGGTCGGGATCTCCCAGATGCACGTCTCGCGCCTGATCCGCCGCGCGCTCGAGAAGATCCGCGACGAGATCGCGGGCGACGAGGACTTCGAGACGCCCGCCAAGCGCGCCGCCGGCTAGACCTACACTTCCGGCGTGCGCACGACCGCCGAGCTCCGCGAGGGCTTCCTCGCCTACTTCGAGTCCAAGGGCCACACGCGGCATCCGTCGGGCTCGCTCGTCCCGCCCGACTGGGACCGCTCGACGCTCCTGAACAGTGCCGGCATGCAGCCGCTGATGCCGTACTTCCTCGGTCGCGAGGCGCCGCCGGCGCCGCTGCTCGCGACCGTGCAGAAGTGCTTCCGCACGCCCGACATCGACGAGGTCGGGCTCGACGGACACCACCTGACGTTCTTCGAGATGCTCGGCAACTTCTCGTTCGGCGAGTACTTCAAGGACGGCGCCGTCGACTTCGCGTGGGAGTACCTGACGGAGCACCTGAAGATCGACATGGAGCGCTTCTGGGTGACGATCTTCGCCGGCGACCCGGAGCTCGGGCTCGGCGAGGACGAGGTGGCGCGCGCGGCGTGGCTCAGGGTCGGCCAGCCGCCCGAGCGCATCCTCGCGCTCGATCGCTCGCACAACTTCTGGTCGGTCGGCGGCCCGGGGCCGTGCGGCGGCGACACCGAGATGTTCTACGACCGGGGCGAGGGCGTCGGCTGCGGCCGGGCCGAGTGCGCGCCGGGCTGCGACTGCGAGCGCTTCCTCGAGTTCTGGAACCTCGTCTTCATGGAGTTCGAGCTGCATCCGGACGGTCGCGTGACGCCGCTGCCGAAGCAGAACGTCGACACCGGCATGGGGCTCGAGCGCACCGCCTCGATCCTCCAGGACGTCCTCTCGGTGTACGAGACCGACGGCTACCAGGCGATCATGGCCTGGATCGCCGAGCAGAGCGGCGATCGCCTACGGGGAATCCGACCGCGCCACGAAGGCGCACCGCATCCTCGCCGACCATGGGCGTGGAATGACCTTTCTCGCCGCCGACGGGGTGACGCCGTCGAACGAGGGCCGGGGCTACATCCTGCGCCGGATCATCCGGCGCGCCGTGCAGCAGGCGCGCGCGATCGACCTCGAGCACCTCTGGCCGCTGACCGACGTCGTCGTCGAGCAGATGGGACCGTGGTATCCGGAGCTCTCAGCCGGCCGCGCGCAGATCCAGCAGGTCGTCCGCGCCGAGGAGGAGCGGTTCTCCGAGACGCTCGAGCGCGGGCTCAAGGTCTTCGATGAGCTTTCGGAGAGCGAGGCGATCTCGGGCGAGGAGGCGTTCCGGCTGGCCGCGACGTACGGCTTCCCGGTCGAGCTGACGGTGGAGCTCGCCGAGGAGCGCGGCCAGCCAGTGGACGTGGACGGCTACCGCGAGGAGATGGCGCGTCATCGCGACGTCTCGCGCGCGGGATCCGAGTCCGGAGTCCAGCGGGCGGCCGAGTTCGCCGCCGCCGCCGACTTCACGAGCGAGTTCGTCGGCTTCGAGAAGGCGGACGTGCTGACCCAGATCGGCGCGTTGGAGGAGCTCGGCGACGGCACGTTCCTGGCGAAGCTGCGCGAGTCGCCGTTCTATCCGGCCGGAGGCGGACAGGTGACCGACGCCGGCGAGCTGATCCACGAGGAGTCGGGCGCGACGGCGACACTGCGCGACGCGCACCGGCTGGGCGATGACCAGGTGCTCGTCTTCGAGGGCGCGGGCTTCGCAGCAGGCGACCGCGTGCGCGCCGTCGTGCCGTCGGCGGTTCGCTTCCCCACGATGGCGAACCACACCGCGACGCACCTGCTCCACGAGGCGCTGCGCCGGGTGCTCGGCGACCACGTCAAGCAGGCCGGGTCGGCCGTCCGGCCCGACAAGCTGCGCTTCGACTTCAGCCACGAGCAGGCGCTCACCCCGGAGCAACGCACGGAGGTCGAGCGGATCGTCAACGAACAGATCTTCGGGAACCGGCCGGTGCGGATCTTCGAGACGCCGATCGAGGAGGCGCGCAAGCTCGGCGCGCAGATGCTGTTCGGCGAGAAGTACGGCGACGTCGTCCGCGTGGTCGAGATCGACGGGTTCTCCCGCGAGCTCTGCGGCGGCACGCACGTGCGCTCGACGGCCGAGATCGGGCCGTTCGCGCTGCTCTCGGAGGGCTCCGTCGGTTCCGGCGCACGGCGGATCGAGGCCGTCACCTCCGGCGAGGCCTTCGCGCTCCTGCAGGCACGAGCCCGCGAGGCCGACGAGCTGCGCGCCGAGCTCGAGCGCGTCCGCAAGGAAGCCAAGCAGGCGCCGGCGGCTGCGGCGGAAGACTTCGTCGTCACCAGGGAGACCCGGGCGGGCGACGTCAACGTGCTCGTCGTCGAGGTGAGGAGCGGGAACCCGCTCGACGTCTCCGACCGCCTCAAGCAGCAGCACGCGCCCGCGGCGGTGATCGTCGGCGCGCGCGACGACGGCACGGCCCAGCTCGTGATCAGCCTCGACAAGTCCCTGGAGGAACGCGGCCTCCACGCCGGCACGATGATCCGCGAGGCCGCGGCGCTGATCGGTGGCGGCGGAGGCGGGAGGCCGACGATGGCGCGAGCCGGCGGCAAGGACGCGGACCGGCTACCGGAAGCGGTCGCGCTCGCCGAGAGAACGATTCTGGAAGCGCTCGGCTAGCCTGCGCTCCGTGAAAGTCCTGGCACTCGACTACGGCGCCGCGCGGACCGGTGTGGCCGTGTCCGACGCGACGGGCACGCTCGCGCGCCCGTTGACGGTGGTCGAGCGCGCCGCATCCCAGGCGGGATTGCGGCGGCTCGCCGAGCTCGTCTCGGCCGAGGAGCCGGAGCGGATCGTCGTCGGGCTCCCGCTGACCCTGCGCGGCAAGCCGGGGCTGCAGGCCGAGGAGACCGCGCGCTTCGTCGCCGCGCTCCGCGCAGCCGTCTCGGTGCCCGTGGAGAGCTTCGACGAGCGCTTCACGACCTCGCTCGCCGCACGCGCTCCGTCCACCCGCGCCCCCGAGGACGCGCGCGCGGCCGCGCATCTGCTCGAGAGCTACCTCGCATGGTCGAGCGACCGGGTGTGAGCGGGCAGGGTGTGACCCGGCACCGGCCGTCCCGCTCGCAGCTCATGCTGCGGCGGCTCGTCGCCGGCACGCTGCTCTTCGGGCTGCTCGGGCTGGCGCTCTGGCTCGGCGTCTCCGCGCTCGGCGGCTCGGGGGAGCCGGAGGCGACGCCTCCTGCGACGACCGCGGCGCCGGCGGCGCCCGTCCTTCGCGTCGTCTTCCCGGAGGGCTTCACGCGCGACCAGATGGTGGCGCGTGTCGGCGAGGTGCGCACCATTGCCAAGAAGCGCCGCAAGATCACTCCGAAGCTGACCGAGAAGGGTTACCGAGCCGCCACCGAGAGGGTGAGGATCCCGGCCCAGTTCCGCAAGGACGCGCGCGGGGTCGAGGGCTTCCTCTTCCCGGCGACCTACGAGTTCACCGCGAAGACGACGGCGAAGCAGCTCGCGGCCGACCAGCTGGAGTTCTTCGAGCAGAACTTCGCCAAGGTCGACATGGCCTTCGCTCGAGAAAAGAATCTGACCCCGTACGACGTCCTGATCATCGCCTCGATGGTGGAGAAGGAGACGATCGCGCCGGACGAGCGGCCGAAGGTCGCCGCCGTGATCTACAACCGGCTGAAGGTCGGGATGCCGCTCGGCATCGACGCGACGATCCGCTACGGCCTCGACGTTCCCGGCACCGAGGCGCTGCGCGTCTCCCAGCTCGAGAGCGACAACCCGTACAACACCCGCAACCGGACCGGGCTGCCGCCGACCCCGATCGCGAACCCCGGCCTCGCGTCCATGCAGGCCGCGGCGCACCCGGCCGACGTCGACTACCTCTTCTTCGTGCGCAAGCCGGACAAGATCCACCACTTCTTCACGGCGAGCGAGGACGAGTTCTTCGCCAAGGCCTGCGAGTACGGCTTCGGCTGCAATTGACGCGCTGCAATCGAAGCCTTGTGTTCCTGAAACACAAGCTCGCTTCTGTCCGCCGGAGCGGCGCGCCGGGAGCCGCGAACCGCGCCGAGGGACGGGGCTTGTGTTTCTGAAACACAAGCGTTCGTGATCGCGGCGACGACCAGGTTCGTCGGGCTGCTCGGCCGGCCGGTCGCGCATTCGCTCTCGCCTCGGATGCAGAACGCGGCGTTCGCTGCGCGTGGGCTCGATCTCGCCTACGTCGCCCTCGACGTGGCACCGGAGCAGCTGGAGGACGCCGTTCGCGGTCTCGTCACGCTTGGATTCGCCGGGGCCAACGTGACGGCGCCGCACAAGCTCGCGGTCGCCGAGCTCGAGCCGGTCGAGGCCGACGTGAGCTCGGTCAACACGCTGGTCTTGCGCGACGGTCGCATCGAGGGTTACAGCACCGACGCGGCGATCCTGGACGGGTTGCCTGCCGAGCGGCCGGTGATCCTCGGAGACGGCGGGTCGGCGCGGGCGTTCGCAGAGGCACTGCCGCACGCGCGGAGCTTCGCCCGCCGGGCCGAGTGGCCGCCGGACGTCGAAGAGGCCGACCTCGTGGTCAACGCGACGAGCGAGCGGGACGAGGTGCTCGTCGCCCTCCGCGCGGGCCAGACGCTCGTCGACCTGCCCTATCCGGAGACGGCGACCGCGGCCGCCGCGCGCGCCGCCGGGGTGCGGGTCGTCGGCGGTCTGGATGTCCTCGTCGCGCAGGGCGCCGCGTCGTTCCGGCTCTGGACGGGTGTGGCGGCACCCGTGTCGGTGATGCGCGCAGCAGTAGATTTGCCTGCATGACGCTCGCGCTCACGACAGCGGGGGAGTCGCACGGGCCGGCGCTCGTCGCGATCCTCACGGGGCTTCCCGCCGGGCTCGTGCTGGAGCAAGCCGTGATCGACGCCGACCTGCGCCGCCGTCAGCAGGGCTACGGACGCAGCCCGCGGCAGCAGCTCGAGCAGGACGAGGTCGAGGTGCTCGCCGGGCTCCGGCACGGCCGCACGCTCGGCACGCCGCTCGCGCTCGTCGTGCGCAACCGCGACCACGCGAACTGGACGTGGGGGATGAGCCCGTGGCCGCCCGAGGGCGAGCCAGCCGGGAAGGGCACGAAGCCTGTGACGCTGCCTCGGCCGGGTCACGCAGACCTCGCCGGCGTGCTCAAGTACGGTCACTCGGATGTCCGCGACGCCCTCGAGCGCGCCAGCGCGCGGCACACCGCTGTGCTCGTCGCAGCAGGCGCGGTGGCGAAGGCGCTTCTGCGCGAGCTCGGGATCGAGGTCGCGGGCCGGGAGGTGGAGATCGGAGGTGCCACCGGCGACGCCGAGATGCGCGCCGCGATGGATGCTGCGAAAGGCGACCGCGACACGCTCGGCGGGGTCGTCGAGGTACGCGCGACGGGCGTGCCGCCAGGGTTAGGGTCGTACGCGTCGCGCGAGGATCGGCTCGACGCACGCCTCGCAGCCGCATTGATGGGCATCCAGGCCGTGAAGGGGGTCGAGATCGGGGACGGCTTCGCGCTCGCGCGGCTCCGCGGCTCGGAGGCGCACGACGAGATCGAGCCCGGCCTCCGCCGCCGCTCGAACCGTGCAGGCGGGATCGAGGCCGGGATGTCCAACGGCGAGGACGTCGTCGTCCGCGCCGCGATGAAGCCGCTGCCGACGCTGATGAAGCCGCTCGACTCGGTCGACCTCGTCTCGGGCGAGGCCGGCCAGGCTCTGGTCGAGCGCAGCGACGTGGCGGCAGTGGAGGCACTCGCCGTCGTGGCCGAGGCGGCGGTCGCCTGGGAGCTCGCGCGCGCCGCGCGGGAGAAGTTCGGCGGCGATGCGCTCGGCGACCTCGTTGCTGCGCATCGCGCGTATCTCGAGCGAATCCCGTGGGAACGGCTCTAGACCGCCACATCGTTCTCGTCGGCTTCATGGGGGCGGGGAAGACCACGATCGGCAGGGTCGTCGCCGAGCGGCTCGGACGCCGCTTCCTCGACCTGGATCGGGAGATCGAGCAGGAGCAGCGACTGAACATCGCCGGCATCTTCGCCGCCCGCGGGGAGACGGCGTTCCGGGTGCTCGAGCGTGGCAAGGCGCTCGACGTCCTGCGCAACGCAGCTCCCGCAGTGATCGCCTTTGGCGGCGGCGCTCTCGGCTCCGAGCAGATCCGCGACGCCGTGCACGAACGGGCAGCCGTGGTGCTGCTCGAGATCGATCCGGACGAAGCGTGGCGCCGGGTCGGCGGCACCGACCGGCCGCTGGCGCAGCACGAAGAGGCCTTCCGCCAGCTGTACGAGCAGCGTCGCGAGGTCTACGAGGCCACCGCCGACGCGCGGGCGCGAGACGTCGAGGGCGTCGTGCTCGCCGCCGGCGGCGTCCACGTCGAGAGCGGATCCCTGGGCTGGCTCGGCGAGCTCGTTCCCGGTGGCGGGCCGGTCGCGCTCGTCGTCGATCGGCACGTGGCCGGGATCTACGGGATGGAGGCGCAGCTCGGGCTCGGGTCGAGACTCGTCGAGACGCACGAAGTTCCCTCCGGGGAGGAGGCGAAGTCGCTTCACGTCCTCGAGTCGCTCTGGCGAAAGCTGCGTCTCGAGCGGGGCGGCACGGTTGTCGCGCTCGGCGGCGGCTGCACGACCGACCTCGCTGGCTTCGCGGCGGCGGGCTACCTCCGTGGGATCGATTGGGTGGCGGTGCCGACGACGCTCGTCGGCCAGGTGGACGCGGCAATCGGAGGCAAGACGGCGATCGACTTGCCCGAGGGGAAAAACCTCGTCGGCGCCTTCCACTGGCCCGCGCGGACCGTGATCGACCCGGCGCTCCTCGAGACACTTTCCGACGCCGAGCTGCTGAACGGCCGCGCGGAGCTCGTCAAGACCGGCCTGCTCGCCGGCGAGCCGCTCTGGGAGCTGCCGCTCGCGGAGGCAATCCGCCGTTGCGCCGCCTTCAAGACCGCCGTCTGCCTGCGCGACCCGCACGACCGCGGCGAGCGCAACCAGCTCAACCTCGGCCACACGTTCGCCCATGCCCTCGAAGCGGCTGCCGACTTCGAGCTCCCGCACGGTCGCGCCGTCGCGCTCGGCCTGCTCGCCGCGCTCCGGCTCTCAGGGCTCGACACCGCTGTCGTCGAGGAGCAGCTGCGGCCCGAACCCGTACGCGTCGACAGCGACCGCGCGTGGGCGGCGCTCGCGCGCGACAAGAAGGCCGAAAGCGGTGTGCCGAAGCTCGTCCTGCTCGACGCACCCGGCCGACCCCGGATCGGCGTCGAGCTTCCGGAGGCCGACATCCGTGCGGCACTCGACTCCCTCATCACTGGCTAGAGTCGCGCGATGCGAGTGGGAGTCCTGAACGGCGTCAACCTCGACGTGCTGGCGCGGCGCGACCCGGATCTCTACGGGAAGCTCTCGCTCGCAGAGCTCGAGCGTCGCATCTACAGCTGGTCGAAGGACCTCCAGCTGACGACTCGCTGCCGCCAGACGAACCACGAGGGGCAGTTCGTGGAGTGGTGCCACGACGCGCTCGACTGGGCCGACGGCGTGATCCTCAACCCGGGAGCGTGGACGCACTACAGCTACGCGATCCGAGATGCGGTCGAGCTGTTCGAGGTCCCGGTCGTCGAGGTGCACCTCTCTGCGATCGAGGAGCGCGAGGAGTTCCGCCGCCACTCCGTGCTCTCCGACCTCGCGAAGAAGCGAATCACCGGCAAGGGGCCGGACGGGTACCGTGAGGCGCTGGAGTACCTCGTGGAGGCGGCGAAGGAGACATGAGCCGGATCGAAAGACTTGCAGCGCTGATCGACGAGCCGTTGCTCGTCTCGAGCGGTGTCAACGTCCGGTATCTCACCGGGTTGGCGAGCTCGAACGCGGCGCTCCTCGTCGACCCGGCCGGCGACGCGACGCTCTACACCGATTTCCGCTACGCGCGGAAGGCGAGCGCGCTCGACGGCATCCGCTTCGAGCAGACGGCCCGTGCGGTCGTCGCCGACCTGGCGACGAGGCTCGCGGGGAAGACGATCTGGGTCGAGGCACACGTGCTCACCGCGGCCGCCTTCGAGACGCTGCGTGCGGGAGGCGTCGACGCGATTCCGCAGCAGGGCCTCGTCGAGCGGCTGCGCGCGGTCAAGGATCCGGCGGAGCTGGAGACGATGCGCGAGGCGGCGGCGATCTCCGACCAGGTGTTCGGCGCGCTCGCCGAGGAGCGGTTCGTCGGCCGCACCGAGATCGAGCTCGCGTGGCGGGTGCGGGAGCTCTTCCACGAGCACGGCTCGTCGGAGCTCTCGTTCGACACGATGGTCGCCGCCGCCGAGAACGGCGCGAGCCCGCACTCCGACAACCGCGACGTCGCAGTCCCGGCGAACACGCTCGTGATCGTCGACGCCGGCTGCCGCGTGGACGGCTACGCCTCCGACTGTACGCGCACGTTCGCGACGGGCGACCTGCCGGACGAGCTCGCGCGGCTGTACGACGTCTGCCTCGAGGCGCAGCTCGCGGGGCTCGACGCGATGGGCCCGGGCGTCACCGGAACCGCCGCGGACGCCGCCGCCCGGGACGTGATCGCCGCGGCCGGCTGGGGGGAGAGGTTCGGCCACGGCCTTGGCCACGGAATCGGGCTCGAGGTGCACGAGGCGCCGGCCGCGCGTCCCGAGTCCACCGACACGCTGGAGCCCGGCAACGTGCTCAGCTGCGAGCCCGGGATCTACCTGCCGGAGCTCGCCGGCGTGCGCATCGAGGACATGGTGCTCGTCACCGACGAGGGCCGCGAGCGGCTGACGCAGGCCGGCAAGGAGCTCGTGACCGTCAGCTAAGCTGGCGCGCGCCCATGGCCGACGTCGTCTCCACGAACGAGTTCAAGAACGGCATGCACGTCGAGATCGAGGGCTCGGTCTGGCGCATCGTCGACTTCCAGCACGTCAAGCCGGGCAAGGGCGGCGCCTTCGTCCGCACGAAGGTGAAGAGCCTCGACTCGGGGTCGGTCGTCGACAAGACGTTCAGGGCCGGCGAGAAGTTCGCGCGCATCTACACCGAGGTCAAGAACATGCAGTACCTCTACGACTCCGGCGACGAGGTCGTCTTCATGGACGAGCAGAGCTACGAGCAACTCTCGCTCCCGCACGCCTCGCTCGAGGCGGAGCTGCCGTACATGCAGCCGTCGACTCCGGTACAGCTCCTCTTCGTCGGCGGCAAGCCGAGCGGGGTGCAGCTGCCCTCGTCCGTGGAGCTCGCCGTCACCGACACCGAGCCCGGCGTGAAGGGCGACACGGTCTCGAACGTGACCAAGCCGGCGACGCTCGAGACCGGCGCCGTCGTCGCGGTGCCGCTGTTCGTCAACGTGGGCGACCGCATCAAGGTCGATCCCCGAGAGGGCCGCTACATATCGAGAGCCTGACCACCGCGGTTAGGCTCTAGCCCGTGCCGCGCCTGGTCGACACCTCCATTCGCCTGCTCTCGCAGGAGCCGCTCGCCGGTCGGATGCCGACCGCAGACCTGCTGCAGCTCGCTGAGGTGCTCGATCGAGCCGGCTACGCCTGCCTCGAGGTTTCGGGCGGCGGCGTCTTCGACTCGGCGGTGCGCCGCGGGGTCGAGAGCCCCTGGGAGCGGATCCGGGCGCTGCGCGCGCGCACGAAGACGCCGCTCGGGCTGGCTCTCCGCGGCCGCTTCCTCGTCGGCTCGCGGCCGGTCAGCACGGACTTCGTCCGCCGCTTCGTCGCCTCCGCCGCCGAGAACGGGATCGACGTCTTCCGCCTGCACGACCCGCTGAACGACGTCTCGAACCTGCGCGAGGCAGGGGAGGCGATCGTCGGCGCCGGCGGCGAGTTCCACGCGGGCCTCGTCTACAGCCCCGGCCGCTCCGGCGAGGTCGACGCGCTCGTGGAGCAGGCCCGTGAGCTGCCCGAGCTCGGCGCGACCCGCGCGCTCATCCACGATCCCACCGGCGGGCTCGAGCCGCACCAGGCGAGCGAGCTCGTCTCGCGGGTGGCGGAGGCTTCCGGGCTCCCTGTCGGCCTGTACTGCCAGGGCGCGTCGGGAAGCGGGCTTGCGGCCGCGCTGGAGGCTGCGCGCGCCGGCGCGGACATCATCGCCACGACCGTCTATCCGCTCGCGCTGACCCTGCATCGCGTCTCGGGCGAGTCGCTCTCCTCCGCGCTCGCGGGCATGGGCTTCGAGACGGGGATCGACGTCGACCGGCTCTGGGAGGCGTCCGATCTCGTCGACGAGCACATCGGGGACGAGCCCGTCGCTCCGCTGGCGCCGCGGCTCGCCGTTCGAGCCGCTGAGCACGACCTGCCGCCGGGGCTCGTCGCCGCACTCGACACCCACCTGCGCGCGCATTCGGCCGGCGACCGGCTGCTCGAGGTGCTGGAGGAGCTGAAGCAGATCCGGAGCGAGGCGGGCTCGCCGCCGCTCGCCGCGCCGATCGGTCAGATCCTGGCCTCGCAGGCGCTGATCCACGTGCTCTCGGCCCGGCGCTACGGCAACGTCGTCGACGAGTTCCGCGCGCTCGTGCAGGGCCGCTACGGCGCGCCGCCCGGCGAGATCGACGCGACCGTCGCGCGCGCAGTCGCGCTGCTCTCGGACGGCGTCCCGCTCGAGGAGGATCCGCCCACTGCCGACGACGTCCGCGCCGAGGCGGAGGGGCTCGCCGCGAGCGAGGAGGAGCTCGTGCTGATCGCGCTCTTCGGCGAGGAGGCCGAGAACCTGCTGCGGACGATCCGCACCCGGCACTCGAGGGACGACTCGCTCGGCGCCGGCGGTGTCGACCAGACGCGCGCCGAGCGGATTCGCGAGCTCGTGAGGATCGTGCAGGAGAGCGGCGTCGCCGAGGTCGAGATCGAGGACGACGGCATGCGCGTCTCGGTCCGGCGGCGCGAGGAGGAAGCGCCGGTGCAGCTGGTGGCGCCGCTCGCCGACGAGGAGCCGGGCGAGTTGCCGATCCTCCCGGCCGCGCCGGGGGCTGCGCACCGGGTCGAGTCGCCGATGGTCGGCGTCTTCTACCGCCAGCCCGAGCCGGGCTCGCCGCCCTTCGTCGAGCTCGGCGACGCCGTGGCGCCCGGCCAGACGCTCTGCATGCTGGAGGCGATGAAGCTCTTCAACGAGCTCAAGGCCGACGTCGCCGGCCGGGTCGTCGCGATCCACGTCGAGAACGGCGCAGCCCGTCGAGTTCGGCCAGCTCCTGTTCGAGCTCGAGCCGATCGCGCAGCCGCCGGCGCTCTGATGTTCACGCAGCGTCCTCGTGGCGAACCGCGGCGAGATCGCCGTCCGGGTGATCCGCGCGCTGCACGAGCTCGGCGTCGAGGCCGTCGCCGTCTACTCGACCGCCGACCGCGAGTCGTTGCACGTGCGCCTCGCCGACCGCGCGATCTGCATCGGCCCGCCGGCCGCCGCGCGAGAGCTACCTGCGCATCCCGGCGGTGATCGCTGCGGCGGAGACGACCGGCTGCGAGGCGGTGCATCCCGGCTACGGCTTCCTCTCCGAGAACCCCGATTTCGTCCGCGCCTGCGCCGACAACGACCTCGTCTTCGTCGGCCCGCCCGCGGACGTGATGGAGCGGATGGGCGACAAGGCCCGCGCGAAGGCCGAGATGCGCGCGGCCGACGTGCCCGCTCGTGCCCGGCACCGAGGGCGGCGCGGCGCTCGCCGACGTGCGCGTGGCGGCCGGCGAGCTCGGCTACCCCGTCCTGCTGAAGGCCGTCGCGGGCGGCGGCGGCAAGGGCATGCGGCTCGTCGAGCGGCCGGAGCGAGCTCGAGGCGGCGTACTCGACGGCCCGGGCCGAGGCCGAGGCCGCCTTCGGCGACGGCACGCTGTACCTCGAGAAGGCGCTCGTGCCGGCGCGCCACGTCGAGATCCAGGTGCTCTGCGACCGGCTGGGCGGCGTGCTCACGCTCGGCGAGCGCGAGTGCTCGATCCAGCGGCGCCACCAGAAGCTGATCGAGGAGTCGCCGTCGCCCGCGCTCGATCCAGCGACGAGGGAGGAGATGGAGGCCGCCGCCGAGCGCGCCTGCCGGGCGATCGGCTACGAGGGCGCCGGTACCTTCGAGTTCCTGCTCGGCGCGGACGGGGCCTTCCACTTCATCGAGCTGAACGCGCGGCTGCAGGTGGAGCATCCGGTCAGCGAGCTCGTGACCGGGATCGACGTCGTGCGCGAGCAGCTGCGGGTCGCCTCGGGCGAGGCGCTGCCGGTGACCGGGCGCGCGCCGCGCCGCGGGCATGCGCTCGAGATCCGGCTGAACGCCGAGGATCCGACCCGTGACTTCGCGCCGGCTCCCGGGCGGATCACGCGCTTCCGGCCGCCGCTCGGCCCCGGTGTGCGCGTCGACACCTTCGTCGAGGAGGGCTCGTCGATCTCGCCCGTACTACGACTCGCTGATCGCGAAGCTGATCGTGTGGGCCGAGGATCGGGACGCGGCGGTCGCCCGCGGCATGCGTGCGCTCGAGGAGCTCGAGCTGGAGGGCGTGCCCACGACACGAGAGCTCGCGCTCGACATCCTGCGCTCCGAGGAGTTCCGGGGCGGCGTCTACTCGACGAGCTTCCTCGACGAGATGGAGGGGCGCCTGCCGGCGCTCGCGGAGGTCTCGTGAAGCACGACGGGCACACGATCGTCACCTCCGGCGGCACGATTCGCATCGAAGGCGACGCGCTCGCGGCGCTCGTCGTCGCAGCTGCCGAGCACGTCGACGGCGCGCGCGTGCGACGGCCGCGGCGCGGGCTCTCGGTGGCGATCGCGGACGGACGGGCCAAGGTCGAGCTGGAGCTGTCCGTCCGGTACGGGGCGCCTCTGCCCGAGCTCGGCGTCGCGGTGCAGAGCGCGGTCGACGAGGCGTTGCGAGGCTCGGCCGGGCTCGAGGTCGACGCGGTCGACGTCTCGATCGAGGAGCTCGAGCGATGAGCGGCCGGCGGCAGTCGCGCCGCACCGCGCTCTTCCTGCTCTACCAGTGGGACCTGACCGGCCAGCCGCTGAGCGCGCTCTACGAGGGCGACCCCGACGAGTTCGCGCTCGGCCTCGCGCAGGCGGTCTCCGGGCGCGCCGCGGAGCTCGACGTGCGGATCACCGAGGCTGCCGAGGGATGGACCGCCGACCGTCTCGGTACCCTCGAGCGCAACATCCTGCGGGTCGGGATCCACGAGCTGGAGCAGGAGAGCGTGCCGCCCGAGGTGGCGATCAACGAGGCGGTCGTGCTCGCGAAGCGCTATGCGTCCGAGGACGCGGCGCGGCTCGTCAACGGCATCCTGGCGCGCGTGGCGCAGGAGGAGACGCGTATGAGCGGAACAGCTGACGAGGCACTGGGCCGGGCGGAGGAGCTGCTCGAGCGGCTGAAGGCGACCCGGGCCGAGCTGGAGCGGCTGGCGGCGGAGGAGAACGCGGAGGCGGCCGTGGAGGTGCTCACGGAGCTCGCCGAGCTGGCCAAGGAAGTCGAGGCGGAGCTGGCCAAGGCGCGATCGCGAGCGGATGCGCCGCCACAGCCCTGACGAGCTGCGCAGGCTCGTCGAGAGCTATCTCGGCGAGCTCGCGTTCACGCCCGAGCTGGGCGGTCTGGAGGAGGCGGTCCGGTATCCGCTCGACTCCGGCGGCAAGCGGATCCGGCCCGTGCTCTGCCTCGCGGTCGGCGAGGCGGTCGGTGCGGACGCGGAGCGGTGCCTCCCGGCCGCGGCCGCGGTCGAGCTCGTGCACACGTTCTCGCTCGTCCACGACGACCTGCCCGCGCTCGACGACGACGACGAGCGCCGCGGCCGGCCGAGCGCGCACGTCGCGTTCGGAGAGGGCGTGGCGCTGCTCGCCGGCGACGCGCTGCTGGCGGAGGCGTTCCGGCTCGCGCTCTCGTATCCCTCGACCGCGGTCGCGCGCGAGCTCGTGCGCGCGACGCTCGGGATGATCGGCGGCCAGTACCGCGACGTCACGGGCGACACGTCCGACCTCGTGGCGCTGCACCGGCTCAAGACCGGGTGCCTCTTCTCGGCCGCGGTCGGTCTCGCGCTCGCAGGTCGCCGAGGTGCCCGAGCGGGAGCAGGCGCCGTGGCGTGCGTTCGGAGACGAGCTCGGCCTGCTCTTCCAGATCGTCGACGACGTGCTCGACGGGGACGGCTACGTGCTCGAGCACGGCGCCGAGGGAGCGCGGGCGCATGCCGACGAGGCCGCGGAGCGGGCACTCGGGCTGCTGGACGCGATCGCGGCGGACACGTCCGTGCTGGCCGAGATCGTCGGCGGCCTCGCCGCCCGCACGACCTAGCCCCACGACCTAGCCCCGTTCGAGCTCCGACGCCAGCAGGTCCATCAGCAGGCCGTCGCGCCAGCCCCCGTCGGGGTCGCGCTCGTACTGACGCAGGATCCCGACCCGGCGGAAGCCGACCTTCTCGTACGAGCGGATCGCCCGCTCGTTCTGCGCGGCGGGGTCGATGGTGAGCCGGTGGTGACCGCGATCCGAGATCAGGTACCGCGCCATCGTTCGAACAGCGTCCGTGCCGAGGCCGCGGCCGTGGTACGGAGCACCGAGGAAGAGGTCGATGCCCGCATGACGGTAGTCCGGCTCGTCCTCCTCCCAGTGCTGGATCAGCCCTGCCAGCTCACCGTCGGCCACGACTCCGAAGGAGGTCGCGCCCGCCTCCTCGCCGCGCACCTTCTCGAGCACGTCCTCGTGGGTCAGCCCGGGCCACCAGCGCGAGACCTCCGGGTCGGCACCGAGCTCGACCAGCCGCGGCACGTCCGCCTCCGTCAGCTCCCGCAGCACGACACGCTCTCCGCGCAGTTCCACGACCCTCTTGTACCAGGTGCGTGACTACGCTTTCCGCGTGAAGAAACGACTCGACGTCCTGCTCGTCGAGCGCGGGCTCGCCGAGAGCCGCGCCCAGGCACAGGCGCTCGTCATCGCGGGCCTCGTGCCGGGCTACGACAAGCCCGGGCACCAGCTCGCCGACGACGCCGAGCTCACGGTCGAGCGGCCGCCACGCTTCGTCTCGCGGGGCGGCGAGAAGCTCGCGAACGCGCTCGAGCAGGTCGAGCTCGAGCTCGACGGCCGCGACTGCATCGATCTCGGCGCCTCGACGGGGGGCTTCACCGACGCGCTGCTCCAGGGTGGCGTCGCGCGGGTGATCGCCGTCGACGTCGGTTACGGACAGCTGCATCCGAAGCTGCGCAACGACCCGCGCGTGACGGTGCTCGAGCGAACGAACGCACGCGGGCTCAGCGAGCTCCCGTTCCGCCCGGACCTGCTCGTCTGCGACGTCTCGTTCATCGGCGTGCGGCTCGTGCTCGAGCCCGTCCTGCCGCTGCTCGCCGACGGCTGGGACGCGCTCGTGCTCGTCAAGCCGCAGTTCGAGGCCGGACGCGAGGACGTCGGTCGGGGCGGCGTCGTCCGCGACCCCGAGGTGCACCGGCGCGTGCTGCACTCGGTGGTCGAGGCCGCGTCCGCCTGGGGTGGACGTGCGGTCGGCGTCGTAGACTCACGGCTTCCGGGCCCCAAGGGGAACCGCGAGTTCTTCGTCCATCTCGTCCACGCGCCGGAGGCAGAGCGACTCAGTGACATCGACGACCGGATCGACGCCGCAGTCGGGGGCTAGAGCGGTCACACGCGCCGCCGTGATCACCCACGGCCAGCGCGGGACGATCGGCCCTGCCCTCGCGCGGCTGGCGACGGTCGCCCGCGAGGCGGGCGTCGAGTTGCTCGTGGACGAGCAGGAGGCGGCCAAGCACGAGCTTCCGTCCGCCGGCGGCGATGCGACCGCCGTCGACCTCGCGGTCGTGCTCGGCGGCGACGGGACGATGCTGCGCGCGCTCGGCGCCTTCCTCGGCACCGGCGTGCCCGTGATCGGCGTCAACTTCGGCCGCATCGGCTTCCTCTCCTCGATCGCTGCCGGGCAGCTGGAGGCGGGGATGGCACGTGCGTTCGCCGGCGACTACACCTCCTACGAGCTGCCGACGCTCGACGTCGAGGTGGGCGAGGAGGAGCGCGTGGCCGTCAACGACCTCGTGGTCACGAGCGCGGTCGTCGGTCGCATGATCCAGCTCGAGTGGTCGGTCGGCGGCGAAGCGCTCGGCCGGCGTGGCTGCGACGGCGTCGTCTGCTCGACCCCCTCCGGCTCGACGGGCTACAACTTCTCGAACGGCGGGCCGGTGCTCGTCTGGGGCCTCGATGCGATGTCGGTCACCTTCGTCGCGCCGCACTCGCTGAACGCACGGCCGCTCGTCGTCGCGCGCGGCAGCGACCTGATCGTGTGGAACCGCACCCCCGACGTCGCCGCGACCGCGCTCGTCGACGGGCACCGGGTGGTCGACCTGCCACCGAGCGGGCGCGTGCGGGCGCGCATCGGCGAGCAGCGCTCGCTCCTCGCGACGCTGCCCGAGGTGACCTTCTTCAGCCGCTACAACCGGGCGTTTGCGTCGTGAACCGTGCTCCGTAGCCTGCGCATCGAGAACCTCGTCCTGATCCGGCAGGCGGAGCTCGTACCCGCCGCGGGGCTGAACGCGATCACGGGCGAGACCGGAGCGGGCAAGACGATCCTCGCGCACGCGTTCGGCCTGCTGCTCGGGCAGAAGGGCGACGCGGCCGCCGTCGGCCCCGGCGCGTCCGAGGCCTACGTCGAGGCCGAGTTCGACGTCCCCGAGGGCTTCTTCGACGACGAGGAGCTCACCGCGCTCGCCGAGCTCGCGCCGGAGGACGAGGCCGAAGCGGATCAGCAGAGTCTCGTGCTCGCGCGGCGGGTGTTCGCGCGACGGGCGCACGCGCGCCTACGCCTGGGGCCGCGCGGTCGCGCGGGAGGACCTCGCCGCCGCGACCGAGCGGCTCGTCGCGATGTCGGGACAGTTCGAGCAGCGCCGGCTGGCGCGTCCCTCGTACCAGCTCGACGTGCTCGACGCGTTCTGCGGCGAGGCAGCAGCAGCGCCGCCGCCGGGAGGCACGCGCCGCGTGGCGCGAGCTCGGGTCGGCGCGCCGCCGCCACGAGGAGCTGACGCGCGACGCGGCTGCGGAGTCGGCCCGGCTCGCCGAGCTGGACGCGCTCGTGACGGCGACCGAGGGGCTCGAGCCGGGTGCGGAGGCCGCGCTCAACGCCGACCGCGATCGGCTGCGCCACGTCACCGAGCTCGCCGAGGGCGCGACCGCCGCGGCCGAGGCGCTCGCGCCCGAGGAGGGCGAAGGCGCGGCTGCGCTGGCCGGAACCGCCGAGCGTGCGGTGGCGCCGCTCGAGCGGCTCGCGCCCGAGCTCGCCCGCACCGGCGAGGAGTTGCGCGACATCGAGCTCCGGCTGCGCGAGCTCGGCTCCGACCTGCGCGCCTTCCTGCTCTCGCTCGAGGCCGAGCCGGAGCGAATCGAGCACGTCGAGTCGCAGCTGGAGCGGATCTCGGATGCCAAGCGCCGCTTTCGCTGTGCGACCTACGAGGAGCTGCTCGCGCGGGCCGGCGACGCGCGCGCCGAGCTCGACGCCGCTCGCCGCGGGGCACGATCCTGCCGCGGCTGCCGCCGAGGCGCTCGCGGTCGCCGAGGAGCGAGTGCGGAGCCTGGCGGCGGAGCTGCACGCCACGCGGGCCGGTCGCTGCGACGCGTTCGCGGAGGCCGTCGCCGCAGAACTGCGCGGCGTCGGGATGGGCGACGGCGAGTTCCGCGCCGAGCTGCGCGAGCGCGAGCCGGGCGCGACGGGCTCGGACGAGGTCGCGTTCCTGATCCGCCCGAACGCCGGTCTCCCGTTCGGGCCCGTGGCCGAGACGGCCTCCGGCGGTGAGCTCTCGCGCGTCGCGCTCGCGATCGCCGCCGTGGCAGGCGGGCTGACGATGGTCTTCGACGAGATCGACGCCGGCATCGGCGGGACGACGGCACACGCGGTCGCCGGCACGCTGAAGCGGCTCTCGGAGCGCGCACAGGTGCTGACGATCACGCACCTGCCGCAGATCGCGAACGTGGCCGACCGCCACTTCCGCGTCGAGAAGATCACCGGTGATCCCACCTCGACGCAGATCTCGCTGCTCGACGACGCCGAGCGCCGCGACGAGCTGGAGCGGATGCTCGGCGGCCGCGAGTTCTTGTCGGCGCTCAAGTGAGCCTCGTCGAGCACACCGGGCACCGCGAGGCTCGGGCGGCGGACGAAGGAGCTCGTGCGGCGGCTCGGGCCGGGCGACATCGCGATCATCGACCACACCGACCTCGACCGCGTCTCCGCGGAGGAGCTCGTCGAGGCCGGCGTGCGCGTCGTCGTCAACGTGGCGAGCTCGCAGAGCGGGCGCTATCCGAATCCAGGACCGCTGCTGCTCGTGCGGGGCGGCGTGCGGCTGATCGACGCGCCGGACGCCGACCTGTTCGACGCGGTCTCGGACGGCGAGGCGCTGACCGTGCGCGGTGCGAGCCTCTTTCGGAACGGCGACTGCGTCGCGACCGGCCGCGCGCTCGAGGAGCGCGAGCTGGAGCGAGCACTCGCCGAGCAGCAGAGCCGCGTCACGGAAGCACTGGAGGCGTTCGCCGACAACACGCTGCGCTACCTGCGCGAGGAAGGCAACCTGCTGGCGCAGGGGCTCGACTTCCCGCCGCTGCGGACGAGCTTCCGCGGCCGCCACGCGCTCGTCGTGGCGCGCGGGCCCGGCCACAAGCGCGACCTGCGCATCGTCCGGCCGTACGTGCGCAACTTCCGCCCCGTGCTCGTCGCGGTCGACGGCGGTGCCGAGGCCCTGCTCGAGGCCGGCTGGAAGCCGGACGTGATCGTCGGCGACATGGACTCCGTCACCGACGACGGCCTGCGGTGCGGCGCCGAGATCGTCGTCCACGCCTACGCGGAGGGGCACGCGCCGGGCGAACAGCGGCTCGAGCGGCTCGGCCTGCCCTTCCACCGCGTCGCCGCGCCCGGCATCTCGGAGGACATCGCCTTCCTGCTGGCGCACGAGAAGGGCGCCGAGCTGATCGTCGCGGTCGGCACGCACTTCAACCTCGTCGAGTTCCTCGAGCGCAACCGCGCGGGAATGTCCTCCACGTTCGTGACCCGGCTGAAGGTGGGAGAGATCCTCGTCGACGCCAAGGGGGTCTCGCAGCTCGTCCGGAGCAGCATCGGCGTGTGGCCGCTCGTCTCGATCGGGGCTGCGGGCGTCGCAGGCATCGTCGTCGCGATCGCGGCGTCGCCCGCGCTGCGGAACGTGATCACCGACCTCGTGCGATCCGTGCCCGGGTTCTAGCCCACGAGCCTCTGCGACACTGGCAGCCGTGTTCGACCTGCGCTATCACGTCGCCTCGCTGACGGCTGTCTTCCTCGCTCTCGTGATCGGGATCCTCGTCGGCGTCGGCATCTCCGGCCGCGGCTTCGTCACCGACGCGGAGCGGGACAACTTCAACCGCCGGCTCGCCGCCCTCGACGAGCAGCTTCAGGAGGAGGAGCTCGCTGTGGAGGACCTCGAGCTGCGCCAGGAGGCAGCGCAGGGGTTCGTCGAGGGCGCCTACCCGGTGCTCGCCGACGGCCGCCTGGAGGGCAAGAACGTCGCAATGCTCGTGGTCGGGTCGTACGACGAGACGATCGTGAACCGGATCCGCGAGGCGATCGTCACCGACGCCGACGGCGCGCTGGTGCGCGTACGCGCAGTGAAGGTGCCGATCTCGGCCCAGGGAGATCCAGGACGCGCTGCTCTCGGACACGGACACGAACGAGTACGTCGGCGAGGACGAGCTCGACGACCTCGGCCGCGAGCTCGGGAGCGAGCTCGTCGAGGGCGGAGAGACGCCGCTCTGGGACTTGCTCACGCCGGATCTCGTCGGGGAGCGCCGGGGCAGCTCGGAGGTCGAAGCGGACGCGGTCGTCGTGGTTCGCGAGGCCGAGCCGCAGCAGCGCGAGACCGCGCAGCTTTCTCAACGGCCTGTACCGAGGGCTCGCCGGAACGGGCGTGCCGGCGGTCGGCGTCGAGCCCACTCGCGTGCTCCAGAGCGCGATCCCGGTCTTCTCACGCGCCGGTCTCTCGACCGTGGACGGAGTCGACACGCCGCTCGGGGCCCTCGCGCTGACCCTGTTGCTGGCCGGCTCCGAGGGAGGCGACTTCGGCATCCGGGACACCGCCGTCGACGGCGTGCTGCCGACGCTCGAGCCGCTCCCGCCTGCGACGACGAGTGGGTGAGGCCGGGCTGACGATCCTCGTCGCCGCGCGCGACGAGGAGGCTCGGATCGGGGCGACCGTCGCGCAGCTGCGCCGGCTCTTCCCCGCTGCTCAGGTGCTCGTCGCGGACGACGGCTCGCGGGACGCGACCGCGCTCGTCGCCGCCTCGGCGGGCGCGCGCGTGCTTCGCCTTCCGCGCCGAGGCAAGGGCCAGGCGCTCACGCTCGCCGAGCGGGAGGCTCCGCCTGGGCCGCTCCTGCTCTGCGACGCCGATCTCCGCGGCGATCTGCGCCCCCTGCTCGAGAGCGAGGCCGACGTTGCCGTCGCGGCCTTCGCCCGCAAGCAGGGCGGCGGCTTCGGGCTGGCGAAGGGGACGGCGCGGCGGCTGATCAGGCTCGCGTGCGGTTTCGAGGCGCACGAGCCGCTCTCGGGCCAGCGCCGGCTCTCGGAGAGCGCGCGCGCCGCGTGCTTTCCGGTCGCAGCCGGGTTCGGCGTCGAGACCCGGATGACGGCCGACGCCGTTCGCGCTCGGCTCGACGTAGCCGAGATCGAGCTCGACCTCGAGCACCGCGCGACGAGCGCGCGACGCGCGCGGCTTCCTCCACCGCGGCCGCCAGCTTCGCGACATCCTGCTCGCGTTCGGCCCTCAGGCGACGAATCACCGCGGCCTGCGCCTGCCGCTCGCGGGCTGGATCGTCGGCGTCGCCCACCCGTCCGCTGCGCCGGTGGCGTTGCTCGGCCTCGCCGACGATCTCTGGAGCGGGGAGGAGCGCGGCTTGCGTGCGCACCTCCGCGCCGGCCGGACGACCGGGGTGCTGAAGCTCGTCGGCATCCCGGCGTACGCGTTGCTGCGGACACGGTCATTCTCGGGCGCGCTGCTCGTCGCGCTCGCCGCGAACACGCTGAACCAGCTCGACACCCGTCCGGGGCGGGCGCTGAAGGCCTTCGGGCTCGGTGCGCTCGCGGTGCGCGGGTCGCCTCGCGGAGCGCTGGCCGCCGCCGTCCTGCTCGCGCCCTACGATCTTCGAGAGATGGCGATGCTCGGCGACTCGGGATCGAATGCGCTCGGCGCCGTGCTAGGTTTCAGTTCCGTGGAGCGGTTCTCACGGAGGCAACGCTGGAGCGCGATCGCGGCGCTCGCGGGCCTGACCCTCCTCGGTGAGCGCCGCTCGCTCGGCACGCTGATCGAGGAGACGCCGCTGGTTCGCGAGCTCGATGCCTGGGGGAGGCAGGGAGAGTGGAGGCAGCCGGTATGAGCTCCGCCGGCGAGACCAAGTACATCTTCGTCACCGGCGGCGTCGTCTCGGCACTCGGGAAGGGCATCGTCGCCGCGTCGCTCGGCCGGCTGCTGAAGGCGCGCGGGCTCAAGGTGCAGGCACAGAAGTTCGACCCGTACCTGAACGTCGATCCCGGCACGATGAGCCCGTTCCAGCACGGCGAGGTCTTCGTCACCGAGGACGGCGCCGAGACCGACCTCGACATCGGCCACTACGAGCGCTTCATCGACGAGAACATGTCCCGGAACGCCAGCCACAGCGCGGGCGCGATCTGGGAGGCCGTGCTCCGAAAGGAGCGCAAGGGCGAGTTCCTCGGTGCGACGGTTCAGGTGATCCCGCACATCACGAACGAGATCAAGGCGCGGATCAAACGCGTCTCGAAGTCCACGCCCGCCGACGTCGTGATCAGCGAGATCGGCGGCACCGTCGGCGACATCGAGTCGCTCCCGTTCCTCGAGGCGATCCGGCAGTTCCGCCGCGAGGTCGGGCCGGAGAACGTGCTCTACCTGCACTGCACGCTGGTGCCGTTCATCGAGGCGGCGGGCGAGCTGAAGACGAAGCCGACCCAGCATTCGGTGAACGAGCTGCGCCGCATCGGCATCCACCCCGACGTGATCGTCTGCCGCTCGCACGAGGAGCTCTCGCAGGAGATCAAGGACAAGATCGCGCTCTTCGCCGACGTCGACATTCGCTCCGTGGTCGCCTGTCCCGACGTGCCGGACGTCTATCTGGTGCCGAAGGTGCTCCAGGAGGAGCGCCTCGACGAGCTCGTCTGCGAGCAGCTCGGCCTCGAGACTCCGCCGGCCGAGCTCGGCGAGTGGCAGACGCTGATCGACCGGATCGGCGCCCGTCGCGGCGAGGTCACGATCGCGCTCGTCGGCAAGTACGTGAAGCTGCACGACGCGTATCTCTCGGTGCACGAGGCGCTGAAGCACGCGGGCGTCCACCAGGGTTGCGCCGTGCGCGTGCAATGGGTCGACGCCGAGAACATGTCCTACGAGGAAGCCGCCGAGTTGCTCGAGGGCGTCGACGGCGTGCTCGTCCCCGGCGGCTTCGGCTCACGCGGCTGGGAGGGCAAGCTCCTCGCCTGCCAGGTGGCGCGCGAGCGCGAGATCCCGTATCTCGGCATCTGCCTCGGCATGCACGTCGCCGTCTCCGAGTTCGCGCGCAACGTGTGCGGCCTCGAGGGCGCCAACTCGACGGAGATGGATCCCGAGACGCCGTACGCCGTGATCGACCTCCTGCCCGAGCAGAAGGAGATCGAGGATCTGGGTGGGACGATGCGGCTGGGCGCCCAGGCGGTCGAGGTGGCGGATGCGACGCGCACGCGCGAGGTGTACGGCGAGCCGGTCGTGCACGAGCGGCACCGACATCGCTACGAGGTGAACAACAACTACCGGCAGCAGCTGATCGACGCCGGCCTCGTCGTCTCGGGCACGTTCCAGGAAGGCCGGCTCGTCGAGGTCGTCGAGCTGCCGGAGCACCCGTGGTTCGTTGCCAGTCAGTTCCACCCCGAGTTCAAGTCCCGGCCGACCCGCCCGGCGCCGCTCTTCCGCGAGTTCGTCGGTGCCGCGCTCGCCCGCTCTCGGACACGGGACGTGGTCGAGCTGCGCGCCGCCGGCTAGGCGGCCTAGGATCGCGGGGTGTCGGACCCGCTGTCGCTCTTCCTCGAGCTCTGCGCGATCCCGAGCCCTCCCGGGGAGGAGCGCGCGGTCGCAGACCGGGTGACCGAGGAGCTGCGCGGACTGGGGCTCGACGTGGACGAGGACGACGCCGGAACGCGAATCGACGCCGGTGCGGGGAACCTGCTCTGCCGCCTGCCCGGCCGCATCGAGGGCGGGATACCGCTCTTCCTTTGCGCCCACCTCGACACCGTCCCCCCAGAGGGTGCGCTCGAGCCATTCGTCGAGGACGGGGTCGTCCGGAACGGCGGGGGAACGATTCTCGGCGCCGACAACAAGGCGGCGGTGGTGGCGATGGTGGAAGGCGCTCGCCGCGTCGTCGCCGAAGGGCGCGCGCACGCAGGCGTCGAGCTGCTCTTCACCCCGAAGGAGGAGGTCGGCCTGCTCGGGGCGGGGGCGTTCGACCATACCCGGCTCGAGGCCGAGCTCGGCTACGTCTACGACCAGGGGGCGCCGATCGGCGGGATCGTGCTCGGAGCCCCGTACGGGCGCACGATCTCGGCGCGCTTCCACGGCCGCGCCGCTCATTCCGGGATGCATCCGGAGGAGGGGCGCTCCGCCGTCGCGGCGGCCTCGCGCGCGGTCGCCGACCTGCGCCTGGGCCGGATCGACGAGGAGACGACGGCGAACGTCGGGCTGATCTCGGGAGGCACGGCGCGCAACGTCGTTCCCGAGTGGTGCGTGCTCGAGGCCGAGGCCCGCTCCCACGACGAGCGCAAGCTCGCCGACGTCGTGCAGGAGATGCTCGACACGTTCGGTTTCGCCGCCGCCCTGGGCGACTGCACGGTCGAGACGGAGGTGAGCGAGACCTACCCCGGCTATCGCTTCCGACGCGACGAGCGCGTCGTCGTGCTGGCGGAGGCCGCGCTCGGCAGCTGCGGCTATCCCGTCGTACCAGCGCTGTCGGGCGGCGGCGCGGACGCCAACGTCTTCAACGCGCGCGGCCTGCCCTGTCTCAATCTCGCGAACGGGATGACCGCGATCCACACGCCCGACGAGCACATCACGGTTGCCGATCTCGAGGGAATGGTGGACGTGACGCTGGCGCTGATCGATGCCGCTCGGACTTAGGCGCGGCACCGTCACTGCCGTGCTCGAGGAGCCGGCGGAGCTCGTCCGGCTCGAAGTCGACGGCGTGCCGTGCATCGCCTATCCGCGGCTGACGGGCCCGGTCGAGGTGGGCGACGACGTGATCGTGAACGAGCAGGCACGGTTGCTCGAGCTCGGCTCCGGCGGCTTCGACATCCTCTACGCGAACCTGACCCGCGGTCTCGGCCTCCCGGCGGACGAGGGCGCGCATGTGATGAAGCTCCCCTACGCGCCGGGCCAGGTGGCGCTGCGGCACGCTGAAGAGACGAACGTGCCCGCCGAGTCGCTGGCGGGCCTGCCCGTCGTCTGCTGCACGCTCCACAGCCAGGTCGCGCCCGTCTGCGCGGCGCTCGCCGGGTTGCGCGTCGCCTACGTGCAGGTAGCGGGCGGCGGATTGCCGGTCTCGCTCTCGGACACCGTTCGTGTCCTGAAGGAGCGGCGGCTGGTCGAGGTGGCTGTGGCGGTCGCGCCCTGCCTCGACGGCGACGTCGAGTTCGTCACCGCCGCCGCGGCGCTCGCGTGGGCGAAGGCGGAGGGGCTCGACGCCGTCGTGTGCTCCCTCGGCCCGGGCATCGTCGGCACCGGCTCGCGCCTCGGCCACGGCGCGCTGACGCTCGCCGACACCGCCAACGCCGCGAGCGCGCTGGGTGGGCAGCCGGTGCTCGCCGTCCGCAGGTCGAGCGCCGACCCACGCGAGCGTCACCGCGGCGTCTCGCATCACAGCCGCGCCGTGCTCGACCTCTGTCTCGGCGTCGTCACGGTTCCCGCCGCCTCGGACGGAGAGGGCTGGGAGAAAGCGTGTGCCGGGCTGCCGCTCGCGCACATGGGACGCGGTCGGGAGGAGGAGCCGGAGTTCTTCCGAGCGGCGTACGCGGCGGGCGTGGCGGCGCGGAGGCTCATCGGCTGATGGAGGAACGCCGGATCGGCCCGGTCGTCGGGCTCGGCACCTGGAACACGTTCGGCGCGAACGAGGAGCTCGCCCGCGAGGTGGTCGGCACTGCCCTCGACGCCGGCGCACGTAGTCTCGACACCTCGCCGATGTACGGCTCCGCGGAGCGGTCGCTTGGCGCCGCGCTCGAGGGACGTCGCAGCGAGGCGAGCGTCCTGACGAAGATCTGGAGCGGGTCGCCTGACGAGGCTCGGCGGCAGCTCGACGCCCAGCTCGGCTGGTACGGCCACGTCGATCTCGAACAGGTTCACAACCTCGTCGCGTGGGAGGAGCACCTGCCGTGGCTCGAGTCCGAGCGCGACGCGGGGCGGATCCGGCTCCTCGGCGTCACCCACTATCAACCCTCGGCGGTCGGCGAGCTCGAGCGGGCGCTGCGGACGCGCCGCTTCGACGTGGTGCAGCTGCCTTACAACCCGTCCGAGCGGAGCTGCGAGGAGCGTCTCCTGCCGCTCGCAGCAGAGCTCGGCGTGGCGGTGATCGCGATGCGTCCCCTGGGCGCAGGTGAGCTGCTGCACGGACAGCCGAGCGCGCAGGAGCTGACGCGGCTGGCCGATTTCGGCGTCCAGACCTGGGCGCAAGCCCTGCTCAAGTGGGCTCTCTCGGACGCGCGGATCGACCTCGTCATCCCGGCGACGTCCCGGCCGGAGCACGTCGCGGAGAACGCTCGCGCGGGCGCGCCGCCGTGGTTCGGCAGCGAGGAGCGTGCGTACGTGGAGCGGCTCGCGAGGCGAAGCAAACGCTGAGGTGGGTGCTCGCCGTGACCGACGGCGGCGTCTATAGAGCCTGGACGTAAGACCGACCCACCACCCACCCCCCGCCCAACTGAAGGGTGGGGGGACGAATACCAGCTCAGGCTGCCTCCACCCGTGCCAGGAGCGTCACCAACCGGTGCCGATTGTGTGCCGATTTCCTCCCAGGCGCAGGGCTTTCGCGACGAGGTATCGTTGCGCGGCCATGCGCATCGGCGTCGCCAGGGAGATCAAGCCACAGGAGTACCGCGTCGCGCTGACGCCGGCAGGCGCGCGCGAGCTCGTCCTGCGCGGCCACGAGGTGCTGGTCGAGACGGGTGCGGGCTCCGGTAGCGCCTTTCCCGACGCCGCCTACGAGGCCACGGGGGCCCGCATCGCCGCCGTCGACGAGGTCTGGGAACGGGCCGAGCTGCTGCTGAAGGTCAAGGAGCCGATCGCCGCCGAGTACCCGCGGCTGCGCGAGGGGCTCGTCCTCTTCACCTACCTGCACATCGCCGCCGACGAGCCGCTCACGCGTGCGCTCGTCGACAGCGGTATCGCCGGCGTGGCCTACGAGACGGTGGAGACCGACGATCGGCGCCTGCCGCTCCTCGCCCCGATGAGCGAGGTCGCCGGCCGGCTCGCCGCACAGGCGGGCGCGCACTACCTCGAGAAGCCGAAGGGCGGCCGCGGCCTTCTCCTCGGCGGCGTGGCGGGCGTCGCGCCCGGCAAGGTCGTCGTGATCGGCGGCGGAATCGTCGGCTACAACGCCGCGGTGATCGCACTCGGGCTCGGCGCTCAGGTGACGATCCTCGAGCGCTCGGTCGACCGGATGCGCCACCTGGAGGAGATCCTGCACGGGCGCGTCAGCCTCGTCATGTCTTCCAGCCTCCAGATCGAGGCGTCCGTCGCCGACGCGGACGTCGTGATCGGGGCTGTATTGATTCCGGGCGCGCTCGCTCCGAAGCTCCTGACCCGCGAGATGGTGACGGGGATGAAGGACGGCGCCGTCTTCTGCGACGTCGCGATCGACCAGGGCGGCTGCGCCGAGACCTCACATGCGACGACACACGACGATCCCGTCTACGAGGTCGACGGCGTCATCCACTACTGCGTCGCGAACATGCCCGGCGCCGTCCCCGTCACCTCGACGAAAGCGCTCACGAACGTGACGCTGCCCTACGTCGAGGCGATCGCCGACCGCGGGCTCGCCGCGGCGGTCTCGCGCGACCCGGCGCTCGCGCGTGGGGTGAACGTGATCGACGGCCGCATCACCTACGAGGCGGTGGCCGAGGCGCACGGCCTCGACTTCGTTCCGCTCGACGGCGTGCTCGCGACGCCGGCCTAGAGCTCGAGCTCGGCCTTCGCCTGCTGTTCCTTGACCGCCTTCGACGGGCTCAGCTTGACGACCGCGTAGGTGACCGCAGAGGCAAGGCCGATCACGAGCGTCATGTAGACCGCGAGACCGAGGAGGCCGAAGACTTCGTCCATGCGTCCCTAGAATAGCCGCATGCCGCGCGCGTGCGTCATCGTGCTGGACGCCGTCGGGGCGGGAGAGCTGCCCGACGCGGCCGACTATGGCGACGAGGGGTCGAACACGATCGGCAACGTCGCCCGCGCAGTCGGCGGTCTCGACCTGCCCGCCCTGGAGGCGCTCGGCCTGGGCAACGTGATGGCACTCGAGGGCTGCCCGCCGCAGCCCGGCGCGCCCGCAGTCGCCGGGCGGCTGGTCGAGCTCTCGAAGGGCAAGGACACGACGACCGGCCACTGGGAGCTGATGGGCGTCGTGACGCCGCAGGCGATGCCGACGTATCCGCACGGCTTTCCGCACGACGTGATCGATCCGTTCATGAACCGCACTGCGCGCGGAGTGCTCGGCAACAGGCCGGCTTCGGGCACCGAGATCATCGAGGACCTCGGCGAGGAGCATCAGAGGACCGGCAAGTGGATCGTCTACACCTCCGCCGATTCCGTCTTCCAGATCGCCGCGCACGAGGAGACGATCCCGCTCGAGGAGCTGTACGAGGGTTGCCGGGTCGCGCGCGACCTGCTCACCGGAAAGCACGCCGTCGGCCGCGTGATCGCCCGGCCGTTCGTCGGGACGCCGGGGAGCTACGAGCGCACGCCGAACCGTCACGACTTCTCGCTCGAGCCGCGCCGGCCGAACTACCTGTCGCTCGTCCGGGACACCGGGAAGAAGGTCTACGGCGTCGGCAAGATCAGCGACATCTTCGCCGGTTGCGACGTCGACGAGTCGCACCCGACGAAGTCGAACGTCGACGGGATCAACCAGGTCGTGCGCCTGCTCGGGGAGATCGACGACGGCCTGATCTTCGCGAACCTCGTCGAGACGGACGCGCTGTGGGGCCACCGCAACGACCCCGAGAACTTCCATCGCTGCCTGCAGGACTTCGACCGGCGGCTGGAGGACATCCTCGAGGCGCTGAAGCCGGGCGACCTCCTGATCCTCACCTCCGACCACGGCTGCGATCCGACCACGCCCTCCACCGACCACTCACGCGAGCACGCGCTCCTGCTCGCCTACGCAGCCGGCCGGAACGCCCGTGGCGCGGTGCACGAGGGCGGGTTCGCCGACGTCGGCGCGACGGTCAACGTCTGGCTCGGCGGCAAGGCGCCGAGCCGCGGGATCCCCGGCTCGCCGATCCTGACGCCGTGAGCCTGAACGACCCGAAAGTGGTCGCAGCCGAGTACGCAAGCGAGACCGGCCTGCTCGGCAGACGCGACGCCTACCGCTATGCAGACGGCCCCGACGCGCCGACTCTCGCGGTCGAAGCGGTGCTGGAGGCTCGACCTCGACGCGTGCTCGAAGTCGGGTGTGGGCCGGGCGAGGCGGCCGGGCGGATCGCCGCGAACGGCGCCGAAGTCGAGGCGATCGACAGCTCCGAGCGGATGGTCGAGCTCACCCGAGCGCGCGGCGTCAGTGCCCGCGTCGGGGACGTACAGAAGCTCCCGTTCGAGGACGAGAGCTTCGACGCAGCCCTCGCTGCGTGGATGCTCTACCACGTGCCCGACGTCGAGCGTGGGATCGCGGAGTTGGGGCGAGTCCTTCGTCGCGGCGGGACTCTGGTTGCCGTCACGAATCGCACCGAGCACCTGCGCGAGCTGCGGGAGCTCCTCGGCGGGGACTTTCCGACCCGCAGCTTCAGCGACGAGAACGGCAGGGAGATCCTCCTCCGGCACTTCGCACGGGTCGAGGAGCGTGACGCAAGCGGTTGGATCAATTTTCCCGATCGTGCAGCGGTCGAGGCCTATGTCGAGGCGTCACGTTCGCTGTGGGCGCGTGATCTCCCTGACGACTTCGAGGGTCCGCTCAGGGTTCGCCGTGCGCCCGTCATCTACGTCGCCACCCGATGATCCATCCCGCGGAGCTGATCGAGCGGAAGCGAAACGGCGAGGAGCTCTCCGCCGACGAGCTCGCCGACCTGATCCTCGGCTACGCGCGCGGGGAGGTGCCCGACTACCAGCTGGCCGCGTTCTGCATGGCCGTCTACTTCCGTGGCCTGAACCCGGCCGAGACCTACGCGCTCACCGACGCGATGATTCGCAGCGGCAAGACGCTCGACCTCGGCGCTGCGCTCGGGCGCAAGGTCGTCGACAAGCACTCGACCGGCGGCGTCGGCGACAAGACCTCGATCGCCGTCGGCCCGATCGTCGCCGCCTGCGGCGTGCCGGTCGGGAAGATGAGCGGACGGGGCCTCGGGCACACGGGCGGCACGCTCGACAAGCTCGAAGCGATTCCCGGCTTCGACGTCGACCTCAGCACCGAGCGCTTCGTCGAGCAGATCCGTGACGTCGGAGTCGCGATCGTCGGTCAGACCGAGGACCTCGTGCCCGCCGACAAGCAGCTCTACGGCCTGCGCGACGTCACGGCGACGGTGGACATCGTGCCACTGATCGCCTCCTCGATCATGTCGAAGAAGATCGCGGGCGGCGCAGACGCGATCGTGCTCGACGTCAAGGTCGGCGACGGCGCCTTCATGAAGACGATCGAGGACGCGCGCGTGCTTGCCGAGGCGATGCTCGAGCTCGGACGGCGCGCCGGCCGGGAGGTCGTCTGCCTGCTCACCGACATGGATCAGCCGCTGGGCGCGGCGGTCGGGAACGCACTCGAGATCGCCGAGGCACGCGACACCGTCCGCGGCGAGGGCCCGCCCGACCTCACCGAGCTCGTGCTCGACGCGAGCGCACGGATGCTCGCGTTCTCGGATCTCGGGATCGACCCCGAGGAAGGGCGTCGCCGCGCGGAGGGCGCTGTCGACGACGGCTCCGCGCTCGCCGTCTACGAGCGCTGGATCGAGGCGCAGGGCGGCGATCCGGATCCGGGCGTGCTGCCGCGAGCGCCGTTGGTGCGGGAGGTCAAGGCACCGGTCGGCGGTTACGTGGCGCGGCTCGGCGCGATCGACGTCGGCCACGCCGCTCTGCACCTCGGCGCTGGGCGGCGCGCGAAGGGTGATGAGATCGACCACGCCGTCGGGGTTCTCTGCCGCGCCAAGCGTGGCGCACTCGTCGCCGAGGGAGACGTGCTCGCCGAAGTGCATGCCCGGAACGAGGACGAGGCGAGGTTGGGTGCCGCCCAGGTGCTGGCCGCCTACGAGATCGGCGATGTTCCCGGCCCCGAGCGGCCGCTCCTGCTCGACATCGTCGCCTGATGGCTCTCCACGTCCGGCTCGAGCGGCCTGCGGACCCGGAGTGCCGCCGACGCTTCGGCTTTCGCTCGGCCACCGACTTCGGGCTCGCGCGGCCGGATCCGCCGGCAGATGCCTGAGCTGCCTGAGGTCGAGACCGTCCGGCTGCGCCTCGCGCCCGTCCTCGAGGGACGGACCTTCGACGACGTCGAGATCCTCGATCCGCGGCTCACACGGCCACTCGAGCCGCTCGAGGTCGCCGCCGAGCTCACGGGCGAGCTGGTCGAGCGCGTCGATCGCCGCGGCAAGTACCTGATCGTCCGCTTCGAGAGCGGCCGCGCGCTCCTGATTCACCTGCGCATGACCGGGACGCTCCTGCACGAGCCGGAAGGAGCGACACATGTGCGAGCATGCATCACCCTCGACGACGGCACCACGGTCGCATATCGCGACGTCCGCCGGTTCGGCACGTGGCTCCTGCTCGAGCCTGGCGAGCTCGACCCCTATCTCGACGCGCGACTCGGGGAAGAGCCGCTCCTCGCCGCGTTCACCGCCAAGGGACTGGGCGAGCGACTGCATGGCCGGCGCGCGCCGCTCAAGGCGGCGCTCCTCGACCAGCGCACGCTCGCGGGACTCGGGAACATCTACGTGGACGAGGCGCTCTGGTACGCGCGGCTCCATCCGCTGCGGGAGGCCGGCGGTCTGGGCTCCGACGAGCTCCGCCGGCTCCACCGTGCGATCCGTCGGGCGCTCGAGCTCGGGATCGCGCGGCAGGGCTCGACTCTCGCCGACTACCGGCTTCCGGACGGCTCCGCGGGCTCGATGCAGCACGAGTTCCGTGTCTACGGCCGCGCAGGTTCAGACGGTAGCGGCGAGCCGTGTGACCGCTGCGGAACCGAGATCGCAAAGGCGCGCGTGGGCGGCCGCGGCACCTGGTTTTGCCCGCATTGCCAGCAGCTTTGACGAAGTTTCACGCCGGGTCGATTTACTTGTTACAAGTCCGATCGCCACGGGCGGCCGCCGGCCGCCGAATCTGCAAGGGGGGGATAGATGATGAACGCTCGCAAGGTGGTTGTCGGGCTCGTCGTGTTCTTCGGCTTCGCGGCCGTCGCGGTTGCCGCGAAGCAGTTCGATCAGGTGCAGCCAAGGGAGTTCGACCCGGCCAAGACGTTCCTCGTTCAGGCCGAGTGGCTCAGCGGCATCGGCTGTCCGACGAACGCGGCGATCTCCGCGGACGGCGAGAATCAGACCGGGACGTACACCGATCCTGCCTGTCCGTCGGCGACGAGCCCGCGCGACCGGAAGGTGGAGGGCCTGCTGCTCGCGAAGACCGGTCCGACGGCCAACGTCGCCTCGGCGGTGGCCGACCTGAGGCACGTGCCTCGAACGGTCACCCAGCTCGGATTCGACATCCGCAAGCAGGGCGGCAGCCTGTCGCCGCTCGGATCGCACTGCGGCGCCGGTGCACCGCGGTTCAACGTGACCACGTCGACCGGGACGTCGTTCATCGGCTGCAACAGCCCGCCGGCGACGACGCAGATGCTCGGCAACGGCTGGACGCGGCTGACCTACACCGTCGCGTTCACGAGTGTCGAGCGGATCTCGATCGTGTTCGACGAGGGTCAGGACACCGGTCCGGACTTCTTCGGGCTCGCGGTGCTCGACAACGTCAACGTCAACGGCGAGCGCGTCGGCTCCGCCGGCGGCGACGACGACGACGATGACGATGACGATGACGACGACGACGAGGACGACGACTAGCCCGTAGTCGGTCGATCAGCGTCACGCGAGCGAGCCCCGGCCGACCTGGTCGGGGCTCATCGCGGCTCATCGCGCCTCCGAAGCTGATCCGCGAGCCGCCACAATATCTGTTACAAAGCAGGTCGCGAGGCGTAACGGACGCCTCGCCAGACATCGAGGGGGACCTTTGAAGAAGCGACTCATGCTGCTCGTCGTCGGCTGCGCCGGCGCACTCGCACTCAGCAGCCAGGCACTGGCGGCGGGCACGATCCGCGTCGACGACGACCGGGCGCAGTGCCCGACCGCGGCGTTCACGTCGATCCAGGCCGCCGTCACCGCAGCAACGCCCAATACCCGGATCGAGGTCTGTCCCGGGCTGTACCAGGAGCAGGTGACCGTCCCGGCCGGGAAGAACAACATCGACCTCGTCTCGCAGCGGCGGCTGCAGGCTGTGATCAAGGCTCCGCCGCTCCTGCTGGCCGAGCCGGGCGACATCGTCCACGTCGACGGTGCCCGCAACGTGGTCGTCCGCGACTTCAAGATCACCGGTCCGCTGCCCGACACGGCGTTCTGCTCGCTCGAGCTGCGTGCGGGCGTCAAGGTCGACGGCGGTGGCTCTGCGGCGATCCTGCGCAACCACATCACCGAGATCCGCTCGACGACCGCCGCGCTGCGCGGCTGCCAGAACGGCATCGGCATCGCGGTCGGCGACGCCCTGGGCTCGCCCGGCGAGGCGGCCGTGATCGGCAACCGGGTTGACCTGTACCAGAAGGGCGGCATCCTGGTCGACGGCGCCGGCTCGCAGGCGCTCGTCGACAGCAACACCGTCACCGACCCGGGCGCCACGGAGATCACGGCGCCGAACGGCATCCAGGTGAGCGACGCCGCCGACGCGCTCGTCACCCGGAACGCCGTCAGCCGCAACGTCTACGACCTGGCGCCGGCTTCGAGCGGCACGGGCATCCTGCTCTTCGCGCCCGGCGACGTGACCGTCGAGCGGAACACCGTCTTCGCGAACGACGACGGGATCGCGCTCGTCGACACGCAGGGGGCGAAGATCAAGCACAACGTCTCGCGCGACAACCGCGTCTACGACGGTCTGTACGCGAACTCGGGCTCGACGAACAACCTCTTCGAGGGCAACGTCGCCCTCGGAAACGCCGAGCACGACTGCCACGACGAGTCGGTGGGCGGCCGCACGGCCGGCACCGCCAACACGTGGAAGGACAACCGTGGCGAGACCGAGAACCGCCCGGGTCTCTGCGACGGCAAGAACGACGACGACGACGACGACGATGACGATGACGACGGCGACGACGACTAGCGTCTAGCCACGTCGGACGAATGTGCAGCGAGCCCCGGTGGAAACCGGGGCTCGCTCGTTCTCAGGCCGCGAGTCGCTGGGCGAGCGCGCCGGTCTGGTCGAGCCGCCAGAGCTCGGTGTAGCCGCCGATCGGGTCGCCGTCGATCAGGATCTGCGGCACCGTCCAGCCGCCGGTGAGGTCGAAGAGCCGCTGCCGGAAGGCCGGATCGTCGTCGACCGCGACCTCCTCGTAGGGCAGCCCTTTCGCGTCCAGCAGCGACGTCGCGCGGACGCAGTAGCCGCACCAGCGCGTCGTGTAGATCTGAATTCGGGTCACTATCGCTTGAAACGTACACGTGGCCGAATCGGTTACCACCGGCGGCCGCCCTAGACTGCAACCGTGGCCAGGACCTCCAGGACCGAGGCCGTGATCCTGCGCTCGTTCCGGTTCGGCGAGGCGGATCGCGTGCTGCACGTCTACACCGCCGACCGCGGCCGCGTCGGTGCCGTGGCGAAGGGCGTGCGGCGCACCAAGTCCCGATTCGGCGCCCGGCTCGAGCCGCTCTCGCACGTCGAGCTGATGCTCCACCAGGGCTCGGGCGAGCTCTGCACCGTCACGGGCGTCTCGCTGATCCGCTCGCATCACGAGACCAGGGAGGATCCCTACCGCCTCGCGATCGGGCTGATCGGCGCCGAGGCGATGCTGCGTCTCTTCACCGAGCAGGAGGCGAGCGAGCGTGCGTTCACGGCACTCACCCGCTTCCTCGACGCGCTGGACGAGCTGCCGTCACGGACGCCCGCCGCGCCGAGGCTGGATGCACTCGCGCTCTCGTTCCAGCTCAAGCTGCTCTGGCTCTCCGGCTACATGCCGCATCTCGACAGCTGTGTCGAGTGCGGGGTCGTGGACGAGCTCGTCGGCTACCTGCCGGCTGCGGGCGGCGCCGTGTGCCGCGCGTGCGGTCCTGGCGCCGTTTCGCTCTCGCCCGAGGGCCTGAGGGGAATCCGCGCGCTGCTGACGAGCCCGCTCGCCGACGCGCAGGGCGCCGGCCTCACCGACCGCGGCGCACGCGAGACGCTCTCCGTGGTGACCACCTCGTACGAGCACAGCGGCGGCTTCCGCCTGCGCACGCTGTCGCATGACCGGACCTGGCCGACGGCTACGAGCTCGACGATGACGGGCGCGGATCGACCGGGGCCGTGCATGCGTACATCGGCGGCGAGTCGTACTGGGCGCGGCCACGGAGACGATGGACGCGCTGATCGAGAGCGCCACGGTGTGCGGCTCTACCGAGGGCGCCAGGTCGGCTTCAGCCGCTCGCTTCCGACTCCACGTCCGCTCGTACCTCGCCGACGTCTACGTCCTGCCCGAGCACCGCGGCAAGGGCCTCGGCGTCGAGCTCGTCCGCTTCACGGTCGAGGAGGGCCGCTCGCCGGCACGCCTGGCTCCTGCACCGCCGACGCGCACGAGCTCTACGCGAAGTTCGGCTTCGACCCTGCCGCGAGCGCGTGCTCGAGCGCGGCTGCCGGCAGGGCTTCGGCGAGCTCCAGGGCTCGCGAGCTTGTCGAGCAGGTGCGCCGCGCACCCGCCGAGCGGGAGCCGCTCCTGCGCGAGCGAGTCACGGTCGCGGATCGTGACGGTGTCGTCCTCGAGCGTCCGCTCGTCGATCGTCAGTCCCCACGGCGTGCCGATCTCGTCCTGGCGGCGGTAGCGCCGGCCGATCGCGCCGCCGTCGTCGTACTCGACGCTGAGCACGCGTCGCAGCTCCTCGAAGAGGGAGCGCGCCTTCGACACCATGTCCTCGCTCTTGCCGATCAGCGGCAGCACCGCGGCCTTCACCGGCGCGAGCTGCGGGTGGAGCCGGAGCACCGTGCGCTCGCGCTCGGCGACGACTTCCTCGTCGTACGCGTCGAGCAGGAACGTCAGCATCGAGCGGTTGACGCCGAGCGCGGGCTCGATCACGTGCGGGATGTAGCGCTCGCCGTCCTGGCCGACCCATTCGAGCTTCGTCCCGGCGGCGTTCGTGTGCTGAGTCAGGTCGTAGTCGCCGCGGTTGGTGATCCCTTCGAGCTCGGACCAGCCGATCGGGAAGAGGTACTCGATGTCGCTCGTCGCGCTCGAGTAGTGGGAGCGCTCGTCGGCGTCGTGCTCGCGCAGCCGGAGCATTCCCGGCCGGACTCCGTAGCGCGTGTGCCAGGCCATCCGCTCCTCGAGCCAGTAGCGGTGCCACTCCTCCGCCTCGGCCGGGGGGACGAAGAACTCCATCTCCATCTGCTCGAACTCGAGCGTGCGGAAGATGAAGTTGCCGGGCGTGATCTCGTTCCGGAACGACTTGCCGACCTGCGCGATCCCGAACGGCGGCTTGCGCCGGGCGATCTGAGCCACGTTCTTGAAGTTGATGAAGATCCCCTGCGCGGTCTCCGGGCGGAGGTAGACCTGCGTCCCGGTCTCCTCGACCGGCCCGACCCGCGTCTCGAACATCAGGTTGAACTGGCGCGCCTCGGTGAGGTCGCAATCCGAGGTCTCGCCGGGCCGCTTGCTCGGTCGCTTCCCGCAGCGCACGTCCTCGTGCTCGGGATCGTCGAGGTGGTCGGCGCGGAAGCGCTGCTTGCAGGTGCGGCAGTCGACGAGCGGGTCGGTGAAGCCGCTGACGTGGCCGGACGCCTCCCACACCCGCGGGTGGAGGATGATCGACGAGTCGAGCGCGAGGATGTCGTCGCGCTCCTGCACCATCGCGGCGAGCCAGCGCTCCTTCACGTTGTCCTTCAGCAGGACGCCGTAGTGCCCGTAGTCGTAGGCCGAGCCGAGGCCGCCGTAGATCTCCGAGGACGGGAAGACGAAGCCGCGGCGGCGGCAGAGCGCGACGATCTTGTCCATGGTCACGGAGTCGCTCACGGGTGCGCAGAGGCTACCGGCGTGAGCGGGTAACGTCGCGCGGATGATGCGCCTTTACTCGGAGCTCGCGGACTGGTTCCACCTCCTCACGGCACCGGAGGACTACGCCGAGGAGGCGGCCGAGATCGTGCGGCTGGCCGAGGCGGCGGGAGAGGGCGAGCTCCGGACGCTGCTCGAGCTCGGCTCCGGCGGCGGCAACAACGCGAGTCACCTGAAGCCGCGCTTCGCCTGCACGCTGACCGATCTCTCCGAGCAGATGCTCGAGCTGTCGCTGCGCCTGAACCCGGAGTGCGAGCATCTGGCGGGCGACATGCGGACGCTGCGCCTCGGCCGCGCGTTCGACGTCGTGCTCGTCCACGATGCGATCGTGTACATGACCACCGAGGCCGACCTGCGCGCCGTCTTCGACACGGCGTTCGAGCACCTGCGGCCGGGCGGCGTCGCGATCTTCCTGCCGGACTGCACGCGGGAGACGCTCGTGGAGGAGACGCGCCATGGCGGCCATGACGGCGACGGTCGTTCGCTGCGTTACCTCGAGTGGACGCGCGACCCCGATCCCACCGACTCGACGTACGAGGTCGACTACGCAATCTTGCTGCGCGACGGGGATGGGCCTGCGCGCGTCGACCACGACCACCACGTCGAGGGGGTCTTCGCGCGTGGCGAGTGGCTCGCGTGGCTACGGGACGCCGGCTTCGACCCGACCGCGGAGCGAGTCGTCGTCGACGATGGTCCGGACGAGTGGACTGCCTTCGTCGCGCGGAGGCCGGCGTGACGCCCGCGAGGGAGCCGGTCGAGCTGCACATCGTCTCCGACTCGACCGGCGAGACCGCCGCACGGCTCGTGGCCGCGCTCGAGGCGCAGTTCCCGGAGCAGCCGTTCGAGGAGATCAGGCATCCGCAGATCGACACGATCGACGCCCTGCAGCTGGCGGTGAACCGCGCCAAGGGCCGGTCGGCGGTGATGGTCTACACGCTCGTCGACCGGGAGATGCGCGAGTCGATGCGGGCGCTGTGCCGCAGTGCACGGCTCCACTACTGCGACCTGCTCGGGCACCCGATCGAGTCGATCGCGAAGGTCTCCGGGATGGCGGCGAAGATGGAGGCCGGCGCGCGTCCCCCGCTCAACTCGGCCTACTTCAAGCGGATGGAGGCGATCGAGTTCGCGGTCAAGTTCGACGACGGCGTCGGCAGCGGGTTGAAGGAGGCGGACATCGTGCTGGTCGGCGTCTCGCGGACGTCCAAGACGCCGCTCTCGATCTACCTCGGCTACCTCGGTCACAAGACGGCGAACGTGCCGATCGTCAAGGGGATCAAGCCGCCGAAGGAGCTGTTCGAGATCGACGCGCGGAAGATCGCCGGGCTGACGATCGACGCCGAGCGTCTCGCCGAGATCCGCAACGCACGCGTCCGCTCGATGGGCGCGACGAACCGCCGCTATGCCGAGATGCTCGAGATCTACGAGGAGCTCGAGCAGGCCGAGGCGTTGCACCGCCGGCTCGCCTGCCCGGTGGTCGACGTCACCGGACTCTCGATCGAGGAGACCGCCCACCGCGTGATCCGGCTGCTCGACCGGCGCCGTCAGGAGACGGCGCCCCCGTGAGTGATCGAGCGAGCCGGCGGAAACCGCCGGTGCCGAAGTGGCGCTGGGCGCTCTGGCTGACGATCCTCGCCGCCGCGGACCTCGTCTTCTACGTGATCCTGACGCCGATCTGGCTCGGGCTCCGTGCGGCAGCCTGGCTGGCAGAGTGGCGCTCGCGCCAGCGGAGGTGAGGGCGGGCGCTCGTCGGCAGCGCCCGCCCATCGTCAGTCCGTCCTAGGGCTTCGCCTCGAAGACGAGGTTGAACGGCGTCTCGGCCACGCGGCGGAAGCTGGTGAAGCCCGCGGCCTCGACCACCTCGCGGATGCGCGCCTCGCCCGCCTGGGCGCCGAGCGCGAGCCCGACGTCCTGCGACAGCGACGCAGGCGTGCAGAGCAGCGTCGAGAAGCCGTAGTAGGCGCGGCCGACCGGGTTGAGGTTGTCCTCGACGTTGTCGCCGGCGGCCGGCTCGACGATCATCCACGTGCCGTCCGCGGCCAGCAGCTCCCGCACCTTCCGGGCGGCGCCGACGGGGTCGCCCATGTCGTGCAGGCAGTCGAACATCGTCACGAGGTCGTAACCCTCGCCCGGGTGCGCCGCGGCGGGCTCCGCCTCGAAGCGGACGCGGTCGCCGAGCCCCGCTGCCTTGGCCCGCTCACGCGCCGTCTCGATCGAGCCAGCGTGGTAGTCGGAGCCGACGAACGCCGACTGCGGGAACGCCTGCGCCATCAGGATCGTCGACGCGCCGTGACCGCAGCCGACATCGGCCACGCGGGCGCCCCGCTCGAGCTTCTCGACGACGCCTGCCAGCGCGGGCAGCCACCCGTCGATCAGGTTCGTGTTGTAGCCGGGCCGGAAGAACCGCTCGCAGCCCTCGTGTACGTCGTGCACGTGCTCGTGCCAGCCGAACCCATCGCCTGACCGCGCCACCTCCGTGATGCGCGGCGAGTCGAGTACCGACCCAACCGCCATCTGGAAGAAGCCCGGCAGGTAGGCGGGGCTCGACTCATCCGTGAGGGCGACCGCCTGCTCCGGCGGCAGCGTGTACGTACCGGTCGCGGGGTCGTACTCGACGTAGCCGCCGGCTGCCTGGGCGTTCAGCCACTCGCGGACGTACCGCTCGGCCGTACCCGTCCGCTCGGCGAGCTCGGCCGGCGTCAGCGCGCCGGCGCCCGCCAGCGCGCGGTAGAGGCCAAGCTTGTCGCCCATCACCACCAGCGCCGCGTTCAGCGCAGCGCCCACCTCGTCGACGGCGCGGAAGACGAACCGTTCCAGCTTCTGCGGGTCGAGCGCGGTGGGTTCCATGACCGTGGTCATGTCCTACCTCCTTAGTCGATTGACTAATCCATTTGACCAAACTAGTCCTCATCTGTCAAGATGACTTAGTCGTATGACTAAGACAGCCACAACGAAGGACGCCCGCGCCGCCGCCGAGACGGCCCTCCTCGACGCCGCCGAGCGGCTGCTGGTCGACGTCGGTCACGCCGGGATCACGACGCGGCGCCTCGCGGAGGAGGCCGGCGTCAACCACGGGCTCGTCCACTACTACTTCGGCTCGAACGAGAACCTGCTCGCTCGCGCGCTCGAACGCTTCACCGAGCGTCTGATCACGCGGCAGCGGGAGCTCTACTCCGCCGACGAGCCGTTCGTGGAGAAGTGGCGGACGGCGATGCGCTTTCTCGTCGCCGAGGACGTGACCTACGAGAAGGTCTGGCTCGAGCTGCAGGCACTTGCCTGGAACGACGAGGGCCTGCGTGAGCGGCTCGCGCGGGTGAACGCCGAGTGGCGAGCCGTCCTCACCGACGCCTTCCGGGAGCCGCATCGCGAGCTCGGGCTCGCGATCCCGCTCGACGCGCTGGTCTCGCTCGTGATCACGTTCAACCTCGGGGTCATGGTCGAGCGTCTCGGTGGGATCGAGACCGGCCACGCCGAGCTCCTTGACTGGATCGACGGATGGCTGTCGAGCTGACCGCACCCGTCCGCGAGCAGTCCCGGGCGCGCTACCCGGACCGCGAGGGCTACGTCGAGCGCGACGGCGTGCGGGTCTTCTACGAGGTCTACGGCGAGGGAGAGCGGACGATCGTGCTCCTGCCGACGTGGTCGATCGTCCACTCGCGGCACTGGAAGCTGCAGATCCCGTATCTCGCGCGGCACGCTCGCGTCGTCACGTTCGACGGGCGCGGCAACGGCCGTTCCGATCGCCCCGTCGGGGTCGAGCCGTACCTCGAGACGGAGTTCGCGGCCGACACGCTGGCCGTGATGGACGCGACCGGTACCGAGCGTGCGACGCTGATCGGCTGCTCCTGCGGCGCTCTCTGGGCGACGCTCGTCGCGGCTGACCACCCGGAGCGGGTCGACGGGATCGTCTACATCGGGCCGGCCGTCGGGCTCGCGCCCGGTCATCCCGAGCGGCAGGTCTACGAGCTCGACGAGGAGTACGAGACGGAGGAGGGTTGGGCCAAGTACAACAGCCACTTCTGGTCGCGGAGCTACCGCGAGTTTCTCGAGTTCTTCTTCGCCCAGTGCTTCAACGAGCCGCACTCGACGAAGCAGATCGAGGATGCGGTCGGGTGGGGGCTCGAAACCGACCCGGCAACGCTCGCCGACACGACGCGCGCAATCTCGCTCTGCCGGATGGAGCGCTTCAGCGAGACGTGCGCGCGGGTGCGCTGCCCCGTGCTCGTGATTCACGGCGACCAGGATCTGATCCGGCCGCACGCCCAGGGAGCCGCGCTGGCGGAGGCAACGGGGGGCAGGCTCGTCACGCTCGAGGGTGCGGGCCACCTGCCGCAGGCCCGCGACCCGGTGAAGGTCAACCTGCTGCTGCGCGAGTTCGTCTGCCCACCGGCGCCTGCCGGGCGGTGGGTGCGCGGGCGCTCGCGGCGCAAGCGCGCGCTCTACGTCTCGTCCCCGATCGGCCTCGGGCACGCTCAACGCGACGCGGCGATCGCGGCCGAGCTGCGCAAGCTGCAGCCCGACCTCGAGATCGACTGGCTCGCGCAGCATCCGGTGACGGCGGTGCTCGAGGCGCGCGGCGAGCGCATCCACCCGGGCAGCGCGCACCTGGCGAACGAGTCCCGCCACATCGAGAGCGAATGCGCCGAGCACGATCTGCACGCATTCCAGGCGATCCGCCGGATGGACGAGATCCTCCTCAACAACTTCATGGTCTTCCACGACATCGTCCGCGACGACCACTACGACCTCTGGATCGGCGACGAGGCGTGGGAGCTCGACTACTACCTGCACGAGAACCCCGAGGAGAAGCGGTCGGCGTACGTCTGGCTGACCGATTTCGTCGGCTGGCTCCCGATGGACGACGGCGGCGAGCGCGAGTCCTTCCTGACCGCCGACTACAACGCGGAGATGATCGAGCACATCGCGCGCTACCCGCGGCTGCGCGACCGGGCGCTCTTCGTCGGCGACCTCGACGACGTCGTGCACGAGAGCTTCGGCCCGGATCTGCCCCTGATCCGCGACTGGACGCGCGACCACTACGACTTCCCCGGGTACGTGACCGGCTTCGACCCGGCCGACTTCGCCGACCGCGAGGCGCTGCGGCACGAGCTCGGCTATCGACCGGACGAGCGTGTCTGCATCGTCACGGTCGGTGGCTCCGGCGTCGGCGAGCACCTGCTCAGACGCGTCATCGACGCCTATCCCGAAGCCTCGAGGCGCATCGACGGGCTGCGGATGGTCGTCGTCGCAGGGCCGCGGATCGACCCGGCGACGCTGCCGACACACGAGGGCCTCGAGATTCGTGCGTACGTCCACGACCTCTACCGCCATCTCGCCGCCTCCGATCTCGCGGTCGTCCAGGGCGGGCTGACCACCTCGATGGAGTTGACGGCCAACGGGCGGCCGTTCCTCTACTTCCCGCTCCGCCACCACTTCGAGCAGAACTTCCACGTTCGCCATCGCCTCGAGCGCTACGGCGCCGGTCGCTGCATGGACTTCGAGACCGACGGGCCGGGAGCGATCGCGGCTGCGATCGCCGAGGAGATCGGGCGTGAGACGGCCTACCGGCCGGTCGCGACGGACGGTGCGGCCCGCGCCGCGGCGCTCATCGCCGAGCTTCTGCGGCGCTGATGACGGACAAGCGGGCGCTGGCCGCCTCGCGAAGCGACCGCGGGCTCGAAGAGGTCGCCGTGCTCTTCGACTCGGCTGTCCACCGGCAGCACGGCTTCCATCGTGAAGCGAGCCGGGTCGAGCTTCGGCGTCAGCTCCTCCCAGCGGAGCGGCGTCGAGACGGGCGCGCCAGGCTTCGGGCGCACGGAGTACGCGGACGCGATCGTCTTGCCGGCGCCGTTCTGGTGGTAGTCGAGGAGGACGCCGACGCGCTTCCGCTTCAGCCACTCCGTCGTGATCACGCCGGGGTTCTCGGCCGCGAGCTGCTTGGAGACGGCCTCGGCGAACGCGTGCGTCTCGCGGAAGCCGTAGCGCCGCGTGATCGGGACGAGCACGTGGATCCCCTCGGAGCCGCTCGTCTTCACGTAGGAGCGCAGCTCGAGCTCGTCGAGCGCGTCTCGCACGAGCAGCGCGGCTTGCACGGCGAGCGGGAACTCCCCGTCGGGCGGGTCGAGGTCGAAGAGGACGTAGTCCGGCCGGTCGGGCTTGTCGACGCGCGAGTACCACGCGTTCATGTCGATGCAGTGGTACTGCACCATCAGCTGCAGCGCCTCGCGCGAGTTGACGAGCGGGAAGTCGACCTCGCGGGAGCCACCCTGCTTTCCCTTGACCGGGCGCGGATGGGTCGTGAAGGTGCGCGTCGGCAGCCAGTCGGGCATCCCCTTCGGCACCTGCTTCTGGAAGAACGAGCCGCCGGCGATCCCCTCGCGCCAGCGCTTCATCGTGAACGGCCGGTCGCGCAGGTGCGGCACGAGCACGGGCGCGATCCGCCCGTAGTAGTCGAACAGGTCGCCCTTCGTGATCCCGCTGCCGGCTGGCGATGTGGCCGGGAACAGAACCCGGTCGGCGCTCGTTAGCCGAACCTCGCGAGCCATCGCTCCACCTCCTTCGGCGAGCGCAGGCGCACGAGGTCGTAGGGGCCGAGCCGCTCGGGATAGTCCCGCCGGTGGCGGGAATGGTTGCGAAGCGCGTACCAGATGAGCGAGTCGCGGCTGAAGAAGACGTTTCGCACCGACTCGCGGTTGCCGTTCCAGAGCTCTTCGCGGCGCGCAACGCGGCGGAGCGTTCGCCGGATCAGCCGCGGCAGCCAGACGCGTACGGGCAGGTCGAGCCACACCACGACGTCGGCATGGCGCAGCACCAGGTCGCCGAGCTTGCCCCAGTAGCCGCCGTCGATCACCCACCCATCCTCGGCGACGAGCGGTTCGACCCTCGCGCGCAGCTCCTCGGCGGTCGCCTCCGTCCAGTTCGGCCCATGATGGAGCGCGTCGAGCTCGACGAACGGCACCTCGAGCCGCCGGGCGAGCTCGCGACCGAGGGTCGTCTTGCCCGAGCAGCTCGCGTTCGCCACGATCGAGAACCGCCTCACAGGACGGCGCGCCTCGAGCGCTTCCTCGCCCGCCTCCGTCACGCGGTAGCCGCGGGCGCCGTCACGCTGCGACACGACCTCCTCGAGCTCGCCGCCGGAGAACACGAACGCCGCGTCGTCGTCGGCGGCGAATCCCGGCGCCATCCCGTTCGCGACGAGCCGCTGATAGGTCGGACGCCGCTCGAGCTCCGAGTCGTAGTGCGGGCAGAAGCTGCCGCCGAGGAAGCCGAGCCCGTCTCCCAGCGCGCGCAACGGGCCGAACGAGTCGGTGACGGAGTCCTCGAACCAGCAGTTCGCACCCGCGCTCCAGCCGGCCAGCACGGCGCCGCGCTCGTACGCCGACCGCAGCGCCACGTCGATCCCGTGCACGCGCCAGAGCGCGAGCGCGTTCGCAGTGTTGCCGCCGCTCACGTAGATCACGTCCTGGTCGGCGAGCCGAGCCGCGGGGCGGTCCGGACGGCCGAAGAGCTCGAGGTGGGTCGGCGTGCAGCCGCGCGTGCCGAACGCCTGGTAGAAGCCCAGGATCCGCTCGGAATGGTCGGCGAACGCGGTCGCGAGGAAGCAGACGCGCGGGCTCTCCACGCCGGAGAGCTCGAGCACGAGCGACTCGAGCTTCGAGTCGGGGTCGAGCAGGCTGCCGCCCCCGATCGCCACGATGTGCCCGGCCACGTCGCCGAGTATTGCATCGCCTGCTTGTGGGAAGATCCGCGGCCATGCGCTACGTCTACGCCTTCGACGAGGACTCGAGCGGCGGCCGGGAGCTCCTCGGCGGCAAGGGGATCGGCCTGGCGGAGATGACCGCGCTCGGCGTGCCGGTACCCGCCGGGTTCACGATCACGACCGACGCCTGCCGCGCGTACATGAGCGCCGGGAACACGCTCCCGGACGGGCTCGACGCCGAGATCGCGGAGCACATCGCGCGGCTCGAGGAGAAGGCGGGCAAGCGCTTCGGCGACCCGGACGACCCGTTGCTCGTCTCGGTCCGGTCGGGCGCGGCCGTCTCGATGCCCGGGATGATGGACACGATCCTCAACCTCGGCCTGAACGACGTCGCGGTGCAGGGTCAGGCGAAGACGACCGGCAACCCGCGCTTCGCCAACGACTCGTACCGCCGGCTGATCCAGATGTACGGCGAGGTCGTGGACGGCGTCGAGGGCTACCGCTTCGAGCAGGCGCTCGCGGATCTGAAGTCGCGCCGGGGCGCGAAGCAGGACGTCGAGCTCACCGCCGACGACCTCGCCGAGCTGATCGAGACCTACAAGCGGAGCTACGCCGAGGAGACGGGCGCCGGCTTCCCGCAGGGCGCGACCGACCAGCTCGAGCGGGCCGTGCGCGCCGTCTTCGACTCGTGGAACTCGCCGCGCGCGCAGGTCTACCGGCGCACCTACGAGATCCCCGACGACATCGGCACCGCCGTCAACGTCGTCCAGATGGTCTTCGGCAACAAGGGCGACACCTCCGGCACCGGCGTCTGCTTCACGCGCGACCCGTCGACGGGCGAGAGCGGGCTCTACGGCGAGTTCCTCCAGAACGCGCAGGGCGAGGACGTCGTCGCCGGGATCCGCACTCCCGAGCCGATCGAGCGGATGGGCGAGCTCCTGCCCGAGTCCTACGCGGAGCTGCGCGCGACGATCGCGCGCCTCGAGGAGCACTACCGCGACATGCAGGACATCGAGTTCACGGTCGAGGACGGACAGCTCTTCCTGCTGCAGACCCGCACCGCCAAGCGCACCGCGGCCGCCGCGCTGAAGGCGGCCGTGAACATGGTCGACGAGGGACTGATCTCGAAGGAGGAGGCGATCGCGCGAATCGATCCCGCACAGCTCGACCAGCTTCTGCACCCGATGATCGACCCCGCGGCCGAGGTGACGGTCGTCGCGAAGGGCCTGAACGCCTCGCCCGGCGCCGCCTCCGGCGCGATCGTCTTCGACGCCGACACGGCCGAGGAGCGCGGCAAGGCGGGGGAGAGCGTCATCCTCGTCCGCTGGGAGACGACGCCGGACGACTTCCACGGGATGGTGCAGGCGGCGGGGATCCTGACCGCGCACGGCGGCCTCACCTCGCACGCGGCGGTGGTCGCCCGGGGGATGGGCACGCCCTGCGTGACGGGCTGCGAGGCGCTGCACGTCGACGTCGAGGCGAAGGTCGCGCGCCTGCCGGGGCACGAGCTGCACGACGGCGACACGATCACGATCAACGGGGGCACGGGAGAGGTGATCGTCGGCTCGGTGCCGCTCGTGCCGCCGCAGCTCAACGACGACTTCACGACGATCCTCGAGTGGGCGGATGGCCTGCGCCGGCTGAAAGTCCGCGCGAACGCCGACACGCCCGCCGATGCGGCGAAGGCGCGCGAGTTCGGCGCGGAGGGAATCGGGCTCTGCCGGACCGAGCACATGTTCGCCGACGCCGAGCGGCTGCACCTGATGCGCGAGCTGATCCTCGCCGGCGACGAGGACGGCCGCCGCTCCGCGCTCGAGCGGCTCCTACCGATCCAGCAGGGCGACTTCGAGGGGATCTTCGAGGCGATGGCCGGCCTGCCCGTGACGATCCGCCTGCTCGACTGGCCGCTGCACGAGTTCCTCCCCTCGCTCGAGGAGAGCGACGGACGAGCGCCTGCGCGAGCGGATCCGCGCCCTGCAGGAGGCGAACCCGATGCTCGGCTGGCGCGCCTGCCGCCTCGGGCTCTTCTTCCCGGAGATCTACGAGATGCAGGTGCGGGCGATCGTGCGGGCGGCGCTCGCGGTGCGGGAGCGGGAAGGTGACGCTCCGCTCGTCGAGATCATGCACCCGCTCGTGGGCTTCGGCGAGGAGCTGCGACGGCTGCGCGAGCTGACGCGTGCGCGTCGCCGCCGAGGAGGGCGAGCTCGAGTACCTCTGCGGCACGATGATCGAGCTGCCGCGCGCCTGCATCCGGGCGGACGAGATCGCGGAGCACGCCGACTTCTTCTCCTTCGGCACGAACGACCTGACCCAGACCGCGCTCGGGATCTCGCGCGACGACGGCGGCCGCTTCCTCTCGCACTACCTCGAGCACGGCATCCTCGAGCGCGATCCGTTCGAGACGATCGACCAGGACGGTGTCGGCGAGCTGATGCGGATCGCGGTCGAGCGCGGCCGCAGCGTGCGCGAGGAGATCAAGCTGGGGATCTGCGGCGAGCACGGCGGCGAGCCGAAGTCGGTCGCGTTCTGCCACGACCTCGGCCTCGACTACGTGAGCTGCTCGCCGTACCGCGTTCCGCTCGCGCGGCTCGCCGCGGCGCAGGCGGCGCTCGCCGAGCAGGGCATCAGCGTCGTCGCGACCGGCGGCTAGCCAGGCAGCTAGCCCAGCGGGGTCACGAGCCGCCGGTAGGCGGCGCGCGAGCGCGGTTTCGACGCGAGATCCCACGTCGAGCCGCGCGTCGAGTCGTAGAACGAGATCAGCTCGACGCGCCGGTGCGTGCGCACGAACCGCACCATACGCTTCACGAAGCGCGGGTCGTCGATGCCCCAGAGTCCCCACTCGGGGAAGGCGTACGGCTTCGACGGATGCGCTCGGTAGAGCGCTTCCGCTGCCTTCCAGCGCGGCCTTGTGGCCCTGGTTGTAGAGGTCGTTTCCGACGACGTCGACGTAGCGGTCGCCGGGGTAGTAGGCCTGCGGAGCGTTGCCGCGGAGGTTGGGAGCGCCGAAGCCCTGCGGGTTCCAGATCACGCGCAGCTCGGGATTCGAGGCGAGGCGCGCCGAGACGCGCGGCAGGCCGAGTCGCCGAAGCCCGGCCGCGGCCTCAGGGCCGCCGTGGGCGATCAGGTAGATCCGCGCGAACGCCTTCCGGAACATCGCGGTCGAATGCGACCGTCCTCGCGACGAGCCGTTCGCGTCGAACGCGGAGTACGCGTTCCAGTGGCCGTTCATCTCCGCGAGCGGGCGGAGGTAGACCCGGCCCCCGAACCCGTGGATCGCCCGGTTCAGCGCGATCAGGAACGCGTCGCCCTTGCCGGCCGCGATCCCCGCCGGCGCGATCGCCTCGCGTGGGCTCGGCCAGCCCTTGCTCGTGCCGAACCCGAGCATCGGCACCGGCCGCAGCGCCTGCAGCAGTCGTGGCAGCGGCTTGCCCCAGGTGCGGCCCTGATCCCAGCCGACGATCGCGTGCCGCACCGTCGAGCGCTGGCCCGTCAGCTGCTGGAACCGGTCGGCGTTGCCGAAGACGCCGAGCAGCGGCTGGGAGCGCTGTTGCGGCTGGGAACCCTGCGGAGCCGCCGAGGCACCCGGCGCGAGCAAGAGCGTGCAGAGTGGGACAAGCAGGAGACCCCGGCGCACCGGGACTAAGCGTAGCCCTGAACGCTCCCGTACGCGACTGCGACGCTCAGAAGTCCCACTGCGACGAGGCCGGCGTAGCCGAGCAGGTCGTTTCGCGCGTGGACGACGCGGCGCCGGCCGAAGCGCGAGAGCACGAGGATTGCGAGCGCTCCTCCGACGAAACCGCCGACGTGTCCGCCGATCGAGATCCCGGGAACGAAGAGCGTGAAGGCGAAGTTGATCACGAGCAACGGGATCACGCTGCCGGCGAAGATGGGGGTGCCCTGCCGCTCGAGCACGAGGATGGCGCCGAAGAGCCCGAAGATCGCGCCCGAGGCGCCGACCGTCACGGCATCCGGCGAGAGCAGCAGCACGCCCGCCGAGCCGGCCAGGCCCGACACCAGGTAGAGGAGCAGGAAGCGCACCGCGCCGAGCGCGCTCTCGAGTGCCGGCCCGAACAGCCAGAGCGCCATCATGTTCAGCGCGAGGTGGATGGGCCCGTAGTGCAGGAACGCGGCCGTGAGCAGCCGCCACCACTCCCCGTGAGCCACGCCGATCAGCTCGCCGTTCTGATCGACCCTCGAAGCGAAAAGCGCGCCGTTCACGAAGATCGAGCCTGCGTTTGCGCTGAGCGGCGCGCCCTGTGCGAGCTGGAGCAGGTAGATGCCGACGTTGACGAAGACGAGCCCCTTCGCGACCCAGCCCGCGTTGCGTGTCGTCTGCGACTGCACGCGCTGGACGACGCGCTTCGCCCCCTGTGCCTCGCCTGCGTGCTCCGGGCAGCGGATCCCCACGGGCGCGAAGCGCATGCAGTCCGGGCAGAGCCCACGCCCGCACTCGGAGCACGAGACGCCTGTTTCCCGGTCCGGGTGCCGGTAGCACGTGAGCGTCTCCGCCATCGCGTTTTAGCCTAGCTGCGTCGTGCATGCGTGGCCATGCGCCTTCGCAGGGTCGAGAGGTTGGCGGACCACACAGTCGTGCTCGGCGAGCTCTACTCGGTTTGACAGGAACACCTGTTCGGGTATAGAACATATGTTCCGGTGATCGCCTGTCTCCTCATCCCTGGCTTCGAGCTCCGTGCAGCGCTCCGGGACCGGCCGCGCCTGGCGCTCGAGCCGGCCGCGCTGGCTCCTGTGCCCGGTACGGAGCCGCTGCTCGGCCCGGTGACGGCGGCGGCCGAGCGCGCCGGCGTGCTGCCGGGGATGCGGCTGGGGGAGGCGCTCGCGACCTGTCCGCAGCTCGTGCTGGTCGAGCAGGATCCGGCTGCGGTCGAGCGCGAGTGGGAGGGAGTGTTGCGGCGGCTCGAGGACTCGGGCTTCGCCGTCTCCCCCGACGAGCCGGGGCGCGTGTTCTTCGAGACAAAAGGTGTAGAGCGGCTCTACGGAGGATTGGAGGCGGCGCTCGAGCGGGCGCTCGCAGCCGTCGGAACTGCCTGGGATCCACGCGCGGGTGCTGCGCGGCGCCGGTTCGCAGCGCTGGCCGCTGCGAGCATCGCGCGTCCCGGGCAGGCCATCGTCGTCGCGGACGGGCAGGAGGAGGGCTTCCTCGCACCGCTGCCGCTCTCGCTCCTGCCGCTCCCGGCGGCACGCTACGCGGAGCTCGAGGGGCTCGGGGTCCGGAAGCTGGGGGAGCTCGCGGCGCTGCCCGGGGGAGCAGTCGCCGAGCGGCTCGGCCCGGAAGGGCGGCGGGCGTGGGCGCTCGCACACGGAGGGGAGCAGGGCCGTGTGCGGGGCCGGCGCCAGGCCGCCGAGCTGGCCGAGGCGCTCGAGTTCCCGGAGGCGATCGCGAACGAGCTGACGCTTCGGCGGGCATTCGGTGCGCTGCTCGACCGACTGCTCTCGCGGCCCGAGCGGGCGGGACGGCCGCTGCGCAAGGCAGCGCTCTCGGCCCGGCTCGTCGGCGGCGGCTCGTGGCGGCGCACCGTCACCTTCCGCGAGCCGATCGCGGAGCCGGCACGGCTGCGCGCGGCGCTCGGCCCGAAGCTGCTCGAGATTCCCGCACCCGTGATCGAGCTGCGGTTGGAGGCGGTCGAGCTCTCGGAATCGGTCGGCCGCCAGCTCGAGCTCGTCAGCACTACCGTGGGCGACGAGGTCAACGCCCGGTTGAGCGACGGCCTGCGTCAGGTGCGCGCGAGCACGGGCTCCGGATCGGTCTGCGCAGTCGTGGAGGTGGCGCCGTGGTCGCGGATTCCCGAGGCGCGAGCGCTGTTCGTTCCGCGGGACGAATAAACGCGCCGCGGCCGGCGCTGGTGGAGGCGTCTCCGGTCGGGATCCCGCAACGCGTGAACCGGACCGGGGTGGCGGTCTTGCGTGAGGAGTGGCGCGTCGTCGACCGCTGGTGGACCGACGACCCCGTCGACCGGCGCTACTTCGACCTCGTGCTCGAGTCGGGCCAGCACGCGTGCGTCTTCCGCGACGAGGAAGCCGGCTGCTGGTTCAGCCAGAGAGCGTGAGCGCGTGATCCGCGAAGTGCTCCCAGCGATCCGCGTGCGCGGCCGGCACGACCACCCACTGCCTGAACGGCCTGCCCTCGCCGGAGGGATCGAAGAGGTGGGCGCCGTCGAGCGCGAGCGCCTCGGCGTGCCGCTCCGGATCGGTCAGCTTGAACACCATCGAGCCGCGCGTGAAGCCGGCGACCATCTTCCCGCGCGCCTTCACGCACGGCATCCCCATCATCTGCGAGAGCTGGACGAAGTCGTGGCGGAAGGCGAGGAAGTCGGCCAGCTCGTCGTAGCGCTCGCGCGCGTCCACCTATGCCTTCTCCTGGGCAGGTACCTGGTCGAAGCTGGAGCGCGCGGCCGCGAGCTCGCCCTCGTTCCGGGCAGCGAGGAGCGCGCGGGTGAAATCGCCGAAGCCGCGGCTCGGCGTGTGCACGTTGACGTACCGCGCCGGCTCGGAACCGGCCGGCGCGAACGTGTGCGGCACGTTCGGCGGCACCTGCACCCACGAGCCGGCGGTCGCGCGCAGCTCCCCGCTGCCGGCGGTGAACGCGAGCTCGCCTGCGAGCACGTAGAAGCTCTCCACGTGCCGCTCGTGCACGTGCAGCGGCGGCGTCGGCGCGCCGCCGCCGGGCGCGCTCGTGACGTCCACGATCGCGATCTCGTCCACGTCGACGAGCAGTGCGACGCGCAGCCCCGGCCGGTCGGAGAGCACCTCGCCGGTGCCGACGTAGGCATCCGCCAGCGGTCGGCCGCCGTCCTCAGGCGGCTCGAAGGAGTCGAACCGCGGGCGCGTCGCCGCGGATGTACGCCGCGAAGCCGCCGCCAGGGCCGTGGAAGTTGAGGTACTTCACGTCGGCGTCGCTCGCGTTCCGGAAGCCGTGCACGACCATCGGCGGCGCGAGCGCGATCGTGCCCGCCTGGAGCACGTGGTCCGTGCGGTCGGGCCCCGCGAAGACGGTCAGCTCGCCTTCGAGCACGTAGAAGAGATCGCTGTGCACGCCGGTGCACGTGTGCCGACGCACCGTCGCGGTGCGGGCCGAAGCGCGTCCACGTCGCGTGCAGCTCGTCCCGGTCGGACAGGATCTCGAGCCGGCTCTCGGGCACGTCGCGGACGACGTCACCGCCGCCGGCGGCTAGGTGGATGGCTTTGGACATTCGCTGCGGTTCCCGCGTTCCTGGCGTGTCGCTGGTGGTGCCGGGCCGGAGGGGACAGTATGAGTAATACGGCCCCGGAGAGCCCGGTGCCGCCAGCGGCGCGAGGCGGCACCGGAGGCCGGCTCCGCCGGCCGGGAGGGGCTGCCGGCCAGGGGCGCGGGTACGTCGAGCTCCACTGCCATTCAGCCTATTCGTTCCTCGACGGTGCCTCGCACCCCGAGGAGCTGGCCTTGCGGGCGGCCGAGCTCGGCTACGAGGCGCTCGCGCTCACAGACCACGACGGCGTCTACGGCTCGCTCGAGTTCGCGCAAGCGGCGAAGCACTTCGGCGTCCGGCCGATCACCGGTGCCGAGGTGACGCTGGTCGGCGGGAGCCACGTGACGCTCCTCGTCGAGTCGGCGGCGGGCTATGCGAACCTCTGCCGGCTGCTGACCGCGGCGCATGCGGGCACGCGGCCGAGGGAGGGCGCCGATCCCTTGCCGCCCGCGCTCGACCAGGCGCTGCTCGAGGAGTCGAACGACGGGCTCGTCTGCCTCTCCGGCTGCGCGCGCGGCGGGCTCGGCGTGCGCGACCCCAACGCCGCGGTGCGGCTCGCGCGCGCCTTCGGCGAGCGCTTCCATGTCGAGCTGCAGCGACCGTTCGAACGTGGCGACGCACGGCGGAACACGCTCCTGCGCGACCTCGCGGCTCACCTCGGCGTGCCCACCGTCGTCACCGGCAACGTGCACGCGCACCATCCGCGACGCACAGCGCTCCAGGACGTCCTGGTCGCGATCCGCCACCGCTCCTCGCTCGAGTCCTGCGAGCGCGAGCGTCGCGGCAACCACGAGAGCGTCCTGCGGGCGCCGGCCGAGCTCGATGACCTCTTCCCGGACGATCGCGACGCCGTCCGGCGCACCGCGGAGCTCGCACAGCGGCTCGAGTTCGACCTCACCGCCGAGCTCGGCTACCGCTATCCCGACTTCGCCGACGGGCGGGAGCCGGCGATCAGGCAGCTGGCGCAGGTGTGCGAGAGCACGTTCGCGGAGCGCTACCCGCCAAGTAACAGACTGTTACTTGGCCGCGCCCGCGCACGACTGCGGGACGAGCTGGCGCTGATCGACGAGCTCGGGCTGGCCGGCTTCTTCCTGCTCCACTGGGAGGTGCTCGAGCTGGCGAAGGAATGTGCGGCGCAGGTGCGCGGCGTCGGCTCGCCGCGGCGCTTCCTGCCGCCGGGGCGCGGGCGCGGCAGCTCCGTCGGCTCGATCGTCTGTTACCTCACCGGGCTCTCGCACGTCGATCCCGTCGCGAACGACCTCTCGCTGGGACGCTTCCTGAACCGCGAGCTGATGTCGGTGCCCGACATCGACCTCGACTTCCCGCGCGACATCCGCGAGAAGCTGATCGTCGCGGTGACGGAGCGCTACGGCCGCCGCCATGCCTCTCTCGTCGCGAGCTTCTCCACGTACCGCTCGCGCGGCGCGATCCGCGATGTCGGCAAGGCGCTCGGCCTGCCGTTCTCGGAGCTCGAGCGGCTCGCGCGAGTCTCGGACGGCTGGAGCGCGGGCCGCGTCGCGGAGGAGCTCGCACTGCTTCCCGACCACGAGCGCAAGCTGCTCTCGCCGCGTTGGCGCGCCTTCGCGGAGCTGACACGGGAGATCGCCGGCCTGCCGCGGCACATCTCCCAGCACCCGGGCGGGATGGTGATCTCGTCGCGCCCGCTCGACGAGCTCGTACCGGTGCAGCCTGCGGCGATGGCCGGCCGGCAGCTCTGCCAGTGGGACAAGGACTCGTGCTCGGACGCGGGCTTCCTCAAGATCGACCTGCTCGGGTTGGGGATGCTCTCCGCGGTCGAGGATTGCGTCGAGCAGATCGCCGAGATCTACGGCGAGCCGATCGACCTCTCGCGGATCCCGCTCGACGACCGCGACGTCTACGCGGAGATCCAGCGCGCCGACACCGTCGGCGACTTCCAGATCGAGAGCCGCGCGCAGATGCAGAGCCTGCTGCGCACGAAGCCGGCCGACCTCGACGACCTGACCGTGCAGGTGGCGCTCGTGCGGCCGGGGCCGATCCAGGGCAAGGCCGTGCACCCGTACATCGACGCGCGCGAGCGGTTGCGGGTCGATCCGGACTACGTGCCGCCGGTCGACCACGAGCTCCTGCGCGAGCCGCTGCGCGAGACGCACGGCGTCGTCGTCTTCCAGGATCAGGTGCTCGAGGTGGCGATGGCGCTCGCGAGCTTCACGATCGGCGAGGCGGAGGGTCTGCGGCGCGCGATGAGCCGCAAGCGCAGCGAGGAGGCGATCGAGGCGTTCCGCGCGCGCTTCGTCGAGGGCGCCGCCGCGAACGGGGTCGATCCTGGGACCGCCGACCGCGTCTACGACAAGCTCGCGTCCTTCTCCGGCTTCGGCTTCCCGAAGTCGCACGCGGCCGCGTTCGGGCTGCTCGCCTACCAGTCGGCGTGGCTGCGGCACCACTATCCGGCGGAGTTCCTCTGCTCGCTCCTGAACGCGCAGCCGATGGGCTTCTACCCGCCTGCAAGCTTGGTGCGGGATGCTCAGAGACGGGGCGTGGAGGTGCTAGCGCCGGACGTGAACGAGAGCTCAGCCGAGTGCGCTTGTGTTTCTGAAACACAAGGTCAGGCGGTCCGTTTAGGGCTCGGGTACGTGCGCTCCGTGGGCGACGACGACGCGGCAGCGCTCGTTGCGGAGCGGGAGGAGCGAGGTCCGTTCGCGGGCATCGGCGACCTTGCGCGGCGGGCGCCCCTGGACGCCCGAGAGCTCGAGGCGCTGGTGCGCAGCGGCGCCTGCGACCGGTGGGGGCGCCGCCGCGACCTGCTCTGGGAGCTCGGGCTCGCCTTCCGGCCGCAGACGGTGCAGCGCGAGAACGTCCAGCTCACGCTCTCGCTCGAGCCGACGGCGGCGACACCCGACCTGCCCGACCTGACCGACTGGGAGCGAATGCTCGCCGACTACGCCGGCACGAGCATCTCGGTCGGCCTCCATCCGCTGACGCTGCTGCGCCCGCACCTGCCCTCGGGAGTGCTCGCGAGCCCGGAGCTCGCCGAGGCGGCCCACCGAAGCAGGGTGGCCTACGCCGGGCTCGCGATCGCGCGCCAGCGACCCGCTACAGCGAGCGGGATCGTCTTCATGCTGCTCGAGGACGAGCACGGCCAGGTGAACCTGATCGTCTCGCCCGAGCTCTACGAGCGGCGGCGTGCGATCGTTCGCGGAGCACCGCTGCTCCTCGTGCACGGACGCTACGAGCGGATCGGCGAGAACCGCAACATCGTCGTCGCGGAGCTCGAGAGCCTCGGCCCGCTCGCCCGCCGCGTCGCCCAGAGCGACGTCGGCGCGGCACTCCCACCTGCCCACCACTTCGGCCACCGCTGAGCCAGTGGAGGAGGGTAACGAGCTGATGGAGCGGCTCCTCGAGCATTCGAACGACGTCGGCCTCTATGCCGAGGAGATCGACCCTGCGTCCGGAGAGCCGCTGCTATCCCCGAACCGGCGTCCGCCGCGCGTCCTCGAGCAGCATCGCCGTGTTGATCAGCCCGATGTGGGAGAACGCCTGCGGGAAGTTCCCGACGAGCCGCTCTGCTACCGGGTCGTACTCCTCCGAGAGCAGCCCGAGCTCGTTCCGCAGCGACAACAGCCGCTCGAACATCTCGACCGCCTCGTCGAGCCGCCCCAGCAGCGTCAGGTTGTCGACGAACCAGAACGAGCAGAGGAAGAAGGCGCCCTCGCCCGGAGGCAGGCCGTCGACGGTGTCGACGTCGTCGTGGCGGTAGCGGCGCACGAACCCGTTGTGGAGCAACTCGCGCCGCACTGCCTCGAGGGTGCCGACGACGCGCGGGTCGTCCGGGGGCAGGAAGCCGACGAGCGGGATCAGCAGCAGGCTCGCGTCGAGGCGCTTCGAGCCGTACGACTGCACGAACGAGTCGAGCTCGGCGTCGAAGCCCCGGTCGAGCACCTCGGCGTGGATGGCAGCGCGGCACTCTCGCCACCTCTCGACGGGCCCGTCGTGGCCGAACTCCTCGACGGCTTTCACGCCGCGGTCGAACGCGACCCAGGCCATCACCTTCGAGTGCGTGAAATGGCGGCGCGGCCCGCGCACCTCCCAGATGCCTTCGTCTGGGTCCTGCCAGCGGTCCTCGAGCCTGCGGAGCAGCGTCTGCTGGAGCGCCCACGAGTCCTCGCTGCGCTCGAGCTTGGCCCGCCGCGCCTCGTGCAGCATGTCGAGCACCTCCCCGTAGACGTCGAGCTGGAACTGGCCGCTGGCGCCGTTGCCGATTCGCACGGGCTGGGAGCCCTCGTAGCCTGCGAGCCACGGTAGCTCGAGCTCCGTCAGCCGCCGCTCGCCCGCGGGGCCGTACATGATCTGCAGATCGTCGGGATCGCCGGCCACGGCGCGCAGGAGCCAGGTGCGCCAGGCACGCGCCTCGTCGAGAAAGCCGTTCCCGACGAGCGCGTCGAGCGCGAACGTCGCGTCGCGCAGCCAGCAGTAGCGGTAGTCCCAGTTGCGGACGCCGCCTATCTGCTCCGGCAGCGACGTCGTGGGCGCGGCCACGATCCCGCCCGTCGGGCCGTACGTCAGCGCCTTCAAGACCATCAGCGAGCGCACGACGGCGTCGTGCCAGCGACCGCCGTAGGTGCAGGTCCCGATCCAGTCGCGCCAGAAGCCGCAGGTCTCGCGCAGCGCCTGCTCGGGGTCGATCCGGGCCGCTGCATCGTGGTGCGACGGGAACCACGTCAGCGTGAACGGAACGCGCTCGCCCGCAGAGACGCTGAACTCGGCGACCGTGTGGAGGTTCTCGCCGCGGAGGTCGATCGGCGTCCGGAGCCCGACGGCGTCCGGCCCGGCAATGGCGACCAGCGATCCGTCGTCCGCACGCCGCACCCAGGGCACGATCGAGCCGTAGTCGAAGCGGATCACGAGCTCCATTCGCATCCGCACGGTTCCCTCGAGCCCCTCGACGATCCGGACGACATCCGGATCGGTGCCCCGCGGGGGCATGAAGTCGATCACCCGGACCGAGCCGTTCGCGGTGTGGAAGTCGAGCTCGTGGACGAGCGTGTGCTCGCGGTAGCGGCGCTCCACGCGCTCGACCTCGCAGTCCGGGGCGAGCAGCCAGCGCCCGTCCTCCTCGGTGCCGAGCAGTGCGGCGAAGCAGGCACCCGAGTCGAAGCGCGGGAAGCAGAGCCAGTCGATCGAGCCGTCGCGGCCGACGAGCGCCGCGGTCTGCAGGTCGCCGATCAGCCCGTAGTCCTCGATTCTCACGGAGCGGAGTTTCGCGTACGCGGAGGTCGGCGACCGACGCTGCGAGCCCTAGAGCTTCCCTCGCAGCCGCGAGAACCGCTTCTCGGCCGCGCGGTCGAACGCGCCCTCGTACTCGAGCGCCGCGTCCTCGTCCAGGGTCGCGGCGTAGGTCTCGCGGAGGTCGATCAACCGGTCTGCTGCCGCGTCCAGCACGAGCTGGAAATCGCTGTACGCCTCCTCGGCCTGGTCGCGCTCGGCGGCGTCGTAGGCTCGCTCGGCGTCGTCTGCCTCCGCGAGCAGCTCCGCCTCGTCTTCGGCGAACAGGTCGAGCTGGCGCCGGACGAGCTCGGCGAAGCGGCCACGGCGAAAGATGCTCAGAGGAGCTCCTCGTACACGTCCAGGTGGGCGCGTGCGGACGCTGCCCAGGTGAGTGAGTCCCGAGCCCGCAACGCGCCCGCGCGGGCCTCGGCAAGGGCCTCTTCGTCTTCCAGCAGCTCCTGCAGCGCCGCCGCGAGAGCGTCGATGTCGTCGGGCTCGACGACGCGCCCTGCACCGAACGCGAGCACCGGCTCCGCGAGGCCGCCGACGTCGTACACCACCGCGGGCACGCCCGCGCCGAGCGCCCTCAGGAGCGCGCCGCTCTGATCGAGCTCCGCGCGGTACGGGAAGACGGCGACCGTCGACTCCGCGAGCGCACGGTCGATCTCGGACTCGGGCAGGTACGCAGCCGCGTCGCCCGCGACGCGGAGCACGGCCCCGGGTACACGAGCGACTGCAGTGCGGGCGTGCTCGAGCTGCTTGTACGGCCGGACGAGGCCGAGCGCGAGCACCGTCCGACTGTCGTCGCGACGCTCCAGGTCGCCGGGCCAGACCGGATGCGGGATCACGCGCAGCTGCTCGTCCGGTACGCCGAACTCGGCCAGCGTCTCGCGGCCGCGCTCGCTGTGCACGATCACCCGGTCGAAGCGGGCGAACAGGCGGCGCCAGAGACCGTGCTTCGAGGCGGTTCGGCGCGGGAGGAGGTCGTGCGCGGTCAGGACGAGCGGCGCGCGGTGGCGAAGCAGGCGCACGTCGAGCTCGGGCGCCGCCAGCCACTGCACGTGTACGACGTCCGCCCGGGTGGCGGCGAGACGCGCCAGGCCGAGCGGATGCTCGATCGCCTTCAGCGGCAACCGCAGCCGCGAGCGCCGGAAGAGCCGCGACGAGACGGGGTAGAAGAGCTCTCGCCGCGCATACCCGGCGGGCGTCGGCACGTCGCCGAAGCGGAACCGCGACGTCACCAGCTGCACCTCGGCGCCGGCCTCCGCCAGCGCCTCGGCGAGCGCGTGGTCGTACGGCGGTGTGAACGCGGGAGGGTCGGCGAGGACGACGCGCACGCTCCTACCCTAGAAGGGACGGCTCGGGCCGCGAGAATGACGGCGTGGACGACGCCGGAACCGGATCGCTGCTCGTCCGCAGCTGGAACGTCTTCCACGGGAACGCGTACCCGCCCGACCCGCGCAGCCATTTGCACACGATGATCCGGCTCGCGACGGCAGACCGGCCGGACGTGCTCTGCCTGCAGGAGGTGCCTCTCTGGGCGCTGCCACGGCTCGCGCGCTGGAGCGGCATGACGGCCCGCTGGGTCGTGACACGGGAGCCCTGGCTGCCCGACTGGCTCGGCGGCTTCATCACGCGCCTGAACAACGGCGTGCTGCGATCCGCGATCGCCGGGCAGGCGAACGCGATCCTGCTCGCGCGCGGATTGGAGCCACGTGCCCATCACCTGCTGCGCCTCGACGAGGGCAGGCGTGAGCCGCGCTACTGCCATGCCGTCCGCACCGACCGGCTCGTCGTCGCGAACCTCCACGCCACGAACGACTTCCGGAAGCCGGAGGTGCCGGCGGCGGAGATCCGTCGGGCGGAGGACGTTCGTGCTCGGGCTCGCCGGCGAGCTGCCGTGCGTGCTCGCGGGTGACTTCAACCTGCGCTCGGTGCAGCTCGCCGATCTCACGGGCTGGTCGGAGCGCAGCGCGGGAATCGACCACGTGCTCGTACGAGGGCTGGAAGCCACGGCCCTCTCGACCTGGCCCGAGGAACGGCGCCGGTACGGTGGCCGCGTGCTCTCGGATCACGCCCCCGTCGAGGTCACGGTCGGATGACCTTCGGAGAGGCGCGAGGGCTGTTCCCGGTGCTGGAGCGTGTGGCTTACCTGAACGCCGGGACGTTCGGCCCTCTCGCGCGGCCGACGCTCGACGCCATGCAGGCCGAGCTTGGTTCCGACGGCGAGCGGGGCCGTTTCGGCAAGGAGTACTTCGACCGGATGCTCGGGCTTCGTGAGCGGCTGCGCGGGCGGTTGGCCGAGCTCGCCGGCGCCCGGATCGAGCAGGTCGCGCTGACAGGCTCGACCACCGACGGCTGCAACATCGTGCTTGCGGGCCTCGGGCTCTCTCCCGACGACGAGGTCGTGACGACGAGCGAGGAGCACTTCGGGCTGCTGGGGCCGCTCCACGCATCGGGTGCACACGTCGTCGTCGTGGAACCGACAGCGGACGCGATCGTCGCGGCGGTGACGCCGCGAACGCGGCTGCTCGCGGTCTCGCAGGTGCTCTGGACGACCGGGCGCCTGCTGCCGGTGCTCGAGCTGCGCGAGCGAGCCGGCGTTCCGATCCTCGTCGACGGAGCGCAGTCGGTCGGCGCGATCCCCGTCGACGCTCGTGGCCTCGACTTCCTGACCGTCTCCGGTCAGAAGTGGCTCTGCGGGCCGGACGCGACGGGCGCACTCGTCGTCGCCGACCCCGAGCGGCTGCACGTCGGCCGCCCGAGCTACTTCGCACAGTCCTCGTTCGAGCCCGACGGTCGCTTCGAGCCACGCGACGGAGCGGCCCGGTTCGACGCGGGCTGGCTCCCGCCGGCCTCGCTGTCCGGCCTCCTCGCAGCCCTCGAGCTGCCGCCCGACTGGCGTTACGAGCACGCGGCGCGGCAGACGGCGCGCTGTCGCGACCTGCTGGGCCAGAGGGTGGAGCTCGTGGAGGGGGGCGCCACACTCGTCTCGTTCCGGGCCTCCGAGCCGGCTTCGCTCGTCGAGGCGCTCGCCGCGGCGGACGTCGTCGTGCGGGAGATCCCGGGCACGGGGCTCGTCCGCGTGGCGTGCGGCTGGTGGACGAGCGACGACGACCTCGAGCGCCTCGTCGCGGCGCTTCCCTAGGCGCCGATCCTCGGCTACGCTCCACCCGCCCGACCCGATGGGTCCGGGTCACGTAAGGGGAGGGTCTGAGTGGTTCGTCTCGTCGCGCTCGCGGCCGTCGTCACGGCACTCGTCGCAGCCGCGTCCGCCGCCCCGACACCCGGCGTGCCGATGCTGCTCGGCTTCTCGGAAGACCTGCCGAAGGAGAGCGACGGCGGCTGGTCGGTCGCGGCCGCAGCCGGTCTCGGTGGCGGCGCCTTCCGGCTAACGACGCTTTGGAGCCCCGGGCAAACGGCACTGAGCGCCGACGAGCGCACGAGGCTCGACCGAGCGGCTGCGTCCGCCGCCGGCCAGCGGCTGGTGCTGTCCGTCTACGCCCACCCGGGCTCGAACGCGCCGAAGGACGCGGCCGCGCGGGACGTCTACTGCGGGTACGTCCGGACGCTGCTCACCCGGTACGCCTCGATCCGCGACGTCGTGATCTGGAACGAGCCCAACAAAAGCCTCTTCTGGAGCCCGCAGGCGGGCGCTCCGGCTGCGTACGAGGCCCTGCTCGCGCGCTGCTATGACGTCCTCCACACCGCGTTCCCGTCGGGCGTGAACGTACTCGGCCTCGCGCTCTCGTCGACCGGCAACGACAACTCCGGCTCGACGTCTCCCGGCGCGTTCATCCGTGAGGTCGGCGACGCGTATCGCACGAGCGGCCGCTCGCGGCCGCTGCTGGACACGGTCGCGCACCACCCGTACGGCCTGGACGCCGCAGAGCGCCCCTGGCGGCGGCACATCGGCTCCAAGACGATCGGGCTCGGCGACTGGAACAAGCTGATGGCGAACCTCGCGCTCGCGTTCGAGGGCACCGCGCAACCGCTGCCGGGCGCCGGCGGCACCACCATCTGGTACACCGAGTCGGGCTCGCAGACAGCCGTCGATTCGAGCAAGACCTGGGCGTACCGGGACGTCGAGAACGTCGAGACGATTCCCGACCACGCAGGCGGCGAGCCCAACGCTCCTGCGCCGGCTGAGACGACACTCGCGCCCGACCAGACGACCCAGGCACTCGACGCGATCCGGCTCGCCGCCTGCCAGCCGTTTGTCGCCGCGTACTTCAACTTCCTGCTCGCCGACGAGCCGACGCTCGTCGGATGGCAGTCCGGTGTGTACTGGGCCGATCGCACCGCCAAGGACTCGCTGCCGGCCTTCCGGCAGGCGATCGGCGAGGCGAGCAACGGCACCGTGAACTGCGACGCGTTGAAGGGCGGCCGTCCGAGCGCCGACTACCGCGCCCCGTCCGTTCCCCTCGACCCGCAGGCGGTCGCCCACGCCGGACCGTTGCGCGTGCAGATCTCCTGGCGTGCGGCGACCGACGACGCGAGCGCGCTCTCGTACCGCGTCTACCGGGGCGGAGCGCACATCGGGACGACGACCGAGACGACGTGGACTCACGCCGACGTCGCTCCGCAAACGAGCTACACCTACACCGTGCGTGCACTCGACGCTGCCGGAAACCTCGGCGACGCGTCGGTGCCCGTCACGGTCACGACTTCCTCGGACACCAACCCACCGCCTCCTCCACCGCCTCCGGCAGGCGGGGGCGGTGGGGCGGCGCTGCCTCCCGACCTCGGCGTCGCGCTCGCGACCGTGCCCGCCGCACCGCGCGCCGGCCTACCCGTCGACGTGCTCGCCACCGTCTCCGCCGACCCGGCCGGGGGCTCCGCGCTCGGCGTGCAACTGCGGGTCGAGCTTCCGGCGGGCGCGCGTCTGCTCGGCCCGCCGGCATTCGAGCGTGGCTCCGGCTGCATGGGCGAGAGCCCGATCGTCTGCGCGCTCGACTTCCTCCAGAACGGCAATTCGACGCCCGTCCGGTTCTCGCTGCTCACCCCGACAGGAGGGCTCGTCGTCGCGACCGTTGCCTCGGCGAGCGCGGACTCCGATCCCTCCGACGACCGCGCAGGCTTCGAGATCGCACCGGCTGCGCCACCCGCCTCGCAGGCAAACCCGGCTCTGACCAACCGAGCCCCGACCGAGCCGACGCGGCTGCGCGCCGCGGTCGCGGCCGGGCGCGTGACGCTGCGCTGGCGGCCCAGCCGGGACGACCGCGGTGTCAGCGCGTATCTCGTCTTTCGCGACGGGAAGCTGCGCCAGCGCGTTCGGGCGCTCGTGGCGCGCCAGCCGCTCCTGCGCGGCCGCCACGTCTACGTCGTGCGCGCGGTCGACGCCGCCGGCCGGCGCAGCGCCCCGGCCCGCGTGGTCGTCCGCCGCTAGGGGCTAGGGGTCTCGGCGGCGCTCCGCAGCCCGAGCTCGGCCGAGATCGGCTGTAGCGCGGCGACGACGTTCGCGATGTGCTCGTCGAGCTCCAGCCCGATCAGCTCGGCGCCTGCGTACACCTCGTCGCGATGGACGCCGGCCGCGAATGACGGCTGCTTCAGCTTCTTGCGCACGGACTTCGGCTCGAGCCCGACGAGGCCCGTGGGACGGACGAGCCCGCAGGCGTGGACGAAGCCGGAGAGCTCGTCGCAGGCGAAGAGCGTCCGCTTGAGCGGCGTGTCGCGGGGCAGCGCGAGGTGCTCGGCGTGCGAGAGAATCGCCTCGATCACGTCCTCGGGGTAGCCCTCCTCGCGGAGGAGCGGGGCGCCGTCCTGCGGATGCTTGTCGAGCGTGGGGTGGATCTCGTAGTCGAAGTCGTGCAGTAGCGCGACGACGGCCCAGCGTTCCTCGTCCTCGCCGAGCCGCCGGGCGTACGACCGAGTGGAGGCCTCGACGGCGAGCGCGTGTCGCAACAGCGACTCGCTCCGCGTGTACTGCGTCAGCGTCTTCCACGCCTGCTCTCGCGTCGGTTCCATCGGCCGTCTACGATACCCCGCCTCCGACCGCCCCTCGAACGGGGATGCCGACAGCCATGACCTCTACGCTTGCGACCGAGAAGCTGATGCAGTCCTTCGTGATCGAAGGCGGACGCCCCCTGAGCGGGACGGTGCGCGCCGCGGGCAACAAGAACGGCGCGCTGCCGCTCCTGGCCGCGTGCGTGCTCGCGACCGAGCCCGTACGGCTGACGAACGTGCCGCGGATCCGCGACGTGCAGACGATGCTCGAGCTGCTCGCGGACATCGGCGCCGAGGTCGACTGGAGCGGGCCGAACGAGGTGAGCGTCGATCCGACCGGCGTCCACAAGACGGAGCTCGACGAGGAGCTCTGCCGCCGCATCCGGGCGTCGTTCCTGCTGGCAGGCCCGCTCCTTGCGCGCTTCGGCCGCGCCGTCGTCCCGCCTCCGGGCGGCGACGTGATCGGCCGTCGCCGGCTCGATCCCCACATCCACGCCTTCGCGGAGCTGGGCACCGAGATCGCGCTCAACGGCCGCTACGAGATGCGCACGGCCGGCCTGCGCGGCAAGCGGATCTTCCTCGACGAGGCGAGCGTGATGGCGACCGAGAACGCGATCATGGCGGCCGTCCTCGCCGAGGGCGCAACCGTGCTCGGAAACGCAGCGTGCGAGCCGCACGTGCAGGATCTCTGCCGCTTCCTCGTCTCGCTCGGCGCCCAGATCGAAGGGATCGAGTCGAACGTGCTGCGGATCGAGGGCGTCGACCACCTCGGCGGCGGCGAGTGGCGGGTCGCACCCGAGCACATCGAGGTCGGCAGCTTCATCGGCCTCGCGGCCACGACGGGTGGCGACGTCACCGTCGAGGGCGTCGAGCCGCACGACCTGATCTCGATCCTGCCCGCCTTCGAGCGGCTCGGGGTGCACGTCGAGGTGGGCGAGACGAGCGTCCGCATCCCGCCGGGCCAGGAGCTCGAGATCCAGGACGACCTCGGCGGGCAGATCCCGAAGATCGAGGACGGCCCCTGGCCCGCCTTCCCGGCCGACCTCACCTCGATCGCAGTCGTCACCGCGACCCAGGCCCATGGCACGATCCTGATCTTCGAGAAGATGTTCGAGAGCCGGCTCTTCTTCGTCGACAAGCTCGTCGGCATGGGCGCGCGGATCATCCTCTGCGACCCGCACCGGGTCGTCGTGACGGGGCGCTCTCAGCTCTACGGCGAGCGGCTGACGAGTCCCGACATCCGCGCCGGGATGGCCCTCCTGATCGCCGCGCTCTGCGCCGAGGGCACCTCGAGGATCGGCAACGTCGGCGAGATCGACCGCGGCTACGAGCGGATCGACGAGCGCCTGCGCGCGCTCGGCGCGGCGATCGACCGCGTCGACGCCAGCTAGGGAATCCGGAGCGTCACGGGGCGGCTCGTGGCCGCCGCGAGGTCGTGGCTGCCGGGGAAGCGGACGCGCAGACGATGGGTTCCCGGCTCGAGCGTGAAGCGCCAGCGGGCGAGGCCACCGCCGTCGGTCTTCGCGATTGCCGATCGAGACCAGCTTCCCCGGCGACGCGACTCGAGCACGAGCCGCCGCGCAGCCGCGGAAGCGGCCAACCCGTCGACGCCGAGCCAGGCTGCGAGCTCGACGGAGTGGGGGGCGCTGCGCGAGGCGGTGAGCTCGAGCGACGCCCGTGCGGGGTGGAGCGACACGGTCCAGGGCGATGAGACGGCCAGCGACCGGCCGGCACCGTCGAGTGCTGTGACCGCGAAGCCGTAGGTTCCGGCCTCCAGTGAGTAGCGCGCGGCCGTCTCGGTCGTCGCCGGCGTCAGCACCTCTTCGGGGCGCCCGTCGCGCACTGCGGCCACGCGGAACGCGGCGGCGCCGGCAAGCCTCGGCCAGGTCAGCGAGACGTGTCGTCCGCTTCGGCTGCCCCGGAGCCTGAGACCGGACTCGGCGATCCCCGTCGCCCGGGCGACCGCCGCCGCGGCATCGAGGACGCCGTAGCCGAGCTGCGCGTTCCAGCGGCCGCCGCCCGAGGCCGTCTGCTCCAGGATCGTGGCCACCTCCGCAGCCGTCAGCTCGGGGTTCGCCGCCCACGTGAGCGCTGCGGCGCCTGCGACCTGCGGAGCCGCGTACGAGGTGCCGCTGCCGTAGCCGTAGAGCCCGGCGAGCGAGCCTGGGAGCGCGACGCGGGGAAACCGTATCGCCTCCGACGAGCTCGAGACGGCCGCGAAGACGCCCTCGCCGGGCGCGGCGAGCGAGAGATGCGAGCCGGTGTTCGAGAACGCTGCGCGTGCTCCCAGACGCGTCGAGGCGCCGACCGCGAGGCCACCACCGCCGGCGCCTCTCGACCCCGGCTGTTGCAGGAGCGCCGCGGGGTACTCGACCGGGTTGCCCTCGAGGTGCTCGTTCCCCACCGCTGCGACGAGGAGCGCGCCCTGAGAGAAGGCGTACTGCACCGCGCGCTGCTCCACCGTCGACGTCTTGGCGCCGCCGAGACTGAGGTTGATCACGCGCGCGCCGTGGTCGACTGCCCAGACGATCGCCGCAGCCTCCTCGACGTCGCTGAACGAGCCGTCGGCACGTCCCGCCTGCACCACCATCAGGCGCGCGTCGCCGCCGCCGCCTGCGATCCCCTCACCGTTCGAGACGGACCCGGCCGCGAGCGACGCCACGAACGTGCCGTGTCCGTTGCGGTCGGTGACGTCCGTCGAGCGCTTGCGGATGCTGTAGGCGACGGGTTGCTTGGCCGCCAGATCGGGGGCGCTCAGGTCGGCACCGGTGTCGACGACGGCGATCGTCACGCCGTGCGCAGCGCGCGCGACGTTTTCGGGCACCAGATCCGTGCGGGTCGCTGCGTACTGCCACTGGGGCGCACCGGTGAGCGAGGCGACCGCCAGCGCGGGCTCGTCGTACGACCGCCGCCCGACGCGTGGCTCGACCTCGACGATCCCGGGGAGCCGCTCGACCGAGTCCACGAACCGGATCAGGTCGCCGTGCGGACGCACCTCGACGACCCGGAGCGCCGGCAGTCGACGGACGACCTGCGCGCGGTGCCCGGCAGAGCGCCTCGCGAAGCGCCGACTCGGTCGCGTACGAGACGATCGCGGTACCGCGCGGCCACGCACTCGCAGTCCCGCTCGAGACGCCCGCCTGCGCCACGCCCGCCGCCCCGGACGACTGTAGCGCCGGCGATGCCGACGATCGCGGTCACCCGTATGAGCCCCATGCTCTCCCTGATCTCCCGCTGGACGACGTCGTCCAGGAATCCCGACGAATCATGGGCGATCGAGGTCGAGAAAGAACCTCCCGATTCGGCTAGGGTCGGCGGGATGAGCGCCCGCGTCGCCGTCGGCGCCGGTACGGCGAACGTCGCCACCGGCCTGCCCGTGCTCGACCACCTGCTGACGCTCCTGGCGCGCAGCGGGCGCTTCGACGTCGTGCTCGAGCTGCCGCCCGGCGACGCCGAGGCCGAGGTGGCGGCGGCCGGCCGCGCGCTCGGCCAGGCGCTCGTTCCGCTGCTGCGCGCCGACGGCGCGCCGGGTCACGGCGCGGGGGTGATGCCGGCTCGGGAGGCCCTCGCGCAGGTCGTCCTCGAGGTCTCCGACCGGGCGCTGCTCGCGAGCAACGTCGACCTGACGGACGCTCGGGCGGGTGGGCTCGCCTCCGACCTCGCTGCGCGCTTCCTCGACGAGCTCGCCCGCTCCGCGAGCCTGACGCTGCACGTCCGGCTGATCGACGGCGACGAGTCCCAGCACGTCCTGGAGGCGATCTTCAAGGCCCTCGGCGTGGCGCTCGCCGCGGCGTGCAGGGTCTCCTGAAGCGACGACGGAGGAGAGCACATGGCAGAGAAGGAGATCGTCCGCACCGAAAGCGCACCCGCACCGTTCCAGGGCGCGCCCTACAACCAGGCGATCCGCGTCGGCGAGCTCGTCTTCGTCGCCGGCCAGCTCGGGCTGCGGCCGGGCGAGACCACGATGGTCGGCGACACGATCGCGGAGCAGACCGAGCAGGTGCTGACGAACCTCGGCGCCATCCTCGAGGAGGCGGGCTCGAGCCTCGACCGGCTCGTGAAGACGACGGTTTTCCTCACGAACCTGGACGACTTCGCCGGCATGAACGAGGTCTACGCGCGCCACGTCGGCGACCGTCCGCCCGCGCGCTCGACGATCGAGGTGAGCAAGCTCCCGTCAGGCGCGCTCGTCGAGATCGAGGCGATCGCGCACCTGTAGGAAGAATGGGCGCATGCAGCGCCAGATCGAGGACTACGTTCGCTCGCTCGGCCTCGACGCCTACCTCGTGGGTGGCGCGGTGCGCGACGAGCTGCTCGGCGGCGACGCGAAGGACGCGGACTTCGTCGTTCCCGGGGTCGACACCGCCGGGCTGCGCGAGCTGCTGAGCCCGCACGGCGCAGTCGAGGACCTGCTGGTCGCCGACCGGCTCGTCGGCCTGCGCTTCCGTCCGGCCGAGCGCGAGCTGCGAGCGCTCGTACCGGCCGGGATCGAGTTCGCGCCGCCGCGCCGGGAGGTGAGCACCGGCCCCGGCCGTCACGACTTCGAGATCGTCGCGGACGCCTCGCTGCCGGTCGAGGAGGACATGAAGCGGCGCGACTTCACGATCAACGCGATCGCCCGGCGGCTCTCGACCGGCGAGTACGTCGATCCGGTGGGAGGGCGGCACGACCTCGAGCAGCGCGTCCTCCGCACCGTCTCGCCACAGAGCTTCCGCGAGGACCCGCTGCGCATCGTGCGCGGGCTTCGGTTCGTCTCTCAGCTCGGCGTCGAGCCGGATCCGGGCACGCGCGAGCAGATGCGTGCGAACGCGTCCTCGATCTCACTGGTTGCCCCCGAGCGGATCGGCGGGGGGCTCGCCGCGGACGGACTGGGCGAGCTCTCGAAGCTCCTGCTCGGAGCCGAGCCCGCGCGGGCGCTGCGGCTCGCTCGGGACACCGGCGTGCTCGAGCACCTCCTGCCCGAGCTCGCGGCCGTCGTCGGCTACGAGCAGGAGAGTGCACGGCAGAACCTTCCGCTCGACGAGCACGTCTTCTCGGTGATCCAGCTCTCGGCGGACGCGGAAAACCGGCTGGAGGTACGGCTCGCCGCGCTGCTGCACGACCTGGGGAAGCCGGAGGCCGACCGAACCGGCGCCGTCCACGCCGAGCTCGGCGCGGCGATCGGCTCACGCGTCCTCGAGCGGCTTCGGTACCCGACGCGGCTTCGGCGGCACGTCACGGCGCTCGTGCGCGAGCACTCGTTCGAGGAGCTCACCGATCCGGAGCCGGTCGACGCGCGGAGGTTCCTCCACCGTCACGGCGTCGAGCTCGCCTTCGATCTGCTCGCTCACAAGGCGGCCGATCTCCGGGCGAAGGACGTGCCGGCCGAGGAGCACGCGGCGCACGCGCGCTTCCGCGAGCTGGTCGAGGCCGAGCGAGGCAGCGCGCACACGTTGGCCGACCTCGCTCTGAGCGGCGACGACCTGATCGCAGCGGGCCTGCCGGAGAGCCCCGAGCTCGGCCGCGTACTCGCGCTCCTCCTCGCGGAGGTCGTCGAGGAGCCCGCGCGCAACGAGCGCGAGTGGCTGCTGGAACGGTCGCGTACCCTCTCGGCGTGATCCGCTGGGACGCACCGGGGCCGTACGAGGTCGTCTTCTCGACGCGCGAGGGCGGGGTGAGCGAGGGCCCGTACGAGTCGCTCAACCTCGGCCGGCTGACGGGCGACGACGTCGAGCGCGTGGACGAGAACCGCAGACGGCTCTGCGCGGAGATCGGCGGCGACCCCGACCGGCTCGCGCTGAACCGCCAGGTTCACTCCAACGTCGTTCGGCGCGCGCAACCCGGGGTGCGCGGCGAGCCGGGCGACGGGCTGTGGACGGACGAGAGCGATCTCCCGATGCTCGCCTTCGCCGCCGACTGCCTCCCGATCGCGCTGGTGCGAGACGACGGCCACCGCCCCGCCGCGGCGGTCGTGCACGCGGGCTGGCGCGGCCTCCTGGGTGGCATCGTGGCCGCGGGTGTCGCCGCGCTCGGGAGGCAGGCACGGGCCTGCGTCGGCCCGGCGATCGGACCGTGCTGCTACGAGGTGGGGCCCGAGGTCTCCGAGCCCTTCGCGGAGGCCTTCGGCGCCGACGTCGTCCGTGACCGCAGGCTCGACCTGCGGATCGCGGCCGAGCGCGCTCTCCGAGCGGCCGGAGCCGTGGAGGTCGAGCATGTGGATCTCTGCACCGCTTGCCATCCGGAGCTGCTCTTCTCGCATCGCCGCACCGGCAAGCCACGCGGCGTGCAGGGCGTGATCGCGCGTGTCGCCTGAAGCGGTTCGCGCCGCCTACGCGAAGCTCCGCGAGGAGGTTGGGCCGGGGATCACGATCGTCGTGGCGACGAAGTACGTCTCGCTCGAGGACATGGCCGTGCTCGCCGAGTCCGGAGTGGAGGTGGTCGGCGAGAACCGCGCGCAGGATCTCGAGCGCAAGCACGCCGTCTACGGCGACGCGTTCAGGTGGCACTTCATCGGGCACCTCCAGTCGAACAAGGCGCGGCTCGTCGACGGCCTCTGCGAGCTCGTCCACTCGGTCGACTCCGACTCCGTGGCCCGACGGCTGACCACGTCCGCGCTCGTCGAGGTCAACCTCTCCGGCGAGGAGACGAAGTCGGGGATCCCGCCGGGCGAGCTCGGCGACTTCCTCGCCGCGCATCCCGCGCGCGGGTTGATGACCATGCCCCCCGCAACCGACGACCCGGAGGCGTCGCGGCCCTTCTTCCGCCGCCTGAAAGAGCTCGCCGCCGAGCACGACCTGCCCGAGCTCTCGATGGGCACGTCGCAGGACTACCGCGTCGCAGCCGAGGAGGGCGCCACCCTCGTGCGCGTTGGCTCGGTCCTGTTCCGGCGCTAATATCCCCGCAGTCATGGGCTTTTCGGACGTCTGGAACCGCACGCTCGTCTACTTCGGGATCGCCGAGGACGAGGACTGGGACGAGGACGGCTACGCCACGAACGAGGAGCTCGAACGGAGCTACGGTGCCCGCGAGCGCGCGAACGTCCGCCGCCTCCAGCCCCGGCGGGGACGTGACTTCGACGACTGGAGCGACCCCGAGCCGGCGGCCGCTGCGAGCACCGCCGTGATCCGCCCGACGACGCGGTTGCGCGGCGTCGAGGCCGCACCGAGCCCTGGCTCGGTGAAGGTGCACCTGGTGCTGCCGCGCAGCTTCAACGACGCGCAGCAGATCGCCGACCGCTTCAAGATCGGCGTGCCCGTGATCCTGAACCTCCAGAGCGCGGACCAGGAGCTCTCGAAGCGGCTGATCGACTTCGCGAGCGGGCTCACCTACGCGCTCGACGGCGGCATGCAGCGCGTCGCGGACAAGGTCTTCCTGCTCACCCCACGCAACGTCGAGGTCTCCGCCGAGGAACGCGCAAAGATGCTCGAGCGCGGCGGCTTCTTCAACCAGGCCTAGCGAACCCGGCCGGCTGCGTAGGAAAGCCGGCGCAGAGGAAGAAATCAGGGATATGGACGACCAGCTCGTCGCAGCAGCGCTGCCTGCCTTCGGCCTCCTCGCCGACACGGGGAGCTCGGTCGCGCAGTTCGTGGGGACGTTCATCTTCGTCTACATCCTGCTGCTCTTCGCGTACATCCTGACCTCGTGGATCAGGCTCCCGTACCGGCCCTGGCTGAACCGGGTACAGCGGTTCCTGTACGACGTCTGCGACCCGTACCTGCGCATCTTCCGGCGCTTCATCCCACCGCTCGGGCCGCTCGATCTGTCGCCGATGATCGGCGTGATCACTCTCATCGTCCTCGACCGCGTGCTCACGTCGGTGATCGAGGCAGTCCTCTAGATGAAGATGGCGTTCACACCCGTCGAGATCCGTCACCTCCGGTTCGGGAAGGGCATCCGCGGCTACCGCCGCTCCCCGGTCGACCGGGCGCTCGCCGAGATCGCCGACAGCTTCGAGGACGTCTGGCGCGAGCGCGCCGACCTCGCCGACAAGGTCGAGGGCCTGGAGCACGATCTCAAGCGCCACCGGGAGCTCGAAGAGCTTCTGCGCACGACGCTCGTCTCGGCCGAGCGCTCGGCGGTGGAGCTGAAGGCGAGCGCGCGCCGCGAGGCCGACACGATCGTCACCGAAGCCCACGCCGAGGCGCGGGCGGTGACCCGGCGAGCCGCCGCAGAGCGCGAGCGACTCGACGCCGAGCTGCGGCGGATCACGTCGCTCCTGCGCTCCGCGCTCGAGACCGTCGCGGAAGCCTCGGCCGACCGGCGCGAGCCCGTGGGCGAGTCCACGGGTGAGATTCGCAGGCTCATCTCCTAGTCCATCTATCCTGGGTGCGATGAGCGGCGGCACTCTCGACTCGAAGCGCGGCGACTCGAAGCCCAACAAGACGCGACTGCGGCTCCGCGTGTCCCCCGGAGCTGCGCGGCCGGCCGTGGTCGGCCGGTACGGCGACGCCTGGAAGGTCCGCGTGGCAGCTGCGCCGGAGCGGGGGAAGGCGAACGACGCCGTCCTCGCGCTGCTCGCCGAGACGCTCGCGATCCCGGCCGCGAGCATCAGCCTCGTGTCGGGCGGCTCCGCTCGCGACAAGGTCGTCGAGCTGGCCGGGCTCACGCAGGACGAGATCGAACGACGGCTCGCGCAGGCGGGCGGAGAGGAGACGCGCGTATGAGCATCGACACCGATCGCTTCCGCGAGGCGCTACTGCAGCAGAAGGAGCACCTCGAGGCGACGATCGCAAATCACGACATCGGCGGATCGTCGCTCACCGACGAGACCGGCGAGCTCTCCGGCTCGACCTCCGACAATCATCTCGCGGACTCCGCGTCGGAGACGTACGAGCGCGAGCTCGACGAGGGCCTCGAAGAGGACGCGACGCGACAGCTCCGGGAGGTGGAGGAGGCGTTCGGGCGGATCGACGACGGCACCTACGGCTCGTGCGTCGTCTGCGGCAAGGAGATCCCGGAAGCTCGGCTCGAGGCGGTTCCGTGGACGAAGCTCTGCATCGACGACGCGCGGAAGCAGCAGCGGTGACCGAGCCGGCTCACCGCGAGTCGCCTCGCCCGCTCGACGTCCGCATCGGCTCGTCGACGAACGCGCTGCGGCCGATCTCGTCCGCCGAGCGCTCGCTCGCGGCCGGCCGCCGGCAGTGGCTCGGACTGGGCTCGATCGCGCTCGCGGCGCTCTGCGCCGACCAGCTGACGAAGCAGATCGTCTCGAGCGCGCTCTCCTTCGGGGAGGCGGTGCACATCGCCGGGCCGTTCTCGATCCACCACGTGCGGAACTCCGGGATCGCCTTCGGCCTGTTCTCCGACGCCACCTCGATCGTGATCGTCCTGACGGCGCTCGCGGTCAGCTGGATGCTCCTCTTCTTCGCCCGCTCGGGTCAGCGTCACCCCGTCCTGCCCGTCGCGCTCGGGTTCGTGCTCGGGGGTAGCAGCTCGAACCTGCTCGACCGGATCCGGCTCGGACATGTCACGGACTTCCTCGACATCCGCTACTGGCCCGCGTTCAACCTCGCCGACATGTTCATCGTCGTCGGGGTCACCATCCTCTTCGTCGCGCTCGCCGCAGCCGACCGGAAGCCCACGCGGCCCACCCCGCTTGGCAACTCTCCGCTTTCGCGCTTCTGAGTCCGACCGGCTCGATCGTGCCCTGGCCGCGAGGCCGGAGGTCGGCTCGCGCGGGCTGGCCGAGCGGCTGATCCTCGCCGGCGCCGTCGTCGTCGACGGCGAGGCGCGGGCGAAGAGCTTCCGGCTGGAGGGCGGGGAAGACGTCCAGGTCGAGCTGCCCGACAGCCCCGGGGAGCTCGTCCCCGAGGAGATGGACCTCCGCCTGGCCTGGGAGGACGAGCACCTGGTCGTCGTCGACAAGCCGGCCGGCGTCGTCGTGCATCCGGGTACCGGACACGCATCCGGCACGCTCGTCCACGGCCTGCTCGCGCTCGACGCGGCCGGGGGCGACGACGAGCGGCCGGGGATCGTGCACCGACTCGACCGCGACACCTCGGGTCTCCTCGTGGTGGCCCGCTCGGAGGAAGCGCACGGGCGCCTGCAGGAGCTGATCCGGCGGCGGGAGGTCGAGCGCCGCTATCTCGCGCTCGTTCGCGGCGCGCCACGCTCGCGCACCGGTCGGATCGAGGCGCCGATCGGGCGCGACCGCAGCGAGCGCACGCGGCACTCGCTCGACACACCCACGCCGCGCGAGGCCGTCACGTGGTTCGAGGTGGTGGAGCTCCTGCAGGCGCACACGCTGCTCGACGTCAAGCTGGAGACGGGACGCACGCACCAGATCCGCGTTCACCTCGAGGCGGTCGAGCTGCCGATTGCCGGTGATCCCGTCTACGGCGTGGCGGGTGATCTCGGCCTCGAGCGTCAGTTCCTGCACGCCGCGCGGCTCGAGTTCGTGCATCCCTTCACCGGCGAGCGGGTCGAGGCGGAGTCGCCGCTCCCGGCCGACCTCGTCGCCGCGCTCGACCGCGCCCGCGCGACCTGATCACAGTCCCAGCGGGACGCGTCCACCGCCGTCCTGACCCGACGTGTCCTTTCGGACATGACCGGGGACTGTCCCCCGAGTCGTCCCGTCGGGCCATGTCGAACCAGTAAAGAAAGCGTCACAATTTGTCCACAGGCGGCAGCCGCTAGACTGCCCGCGTCCAGTTCCTCCGTCCCGGCGACCAGGACGGGTGGGGGTGCCAAGCCGTTCCGTCTTGGTTCCGCCCGCGCCCCGCCGGCTGTACCGCAACCCAACCACGAAAGGGGCCAGTCCCTTGGCAGTCGTCTCCATGCGTGATCTCCTGGAGGCCGGAGTCCACTTCGGCCACCAGACCCGCCGTTGGAACCCGAAGATGAAGCGTTTCATCTTCACCGAGCGCGGCGGCATCTACATCATCGACCTCCAGCAGACCTCCGAGCTGCTCGAGGAGGCCTACGACTTCGTGCGCAACATCGCGCAGCGAGGCGGCTCGATCCTCTTCGTCGGCACGAAGAAGCAGGCCCAGGACGCGGTCGTCCAGGAGGCGGCGCGCGTCGGTATGCCGTACGTCTCGAACCGCTGGCTCGGCGGCCTGCTGACCAACTGGAAGACGATCACCGACCGGATCGCGCACCTGCACGAGCTGCGCCGCCTGAACACCGAGGGCCAGCTCGACCTGCTGCCGGCGAAGGAGCGGATCACGATGCTCGCCGAGCTCGAGAAGCTCGAGGCGAACCTCGGCGGCGTGGCCGACCTGAAGCGCCAGCCCGACGCGATCTTCATCGTCGACCTGAAGAAGGAGCAGCTCGCCGTGCGCGAGGCCCGCCGGCTCGGGCTGCCGATCATCGCGCTCGTCGACACGAACTGCGACCCGGACGAGGCCGACTTCATCATCCCCGGCAACGACGACGCGATCCGCTCGTGCTCGCTGATCGTCCGCGCGATCGCCGAAGGCATCGCCGCCGGCCAGACCAAGGTGACCGAGCGCGAGCTCACCGAGACGCCTGCGGACGGCGCGACCGCCAACGGCGCGGCGCCGGCGTCCGGGCCTGCGGCCGACGAGACGAGCCCCGTGCACGAGCAGCCCGAGTTCGAGCAGCTGAGCCAGGGGGAGAGCACCGTCGAGCCCGAGGCGGCAGGAGACGTGACCGGTCAGCCCGCCACCGCCGAGCCGACCGTGATCACCGCCGAGGGGCCGCCCGCCGACGCCAAGGCCGAGCCCGAGTCCGAGCCCGAGGCACCGGCGACCGAGAGCGAGGCGACATGAGCACCACCATCTCGGCCAGCCTCGTCAAGCAGCTCCGCGACGCCACCGGCGCGGGAATGATGGACTCCAAGCGAGCGCTGCAGGAGACCGACGGCGACCTCGACGCCGCTCGCACGCTCCTGCGCGAGCGCGGGATGGCGCAGGCCGGCAAGCGCGCCGACCGCGCCACCAGCGAGGGGCTCGTCGGCTACCACCAGTCGGACAGCCGGGTGACGATGGTCGCCGTCGGCTGCGAGACGGAGCCCGTGTCGAAGAACGAGGAGTTCCAGGCGTTCGCGAAGCGCGTGCTCGACGCGGTCGACGCGGGAGGGCCCGACGCCGCCACCGAGCTCGAGGACGAGCGGATCGAGCTGATCGGGAAGCTCGGCGAGAACATCGTCGTCACCGGATCGGAGCGCTACGACGCAGGCGCCGGCGAGACGCTCGGCGCGTACGCGCATCCGCCTGCCAACAAGATCGGTGTCGTCGTGAAGCTCGAGGGCGGCTCGCCCGAGCTTGCCCGTCAGCTGGCGATGCATATCTCGTTCGCCGCACCCGAGTGGATCGCCAAGGAGGACGTCCCCGCCGACGCGGTCGAGACGGAGCGGCAGATCTATCTCAACTCGGACGAGCTCGAAGGCAAGCCCGAGCAGGCGAAGGCGAAGATCGTCGAGGGCATGCTCGCGAAGCGGTTCTTCGCGGCTCAGCCCGGCGGCGCCCTCACCGAGCAGCCGTGGATCCACGAGGCCTCCCAGACCGTGGGCCAGGCGCTCGCGGCCGCCGGCGCCCGCGTGGTGGCGTTCAAGCGCCTCTCTGTCGCAGAATAGGCTCGGTACCGATGACCGTCTCCAGCGAGGCAACGGAGCGTGCGCCCGCCGAACCGGGCGCCGCTCCCGCCTTCAATCGCGTCCTCCTGAAGCTCTCGGGCGAGGCCCTGATGGGGGAGGAGGCCTACGGGCTCGATCCCGAGACCGTCGAGGCGCTCGCCCGCGAGCTCGTCGAGGTGCAGGCCGAGGGGCTCGAGCTCGCAGTCGTCGTCGGCGGTGGGAACATCTACCGCGGCATCGCGGCCTCGGCGAGCGGGATGGACCGGGCCACCGGCGACTACGCCGGCATGCTCGCGACCGTCCTGAACGCGCTCGCGCTCCAGGACGCGCTCGAACGGCTCGGCGCCGTCACGCGCGTCCTCTCGGCGCTCGTCGTCTCGGAGGTAGCCGAGCCGTACATCCGCCGCCGCGCGATGCGCCACCTCGAGAAGGGCAGGATCGTGATCTTCGCCGCAGGGACGGGCAACCCGTTCTTCACCACCGACACCGCCGCGGCGCTGCGCGCGCTCGAGATCGGCGCCGAGGCGCTGCTGATGGGCAAGAACGGCACGAAAGGCGTCTACGACGGCGACCCGCGCACCGACCCGAGCGCAATCTTCCTGCCGGAGCTCACGCATCTCGAGGCGATCGAGCGCGGTCTGCGCGTGATGGACACGACCGCGCTCTCTCTGTGCATGGAGAACGACCTGCCGATCCACGTCTTCGAGCTGGCTCCGGGCAACATCCGCCGCGTCGCGGGGGGCGAGCGGGTCGGCACGCTGATCTCGACACCCGCTGGCCCAACCCCGGCGAGCTCGACCCCGATCCCGACCGAGGAGAGTTGATGCCGACCATCGAGGAGTTCCTGCAGGACGCGCAGCGGCGTATGGACAAGTCGATCGAGACGACGCGCACCGAGTTCAACTCCGTCCGCACCGGCCGGGCCTCGGCGGCGCTGCTCGATCGCATCTCGCTCGACTACTACGGCACGCCGACCCCGCTGAAGAACATGGCGACGATCGGCACGCCGGAGCCGCGCCTGCTCACGGTGCAGCCGTTCGACCCGACCCAGATCAAGGCGATCGAGAAGGCCGTGCAGGAGTCCGATCTCGGTCTCACGCCGTCGAACGACGGCAAGCTGATCCGTCTGCCGATCCCGCAGCTCACCGAGGAGCGGCGCAAGGAGCTCGTCAAGATCGTCCGCCGCTCGGGCGAGGAGGGCAAGGTCGCGATCCGGAACGTGCGGCGCGACGTGATGAGGCACCTCGAGGAGCTCGTCCGCAACGGCGACGTCGGCGACGACGAGGAGCGCCGGGGCGAGCAGCAGGTGCAGAAGTTGACCGACGAGCACACGAAGGCGATCGACGACATGATGAAGCACAAAGAAGCCGAGATCATGGAGGTCTGAGGTCTCCGCCGGCCTCAAACCTCTAGACGTCGCCCGCAGCGTCGCGATCATCATGGACGGCAACGGCCGCTGGGCGGAGCGGCGAGGCCTCTCGGTCGCCGACGGGCACCGGGAAGGCACACGGGCCCTGCGGCGCACCGTCGAGGCCGCGATCGACCTGGGCGTCGCCTCGCTCGCCGTCTACGCCTTCTCGACCGAGAACTGGGGCCGGCCCGACGACGAGGTCGAGGCGCTGATGGAGATCTTCGGGGAGACGATCGAGCGCGAGCTGCCGGATCTCGCGAGGCAGGGCGTGCGCACGCGCTTCATGGGCCGCCGCGACCGCGCACCCGACTGGCTGCGCGTGCAGATGGAGACGCTCGAGGCCGAGACCGCCGTGAACGACCGGCTCTCGCTGTGGATCGCCTTCGACTACGGCAGCCGCGCCGAGCTCGTCGAAGCCGCTCGGCGCGTGCTCGAGGACGGGATCGCGCCGGCCGACCTCGACGAGGAGGCGCTCGCCGAGCGGCTGTACGCCCCCGAGCTGCCGGATCCCGACCTCCTCATCCGCACGTCAGGCGAGTTGCGGCTCTCGAACTTCATGCTCTGGCAGCTCGCGTATGCCGAGCTCGTCTTCACGGACACGCTGTGGCCGGACTTCGGCGAGAAAGACCTGCGGCAGGCGCTCACGGACTACGCGAGCCGCCGCAGGCGCTTCGGAGCCAGATGAGACGGTGTAGATGAGTCAGTTCCTCTCGCGGGTCGTCGTCACGATCGTGGCGCTGCCGCTCGTGCTCTGGCTCGTGTGGCTCGGTGGCTGGTGGCTCTTCGCGCTCGTGCTCCTGGCCGCGCTGATCGCCCTGCACGAGCTGTACGGGATGGCGCGCAGCCTCCGACCCCTCGTGCTTGCGGGCTACGCGGGCGCGATCGCCACGCTCGTCGGCGCGCAGCTCGGCGGGTCAGAGTGGATGGTCGGCGGCTTCGCGCTGACGCTGCTGCTCGCCTTTCTGCTCTACGGGATCGCGGAGACGCGCCAGACGGGCACGATCACGATCGGGTCGACGGTGCTCGGCGTCGCCTGGATCGGCCTGGGACTCGGCCACGTCCTGCTGCTTCGCGACATCCCGGACGACGGGCGGCTGCTGATGTTCACCGTCCTCCTCGCAGTCTTCGCCGACGATACGGTCGCCTACCTCGTCGGCCGCCTCGTCGGCCGGCACAAGCTCGCGCCCTCGCTCTCACCCGGGAAGACGTGGGAGGGATTCGTGGCCGGCACCGCCGCCGCCGTCGCGGTCGCGTTCTTCGCCCTCTACGACCAGGACTCGTTGACGATTCCCGAGTCGCTCGTGCTCGGCGGCGCGATCGCGCTCGCCGGCGCAGCCGGCGACCTGTTCGAGTCCGCGCTCAAGCGCGACCTGCAGGTGAAGGACTCCGGCCGCCTCCTCGGGGGGCACGGCGGCATGCTCGACCGGATCGACGCGCTCCTGTTCGCAGCCGTCGCCGCCTTCTACGTCGTGCTGGCCTTCGGCTACGCGTGACCCCTGCGCCTACACTGATTCCGTGCGCCGCGTAGCCCTTCTCGGAGCGACCGGGTCGATCGGTCGCCAGGCGATCGCGGTGATCGAGCGGCAGCCGGAGCTCGAGCTCTGCGCTCTCGCCTCGGGCTCGACCGAGCTCGCGGAGCTCGCGCGCGCCCACGACGTCGAGCACGTCGCCGTCGGCGGAGACACGGTCGCGCTGCTCGAGGCAGCCGAGCCCGACGTCGTCCTGAACGCGATCGTCGGCTTCGCCGGAGTGCGCGCGACGCTCTGGGCGCTCGAGCACGGCGTCACGCTCGCGCTCGCGAACAAGGAGAGCCTGGTGGCGGCAGGCGAGCTCGCTCTGACCGCACACGAGCGCGGAGGAGGTCTGCTGCTCCCCGTCGACTCCGAGCACTCGGCGCTGCACCAGTGCCTCGAAGGCCGGCGGCCGGAGACGATCGAGTCGCTGGTGCTGACAGCGTCGGGCGGCCCGTTCCGGGGCCGGACGCGAGAGCAACTGCGCACGGTGACGATCGAGGAGGCGCTGGCCCACCCGACCTGGCAGATGGGGCCGAAGATCACCGTCGACTCGGCCACGCTCGCGAACAAGGGGCTGGAGCTGATCGAGGCGCACTTCCTCTTCGGCGTGCCGTACGAGCGGATCGAGGTCGTCCTCCACCCGACCTCGGTCGTGCACGCGCTCGTCCGCTTCCACGACGGAGCGGCGCTGGCGCACCTCGGCCTGCCCGACATGACCGTCCCGATCTCCTTCGCGCTCACCTATCCCGACCGCGCGCCGACGACCGCACAGGCGCTCGACCTCGCCTCCGGCCTGACGCTCGAGTTCGGCGCCCCTGACCTCGAGACGTTCCCCGCGCTGGCGCTGGCCCGCCGCGCTGGCGAGGCGGGCGGCACGCTCCCGTGCGCCTTCAACGCCGCCAACGAGGTCGCAGTCGACGCGTTCCTGCACGCCGGCCTGCCCTTCCTCGCGATCGCGGAGACGGTCGCGGCCACGCTCGACGCCGTCGACGGCGCTGCCGCGCGCGACCTCGACGACCTGCTCGAGGCCGACGCCGCGCGCGCGGCGGATCGCCCGCTGCCGCGCTCGCGAGCCACGGAGTTGCCGTCGCATGAACGTCACGATCGCCATCCTCGGCCTCGGCTTCCTGATCCTGATCCACGAGGCGGGGCACTTCTTCGTGGCCCGCGCCGTCGGGATGAATCCGCGCAAGTTCTACATCGGCTTCCCGCCGGCGATCGCGAAGCGGACGCGCAACGGGATCGAGTACGGCATCGGCGCGATCCCGCTCGGCGGGTACGTGAAGATCCCCGGGATGCACCGTCCGGCGGCCGGCGACCTCGATGTCCATTTCGGGCGCGCCGTGGCGGAAGAGCCTTCGCTGACCTCGCCGGTCGAGGAGTTGCGGCGGCGACTCGAGCACGAGGACCACGCCCGCGCACGCGAAGCGGTCGCCGAGCTGCACGCGAAGCTCGAGACCAGCGAGCTCTCGCCCGCGGCGGCCAAGGCGGCCGAGCGGGGCGTCACGGAGATCGACGACGCGCTCGGGCCGGACGCCTACTGGCGTGCGAAGACCTGGAAGCGGGTCGCGGTCATTTTCGCCGGCCCGGGGGCGAACCTGCTGCTCGCGATGGTTCTCTTCGCAGGCCTTTTCGTCGCGGTCGGCGAGACGTACCGGCTCGGCTTCGCCTTCGCCCCCGACGACAAGGGTGTCCAAACGCGCGTTGTCGCGGAGGTGCTCGAGGATACTCCCGCCGCAGCTTCAGGACTGCGCGAAGGCGATCGAATCGTGGCGATCGACGGCCGGGCGGTCGCGGTGGACGAGATCCGCGACACGATCTCCGGATCGGCAGGGCGGCCGCTGACCCTATCGGTGGAGCGAGCCGGCGAGCGGCTCGAGATCGGCCCGGTGCGCCCGGAGCAGACCGGCGACTACAGCTTCGGCGAGTCGCTCTGGCAGGCGGTTCGCGTGACGGGGCTCGTCACGAAGGAGATCGGCGCCACGATTGGCCGCCTCGTCACCGGCGAGGGCCGCGAGGAGATCTCGAGCCCAGTTGGGATCGTGCAGGGCTCCTCGCAGGCAGCCGATCGGGGTGCGAACGACTACCTCTGGGTGCTCGGGCTGATCAGCCTGTCGCTGGCGCTCCTCAACCTGCTCCCGCTTCTCCCGCTCGACGGCGGGCACATCGCCTTCTCGCTGATCGAGGGCGTGCGTGGCAAGGCAGTCGCGCGCGAGGTCTACGAGCGCGTCTCCGTCGTCGGGATCGCCGTCGTGCTGCTGCTCTTCTTCATCGGCCTGTCGAACGACATCGGCCGGCTCGGCAGCTGATGTGCAGCTGATGGAGGGTTAGAGCCGACCCGCACGAATTCATCCGACCCGACGTAAGCTTTCCTCCGTGTCCATCCTCGTAGAAATCGCAGGCAAGGCCGACGTCTCGGTCGAGGGCGTCGTCCGCGTCCTGACCAAGGAACCGGTCAGCGCCGCCGTCAAGGAGCGCGTCCTCGCGGTTCTCGACCAGCTCGACGCCGAGCAGACCCGGGTGCTGGAGCGCTTCGCCCTCGCGGCGGTTCACGACGTCGTCCCGCTCGACGCGGACGAGGGCGCGCCTCCGCCGGACGGCACGGAACCTGCAGAGCCGTCGGTTCACGATGGACAGCTGGCGATCGGCGAGTCGCCTGCGGCCGTAACGGGGCTCGACCGTGCCGATCAAGCGGGGCTCGAGCGGCACGCCGGCGAGGAGCTTCCGGTGGGGCTCGGCACACTGCTCGAGGAGCTCGTCTCCGCGGTCTGGGAGATGAGGCACGAGAGCCGCACCAACCGCCAGGAGCGTCTCGACGACCTCGCCGTCCTCGTCGACCTGATGACGACGAGCTGGCAGGGAGTGGATCGCCGGCTCGCCCGGCTCGAGCAGCTACTGGCGCGGAGGGATGCGAGCTGGCACACCCTGGCTCCGGTCGTTCCTCCGCCGGAGCCGCCCGTCCTGGCGCCGATCCGAGACGAGGCTCCGCCGCCTCCGGAGAGGGCAGCCGAGGAGCCGGACACTCCCTCCGGCGCAGCGCCCTCCGATGCGAAGCGACGTTGGCCGCCGCTCGCGGGAACGCTGCTCCTGCTCGTCTGCCTGGTCGGTGCGATGCTCCTGTTCGATCTGCTGCCCTCGCGCGCGGAGGGACCGAGGCTTTTGCCGGCCCGCGGGGACGGCACGACTCAGGCTACGACCGGCTCGAGCTCGGCCCAGTCCGGATCGACCCAGCCCGGCTCGAGCAGCCCCACGGAGTCGACCACCCGACCGAGCGCGCCTGCGCGGACGACGACCGGGGCCGGTGCGTCCGCACCGCCCAGCGCGAGACGGACCGCACCGCCGAACACCGTGCCGCCGACGACGCAGCGGTCGACCACGCCGGCTCCGCAGAGACCTCCCGGCACGTCGACCGGCGCCACGCGGCCGGCGCCGCCGCCGACGACGCGCCCAACACCGCCGAGAGCCGCGATCCAGCCCGCGCGGGTCTTCGTCTGGCCTCCTCATAGGAATGCGGTTGGCTACTCGGTTTGGTTCTACCGCGGGGAGGCGGAGATCTACTCGACGCAGGTGACCAAGCCGCGGCTGACGCTTCCCAAGCGGATCGTCTTCCGGCCCGGAACGTATCGCTGGGTCGTGGTTCCCGATCGCGGCCCGCTCGGGCTCGGCGAGCCGATCATCGACTCGAGCTTCACCGTCGCGAAGCCTTGACCTGCGACGCGGCCGACTCTCTCTACACTTTCCGCGATGGCCTCCGACGTGCAGATCCGGGTGGGCGGCGTCCCGATCGGCGGCGGTGCGCCCGTCGTCGTGCAGTCGATGACGCTGACGCCGACGCGCGACGTCGAGGCGACGACGGCGCAGATCGCCGCACTCGCGTCCGCGGGGTGCGAGGTCGTCCGCTGCGCCGTTCCGAAGAGCGAGGATGCGGTCGCGCTCGCGCGCATCGTCCGGCTCTCGCCGATCCCGGTGATCGCCGACATCCACTTCAACGCGAGCCTCGCCCTGAAGGCGATCGAGGCGGGGGTCGCAGCGGTGCGCATCAACCCGGGCAACATCGGCGGTCACGACAAGGTGGAGCTGGTGGTCCGAGCTGCGAAGCAGGCGGGGATCCCGATGCGGATCGGCGCGAACTCCGGCTCGCTGCCGAAGCACCTGCACGAGCTCGCGCAGGCAGACCAGGCCGAGGCGCTCGTCGCCGCCGCGGTCGAGGAGGTGGAGCTGCTCGAGCGGCTCGACTTCCGCGACTTCAAGATCTCCGTCAAGTCGACGCACGTGCCGACGATGATCCGCGCGTACCGGACGCTGGCGGCGAAGGTGCCGTACCCGCTCCACCTGGGCGTCACCGAGGCGGGCACGCCCTTCGCGGGCTCGATCAAGAGCGCCGTCGGGATGGGTGCGCTGCTCTCGGACGGGATCGGCGACACCATCCGCGTCAGCCTCACCGCCGACCCGGTCAAGGAGGTCGAAGCCGCCTTCGAGATCCTGAAGGCGCTCGGGCTGCGCGAACGTGGCCCGGTGATGATCTCCTGCCCGTCCTGTGGACGCGACAACGTCGGCGTCGAGAAGCTCGCGGTCGTCGTCGAGGAGCGGCTGAAGGCGTACCCGCAGGCGTTCGAGGTGGCCGTGATGGGCTGCGCGGTGAACGGACCGGGGGAGGCGGGCGACGCCGACTTCGGGATCGCCGGAGGCCGTGACGTCGGCTTCATCTACGCGCACGGCCGAGTGCTGAAGAAGGTCTCGTCCGACATCCTGATCGACGAGCTCTTCTTCGAGATCGAGCGCTGGCTCGAGGCGGGGATGCCGCGCCCGAAGCGCCTCAAGATGGCCAAGCCCGCCGCCTTGGCGATGGCCGAAGCCTCGCTCATTCCCCTCGACTAGTCTCACGCGATGATCGCCCGCGCGTCCCAGCTGCACCTACCGACCCTGCGCGACGCGCCCGCGGACGCCGAGGCCGTCTCGCACAAGCTGCTCGTCCGCGGCGGCTTCATCCGCCAGGTCAGCGCCGGTCTCTGGACGTTCCTGCCGCTCGGGTGGCGCGTCCACCGCAGGGTCGAGCAGATCATCCGCGAGGAGCTGGACGCGATCGGTGCGCAGGAGATGTTCGCGCCCGTGCTGACCCCGGCGGAGCTCTGGATCACGTCGGGCCGCTACGGCATCCCGGAGCTCTTCAAGCTGAAGGACCGGAACGCCCGCGACTACGTCCTCCCGCTCACGCACGAGGAGACGTTCGCGTTCCACGCGCGCGAGCTCCAGAGCTACCGGCAGCTGCCCCAGTCCTGGTACCACTTCCAGACGAAGAACCGCGACGAGCCGCGTCCGCGCGGCGGCCTCCTCCGCGTGCGCGAGTTCGTGATGAAGGACTCGTACTCGTTCGACCGCCACGAGGCCGGCCTCGACATCAGCTTCCAGGCGCACAAGGGCGCCTACGAGCGGATCTGGGAGCGCTGCGGCCTCGAGACCTACGGCGTCCAGGCGGAGAGCGGGATGATGGGCGGCAGCGAGTCGCTCGACTACCTCGCCCCCTCCGGCTCGGGGGAGAACACCCTCGTCACCTGCGAGAACGGCGACTATGCGGCCGACCTCGAGATCGCGCGGGGCGTGCCGCGCGCCCCGGAGTTCCCGAACCTGCTCGACGCGCCGGCGGAGATCGAGACGCCGGACACGCGCACCTGCGAGGCGCTGGCAGAGCTGCTCTCGATCGACCTCGCCGCGACCTCGAAGGCGATGCCCGTCGTGAAGGACGACGGCACGCTCGTGCTCGCGCTCCTGCGCGGCGACGACCGGCTCGAGGAGGCGAAGCTGCAGAGCGTGCTCGGATCGGACTTTCGGCCCGCGACCGACGAGGAGATCGTCGCGGGCTTCGGCGCCGAGGGCGGCTCGCTCGGGCCCGTTGGCTTCTCGGGGCCTGTGATCGCCGACGAGGCGCTGCGCGAGGGCCAGTTCGTCGCCGGCGCGAACCGCACGGGCTGGCATCTGCGCGGCGTCGAGGCGGGACGCGACTTCGAGCCGGAGTTCGCGGACATCCGTCAGCCCAAGGAGGGCGACGCGTGCCCGGTCTGCGGCGGCAGGCTCGGCTTCCAGACGGCGATCGAGGTCGGGCACATCTTCAAGCTCGGCACGCGCTACTCGGAGTCGTCGGGCGCCAAGTACCTGGACGAGGACGGGGTCGAGAAGCCGATCGTGATGGGCTCCTACGGCATCGGGCCGGGCCGCGTGCTCGCGGCGGCGGTCGAGCAGCACGGGAGCGACGAGGGGATGATCTGGCCCGCCGAGCTCGCGCCGTACGACGTCCACGTCGTGGTGCTCGGCTGGGACAACCCCGAGCTCGTCGAGACCGGCGAGCAGGTGGCGGTGTCGCTCTCGGCGGAGGGGCTCGACGTCCTGCTCGACGACCGCGAGCTCCGACCCGGAGAGAAGTTCGCCGACGCCGATCTGATCGGCTGCCCGGTGCGCGTCACCGTCGGCAGGAAGACGCTCGACGACGATGCGGTCGACGTCAGGTGGAGGGCGACGGGGGAGGAGGAGCGCGTCGCGCGTTTAGAGCTTGCAAAACGGGTAGTCGGACGCTGATGTCCCGTCGCAAGAAGTACAGCGAGGAGCCGTTCGGCACCACGATCGAGCGCCTGATGGGCGAGACCGGGCTCACCTATCGCGGTCTCGGCGCGAAGACGAGCCTGTCGGCCGGCTACCTCAACCACCTCGTCCACGGCAACCGCCCCGTCCCGTCGAAGGACGTCGTCGAGCGCCTCGCAAAGGCTCTCGCCGTCGAGCCCGAGCACTTCCGCGAGTACCGTCTCCGCGTGATCACCGACCGGCTCGAGACGCGACCGGACCTGATCGACCGCCTGTACAAGCGCCTCAGCGCCTAGCGGCCCCCGGCCGGCGCCGCCTGGCTTCCCTTCGAGCTCGTCGCCTTAGATCCCTCTACTAGACTCGCCGGTCATGGACTGGAAGCTCGAGCTCGTCGGGATCCCCGTGTCGGACGTCGACCGGGCGAAGCGCTTCTACACCGAGCAGGCCGGCTTCGTCGCCGACCACGACCACAAGGTCAGCGACGAGATTCGCTTCGTGCAGCTGACGCCTCCCGGCTCGGCCTGCTCGATCGCGTTCGGGGTCGGGATCGTGGAGACGCCGCCCGGGTCGGTGCAGGGAATGCAACTCGTGGTCTCCGACATCGCGGCCGCCCACGCCGAGCTGGCCGGGCGCGGCGTCGCCGTGAGCGAGATCCAGGAGTTCCCCTGGGGCAAGTTCGTGTTCTTCAGCGACCCGGACGGAAACGGCTGGGCCGTGCAGGAGCTCGTCGCCCGCGACTAGTCGAGCGCAGGGTTCGGCGCCGAATGGTCGAACGCAGCACCGGGCGCGCCCCGCGACCGTGCCGCCCGGGTGCCGACTGCCCAGAAGGCGCCCGACGCTGTCGCGCGATCGTGTTGTGGGAGGGCCGCACTCCCCGGGCGCGCCCACTTCGCCCTTCGCGGCGCGGCGGTTCAGCCGGCGAGAACGCCGGTGACGTACATGACGGCGATTCCGGCGACGAAGCCGCCGAGCACCCAGGGCGAGGTCAGCCCGCCCGGCGCGCGCCGGGCGACGTAGCGACCGACCTCGGAGACGACCTCGAAGGCCGCGCCGGCGGCGGCGGCGAAGAAGAGGACGCCGAGCAGGTCGTTCGTGAGATACCCGCCGATCCAGGCGCCGAGGATCGTCGGCGCGCCCGCGATCGCGACGAGGGCGAGCAGCCGCAGCCGGCTGGCGGCCGCCTGGCCGTCGGCGATCGGCGCGGCGATCCCGAGCCCTTCGCTGACGTTGTGCACCATGAAGCCGACGATCAGGAAGGAGCCGAGCGCCAGCTCGCCGAGCGCGAACGAGGAGCCGATCGCGAGCCCCTCGCCGAGGTTGTGCAGCCCGATCCCGAGAGCGACGAGCGTGGCCAGGGCGACGCCGTTCAATGCGCGTCCCTGCCCGCTCGCCGCGAAGCGGTGCGAGATCGCGGTGAGCGTCAGCCAGCTGGTCGCGACGCCGAGCAGCACGAGCCCCGCGCCGCCGAGGGCGCCGGGCACACCGGCCTGGAGCGCGAACGCCTCGGAGAGCGCCTCGACGCCGAGGAAGGCGAGGAGGCCCGCGGTGAACGCCATGAACGCGGCGAGCCAGTGCGGGGCGGCGCGGCGAAGGGCGGGCAGCCACAACAGCCCGAGCGCGACGGGGACGAGCCCGACGAGCGCGCCGATCAGCGCGTAGCCGAGCACGCCGCGCGAGGAGGCCACGGGCGTCTCGACGGCGGCCGGGATCTCCTCGACGGTCTCGATCCCGGTGGAGCTCGTGACGCCGACGGCCATCGGCTCGTCGGGAATCCATTCGAAGGGGACGACGATCGTGCTCGAGCGCAGGCGGCCGAGCTCGCGCGGCCCGTCGAGCGTGAACGGGACGATCGCGTCGTCGACCGTGACCGACGCGATCGTCAGGTCCTCGGGCTGCGGGTTCGTGACCTTGATCCTGATCTCGCCGGGGCGGAACTCGACGCGGCGGACGTCGAACTCGTCCGCGGGAGGCGGCGTGCGGCCGAGCAGGTCGGTGATCGACTCGCCGTAGGCGCTGAAGGCGAGCACGATCGCGAGCAGCAGCGCCAGCGGCGCGACCGGCCACAACCGCGACCAGCTCGAGCCCGAGGCGACCTCGGCGCCAGTGCTCATGCGACCTCAGTGCTCATGCGACCACGTTGAAGAAGCCCATCCAGCCGAGCTCGGCGAACTCGGACTGGTGCGCGTGGAACATGAACAGGCCGGTGTTGGCGAACTCGAGCTCGAGCACGCCGCGCTGCCCCTGGCACTGCATCACCGTGTCCGTGTACTCCCACGCTCACCGGTGCCGGTGGGCTGGTGACGGAAGAAGTCGCCGTGCAGGTGGAAGCTGTTGATCAGGTCGAACTCGGTCAGGTTCGCGAGGTAGATCCGCGTGAGCTCGCTTCGCCGGACGGTGATCGGGTACCTGGCGTAGTAGAAGCTGCGGCCGTTGACGGTGTAGAAGTTGTTGCCGCCGTCGCCGTCGGTGTCGTAGCCGTTCATCACCATCACGAGCTCCTGCGCCGGTGCGCGCGGCTCCTTCGGGTCGATGATCATCGCGCCGTAGAGCCCCTTGTGGATGTGCTTCTTCAGCGGCGTCGCGTGGCAGTGGTAGGGGTGGAAGCCGGCCGGTCGCGCCTCGAACTCGTAGGTGAGCGCGCCGCCCGGCTCGACGATCTCGAAGACGCCGTCCATGTTCGCCGGGTGGATGCCGTGGAAGTGGATCGTGTGCGGATGCGAGCCGTTGTTGCGGAAGTGCACGCGCAGGGTGTCGCCCTCGGTCGCCCTGATGATCGGCCCGGGCACGGTGCCGTTGTACGTCCAGGCGGGGAAGAAGATCCCGGGCGCGATCTCGATCTCCCGGTCGGTCGCGATCAGCGTGTGCTCGCTGACCCGGCCCGGCTCGTACGGCGTGGCCGGCGGCGGGTAGAGCAGCTCGTCGAGGTCGCGCGGCCCGCCGACGGCGGGGACGTTCTCGCCGATCATCGCCGCGTGACCCAGTCGCCGCGTGGTTGTGGACGTGACCGTGCAGTGCTCCGTCCGGCGGCCTCCGCGCGGCCGTCGAGCGCCAGCTTCGCCAGCGGCCCCGCGGCCACGAGCGGGGCCGCGCCGACCAGGAGTCCCCGTCGTGTGATCCGAGATTTAGGCATGACTAATCTTCTCGGAGCACTGTACCGATGAGCCGCTCGCCGCGCCAGTGGGGGCGATCCTCGCTAACGGACGAGGCTCCCGTCGCGCCGTAGCACGAGCCAGGGTCCGCCGAGCTCGAAGACGTTCTGGCGGAGGATCTGCCCGGGCCGGCGGTCGCCGACGTCGTCGTAGAGCGGGCGGCCCGCGTAGGTGACCTGGCCGCTGCGGGTGCGGCCGATCAGCCGACCGCCTCGCCGAAGGCGACCTCCTCCCGGAGCCCGAGCGCGACCTGACGACGGGGTTCCGCGGCTGGAACCGCGGCCGACACCAGCCCGGCCTCGGTGCGTCACGGCTTGACGTCGGATTCGAGCGGCCACGCAAGGCGCACGGGGACGTACTCGCCGGGCCAGTCGACGTACGCCTCGTCCGGGTCTTCGGTCTCCGTCGCCACGGACGCGCCGTACTTCGCCGCCACCTCGCTCACCGGGTAGCGGATCGTCACCTCCGGCCGTGCACCGATCATCAGAATCGCGCATGGCCCGTTCCCGGCGCCGACGATCACGTGGCGGGTCTCGGCCGGGCAGTGGAAGTAGTCCCACTGCCGCAGCGGCCGTTCCTCGTCCTCGACGATCAACGTGCACTCGCCCGAGAGCACCAGGAAGCCTTCCTGCGCGCCCTCCGCGTGGTAGAGCGCGTTCGGGTCGCCCGGCCAGAGGACACGGATGTTGACGCCGAGGTCGACGAAGGGCGCCTCCCGCGGCTCGAGCGGGTAGAGCGCGCCACCCTGCTCGTCGTTGCGCACCGCCAGCGCGTCCGCGAGGTTGTGGACGAACCAGCCTTCCGACGTCACATAGCGGCCGTACGGGGTCTCTTCGGAGTGTGCTTCCTTCACCGGCATTCGTCCTCCTCGGCATCAGCGCGACACGGGTCAGGGTTGTCGAGTGCGTAGTTCTCGCACATCCGGCTGCCCGGCCGTCGTCGCTTTCGAGCGGGTCGGATACGGTCGGAAGTCCGATGGCCGTCGACCTCTTCGCGGGGATCTGCGTCAGCGACTACGAAAGAGCGAAGCCGTGGTACGAGCGGCTGCTCGGCGCGGAGCCCTCCTTCATCGCGCATGCGACGGAGGCGGTCTGGGAGCTCGCGGAGCATCGCTCGCTGTTCATCGTGGAGGACGCCGAGGGCGCAGGGCGGGCGATCCACACCGTCTTCGTCGAAGACCTCGACGCGCTCGTTGCGGAGATCGCCGCGCGCGGGATCGAGCCGGACGAGCTGGTCACGTACCCCGGCAAGGCTCGCAAGGCGATCTACCGGGACGCCGATGGCAACGAGATCGGCTTCGGCGGCGCGATCGCTTGAGCGCGACCGCCGCGGCGAAGGCCCGCCTGAATGCCTCAGGCGGGCCTTCGGCGCGACTAGGCGGTCGGCACCGGAGTCGTCGACGCTGCCGTGGCGGTGCCCGCCGCCGCGGGGGGCTCGGTGCTTCCGGAGTCGAGCCGGAACGGCGGGTAGGTGTCGGTCATGAGGCCGGCGTAGGCGACGACTCGGAAGACCCAGCGGTTCAGGCCGAGGACGAAGTCGTAGAGCGGCCGGGGGTAGCGACTCGTGAAGAGCAGGGCCAGTCCGGCGAAGAGCACGAGCAACCCGATCAGGCCACCGCCGGAGGCGTAGAGGAAGCCGTCGCCGTCATCCGACCAGGCAGACCAGGCTCCGCCGGTGAAGATCGCGACGATCAGGTAGTGCGGGATCGCGAGCAGCCACCACTTGACGAGGACGAGCCCGCGCGAGAGCCGCTCGGGATACTCGACCTCGAGCCTCGCCGGGTACGCCGGGTCATCGGCAAGGGAGAAGGGCGGGTACTTGTCCGTGCCGAGGGCGCTGTAGGAGTAGAAGCCGACGCGCCACGACCAGCGGAGGACGCCGACGTTGAAGTCGAAGATCCGGCGGGGGTAGCGGCCGGTGAAGAGGATCGCGAAGCCCGCGACGACGGTCGAGAGCGACGAAGCCGATCCAGAGGAAGAAGAGGACGATGAAGTGCGGGATGGCGAGCAGCCACTTGAAGAGCCACTGCCAGCGTCCCACGTCGGGATCGAGCTCGCCGGTCAGGCGAAGCGGAAAGGCGGCTTGCGGGGAGGTCATGGTCTGGTGCTCCTTCGATTCGAGTGCGGTGGGGCTACGCATCTGCCACCGCGAAGCGAAGCGGGCGCCTTCTGCGATCGTCGAGACCAGCCTCGCAGCGCTCGAGCGCCCGGCGCAGTGCGGCTAGCACCCGCATTCTCGGCCGCCGTTGCCTCACGGTCCAGTGACCAGTGAGAGCACCTCACACGCCCTCCTCGATACGGCCGAGACGGCCACCGGCCCAGAACCACGTGGCCAAGCCGTCGCAGAGCCGTCGCTATACTCGGCGACGTCGCGGGGCGTGGCGCAGCCTGGTTAGCGCGCTAGTCTGGGGGACTAGAGGTCCCGAGTTCGAATCTCGGCGCCCCGATCAAAGCCCCCTGAGCGGGGCTTTCTGTTGAGAAGGACGCCGCCGAACGGCCTGCGCGTACCGTGGTAGTACGGAACCGAGATCACGCCGTTGGCTGTGGCGTCTCGCGTTGGCACCAGGCAAGCTAGGACCGTGGCCGAAGGCACGCTTTGGGAGCGGGTCGACGATCCTGTGCTTCGATGGGTCGCAAGCCTCCGCCGAGCCTCAGCATGGAGCTCCACGACCTCAATGTCCGAGAGCCGGTGCAGTTCAATCCGCTGCCAGGGCTGCGAACCGGCGACGTCCACGGAGCCTCGAGCGGCTCGTCTTCACGGCGTCGTCGACGGGCGAGATGCCGCTGTCATGGAGAGCTCGACTTGGTCGGAGCTACGCGCCACGGCGTCTGGAAGGATCGCGCCGGAAGAGCCAGGGGACCTGGGACGCGTCGGACGGCCGCGTCATCCATCGCCTGCTTCAGCAGCCGCCCCTGATCCGGAATTATGGAGCTACGGCGTGATGACGCAGTCCTGCGTGTCAGTCACGACACCCGCGGGCGTCGAATACCCAAAGTCGTCGTTCAGCGGCGAGTTGACTTCGAGTGTGAAGTCGAGCGTCACCGACTCGGCCGCGTCGAGGGTGATCCGGTGTAGCCGGTCGTACCACCAGAAGGTAGTGCGACTTGGCACCGCCGTGTCCGATCGATAGGGCGTCCGGCACGATGGGCCGGGCCAGTGCTGCGTCACGAAAGGACGTCGGCGTGCTGAGAGCGCCGCTGGAGCGAGATGGACCAGGTCGTCCGCGCGCCTTGCCATGAGCGTCGACGCCATGTGCAGGCGGCGACGTCTCCCATCCGTATCGGAGATAGGGCTCCTCGACCCGGCTCTCGGCCGGCGAGGTGCCATCGACGCGAGTGGGTCTCGGCGACGCTCGGCCATCGTCGACGGCGAGCCCCTGTACTCGAGTGGGCCGAAGTACTGTTCACACGTCTCATGGTCACTGGCCGTGGGCAGCAGGCGCTCGGCGAATGGCCGCTCTTCGACGAGATCGCGTCTCCGGAGACGTTCGCGCTCCTGCTCGAGCGGCTCGCTGAGGAAGCGCCGAGCGACGAAGAGGTCGCGAGCCTGCGAAGCGCAGCGAACTACGCACGCAGTGTCGGTGCTGGCGCTGGCCGCGCTGCAGCCGTCAGCGCGGTTTCACACCTCGCCGCCAGCTCGAAGCGAGGGTCTCGCAGGTTCGACGATCCGTAACGTGCTCGTCGCGCTCTCCTCTGTGTTCACGCTCGCCGGCGCGGATCGGCGCCGACGAACCCGGTCCGAGGCTGACGGAGCGGCCGACCATGAGGAAGCGAAAGTCGGCCTCGGCCTCGGTTAGCCGCGTTAGGGGCAAGCCGGAGGTGCCTGCTGGTGCGGCCTCGTCGCGGCCCGGGGCGGCGAGCGTCGCGATGTGCTCACGCGGCTCGCTGCGTGTGCAGCTCGACGGGGCACGCGGGCGAGGGTCGAGCCGAAGAGGAAGACGCGGTTCGAGCGCATCTCGCCTCTGTCCGCTTTTCGACGCTGCCCCGCCACGCCATCGCGGCGAGCGCAAGGCCGACTACGCACCAAGCGTAAAGGTCGGTGAAGTCACTCCCGAGCGCGCCGAGTAGCGCGACGACAGCGGAGGCCGCGAACGTCCAGCGCGCGCACGGCTCGACGAGGCTGCGTTTCCGTGCATCCCGCTTCTGTTCGTTCCGGCCGCTATGCAGGGCTTTTCAGCAGAGACGGCTCGATGCACTACATCTGCGCTCAATTCGTTCCAACCTCTGAGAGTCATCGCTCCAGAGGCGCGCGTCTCGATGCGACGGGCAAGGGGACCCGCTCCGCAACCAGTTCCCGCTACCGCCCGACACGACCCGACAACGCTGCGCTCAGTCTGGGGGACTAGAGGTCCCGAGTTCGAATCTCGGCGCCCCGACTGGCCGAAACCCCGCTCCCGCGGGGTTTTCTCTCGCGCGGAAGTCCGGTGTGGAGATTTGTAAGGGATAAAAGCCCAGACTCGCACGTTTCCGTGCAAGGGGTGTCACGCTGGGGAACCGGTCATCCCGACTTGGTGTAGAGGTGGTGAGATGCGAGTTCATTGGCATGTGCGTTTGGCTGCGGGGCTAGCGCTCCTGCTCCTTACCTCTGGCTGCGGCGGCGACGAGGGCCAGCCTGGAGCTGCGGCGGCCAACGACTCGTCTCGTGCTGACGCCGTCCAGACGACGATCTACTTCCTCACCGCTGAGGGGTCAGCGCCGATCGGCGTCCCGCGCGCCATCTCCAACCATTCACCTCTTGCGCGGGAGGCGCTGCGCACGCTTCTGGCTGGCCCCACTCCGGACGAGCGCGACCGAGGCATAAGGAGTGCGCTCCCGGAGTCGGCTGAGATTCGTTCCTTCCGGATCGAGGGGAACAGCAACGCCGTCGTCGATCTATCCGGCCTGTCGAACGAGGCAGATGGCGTCGAGCGTGTACGTGTGATTACCCAGATCACCAGGTCGCTCGTAGGTTTGTCGGGCATCGAAGAGGTCTGGCTTCGAAATGAGGGTAATCCGTGGGGCCTTCGGCTGATGAGCGACGGCGTCGCAAACATCGCTTACGGATACGACGATCTGATCGGCTTCTTCCGCATCTGCTCGTCCAAGCCGGGCACGGAGGCGGAAGAGGGAGACTGCTTTACCGCACTCCCGTGACGCGCCTCGTAGTGGAGATCAGCTAGAGCCGCAGATCAACTCGCCGACTTCCGCAGGGGGTTCTCTCTTTCTCGGATCATCGTGTTCCCGCTCGTAGGAGATCCCGTGATGAAGCCTTCCAGACGTTCCGAGTAGCCGCTCGCTGGGCTCTCGCATGCATCGTTCTGTAGGCAGGAGCGATCTGGTGTTCGTCCTTGAGATCGAGCTCGAAGGGCGGACGTTGCTCCTTGGTGGAATCCAGTTCACCCGGCCGAGATCAGGGGGATGATGTCGCAGCGGCGGTGAGTTCTTCGAGTTCAGCCGCCCGCGGCCGCCGTCGACGAGGTCGTGGCGGCTGTGGCGCCCGAGTCGCCGGCGAGCCTGCGGACTACGAACGCAGCGAAGAGCAACAGCCCCGGCTCGACCGCGCCGGGATCATCGGCGCTGATCGCTACCGGCCGCCGGCCCCAGCCCTTGCCGTCGAGAACGGCGAGCTCGCGGTCGCCCTCGGCGAGCGCGTAACGCTCGCGCCAACTGCTGGCCGGACGAAGCGCGAGCTCGCGGCCGGCCCAACGCACCATCCCGCCGCGACGCACGCTCCGCGGCTCGTACTCGCCCACAACGGCGCCCGCGGTGTCGGTGGCCACGATGCCGCGCTGCCAGAAGCCACTGGGTGCCAGGTGCCAACTCGAGCCGTCGGCCTCTGCGGTCGCCGTCCGTGAGAACAGTCCCTGCAGGCGCAACGTGCCGACTCCCTCGAGCGTGTAGCAGCGACGATCGTGAGGCGCACGGGTGAGCTCGAGATCGGCCATCGCCTCAACGAGCATAGACCTCCGGGCGATGGGAGCGAACCTCCGCGGACGCGTTCTCCGTTGTCTCTCTGACACCGGACGGAAGGGAGATTCCATGAGTCTGCTTTGGATCATCTTGATCGTCGTGCTCGTGCTCGCACTGCTCGGCTTTGTCGGCCGCGGCCGCTACTAGGCCCGCGCGACAACCGAGTTAGGCCGCCCGGCCCTTGCCGGGCGGCCCTCGTTTCGGGCACTCTGCTGTAGATGGCCCGACAGGCAGCGCTCGAAGCCGTTCTCGCACGTGCAGACCGCGCAGACGGGCTGCCGCGTCTGGGGGGAATGGCGAGGCCTCACGGAGTCGTGATCGTCAGCGAGCGGTTCTGGGCCTTCGCGACCCTCTCCGGCGAGCTGCACGAGGGAACGATGACGCGGCATGGCAGTGCGGCCGCCCGCGCACCGCTCGTGCGCGGACTGCTGCAGCTGGCGTCGTCCGTGAAACCCCTCCTGCGTGGAGCAGGCGTCGCCAGACGACGGGAACGGCTCTTCCTGCTGCTCGCGCTCGTCGCCCCGTTCTTCCTGCTGGCGCTGCCCAACCGGTACGAGCCGGCGGCCGCGATCGCCCTCACTCTGCTTCTCGTCTGCTGGCTGATGCGGGGTCGCACGCTGCGGCTGCACGGAGCCGAGCACCGCGCAATTGCGGCCGTGGAATCCAGGGCGCTCGGCGCCACCTGGTCCGGGCATGCGCGGCCGACGCGGATTTCGCCTCGCTGCGGCACGAACCTCGTCGCGCTGGCGCTGCCGATCACTGCCGTCCTCGACCGGATGATCCCCCTCGGAGCCGCACCCGCTGTCGCGAGCGCGGCCGTCGCGGTCCTCTCGCTCGCCGTCACGATGGAGCTGTGGAAGGCGGTGCAGCACCCTTCCGGGCTGCTGAAACCGCTGCTGCTTCCGGGCATGGCGCTCCAGCACCTGACGACGCGGGAGCCGGAGCTGGCCGACACGCAGGTCGCGTTGACCGCGGTCGGGTCGGTGCTCCGCCGGGAGCTCGAGCTTCCGGCAGCGCCGTAGAGCCGAACCGTCTCGGCCATTAGAGTCCCGGCCGTGCCTGACGTCGCTCCGCTGCGGGTCGCGGTCCTGGCGCCCGTGTCGTGGCGCGTTCCACCCCGGCACTACGGGCCGTGGGAGCAGTTTGCATCGCTCCTCGCCGAAGGCCTCGTCGCCAGGGGAGTCGACGTGACGCTCTTCGCGACGGCGGACTCGGTGACCGCGGGCCGTCTCGCCGCGGTGGTCGAGCGCGGGTACTCGGAGGATCAGGACGTCGAGCCGAAGGTGGTCGAGTGCCTCCACATCGCGCACGTCTTCGAGCGCGCGAGCGAGTTCGACCTGATCCACAACAGCTTCGACTTCCTGCCGCTGAGCTACAGCGGGCTCGTCGCGACGCCGGTCGTCACGACGATCCACGGTTTCTCGTCGCCCCGGATCCTGCCGGTGTACCAGCGGTACGACGCGAGCAGCGCGTACGTGGCGATCAGCGACTCCGATCGGCATCCGAGTCTCGACTACCTGGCGACGATCCATCACGGCATCGACACCGACACGTTCTCGCTGCACCCGTCTCCGGGGGGCTACCTGCTTTTCTTCGGCAGGATCCATCCGGACAAGGGCACCGCGGAAGCGATCGACATCGCCCTGGAGTCGGGGATCCCGCTCGTGATCGCCGGGATCGTCCAGGATCAGCCGTACTTCGACGGGCGTGTCGCGCCGCGGGTCGACGGCAAGCGAGTGTCCTTCGTCGGCCCGGTGAGCACGGCGGAGCGGTCGGCGCTGCTCGGCGGTGCGCACGCGCTCCTGCATCCGATCGCCTTCGACGAGCCGTTCGGCTACAGCGTCGTCGAGAGCATGGCCTGCGGCACGCCGGTGATCGCGTTCAGACGCGGCTCGATGGGCGAGCTGATCGAGGACGGGACGACCGGTTACCTCGTCGACGACGTCGAGGGGGCCGTCGCCGCGGTCGCGCGTGCGGCGAGCCTCGACCGTGCGGCGATCCGCGTCCGTGCGGTCGCGCGTTTTGGCATCGCACGAATGGTCGACGAGTACCTCCGGGTGTACGCGGAGGTCGTCGGGAGGCGGCTCTAGGCCGGTGCGGCGAGCACGGCCGAGAGCAGATCCTCGAGCTTCGCCGTCGCGAGGCAGATCGACGTGTCGGCGGCTCCGTAGTACAGCCTGATCTCGCCGCTGCCCTCGTCGTGGACGAGCCCGCAGGGGAAGACGACGTTCGGGACGTCCCCATACCGCTCGTACGCCTCGAGCGGACCGAAGATCCACTCCGGGAGCCGACGCAGCAGGCGCGTCGGCTCGTCGAGGTCGAGGAGTGCGAGCCCGACCCTGTAGATGCTCCCCGAGACGGTTTCCTTGACGCCGTGGTAGACCAGCAGCCAGCCGTGCTCGGTGCGAAGCGGCGGCGGCCCGATCCCGATGCGACTCGCATCCCACCACGCGCCGGCGCGTGGTCGCAGCACACGCTCGGGCGCGCTCCAGCCGGCGAGGTCCTCCGAGCGGGAGAGGACGATCTCGCCGTGGGAGCGCGGCTCGCCGAAGTCGGTCGTCGGGCGATGGAGAAGGATCCACTTCCCGTCGATGCGATGCGGCAGGAGCGCCGCATTCTTGTCCTCGGGCTGCCGGATGATCCCCACGCGCTCGACGCTCCTGAAGTCCTCCGTCGTCGCGAGGTAGACGGCCGGGCCCGCGGGGCCGTACGCGGTACAGGTGATCACCCACCGCTCGAGCTCGGGGACGAAGACGACACGCGCATCCTCGAAGCCCCATTGCTCGCTCTCGACGCCGTCGGCGGCGGCGAGGAGGGGCTCCGGATCGACCGTCCAGCCGTCGACGCCGTTCGCGGAGCGCGCGACCGAGAGCTGAGAGACGCCGGTCAGTTCCTCGACCCGTGCGACGAGGACCGTCGAGCCGTCGAGCTGGGCCGCTGCTGGGTTGAAGGCCGCGTTGATGGGATAGGGCCAGTCCACCGCGGTCAGGATCGGGTTTGCGGGGTGGCGCTCGAACAGCTCGCGGTCTTTCACGACCCGGACGTCTATCACGCGGGGGAGTGCTCCCGCGTCCGGTTCCGGAGGACGGCAGGCAGTCCGGCCGCGTCGAGGAGCTGTGCGGCGCTGTGGACGGCCAGCGTCGACTCGGCTCCCTGGTTGTCGTTCAACGTCTCCTCGCCGAGCCCGTCGCTGCAGCCGCCGGTCGCGAAGTCGTACAACGGCTGGTGCAGGCGGTTCCGGCCGAGGAACCAGTCGAACGCATGCCGCGCGCGCAGAGCATGCTCCGGGTCCCCGGTGGCGGCGAACGCGGCGAGCTCGGCCGAGACGAAGGCGGAGGCATCGAGGGGCTGCTCGTCCCCGCCACCCGGTGCCGGTTCCGTGCGCCCTCGCCCGAGGTGACCCGTCAGCCGCAGTGTTCCCGCTGCGAGCCCCGATTCGTCGCCGAGCCAACGAAGCGCCTCCAGGCCCTTGTCCGTCACGTCGTCGCGGCCGAGTGCGACGCCGCCGATGATCATCGCGTGCGGGAGCCGCGCGTTGTCGTACGTGAGCGCATCCTCGAACCACAGCCAGTTCGCCGAGGCATGCGTCTCATAGGCGTCGGTGAGCTGGTCGACGACACGCTCCAGCAGCTGCAAGGCCTTCGGCTCGAGCCGGTCTCGATCGACCCCGGCGAGCCCCAGCACGGCATACGCGCCCGTGCGCAACGATGTTCCCGGGCCGAGCGTGCCGACGATCGCGTCGAGCAAGCGGCTCGTCGGGCCGACGACGGCGGGCACCCACGCGGTCGAGAGGATCTCGCCCAGTGCCCAGACGGAGCGGCCGACGTGATCGCCCATGTGAGGCTCGTCGAGCCAGCGCCGGTCGTAGCCCATGAAGTTCCGCATCCCGAGCTGCGGATCGGTGGCGTCGTGGAGGAACGCGAGCGAGCGGTAGACGATCGACGTCCAGACCTGCTCGTCGCCGCGCCGGGCGAGCTCGAGCGCGACGACGGCGAGCCGCGCGACGTCGTCGACGCAGTAGCCGCTCTCGCGGTTCGGGATTACGCCGTTCGCGTGCTGCACGATCCCGACGTCGTCGACGAGCGTCAGCAGGTGGTCGGTACGCATCCTCACGAGCTGCGGATTCAGACGAGCGGCGGGCCTGCGGGGGAGTGGTGCGAGCTCGACAGCCTCCCGCAACACCGCCGCCGTCGCCTCGGCCACCGACGGCCAGGCCAGCTGGGCGCCGATCCTGCGCGCCTCCGCGCGCGCCGCGGCGAGCCGCTCCGGCTCGTCGATGTAGCGGACTATCGCTTGTGCGAGCGCGTCGGAATCGGCGAACGGCACGATCTCGCCGGCCCCCGATGCGAGCACGTCCTGCGCGTACCAGTACGGGGTCGAGACGACTCCGCACCCGGCTGCGATGCCGAACGTGAGCGCGCCCGAGGCGATCTGCTCACGCCCCTTGTACGGCGTCACGAAGACGTCGGTCGCCGCGAGCAGGTCCGCGATCTCGTCGATCGTCAGGAAGCGGTCGTCGAACTCGACATGGTCCTCCAGCCCCAGGTCGACAACCGCCTGCTCGAGCATCAGCCGGTACCGCTCGCCCTCGCGGCGCGCCACGTCGGGATGTGTCCTTCCGGCGACCACGTAGAGGACCTCCGGGTGGCGCTGGACGATAGTCGGCAGCGCCTCGATCACGGTCTCGATGCCCTTGCCCGCGGAGATGAGGCCGAACGTCGAGAGCAGGAAGCGCTGACCGCCCGCGCCGTAGGGCTGACGCGCCGGGGCGTGCCGGGCATCGGCGCGCTCGTCGGCGTACGCTGCGGCGCGTTCGGCGAGCACCGGCGGGGCCCCGTGAGGGACAACCCGAATCTTGTCTGCGGGGCAGGTATCGCTCTCGACGAGCAGCCGCCGCGCCGTGTCGGTCATCACGGTCACGAGCTCTGCGTGACGGCACAAAGCGGTGAGCACCTCCGCCTGATGGGAGGTCGGTTCCGACAGGACGGTGTGGAGCGTCACGACGAGCGGCTGGGAAAGCTCTTCGGCGAACGAGAGCACGCAGGCGCCGTCTGCGCCGCCGAAGATCCCGTACTCGTGCTGGAGGAGGACGACGTCCACGTCCAGCCGGCCGAGAATCCGGGCGGCGCGAACGTAGTCGCCGCGAACCGCCTGCTCGATCGTCGCGACGACCCCCGGCCGTTGCGGGCGGGAGGGCTCGTTGACGACGACGACCTTGTCGACTCGGTCGACGCCATCGACGCCGAGGAGCGCGGCGCGCACATCGGCCGAGAAGGCGCCGATCCCGCACGCACGGGGTGGATAGGTGGAGACGATCGCGGTCCGCACGGTCTATCCCGGCCCTTTCCTCGATTCGGCACGACGCGAGACGTCATTGTGCCGATCCGAGCAGGCCGGCGGTCGAATCGGATGAATCCTCCGAAAAGGTCTAGAAACCAGCCGACGGACGGGGTACAGTCGCGCAGGCGGTGAAGGCGCGAGTCTGCGGCACTCTGGCTGTTCTGGCCTGCCTGGCGGCGCCGGCCGTCGGTTCCGCGCGCGCGGACTTCGACGCCGGCGGCGTACCCATCGCCACCAAACGGGGCGCCGAGACGGCGATCTTCTACTACGCCTGGTTCGGCACCCCGGAGGGCGACGGCGAGTACCACCACTGGCAACAGGGAGGTAGCGCTCCGCCGGCTCAGGTCGGCTCGAGCTACTACCCGTCGCGGGGGCCCTACTCGTCGTCCGACAGCCTCGTGCTCGGCGCGCAGATGCGCGAGATCGCCGGTGCCGGCGTGGGCACGGTGATCGTGTCGTGGTGGGGCCGGGGATCGCTCGAGGATCAGCGCCTTCCGCGCATCATCGGTACGGCACGCGCGCAGGGTCTCGCCGTGGCTGCGCACCTCGAGCCCTACGGCGGGAGGACGGTTTCCTCGACCGGCGACGACATCGCCTACCTGCGTGCGCTCGGGGTGACGGACTTCTACGTCTGGGCCTCAGTGCAGTTGCCCGACGAGGAGTGGCTCGCGCTCAACGGGAGCCTCGAAGGCGTGCGCCTCTTTGCGAACACGAACCTGCCCGGCAGGGCCGCCGCCGGGGGGTTCGCCGGGGTCTACACCTACGACGTGCTCCTCTACGACGGCGACTTCTTCCCGCGCTACTGCGCCCAGGCGCGACGGCTCGAGTTGCTGTGTGCTCCCTCGGTGGGGCCTGGCTACGACGCCCGGCGCGCGACCCCCGACACGCGTCTGCGACCGCGCCGGAACGGCGCGACCTACGACACGATGTGGCAAGGCGCGATCCGCGCTCGGGCCGACCTCGTGACCGTGACGAGCTACAACGAGTGGCACGAAGGGACGCAGATCGAATCCGCCCGCTCGGTGGGCGGGTACCAGTCCTACGACGGAGCCTGGGGGCGCCGCGGGATCGTCGCGGAGTCGGCGTACCTCGACCGCACTGCGTACTGGTCGGCACAGCACGCCGCAGCACGCGGCTAGCGAACCACGACGTCGGCGCCGCAGCCCGCAACGAGCGCATCGAAGACGTCGGCGGCAGCGACGCCCGCGAGCGAACGGTGCTCGAGATCGAGCTCGATCTCCGGCCAGCTCTCGAGCCCAAGCGAGCGCGCGCCCTCGTCGGCGCCGAAGCAGAGCAGCCGCTCGGTGCCGAAGATCCCGCGGCGGCCGGTCTGCCGGCGCGCGATCCCTTCGAGCTCGCGCAGCTCCTCGAACGGGTCGATCCGCACGTTCGAGTCGGAGCCGATGCACAGCGAGATGCGGCGATGCTCGATTCGCGCCGCCGGGAGGAAGCCGTCGGCGAGGTCTGACTCGGTGGTCGGGCACGCGCAGACTGTGGCGCCTGCTTCCGCGAGCAGGTCGAGCTCGGCGCCGTCCGCGTGCGTCGCGTGCACCACGGTCGTGTGCGCGCCGAGGCAGCCCGTGCGCGCGAGCAGCTCGATCGGCCGGCACCCGTGCTCGGCCAGGCACTCCTCGACCTCCCGCGGCTGCTCGTCCGCATGCACGTGTAACGGCAGCCCCTCGGCCGCCGCATAGCGACCGATCTGCTCGAGCCAGTCGGCCGGGCAGGCGCGCACGGAGTGGGGGGCGAGCCCGACGCGCATCCCCTCGCCGCGCATCGCCTCCACCTGCTCGAGATACGCCGCCACCGATGGCTGGCGCATTCGCGTCAGGCCGCCGCGCGCATAGGCGACGTGCAGGAGCACGAGCTCGACGCCCGCCTCCGAAGCCGCCTCGACCGCGGCCCGCGCTTCCTCGACGCCGAGGTAGTGGAACTCGCCGACCGCGGTGTAGCCCGCGGCGCGCATCTCTCGGTACCAGCGCGCGTACGTCTCGCGCACGAGCGGCGGCGTCTGCCGTTCCGCCTCGGCCAGCATCTGCTCGCGCCACGCCCAGAAGTCGCCGCCGCCGGCGCGCCCGCGCAGCGCGCGCTGGAACGTGTGGCTGTGGGCGTTGACGAAGCCGGGGAGCACGAGCGACGCCGTCACCGCTTTATCCTAGAAGCATGGCCACGAGCGCCGTCTCCGCTCCGCTCGCGCAACTGCCGAACGCGCTGACGATCCTGCGGCTCGCGTTGATCCCGGTCTTCGTCGCCGTCTACCTCGCCGCGGGAGACGGGTCGAGCTGGGCGGCCGGCTGGATCTTCCTCGTCGCGGGCGTGACGGATCAGGTGGACGGGTTCCTGGCGCGGCGCTGGCGGGTCGAGTCGCGCTTCGGCAAGCTGGCCGACCCGCTCGCCGACCGGCTGATGATCGACGCGGCCGTGATCCTGCTCTGGCTGGAAGGGAAGCTTCCGTGGCCGGGGGCGCTCGTGATTCTCCTGCGCGACGCGATCCTCGTCGTCGGGTATCGCCTCCTGATGCCCAAGGGCGTCGAGCTCTCCGTGAGCATGCTCGGGAAGGTCGCGACCTGGCTGCTCTACCTCTCCGTCGGGATCCTGACCGTCGTCGGCCAGGACACAAAGTGGCCGCTCTGGCTCTTCTGGATCGCTCTCGGCCTGGCGCTCCTCGCCGCCGCGCAGTACGTGGTCGCAGCACGGCGTGAGGTACAGACGTGAAGGCCGTCGTCATGGCGGGCGGCGAGGGCACTCGTCTGCGCCCGCTGACCTCCAACCAGCCGAAGCCGATGGTGCCGATCGTCGGCAAGCCGTGCATCGAGCACATCATCGAGTTGCTCCGCAGCCACGGCTTCGAGGACGTCGTCGTCACGCTCGCCTTCCTGCCCCAGGCGATCCGCAGCTATTTCGGCAACGGCGAGTCGCTCGGCATGAACATCGAGTACTCGATCGAGGAGGTACCGCTCGGAACGGCCGGATCGGTGGGCATGGCGCGCGACGCGCTCGACGAGACGTTTCTCGTCATCTCCGGCGATGCGCTCTGCGACGTCGACCTCGGCGCCCTGGTCGCGTTCCACAAGGAGAAGGGCGCGGCGGCGACGATCGGCTTGAAGTCGGTCGACAACCCGCTCGAGTTCGGGATCGTCGTCACCGACGAGGACGGCCGCATCGAGCGCTTCCTCGAGAAGCCGTCGTGGGGGCAGGTGTTCTCGGACACGATCAACACCGGCATCTACGTGCTCGAGCCGGAGGTCCTCCGCCACATCCCGACGGAGGGCACCTACGACTTCTCCAAGCAGCTCTTCCCGTTGCTCCTCGAGATGGGCCGGCCGCTGTACGGCTACGTGATGGATGGCTACTGGCAGGACATCGGCAACCTCGACCAGTACCGGCAGGCCAACTTCGACGCGCTCGACGAGAAGGTGCAGCTGTCGATCGGGGGAATGCGCCTGCGCGGCAACGTCTGGCTCGGGGAGGGGGTCGAGATCGACGACGTCGAGGAGCTCCAGGGCCCGGCCTTCGTCGGCAACTACTGCCGGGTGGCTCGCGACGCCAGGGTCGGGCCCTACACCGTCCTCTCGAACAGCGTGACGCTGCGCGAGCGGGCGCAGGCGACCCGCACGGTGGTCGACAGCTCGACGCACATCGGCCGCAGCAGCCTGATCGAGGGCGCGATCGTCGGGCGCTCGTGCGACATCCGCGACCACGTCCGCATCCACGAGGGCGCCGCCGTCGGCGACGAGGTCACGATCGGCTCGGAGTCGAGCATCATGCCGCACGTCCGGATCTATCCCTTCAAGGAGGTCGAGACCGGCTCCCAGGTACACGAGAACCTGATCTGGGAGTCCCGCGCCGCCTCACGCCTGTTCGGCCAGGACGGGATCACGGGCCTCGTGAACGTGGATCTCACGCCCGAGACTTCCGTTCGGCTGGCCGCCGCGCTCGGGACGGCGCTCAAGCGCGGGGCACGGGTCGTCGTGAGCCGTGACTCGGGGCCTGCCTGCCGGATGATCAAGCGGGCGATGATCTCCGGCCTGAACGCGACGGGAGTCGACGTCGCCGACCTGCGCGTCTCGCCGCCGTCGGTCAGCCGGCACGTGCTGAAGACACAGGCGTTCGACGCCGGCGTTCACGTCGGCGTCAGCCACCTCGATCCGGAAGCGGTCTTCATCCGCTTCTACGAGCCGCCGGGAATCCTGATCACCCCGTCGCTGCAGAAGGAGATCGAGAAGAACTTCACGCGCCAGGAGCTTCGGCGGGTCGCCGCCGACGGGGTCGGCTCGGTTTCCTATCCGGCTCGGGTGCGCGAGAGCTATGCGCAGGACCTGCTCGACTCGCTCGACGCCGACGGGATCCGTTCGCGCGGCTTCAGGATCGTGGTCGACTACGGCTACTCGGCCGCATCGTTCGTGCTGCCCCTCGTGGTCGGACCGCTCGGCGTCGAGTCGCTCTCCGCGCACGGGTTCTTCGCCGACGAGAGCGGCAAACGGCCCACGCTCGCCGAGGCGCTGGGCCACACGAAGCGGCTCGTCTCGGCGATCGGCGCCGATCTCGGCGCTGTCTTCGATTCCGCCGCCGAGCGGCTCTACCTGATCGACGACTCGGGGAGCGAGGTCCCGGTGGAGCAGGCACTGCTGCTCTTCCTCAGGCTGCTGGGCGCGAACGGAGCGCGGGGAAAGGTCGCAGTCCCGATCACGGTCACGAGTCAGGTGGATCTCCTCGCCGACGCGGCGCTCGAGGTGGTCAGGACGCCGCATTCGCTCGCCGATCTGACGCGCGCGGCCGCCGGCGACGGGGTGATCTTCGCGGGAGCCGTCGGCGGAGGGTACGTCTTTCCCGAGTTCCTGCCGGCCTACGACGCGATGGCCAGCCTGGCGAAGCTACTCGAGCTGCTCGCCCCCGAGCAGCGTCCGCTCTCGGAGCTCGTCGCGGAGCTGCCGAGGTCGACCCTGCTGCACCGCCAGCTGGCGTGCCCGTGGGCCATGAAGGGCCTCGTGATGCGGCTTCTGAACGAGCAGCTCGCCGGCCGGGACCTCGATCTCACCGACGGGATCAAGCTGCTCGGCGACGGCGGCTGGGCGCAGGTGCTCCCCGATCCGGACGAGCCGCTCCTCCACCTCTACGCGGAGGGAGCGACGGTCGCGGACTCGGAGCGGCTGGAGCTGGAGCTGCGCGAGCTCGTCGAGGAGATCGTGCAGGGAGATCCCGTTCCGCCGCGAACCTCGGTAGAAGCCTCAAGCTGAGGTTGACCCCTCGGCGCGCCGACTGCTTTACTGAGTTGGCTGCCCCCGACGAGAAAGGCGCGAAGTGGAGGAAAGGCACGAACAGGCCCTGCCCGATCTGGCCACGCTGTCCGACGAGGACCTGAAGGCGCTGATCGAGGAGCTCACCGCCGAGGAGAACGAGGTGTCGTACCGCCGCCGCCTGCTGCAGGGTCGCATCGACATCCTGCGCGCGGAGCGGACAGCGCGGTTGAAGGGGAAGGGCGTGAGCGACGTCGACGTCGATCGCCTCACCGACATCCTCGCCACGCGCAGCTCGCCGACCCCCGACGACAGCCCGGGCTCTTGAGTCACGTCTACTGCCCGGAGTGCGGCTTCCAGAATCCGGAAGCGGCGAACTACTGCGCCAAGTGCGGCTCGCTTCTGCGCAAGGACGATCCGGACGAGCAGACGATGACGTTCACGCCCGACGAGCTCGCGGACGACCCGGCCGCGACGCTCGGAGACCTGCCCAAGGGGCCGGCGCTCGTCGTCCGCTCCGGCGGGGGCAGGGCCGGCGAGAGCTTCTTCCCGTCGGGCGAGCGCACGCTGATCGGGCGGTCACCCGACTGCGACGTCTTCCTCGACGACGTCACCGTCTCGCGCAAGCATGCTGAGATCCTGCGCGACGGCGAGCGCTTCACGATCAACGATCTCGGCAGCCTCAACGGCACCTTCGTCAACCGGCGACGGATCGAGACCGGCGAGCTCGAGGACGACGACGAGGTTCAGATCGGCAAGTACCGACTGACCTTCCTGCGCCGATGAGCACGACTGCCGCCGGCCGTCGCCCGGAACGCCGAGACGAGCAGCGCCTGCACACGATCGGCGCCGTCTGCGCACGCCTGCAGGGCGAGTTCGAGGACATCTCGATCTCCAAGATCCGCTACCTCGAGGATCAGGGCCTGCTGACGCCGAAGCGCACGCGCGGCGGCTACCGCCTCTTCAGCGAGGAAGACGTCGAGCGGCTCGAGACGATCCTGCGGCTCCAGCGCGACGAGTTCCTGCCCTTGCGGGTGATCCGCCAGGAGCTGGCCTCGGGCGGATCCGCAGCCGAGCGGAAGCGCCGTCGACCGGCGGGGATCGGCGATCGCGAGGAAGAGCTCGACCTGGCCGACCTCTGCGAGCGGGCCGCGATCGACTCCGAGCTTGCCCGCGCGCTCGAAGAGTTCGGCCTGCTCGTGCCGCGCGTCGAGTCGGGCGAGCGGCTCTATCGCGAGAGCGACGCCGAGATCGCCGCCGCGTGCGGTCGGCTCGCCCGCTACGGCATCGACGCACGCCATCTCCGCACGTTCCGGAACTCGGCCGGCCGCGAGGCAGGACTGCTCGAGCAGCTGGTCGCGCCGGCGCTGCGCTCCCGCAACCCGGAGCGGCGCAAGGCGGGGCTCGACGACCTGCAGGCGCTCGCCGAAGCGTCACAGGAGCTCTCACGTCTGCTCTTCTGGCGCGAGCTGCGCGCCCTGGCCGAGCGATGAGCATCGACCTTCGCACCATGGTCCGCGAGGTGCCGGACTTCCCGCAACCGGGAGTCGGGTTCAAGGACATCAGCCCGCTCCTCGCCGATCCGCCGTCGCTGACTCAGGCGATCGCGGAGCTCGGGGAGTGGGGGAGATCGAAGGAGCCCCAGCTCGTCGTCGGCGCCGAAGCGCGCGGTTTCATCCTCGGCGCGGCGCTCGCCCGCGAGATCGGCTGCGGCTTCGTGCCCGCGCGCCGGCCCGGCAAGCTCCCACCCGACACGGTCAGCGTCACCTACGCGCTCGAGTACGGCGAGAACGCGCTGGAGCTGCATCCGTCGTCCTTCTGGCAGGGCGTCCGCGTCCTGATCCACGACGACGTCCTCGCCACCGGCGGCACGGTCGACGCGATCGGCGGGCTGATCGAGGAGCTCGGCGGCGAGGTCGTGGGTGCCGCGTTCATCATCGACCTGACCTTCCTGGGCGGTCGCGAGCGGCTCGAGCGCTACGACGTGCACTCGCTGATCCAGTACTGAGCACGCTCGGAGCTTCTCCAGTCGGTCGTCCGATCTGTCGATAAGGCTTTCAGCCATGTATGACGCGCTCACGGGCCGCTACACGTTCTCGTGTCCCCACCGCGAGGAGGCGCACGTGCTGTTGTCCGCCTTCCGCCGCCTCGAGCGGCTACCGGGGGCGGCGCATCCCGCCGTCTACGGCGTCCGGTTCGATTGCGGTTGCGGCGACGAGCACGCGGGGCTCGTGTCGCACGACGAGCTCGACTGGGCGCCGCTCGGTGCCGCCGCTGGACGTTTCCTCAACCTGATGACCTCGACGCTCGACGACGCCTGGCCCGAGCTCGCCGAGACGGCGGCGGCGCGGGTGCGGTCGGGCGAGTGGCCGTGGAGCTTCTACTGCTACGCCGAGGGTAGGCCGCGCCCGGTCTTCCCATCGTCCTTCGTCGCGGTGGCGCCGGGCGAGCGCGCGCACGGCCTGGCGGTGCGCTGCCCCGCCTGCCGCGCGCTCTCGATCAACCTGGTCTCGAGAGCGCATATCGACGTGCCGTTCTGCAACGACGTCACGGTCGGCGTCGTCGACCACGTCTTCGCCGACGACGCCTTCGACGCCGTCGAGAGCTTCCGCGCGGAGCTCTTCTCCTCGAGCTTCGACGAGCGCAGGCTGAATCTCCTTTAGGGGCAATTCCGTTTCACCTGCACCGGGAGAGAAATCGTTCCCGGATCAACGCGAACGGAGGCTCACATGATCGGCATCACCAGAGGGCTCGCGACCCTGATCGGGGCGGCCGTCGCCGGCTTCCTGATCTGGCTCGCCGCACAGATGGGATCCGGCTCAGCCAGCGAATACTGGGCGACGTACGGGCTGATCGCGGCCGCCGGGTTGACGATGGCGCTGTCGCAGATCCTCGGCGGCTGGACGAAGTGGGGCTGGCCGCGCCTCTCCGCCGGCGTCTTCCTGCTCGGCTTCCTGCCCGTTCTGCTCGTGGGCGGCTGGGTGCTGCTCGCGCGTCAGCCGGCCGACTTCTTCAACACCTCGAACTGGTCTCGCGACCTCGGCGTCAACGCTGTCGTGGGCGATCTCGGCGAGGTGCTCGCAGCGGTTGCGTTCCTCATCGGACTGACGTTCGGACTGACCTTCGACACCTCCGGCCCTCGGGTCGCGGTGGTGGATCCGGCGGATGAGGTGGACGACGTCAGGCGGACGCCCGTCCCGGTCGCCGCGACGACCGACAACGGTCCGACGCGTGTGGACGACCGCGCAGCAGACGAGCCGCTGACCGCCGACAGGGTCGAGCACACGGACGGAGACGAGCGCGGACACCGCTTCGGGCTCCGTCGCAAGCGCCCCGTCGCCGCGAGCCCGGAGCACCGCGACGAGCTCTGACCATGACCCCTGAGCTCAGGGATGATGCAGCCGTTCCGCGCGGGCCGATAGGCCCTGTGATGGACGTCGCCGCCGCCACCACGAAGCCTCGAGCGTCCGAGCTCCTGCTCGTGCACTGCTTCGCGCTCGACGGCGGCCGGCGGCGTCCGACGGCCCGCGCACGGCTGGAGGCGATGCTCGGCAGCGAGCTCACCCGCCGGCTCGTGCTCGCGCTGAGCGCGCCGTAGAGCGCTCTTTCGACGGGCTCTAGCCGCGCCGGGGGCCGGGAACGTCCTCGCCGCGCAGGCGCACGAAGAGGAAGATCGCGCCGCCCGCGACGAGGGAGAGGATGAACGCCGTCGCGCCCGACACGCCGACCGCGAGCATCCCGAACCAGAGGATCAGAAAGAAGAGGACGGCCCAGCCGAACGACTGGAGGCCGTGGTCGATGCTCGGCATGCGCAGGTGCATCTGCCCGATCGTACTGAACGCGAGGGGCCGCGCGAGGCCCGACGAAAGTTCGCGCAATTTGCACGTTTCGACGGTTGCGACGACTTGCCCGCCGGCTCCGCTCCCTCTACGTTCTCCCGTGCAGGGAGCACGGAGCGCGATTAGGTCGAATCCGAGCTCGAGGGCCGTACGCGGAAGCGGAAAGTCAGCGGGCTCGGTGGACGAAAGCGCCACCGGCTCCCTGAATTTTTTCGGGCAAGAATGGGATCTGCTCTCGCAGATCCCTTTTCTTGCGCGAAGACCCCTGAAGGGTCGCTTCGCTCCCGGGCTCGCACGCAACCGTGTGATCCGCAAAGACCCCTGAAGGGCCGCTTAGCGCTGGATTGCGTCCGCGCACGAGGCTCGCGTCTCGAACGGGGGATATGGCACGGCCGCCGCGGACCCGACGTTGTAGGCGAGGTCCGGCCGCTTGCAGATTCCCGGAACCTCGGCTAGGGTCGCCCGGTCTTTTTCTCAAGGATCGCTGAGCTTCAGGGTCAGACAGCAAGGGGGGCAACATGAAGGCACGACTGACAGGACTCACAATCGCGCTCGCGGTGATCGCCGTCGCCGCAGCCGCCGCGGTGCTACCGAGTGGGGTTCCGGGAACACCGGCTCCCGCACACGCAGCCGTCGGCGATTGCACGCCCGGCAGCGACTGGGGCACGCTGCGCCAGGATCTGACCACGCGGGTCGTCGAGCTCGTGAACCAGCACCGGTCTGCGAGAGGGCTCGCGCAGCTCTCGGTCTCGACCTCGCTCACGAACGCCGCGATCTGGAAGTCACGGCACATGGCCAAGTACGTCTACATGGCGCACGCGGATCCGGCCCCGCCGGTCGCGCGCAGCGTCAGCGACCGGCTGCTCGCATGCGGATATCCCGCGACGAGCGCGGGGTGGGGCGAGAACATCGCGTACGGCTATGCGACCGCCGACGCCGTCATGCAGGGCTGGCTGAACTCGCCGGGCCACCGGGCGAACATCGAGAACGCGAGCTTCCGCGCGATCGGCGTGGGCGCCGCCTCGTCGAGCGCGGGCCGCCTCTACTGGACGCAGGAGTTCGGCACCTCGACAGGTGGGAGCACGCCGCCTCCGCCCCGAGCTACGCCTGCTCGAACGGCGTGGACGACGACGGCGACGGCAAGACCGACTATCCGGCCGACCCGGGCTGCACGGGGTCGACGGACACGAACGAGACCGACACGCGCGGCTCCGCCTCCGCCGCCTGCCGCCACCGGCCGACCACGACGACGAACGCGTCGCCGAGCTCGCTGACCGGTCAACACCGGCAGCGCCCGGGGCGGCGGCGTCTCGAGCCTCGGCGCCGACGACAACGCCTACTTCGAGCTGGCCTCGTCGAGCGGCTCGGTGCTGTGGTGGGGTCGAATGACGACGATCCCGAACACGCTCACGAGCCTGAGCGTGACCTACAGGGGCCTGAACTCGTCGACGTGCACCCAGAATCTCGCGATCTGGAACTGGCGGACCGGCGTCTGGGTCTCACTCGGCAGCCGCTCGGTCGGCACGACCGAGGTCGAGACGTCGCCACGGCCGACCGGTGCGCTCGCGGACTACGTCAGCGGGACGACCGGCAACGGCGACGTCGCGGTGCGCGTCCGTTGCTCCGGGACTCACGAGCTTCACGAGCAGCGCCGACCTGCTCCGGATCTCGCTACACGGGCTGACGAACGCGGCTGACGACACGACGTGGGGCGCCGACCGCCGGCGCCCTGCGTCTGTCGCTTCTGCTTCAACTTGACATAACGCCGCTTTCCGTGCATCGCTTACACCGACGGAACACCCGGACGGGCGTTTGAAGCGCGAACGCTCGCGGGTAGAAGCCGCAACAGGCTCCCGCCGCCCCTGATGACGACGATCGACATCGACCACATCCTGCGCAACGACGAGATCCAGCAGCTGCTGGACGGCGCCGAGCAGTCCGGCTCGCTCCGCGCAGTCGAGCTCGCCGAGGTCGTCGAGGCGCACGAGCTCGACCCGCTCGAGCAGGAAGCGCTGATGCGCGAGCTCGAACAGCGCGGCATCGAGCTCTCCGACGAAGCCCAAGCCGGACGAGCCGCCGGCCGCCGAGCGGCCGGCTCCACCGCCGCCCGCCGCAACGCCACAGGAGACGACCACCGACGCGCTCCAGCTCTTCCTGCGCGAGGCCGGTCGGCATCAGCTGCTGACCGCTGCTCAGGAGGTCGAGCTGGCGAAGAAGATCGAACGGGGTGACATGCAGGCGAAGCAGCACATGATCCAGGCGAACCTGCGCCTCGTCGTCTCGATCGCGAAGAACTACCGCAACCAGGGACTGCCGTTCCTCGACCTGATCCAGGAAGGCACGCTGGGGCTGATCAGGGCGGTCGAGAAGTTCGACTGGCGCCGGGGGTTCAAGTTCTCCACGTACGCCACCTGGTGGATCCGCCAGGCGGTCGCCCGTGCCCTCGCCGACAAGGCGCGGACGATTCGCATGCCCGTGCACATCGTCGAGCGCCTGCAGAAGATGAATCGTGCAGAGCGCACGCTGTGGACGCAGCTCGGCCGCGAGCCCAGCCTCGAGGAGATCGCCGAGGAGGCATCGCTGCCGCTCCAGCAGGCGATCGAGGTGCGTGCGGCCGCCCGCGCGTCGACGAGTCTCGACCAGCCCGTCGGCGAGACCGAGGACGCCGTCTTCGGGGACTTCGTCGCCGGCGACGGGCCGCTGCCCGAGGAGCAGGTCGAGGTGTCGCTGCGCAGCCAGGCCCTCAGGGAAGCTCTCGGAGCTCTCTCGGACCGCGAGAGGCAGGTCGTCGTGCTCCGCTACGGGCTTGCCGACTCCGACCCCAAGACGCTCGAGGAGATCGGCCGGCGGCTCGGGCTCACCCGCGAGCGCGTGCGCCAGATCGAGCTCGACTCGTTGAAGCGGCTGGCGTCGCTCCGCGAGATGGAATCAGTCGGCTTGTAGTCGCCTCAGACGGCGGCCCGGTGGGCGGTCGAGTGGGCGGCGACGCCGAGGGCGCTGCCGTCGAAGAGGCGGGCGGCCGCCGCATCCCCCACCCGCGCGACTGCGAGCTCGTAGGCTTCGTCGAGGTGCGCGGGTCGTGCCTGGCGATGGCCGTCCGAGGCGACGAGCGACGCGAGCCCGCGCTCGACGAGGTCCCAGCCGAGCTCCTGCGTGGCGAGCCCGTGCCGGCCGACGAGCGAGGAGCCGTTGACCTGCAGCAGCCAGCCCAGCCCGGCCAGGTCGTCGACGCGGTCGGGCCGCGCGAGCACCTGCTCGGCCCGCTCCGGATGGGCGATCACGGGCTGGAGGCCGCATTCCTCGGCGTGCGCCGCCACGAGCAGCAAGTCGTCGTATCCCGACCAGAACGGCACCTCGATCAGCACCCGATCCGTGCCGTCGAGCGCGTAGCGACGAAGGTCCTCGTCGAGCAGCGCCCGGTGCGGGGTCAGCTCGAAGCCGAGCCTCAGCTCGAGTCCGGCCCGGGGTGCCAGCTCGGCGAAGGCAGCGCGAACACGCCGCTCGCGCTCCTCCGTCAGGGTCAGGTGCGGCCAGACGTGAGGCGTCGCGAAGAGCACGCGGGTGCCGTGGCGCGCTGCGTCGCGACAGAGGACAGCGCCCTCGGCGACCGAGCCGGCTCCGTCGTCCCCGGACGGGCAGACGTGCGAATGACAGTCGACGAAGGGCGGCCTGGCCATGAAGGCCCAGGGTAGCGGCCGCTCTACGTCCTGAGATAGAACTCGAGCCCGGGCGCGACCGTCCGGAGCTCACGCAAGGCTCGTGCCTCGAGCTGGCGCACGCGTTCGCGGGTGATCCCGAGGCCGGCGCCGACTTCCTCCAGGGTCTGCGGCACGGCGCCGTCGAGCCCGAAGCGGTGCGAAAGGACGTGGCGCATGCGAGGGTTCAGCCGCAGCAGCGCATCTGCGAGCTCCTGGGCGCGAAGGCGATCCGAGGTCTGCACGTCGGGCTCGATCGACTTCGTGTCCTCGATCATGTCGCCGTAGAGGCTCTCGCCGTCGCCGACGGGCGTCTCGAGGCTGACGGGATCCTCGACGAGCTCGAGCAGCTCGCGCACCCGCTCCGGCGTGAAGCCGCTCTCGACGGCGATCTCGTCCAGCTTCGGCGCACGGTTCAGCTTCTGCGCGAGCATGCGGCGCGAGCGCGTGACGCGCCTGACCTGGTCGGCCACGTGCACCGGGAGCCTGATCGTCCGGCCCTGTTCGGCGAGCGCGCGCGTGACCGCCTGCCGGATCCACCAGGTGGCGTAGGTCGAAAGCTTGAAGCCGAGCTTGTAGTCGAACTTCTCGACCGCGCGGATCAGGCCGAGGTTGCCCTCCTGGATCAGGTCGAGGAGCGGCACGTTCGCCTTCGTGTAGTTGCGGGTGATCGACATCACGAGCCGCAGGTTGCACTCGATCAGCTTCCGCTTCGCGTCCTCGTCGCCAAGGTCCTTGCGGCGCGCGAGCTCGCGCTCCTCACCCGGCGTCAGAAGCCGGCCGTCGCCGATCTGCCGCACGTAGAGCTTGAGCGGGTCCTGGGTCGCCTCGGGCGCCGCCGCCTCGGGCTCGTCGTCCTCCGTCGCAGCGTCGGGCTCGACCGGCTCGTCGAGCGCCGGCAGGAGCTCCAGGTGCGGCTCCGGCGTGGCGGGCTCGGCGAGGTGCTCGGCGGCAGTCTGTCGCTCCATCGTGCCCCCTCTATCGGCGTTCCGCGGGCTGCGCTTGAGCAGTGCCTCAGGGATCAAGGAACGACGGGTGTTCTCCCGAAAGCAAAGGGGGAGATCGTTACTAACTTGAGCAAAACATCTGTCGTCTACGGTTCGTAACGCGGAAACGTCTCCAGCCGACAACGATCCTAGGATGAAAGCCTGAATGTGCGGCATCGCCGGATATAGCCTGAGCCCCGAGTCGAGCGTCGACCGGACGCTCGCGGCGCAGGCGTTGCTGGCGGGAATCGCCGAGCGTGGCGCGGATGCGGTCGGATACGCGCATCGCGGAGCCGGCAGCGCCGTGACCGTGCACAAGCGTCGCTCGGGTGCAAGTGCGCTCCTCGACGAGCTGAGCGTGCCGCTCGACACGACGCAGGCCCTCGTGCACGTGCGCGACTACACGAAGGGTCATCCCAGGATCGTGGCCAACAACCATCCGATCCGGCACGGTGCCGTCGTCGGGATCCACAACGGGATCATCGTCAACGACGAGGAGATCTTCGCCCGCTACGGCTTCCGGCGCGAGCAGCCCGAGATGACCGTCGACTCGGAAGCGATCTTCGCGCTCGCCGAGCACACCCGCGGGAGCTCGAAGGCGCTCGAAGAGCTGTATGGCGCGATGTCGACCGCGTGGCTCGACGAGCGGGTTCCCTCCACCCTCCATCTCGCCCGAGCCGTCGGCCGCCCGCTCTGGGTGGGCACCGGCGGCAAGGAGCTCTTCTTCGCCTCGACGCGTGACGCGCTCGAGGTGCTCGAGCACACGCTGCGGCTGGCGTTGCGCAAGCGCGAAGTCGACGAGGGCACGCTCGTCCGTGTCGAGAACGGCCGCGTCGTCTCGAGCGAGCGGTTCCGGCCCGATCGGTCGTACGTGGAGGAGACGATCCTCCCGGCCGTGCGAGCTCCGCAGGAGGGCGTCTCGTGCCTCCAGCGCCTCGCCGCGATCGCGCTGGGCTAGCTGGTCCCGCAGCGGGCACGGGCAAGCCCGCACCCGCGCTCAGTCAAGAGCTGCGTGGCCATGGACAAGCCATGTCCACGGCAAGACCCCTAAAGGGCCGCTTCGCGGCCGTCGACCAGTCGTCAGCGTCCTCGCAGACACCGGTACGACTACGTGACGGTTCCGTCGGGTGCCACGTCGGCGCCCTCTTCGAGCAGGCGCTCGCGGACGAGGTACTGGAACGCCGCCCACGCCGGCTGGACGTCGATCATCCGGTAGATCTGCCACTCGGTCAGGAGGGCGGCATCCTGCTTCCGTGCCGCCGCCCAGTCGGCCATCTTCGGCAGCCTCGCCAGTTGTCGAGCCACCACGGTGCCCTGCTCGACCGCGCGCTCCAGGCGCTCCTCTCCCACCGGCACGTCGAAGCCGGCCTCCCGGAGCGCCTGGGCGAGCGAGCCGAACGTGTGCCAGAGCAGGGACTTCGATGGCATCGAGCCCTTGCGCTCGTCGATGTCGCGGGCAGTCGGAGTACGGCCCAGCTCCTCCCCCAGTCCGCGCAGCTGTCCGAGCAGCTCGTCTCGTGTGGCGAAGCGACGCGGCACGAGCCCGGCCTGGCGCTTGGCCGCGTTCCAGCTGCCGAAGTGCTCGATCACGGTCTGCGGATGCACCGTCGTCGCCGGATCCGCCGCGAACTCACGCATCGTGGGCGAGCGACCCAGTCGCTCGGCTGAGTCCTTCAGCTCGGCGAGGATCTGCTCATCGGTGTACCGCTTGCGGATCCCGGCCTGGAAGTCGGCGAGCGCCTGCGGGTCGATGCCTGCCACCGCAGGGTGACGGCGACCTCGTGCCATGCAATCATTGTAGAGCAGATTGGGAAACTTGCAAGTGCGGCCGAGCAGCGGCTCGCGGAGCGCGGATCCGCTGCGGGATGCGCCTACGAGACAGCTACGAGCCGCGGCCGAGAGCCGGCCTCGTGTGCGGACTGCTCCGCCGGGAGGACCCGCTCGAGCGCGGTCACGCACCGGGGACAGAACTGGGTGCCGGCCGCGTGTCGAAGCTCCTTCAGCGCCTCGTCGAGCGGGCGCGCCGCCCGGTAGATCCTGGTCGTCAACATCGAGTCGAGCGCGTCGGCGACGTGGATGATCCGTGCGCCGAGCGGGATCTCCTCCCCGCGCAGCCGATCCGGGTAGCCCGTCCCGTCGAAGCGCTCGTGGTGATGCCGGATCGCCGGTACGGCGTCGTTGAGGAAGCCGAGGCGGTCGATGATCCGGGCCCCCTCGTCGGCGTGGCGCTGCATTAGCGACCACTCCTCGTCGGTCAGGCTCGCCGGCTTCAGGAGGATCGAGTCCGGGATCGCGAGCTTGCCGATGTCGTGGAAGAGCGCCGCATGGCCGAGCAGGTCGAGCTCGGCCTGCGAGAGGCTCAGCTCGCGGCCAATCGCGAGCGCGAGCTGCTGCACCCTCCTCGAGTGGCCGGCGGTGTAGGCATCGCGTGCGTCCACCGTCGCCGAGAGGCTCTCCATCGCGGCCGTCGAGCGCTCTTTCAGCAGCCGGTTCGCCTGCTCGAGCGAGACATTCTGGGTGTGGATCGTCTCGGCCGCCTGCCGGAGCTTCTGCGCGCTCTTGCGCGTGTGCGAGAGGTACGCCTCCTGCGTCTTCCGCATCAGGAGCAGCGGCACGGCGAAGACGGCAAGGGCATACAGGCCCGCAGCGTGGTAGGCGATCGCGATCACGCTGCCGACGAAGCCGTAGACGAGGTAGTGGGGCGCGAGCCAGAGGAAGCGCTCGTGCCAGACGCGCCACCAGCGCTCGTGCCCTTCCACCGCGAGCGCAAGCGAGATCAGCCCGGTGTTGACGGCGAAGTACGCGGCGCCGGCCGCGAGGCCCGCTGCCGCCGTCACGAGCTCGCCGAGCCCACCGTCGAAGCCGGCGGCGAAAGCGCTGGCGGCGGCCAGCGAGGCGAGCGTGAGCGCGCCGATGTTGAAGATCACGGTGTGGATCGGTGTCCGGCGCGCGCTCCACTCGACGATCGCGGTCGTGAACGCGAGCGCCAGCGCCGCACGCGGACCGAAGAGAGCCGCGCCGGCGAGTGCGCCGACCGCGCTCACGGAGATCGAGCCGTCGTCCACCTCGAGCGCGAGTGCCTGGCCGATCCCGACGAGCGCGATGATCGCGAAGAGCCCGATGATGTCCGTCGAGGAGCCGAGGACGAGCCCGAGCGCGCCGGCGATCACGCCGAGCAGGATCACGGCGCCGACGAGACCGCCCAGACGGGCTGAGAGCTGGAGGAATCGCGGCCCGTGCACGGTGTGCTGCGTGTGCCGCCGCTCGGAGAGAGGCGTCGCCTCCGGGACACGCGGCAACGGCGCGCGGTGGTCTCCGTCCTCGGGCACGGCCACGAGCGGCACGCTGCGCTCGGCCGGCACGTGGAGCGGCTCGGAGCTCGCACCGAGCACGCGGTTGCGGCCCTGGAGCTTCGCGCGGTACACCGCCAGGTCGGCCTGGTGGATCAGCGCGTTCGCGTCCTCGCCGTCCTTCGGGTACGCGGAGACGCCGATCGAGACGGTCGCACGGATCGGCTCGCTGGAAGTCTCGACCTCGTAGAGGCGCTCCGCGACTGCGCAGCGGATTCGCTCCGCGATCTCCAGCGCCTCCTCGGGCGCCGTCTCGGGCAGCAGGATGCTGAACTCCTCTCCGCCGAAGCGCGCCGGCACGTCGTAGTGGCGCAGCTCGCCGCGGAACACCTCGGCGATCCCCTTCAGGACCGCGTCGCCGGCGAGATGCCCATAGCTGTTGTTGATCTCGCGGAGCAGATCGAGGTCGGCCATGATCAGCGACATCGGCCGCTGGAAGCGCTGCGAGCGGCCGAGCTCCTCGGTCAGCGCGGCAGCGAAGTGACGGGCGTTGAAGAGCCCCGTTTTCGGGTCGACGCGCGCCTCGGCCTGCAGCTGGGGGACCGAGAGGGCCCGGTGGATCAGCAGGAGCGGCGTGATCGCGAACGGCACCAGCCACGGATTCTCGGTCCAGAAGGCGGCCAGAACGACACCCAGGGCGGCGAACACGAGCTCGGTCGAGAGGGTCTGGTACGAGAAGATCTGCCTCATCGGGTGCCCGTGCACCCAGTGGATCATGGGCGCGATCAGCGCCGAGTTGAGGGTGACGAAGACGACCGAGGCCGCCACGCCGGCCGCAGCGAAGCGGATGTCCTCGTTCGGGATCACGCCGTGCGCGTTCAGCACGAGATGCGCGACGCCCCAGGCCCCCATCGTGGCGAGCGTGTGGTCGAAGATGTTGAACATCTGCACGTACCACGTCGTGCGGCTCCGCAGCCACTCGGGGAGGTGCTGGACGAGCGCGACCAGCACCAGCAGCTCGAGCGGTAGGAGCAGCACCGCGGCGATCAGGAAGACGCCGGTCGTGTGGTACGACTTGTTGCCGGGCGTTCGCACGACGAAGAACTGCGCGAGCGCGACGGCGATGCCGAGGATGATGAAGGTCGGCCAGCCCGGAGTGTTCCGGTCGAGCTGGGCCAGGTGCGGCGCGACGAGGCTGAGCGTCGTGGCCGCGACCGCCACGAAGTAGGCGATCACGCGCGGCGACAGCTTCTGGAGCGGCGCGAAGGACGACTCCTCCGGCTCGAGGACGTCGTCGAGCGGGATCGAGCTCATCGGGATACTCCGCTAGAGGACGTCATTGCCGCTCGTCTCCTTCGATGCCGCACGAATCGAAAGCGTGGCCGGAGGGCCGCTCGGAGCGTACGGTGCGTGTTGCGCCCGAGCATCCCCCGTTTGCGGTACCCCCGCCGGACTCCCCCGAAGGGGTGAGGAAGGGGGCCGGCAGACGCCGGCCCCCTTGGCTCAGCCCTTTATGGGAGGGTCGTCGCAGCGGTCGAGGTGACCGCCGAGGTTGCGTCCTGCGCCGCCTCGGTCGCGGCGTCGGCTGCCGGAGCAGCGTCCTCCGCGTCGGCCTCGTCGGCTGCCGGAGCAGCCTCCTCCGCCGTGCCGGCTGTCGGCAGCGTCTCGCCGGGAGCCAGCAGCGTCGGATCGAGAGCCGCCTCCGCCGCGTCCTCGGGGGTCAGGACGTACTCGTCCGAGCCCGGGGTCTCACCGTCGGCATTGTCCTCCGCCGACGAGTTGCTCCACGAGACGTTGCTCCAGGAGACGTTGCTCCAGGAGACGTTGCTCCAGGACACCGCATCCCACGAGACCTCGCTCCAGGAGACGTTGCTCCAGGAGACGTTGCTCCAGGACACGTTGCTCCAGGACACGTTGCTCCAGGAGACCGCGTCGAACGCCAGGCCGCTTCCGTCCGCCGCGGGCGCCACGAACAGGTTCAGCGCCGCGTTCGGGTTGGATGCACGCCTTGCGAAGGCCGCTTTGACGCCGTTGACCTGACCGACGCCACAGGCGTTCGGCGAGCCTTCGGGCACGTCCTTCGCGCTCGCCATCATCGCGCCCTTGACCTGGTCCGGCGTGAACGTCGGGTTCCTGGCCAGGAGCTGAGCCGCCAGACCCGCGACGACCGGCGCCGCGAACGACGTTCCGGAGAGCTCGATGTAGCCTGCGTCCTTCCGGTTCTCGGCCTTGGCGCGAGAAAGCGTCGAGTCTTCGGACATCGGCCCGACCATGTACCGGCCCGAAGCGCAGATCTCCGGCTTCCAGAACCCGTCAGGCGTGCGGCCGTACGCCGACCACGGCGCCTGCTTGTCGTCCCGGAGCCGCTGCGTGCCGCCGATGTCCACGGCACCCACGGTGATCACGAACGGGTTGTTGCCGGGCGAGTGAGGAACCCCGCTCGGCCCGTCGGGCTTGCCGTAGTTCCCGGCCGCAGCCACGACGACGACGCCGCCGAACCACAGCTTGTTGATCGCCAGGTTGAGCGGATCGTCGTAGAACCGGCTGATGTTCGCCGAGTGCAGCGAGAAGTTCGCCACCCGGATGTTGTACTTGTCCTTGTTCGCCAGGATCCACTCGGCGCCCTTGATCACGTCGCTCGTGAGCCCGGCACCGCTGTCGTCCATCACGTCGATGGAGACGAGCTTCGCGTTCGGCGCGGCGCCGGCGTGGCCGGGTGCCGAGCCTGCGGCGATGCCGGCCACGAAGGTGCCGTGCCCGCGTCCGTCGCCGGGGCTGTTCGGGTTACCGGAGCTGACGAGGTTCGACCTGCTCCAGCACACGATTCTCGAAGTCGAGCCGGCTCGTGTCGATGCCGGAGTCGACGATCGCGATCGTCGGTGCCTGAGGGCCGTCCCACAGCTTGTTCATTCCGGCCTCGTACGGCCAGAGGTGCTTCGAGCTGTAGTCGCCGTGTGGCCGGATCGGCTCGTCGACCGTGACGATGAGACCAGGCATGTCGGCCAGCTTCTCGATCTGCTTCGCCTGCATCTCCATCGAGACAGCGCCGATCAGGCCGAGCTTGTTGGTCAGCGTGCCGAGCCCACGTCCCGCCTTGCCGGCGGAGTCAACTCCTGCACGGGCCTGGATGATCACGCGAACCTTCGCGTTGGGCTGCTCTTCAGCCTTCTGCAGCAGGGCCGTGTCCACGCGGGTACCGGCCGCCGTCTCGCTCAGACCGTCGAGGCCCTTGCTCTTGGCAGCCATTGCTTGGAGGTACGCGTTGAGCTCGAGCCGATCGATCTTGCGATCGGGGCTGTATCGCGTGCTCTTGCCGTCGCCTGCAGCGGCCGCAAGCGGCATCGCCAGCGCGAGCAGCATGAGCACGGCGATGCCACGACCACGGCCGCCCTTGCCCCAGAGGGCATTCGACCGAAGCTCGCCGCCGCGGTTGCCGGAGCCCCACAGGGCGCTCTGACGCACATCTCCGCGATTGCCGCTTGAATTTCTCGCCATCTTTCTCCTTGTTCGCGCCGAGGCGCGAGCCGCATTGACGAACACAACGGAGTCCGGGTGCCACAGCTGGACTCCTGGTTCGAGGAACCGCGCAGACGGTATGCGCGCCGCTCCAGCCGTTCCTCCCCCTTTCGGGTGAGGGGCGGCCGAACTTCACTCGAACGAGGGATCGGCGGGTGCGCCGACGCGATGGTCTACGCTCGAAGCGCATGAGCGCCCGGCTTGCCGTCGAGTCCATGGCCGCCCGCGCGGCCGCCCGTCTGTCCCGGCTGGCGGGTGCAGGCGGTGGTACGACCATCCCCGGCAAGCTGCTCTGGAAGCTCGATCCCGGCGCGATCGATGCTCTGGCGGAGCGGCTGCCACAGGGCGCCGCGGTCGTCTCTGCGACGAACGGGAAGACGACGACGACGGCGATGGTGGCCGAGATCCTGGGCGACCGGCGGCTGGCGTGGAACAGCTCGGGGGCGAACCTCGTCTCCGGCATCGCCTCCACCCTGCTTGCGGCCCGCGACGCCGAGCTCGGCCTGCTCGAGGTGGACGAGGGCGCTCTGCCGGAGGTGCTGCGACGGGTTCGCCCACGGGCGATCCTGCTCGGCAACCTCTTTCGCGATCAGCTCGACCGCTACGGCGAGCTCGAGCACATCGCCGAGCGCTGGCGGGGGTGCGTCGACGAGCTCCCGGACTCGACGACGCTCGTCGTGAACGCCGACGACCCGCAGGTCGGCAACCTCGGTCGTGGGCGGGCCGCAACGATCCCCTTCGGGCTCGACGACCCGCGCCACGCACGCGCCGAGATCCAGCATGCTGCCGACTCGCGCTACTGCGTCGTCTGCGGCCGTCCCTACGAGTTTCTCGCGGCGTACGTCGGTCACCTCGGCGACTACCGCTGCAACTCATGTGGCCACGCTCGCCCGGAGCTTCGAGTCGCGGCCCGGAGGATCGAGCTTCACGGGCTCGACGGCACGTCGTTCGAGCTCGACACCCCGGAGGGCACCACGGCGGTGCGGCTGCCGCTGCCGGGGCTCTACAACGTCTACAACGCGGTCGGCGCAGCGGCGCTGGCACAGGCGCTCGGTGCGTCGCTCGCCGATATCCGGGCCGGGCTCGAGCGCTTCGGCGCCGCGTTCGGCCGCTTCGAGCGGATCCCGGTGGGCGACAAGTCGATCCTCGTGCTGCTGATCAAGAACCCGGCCGGCGCGAACGAGGTCGTTCGCACGCTCGAGGACTCGGGCTCTCCGGCGCTACTGCTGATCGCCTTGAACGACGCGATCGCAGACGGCAAGGACGTCTCCTGGATCTGGGACGTCGATTTCGAGCCCCTGCTCGCAGGTGCCGAGCGGGTGATCGCCTCGGGCGGCCGGGCCGCCGAGCTGGCGCTGCGCTGCACGTACGGCGGCCTGGCGGAGGAGGCGGTCGAGGTGCAGCCCGAGCTCGAGCGTGCGCTCGACCGCGGGCTCGAGCTGACGCCGTCCGGCGGTGAGCTCGTCGTCCTCCCCACCTACACCGCGATGCTCGCACTGAGGCGAATCGTCACCGAGCGGGGGCTGGTCCGTCCGTACTGGGAGCAGCGCTCGTGAGGATCCGTGTCGGGCATCTCTACCCCGACTACCTGAACATCTACGCCGACCGGGGCAACATCGCCGTGCTGTCCCGGAGGGCCGCGCTACGGGGTCACGAGCTCGAGCTCGCCGCCATCTCGGTCGGAGACACCATGCGGCCAGGAGCACACGATCTGCTCTACGTCGGCGGCGGCCAGGACCGGGAGCAGGCGCTGATCGCGCCCGACCTCGCGGCGAAAGGACCAGCGATCCTCGAGGCGGCGGCAGCGGGTGCCGCCGTGCTCGCGGTGTGCGGCGGCTATCAGCTGCTCGGCCGCGGCTACCACGACCGGCACGGCGGTGACCTTCCGGGTGTCGGCCTCTTCCCGCACGAGACGATCGCCGGCGAGCGGCGCATGATCGGCGACGTCCTGCTGGAGTGCGAGCTCGAGCCGGGCGAGCGGCACACGCTCGCGGGCTTCGAGAATCACGCGGGCCGGACGACCCTCGATGCGGGCGCGGAGCCGCTCGGTCGCGTCGTGGCCGGTTTCGGGAACGACGGCGAGTCGGGCTACGAGGGCTGCCGCGTCGGCCGCGCCGTCGGCACCTACCTGCACGGCCCGCTTCTCCCGCGCAACCCCTGGCTCGCCGACTGGCTCCTGGCGCAGGCGCTGGCCCACGCGACCGGCGGCGATCCGCCCGAGCTGGAGCCGCTCCCCGACCGGCTCGAGGCGCGGGCACACGAGGTGTCAGCGCAGCGAGCCCGAGACCGCGGCGGCCGCTTCTAGGATCGCTTCGGCCGATCGCTCGACGTCCTGCTCCGAGGTCTGCCAGTTCGAGACCGAGATCCGCATCGCACCGCGGCCCTGCCAGACGGTTCCCGAGAGCCAGCACGTGCCGTCGTCCTGCACGCGCCGCACGACCTCCTGCGTGAGGCCGTCGTCGTCGCCGAAGCGCACGAGCACCTGGTTCAGCACGACCTCGTTCAGCACGTCGACGCCGTCCGCTGCACCCAGCCGCTCCGCAAAGAGTCGCGCCTGCTCACAGCTGCGCTCGACCATGGCGGCGATCCCCTCGCGGCCGAGCGAGCGAATCGCGGCGTAGATCGGGAACCCGCGCGCGCGTCGCGAGAACTCCGGGGTCCAGTCCATCTGGTCGCGCGCCGCGTCCGGATCAGCCTGCTCGAGGTAGCTCGCGCGCACGGACATCGCGGCACGGTGCGATTCGGGGTGGGCGCAGAAGGCGATTCCGGAGTCGTACGGCACGTTCAGCCACTTGTGGCCGTCGGTGGCCCAGGAGTCCGCCCGGCTCGAACCGGTGACGAGATGGCGCAAGCGCGGCGAAGCAGCGGCCCAGAGGCCGAAGGCACCGTCCACGTGCAGCCAGGCACCGGTGTCCTGCACGGCGTCGGCGATCTCCTCGAGCGGATCGATCGAGCCGGTGTTGACGTTACCGGCTTGCGCGCAGACGATCGTCGGTCCGTTGCCGCCGCTCAGCGCTTCCTTCAGCGCGTCGGCGCGCAGGCGGCCCTGCTCGTCGGAGGCCACGGCCTCGATCTGAGCTGTCCCGATTCCGAGGTACCGCAACGCCCGGTCGATCGTGACGTGACGCTCCTCGCCGACGAGGACCCGAATGCGCGGGGCGCCCTGGAGCCCGTCGCGCGCGAGGTTCCAGCCGGCGGCTGCGAGCACGTGGTGGCGAGCGGCTGCGAGTGCGGTTACGTGGGCCATCTGGCAGCCGGTGACGAAGCCGGCCGAGACGCCGGCGGGCAGGTCGAGGAGCTCTTGCAGCCACGTCAGCGCCACTTCCTCCACCACCGCTGCGCTCGGCCCGCCGACGACGAGGCCGGCGTTCTGATCCCAGGTCGACGTCAGCCAGTCTGCTGCGAGCGCCGCCGGCAGCGCGCCACCGATCACGAAGCCGAAGTACCGGCCGCTCGGCATCGCGACCACGCCTGGCTCCGCCCCCGCAATCAGCTCCGCCACGACCTGATCCGCATCGCTGCCTCTTTCCGGCAGCGGGCCGCCGAGCGTCTCGCGCAGCTCCTCCACCGAGGCGGAGGCGCGGATCGGACGGTCCTCGAGCGTGTCGAGAAACTGGGCGGCGTAGTCGGCGGTCAGCCGCAGGAGCTCGTCGTGCGCCACCGGACGATCCTATCCAGCGGCAGCGCTACGGAGTCCACAGGGCACCGAGATAGACCGCCGGATCGCCGGGCTGCCAGCGGGCCAGGAACCGCTGGATCGGCGGGTGCAGGACGACACCCTCCAGCTCGTCGGGACGGAAGAGGCGGTGACCCCTTACCGCCTCGTCCTGCGAGACCACGCCTTCGAGCGAGCCGTCGAGGTCGCCCGCAAAGATGATGTGCACGACGTGCTTCGAGATCAGGCTCCGTTCCGGGGAGATCGAGTCCACGATGGCCACGGGACCCTCGAACGAGGGAGGTGCGATTCCGACCTCCTCGCGCATCTCGCGCTCGAGCGCCTGGATCAGATCCTCGCCCGAATGCACGCCGCCGCCGGGAAGGAGCCACGCCTCCCTACCTCGTTTCTCGTGACGGCAGAGAAGGAGCTGATCGTGCCAGCGTAGGACCGCGGACACCCGCACACGCGGCTCCGCGCGCACTAGGCCCTGGAGGATCCGAAGCCGCGGATGCCGCGCTCGCTGACAGGCAGCTCGTCCACCTCGACCAACTCGATCCGAGGCAGCTCGAGCACGACGAGCTGCGCGATCCGCATCCCGGGCTCCACCGTGAAGCTCTCGCTCGCGTCCGTGTTCAGCAGCACGACGCGCAGCTCGCCCCGGTAGCCCGCGTCGACCAGCCCAGGCGAGTTGACGACGGTGATGCCGTGCCGGGCCGCGAGACCCGATCGAGGCTGGACGAAGCCGGCATGGCCGTCGGGAATCGCGACCGCGAGCCCCGTTCCGACCGTTTCCCGCTGCCCCGGGACGAAGCACGGCGCGCTCGCAGGCCGCGAGGTCGAGACCCGCGTCGCCCGCGTACGCGCGTTCGGGGATCGTCGCCTCCGCGCGCAGGCGCGTGATCGGGAGCTCGATCACGTCGGTTCCGCCTTCCCCATGTCGTAGACGGATTCGGCGACGACGTAGGGGGCGAATCGCGCGATCTCGCGATGCGGGAGCCGTGCCCGGATCAGCACGCCCTCCTCCCGGTCCTCGCGCTCCTCGATCGGCGCGCCGAGGGCGTACAGCTCCGCGAGCCTGCCGCCCTCCTCGTAGGGAAGCAGCAGCCTCACGTCCTCGTAGCGGTCGGCGAAGCGCTCGTGGATCCGCTCCCGCAGCTCGTCGAGCCCGGCGCCCGTCGCCGCGGAGATCTGGAGCGCGCCCGGGAAGCGATTCGCGAGCCTGCGCCGGCCGAGCGGGTCGACGCCGTCGATCTTGTTCAGGACGAGCTCGACCGGAACCTCGTCCGCGCCGATCTCGCCCAGCACGTCGTCGACCGACCGGATCATCTCCTCCAGCCGGTCGTCGCTCACCGAGGCGTCCAGCACGTGCAGCACGAGGTCGGCCACGAGCGTCTCCTCCAGCGTCGAGGCGAAGCCCTCCACGAGCTGCGTCGGCAGCCGCCGGATGAAGCCGACCGTGTCGGTGACGAGATAGTGCTTGCCGTCGTGGTCGAAGCCGCGCGTCGTCGGGTCGACCGTCTCGAAGAGCCGGTCGTCCACGGAGGCGTCCGCGCCGGTGAGCGCGTTCAGGAGCGTCGACTTGCCGACGTTCGTGTAGCCCGCAAGCGCGACCGTCGGAGTCCCGCTACGCGTGCGCGCCTTGCGTCGAAGGTCGCGCTGCTTGCCGAGCTCGCGCAGCCGCCGGCGCAGCAGCGTGATCCGCCGGCCGGCGAGCCGCCGGTCGGTCTCGAGCTGCGACTCGCCTGGGCCCACGCGTGCCGACGCCGGCTCCGAGCGCGCCCGTGCCGCCGCCGAGGCGCTCGAGGTGCTTCCACATGCCACGCATGCGCGGCAGGTTGTACTGGAGCTGGGCGAGCTCGACCTGGAGCTTCCCCTCGGCGCTCCGCGCGTGCTGCGCGAAGATGTCGAGGATCAGCTGCGTGCGGTCGACGACGCGGGCGTCGAGCGCGTTCTCGAGCGTGCGCTGCTGCGTCGGATCGAGCTCGTCGTCCACGAGCAGCACCTCCGCCCGCGTCTCACCGTAGGCCTGCTTGAGCTCGTCGAGCTTGCCCTTGCCCACGTAGCTGCGCGGGTCGGGGTTCGACCGCTGCTGGACGAGCTCCCCCACCGGGTCGACCCCGGCGGTGCGCGCGAGCTCGCGCAGCTCCGCGAGCTCCTCGTCGGCTTCGACGCCCTTGGCGAGGACGGCGACGACGAGCGCGCGCTCCGGCTCGCCGCCCGTCAATCCGGTTTCGGCGGCAGAGTCGTCTTGCGCGTCACACCGGGGATTGTGCCACGCTTGCCGGCATGTCCACGATCGCCCACGGGCTGGCCCAGCGGCTCGCCGCGCGGACGCTCGAGCTCGTCGACATCCCCTCGGAGAGTCGCCACGAGGCGGCGATCGCGGCCCGCGTCGTCTCGCTCGTTCCTCGACTCGTTCGCGGCTGAGTACGAGAGCGACGACGCCTTCGTCTTCGCGCGGCCGCGCCGCGCTGGCCGCGAGCTCGTCGTCCTCGCCGGTCACTACGACACGGTGCCGGCCCAGGACAACCTCCCCGGTCGGCTCGAGGACGGAGCCGTTGTCGGCCTGGGAGCGAGCGACATGAAAGGCGGTCTCGCCGTGCTGCTCGAGCTCGCGCGCGCGCTGGACGCCGCCGAGGCCGAGCCGGCAGCTCGACGTCGCGCTGCTCGTCTTCGGCAAGGAGGAGCTGCCCGCGGAGTTCAGCCCCCTCCCCCACCTCTTCGACAACTCGCGACTCGTGCACGAAGCGGGCCTCGCGATCCTGCTCGAGCCCACCGACGGCACCATCCAGGCCGGCTGCCTCGGCAACCTGAACGCGCGGATCGTCTTCAGGGGCGTGAGCGGGCACTCGGCGCGGCCGTGGACGGCGGAGAACGCGATCGAGGCAGCGCTGGAGGGCCTGCGTCCGATCGCCGCGATCGAGCCGCGTCCGGTCGAGGTCGGTGGGCTCACGTTCACCGAGGTCGTGAGCGTGACGCAGATCCACGGCGGGATCGCCGACAACGTGATCCCGGAGCTCGTGACCGCTCACGTCAACTTTCGCTACGCACCCGATCGCTCGCCCTCGAGCGCGGAGGCGTACCTGCGCGCCCTCCTGCCCGCCGGCGCGACGTACGAGCCCGCTGGCGACTCGCCGCCGGCTCGGGTCGTGACCGATTCGCCGCTCGTGCAGCGGCTCCGGGCCACGGGCGAGCTCGCGCTCGAGCCCAAGCAGGCCTGGACGAATGTCGCCGACTTCACCTCGCGCGGAATCGATGCCGTCAACTTCGGACCGGGAGCGACCCGCTACGCGCACCGGCGCGACGAGCGTGTCGAGATCGCTGCGCTCGTGCACGCGTTCGCGGCGCTCTGGCGGTTCGTGACGGGTAGCGTCTGACCGTGCCCATCTCGCCCGTGCTCGAGCGGCAGACCACCTACCCGTTCGTCCGCCTGAACGCTGCGGCTGCTCTCGTCGAGGCGCGTGGCATCACCGTGCTCGACTTCGGCATGGGCGACCCTCGCGAGCCGACCGATCCACTGATCCGCGAGGCGCTCGTCGCGGGGCTCCGCGACCGCATGGGCTATCCCGCCGCGGTCGGGCTGCCGGAGCTGCGCGAGGCGATCGCGGCCTGGGCAGCGCGCCGCTTCGGCGTCGAGCTCGACCCGGGCACCGAGGTCGTGCCGACGCTCGGCAGCAAGGAGGCGATCTTCAGCTTCGCCCAGATCGCGGTCGACCTCGAGCGCGGGAAGGACATCGTCGCCTACACCCAGCCGGGCTACCCCGTCTACGAGCGCGGCGCGCTCTTCGCCCGCGCGCAGCCTCTCGCGCTGCCGTTGCGGGAGGAGAACGGCTTCCTCCCGGATCTCGACGCCGATCGACGCAGACACGTGGGGCAGGGTCGCCGTCCTCTGGGTCAACTATCCGAACAACCCGACGTGCGCGGTGGCGCCGCTCTCCTTCTACGAGCGGCTCGCCGCTCTGGCGCGCGAGCACGACTTCGTGCTCGCCTCCGACGAGGCGTACACCGAGCTGTGGTTCGACGAGCCGCCGGCGTCGGCGCTGCAGCTCGCCGACCGGACGAACGTCGCCGTCTTCAACACGCTCTCCAAGCGCTCCTCGATGACCGGCTACAGGAGCGGCTTCGTGGCGGGCGACCCCCAGCTCGTCGCGGCGCTGAAGGCGTTCCGGCCCACCGTCGGCACGGCGCCGCAGGAGTTCGTGCAGCGCGCCTCGGTCGTCGCCTGGGGCGACGAGAGCCACGTCGAGCGAACGCGGGCGCTCTATGCGCGGAAGCGCGCTCTCTTCCTCGACCTGTTCGCACGAAAGCACATCCGCGTCGCGGGCAGCGAGGCGACCATGTACCTGTGGGTCGCGGTGCCGGCGGGCGAGAGCTCGGAGAGCTTCGCCGAGCGGCTGCTCGAGCACGGCGTGCTGGTCGCGCCCGGCTCCTACCTCGGCGCTGCGGGCGAGGGCTACTTCCGCCTGGCGCTCGTTCCATCCGAGGAGGAGTGCGCCCGCGCCATCGAGCTCCTCGAGGCGGTGCTGTGAAGCCCGAGCTCGCGGAGGAGATCGTCGCCGCGCTCGATCGCGGCGAACGTCGGGTGGCCTCCCAGGTCGACGGCAACTGGGTCGTCGACGTCGAGGCGAAGGAAGCGATCCTCGAGTACTTCCGGCTGCGCAAGGTGGAGCCGATCACGGTCGGCCCGTTCTCCTTCCAGGACAAGATCCCGCTGAAGGTGGCGCCGCACGGCGTCCGGGTCGTGCCGCCGGGTGTCGCCCGCTACGGCTCGTTCCTCTCCGAGGGCGTCGTGCTGATGCCGGGCTACGTGAACATCGGCGCCTGGGTCGGGCCGCGCACGATGGTGGACACGTGGGCGACGGTCGGTTCCTGTGCCCAGATCGGCGCCGACGTGCACCTCGCCGGCGGCGTCGGGATCGGCGGCGTGCTGGAGCCGCCGAACGCGAGGCCGGTGATCGTCGAGGACGGAGCGTTCGTCGGCTCGCGCTGCATCGTCACCGAGGGCGTTCGCATCGGCGCGGGCGCCGTGCTCTCCGCCAACGTGTCGCTGACCGCGAGCGTCCCGATCATCGACGTGACCGGCTCGCAGCCGGTCGAGCACCGCGGCGAGGTGCCGCCGCGCGCCGTCGTCGTCCCGGGCACGCGGCCACGGCAGTTCCCCGCCGGCACCTACCAGCTCGACTGTGCGCTGATCATCGGCTGGCGCCGAGAGTCGCACGACGAGCGGCTGAGTCTGAACGAGGTTCTCCGCGAGTTCGAGCTGGCGGTCTGAACCGGCGCGTGGCCGGCCGGCGATGCCTTGTGCGTTCAGGAACACAAGGCATCGTCCGCGGATCTCCGCTCAGAGGGTCGTATCGCCCGTGCAGATCTGCTCGGCCGGCCCGGTCAGGATCGCCCGGTTCTCGGAGTCGAGCGAGACCTCGAGCTCGCCGCCCGGCATGCGGACGGTGACAGGGCTCTCACACCAACCGCTGACGACAGCCACTCCCGCGACGGCGACTGCGCTCGACCCCGATGCGCTCGTCTCCCCGGCGCCGCGCTCCCAAACGAGCGCCGTCACCGCATTCAGATCGTCGACCCGACGAGCTGGACGTTCGTCCGGCCGGGAAAGCGCTCATGCGTCTCGATCAGTGGGCCCGAGTCGCAGCAGATCGTCGCGGAGCGGCTCGCGACGCCGGACGACGGCGTGCGGATTGCCGACCGAGACCGGGGTCAGCTCGACGCGTTCCTCCGGGAGCTCGAGCGTGAAGGTCTCCCCGACCTCCACAGTGCCGACGTCCATCTCGATCCGTCCGTCGGCGCGTAGTCGCGCCGCATGCGAGCGGCCGTCCACGGCGACGACTACCTCGTCGGCCGCCGGTCTGCCGGCCGAGCCACATCGCAGCGATCCGAGTGCCGTTCCCCGAGAACTCGGCGAGCGAGCCGTCGGGGTTCCAGATCGCGAGCTCGGCGGTCGCACCGTCGTGCGCGCAGGACCTCGACGACGCCGTCCGCCCCGATGCCGTAGCGGACGTCGCAGAGCACGCGAGCGCGCTCCGCGTCGAGCGGGCGGCCGAGCTCAGCCCGCTCGACGAGCAGGTAGGAGTTGCCGTGCGCGTGCCACTTAGAAAATGAGATCTGCGAGAATCGCATCCGCCACCTCGTCGGCCGGTCGATCTGCGGCGACCATAACGAGGCCCGGAATCCGGCGCATCCACTTGCGCTGGTAGGCCGCGTAGCGTCGCGTGCGTGCGGCGATCGCCTCCAGCGCCTGCTCGCGAGGCAACGTCGCGGCCTCCTCCAGCCCGATCACCTTCCGCGCAGTCGACGAGAGCGGGCCGGCGAGCGCGGCGCGGGCCTCCTCGGCCGCGCCGGCTGCGAGCATCGCCTCGGTGCGCTCCTCGATCCGATCGTCGACGAGCGCCCTGGGCACGTCGAGCCCGACGATCGCCGTCGGATGTCTCGTTTCCCCGTCCCAGAGCCGGTCGCTCTCCGGGCGCAGCGACGAGCCGGACTCGGCCAGCTCGAGCGCGCGGACGACGCGTCGCCGGTCGTTCGGGTGGACGGCAGCCGCAGCAGCAGGATCGCGGGACGAGAGCTCGGCGTGCGCCGCCGCGGCGCCGTGCTCGTCGTAGAGCGCCGACCACCGCTCGCGCGCGCCCTCCACGGGAGGTGGTGGCAGCTGCAGGTCGACGAGCGCCGCGCGGAGATAGAGGCCGGTGCCGCCGACGACGATCGGGAGCCGACCGGCCGCGAGGATCTCGTCGATCGCCGCGTGAGCGAGCCCGGCGAACTCGCCGACCGAGGCCTCGTGGTCGAGCGGCCAGATCCCGACGAGTCGCGCCGGAGTGGCGGACTGGTTCGTCAGGATCGGCAACCCGCGGTAGACCTGCATCGAGTCGGCCGAGACGAGCTCGGCCGGCAGGCGCGCGGCGATCGCCTCGGCGACCGCGCTCTTGCCGGAGGCGGTCGGCCCGAAGATCGCGAGGACGCTCACGCCAGCAGGCGTGTGCGGACGTGCTCGAGCTCCGTGTCGGAGACGCCGGCGTCGCGCAGGTAGCCGGCTGCGCCGCCACGGCGGTCGAGCTCCGCCAGGACGGCCGTCATCGCGGCGGCCGGGGTCGCTGCGATCCGGCGCCGCCGCTCCCGTTCATGCTCATCCGGCGGCCTCCGCGATCCATGGCCCGCTGTACGCCTCGAGGTTGCGCTCGCTCACCGCATAGTCGGCGGCGACATCGGCGACGGGCACGCCCGTCAGCCGCAGGAGGAGCGCGGACACGAGGCCCGTCCGATCCTTGCCGGCCATGCAGTGGACGAGGACGCCGCCCTCGCCGGCGCCTGCGACGGCCGCGACGGCCTGCGCGAAGCCGTCCGAGAAGCGCTCGAGAAACTCGAGGTAGACGGCCGTCGTCCCCGCCGCTCCGTCGGGTGCCGCCTCGGAGATCGCCGTGATCTCGTCCCAGTGCGACGACGCCGGATCGGGCAGCACGGGCACGTGGACGACGTCGACCGGCACGTCCGCCGGCGGATCCGCCTCCAGCTCGTCCTGGAAGCGCAGATCGACGATCGTCGTGATCCCGTAGTCCGTGAGCTGGGCCCAGCCCGACTCGGACAGCCGCCGGACGCTGTCGGCGCGCACGACCGCGCCGAAGGCGGTCGTGCCGCCGTCCTCGGTCGGGTGTCCGCCGAGATCGCGGATGTTCGCGCACCCGTCCCAGAGGAGCTGCCGGTCGCGCACTAGCTGCTCAGGACGGCTCGGTGGCCAGGGTCTTCCAGCCGATCGAGTCGCCCTCGTCGGCGACCGGCCTGTTCTCGCCGGGGTGGGCCTCCCGGTGCTCGCGGAACCACCGCACGGCTCGCGGGATCCCCTGGTCGAGCGGCACCTGCGGCGTCCAGCCGAGCAGGTCGTGCGCCTTCCGGATGTCGGCCACGTACCGCGTCACCTCGCCGAGCAGCGAGGGCGCGATCGTCATCTTCGGCTCGACCCCGAGCTCGCCCGCGATCAGCTCGGCCGCACGGACGAGGCTGTTTCCCTCGCCGTAGGCGAGGTTGATCGTCTCGTTGGCGACGCGGCCTTCGCCGAGCGCCTCGATGCCGCGCACGATCCCGTCGACGCAGTCGTCCACGTAGGTGAAGTCGAGCACCTTGTCCGCGCCGCCGTAGACGGTGATCGGCTCGTCGCGCGTCATCGAGTGGATGAAGAGCGGCAGCACCCGCGACATCCGGTGCAGGTCGTTGTCGAAGCGGCCGTAGACGTTGGAGAAGCGGAACGCGAGATACTTGAGCCCGTAGCAGCGCGCGTAGGCGTAGATGAACGCCTCGCTCGCGATCTTCGACGCCGAGTACGGGCTCTCCGTGAAGGCGAAGTCGGCGGTGTCCTCGCCGTAGCCCTCGAAGCGGTGCACGTCGCCGTACACCTCGCGCGTCGACGAGAAGACGAGCGGCAACCGGGCCTGGCGGCAGTACTCGAGCACGTTGAAGGTCATCACCGCGTTCTCGAGCGCGCGATGGGGCTGGGCGACGAGCTGGTGCACCTTGGCGTGCGCCGCCAGGTGCACGACGAGGTCGACTTCGGGGTACTCGACCCCGCCGATCCCGCCCGGGTAGGCCGGGTAGTGCCCGGACAGGTCCTGGAGCAGGTAGCGGAAGTCGTCCGTCCACGTGTTCTGGCGCTTGTCGACGCCGAAGACCTCGTGCCCGTCGGCGAGCAGGCGCAGCGCCAGGTTCGTCCCGATCTGCCCCGACGAGCCGGTGACGAGGACTCTCATGCTGCGACCGCCGTGCGCTGCGTGCCGCGGAGCGTGGTCGAGGTCGCGCCGGCGATCTCGATCTCGACGAGCTCGCCCGGCTGAGCGGATCCGGTGAAGACGACGGTGGTATTGCGACGGGTGCGTCCGCGCAGGAGCTGCTCGCCAGTACTGCTCGGTGCGGCTCGCGCCCTCCACGAGCACCTCCTCGACGTGGCCGACGCGCTCGGCGTTTCGCTCGGCCGCAATCCGCTGCACGACCTCGACCAGCCGCTCGATCCGGTCGCGCTTCACGTCGTCGGGCACCTGGTCGGGGAGGTCGGCGGCCTCTGTGCCGCGTCGGGGCGAGTAGACGAACGTGAACGCGCTGTCGTAGCGCACCTGCTCCACGACCTCGAGCGTCTCGCGGAAGTCGGCCTCGGTCTCGCCGGGGAAGCCGACGATCACGTCCGTGCCGAGGGCGAGGTCGGGGATGGCGTCGCGCAGCTTCGCGACGAGCTTCAGATAGCGCTCGCGGTCGTAGGTGCGGCGCATCGCCTTCAGGATCCGGCTCGAGCCGGACTGGAGCGGCAGGTGGATCTGCTCGCACACGGCGTCGCAGTCGGCCATCGCGTCGATCACCGGGTCGCGGAAGTCCTTCGGGTGCGGGCTCGTGAAGCGGATCCGCTCGATTCCCTCGACGGCGTCGCACGCGCGCAGCAGCTCGCCGAACTCCGTGCGCAGCTCCGGTGCGAGGTCGCGTCCCCAGGAGTTCACGTTCTGGCCGAGCAGCGTCACCTCCCGCACGCCCTCGGCGGCGAGTTGCGTCACCTCGGCGACGACGTCCCCCGGGCGGCGGCTCTGCTCCCGGCCACGTACCGCCGGGACGATGCAGTAGGAGCACTTGGAGTTGCAGCCCATCGAGATCTGCACCCAGGCCTGGAACGAGCGCTCGCGATGCCTCGGCAGGTCACCGGCGAAGTGCTCGTGCGTGCCGAAGCGACCTCGGGGCGCCGCTCCGCCGGCCCCGATCCAGTCGCCGAGGTGCGGGATCGAGCCAGGCCCGAACGCGACGTCCACCTGCGGGTAGAGCTCGAAGATCCGCTCGCGCTGGGCCTCGGCATAGCAGCCGCCGACGGCGACCACGAGGCGCGCCGCTGCGCGAGCGTCGCCGGAGCTCGTGTCGGCTTCTCGCGGATCGTGCAGGTGTTGAAGACGAGCACGTCGCCCCGGCGTCGCCGAGCGGAGCGCTGAGCTCCCGATCCGCTCCGAGTCGTGGCTTCTCTGGCAGGGAACGTGACAGGTCGTCATCGCGCGCAGCCGATCGCCAGCAGGATCTGCGGCGTCCTCGCTCGTCGGCACCGTGCGGCGCACGCGCCGTCGTCCGGAGCCGCGATCGACGCGACTCGAGCACTGGCTCCACTCGATCGGCGATCGGGAGTCGGTGGGCGCGTTCCGGCCATCTCGCAGCCGAACGGTGGTCGAGCCTCGCTCGAACGAGCGCTACGCGGCGGGCCGCATCCGGGCACGCGCAGAGCGACTGCTCCGCAGCGTCGGACGCACGCGCTGACGTGCCCGGCGTCTCACGCGTCGACACTTCGCGCGACCGCGACTGATCGTCGTTCACTTACTTGGCCACCTCGATCGCGCGGCTCTCCCTGATCACGATCACCTTCACCTGGCCGGGATACTCGAGCTGGTCCTCGATCTCGCGTGCGATCTCGTGAGAGAGCAGGACGGCGCCGTCGTCGTCGATCTCGGTCGGCTCGACCATGACGCGGATCTCGCGTCCGGCCTGTAGCGCGTAGGCCTTTGCGACGCCCGGTTTCTGGCTGGCCAGCTCCTCCAGCTTCTCGAGGCGCGTGATGTAGTGCTCGAGGCTCTCGCCGCGCGCCCCTGGCCGCGAGGCCGAGATCGCGTCGGCGGCGATCAGGAGCACCGCCTCGACCGTCTGCGGCTCGACCTCGTGGTGGTGCGCTTCGATCGCGTGCACGATCCCCTGCGACTCGCCGTAGCGCTTCGCCCACTGCGCGGAGATGAGCGCGTGGGAGCCTTCGATCTCGTGCGTCATCGCCTTGCCGAGGTCGTGCAGCAGGGCGGCCCGCTTCGCCGTGCGCACGCTCGCGCCCAGCTCGCTCGCCATGATCCCCGCCAGGTGCACCACCTCGAGCGTGTGCTTGAGGACGTTCTGGCCATAGCTCGTCCGGTAGCGCAGCCGGCCTAGCACCTTCGAGAGCTCCTCGTGGACCTCGCCGCAGTTCGCCTCGAACACGGCTTGCTCGCCCGCCAGGCGGATGTGCTCCTCCAGCTCCGCCTTCGACGAGTAGTACATGTCCTCGATCCGGGCCGGATGGATGCGCCCGTCCTCGATCAGCTTCTCGAGCGTCATCTTCGCGAGCTCGCGGCGCAGTCCGTCGAAGGACGAGAGCACGACAGCCTGCGGCGTGTCGTCCACGATGAAGTCGACGCCGGTCAGATGCTCGAGCGCACGGATGTTGCGGCCCTCGCGGCCGATGATGCGGCCCTTCATGTCGTCGGAGGGAAGCGTCACCACCGAGACGGTGGTCTCGGATGTGTGGCTCGCGGCCACACGCTGGAGCGCGTCGGCAACCAGGTTGCGCGCTCGCCGGCGAGCCTCGCCGCGGGCCTCCTCCTCGAGCTGGCGGGCCGTCCGCGCGAGCTCGTGTCGGATCAGATCCTCGGAGCGCGCGAGCACGTGGCGCTTCGCTTCGGCGACTGAGAGTCCGGCGACCCGTTCGAGCTCCTTGACGGCGCCGTCCTTCGCCTCCTTCAGCTCCTCCTGGAGCTGGCGTACGTGCAGCTCCCGGTCGTTGAGACCCTGCTCTCGCCGCGAGACCTCCTCGGCCCGGCCCGCGAGCTCCTGCTCGGCTGCCTTCGCGAGCTCGTCGACCTTGACGATCTCAGCGCGTCGGCCGGCGATCTCCTGCTCGAGCTCGGCCCGCAGGCGAATGGCCTCTTCTCGCGCCTCGATCTGCCCTTCGCGCCGGATCGTCTCGGCCTCCCGCGCAGCCATGCGAACACGCGAGTCTCCGCGTAGAAGGAGGAGCGCGCCCGCCGCGCCTGCTCCGAGAACGAGTCCGATCAGCGCCGCAAAGACCGTGAGCATGGCCGTCTGCCTCCGTGAAGAAGGTCGGTTGGCCGCGGCCGACTGCGTCTTCGCAGCAACCGCGGATGCTCACATCCGGCGCTCGGCCCGCCCGGCCGGCTCCGGCTCTCGGCGCGTCAGATCAGCGGAACGCCGGCGTCTCCTCGTGGTCGCCGGGGGCCGAAAGGGTAGGGAGTCTCGGGTTCATTTCGGTGCTTTCAGGAACGGATTCAAGAAACTACGCGCTTGCAGGCAAAACGTCGAATGGAAGCCCGCTCACTCTACCTCGCCGGCCCCGTCGTGTGCAACGACCGACGCGATTGCGTCCTCGTCGAAGCCGCGTGCGGCCAGATAGCGAGCCGTCTTGGCGGTGGAGCCACGCACGGATGCGATCCCCGCGGCGCGAACATGCTCCGGCTCCAGCGCGTCGAGCGCCGCCGCGATCGTCCCAGCTTCCACCCCGCGGCGCTCCAGGTCGTCCCGGATCAGCGCGTCGCCAGAGCCGCGCGCCGCCAACGAGGCGGCGCGTCCATGGGCGAAGCGCTCGTCGTCCACATAGCCGACCCGCTCGAGGAGCTCGAGCGCGTCTCGTCGCTCCTCCGGGCCGGCGCCCCGAGCTGTTAGCCGCGCGTCGAGCTCGGCGACCGAACGGTCGCGCGCGCGAAGTGCGCGCAGCGCCGCCTCGACCGCCGATTGCGGTTGCGCCACGATCCGCTAGGCCGCTGACGCCTTCACGTCGGACTCGATCTGCTCCGTCGCCGCGGCCTCCTTCTGCTCTGCCGCGATGCTCGGCAGCAGCCGCGCCGAGACGATCTGCTCCGGGGGCGCCTCCGCCTGGATCTGAGCGAGGATCGACTGCACGAGATCGGGGTGCTCCTTCAGGAACGCTGTCGCGTTCTGACGGCCCTGACCGAGGCGCTCCTCGCCGTAGCTGAAGTACGAGCCCGACTTCTGAACGATCTTCCGCTCGAGCCCGACCTCGAGGACGGTGCCCTCCCAGGAGATGCCCGACCCGTAGATGATGTCGAACTCGGCCTGCTTGAACGGCGGCGCGACCTTGTTCTTGACCACCTTGACGCGCGCGCGATTGCCGTATGCCTCGGCGCCGTCCTTGAGCGTCTCGATCCGGCGGATGTCGAGCCGGACCGAGGAGTAGAACTTCAGCGCCCGGCCGCCCGGCGTCGTCTCCGGGCTGCCGAACATGACGCCGATCTTCTCGCGCAGCTGGTTCGTGAAGAGGCAGATCGTGTCGGTGCGGTTGAGCGTGCCCGCGAGCTTGCGCAGCGCCTGGCTCATCAATCGCGCCTGGAGACCGACGTGCGTGTCGCCCATCTCTCCCTCGATCTCGGCCTTCGGCGTGAGCGCCGCGACCGAGTCGACCGCGACGACGTCGAGCGCACCGGAGCGCACGAGCAGCTCCGTGATCTCGAGCGCCTGCTCGCCCGTGTCGGGCTGCGAGACGAGCAGCTCGTCGACGTTGACGCCGATGTTCTTGGCGTACGTCGGGTCCATCGCGTGCTCCGCGTCGATGAAGGCGCAGATGCCGCCGCGACGCTGCGCCTCGGCGATCACGTGGTAGACGAGCGTCGTCTTGCCCGAGCTCTCGGGGCCGTAGATCTCGACGACGCGGCCGCGCGGCAGCCCGCCGATCCCGAGCGCGAGGTCGAGCGAGAGCGATCCCGTCGAGACCGCGCCGATCGACACCTGGGCCGAGTCGCTCATCTTCATGACCGAGCCCTTTCCGAACGTTCGCTCGATCTGCCCGAGGGCGACGTCGAGAGCTTCTTCGCGGTTCATCCGCTCATCCTCCTAGGCAGTTCGGTTAGCTATGCAGTTCAGTTCCGGTTGGCAAAGCGAACGATTCGAGCACCTCGTACCGGGCACCGGACGGGTGCAGACGGGAAAGGAAAGCAGCAGCGTCGGACGGTACGACCGGGCCGAGCTCCGGCAGCGGAGGCGACAGCCGCGGCCGCTCGCGGTAGCGCAGCATGGTCACGTGCGGCAACCACGGACGCTGCTCGCGACGGTAGACACCCAACTGCTCGAGTCGCGCCTGGACGCAGGCCGCCAGCCGGACGGATGCGCCTGCACGGTCGGAGAGAACGAGCGCCCCGACAGTCCGGGTCTCCCGGTAGCGGTCCAGCTCCAGCTCGACCGTGTCCGCCTCGGTCGCACAGCGCTCGAGCACGTCGAGGATCGCGCCCAGCTCCGCCGCGGGCCGCGAGCCGAGAAACGCGAGCGTGACGTGCAGGTTGCCGGCCGGGACGAGCCGGGCGGCTCCGCCTCGCGCGGCCGCTCCCAGCTCGCGCTGCTGCCAGCCGGCGAGCGCGGCGACCGCATCGTCGGGGAGCCGCAGGGCGAGGAAGAGACGCAACCGCTCATCGCCCTGCACGCTAGCGGTCGAAGTCACACGCGTTCGTCACGATTCTGTGTCAAGAGCCGCCGCGCGAGGTGGAGCGACGCGACGACCGAGCGGCGCCGGATCGAGTCGCGGTCGCCGGGAAAGCTGAACGACGAGCCGCGGCTACGGTCCGGCGTCTCGACGTGGAAGTAGACGAGCCCGACGGGCTTCTCGTCCGTGCCACCGCCCGGTCCGGCGACGCCCGTGATCGACACGGCCACGTCGGCGCCGAGCCGCTCGCGCGCTCCGCTGGCCAACGCGGCCGCCACCTCGGCGGACACTGCCCCGTGCTCCTCGAGCAGCGCTGCAGGAACGCCGAGCGCGCTCTCCTTCACCTCGTTCCCGTACGCGACCACGCCGCCGAGCGTCACGTCGCTGTACCCCGGCACCGCCGTCAGCCTGGCGGCCAGCAGGCCGCCGGTGCAGGATTCGGCCGTCGCCAGCGTGTAGCCGCGGTCGCGGCAGAGCGCGAGCACGATCTCCTCGACGCTCCGTCCGTCGTCGGAGTAGAGGTACCTCCCGAGTCTGCCGCCGATCTCGTTCGCCAGCGTCTCCGCGCGCTCGACGGCGTGTGGCTCGGCCAGCAGGTCGACGACGATCTCGAAGTCCCGGGCGCAGATCGTCACCTCGACGCCGTCGCCGTCGCCTCCGGCCTCGTGGAAGGCCTGAGCCACGGTCGACTCGCCGAGCCCGAAGAGCCGAAGGGAGCGCCACACCGGTGGCGTACCGCCGTCGAGAACGCGACGCACGAGCACGGTCGCGAGCGCATTCGGCCAGAGCCGCTGGAGTTCCGGGGGCGGGCCGGGCAGCACGACGACGGGTGTTCCACCGACGTCGACGACCATCCCGGGCGCCGTCCCGGCCAGTCCCAGCGACTCCGCGCCGACCGGCAGGGTCGCCTGCTTGCGCACGCCATCGGCGAACTCGACGTACGAGCGGTTCAGCCGCTCGGCGACAGCGCGTGCCACCCCCTCGATCTCAGCCTCCAGCTCCGGCCGTACCTCGAGCTCGGCTCCGGCGACACGTGCGACGGTGGCGACGGTGCGGTCGTCGTGAGTCGGGCCGAGCCCGCCCGAGACAGCGACGAGATCCGCTCCGGAAACGGCCTCGCGCAGGGCACGCTCGAGCTCGCCTGCATCGTCCCCGACGATGTGGATCCGGGTCGGCTCCACGCCCAGCGAGAGGAGCGAGCGCGCCAGGAAGGGGCCGTTCAGGTCGGTTCGGTCGCCACGTACGAGCTCGCTGCCCGTGACGACGATCACCGCGCGCGGACGTCCGCTCAACGACAGGTCAGGACGGGTCGGCGGCGACGATGCGCTTCGCCGTCACGAAGACACCCCGTGTCTTCACGGCGGGCTTGAGGCGAACCCGGTTCCCGTTCAGCTTCGCGACGATGTTCCTCGGCGTGCGAACCTGGAGCCATAGCAGCCGCCCCGTGAAGCGCTGCTTCTGACCCTTCTCGATCGTGCCGGTGTACTCGGCGATCCCGATCGCGTCCCCGCGGCGGACGTCCACGAAGGAGTCGCCACGCTTGGCGATCAGCTCCAGCGTCGCGACGCCTGCGGGCGGTGCGGCCGGCTTGCGAGCGGTCGTCGTCGAGCCCGCGGTCTCCTGCAAGCCCGGCACGCGTTCCTGCTCGGGGTTCCCGAACTGCCACGCAGCGATCACGAGTGCGGTCACGAGCCCGATCGAGGTGAGCGCGAGCAGCACGACGTTGGACTCGCGCCGGTCGCGCCTGCGTCTCCTGGCGGCCGGAACGCGTCGCGTCGAGAGCGGCGCGTCCTCCTCGCCGGTCACGTAGCGCGAGTTGTACTCGTCCACGTAGAGCTGACCGTCGAGGCCGAGATACTCCGCGTACGAGCGCAGGAAGCCCTTGACGTAGGTGTGCGAAGGGAGCAGCTCGAAGCGCTCGTCTTCCAGCGCACGCAGGTATTTCGCCCGGATCTTGGTCGCGTGCTCCAGCTCCGGGAAGTCGAATCCCTGACGCAGGCGCGTCTCCTGGAGGCTGTTCCCGATCTCGAACACCTGCCGATGGTAGCGGCCTGGCGCCGCGGCTGTTAATCGGCGACGGTCGAGAGGACGAAGTAGACACCGACGGCCATCGCCGCGGTGATCCCGAGCAGGAAACCGGCCATCCCGAGCACGCGCCCCACCGCGGCCGTTCGAACGCCCCGAGCCGGCCCGAGCGTCCGGGCCTGCTGCCTGCGCGCCCGCCGCGCGAGCGAGACCGCGAGGGCTCCGAGGAGCAGGGCGACCGGGATCGCGAAGGCCGCGTCGAGCAACTCGTACGCGCGCGACCAGCGCGTGGCGGCGATCGCAACCGGCAGGGTCGCGAGCGACAGCAGTCCGAAGAGCACCGACGCTCGCGCGCCGGCGACCCCCGAGCCGTTACTGCTTCTTGTAGGGGCGACCAACAGCAGCGGGTGGGATCGAGCGGCCGATGACCCCGGCGACCACGATCAGCGTCAGCACGTACGGAAGTGCCTGGAAGAGCACCGCGGCGGAGTCGGAGTACGGCGGCAGCCGCTGGGCGAGCGCGCTCGAGAAGCCGAACAGCAGCGCGATCGCAGCTGCGCTGAACGGCCGCCAGTTGCCGCAGATCACGACCGCCAGCGCGATGAAGCCGCGGCCCGCGGTCATGTTCTGGTTGAAGGAGTTGACGAACCCGATCGAGAGGTAGGCGCCGCCGAGCGCCGCCAGCACGCCCGAGAGGACGACCGCCGCGTAGCGGGTGGCGTAGACCGAGATGCCCACCGTCTCCGCCGCCCGCGGATGCTCGCCGACGGCGCGGATGCGCAGGCCGACCGGGGTCTTGAAGAGAAAGAACCAGGAGAGCAGCACGGTCAGGGCCGCGAGCCAGATCATCAGGTTCAGCTGGCCGAGGATCGGCCCGACGAAGTACCAGTCCTGGAGGAAGGAGAGGTGCACGTCGGGGATCTCGGGAATGTCCGTGGGCGTGCCCTGGCCGCCGTAGATGTCGATGAACAGGTAACCCGTGATCCCGAGCGCGAGGAAGTTGATCGCGAAGCCGCCGACGATCTGGTCGGCGCGCAGATGGATCGCGAAGAAGGCGTGGACGAGCGCGAAGAGCCCGCCCGAGACCGCCGCCGCGACCAGTCCGAGCGGCCAGGACTCGAGCTTGTCGGCGGCGAGGATCCCGAAGAACGCGCCGCTCAGGAGCATCCCCTCGAGCCCGATGTTGGTGACGCCGCTGCGCTCGGAGAAGATGCCGCCCATCGCCGCGAAGGTGAGCGGCGTCGCGTAGCGGAGCATGGCGGCGAAGAGCGCCGACCAGACGACGACCTGGTCGAGATTGGCGAGTCCCGAGCGGGTCGCGAGGTAGCCGAGCGCGATCCCGCCGAGTCCCGCCACGACGGCAAACCACCCCACTCGGCCGGCCCCGCGCCCGACCGCAAAGGAGCCGAGACCGACCGCGACGAGCCCGACCAGGATCGGCACGAGCGGCGTGCGGATCCCCTCCCACCTCGTCGCGACGGGCGGGAGCTCGAGCCAGAACGCGAGCAGCCCGATCAGGATCCCGAGCCAGGCGACCGCGCGCGGTCCGCGCGGAAGCCGCGCACGCAAGCGGTCGATCATGCCGAGGCTCTCTTCCGGATCCGCAGCTTGTGCAGCACCCAGAGGACGAGCACGTCGGCGCCGACGAAGAGGACGACGAGCCCCTGGATGAGCACCTGCAGATTCGACGCGAGCTCGGGCCTGAAGATCTCCGGATCGAGGTTCCGGGTCGACGTGCCGACGAGGAGCGCTGCGAACAGGAGGCCGGAGATGCCGATGCCGACGGCGGTGTTGCGGCCGAGCAGGGCGACGGCGATGCCGGTGAAGCCGATCGTCGAGGTGAGGACGTCGTTCGTGTTGATCCGGAACTGCCAGCCCAGGATGTCCATCGCCCCGGCCAGGCCCGCGAACGTCCCCGAGATCGCCATCGCGAGGAAGTAGTTTCGGGCGACGGAGATCCCGCCGTAGCGAGCGGCCTCGGGGCTGAAGCCCGACGGCGCGCACCTCGTAGCCGAGTGTCGTCCGGTTCAGCGTGATCCAGTAGACGACGAGCGCCGCGAACGCGACGAAGAGACCGACGTGCAGCCCCTGGAGCAGCGGGTCGCCCCAGAAGACGGACAGCTTCGACTCCTCGAGCACGTCGTTCGAGACCGGCACCGACTCCTGCGTGTCGTTCTGGAGCGGACCGCCCAGCCCGAACAGGAAGACGCCGATCCAGAGCGCGATGTAGTTGAGCATGATCGTCGTGATCACCTCGTGCGCTCCCACGGTCGCCTTCAGGAAGCCGGCGATTCCGGCCCACAGGGCACCGGACAGCGCTCCGGCGACGACGGCGACCACGATGTGCAGGAGATCGGGCAGTCCCGACAGCGACGACCCGATCCAGACGGCGACGATCGATCCCACGAGGTACTGGCCCTGGCCGCCGATGTTGAACATGCCGCAGCGGAAGGCGAAGGCGACCGCGAGCGCCGTCAGCACGAGCGGGATCCAGATGATCAGCGTCTGCTGGAGGTTGACGGCCGCGAGCGACTCGAAGTCGTTCGTGTTCCACGGGAACGGGACGCGCGTCTCGCTGAACGGAAGGCGGATGTCGTAGGAGCCGACCTCGAGGAACCAGTTCAGCCCGGAGCCCTCGAAGATCGCCTTGTACGTCGTGAGCGGGTTCTTCCCGGTCGTGGCGAGCACGACGAGGCCGCCGATGAAGAAGGCGAGGAGCGTCGTCAGGAGCGGAACCGCGATGCCGCCGGCCTTGTGCCAGACGGCGACCCGGCTCGCGACGCTCGGCGCGTAGTCGCCGCCGCTGCGCTCCTGCTGGACCTTTCCGGCTCCCTCCTCCGGCGGCCGCCTCGGGCTCGCTCATGCGGCCTCTCTCCGGCCGCCGCCGGTCATGGCCACGCCCAGCTCCTCCTCGGAGACGCCGGGCGGGAACTCGCCGACGATCTCGCCCTCGTACATGACGAGGATCCGGTCGGAGAGCGAGAGGATCTCCTCGAGCTCGAGCGAGACGAGCAGGATGCCGCGGCCCTCCGCGCGCTCCTCCACGAGCCGGCGGTGGACGAACTCGATCGCGCCGACGTCGAGCCCGCGCGTCGGCTGGGCCGCGATCAGCACACTCGGGTTGCGGTCGATCTCCCGTGCGAGGACGACCTTCTGCTGGTTGCCTCCGGAGAGCCCCCCGGCACGGGTCTGGGGCCCGCCGCCTCGGACGTCGAACTCCTGGAGCAGCTTCTGCGCGCGAGCGACGAGCTGCTTCGGGAACAGCCAGCCGAACCGCGACGCGGGCTGCGAATCGTAGTCGTGCAACGCCAGGTTCTCCGCCAGCGAGAAGTCCAGCACGAGCCCGCGGCGTTGCCGGTCCTCCGGGATGTGGCCGAGCCCGGCGTCGAGGCTGTGCTTGGCATTCGCGTCGGTGACGTCCTCGCTCGCCCACCGCGATGCGTCCCGCTCCGACGCGGCGCAACCCCGTGATCGCGTCGATCAGCTCGGTCTGCCCGTTGCCGTCGACGCCGGCGACGCCGACGATCTCCCCACCGCGCACCTCGAGCGAGAGCCCGCGCACCTTCTCGAGCCCACGATCGTCGCTCACGTGCAGGTCCTCGATCCGGAGCAGCGGCTCGCCCGGTGTCGACACACCTTTCTCGACGCGCAGCAGCACCTCGCGCCCGACCATCAGCCGGGCGAGCTGCTCCTCGGTCGCCCCAGCGGTCGGCAGCGTCTCGATCTTCTTCCCGCGCCGCAGCACCGTCACCCGGTCGGCGATCTCGAGCACCTCGTTCAGCTTGTGGCTGATGAAGATGATCGACATCCCCTCCTGCGTGAGCGTGCCGAGGATCTCGAACAGCTCCTTGGCCTCCTGGGGGGTCAGGACGGCGGTCGGCTCGTCCAGGATGAGGATGTCGGCGTTCCGGTAGAGCGCCTTCAGGATCTCGACGCGCTGCTGCTGACCGACCGTGATGTCCTCGACCCGCGCGTGCGGATCGATCTTGAACTTGAAGGCGTCGGACAGGTCGCGGACGCGCTGGGCGGCGGCGTCGTAGTCGAGCAGCACCTTGCTCTGGGTGGGCTCGTTCGCGAGCACGATGTTCTCCGCCACCGTCATCACGGGAATCAGCATGAAGTGCTGGTGCACCATGCCGATGCCGCGGTCGATGGCGTCGCGCGGCGAGCTCATCCGCGTCGGCTTGCCCTTGATCCTGATCTCGCCCTCGTCGGCGTGATACAGGCCGTAGAGGACGTTCATCAGCGTCGACTTGCCGGCGCCGTTCTCGCCCAGCAGCGCATGCACTTCGCCGAGCCCGAGATCGAAGCTGATGTCGTCGTTGGCGACGATCCCGGGGAAGCGCTTCGTGATTCCCCGCAGCTCGAGAACTGGCTGCGCATCGGCGGGCCGCTCGTCCATGGGCCGCTCATCCATGCGGGCGATCCTAACCGGCTCGCCCGGACTGGCCTAGCAGGTGCTGTCTAGCCGCCGATCTCCTCCGGGATGTCCGTCAACCCGCCGGAGGCGATCTGCTCCTGCACGTCGTTGACCTGCGAGATGATCTCGCCGGACACATCGGCTGAGACCTCGCCGAGCCCGACGGCGCCGGAGGCGACGTCGAAGACGGTGTCGTCGCCGCCCGCGAAGCTGCCGTCCTGCACGGACTGGATCGTCTGGAAGACGGCGACGTCGACCTTCTTGAGCGCGCTCGTCAGGATGTGCGCGCCGAGGAAGCCCTGGTCGGCGTCGACGCCGATGCCGTTCACGTTCTGCTCCTCGGCGGCGTTCAGCGCGCCGAGCCCACACTGTCCGGCGACCTGGAAGACGACCGTCGACCCACGCGAGATCTGGTTGAGGGCGATCTCCTTGCACTTCGCCTGGTCGACGAAGTCCTGCGAGTACGCGTTCAGCGTCGTGATCCCGGGACTGGCCGCCTTCGCGCCCGCCTGGTAGCCGGCGATATAGCGGTCGACGGGCGGGATCTTCTGCCCGCCCACCGAGCTGATCGTCGGGTTCCCGCTCCCGGCCTCGGCGACGACGAGCCCCGCCAGGTAGCCGACGAGGTAGCCGGCCTCCTGCTCCTTGAAGAGGAGGCCGCGGACGTTCTTCGGGGCCGACTCCATCGCCACCTGCGCGAAGTCGATGATCGCGAAGTCGACGTCCGGGAAGCGGTTCGCGACGGTCTCGACCGCCTCCGCCATCAGGAAGCCGACACCGATCACGATGTCGTAGTCCTGCTGGGCGAGCGAGGAGAGATTCGGGACGTAGTCCGCGTTCGCGCGGGAGATGACGACCCGCCCCTCGACGCCGAGCTCGTCCTCGGCGCGCTCGAGGCCCTGGTTCGCGAGGAAGTTGAACGAGCGGTCGTCGAGCCCGCCGACGTCGGTGACGAGGCCGACCTTGATCGCCTCGCCGGTGCCTCCGGACGTGTCGGTGCCGGTGTCGGCGGCGGTCGTCGTACCCGCTGCATCGTCCCCGGAGTCGTCGTCGCCGCCGCAGCCGGCCGCCGCGACCAGCAGCAGTGCGGCGAGGAGCGCGAGCAACAGAAAACGGCTGTGCTTCCCGGTCGTCACGGTGGAAGTCATACCAGAGCCTTGCCACCCGCAAACGACAGGAAATTGTGAAGAAGGCACCGAGCAGGGCGGGCCTGGCTACCAGGCCCGCCCTCGACTCGGAGCGGAACTACTTGACTACTACTTGACCGTGCGGCCGATCTTGATCTGGCCCGAAGCGATCCGCTTCGCGACCGCGTCGAGCTTCACCTTCAGCTTCAGGGTCTTCGGCGCGCGGGGACTGATCTTCCCGTAGCCGACGCCCTGGTTCTTCACGTTCAGGAGCGTGTCGGCGCCTCCCTTGAACTTGCCCTTCTTGAGCTGCTCGATCGTGTTGAAGATGGCGATGTCGACCTTCTTCTGGGCGCTCGTGAGGATGTGGCTGCCGATGAAGCTCTGGTCGGCGTCGACACCGATGCCCCACTTGCCCTTCTCCTTGGCAGCCGAGAGCGCACCAAGACCGCACTGGCCCGCGACCTGGAAGAGCACGTCGGCGCCTTCGGCGATCTGGTTCAGCCCGAGCTCCTTGCACTTGTCCTGGGCGACGAAGTCGTCGGAGTAGCCGTTCAGGACCTTGATGCCCTTCTTCGTGGCCTTGGCGCCCTGCTGGTAGCCGGCGATGAAGGCGTCCACGGGCGGGATCTTCTGACCGCCGACGGAGCCGATCACGTTCGACTTCGAGACCGTCGCCGCAGCGACGCCCGCGAGGTAGCCGGCCTCCTGCTCCGCGAAGATCAGGCCGCGGACGTTCTTCGGCTTGCCCTTCAGGGCGGCCCACGGGTAGTCGACGATCGCGAACTTCGTCTTCGGGTACCGCTTCGCGACGGCCGCGACCTGGTCGGCCATCAGGAAGCCGACGCCGATCACGAGGTCGGCCTGGTACTGCCGCGCCGCGGCAGACAGGTTCGGGATGTAGTCCCCGCCCGACTTGGAGATGTAGACGCGGCCCTGGATCTTGAGCTTCTTCCGGGCGTCGGTCAGGCCCTTGTTCGCCAGGAAGTTGAACGACTTGTCGTCCAGACCGCCGACGTCGGTGATCAGTGCGACCTTGAGCGTGTCCTGCGCCTTGGCGCCGGCCGCATCCGTCTTCGCCGACCCGGTGCCGGCAACCGCGAGCGTGACGACCGCGACGAGCGCGGCCGCGAGCAGCGGCATGAGCTTTCGTGCTTTCACGTGCCCTCCTTAGGAGTTACAAATCAGTCCACCGCGAGACTTGGACGCTTGATCTAACCCTAAGTTGGCGCAGATTGAAAGGGCTTTCGAGAATCTTGACAACTACGGCGCGTGAACCATGCGCTCGACCGCTGCCTCGTCCACGAGCACGCGCCGCGGTTTCGAGCCCTCGTAGCCCGAGATGATCCCGCGGCGCTCCAGCATGTCGATCAGCCGGCCGGCCCGCGTGTAGCCGACGCGCAGCCGCCGCTGGATCAGGCTCACCGAGGCCGTCTGGGTCTGAACGACGATCTCGATCGCCTTCTCGAGCAGCGGATCCTCGTCCGGGTCGAAGTCGCCGTCGTGGGCGTCGAGGTCGTCGTCTGCGCCCGACTCCGGTGCCTCGAGCAGCGTCTCGTCGAGCTCCTGCTCGCGCTGGTGGCGGCACTGCTCGACGACGAGCGTCACCTCGTCCTCGCTGACGTAGGCGCCCTGGACGCGCTGGAGCCGGGAGGTGCCGAGCGGCTTGAAGAGCATGTCTCCCTGGCCGAGCAGGCTCTCGGCGCCGGAGCCGTCGAGGATCACGCGCGAGTCCGTCTGGCTCGAGACCGCGAAGGCGATCCGGCTCGGCACGTTCGCCTTGATCATTCCCGTGATCACGTCGACCGAGGGGCGCTGCGTCGCGAGCACGAGATGGATGCCGACGGCGCGCGACTTCTGCGCCAGCCGGATGATCGCGTCCTCGACGGCCTGCGGGCTCGTCATCATCAGGTCGGCCAGCTCGTCGATGACCACGAGCAGATAGGGCAGCGGGTCTTCGCCTCGAGCGCGGAAGGCGCGGTTCGCCTCCGGAAGGTTGCGCGCGCGCACGATCGAGAGGCGCTCGTAGCGGCGCTCCATCTCGGCGACGACGTTCGTCAGGACGGCGCTCGCCTCCTTCGGGTTGGAGACGACGGGCGTCAGCAGGTGCGGGATCGACTCGTAGTAGTTCAGCTCGATCCGCTTCGGGTCGATCAGGATCATCCGCACCTCGTCCGGCGTCGAGCGGAGCAGGATCGAGGTGAGGATCGTGTTGATGCAGCCCGACTTACCGGAGCCGGTGGTGCCCGCGATCAGGATGTGCGGCATGCGCGCCAGGTCGGCCCAGACGGAAACGCCGGAGATGTCCTTGCCGAGCCAGACCGCGAGCGGGCTCGCGCTGCCGGGCAGGTCGTCGTAGATGTCGCCGAGCGTGACGATCTTCGGCGCGAGGTTCGGCACCTCGACGCCCACGGCCTGCTTGCCGGGGATCGGCGCGAGGATGCGGATCTCGGTCGTCGCGAGCGCGTAGGAGAGGTCGTCCTTCAGCCCGGCGACCTTCGAGACCTTCGTACCCGGCGCGAGCTGGAGCTCGTAGCGCGTGACGCGCGGGCCGGCGATCTGGCCGACGATCGTCGCCTCGACGCCGAAGTTCGCGAGCGCGGTGACGAGCGTCTCGGCGGTGCGCGCGTTCGCCTCGGTGGTGTTGCCCGTCTGTGCCGGCGAGACCTTGAGCACCTTGCGGTCGGGCAGCACGTAGTCCGCGTCGACGCGGTCGACGTCGAACGTCGGCGCGACGTACTCGCCGGTCGGGTGCTCCTCGTCGCTCGGCGCCGAGGCCCGACGGAGACGACGTCCGGATAGTCCTCGACGACGTCGATCGGCGGCTCGTGGACGAGCGCGGCCGGCGGGTCGGAGAGCAAGTGGCTCTGAGCTAGCGATCTCTTCCTCGCGCTCCGGCCGCTCGAGCGAGCGGCGGGCGGCGGTGTGGGCCCGGCGCAGGTGGGTGCCCGAGCCGCGCAGGATCGCTCCTGCCGAGGCGCCGGTCAGGAGCAGCGCGCCGGCGGCGAGCGCGGTCACGCCGACGAGGAACGAGCCGGTGTCGCCGAGCAGCTTGGCGAGGCCGCCACCGAGGAGGCCGCCGACGACACCGCCGTGGTCGGAGCCGAGCGTCGTCATCAGGCCGACGCTCGCGACGGCGAGCCCGGTGCGGAAGGGGCGCACGTCGACGAGCGCGCTGCGGAAGAGCATCAGCGCCGCCGACCGCGATCAGCGCGATCGGCACGACGTAGGCCGCCCCGCCGACGAGCGTCGCGCAGGGCCTGCTCGATCTTCTCGCCCACGAGCCCGCCCTCGAAGCCCAGGTAGAGCAGCGTCGCGAGGAAGAGACCGGAGGTCGCGAGCGCGAGGCCCGCAAGCTCCGGATGCTGGTGAGCCGCGCTGGCCCGCTTGCGCTTGGTCGTGCGCTTCCGCACGCGCGAGGGCGTGCGCGGCCGCAGCGGCCGCTTCTTCTTCCTGGGCGCCATGAAAGGGCGGTTCGACGCGCGGATCGGAAGCCCTGCGCCGCCGGGTGGCCCAGCCGGTGGCACAGTCCCGCGGATGCCGCGCGCAGCCCGCACCGCCGTCACGGTCGTCTTCTTCGCGAGCGGCGCGGCGTACGGCAGCTTCGTGTCGCGGATCCCGGCGCTGAAGGAGACGCTCGGCGCCGGCGAGGCGGAGCTCGGGCTCGTCCTGCTCGCGGGTGCGATCGGCTCCGTGGTCTTCCTCCCCGTGGCCGGCTGGCTGACCGGGCGCCTCGGCAGCCGGCTCGTCACGCGCGCAGCGCTCGCGGCGGTCGCGGTGAGCCTGCCGCTCCTCGCGCTCGCGCCCTCGCTGCTCGGCTTCGCGCTCGTCTTCGCGCTCTTCGGCGCGTGCACCTCGACGCTCGACCTGGCGATGAACGCTCACGGCGTCGCGGTCGAGGAGCGCTACGCGCGGCCGATCTTCTCCTCCTTCCATGCGTCGTGGAGCGTGGGCGGGCTCGTCGGCCGCAGGCGGTCGGCGGCGCGGCGGCCGCCGCTCGGCGTCTCACCGCTGGCGCAGTTCTCGGGCGTGGCGCTCGGCATCGCGGTCGTCTTCGTCTGGAGCTCGAGGCGAGCTGCTGCCGGGCGAGGCCGACGCGCGTCCGACCGGCTCCGGCTTCCGCACGGCCCTCCCCCGCGCTGCTCGCCCTCGCCGCGCTCGCGTTCGCCGGCCTGCTCGCCGAGGGCGCTGCGGCGGACTGGAGCGGCGTCTACCTGGACGAGTCGGTCGGGACCGGCGAAGGCCGCGGCCACGGCGGGCTTCGCCGCCTTCGCGGCGACGATGACGCTCGGCCGGCTCGTCGGCGACCGGCTGACGGAGCGCTGGGGCCCGGTCTCGCTGACGCGCCGCGCAGGGCTGCTCGCGGCGGTCGGGATGGCGGTCGCGCTCGGCGCGGGCGACGCGGTCTCGGGCGTCGTCGGCTTCGCGTGTCTCGGCGCCGGCCTCGCCACGGTGGTGCCGACGGTCTTCCGTGCCGCCGGACGGCGCGCCGCATCGCCGGGCGCGGGGATCGCAGCGGTGTCGACGGTGGGCTACTCGGCCTTCCTCGTCGGCCCGCCGGCGATCGGGTTCCTGGCGGAGGCGGTCGGCCTGCGCGCCGCGCTGACGGTTCTGATCGCGCTCTGCCTGCTGATCGCTGCGCTCGCGGGCGCTACGCGCGTGGCTTGAGCAGGCTCCACATCAGCAGCGCCGTGCCGCCCGCGATGATCAGCACGCCGACGAGGTTGCCGTTCAGCAGCGCGACGAGGCCGATCGCCAGCGAGAGCCCTCCGAGCGCCGCCGCCACGAGCTGGGGCAGGCCGGGTATTCCGGGACGGCGCACTAGCCGAGCTTGCCGATCCGCTCGAGCAGCAGCTCGAAGAAGGCGTCGCCGTCGACCTCGACGCCGACGTCGGCGTTCGGCTCGCGCTCCGTCCGCTTCCAGAGGTCGACGACCGTGCGCCCGCGGCAGAGCTCGGACTCGAGCTCGACCTCGACGTTCCGGTGCTCGGTGCGCACGAGCTCGGGCCGGAACGCCTGGGCGAGCGCGAGGGCGTCGTGGATCGGCGCGCCGTCCCAGCCGTAGGTCTTCGCGTGGTAGCGCTTGAAGAACTCGACCAGCTCGGCGACGAACGTCCCGACCCGGCCGGCGGCGCGGAAGCGCTCCGCCCACGCCGGCGTGAGCAGCGCGCGATGCGTCACGTCGAGCCCGATCATCGTCACCGGCACGCCGGCGTGGAAGACGCGCTGGGCCGCCTCGGGATCCGCCCAGATGTTGAACTCCGCCGCCGGCGTCATGTTGCCCTCGGCGATCGCGCCACCCATCAGCACGATCCGCTGCGGCCGGAGGCCGCGGTCGAGCGCGAGCGCGACGTTCGTCAGCGGGCCGACCGGGACGAGCACGACCTCGGGCGTCACGTGCTCGAGCAGGAAGTCGACGGCGCCCTGCTCGACGGGCTCGGCCGTGGCAGCGGGCAGCTCGGGGCCGTCGAGGCCGCTCTCTCCGTGCACGTGGGCGGCGACCTGAAGGTCGCGCACGAGCGGCCGGTCTGCCCCCGCGCCACCGGGACGTCGCTGCGCCCCACGAGCTCGAGCACCCGCAGCGCGTTGTCGGTCGTCTTGTCGAGCGTCTGATTCCCGTGCACGGTCGTGACGCCCAGGAGCTCCACCTCGGGGCTCGCGAGCGCGAGCAGGAGCGCGATCGCGTCGTCGTGGCCCGGATCGCAGTCGACGACGAGCTTCATGCGCCGAGTATCTCGTCTACCTCGGCGGCCGTGGGCAGCGAGGGCTGGGCGCCGAAGCGGGAGGCGGCGAGGGCGCCCGCCGCGCAGGCGCGGCGCAGCGCCTCCTCGCGCTCGCGGCCCTCGAGCAGCGAGACGAGCAGGCAGGCCGTGAAGGCGTCGCCCGCCGCGGTGCCGTCGACGGCGTCGACGGGCGGCGGCAAAGCGCGCGCCACCTCCTCGCCGTCCTCGAGCAGGACGGCGCCCTCGGGGCCGAGCGTGAGCGCGATCAGCCCGTCGCGGCGGGTGAGCGACTCGAGCTCGTAGCGGTTCACGACCGTCAGGTCGGCATCGACCGCGACCGGACGCGCCGGCGCGGCGTTCAGGCAGAAGAGGCCGGTCGCTCCGTGCCAGGCGCTGACGACGGCCTCGTCCGGGATCTCGAGCTGGCAGAGCACGGCATCCGCGGCGCCGAGCTCCACCTCGCCGAGTGCTCCAGCTGGCAGTTCGCCCCGGGCACGACCGCGATCTGGTTCTCGCCCGCCGCGTCGACGAGGATCAGCGCGACCCCGGTCGGCCCGTCGACCCGCTTGGCATCAACGGTGAGCCCGGGCTCCCGCGGCAGCGCCTCGTCGGCGAACGCGTCGTCCCCGACGCAGCAGACGAGCGTCACCTCGGCGCCCAGCCGCGCGGCCGCCACCGCCTGATTCGCGCCCTTGCCGCCGGGAATGCGCTCGAAGGTCGCGTCGGTGACCGTCTCCCCCGCCCGCGGCAGCCGCTCGACGCGGGCGACGAGGTCGAGGTTGACCGACCCGACGACGGTGATCGAGACGCTCACGCGACTTTGTGTTGCAGGAACACAAGCGCCGTTCGACCACGGAGCGGTGCGGGTTGGCGAGGAGCTTGTGTTTCAGGAACACAAGGCCCCCGTTCGTCAGGCGGCGATCGCGCGCAGGTCGTCGACCGTCGCGCCGAGCAGCGTGTCGCGCAGGTCGAAGAGGCCGGCCCAGAGCGAGGAGGCGTCGAGCGCGGTGTTCATCCGCGCGGCGTCGGAGAGCCCCTGCAGCGCGCGCAGCAGGACGGCCAGCTCGAGGTAGGCCGCCGTGACGCGGTTCGGGCACGCGGTGACGCCGGCGCGGGTCAGCACGGGCGTCCACTCGACGAGCTCGCCGGCGCCAGGGCCGCCGTACCAGGAGCGGCCCTCGGCGGTGTCCGCCTCGAGCTCGAGCAGATAGCGCGAGAGCGGGGTCTCGAGGCCGGCGAGCGCCGTCTCGACTCGGTCGGCGGCGTGGCGCAGGGCCGCCTCGCGGCCGCCCACGGTGGACGGGTCGGCCTCGCCCTTTCCCCCAGCGCTCGAGGAGGCGGCAGAACGCGAGCGCCGAGACCTCGCAGGCGCGGAGCTGCGAGATCAGCCGCCGCGCCGTCAGGTCGTTCGGCGCGTGCCGGACGAGCACGTCGGGCCAGTCGGCCACCGCTAGACCTCGATGACGACGGGGAGGATCATCGGCCGGCGACGCGTGCGGTCGTAGACGATCTGGCCGACGGCGTCGTGCAGGTGCTCCTGCAGCAGCTTGATCTCGCGGATGTCGTCCTGCTCGAGCTGCTCGAGCACGCGCGCCGCCTCCACTCGCAGCTCGTCGAGCAGCTCGTCGGACTCCCCGAAGCCCCGCGCGATCAGCTCGGGTGCGGCGGCGTTCCCGTTCGAGCTCGAGAGCGTCGTGACGATGATCAGGACGCCGTCCTCGGAGAGGTGGCGGCGGTCGCGCAGCGCGACGTCGCGCGACGTCGCCGACGCCGAGCCCGTCGACGAGCGTGACGCCCGACTCGACCCGGTCGACGATGCGAGGCGCGGTTCCCGGGCGAAGCTCGATCACGGAGCCGTTCTCGGCGATCACGATGCTGTCGGCCGGCACGCCCGCGTCCCGGGCGAGCTGGCCGTGCGCCGCGAGCATCCGGTACTCGCCGTGCGCCGGCACGACGCTGCGGGGTCGCACGAGGGCGAGCATCGTGCGCAGCTCCTCGGAGCAGGCGTGCCCGGAGACGTGCACGTTCGCGATCTCCTGGTGCAGCACCTCGGCGCCCATCTTGGCGAGCCGGTTGATCGAGTCGTGCACGCGCAGCTCGTTCCCCGGCACGGGCTTCGCCGAGAGGATGACGGTGTCGCCGCGGTCGATCGAGATCGACGGATGGTCGTTGTAGGCGATCCGCGTGAGCGCCGACATCGGCTCGCCCTGGCTGCCGGTGCAGAGGATCATCACCTCGCCCGGCGGCAGGTCCATCGCCTCCTGCGGCTTGACGATCATGCTCTCGTCGATCGTCAGGTAGCCCAGGGCCTTCGCGATGTTGAGGTTCTTCTTCATCGACCGGCCGACGATCGCCACCTTGCGGCCGACCTGGGCGGCGACGTCGATCGCCTGCTGCATCCGGTGCACGTTCGACGCGAAGGAGACGACGAGGATCCGCCCGCGCCGCAGCGGGATCAGCGTGCGGAAGGCCTCGCCGACGAGGCGCTCCGAGCCGGTCATCCCGGGCCGCTCGGCGTTCGTCGAGTCGCCGAAGAGCAGATCGACGCCCTCGTTGCCGAGCTCGGCGAGTCGGCCGACGTCGGTCTTCAGGCCGTCGACGGGCGTGTGATCCAGCTTCCAGTCGCCGGTGTGGAGGACGCGACCCGCCGCGGTGTCGAGGACGACCGCCATCGCGTCGGGGATCGAGTGCGCCACGCGCACGAAGTCGAGCCGGAAGGAGCCGACCTGGATCGGCTTGCCCATCTCGGCCTCGCGTAGCTTCGTGGAGCTGCCCAACCCGTGCTCGTCGAGCTTCGACTTGATCAGCCCGAGCGTCAGCTTCGTGGCGATCACCTCGTCGCAGTCGATCTGGCGCAGCAGGTACGGGAGGCCGCCGACGTGATCCTCGTGGCCGTGCGTGAGCACGACCGCGCGCACGCGTCGCTCGTGCAGGTAGGCGAGATCCGGGAGGACGAGATCGACGCCGAGATGCTCGTCGCGGGGAAAGGCCAGGCCGGCATCGACGACGATCAGGTCGTCGCCGTGCTCGTACACCGTCGTGTTCTTGCCGACCTCGCCGAGACCGCCGAGCGGGATGAGCCTGAGAACTCCGTCCATCAGCTCAGTGTATGGGCGCCTCGGCGGCCGCGGGCCGAAGCAGCCCGAGCCGGTCGAGGCAGGCGCGCACGCGGTCGCGCTCGTCGTGCGTCGCCTCGACGAGCGGTAGGCGGTGACCGCCGACCTCGTGGCCGAGGATGTTCAGCGCGGCCTTGATCGCGATCGGGTTCGGCGCGACCCGCAGCAGGTCGATCGAAGGACGCAGCTGCTCGTCGAGCTCGCGCGCGCCCTCGGCGTCGCCCGCGCGGAAGCGGCGGACGAGCTCCTTCACGCGCGGGCCGACCACGTGCGTGTGCACGCACACTCCGCCGGCGCCTCCGAGCTCGAGAAACGGGAGAACGAGGTCGTCGTCGCCGGCGTAGAGCTCGAGGCCGAGCTCGACGATCGCCCGCGCCTGCTCGAGGTCGTCGTTCGCCTGCTTGACCGCGAGCACGTTCGGGATCTCCGCCAGCTCGCGTAGCGTCTCGAGCTCGAGGTTGAGGACGACGCGCGCCGGGATGTTGTAGACGACGACGGGCTTGTCGGTGACGGCCGCGACCGCCTTGAAGTGCTCGACGATCCCGCGCGGTGGAGGCTTGTTGTAGTACGGCGTGATGACGAGGAACCCGTCCACTCCGAGCTCGTGCGTCTGCTCGGTCAGGTGGACGGAATGTGCGGTCGAGTACGTGCCGGTGCCGGCGACCACGGTCGCCCGGTCGCCGACCTCGTCCACCGCGGCGGCGTACAGCTCGAAGCGCTCCTCGTCGTCGAGCGTCGGGCTCTCGCCGGTCGTGCCGGTGACGACGAGCCCGTCGGAGCCGTTGTCGACCAGGTGCCGCGCGAGCGCGCGGAAGGCCGCGAGGTCGACGGAGCCGTCGCGGGCGAACGGCGTGACGATCGCCGTGAGGATCTCGCCGAGCGCGGGCTGGCCGGGCACGCGGAGATCCTACATCCGGACGGACGGCTACAGCAGCGCGTCGAGGCCGAAGGTGAGCCCCGGCGGGAGCTTCGGCAAGCGCTCGAGCGCGAGCAGGACACCCGGGACGAAAGCCTCCCGGGAGCTCGTGTCGTGGCGGATCGTCAGCGTCTGTCCCGCACCGCCGAAGATCACCTCCTGGTGCGCGACGAGCCCCGGCAGCCGCACCGAGTGGATCGGCGTGCGCTCGCCGATCAGCGCAGCCGTCGCCTTCGCGGTCCCGGAGGGTGCGTCGAGCTTCGTGTCGCTGTGCAGCTCGACGATCTCGGCGCGCGGCAGGTATCGGGCCGCCTCGGCGGCGAAGCGCATCATCAGCACCGCTCCGACCGCGAAGTTCGGCGCGACGAAGAGCGGAAGCGAGCGCGAGCGGGCCCGCTCGTCGAGGTCGGCGAGCTCCTCCGTGCCGAGGCCGGAAGTCCCGACGATGCACGGAACGTCCTGTGCGAGGCATCTGCTCACGAGTGTGTAGACGACGTCGGGGCGCGTGAAGTCGATCGCTACGTCGTGGCCCCGAACCACGTCGATCCGGTCGCTGCGGCCGATCGGGCTGACCTGGTGTCCGGCTTCCGCGAGGGCCGGCCCGAGCACGCTGCCGACCTTGCCCCCGTGTCCGAAGAGGGCGATCCTCACGCGGCAGCCGGGGTGCTCAGGGCCGGGTTCACACGCTCCACGGCCTCTCTGAAGCGAGCTTCGCTCGGCCCGATGCCTGCGGCCGAGAGGCCGTCGAGCGCGAGCAGGTCGGCTGCGAGCGCCGCCACGTCGTCGCCGTCGACGACGTCGATCCGCTCGATCAGCTCCTCCAGCCGGAGCAGCTCCGTACCCGTCACGAGCGACTTGCCGAGCCGGCTCATCCGGTTCGAGGTGGATTCCATCGACAGCAGCATCCGGCCCTTCAGGTTCTCCTTCGCGCGCTCGAGCTCGCCGGGCCGGACGTTGCCGGCTGCCACGTCGGCGAGCTCTCGGGCAGCGATCTCGAGGCACTCGACGAGGTTCTCCTCGCGCGTGCCGACGTAGACGCCGATCTGCCCCGCGTCCGAGTACTGCGAGGCGAAGCTGTACACCGCGTACGCCATCCCCCGCTTCTCGCGGATCTCCTGAAAGAGGCGCGAGGAGGCCGAGCCGCCGAGGATCGCGTCGAGGAGCGACGCGGCGAAGCGCCGCTCGTCGCGGCGCGAGATCCCCTGCGCGCCGAGGCAGACGTGGTACTGCTCGGTGTCCTTGCGTTGGAAGCGCAGACCGGGCGTCGAGCGCCTGCCGATCGGCTTCCTGGCGCGCCGTGCGCCCTGGGTGGTGGCCGGCACCCGGGCGGCGAGCAGCTCGACCAGCTTGCCGTGCTCCAGGTTGCCTGCGGCCGCGACGACGATGTTCTCCGCGCTGTAGGCGGCCCGGTGGAAGGCGGCGAGCGCCCGTCGGCTGACCGACGAGATCACCTCAGCCCGTCCGATCACCGGGCGTCCGAGCGGGTGGCCGCCGAACACCGCCTCGGCGACGACGTCGTGGACGAGATCCTGCGGGTTGTCCTCGACCATCGCGATCTCCTCGAGCACGACTTCCCGCTCCGCGTCGATCTCGGCGAAGGCGGGGTCGTAGACCATCCCGGTGATCACGTCGAGCGCCGATTCGACCCGGTCGTCGGGCACGCGCGCGTAGATGACGGTGGTCTCCCTCGAGGTGGCCGCGTTCAGCTCGCCGCCGAGGCCGTCGAAGATCTCCGCGATCTCCTGCGCGCTGTGCGTGCCCGAGCCCTTGAACAGCAGGTGCTCGATGAAGTGCGAGACGCCGGCGCGGGCCTCGGTCTCGTCGCGCGAGCCGGCACCCACCCAGAAGCCGAGCGAGACCGAGCGGACACTCGCCACGTGCTCGCTGATCACGCGCTCGCCGGTCGGCAGCGTCGAGAGCTCGTACGTCTGCATCGCCGGATCGTAGCGCCGCGTCCGGGCAGGCTTGACTTGCGTCGACGTTTCCGACTTTGCTCTGGGCACCAGGTTTTCGGGGAGGGAAGGAATGACCAGAGTTTCGAGATTGCCGCTGCTCGCGTTCGCACTCGGTGCGCTCACCGTGGGCGCGATCTTCGGTGGGCAGGCCGCGTGGGCCGAGCTGAGCTCGCACGCCGCCGACGAGCAGGTCTTCGCGTGCGTGAAGTCTCAGAACGGCCAGGTTCGCATCGTCGACGCCGACGAGAGGTGCCTCCCGAGCGAGCAGGCGCTGTCCTGGAACATCGAAGGGCCGAAGGGCGACACGGGCCCGCAAGGCCCGCAGGGAATTCAAGGCGCGCAAGGCGCGCAGGGCCCCCAGGGCACGCAGGGAGAGACCGGCGCCACCGGGCCTCAGGGCCTGAAGGGCGACACGGGGGCGACCGGACCGGCAGGACCCGACGGGCCGCAGGGGCAAGTAGGCCCGACCGGCCCCGCTGGGCCGCAAGGCTCCCAGGGCCCGCCCGGCACGGGCAGCGCGGACCTGACGAGCCCGAACGGCCTCTTCGCGATCGAGATCTCCAATCACGGCGTCTTCATCCGCGGGCCGGGCGGCACCGTGTTCGTCGACCACCGCGGCGCCAGCACGACCCCCAACCGCTACTACGGCCGGTGACCAGGATGAGCGAGAACGCAACCAAACCGAAGAACTCGACCAGGGCCGGCCTGCTGAAGCGGCTCGGTCTGCTGGCCGGAGGCGCGCTCGGCGCCGGAGTCGCGATGCGCAGCACGGGCGGCGACACCGCCACGGCCGCGGTTCCCCTCTCGAGGACGTCGAGCAAGCTGACCCTGTACGGCCGGGACTGGCGGCTGCACCGCCCGGGCGTCGCGTTCGGGAAGCTGCCGGCCGCAGGCGATGCCGCGCTCCCGGGTGGACGGATCGTCGACGCGCGCGAGCGCGAGCTCGGGCAGTTCCGGGCCGCTGCGCTTCCGGGCGCCGCGGCGTTCCACCTGCACACCTTCGAGCTCGCCGAGGGGACGATCCTCGGTATCGGCGCGAACAGGCTCGACGAGGGGAGCTACGCCATCGTCGGGGGAACCGGCCGCTACGCAGGCGCCTCGGGCACGTACACGGCCCGGCAGTTCCTCCGTGAGCTGGGCGGAGACGGGACGGCCGAGTTCACTCTGAACCTGAATTCCTGGGAGGCTTAGACGATGGCTGTAGACATGTTCCTGAAGATCACCGAGATCCCGGGTGAGTCCCGGGATGACAAGCACAAGAACGAGATCGACGTCTCTTCGTTCAGCTGGGCGCTCAGCCAGTCGGCCAGCGCTGCGGGCGGAGGCGGCGGGGGTGCCGGGAAGAGCGAGTTCCAGGACTTCTCCTTCGCGATGCCGGTGAGCAAGGCGTCGCCGAAGCTCTTCCTCGCCTGCGCGAGCGGACAGCACCTGCAAGAGGCGACGCTCACGGTGCGCAAGGCCGGCGAGCAACAGGTCGAGTTCCTCGTCTACAAGCTCTCCGACTGCCTCGTCAGCACCTTTCAGGAGGGCGGCGACTCTGGCAGCGACCTGCCGGTCGACGCGTTCAGCCTCAACTTCGCCAAGATCGAGGTCTCCTACAAGGAGCAGGATTCGAAGGGCGGCCTCGGCACGGAGACGAAGGCCGGCTGGGACTTGAAGCAGAACAAGGCCGTCTAGGCTCGGTGGGCGCCAGCGGGGCCGAGTCGCCTCCGTCGGGGGTGGCGCCCTGACGGCCGTCCCTGCTCCCTCGAGCGACCGTCCGGACGATCTCGCCGAGCTGCGCTCCGTCCTGGCCCTCGCGGGCTACACCGGCCCCGCGATCCAGGCGCGTCTCGGCACGGAGCGCGACGTGCTCTCGAGGCCCGCCGACTTCGCGCCTCATCTTCGTCGACTCGAGGGAGACGAGACCGCGCTCGCGAGCCTGATCAGGATCTTCGTCCTGCTCGCCAGCGAATCGGTCGAGACCGCCGACAGTGTGCTCGGCCCACTCGGTGCGGCCGGCCTCGAGCGCCTCGGGCTCGCGACCCGGCGCGACGGCCGAATCGTCGCGACCGTGCGCCTCATCCCCCACGACGAGTTCGCCGTTGCCTCCGACCTGTTCGAGTCCGAGGCGGGCTCGGCGCACGTTCCCGGCGTGCAGCGGCCGTCGAACACGCTCGCCAACCTGACCGTCCGGCGGCCAGTCGCCCGGGCGCTCGACGTCGGGACGGGCAATGGGATCCAGGCGCTGCTCGCCGCACGCCACGCCCAGGAGGTCGTCGCCACCGACCTGAACGAGCGCGCCCTTCGGTTTGCCCGCTTCAATCTCGCGCTGAACGGCGCCGAGAACGTCGAGCTGCGCCAGGGCAGCTTCCTCGAGCCGGTCGCGGGCGAGCGCTTCGACCTCGTCGTCGCGAACCCGCCGTATGTGATCTCGCCCGAGTCCAGCTTCGCCTTCAGGGACAGCGGGCTCGGTCGCGACCTCGTCAGCGAGCAGCTCGTCCGCGGGCTTCCCGCGCTGCTCGAGGAAGGTGGGCTGGCCACGGTCATGGTCAGCTGGGTGCAGGACGGCGACGACCCCGTCGCCCGCCCGCGGACGTGGCTCGCCGGCGCCGGCTGCGATGCCTTGATCCTGCACACCGGCACCGACGACGCGCTGAGCGCGGCTGCCGGCTGGAACCGGACCGCGGCCTCGCCGGAGGAGCGCGCCGAGAAGATCGACCGTTGGCTCGAGTACTACCGCAGAGAGGGGATCGCGGCGATCTCGTACGGCGCGATCGTGCTGCGCAGGCGGTCGGGCACGGCGAACTGGCTTTACTCGACCGAGCTGCCACGCAGGCACTTCGCGCAGGCGAGCCCGGCGCTCGAGCGCATGTTGGCGGCGCAGGACTTCCTCGAGACGGCCCCCGCCGACGAGCTCCTCCTCGAGCATCGCTTCCGGATCGCAGACGACGTGACACTGGAGCAGGAGCTCGCACAGGAGGAGGGCCGCTGGGCGTTGCGGCAGGCCGAGCTCAGGCTGGAAGGCGGCCTCGGCTTCACCGCAGGGCTCGATGCCAGCGCCACGCGCGTCGTCAGCGGCTTGCAGCCGGCGCAACCGCTCCGCGCGGCGCTCGAGGAGGCCGCGGACGCCCTCGAAGTCGACCGCGGCGAGTTCCTTCCCGCCGGCGCGGCGCTCCTGCGCCGGATGGTCACGCTCGGCTTCGCCGTGCCCGTGGACTGACGAGGGGGCGGCGTCGCCGCCCCCTCGGGTCACTACGTCCTAGTCGCGACGGGGGCCGCGGTCGCGGCCGCCCCGGCCGCGATCGCCGTCGCGGCGCGGGCGCTCCTCCTCCGGCGGCCGCGGCGGCGCCGACTTGGCCCGCTCGATCAGCTCCTCCGGGGAGACCATCTTCCCGTCCTCGTGCTTCGCCACGAGCTTGAGGCCGATCCGGCCACGAGCCTTGTCGACCTCCTGCACGACCACGTCGACGACGTCGCCGCGCGTCATCACGTCCTCGATGTGCGCGACCCGGCCCGGGCCGACGTTCGAGACGTGGAGCAGGCCGTCCGTGCCCTTCTTCAGCTCGACGAAGGCGCCGAACTGCGTCGTCTTCACGACCTTGCCGGTGTAGGTGTCCCCCACCTCGGCCTCCTTGGTCAGCGCCGCGATCGCCGAGATCGCCGCGTCGCCCTTGGTGCCTTCGGTCGCGTAGACGAGGATCGTGCCGTCCTCCTCGATGTCGATCTGGACGTCGAAGTCGGACTCGAGCGAGCGGATCGTCTCGCCGCCCTTGCCGATCACCATCCCGATGAAGTCCGGGTTGATCTGGATCGTCTGGATCCGCGGCGCATGCTCGGCCATCTCCGACCGCGGCTCGCCGATCGTCTCCAGCATCACGTCGAGAATCGAGTTCCGCGCCCGCTTCGCCTGCTCGAGCGCGCCCCGCATGATCTCCTGCGTGACACCGGTGATCTTGATGTCCATCTGGAGCGCGGTGATCCCGTCCCGCGTGCCGGCGACCTTGAAGTCCATGTCGCCCAGGTGGTCCTCCGCGCCCTGGATGTCGGTGAGGATGACGTAGTCGTCGCCCTCCTTGACGAGCCCCATCGCGATCCCCGAGACGGGCGACTTGATCGGCACGCCGGCGTCCATCAGGGCGAGCGTCGAGCCGCAGACCGAGCCCATCGACGACGAGCCGTTCGACTCGAGCGTCTCCGAGACGATCCGGATCGTGTACGGGAAGTCCTCCACCGGCGGCAGGATCGCCTCGAGCGAGCGCTGCGCCAGAGCACCGTGGCCGATGTCACGCCGCTTCGGGCCTCGCATGAAGCCCGTCTCCCCGACCGAGTAGGGCGGGAAGTTGTAGTGGTGCATGAAGCGGCGGTCGGTCTCGAGAGAGAGGTCGTCGATCCGCTGACCCTCCTTCGCAGTGCCGAGCGTGAGCAGGCTCAGCACCTGCGTCTGCCCGCGCTGGAAGAGGCCGGTGCCGTGCGCGCGGGGACTGACCGTCACCTCGCACTCGATCGCGCGGATCTCCTCGGCGCCGCGGCCGTCGGGGCGCCGCTTCTCGACCGCGATCTTCTTGCGGACGAGGTCCTTGTAGATCGCCTCGGCGGCCTTCTTGACGTAGCCCTTCGTGAGCGCGTCCTTGACGGTCGGCCCGTCCCCGTCGACCGTCGCCGGGCCGACCGGGAACGGCAGCTCGGTGGTGTCGACGATCTTGTCGAAGAGCAGGTGCCGCTTCGCGGACTTGAGCTCCTTCGAGTCGTCCTCGGCGTCGGTGAGCGCCCGCAGGTCGGACTCGAACTGCTCCCGCACCGGGCCCTCGACCGCAGCGAGCCGCTGCTTCTCGAGCAGCATCGCGACGCTCGCCTTCACCTGCACCTGGCGCTGGATGTCCTCGTCGTTCGAGTCCATCGAGAGCTCCGGCGCGAGCTCGGCAAGGAGCTCCGACTCGATCGAGGCGGCCTCGCGGAGGCCGTCCCGCTGGATCCGCTCCCAGATCGAGTGCCCGTGCGAGCCTTCGATCTCGGAGGTCAGCTCCATGTCGAGCCACTTCGGCTTGCCCGCCTGGCGGCGCAGGTCCTCCTGAGCCTCGCAGAGCTTCTTGATCTCCTCGTGCGCCAGCTCGAGCGCCTCGAGCAGCACGTCCTCTGGAACCTCGTCCGCGCCGGCCTCGACCATCGTCAGGCCGTCCTTCGTGCCGACGACGATCAGGTCGAGCGCCGACTCCTCGAAGTTCTCCTCGTGAGTCGGGTTGAGGATCAGCTCGCCGTCGATCCGGCCGACTCGCACCGCGCCCACCGGCCCGAAGAACGGCAGCGGCGAGAGCATCAGCGCCGCCGAGGCGCCGTTGATGCAGAGGATGTCGTGCGGGGTGATCAGGTCGGCCGAGAGGACCGTGCAGATCACCTGCACCTCGTTGCGGAAGCCCTTCGGCCACAGCGGCCGGATCGGGCGGTCGATCATGCGTGCGGTCAGCGTCGCGCGCTCGGTGGCGCGACCTTCCCGCTTGAAGAAACCGCCGGGAATCTTCCCTGCGGCGTACGCACGCTCTTCGACGTCGATCGTGAGCGGGAAGAAGTCCGCTCCCTCACGCGCCTCCGTGCGGCCGACGGCCGTCGCCAGCACCATCGTGTCGCCGGAGCGGACGACGACTGCGCCGTCGGCCTGCTTGGCGAGCTTGCCCGTCTCGAGGGTGATCTCCTTGCCACCGATCTCGACGGAAACCGAGGCTGTCTGCCCCATTACCGTGCTCATTCCATGTCCTCCACTCTGCTTTCCGGAGAGTGGAAGTTTGGATCAACCCGCTCTGCTTGCTAACTGCAGTGGGCTCATCCAAGCTTCCACTCTCCCGTGTTGGCCGGCGCCCGAGGCTCTAGCGCCTCAGGCCCAGCTCCTTGATGAGGGCGCGATAGCCCTCGAGGTCGTGCTTGGCCAGGTACGTCAGGAAGCGACGCCTGCGGCCGACGAGCTTCAGCAGCCCGCGGCGTGAGTAGTGATCCTTCGGGTGCGTGCGCAGATGCTCGGTGAGGTCGTTGATCCGCCTCGTGAGCATCGCGATCTGCACCTCCGGCGAGCCCGTATCGGTCCCGTTCCGGCCGTGCTGGTCGATCAGCTCTTGCTTGACTTCCTTGGTGAGTGCCATGTGGCCTCCTCTGATGGGTTCCCCGGAGTCCCCGCGCGGCGTGAAGGAAGGCACGGCCGGCCGAGAGCTCGGACGCCGGTAGGGTAGCAACCCGTGCTGGACGGGGCCGTTGCTGCTGCCTGCGAGGAGGCGCTCGGGCGCTGGGGCGTGCCCGGCGCGACGATCGGCGTCGTCGTCGACGGCCGGTTCGCGAAGCAGGCGTTCGGGGTGCTCGACGTGCGAACCGGCGCGCCCGTGCAGGAGCAGAGCACGTTCCGGATCGCCTCGATCACGAAGCCGTTCACCGCGAATCTCGCCCTCTCGCTCGCCCTCTCGGGAATCGTCCGCGCTCGACGAGGAGGTGCCCGGGCCGGTGCCCGGCGTGACCGTCGCGCACCTGCTCGCCCACGCCGGCGGCTTCGAGGGCGAGTGCGGCGACCTCGCCCGCTTCGGCGAGGACGACGACGCGCTTCCGCGGCTCGTCGCGGAGCTCGGAAGGCAGCGCGCGCTCGTGCCGCCGGGCGAGGCGTGGTCGTACTGCAACGCCGGCTACTGGCTGCTCGGCCAGTTTCTCGCGGACCGCGCGGGCTCCACCTACGAGGCCGCGCTCGAGGAATCGGTGCTGCGCCCACTCGGATTGGCGCACACGGGCTTCGGCTCCCCCGAGGCGACCGGTCACGAGCCCGTCGCGCCCGGCGACTCGCGCCACGAGCCGGTTCCCGACTCCTATCCCCGGGCGCGGCGAGCCTCGGGCGGGCTCGTCTCGAACGTCGACGACCTGCTCTCGTTCGCCTGGGCGCAGCTCGAGACGGCGGAAGCGGCGTCGCTGCGCGTCCCGGTCGTCGACACTCCGCATGGCAGCTACGGCCTCGGCTTCGAGCTCGAGCGGGTCGGCGACGCTCGAGCTCTGGGGACACAGCGGCGACTACGGCGGCTTCCGCTCGCGGCTCGTGCTCGCGCCGGAGCGGCGGTTCGGATTCGCGGGCCTGACGAACTCGGAGCGCGGGGGCGTCGCGCTCGACGAGATCCTCGACGCCGTCCTCGAGCAGGTGCTGGGCGTGCGCCGCGTGCAGCCCGAGACGGTGCCGCTGCCCGCGGCCGAGCTCGAGCTCCTCGCCGGGCGCTACGGGCACGGCGAGCTGGAGCTCGAGCTGCGCGCGGAGGGCGATCGGCTGGCCGTCGACGCAGTCGAGATCGACCGCGTCTCCGGGGTTCGCCGGCCGCAGCCTCCGCTGCACGCGCGCTCGCTCGGCTCGAGGCTCTTCGCGCTCGAGGGCGCCGAGTGGGAGCGTGCGCGCTTCGACTTCCACCCGCGTGTCGGCGAGCCGCGCTTCGTCCGCTTCGGCAGCCGGCTGGCGGAGCGACGCTGAACGCCGCCGTCGCAGCCGGGCACCGCGCGACCGTCGAGGCCGGAATCGAGATCCTCGAGGACGGCGGCACCGCGGCCGACGCCGCCGTCGCCGCGTCTCTGGCCTCCTGCGTCGCCGAGACGGTGATGACGGGCCTGCTCGGCGGCGGGCACGCGATCTACTGGGACGGAAGTCGAGCGGTCAACCTGGACTGCTTCGTCACCGTTCCGCGCGGCCAGGGCGGCGCGATGACCGACCTCGCCGTTCCCTTCGGCGAGGAGGTCGTCCACTACGTCGTCGGCGCCCGGAACCTGCGGCGTCCCCGGCCTGCCCGCGGGGCTGGACGCGCTCTGGCGGCGCTTCGGGCGGCTGCCGTGGCCACGGCTCGTCGAGCCGGCGCTCGCGCTCGCGCGCAGACGGGGTGCCGATGCCGCCCGCGCACGCCGCGTGTCTCGAGATGCTCGGCCCCGTCTTCACGCTGACCGAGGAGGGACGGGCGATCTATGCGCCGGCGGGCGGACTGCTCCAGGCCGGCGACGTGCTCGCCCAGCCGGGACTCGTTAGGGCGCTCGAGCTGGTCAGGGACGAGGGCGCGAGGACCGTCTACGAAGGCTCGGTCGCCGAGGCCCTGCTCCATGGCGTGGACGGCGTCGGCCTGACGCGAGCCGACCTCGCCGAGTACGAGCATCGCTGGTCGGACCCGATCGAGGTTCCCTTCCGCGGGACGAGGGTCCTCACCCGCGGGGGGCTCTCGGGCGTACCGGAAGCGCTCGCTCGGCTGCCGGCGCTACGCGAGCTCGACGACGAGCGCGCGCGTCCTCGCGCTGCTCGACGCGCTCGCCGGGTCGACGCCCGACGGCCACACGACCAACCTCACCGTCGTCGACGGCGACGGCAGGGCGTGCGTGCTCACGACGAGCCTCGGGCTCGGAACGGGTGACTTCCTGCCCGGGCTCGACCTGCATCTCAACAGCATGCTCGGCGAGGTCGATCTGCACCACGTCTTGCTCGAGCCCGGGGCGAGGATGGAGAGCATGATGGCTCCGAGCCTCGCCTTCGACGGCGACGGGCTCGCCCTCGCGATCGGATCGGCAGGCGGCACCCGGCTCCGGACCGCGCTCGTCGGCGTCGCGGCCTCGATCCTCGACGAAGGGCTCGACCCGGTCGCGGCGGTCGAGCGACCTCGCTTCCACCCGGTCGGCGACGTCGTCCACGCCGAGCCTGGAGTCGACGAGCAGGCGCTCACCCGGCTGGGCGCGGCGGGACGGACAGGTGCGCCGCTGGCCGGCGCAGCACCACTACTTCGGCGGCGTCAGCGCCGTCGCCCGGAGCGGTTGCGCGGGTGACCCCCGCCGAAGCGGCCACGCGCTGTCGCTGCGCTGACCGGGGCGGCCTCGGTCGCCCAGCCCAGGTAGCCGCAGTGCGGGCAGCCGGGGTTCGTGGAGATCGTGCCGCCGCCGCTCGGCTTCGCGTAGACGCCGGCGCAACCGAGGCAGCGCACGGTCTCGGTCGTCACCGGCTTCGTCACGCTCGACAGCTCCAGGCTCTGCAGGTGCACACCATGAGAGATCCCCGACCTCGCGGAAACTTGCGCGAGCTCGCACGTCATTCGCTCGATCACACCGGCCGGTTCACGGCCCTGGTGCGCTCGACGTCGCGGGCGATCTGCTCGACGAGGTCGGTCTCGCTCGCAAAGGCGCGCTCGTCGCGGAGCCGCTCCCACAGCTCGACGACGAGCCGCCGACCGTACAGATCGCCCTCGAAGTCGAGCAGGTGACGGCTCGATCCGCCGCTCCTGACCGCCGTAGTGCGGGTTGATCCCGATCGAGATCGCCGCCCGGTACAGCTTCCCGTCGGGCGCGCGGGCGGCGCCCGCGTAGATCCCGAACCTGGGCACGAGCAGGGCCGGGTCGAGCGCGAGGTTCGCCGTCGGGTAGCCGAGCGTGCCGCCGCGCTGGTCGCCGGGCACGACGACGCCGTCGAGCTCGAACGGACGTCCGAGCAGGCGCGCCGCGCCCGCGAGCTCGCCCTCGTGCACGAGTCGTCTGATCTCGGAGGACGAGACGCCGTCCAGGAGCGGTACGCGCCGCACCTCGAAGCCGAGCCGCTCGAGGGTTCCGAGGTCGCCGGTGCGCCGGTGGCCGAAGCGGAAATCCGCGCCCGCGACGACGATCTCGGCGCCGGTGAGCCGCTCCTCGGCGAACCGCTCCGGCTCCTGCGCCGCGGTCTCGAGCGTGAACGGGATCACGACCACCTCGGCGGCGCCGTGCTCCCGCAGCAGCTCCACCCGCCGCTCCGGCGTGCAGACGAGCTCGACCTGGTTCCCGTGCACCACCGTCCGCGGATGCGGGTGGAAGGTGAGCACGGTCACCGGGAGACCGGTCTCCAGGGCGACGTCGAGCACGCGGCGGTGCCCCAGGTGCACCCCGTCGAAGGTCCCGATGACCGCAGCGCCGGTCACGGCAGCCGCGCGAGCGCCTCGTCGGCCGGGATGATCCGCTCCTCGTCGGCGTCCTCGACGTCGAACGGCCCGACCTCCGTGCGACGCAGCGCCCGGCAGTGGCCTCCGAGCGCCTCTGCGATCGCGCGCACGTAGGTGCCCGAGCTGACGAGGAGGTCGAGCTGGACGACCCCGTCCGTATACGCGATGACGTCGAGCTCGTGGACGAGCGAGCGCCGCAGGGGCATCTCGACGGCGATGCCGCGGCGATGCAGGCTGTACGCGCGCTCACCGCCGATCTTGACCGCCGACGCGGCGGGGATCGGCAGCTCGATCTCACCGCGGAGGGGCGCGAGCAGGAGGTCGAGCTCGTCCCTCGCGGGCGGCTCGTGCTCCTCCACGGTCTCCCCCTCGATGTCGCCCGTCGAGGTGCGGGCCGTCAGGTCGACGTCCGTGAGATAGCGCTTGTCGAGCCCGACGAAGGATCCTGCGACCTTAGTCGCGCGCCCCGAGAGCAAGAGCAACAATCCAGTCGCGAAAGGGTCAAGAGTTCCCGCATGACCCATGCGCGTGCCGGTGCGGGCACGGATCCGGTTGACGATCGCGAACGACGACGGCCCCGCCGGCTTGTCCACGAGGATGATCCCCGCCGGCTCGAGCCCGCGGGGCGGCATCAGGCGGGCGCGAGGCGCGCGGCGAAGAACTCGCGCACGATGAAGGCGGTGATCTCCTCGATCGACTCGTCGCTCGAGAAGCCCGCAGCCTGCCGGTGACCGCCGCCGCCGGACTTGCGGGCGATCGCCGAGACGTCCAGCTCGTCGTGCGAGGCGCGCAGGGAGATCCGGCGTGCGGGGCTGCCGCCTCGGGGCGGCTCGCGGATCAGCCCGGCCATGTCCGCGCCCTCGACCGCGCGCAGGAAGTCGATGATCCCCTCCGAGTACGGCTCGACCGCCCCGACCTCGGCGAAGTCGTCGCGCAGGAGGTAGGAGACGACGAGCCCGCCGCCCTCGTACACGACCGCGCGCTCGAGCGCCCGGGCGAGCAGCTTCAGCTTCGCGAACTGGACGCTCTCGTAGACGCCCTGGAACACCTTGTGCACGTCGGCGCCGGCCTCGACGAGCTCGGCGGCCAGCCGGAGCGCCTTCGGGGTCGTGTTCGTGTACTGGAACCGGCCGGTGTCGGTGACGAGCGCGATGTAGAGCGGCTCGGCGAGCTCCGGCGTCAGCTCGACGCCGAGCTCGGCGAAGACGTCGCGCAGCACCTCGCCCGTCGAGGACGCGTCCGCGACGACGAGATTGACGTCGCCGAAGCGCGAGTTGTCGTGGTGGTGGTCGATGTCGATCGTGAACGGCGCCTGGTGCAGGACGTCGGGGTCGGGCCCGAGCCGCGACTCGTTGGCGCAGTCGACGGCGACGAGCACGCGCTCCGCCGCGTCGGCGCGGCAGCACGCGACGCGAGCTCGACGAGCCCCATGAACCGGTACTCGCCCGGCAACGGCGTTGCGCCGGCGAGGTACATGACGCTGTCCTTGCCGAGCTGGAGCGAGGGCGCGGTGGGTCGCGAGCAGCGAGCCGAGCGCGTCGCCGTCCGGGTTCTCGTGCGTCGTGACGAGGAAGCGGTCGTGCGAGCGGATCGCCTCCGCGACCGCCTCGAGATCAGCTTGCGTCGTGGTCTGGTTCGGGGGCGAGCTCATCGATGAGTTTGGACATCCGCACGCCGTGCTCGACGGTCGGATCGTATTCGAACGCGAGCTGCGGAGTGCGCTTGAGCCGCAGCTCGCGCGACAGCCGCCCCTGGAGGACGCCGTGCGCCGCGTCGAGGGCGGCCATGGATCGCTCCCGCTTTCGGTCGTTCCCGAGCACGCTGACGAAGACGCGGGCATGGCGGAGGTCGGGCGACGTCTCGACTCCCGTCACCGTGACGAAGCCGATCCGCGGATCCTTCAGCTCGAGGAGCGCCTCCGACAGCACCTGGCGGAGCGACTCGTTGACTCTACGCATCCGCTGGGCCATCGATCTAACTTATCGACCCCCGCTTCGTCCCGGTGGTCGTGGGCCGCCGTCTCCTCACCGTTCTCGCCGCCCTGACCGCGCTCGCCGCCGCGGGCGCGGCGCTGGCGACGCAGGACGAGAGCAGTGCCCGCTTCGAGGTGCTCGGCCACGCCCGCCCGGCCGGCGGCTACAGCGCCGACGTCGTGCTGCACCGGCGCCATGCCTATCTGTCGAGCCACAAGGGCGGCGCCGTCTGCACGGCGCGACGGCGTGCGGGTCTACAGCCTGCGCGACCCGCGCCGTCCACGGCGGATCGCGACCTTCGGCCGCATTCCGGGGACGTGGACGGAGAAGACGATCGTCCAGCGGGTGGCGACGCCCTCCTTCACGGGCGACCTCGCCGTGACGAGCGTGCAGAGCTGCCGCGACGGCGCCTTCCGCGGCTTCGCTCTCTACGACGTGACCCGACCGGCGCCGGCCGCGCGAGCTCGCCCGCGTCCGCACCGACCCGCGCGGCTCGCACGAGATCTGGCTCCAGCCGGTGGGCCGGCGCGCCTACGTCTACACGGCGATCATCGCGTCCGAGATCCTCTCCTCCTCGAACGGGACGCCCGGGGAGCCGGACTTCCGCATCTACGACGTCACGCAGCCGACGCAGCCCGTCCTCCGCGGCGGCTGGGGAGCCTGGGAGGCGCTCGACCTCGTCCCGTTCCACGACCCGAGCAAGCGGCTCGAAGGGAACTTCGTGCACTCGGTCGTCGGCGACGGCAGCGCGGGCGTACCTCTCCTACTGGGATCTCGGCACGGTCGTCCTCGACGTGCGCGACCCGGCGAGCCCGCGCTACGTCGGCCGCACGCGCGAGACCGACAACGCGCACTCGGCCTGGCTCGGGCCGCGCGGCCTGCTGATCGAGACGCACGAGGCGAGCGGCGGTGTCGCGACACTGCATCGGCGCGGCGCCGCCGATCCGGTGCAGCTCGGCACCTTCGAGCTCCCGGATGCGGTGATCCGGCGCGGCCACCGCGCCCGCGGCCTCTCCCCCGTCTCCGGGCTCGACCTGACCGACAGCGTCCACGACGCCAAGGTGCAGGGCTCGACCGCGCTCTTCTCCTGGTACTGCGCAGGGCGTCGTCGCCGCCGACGTCTCCGACCCGCGGAAGCCCCGCTTTCTCGCGCGCTTCCTGCCGCGCGCCGGACGAGGACCGGGAGCGGCTGCTCTGCCCCGGCCGCCGCTGCACCGCGGTCTGGGGCGTCGACGTCGAGGGCGACCTCGTCGTCGCCTCCGACATGATCGGCGGCCTCTGGGTGCTGCGGCTTCGCCGCGACTGAGCCGCTACCGTCGTCCAGCGTGATCAGCTCGCGCTCGACGAGCGCCAGCTCCCACTCCCGCGAGGCGAGGTAGCGCTCCGCGTCGGCGAGCAGCAGCTCGGCGTCGCGGTGCTCGCGGGCGACGATCGCGAGCGTGATCCGCGCGCGCTGCCAGACGTCGTGGTGGTCGACCTCGGCGACCGACGCGCCGAAGCGGTTCTGGAGCTGCGCCTTCGCCGAGCGCAGGTGCATCCGCTTCTCCTTCAGCGAGTGCGCCTCCGGGAAAGTGCAGCTCCGCGGACAGGATCCCGACCCAGCCGCTGGGCATGGCCGGGCTGGCTAGCGTGGTCGCGGCGGGCGCAGTGCCTGCCGGCTCGTCGAGCGACGTCCGCTCGATCTCGCGCGTCTCGTAGACCTCGAGGACGTCGCCTTCCTTGACGTCGTTGAAGCCGTCGAGCAGGATCCCGCACTCGAAGCCCTCGGCCACCTCGCGCGCGTCCTCCTTGAACCGCTTCAGCTGCGCGATCGTCGTGTCGTAGATGACGGTGCCGTCGCGCACGACGCGCACCTGCGAGTTCCGGCGAACGACGCCGGAGGTGACCATGCAGCCCGCGATCGTGCCGAGGCGCGAGACCTTGAAGAGCGCGCGCACCTCGACCTCGCCGATGATCTCCTCCGTCTGGACGGCCGTGAGCATGCCGACGAGCGCCTGCTCGATGTCCTCGGTGAGCTGGTAGATGACGCGGTAGGTGCGGATGTCGACGCCCTCGCGCTCCGCGAGCTGGCGAGCCTCGACGTTCGGGCGCACGTTGAAGCCGACGACGAGCGCCTGCGAGGCGGCCGCGAGCATGATGTCGCCCTCGGTGATGCCGCCGACGCCCTGGTGGATCACGTTGACGCGCACCTCGGGATGCTGGATCTTCGCGAGCTCCGAGATCGCCGCCTCGACGGAGCCGCCGACGTCGCCCTTGAGGACGAGGTTCAGGTCCTGGACTGCGCCCTCCTGGAGCTGCGAGAACAGCGACTCGAGCGACACGCCCGACTTGGAGCGCTGCGCGTGCTGCTCGGTGCGCAGCCGCTGCCCGCGGCGCTGGGCGACCGAGCGCGCCTCGCGCTCGTTCTCGACCACGCGGGCGAGCTCGCCGGCCGGCGGCGGCGTGTCGAAGCCGAGGATCTCGACCGGCGTGCCCGGCCGCGCCTCCTGCACCTTCTCGCCGCGGTAGTCGTAGAGCGCGCGCACCTTGCCGTACGCGTCGCCGGCGACGATCGCCTCGCCGACGCGAAGCGTGCCGCGCTGGACGAGCATCGTCGCGACGGGGCCACGGCCGACGTCGAGCCGCGACTCGACGATCGGGCCGGACGCGTCGGCGTTCGGGTTGGCGGTCAGGTCGAGCTCGGCGTCCGCGACGAGCAGGATCCGCTCGAGCAGGTCGTCGAGGTTCTGCTTCTGCTTCGCGGAGACGAGGGAGAACTGCGTGTCGCCGCCCCAGTCCTCGGGCTGGAGGCCCTCGGCGGCGAGGTCGGACTTGACGCGGTCGGGGTTCGCGTCCGGCAGGTCGACCTTGTTGACCGCGACGACGATCGGCACCTCGGCGGCGCGCGCATGCGAGATCGACTCGCGCGTCTGCGGCATCACCGAGTCGTCGGCGGCGACGACGAGCACCGCGATGTCGGTCACCTTCGCGCCGCGGGCGCGCATGGCCGTGAACGCCTCGTGGCCGGGCGTGTCGAGGAACGTGACCTTGCGACCGTCGACGTCGACCTGGTAGGCGCCGATGTGCTGCGTGATCCCGCCGGCCTCGGTCGTGACGACGGAGGTCTCGCGGATCGCGTCGAGCAGCGAGGTCTTGCCGTGGTCGACGTGGCCCATGATCGTGACGACGGGCGGGCGCGGCGCGAGGTCCTCGGCGGAGTCCTCGAAGACCTCCGGCAGCTCCTCCTCGTCGGCGGCGTGCTTGATCGTGATCTCACGCTCGACCTCGGTCCCGATCAGCTCGACCTCCTCGTCGGAGAGCGACTGCGTGATCTGAACCATGTTCCCGAGCCCCATCATGATCTTGATGATCTGCGCGGCCGGGATCCCGAGCGCCTGCGAGAGGTCGCGGACGGTGACGCCCGAGGGGACCGTGACCGGGCCGGTCGGGGCGACGACCTCCTGCTTCTCGCGCTTGGGAGCGTCGCTCGGCCGGCCGCCGCCGCGGCGGTTGTCGCGCCCGCGCTGGCCGCCCGTGCCCTCGATCACGACGCGCCGCTTGCGGCCCGGTGCGCCCTGGCGCGGTCGGATGGGGCGGTTCGGCTTGTTCGGTCCGTCTGCCATCAGCTCTCGATTCTAGTTGCCGGTTCGTAAAGTCGTGCCAGGGCCGGGTCGACGCGCACGTTGCGCCTCAGGATCCGGTTGAACGCTCGATTCGCCCGTGCCCGCTCGAAGCACGCCAGCCGCCGGCAGGTGTACGCCCCCCGGCCCGGCTCGGTGCGCCCGGAGACGAGGCGCTCGCCCCGCGCCGCGAAGCGCAGGAGCTCGGCCTGCGGCGCCTTGCGCCCGCAGCCCGCGCAGGTCCGCTCCGGCGCGTCGCTCACGAGCCAGCGGTCTCGTCCTCCCCGGTCGTCTCGGCCGCGGAGGCGACGACGGGCGGCTCGCCCTCCGCCGCGCTCTCGGCCTCGTTCGTCCGCGACGGCCTCGATCTCCGCCTCGACGCTCTTCAGGTGCGAGCTCGGCCGCGACCGGCGGCTGATCGGCCTCCGTCCCGACGAGCGCCTGGTGCGCAGGCACGCCGCAGAACCGGGAGCCGGGCAGCGCGGTGTTCGGGCAGCGCTTGCCGTTCGTGAGGACGGCGCCGCAGCGGCCGGTGAACTCCTCGCCGTCGGCGCCCTCGCCGCCGTAGGCCGCCTCGGCCTCGGCGCGGGCGAACTCCTCGTCGGACTGGATGTCGACCTTCCACCCGGTCAGGCGCGCGGCGAGGCGGGCGTTCAGGCCCTCCTTGCCGATCGCCAGCGCCAGCTGGTCGTTGGGGACGACGACCGTTGCTTCCTTCGTTTCGTCGTCGATGTAGACCTCGCGCACGCGCGCCGGCGAGAGCGCCTTCGCGACGAAGCGCGCGGGCTCCGTGTTCCACGGGATGATGTCGATCTTCTCGCCGCGCAGCTCGGAGACGACCATGCGGACACGCGAGCCGCGGGGTCCGACGCAGGCGCCGACCGGGTCGACGCCCTGGGCGTGCGACTCGACGGCGATCTTGGAGCGGTAGCCCGGCTCGCGCGCGACGCCGCGGATCTCGACGAGCCCGTCCGCGATCTCCGGTACCTCGAGCTCGAACAGCGTCTTGATCAGCTCGGGGTCGCGGCGCGAGAGGATCACCTGCGGCCCCTTCGTGCCGGAGCGGACCTCGGTGATCACGGCCTTGATCCGCGAGCCCTGCTCGTAGCGCTCGCCGTCCACCTGCTCCGAGCGTGGCAGGAGCGCCTCGACCTTGCCGAGGTCGACGAGCACGTTGTTGCGGTCGCCGGCCTGCTGGACGATGCCGGTGACGACCTCGCCCTGGCGGTCGATGTACTCCTCGTACATCATCGCGCGCTCCGCCTCGCGGATCCGCTGCTGGATCACCTGCTTGGCGGTCTGGGCCGCGATGCGGCCGAAGTTGTCGGGCGTGACGTCGGCGCGCACGATCTGCTGCTCCGGCACCTGCGACCAGTCGAGCTCGAGGTCGTCCTCGTTGATCAGCGTGTGCTGGCGCTCGCCCGTCTCCTCCTCGAGGCGCTCGAGCTCGTCGATCTTCGCCTCCATCGCCTCCTCGAGCAGGCGCTCCTCGAGGTCGCCCGGGATCACGATCGAGAAGACGCGGAACTCGCCCTCGTCGTCGAGCTCGACGACGGCATGTCGAGCGGCCCCGGGCGTCTTCTTGTACGCGGCGAGGAGCGCGTCCTCGAGCGCGGTGACGAGAGTGTCGCTCTCGATCCCCTTCTCGCGCTCGATCGTGCGGACTGCTTCGATGATCTCCTGGGACATGGCTCCTCCGCTCTCGTGCTACTCGGTGTAGATCAGGTTGCCCCGCACGATCGACTCGTACGGGATCTCGACGGGCTCCTCGCCGGCCCGAACGGTGACGGCGGTGTCGCCGGCGTTCAGCACCTCGGCCCGCAGGCGCTTCTTGCGGTCCTCGGTGCGCAACGAGACGGTGCGGCCGACCGCGTTCCGGAAGTGCTCGGGCGTGCGCAACGGGCGCTCGATCCCGGGTGACGAGACCTCGACCGCGTACTCGGACGTGTAGCCGCGCAGCACGTCGGTGACGCGCGCGCACAGGGCGTGGTCGACGCCCTCGGCATGGTCGACGAAGACGGTGAACCGATCGGGCGCGGAGAGCTCGACGGCGAGCACCTCGACGCCGGGCAGGGCCGTCTCGACCTCCCGTCCGATCTGACTCGTCAGCGTTCTCTCCTTCGTGTGGACGTTCACAGCAGCGGTCTCCTCACAAAAAATGGGCGCCGCGCGCCCATTTCGTCCAGCAGGTGAAAATGGTGCAGGAAGTGTAGCAACCGTCGGCTGCTCAGAGGACGATCGTGACCGGGCCGTCGTTGACGAGCTCGACCTGCATCGCCGCCCCGAAGCGGCCGGTCTCGACCGGCACGCCGAGCTCCCGCAGCGCCGTGCAGAAGCGCTCGACGAGCGGCTCGGCGTCGGCGGGCGCGGCCGCGGCCGTGAAGCTCGGCCGGTTGCCCTTCCCCGTGTCGGCGAGCAGCGTGAACTGGCTGACGACGAGCGCGGCGCCGCGCGTGTCGAGGAGCGAGCGGTCGAAGCGCCGCTCGTCGTTCGCGAAGATCCGCAACCGGGCGACCTTCCCGGCGAACGCCTCCGCGTCGGCCTCCGTGTCGCCGTCGGCGATCCCGAGCAGGACGAGCAGGCCGGCGCCGATCTCGCCGACGAGCGCCTCCTCCACCCGTACAGAGGCGCGGGTCACGCGCTGAAGGACGGCCCGCATGCCGAGTGCGACTATCGCCGATCTGCGACCGGCCGAACCTGCTGGCATACTGCGCAGCTTGCTCGGGCAGAAGTCAGTGGGTTTCCAGGGGGGCAGAGCTCGCATCGCGCTTGTCGCGGCGCTTCTCGTTGCGCTCGCAGCCGCCGGACCGGCGGCGGCCGGCAAGCAGCCGACGGCGCGCTTCGGCATTGCCGACGACGCAGGCAAGTACGCCGACGACGGCGGACAGGCGTTCTTCGCCCGCCTCGGCTCGCTCGGGATGACCGACAACCGGATCACGATCCTCTGGGATCCGGCCCAGCCCGGCACGATCGTCGAGCAGGCGTTCCTCGACCGGGCGGTGCCGGCGGCCGCCGAGCGGGGTGTCCGGCTCGTCTTCCACGTCTATCCGGCGCAGCCGAGCGGCCTGACGGCGACGCCCGAGCGTCCCGATCAGTTCGCACGGTTCCTCGGCCAGCTCGCGCGGGAGTATCCGCAGGTCCGGGAGTTCGTGGTGGGGAACGAGCCGAACCAGCCTCGCTTCTGGCAGCCTCAGTTCAAGCGCGGGCGCGGCGCCTCGGCTGCGGCCTACGCCGCGCTGCTCGCGCGCTCGTACGACGCGCTGAAGGCGGTCAACCCCGAGATCACGGTGATCGGTCTCGGACTCTCCGGGCGCGGCAACGACACGCCGCTGGCCCGCTCGAACGCGTCCACGTCCCCGGTGCGCTTCCTCCGCGATCTCGGCGCGGCGTACCGCAGGAGCGGCCGCACGGAGCCCCTGATGGACGAGCTCGGAGTGCATCCCTACCCGCGCTCGGATCGCGACTCCGCTTCGGCCGGCGACCGCTGGCCGCGCGCGGGCATCGTCAATCTCGGCCGCGTGAAGCAGGCCTTCTGGGACGCCTTCGCCGGAACCGGGCAGCCGACCGTCGAGGACGGCCTCCGGCTGCGCATCGACGAGATCGGCTGGCAGGTCGCCGTGCCGGCCGCCCGCGCCGGTGCCTACGTGGGCAGCGAGAGCTCCCGTGTGACGAGTGAGCGTGCCCAGGCCGCGAACTACGTGAAGCTGATCCAGATCGCGGCGTGCGATGCGAGCATCTCCGGGCTCTACCTGCTGCATCTCCAGGACGACCCCGATCTCGAGCGGTTCCAGTCGGGACTGCTGCGAGCAGACGGCTCGCGCCGGCCCGCCTACGCCGCCGTCCGGGCCGCCGTCGTCCGCGCCCGCCGCGGCTGTGCCGGCCGACGCATCGTGTGGCGGCACGCTACGAAGGTGGTCGGCGTCCGCGCGGCCTTCGGTGCAACGGCGCAGTCGTCCTGGCACAAGCGGCGCAGCTGGGGCTTCAGGGTCACGGCAGCCGAGGAGGCTCGTTACCGCGGCGCGATCTACCGGGCTCCGGCAACGGCTCGCACCCTCGCGCGCTCGCTCTCGACTCTTCGCGCCCCCGGTGCGCTCGCCATGACGACCGGCCGCGTTCGTGCCGGCTGGAGCCCGACCGTCAGCTTCAAGGGCCTGAAGCTGCGGCCCGGGCGCTACGTCTACGCAGTGCAGCTGCGGGCCAGCATGAACGTCCGGCGGACGAAGGTGCTCGTCAGCCGTGCCGTTTCTCGTTCGCTAGTCGGTCTCCGGCTCTCCGTCGAGATCCATGATCCGGTCGGCGTACTGCTCGCTGCCCGGGCTCATCGAGCTCGCGAGCTTGTAGTGGCCGTTCGCCTCCGCGTCGCGGCCCTGCTTCTCGAGCGCGCGGCCGAGCGCGTAGTGCGCGTAGTCGTCGGTCGGGGAGAGCTCGAGCACGGAGCGGAACTCCGCCTCTGCCTCGCGCCAGCGCTGAATCCGGAAGTACGCGATCCCGAGCGCCTCCCGGATCGAGGCCTTCGCGGGCTCGAGGCGCTTCGCCTTCTCGAGCGCCACGGTGGCCTGCGCCGCCATCCCGCGGTTCAAGTGGTCGCGGCCCTGCTGGTAGAGGTCGTAGGCGTCGGTCATGCGTCCTTCAGGTACGGGAAGTTCTCGAGTACGAGATCTTGCGGGAAGGTCAGATCGCGCGTCGGGCCGATCTCGATCCCCGCGACTCGCTCTCCCGCGTCGATCGCCTGCTGAAACGCCGTTGCGAGCTCGAAGGGCTGTCGGCCGGGCAGCGCCTCGATGCGCTCGGCGAGCAACGGGCCGACCGCCCACAGCGGGGCCGCCACCCGCTCGCCGGCTGCGTCGACGAGCCGCCGCACGGATCCGTCGAGCACGGAGACCCCTGGGCCACTCTCGTCTTGCTGCCGCTTCCGCACTGCTACCGCCCCTGCCGCTGCTCCGTCATGGAACGCCGTGGCGAAGCGGCCGACGTCGCCACGCGTGAAGACGGTGTCGGCGCCGAGCACGAGATACGGCGCCGTGGCACCCGCCGCCACGACCGCGTCGGCCGACCCGTGCGGCTGCGCCTGCCGCGCGTACCGGATCGCGACTCCGAAGCCTTCGCCGTCGCCGATCAGGCGCTCGACCTGCTCGGCGAGGTGGCCGACGACGATCGTCACGTCGCCGCAGCCCGCCTCCGCGAGCTCGTGCAGCAGGAGCGCCAGGACGGGGCGGCCGTCGATCGGGAGCAGCGGCTTCGCAAAGCGCTCCGTCAGCGGCCGCAGCCTCGTGCCGAGGCCCGCCGCCAGTACCACCGCCGGGATCACTATGCGCGCAGCGAGCGCAGCGTGACGAAGCCGCGCAACCGCTGCGGCCTTCCCAGGCTGCCGCGGACCGCGTGCAGCAGCCGCTTCAGCTCGATCCGGGTGGCGGCTGCGGCCGCCTCGCTCCCCTCCGGCGGCCCGAAGCGCGCGGCTGCGACGGCTTCTGCGAATGGCCGCCCGTCGATGCCGAGCTGCGAGCGCACGAGCTGGTGCAGGTCCTCCGGCGTCGCGCTGGCGTCGACGGTGAGGCCCTGGTCGACGAGGAAGTCGGCGAGCTCGCGGCGGGCGGCACCTGCGATCCTCCGTGGGTCGCTCGTCAGGTAGCGGGACCGGCGCCACGCGAGCTTCGCGAGCCCGATCGCGCAAGCCACCCCGGACACGATGCCCACCAGGATCCAGAACGCGCCGATCCCCTCCTCGACGCTCACGGGCGGAGCGCTGCGACCGCGGGACTCCTGCAGCTGGATCAGCGCGCCGATCCCGGTACCCGGATCCGGTCCGCGACCGGTTGTCGGCTCGAAGGCACGCGTGGCGGCGTCGACGTTGAAGCTCTCGGAGGACGCGCTGTAGCCGGCGGCGAGCGCGCCGCGTCCGGGCGTCGGGTCGAAGGTGAGCCAGCCGTAGCCCGGGAACCAGACCTCGACCCAGGCGTGCGCGTTGTGGTCGGTGACCGTCCAGACGCCTTCCCGATACCTGCCGCTCGTGAAGCCCGCCGCGACGCGCGCCGGGATCCCGAGGAAGCGCAGCATCAGCGCCATCGCCCCGGCGAACTGCTGGCAGTAGCCGCGCTTGCCCTCGGCGACGAAGTAGGCGAGCGGCGGCGCACCGCCGGACGAGGGCGGCTGCTCGTCGTAGACGAAGCCACCGGTCGTCCGCAGCCACGCCTCGATCGCGACGACGGCGCCGTACGGCGTGCGAGCGCCACGCGCGATCCGCTCCGCCTGCTGCGCAAGCCCCTCGTAGGCCGACAGCGAGTGCCGCCCGTCGTCCTCGAAGATCTCGGCGACGACCTCCGCTCGCCCAGGGCTGCCGAACTCGGGCACCAGCTTCCGCTCGAGCCGGAAGTAGGGCTCGAGCGCGTCCGGGTAGTCGGCTTCGATCTGCGTCAGATCCACCTGCCTCGGCCTGGGCGCATAGCTGGAGACGGTGTAGCGCTCGCCGCGCTCGAGGCTGCGGTTCAGCTCGACGATCCCGTCGCCGTACTTCGTCACGAGGCCGAGCGAGTCGCCCTCGAGGCCGACCGGCGTGCTCGCTGCGATCACGTGCTCGTCGCGCAGGCCGACCACCTGGACGTCCTGCGTCACGAGCGCGTCTTCGTTCCGAGCCTGCTCAGGCAGCAGCGGGTCGTTCGGCAGCTCGCCGCTCGCGAGCTCGCTCACGCGCACGTCGAGCTGCTCGACCCAGCGATCCTCGACGAAGCGGTTGAGGGTCGTCGCCCGCCAGTAGAGGCTGCGGTCGGTGCCGGAGATGCGGAGCACCGTCGTCTCCTCCTTGGGGAAGTCGATCCCGCCGTAGTTCGCATCCCAGACGTAGGAGACGCCCACCGGGGAATCCGGCCCGCCGTAGGGGTCCCAGCGCTGCCAGGCGAGCACACCGTCCCGGGCGACGGCCGCCGACGTCGACGCGCCAGCAGCGACGAGGACGACGAGAAGCCCGGCGGCCAGCGCGTACGTGGGCCGCTCGATCCGGAGGCACGCGAGGATCCAGAGCGCCGCGACGAGGATCGCCGCACCGAAGACGAGCCCGCTCGACGGCAGCAGCGTGGCCGGCCAGCCGGCGCCCGCCAGCAGCACGAGCACGGTCGGCAGCGGTCGCCGCGAGGCTGCAGAGAGCCCGAGGCCGAGGCAGAAGCCGAAGATCGCCAGCAGGACGACGCCGTGCATCTCCGGGTACTCCACGCCGGAGAACGGCACGCGGACGTCGTAGAAGCGAACGATCCCTTCGTCGAACCGCTGCCAGGCGACGGGGAAGAAGCCGCCCTCGCCGAGCGGGCGGTCGAGCGCCAGCCACATCGCGAAGAGCAGCGCCGGGCCGGCGACGAGGAGTCGCAGGCCGAGCGAGGGCAGGAGCGCCGGCGCGAGCGCGAGCAACACGATCCAGATCGCGCTACCGCCGCCGCTCGGTTCCTCGAGGCGCAACCAGGCCGCGGCGACGATCACGGCGGGCAGGCTGTAGACGAGCGCGGTCCTACGCATGCACGGCTCTCCGCGTCGCCTGAACCGAGCCGAGCACCGTTCGCAGATCGTCGCGTTCGCGAACGACGGCAACGGGGACGCCCGCCGCCTGGAGCCGCAGCAGCTCGGGCTCGACCTTCGTCGCTCGGCCGGCGAAGCTCGCGCTGTCGATCCAGACGAGCGAGACGCCGCGGCTCGTCAGCGCGCGTTGCGCGAGCTTCGTCGCCAGAGCGGGCGCGAGCCGAGTCGTGACGACGACCAACTCGAGCGCCCGCGCGGCAGGACCGCCCTCGCGAGCGATCAGCTCGACGACGGGGCGCGGCGCGCCGGGCTCGACGGCGGCGAGCGCACCGAGTGCCGCGTGCCAGTCGCCCTCGAGCGACGAGACCCGGACGCTCACGGGCCGGGTCGAGTTGAGCGCGAGCACGGCGCGCCGGCCACGCGCGGCATGAGTGCGCAGGATCGAGCCGGCGGCGCGCACCTGCACGTCGAAGCTCTCACCGAGGGCGGTCGTGTCCGCGTCGAGCACGATCGCGATCTCGTCGCGCGGGGCATCCTCGAGCTCCTTCACCATCAGCTGGCCGCGGCGGGCGGTCGTCGGCCAGTGCACCTTGCGCAGCGACTCGCCCCGCTCGTACTCGCGCACCGAGTGCAGGTCGAAGCCGGACGGGCGGCGGAGCAGCAGCCTGCGGCCGTCCTGCGCATTGGCGCCGCTCTCGGAGAACAGGCCGGGCAGCTCGACGAGCCGCGGGTAGACCACGAGCGAGCCACCGGGAGCGACCTCGACCTCGGAGCAGGCGAGCCCGAACGGATCCGCGATCAGCGCGTGGACGTCCTGGACGTCGTACCTGCCGCGCGGCACGCGCTCGAGCACGTAGGTGCCGCGGTGCGCCCGGCGGTCTCGCCGGAGCGGGATCTCGTGCTCGCCGAGCCGCTCCAGGCGCTCCCGGATTGCGAGCGCCGGCGGCGGCACGGGCGCCTTCGGCACCGCCTCGAGCGTCACCCAGACGTCGTCTCCCTCGAGCAGGGCGCCACGGCCGGCACGGCGGCGCAGCGCGATCGGCCCGGCCGCGAGCCGCACCCACGCGCGCGCAGCGAGCGGAGCCAGCACGAGCCCCGTTGCGGCCGGGTAGAGCACCTTGGCCCCGAACAGCCACGCCACCCCGTACGCGACGAGGCCGAGCGCCAGGACGAGCTTCCCCCGGGTCGTCACTAGCGGCTCCTGACCGGCTGCGCCTCCCGGCCGGCGGAGCCGACCTCCGGCGCAGCCTCGCGTCGCTCGCGGCGCATCAGACGGGGACCGGCGTCTGGTCGACCGCCTCCTGCACGATCTCCTCGGCCGTCAGGCCGGCGGAGCGGGACTCCGGCGCCAGGATCACCCGGTGTGCGAGCACGGGCGCCGCGAGCGCCTTCACGTCGTCGGGCAGCACGAAGTCGCGGCCTTCCGACAGGGCTCGGGCCTTCGAGACACGCAGCAGCGAGATCCCTGCCCGCGGGCTGCCGCCGAGCGCCAGGCGCGAGCTGGCGCGAGTGTGCCGGAGCAGGGCGACGACGTAGCGGTTGAGGCTGTCCTCGACGAAGATCGCGCGGGCGTCGTCGATCGCCCCCAGCAGCTCCTCGAGCCCGGCCACCGGCTCCAGCGTCTCGAGCGGCGGCGCGGTCGTCTGCTCGGCGAGCATGCGCGCCTCGTCGGCAAGCGGCGGATACCCCAGAGAGACCCGCATCGTGAACCGGTCGAGCTGCGCCTCGGGCAGCGGATAGGTGCCCTCGTACTCGATCGGATTCTGTGTCGCGAGCACCATGAACGGCCGCTCTAGCACGTAGCTCGCGCCGTCGATCGTCACCTGGTTCTCCTGCATCGCCTCGAGCAGGGCCGACTGCGTCTTCGGCGAGGCGCGGTTGATCTCGTCCACGAGCAGGACGTTGGCGAAGACGGGCCCGGGCCGGAACTCGAACTCGTTCGCGCGCTGGTTGAAGACGTTGACGCCCGTGATGTCGGACGGCAGCAGGTCGGGCGTGAACTGGAGCCGCGAGAACTCGAGGTCGAGCGAGCGCGCGAGCGCCTTGGCGAGCATCGTCTTCCCGACGCCGGGAAAGTCCTCGATGATCAGGTGCCCCTCGGCCACGAGGCAGAGCACGCACAGGCGGAGCGTGTCCTCCGGAGCGTGCACGACCTTGGCGAGGTTGGTCGCAACGCGCTCGAAGGCCTCCGCCTTCGGAACGAGCGTCGCCGGATCCCTAGACGCCTCCATTGCGCTCCTCGAGCAGCCGCTCGACCTCGTCGACGACGGCTGCAGCGATCTGCTCCTTCGGCGCTCGTGCCACCTCGCGTTCCCCTCTCCTCGTCACCAGGACGACCTCGTTGTCGAGTGCGTCGAACCCGATCCCGTCACGACCCACATCGTTGTAGACGACCAGATCGACGTTCTTGTCGTCGAGCATCGTTCGCTTTCGGTTAAGCCCCGACGTGCCCACCTCGGCACCGAAGCCGACCAGAACCTGTCCGTTGCGGTGCCGCTCGCCGAGCATTCGCAGGATGTCTACGGTCGGTTCGAGCGAGAGGTTCCACGGCTCGCCGTCCTTCAGGCGCTTGCCCTCGACCGGATCGGCGAGCCGGTAGTCGGCGACGGCCGCGGCCATCACGACGACGTCCGCCGTCCCGGCGCGGGCCGCCGCCTCCTGCTCCAGGTGCGCCGCCGTGGGCGTCTGGACGACCTCGACGCCCGCAGGCGCCGGGACGGCGAGGTTGGCCGCGAGCAGCGTCACGGCGGCTCCGCGACGGCGCGCCTCGGCTGCAACGGCCACGCCCATCCGGCCCGACGAGCGATTTCCCAGGAAACGAACGGCGTCGAGCGGCTCACGGGTGCCGCCTGCACTCACGAGCACGCGCTTCCCGGCGAGCGGGCCGTTCATGCCCTCCGGAGAACCCTCGAGCGCGCGCTCGACTGCCGCTGCGATCTCCTCCGGCCGGGCCATCCGTCCCGCACCGACCTCGCCCTCGGCGAGCTCGCCGTCGTCCGGCCCGACCACGACGGCGCCCCGCTCGAGCAGGAGCGCGAGATTCGCCTGCGTCGCGGGGTGCTCCCACATGCGCGTGTTCATCGCCGGCGCGACGACGAGCGGCCCGCGATGCGCCAGAGCAGCCTCGGTGAGGACGTTGTCGGCAAGGCCCTGGGCGAGCTTGGCGAGCGTGTTCGCCGTCAGCGGGGCGACGACGAGCGCATCGGCGCGCTCGAGATGCGGATACGCGTTCTCGGTGCGCGTCTTGCGAGCGAGCGCGAAGAAGGTCTCGGCGGCGACGAAGCGCTCCGAGCCGGGTGTCGGCAGCGGCAGCACGTCGTGACCGGCGCGGACGAGGAGCCGCAGCAACTCGCAGGCCCTGTAGGCAGCGATGCCGCCCGTGACGCCGAGAAGGATCCGGGCCATGCCGCTCATTGTGCCTGCCGGAAGCGCCGTGGAGGCGCGCGCAGACGAACGGCCGCTCTCGCGGCCGTCGAGGGCTACCGGTGCTCGCGCGCTACTTCTTGACGTTCTTGACGTTCTTGGCGTACGCGTACTTGATCTTGCCCTGGCTGACTTCCTCCAGCGACATGGTCAAGTAGTTCTTCGAGCGCGACTCGACGAGCGGCGGTGGGGCCTCTTCGAAGCCCATGCCCTCGCCGAGCTGATGGTGGTAGTTGTTGATCTGCCGTGCGCGCTTCGCGGACACGATGACGAGCGCGTAGCGCGAGTCCACGTTGTCGAGCAGGGCGTCGATGCGGGGATGGATCATGGCGCCATGGTAGCTGCGAGGCTGAGTTCCCGCTCGACGAGTGCCGCCAGCGCTTCGGTGGCACGGTCGACGTCGTCGTTTCGCACCATGTAGCGGAACTGGTAGGCCTGCTCGAGCTGATCTCGTGCGAGCGCGATCCGCTGGCCGATCTCGCCCGAGCTCTCGGTCGCCCGCGCCCGCAGCCTCCGCTCCAGCTCGGGCACATCGGCGGCGATGAAGAGCGTGACGCTCCCGTCAACCTGCTCCTGCACCCGCAGCGCCCCCTCGGTCTCCAGCTCGAGCACGCAGACGCGGCCCTCGCCGGCGATCCGGTCCGGCTCGGAGGCGAGCGTGCCGTAGCGGCCGCCGACGTACTGGACGTGCTCGAGGAAGCCGCCGGCGTCGATCCGCTCGACGAAGTCGGCCTCGCTCAGGAACCAGTACTCGCGCCCGTCCACCTCGCCGGGCCGCTGCGCGCGCGTCGTCGCGGAGACGGCCACCTCGAGCTCGGGCAACCGCTCGACGAGCGCCTTGATCAGCGTCCCCTTGCCGGCGCCGGAGGGGCCCGTGACGACGAAGACCGGCAGGGGCCTACCTGTTGAAGAGGCCAATCAGCTCGGTGCGCTGGCGCTCGGAGAGGCCGCCGACCGTCTTCGACTGGCTGATGCGGCACTGGTTCAGCAGCCTGGCCGCCTTCACGCGTCCGAACTTCGGTACCGCCATCAGCATGTCGAAGACCTTGGCGGTCGAGACGTACTCCGGTGGATCGAGCAGGATCGCCTCGATTCCAACGCGTCCGTCCTTGAGATCCTTCTTCAACCGTGCCCGCCGGACCCGAATGTCGTTGGCCCGTTTGAGGGCTTCCATCCGTTGGTCGAGCGACCGCAGTGGGGCCTGCGCTTGCGTCTTCGACGGCACCATGAGCGCGGGATACTAGCAGCCTCACCCGATCGGTCAAGCAGTCGATTTCGTGCCGTTTGCAGCCATTTTTTGCATGCTGTTGTCAGAACTGGAAGCGCCCATTTGCAGGGACGAATGCGCCGCTCGCCATGCGTCCAGGTGATGTCCGAAGCCTCGGGCGGCGCTCTCGGCCTCTAGCTCGGATCGGATCCGCGCGGCCGCAGAAGGGTCGGAGAAGAGAATCGTGCCGAGCGCGACGGCGCTCGCCCCGGCCGCGATCAGCTCGAGCGCGTCGAGGCCCGTCCGGACGCCGCCCATGCCCACAATCGGCAGATCGACCGCCCGAGCGCAGGTGTAGACCGCGGCGAGCGCGACCGGTTTCAGGGCCGGCCCGGAGTAGCCCCCCGTTCCGGCGGCGAGCTGCGGCCGCAGCGTCCGCGCGTCGAGCGCGAGCCCGCGGAGCGTGTTCACGAGCGAGAGCCCGTCCGCGCCTGCCGCCTCGACCGCCCGGGCCTGCTCGGCGAGATCCCAGGCGGAGGGAGAGAGCTTCGCGTAGAGCGGCAGGTCCGTCGCCTCACGGCAGGCGGCGACGATCTCGGCGGCGGTCTCGGGCGCGTCGTCCACGTTCGGACACGAGAGGTTGAGCTCGAGCGTCACGGTCTCGAGCGCGCCGCAGGTCTCGGCGTACTCCTCGGCCGAGAACCCACCGACCGACACCCAGAGCGGGACGGCGAGCTCCCGTAGCTCGGGCAGCGTGTCGGCGAGGAAGCGCTTCCGGCCCGGGTTGGCGAGGCCGATCGAGTTGAGCATCCCGGACTCTGTCTCCGCGATCCGGACGGGCGCGTTGCCGCCGCGCGGCTCAGGCGTGATCGTCTTCGTCACGAAGGCATCGAGCGACCGAGCGACCTCGGGCGCCGTGAGCGCGTCGAGGCAGCCGGAGGCGTTAAGCAGCACGGAGCACCGGCCCCTCCACGCAGAGGCGCTGCAGCTCGCCGTCCAGCTCGACGACGCACCCGAAGCACGCGCCGTAGCCGCAGGCCATCGGCGCCTCCCAGGCGAGCTGGGCCCCCCTTCCCGAGTGACTTGCGACGAGCGTCCGCAGTGCCTGAAGCATCGGCTCGGGGCCGCAGGCGAGCACGTCGACCGGCTCCTCCGGCAGCAACTCGGTGACGTAGACGGGCTCGATGCAAACCTCGGCATTTGGCACGAGCGCCGCCGCCTCCGCGTGCCAGGCGCTGCGGAACCCGAGCAGCGCCGGCGGTGCGCCAAGCCGGTCGGAGAGAAACGGCAGCGGTGCGATCCCGATCCCGCCGCCGACGAGCAGCGGCCGCTCGACGTCGAGCCGAAAGCCGTTCCCGAGCGGCCCGAGTATGTGCAGCTTCTCCCCCGGGCACAGCCGGCACAGCGACCGGGTCCCGGGGCCGACCGGGTCGATCAGGAACGCGAGCTCGGTGGGCGTCGCGAGGCAGACGCTCATCGGCCGGGGCAGGACGCGATCCGGCGCCTCCAGCATGAAGAACTGTCCGGGCCTCCCTGCGTCGAGGTCGCCGCGCTCGAGCCGCAGGAGCGTGTAGGGCCCGACCGGCTCGGAGCCCGCGACCCTAAGCCGCAGCCGCTTCAACCTCGAGCCTCTCCTGCAGCGAGCGCGCCACCTCGCTGCGGGCGTTCGCGATCGCGTCGACGGCGAGCCGCGCCGCGGCGAGAGTGGTGATGCACGGGATGCGCGCAGCGAGTGCGGTCTGCCGGATCAGCGCGCCGTCACGCCTCGCCCCGGAGCCCTGCGGCGTGTTGACGACGAGGGCGCAGCGCCCCGAGCGGATCGCGTCGAGGACCGGGTCGCCCTTCTCGGCGACCGCCACGTCGAGGCCGGCCGCTGTGAGCCGTCTTCGCCGTGCCACCGGTCGCGAGCAGTTCGAAGCCGAGCCCGGCGAGTGCGGCGGCGATGGGGACGATCGCGTCCTTGTCGGCGGCGCGCACCGACAGGAACGCCGTCCCGGAACCGGGGAGCGGCCGACCCGCTGCACGCTCGGCCTTCGCGAACGCGGTCGGCAGATCAGCTGCGCTCGCCATCACCTCGCCCGTCGAGCGCATCTCGGGGCCGAGCACGGGATCGGCACCCGGGAAGCGCGCGAACGGCAGCACAGCCGCCTTCACGCTGACCTGCTCGGGCCGGCGCTCCTCGGGCAGCCCGAGCTCGTGCAACCGCGCACCGCCGGCGAGGCGCGCCGCCGCGTCGACGAGGTTGACCCCGGTCGCCTTCGAGGCGAAGGGGACGGTGCGCGACGCACGCGGGTTCGCCTCGATCACCGAGACGACGCCGTCGACGAGCGCGAGCTGGACGTTCAGGAGGCCGACGACGCCGAGCGCGGGCCCGAGGCGGCGCACGATCCGGCAGATCTCCGCGTACGTCTCCTCGTCGAGCGACGGCGCCGGCAGGACGCAGGAGGAGTCGCCCGAATGGACGCCGGCCTCCTCGACGTGCTCCATCACCGCACCGATGTAGACGGAGACGCCGTCGCAGAGCGCGTCCACGTCGATCTCGAGTGCGCCCTCGAGGAAGCGGTCGACGAGAGCGGGGCCTGTCACGTCGGCCATGGCAGCGCGTACCTGTGCCTCGTCGTAGCAGACGCGCATCGCCCGGCCGCCGAGCACGTAGCTCGGCCGCACGAGCACGGGGAAGCCGACCCGGGCGGCGACCGAGGCGGCCTCGTCGGCGCTCCCGGCCATCCCCCACTCCGGGCAGCGCACGCCGAGCTCCGCGAGCAGCCGGCCGAAGCGCTCGCGCTCCTCGGCGAGGTCGATCGCCTCGACGGGGGTGCCCATGATCGCGAACCCCGCCGCCTCGATCGCGCGGGCGAGCTTGAGCGGCGTCTGGCCGCCGAACTGGGTGACGACGCCGACCGGCCGTTCGCGCGCGAGCACCGGCAATACGTACTCCGCGGTGAGCGGCTCGAAGTAGAGCCGGTCCGAGGTGTCGTAGTCGGTGGAGACGGTTTCCGGGTTGCAGTTGACCATCACCGCCTCGTAGCCCTGCGCGCGGAAGCTCTGCACCGCGTGCACGCAGCAGTAGTCGAACTCGATCCCCTGGCCGATCCGGTTCGGTCCCGAGCCGAGGATGACGACGCGCGGCTTTCGCTCCGGTCGGGCGGCGCCTCGTCCGCCTCGCCCGTCGTCGAGTAGTAGTAGTTGGAGCCCGCCTCGACCTCGCCGGCGCAGGAGTCGACGCGCCGGTAGACGCGCTCGCCGGCGGGCAGGCCGTTCATCCGCAACTCGTCCAGCTCGCGCCGGAACCACGGATGGAGCCCCTCCGGCAGGTCGTCGAGGGTCGCCCACGGCGTCACCGCGCCTGCATCGAGCTCCCGGCTCGCGAACGCCTTCGCGAACGCCTCCTGGAAGGTGCGTCCGATCCCCATCGCCTCGCCGACCGACTTCATCTGCGTGCCGAGCGTGGTGTCGGCTCCGGGGAACTTCTCGAACGCGAAGCGCGGCACCTTGACGACGACGTAGTCGAGCGTGGGCTCGAAGCTCGCGGGCGTCGTCTTCGTCAGGTCGTTGGGGATCTCGTCGAGCGTGTAGCCGACGGCGAGCTTCGCCGCGACCTTGGCGATCGGGTAGCCGGTCGCCTTCGAGGCGAGCGCCGAGGAGCGGGAGACGCGTGGGTTCATCTCGATCACGCGCAGGTCGCCGGTGTCGCGGCACCGCGCGAACTGGACGTTGGAGCCTCCGGTCTCGACCCCGACCGCGCGCACGACCGCAGCGGCCGCGTCGCGGAGCTCCTGGTAGGCCTCGTCGGAGAGGGTCAGCTGCGGTGCCACCGTGACGGAGTCGCCCGTGTGCACGCCCATCGGGTCGAGGTTCTCGATCGAGCAGACGATCACGACGTTGTCGCGGCGGTCGCGGATCACCTCGAGCTCGAACTCGTCCCAGCCCTTGACGCTCTCCTCCACGAGCACCTGGCCGATCGGGCTCTCGCGCAGGCCGAGCTCGACCTGCGCGCGGAGCTCCGCCGAGGTCGAGACGAAGCCGCCCCCGTGGCCGCCCAGCGTGAACGCCGGCCGGACGACCGCCGGCACCGCGACGCCGGCGAGGTCGTCGAGCGAGGTGACGATGCGCGACGTCGGCACCTTCAGGCCGCAGCTCTGCACGGCGTCACGGAAGAGCAGCCGGTCCTCCGCACGACGGATCACGTCCACGTTGGCGCCGAGCAGCTCGATCCCGAGCGCGTCGAGCACGCCCGCATCGGAGAGCTCGATCGCGAGGTTGAGCGCGGTCTGGCCGCCGAGCGTCGGCAGCAGCGCGTCCGGCCGCTCCCGCCCGAGCACGTCGGCGACACCCTCCAGGTCGAGCGGCTCGATGTAGGTGCGGTCGGCGAAGCCCGGGTCGGTCATGATCGTGGCCGGGTTCGAGTTGACGACGATCGTCGTGAAGCCGTCCTCGCGCAGCACCTTCAGCGCCTGGCAGCCGGCGTAGTCGAACTCGCAGGCCTGACCGATCACGATCGGGCCGGAGCCGATCAGGCAGATCGAGCGGAGGTCGTTTCGCCTAGGCACTGCGCAGCTCCTCCAGCCAGCGCTCGAGGATCGGCCAGGCGTCGTGCGGGCCTGGCCCGGCCTCGGGATGGAACTGCACCGAGCGCGCGCGCATCGTCGGGAAGTCGAAGCCCTCCACGGTGCCGTCGTAGAGCGAGACGTGGGTCGCCTCGCCCTCGTCGCAGGGCGCCACCGCGAAGCCGTGGTTCTGGCTCGTCACGAGCACGCGGCCGCTGCGCCGGTCGAGCACCGGGTGATTCGCGCCGCGGTGTCCGAACGGGAGCTTGAAGGTCTCGTGGCCTGTCGCGAGCCCGAGCAGCTGATGACCGAGGCAGATGCCGAGCACCGGCACGCGACCGAGCAGGCGCTCCACCTCGCGCACCTCGTCGACGAGCGGCAACGGGTCGCCGGGACCGTTCGAGAGCAGCACCGCGTCGTAGCCCGCGAGCTCGTCGGCGTCCACGTCGTGCGGGTAGACCGTCACGTGCGCGCCCGCACCGGCGAGGCGACGCAGGATCGAGCGCTTGCAGCCGTAGTCGACGACCGCGACGCGCGTCGTGCCCGCGTCGCAGTAGACGTACGGCTTCGGCGTCGAGACCTGGGCGACGAGCGCCGCGCCCTCCATCGTGGGCAGCTCTCGCACAGCCGCCACGGCCTCGTCCTCGGTCATGGCCGAAGCCACCGCGGCGGCTCGCAACGCACCGCTCTCGCGCAGCTTGAGCACGAGCGACCGCGTATCGATCCCGGTGATGCCGACGAGCCCGCGGTCGGCGAGCCAGCCCGTCCACTCCGGGCCGCGCGCCTCACGCATCAGCGCGGCTCGCGCGTGCGCCCACTGCGACTCCGAGCGGCCCTCCGCGACGCCATAGTTGCCCACCATCGGCGCCGTGAAGCAGACCAGCTGCTCGGCGAAGCTCGGGTCGGTGACCGTCTCCTGATAGCCCGTCATCGCGGTCGTGAAGACCGCCTCGCCGAAGGCGACGCCGGACGCGCCGACCGAGCGGCCCCTGAAGATCGTCCCGTCCTCGAGCGCGAGAAAGGCGTTCATGCCGGCCACTCCCTCGCCTCGCGCTTCGAGACCCAGCGGCCCGTCTCGCGCCAGATGCGTCCGCGGGCAGCCGCGAGGTCTCGGTTCGCCTGGTTCCAGCCGTCGAAGGCGACGGCCTCGTCGAGCGCCGCCTCGATCGCGTCGGGCGAGACCGGCTCGAAGAGCTCCGCCCACGACGGCCCGAGCAGGGGCAGGGCGTGCTGCTCGGCGATCGCGCGGTCGAGCACGAACCAGAACGTGGGCTCAGTGTCGGGATCGAGACCGAGGTGCTCGGCCTCGTCTCCGTCCGCCGTGTTGAGGTTGAGCTCCCAGCGGTCGCTGCCGCGCGGGTAGACGACGAGCTCCAGCTTGCGTGCGGGCACCGGAATCGCCCCGGCTGCGGCTGCAAGCGCGCGGCGCTCGTCGGGCGAGAGCGAGCGGCTCGTGACCGCCACCACGTCGACGTCGCTCCGGCCGTGCTCGTAGGCGCCGAGCGCCGCCGAGCCGAGCAGATAGACGGCGTCGACCGGGGCGCTTCGCCGCAGCGCGTCGACGAGCCGGTCGAGATACGGCGCCAGCTCGGCGGGAATCCGCACTGCGGTCATCACGCGGCGTGCACCAGCCGTCCGTCCGCAACGGTCTGAGCGACGACCCCGCGCAGTCGCTCGCCGAGCAACCACGAGTTGGCCGAGCGCGAGCGGAAGCCCTGCTCGGTCACCGTCCACTCCGCCTCCAGGTCGAGCAGGACGAGGTTCGCGCGCGCGCCGACCTCGAGGCACGGCTCCGGGAGCGAGAGGGCACGGGCAGGGCCTGCGGACATCCGCTCGAGCAACGTCTCGAGCGGCAGCAGCCCCGGTAGGACGAGGTGGGTGTACAGCGCGGCGAACGCCGTCTCGAGGCCGGTGACGCCGAAGGGCGCGGCCTCGAACGGCGCGTCCTTCTCCTCGCGCGAATGGGGCGCGTGGTCGGTGGCGATGCAGCCGATCGTGCCGTCGCGGAGCGCCGCGAGGAGCGCCTGCCGGTCCCCCTCCGCGCGCAGCGGTGGGTTCATCTTCGTGTTCGGGTCGAGCGAGCGCACGGCCTCGTCGGTGAGCACGAGATGGTGCGGCGTCACCTCGCCGGTCGCGCGGACGCCGGCCTCGCGGGCGCGCGCGAGCGCCTCCACCGACTCGCTGGCGGAGAGGTGCATCAGGTGCACGGGTCGATCCTCGTAGGCGGCGAGCGTGAGATCGCGCTCGACCATCGCGCTCTCGCCGACGGACGGATAGCCCGCCAGCCCGAGCTCGGCGGAGACGGTGCCCTCGTGGACGTGGCCGTCGCGCGAGAGGGTCGGCTCCTCGCAGTGCAATGCCAGCGGCCGGCCGGTGACCGAGCCGTACTGGAGCGCTCGCTGCAAGAGGCCCGCCGAGACGACCGGACGGCCGTCGTCGGTGAAGGCCGCGGCCCCAGCGTCGGCGAGCTCGCCCAGCTCGGTCAGCTCAGCGCCGTCGAGCGACCTCGAGATCGCCGCCATGAAGCCCACCGGGACGACCGCCTCGCGCCGGGCGGAATCGAGGAGCCCCCGCAACACCGGGGCGGAATCGACGACGGGGTCGGTGTTCGGCATCGCCAGGATCGCGCAGTAGCCGCCGGCCGCGGCGGCAGCAGTGCCGCTCGCAATCGTCTCCTCGTCCTCGCGGCCCGGCGTGCGCAGGTGCACGTGCGGATCGACGAAGGCCGGCGCGAGGACGGCGTCGCTCGCGCCGCCGGGCTCGATCCGCGCGATCATCCCCTCCTCCACCGTCACCCTCACCCGGCGTTCGCCGGCGAGCCGGCCCTCGAGCGTCAGCGAGTCGGAGCGCCCGTTTCGGCAGACGAGCATCAGGCGACCGCTCCCAAACGAGAGGCAGCCGCGCCGGCGGCGACGAGGTCGTGCAGCACCGCCATCCGGACGACGAGCCCCGACCGCACCTGTTCGAGCACGAGCGAGTCGGGCCCGTCGGCGACGCGCGAGTCGATCTCGACACCGCGGTTGAGCGGCCCGGGGTGCATCACCTTCTGGCCGGGCCGGAGACGCTCGGGTGTGATCCCCCACCGCGCCGTGTACTCACGCAGGCTCGGCACGTAGCTCGCCCCGGCCAGCATCCGCTCGCGCTGCATGCGCAGGACGTAGACCACGTCGGCGGCACCGATCGCGTCGAGCTCGGTGGTCGTCTCGCAGCCGAGCGCCTCGAGTCCCCGCGGGACGAGCGCCGGTGGCCCCACGAGCGTCGTGCGGGCGCCGACGAGACCCAGCGCCTGCACCAGCGAGCGCGCGACCCGCGAGTGCAGCACGTCGCCGACGATCGCGACGTGCAGGCCCTCGAGCCGGCCGCAGGCGTGGCGCATCGTGTAGAGGTCGAGCAGCGCCTGCGTCGGGTGCTGGTGCTTCCCGTCCCCCGCGTTGACGACGTGCGCGTCGGTGTGGCGGGCGACGAACGCCGGCGCCCCGATCTGCGGATGGCGGATCACGATCACGTCCGGCTCGTAGGCGGCCAGTGTCAGGATCGTGTCCTTCAGCGACTCGCCCTTGTCGGCCGACGAGCCGGACGCCTTGATCGTCGCGGTGCTCGCCGAGAGCCGCTTCGCCGCCAGCTCGAAGCTGGACGAGGTGCGCGTCGACGCCTCGTAGAAGACGTTGAGGACGTGCTTCCCGCGGAGCACGGGCAGCGGCTCGGTGCCGTCGAGCGACCGCGCCGTCTCGAGGAGGCGCCCGACGTCGTCGCGGGTCAGGTCGCCGATCGCGAGCAGGTGACGCCTGCTCATCGCGATCCCTCTTCGGGCGCGTCCACGAGGAGGATCTGGTCGATCCCGTCGATCTCCACGAGCTGCACCTGGATCCGCTCGCTGCGTGCCGTCGGCAGGTTCTTGCCGACGTAGTCCGGCCTGATCGGCAGCTCCCGGTGGCCGCGGTCGACGAGCACCGCGAGCTGGACGCGCGAGGGCCGCCCCTGGGCGAAGAGCGTCTCGATCGCGGCACGAATCGTGCGGCCCGTGTAGAGGACGTCGTCGACGAGGACGCACGTCGTGCCGCGCAGCTCGAGGTCGAGGTCGGTGTCGTTGACGACCGGCTGGGCCGTGGCGCGCTCGCGGTCGTCGCGGTGGAAGGAGATGTCGACCGCGCCGAGCCCGACCTCGACGCCGGTCCGTTCCTCGATCAGCTCCGCCAGCCGCTCCGCGAGCGGCACGCCGCGGGTGCGGATGCCCACGAGCGCGAGCGACTCGAGCTCGTCGTTGCGCTCGATGATCTCGTGCGCGATGCGCGAGAGCGTGCGCGAGAGCCCTTCGCCGTCCAGCAGGGTCTTCACGGGTCGGCGGCTCGCCGAGGACTGGGGTACGTGCGTGCTCATTCCGCTCCTTGTCGGTCTCTCTGGACCGGGTTAAAGGGGTCGGCCGCAGTGTACGCGCCCGGTCGGACGGCGTCGGACGGTGGAGCCGGACGGTGCAGCTCACGCTTTCCGAACACGCTGGCGGTAACACTCTCCGCCGTGAGCTCACGCCGCGCCGGCATCATCGTCGCGTTCCTCGTGGTCGCGTCCGCCGCGATCCGATTCGCCGCCGCGAGGGGATTCGACCCGGGTTGGATCGCGCCCGACGAGGCGATCTACTCGCTGCTCGGGCGCTCGCTGTGGGAGACCGGCACCGCCTCGCTGCTCGGAACCGGTGGCTACAACGCGCTCGTCTACCCCGCGGTGATCGGACTGCCGCTGACGCTCGCAGAGCTCGGAACCGGCATCGCGATCGTGCAGGCGCTGCAGGCACTGGCGATGTCCGCCACCGCAGCGGTGGCGTATCTCTGGGGCCGTCGTGCGCTCGGGCACACGTGGGCGCTGGTCGCAGCCGCGCTCGTCGTGGCGATCCCCGGACTCGCCTACTCCGGCCTGCTGATGACGCAGCCGCTTCTGTACCTGCTGACGACCCTGGCGCTGTGGGCGCTCGCGGCCACGCTCGAGCGGCCGACGCTCCTGCGCCAGGCACTCGCTCTGGCCGGCATCGCAGTCGTCGTGGCGACGCACGTCCAGGCGCTCGCCCTTCTGCCCACGGTGATCTTGGCGATCGCGCTCCAGTGTGCGTTTGCCCGCAGCCTCGAGCCGGCTCGCCGCCAGCGCGCCCTGCTCGCGACGCTCGGCGGGGCGTTCCTGCTCCTGGCCGCGGCCGCGGCCGCAACGGGCGGGTGGAGCGACCCGCTCGGCGCGTACTCGTCGGCGATCGGCGGCTACCGCCTGAGCGACGTGGCCGCCGACGTCGCCTGGCACACGGCGGGGGTCTTCGTCCTCGTCGCCGGGATTCCGCTCGTCGCGCTCGCGCTGATGCTCGTCGAGTCGCTGCGCCGGAACGAACGCGACCCCGCGGCCGTCGCGCTCGTCGCGACCGCGAGTGCCTGGGTGGTCTGCCTCACCCTCGAGATCGGGATCTTCGCCTCGCGCTGGGTCGGCCACATCGCCGAGCGCGGCCTGCTCACGCTCGCACCGCCGATCTTCCTCGTCTTCGGGCTCTGGCTCTCCCGCGGGGCGCCGCGGCCGCGAATCTGGACGCAGGCGATCGCGCTCGCCGTCGCCGTTCCCGCGGTGCTGTTGCCGGTGAGCCGGTTCGCGGTGCAGGAGGCCGCACTCGACGGCCCCAGCTTCGTGCCGCTCTGGCGGTTCGCAACCTCCACGTCCGCGACCACGCTCGAGATCGTCTTTCCCCTCTGCGCCGGAGTCCTCGTCGCGGCGGCGGTCCTCGTGCCGCGCCGCGCACTCGTCGCGCTACCGGCGCTCGTCCTCGTGGTGCTCGCCACGCTGTCCGTCGTCTCGACGAGGGAGTCCGCGCGGCTGAGCCACGCCGACCGCGCCTGGGTCTTCGACAGCGGCGACCCGCGCTGGGTCGACGCCGTCGCCGACGGGCCCGTCACCTACCTGCACGTGAGCCGCGACTTCTCCGCCGGAGTCTGGAAGCACCTCTTCTGGAACGACCGCATCGACGCGGTCGCCAAGCTTCCCGAGGCGGCTGCGGTCGGGCCACTCGAGCCGACGACGGTCTCACCGCGCTTCGACGGCCTGCTCTTCGACACGACGGGCGAACGGCTCGCCGCAGGCCTCGTCGCCGTCTCCTCGGACTTCGAGCTCGCCGGCGAGCGGATCGCGCTGGTGCCGCGCTCCACCGACCTGCCCGGGCTCGCGCTCTGGCGCGCCGAAAGCCCGATCCGGCTGCGCACCCTGCGCCGCGGCTTTCAGCCGAACGGCGACATCCTCGGCGAGGCCTCCGTGACGGTGTACGGCTGCGCACCCGGCCGGCTGGAGCTGACGCTCCTGGGCAAGCAGGGCGAGCCGGTCTTCCTGACCGTGAACGGGATCCCGCGGCGCCGGATCACCATTCCGGCTGGGGATTTCTGGACGGGATCCGTCGACGCGCCACCCGACGCCGACGGGCGCGCCCCGTGCGTCTTCGGGATCTCGAGCCCCGGGCTGACCGGCTCGACGATCATCGAGTGGATCCCGGCCTAGGAGGGCTCGGCGGCCGGCAGGGGCGGCGTTTCGGCCTTGCGTCGCCGGGCGCCGCTCCGAACGAGCTCCGGGAGGCCTCGCTCCGCGAACGGCACCTCGACGGTGTCGAAGTCGCGCGGCACGACCGTCGCGGGGAAGACGTCGCGGGCCTCGCGCTCGACGTCGCCGCCGGAGTAGCGATTCGAGATGTGGGTCAGCGCGAGCAGCTTCACTCCGGCAGCGCGCGCGACCCCGGCGGCGTCTCGCGCAGTGGAGTGATCGGTCTGCCGCGCCCGGTCGGTCTCGTCCTCGCAGAAGGTCGCCTCGTGAACCAGGAGATCGGCGCCGGCTGCGGCCTCGATCACCGACTGCGCCGGCGCGGTGTCGCCGCTCAGGACGATCGTCCGACCAGGCCGCGGCGGGCCGACGACCTGGGCCGCGTCGACGACGCGTCCGTCCGGCAGCGTCACGGGCTCGCCGCGCTGGAGCTGCCCCCTGGCGGGCCCGAACGGAACGCCGAGACCGTCCGCCGCCTCGACGTCGAAGCGCCCCGGCCGCTCGTGCTCGACGAGGGCGTAGCCGAGCGAGGCCGGGCCGTGGCGCACGACGAAGGGCCGCACCTCGTAGCCGTCGCGCTCGAGCACGTCTCCCGGGTGCAGCTCGACGATCTCGTAGGCGTAGGTCAGCCTGCCGAAGATCCGCCGGAGCGAGCCGACGAGGTCGCCGAGGCCCCGCGGGCCGTAGAGGGTCAGCGGGGCGTCGCGGCCGCGCAGCGCGAAGGTCTTCAGCATGCCCGGCAGGCCCAGGAAGTGGTCGGCGTGGAAGTGCGTGACGAAGATCTCCTCGAGGTCGACGAGCCCGACGTCGGAGCGCAGCAGCTGTCGCTGCGTTCCCTCGCCGCAGTCGAAGAGCAGCCGCTCGCCGCCGCGGCGGACGAGCGTGGCGGCCGGGGCGCGACGGGCCGTCGGCATCGAGCCCGACGTCCCGACGAAGACGACGTCGAGGTCCATGGCCGCCGATTGTAGGTTCGCAGCCCCTTACGGCAGGACGAGCACCTGGCCGGGCCGGATCGTCGTTCCCTCGAGGTCGTTCCGCTCGCGCAGCTCGTACACGCCTTCGCGCGGGTCGGCGTACCGCGTCGCCGCGATCGACCAGAGCGTGTCGGCGGGCTGCACGACGTAGCGTCCCTCCGGCCCGGAGGCATCGGACGAGCGCGCGAACGCGGCCCAGAGAAAGACGGCAACGGCGGCGACGATCAGGATGCGTCCGAACATGTGTTCGCCATGATGCACGAACAGGTGTTCGCTGTCAAGCGTGGTCGGATCGTTGTGCACGTAAGACCGGGCCTTTAGGCTCGTGGAGCTGTGACAAGACGCACTTTCCGGACGGCGGTTCTTGCCTTCACTGTCCTTCTCCTTGCTGCCGGCTCGGTCTGGGCGGCGACGATTCACGGGACGGCACGCAACGACACGCTGCGCGGAGGCGCCGGGGCGGACAAGATCTACGGCAAGGCAGGCAACGACACGCTCGTCGGCGCGGCCGGTAACGACCTACTCGTAGGTGGGCAGGGCAACGACCGCCTGGTCGGCGGGATAGGCGCGGACACGCTTCGGTGCGGGCCTGGTCGAGACACGGCGATCAGAGACGTGCGAGACACCGTCGCCAGCGACTGCGAGGCGGTTCGCGGCCCGAAGCCGGTTCCTCCGCCGCCTCCGCCCGAGCCCCCGCCGCCGGGCCCGCCGCCGCTGAGCGGCCCCGGCCTGAATGCGACGTACGTCTTCGGAGCGGAAGTGTCGGAACAGCACCGCGCGCTGTTTCAGTCGAGTATGGATGCGGGCGCGCGCTACATCCGCACGTACCTGGGGCGGGAGCTACCGCCGACGACGATCTACGCCCACACCGATCTCGAGGCGATGATCAGTACCTCGGCGAACACGCGGCCGAGATCGCTAGCGGATTCGCGCGCCCTCTGGGGTGGCGGGCAGCAGTTCGCCGAAGTCGACTACCGGGTGATGTGGGTGGCGCCCGTGTGGTTCGCGACCCCTGAGCCAGATCGATCGAAGATCGCGATCCACGAGGTCGTCCACGTGCTCCAAGCCGAGCTGGCCGGTCGAGGCACGCTGGGCGGCCGTGACGACGAGGTACCACCCGCCGGGCCGAAATGGCTCTTCGAGGGCCACGCAGAGTGGACGGCATATCAAGCGGTGGCCATGATCGGTCTCCTCCCGATCGAACGCGCGCGGGAGAGGTGGACCGCCACGACGAAGGCGCTGGCTGGAACACCACTCATCGCGCTCGAGGTGCGCGCCGCACGTCCGGTTGGCGCGTACGACATCTACAGCCTGGCTGTCGACTTTCTCCTCCGTGGGAGAGAGCCGGCCTCGCTATCGGCCTACCTGGAGGCCATCGGTCGAGGAACGCCCTGGCGAGATGCATTTGCGACGACGTTCGGCATGACGGTCGAGGCGTTCTACGCCGAGTTCGCCGCGTATCGCCAGACGCTCTAGAGCGAGAGCACGCCGGGCAGGAAGCGGCCGTCGCGGTAGACGACCTCACCGTCGGCGAAGACCTCGCTCCCCGAGCGGAGGTCGCAGATCAGGTCCCAGTGAAGGCCGGAGCGGTTGAGGCCGCCGGTCTCGGGATAGCTCGTGCCGAGCGCCATGTGCACGGTGCCGCCGATCTTCTCGTCGAAGAGGATGTTGCGCGTGAAGCGGTCGATGCCCTCGTTGAGGCCGAACGCGAACTCGCCCAACCGCTTTGCGCCCTCGTCCATCGCGATCATCGCGCGGAGGAAGTCGAGCCCGTGCGAGGCCGAGCTGTCGACCACCTCCCCACGCTCGAAGCGGAGCTCGACGTCCTGCACCTCGCGGCCCTGGTAGACGGCCGGGTACGTGAAGCGGACGACACCGTCGACGCGGGTCTCGAGCGGCGCGGTGAAGACCTCGCCGTCTGGGAAGTTCTCGCGGCCGACCGACGGCTCCCAGGTGCGTCCCTCGACCGCCAGGGTCAGATCCGTCCCCTCCGCGACGATCCGCAGCTCGCGCACGCCCTCGAGGTAGTGCTTCGCTGCGTGCGCGTGATCCGCGAAGGCGCGCCACGAGGCGACGGGATCGTCCTCGAAGAGCCTCCCGGCTCCGTAGACGAAGTCCTCGTACTCGCTCAGCGACATCTCGGCGTCCTGCGCGGCGGCGTCCGTGGGGAAGGCGGTGAGCACCCACTTCAGCTCGCCGTCGGCGGCGCGCTCGAGATAGCGGTTGCGCAGCGCCATCCGCGCGCGGCTGACGCGCGCCTGCACCTCGGGATCGACACCGCTCAGGCTCTTCGTGTTCTCCTCGGCCTCGACGATGATGCGCACGTCGGCGCTCTCGTTGACACCGCGGAAGGCCGGCGTGACCCAGTCGAGCTGCTCGCCGGAGGCCTCTGCGTAGTAGATCTCCGGCGCCTGCCCGAGCTTCGCGCGCGGAACCGGGTGCCCGCCGGCCCGCAACACCTCGCGGTAGAGCTCGACGAGCAGCGGCTTGGCGGCGAGCGGGCCCTCGATCGTGACCACCTCACCCGGCTGCACGTCGACCGAGTAGCCGACGAGCACGGCCGCGAGTCGCTCCACGCGCGCATCAGCCATCGAGGAAGCGCCCTGCCTTCCACACGAGCTCGCCGTCGGCGTAGACCTCGCCGTCGGCGCGCAGGTCGCAGATCAGATCCCAGTGCAGGCTCGAGTCGTTCAGCCCGCCCAGCTCGGTGAAGCTCGAGCCGAGCGCGACGTGCACGGTGCCGCCGATCTTCTCGTCGAAGAGGATGTTGCCGGTGAAGCGGTCGATCCCGTAGTTGAGCCCGAAGGCGACCTCGCCGAGGATCCGGGCACCGGCATCGCGGTCGAGCAGCGACTCGAGGAACTCGCCACCGCGAGCCGCCTCCGACGACACCACTCGTCCGTCCTCGAAGCGCAGCCGTACGTCGGTCACCTCCCGACCCGCGTAGAGCGCCGGGAAGGTGAAGCGGATCTCGCCCTCGGTCGCGTCCTCGAGCGGGCTCGTGAAGACCTCGCCGTCGGGCATGTTGATCGTTGCCGTCCGCGACCTGCCAGCTGCGGCCGCCGACGCCGACGCGGAGATCGGTGTCCGGCCCGACGATGCGCAGCTCCCGCACGTCGGCGAGCCGCGCGGCGTGCGCGTTCAGCTCGGCTCGAGACGCCGCGCCAGTAGGCGACGGGGTCGTCGTCGCCGGCCGACGTGACAGGCGCCGAAGACGAAGTCCTCGTAGTCGGCCAGCGACATCTCCGCGTCCTGCGCGAACGCGTTGACGGGAGCGAGCGTCCCGCACCAGCGCATCTCGCCGGCCGCGATCCGCTCCCAGATGCGCCGGGTCAGGCTCTGGCGCGCCGCGAGCCTGCGCCCGTGCCGGTCGGGGTCGGCGTTCGTGAACGACCGCGTGTTCGTCTCCGCCCAGACGGTCACGGAGGCGTCGAGCGCCTCGATCTCGTCCCACTCGAGCTGCGCGACGTAGTCGAGCTGCTCGTCGGAGCCCTCCGCGACCATCAGCTCGCCCAGCCGGTCGATCGAGACGTCGAGATACGGATTCGCGCCGAGCCGGAGCGCCGCCCGGTAGAGGGCGAGCAACAGCGGCTCTCCGGCTTCCGAGCCGTCCAGCCGAACGACCTCACCTGGACGGAGCTCGAGCGAGTAGCCCGCGATCAGCTCCGCGAGTCGCTCGACACGCGGGTCGCTCAAGCGCCCTTCCGCTCCGGCTGCGCCTTCGTGACGAGGAACGCCGGGCTCCGGAAGATCGAGACGCGGCGCGGGTTCAGCTTCGCGGCGACGCTGACGACGAGCACCTGCCGTCCACCTCGGGGCCTGGCGGCGACCTTCAGCGGTGGCCGCCGGTAGGCGTTCACCGTCCCGGCCGCCCGCAGGAACGTCTGAATCCTGGCCAGGGGCGTTCTCGCGGGCACGAGGCCGGCGCGAACGACGATGTCCTCGGCCGCGGTCGCCTTGAACCAGAAGCGGCGCGACGCCCCTGCCCGCACGCCCTCGAACGCGCCGAACGTGACCGTGGCGTGGTCGGGACGCCGCAGCGGCGTCCAGCGGCGCAGCTTTCCGAGGCACCGGCCACCCGTCGCGGCAATCGCCGCCGCGACCGTCTTGTGGGATGCGCGTGCGGTTCCGTCGACGCGGCGGAGCGCCGCCTGCCAGCCGCCGAGAGCGTCGTCGTCGTAGTAGCCGAAGAAGTTCAGCTCCGCGACGGCGGGGTCACAGACGACGAAGCGAACGAGCTGGCCGTAGATCGCGGCCTGCGCCTTCTCCGAGGTCACCCGGACGTTCTCGACGCCGTCGTAGCCGCGGCTCGGGTCGACGGCGACCTGCCAGCCCACCTCGTCGAGGTACAGCCGGAGGCCGCCCGCCGTGGTCGGTTGCGGTGTTCCCGCGAACGCGTCCCAGAGCGCCTGCTTGAGGCGCGGCAGCTCGTGCAGTCCGGCGTTCGGCCAGGAGTACCTGAACCCGAACGGCACCTTGAAGTCACTGGGGCTCGGATAGGGGTGGAAGCTGAAGCCGTCCATCAGCGGCGCCCGCCGCCGGCTCTTGCGGTACCAGGAGCCGAGCGAGGAGATGAAGTGCATCGGCGAGGCCTTGCCCGCCCGGCCGGGGGCGCGGTCGCCGCGGGGTGACGCGCCGACGCCGAGCACGGTGATCTCGCGGCGAAACGCCCTTGAGGGCGTCGTAGCCGGCCGCCAGGTAGGGGCCGAACGAGGATCCCGAGCGGATCATCCCCTTGCCGTTCCCCTGCGGGCGCCAGAAGGTGTTCAGGTTGGGCTCGTTGCCGACGATGTAGGTCGTCACCTGCGGGAACGCGAGCGCGACGCCCTCGAGCCAGTCGGCGAAGCCGGACGGGCCGGCCCAGGCGGTTGCGATCGCGCTCGGGGGATACGGATAGACGGCGAACACCGGCCTGATCCCGGCCTCGGTCGCAGCAGGCACGGCGCGCTCGAGCAGCTCGCGATCGGGGATCTCGCTCGACCCGGGCGTCCAGCGGACGGTGATCACGTTCTGCTTCAGGCCCGCTGCCGCCATCTGACCGAAGAACTCGACCCCGCCGTCCTCCGCGAACTTGCCCGTGTCGTCGTTGGCGCCGAAGTCGACGGCCGCCGCCGTCCCGGCAAAGCTGAGCGCGCACGCGAGCGCGAGCGCGGTGATGAGCTTGTGCAAAGTGTGACCTCTCTGGAGTCCCGGAATGCCGTGCAGGCGTGACTATCGACTGTTCGGCGCCGGAAATGAAGAGCCTTCAACATCCGCGAGCGAGTCGAGCACGCCGTCGAGCAGGCGCTCCGCGCCGAAACGCACCGGGTCGTCGGCCGGAAGCCCGGTCTCGGCCGCCGCCGCGGCGACGGCTTCCCGCGCCTGCGCCTCGTCGAGCAGGCGCGTGTTGAGCGCGATCGCGGCCACCTTGGCCGGCCTGGCGGGCAGCGCGATCCGCTCGTGCAGCTCGACGAGCGCCGGCAGCGGCGGGATCGCATGGCCGGCGTAGCCCTCGATCTCCGTCTGACCGGCCAGGTGGCACAGCACGAACGCGTGCGGCGCGCTGCCGTGGACGAGCCCGAGCGTCACGCCCGAGTAGGCCGGATGGAGCAGCGCGCCCTGGCCCTCGACGAAGAGCAGCTCTCCGCCGCGCTCGTGGCCTTCGACGACGAGGCGCTCGGCCGCGCCGGCGAGGAAGTCGGAGACGACGGCGTCGACGGCGATCCCCCAGCCGGCGATCGCGATTCCGGTCTGTCCGGTCGGGACGAAGCGGGCTGCGAGCCCGCGCGCGCGCGCCGCACGCTCGAGCTCGAGCGAGACCGTCATCTTCCCGATCGCGCATTCCGAGCCGACCGTCAGCACCGTGCGGACCGGCAGCTCGAGATTCGCGCCGGTCGGCACGTCGAGACCGGCGGGCGGGCGGCGCAGGTCGCGCAGCTCGACGCCGTGCCGCGCGGCGAGGCCCGCGAGCTCCTCGTCGTCGGCGAGGAACTCGTGCAGTCCGTTCTCGACGTGCAGGCCCCTTCTCGATGCAGCGCTTCAGGAGCTCGCGCCAGGCGGGCGGGAAGCGTCCTCCCTGGGTGGCGACGCCGACGACGGCGGTGGTCGGGGCGAGGGGAACCGCGTCGTCCACGGTTGCGACGATCGGGACGCCGAGCTGCGTCTCGTCCCACACGCTCCGAGTCGAGGATCGCGACGACCTGCCGGCGCCCGTAGGCGAGCACACCGCGACCGGTCTTGCCGTAGTGCGGATCGGCGGAGAATCCCTCCGCCAGGATCAGCAGCCGTTCAGCCTGCTCGCTCGACACCGAGCCCCGGCTTCTCGGAGGGGAGTCTGGACGCCGCCGGTGAGCTCGACGCCGCGCCACGGATCCTCGGCGAGCAGGAGGTTGCCGTCGAGGTCGACGTGGTCGCAGAGCGGCGCGACGACGCAGCCGGCCGCGATCCCGAGCCCGGACTCGACCATGCAGCCGAGCATCACGCCCAGACCGAGCGCCCGCGCCGCGTGAGCCATCCTGATCGCCTCGCGAATGCCGCCCGACTTGGCGAGCTTGATGTTGACGCCGTGCGCGACGGCCGCGCAGGCGGCCACGTCGGACAGCGTGTGGCAGTCCTCGTCGACATAGATCGGAATCGGCGAGCCGGCCTTCAGCCTCGCACCGCCCTCGTCGCCCGCCTTCAGCGGCTGCTCGCAGTAGGCGACTCCGAGCTCCGCGAGCTGCGGCAGCGCGTCGAGCGCCTCGTCGAGCGACCACCACTCGTTCACGTCGACCTGCAGCGGCAGCTCGGTGACCGCGCGCACGGCTCGGACCCGCTCGACGTCCAGGCCGTCGCCGCCGCCGAGCTTGAGCTTCAGCCGGCCGAAGCGGCCCGCCACGCGCTCGGCCCGCTGCGCCATGTCGTCGGGGTCGCCGAGCCACACGGTCCACGAGGTCTGCGGGCCGGTGCGCGGCAACCCGAGCAGCTGCCAGACCGGTAGCGCCGAGCAGCTTCCCCTGGAGGTCGTGGAGGGCCGAGTCGAGGGCGCTCTTCGCCGCCTGCTCGCCGGGGATCTCCGCCAGCCGTGCGCCGATCTCCTCGAGCGCGAAGGGATCGTCGCCGAGCGCGGACGCTCCGTGCTCCTCGAGGAAGGCGCGTGCCGAGACGGCCGACTCCGCGTAGCGGGCGATCGGCGCCGCCTCGCCGAAGCCGGATGTGCCGCCGTGGCGCAGCTCCACCTGCAGCACGTCGGCCGTGTCCGTCGCCTCGCGGGAGATCACGAACGTCTCGGCGAGCCGCAGGGTGACGATCCGGGCGACGAGCTCCACGCGGCGCACCCTAACCAGACGGGTTGCAAAACGTCTTTGGACTACGTACGTTCAGGAAGGCGGGAGCAAACTCGAGGCAAGGGAGAACCATGAGGAAACTGTTTGTGCTCGTGAGCAGCGTCCTGGCGCTGCTCGCGGCGACGGCGGCACCCGCAGGTGCCGCAGGCGGGCAGGGCCACGAGGCTGCAGCGGCGAACCCGCTCTGCGAATCGAGCTTCAGCAGCCTGCGCACGCTCACCGGTTTCAACGCCACCTCCGCGCGCACCGAGGATCGCCGGAGCGGCCGTGAGCCGAGACTGAAGACGAGCGGCAAGCGAGACAAGCTCGAGCGAGGCAAGCGAGAGCGGCGGAAGGGCTTCAAGGAGACGATCCCGGTCTTCGTCCACGTGGTCACCGCCGGGACGGAGGGCGACGTCTCGGACTTCGCGATCCTGCAGCAGATGCTCGTCCTCAACCTGGCCTTCGCAGGCTTCTACGGCGGGCCGGACACGGGCTTCCGCTTCAAGCTGCGGAAGATCGACCGCACCGACAACGCAAGCTGGTTCTTCGCCGACCCCGAGAGCCCCGAGGAAGCGGAGATGAAGCGGGCGCTGAAGCGCGGGAAGCCCAACCAGCTCGATCTCTACCTCACGAACGCGGGCTCCGAGGGCATCTACCTCGGCTGGGCCTACTTCCCGGACATCGTCGCGGAGCCGGAGGGCTATCTCGACGGCGTGGTCGTGTGGAACGGCACCCTTCCGGGCGGGCCGACCGGCTCCGTCTTCTCGCTCGGGCAGACCGCGACGCACGAGGTCGGTCACTGGCTCGCGCTCTGGCACACCTTCGACAACACCGAAGGCGCGTTCGGCGATCCCGAGCAGGATCCGAACACCTGGCCGCCCGTCCTGTGCAGCGGGATCGGCGACGAGATCGAGGACACACCGATGCAGCTCGTGCCGACGGGCGGCTGCCCGGAAGGCAAGGACACCTGCACGCAACCCGGACTCGACCCGATCCACAACTACATGGACTACTCGTTCGACAGCTGCTACGAGGAGTTCACCGCCGGCCAGACCGAGCGGATGCAGTCCCAGTACCTCTTCTGGCGCGACAAGGGCAAGTACGTCTTCGAGTAGGGCCTGCCGCGCGCCGATTCACGTGGGGGCCGCGGCGACGCGGCCCCCACTCGTTTCGACCGACGCAGCTAGACTGCACGTCCCGCGCCCGTAGCTCAGGGGATAGAGCGCTCGCCTCCGGAGCGAGAGGTCGGAGGTTCGAATCCTCCCGGGCGCATCGGCGGCGGCTCCTAGACGGGACCAACGACGGGCAGCCGCTTCTCGGCCACCGCCTCGCCGGCGGCGCGAACCCCGGCGTGGGCCAGCACCGCGGCGAGAAAGTCGTTCCGGCTGAGCACGTAGAGGTCGGAGTCGGCGAGAGCCTGCACGGTCGCCGTCCGTGGCACGTCCCTCAGCAGAGCGATCTCGCCGAAGAAGCCGCCCTCACCCACGCGACCGAGCACTCCCTCCCCGGTTATCTCCAGTTCGCCGCTCGCGACCAGGTAGAAGCGATCTCCCACGTCCCCGGCCCGGACGACGACATCGCCGGCGGCAACGGACTGCCGGACGAGCGCCGCCGCCAGGCGCTCCTTCGCAGCCATGCTGAGCGGCGAGAAGAGGGTCGCGCGCTCGATCAGCACCAGTTGCGGCGATGCGCTCGAGACCGTCCGATCGATCTCGCGAAGCCGCTTCCAGGTCAGCAGGATCAGCAGGGGGAGGATTGCCCCAACCGCGACCAGCGCCGGCTGAGGTCCGAACGCATCCACGACTGCCGGCGCGACGATCGAGCCCAGCGCCACCCCTCCCATCACGAGGCTCCAGACGACCCCGAGCGCGCGCGTGAGGACGTCGTCGGGGAGCATGCGTTGCAGCAACGTGAACACGGCGACGTCCTCGATGCTGTTGGCGGCACCGACCACGACGAGGAGCACGAGTGCCACCGCCAGGTAGGACGTCGGCGCGATCAGCGCGATCGGCACGCCCCAGAAGATCGAGTGCGACGCCGAACGGGATCGCGAGCCGCGTGCGGATGAACGTCGGCGAGGCGACCGCGCCGAGGAGACCGCCGACCCCGAGCGCCGCGGTCATGTACCCGACCGCGCCGTCGCCGGCGTCGAGCAACTCGAACACCGTCACGACGATCAGGACGTTCAGACAGCCACGGACGAACCCCTGTGCGACGATCAGCGCGACGACGAGGCGTCGCTTCGGCTCGGCGAGGAGGGCGGCGAAGCCGGCGAGCAGCGGTCGGCTGCCGGTGGGGGCAGGCACCGCGACGAGAACCCGACCCTCGACTCGCACGCTCGCGAAGATCCCTGCAGCCGCGGCCAGCGCAGCCGCCCCGACGCCGAAGACGACGCCGGGGTCGGCGATCGACACGAGCAGCCCCGCGCCGAGCGGCCCGACCAGCGTCCCGATCCCTTCGACGGTCGAGGTCGCGCCGTTCGAGGCGATCAGCTCTGCCGGAGTCCGAGCCAGGGATGGAAGCAACGCCTGGAGCGCCGGTCGGACGAGCGTCGAAGCGACGCCGACCGGCGCCGCCAGGGCGATGATGAGGGTCTCGTTTCCGCCCATCGCGAAGACTGCGGCCGAAGCCGCCAGCGCCAGGGCGCCGACGAGCGACGTCATGGCCAGGAAGCGCTCGCGACGAAAGCGGTCACCGAGAGCAGCGGCGAACGGCGCCAGGAGCGCAGCCGGGAGCAGGCGCACGAGCCCCGCGATGCCGACGGCAAGCGTTCCGCCGGCGTCGTACGCGAAGACGCCGAGTGCGACGAAGTGCATCCATTCGGCGGTGACCGCGGCGCCCCAGGCCAGCTCGGCGCGCCGCAGCTGTCGGTTTCGCCAGATGTCGACGACGCGTGAGAGCGGCTGAGTCGTCAGACCCATACGGACGATTGAATGCCGATCTCCGACGCCCGGCAAGGCCCCAGAGGTTCTCCCTGTCGACCGGCACCGTTCCGGCGGGCTGCCGCGGGTGGCACGATGCGACCATGGATCGCGAGCTGATGCAGGAGACCGCGGCGCTCTACGAGCTCGCGCCGGCGGAGTTCACGAAGGCGCGCAACGCGCGGGAGAAGGAGCTGCGGTCGGAGAACGCGGAGCTCGCCGCCCGGGTCGCGAAGCTGCCCAAGCCGACTGCGGCCGCGGCGGCGATCAACCGCGTGGCGCGCGACGACCCGTCGGAGGTGCGCGCGCTCGTGCAGGCGGGACGGGCGCTTCGCTCGGCGCAGGAGGCCGCTCTCGCCGGGAAGGAGGCGACCGCCGTCGCCGACGCGACCCGCGAGCACCGCGCCGCGCTCGAGCGCGTCCTGCGCGAGGCGCGGCGACTCCGGCTCTCGGACGCGATCCTCGAGCGGGTCGCCTCCACCCTGCGCGCCGCGTCGGTCGACCCGGAGCTGCAGCCGCTCCTCGAGCGCGGGCTGCTCGCCCGCGAGGTCGAGTCGGCCGGCTTCGGGCTCGACCCCGGCCTCGTCGTCGCCGCTCCGCCGGCCGAGCGGAAGCGCGCGACGCCAAAGGAGAATGCCGCCGCGCGTGCCGCGCTCGAGGCGGCCCGAGAGCAGCTCGCCGAGGCGAAGCGCGCAGCCACCGACGCCGAGCGCGAGCGCAAGCGGCTCGCCAAGGAGCTCGAGTCTGCGGCACGGGACGCCGAACGAGCCCGTGCGGCGGTCGCGAAGGCAGAGCGCGCCCTCGACGACCTCCGCGGGCGCACGTAGGTTCGGAGCGGTGATCGACCCCGGCGTCGAGCAGCCGTTCCACACCGACCTCGCGTACTACGAGGAGCGCGCGGCGGGGATCGCGAGCGTCGCCGGCTCGAGTGTCGACGAAGCGCGGCTCGACCTCGCCGGACGCCACGGCTTCGAGAGCTGGGAGGCGCTGCGAAACCACGTCGCGGCGCTGCGCGACGGCCGCCTGCCGCCGGGGCCGTTCATGCTCGCGTTCCGGGCGGTGGAGGCGGGCGATCGCGCCGCGCTCGTCGGCCTGCTCGACCGCCATCCCGAGCTCGTCCGGGCGCGCGGCACGAACGGCAACGACCTGCTCGGCATCGCCGGCACGCGCCCCGACCTCGAGCTGCTCAGGCTGCTGCTCCAGCGCGGCGCCGATCCGAATCGCGGTAACGACTACGGCTGGACGCCACTCCACCAGGCGGGCTACGGGAATCGACGCGACCTCGCCGAGCTGATGCTCGCCGCGGGTGGCGACACGACCCTGTCGGCGCGCGGCGACGGTGGAACACCCCTGGTGACGGCGCTCTTCTGGGGTCACCGGGAGGTGGTCGACCTGCTCGGGCTCGAGCCGCGCAACCTGCGCGTCGCGGCCGGGCTCGGTCGGCTCGACCTGATCCGCGAGCTGCTCGGCAGACCCGAGGCGGGTGCCCACCGAGCCTTCTACCGGCCGCACGGCGGCTTCCCCGCGTGGACGCCGTCCGACGATCCGCAGGAGGTGCTCGACGAGGCGTTGGTCTGGGCGGCGAAGAGCGACCGGGTCGAGGCGATCTCGTTGCTCGTGGAGTCGGGCGCGCGTGTCGACGCCGATCCCTACCGCGGCACCGCGCTCGCGTGGGCGGCGGTCAACGGGCGCGTCGACGCGATCCACCACCTGCTCGGCCTCGGCGCCGACCCGAACCGGCGCGGCACCTTCGGCGGCCCCGACCACGGCGAGGGCGTGACCGCGCTCCACCTCGCGGCGCAGGCCGGCGAGGCCGACGCCGTGCGCGCGCTGCTCGCAGCCGGAGCCGATCCGATGCTCCGGGACCGCCTGCACGACGGAACTCCGGCCGGCTGGGCAGAGTTCGGCGGTCATCGTGGCCTGGCGGAGCTACTGCGCTAGCCGGGCAGCTCGGCGCGTAGCGCCTCGCGAAGCCGCACGAGGTCGTCGCGGGTCACGTACGGGCCGACCGACACGCGCAGCAGCCGGCGGCTCTCCCACTCCGACACGACGACCTCGATCCCGTGCAGGTCGAACAGCCGTCGCTGCAGATCCGCGGGCGCGCCCGGCGGCAGCTCGAACGCGCGCATCAGCGGCGCGGGCACGCCGGGAACGGGCGGAAGGCCGAGCAGCGCCTCCAGCTCGTCGGCGAGCGCCCGCTGCCTGGAAGGATCAAGAGCTCGCACGTATGCGAGCGCCGGCGGAATCGCGAGGTAGGCGGACGGGTCGCGCGAGCCGGCCCAGGTGTGCCGCTGCGCGAACGTCGCCCCTTCCACCCAGCTCCACGAGATCACCGCCGGCGCGATCCAATCGTGCTGCTCCGGTCGCGCGTAGAGAAAGCCGGACCCGCGCGGCGCGCACAGCCACTTGTGGCAGTTGCCGCTGTACACGTCCGCCCCGAGCGCGATCACGTCGATCGGCACGTGGCCGGGCGCGTGGGCACCGTCGACGATCGAGAGCACCCCCGCCTCCCGCGCCGCCGCGCATGCCTCCTCGACCGGGAGCCGCAGCGCCGTCGCGGAGGTGACGTGGCTCGTGTAGACGCACTCTCGTCCGCGGGCCGATCGCGCTCGCAAGCTCCTCGGGCTCGACCTCGAACGAGCCTTGCACCCGCGAACGCCCACGTCCGCAGCAAGCCGCCGTACTCGTGCCGGGTCGTCAGCACCTCGTCGCCCGGCTCGAGGCGGAGCGAGCGGATGACCGCGTTCAGCGCCTGTCGTCACGTTCGGCGTCAGCGCGACGTCGGCTGGATCGGCGCCGACGTAGGCTCCGAGCTCCGCGCGCACCTCGTCGAGCAGGCCCTCCAGCCGCCGCGCGATCAGCTCGACGGGATTGCGCTCGAGCTCCTGTTGCCAGGCCTGGTAGGCCTCGAAGACCGGGCGCGGGCACGCCCCGTAGCTGCCGTGGTTCAGGTGCGCGATGCCCGGATCGAGGAGGAAGTCGTCGCGCATGCGGCCGGTACTGTCTCATGGTGCGCGGCTACCTCCGCAGCCTGAACCCGCATCTGCCGCGCTCGGTGCAGGTGCTCCAGCTCGGCGGCCTGCTGAACGCGGTCGGCAACGGCCTCGTGCTGCCGTTCACCTTCATCTACCTGCACAACGAGCGCGGCTTCTCGCTCGGGCTCGCGGGCCTGATCCTCGGCACGAACGCCGCGGTCAGCCTGCTCGCCGGCCCGCTCTCCGGCCCGCTCGTCGACCGGTTCGGCGGTCGCCGCATGCTGGCGGTCGCGCTCGGGTTCCTGACGGTCGGCTTCGGCGCCTACGCGTTCGTCGAGTCGCCGTGGCACGGGTTCGCGGCCAGCGCGATCACCGGCATCGGCAACGGGATCTTCTGGCCGGCCCAGTCGACCCTGATCGCCGGGCTGACGCCGCGCGACCGGCGCACCGCGGCCTTCGCGATGCAACGGGTGATGATGAACCTCGGGATCGGGATCGGCGGGCTCGCCGGCGGCTTCCTCGCCGCCTCGAGCTTCCAGCTGCTCTTCCTCGCCGACGCGGCCAGCTTCGTGCTGTACGCCGCGGTGCTGATGATGTTCGTGCCGGAGCCGGGCCGCGCTCCGGCGCGCGAGGGCGAGCGCGCGGGCAGCTACCGCGACGTGCTCCGGCATCGCGTCTTCGTCGGCTTCGTCGCCGTCAACGCCGCCTTCGTCGCGGTCGGCTACGCCCAGCTCGAGCTGATCGCGCCGTACGGGAAGAACGAGGCCGGCATCGGCGAGCAGTGGATCGGCGCGATCTTCGCGATCAACACGCTCGTGATCGTGCTCGCGCAGCTGCCGATCGTCCGGCTGGCCGAAGGACGACGCCGGATGCGTGTGCTCGCGCTGATGGGCGTCGTCTGGGCGGCCGCCTGGCTGCTCGTCCCGGTGGCCGGGCTCTGGCTCGCGGGCTTCGCCGCCGTCTCGATGCTCGCGCTCGCGGCGGCGGTGTTCGGGATCGGCGAGTGCCTGCACGGCGCGGTGCAGGCTCCCCTCGTCGCCGACCTTGCGGATCCGCGGTTGCTCGGCCGCTACATGGCGATGTCTGCCTTCTCGTGGATGCTCGGCTTCACGATCGGACCGCCCCTCGGCGGCTTCCTGCTCGGGCTGACGCCGACGGGACTCTGGATCGCCGTCGCCTCGGTCGTGCCTGCTCGCAGCCGGCGCGGCGCTCGCGCTCGAGCGAGGCCTGCCGGAAGGAGTGCGGCGCAGCCCGGTCAGCGCCCGCGCCGAGCCGGCCGCGCCGGGACCGTTGCCGGCTCCCGCCCGCGCGCGGTAGGCAGTTAGGGTCTGGCCGTGCCGAGCCTTCCCCGCATCCGACGCCCCAGGCCCGGAGCTGCGCCGGTCGCGCGCGCCGAGCAGCACCCGCGCGAGCTCTCCGTGGACGGCCTGACCTGGGTGCACCTCGACCGGCCGCACCCGGCGGCGATCGACGAGCTCGCGGCACGCTTCGGCTGGCACGAGCTCGACGTCGAGGACGTGCTCTCGAAGCGCCAGCGCCCCAAGATCGACGAGTACCCGGAGTACCTGTTCGCCGTGCTCCACTTCCCGGTCTACGACAAGCAGGTGCAGCGGCTGAACGCCGGCGAGCTCGACGTGTTCCTCGGCCCCGACTACCTGGTCACGCTCCCGAACGTCGAGCTGATGCCGGTCACCCGCCTCTTCGACCGGTGCGAGACGAACGAGGACGTGCGACACCGCGCCTTCGCACAGGGCACCGGCCGGCTGCTCTACGAGATCCTCGACGATCTCTTCGACTACTGCTTCCCGATCCTCGACAAGATCGGGCACAAGCTCGACCGCGTCGAGGATCAGATGTTCGAGGGCCGCGCCGAGGACGTCGTGCGCGACCTCTCGAACGTCAAGCAGGAGATCATCTCGTACCGCAAGATCATCAAGCCGGAGCGCCCGACGCTGCGGCTGCTCGAGCGGCGCGTGGAGCGCTTCCTGCCCGAGGAGCTCGACCTCTACTTCGACGACGTCGTCGACGCCGCCGAGCGGATCTGGGACCTGCTCGACAACTACAAGGAGGTCGTCGAGGCGCTCGAGTCGACGAACGAGTCGGTGATCTCGCACCGCCAGAACGACGTCCTGCGCCTGCTCACGATCATCAGCGTGACGATGCTGCCGCTGACGCTGATCACGGGCGTCTTCGGGATGAACGTCCTCTATCCCGGCGAGGGCACCGACACGGCGTTCTGGGTCATCCTCGGCGCACTCGCGGTCACGCTAGGCAGCATGCTGGGGTTCTTCCGTTACAAGCGCTGGCTCTGAGCACGACGGATCCGCTTCGAGCAGGGCGGAACGGCGTCGCCTCTAGTGCTTTCTCTTGCCGCTCCCGAAGCAGTGCTCGCCTGCGTATGTGCCGGTGCCAAGCTGATTGACCGCTGGCGTGTTGGTCGACGTGCCGGTGGCGTGCGCGTACTGGCGCGTTCCGCCTGTGTGTGGACGACGGAGCGCGTCGCCAGCGTTCCGATGATCGTGCCTTCGAGAACAGCCCCGTTGGTGAGAAGGTTCGTGATCGTCCCGGTGAAGACTTGAGTCGCCGGGTCGAAGCCGGTGATCACCGTCAAGCTCGTGCCTTCGAGATCGCCCGTCACTTGCGACTCGACGCAAGCGAGGGCGGGAGTGACGCAGGGCACGTTCTGATTTCGGTACGTGCCGGAGATGGCGTGGCAGCCACCCGCCGCCGCCAGCGCGGATGAAGAGGTCAGAAGAGCGAACGCCGTCAGGGCCAGGATCCTCGTCAGCAAGGCTCCTCCTTCGGATGAGGCGGGCAACCTTGCAGAATCCGCCCGCCGGATTGCAATCCAACGTCGCAGATCCCGCTCTGGCTGTCAACGCGCGTGTCGTCCGTCGGTGTCATCGCAGGCGCGACGTGCTTGCGCCGAGTGGCGAGGGGCTCCGGCGGCTCGAAGCGTCACGCGCTCTGAGCGCTGCGGCCGGTCACGTGCAGGCCGACCTCGTACTCGATCGCGCTGACGACGCCGCCGTCGACTGCATGGGCCGCCTTCGTGCGGAGGCTGGTCGCGGCCGTGCGGCTCGCCTCCAGCGCGCTCCGGCTCGTCCACAGGGTCGTGGCCGTCGCCCGGTCGTCCTCCGCGGCCACGAAGAAAAACGCCTCGTGGAAGCCCTCCAGCTCGCTGATTTGAGCCAGCGCCACCCGGAACTCGTGCAGCGCTTCGTCCATCCGGTCGGCCGGGATCTCGTACACGCTCACTCGAGCGAACAGGCGTGGCTCTGCCATTCGCGGAGAACCCTACTCGGCGCCACCTAGAAGTGTCTCGCACTCTCGACCGGCACGGCGTACAGCTCGCGCGGGCGACGGTCGCGGAGGAGCCGACGCGCGTAGAGCCGCTCGTCGGCGGCACGGTAGAGCGACAGCGCGTTCTCGCCCTCTTGCGGAAAGGCAGACCAGCCGAAGGTCAGCTTCACGCCGCTCCCCTCCAGCAGCCGCTCCAGGCGAACGGCGAGCCGGCTTGCGTCGTCGACCCCCCGGCAGTCGACCAGCACGGCGAACTCGTCGCCGCCGACCCGGGCGACCTCGTCGGTCGTGCCGAGCAGCGGCGACGAGCTCGTGCCCGATCCGGCGCAGCACCTCGTCGCCCCCGGCGTGGCCACCGTCGTTGAGCTGCCGGAAACCGTCGACGTCGCCGAGCAGCAACGCGAACGGCTGACCGGAGGCGAGCCGCCGGTCGACTGCTTGCTCGAATGCGCGCGTGTTCGGAAGACCCGTCAGCCAGTCCCGTTCGGCAAGCACGCGCAACTCCGCCAGCGCCGACCGGTAGCGCGCAGCGAAAGCACCGATCAGGGTTCCCATCGCGACGTAGGTGACGAGGCGGATCGGCGAGGCGATCGTCAGGAGCTCCTGCGTCGGGAGAGCGTGATTCAGCACGACGGCGACCGCGAACAGCGCCGTCGCCAGGACGCCCGCAGCTGCTCCGAAGCGGGGGCCGAGCGCCAGCGCGACGAGCCCGATCGCGAGGTAGAAGAAGTGACCGATGCCGAGCCCGGGCCGCTCGAGCAGGACGAGGCCGACCAAGACGAGCGCGAAGATCGCTCCCGCGCAGGTCAGGAACAGCCGTCGGGTCGGGAGCGCCGCACTCACCCGGCTCAGGATCGCGCGCGACGAGGGGAGTCGCCTCCCCCGGACGAGTGACGGCAACCCCCTAGGATTGCGCCGATGGCGAGCGGCTTCGGACTCGGGACGACGACCGGCGGCGAGCCGTTCGTGGTCGACCCGCGCGACCTGACCACCCACGCGGTGATCGTCGGGATGACCGGCTCGGGCAAGACGGGGCTCGGACTCGTGCTGCTCGAGGAGGCGCTGTCGAGCGGCGTGCCCGTGCTCGCGCTCGATCCGAAGGGCGACCTCGGCAATCTGCTGCTCACCTTTCCGGATCTCTCGCCGGCGAGCTTCGAGCCGTGGGTCGAGGAGTCGAGCGCGCGCGAGGCCGGCGTCTCGGTGGCGGAGCACGCGGCGCAGGTCGCCGCGCAGTGGAAGGACGGCCTCGCCGCCGCCGGGATCGGCCCGGAGCGAATCAAGGCGCTGCGCGACACCGCGGAGCTGACGATCTACACGCCGGGCTCGTCGGCCGGGGTGCCGCTGAACCTCGTCGGCTCGCTGCAGGCGCCTGCGCTCTCGTGGGAGACGGAGGCGGAGACGTTGCGCGACGAGATCGAAGGCACCGTCTCGAGCCTGCTCGGGCTGGTCGGGCGTCGCGGCCGACCCGCTCGCGAGCCGCGAGCACGTCCTGCTCTCGAACCTCGTCGAGCACGCCTGGCGCGCCGGCCGGAACCTCGACCTCGGCACGCTGATCGGCGAGATCCAGGCACCGCCGCTGCGCAAGCTCGGCGTCTTCGACGTCGACGCCTTCTTCCCGGCCGAAGGAGCGCACCGAGCTCGCGCTGCGACTGAACGCGCTCGTCGCCTCCCCGTCGTTCGCGGCCTGGGGCCAGGGCGCCGCAGCTCGACCCGGCCGAGCTGCTCGGGATCGGCTCCGCGAACGGCAGGACGCGCGCCGCGATCGTCTACCTCGCCCATCTCTCCGAGCAGGAGCGCCAGTTCGTGGTGACGCTGATCCTCGCCAAGGTCGTCACCTGGATGCGGAGCCAGGCCGGCACGAGCGACCTGCGCGCGCTCGTCTACATGGACGAGGTGTTCGGGTTCGCGCCACCCACGGCGGCGCCACCGACGAAGAAGCCGATCCTCACGATCCTCAAGCAGGCGCGCGCGTACGGCGTCGGGATGGTGCTCGCCACGCAGAACCCCGTCGACCTCGACTACAAGGCCATGTCCAACGCGGGCACGTGGATGGTCGGCCGCCTCCAGACCGAGCGCGACAAGGAACGCGTGCTCGAGGGCCTGCGCTCGGCCGCAGGCGATACGGACGTCGCCACGCTCGCCGACACCGTCGGCGGCCTCGAGAAGCGGCAGTTCCTGGTCGTCAGCGCCCACGAGCCCGAGCCGGTCGTCTTCTCCACGCGCTGGGCGATGTCGTACCTGCGCGGGCCGCTGACGAAGGAGCAGGTCGAGACGCTGATGGCGGGGCGAGAGACACCGGCGGTCGCGCCGCCCGAGAGCGCAGTGGCTGCAGAGGCCTCCGCCGCACCGTCCGCTGCGCCACCCGTAGCGGGCGACGTGCCCGTCCGTCACCTCCACCCCTCCGCCCCGTGGCTCGCCGAGGTCGGCGGCGACGCGGCGGGAACGGAGCTGCACGCCTTTCTCGCCGCCCGCGTGAGCCTGCGCTTCGACGACGCCACGGCGGATCTGGACGCAACGGAGGAATGGGAAGCGCTGTACGGCCCGCTCGACGCGGGCCTCGATCTCGACGACGAGACGCAGGTCGACTACGACGAGCGCGACTTCGCGCCCGAGCCGCCGTCCGGCGCCTCGTACGTCGCCCCCGACGCCCCCGTCGCGGACGCCCGGTTCTTCGAGGAAGCCGGCAAGGACATCGTCCGCCGGATCGCGGACTCCCGAACGTTGACCGTGTATCGCAACCGGCCGCTCAAGCTCTACTCCCGGCCCGGGGAGACGGAGGAGCAGTTCGCTGCACGGGCGGACGAGGCTGCGCAGGCCGCGGCCGACGCGGAGACGGCCAAGATCCGCGATCGGCTCGAGGCGAAGCGCGAGCGCCTGGAGAAGGCACTCGCGACGGCGCGGCGCCGCAGCGAGGAGCTCCAGTCGGAGCAGAAATCGCGGACGACGACCGAGCTCCTGGCCGGAGCGGGCTCCGTTCTCAGCGTCCTGCTCGGCGGACGCGGGAGCACGCGCACGATCGCGAGCGCAGGACGCGCGGTGGGCACGGCTGCGTCTCGTCGAGGCATGACCGCTCGCACCGCAGAGCGCCGGCGGACGGCCGAGGAGAAGGGCGAGGCCGCGGAGCAGTCCCTCGAGGACCTCGAGCAGGAGATCGTGGACGAGGTCGCCGAGATCGACGAGGAGTGGGACGCGAAGGCGAGGGAGATCGACTCCGTCGAGGTTCGGCTGGAGTCGTCGGACGTGCGCCTGAGCGAGGTCGCGCTCGTGTGGGTGCCGACCGCCTGATCCGCTGGCTCGCCGTGTGCGTCGTCCTCGCCGGCTGCGCGGCAGACGAGGCCGTCGTGGGCGGGCGTGACTCCGGCCGAGTCGCACGGATCTCGGACGGCGACACACTGCTTCTCCGCGACGGGCGGCGGATCCGACTGGTGCAGATCGACGCGCCGGAGCCGGGCCGCGAATGCTGGGGGAGCGAGGCCTCGCAGGGAGCTCGCCGCGCTGCTGCCGCCGGGAACGGAGGTCGAGCTCGAGCGCGATCCGGCTCTCGACGATCGCGACCGCTTCGGACGCTTGCTCCGCTACGTGAGCGCCGCCGGCGACAACGCGAACGTCGTGCTCGTCGAGCGCGGCGCGGCGGCGCCGTACTTCTTCCGCGGCGAGCGCGGCCGCTACTCGGACGAGTTGCTGGATGCCGCCGCGGCCGCAAGCGCCGCGCACCGTGGTCTCTGGGGTGCTTGCCCGGCAGCCCGGCTCGACCCGGCCCGAGCCGTCGCGACCGGCGATCTGCGCTAGGTAGAGGTGACCAGGCCAGCGCACGAGAGGCTCAAGCTCCGGCCGCAACGTCCGATGAATCCTCGGTGGAGAACGTGCGCTTCAGGTCGATCGTCGAGCAGTTGCCGCTCGTCGTCTACGTCGACGCGCTCGACGAGCGCAGCAGCGCCATCTACGTGAGCCCCCTGATCGAGCGGCTGCTGGGCTACACGGCCGAGGAATGGCTCGCCGATCCCGACCTCTTCGCCCGCTGCCTCCATCCGGACGACCGCGAGCGCGTGCTCGGCGACGTCGCCCGACGCAACGAGAGCGGGAACTCGACCCGACTCTCCGAGTACAGGCTCCGTGCGCGCGACGGCTCGGTCGTGTGGGTCTGCGACGACGAGGTCGTCGTCCGCGACACGGACGGTAAACCCCTTCGCGCGCAGGGCTACCTCCAGGACGTCACCGAGCGCCACGAGAGCAGCACGCGGCTCGAGCTCCTGGTCGGGATCCTCTCGACGGCCGTGAACGGCCTCTCCCCCGAGGAAGCGGTACGGGCGGCGGTCGACCGGCTGGGCAGCTTCTTCACCGACGTTCGCGTCAACTTCTGCGACGATCACGCCGCAGCACCGGCTGGAGTCGCAGTACTCGACGCTGCACCCGGACCTGCCGCCGGCCGCCGTCGAGCCGCCCGATGTCGACGACGAGTACCTCTGGCTGCTGGGGCAGGGTCAGGCGGTCGCCGTCGAGGACGTGCGCACCGAGCGGCGGTTTCAGAGTCTCGTCACCACGCTGGCGGCCGGCGGCGTCGGCGCCTTCCTCGACGTGCCGCTGCGGCGGGAGGGAACGCTCGCCGGCGTGCTCTGCTTCGACGCACCGGGGCCGCGGCGCTGGACGAGCTTCGAGCGAGGCGCGCTCGGCGAGGTCGCCGACCAGCTCGCGGTGATCCTCTCGGGCGCGACGGCACGCGTCGAGCGCGAGCGGGTCGAGCGCGACCTGCGCCGGCGCGACGCGATCCTCGAGGCCGTGAGCCGCAGCGCCGAGCGTCTGTTGCTCGAGCCGACCTGGCGCGAGGCTGCTCCGAACGTGCTCGAGGAGCTCGGCAACGCGGTCGGCGCGAGCCGGGCGTACCTCTTCGAGAACGGCGTCGCCTCCGACGGGGGCATCGTCACGAGCCAGCGTGCCGAATGGGTCACTGCCGGGATCGAGACCGAGCTCGCGAACCCGGTCCTGCAGGAGATGCGCTTCGCCGACGTCGGGCTCGACCGCTTCGCGGAGATCGTCGGCCGCGACGAGGTCTTTGCAGGCAACGTCCGCGACCTGCCCGACGCGCGAGCGCACGCTCTTCGAAGCCCAGGGCATTCGGTCGGTGATGACGGTGCCGATCTTCGTCGACGGCGGCTGGTGGGGCTTCGTCGGCTTCGACGACTGCGTCGCCGAGCGCGAGTGGACGCCGGCGGAGACGGACGCGCTGCGTGCCGCCGCGAGCCTCGTCGCGGCCGCGATCAGGCGCGAGCGGTCGGAGGCGGTGCTGCGCGAGCACGAGCAGAAGCTACGGGCCGTCCTCTAGACCGGCTCTCGCCGCGAACGGACACGCAGGACGCCCTCGCCCGCCGCGTCCGCGAGGCGCTCGACACGGTCTCGGATACGATCCCCGCCACGCGGGCGTAGCTCAGTTGGTAGAGCATCAGCTTCCCAAGCTGAGGGTCGTGGGTTCGAGCCCCATCGCCCGCTTCACGAGAAGGTCCCGCAAACAAGAGCTTTCGTGTCTTCGGCGATCCTGGCACGGGGACGTCAGCCCACTGTCCAGCCGTGTTAGCGCTCCTGGCGGTCAGGAAGTCGCCACGGGGTTCGGGCGGCCCGGAGATCTTCTGACGGCGCCCTCCGAGCATTACGAGGCGCCTAGGTCGTGACGCGCGCCTAGGCCATCGCCTCCTCAGCGGGTCTGACCGTTCTCCCGTCCGCGACCCTCATCAGCCGCCACGCTACGAGCCCGAGCCAGAGAAACCAGGTGATGCTCGCAGCGCGTGAGGCCGAGCCGTCGCCGATGCCGCTGAAAAGAACGCTCACGGCCACAACGACGGGCACAGCGACGAGTGTCGGAAACCAGAGGTCGCGCCACTGCGGAAGCCGTCGGAAGGCGAACGCGAGCACCGGCGGGACGAGGAAGAGGAGCGCCGCTGCGATCCCGGATTCGATTCCGTGCGCGTCGGCCTGCCAGGAGGTGTTCTCGCAGCCTTCGTCCATGCCGCGGCAGTCGAGTCGTAGGAAGCCCTCGAGGAACCTGGTCACGCCGAGAACCGCTAGGCCGAGGACGCCGAGCCTCGCAAGCCAGCCGGATCCGAGCGCGCGCCAGAGGCCCAACGCGAAGGCAAGAATCAGCAGGCCGTTGAGGTTCGCCGCGATCTGGTTGTAGATCCAGGCTTGGTCGGCCGTCTGTGCGCCGATGTCGCTGATGTTGTCGTCGCCAGGGCTGAAGGCGGCGGGCTGAGCGACGTCCCCGAGTAGGAGCCCAACGACGAAGCTCAGGGGCGCCAGCAGCCCGCAGATCGCGGCGGCACGAAGCGGCATCCGGCGGAGTCTTTCAGACCGGCGCGCTCGCTCCTGGCCAAGCTCTTCACGCTGCCGCCATAGTTGCTCGTCGAGGAGCACGACCCGCAGTTCGGCGAGTCCGCCGGGTGGGTCGTCGAACCCCATCGGCCGCTCCTGGCGTTCGACCGGCGCGGCCGAGGCGGCGTTCGGACCGCCCCGGCCCCACGCCGGTCAGTCGTCGGACTCGTCTCCGCCGGCTGCCCTCCAGAAGACGGTAGTCGGTCGTGTACGGGACGGCGGCAGTGTCGCCGGGCGTGCACGTTCCCGCCGGAGCCACGCCGCCCGACGTGTTCAGCCGCTGCACCCAGGTCGTCCGGGCCAGCCGGTCGCCGTCGGAGCCGCCGGCCGTCGCTACCGCCTGCAGGAGGAGCGCCGGGATGTTCCCTGCCCCAGCCGGCGCCGAAGCCTTCCGCGCAGCCTCGACGGTGCTGCCGTCCTTGAGCTCCCAGACCGGACGGCCGGTGGAGAAGTTCAGGAAGTGGGTGCCGTTCGGCTTCCGCGCACTCGGTGACCTGTAGAGGTCGGCCACCGGGTCGGTGAACAACCAGGTGCCGTTCGCCTGGCAGGTGTACTTCTGGACGCCGGTCGCGTGGACGGCGAGGAACAGCTTGCTCTCCGGAGCGTACGTCCGCGGGTCGAGCGGATCCCCGGGCACGGTCTGCGGTGCCGGGTGCGCGACCGCAGCCGCGGCGAGCAAGCCACTCAGCGCCAGGACGCGCACAGGCGACGACGAACCGGGCAAGACGCGATGTCGTACTCATCGATGTTCTCCTCGTGTAGGTCGCACGACCATTCGTGCGGCACGCGGAAGACGCTATGGCCGAGCGGAATCGGCGTCATCGGTATCGGCTACGTGTCTTGTCGCTCGGCGCTACCTAGTCACGAACGGCCCACGATCTCGAGCCCGTCGCTCGCCCTACATCACAGACGGCCGCGCTCCGTGCGTCCCATCTCGTACGTGCGCCCTTGCATCTCGATCGAGACCGTCTCGACGCCGAACTCGCGCAGCCAGGCGTCGAGGCGGCGGAGGACCGGCCTGCTGCCGGACGAGGAGCCCGAGACGACCACGGCCGTGCCCTCGCTGCCCGAGAGCAGATCCACGTCGCAGTGGCCGCGTAATGTCTGGAGGAGGTGCGCGCCCTGGGCGGAATTCGTCAGCTTGATTCGAATCTCGCCTGCCGACTCGCGCGGAGCTGTCACAGGATCTTTGAGGAGCGCCAACGTCTTGCCCCCTGTCGCTTCTGCGCTCGGTGGCCAGAAGGTCAGGGAGTCGAGAAGATGTTGATTTCGACCAGTGTAGTCGCACAACCGTGACGCCGTTCGCGGTCGACACGCCGCACGGTCAGGCGAACGTGCATCTTCAGCTCGCCGCCGCGCCGCGAGCCGCGCTCGTGCTCGGTCACGGAGCCGGCGGCGGCGTGGCGGCGCCCGATCTCGTGGCGGTGACGCGCGCCGCGCTCTCGGAAGGAGTCAGCGTGGCGCTCGTCGAGCAGCCGTACCGCGTCGCCGGGCGGCGCTCCCCCGCTCCGGCCCGCCAGCTCGACGCCGCGTGGACGACGGTGGTCGAGCACCTGCGCGCGGGTGACCTTCGCGGCCTCTCGCTCGTCGTCGGCGGGCGCTCCGCGGGCGCGCGCGTCGCGTGCCGCACCGCGGCGGCGACGGGAGCGGTCGGCGTTCTCTGCCTCGCCTTCCCGCTGCAGCCACCGCCTCGGGCCGGATCGGCGGCGTCGCCGGACCGCCTTCCCGAGCTCGATTCCGTCACCGTTCCGACCCTCGTCGTCCAGGGATCGCGAGATCGGTTCGGGATTCCCCCTGCCGCCGCACAGCGCACCGTCGTGCAGGTCGCAGCCGACCACGGCTTGAAGTCGGACCTCGATGCGGTGGTGGCCGCCGTGCTGAATTGGCTGCCGCTTGTCCTGGGCAAGCACTAGGTGTGATAAGAACTAGTGTGATGAGTCCTACTACACGCACACGCACGCGCATCCTCACGAAGACGGAGGCAGGGGTGCTCGGGCTCCTGGCCCTGGACGGCGAGCGCTCCGGCTACGACCTCTCGAAGCAGGCGGAGCTGACTGTCGGGCACGTCTGGGCGCCGACGAAGAGCCATCTCTACGCCAGCCTGCGTCGGCTCTCGGCGGAGGGACTCGTCTCGGCGCGCGTCGTCGCGCAGGAACGCCGGCCCGACAAGCAGCTCTACAGCCTCACCGAGGGAGGGCAGGCGGCGCTCCGGGCCTGGCTCGACGACTCGCCGCGTGGTGACCAGCCCGGCGTCGTGCTGCGGCTCTTCCTCGGCGGGCTCGCAAGCCCGGAGAGCCACCGGCGCTCGCTCGAGGCCTACCGCGACGACCTCGTGGCGCAACTCGAGGTCTACGCCGCGATCGACGCGCGAAACTCCCGCCGCGGCCACGACCACTTCCACGGCGCCGTGCTCGACCTCGGGATCGCGCGGGCCGAGGCAGCGCGGGACTGGGCCCAGGGCCAGCTCGAGCGGCTCGCGGAGCTCGGATGAAGCTGCGCGTCGCGCTTGCGGCCGCCCTGCTCGTCCTGGCCGGCTGCGGGGGTTCGGTCGAGGAGCCGCGAGGCGGCGCCGTCGCCGCAAGCCGCCGCCGACGTGCGCGCCCTCGCCGAGCACATGCAGCGCGCCCACGTCGACCTCTTCCACTCGCTGTCTCGCTCCCAGTTCGTATCGGCCCGCGACCGGCTCGTGCAACGAGCACCCGAGCTGGAGCCCGACGCGCTGCTCGTCGAGCTGATGCGCTTCGCCGCCCTGGCCGGCGAGCGCGACGGCCACACCGGGATCTTCCCGCTCGATCCGGGCCACCGACAGCAGCTCCATCTCTTCCCGATGCGCCTGTACGACTTTCCGGAGGGCGTCTTCGTCGTCGCTCAGGTCGGAGCCCGTCGCGACCTCGTGGGCAAGCGGCTCGTCGCGGTCGCAGGCGTCCCCGTCGCGCAGGCGCTCGAGCGCGTGCGGCCGCTGGTGCCGAGAGACAACGAACACAGCCTGCGCGCGCGGGCCGTGCAGTGGCTCGTCACCGCGGAGGTCCTGCACGGGCTCGGGCTGACCGACGAGCGGTTGCAGGCACGCTTCTCGTTCGCCGACGGCTCCGAGGTGGACCTGGCGGCGATACCGGCGTCCCGCTACGGCACGGCGTTCCCGGACAGCTTCCATCCGATGGTGCCGCAGGGCCTTCCGCGGCGGCCCTCGCCCCCGTTCCTGCGCAACCGCAACCGGTCGACCTGGATGCAGCGGCTCGACAACGGCCGGGCCGTCTACCTCGCCTACAACCTGACCACGGTCTACGTGGGCGGAGTGGCCGCGCAGGTGAAGCGGCTTGCGGCGCGGCCTCGCGTCGACCGCGTGATCCTCGACCTGCGACACAACCCCGGCGGGAACAACTACACGTACGGGCAACTGCTCGAGACCCTGCGCGAGCTGCCGCGCCGGGTGCGCCTGCTCGTGCTCGTCAGCCGCGCGACCTTCTCCGCGGCACAGAACCTCACGGCGGACCTCGAGCGCCTGGCGCGACCGCGCTTCGTCGGCGAGCCGACCGGCGGCAGCCCGAACCTCTACGGCGATCCGTCGACGCGACAGCTCCCGGGGAGCGGCTGGAACACGCACGTCGCCACGATCTACTGGGAGAAGAGCGAGCGCGGCGACCGGCGCGTCACGTTGAAGCCGCACGTTCGCGTCGACTACACGGCAGCCGACTTCTTCGCCGGGCGCGATCCGGTGCTACGGCGCGCACTCCGTTGACCGGTGGTGGCGATCGTGACAGGGTGGCGGCAACTGTTCCGTGCGGCGCGCTGACCGACCGACGTTCGCGCTAAGCCGCTGCCGAAAAGGAGGCTCGACATGAGCACGACGGCCACCGCCGCCGAAGCCGCCCGACGCGAGCTCGGCACGACCTTCGAGGGCGAGCTGATCGGCCCGGCCGACGACTCGTACGACGAGACGCGCGCGCTCTTCAACGCGATGATCGACAAGCGACCGGCGGTGATCGCCCGCTGCGCGCGACCGGAAGACGTCGCGCTCGCGGTCGCGTTCGCGAGCTCACACGACCTTCCGCTCGCGATCCGGGGCGGCGGTCACAACGGCGGCGGCCTCGGCAGCGTCGACGACGGGATCGTCGCCGACCTGTCGTTGATGCGCTCGGTCTCCGTCGACCCGGAGAGCCGCACCGTGCGCGTGGCCGGTGGTGCCACCTGGGGCGACGTGGACGCGGCCACGAATCCGCACGGCCTCGCGGTGCCGTGCGGCATCATCTCCACGACCGGCGTGGGCGGGCTGACGCTCGGCGGCGGGCTCGGCCACCTGACCCGCGGGTACGGGCTGACGATCGACAACCTGCTCGAGGCTCAGGTCGCCCTCGCGGACGGGCAACACGTCCGGGCGAGTGCGGACGAGAACGCCGAGCTCTTCTGGGCGATCCGCGGCGGCGGCGGCAACTTCGGCGCCGTCACCGAGTTCACGTTCCGGGGCCAACCGGTCTCCGACGTCGTCGGCGGGCCGACCTTCTGGCCGATCGAGCAGACCGAGGAGGTGCTCACGGCGTACCGCGAGTTCCTGCCCACACTCGCTCGGAACGCTACCGGGTTCTTCTGCTGGCACAGAGTCCCGCCGGCGCCGCCGTTCCCGGAGGAGCTCCACATGCGCCTCGTCTGCGGGATCGTCTGGTGCATCGTCGGCTCGGACGAGGACGCGGAGCAGGCGATGGCGCCCATGCTTGCGGTCGGCGAGCCGCTGATGCACGGGGCCGGGCGGATGCCGCTGCCGGCCCTGAACAGCGCCTTCGACGGCGTCTACGGACCGGGCGACCAGTGGTACTGGCGCGCCGACTTCGTCAACGAGATCTCCGACGAGGCGATCGCCCGCAACCAGGACTGGAACGAGCGGATGCCGACCTGGAAGTGCGGCTCACACCTCTATCCGATCGACGGCGCGGCGCACGACGTCGGCGCGAGCGAGACGCCGTGGGCCTACCGCGATGCGCGCTGGGGGCAGGTGATCGTCGGCGTCGACGCCGATCCCGCAGCGGCGTCCACGCTGCGCGACTGGACGGTCGGCTACTGGGAGGACGTGCACCCGTACTCGGCCGGCGGCGCCTACGTGAACATGATGATGGACGAGGGCCAGGAGCGTGTGCGGGCGAGCTATCGGGACAACTACGACCGTCTCGCGCGGGCGAAGTCGACCTACGACCCGGAGAACCTCTTCCGGGTGAACCAGAACATCCAGCCCGCGGCCTGAGCAGCCGGAAACCGGCAGCCGACGGGAGGAGCGCCAGGCGGCACTCCTCCCGTCGGCCTGTCTGACGCTCAGCTGGTGACGAGCGGCTCGACCGCGAGGCGCACGCGCGCCGAGAAGCGGGTGGCCAGCTTGCTCGTGCCTCGCAGCGTCACCGTGCAGCGGGCCGGACCGAGCTCCCGCAGGTCGATCGTGGCGGTACGACGAGCGCCGCCGAGAGACCTGTTGGCACGGCGACCGTCCGTGCAACGGAGCTCCATCCGCGCGCGGGCAGTGGCGCGCGCAAGCGTCGCCGTGAAGGTGACGCGGCGCCCTGGCCCGAGCAGCTCGAAGGGGACGACGGCGGTCTGACCCTTGCCGAGGGTGCCGCGCTTCGCAATCGTGACGGGCGCCCTGGCGGCGACCGGAGTCGGGGCGGCTGGCACGCCCTCCAGGTCGCGGCCGAGTGCGGCTCGCACGGCGGGGCTGGGCGGCGCCAGCCAGGAGATCCTGAAGGACGTCTCGTGGTGGAGCTGCGCGTAGTCCTCCGCGAAGATCTCGCCGATCGAGCGCTCCCAGCCGAGCGAGTAGTCGTGCGCGACCTTGCCGGCTGCGCGCAGCTCGGCGATCCCGCGCGCCTCGGCCCAGGAGGCGCTGCCGTTCGGCTCCCGCTGGATCGTCGCGACTCCGCGCCACGCGTCGACGTGGTGCCCGTACTCGTGGTAGACGGTGTGAGCGAGCCTCGGCGACTCGCCGGTCGGCACGACGATCCGAGCCGACTCCTTGCGGCCGCCGTAGCAGCCGAGCGCGCCCGCGCCGCAGATCTCCCGCAGCGCCTCCGGCGTGACGATCCTGAAGGTGACACGCTCGATCTCGGCGCCGTGTGCAGCGTTCCGCAGGAGCTCCGCGTACCACTCGACGTCGACCTGCTCCGCCTGGACGTCGAAGGTGATCGTCCGGCCGGCGCGGTCGGTGCTCGTGACGATCTCCGCAGCCGCGACCGGCGCTCCGACGAGCCCGGCGAGGACGGTGAGCAGACAAGCCAGCCGGCGCACGTAACGAGGGTAGCCTCGAGTTGCAACGGCGTCGTGAGGGATCGATTGCGCCGGTGTTAACCCGAGGCGACCGCGACGGCGTTCCCGTCGGGATCGGCGAACCAGGCCGCGCGCTCGCCCCACACCTGCGCCGCCAGCGGGCTCGCTTCGCGTGAGCGCCGGATGAGCCAGGCGTGAGCGCCCGTGGGGATACTCGGGGTCACCGAGCAAGGAGGAAAGAGATGTTGCGACGCATCCTCGTCTGCGCCGCGATCGCGGTCGCCGGCGTGGCCGCCGTTCCGGCCGCCGCGACTCCGCCCGCGGGCACGACGATCTGGATCGAGACACAGCTCCCACCCGATGGCGGTGCTCCCTTCGGGCCCTTCACGTCGACGGGCGGCGTCATCTGCCCGAAGGGAGACACGATCGACCGGCGCTCCAGCAGCATCGGTTCTGCCGAGGACGGGCGGCTTCTGCTCTTCGTTCTCAAGCGCTTCACGTGCGCGGACGGAAGCGGCACCTTCGACCTGTTCCTCGTCGTCCAGCTCGATCTCGACCCGTTCTCGGTCTTCGGTAGGTGGACGGTCGTCAGCGGCACAGGCGCCTACGAGCGACTACGCGGCCACGGCAAGGTGACGGGCGTGCAGACCGAGACCGGCGTCCTCGACACGCTCGAGGGACGGTTCCGCGTCAACTGAGCACAGCGGACCCGAGCCGGCAGAGGCTCGGGTCCGTGCTCGCGTCAGCTCGAGCGGGCGAGTTCCTCCATCTCCGCGCTGTAGCGACCGGCGACTGCGGCGCTGTTGCAGCGGGCGCGCAGGGCGAGGAAGGACTGGCCCGACTCGACGTTCGCAGCCTCCCCTCCCCACGCCTTCAGCGCGGGAGCCTGGAGCGCGCGGCCGTAGGAGAACGACAGCACCCACGGCTGCGAACCCAATGAATGTGACAGTGAGTTGATCGCATTCAGGTTCTCGCTCGCCTGTTGATCGGACTGGCCGCCGGAGAGGAAGACGATCCCCGGCACGGCCGCAGGCACGTGCTCGCGGAAGCAGCGGATCGTCCACTCGGCCACTTCCTTTGCGCTCGCCTGGGTGGCCGACCCCTTGCCGGAGATGACCATGTTCGGCTTGAGCAGGATCCCGCGGAGGTCGACCTTCTGGTGGTAGAGCTCGTGGAAGACCGAGTGCAGCGTGCGCGAGGTGGCGCGGTAGCAGGTCTCGATGTCGTTGTCGGCGTCCATCAGCACCTCGGGCTCGACGATCGGGACGATCCCCTGCTCCTGGCAGAGCGCCGCATAGCGCGCGAGCGCGTGGGCGTTCGTCGCGATGCAGTAGCTCGTCGGGATACCGTCACCGATGGTGATCACCGCCCGCCACTTGGCGAAGCGCGCGCCGAGGCCGCGGTACTCCTCCAGCCGCTCGCGCAAGCCGTCGAGGCCCTCGGTCACCTTCTCGCCCGGCGCGCCGGCGAGATCCTTGGCGCCGGTGTCGACCTTGATCCCCGGGATGATCCCGCGGCCGGCGAGGAACTGTGGGAACGCCGTCCCGTCCGCCGAGGACTGCCGGATCGTCTCGTCGAAGAGGATCACGCCGCTGACCGACTGCTCGAGCTCGGGCGTCGTGAAGAGCATGTCGCGGTAGGCGCGCCGGTTCTCCTCGGTCGACTCCAGGCCGATCGAGTCGAAGCGCTTCGCGATCGTGCCCGAGCTCTCGTCGGCGGCAAGAATGCCGCGGTTGTCGGCGACGAGCTCCCTGGCAGTCTCGTACAGCTCCTGCATCACCTTGCTCCCTTCATCAGGTTCCGCACCTTGTCGGACGGATGGAAAGCCGAGATCCAGCGCCGCGTGCCGGAGCGCGAGCGCATCACGAGCGAGTGCGTCTCCGCGCCGGCGCTCGAGACGCGCACGCCGTTCAGCAGCGCGCCGCGCGTGACGCCGGTCGCTGCGACGAACACGTCGTTGCCCGTCACGAGATCGTCGGTCCGCAGCACGCGATCGAGGTCGAAGCCGTCGGCGAGCAACGCCTGACGCTCCTCGTCGTTCCGGGGCCAGAGCTTTGCCTGGATCGCACCGCCGGCGCACTTGATCGCCGCGGCGGAGATCACGCCCTCGGGCGTCCCGCCCACGCCCATCAGCATGTCGACGCCGGTAAAGGCGAGCGCCGCAGCGATCGAGGGCGCGACGTCGCCGTCGCGAATCAGGTTGACCCGCGCCCCGGAGTCGCGGAGCTCTGCGATCAGATCGTCGTGCCGATCCCGCTCGAGCACGACGACGGTCACCTCACTCACGTCGAGACCTTTCGCCTTCGCGACCGCACGCACGTTCTCGGTCGGCGACGCGTCGATGTCGATCACGTCAGCGGCCTCGGCGCCCACCGCGATCTTGTCCATGTAGAAGGCCGCGCCGGGGAAGAACATCGTCCCGCGCTCGGCGACCGCCATCACGGCGATGGCGTTCGGCATCCCGAGCGCGGTCAGCCGCGTGCCCTCGAGCGGGTCGACGGCGACGTCGACCTCGGGCCCGGAGCCGTCGCCCACCTTCTCGCCGTTGTAGAGCATCGGCGCCTCGTCCTTCTCCCCCTCGCCGATCACGACGACGCCGTTCATGCGCACGGTGTCGAGCACGAGGCGCATCGCGTCCACGGCGGCCGCGTCGGCGCTCTCCTTCTGCCCGCGCCCGACCCAGCCGGATGCGGCGAGGGCAGCGGCCTCCGTCACGCGGACGAGCTCGAGGGCGAGATTGCGGTCGGGTGCTTCGCTCACTGCGCGGCTGATCCTATTTTCTTGCTCGCTCACGCGCGCCGGCGTCAGGCCGCGTCGCGGAGCGACTCGAGCTCGCGTGCGACGGCAAGATGGCCGAGCGCCTCCGTCTCGATCTCCTTCACCCGCTCGGGCCGGAGCCCGAGCCGGCGGCCCACCTCGGCGAGCGAATGCGGCTCGTCGTCCCCGTTCATGCCGAAGCGGAGCTCGATCACCTCCCGCTCCTGCGCGGACAGGGTCTCGAGGGCGCGCTGGAGCGCCGTCTCGCGCAGGCTCACCTGGAGCTCCTCCTCGGGCGCGGCTGCCTGGCCCTGCACGAGGTCGCCGAGCGAGCCGCCGTCGTCGCCGAGCGGCCGGTCGAGGCTCGTCACGGTGCGAGCGGCGTCGCGCACCTGGAGCACGTGCTCGAGCTTGAGGTTGGCCGCCCGCGCGATCTCCTCGTCGGTGGGCTGGCGGTCGAGCTTCTGGCGCAGCTCCCGCTCGACGCGGGCCATCTTCTGCTCGCGCTGGACGATGTGCGTGGGCATGCGGATCGTGCGCGCCTTGTTCGCGACGCCGCGCTGGATCGCCTGCCGGATCCACCACGTCGCATAGGTCGAGAACTTGAAGCCTTTGCGGTAGTCGAACTTCTCGACCGCGCGGATCAGGCCGATGATCCCCTCCTGGATCAGATCGAGCAGCGACAGCTCGTGCCCTTGCCACTTCTTCGCGATCGAGACGACGAGCCGCAAGTTGGAGTTGACCATCAGCTCCTTCGCGTCGTGGTCGCCGCGCTCGATCCGCTTCGCGAGCTCGACCTCCTCGGCCGCGGTCAGCAGTCGGTAGCGACCCATCTCGTTGAGGAAGAGCTGGAGCGCGTCGGTGGTCGAATGCGACAGGTCGCCGTTCAGGATCTCGGGGCCGTCGGCCGCGACGCGCCCGCAATCGTCGCTGACCTCGATCCCGTGCGCCTCCAGCTCCTCGTAGAGCGCGCCGGCCTCGTCCTCGTCGAGATGCGCGGACTCGACGATCGCGTCGACCTCCGACAGCTCGACGCAGCCCGAGGGCTCGAGTCGCTCCACGAACGCGCGCACGTCGTCAGGCAGCACCGACATACCTCGACTGTTCCCGGACCTCCATGCCCCTAACGCTACATCTGTTCGGGCGCGTCGACACCGACGAGGTCGAGCGCGCGGGCGATGACGGCCTTCGTCGCCGTGCAGAGGGCGAGCCGAAACGCCTGCGTCTCCGAGCCGAGCACCTTGTGATGGTGGTAAAAACGGTGAAAGTCGTCGGCGACGCGGATCGCGTAGGTGGGGATCGCGTGCGGGCCGCGCCGCTCGGTCGCCTCCGCGACGACGGCCGGAAACTCGACGAGCCGCTTCACGAGCTCCCGCTCCTCCCCCGCGAGCTCCTCCGGCTGCGCGGCGGCGGCAGGCGCTCCGTCGGCGTTGCGCAGGATCGAGGCAATCCGGGCGTGGGCGTACTGGACGTAGTAGACGGGGTTCTTCTGGCTCCGCTCCGCGGCCAGGTCGACGTCGATCTCGATCGTCTGGTCGGGGCCGCGCGAGACGAGGTACCAGCGCGCCGCGTCGACGCCGATCTCGTCCAGGAACTCGTCGAGGAAGACGACGTCGCCGCGCCGCTTCGACATCTTCGTGGCCGCGCCGCCGCGCGTCAGGTGCACGAGCTGGTACAGCAGCACCTCGACGCGATCCGGATCGAGCTCGAGCATCCGGGCGACCGCGGCGTACCAGTTGCGCGTGCCGTGATGGTCGGCGCCGAGTACGTAGATCGCGCGCTCGAACCCCCGCTCGAGCTTGTCCGACAGGTACACGACGTCTGCGGCTCGGTACGTGGGCGCTCCTCCCTGGGAGCGGATCAGGACGCGGTCGTCCTCGTCGCCGTAAGCGGACGAGCGGGCCCAGATGGCACCGTCGCGCTCGTACGTGTCCAGCCTGGGCAGGAACTCGTGCAGCCGCGCTTCGAGCTCGCTCTGCCTCGCCCAGCCGTCGAAGTGGATGCGAAAGCGCTCCATCGTCGCCTCGATCCGCTCCAGCATCGCCGGTACCGGATCCCCGTCGACCTCCGCCAGCTCGGCGACATAGTCGCCGTGGTAGCCGTCCGCCGGTGGCTCGGCTCCGCGCCTGATCGCGTCGACCGACCCGCGGAAGCGCTCCATCTGGGCGCCCGCGTCGTTGTAGTAGTACTCGCGCTCGACCTCGTGGCCGGCGTAGGCGAGCAGGCGCGCGACCGAGTCGCCGTAGGCGCCATTCCGCGCCGAGGCAACCGTGATCGGTCCGGTGGGATTCGCGGACACCATCTCCACCTGCACCCGTTCCGGCCTCGCGGCCGCCCCGGCGCCATAGCGGTCACCCGCGTCGAGGAGCTCCGCGAGCGCCTCTCCGTACCAGGAGGGTGCGAGCCACAGGTTGACGAATCCGGGGCCGGCCACCTCCGCACGCTCCACCTGGGGGAGCTCGACCACGCGCCCGGCGAGCTCCTCGGCGATCGCCCTCGGCGGCTGCTGACGGACGGCGGCGAGCCGCAGCGCCACGTTCGTCGCATAGTCGCCGTGCGCCGGGTCGCCGGGCCGCTCGAGCTCGATCTCCGCCTCCGCGGCCACGCTCACGGCCGCTTCCAGCCGCCTGATCGCATCCGCCCCCATGGCCGCGTATCGTACGGGCGTGGAAGAAGAGAGCTCCGAACGGCAGCTCAACATCCAGATCGACCAGGCGCACCTCGCCGGCGTCTACACGAACTTCGCCAACGTGTCCTTCTCGGACTACGAGTTCACGCTCACCTTCGCCCGCATCGACCACGAGGCGCAGGAGGGCGACATCCCGGGAGTCGTCGTCACTCGCGTCAACATGTCCCCGAAGTTCGCGAAGGAGCTGCTCGCCGCGCTCCAGGACTCACTCTCGAAGTACGCGACGGTGAAGGGGATCCAGGACCTGCCCGAGTTCGACGGCTAGCGGAGGCTCCTCGCGGTCTCGATCCGCTCGACGAGCGACGGATGCGTGTCGAGCAGCAGGTGCAGCAGGAACGGCGGGTCGGGGTCGGTGAGACCGGTCCGTGCGAAGCGGCGGTAGAGCGCCTCGGCGGCGGCCGGATCCTGGGTCAACCGCAACCCCTCCCAGTCCGCCTCGCGCTCGTAGCGTCGCGTGATCGCATTCGCCGCCGGCAACGTCGCGAGCTGGAGCAGCAGCAGCACGAGCGCCGCGAGCGGCAGCGCGCGCGGGTCGCCGAGCCGCACGATGCGCCCGAGGAGCCAGAGGCACGGCAGCGAGATCAGGGCGAACCACGCCAGCCCCTTCCAGAGGTGGTCGCGGGCGACGTGGGACAGCTCGTGCGCGGCGACGAACCGGATCTCGCCGCGCCCGACCTGCGGCTCGAGCAGCGTGTCCCAGAGGATCACTCGCGTCGCCGGGCCGGCGCCGATCGCCTCCGCGTTCACGGCCCGCGTCCGCTCACGGGCCTTCCGCACCTCGACGCTCGTCTCCCGGAGGCCGGCCGATCGCGCCAGCTCCTGGATCTCCGCCGCGAGCGCGCGATCCTCCAGCGGACGCAGCCGCGGCGCGAGCAGGCTCGGGTAGACGAGCGTGTACGCCACGGCGAGCGCGGCGAACGCTGCCCAGAGCCCGATCCAGGCGCGACGGCCGAGCAGCCGACCCGCCGCGACGACCGTCGTCCCCGCAATCCCGGCGAGGGCGAGCTCGCCGAGCGTCGTCGACCAGGGACCGAGCAGGAAGCCGTCATAGCCGAGCTGCGAGACGTCGTGACGCCGTCGCCACCAGTGTCCGGCGAGGTCGAAGGGCAGATCGGCGAGCCAGGCTGCGGTGTAGACGAGCATCCCGACGAGCGCACCGCGTAGCCACCAGGGCCCGCGCGAGTCGGGACGCCGGCGCGCGAGCAGCACCAGCACGAGCAACTGCGCCGAGAGACCGAGCGCCCACAGCAGAGCGTGCCCATACTCGTACCGGGCGTTCCGCTCGAGCGTGCGGGCGTCGAAGAGCGACGACGGATCGAGTTGCGGCACCGCGACGTCCGGGCTCGACGTCCGCCAGAGGAGCACCGCGGCGACCAGCCAGCCCACGGTTAGGGTCGCGAGGGCTCCCATGCGAATCGCGGTCATCTCGGACATTCACGCAAATCTGCACGCGCTCGAGGCGGTCCTGACGGCGATCGACGCCGAGGGCGTCGACGAGATCTGGTGCCTCGGAGACGTCGTGGGCTACGGGCCGCGGCCGAACGAGAGCGTCGCCCTCGTGCGGGAGCGGGCGACCATCTGCCTGGCGGGCAATCACGACCTCGTCGTGCTCGGCAAGATCGACCGCGCCACGTTCGGCGGTGACGCGGCCGCCGCTGCCGACTGGACCCGCACCGAGCTCGACGCCGACGCGGCTGCGTTTCTCGGCGGGCTTCGTCCGAGCGAGACCGTCCCCGACGCCGAGCTCTTCCACGGCAGCGCCCGCGACCCGGTCTGGGACTACGTGCTCGACGACGAGGCGGCGCGGGCGACGCTGGCCGCGACGCGCGCACCGCTCGTGCTCGTCGGGCACAGCCACATCGCGCTCGAGATCTCCGACGACGGCCTCCTCCGAGGAGGTCAGGCGCCCGCCGGGACGGTCGTCGAGCTCGAGGGTGCGCGCCGGATTCTCAACCCGGGCTCGGTCGGCCAGCCGCGCGACGGCGACGCGCGGGCAGCGTGGCTCGTGATTGACACCGCGTCGAGCAGGGCAGTGTTCCGCCGTACGGACTATCCGATCGAGCTGACGCAGGCGGAGATGCGCGAGCGGGATCTCCCCGAGATTCTCTCGGAGCGGCTCGCGCACGGCGCCTAGCTCACACCGACGACAGAGGAGAGCACACGATGGCGGAACTGACGAACCTGGAGACCAAGCTCGGCGAGGTGATCGGGCTCGCGATGGCAGCGCAGGTCTCGATCGACCGGATCTCCAAGCTGGCGAAGGACGAGAAGCCGCTGCTCCGGCAGCTGAAGACGATGCGCGCCGAGGCGGCCGCGGCGGAAAAGGGCGGTACGCAGGTCGCCGCGAGCTTCAACGGCAAGAAGGCCAAGATCCTCACAGAGGCGCGGACGGTGAAGAAGAAGGGCGGCGAGATGCTGAAGACCTACCTCGACCGCGACGCCGACGTGCTGGACGGCATGGAGTTCATGACGATGGCGGAGGCCGGCGAGGTCGGGCACTGGAGCGTGCTCGAGCAGATGAACAAGCAGGCGAAGCACCCGGGCATCCGCGCGCTCACCCGCGAGCAGCTGCCGATCCAGAAGCGTCACCTGCGCGACGTGATGGTCGCCTCGACGACGCTCGCCGCCAAGGAGGACGCGACCGCGGAGGCATGACCTCCTGCTCGAACGCGCTCACGCTCGTCGTCGCCGGCCGGTTCCGGCGGCGACGGGCGGCGGGCGAGCGCTAGACGGCGACGATGGCCGCAGCGGCGGCGGGCGGCTCGGGCGCGGACTTGACCGTCTTCTCGGCCTTGCCCTCCGAGCTCGCGAGCGTGATTCCCTCGCGGCCGAGCGCGACCTGGACTTCCTCGCGCGCCTTGTAGATCCGCCACTTGACCGTTGCGAGCGTGATCTCGAGCGAGTCGGCGATCTCCGTGTAGGAGAGGCCGACGACGTCACGGAGGAGCAGCGCCATCTTCAGGTCGACGTTCAGTGCCTCGACGGCGCGCCACACGGCGTCGATCGCCTCGACGCGCTCGAACGGCGCGTCGACGACCTCGAGCGGTGGGATGTCCTCCAGGTTGACGACGGCGCGCGGGCGCCGCTCGAGCGCGCGCAGCTCGTCGAGCACGCGGTTCTTCGTCACCTGGAAGAGCCAGGTCGTGAACCGACAGCGGAGCGAGAAGCTCGGCAGGCCCTGGTAGACACGGAGGAAGACCTCCTGCGTCAGGTCCTCCGCGAGCGAGCGGTCGCCGACGAGCCGCAGCACGTAGTTGAAGACCGGGAGCTCGTACGCGCGGACGATGAGCGAGAACGCTCGCTCATCTCCTCGCTGAGCCTTCCGCAGGACGCCGAGATCAGGCTGGGGCAGCGACAAGTGGGCGTGAGTATAGCCGCGAAATCACGATGTTCACAATGCCATTACCTTCTCGTGACAAGCGTGTCCCCGGTCATCTCGGCCGGGGGGTCGAGGCCCAGGAGCCGCAGGGCTGTTGGAGCTAGGTCGGCAAGTCCCCCGTGTTGCTTGAGCGTAAACCCTCGTACAGTGAGAACCAGCGGGACCGGGTTGGTCGTGTGCGCGGTGTGGGGGCTGACACCGTCCGCCTCGAGCAGTTGCTCGGCGTTGCCGTGGTCGGCGGTGACGAGGCAGATCCCTCCCGCGGCGTGGGTCGATTCGACCACGCGGCCGAGGCACTCGTCGACCGTCTCGACCGCGGCGATGGTGGCGGGAATCGACCCGGTATGTCCGACCATGTCAGGGTTGGCGAAGTTGAGCACGGCGAAGCGGTAGCCGCCGCCGATCTCCGCCACGAAGCGCTTCGTCACCTCGCGGGCGGACATCTCCGGCTTCAGGTCGTAGCTCGGGACGTCGCGCGGCGAGGGGACGAGGATGCGGGTCTCGCCCGGCCACTCCGCCTCGACGCCGCCGTTGAAGAAGTACGTCACGTGGGCGTACTTCTCCGTCTCCGCGACGTGGAGCTGTCTGGCTCCCGCGGCCGCGAGCACCTCGGCCAGCGTCTGCCGAACCTGCTGCTCGGCGAAGGCGACCGACGCGTCGAGATCGTCGCGGTAGCGCGTCATCGTCGTCAGGTCGATGCCGGCGGCGACCAGCTTCTGCGCCAGCTGGCGGCCCCGGTCGGGCCGGAAGTTGAAGAAGATCGCGGCGTCGCGCTGGGTGAGGCGCGGCGTGCCCGACAGCACGACCGGCTCGACGAACTCGTCCGTGAGCCCCTCGGCGTGGCTTGCTCCGACGGCCGCGACGGGATCGGTCGAACGCCGGCCTTCCCCGCCGACGATCGCCGCGAACGCTCGCTCCGTTCGGTCCCAGCGTCCGTCGCGGTCCATCGCGTAGTACCGGCCCACGACCGTGGCGATCCGCTCGGCCGGCAGCTCGGCGAGGTCGCCGGCCGCCGCGGTCGGCGAGACGTCGCGGCCGTCGGTGAAGGCGTGGATCCAGGTGCGCCCCTCCATCCCGAGCCGGCGCCCGAGCTCGAGCAGCGCGTGCAGGTGGTCGATGTGCGAGTGGACTCCGCCGTGGGAGACGAGGCCGAGCAGATGGACGTCGCCGCCACGGGCCTTGGCTCGCTCGAACGCGCCCACGAGCGCCGCGTTCTCGGCGAACGAGCCGTCACGCACGGCTCGGTTCACGCGCTGGAGGTCCTGGAGGAGGATCCGCCCGGAGCCGATCGTCAGATGCCCGACCTCCGAGTTGCCCATCTGGCCGGGCGGCAGCCCGACGGCCTCGCCGGAAGCCTCGAGGCGCGTGTGCGGGTAGTCGCGCCAGAGCCGGTCGAACACCGGTGTGTCGGCGAGCTCGACGGCGTTCCCCGGGCCGGCGGCCGCGCACCCCCAGCCGTCGAGGACGACGAGCGCGACGAGCTCGGCTACCGGAGTGCTGCCCGGCAAATCGCGGCGAACGAGTCGGGTTCGAGGGAGGCGCCGCCGACGAGCGCGCCGTCGATCCCGGGTTGCGCGAGCAGCTCCTGCGCGTTGTCCGGCTTGACGGAGCCGCCGTAGAGCACGGGCCGGTCGAGCAGGCCCTTGATGAAGGCGTGAGCCTCGCGGGCCTGATCCGGCGTGGCCGTGCGGCCGGTGCCGATCGCCCAGACGGGCTCGTAGGCCAGCACGAGGTCGGGGTAGTCGCCGGCGGCGAACGCGATCGCCTCGACCTGGATCTTGAGGACGAGCTCGGTGTCTCCGGACTCGCGCTGCTCGAGCGTCTCGCCCACGCAGGCGATCACGCCGAGCCCCGCGTCGAGCGCCGCCCGCGCCCGGCGGGCCACGGTCTCGTCCGTCTCGCCGAAGTGCTGCCGCCGCTCCGAGTGGCCGACGAGCGCACCTCGAACGCCGAGCTCGAGCAGCATCTGCGGCGAGACCTCGCCGGTGTAGGCGCCGCTCGGCTCCCAGTGGACGTTCTGGGCGTAGACGGAGCGACCGCTCTCGACCGCGGCGACCAAGGACGCGAACGGCGGACAGACGATCACGTCGACGCCGTCGGGCGGCTCGAAGGCGTTCGAGGAACTCCCTCGTCTCGGCGGGACCCTTGAACATCTTCCAGTTGCCGGCGATCAGCATCGGTCAATTCTCCGGGATCGCCGCGACGCCGGGTAGCTCCTTGCCTTCGAGCAGCTCGAGCGCAGCGCCGCCGCCGGTCGAGACCCACGAGATGCGGTCGTCGAGACCGAGCTCGTTGACCGCACGGACGGAGTCGCCGCCGCCGACGACGGTGAAGGCATCGGCGGCGGCGACCGCCTGCGCGACCGCCTTCGTCCCCCCGGCGAAGCGCTCCCACTCGAAGACGCCCATCGGGCCGTTCCAGAAGACGGTGCCGGCAGCCGCGGATGTGTCCGGCGAAGAGCTCCCGCGTCTCCGGGCCGATGTCGAGGCCGAGCCAGCCCGCGGGCAGCGAGTCGTACGGCGCCTCGTGCGCCTCGGCGTCCTCCGCGAACGACTCGGCGGCAATCACGTCCGTCGGGAGCACGACCTCGAAGGAGAGCGGGTTCTCCTCGCGCAGCTGCTCGGCCATCTTGCCGCCCACGAGCACCGTGTCGGCGCGCCCGCCGAGGTGCTCGAGCACGCCCAGCTTGTCGTCGACCTTCGCGCCGCCGGTGACGAGCACGAACGGCCGCTCGACCTCCCCCAGCAGGCGTCCGAGTTGCTCGAGCTCCTGCTCGAGCAGCAGGCCGGCGTACGCGGGCAGCAGGTGGGCGACCGCCTCCGTCGAGCTGTGGGCGCGGTGCGCCGAGCCGAAGGCGTCGTTCACGTAGAGGTCACAGCCGTCGGCGAGCTCACGGGCGAATCCCTCGTCGTTGCGCGTCTCGCCGGGATGGAAGCGGGTGTTCTCGAGCACCTCGATCCGCTCGTCGGCGAGCAGCGAGCGCAGGTGCTCGCGCACCGGCTCGATCCGGAACGCCGGATCCTCCCCCTCCGGCCGGCCGAGGTGCGAGCAGACGCGCACTGCCGCCGCGCCACGCTCGAGCAGGTGCTCCAGCGTCGGCAGCGCCGCGCGGATGCGCGTGTCGTCGGCGACTCGACCGTCCTCGAGCGGGACGTTCAGGTCGGCGCGGACGAGCACGGCCTTGCCGTCGACGTCCGCCTCCCGGACGGAGCGCGGCGACGTCTCAGAGGACCTTCCCGATCAGGTCGACCAGGCGACACGAGTAGCCCCACTCGTTGTCGTACCAGCCGAACACCTTCACCATCGTCCCGTTCACCATCGTCAGCTCCGTGTCGAAGACGCACGAGTACGGCGAGCGCTGGATGTCCGTCGAGACGATCGGGTCCTCCATGTACTGGAGGTAGCCCTGCAGCGGCCCGGACGACGCGGCCGTGCGAAAGGCGTCCTTGACCTCGTCGACGGTGGTCTCGCGACCGACGCGGCAGACGAGGTCGGTGACCGAGCCGGTCGGCACCGGCGCGCGCATCGACATCCCGTCGACCTTCCCCTTCAGCTCCGGCAGCACGAGCCCGATCGCGCGGGCGGCGCCGGTCGAGGTCGGGATCAGGTTGATCGCGGCCGCGCGGGCGCGGCGGATGTCCTCGTGCGGCAGGTCGAGGATGCGCTGGTCGTTCGTGTACGCGTGGATCGTCGTCATGAAGCCCTGCTCGACGGTGAACGAGTCGTGGAGGACCTTGGCGAGCGGAGCGACGCAGTTCGTCGTGCAGGACGCGTTCGAGACGATGTGGTGGGAGCCGGCGTCGTAGGAGTCGTCGTTGACCCCGAGGACGAGCGTGATGTCGGGGTCGGTCGCCGGCGCAGAGATGACGACCTTCTTCGCACCCGCGTCGAGGTGCTTCTGGGCCGCGTCGCGCTTCGTGAAGAAGCCAGTCGACTCGAGCACGACGTCGACGCCGAGGTCGCCCCAGGCGAGGTCGGCCGGGTCGCGCTCGGACAGGAGCTTGATCTCCTTGCCGGCGGCTCGGAGGACGCCGTCGGCGACCGCGACCTCTCCCTCGAGCGGGCCGAGATTCGAGTCGTACTTGAGCAGGTGCGCCATCGTCTGCGCGTCGCCGAGGTCGTTCGCGGCCACGATCTCGAAGTCGGCCGTGCGCTCGAGCGCCGCTCGAAAGAAGTTGCGCCCGATGCGGCCGAAGCCGTTGATCCCCACGCGTGTCGCCATTCGCTCTCCTCTGTCGCGGTGACCGGAGCCGAGTCTAGGCGAGCGTTGCCAGCTTCGTCCCGAGGTAGCGGAGGTACGGGTCCGGGTCGATCGGGCCGCCGACGACGCGCTCCAGCGTCTCCTTCGGAGTGAACTTGCGCCCGTGCCGGTAGAGGTTGTCGACGAGCCAGCGGCGCAGCTCGCCGAACTCCCCGGCTTCGAACTGCGCGTGCAGGTCGGGGATCGCGGCACGGACTCGCTCCCAGATCTGCGCGGAGATGACGTTGCCGAGCGCGTACGTCGCGAAGTAGCCGATGTGGCCGCCCGACCAGTGCACGTCCTGGAGCACGCCCAGCCGGTCGTTCGGAGGCTCGAGGCCCACGTACTCGCGCATGCGGGCGTTCCACGCGTCGGGGAGCTCCTCCAGCGGAACCGCGCCCGACAGCAGCTCCTGCTCGAGCTCGAAGCGCAGGATCACGTGCAGGTTGTAGGTCGCCTCGTCCGCCTCGACGCGGATCAGCGACGGCTGGACCCAGTTGACCGAGCGGTACCAATCCTCGAGCTCGACGTCGCGCAACGCCTCGGGGAACTGCTCCCGCAGCTGCGGATAGAAGAAGCGCCAGAACGGCAGGCTTCGCCCGACGAGGTTCTCCCAGAGCCGACTCTGCGACTCGTGCAGTCCGAGCGAGGTGCCGCGCGCGAGCGGGGTCCGCTCGAGCGAGTCGGCGACACCGTGCTCGTACAGGCCGTGGCCGCACTCGTGCATCGAGGCGAAGAGGCCGTCGAGATTCGTCTCGTGATAGCGGGTCGTCAGGCGGATGTCGTGGATCCCGAGCGAGCTCGCGAACGGGTGCACCGTCGGGTCGAGCCGCCAGCTGTCCCGGTCGAACCCAAAGCGCTCGAGCACGGACAGCTCGAAGCGGCGCTGGCCCTCGAGCGGGTAGGGCCGGTCGCGGGCGGGACGCGCGCCGTTCTGCGACGCGGCGGCCACGAGCGGTACCTGATCGGTCTTCAGACGGTCGAAGACGACCCGCACCTCGGCTGCGGTCATCCCGCGCTCGAAGTCGTCGAGCAGCACGTCGTACGGCTCGTCGTAGTCGTCGAAGCAGTCGACGTAGCGCCGACGCAGGTCGAGGTTCGCGCGCAGGTGCGGGAGGAAGCGGGCGAAGTCCGACTCGGCCCGCGCCTCCGCCCACACCGGCAGCGCCAGCGACGCCGCCCGCGACATCTCGGCCCGCAGCTCGGCCGGAACCTGCCGCGCCTTCTCCCAGTCCCGTCGCGTGACCCGGATCAGGCTCGCCTCGTCGGAGTCGTAGCCCTGGGAGTCCTCGAACGGCGCCAGGCCCTCGAGGAGCAGGCCGATCTCGTCGGAGACGAACCGTTCGTGCGCGAGCCGGTCGAGCGTCGCCAGCTGCTCGGCCCGCACCGCGCCGCCTCCCGCGGGCATCTTCACCTGCTGATCCCAGGACAGCATGGAGCGGGTCTTCTGGAGATCGTGGATCTCCGCCAGACGCTCCCTCAGCTCGATGTAGCGCGCGTTCACCGCTCCACCGTACGCGCCGCCGACGAGAGCCGGCGGGCCGGAGGGGGAGCTCCGAGGACGACCTCCCCCTCCGCAGTACCGCGCTCCAAACCGGGGCAGACGGGGTCTGAATCCGCCCCGGACGAGCACAGACCCGCCGTCTCAAGGGTACGCCAAACGGCCACGATCTTGTTACCTGAGTTACAAACGGTGCGCGCCTGATTTGTCGAGAGGAAGCGCACGAGCGAGAGCTCGCCTGGCGGGAGCTCGACCTACTCCGCGAGCTCCTGGAGCTTCTTCAGCCGGCGGTGGACGGAGGCCTTCGTGGCCGGGGGGTCGCACTTGGCGGCCAGCTCGCGCAGCGAGAGGGTCGGGTGGCGTAGCCGAAGGTGGGCGACCTCCTGCAGCCGGTCCGGCACGTGCGTGAGCGCGCCCGCTGCCTGGAGCTGCCGGAGCGCTGCGAGCTGGACCTGCGCCGCGCGGCTCGTGCGGACGAGGTTCGCGTGGTCGGCGTTCGCGAGCCGGTTCGCGTCCGCCCGCGTCGCGGCGAGGACCGAGCGCTCCTCGAACGCGAGCACGGCATCCGAGGCGCCGGCCTTGACGAGCAGCGCCTCGATCGCGTCCGCACCCTTCGCGTAGGCGACCGCGTGCCTGCCGCGATCGAGCACGCCGACCTTCGCCCCGTCCGAGGCCGCGACCGCGCGCAGGAACCCGGCCCCCTCGAGCGAGGTCGTCCGCAGCTCGAGATGCGGCGCGCTCGGCCCGGAGAGGGAGCCGCCTCCGAGCATCGCCCCGCGCAGGTAGGCCCCACGGCAGCACCCGCGGCCGACGACGCGTCGCGGTGGGCGCTCGAGCGGCGCGTGCCGCGCGTCGAGCACACCGGCCTCGACGAGCGTCGCGAGCGCGGCGTCTTCACCAGACACGTGCAGCTGGTAGCGCGTCGCCCGGTCGAACGCCTGCCGGCGGTACGTCCGGATCTCCGAGCCGATGCCGAGGTCGCGCAGGAGCGAGAAGGCCCGGCGCGCGACCGCCGAGCTGACGAGGTCGAGGTGCAGCGCGAGCCGGCCGCGCCCGAGCAGGTGGACGCTGCCGGCGGAGTGGAAGAGCGCCGAGATCTCTGCGAGCCGGCAGCAGCCGCGCTCGGGCGCGATCGCCGCGAGCTCCTGGCGGAGCTCCTCAGAGAGCACGATGGCCCTCGAGTCGGAGGAGACGGCGCTTGTAGGAGATCCCGAGCAGGCCGTACGAGCCGATTCCCTGCGCTGCGACCACCCGGTGGCACGGCACGAAGAGCGAGTAGCGGTTGTGGGCGCAGAAGGTGCCGACTGCGCGCTGGGCCCGCGGATAGCCCGCGAGCTCGGCAAGCTCGGCGTACGAGACGACCTCGCCCCAGGGCACGCTCCGCAGCGTGGCCGCGACGTCCGCCTGGAAGGGCGTGCACCACTCGAGGTCGAGCGCGACGTCCGCGAAGTCGACCCGCTCTCCCCGATAGAAGCTGTGGATTCTCTGCAGCAGTTCCGGCACGAAACCGTCGCCCACGCGTAGCGCTTTCCTCGATAGCGTTTCAGTAGGGACGCCCGGTGCGCCCCCGGGGGCCGTTACGGCGCTCGGTCGGCGCGTCGTGCGCGACGACGACCCGGCCGTCGGCCTCCCACAGCTCCCCCACGCCCCAGCCCTCGACCGCGTAGGCATGCCGCGTCACGCGCATCGCCACGACTCTACAATCGGTCGCGTGTCCGCCCCCGGCATCTTCAGGCCGCCGACGCCTGCGAACGAGCCGGTCCGGGCGTACGCACCGGGCTCTCCCGAGCGCGCCGAGCTCCAGGCCCGGATCCGCCAGATGGAGCTCGAGCGTCTCCAGATCCCGCTGATCGTCGGCGGCTCCGACGTCGAGACCGGCAGCCACCTTCGAGGCCGTGATGCCGCACCGCAAGGAGCACGTGCTCGCCGACGTGGCGAAGGGCGGCGCCGAGCACGTCGACCAGGCGATCGCGGCCGCACGCGGGGCGCACGCGGACTGGTCGACTCTCCCCTGGGCGGAGCGCGCCGCCGTCTTCCTCCGCGCCGCCGAGCTGCTCGCGGGCCCCTGGCGCTCGACGATCGTCGCGGCCACGATGCTGAACCAGTCGAAGACCGTGCACCAGGCGGAGATCGACGCCGCCTGCGAGCTGATCGACTTCTGGCGCTTCAACGTCGAGTTCATGATCCGGATGTACGAGGAGCAGCCGATCTCCTCGCCGGGAGTGTGGAACCGGCTCGAGTACCGGCCGCTCGAGGGCTTCGTCTTCGCGGTCAGCCCGTTCAACTTCACGGCCATCGGCGGCAACCTCGCCGGCTCGCCGGCGCTGCTCGGCAACACGGTCGTGTGGAAGCCGGCCTCGACCGCGTCCCTCTCCGCCTACTACCTGATGCGCCTGCTGAAGGAGGCGGGACTGCCGGACGGCGTGATCAACCTCGTCTACGGCTCGGGCGCCGAGATCGGCGAACGCCGCGCTCGCGAGCCCCGAGCTCGCCGGGATCCACTTCACCGGGTCGACGCCGGTCTTCCAGAGCATGTGGAAGACGGTCGGCTCGACGATCGCGAGCTACCGCAACTACCCGCGCATCGTCGGCGAGACCGGCGGCAAGGACTTCATCCTCGCCCACCCGAGCGCCGACGTCGACCAGCTCGCGACGGCGATCGTGCGCGGCTCCTTCGAGTACCAGGGCCAGAAGTGCTCGGCCTCGTCGCGCATCTACGCGCCCTCGAACCTCTGGCCCGAGCTGCGCGAGCGGCTCGCCGAGCAGGTGTCGGGGCTCGCCGATGGGCGACGTCGGCGACTTCTCGAACTTCATGGGCGCCGTGATCGACGGCAGCTCCTTCAAGACCCAGAAGGACGCGATCGCGGAGGCGCGCAAGGCCGGCGCCGACATCGTCGCCGGCGGCGGCACCGACGACAGCGAGGGCTACTTCGTCGAGCCGACGGTGATCGCCACCGAGGATCCCGGCTCGCGCACGATGCGCGAGGAGCTCTTCGGCCCGGTCGTCACGACGTACGTCTACGACGAGAAGCGCTGGGACGAGACGCTCGAGCTCGTCGACGAGACCTCGGAGTACGGGCTCACGGGCGCCGTCTTCGCGGACGACCGCCGCGCGATCGAGCAGGCGCACGCCGCGCTCCGCTACACGGCCGGGAACTTCTACGTGAACGACAAGCCGACCGGCGCCGTCGTCGGCCAGCAGCCGTTCGGCGGCGCCCGCGCGTCCGGGCACGAACGACAAGGCCGGCTCGCTCTGGAACCTGATCCGCTGGGTCAGCCCGCGGACGGTGAAGGAGACCTTCGTGCCGCCGACGGACTACCGCTACCCGTCGATGGATCCGGACGGGGACGGCGGCTCCGCACGCTGAGACGATCCAGCGCCGACGACGGCGTTAGCCTGAGGCAGCGTTAGCCTGAGACCGTGGGCGAGGTCTTCCACGCGATCGGCGTCTTCTTCGAGCGGCTCGCCTCGGTCGACTTCGGGCCGCTCGCGCTCGCGATCTGCTGCCACCTCCTGAAGACCGCCTGCACGAGCCGGGCCTGGCGGAACACGATCGCGGCCGCCTACCCCGAGGAGACCGGTTCCGTGGCGCTCGATCTACGGCGCCTACGTGTCCGCGGTCGGCGTCAACGCCGTGCTGCCGGCCCGCGGCGGCGACGTCGTGAAGCTGTATTTCGCGCACCGGGCGGTCAAGGGCGCGACCTACACGACCCTCGCCGCGACGCTGCTCGTGCTGGCGATCTTCGACACCGTCGTCGCCGGGCTGCTCTTCGTCTACGCGCTCACGCAGGGCGCGCTGCCGGGGCTCGGCGTCCTGCCGAGCCTCCCCGGGTTCGACTTCCGCTGGGTCGGCGAGAGCCCCGAGCTCGCGATCACGTTCGCTGCTCGTGCTCGTGATCTTCGCGATCTTCGGCGGCATCTGGCTGCACTTCCGCGTCCAGGACCTCAAGGAGCGCGTCCGGCAGGGCATCGTCGTGCTGCACGACCGCGAGCGCTACCTGCGCACCGTCGCCGCGTGGCAGGCGTGCGACTGGACGCTCCGCTTCCTCTCGATCTGGTTCTTCCTCGGCGCATTCGGGATCGACCAGAGCGTCCGGAACGTGCTGCTCGTGCAGGTGACGTCGAGCCTCGCCACGCTCGTGCCCGATCTCCCCGGGCGGGATCGGCACGGAGCAGGCCTTCATCGTCTTCGTCTTCAAGGACGCCGTGCCGCGGAGCGCCCTGCTCGCCTTCTCCGTCGGCATGCGGCTGACGCTGACGGTGGTGAACGCGATCGTCGGCTTCACCGCGATCTTCCTCATGCTCGGCCAATCCGCTGGCGCGACGTCGTCGGCGGCGGGAGAAACCGGCGCCGGAGGGCTGAGCCGTCGCCGGCTCCTTAGCCGCGGCCGGTCTTGTGCAGCTGCGCGTAGATCGAGCGCGCCGTCTTCGCCGGCACGCCCGGCACGCCCTCGAGCTCCTCCTGGGTCGCCGCCAGCACGCTCTCGGCCGAGCCGAAGTGCTGCAGCAGCGCCCGCCGCCGCGAGCCGGGCCGACGCCCTCGAGCGTGTCGAAGATCGACTCGCGCGCCCGCACCGCGCGCCGCTGGCGGTGGAAGCCGAGCGCGAAGCGGTGCGCCTCGTCGCGGATCCGCTGCAGGAGCTGCAGGCCCGGGTTGTGGCGGTCGAGCAGGATCGGATCCGGCCTGCCCCGGCACGAAGACCTCCTCGACCCGCTTCGCGAGCGAGATCACCGCCACGCGCGGCAGGTCGTAGGCCTGCATCGCCGCGAGCGCCGCCGAGAGCTGGCCCTTGCCGCCGTCGATCACGACGAGGTTCGGCGCGCTCGCGAAGCCCTCGTCGTACTCCTCGCCGGTGACGCCGAGCCGCGCGAACCGGCGCGAGATCACCTCGGCCATCGCCGCGAAGTCGTCCTGGCCGTCGAGCCCGCGCACCGCGAACTTGCGGTAGTGCGCCTTCTTCGCGATCGCGTCCTGGAAGACGACCATCGAGCCGACGATCTCCTGGCCCTGGATGTTCGAGATGTCGTAGCACTCGATCCGGAGCGGCAGGCTCTCGAGGTTGAGCGCCTCGCGGAGCTCCTCGAGCGCCTCGACGCGCCGCAGCCGCTTCTGCTCGCTCTGCGCCGCCTCCGACTCGAGCGCGAGCGGCGCGTTCTGCGCCGCGAGATCCGCGAGCCGCTTCTTCTCGCCGCGCTCCGGAACGCGCACCTCGACCCGCGCGCCGCGCCGCTCGGTCAGCCACTCGCCGAGCGCCGTGACGTCACCCGTCTCGGGCGGCACGACGATCTGCGGCGGGATCGACGGCGCGTTCCCGTAGTACTCGAGGCAGAACGCCTCCACGATCGTGGTCACATCCTGGCCGTCGACGTTCTCGAGGTGGAAGCCGTGGCGGTCGATCATCTTGCCGCCGCGGAGCGGGAAGACCTGGACGGCCGCGCGCTCGCCCTCGGCGGCGATCCCGATCACGTCGATCGAGCCCGTCTCGCGCCGGTCGGCGCCCTGCCGCTCGGCGAGGTTCTCGATCGCGAAGAGGCGGTTGCGGTAGCGCGCCGCGTCCTCGAAGCGCTCCTCCTCGGCCGCCTCGCGCATCCGCTGCTCGAGCGCGCGCACGATCGGCTTCGTGTCGCCGGAGAGGAACTCGATCACCTCGTCGATCAGCTCGCGGTAGAGCTCCGGCGTGATGTAGCCCACGCAGGGCGCGTGGCAGCGCTCGATGTGGTAGTCGAGGCACGGGATGCCGGAGTGCCGGCCCGGCTTCGGCCCCTCGCAGGGCCGGAACTGGAAGACGCGGTTGAGCACGTCGAGCGTCTCGCGCACCTTCTTCGCGTTCGCGTACGGGCCGAAGTAGACGACGCCGCGGCGGTGCCGCTCGCGGGTGAACATGACGCGCGGGTACTCGTCCTCGACGGTGACGGCGATGTAGGGGAACGACTTGTCGTCGCGCAGCCGGACGTTGAACGGCGGCCGGTGCCGCTTGACGAGGTTCTGCTCGAGATGGAGCGCCTCGACCTCGGTGCCGGTGACGATCACCTCGAGGTCGGCGATGCGGCCGACGAGCTGCGGGATCGACGCCGGGTGTCGCCACGTCCCGCCTGGAAGTACGAGCGCACGCGCGGGCGCAGCGACTTCGCCTTGCCGATGTACAGCACGTCCCGGCCTCGTCGCGGAAGAGGTAGACGCCCGGCCTGGCCGGGAGTCTCTTCAGCTTGTCGCGCACGTCGGCCACGGCGGCTAGCCTAGCCGCGTGCTGCGGGGTGTCCGGGCGGGCGCGGCTGCGCTCGTCGTCCTCTCGCCGGCTGCGGCGGGCGGCGACGAGGTCGCGACCGACGAGGACCGGAGCGGCTTCGTCGTCGGCGCGGTCGACGACGCCGTCCGCCACGGCGGCCCCGCCTCGACCAGCTCGCCGACGTCGGCTTCGACGCGCTCGCGATCACGAGCTACTGGGAGCCCGGGCTCGACCGGCCGACGGCCGAGGAGCTCGCGATCCTGCGCGAGACGGCCGCCCGTGCAGCGAGCGAGACCTGCGCCTCTTCCTCGCCGTCTTCCACCGCGGCTCGTCGACGACGCCGCTGACGCCGGCGGCCGCGGGCGAGTTCGCCTCGTACGCCGCGGCGATCGTGCGCGACGTCCCGGAGGTGCGCGATCTGATCGTCGGGAACGAGCCGAACGTGAACCGCTTCTGGCAGCCGCAGTTCGGGCCTGACGGGGCGAGCGCTGCGCCGCGCGACTACCTCGCGCTGCTCGGCCGACGTCTACGACGCGGTCAAGGAGGCCGAGCCCGACGTCCGCGTCTGGGGCGGCGCGCTCGGCCCGCGCGGCAGCGACCGGCCGAACGGGGCGCGGCCGACGCACTCGCCCGAGCGCCTTCATCCGCGGCTCGGAGAGGCGCTCCGCGCGAGCGGCCGGACGGAGCCGGTCCTCGACGGCTTCGCCTTCCACCCGTATCCCGAGACCGCGAGCACGCCGCCCGACGTGCCGCACCCGAACCCGCGCTCGCGCACGCTCGGGCTCGCCGACGTCGACCGGCTCCAGGGGCGCGCTGCGCGAGGCGTTCGGACGCGAGCTGCCGATGCTCTACAGCGAGCTCGGGGTCGAGAGCGCGATCCCGCCGGCGAAGCGGGCCTCTACGAGGGCGACGAGGTGGCGAGCCCCGTCGACGAGCCGACGCAGGCCGACTTCTACCGCCGTGCGCTCGAGCTGGCGGCGTGCCAGGAGGGCGTCGTCGGGCTGCTCGTCTTCCACTCGCACGACGAGCCGGCCCTGGCCGGCTTCCAGTCCGGCGTCTACTACGTCGACGGGACGCCCAAGTCGAGCCTGCCTGCCGTGCGCGAGGCGGTCGAGGCGGCCCGCGCGGGTGCGTACGATAGGCCGTGAGCGAGCAGGCGAGCGGCCAGTACGTCGCCTACACCTTCTACAAGGTCGATCCCGCCTGGCGGCGCCTGCCCGTCGACGAGCGCGCCGCGGGCAAGGACGCGTTCGCCGACGTGGTCGAGTCGTGGGCGGAGCGCCTCGAGGTGCGGGCGTACTCGACGGCAGGCGTCCGGCCCGACTGCGACTTCTTCCTCTGGAAGATCACGGAGCGCTACGCGGATCTCGGCGAGCTCGGCGCGGCGCTGAACGGGACGCCGCTCGCCGGCTGGCTCGAGACGCCGTACTCGTACCTCGCGACGACGAAGGCCTCGCAGTACAGCCAGGCACGCCGGCCGCGGAAGATCGTCCCGCGCGGCGCATCCCTATCTCGTCGTCTACCCGTTCGTGAAGACGCGTCCCTGGTACGCGCTGCCGCTCGAGGATCGCCAGCGCGCGATGGACGAGCACATCGAGATCGGCGCGCGGTTCGCCTCGATCCAGAACCACACCACGTACTCGTTCGGCATCGACGACCAGGAGTTCATGACGGCGTTCGAGTGCGAGGAGCCGTCCGACTTCATGCACCTGATGCTGACGCTGCGCGAGAGCGAGGCCTCGCGCTACACGGAGCGCGACACGCCGATCTTCGTCGGCCAGGCGATGGACATCCGCGCCGCGCTCGACGCGCTCGACGGCGCCGCCGCCGCGCGCGTCCTAGGCCTGTAGCACCTGCTAGCAGTAGCGGTGCTCGTCGCGCCAGACGCGGACGGCCGCGTACGCGCAGGCGCCGAGGACGAGGAAGAACGCGAGGGCGTCCGGGCCCACTCGGGCTGCAGGCCGATGAACGCGCCGATGTCGACGACGGCGAGGATGATCGCGGCGTAGAAGACCCGCCGGCTGCGGTCGCCCCACGACTCGATGTCGCCGCGCCGCTCGCGCCAGAGCAGGAAGAGGAAGAACGCGATGGCGAGGAAGAACGCGATCCGCAGCAGCCCGCCGACGGTCGCGACGACCTCCTCGAGCGAGAGGACGACGACGACGGCCGCGATGAGGGCGATGATGAGGAAGCCGCGCAGCGTCGGTTCATCTCGGTGAAGAAGCGCTTGATCCTGTTCACGAGCCCGGTCATGAATGCTCGCACGGCGAGGGCGGCGGCGAGCGCCGACGTGCCGGCGAACCAGGCGAGCCGCCTCGGCCCGGCCGCCGGTGCGTAGAGCCACGGCACGAGCAGCGCGCCGAGCGAGAGCGAGCCGTAGACGTAGTGCAGCTCGTCCGCGGCGCGGCGCTCGTCGGACAGCAGGAGCAGGCCGAGCCCGACCTGTGCGACGAGGAGCGTCTGCGCGAGCGCGAGCAGGTTCGCGACGATGCGCCCCGCGCCGCGCCGGCGCCAGTAGACGAAGCCGCCGACGGCCGCGGCCAGCGCCGGCACCGCGACCACGAGGTAGGCGAGCGCGTGTGCGTCGTTAGCATCGCGCGGACCCTAGCGAGAGCGTGGGGCGATCGCGTGGACGAGTGAAGGCTATCCATGGAAGGTCGTATCGACACGAGAGGAGCGACGATGAAGTACTGCTGCTGGTCTGGGGGCGGAGACGATGAACGGGCAAGGGCCGGCGAGCGCCGACCCGGCGAGCCTGGCTGCCCAGGCACGGGGCGGGTGACGGGCGCCGGCTGGCGGCGCCGCGCTGCGCGCGTCGGTTCGCGTCCGGAACGGGAAGAAGACCGTCACCGACGGGCCGTTCGCCGAGACGAAGGAAGCGGTCGGCGGCTTCGACATCCTCGAGTGCGGGCAGCCGAGGAGGCGTCGATCGCGTCGGCGCACCCCGCCGCCGAGACCGGGACGATCGAGGTCCGGCGTTGGGGGAGCTGACCGCCGATAGCATCTCCGTCGCCGGACCCCTCGGAAAGGAGAGACGTGGTCGAGGAAGGAAAGCCGGCACCGGAGTTCGAGCACGAGCGACAACGGCGAGTCCGTCACGCTCGCGTCTGCGCGGAAAGCCGGTCGTCCTCTACTTCTACCCCAAGGACGACACGCCCGGCTGCACGGCGCAGGCCTGCGGGATCCGCGACGCCTGGGGCGAGTTCGAGCGCGCCGGCGCGGTCGTGCTCGGCGTCAGCCCCGACGGCGAGGCGTCGCACGCGAAGTTCAAGGAGAAGTACGGCTTCCCGTTTCCGCTCCTCGCCGACCCCGATCACGCGGTGGCCGAGGAGTACGGCGTCTGGGGCGAGAAGACGATGTACGGCAAGACCTACATGGGCGTCGAGCGCTCGACGTTCGTGATCGACGCGGACGGCAACGTCGCCAAGGTGATGCGGAAGGTGAAGCCCGACACGCACGCCGACGACGTGCTCGCCGTGCTCGCCGCTAGTCGACGACCTCGATCCCGGTCGCCGCGGCCAGCAGCCCGGCGATCTGGATCACGTCGCCCCACGGCATGCGAACGCCTCCGAGGCTGCCCGCGCCGGTGATCCCGGTCAGCTCGCAGTCGCGCAGCTCCGACTGCGAGAACGAGGCTCCGTCGACGTTCGCCCCGACGAGCACGCAGCGCTCCAGCCGCACCGACGAGAGCGTCGCTCCGTGGAAGTCGGCCTCCTCGAGCCGGCAGTCGCGGAAGGCGACCCGCGCAAGCCGGGCGAAGCGGAACGAGGCCAGGTCGAGGCGGCAGCCGTCGAAGACGACGTCGCGCAGCTCCGTCTCCGCGAAGTCCGCGCCCGTGGCGCGCACCTCGTGCGCCTCGACGCGCGTCAGCGAGCCGCGCACGGCCCGGAGGTTCGCCCAGCTGCCGCCTGCGGCGCGGACGTCCGTGAGCGTGAGCCCGGCCGCCTCGCAGCCGTCGAGCGTGACGTTGTCGAGCACCGACTCCTCGAGGCGCAGGTCGGCTGCGGCGCGCTCCTCGAAGGCGAGCCCGCGCAGCGACGACGCGCTCGAGTCGCAACCCGGTGAGCGGCGCGTCGCCGAGCGTGGTCTCCTCCAGCTCGTCGGGCAGCTCGGGCCGCTTCGGGGCGGCAGGAGGATCGACGGCACAGATCCTGACGGATCACGTATGCGACGACTATGCGGATGAGAGGACTTGAACCTCCACGCCCCGAAGGGCACACGGACCTGAACCGTGCGCGTCTACCAATTCCGCCACATCCGCGCGGACGCCCAGTGTAGCCAGACGAGAGCTTGCCAGCTGAGCTCGACCGGACTAGGCTTCCCGTGGCTAGGGGAGGGAAGCCGATGTTGCGTCGCTTGCTCACGCTGTGCGCGCTCGCCGTCGTCGGATTCGCCGCGGCGATCGGCGTCTCCCTCGACGGTAGCTCGACTGCCTCCGCGGCCCCGGCCACGCCAACGTTCGAGGAACCGGAATCGTCGTCCACATGCTCGACGGCGACAGGATGGACGTGCGGCTCCGAAGCGGCGTGCGCGAGCGGGTTCGAGTGCTCGGCATCGACGCGCCGGAGCTGGCGCGACGGGAGTGCCACGCTGCACAGGCGATCGCAGCGACACGGCGGCTCGCGCTGGGCAAGCTCGTCCGCCTCGCCGGCGATCGGTCGCAGGCGGCGCGCGATCAGAAGCGCAGGCTCGTCGCCTACGTGCGACTTCCGGACGGGAACGACCTGGGCCGGAGTCTTCTGCGGGGAGGCTTCGCGACCGTCGTCACTGGAAGCAGCTTCGTTCGGCGTCGCTCCCTACCGCTCGGCGGAGTCCGCCGCGCGCTGCGAGCGGATCGGCCTGTGGAGTTGCGCCGGCGCCTCGACAGCCGGATCGGCAGCTCCTGCCCCGCCCGCACCACCGGACTCCTCGTCGGACACGACGACGGCCGTCACGGTCACCGGCGAGACGGAGGTCGAGACGACGACGACGACGGGCCTTCCGGCCTGCCACACGTCCTTTCCAGACATGTGCGAGCCACCCATCACTCGCTGACGAACGCCAACCGCGCTCGTCGGCTCTTAACGCCATCTTCATGGCGTGTGGCTAGATTGCGGCCGTGCGCCGAGGCTTCTGCTGCTGCTGCTCATCGCCGCGCTCCCGCTCGTCGCGGGCGCCGCCGAGGCGCGCCCGGACCCGCCCTCGTCGCAGCTCGTCGAGGTCGTCGTCGGGCTCGACGGAGCACCGCTCGCGGTCGCCCGGCCCGGCCGCACGCTCGCCGCGACCGGCGGTCGCCGGCTCAGCCTGAGCACGCCGACGAGCCGCTCCTACCTGCGCACGCTCGCGTCGCAGCAGGAGCGTGCTCGAGGAGCGGATCGAGGCGGCGCTGCCCGGCGCGCGCGTGACGCGCCGCTACCGCGTCGTCGCGAACGGGCTCGCCGTGCTCGTCCCTCGCGACCAGGTCTCGCGGCTCTCGCCCGTCGCGGGCGTCGCGCGCGTCTACCCGAGCGTGCGCTACCGGACGCTGCTCGACCGCAGCCCGGGACAGATCGGCGCGCCGGCGCTCTGGGGCGCCGGGCTCGAGAACGCCGGCGAGGGGATCAAGATCGGGATCATCGACGAGGGGATCGACCAGACACACCCGTTCTTCGACCCGCGCGGCTACACGATGCCCGCCGGCTTCCCGAAGGGCCAGACGCGCTACACGACCGCGAAGGTGATCGTCGCCCGCGCGTTCCCGCCGCCGCGGCCCGACCTGGCGGCACGCCTCGAAGCCGTTCGACCCCGAGTACTCCTCGCACGGCACGCACGTCGCCGGGATCGCGGCCGGCAACGCGAACACGCCGCGCCGAGGGCGGCCGGATCTCGGGCGTCGCGCCGCGCGCCTACCTCGGCAACTACAAGGCGCTGACGATCCCGACCGACGCGGACGTCGGCCTCGACGGCAACTCGCCGCGAGCTCGTCGCCGCGATCGAGGCGGCCGTCGCCGACGGCATGGACGTGATCAACCTCTCGCTCGGGCGAGCCCGAGATCGAGCCGACGCGCGACATCGTCGCGCGAGGCGCTCGACGCGGCGGCCGCGCGCCGGCGTCGTGCCGGTCGTCGCCGCCGGCAACGACTTCGACGAGTTCGGCCGCGGCTCCGTCTCCTCGCCGGGCTCGACGCCCGAGGCGATCACCGTCGGCGCGGTCTCCACCACCCGCTCCGGCGCGCCCGGCGTCGTCGCCTCGTTCTCCTCCGGCGGCCCGACGCCGCTCTCGCTCCAGCTGAAGCCCGAGGTGAGCGCGCCCGGCGTCGTCGATCGTCTCGGCGAGCCCCGGAGGGACGTACGCCGCGCTCTCGGGCACGAGCATGGCGGCGCCGCACGTCGCCGGCGCCGTCGCGCTGCTGCAGCAGCGCCATCCGGCGTGGACGCCGGCGCAGGTCAAGTCCGCGCTCGCGAGCACCGGCGACCGTGCGTTCCTCGACGGCGGCCGCACGACCGAGGCGCCGACGACCCGCGAGGGCGGCGGCGTCGTCAACCTCCGCCGCGCCGACCAGCCGCTCCTCTTCGCGAGCCCCGTCGCGCTCTCGTTCGGCCTCGTTGCCGCGACCGGGACCGCGACGCGGACGCTCTCGCTGACCGACGCCGGCGGCGGCGCGGGCGCCTGGGCCGTCACGGTCGAGCCGCAGACCGGCGCGACCGGCGCGACCGTCTCCGTGCCCCCGACCGCGACCGTTCCCGGCACGCTGCCGGTGACGGTGACGACCGCCGGCACGCCGAGCGCCGAGCTCTCGGGCTTCGTCGTGCTCACGCGCGGCGCCGAGCGCCGGCGCGTCCCGTACTGGTTTCGCGTCTCGGCGCCGGCGCTCGCCGCGCGCGAAGACGACGACGCTTCGCGAAGGCCGGGGCTGCACAAGGCGACGACCCGGGGCGGCACGACCCTCGTCTCGACGCTACCGCTACCCCGAGAGCCCCAAGGGGCTCGGCTTCCCGACCGACCTGCCCGGCCCCGAGCGCGTGTTCCGCGTCAACCTCGCGCGGCCGGTCGGCGAACTTCGGCGTCGTCGTCACCGTCCCGCGCGAAGGGCGTCGCCGTGGAGCCGCGCATCGTCCGCGCCGGCGACGAGAACCGGCTCACCGGCTATCCGGCGCTGCCGTTCAACCTCAACCCGTATCTGCGGATGTTCCAGCGAGCCCGTGCCCGCCTCGGGGGCGATTCTGCCCGGCGCGCGGCGCCTACGACGTCGTCTTCGACAGCCCGAGCGGCGAGCGCGCGGGCGCGTTCACGTTCCGCTTCTGGATCGGCGACACGAAGCCGCCGGTGCTCACGCTCCGCACGCGCACGGTCAGGCGCGGGACGCCCCTCGTGGTGCGGGCCACGGACGCCGGCTCAGGCGTCGACCCCGCTCGATCGTCGCGCGGGTCGACGGCGCCGAGCGCCCGGCGAGCTTCCGGAACGGCCGCGTCCTCGTGAGCACCCGGGGGCTCCGCCGCGGCCGGCACCCGCTCCTGCTCCAGGTCTCCGACTACCAGGAGTCGCGCAACATGGAGAACGTCGGCCCGATCCTGCCGAACACGCGCATCCTGCGCGCGCGCTTCACCGTCCGCTAGCTCGCTGACGCTCAGGCGCGCGAGGCCGGCGGAGGCGGCCAGACCTCGCTGACAGCGTGCCCGCCGGGAGCCGGCGCCGGCCAGGGGCGTCAGAGGCGGTCGCGCTCTTCGATCGTCGGGAGCTGCGAGAGGTCGCGCTGGACGCTCTCCTCGAACTCCTCCTCGTCGGAGCGGACGAGCTTCAGGTTCGACTTGCGACGGCGGCGCTCGCGGGCGCGGCGTCCGTCGGCGCCGACGAGGCTACTCACCCGCGACCACTCGGCGCCCACCACCACGGCGACCGCGAGCACGAGCAGCACGATGAAGGGCCAGCTCACGGTTCTGAGTCTAGCCCGCGACGAGCGCGTCGGCACGGAGCGGGACGAGCTCGAAGCGGTCGACGTCGACGAGGCCGCGATCGGTGATCTTCAGGCTCGGGATCACCGAGAGCGCGAGGAACGCGAGCGACTGGAACGGCGATTCGACTGCGGAGCCGAGGGCGTGCACCGCTGCGACCGTGGCCTCGCTCGCCGCGATCACCTCGGCGAGCGGACGATCGGACATCAGCCCGGCGATCGGCAGCGGCAGCTCGGCGGTCACGTCGCCGCCGTCGACGACGACGAGGCCGCCGCCGAGCTCGGCGAGGCGCTCGACCGCGAGCGCCATGTCCGCGTCGCTCGTGCCGACGACGACGAGGTTGTGCGCGTCGTGCGAGAACGTCGAGGCGAACGCGCCGCGGCGCAGGCCGAAGCCGCGCACGAGGCCGAGCCCGATCCGCCCGGTGCCGAGGTGCCGCTCGATCACGGCGATCTTCGCGAGGTCGCGCTCGGGATCGGCCACCGCGGCTCCGTCCTGGACGGCCGGCTCCTCGACGAGCGACTCCGTCACGATCTGGCCGGGAACGAGGCCGATCACGCGCGCGGCGCCGCCGTCCCAGGCGATCCGGAAGTCGGCGGCCTGCACGGGTCGGAGGCGCACGCTCTGGCGCACCCACTCCGGCACTGGCGTCTGCGCGATCTTCTCGACCGCGCGTCCTCGCTTGAGCACGATCTCCGGCACGAACCGCTCGAGGTCGGGCAGGATCAGCAGGTCGGCCGCGTAGCCGGGGGCGATCGCGCCGAGGTCGCGGAGCCCGTGCCAGAGCGCCGGATGATGCGAGGCCATCGTGAGCGCGTCGGCCGGCGCCACGCCGAGCGCGACCGCGTCGCGCACGATCGCGTTGATGTGCCCGTCGGCGGCGATGTGCTCGGGCTCGCGGTCGTCGGTGCAGAACGCCATCCGCCCGGGGCCGAACTCGGCGACGAGCGGGACGAGCGCACGCAGGTTGCGCGCCGCCGAGGCCTCCCGGATCAGGAGCCAGAGGCCGGCACGCAGGCGCTCCCGCCCCTCCTCGGCGGTGAACGCCTCGTGGTCGGAGCGGATCCCGGCGGCTGCGTAGGCCTGCAGTTCCTTGCCGAGCACGCCGGGCGCGTGGCCGTCGACGTGCGCGTCGCCGGCCACGGCGAGCTTCGCGAGCTCGGCCGGGTCGCCCGAGATCACGCCGGGGAAGTTCATCATCTCGGCCAGCCCGATCACGCGCCTGCGACGCAGCAGGCTCGCCAGGTCGCCGGGCGTGAACGGCCGGCGCGGCGACTCGAACGACGAGGCGGGCACACACGACGAGGCCGTGAAGTAGACGTCGAGCGGCAGGTGCTCGCAGACGTCGACGAGCCAGTGCACCCCGTCGGTGCCGAGCACGTTCGCGATCTCGTGCGGATCGGCGACCACCGCCGTCGTCCCGAGCGGCAGCACGAGCCGGGCGAACTCGGAGACGAGCAGCTTCGAGGTCTCGAGATGGACGTGCGCGTCGATCAGACCGGGCGCGACGTACGCGCCGGCGGCGTCGAGGATCTCGTCGCCGTCGTAGCTGCCGAGCCCCGCGATCACGCCGTCGGAGACGGCGACGTCGCACTCGAGCCATTCCCGCGTGAATACCGACAGCACCCGCCCGCCGCGGACGACCAGATCGGCAGGCTCGTCGCCACGGGCGACGGCGAGCCGGCGCGCAAGATCACCCGTCAGCGGCATTCACCGAGCTCCCGGAACGCGTCGATAAGCCAGTATGACCATGCAGCTCTCCCTCGCCTACACGGCGTTCGGGCTCACCCTGCTGCAGCCGCTGCTCGTGCGCGCCCGCGTGATCCGAGCCTCCTGCCGTCGCTGCGGACGGCCGTTCGAGCGTCAGGAGCTCGGCGAGCCGATCTGCGGCTGCAATCTCGCCTAGGGATCGCTCTGCGTGCGCGCAGGAAGGAGCACATGCCCCTCGACGATGGCGTCGGCCACGTCGACGAGCTTGCGCCCCGAGCGCCGCGACTGGCCGCGGAGCAGCTCGAACGCCTCTCGCTCGCTCACCCGGTGCCGCTCCATCAGGATTCCCTTCGCCCGCTCGGTGATCGCCCGCCTCCCGAACGCGCCCTCCAGGTTGTGGAACTCCGCGAAGCGCGCGAGGACGATGTCGAGGGCGCTCTCGAGCTCCTCGGCGTCGCCGTCGGCGATGTGACCGAAGACGCCGCGCCGCGCCGCCTCTCTGATGAACTCCGTGTCCTCGACCTCGAGCACGACGATCACCGGGCAGGCCGCCTCCTGGACGATCCGGGAGATCAGCTCGAGCGCCTGTTGCGTGCTCTCTCCGAGCCCGACGAGGGCGACGTCGGGCCGCGACTCCGCCGTCGCCTGCGCGACGTCGGAGACCCGCACTCCCGCGCGATCACGACATGCCCGAGCGACTCCACGACCCGGGTCGTAGCATCGAGGCGGTCCTGTCGCTCGTTGGCGACGAGGACACGAAGCGGGTCTGTTCGTTCGGAGGTCATCCGCGAGGTCGCTGTTCGGTACGACGATCTTACGCTGGCGCCTGGCCGAATTGAAGACCGAAACGCGCTACACTTGGTCGGCGCTCCCGGCCTCAACCCTCGGCCGACCGCATCCGACCTCAGAGTCTCGGCCGGGCCCGCATCGAGTGCCGACCCCAGATCCCCGGTTCGTAGGAACGATTCCCACCGCCAGTCAGGGAGCCGTCCATGGGACCAGACGGAGCAGGCACAGGCGCAGCGGCCGGTGAACGGCGCGTGCGTCGTCTCCTCGACGTCGCTGGCGCCCGGCCTGCCCTGCGTCGCGGTCGCCGGTGAGCTCGACGCGCACACGACGGCGCTGCTCTCGCAAGGGCTGACGACTGCCCTCCGGCAGGACTCGGCGGCGCTCGTCGTCGATCTCGAAGAATGCGACTTCATCGACTCGACCGCCCTCCGGGCCCTGGTCGAGGCGAACGAGCGCCTGAGCCGGATGGGCCAGCCGCTCGCGCTGGTCGCCCCCGGTCGCGAGGTGCGCAGACACTCGCGCTGACGGAACTAGACCGCGTCCTCCCCGTCCACGACTCACGAGCCGCCGTGCTCGGTCGTGATGTCGGTGTCTAGCTCGAGCGCGGAGGCGTTGCGCCAGACCCGGATGCGCGAGTTCGACGAGTGGATCGAGCAGGCGAGCGAGAGCTTCGGCCTCGGTTCCGGCCTGCGCACGTTCCGCTGCGAGTGTGGCGACCGCGGGTGTGCCCATGCGATCGACCTGACCCGACCGGAGTACGAGTCCGTGCGCGCCGAGCCGATCCGCTTCGCGATCGAGCTGAACCACGAGAACCCGGAAACGGATTGCGTCGTGGCGGAGTACGAGCGCTACGCCGTCGTCGAGAAGCTCGTGGGCGAGATCGCCCGGCAGGCACGCAGAAGCAGCCGGAGGTGATCGACGCCTCGCGTTCGCTGCTCTTCCGCGAGGTCAACGAGCGCATAGCCGAGCTTGCCGACTCCTGGAAGATCGACGCGGCCCGCAGCTTCCTGTGCGAGTGCGACCGCCTCGAGTGCGCGGAGGCAGTCGACCTGTCCCGCGCCGAGTACGAGGCGGTTCGCGCCCATCCCACGCACTTCTTCGCCGTCTCCATGCACGTCGGCGGCGACAGCCTCATGGTGATCGACCGTCTCGACGGCTATGTCGTCCTCGAGTGGAGCGGGCCCGCCGCGGTGGAGGCCGAGGCGCGAGATCCGCGGAGCCTGGCCCCGGCCGAGACGAAGGATGGAGCAGCATGAGCAGCGCAACCACGGAGCCGCGACGACGGAAGCTGATCGAGAACGAGCGGCTCTCCGGCGAGCGAACGAGCTGATCGACGGCGGTCGCAACGACCATGTTCGCGGACGAAAGGAGCTCTTCCTCTGCGAGTGCTCCGACGAGGACTGCTCGGACACGATCGAGCTCGTCTCGGGACGACTATCGGGCGGTCAGGGAGCACGCCGTACGCTTCGTGATCCGCCCGGGTCACGAGACGGCCGGGATCGACCGCCTCGTCGAAACGCACGCGACAGCTACCTCGTCGTGGACAAGATCCCCTAGAAGATCTTCAGCGGCAGCCGCGAGAGCGGCTCGCCGCCCGCTTCGGTGACGAGCCACGTGTCCTGCATGTAGAGGCACGCCGCTCCGTCGGCGCCGATCGCGTGCGGGTGCATCGAGAAGACCATGCCGGCGGCGAGCTCGGTCTCGACGCCCTCGCCGAGCTTCGGGTGCTCGATCATCGTCATCCCGATCGAGTGGCCGGTGACGTGGCCGAGGTGGTAGCCGCGCTCGGTGAAGCCCTTCGAGACGGCGCGGTGGACGTCGTGCGCGGTCGCGCCCGGCTGCATCGCGGCCGGCGCGGCCTCGTAGTACTCCTCGTAGGCCTCGAGCATGCGCGCGCGTCTCGGCGTCGGCCTCGCCGATCGCGCGCGAGACCTCGACCCAGTGCTCGCCCGGCCCGGCGACCTCGAGCGACGGGAGGACGAAGTCGCCGAGCACCGTCCCGGCTTTCGCGATCCCGAACTCCGGGCCGATCAGCACCATGTTCATCGTCAGCCGGCCGCAGCCGCGCTCGACGAAGAGCTGCTCGGCCGGCGCCATCACCTCGGCGGCCGTGCGCCCGGCTCGTACGCGTCGAGGAACGCCTCGAAGCCGTCCTCGTTGATCCGGACGCTGTCGCGCACCGACTCCAGCTCGGCCTCGCTCTTGACCGCCCGCGCGAGGTCGAACTCGACGTCGAACGGGACGAGCTCTGCGCGTCCCTCGAGGGCGCGGTAGTCGCGCACCGCCATGATGTAGTCGAGCCCGTAGACGCCGACGCGCTTCCAGCCGCGGTCGCGCGCCGTCGCGGCGATCTGCTCGCCGGGCCGGTCGTGGAAGACCTGCTCGAGCTGCGCCGTCCCGTGCTCGCCGACGTAGCGCGCCTCGGTCGGGAAGACGATCTGCGGCTCGCCGTCGCGCCGGAACGACCACGTACGCGTAGCGATGCACGATCTGGAAGCCGGAGAGGTACGTGACCGCTCCCTCGAACCCGGTGTACTCGCTGCCGGAGACGACGAGCGCGTCGAGCTCGTGCTCGGCCATCGCCTCCCGGACGTTCGCGTACCGCCGGTCTAGCTCTGCGTCCATGCGTGCTCCATTCCCTTGATCAGGGCCACGACGGCCTCGTTGAGCGGTGTCGGCACGCCGTGCTCGCGCCCGAAGCGGACGATGCCGCCGTTCAGGTAGTCGACCTCCGTCTGCCGCCGCGCCTCGACGTCCTGCAGCATGCTCGCCTTGTGCCCGTACGCCACCTCGGGCCTCGCGGCGTGGTCGATCAGCTCCTCGGGTCGGCGTCGAGCACGATCCCCTGCGCGGCGGCGACCGCCTTGCCCTCGTCGACGAGCCCGCTGACGAAGGCGCGCAGCGGCGGCAGCCTCGCAGACGCGCCCGTGCGTGAGCCCGGTGAGCGCGCCGACCGGGTTGGTGGAGGCGTTGAAGATCACCTTGCGCCACTGCGCGCCGCGCGCGTCGGCGACGGCTGTCGGCCGGCATCCCGCCGCGAGTGCAGGCGCTCGCCGAGCCGCTCGATCGCCTCCGTCGGCGCCGGGCTCGGCCTCGAACGGCCCGAACGTCGTGTCGCCCTTGACGTCCCACTGCACGACGCCCGGCTCGAGGATCTTGCCGGCGGGGAACGTCGTTCCGCGGATCACGCGCTCGACGTGAGCCGCGATCGTCTCCTCGTTGCCGACGCCGTTCTGGACCGAGGCGACGCAGCCGTCGCGGAACGCGTGCGCGGTCGCCTCGATCGCGGCCTCGGTGTGCATCGCCTTCGTCGCGACGAGCCCGAGCTCGCACGGAGGCAGCATCGCCGCGTCGCTCGTCGCCTGGATCCCGCGCGCATGCACCTCCCCCGCTCCGGTCAGCCGCAGCCCGTCGGCGTTGATCGCGTCGACGTGCGCCTGCGCGAGGTCGTACGCCCACACCTCGACGTCCTCGACCTGGGCGAGCGCGGCCGCGAACAGGCTTCCGACCGCGCCGCAGCCCACGATGCAGACTCTCACGCCGCCCTCCTGCGCAGCGTCAGCTCTCGGCCGCCGGTCAGGCCCGAGGGGCGCAGGACGAGCACGAGCGCCATCAGCCCTCCGACCGCGACGAGCCGCGTGCCGGTGGGCACGTCGAGCGTGAAGCCACCGACGTTCACGCCGTCCTCGGCCCGGCCGAGGAACGAGTCGAGCCCACTCACGGCGAGCGCGCCGACGACGGCGCCCCAGAGGCTCGTGACGCCGCCGACGACGAGCATCGCGAGGGTGAGGAAGGTCAGCTCGAGATAGACCTGCTCCGTGGTGATCGAGCCCAGCATGTGCACGAGCAGGCCGCCGGCGAAGCCCGCGAGCGCGCCCGAGAGCGTGAACGCCCAGAGCCGCTGCCGGTGCACGTCGATCCCGGTGGCCTGCGCCGCAGCCGGATCCTCGCGCGTCGCGCGCAGCATCCGGCCGAGCCGGCTGCGCCCGTAGGCGAACGCGGCCACGATCACGGCGAGCGCCCCGAGCGTCGCCTGAAGCGGCCCCGTCGTCTCGGGCACGAGCGAGAGGGTCGTCGCGCCGGGCCCGATCCGCGTCCACTCGCGCAGCACGTTGTGCGTGATCTCGAGCACCGCGAAGGTGGCGATGCCGGCGGCGAGCCCGGAGAGGCGCATCAGCGGCAGCCCGACGAGGAACGCGAAAACGCCACCCACGACCGCGGCGAGCAGCAGCGAGGCGATGTTGCCGATCGTGTTGTCGCGCAGCAGCGGAAAGAGCTCCCGCAGCACGAACGTCTTCGACTCGAGCGGCACGGTCAGCACACCGGCCGCGAACGCGCCGACGGCGACGAAGCTGATCTGGCCGAACGAGACCACGCCGGAGTTGCCGACGAAGACGTAGATCGCGACGACGATCGCGACCGAGACGAGTGCGTTCAGGAACGAGATCTGCGTCGAGCGCGACACCTGCGTCGAGCCGACCCCGACTGCCGACGACGAGCGCGACCGGGCCCGAGCAGCTGCGACCGGAGCCGGCCTCGTAGGCGGCTCTCGATACCCGCTCCACCGACCGGCGCGGCGGCTGCCGGCGAAGAGCCCGGCCGGACGCAGCAGCAGGACGAGGATCACGAGCGCGAACACGGCGGACGGGAGGAAAACGGTCTTGTCGGTGGGCAGCGCGCCGTTGATCACGCCCGTCGCGAAGCCGATCGCGAAGCCGCCGAGCGTCGCCGTCCACAGCCGGTCGATCCCGCCGACGACGACGCCGACCAGCACGACGATCGTCTCCTTCAGGGCGAAGTCCGGCGTGACGAGCGGGGACTGCACGGTGAGGATGACGGCGACGGTGGCGGCGAGCAGTCCGGAGAGGAGCACCGCCGAGCCGATCACGCGGTCGGCCCGGACGCCGAGCAGGCGAGCCGTGCGGAAGTCGGCCGCGGCGGCGCGCATGTGCAGGCCGATCGTCGTTCGCGCGAGCAGGAGCGCCAGCAGGCCGAGCGTGACGGCGGCGACGACGATCGCGACGATCGTCACCTTGCGCACGTCGACACCGCCGACCGAGACGGCTCGGTTCAGCGAGGCCAGCGAGGCGGCGGACTCGCCGATCGTGTCGTCCCGGATGTCCAGGATCAGCGCGACGCTCTGCAGGAAGAAGGCGACGGCGAAGGTGGTCACGAGCATGACCGCCGGCGACTGGGTGCGGAGCGGACGGAAGATCGCGCGCTCCATCGCCAGCGACAGCGCGAGCACGACCGCGAAGCAGGCGACGATGCTCGCCACGACCGGCCAGCCGGACGTGAACGCGAGCGTGTACGCCCCGGCCATCACGAGCTGGCCGTAGGCGAAGTTGACGAGTCGCAGCACGCCGAAGACGAGCCCGATCCCGACTGCCATCAGCGCGAAGACCGCACCCAGGCCGACGGCGTCGACGAGGGTCTGCGCGTCGACGACGGCGACCAACGTCATGCGAGGTAGGCCGCGATCATGCGGTCGGTGTCGTCGGCGTCCGCGGGGGTCAGGGTCATGCGCAGCTCGCCGTTCCCGAGCACGTAGGTGCGGTCGGCGAACGCGACCGTGCGCTGCGCGCGCTGCTCCACGAGCAGCACGGTGACGCCGCGCTCGCGGATCGCGGCCAGCGCGTCGAAGACGAGGTCGACGATCGCCGGCGCGAGACCGAGTGAGGGCTCGTCGAGGAGCAGCACGTCGGGCCCGGCGACGAGGGCTCGGCCGATCGCGAGCTGCTGCTGCTGGCCGCCCGAGAGCGCGCCCGCCTGACGCGTCCGCGTCTCCGCGAGCACCGGGAAGAGCTCGTAGACGCCGTCGAGCGCAGCGGCGCCGCCGTTTCCACGTCGCGCCGCGAGCCCGAGGCGGAGGTTCTCCTCCACGGTGAAGTCGCCGAAGATGCGTCGCCCTTCCGGCACGAGCGAGATCCCCGAGCGGGCGATCGCCTCCGGGCGCCGGCCGCGCAGCGAGCGCCCGCCCAGCCGCACGTTCCCGGCCGAGGCCGGGATCAGCCCCGCGATCGCGTGCAGCGTCGTCGACTTGCCGGCGCCGTTCGGCCCGATCAGGCCCACGATCTCGCCGGCCGCGACCTCGAGCGTGAGACCTCGCACGGCGGCGACGCGGCCGTAGCGCACCTCGAGCCCGTCGAGCTCGAGCAGCGCGGTCACGCGACCGCGCTTTCGCCGAGGTAGGCGGCGGTGACGTCGAGGTTCGCGCGGATCTCCGCCGGCGTTCCCTCGGCGAGCGTCCGGCCCTGGTCGAGCACGTGGATCCGGTCGCAGACCTCCATCACGAGCGTCATGTTGTGGTCGATCAGGAGCACGCCGGCCCCGTGCTCGTCGCGGACGCCGCGCACGACGGCCGCGAAGTCGGGCACCTCCGCCTCCGGCAGTCCGGCGGCCGGCTCGTCGAGGAGGACGAAGCGCGGCTCCGTCGCGAGCGCCCGCGCGACGCCGAGGCGCCGCTCGTCGCCGTGGGCGAGCGCCTCCGCAGGATCGTCGGCGTGCGGGCCGAGCCCGAGCAGGCCGAGCAGCTCGTCCGCGCGGCTCCGCGCGGCGCGCGCCCGCGAGCCGACGCCGAGCCCGGCGACCTCGACGTTCTCGCGCACCGACAGGCCGCGGAACGAGCGGCTGTGCTGGAAGGTGCGGGCGATCCCGGCGCGACCGCGCCGCTGCGGAGCTCCAGCCGGTGACGTCACGGCCCTCCAGCTCGACGGTTCCCGCCGTGGGCCGGTCGAAGCCGGTGAGGACGTTCACGAGCGTCGACTTGCCCGCTCCGTTCGGGCCGATCAGGCCCACGACCTCGTGCCGGTGCAGCTCCAGCGTCACCTCGCGCAGCGCCTGGACGCCGGCGAAGGAGCGGGACACGGCGGAGGCCCGGAGCGTTCCTCCGGGCCTCTCCGCCGCTGCCGACACGACCGCCTCGGTCAACCGCCGAGCTCCGGCACGACCTTCGCCGTGACGGGCCCGACGTAGCTGGCCTTGTTGCCCTCGATCTTGATCACGCGGTACTCGCGTCCGAACACCGAGTGCAGGTCGTCGGAGAAGCTGACCTCGCCGGAGATCGTGTCCACCGCGTCGAACTGCTCGATCTCCGCCGCGAGCTCGGCCCCGTCCGTGGAGCCGCCGGTGCGCTCGATCGCCTCCACGACGCCGTCGATCGCGGCTGCGCCGGTGACGAAGCCGCCGGTTCCCGGTGCCGCGCCCGGCGTCCGTGAGCGCCTGGATCAGCTCCTTGACCTCGTCGCTCGGATCGTCGCCGAAGACCGACGCGTAGGTGACCGCGTAGTAGTTCGTCACCTGCGGGTCCTTCGTGTTCCAGTACGTGCCGTCGCCGGCCCACGAGTTGAGGATCGGTGTCTCGTTGCCGAGCGACCGGAGTCCGGAGACGAGCGCCGGCAGCTCGCCGAAGGCCGTCGCCGTCACGATCACGTCCGCCTCGGCACTGTTCAGCCGGCTGACCGCCGCGCTGACGTTGTTCGCGCCGGTGGCGTACGTCTCGCTCGCGACGATCTCGCCGCCGAGCTCGGTGAAGCGCGCCTCGAACGCCTCGACGACGTTCTTGAAGTAGACGAGCAGGGTGTTCGTGGCGAGCGCGGCCGTCCGCCAGCCCTCCTCGTAGGCGAACTCGGCCATCGCCGAGCCCTCGTCCTGCGCGACGTTCCCGAAGCTGAACGCCAGCTCGCCCTCCTCGCCGAAGCGCTTCGGCCCCATCTGGTCGGTGCCGATGCACGGCGCGACCGCGAGGATCCCACGGCCGATCGCCTCCTGCACGACGGGCGTCGCGAAGTCGACGTCGCAGGTGACGAACATGATCTCGGCGCCCTTCTCGAGCAGCTCCACCGCGCAGGCCTTGGCCTTCGCCGGGTCGTTGTTCTGCGTGTCGCAGCGTCTCGATCACGAGCTCGCGGCCCTCGACACCACCTTCCTCGTTCAGCTGGTCGACGCGGATCGTCGCCGCCGCCAGCGCCGGCCCGTCGAAGGGCGCCATGTTCCCGTTGCCGTCGTACGCCCAGCCGATCACGATCGGGCCGGTCGCCGCAGGCTCTTCCTCGGTGGTCGGCCTCCGTGGTCGTTCCCGCCGCGTCGCCCTCGTCGTCGTCTCCGCCGCAGGCCGCCAGCGCGAGCGCCAGCAGCACCACGGCGAGGAGGGCGACCACAGCCAGTCGCTTTCCGCTCATGCCCTTCTCCCTTCGGATCTCCGGTTGTCGTCGTCCTCGTCTCCCCATGAAGCCTCCTTCGCCCGGATCAGGCGGAGGAGGGCCGTGTGCAGCGGTACCGGCACGTGCAGCGCGCTCGGCCTCTCGCACGAGCGCGCCGGTGATCAGCTCGATCTCGGTCGGGCGCCTGGCCTCGACGTCCTCGAGCATGGACGGGTAGTGCGCGCTGCCCCTGCGCGTCGCGAGCACGTTCATCTCCCACGGGTCCTCGTGCAGCTCGATCCCCGCGGCGGCCGCGACCGCCTTGCCCTCGTCGACGAGCGCGTGCACGAGGTGGCCGAGGTCGTCGTGGTGCTCCTCCCGCGCGAAGTGGGCGTCGTGCGGCAGCCCGGTCAGCGCGGCGACCGCGTTCACGGTGGCGTTGAAGATCAGCTTCGACCACTGTGCCGGACGGAGGTCCTCGAACGGCCGCGCCTTCAGGCCGGAGTCCCGCAGCAGCCCGGCGAGCTCCTCGACGCGCTCGTAGGTGGTGCCGTTGTAGGGCCCGAGCCAGGTCTCGGTGTCGAGGATGTACTCGACGTGCGTGTCGTCGTGGCGCGTCCCGCTCATGAACGTCACGCCCGAGACGAGCGGCCAGTCGCCGTGCCGCCGGACGATCGCCTCCGCGCCGAGCCCGTTCTGGACGGTGACCATCGTCGCGTCCGGGGAAGCGGCCCGCGAGCGACGTCGCCGCCGCCTCGAGGCCGGTGCCCTTCGTCGCGACGATGCCGACGTCGAAGCGCGGGCAGCGCGGCCGGGTCGTCGGTCGCGTGCACGCTGCCGCGGAAGTCGGCGCGGCCGCTCACCCGCAGCCCGTCCTGCTCGAGCGCGCGGGCGTGCTCGGACCGGCGCGTGAGCACCCAGACCTCGGCGACGCGGCTCAGGTGCGCGGCGTAGAGGCTGCCGATCGCCCCCGCGCCGACGACACAGACGCGCTCGATCACGCGCTCACGCCGTCGCGACCGCTTCGCGCTCCCGCGCCGCGAAGTGCGGCATCACGGCGTGCGCGAAGAGCTCCTGCGCCTTGATCGCCTGCCAGTGCTCGGCCCCGCCCGCGTTGACGGTGATCGAGATCTCCGTCAGGCCGGCGCAGACCTCCTGCACCGCCTCGATCCGCTCGATCACGTCCGCCGGCGTGCCGACCCAGACGATGTCGCCGGCGATCATCTCGTCGTACGGCGTCTGCGCGAGCTTCTCGAGGATCCCGGCCGCGTAGAAGCCGTAGCCGGCGGCGATCAGCTCGTCGGCGGGCGGCGGCTCGTACTCGACGAGCGGCGACGCGTTCCCGGCGAGGAAGCCCTTCATCCACTGCTTCGCCTCGCGCTTCGCGACCTCGCGGTCCTCGTCGATGTAGCAGGCGTGGATCCAGACGATGTCGGGCGTCGTGCCGTGCTCGGCGCACTTCGTCCGGTAGAGGTCGAGCTGATCCTTGAGCGCAGCGTACGGCAGGAGCGGCGGCACGACGACGGCCCAGCCGCGCTCGGCCGGCGAGCTCGTACGTGCGGTCGGAGGTGCCGCCGAGGAAGACGCGGAACTTCCGGTCGGGACGCGGCACGATCCCGGAGTCGGCGATCTGGAAGTGCTTGCCGTCGTAGGAGAACCGCTCGTTCTCGAGCGCGGTGAAGAGCAGCTCGACCGACTCCTCGTAGCGCTCTCGGCTCTCGGGCGTCAGCGCGAGCCCGGCCTTCGGCGGCATCCAGCCGTGCCCGCGGCCGACGCCGAACTCGTAGCGGCCGTCGAGCAGGATCTCGGCGACCGCGATCTCCGAGGCCAGCACGACCGGGTTGTGGTACGGCATCGAGTGCAGGAGCGTGCGGAAGTTGATCCGCCTGGTCTTCTGCGCCGCGGCGGCGAAGAGCGCCAGCGGGTTGGCCGAGATCGAGAACTTGGGGAAGAAGAAGTGCTCGATCACCGCGTAGGCGTCGTAGCCGAGCCGGTCGGCGTTGACCATCTGCTCGAGCACCTCGCCGTAGAGCTGCGCCGCGGGCTTGCCCGGCCAGCTCTGGAGCTCCGAGTACAGGCTGAACTTCACGCGCCACTCCCTTCCCGTGACCTGTCTGGGCCGCCTGCGCGAGTATCTCGCGCCCGTGTCATGTCAGTCAATGCTGGCCGACGACGCCGTGCACTCGATCTCGATCAGCAGCCCGTCGACGGCGAGCCCCGTCACTCCGACGATCGTCTGCGCCGGATGCTCGGCGCCGCCGGTGATCTCGTCGATCGCGGCCGTGATCGTCTGCGAACTCGGTCGGGTGCAGGGTGTAGATCGTGCGCCGCACGATGTCGTCCCAGCCGACTCCGGCGGCCTGCATGGCGAGCTCGACGTTCCGCATCGCCGCCTTCGTCTGCTCGCCGAGGTCGTCGCCACCGACGATCCCGAACTGCCGGTCGAGCGCGACCTGCCCCGCGATGTGCACGACCCTCGTGCCCGAGGCGATCGCAACGTGGCTGAAGCCCGGAGCCGGATGCAGCTCCGGTGGGTTCACGAGCTCACGGTGCTGCGACATCGGCTGCTCCCTTCTCGACGAGCCCGCGGAACTCGTCGTCGCTGACGAGGCGGCGCTTCTGCGTGCCGAGCCGCTTCACCTCGGCGAGCAGCTCCGGGTGGCGCTCGGCGTCGACTTCGAGCCCGAGCTGCTCGGCCTTCAGGCGGATCGAGTCGAGGCCGCTCTTCTTGCCGAGCACGATCGCACGCTCGGCGCCGACGAGCTCGGAGGAGTACGGCTCGATCGCCGGCGGGTCGTGGAACTGGCTCGCGACGGCGCCGCTCTCGCGCGTGAACAGGTTGTCGCCGGTGAGCGGCTTCCAGGGCTCGAGCCGATAGCCGGAGCGCTTCTGGACGAGCGTCGGCGAGCGTCGCGGGCCTTCGCCAGGTCGAGCCGCGTCGGGATCCCGTAGAGCGCCTCGAGCGCGAGTGCCACCTCGAGCAGGTTGGCGTTGCCGGCCCGCTCGCCCATCCCGTTCACGGTGCCCTGGATCCAGGTCGCTCCGGCCTGCACGGCGGCGACGGCGGCCGCGGTCGCGAGCCCGAAGTCGTTGTGCCCGTGCCAGTGCACCGGGACGTCGACCCATTCGACCGTCTGGCCGACGAGGAACGCCGCGGCCTCGGGCGTCGCGACGCCGATCGTGTCCACCGCGACCACCTCGGCCGCGCCCGGCCTCGACCGCGGTCGAGTACGCCTGCCGGTAGAACTCGAGGTCGGCGCGCGTCGAGTCGACGCCGAAGAAGGCGACGGTGATGCCGTGCCCGGTCGCGAACGAGACGGCCTTCGCGATCCGCTCGAGCATCGTCTCGCGCGAGACGCCGAGCGCCTCGAGCTTCAGGTCGGAGATCGGGCTCTCGACCACCGCGAAGCGCACGCCGAGCTCGACGAGCGCCTCGACGTCGGCCGGGACGGCGCGCGAGAAGCCCCACACCTCGGCACGCAGGCCGGCGTCCGCGATCAGGCGGATCGCCTCGGCGTCCTCCTCGGAGACGCGCGGGAAGCCGGCCTCGATCCGGTCGACGCCCGCCTCGTCGAGCGCGCGCGCGATCTCCAGCTTGTCCTTCGGGCTGAGGACGACGCCGACGGTCTGCTCGCCGTCGCGCAACGTCGTGTCGTAGAGCCCCACCGTGTCGTGCGGCTGCGGCTCGAGCGCGCGCCGGTTCAGGTCACCGGTCCAGATCTTGTCGCGGTCGATCGTCATCCGCAGGTCACGATGCCGTCGGGGAAACGGCACAGTCGCTCCGCGCCGTCGTCCGTGATCAGGAAGTTGTCCTCGACCCGCAGTCCGCCGCCCTCCGGCCAGTAGACGCCCGGCTCGATCGCCAGCACCATGCCGGCCTCCATCGTGCCACCGCCGGCCTGGTGGGCATAGGGCGGCTCGTGCGCGCGGGCGCCGACGCCGTGGCAGACGGGATGGCTCGGCTGGCCGGGATAGCCCATTTCGGCCAGGAGTCGCGCGGGTCTCCCTGTCCAGCTCGGCCAGTGATCGCACCGGCCGAAACGGACGACGTGGCACATGCATACACATGCATCAGCTGTTGCTCGAGCTCGGCGTAGCGGGGATCGAGCTCGCCCACGACCAGGTTCTTCGTGTGGTCGCACCAGTAGCCGTCTGCGACGACCCAGATCTCGAAGAGCGTCGGCTCGTGCTCCTGGATCGGCCGGTTGCCGGTGGCGGTGAAGGTGCGAATCCCAGGTCCCGACCAGACGAGCGAGAAGCCGCGCGCGAGCTCGACCTTCCCGTCGAAGCCGGTGCCGTGCTCGTGGACCCAGCCCTCCCACATCGCCGCGACCTGCGCCTCGGTCATGCCCGGACGCAGGTGCTCCTGGACGTGCTCCATCGCGAGCGCCGCGAGCTCGTTCGCGAGCCGCATCCGCTCGAGCTCCTGCTCGGTCTTGATCGCCCGGACCGCGCTCAGGAGCGGCGTCGCGTCGACCGCGTCCGGGAACGCGTCGAACCACGCCTTCGGGAACGTCGTCGGCTCGCCGATCATCCGGTCGGCGGCCTGCGTGCCGAGCGAGAGCTCCAGTCCGACGCGGTCGTACGCAGACGCGATCTGCCGCACGAGGTCGAGCGCCCGCAGGCCCGGGGGACGCGGATCGGCCTCGTCGTAGCCCAGGAAGAAGCGCACGTCGCTCGTCCAGCTCATCCGCTCGGCGTCGGCCTCGGAAGCCTCGAGGCAGACCAGCACCGGGTCGCCCTCGCGCGGGAAGACGACCGCGTCGTAGCCCTTCATCCCCCAGAAGTTGCTCAGGTAGAGGACGTTGTCGGGCGCGCGCACGACGAGCGCGTCGAGCTCCTGCTCCGCCATCGCCGCGCGAACGCGGTCGAGCTTGTCGGTCGTCCCGAGGCCAGCTCACGAGCGGAGAAAAGATTGTGTTGGAACAACACAAGCGCCCGCCGCGGTACCAAGAGGGCGCATGGTTGAGCTAACCGAGAAGAGCTCGTGTTGTTCCAACACAAGCTCTTTCACCAACGCACCCGCTCCGGCGGAGGCTCGCCGTGAGCCTCCTGCCAGCCGACGACCGGGTTGCGCAGGACGCCGATCCGCTCGATCTCGGCCTCGATCACGTCGCCGGGCTTCAGGTAGAGCGAGGCCGCGTCCGCCGAGAAGCCCGCGACCCCGCTCACCGTGCCCGGTCGAGAGCACGTCGCCCGGCGGAGTAGCCGAGCGCGGAGTAGTGGGACAGGATCTCCGGGATCGTCACGCTCATCCGGCCGGAGTGCGAGGTCTGCCGCGACTCGCCGTTCACGCGCAGCTCCATCGCGAGGTCGTGCGGGATCGGGGATCTCGTCCGGCGTGACGATCCACGGCCCGAGCGGGCAGAAGGTGTCGATCGCCTTGCAGAAGCTGAAGACGCCCGAGCGCATCTCGCGGCGCTGGATGTCGCGCGCGGTGATGTCGTTGAAGATCACGTAGCCGCCGACGTAGTCCATCGCCTCCTCGGGCGGGAACCACTTGCCGGCCCGCTTCAGCACGACCGCGAGCTCGAGCTCGTAGTCCAGCTCCTCGGTCAGGTGCTCCGGGTAGACGACGGGCTCGTCGGGGCCGACGATCGCGTCCACGTTCTGGAAGAAGACGATCCACGGCGCGATCTCGTGCGTCCAGCCCGACCACCTTCGACTCCTCCTCGTGCTCGCGGAAGTTGCCGGCCGTGTGGAAGAACTTCTTCGGCACGATCGGCGCGCGCAGCTTCGCGTTCGCCAGCGCCACCCGCTCGCCCGTCTCGTCGGCGCCGCCGCGCTCGAACCACTCCCGCATCGTCGGCACGTCGAGCACGACGATCTCCTCGCCGTCGATCCGGCCGACTCGGCCTTCGTCGAAGGTGACGAGCCTCATCCGCAGATCCTCTCCGCCGCCCGTGCGTAGACCTCGGCGATCTTGACGAGGCCGTCGATCTCGAGATTCTCGCCGTACTCGGGATCGGGCAGCCCCGACGACGTGCCGTAGTTGACGGTCGCGATCCCGTAGCGGGAGAGCACCGACGCGTCCGAGAACCAGCGCGTCACGTCGCGCTCCGGCGCGGCGCCGAACACGTCCGCGTGCGCGCCTTCGAGCGCGGCCACGAGCGGGTGCCCCTCGTCGATCTCCGCGCCCGGCGCGGTCACGTAGACCTCGGCCTCGACGCCGTCCAGGCCACGCGCGAAGTCGAGGGCGCGCCGGCGCGCCTCCGCCATCTCGACGTCCGGCGGCACGCGCAGATCGACGAACAGGTCGGTCCGGTGCGGCGTCCGCGAGACGCGCCAGCCGAAGCCGCCCTGGATCGCGCCGACGTTCGCCACGCCACGAACGTCGCCGTACGACATCTCCTCCTCCCACTCCGGCAGCCACGCGAGCACCCGCTCGAGCACCTCGCGCATGCGCACGATCGAGTTCTCCTCGAGCCGGCCGGACGAGAAGGCCGTGTGGATGAACGGGCCGCTCGTCGAGAGCCGCAGCCAGAGCGCCCCGAAGTGCGCGAGCACGAGCTTCTGCTCGGTCGGCTCGCCGAGGATGCACATGTCGGCCGCGCCGCCGTGCCCGACGAGGTGGCGCGACCCGGCGGCGTAGCCACGGTACTCGGCGCCCTGCGCGTCGCCCTGCTGCGTCTTCTCGATCTCGCCGGCGACGGCGGCGAGCAGCACGTCGCCCTTCAGCGGCGCGTCACCGAGCGCCCGCACAGCCGCGAGGTAGGCGACGAGCGCGCCCTTCATGTTCGAGATCCCGAGCCCGTAGATCCGGCCGTCGCGCTCGAAGCCCTCCGGCTGGAAGCCCGGGATCCCGGCCAGCCACGGCTCGCGCCCCGAGTACGACGTGTCCAGGTGCCCGTTGAACATCAGCGTCGGCCCGCCGCCGGTGCCGGCACGGGTCGCGAGCACGTTCGCCCGCCCGTCCTCGACCTGCTGCCACTGCACGGCAAGCCCGAGCTCCTCGCAGCGGTCGGCGTACCACGCCGCCATCGCCTCCTCGGAGCCGGTGAAGCTCGGGATCGAGACCGCCGCCAGCGCGTCGGCGACCAGGCGCTCGCGGTCGATCACGAGTCGCGGAAGTGCGGCAGGACCTTCTCCCCGAAGAGGCGGATCTGGTCGTGCCGCTTGTCGCCCCACAGCTCGAGCATGACGTGCGTGCAGCCGGCGTCGCGGTACTCCTCGATCGCCTCGATGCAGTCCGACGGCGTGCCGGCGATCGGCTTGCACTTGTCGAGGATCGCGTCGGTCACCTCGGCCTTCGCCGCCAGCCGGCCCCCGCGCTCCATCGCCTCCGCCACCGGGCGGATCTCGTCCTGCTCGAGCTCCGCGAGGTCGAGCAGCGTGTCCGCCGCGCCCTGGATGTTCTGCACCTTGTTCGCGAGGTACATGCCGGCGATCTCGCGGGCGCCGTCGCGACCCTGGTCGCGGTCCTCGTCGATCGAGGCGACCACCGTGCAACCGATGTCGATCTCCGAGCCCGTGTTGCCGATCGTGTACCGCACGAAGGCCGGTGTCGTGATCGACGGGGTCAGGCAGCCGTCGCCGATCTCGCCGGCGAGCTGCTGCATCTTCGGCGCGGTCGCGGCAACGTACACCGGCGGCGCCCCGCGCGGTGTGTGGGCCTCCGCCTGGAGGCCCGGCACCGATGCGCTCCACGTCTCGCCCTCGTACTCGAACGGCTCGCCACCGAGCACGCCCCGCACGATCGAGACCGCGTCGCGCATCGGGCCGAGCGTCTTTTTCGTCTGCATCTGCGCGTTGTTGAGGAAGATCTTCGACGTCCCGAAGCCGAGCAGGAAGCGATCGGCGCCGGCGGCCTCCTGAACGACGCGCGCGTCCATCGCAACCTGCACCGGGTGCCGCGTGAAGGGCGAGATGATCCCCCAGCCGATCGTCAGCCGCTCCGTCTCGCGCGCCATCAGCGCCGAGACGACCGTGGACGAGCGCGCCTCCATCCCGTGCTTGCGCCACCAGGGATAGGCCTCGGCCAGCCAGACCGTGTCCATCCCGGCCTCGTCCATCACGCGCGCCGACTCGAGCATCTCCTCGAGCGGCTCCATCGTGAGTTGCATCACGCCGATCCGAAACGGGACGGCCATGGCGTCTAGCGGTCTTCGGTCGAGTGCGTCGGGCCCTCTGGGTCGCTCTCGTACGCCTCGGGCGAGATCGGATGAATGCCGTCCGCGGCGCCCTCCGGCGCGTCGCCGGCCGCCGCCTCGACCTGCTTCTCGAGCGCGCTCAGCACGTTCCCGACCTGCTGGTTCACGATCGGCTGCAGCACACGCTGCCCCATCGAGCCGACCGGGCCGGCGATCTTGACGTCCGCTTCCCAGCGCATCGTCGTGTGCTCGCCCTCGCCCGAGAGATGGAACTGGGTCTGCATGTTGAGCAGCGCACCGACGCCGTTGCCCTTCGCGTTCAGCTGCGCGAACTCGGGCGGGCGCTCCTCGATCTTCTCGAAGTCGATCGTCATCCGCAGGCCGCCGAGGCCGAGCGGGATCTTCACCTTGGCCTGCCAGTGCCGGTCGTCGGCCACCTCGAAGCCCTCGACGCCGGGCATCAGCTGCGCCATCTGCGCCGGGTCGTTCAGCACCCGCCAGACGGTCTCGCGCGAGGCCTCGAGCTCCTTCGTGCCCTCGACCCTCACGGCGTCACCCGCACGTTCGCGCGCGTCTGCTCCGGGTCCTGGAGCATCGACCAGACGCGGTGCGACGGGTTGCAGCTGTCGTAGACGATCGGCCTGCCGGCCGGCTTGAGCGCGTCCTGGATCGCGGAGCAGATGCAGTGGATGCCGCCGCCGCCACCCTCCCCCATGCCCTTCGTGCCGAGCGGCGAGAACGGGGACGGGGACTCGATCGAGCCGGTCTTCAGGTCGGGAACGTCGAGTGCGTGCGGCACGTGGTAGTCGTAGAAGTTCGAGGTCAGCAGCTGCCCGTCCTCGTCGTAGACGAAGTCCTCGTGCAGCGCTGCGCCGATCGCGTGCACCGTCGCGCCGTGCACCTGGCCCTCGACGATCTGCGGGTGGATGCGAACGCCGCAGTCGTCGACCGCCGCGTAGTCGACGAGCTCGACGACGCCCGTCTCCCGGTCGACCTCGACGACGCATGCGTGGATCTGCGTCGCATAGGTCAGGGTGAGCTTGCCCATCTTCGTCTCCGTGTCGACCATCCCGAAGTAGGGCCGGTAGACGAAGCGGTGGTTCAGCGTCGGATTGAAGTCGGGCGGCAGGAAGGCGTTGTTCGCGTTCACGATCGCGCCGAGCGCCATGAACGGCAGCGCCGCCTCGGCGGGCCCGTCCTTGATCCGCGCGAACCCGTCCGCGAGCTCGATCTGCTCCTCCTCGCACTGGAGCACAGCCGCCGCGAGCGTGACCATCTCGGCCCGCAGCAGCTCGGCGGCGCCCTTCACGGCGCCGAGCCCGGTGACAGCGAACTGACTCGCATAGGTCCCCGAGAAGCCGGCGTGGGAGTTGAAGAAGGTGTCGTGTCCCGGCCGGACGTGCACCTGCTCGGGCGAGCAGCCGATGATGTCGCCGACGACCTGCGACGCCGTCGTCTCGTGCCCCTGGCCCTGGGGCACGGTGCCCAGGGTCACGACGACCTCGCCGAAGATGTCGAGCTTCACCGTCGCGGCCTCGTTGTTGCCGGAGAACTGGAGGTCGGGGTTCAGGAGCTGCGACTGGCCGAAGTTGTTCGTGCCCGAGTCGAGCGTCGACCCAATGCCGATTCCCAGCAGCTTGCCGCGCGTCGCCGCCTCCGCACGCCGCTCCTCGATCCCGTCGTAGCCGACCAGCTCGAGCGCGATGTCGAGGCAGCGCGCGTAGTCGCCGGAGTCGTAGACGCAGCCGTTCGGCGTCTCGTACGGCATCTGCTCGGTCTTCACGTAGTTCAGCTTCCGCACCTCGACCGGATCGAGCTCGAGCTCGGACGCGACGATGTCGATGATCCGCTCGGTCAGCCAGAGATGCTGCATCCGCGAGTAGCCGCGGTTCGGCGAGACGGGCGACTTGTTCGTCGTCACCTGCGTGAACTCGACGCGGATGTTGCGCCAGGCGTAGCAGCCGGGCGTCACCTGCGCCCAGATGATGCAGCCGAGCGGCTCGTAGCGCGGGAAGGCGCCGCAGTCGTCCAGCGCCTTCACGTTGAACCCGAGCATCGTTCCGTCCGCCTTGACCGCCACCTCGACGTCGTGGAACCAGCGCTCGTTGCCGTGCGCGTTCGCCGTGTGCTGGTCGGTGCGCCACTCCGTCCACTGGATCGGCCGGCCCAGCTTGCGCGCCATCAGGCAGAGCACGACGTAGTACGGGTGCAGGCAGATCTTGTTGCCGAAGGCGCCGCCGATGTCGTGCGTGACGAAGCGGAGCTTGTCGAGCGGCGCGCGCAGCGCGGGAGCCATCCAGATCGCGCCGACCCCGGGCATCTGGTGGTTGCAGTAGAGCGTCCACTGAGCGGTGCCGCGCTCGTACTCGACGAGCGCGCCGGAGCATTCGAGCGGCGTCGAGGAGAAGCGGTGGAAGTGCAGCTCGTCGATCGTCACGACGTGGTCGGCCTCGGCCTTCGCGGCCTCCCAGTCGCCCCAGTCGAAGACGCCGCTCCAGACGACGTTCGAGCCCGCCTCCTCGTGCATGATCGTCTCGTTCTTGACCGCCTCGCGGGCGTCGACGAGCACGTCGAGCGGCTCGTACTCCACCTCGACGAGCTCGGCGGCGTCGCGCGCGAGCTCACGCGTGGCGGCGGCGACCGCGGCCACCGGCTCGCCCATGAAGCGGGTCTTGCCGACGGCGAGCGCGTAGTCCTTGATGTTCGCGCCCGGCGGCACCGACATCTCGAAGAAGGGATCGGTCTGGATCGCGACCTCGTCGCCCGTCAGTGTCCCGTAGACCCCGTCGAGCGCGAGCGCCTTCGAGACGTCGATCGAGACGATCTTCGCGTGCCCGTAGGGCGAGCGGACGAAGTGCGACGTAGCCCGTGCCGTGGCGGCGGATGTCGTCGAAGAAGCGGCCCTGGCCCTGGACGAGCCGGCTGTCCTCCTTCCGCGGAATCGACGTGCCGATCGAGCCCTTCTGCAGCTCGGTCGTCTGCGTGCGTCGTCGGTCTCGGTGGTGCTCATGCCTTGCTCCCGACCGAGACGATCGCCTCGACGATGTTCTGGTAGCCGGTGCAGCGGCAGATGTTCCCCTGGATCGCCGTCCTCGCCTCCTCCTCGCTCGGACGTCGGGTTCGACTCGAGCAGCGCGGCCGCGCTCATCAGCATCCCCGGCGTGCAGTAGCCGCACTGCAGCGCGTGGTGCGCGGAGAAGGACTGCTGCAGCGGCGTCAGCTCGCCGTCGCCCGCGAGGCCCTCGACGGTGGCGATCGTCGCCCCGTCGGCCTGAACCGCGAGCAGCATGCAGCTCTTCACGGCCTGGCCGTCGAGATGGATCGTGCACGCGCCGCAGTTGCCGGTGTCGCAGCCGATGTGCGTGCCGGTCAGCTCGATGTCGTCGCGGATGAAGTGGACGAGCAGGCGGCGCGCCTCGACGTCGCGCTCGTAGACCTGGCCGTTGACCTCGACGGAGATCGTCCGGCTCGTGGCGGGTGCGTCCACTACGACCCCGCTCTCTCCGCGGCCTGTGCCGTCGCGCGAACCGCACACACCTCGGCGAGGTGACGCCGGTAGTCGGCCGAGGCGTGGACGTCGGCGGGTGGATCGAGCTCGGCCGCGCTGCACGGCGGCGCGCACACTCTCCTCGTCGGCGCCGGCCGGCTCGACGAGCACCGGAGTGGCCGACACACAGCCGACGACGACTCTCGGCGTCCCGCCGGCGAGGCTCGCGGCCGCGTTCACGATGCACGTGCCGTCGCGGCCGATCGTGACCGCGGCGAAGCCGTCCGCGCCGCGGCCCGACGCGGGCACGTCGATCGAGATCAGGAGCTCGCCCTCCCCGACCGCGGTCAGGTAGACGCCGAGGAAGAACGTCCTCGGCCGAGCACGGTGCGCTCGCCGCCCGCGCCGCGGATCGTGAACGACGCTCCGAGCGCGACGAGCAGCGGCGGCAGGTGATTGGTCGGGTCGCTCGAGCAGACGTTGCCGCCGATCGTGCCGCGGTTGCGCACCTGCACGTCGGCGATCTGCGCCACCACCTCGGCGAGGATCGGGCGGGCAACCTCGACCTCGGACGAGGCCATGATCTGGGTGTAGGTCGCCATCGCCCCGAGTCGCAGCGTCTCGCCCGACACGGAGATCGAGCGCAGCTCCTCGAGCTCGTTCAGGTCGACGAGCACGTCCGGCGAGGCGGCGCGCGCCTTCATCACGTTCACGAGCGTCTGGCCGCCCGCGAGAGCCCGCGCGCCGTCGTGTGCTCCCAGCAGCCGCACGGCCTCGTCGACCGAGGACGGGCGTGCGTATTCGACCTCGCGCAGGAGCATGGAGCGACCCTAACGCACCTTCACCGTGACATGTCAACCTGGATTAGAGTCGCCGCATGGCGCGCTACGACGCGGTGTTCGTGGGCAGCGGCATCAACTCGCTCGCGGGTGCGGCGCTGCTCGCCAAGGCCGGCTGGAAGGTCTGCGTGCTCGAGCGCAACGACTGGCTCGGCGGCGCGATCAAGACCGTCGACGGCCTGATCGCGGGCGGCTTCACGCACGAGGTGTTCAGCTCGTGGCACCCGCTCTGGACCGGCTCGCCCGCCTACGCCGAGCTGAAGCCCGACCTCGACCGCCTCGGGGTCGAGTACCTGAACACCGATCTGCCCACGGGCACGGCCTTCCCGGACGGCTCGAGCGTCTTCCTCTCGACCGACGGCGCGGCCAACGCCGCCGAGCTCGGCTCGACGCGTGGGAGCGCCAGTTCGACGAGTTCATGGGCAGCGCCGACCTCGCGTTCGGCGTGCTCGGCACCGAGCTCTGGTCGACGCGCGGGCCTCGGACTCGGGCGGCAGGCGTACTCGCAGCTCGGGCGGCGCGGGCTCGTCGAGTTCGGCGGCCGGGTGCTGGCGAGCGCGAGGGACTGGCTGACGCAGACCTTCGACGACGAGCGCGCGCACGGGCTGCTGGCGCCCTGGGTGCTGCACACCGGGCTCGGGCCCGACCAGGCGACCTCGGGCTTCATGACGCAGGTGATCGCGTGCGCGCTGCAGCTCGGCGGGATGCCGGTGCCGAAGGGCGGCGGCGTCAGGCTCGTCGAGGGCCTGGCGACGATCGTGCGCGACGCGGGCGGCGAGCTCCGGACGGAGTCGGACGTCGAGCGGATCGTCGTCTCGGGCGGACGCGCGACCGGCGTGCTGCTCGCCGGCGGCGAGACCGTCGGCGGCCGAGCGCGCGGTGCTCGCCTGCGTGACGCCGACGCAGCTCTACGGCCGCCTGCTCGGCGAGGGCGACGTGCCCGCCGAACGTGCGCGCCGCGGCCGAGCGCTTCCGCTACGGGCGCGCCGAGATGCAGATCCACCTGGCGCTGAGCGAGCTGCCGCGCTGGCACGGCGACGAGCGGCTCGCGCGCACGCCGATCGTGCACGTCACGCCCGGCCTCGACGGCGTCTCGCGCGCGGTCAACGAGGCCGAGCGCGGGCTGCTCCCGGCCGAGGCGACGATCGTCTGCGGCCAGCCCGTCGCGGTCGACCCCTCGCGGGCGCCCGGACGGCTCCTCGATCCTCTGGCTCCAGCTCCAGGAGCTGCCGCCGCGGCGTGAAGGGCGACGCGGCCGGCGAGCTCGACGCTCGGAGACGGCACGTGGACCGAGGAGCTGCGCGAGGCCTACGCCGACCGGATCGTCGGGCGCCTCGGCCGCCACATCGACAATCTCGCGAGCGCGACGATCGGCCGCGTCGTGCTCGGCCCGGCCGAGCTCGAGGCCGCGAATCCGAACTGGGTCGGCGGCGACATCTACGCGCGGCTCGTGCGCGCTCGACCAGAACCTGCTCTGGCGCCCGACGCCCGCGACGCCCGGGACACGCGACGCCGGTCGAGGGGCTCCTCCACATCGGCGCGAGCACGCATCCCGGCCCGGGTCTCGGCGCCGGCTCCGGCTACCTCGCGGCGCAAGAAGCTGACGCGACCGCCGCTCGCCGAGGCGCCGGCTGCTGTCCGAGCTGTCCGGGCGTCGGCGCGTGAAGCTCTCGCTCAGCGAGATCTCGACACCCGGCGCGAGCTTCCGCGACGACGTCACCGCCTATCGCGCCGCCGGCTTCGACGGCATCGGGATCTGGGAGATGAAGCTCGGGGACGACGACGCGGACGTCGCCGCGCTCCGGGCGAGCGGCCTCGCGGGCGACGAACTGCGTCCCGCTCGTGCCGTCGATCCTGCCCGAACCCGGTGATCGAAGGGCCGTCCGACGTCGAGGAGCGCATCGCCTCGATCTGCGCGAGCATGCAGCGCCTCGCCCGCTACGAGCCCGAGTCGGTGCTCGTTCTCACCGGACCGGCCGGCGAGCTCGGCGAGACCGAGGCACGGCAGGTCGTCGTCGAGGGCCTGAAGCGCGTCGCCGCCGCCGCGGACGAGGCCGGCGTCCGACTGGGCCTCGAGCCGATCCACTCGTCCGAGCGCGACGCGCTCACGCTCGTGACGTCGATCCCGGAAGCGCTCGACCTACTCGACGAGGCGGCGCTGCCCGGGGTCGGGATCATGGTCGACCTCTGGCACGTCTGGGACACGCCGACGATCGAGCGACGACCTCCGCGAGCACGTCGACCGGATCACCGGCGTGCACGTCTCCGACTGGTTCGCCGGACGGGAGGAACGGCCGCGCGCTCCCGGGCCAGGGCGTCGTCGCGCACCCGCGAGCTCGTCGCGCTCCTCGCCGACGCCGGCTGGCAGCGGCTCGCTCGACGTCGAGATCTTCGGCGACGCCGGCGACCCGGAGTCGCTCTGGTCGCTGCCCGGTCGACGAAGCCGCGCGGCGCGCCTACGAAGCAGCGGTCGGCGTGCTGCCGTAGGCCCGGCGGTAGTAGAGGATCGGCACCCGCTCCGGGTCGGGCGCGCGGCCGGCCTCGACGACGCCGGTGAGGATCAGGTGGTCGCCGGCCTCGAGCTCCTGCTCGGTGCGGCACTCGGCGATCGCGAGCGCGTCGCGCGACGAGCAGCGGCACGCCGCCGAGCCCCGGCTCCCACGCGACGCTCGCGAACTTGTCGTCGGCCTTCGAGGCGAAGAGCGCGCACAGGTCGGCGCCGCCGTCGCTCATGAAGTTGACGACGAAGCGTCGCGCGTGCCGCAGCGCCTCGAGCGTGCGGCTCGTCCGGTCGACGCAGACGAGCAGCATCGGCGGGTCGGCCGAGACGGAGCTGACCGCGTTCGTCGTCAGACCCCGCGGCTGCCCGTCGGCGTCCAGCGTCGTCACGATCGCGACGCCGGTCGGGAACGCGCTCATGATCGCGAAGAACTCCTCGCGGCTCGCCGCCATGGCGCTTCTATACCACTCGGTAGGCGGGCTCTCGCGCTCGAGCGCTCTCGCTACAATCCGCCGGCGTCGATCCCCGGTAGCTCAATTGGCAGAGCATTCGGCTGTTAACCGAAGGGTTGTTGGTTCGAGTCCAACCCGGGGAGCTGCTCCACCGCTACGGCGCGGGCCGCGCCGTAGCCTTCTTCACGGTGCGGCCTTGAGCGTGATCACCCCGGGCACGACTCGCAGCGACTTCTTCCCGGTCTTCACCAATACGACAACCCGCGCACGCAGCGTCGGACGCTGCGCGAGCAGCTTGCGCGCCTTCGGAGAGAGCTTGACGCCGAGGGTCTGCTTCTTGCCCTTCTTGACCGAGAACGTCTTGCTGCCGATCTTCACGGCCGGCTTCCCCGTCGTCTGGAGCGTGACGGAGCCGCTGCACGTGATCGGCGATGCCTTCGCACAGGTGAGGAAGAGCCGCGCGAGCCCGCCGGCGGTGACGTTGACCGTCCTTGGCGCCAGCACCATCTTCGGCAGCAGAACCTTCGGCGCGGCATTCGGTTTCACGGTCGGACGCGGCGGGCTCTGCGACGGCGGCGTCGACGAGGTCGAGACCTGGTCGCTCGCCTCGATCGTGGCGACGCCGCGGCTCTTCGTGATCGTCGCGTTGACGGGATCGCCGAGCCCGACGGAGAACGTCTCGATCGTCTCCGGGAGCGCGTCGTCGACCACGCGTCACCTCGACCGTCTTCGACTTCTCGCCGGGCGCGAACGTGAGCGTGCCGCGCCGGGCCGCATAGTCGCCCGGCTCCCGCGCAGTGCCGTCGCTCGTGCCGAAGCCGACGGTGACGGTGCGCAGCGTGGTGCCGGCGAGCTCGACGGTGAACTTCGCGCCGCCGCTCTCGCTGGCGACCGTGTCGCTGATCGAGAGCGACGGCGGCGCGTTCTTGTCGATGATCGTGCCCTGCGCCTGCAAGTCGACGAGGCTCGCTCCGCTGCCCAGTCGAGATTGACCAGTACGGTTTCGTTCTCCTCGTTGATCGTGTCGCCGATGACCGTGACCTCGATCGCCTTCGTCATCTCGCCGGGGGCGAACGCCACCGATCCCGACGCGGCGTTGTAATCCGTGCCGGCAAGTGCGGTGCCGTTTGCCGTTTCCCAGCTCACCGACACCGGGCGGCCGCTGGCCACGCTGAGGCTCATGCTGAACGTGAGCGTTGAAGTCCCTGTCTCGGTCTCGTCAACCGACGAATCGGCAATCAGAAGCTCGGTGTTGTTGTCGTCGTTCCTGATCGTGCCGGTGGCGGCCACGATCCTGGCGCCGCTCGTCGCGTTCAGCAGCTCCAGCGTCAACGACTCGTCGGTCTCGTCCAGACGGTCGCCCTTGACGGTGATCGTTACGGGCAGCGTCGTGGGCGTCGTACCCGTATTGGCCGGAAACTCGAGAGGTGCGCCTCCTACCTCCACGTAGTCGGAACTGTTCGCCGTACCCGGCACAGTGCGGTAGCGGAACGTCATCGCCGGTCGGGGACTCGCCAATGTCACCTGGAAGGTGAGGTTGGTGCTCCCCGCGTCGCCCTCGGCGACAGATGGGCTCGACACGGTCGGGGCGGCGGCTGCGTCGTCGTCGGGCTTGATCGTGACTTTGCCTTGCAAGTCGCTCCCCGGCGTCACATTCTCATGACCGAAGAGGCTCACGAACACCGTCTCGTCGCCCTCGAAGAGGGTGTCCTGCTTGATGACGACCGGAATTCCTGTGTTCGAGGTTCGTCGTGCCGGCCGGAATCTCGATCTTGCCGGTCGGCGCAACGAAGTCCGAACCGGCAGTGGCGCTACCTCCCTCGCCGAGCCGATACTCGATCGCGATGTTCTTGCCGCTCGGTTTGGAGAGGCGCACGAGGAGGTTCGCCGTCGTGTCCGCCTCGGTTACCTCGACGTCCACGATCTGGGTGACCGAGGGTGGATCATCGTTGTCGGTGATCGACGTCGCCACGCCCCCACTGGCAATCGTAGCCCTGGCGGGATTCGAGAGATTGGCCGTGAACGACTCGTCGAACTCGTCGAGCGTGTCGGCAATGACCGGAACCGTGAACGACTTCGCGCTCGTGTCACCGGACGCCCACGAGAGAGAACCTGATCGCTCGGGTAGCTGGGCGCCGTCGCGGAACCGTTACCCGTCGCATAGGAGACGGTCACGACACCGGCAGACTTCCCCACGATCGCAACGCTGTACGTCGCGTCGCCGGTCTCGCCGACGCTGGCGGGGCCGCTGAGCGCGAGCGTCGGCGTGGCGTCGTCGTCGGAGATGGTTCCTGTACCGCTCATGTCACCCGGAGCGGCGTTCGCCGAGAGGTCGGAGAGGTTCACCTGGAACTGGCGATCGCTGTCGTCGAGATCGTCCCCCTGGCTCTCCACCGCGAACGGCGCACTCGTCTGGCCCGCCGGGATCGTGACGGGCGCGGTGCGAGTCGTGTAGCCGGAGCCGCCGGCTGTGCCCGCGGTCACCGTGACGTCCTCTGTTGTCGCGGCCGACAGCGTGACCGCAAACGTGAGAATGCCTCCCTCGGTCGCCGACGCGTCGCCCACCGAAACCGTCGGCAGAGGATCCTCCGCGCCTGCCTGCCCCGGCAAAACGACGACGCACAGGAGCAGGATCGTCGTCGCGATCCCGCGCTTCATAGTTCCAGCCTTCATCCTCACACCCCCACCAGCCAAAGATTCAAGTAGGCGGTGGTGTAGCACGGATACGACTCGAAAGGAAGGTATTTCGGCAAACCTACCCGGCCGTCGGGGCCGGACTGGTTCTGCTGATACCGCTGCGCGAGGAGGGCGCACCGGATTTCCCCCACTCGCACACCCCAAAGACACGAGGCCCTCGGCGAGAATCTTCGCTCGTGGGCTCTTCGGGTGGTTGCGATTCGCTCCCGAATGGATTACATGAGAGAGTTACGGGGTAAGTAGGTGTGGCGGAATGCGGCGGTGCGCGGACTTGTCTGCGGTGGTGACGGGTGATACAAACGAGGGTCGACGCTCCGAATAGGAGAGGGTCGACGCTCCAACAGGAGGCGGCTCGTTGGCGGGACGGGTGAAGTCGGGGGAACGGGGAACGCCGATCGGTCGCGGCACGCGCTCTGCGTCCGCGGCGCTCGTGGTTGCCCTGGCAGCGGCCTTGGCCTTCAGCGCGCCCGCCTTCGCGCAGGAGAGCCCGGAGGCACCACCCGGCGACACGGCGACCGAGCCGACCACCGAGAACACGGGCAACTCGAGCGGCGGCACCACCCCGTCCGACACGACGACACCGTCGAACACGACGACGCCGTCGGACACGTCGACGGGCGGCAGCTCCGAGCCTCCGCCTTCGGAGCCGGATCCGGCCGACCCGCCCGGGGAGACGACGACTGACGACGGCGCCGCGCCCTCCGAGACGCCAGCTTCCGAACCGACGGAGCCGACCGACACGTGCACGCCTTCCGACGGAGCGGCGGAAGCGGCGGCCGACTGCGAGGCGGCTCCGGACGCCGGGACCAGCGGCGACCCGACGGAGCCCGAAGCCAGCTGCGAGAACGGCGCGCCCACGTCGACGACCGAGTCGGGTGCGGCGGGCTCGAAGGACGGCGCCCCCTGCGTCCAGATAGCCGATCCCGGGCCGACCTCCGCGACGCCGCCTCCGCCGGCTGCGCCGGACCATTCCCCCGCGCCGACCGCGCCGTCCCAGCCTGAGCCGGCCGCCGCGCCGACGATGATCGTGCTCATCGCGACGGCGCACGACTCCGGGGATGCCACGCCGACTTCACTGCATCCGGAGCTCGCGAACCTCCTCGCCCCGGGCACGGCCGGCCTCGCGGTTACGCTGACCTCCGAGCCCGGCTCGTCCGTCGAGCTCGAGGCCGCGACGAACGGCGACGACACGAGTGCAGCCACCGACTCGGATGCCTCGCTCGAAGCGCTGTGGTTCCAGGCTGCGGCACACGCCAAGCGACAGTCGCGGGGGACATGCGCACCGCTCGTCGGCCGCGTGCCCCTGTCGCGCGCATGCTCGAGCTCCGGCCTCCAGTCGATCCTCACCGCAGCTGCGCCGCTCTGGGAAACCCCCGATGCCGCCCCGGTTCGAAGGACCGCGGCCGGCAGGGCCGCCGACTTCCAGCGTCACAGACGTACTCATCCCGAGGCTCGAGCCGATGCCGAGCGACCCGTCGTCGCGGCCGCTCCAGCCACGTCCAGAAAAGGCAGCGGGATTGATGTGTCCGGAGGCTCGTCGGGGGCGTCCTCGGGCTCGGCGTCGTCGCGGATCTTCGCCGTCTCCACCTTGCCTTTGTCCCTGTCCGCTCCGGTCAGCTTCCCGACCAAGCCGTTGCCGACGGTCTTCCCCGAGGGGGAGCCCGGCGTTCCTCCGCCTGCGAGCCCTGGATAGATCGCCCCGCCGACCTTCCTCGGAAGGTCGGTTGCACGGCGATGTAAATCCTGATGTTCGCAACTGAGAGGACACGACGATGGAGCACGAAAAGGACAGAGGCGGTCACACGGCCGTCCTGATGGATCCACATCCGCTCTGCCATGCGGCAGTCACGGCGCTGCTGGCGCCCTTGCACACGACGATCGCGGGAACCGCGACGTCCGTGGCGTCGGCGCGTGCGCTGGTGGCAGAGCACCGGCCTGACCTGCTCATTACGGAGATCGATCTACCCGAAGGGCGAGACGAGGGAATGAGCGTCGTCTCGCTCGCGCACGACGACCCGAGACTGACGGTGATCGTGCTGTCGTCGAACGACGAGCCGGATCTGATCGAGGCGGCGTGCGCCGCCGGCGCTGCGGCGTACATCTCCAAGACGGCCGAGCCGGACGAGATTGCAACCGCCATTCAGCAGGCCTTCGACCCGGCCGTCCGGCTCGCCCCGGCCCGGCCGAACGCAACGATCACGCCTTTCCCGCGCGAACGGATCCGGCCGCAGCTGACACGTCGCGAGATCGAGATCCTCAAGCTCGTCTCGGATGGCCGCTCGAACCGTGAGACCGGCCAGGTGCTTTGGGTCACCGATCAGACGGTGAAGTTCCACCTGGCGAACATCTACCGCAAGCTCGGCGTGCGGAATCGCTACGACGCGTCGCTCTGGGCACTCGAGAACGGGCTGCTCGAGACGGCGGCTCCTGCCGACGTCGTGACGCTCGAGCACGACCGGCTCAGGGCCACGGGAACCGTTCCGGCTCGCCTGACCCTGCACCGCGCCGGCACGCGGCTGGCGCCTATCGAGCGGTTCGAGGAAACATCGCGATGACGCCGAGCGAGTACAGCCGGTTCCGGGAGCCGCTGCACCGGACGACCACGGTGTACCGGCCGGCTGTCAGCGAGGTGGAGAGACTGAGGAGGTTCCTGACGGCGGGCGTTCCGACGATCACCTCTCCGGGCGCCCTCAGGGAGAGCGAGCAGTCACGCGCGAGGGCGGTCGACAGTTGCATCTCGAACCGCCCTCGGCCGACGCGAAACGTCGAGGCGAAGCCGCGGCGGAAACTGCCGGTCTCGAACACGACGTCCCTGGCGAACCGCTGTCCCGGCGCAGGCGTCCGCGGCGCTGCCGCCGGTGGAGCCGGTGGGCCCGGGGGCGAACCCGGGGGCGCGTTCGGCGCCTGCGCGATGCCCAGCCACTCGAAGGCGGCGGCCGCGTCGATGCGGCCGTAGGCGATACCGGTCACGGGCTTCGCCGTCGCCCTGAGCGCGGCGATCACCTGATGGCTCGTCAGGCTCGGGTTGCGCGACAGGATGAGACCGGCCACGCCGGCCACGGCACCCGGAGTGAACGACGTGCCGCAGATCGTTCCCGGCGCGATCGTCGGATCGAGGACCATGTGACAACCGGGTGCGGTCAACTCGACCCAGGGACCGCGCGCCGACCAGAAGTAGAGCTCGTCCGCGTCGTCTGTTCCCCCGACTGAGAGCACACCCGGGTAGGCGGCCGGATACTGGGTAGCCGTACCCCCGGTGTTCCCCGCGGACGCGATCACCAGCACGCCGCGGTCGATCGCATAACGAACGGCCTCGTGCTCGTTTGGGTCCGGGCTGCCCGGACGGGTGAGGCTCACGTTGATGATCCGGGCTCCGTGGTCGACAGCCCAGACGATCCCCCGGGCGATTCGCTCGGGATCGACCGCGCCTCCGGCTGTTACACGCACCGGCATGATCCGGCACCCCCAGCAGTGCCCGGCCATGCCGATCCCGTTGTTGCCACGAGCTGCAATGACGCTGGCGACGCGCGTGCCGTGAGTCGACGTGTCTTGCGGAAACGGGTCGTTCTCGACGAAGTCCCAGCCGGGCACGAGCGCCCCCTCGAGATCAGGCATCGTGTTCACGCCGGTGTCGATCAGCGCGATCACGATTCCCGGATCGCCGGTCGTCGACTCCCACGCTCGCGGCATCCCGACCTTCCGCTGGGCCCACTGATCGTTCCAGGCCGGGTCGTTCGGCTGGACGTCGGCCGCCCCGATACCGACGAGCGAGAGCGCAGCCAACAGGGTGGCTGACACGACGAGAAGGGGCCGCGACATGCGCCCGAGTGTAGACGGCGTACAGAGGGCTGCAAGCGACTCGGGAAGAAACCCACCCGGCCTTCCGTCTGGCGAGAAAGACAGCCGTCCTAAACCTGCGCCAAGGGTAGATATTTGGAGGAGAAAGCCTACCCGGCCCGCCCCTTGCATCCAGGCCCAAAAGGGGCTAAAACCGACTAGCCGACAACGATTACGACTCTGCGGGGGACCTCCCCACGGAAAGGAGGAGCTGGCACAAGGGGCGACGTGGTTCCAGCAGCACGTTTCGACGCACGTTCAGTTGAATCAATGGGGAAATACGAGTGGGGAGATAGAACACATGCGTAAGAGATTGAGGATCGCGCTGCTTGCGATCCCGGTTGCTCTGCTGGCGAGTCTCGCGTTTGCGGGCACCGCCGCGGCAGATCATCCGGATCCGCAGACAGCGAACATTCCGTACGTCGCGTGGGCGGGCAATCAGGTCCGCGTCGCGAAGTGCTTCGACAGCCGACAGGCAGAGAACGACATCGCTGCTGCGACCAGCAGCATCGATCTGTCGTCGATCCTGTACCGCGGCAAGTTCGTGGTGGAGGACTGGAGCGGTACCGAGCTGACCGGCCCGTTCGCGGGCATCGCCAGCAAGGAGCCGCAGTTCCTGAACTCGAACGACGGTGACGTGGTTCCGCGCGTCGTCGACGGACGGCTCTGCTTCGCAGTGCACGTCTCGTCGCTGAAGCCGGGCCTCGCCGTGATCAAGCTGGCGGTCCGTCCGGACCTGCTCGGCCTGTTCCCGGGCCTCGACGTCCTGGCGAAGCACCAGTTCCTCGTGATCTGGCTGCGCTCGCAGGCACCGGTCATCCGTGAGGTCGCGAACGGCGACTTCCCGGACCTCGACCTGGGTGACCCCAGCGGCAACGGGATCTTCAACCCGCTGTTCAAGAACGGGCTCGTCCAGATCAACGTCAGCGGTACGTTCCCGCTGGGGAACAACTTCTCCGGCAACGTTGCAGGTGATTCGATCACCCTGCCGCGCGATTGGCGGCTGTTGGCGGACATGTACTCGTTCGACGACGATGCTGCCGCGGGTGGCGTTCCTGGTAGCGCCGTCCACCGGTGGGACATCCACGACGACAGGCTGACGACCGAGGGTCATGTCGCGAACAGCGACTGCCCGGATTCGGCCGCCAGCGTGCTCCTGATCGACGCCGTGGACAACTGCTACGCCGGCACCGGGGGCGACCAGAACGGTCCGTTCTCGAGCATCTACGGGATGTCGACGGGCCTCGGCCCGTTCGACCCGCTGGTGCGGATGACGCTGCTGTCGGACGGCAAGACCGACGCCGACGACACCCCGATGCCTCCGCTCCGCATTGACGTGCGGCTCGCAGCGGGCAGCGCCGGCGGCCTGGAGAAGGCTGACAAGGACGACATCTACGTCCGCGATCAGTCGATTCCGGACGGTCGTCCGCACAACCTGTACGCCCCCTACTACCGTGCACTGATCCCGGCGGCCATTGCGTCGGATAACGGCACGACATCGGGTGTTGCAGGAGCAATCGGGAACAACTTCCCCGGCTTCCTCGATCCGGATGGTCGCTACGACTACTGGACGCTCGCCGGACGTTGGACCGAGGATCCGCTCCGCGGCCAGAGCCTCTGTCGTGACGAGCTGGGCAACCCCCGGCCGTCGCCGACCGGCTTCGACCACGTGGCGGTCTACACGGACGAGCACGGCGAGGCGTTCGTCACGTTCAACCCGAACACCGGGTTCAACTTCGAGGTCGACACGAACAACCGCTGTGACCTCGACGACCCGGACAACCGCTCCTTCGACAGCGAGATCACGGCCGAGAGCATCTATCCCGACCAGCCCGTGATCTGGGATCAGGCGAGCAAGGTCTCGAACCAGCTCGACAAGACCGTGAACATCGCGGCCAGCAAGACGCTCGTCTGCGTCCCGAAGGGCACGAACGAGGCGTTCTGCGTCGAGACGATCCGTGACATCCAGGGTCGGCCCGTCTCAGGTGCCCTCGTTCAGTTCACGCGCACCCCGCGCGGGAACATCTCGCCCGACGCCGCGCGGCACGGCGGCTTCGATACGACTGGCCAGACCACGGTCTCCCGGACGGAGGACACGGTTGTCGTCCGCACGGGTGCCAATGGTCAGGCTGGTGCACTGGTCACCGAGTCGCTGAACATCTGCGTCGACGTGAAGGCCGAGAACCTCGGCACGCGCGTCAACGGCAACGACGGTGTGAAGCGGTTCTTCATCATCAACCCGACGACCGGCGGCACCACGACGTGTGGTCCTCCGGCCGGTAACGGCAACGGCAATGGCAACGGCAACGGCAACGGCAGTGGCAACGGCGGCAGCACCGGTGGCAGCACGACGGTCACCACTGGCGTTCAGTCCGCGGCCTCGGTCGTGAGCCTGGCCGGCGCCCCGACGCCTGCGGCACAGACGCCGAAGGCGAAGGCCGCCGCGAAGGCAGCGAAGGCCAAGCTCCGCTCGGCCAAGCTGCTCGTCGTCAAGGGCAACCGCTACCTGGTGCTCCGGCTCTCGAGCCCGGACGCATCCGCCAAGGTGCGGATCATCCTCGTCGGCAAGAACGGCAAGGTTCAGCGTGTCGTGATCCGCAAGATCGCGACGAACCGGTCGGTCACGGTGCCGAACCTGAAGATGAACAAGACGGTCAAGCACGCCCGGGTTTCGGTCGTCGGCTGAAACGCGACTGACCGAAGCACGTGAGTTGAAGAGGGCCCGCCGCAAGGCGGGCCCTCTTTCGTTCCCGAACGGCGCGGAACCGGGCGTGCCTCCTCTTTCCTTCTTACGAATCCGAAATACACTGAGACCGTGACCCGACCGAGCACGATCATCCGGAGCTCCACCGTCGCCGCCCTCGTGGCGGCTCTCGCGGTCGGCTGCTCGACCGGCGACTCGGAGGAAGACGCCTCGACGACGACGGCGTCCGCCCCACCCACTCCCGACAGCCTGAAGACGGCGGTGTTCGAGCGTTCCTACAGCGAGTGCGCCTCGACCGACTTCGAGCTGCTCGTCGCGAAGTACAAGGTCGCCGACAAGACGAGGCCGGGTGTCGCGACCGCCGTCGGCCTGGCCTGGATCGAGACCATGAGGGCCGGAGAGGACGCGCTCGCCGACGGTCGCTCCGGTTGTCTCCAGGGCTTCGACGAGCGGTAAGACCGACCGGTCGCGCTACGGGAGGTCGAGCTCGGCAGCAGTCTTGCCACCGGGCTCGCGGACGACGCTCGGTCCGGCCGCGCTCGACACCGGAGCGCCGAAGGCTCCGAGCACCGCGCCGCCGTTCAACCGGCCGGTGGCGACGACGCCGTCCGTGGGTGCCGCCTCGATCGACAGCGCCTGCGCCACTGCTTCGGCGCCGGGGCCGTTCGCGAGCGAGCGAACCAGTCCGGCGAACCCGGAGACGAACGCGGTCGCGGACGACGTGCCGCAGAACTCGCCGTACGTTCCGCCGGGCGCCGTCGTGAGGTTGCAGCCGGGAGCGGCGACGCTGACCCAGCCGCCGAAGCTCGACCAGCCGTAGCGTGCGTCCGAGGGATCGGTTCCGGCGACGCTGACGACGCCCGGATACGCGGCCGGATAGGTGGCGTCGGCCGTGCCGTTGTTGCCGGCGGCGGCCACGACGACGACCCCGCGCGACCGCGCGTGCTCGATCGCAGCGCCCACGGCGTAGTCGGCACCGTTCATCGTGAAGCTCAGGTTGATCACGTGCGCGCCGTGCTCGGCGGCCCAGACGATCCCTTCCGCGACCGCCCCGGCGTTCCCGGTGCCGTCGGCGCCGATCACCTTCACCGGCATCACCGAGCAGCGCCAGCAGGCGCTCGTGACGCCGACGCCGTTGTTGGAGCGCGCGGCGATCACGCCGGCGACCATCGTCCCGTGCCCGTGGTCGTCGCTCGGGTCGTCGTCGCGGTTGACGACGTCGTAGCCTGCCACGAAGGCGCCCTGAAGGTCCGGATGGCCGAGGTCGACGCCCGTGTCGAGCACCGCCACGACGGTCTCGGGGCGGCCGGTCGTGACCTGCCACGCTGCGGGCGCGTTCACCTTCCCGAGCGACCACGAGTCGTTCCAGAGCGGATCGTTCGGCTGGGCCGGCTCGGTCGCGCGCGCGGCGGCCGGCTGCGTCCTGCGCTCGGGCTTCGCGCGCGGCCGCGGCGGCTGCGTCGCGGCGCGCGTGACGGCTTCACGGTGCGCCGCTTCGTCTTCAAGACGCGCTGGGGCTTCGTCACGCGCTTGATCTTCGTGCGGCTCGTCGGCGTCGCCCGCCGACCTGCTGCCGCGACTCGCCTGACGGCACGCTTCTTGCGCTCGCCGCCCGCGACGGATGCCGTCGCACGATCGGTCGAGGCCGCGGTCTCGAGGCTCGGCGAGCGGGTTCCGCCGGTCGGGAGCGCCAGCAGGAGCCCGATGCCCACCATGAGCAGCAGGGCCCGTCGGAGGTGGTGCTGGAGATCGCTGGCGTGGCGCGGGGAGAACATGACGACCCGCTCTGTATCGGCAGGTCGGCGCGCGTCTTTACGAAAACTTCCGCGTCAGTTGCAGAAAGCTCAGGAAACGCGTACGCGGAACGGCGCCCGGACTCGCGCCTGCCCCAGTCGCACGGTCACCGAGGCCTCGATCAGCTCGCCGCGCGCGTCCGACGGGATCTGCCAGACGCAGAGCGCCTTCCCGCGACGGAGCGTGTGCGTGAGGACGCCGATCGCGGTCTGGTCGATCGTGGCCCTGCAGAACACGCGCCCCTTCTGAACCCGCTTGCCGCGCTCGCAGGATCGCGACGGTGCTCACGAGCTTCCGGCCGGCCTTCGGCCGGTGGGCGACGGTGAGACCGCGCATGACCACGCCGCCTGCGGCGGCGGGCGACGACGGAGCCGGCGCCGACAGCGTGACGGGCGACACGCTCGTTCCAGGCCCGGAGGGTGTCGTCGGCGTCGTCGTGGTCGTCGTCGTGGTGGTGGTCGTGGTCGTTGTCGTCGTCGACGTCGTCGTGGTCGTGCGTCGTCGGCGTGGTCGTCGTGGTCGGCGGAGGCGGCGGTGGTGGCGGCGGCTCCGAGCCGCCGGCCGAGCCGAACGCGTGCGCCCAGTAGATCCTTCCGGAGGAGCCGGCCGCGGCTCCGGAGCCGATCGCGACCCAGTTCGGGTTCTCGATGTTCGCCCGGTGGCCCGGCGAGGCCAGCCAGCCGTTCACGACCGTTTGTGCGGTGGCGTAGCCGTAGGCAATGTTCTCGCCCCAGCTCGCGCCGTAGCCACAAGCTGCCATCCGCTCGCCCGTCGACCGGGCGACAGGCGGTGCCGGGTCGCTGTGGGCCATGTAGGAGTAGCGCGCCATGTGCCGCGCCTTCCAGACGGCCGAGGCTCCGAGCGCCGGGGAGGCGACGAGCTGACGCAGACCGCGCGCCGCACGGTGGGCGTTCACGAGCTGGATCGTCTGCGACGCCAGATCGGCCCGAGACCGTGCCCCAGTCGCTGCCCGGCGTGCAATCACCGGCGACGGTCGTCGCGTTCGCGGATTGGGTGGCGAACCCCGCGGCGTACACACCGGCCGAGGCGAGGACGGCGGCCGCGAGGAGCCCTGCAAGCGTCCGCGGCAGCAGCTTTCGCCCAGGCGGGAGCCGATCGATCGATGGTCAGCGGCGGGGGATCCATCTGACGAGGGGATCGACCCTAACAGCCCCGACCTTTAGCTGCCTGTGCAGCGACTTCTTGCCCGCTCGAGGAAACCCCGCTCAGGAGATCCAGGAGCGGAACGGCGCACGCGCACGCCTCGAGCCCCGGCCCACGACGACGACCGCGCGCGCAAGCTTCCCCTTCGACGCGGCAGGCAGCCGCCAGGTGCAGGTCGCGAGCCCGGCCTTGAAGCGACGCTCGACGATCTCGAGCCGCCGACCCCCGATGCGTGCGTAGCAGGACACGGTGCCCCGGCTCATGCGATCGCGGTTTCGGAACGCAGCGACCGTGCCCGTCATCGTCTCCCCCGCCCTGGGCCGGCGTGGCTGAACGCTCAAGCCCGTGGAGCACCACCGCTCCGCTCGCGGCGGCGGCGCGCGGTGCACTGGGAGCGGCAGGCGGTGGCGGAGGATTCGTCGGCGGAGGTGGCGGAGGCGGCGGGGGTGGCGGCGGAGGCGGCGGCGGCGCCGGAGGCGGCGGAGCCGAAGGCGTGCGCCCAGTACAGCGGTTCCGGAAGCGCCGGCTGCGGCTCCGGAGCCGATCGAGACCCAGTTCGGGTTCTCGATGTTCGCGCGGTGCCCCGGGGAGCTCAGCCAGCCGTTGACGACGGACTGCGCGCTTGGATACCCGTAGGCGATGTTCTCGCCCCAGCTCGCGCCGTTGCCACAGGCTGCCATCCGCTCGCCCGTCGAGCGCGCCACGGGCGGCGCCGGATCGTTGTGGGCCATGTAGCCGTAGCGCGCCATGTGCCGAGCCTTCCAGACGGCCGAGGCTTCGAGCGTCCGCGACACGGTCAGCGGTCGCAGGCCCAGGCCGCGCCGGTGGGCGTTGACGAGCTCGATCGTCTGCGCCGCGAGGTCGCCGCGCGCGGTGCCCCAATCCGCGGCCGGACGTGCAGTCGCCGACGGTCGTCGTCGCTACCGCCCGAGTCGGCAGATAGCCGGCGCTGCCCAGGGCAAGCGCGGCGAGCACGGCCGAGGCTGCGACTCCGACCAGAGTCCGGATGTGTGAGCTTTTTGGGCGCACGGAGTTCTCGGGACGTACGGCGATGGGGACCGGGGACGGCGGCGGGGGTTGGAGTCGCCCGATCGAAGTGGCGACCCTAGCAGCTGGCCCGGACGGACCTACCGGATCTCGTGGAAAGCCGCCTGAACCATGGCCAGCGCCGCGTGCAGCTCCTTCATCCGGTCCAGCTCCGCACCGGCGAGCTCGAGTCGCAACCGTCGCTCGCGCAGGTTCAGCAGGAGCTCCTTGCCGGTGCGCTCGTCGAGACCCTCGCGGGCCGCCCTCGCGTCGAGCTCGGCGCGCAGCGCCACGAGCTCGTCGTCGGTCGTGCCCTCGACGAGGTGCTCGCGGAAACGGCGGTTCGTCGCCGAGTCGAAGTGCTCCGGCGTCACCTCCGCGAGCAGCTTGACGAGCGTCGGATACGCGACGCAGGCGGCGAGGGCATCTCGCTCCAGCCGGTCGCCCCGAACGAGCATCTTCGGCGAGAGGTCGTCCTGCAGCGACGCGACGTGAGTCTTGGCCCCGAGTCCCGCGAGCGTCTCGCGCGGGAGGTCGAGCCGGTCGGCGAGCAGCCGCAGCGCGTCCTGGCGCTCGGGCGAGTCCTCGGCGCGCTCGAGCACGGCGCGCGCGCGGACGAAGGCCTCCTGCCGGTCGGGCGCCCGGTCGAGCTCGAGCCGGACGCGATAGACGACGTAGCTCTCGGCCCGGCCGAGCCGCGCCTCGAAGCCCGCCGGCGCGTCGGCAGGATCCTGACCCTTCGGCAGCGTCACGACGCGCACGTCGAAGCCGAGCGAGGTCGCGAGCTCCATCCCGCGGAGCGTCGCCTCCTCGCCGGCCGCGTCGGAGTCGAAGCAGAGGTAGATCCGGCGCGTCAGCCGCTGGAGCTCCTTCAGCTGCCGCTCGGTGAGCGCCGTTCCCATCGACGCCACGGTCGGCTCGAACCCCGCCTGGCGCAGCGCGATCACGTCCGTGTTCCCCTCGACGACGACCGCGCGCTCCTGCTTGGCGATCGCCGTCCGCGCGAGGTTGAGCCCGTACAGCACAGCCGACTTGTGGAACAGCTCCGTCTCGGGCGAGTTCACGTACTTGCCGCGCAGCGGGTCGTCCTCGCGCAGCTTGCGCGCCTGGAACCCGAGCACCCGGCCGCGAGCGTCGGCGAGCGGAAACATCAACCGGGGCGGAAAGTAGTCGTTGCCGCGCGCATTCGTGAGGCCGGCGGCGCGAAGCTCGTCGCGCGTGAAGCCCTTCTCCTGCGCCTTCCGGGCGAGGCCGGTGTCCGGGGCGAGGCCGAGCCTGAACTCGCGGCAGACCTCCTCCCCCAGGCCGCGGCTCGCGAGGTACGCGCGCACCGGCTCCCCGGCCGCGGAATCCCAGAGATGGCGCTCGTAGAAGACCGTCGCCTGGTCGAGCAGGGCGTGGAGGCGGTCGCGCCGCTGCTCTGGCGGCCTCCACCTGCGGCGAGCTCTCCTCGTACTCGAGCGTGACTCGGAACCGCTGCGCGAGCCATTCGACGGCACCGACGAAATCGACGCTCTCGGTCTCGCGCACGAACGAGATCACGTCGCCTCCCTTGCCGCAGCCGAAGCAGTGGTAGAGCTTCTCGACCGGGTTGACCGAGAAGCTCGGCGTGCGCTCCTCGTGGAAGGGACAGCGGCCGCTGTAGCGCGCGCCGGCCTTGCGCAGCGACGTCCGGCCGCTCACCACCTCGACCATGTCGGCGGCGGTCACGACGGCGCGAACGGACTCGTCCTTGATCCGCGCCACTACTGCGCCAGCCGTTCGGCGAACGTGAGCGCGAAGCGGTCGGTCATCCCGGAGAGGAAGTCGGCGATCTCCTGCTCGCCGTCGCCCCGCTCGGCCAGGTGGTCGAAGATCCGGCGTACGGTCCGGTGGGCGCGCTCGTGCTCGCCGCGGGCGTGTGGGCCGAGGTAGACGCGCTCGAACATGAACGCGCGGAGCGCGAGCATCGCCGCGCCGATCTCGTCGCTCTGGACGATGTCGCCGGCGCGTTCGGAGCTCTCGACGACGTCGTGGACGAGCGTGTCGATCCGGCGCGCACCGGTCTTCGCCGAGCAACTCGATCTCTGCGTGTGGAAGGTCGTCGGCGTCGAGGATGCCGAACCGGATCGCGTCGTCGATGTCGTGGTTGATGTACGCCACGCGGTCGACGAGCCTGACGATCTTGCCCTCGAGCGACTCCGGCTCGCGCGGGCCGGTGTGGGTGAGGATCCCCGACCGCACCTCCGCGGTCAGGTTCAGCTCCTCCGCGATTCGCAGCGACTGCTCGTTGTGCCGGAAGCCGACTGCCGAAGCGCTCGAGCAGGCAGCGATCGAGCTCCTCCTCGCCCGCGTGGCCGAAGGGTGGATGCCCGGTGTCGTGCCCCAGGCCGATCGCCTCGGTCAGATCCTCGTTCAGGCGCAGCGCCCTGGCGACGACGCGCGCGATCCCGGTGGTCTCGAGCGTGTGCGTGATGCGCGTCCGATAGTGGTCGCCGGCGGGGTCGATGAAGACCTGGGTCTTGCCCTTCAGCCGGCGAAACGGCTTCGAGTGGAGGATACGGTCGCGGTCGCGCTGAAAGGGGGTGCGCAGCCCGCACTCCTCCTCCGGCCGCAGGCGCCCGTGCGTCTCGTAGGAGCGGACGGCGAGCGGCGAGAGAGTCGCCTCCTCGTGCTCGCGGACGCGAGCCTCGAAGGCGTCGGCGACCCGTCCTGCTACGTGGGGCATTGTCTCAGGGTATCCCGGCGTCGGACTCCCGGCCGCGCCATCTAGCGGTTCCTGGCGCGTCGCTCGCGGTGCGTAGGCCGGTGGGACAGTACGGTGCTACGGGCCGCCGGGTGGAGCGCCGCGAGCGGCGCGAGGCTGCGCCGGAGGCGGCTTGCCGCCCGAGGCGCAGCCGGCCAGGGGCCGCTGACCACGTTAGATGATGATCGGGACAGTCCCGCCGTCGGCGCTCCAGGCGGCGCCGGTCACGTAGGACGCGCGCGGCGAGGCCAGGAACGCGATCACGGCGGCGATCTCCTCCGGCTCCGCGAGCCGGCCGAGCGGCCTCCCCGCTCCCACCTTCGCCAGCACCTCGTCGCGCTCGCCTCCTTGCTGATCGGCAAGTCCTCCCTCGCCGAGCCAGGCGTCCGTCGCGGTCGGCCCGGGCGTGACGGCGTTGCAGCGAATCCCGTCGCCCGCGGAGAGGTCGGCGACGAGCCGCGACAGCGAGAGCACCGCTGCCTTCGTCACCGAGTAGTGCGGCATTCCCGTCGACGGTCGCTTGCCGGCCGTCGAGGAGACGTTCACGATCGCGCCGCGCGAGGCGCGCAGGTGCGGCAGGGCAGCGCGGATCGCGCGCACGTAGCTCATCACGTTCAGCTGCCACATCGAGTCCCACTCCTCGTCGGGAACGTCCTCGAACCGTGCCTGCACGGCGAAGCCGACGTTGTTGACGAGCACGTCGAGCGCGCCGAGCGCCCTCACCGTCTCCTCGACCACCGCCTCGGGAGCGCCCGGCTCGGCGAGGTCGGCGACGACGTGGAGCGCTTCGCCGATCCCGGGCGCGTCGCTGCGCCCGCACGTGACGACACGTGCACCCTCGGCCACGAGCACGCGCGCCGTCTCGAGGCCGATCCCCCCGGTCGAGCCGGTGATCATGCACGCCTTGCGTTCGAGTCCGAGGTCCATCGGCGCCGGTAGCGTAACGTCGTGATCGAGACGACGATCCTGCTCGTCCGCCACGGCGAGACCGACTGGAACCGCGAGCGGCGGGTGCAAGGCCACAGCGACCGCCCGCTGAACTCGACCGGCATGGCGCAGGCCGAGGCGCTCGTCGAGGAGCTCGCCGACGAGCCGATCGATGCGGTCTACTCGAGCGACCTCGCCCGCGCCTTCGACACGGCGCAAGGCGTCGCATCCGCCCGGGCGCTGCACGTGCAGCCACTCCCGGAGCTGCGCGAGAAGAACTTCGGCACGTGGGAGGGCCTCACCGACACCGAGATCCGGGCGCGCTTCCCCCAGGCGTCGACCGGCCCCTGGGGGGATGCGGAGACCTCGAGGAACTGGCCGAGCGCGTGCTCACCGCGTTGCGACGGATCGCCGCCGACCATCCGGGCGGACACGTCCTGGTCGTCACACACGGGGGCGCAGTCCGCGCGGTTCTCCGGCATTGTCAGGTCGAGGACGGGCCGGTTCTGAACTGCCACGTCGCCCGGATCGCGGTCGGGAACGGGACCCTGCGCTCGGTAGACTGAGCCGCCCGTGGACGACTACACGAACAAGTACAAGGGCGAGCAGGTCGAGATCGCCCTCTTCGGCGGCGAGTACCAGGAAGGCGTGCTCACGGCGTACTGCTCGATCGAGGACGTGCCGCACATCGAGCTGAACGGGCACATCCTCGTCCCGCTCCAGAACGTCGCCTCTCTGCACTGCTCCAGCCGCTGCGACGCGCCGGAGCCGGACTGGCCGCCGCGCGGGCTCGGCGACGACGACCGCGACCTCGGCGACGACGACAGCTCCTAGGCTGATGCGGCGCGCGGCCGCCCGGAATCTCCTCAAGGCCTGGTTGCTCGCGGCGATCCTGGCGGGGACGTTCGCGGCGCTCGGCTGGGCGATCGGCGGCTATCGGGGAGCGTCCCTCTTCGGTTTCTGCGCGCTCCTCGCCGGCGCGGCGGTCTACGCCTACGGTGACCGCGCGTTGCTCGGGATGCTCGGCGCACGAGAGTACGCGCTGGCAGAGGATCCGCTCCTTCGCTCGACCGTCGATGCACTCTCGGCGAAGCTCGCGATCCTCCCACCGAAGCTGTACCTGATCGCCGACGGCTTCCCGCGCGCGCTCGTGGTCGGGCGCGGACCGCGCAGCGCGTCGCTCGCGGTCAGCACCGGGCTGCTGGGCGCGCTCCGCCCGGACGAGCTCGAGGGCGTCCTCGCCCACGAGCTGGCGCACGTGCGCTCGCGTGACGTCCTCGTGCAGACGCAGGCCGTGATGCTCGCGGTGGCACTCGTCGACATCTCCAGGATCGGAGGCTGGTTCGAGCGCGCGCTCCTGGCGGTACTCGGGCCGGTTGCGTCGGCGTTCGTCCACCTCCTGCTCTCGCCGAAGCGCGAGCTCGCCGCCGATCGGGTCGCGGCGGAGCTCTGCGGGTCACCGCACGGGCTCGCCGACGCGCTCGTCCGCCTCGACCTGGCCAGCGAGCTCGTCTCGTTCACGGCCAACCCCGCGACCGAGCCGCTCTACACGACGAACCCGTTCGCCGAGGAAGGACTGGCGGCGCTGCTCGCAACGCATCCGCCGCTCGAGCAGCGCGTCGCGCTCCTGCGCGCGCTCGACACGGGGTCGCGGGCGGCTTGACGGGTTAGCCGCGGCGGAGCACGTAGCGGTAGGCGTCCGCAAGCGAGCCGTCGCGAAGCTGGATGTGCTGGGGACGCGTGCCGTCGCGCCTGAAGCCGGCGCGCTCGGCCACTCGTTGCGACGCGACGTTGTCGGGCAGCGTGTAGAGCTCCAGCGCTTCGAGGCCACGCGCTTCGAGCGCGTAGCGGGAGACGAGCACGAGCGCCCGCGTCATCGCCCCACGGCCACGGCCCTCGGGCGCGAGCCAGTAGCCGACGTCGGCTGGCTTCGCCGATGCGGACTTCGATCGCACCGAGCCGCGCGCCGCTCTGCGCGTCGACCACGAGGAACGCCGCAGCGGACGCCTCCTCCCAGCCGCGCCGGCAGTGGCCGAGCCACCACGTCGCGTCGGCGGCGCCGTACGGATCGGGCAGGCCCGGCAGCCAGCGCTGGTTGAGCGGGTCGCGGCAGGCCTCGACGATCCAGTCGGCGTCGGCGTCCTCCGGCGGCCGCAGCTTCACGACTCCGTCTGTGAGCTCCACGGCACGAGTCTAGAAAAACGACGAGGGCCGCTCTCGCGGCCCTCGTTCGAGGATAATTCGGCGGCGTCCTACTCTCCCGGGGGCTTGCGCCCCGAGTACCATCGGCGCTGTCGGGCTTAACTTCTCTGTTCGGAATGGGAAGAGGTGTACCCCCGACGCTATGACCGCCGAAATTGTCGAAAGTGCGTCGCGAACCGGCCGCGTGCGCGCACCCTCAAAACTCCATAGTGACAGACAGTGTTCTAAATCAAGACCTCGGGCAATTAGTACCGGTCAGCTGAACGCATTGCTGCGCTTGCACCGCCGGCCTATCAACGTGGTCGTCTACCACGGCCCTTACTCTGTCAAGCAGATGGGAAGTCTCATCTTGAGGTGGGCTTCCCGCTTAGATGCTTTCAGCGGTTATCCCATCCAGACGTAGCTAATCAGCAGTGCCGTTGGCACGACAACTGATACACCAGAGGTCTGTTCGTCTCGGTCCTCTCGTACTAGAGACGACTCCTCTCAAACTTCCAGCGCCCATGGTGGATAGGGACCGAACTGTCTCACGACGTTCTGAACCCAGCTCGCGTACCGCTTTAATGGGCGAACAGCCCAACCCTTGGGACCTGCTTCAGCCCCAGGATGCGACGAGCCGACATCGAGGTGCCAAACCCTCCCGTCGATGTGGACTCTTGGGGAGGATAAGCCTGTTATCCCCGGCGTACCTTTTATCCGTTGAGCGACGGCAATTCCACTCTTAACCGCCGGATCACTAAGACCGACTTTCGTCCCTGCTCGACTTGTCAGTCTCGCAGTCAAGCTCCCTTATGCCTTTGCGCTCTGCGCACGATTTCCAACCGTGCTGAGGGAACCTTTGTGCGCCTCCGTTACATTTTAGGAGGCGACCGCCCCAGTCAAACTGCCCACCTCACGCTGTTCCCGACCCGGATCACGGCATCGGGTTAGAAGCTCAGAATCCAAGGGGTGGTATCCCAAGGTTGCCTCCACGGAGACTGGCGTCCCCGCTTCAAAGGCTCCCACCTATCCTGGACAATGAACACCAAACTTCAACGTAAAGCTGCAGTAAAGGTGCACGGGGTCTTTCCGTCCAACCACGGGTACTCGGCATCTTCACCGAGACTACAATTTCACCGGATCCCTCGTTGAGACAGCGCCCAAGTCGTTACGCCATTCGTGCAGGTCGGAACTTACCCGACAAGGAATTTCGCTACCTTAGGACGGTTATAGTTACCGCCGCCGTTTACTGGGGCTTGGATTCAAAGCTTCGCCCGAAGGCTAACCTCTCCTCGTGACCTTCCAGCACCGGGCAGGCGTCAGCCCCTATACGTCGTCTTACGACTTCGCAGAGACCTGTGTTTTTGGTAAACAGTCGCTTGGGCCGTTTCACTGCGGCCCCCTCGAGCTCGGCTCCGTAAAGGAGCGTCACTCTACCGGGGCGTCCCTTCTCCCGAAGTTACGGGACCATTTTGCCGAGTTCCTTAACGAGGGTTCTTCCGATCGCCTTGGTATTCTCTACCTGCCTACCTGTGTCGGTTTTGGTACGGGCACGTCCAACCTCCCTAGACGCTTTTCTAGGAGGCATGGCTTCTGGAACTTCGCCCATTTCTGGGCTCGGCATCCCGTCTCAGGCTTGAATGGGCGACGGATTTCCCTATCGCCCGCCCTACGCGGTTACCCCGGAATCCAATAACCGGGTTTCCATAGCCTACCCCGTCCCGCCATCGGTGATAGCGGTTGGGACGTGGTACAGGAATATCAACCTGTTGTCCATCGCCTACGCCTTTCGGCCTCGGCTTAGGTCCCGACTAACCCTGAGCAGATTAGCTTTACTCAGGAACCCTTAGGCATTCGGCGGAGGAGTTTCTCACTCCTCTTTCGTTACTCATGCCAGCATTCTCACTTCCCACGCCTCCACGGCTGGCTTACGCCGCCGCTTCGCTGGCGTGGGAACGCTCCCCTACCACTCCACGATTGCTCGTGAAGTCCGTGGCTTCGGCTCCATGCTTGAGCCCCGTTACATTGTCCGCGCCCGACCACTTGACCAGTGAGCTGTTACGCACTCTTTGAATGGTGGCTGCTTCTAAGCCAACATCCTGGTTGTCTCTGCAATCGGACATCGTTTCCCACTTAGCATGGAATTAGGGGCCTTAGCCGACGGTCCGGGCTGTTTCCCTTTCGACCACGAAGCTTATCCCCCGCAGTCTGACTGCCACGCTCTGGAATACCGGCATTCGGAGTTTGCCTGATTTCGGTAAGCTGGTAGGCCCCCTAGACCAAACAGTGCTCTACAACCGGTATTGAACGCGTGACGCTATACCTAAATATATTTCGGGGAGAACCAGATATCTCTGAGTTTGATTAGCCTTTCACTCCGACCCACAGGTCATCCGCCCCGTTTTCAACCGAGGTCGGTTCGGTCCTTCACGGGGTCTTACCCCCGCTTCAACCTGCCCATGGGTAGATCACTCAGTTTCGGGTCTACCTCCAACGACTAGAGCGCCCTATTCAGACTCGCTTTCGCTACGGCTCCGTTTCCTTAACCTTGCCGTTGAAGAGTAACTCGCTGGCTCGTTATGCAAAAAGCACGCCGTGACAGGACAAGCCTGCTCCGACCGCTTGTAAGCACACGGTTTCAGGTACTATTTCACTCCCCTTCCGGGGTGCTTTTCACCTTTCCCTCACGGTACTAGTTCACTATCGGTCGCCAAGGAGTACTTAGCCTTGCGGGGTGGTCCCCGCGGGTTCCGACCGGGTTTCCCGTGCCCGGCCGTACTCAGGTACCTGTCCAGGAAGGCTGTGCGTTTTCGTCTACGGGACCATTACCCTCTGCGGTGTGAATTTCCATTCACTTCGACTAACGCACAACTTTGTAACTTCCCGACCCGCCGGCAGACGGATCCAGACAAGCCCTACAACCCCCAAACGACAACGACTGCCGTCTATCACATCGTCTGGGTTTGGGCTCTTCCCTTTTCGCTCGCCACTACTCAGGGAATCGAGGTTTCTTTCCTTTCCTCTGGGTACTAAGATGTTTCAGTTCCCCAGCTTGCCACTGCTTGCCCTATGTATTCAGGCAAGAGCACGCGCGCATTACCACGCGTAGGTTTCCCCATTCGGAAATCCCGGGATCAGTGATTGGTCAGCATCTCCCCCGGGCTTATCGCAGCCGCCCACGTCCTTCATCGGCTCTTGGCGCCAAGGCATCCACCGTGTGCTCTTATTCTCTTGATCAGAAAGAACATCTGTGATGCCACTATGGAGTTTTCAAGGTGCACGCGAGCACGAGCTCGCCTTCGGAGAAGCCGCTCCCAAAAGCCGGCACAGCATTTCAGCCGGCAGAGCTCGGTCTCTCAAAACTCAACAGCGCACGGAAAACTCACGTCGAGGTCGACGTACATTCTAGGCGAACCGAGTCATCGGACGATGCTTCCCGAGGACAGAGCCTCGAGAAGCGACATCAACGAGCTCGGCGCCTACCGGCGTAAGAGCACCGGTATCCCTAGAAAGGAGGTGATCCAGCCGCAGCTTCCGCTACGGCTACCTTGTTACGACTTCACCCCAATCATCAACCCTACCTTCGACGGCTGCCTCCCTTGCGGGTTAGCCCACCGGCTTCGGGTATTGCCAACTTTCGTGGTGTGACGGGCGGTGTGTACAAGGCCCGGGAACGTATTCACCGCGACGTTGCTGATTCGCGATTACTAGCAACTCCGCCTTCATGGAGGCGAGTTTCAGCCTCCAATCCGAACCGGGACCGGCTTTTTGGGATTCGCTCCCCCTCACGGGTTTGCAACCCTTTGTACCGGCCAATGTAGCACGTGTGTAGCCCAAGACATAAGGGGCATGATGACTTGACGTCATCCCCACCTTCCTCCGATTTGTCACCGGCAGTCTCCTATGAGTCCCCGACATAACTCGCTGGCAACATAGGACAGGGGTTGCGCTCGTTGCGGGACTTAACCCAACATCTCACGACACGAGCTGACGACAGCCATGCACCACCTGTGATCGAGTCCCGAAGGAGGACCGTATTTCTACGGCTTTCTCGACCATGTCAAGCCTTGGTAAGGTTCTTCGCGTTGCGTCGAATTAAACCACATGCTCCGCTGCTTGTGCGGGCCCCCGTCAATTCCTTTGAGTTTTAGCCTTGCGGCCGTACTCCCCAGGCGGAGTGCTTAATGCGTTAGCTTCGGCACGGGGGGAGTCGACACCCCCCACACCTAGCACTCATCGTTTACGGCGTGGACTACCAGGGTATCTAATCCTGTTCGCTCCCCACGCTTTCGCGTCTCAGCGTCAGTACCGTCCCAGAGAACCGCCTTCGCCACGGGTGTTCTTCCTGATATCTGCGCATTTCACCGCTACACCAGGAATTCCATTCTCCTCTTCCGGACTCTAGCCAGATGGTTTCCATCGACGTCTGAAGGTTAAGCCTCCAGTTTTCACAACAGACCTATCTGGCCGCCTACACGCTCTTTACGCCCAATAAATCCGGACAACGCTTGCCCCCTACGTATTACCGCGGCTGCTGGCACGTAGTTAGCCGGGGCTTCTTCTGTAGGTACCGTCACCCTCTGGGCTATTAACCCGAGTGGCTTCGTCCCTACTGAAAGAGGTTTACAACCCTAAGGCCTTCTTCCCCCACGCGGCGTCGCTGCGTCAGGCTTTCGCCCATTGCGCAAGATTCCCCACTGCTGCCTCCCGTAGGAGTCTGGGCCGTGTCTCAGTCCCAGTGTGGCTGATCGTCCTCTCAGACCAGCTACGGATCGTCGCCTTGGTGAGCCGTTACCTCACCAACAAGCTAATCCGCCGCGGGCTCATCCTCGATCGGAGGCCGAAGCTACCTTTTCTCACGAGCCCGAAAGCTCGAGAGGCTATCCGGTATTAATCCGGGTTTCCCCGGGCTATCCCAGAATCGAGGGCAGATTACCCACGTGTTACTCACCCGTTCGCCGCTGTCCCCAAGACCGAAGTCCTGGTTCTCGCTCGACTTGCATGTGTTAAGCGCGCCGCCAGCGTTCGTCCTGAGCCAGGATCAAACTCTCCGTGAAGATGTGTTTGCCTCTCGGAAGAGGCAAGCTTCCCTTCGAGCTTGAGCTCAAAGTGTCTTCCATCTGCCCGAAGGCAGAGGTCGACGGGTTTTTGTTGAAGCCTCGTCGCATCGCAGGCCGAAGCCGGCGAGACGGCGAGGTCTCGACGTAAACGCACGCTGTTGAGTTTTCAAAGACCGATGCCGTTGGTCGAACCGGCGTAAAAAAGCCTCCGACTCGCGCCAGAGGCCTCCAAGCTTGCGGTGCTGATCGTATCCGATCGCGGCTTAGAGACGCTCCATTGGTCGAGGTGAGGGACTTTTCAACACCGGCCCTTGCGGGCGGCCGAAGAACAGTAGCAAACCCAGGGGCGCTGTCAAGCGGATCTCAGCCCGACTCCCGAACCGGGCGAACCGCCGCTTGCCCGCTTGGACAGTGGCGTTGCGCAGATCCTCGCGGCTGACGTCGAGCTCTGTCACGACTGCGCCGTCGAGCCTGACCCCGCCCTGGGCGATCAGGCGGCGCGCCTCGCTCGTCGAGAGCCCGAAAACAGCGGCCAGCGCAACCGGCAGATGCACCGGATCGCCGGCCGGGAGCGGCACCTCTGCGACCTCGTCCGGCGCCTGTCCTTCCCGTACGACGCGCGTGAAGTGCGCCTCGGCCGCGCGCGCCGCCTCCTCGCCGTGCCACCGGCCGACGATCGTCCTTGCCAGGGACAGCTTCGAGGCCATCGGCTCGTCGTCGGGCGGATCCGCTCCACCCGCCAACCGCCACCATTGCGGCAGGGCGTCGTCGGGGATCGACATCGTCTTCCCGAACTGCTCCTCTGGCGGGTCGGCGATGCCCACGTAGTTGCCGCGCGACTTCGACATCTTCTCGACTCCGTCCGTGCCCACGAGCAACGGCGTCGTCAGGACGACCTGGGGCGGAACGCCGTACTGCTCCATCACGTCCCTCCCCGCGAGCAGGTTGTAGAGCTGGTCGGTACCGCCGAGCTCGACGTCGGCCTCGATCGCCACGGAGTCGTACGCCTGCATCAGCGGGTAGAGCAGCTCCGAGAGCGAGATCGGCTCGTGAGCGGCAAAGCGCTTCGAGAAATCGTCGCGCTCGAGGAGTCGCGCGACGGTCATCGTCCGGGTCAACCGCACGACCTCCGCGTAGCTCAGCTCCCCCAGCCATTCGCTGTTGTGCCGGATCTCCGTGCGCTCCCGGTCGAGGATCGTGAACGCCTGCTCGGCGAAGAGCTTCGCGTTCCCGTCGAGCACCTCGTCGGCCAGCACCGGCCGCTCCTTCGACCGGCCGGACGGATCGCCGATCCGCGCCGTGTAGTCGCCGACGATCAGAACCGCCGTGTGCCCTTCCCTCTGGAAGGCGGCGAGCTTCTCCAGCACGACTGCGAAGCCGATGTGGATGTCCGGCCCAGTCGGGTCGATGCCGAGCTTCACGCGCAGCGGGCGTCCGAGCTGCAGCTTCTCCTCGAGCGCGCCGGCCGGAAGGACGTCGACGGCGTTGCGCGTCAGCTCCTCGCTCATGCGCCCGAGCGTACCGGGGCCACGTGGGCGGGCGTGATCGCCTCCGGCGACACGCAGCCGACGAGCGCGAGCGCCAGCTCGACCTCGTCGCGGAGCAGCTCGAGGACGCGCAACGCCCCTGCCTCGCCGCCCGCGGCGAGGCCCCAGAGCACCGGCCGGCCGACGAGCACGGCCCGGGCGCCGAGGGCAAGGGCCTTGATCACGTCCGCGCCCCGGCGGACACCGCCGTCCACCAGTACCTCGAGCCGGCCGCCGACCGCCTCGACGACTTCCGGGAGCAGCTCGATCGTGGCCGCGACGTCGTCGAGCTGCCGTCCGCCGTGGTTGGAGACGACGAGCGCCGCGGCTCCGTGCTCGCAGGCGAGCGCGCCGTCCTCCCCGGTCTGGATTCCCTTGACGACGACCGGAATGGGCGACTCGGCGACGAGCGCCTCGAGGTCGCGCCACGAGAACGTCGGGTCGATGTGGGAGAGCAACTCCAGCGGCGTGGCGGCAGCCCAGCGACCGGCCACCGCGGCGACGCTCGGCACGACGATGTCGTCCGGAACGAGAAACGCCGTCCGCAGGTCGCGCTCGCGACGCCCCAGCCTGGGCGCGTCCACGGTCAAGACGATGGCGCCGAAGCCGGCCTCGACGGCCTGGTCGATCAGCGCCCGCGTGACGCCGCGGTCACGGAAGACGTAGAGCTGGAACCAGCGCGGCGCGCCCGGTGCTGCCGCCGCGACCTCCGCCGGGGTCGCGGTCGCGAGCGTCGAGAGGCACATGATCGTTCCGGCGGTGGCAGCGGCCCGCGCGGTGGCGGCCTCACCGTCCTCGTGCGCGATCCGGTGGAAGGCGGTGGGCGCGACGAGCAGCGGCATCGAGATGCGACTTCCGAGCACGGTCGTGACCGTGCTCACGTCGCCCACGTCGACGAGCACGCGCGGCCGCAGGCGCAGTCGCTCGTAGGCGGCGACGTTCTCGCGCAGCGCGCGTTCGTCGCCCGCCCCGCCGGCGAAGTAGCCGAACGCACCAGGGTCGAGCGCGACCTCGGCCAGGGCCTCGAAGTCGCCGACGTTGAGCGCCCGATCCACGGCTGCGAGCCTAACCCGACGAAGGACCTGTCGGACGAGCTCGGGGCCGGCGAACGCCGACCCGGAGCTCGTCCGTCGAACTACGGCCCGCCTACGCTGAGGCGATGACGCCTCCGCCACGATTCTCGACCTCTTCATCTGGCACCCTCCTCCTAGAACGTGACCCCAGGGTTGTTCGCGCGCTCGCTGCGACTGGTTCGAGCCGACTTTCGAACGGCCCGCGTCGGCTCTCGGAGTGGTGAACGCATGAACCGAAACACCGGTCTCGTGCGAATGCAGAGCGTGATCGCGTCCGCCCACACGTTGGTACGGTTCTCCGTCCGTCCTCACCGGACGGAACCGATGCGCCGCCGCGATCTCGCTCACCTCTCCGACGAAGCGCTCGTCGCGCTCGTCGCCCGCTCGGACGAGGCGGCGCTCGCGGAGCTCTACGACCGCGTCGGCGGTGTCGCGTACGGGCTCGCCTTCCGGATCCTACGCGACGAGTCGCTCGCGGAAGATGCGGTGCAGGAGGCGTTTCTCGCGCTCTGGCGCTCGGCGGCCGCGACCTTCGTGCCCGAGCGCGCCAAAGCGTCGACGTGGCTGCTCACGCTCGTCCATCGCCGGGCGGTCGACCTCGTCCGGCGCGAGCAGCGCAGGCGCACCGAGCCGCTCGAGGACGCGCCCGAGCCGGCGGTCGGGTCGGCGGCCGACAGCGCCTGGTTGCGCCTCGAGCGCGAGCGCGTGCAGGCCGCGCTGCGGCAGCTACCCGACCAACAGCGGGAGGCGATCGAGCTCGCCTACTACGGCGGGTTCACCCAGTCCGCGCTCGCCGAGAGACTCGGCGAGCCGCTCGGTACGATCAAGAGCAGGATGTTCTCGGGGCTCTCGCGACTGCGCGAGCTGCTCGACGAGGGCTCGGAAGAGGAAGCATGGACGAGTCGATCCACGACCTGACAGCCGCATATGCCGTCGACGCGCTCGACGGCGGCGAACGCGCCCTCTACGAGACGCATCTCGCGACGTGCGAGTCCTGTCGTGACGAGCTGGAAGGCTTCTGGCGCGTCTCCGGCTCGCTGGCGCACGCCGCCGCCGGGCCGGCGCCTCCTCCCGCACTCCGCTCGCGGATCCTCGCGGAGGCCCGTCGCGATCGTCCCAACGTCGTTCCGTTTCGGCAGCGGCTCGCCCTGCCTGCGGCAGCATCGTTCGCGGCGGTCGCGGCAGTCGCCGCCATCGGTCTCGGGCTCTGGGGCACCTCGCTGTCGCGTGAGCTCGACGACGTGCGCACACAGCTTTCCGGCAACACGGAGGCGGTCGTGGTCCTCTCCGACCCGCAGGCCCAGCAGGTCACGCTCTCGGGGGCGGAGGGCCAACTCGTCGTCGCCGACTCGGGCAGAGCCGCCCTCGTCGTCGCCGGGCTCCCGCAGGCCCCCGAGGGCAAGACGTACCAGATCTGGGTGATCTCGGAGGAGAGCACGACGCCGGCCGGGCTGTTCGAGGTGGCGCACGCGCGCACCGTTCTCCCCGTCGGGCACCCGGTGCCGGACGACGCGATCGTCGCGGTCACGCTCGAGCGGGACGGCGGCGTCGAGGCGCCGACGGCGGCACCGCTCGTCGAGAGCGCCACGGTCTAGCGGCCTCTGGCCGAACCGCTCGCGGTACTCGGGCGAATCAGGCTTACAACCACGATCGAGGGACGGCTGACGCTGGTCGCCCTCTCTCGGGCAGCCGCCGTTCTGAGCTGCCGCACCACACGCAAAAGGGAGGCCCGATGCAAGACGAACGGTTCGAGACACGTACGACAGGAGCCTTGCAGGAGCTTGCCGACGATCCGTCGTCCCGCAAGCGCTTCCTGAAGCTCGTCGGAGGTGGAGCCGCGGGCGCAACCGCGTTCGGCCTCTTCCTCGCGGCCTGCGGCGGGGACGACGACGACGCTGCCGGAACGACGACGGCCGCCGGCACGACCACCGGCGGCGGTGCCTCGGCCGACGGCGACCTTGCGATCGTCAACTACGCGCTGACGCTCGAGTACCTCGAGGCCGACTTCTACGCCAAGGTGATCGAGAGCGGCCTCTTCACCGGCGCCTCGCTCGAGATGATCAAGGTGATCGGCGACCAGGAGCAGCAGCACGTGGACGCCCTCATGGGCGTGGCCCAGGACCTGGGCGAGCCCGCCGCGAAGCCGGAGACGACGTTTCCGCTCGACAGCGCCGACGAGGTGCTGGCGCTGGCGGCGACCGTCGAGAACCTCGGTGCGGCCGCCTACCTCGGCCAGGCCGGCGCGATCCAGGACAAGGAGATCCTGGGAGCGGCACTCGCGATCCACTCGAACGAGGCCCGGCACGCCGCGGCTCTCAACATCCTGACCGGCAAGTCGCCCACGCCCGACGGCGCCTTCGCCGTGCCGATGTCCATGGACGAGGTGCTGCCGCAGGTGCAGCCGTTCATCGTCAGCTGATTCCCCGCGAACGAAAGGAGATGACCCAGATGCGAAACGACAAGCTGATCGTCCCCGAGCTCGCGGCCGTCGAGATCAACGGCATGAACCGCGGCTCGTTCATCCTCAAGAGCACGCTCGCGGTCGGCGCCGTGTACGGAGCAAGCGCTGTCTCGCCGTTCGTCCGCAAGGCGATGGCGCAGGACATGATGGGCGACATCGACATCCTGAACTACGCCCTGACGCTCGAGTACCTCGAGACCGACTTCTACGTGCAGGGCCTCAAGCTGAAGCTCGGCGCCGAGGCGAAGGAGCTCGCGACGCTGTTCGGAGAGCAGGAGGCCGAGCACGTCGACGCGCTGTCCAGCACGATCACGGATCTCGGCGGCACGCCGGCCGACAAGCCGACGTTCACGTTCCCGGTGAAGGACGAAGCGAGCTTCCTGATGCTCGCCCAGACGCTGGAGGACACGGGTGTGAGCGCCTACAACGGCGCGGCGCCCGCGATCCAGTCGACGGAGGTGCTGGGCGCGGCCGGCTCGATCGTGCAGGTCGAGGCGCGCCACGCTGCCGCGATCAGGTTGCTGCGCGACGAGATGCCGGCACCGTCGGCCTTCGACGAGGCGCTGGAGATGCAGGCAGTGCTCGACGCCGTCACGCCGTTCATCAAGGCGTAGTAGGACGGGCTCGAATCGAGGAGGGGCCGCGGCGCAAACGCCGCGGCTCCTCCGACCCGCTTTCGTCACGGATTCGTGACGAGAGGCGCGCCGACGGCCTCCGTACACTCGTTCGGATGAGCTCGCTGACCCCTGCGTTGACGCGCCTGTTCGGCTTTCCGGCTTTCCGCCCCGGTCAGGAGGAGGTCGTGCGCGCCGCGGTGGACGGCCGGGACACGCTCGCGCTGATGCCGACCGGCTCGGGCAAGTCGCTCACCTACCAGCTCGCGGCGATGCTGCGCCCGACGCCGACGCTCGTGCTGTCGCCGCTGATCGCGCTGATGAAGGACCAGGTGGACAAGCTGCCTCCGGAGGTGGCGGCACAGGCGACGCTGATCAACTCCTCGCTCGATCCCGAGGAGGCGTCGCGGCGGCTGCGCGGCGTCGCCGAAGGACGCTACCGGCTCCTCTACGCCGCGCCGGAGCGACTGCGGCAGCGGAGCTTCGTCGACGCGCTCGGCGCGATCGACGTCGGGCTCGTGGTGATCGACGAGGTGCACTGCGTGAGCATGTGGGGCCACGACTTCCGTCCCGACTACCTCTTCATCCGCCGCGCGCTCGACGCGCTGAGTCGCGACGGGCGCGGCCGGCCTGCGATCCTCGGCATGACCGCGACCGCCACACCCGCCACCGAGCGGCAGATCGCGCAGGCGCTCGGCCGTGAGCCCGAGGTCGTGCGCACGAGCGTCGTCCGCGACAACCTGCGCTACGACGTCGAGCTCGTCGACGGCGAGGAGGCGCGCCTGCGCACGCTCGTCCGGCGGCTGCAAGGAGCTGAACGGAGCCTCGGCGATCGTCTATGCGCGCTCGCGGCGTAGCTGCGAGACCCTGGCGCGGACGCTCCGCCACCACGAGCTATCCGCAATCCACTACCACGCCGGACTCGAGCCGGCGGAGCGCTCGGCCGCGCAGGAATCCTTCATCGGCGGGGCCGTCCAGACGGTCGTCGCCACGACGGCCTTCGGGATGGGCATCGACAAGCCGGACATCCGGCTCGTCGCGCTCTACAACTACCCCGAGTCGCTCGAGAGCTACGTGCAGATGGTGGGCCGCGCCGGCAGAGACGGACGCGCGAGCGACACGCTGCTGCTTGCAAGCCGCGCCGACGCCCAGCAACTGCGGCGCTTCGCGCGATCGGACATCCCGACCGTGGCCGAGCTGCGCGCCGTCTACGCGCGGCTACGCGGCCGGGACGAGATCCAGCCCGAGGAGCTCGGCGGGGACTCCGATCCGCGCGTGCTCGTCGGCATGCTCGAGCAGGTCGGCCTCGTGCGGCGCGGCTTCGACGTCGGCCGCTCGATGCAGGTCGAGGTGCCGGAGCCGCCGCCCGACGCCGCTCGGCGGATCGACGAGCTGCTCGCCCGCTACGAGCGCGAGGCACTCACGCGCGCCGATCGGCTCGTCGGCTTCGCCGAGTCGAAGCAGTGCCGCCACCAGCAGGTCGCCCAGCATTTTGGAGAGACGCTCGACGGCGGCTGCGGCATGTGCGACGTCTGCCTGCCGACCGCGCGGCCCGACGTCATGCCCGAAGCCGCCGCACCGCTCCCCGACGACATCGCGGGCACGATCCATGCCACGGCGCTCGGCCTGCGCTGGCCACTCGGGCGCACGGGCCTCGCGGCGCTCCTGAAAGGCTCGATGAGCGCGCCTCGCTCGGCGCAGCGCTCGCCGGCGTTCGGCGTCCTCGGCGCAGCGACGCAGGCCGACGTGAAGCGGTGGATCCAGCTGCTCGAGCTGGCGGGCGCGCTCGAGCAATTCGAGAGCGAGGACGGCTTCCGCCTCCTCCGGGCGGTTCCGAACGCGGAGCTGCCGCGGATCGGCTCCGGAGGCACGCCCGACGAGAGCGTGTTCGAGCGCCTACGCGCGTGGCGGCTGGAACGCGCACGCACCGACGAGGTACCCGCCTACGTCGTGCTCCACGACGCCACGCTCAGGGAGCTCGCGGCCGCGAAGCCACAGTCGCAGCGCGACCTCGCCGCGGTGAAGGGCTTCGGGCCGGCCAAGCTCGAGCGGTACGCGGCCGACGTCCTGGCCGTGATCTCCGCCGCCCCCGGCTAGACTCATCCGCTTGCGGTTGCACCGAAAGCAGGGCGCGCCTCCGAAGCGCCGCCGGATTCGCAAGACCCGCCTCCTGGCCCTTCTCACCGTCCTCGGACTGCTGGGGTCGGTGTCGTTCGGCTTCGGGCTGATCACCGCGATCGCGGGTGAGATCCCCAAGCTCGACCCGCGCCGCCAGATCGAGCAGGAGGTGAACGGGGTCATCTACGCCGACAACGGCCACTCGGTGCTCGCGGTGCTGCGCGGCTCGGAGTCGCGCACGCTCGTCGACCTCGAGGACATCGACCCGCTGATGCGGCACGCGATCGTCGCGATCGAGGATCGTCGCTACTGGGAGCACAGCGGTGTCGACATCCGCGGCATCGGCCGCGCGCTCTGGGCCGACATCAGGCAGCAGAAGGTGGTCGAGGGCGGCTCCACGATCACGCAGCAGTTCGTCAAGAACGCGCTGCTCCAGGATCAGCGCACGATCGGCCGGAAGGTGCGCGAGGCTGCCCTCGCGTGGCAGCTGCACCAGCAGTGGTCGAAGAAGCGGATCCTCGAGGCCTACCTGAACACGATCTACTTCGGCAACGGGGCCTACGGCGTGCAGCAGGCGGCGCGCATCTACTTCGGGCACGGCGCGCAGGACCTGCGCCTGCACGAAGCGGCGCTGCTCGCGGGGATCCCGGCGAACCCGACCGCCTTCGACCCCGTCACGCATCCGGCGGCCGCGGCCAAGCGACGGCAGGTCGTGCTCCAGGTGATGCTCGAGGAAGGGAAGATCACGCCGGCGGAGCTCGAGCGGGCAGACGCGAAACCGCTGCCGCGGGCCGAGGACATCCGGCTGCCGGGCACCGAGCGGACGGCGCAGTACTTCGTCAACTACGTGAAGCGCCAGCTGATCGACCAGTACGGCGCCTCGATGGTGTACGGCGGTGGGTTGAAGGTGAAGACGACGATCGACCTCGAGCTGCAGGAGCTGGCACGCGAGGCGATCTCGAAATGGCTGACGGAGCCGGACGGGCCGTCGGCTGCGCTCGTCGCGATCGATCCCCGTACGGGTGCGGTGAAGGCGATGGTCGGAGGCGACAACTATCGCCAGAGCCAGTTCAACCTGGCCGTGCAGAGCGAGCGGCAGCCCGGCTCCGCCTTCAAGCCGTTCGTGCTCGCGACCGCGCTCCGGCAGGGAATCTCCCCGGCGACGCGGATGACGTCCGAGCCGCAGGAGATCGACCTCGGGGACAAGTTCTGGGTCGTCTCGAACTACGACGACACCTACTACGGCTCGATCGACCTCGAGCAGGCCACGATCGAGTCGGACAACGCCGTCTACGCGCAGCTCACGCAGCTCGTCGGCGCCCAAGAAGGTCGCGCAGACGGCGAAGAGCATGGGAATCCGCAGCCCGCTGAACGGCTTCTACTCGATCGGCCTCGGCACCGAGGCGGTCAACCCGCTGGAGATGGCACGCGCCTACGCCGGCTTCGCGAACGGCGGCCGGCGGATCGACGGGTCGCTGCGACAGGCGAACCAGCCGCGCGCGATCGTCGAGGTTCGCGACGGCACGGACAAGCCGATCCTCGTCAACAAGCCGCGTGGTCAGCGCGTCCTGACGCCCGGTCAGGCGGCCTACGTGAACTCGATCCTGCAGAAGGTCGTCTCGCAGGGCACCGGCGAGCGGGCGCAGCTCGACGACCGGCCCGCCGCCGGGAAGACGGGGACGACGGAGAACTACGGCGACGCCTGGTTCGTCGGCTACACACCGCAGCTCGCCGTCGCGGTCTGGGTCGGCTACCCGACGACGCTCCAGCCGATGCTGACGGAGTTCAACGGCGAGCCCGTCACGGGCGGTACCTTCCCCGCCCTGATCTGGAAGACGTTCACGGAGGGCGCGCTCGAGCGCGACGGTGCCGAGCCCCAGTCCTTCCCGTTGCCGCCCTCGCTCTACACGACGCCCAAGCTCGTCTCACGCCGCGGCCAGCGGCTGCTGCTCGACAACGGTCTCTGCTCGACGCGGCAGGAGGTCGTCTACTTCAGCGGACAGGGGCCGGAGCGTTCCGCGAACTGCCACCCCGACGAGGTCGAGGTGCCCGACGTGCGTGGTCTGAAGCTCGTGGACGCCGAGCGCCAGCTCGGCGCGAAGCCGCTCACGACCGAGCTCGTCTACAAGCCCGCGGCAGCCCTCGAGCCGGCCGGCGTCGTGCTCGACCAGCGGCCGAAGGAGGGCTATGCCTCAGCGTTCGACCGGGTCATCCTCGTGGTCGCGAAGGCACAGCACGGCGTGATCCCGAATCTCGTCGGCAAGAGCCTCGAGAACGCGGAGGCCCGGCTGGCGAAGCTCGAGATCGAGCCCGAGGTGACGTGGGTCGAGGGGAGGAAGGACGCCGTGCTCGAACAGACGCCGAAGCCCGGCCTCGCGGCCGCGCCGGGCGTCACGGTGCGCCTGGTGGTCTCGAGAAGGGGCTAGATCCGGCGGCTGAGGTACCGCGAGCCGGCGACGCCGTAGCGCCAGGGACGCTCGGTCGCGACGCTGATCCCGACGCGCGGCCCCGTCGCGACCCGCACCGGCTCCGTGGGCGCATGCAGCTCGAACGGAGGCGAGTCGAGCGTGAGCCCGTCGTGCTCGCCGGTCACGGCGAGCGCCTGGCACAGCCGTCCCGGGCCGGCGCACAGCAACCGCGCGTCCTCGAGTCCCCGGCGCACGCGCATCCGCTCCATGCCTTCGGTCGGCTCGAGCGCGCGCAGCAACACCGCCGCTGCGCGCCCCTCGTCCTCGCAGACGAGGTTGAGACACCAGTGGATCCCGTAGGAGCGGTAGACGTACGCGTGGCCGGCCGGCCCGAACATGGAGGCGTTACGCGGCGTCCGGCCGCGATAGCCGTGGCTCGCCGGGTCCTCCCCGTCGTACGCCTCGACCTCGACGATCGTGCCGCCGACGCCGTCGACGAGCAGCGTCGCGCCGAGCAGCTCGGACGCGACGTCGTGCACGCTACGGGCGAAGAAGTCCCGGCCGAGGCGCACCCGCGGCTAGAAGAGCTGCTGCGGGTCGGCCGCGCGGCTCGACGACTCCAGCAGCTTCCGCGCGCGCCGGCCGAGATCGGTGAGATCGACTCGCCCCTGCTCGGCATCCTGCGCCAGACGCTCGGCGAGCGCCAGCGCCTCGTCGAGCAACGGCGTCCCTGCAGCGGCGTCCTGGCCCATCTCGTGCAGGATCGTCCGCTCCGTGCGCGAGGCGATCAGGGGGTCGGCGATGCCCTCGACCCACACAAGCGTGCGCTGGCCGCCGCCGCGCGCGTCGCCGGTGATCGGCTGGAGCGCGTAGATCCGGTCGGCGCGCGCCCACTTGCCGAAGCCGAGAAAGACCATCCGGTGCTTGTCCATCGGCATGATTGTCGCATGGAGAACGTCGCCGACTATCCCCGTCCACCTCGCGTCGAGCCGGTCCCACAGCGAATCCGGGTCGTCTTCGGCGGCGTCACGGTCGCCGACACGACCCGCGCGCGGCGCGTGCTCGAGACGACCCATCCTCCCGTCTACTACGTCCCGCGCGAGGACGTCGACGCCGCGCGCGCTCGAGCCGGCTCGCGGCGGGACGACGTTCTGCGAGTGGAAGGGCAGCGCGACCTACTTCGACGTCGTCGCCGGGGAGCGGCGGGCCGAGCGCGCAGCGTGGGCGTACCCCGAGCCGGCGCCGGGCTTCGAGCGGATCCGGGACGCCGTCGCCTTCTACTGCGCCCCGATGGACGGCTGTTTCGTCGGGGAGGAACAGGCGACGCCCCAGCCGGGCGGCTTCTACGGCGGGTGGGTGACGAGCGCCGTCGCGGGTCCTTTCAAGGGCGGCCCCGGCACCGCCGACTGGTAGCTCGGGGCCTGCCTAAGAGCGGAGCGCCGCGCCGAGCACGTCGGCGACACGCTCCTGGTCGTCCGCCTCGATCGCGGTGAAGAACGGGAGTGCGAGCGTCCGCTGGGAGAGGTCCTCCGACACGGGGCAGAGTCCCTCTGAGAAACCGTAGGTCTCGCGCATGTAGGCCTGCAGGTGAATCGAGGGCAGATAGCGGCTCGACGCGACTCCCTGCCGCTCGAGCTCGGCGATCACCCGCTCGCGATCGGTGCCGCGCGCGAGGGTGACCACGTACACGAACCACGAGCGCAGGTGGTCGGCATCGTCCGCGAGCGGGACGTCGAGGCCGTCGACATCTGCGAGCAGCTCCGAGTAGCGCCTCGCAGCGGCGCGCCGACGGTCGAGGATCGTGTCGAGCTTCTCGAGCTGACCGATCCCGAGCGCGGCGCGCACGTCGTCGATCCGGTAGTTGAAGCCCAGGCGTGCGTGCTCGAGCCAGCCGCCACCGTCGGCACGGCCCTGGTTGCGCAGGCTCACGAGCTGCTTCCAGACCTCCTCGTCGTGCGTCGTGACGATCCCGCCCTCGCCGGTCGTCATCTGCTTGTTCGGGTAGAAGGCGAAGACGGCGTCGACCCCGTGCGAGCCGACCTGTGCACCCTTGTACTCGGCGCCGAGTGCCTCGCACGCGTCCTGAATCAGCACGAGGTCGTGCTTCGCGCAGAGCTCGCGGAGCGGATCGAGCTCGCAGGGGTAGCCGAAGATGTCGACGGCGACGATCCCCTTCGTCCGCGGCGTGATCGCGGCCTCGACGGCGGCAGGGTCGAGGTTCATCGTCCGCTCGTCGACGTCCGCGAAGACGGGGGTTGCGCCCTCGTAGATGAAGCAGTTCGCAGAGGCGACGAACGAGTAGGGCGACGTGATCACCTCGTCGCCCGCCTTGAAGCCTGCGAGCGCCGACAGCAGGTGGAGCCCGCTCGTGCCCGACGAGACCGCGGCCGCGTACGGCGCGCCCACGCGCTCGGCGAACAGCGCCTCGAACCGGTCGATCGTGGGGCCGAGCGACAGCCGCCCCGACCGGAGCACCTCGAGCACGAGCTCCTCGTCCCGCTCGTCGAGGTACGGCGACGAGAGCGGGATGGCGCGAACCCCGGTGGTCATGCCTCGGCGGGAGCGACCTGCGAGACGTCGACGTGGTCGAGCCAGTGGCTCCAGCGCTCGCTCCGGCCGCGCACGGTGTCCAGATACGCCTTCTGGAGCTCGAGCGTGACGGGGCCGACGCCGACCTCGTGGTCGTCGACCGAGCGCACCGGCGTCACCTCGGCCGCCGTGCCCGTCATGAAGACCTCGTCCGCGAGGTAGAGGTCGGAGCGGATCACGTTCGCCTCGTCGACGACGTAGCCCAGATCCTGCGCGATCTGGATCAGCGTCTCGCGCGTGATCCCCGGCAGGATCGACGTCGAGAGCGGCGGCGTCGTGATCCGGCCGTCCTTGACGACGAAGATGTTCTCGCCCGAGCCGTCGGCGACGTAGCCCTCGTCGGTGAGCAGGATCGCCTCGTCGTAGCCGGCGCGCTGGGCCTCGTGCACGGCGAGCATCGAGTTCAGGTAGATCCCCGTCGCCTTCGCGACGTGCGGGATCACGTTCGCACCGACGCGCGTCCACGAGGAGACCTTGGCGCGGATGCCGCTGGCGGCGTTCTCGTCGCCGAGGTAGTTCCCCCAGGGCCAGCTCATGATCACGACCTCGACCGGGTTTCCCGCCGTGTGGACGCCGAGCTCGCCGTACCCGTAGAACGCGAACGGCCGCACGTAGCACTCCGGCAGGCCGTTGCGGCCGATCAGCTCGTGCGTGGCCGTGCGGATCTCGTCGACCGAGTAGGGCAGCTCCATGTAGAGCAGGCGCGCCGAGTTCTCCAGGCGCTGCAGGTGCTCCTTGAGCCGGAAGACGGCGGGTCCCTTCGGGGTCTCGTAGCAGCGGATGCCCTCGAAGACTCCGGTGCCGTAGTGCAGCCCGTGGGCGCCGACGTGCACCTTCGCGTCGGCCCAGTCCACGAACTCGCCGTTCATCCAGATCGTCTCGGTCTCGCGCATCAAGCTTCTCCTCTCGGGGCGGAATGGTATTCGGGCTCCTGGACGGCGTCCAACGGACGCGCCCCGGAAAGTCGGACGAGCTCGGCGGGCCTCAGCACCGCGAGATGCGTCGGCGAGCCGGCGCCGACCCAGACGAGGTCGTGGGTCAGGAGCGTCTGGTCGATGAAGACTCGATCGATCCTCGGCAGCGGAAAGGGAGCAACCCCACCGGGTGCGAACCCCGTCGCGCTCTCCACCTGCGCAGAATCGGCGAGTCGCGCCTTGCGCGCTCCGGCCGCGGCGGCGATCTTGTCCGTGTCGGCTCGCCGGTTGCCAGGCAGCAGCGTGAGCACCGGGCGCCCGTCGCACATCACGACGAGCGACTTGACGATCCGGTCGGGAGTGCAACCCGCCGCGCGGGCGGCGTCCTCGGCGGTCGCCGCGTCGGACCCGAACTCCTCGAGCCTCGCCTCGGCACCTGCCTTCCGCAGGAAGGCGGCGACTCGCTCGACCGGCTCGGGCCAGCTCGCCTGCACGAGGAGAGGGTACCCGTCGGAGGCGCACCCGAAGCGCCGCCGCTCTACCCCAGCACGATGAAGCGGGCGTCGTCGAAGCCCTCGCCGCGAATCCGGTCGACGAGCTCGGTCGGCGGCTGCGCGTCGATCGAGAGCGCCATCAGCGCCTTGCCGCCCTCCTTCGTCCGCGACACGGCCATGTTGGCGATGTTCACGCCGGCCTCGCCGAACATCGTCCCCACGCGTCCGATCACGCCGGGCACGTCGTCGTAGCGGCAGAAGACCATCAGCGGCGAGAGCTGGAGGTCGATCGCGAAGCCGAGCGCGCCGGCCAGGAAGCGGCGGTGCTCGGGGCCGATCGTCGTTCCCGAGACCTGCACGTCGTCCGCGGTGACGGTGACGAGGTTCGTGTAGTCGCGCGCGGTGCCGGACCGCTCCTCGGTCACCTCGATTCCGCGCTCGGCCGCGATCACGGGCGCGTTGACGTAGTTGACGGCCTGCTCGACGCGCCCCTGGAAGGCGCCGTTCAGCGCCGCGACGGTGAGCAGGCGGGTGTCGTGCTCGGCGAGCGCGCCGTTGTAGGCGAGCCCGATCCGGCGGGGTTGACCGCCGGCGAGCTCGACCGCGAGCCGGCCGAGCGTCGCGGCGAGCGGGATGAACGGGCCGAGGAGCTCGAGATCCTCGGCGCCGACGACGGGGATGTTGACCGCGTTCGTGACGAGCCCGCCGTCGAGCGCGGCGACGACCTGCTCGGCCACGATCACGCCCGCGCGATCCTGGGCCTCCTCGGTGGAGGCGGCGAGATGCGGCGTGACGACGACCTCGTCCAGCTCGAGCAGCTCGCCCGAGTACGGCTCGGCGGAGAAGACGTCGAGTGCCGCGCCGGCGACGCGGCCCGAGCGGATGCCCGCTGCGAGCGCGCTCTCGTCGACGAGCTCGCCTCGGGCCGCGTTGACGATCCGGACGCCGGGACGCATGCGCGCGATCGCCTCGTCGTCGACGAAGCCGCGCGTCTCGTCGGTGAGCGGGAGGTGGAGGGTGAGGAAATCTGCGACCGCGAGCACCTCGTCCGGTGTCTGCGCGTGGTCGGCGCCGAGCTCGCGGAAGCGCTCCGGCTGGACGAAGGGGTCGTAGGCGACGACGCGCATGCCGAGGCCGAGCGCGCGGCGCGCCACCTGGCGGCCGATGCGGCCGAAGCCGAGCACACCGAGGGTCTTGTCGGCAAGCTCCACCCCACCCCAGCGGGCACGCTCCCAGCGACCCTGCTTCAGGGCGGCGTGCGCCTGCGGGATGTTGCGGGCGAGCGCGACGAGCAGGCCGACCGTGTGCTCGGCGGCCGAGATCACCGTCGACTCGGGCGCGTTCGCGACGACGATGCCCTTGCGCGTCGCGGCCGCGACGTCGACGTTGTCGATTCCGACCCCGGCCCGCCCGATCACCTTCAACCGCTCGGCCCGGTCGATCAGCTCCGCGGTCAGCTTCGTCGCGGAGCGGATCACGATCCCGTCGTAGCCCGCGATCACGTCCTCGAGCGGCGATTCGCCATCGACGTCGACCTCGAACCGCGAGCGCAGCAGCTCGACCCCGGCCTCCGCGATCGGCTCCCGCACCAGAACCTTCAGACCGCCGCTCCCTCGGAGTAGACCTCGAGCGCGCGCGTCGCGGCGACGCCGCGCTCGATCGGGGCGCCGAGCTCCGCCAGCACGAGCTCGACCGCCGAGAGCGCCGTCGCGATGTCGAACTCGTCGAACCAGCCGATGTGCCCGATCCGGAAGATCGCCTCCTTCAGCTCGCCCTGGCCGCCGGCGATCGTGATTCCGTGCCGGTCGCGGAGGGCGCCAGTCAGCGCGGAGGCCGCGAATCCGTCCGGCATCCGCGCCGCGGTGACGACTGCCGAGCGATCCTCGTCGGGCGAGAAGAGCTCGAGCCCCATCGCGCTCACCCCGGCGCGGCACGCACGGCCGAGGCGGACGTGGCGCTCGAAGGCCGCGTCGAGTCCGTCCTCGAGCAGAAGGCCGAGCGCCACGTCGAGGGCGACGACGAGCGAGACGGCAGGCGTGAACGCGCTGTCCAGCTTTTGCTGCGCCTTGCGCGTGCGCTCCCAGCCGAGGTAGTACCGCGGCAGGCTCGCTTGCCCGACCCGCTCCCAGGCAGCCGCGGAGACGGCGGCGGTCGCAAGCCCCGGCGGCGTCATCAGCGCCTTCTGCGAGCCGGCGACGACGACGTCGAGGCCCCAGTCGTCGGTCTCGAGCTGCACGGCGCCCAGGCTCGAGACCGCGTCGACGACGACGAGCGCGCCGGCCTCCTTCGCCACGGCCGCGAGCGCCTGCACGTCCGCGACGACACCGGTGGACGTCTCGGAATGGACGAGGAAGACGAGCGCGACGGGCTCGATCTCGGCGAGCTTGCGGGCCAGGTCGTCGGCCGACGGCGTTGCGCCCCACTCCTGACGCAGCTGCTCGACCTCGCAGCCGAACCCGCGTGCCATCTCCGCCCAGCGCTCGCCGAAGTGACCTGCGGAGACGGCAAGCACGCGGTCGCCCGGCGAGCAGAGGTTGACGATGGCCGACTCGAAGGCACCCGTTCCCGAGCACGTGAAGAGCAGGACGTCCGAGCTCGTCCGGTGCACCTCGGCCAGCCGTTCCAGGACGCGCTCGTAGACGATCCGAAAGTCGGGAGCACGGTGGTGCAGAACGGGCTCGCCGAGCGCGGCCAGCACCTGCGGTGGCACCGGCGTCGGCCCGGGCGTGAACAGGTACCGCTTTTGCGCCATGCGTCGGGAGGCTAGCTGAGGCTGCGGCCGACTACGCTCACCGCGTGGAAGCCCTAATCGCGTTCGGTGCCGCGCTCCTCGCGCTGCGGCTGTCCGGCCTGCTCGCCGCGCGGTGGCGCGAGCGGCGGACGCAACAGCTCGCAGCCTGGAGCGCCGGTCTCGCCGCCTATGCGCTCGGGGCCGGCGCGCTCGCCTGGGGCGCGGCGGCGGGCTGGGATGATCGCTCGTTCCGCGCCTACTACCTGTTCGGCGGCCTGCTGACGGCGCCGCTCCTGGGCGCCGGCTCGCTCCTGGGCTCGCAACTCCGCGCCGGTCGCCGGCTCGCCGGCCCGGTCGCGTTGCTCTACTCGGGCCTGGCGGTCGGCGTCGCCGTCGCCGTGCCCCTGACGGCGCCCGTGTCCGGGACGGCGATTCCGGACGCGCAGGCGCATCTCGAGCTGTTTCCCGCTCGCGTCCTCGCGATCGCCGGCAACGTCGCGGGCTCGATCGCGCTCGTCGGGGTCGCGCTCCTGTCGCTCAGGCGCCGGCCGCTCGGAAACACGCTCCTGCTGGCCGGCTTCGCCCTCGCGGCGGCAGGAAGCGCGCTCTCGGGCCTCGGTGCGAGCGAGACGGCCGCCTTCGTGGCGGGCGCCGTGGTGCTGCTCTACGCCGGCACGGTCGCGCGCTCGTAACGCATTTTACGAATTGCAAACAGTGATACCGGGGTGCGGTTGCTAGCCTGCGCAGGCAATACACGTCGCCCCGGGACGCCCTGCGGCTCCATCCGCGTCCCCGGCGGCACTTCACGTTCCCGATCAAGGAGAATCGATGGCGAAGCCGTCCATTCGTCTGCTCGTGCTGTTCGGCGTGGTCGTGCTCGCGGTCGCAGCGCTGACCCGCCCCAACTCGGCCGACGCGACCACGAACCACGCGGCCATGCTCGACCAGATCGACGATCTGCGCACCGAGACCTGGCGCTGGCAGCGCCTGACGATGGCTCCGCGCACGCCTACGAACTACAGCGAGCGCGAGACGTCGAGCCTTTCCTATCGCACCTGGGTCCGCGGGCTCTGGCGCGCCCGCGCAGCCGCCGCCGAGCGCCGCGCGATGACTCCGCCACGGCGGGCGCAGTGGCTCTGCATCCACCGACACGAGCGCCATCCGGGCCAGGGCTGGCGCACGCGCACGGGCAACGGCTACTACGGCGGCCTGCAGATGGACCTCGACTTCCAGCGCGCCGTACGGCGCCGACCTGCTGCGGCGGAAGGGCACCGCGGACCGCTGGTCGCCGATCGAGCAGATCTGGGTGGCCGAGCGGGCCTATCGCAGCGGCCGCGGCTTCCACCCCTGGCCGAACACCGCCCGCTCCTGCGGGCTCATCTAGCTGCAGCGAGCACGGGCAAGCCCGTGCTCGCGCAAGGTCAAGAGCTGCGCCGCATGGCCAAGCCATGCCGGCGGCAAGACGACCCCTGAAGGGAACGCCTTCGGCGTCCCGACCAGCCCGCTAGTCGACCTCGTCCCTCTTTCGCCGTTCGCGCCACCAGATCGCGAAGAAGAACGCGGCGACGCCCACCACCAGCAGCACCTCGACGACCGCGCCCCCCGCGCCGCCGTGCGCGAGGAGATGGCCGGTCGTCATTCCAGCGAGAGCAGCCACATGCCCCCGATCGTGTAGACGACCATCAGCGCGAGGAGCGGGTATTGAGACCGGAGTGCGCGGCCCTCGGGCAGGATGCTGATCGCTCGGTCGTGGGCCACCGCCAGCCCCGCCGCGTGCCCGAGGACGAGCACCGTCACCTGGATGTACCAGACCGTGTTCGGCTCGAACGGCGGTGCCTGACTGGGCATGTAGTCCGCGGCTCCGAGCAGGTTCCAGCCGTACCCGAACGGGTCGGCCAGCAGCGGTACGGCGACCTTCACATACACGATCAGGAGCGTGAAGTAGTGCGCGACCGCGTAAACGAGCACGATGGGGATCAGACTCAGGAGGAACTCGGGCACGAGGCTGCGCTCGGCGCTCGCCAGGGCCTGCGAGATTCGCACGGCCGCGAGATAGGCGACGCAGACGAGAGCGATGCAGCCGAGCAGGCCGGCCAGGCTCAGCAGGGTGCCGAGGAGGTCGGCTGTCCCCGGTGCGTCGAGCACGTACGGCCCTTCGACCCGAGCCCGCAAGTCCTGCCAGAACGACGCACGGCTCAGCCCGTCGAAACCGACCGACCCGAGCATGACCCCGACGAGCGCCAGGACACCCGGTCTGCGGTCGGCGCCGGCGAGCCCGGTGAACGGAACGCGCACGACGAAACGCCCGTCGTCACGCCGCGCGAACGGCGCGATGCGGGCGAGCAGTCCGAAGTAGGCCGTGAACCCGTCCCCTCCCTCACTCCAGGCGCGACGGCCGTACGCGGCCATGCCGAACCAGGCCGTGTAGCTGTAGATCGCGATCGCGAGCGCGAGTGCACGCGGATTGGCGGGGTCCGGGTAGCAGAGCTCGAACGCCGTGAACGCGAAGAGCAGGAACGCCGCGGGATAGACGCCCAGTCGCTCCGGGTACGAAAGCGGCGGCTCCCAGCGCCGCCCGAGCCGCTCCGAGATCCAGCTGACGGCGTTTGCAATGGCGAGCCACGGGTTGAGCACCGGCCAGACGTTGCCGAGCACGACCTGGAGCACGACCAGGCCGAGCCAGAAGATCACCAAGACGAATGCGGGCGCGAGGTTCTCGGCCGAGGAGGGCTCGCCGATCAGCGCGGCGAGGAAGACCAGCACGAGCAGGCCGGCCGAGACCGCTCCGACGAGGAAGCGGAGCGCAGAGGAGGCGAGCACGCGTTGCAGCCACGACGGCAGAGGCCTCCCGCCCGCGCGCCGCTCCAGCTGCGGCTGCCGCCAGAGCACCCCGAGTGCGAGGAACGAGATCACGAGCACGACCGAGCCGCCCCAGAGGAAGAGCCAGGCCGGAACCGGCAGGTCGCGGATCTCGCCGATCCCGTGCGCGAGCAGGTTCATGGACGGACCTGGAGATCGGCGATCGGCACGCCGATGTCCTCGAGCTCGACCTCGAAGCGGCCGGGTACGTCGGCGGTGAAGCGAAGCCTTGCAGGGGCCCCGGGTGCCACGTCCGCCATCAGGTCGTAGCCGTGCAGATGGACGTGGTCGCTGACATCCGCGCGGACGACGAGCACGACGTCGCGCCCTTGCACGATCGTGGCACGCTTGACACCGCCCTTGGGCCGGCCCCCGACGACCGTGATGCGGACCGTGTCGAAGGCCGGTTCGGGCGGAGCGGTCGTCGTGGGCGGCGGCTCGGTGGTCGTCGCAGCCGTCGTCGTCGGGATCGGCTCGACCGTCGTCTCGGTCGTCGTCGTCTGCGCCGTCGTGGTGGTCGTCGATTCCGGCTCGTCGGAGTCGTCATCGGGACGCAAGGCGATGAACAGGCTCAGAACGAGGCCGGCAGTGGCCAGGATCAGGGCGAATCTTCTGAATCTCGGGTGCACGAAAATCTCCTCTTCGGGCGTCGGGCCGCGCTGCGGCCGGTTCGCGGGCTAGAGGAGAACGGGCGGCCCGCGTGTCCGGGGACGCATCCGCGCCGGCACCACGAGCACCGTCTCTGCGGCGAGCACCAGCGCGAACGCCAGTCGCGACCGCGACGGCGGCAGGCGGCGGCGCGGCGCGTCGAGAGCTAGCAGCGTCCGCGCGATCCACCAGGCCGCGAGCGCGAACGGCAGCTGCAGCGCAAGCCCGAGCAGGAAGAGCGGGCTCGAGAGCAGCCACGGCACGCCGCCGTGGACGAGCCGCTCGAGGTGCTCCATCGCAGCGAAGCCGCCGGCGCCGAGCACCGCGAAGGCCCACGGGGGCGGCGCTTGCGTTCGCCCGCCCGAGAGCGCAACGAGCACGGCGGGCAGCGAGAGCGCGACGAGCAGCTGCGGCGCGTGGGCGAGGTAGCCGTGCAGGCCGTCGCCGCCGGCGCCGGTCAGGCGGTACGCGAGGTCGTGCCCGACGAGCACGCCGGCGGCGGAGACCGTAACGACGAGCGGCCAGAGGAGCCTGCGCGACATCGCCGTCCAGTGTGCCGTTACGCGCTCAGCCGCTCGCGCACGAGCTCGTTCACGATCCGTGGATTCGCCTTGCCGCCGGTCTCCTTCATCACCTGCCCCACGAAGAAGCCGAGCAGGCCCTCCTTGCCACCGCGGTAGGCGGCCGCCTGGCCGGGGTTCGCGTCGATGATCCGCGCCACGATCGGCTCGAGCTCGGACGTGTCCGAGACGGACTCCTGCGCGAGGTACGGATCGGCCGAGAAGCCGGGCTCGGCGAGCTTGCCGAGCGCCTCGTCGAGGGCCTCCCTCGGGATTCGCTCGCGCGCGTCCACGAGCTTCGCCAGCTCGCGGGCATCCACGCCGTCCCCGGCCGTCCCGGCCAGCCGGTTCGCGATCAGGTTGGCCGCAGCAAGCCGGTCGGCACCTGCCACGACCGTCGCCTCGTAGAGCCGGTCGAGCCCACCGGTGACGAGCACGGTCGCACGATCCAGGTCGAGCTCGGCCTCGAGCCGCCTGATGCGCGCGGCGGGCAGCTCGGGCAGCTCGCCGCGCAGCCGCTCGACGAGTTCGGCGGGCGGCTCCACCGGCACGAGGTCGGGCTCGGGGAAGTAGCGGTAGTCGTCGGCCTCCTCCTTCGAGCGGCGGGCGGTGAGCGTGCCGCTCGAGGCGTCGAAGTCGTACGTCTCCTGGACGACCGTGCCGCCCGACTCGTATAGCGCGATCTGCCGCGCCACCTCGGCGTCGATCCCCTGGGCGACGAAGCGGAACGAGTTCATGTTCTTCAGCTCGCAGCGCGTGCGCAGCTCACCGGAGCCCTCCGGCCGGACGGAGACGTTGGCGTCGACGCGCAGCGTGCCCTTCTCCATCTCCGCGTCGGAGATGCCGAGCTCGACGATCGTCTGGCGCAGCAGCTGCAGGAACCGGCGCGCCTCCTCGGAGGAATGGATGTCGGGACCGGTGACGATCTCCACGAGCGGCGTGCCGCCGCGGTTGAAGTCGACGAGCGAGTGCTCCGCGCCGCCGATCCGGCCCGTCCGGCCGCCGACGTGCGTCGTCTTGGCCGCATCCTCCTCGAGGTGCGCCCGCACGATCATCACCTCATGATCGCCTTCAGCAAGCGGGACTAGCATTTTGCCGTCTATGCAAGAAGGTAGATCGTACTGTGAGATCTGATAGCCCTTCGGCAGGTCGGGATAGAAGTAGTTCTTGCGCGCGAAGACGGCGCGGTCGGCGATCGTGCAGCCGAGCGCGAGCCCGAGCTTGAGCGTCCACTCGAGCGCGACGCGGTTCGGGACCGGCAACGCGCCGGGGAAGCCGAGGCAGACCGGGCAGGTCTGGCTGTTCGCGCCGCCGCCGTAGCCGTTCGCGCAGCGGCAGAACATCTTCGTCCGCGTCTTCAGCTGGACGTGGATCTCGAGCCCGACGACGGGCTGCCAGCTAGCCACGCAACCGCTCCGGGACTGGGTCGAAGGCGAGCGCGCGCTCGAGCGCGTGGCCGGTGCGGAAGAGCGTGTTCTCCGAGAACTGCGGCCCGATCAGCTGCAGGCCGACGGGCAGGCGTTCCGAGAGTCCGCAGGGGATGTTCAGCCCCGGCAGGCCGGCCATGCACGACGGGATCGTGAGCAGGTCGGAGAGGTACATCGCGAGCGGGTTCGCGGCGCGCTCGCCGAGCTTGAACGCGACGGTCGGCGAGGTCGGCGAGACGAGCACGTCGAAGCGCTCGAAGGCCGCGGCGTGCTCGCGCGCGATCACGGTCCGCACCTTCTGCGCCTGGCCGTAGAACGCCTCGAAGTAGCCGGCGGAGAGCGCGTAGGTTCCGAGCATGATCCGCCGCTTCGGCTCGTCGCCGAAGCCGGCGTCGCGCGAGCGCTCGACCATCTCGGCGTAGCGCTCGCCGTCGGCGCGCAGGCCGTAGCGGACGCCGTCGTAGCGGGCGAGATTCGAGGATGCCTCGGCGGGGGCGATCAGGTAGTAGCAGGCGAGCCCGTACTCGACCGAGCGCGGCAGCTCGCACTCCCCCACCTCGGCTCCGAGCTCGCGGGCCAGCTCGATCGCGCGCGCGACCGTCTCGGCGACGCCGGGCTCGATCCCCTCCGCCTCGTTCATCTCCTTCGGGACGCCGATCCGGAGGCCCTTCAGGTCCTCGGCGTCCGGCAGGCGCACCGGCTCCGGCAGCTCGACCGTGGTGGAGTCGCGCTCGTCGCGGCCGGCGATCAGCGAGTAGAGGAGCGCGCAGTCGCGGACGTTCCTGGCGACGGGGCCGACCTGGTCGAGGCTGGAGGCGAACGCGACGATCCCGTAGCGGCTGACGGTGCCGTAGGTCGGACGCAGATCCGACGTTCCCGCAGAGCGCTGATGGCTGCTTGATCGAGCCGCCCGTGTCGGAGCCGAGCCCCCACGGCGCGAGGCCCGCGGAGACGGCGGCGGCGGTGCCGCCGCCCGAGCCGCCGGGCACGCGCTCGGGATCCCAGGGGTTCCGCGACGGCCCGTAGGCCGAGTTCTCGGTGGACGAGCCCATCGCGAACTCGTCCGTGTTGGTCTTGCCGAGCACGGAGAGGCCGGCCGCCTTGAGGCGGGCGGCCACGGTCGAGTCGAAGACGGGAACGTAGCCCTCGAGCATCCTCGAGCCGGCCGTCGTCTCGATCCCCTCGGTCGAGATCACGTCCTTCAGCGCGATCGGGATGCCGGTGCAGGCCGGGTCGAAGTCGACCGTGCGGAGATAGCAGTGGAGCTCGGGATCCCGCTCGGCGATCGCGTCGCGGTAGGCGGCGTGGAGCTCGGCCGCGGAGAGCTCACCGCGCTCGACCAGGCCGGTTGCCTCCTCCGCGGTGAGGCGCAGCGTGTCGATTCCGGACGTGCCGTTTTCGCCGCCGCTCACGAGCAGCCCCCCACATGGGGGCGCGCGGCCCCCCTGCGAACAGCGTCGCAGAGATCAGCGCACGTGTCTGTGCCGATTTCGTGCCGGAAGTGCGTCATGTCGTCGGCGGCACGCGGAAGAGATCCGCTTCACGTTGGGGAGCGTTCGCGAAGACCTCGTCGAGGCCGAGCGACTCGTGCGGGTCGTCCTCGCGCCAGGCGTTCACGAGCGAGAGCGGATGCGAGGTCGGCGGCACGTCGGACAGATCGAGCTCGGCCACCTTGCCGACGGCCTCGAGGATCGCGTCGAGCTCGCCCGTCAGCCGCTCGACTTCCTCGTCCGTCAGGTCGAGCCGCGCCAGCTTCGCGACGTGGAGTACCTCTTCACGTGTGATCGACATCTCGATTCATCCTCGCAAAAGGAAACGGGCCCCGTTTCCGGAGCCCGTTTCGTAACTCGAGATTCGGAAGGTGCTAGGCGGCGGCCGAGACGTTGGCGGCCTGGGCGCCCTTGGGGCCCTGGACGACCTCGAACTCCACGCGCTGGCCTTCGGTCAGCGACTTGTAGCCCTCCATCGTGATCGCGGAGAAGTGGACGAAGACGTCCTCGCCACCCTCACGCTCGATGAAGCCGTACCCCTTCTCGTTCGAGAACCACTTCACGGTGCCCTGCGCCAACTGATGTTCCTCCTTGCATGACGCGACAAGGGTGCACTGGCACCGGTGCCGCTGACCTTATAAGCGCGCGAAACATAGCCTCACGTGCCCGGAAACGCAAGCTCCCCTCGGCGGTAGCGAGCGGCACGAACGGTGTTGCGAAGCAGCATCGCCACGGTCATCGGGCCGACACCTCCCGGCACCGGCGTGATCAGCGCGGCGCGTTCGGCGGCAGCCGGAGCGATGTCGCCGACGAGACCGGTGTCGGTGCGGGTGATACCGACGTCGATCAGGCACGAGCCTTCCTTGATCCACTCCGCCAGCACGAGCCCGGGGGTGCCGACCGCCGCGACGACGACGTCCGCGCGACGCGACTTCCCCGGCGAGGTCGCGCGTGCGGGAATGGCAGATCGTCACCGTGGCGTGCCGCTGGAGCAGGAGCATCGCGACCGGCTTGCCGACGATGTCGCTGCGCCCGACGACGACCGCGTGCGCACCCACGAGCTCGACGTCGTAGGCCTCGAGCAGCGCGATCACGCCGAGCGCGGTTCCCGGGACATACGTCGGCCGGCCGAGGTAGAGCTGGCCGGCGTTCACCGGGTGGAAGCCGTCCACGTCCTTGACGGGGTCGAGCGCGCGGATCACCCGCTCCTCGTCGACCCCGGCCGGCAGCGGCAGCTGCACGAGGATGCCGTCGACGGCGTCGTCGGCATTCAGCTCCGTGACGACGCGAAGCAGCTCCTCCTCGCTCGTCCCCGAGCTCAGTCGCAGGTCGCGCGCCTCGATCCCCACCTCCTGCGAGGCCGTGTGCTTCGCGCGGATGTAGACATCGGAGGCGGGATCGTCGCCCACGAGCACGGTCGCGAGCCCGACAGGCCCGAGCTCCGCCACCTCGGCGGCCACCTCTGCCCGCACGCGCGCCGCGAGTGCCTTGCCGTCCATGGTCGTCGCCGTCATCTCGGCGTGAGGTTAACTCCCGCCATGAACGTGCGCCGCTGGCCGCGGAAGAACGATCCCGACTCGATCCGCACGCGGCAGGACGCGATCAGTGACACGGTCGGCCCCGAGACGCTGGCGCACGACCTCGAGCCGTGGGTCGACGCGCAGGAGGTCCTGACCGGCGCGACCCTGATCCCGGTCTCGGTGGTCGGGCCGCTCGCCGTCGAGCTCGGCGAGTACGAGCTCGAGGAGCCCGCCGGAACGCTGCGCGAGACAGGGCGCGCACGGGAGGAGCTGCTCGTGCCGCTCGCCCACACGGAAGGAGGCTTGTCCGCGTCGGTCACGCGCGGCGCGAAGGCGGCGGCCGTCGGCGGCGGCTTCCGAACGTATGTGATTACCGACAGAATTACCAGGGCATCGTGCTTCGTTTGCAAGGACACCGCTGAAGCCGTACAACTTGCAAAGTGGCTCGAGGGATCGCTCGACGCGATGCGGTCGTTCCTCACCGGCCTCGACGACCCGTCGCTCTCGAAGCGGGCGAAGCTGCGCGAGGTGAAGACGCACGTCGTCGGCCCGATGTGCCACGTGCTCTGGGCCTGGACGACGGGCGACGCCGTCGGGCCGAACATGATGACCCGGAACAGCTACGCGCTGAACATGGGCTACGTGCTGCCGCAGGCGCCCGTGCGGCCCGAGCGGGCGATCCTCGAGGCGAACATGGGCGGCGACAAGAAACCGTCGCACGAGTTCTTCCAGTCCGGCCACGGCAAGACCGTGCTGGCGGAGGCGATCCTCGACGCCGAGACGGTCCGGCGGGTGCTGCGGACGACCGTCGACGACCTGCTCGAGCTCTCGTGGGCGGGAACGCACGGCGCCGTCGCCTCGGGGATGCAGTCGGTCGCGTTCACACCGGCCTCGGCGATCGCCGCGCTCTTTGCCTGCACGGGACAGGACCTCGGCATGGTCGGCACGAGCTCGATGGCGCACGGGACGGCGCACCGGACGGCCGACGGCGGGCTGCATGCCGCGATCCGCTTTCCGGGGCTCGAGGTCGGCACGGTGGGCGGCGGCACCACGCTCCCCTACGCCCGCTCGTGGCTCGGCCTGCTCGGCTGCGCCGGGTCCGGCAAGGTCTATCGCTTCGCGCAGATCGTGGCCGCGACCGCGCTCGCGCTGGAGCTCTCAGCCTCCGCAGCGATGGCCACGGCCGGCTCCGAGAACTTCTTCAGAGCGCATCACGAGCGCGGCGGGCTGCGCTGACGCCCCCGCAAACGCCCACTAAGCTACCGGCATGAGCGTCGAGCCCCTCGAGGAGCCGATCAACGCCGATCCGACCTTCCAGCCGCTGATCGAGGCCGAGCGCGCGGCGGCTGCGGACGCGGCCGACGACCAGAAGAGTCGCGGCGTCATGCGCTTCTACGAGCTGGCGAAGAAGCAGGAATGGCAGGTGCGCGACATGGCGTGGGGCGAGCTTCCGCCGATCCCGGAGACGCGCGCAGGCGCCTCGCACGAACGCAAGGAGCGACGCCGTGCCGTGTGGCGGTCGGTGATCACGCAGCAGCTCCAGGCGGACGAGCTGGCCGTGTCCATGGCGGGTCAGCTCCTGAACCTGGCACCCCACCGCGAGGCGAAGCTCTACTACTCGACGATGGTGCAGGACGAGGCGCGGCACGTCGAGGCGTGGCTGAAGCTCGCGGAGCAGGCCGGCGGCGTCGCCGAGCGCGACCCGCACCTCGACGCGCTGGCACAGATGACGCTGCACGCGGAGACGCTCGAGGAGAAGGTCTTCCAGATGCAGGTCTTCTTCGAGCGCCTGATCATCCCGCGCTTCCGCCTGATCGCGCGCTCCTCGCGCGGGACGCTGCTCGAGGATCTCTGCAACCGGCTCACGATCGACGACGGCATCCACCACAGCGCCGGCGTCGCCTACGAGCGCGTGCTGCTCGAGGGCGCGTCGAAGCAGACCAAGGACCGGCTGGTCAAGGCGGCGAACAAGCTGCTGCCGATCTTCGTCGAGCATGCCCTCTGGCGGCCCAAGGAGCGCGCGTGGATCGGCAACGTGATGCGCGAGACCGACATCCGGCGACTCCAGGACGACGTTCAGGACGGAATCCGGATGGCGGCGAGCATGGGCCTCGACGTCAGCGACATCGAGCTGCCGTTCGCGGCGTAGCGCCGTCGATCGAATTCCCCCACATCACGATGCGTCGTGCTTCGGCTGCGGCTGCGCTCCGGACGGCCTGCGCCTGACCCTGCCCGACGCGGAGGGAATCGAGCGCTACGAGTCGGCGCTGACGTTCGGCCCCGCCCACCAGGGCGGGCCGGGGCTCGTGCACGGCGGCATCGTCGGCGCGGCGCTCGACGAGGCGTGTGGGCTGCTCGCGACCTGGCACCGCTTCCCGGCCGTGACGGCGCGCTTCGCCGTCCGCTTCCGCAAGCCGGTGCCGATCAACCGGGAGCTGCGCGTGTCCTCCCATGTCACCGGTGAGCGCGGCCGCCGAATCGAGATCGCCGCGGAGCTCAACGACGGGATCACGCTGCTCGCCGCCGCCAAGGGCACCTTTCTGCACGTCCCGTTGGAGCACTTCCTGGCGACGCCGGAGGGCCGCGCAGCGGGCGAGGCCTGGCGGCGCCGGCTCAGCTCCGGCGGCCGAGAGCGATCCCCGTGAGCAGCTCGCGGACGATCCGCTCCGCGACGAGCGCGGTCACGTCCGCCGAGCCGATCGCCGTCGGGATCACCTCGACCAGGTCGGCCCCGACGACGCGTGTGCCCGCAGCGACCGTGCGGCAGGCCCAGAGCAGCTCGGCGGACGTCAGCCCACCGGGCTCGGGCGTGCCCGTGCCCGGCGCGAACGCGGGGTCGAGCACGTCGATGTCGACCGAGACGAAGATCGGCCCACTGCCGACGCGCTCGAGCGCCTCGGCGACGACGGCCTCGATTCCCCGCTTGCGCACGTCGTGCGCGAAGAAGCTCGTGATCCCGCGCTCGGCCTGCCAGGCCAGCTCGGCCTCGCCCGGCCAGTAGCCGCGCAGGCCGATCTGCACGTACCGCGCCGGGTCGACGTGTCCCTGCTCGACGAGGCGGAACATCGGCGTCCCGTGCGAGCGCTCCACCCCGAAGACCTCCCGGCCCGTGTCCGTGTGCGTGTCGAAGTGGAGCAGGCCGAGCGGGCCGTGCACGGAGGCGACGCCACGAATGTCCGCCTCCGAGATCGAATGATCTCCGCCCAGCACGATCGGGATCGTCCCGGCCTCCACGGCGCTCCGCACGAGCGCCTCGATCGCGGCGTGCGAGCCCTCGGGATCGGCCGGGATCACCGGCGCGTCGCCGAAGTCGACGACGCGCAAGACCGCGAAGGCGTCGACCTTCGCTTCGAGATGTGGGCCTGGCGGACAGCTCGCGGCACGGATCGCCCGTGGCGCGAAGCGCGTGCCGGGCCGGTCCGAGACGAGGTCGTCGGTCGGGGCGCCGAGCACGGCCACGTCGGCCCCGGCGAGGTCGGCGACGTCCTGGGTGTACGGCATCCCGGCGAACGTCAGCAGCCCCGCGTAGTCCGGCTTGTCAGGCAAACCGAGCGCGCGCCATCGCTCGAGCGGATCGATCACGCGGCGAGCCTATCTCCCTCGCCGAGCGCTCTCCGACCGATCGAGGAGTGAGAATTCACCGATCGGGGGATAGGAGGCACTGTGACCATTGCCGAGAACAGGTTCAGGATGATCCGCTACACGATCATGTCTCGCCTCGGGCTCGTCGAGCCCCTCGTTCGCCTGCAGCGGCGGATCGAGCGCTCGAATCGCAGCGCGCTCGAGCAGCGGCAGGTCGTGCGCTCGCTCGACCGCGCCGCCTGAGTCCCGAATCGAGGCGAGCTCCTCCTCCAGCCGCCTCCGCACGAGGGGAACGCTCGCCGTGTAGAGCGGCTCGCCGAGCACGGACGACGCGAGCTCGTTCGCCTCGCGGACGAGCCGGTCCCGCTCCGAGTCGAGGCCGGCACGCGCGAGCAGCACGGCCGCATGTGCGCGGGCGCCCCAGTCGACGACACCGGCCAGCCCCGGGGCCGGGGGTGCCGTCGCGGAGACCCTCGACGATCCGTCCAGTCGCCCCGCGAGAGCCGCCGCGCCCCGCTCGAGCTCGAGCGCTTCGGCCGCCAGCTGCTCGGCCTCGTGCTCGAGCGTCGCACGCCTCGCGGCCAGCCGCTCCCTGCGCTCCTCCTCACCGCGGACAGCGGTGGCTGCGCGCGCCCTCGTCAGCTCTGCCTGCTCGCGCGCATCGGCCCCGTGCGCGCGCGCAAGCGCCTCCTCGGCCCGAGCCAGGGCGGCCTGCGCCTGCTCGAACGCGCGCGCGGCCTCCGCGTCGGCCTCGTCGAGGTGGGCGCGCTCGGCGGGCACGCCCTCGAGCCGCGATCCGATCTCGGCCGCGCGGGCGCGGATCCGCTCGACCTCGGCCGAGGTCGCCGCCAACTCGTCGATTCGCTCGGCCACCGTCGCGTCGCGCTGCTCGAGCTCGACCGCGAAGGCGAGGCGCGAATCCATGGCGGGCACGTTAACGTCAACGGCGATGCAGAGAGCGTCCATCCCGATCGGCGGGCTCGAGGCCCTCGGTTCCTTCTTCCGAGGTGTCGTGCGCTCGCTTCGGGGGCTCGCGGTCGCCGCCGTCGCAGGCGTTGCGGCGATCGCCGCCGCACTGGCCCGTGACGGCGTCGAGACCGTCGACGTCGTCGTCACGATCGTCCTGCTCGCAGCGCCGGGGCTCGTGCTCTTCTTCGCAGCCGGGCTGCAGCAGGTGCTGCGCCTGCCCGAGCGCGTGCGCCGGATGCCGAGCGAGGGGTCGGAGCAGCTTGCCGAGCTGACGCGAATCGCCGGCGAGACCCGCGGCGCTGGGATCCGGCGCGCGCCGGGGCTCCTCTGGCGGCTCCGCGGCGTCGTCGGCACCGGCCGTGACCTCGTGGGAATCGCGCTGCCGCTGAAGATCTTCACGCCCGGCTTCCTTGGCCTCGCCGCTCTCGCAGCCGCGGTCAGCCTGTTCCTCGTCGGAGCGGGCGTGATCGCCCTGATCGTGCTCGCGGTGGGCTAGCGTGGCCCGCGTGGAGCCGGCGCAGATCCTGCAGGAGCTCGACCTCGTCGTCGGGCGCGTGGTCGCCGCGGAGCACCTCGCCGGCGCGCGTGGCCAATCGTCCCTCGTGACGCTGAAGCTGGGGCCGCGCGGCGACGCACAGGCGACGCTGCCGGTCGCCGTCGAGCAGGCCGAGGCGCTGATCGGGACACAGGTCGTCTGCGCCGTCGGCCGTGACGACGCCGTCGTGCTGGCGGTGCAGTCGCACGGCGCCGGAACGGTCGTGTTGCGACCCGCAGCCGATGTCGAGGACGGCTCGCCCGTGGCGTAGCGGCCGTAGCTACCCTCCGCGGGTGCCGCGCCGCGACTACCCAGCCCGCCGGGACGACCTGCGCAACGTCGCGATCGTCGCGCACGTCGACCACGGCAAGACGACGCTCGTCGACGCGATGCTCTGGCAGTCCGGCTCGTTCCGCGAGAACCAGGACGTGGCCGACCGCGTGATGGACTCGACCGACCTCGAGCGCGAGAAGGGGATCACGATCCTCGCCAAGAACACGGCCGTCCAGCGCGGCGACACGAAGATCAACATCATCGACACCCCCGGCCACGCCGACTTCGGCGGCGAGGTCGAGCGCGGGCCTGACGATGGTCGACGGCGTGCTCCTGCTCGTCGACGCGAGCGAGGGCCCGCTGCCGCAGACGCGCTTCGTGCTGCGCAAGGCGCTCGAGGGGCGCCTCCCGGTCGTGCTCGTCGTGAACAAGGTCGACCGCCCGGACGCGCGCGCCGAGGAGGTCGTGAACGAGGTCTACGAGCTCTTCCTCGACCTCGACGCCGACGAGAGCCAGATCGAGTTCCCGATCGTCTACTGCAACGCGCGCGAAGGCCGCGCCGGGCTCGCCGCGGACGACCTCTCGGCCGACCTGACGCCGCTCTTCGACGTGCTGCTCGACACGGTGCCGGCGCCCTCGTACGACCCCGAGCACCCGCTGCAGGCGCTCGTCACCAACCTCGACGCGTCGCCCTACGTCGGCCGCCTCGCGCTGCTGCGCGTGCGTCACGGGACGCTGCGCAAGGGCCAGCAGATCGCCTGGTGCCGCGCGGACGGGACGATCGAGAACGCGCGCGCGACCGAGCTCTTCGTCACCCAGGCGCTCGAGCGCGTGCCCGCCGACGAGGCCGGGCCGGGAGAGATCGTCGCGCTCGCCGGCCTGCCGGACGTGACGATCGGCGAGACGATCGCCGACCCGGACGACCCGCGCCCGCTGCCGGTCTCGACCGTCGACGAGCCGTCGCTCTCGATGACGCTCGGGATCAACACCTCCCCGCTCGCCGGGCTCGAGGGCGACAAGCTGACCGCGAGCATGGTGAAGAGCCGACTCGACCAGGAGCTCGTCGGCAACGTCTCGCTGCGCGTCCTCCCCACCTCGCGTCCGGAGGTCTGGGAGGTGCAGGGCCGCGGCGAGCTCCAGCTGGCCGTGCTCGTCGAGATCATGCGCCGCGAGGGCTTCGAGCTCACCGTCGGCAAGCCCGAGGTGCTGACGAAGGACGTCGACGGCAAGCGCCACGAGCCGGTCGAGCGGGTTGCGATCGACGTGCCGGAGGACTACATCGGCGTCGTCACGCAGCTGCTCGCGCTGCGCAAGGGCCGGATGCAGCAGATGGTCAACCACGGCACCGGCTGGGCGCGGATGGAGTACCTGGTGCCCGCCCGCGGCCTGATCGGCTTCCGCACCGAGTTCCTCACCGAGACGCGCGGCGCCGGGCATCCTCCACCACGTCTTCGACCGCTGGGAGCCGTGGCACGGCGAGCTGCGCACACGCCCGAGCGGCAGCCTCGTCGCCGACCGCCGCGGCCCGACGACCGGCTTCGCGCTCGCGAACCTCCAGGAGCGCGGCACGCTCTTCACCGGCCCCGGCACCGAGGTCTACGAGGGGATGATCGTCGGCGAGAACGCACGCTCCGAGGACATGGACGTGAACGCGACGAAGGAGAAGAAGCTGACGAACATGCGGGCGTCCAACTCGGACGAGCTCGTGCGCCTGATCCCGCCGCGGCCGCTCTCGCTCGAGCAGGCGCTCGAGTTCATCCGCGACGACGAGTGCGTCGAGGTGACGCCGAAGTCGATCCGCCTGCGCAAGGTCGAGGTCTCCGCCTCGAAGCGCCAGACGCAGGCGTCGAAGCTCAAGCGCGAGCGCGAGACGGCCGCCGCCGGCTAGGCCACGACTCCGATCGCGATCGTCCCGACGTAGCCCTTCAGGCCGCCCGTGCGGCGCACGAGCTTGAGCTCGGCGGTCGACCCGCCGGCCTGGCGATAGATGCCGTCACGCGCGTGGGACGTGTCCGACTGGCCGCGCCGCGCGTACGGCTTCTGCCTGTAGACGCTCGCGCTGATCCTCTCGTCGACGAAGACCTGCCCGGTGTGCACAGTGCTCCCGCCCACGTTGACCTTCATGTGGATGTGCGGCGTGCGTCCGCGATACCAGCCGGGGAAGATGGTGAGGAACTCTGCCTTGCCGGACGCGTTCGACCGCTGATGCCCGCGGAGGAAACGCGACGCGGCGCCGTTCACGGCGGAGTAGTTGCCAAGGGCGTCGCAGTGCCAGATCTCCACGTCCGCGTTTCGAATCGGCTTGCACGTTCGCGCGTTGAGGACGGTGAAGCGGATCACGAGCGGCAGCCCCTGCTTGCCCTCGGTGATGTTGCGGCGAGTCAGCACGCCGTCGACCCAGTAGGGCCCTTCGGTCGTCTCCGGGGTGAGGAGGCAGGTGGTGGCCGCTTCCGCGTCGCCGCCGAGCAGGTCGAGCGCTCGGATCCCGAAGATCGCCGCAACGCCTGCTCCTCCCGCCGACTTGAGAACGTCACGTCTGCTGAGCTCGCGTTCCATCTGCTCCCCTTTCGTCTCCCGTCGTCCGAACGCTAGCGAGACTCGTGCAGGCGGCTAAGAGCGGCTTGAGAGGCGGATAGGGATTGCCTAAGAACGTCAGAGGCGACGAGCGGATTCGAACCGCTGTACGAGGCTTTGCAGGCCTCTGCCTAACCACTCGGCCACGTCGCCGCGAAGGGCATCCTAGTGCACCCGTCCGCACGTTCAGGCGACCGCCGTATCCACTTCTCGAGCTGGGTCGTTGTCTCCCGGTAAGCAAACAAACCAGGAGGGACGCATGTACATCGGAGGCGGACTTCTAACGCTGATCATCATCATCATCCTGCTGATCTGGCTTCTCTAAGACGATGACCGGGCGCCTCGCGTGAGGCGCCCGTTGCGTCGGCGGGAGCACGGGCGTGCCCGCTTTTCGCGGCTCAGCCGGCGGCGAGCGACCGCACCGCGGTGACGATCTCGGCCGGCCCCGGCAGCGTCGCCAGCTCGAGGTCCTTCTGGTACGGGATCGGGTGCGAGGCGGCGCCGACGCGCACGACGGGCGCGTCGAGATCCCAGAAGCAGTGCTCGGCCGCGTGCGCCGCGATCTCCGAGCCGAAGCCGCAGAACTGGACTGCCTCGTGGGCGACGACGAGCCGGTGCGTCTTCGCGACCGACTCGGCGATCAGAGCCGTGTCGAGCGGGACGAGCGTCCGCGGGTCGACGACCTCGACGCTGACGCCCTCGCCGGCGAGCTCGTGCGCGGCTCGGAGCGCGCGGGGAACGAGTGCGCCGAGCGCGACGACGGTGACGTCCGTCCCCTCGCGGACGACGCGACCGACGCCGAGCTCGATCCCGTAGCGCTCCTGCGGCACTGGCGCGGGCTCATCGAAGAACAGCAGCTTCTGCTCGAGGAAGATGACCGGGTTGTCCCCGCGGATGGCCGCCGAGAGCAGGCCCTTCGCGTCGTACGGGGTCGAGGGCATCGCGACCACGAGGCCCGGGATGTGCGCGAACAGCGCCTCCAGGCTCTGCGAATGCTGGGCGCCGAGCCGCACACCGCCGCCCGAGACCATCCGGATCACGAGCGGGATGCTCGGCGTCCCGCCCATCATGAAGCGGAGCTTCGCGGCCTGATTCATGATCTGGTCGAACGCGACGCCGGCGAAGTCGGAGAACTGGAGCTCGACGACCGGTCGCAGTCCCGTCAGGGCAGCGCCGATCCCGCAGCCGACGAAGCCGCTCTCGGTCAGGGGCGTGTCGCGGATCCTTTCGGGGCCGTAGCGCTCGTAGAGCCCCTCCGTGGCGCGGAACAGCCCACCGACCTTGCCGATGTCCTCGCCGATCACGATCACGCTCGGATCCGCGTCCAGCTCGAGATCGAGCGCCTCTCGCACGGCGGCGACAAAGCCGAGCTTCCGCTCCGGCTCCGGGGCCGGCGCCGGATAGCGCCGCTGCGGGCCGAGCACGGCGGGCAGGAGGTCGTCGGCGCTCGCGTCCTCGTCGCCGAGCGCAATTGCGATCGCGAGCTCGACGTCGTGCGCGACCTCGCCCAGGACGGCGTCGACGCGGGCGTCGTCGAGCTCGCCGAGGCCCCGCAGCAGCCGCTCGAAGCGCGGTAGCGGGTCCCTGGCCTCCCACTCCTCGACGAGCGCGGGATCGCGAACGTCCGGCAGGTTCGCACGCATGGAGTGCTGCATCCGCCGGAACGTCTTCAGCTCGAGGAATGTCGGGCCGCCGCCCGCCCGGGCGTGCTCGAGCGCATGCGCGACAGCGTCCTCGACCGCGAGCACGTCGTTCCCGTCGACGATCTCGCCGGCCATTCCGTAGCCGGCCGCGCGGTCGGCGAGATCCTCGACCGCGCGCTGGGCCCGCCAGTCGGCCGAGAGCGCGAACTGGTTGTTCTCGCAGATGAAGACGACGGGCAGCGCCCACGTCGCGGCGAGGTTCATCCCCTCGTGCACCGCGCCCTGGCCGGCGGCGCCGTCGCCGAAGAAGGCGACCGCGGCCTGCTCGGTGCCGCGGAGCTTCGCGCTCAGGGCGGCTCCGCAGGCGTGCGGGATGCCGGCGCCGACGATTCCGTTGCAGCCGAGGATGTCCAGCGAGAGGTCGGCGATGTGCATGGAGCCGCCGAGCCCCTTGCAGTAGCCCGTTCGCTTGCCGAACATCTCCGCCATCATCCGCCGGAGATCCGCTCCGGCCGCGATCAGATGGCCGTGCGAGCGGTGATGGCCGACGAGGTAGTCCGTGTCGCGCATGACGCCGGCGGCGCCCACGGCGATCGCCTCCTGCCCGACGCAGCTGTGCGCCGTCCCGAAGATGACGCCCTGCTGGAAGAGCTCCGCCGCGCGCTCCTCGAAACGGCGGATCAGCGCCATCACGCGGTACTGCTCGGAGAGCGGCGGCCGGTCGGTCGGCCGCTCCGCCGGAACGGTCGCCTCGACGCTCACGAACCTTTCCTCATTGAGGCGGCCGCTGGTGCAGCTCGAAGACGTAGCCGTCGGGATCGAGCGAGTAGAGGCTCTTCCCGCCCGCGTTCGCGCCGGCGGTCATCTCCACGGGACCGTCGGAACGAAACGAGACGCCGCGCTCGCGCAGCTCCTCGTAGAGCGCGTCGATCCCGGTGACGAAGACGCAGAAGTGACCGGTCCCGTAGTCGCACGGCCGGGAGCTGCCCGAATGGCGCTCGCAGCCCCGGTACTCGATCAGCTCCACCTCCAGGTCGCCTCCGGGCACGCGCAGCATCGCGATCTCGAGCCCGGTCGCGTCGGGGACGCCGACGATCCGCATGATCTCCGGCTCCTCGTACAGCTCGCCGCCAGAGCAGCTCGAGCCCGAGCAGGCCGCAGTAGAACTCGAGCGAGCGGTCGAGATCCGAGACGGTGATCCCCGCGTGACGCGGCCCCGCGATCGCCCACGCACTCATGGGGTTAACGTACTTCGAGGATGGGACGGATGCTGGAGAACCGGGTCGCGCTGGTCACGGGAGCCGCGAGCGGCATCGGCCGCGAGATCGCCGAGCGTTTCGCGCTGGAGGGAGCGCGCGTGACCGGCTTCGACCGCGCAGGGCGAGGTCGCGATCCGCGGCGACGTCCGCGCGCCCGCCGACGTCGAGCGCGCGGTCGCTGAGGTCGTGGCGACCGAGGGCCGCATCGACGTCCTCGTGTGCAGTGCCGGCGTCCGCGAGATCGGCGACGTCTACACGATGGCGACCGAGGAGTGGGACAACGTGATCGCCGTCAACCTGAGCGGCACGTTCTACTGCTGCCAGGCGGCCGCACGGCGGATGCGCCAGAACGACGACGGCGCCGGCGGCGGGGGCGCGATCGTGAACGTCGCCTCGGTCGGGGGTCAGATCGGGCTCGCTCGGCGCCCCGCGTACACCGCGTCGAAGCACGGTGTCGTCGGCCTGACGAAGAGCCTCGCCCGCGACCTCGGCCCGGCGGGAATCCGCGTGAACGCGATCTGTCCCGGCCTGATCCGGACACCGCTGACCGAGCAGTACTTCGCCGAGGACGCGTTCGAGGAGGGCTTGCGCACCGTCGTCCCGCTGGGCCGAGCCGGGCTCGCCGCGGACGTCGCCGACGCCGCGCTCTACCTCGCGAGCGACCAGTCCGCGTACGTGAACGGCGTCGCGCTCACAGTCGACGGGGGTTGGCTCGCGGAGAAGAGCTTCGCCGCGGGCGAGGCGGCCGAGGCCGGCTTTCTCGGCACGACCGTGACGCTGGACGGCTCGGAGCAGTGACGGGTTGGCGCGAAGCTCACCCGGCCGGGGTGAGCACGGCCCACCCGGCGCCGTCTAGAATCGCTCAAACCTCGAGAGGAGACTTCCTTGCTCGTCGCCCTCACCTTCTGGGACGCCTTCTGGCTGATGCTGATCTGGGTCCCGCTGATCACGCTGTGGATCTTCGCGCTCGCGGACATCTTCCGCCGCGACGACCTTCGCGGCATGACGAAGGCGCTCTGGGTGGCCTGCATCGTCTTCATCCCCTACTTCGGCTCGTTTCTCTACATGATCTCGCGCTCGGCTGCGAAGACTCGCGCCGAAGGGTATCCCTCGCACAGCCGTCCCAACGAGCTCGCCTAGCACCCGCCCGAGGAGGTCGACGATGAGACTCCGCAGACACCGCAAGCGCCAAGGGCTCGGCGGCCTCGTCGAGGCCGGGCTTCATCGCATCCTGGTCGCGACCTGGGTTGCCCGCCGCCTCGTGCGCACCTGGCGCCTGGCTCGCTAGCCGGCCTCGCTCAGACGAGCCCGAGCTCGTGCCCGCGGATGACCGCCTCGAGGCGCGTGTGCGCGTTCAGGCGTCGCATCAGGTCGCGGACGTGGTTCCGCACCGTCTCCGTCGAGATGCCGAGCTTCCCGGCGATGTCGTCGGTCGAGTAACCGCCGGCGAGGTAGCGGAGGACGTCGTGCTGGCGCGGCGTCAGGTGAACCGAGCTCTCGGGCGTAGGTGCCGGCTCGTCCGTCGGATCCGCCAGCCCGAACACGCCGACGATCGAGCCGTGCTCGAGAAGCTGGGTCGAGCTGATGTCGACCACCGTACGACGTCCGTCCGCAGTGCGCACGGCCACGGTCGCCTCGGTCGACTGCACGGTTCCGAGGATCTTCGCCGCGAACTCCTGCCGCGCCTCGGTGACATGCTCGGGCTCGACGATCTGCCCGATCCGCTTGCCGCGGATGTCGCCGAAGTGCCGGATCGCCGCCGAGTTCAGCCAGCGCACGACACCATTGCGGTCGAGGATGTAGGCCGGCATCGGCAGCCTCGCGATCGACGGCGCGACGTCCGGCGCGAGCCGCCGCAACTCCCTGAGGGACGCGGCCTCAGTCATCGGCGGCGGCGAATTGACGCATACGCGTCATGACAGCGATGCGGGGACACGGCAATGTGGCGCGGGGAATCGGAGGCCAGGCCGCCTGCCTCCGACGATCTCCCCTCCCGGAGCGTCCGGTTCCAACTCCGACGGCTCGGGGACCGGGCGCTCCGGCCCCCTCTTTGCTGTCGAACGGCTGTCGAGTCGCGCACGTCTACAGCCTCGTCGCCGGCGTCCCGAGCCAAATCATCCGGATCGCATGATCTTCCCCTTTCATCCGGGTTGGATGACGACAGGAGCGGATCGGCGGCGGACGATTGCCGCATGGGCTTCGGGCCGATCCAGATGCTCGTCGTCGGCTTCGACGGGAACCGCTTCCGCGGCGAGATCTTGCCGGAGCTCGAACGCCTGAAGACCGAGGGGGTCGTCCGGATCATCGACCTGATGCTCGTCCGGAAGGACGCTGCCGGTGCGGTCACGCATCTGGTGGCGAGCGACCTCGAATGGGAGGAGGCGGCGAAGTTCGGGGAGGCGATGGGCGCGCTCGCCGGCTTCGCCAAAGAGGGGCTCGCCGGAGTCGAACGAGGTGGGCTGACGGGGATGGCCGAGCTGATGGACGGTCACCTCTTCGACGAGGACGACATCTTCCGGCTGGAGCAGCTCGTCCCCGCCGGGATGACGACCGCCGTCGCACTGATCGAGCACCTCTGGGCCGCTCCGTTCCTCGCGGCCGTCTCACGTGCGAACGGCTACGAGCTGCTGAACGAGTGGGTCGAGCCGATCCAGATCATGGAGACGGGCGGCGCGTTCGCGAGGCGGCACGCCGTCGACGACGGCGAGCGCTAGTCGGTCGGTGCCTCGTGGTCGGCGGCGATGAACCCGAGGAGCTGGAGCTCGCGACGTCCTTTCTGACCGCGCTCGAGGTCGCCGCGCAGACCGGCGAGCGCGATCCCGTCTATCCGTTCCTCGCGGCGGATGTGCGGTGGGTCACTCCTCAACGCGAGCTGGTCGGGCTCGACGCGGTCCGAACGGAGCTCACCTGGGGCTTCCCGCCGGAGGCACTCGACGTCGAGTTCGAGCACGGCGACTGGGAGCGGCTCCCGGACGGCCGCTTGCGCGCCGACGTGCGCCAGGAGTACCGCCTGAAGGAGACGGGTGAGGGTGCCTACACACGCGTGCGGCGGATCGAGCTGACGATTCGGGAGGGCAAGATCAGTCGCTACGAGATGCGCAACGTCGGGTGAGCCCGAATCGGCGCGAGGAGCATCGCGCGTCAGTCCTGACGGGCGAGGTAGAGGAGCGCCGCCTTGACCCGGCGGCTGGTGTCCTCGGATTCCTCCAGGTCGAGCTTGCGGAAGATCGAGTTGATGTGCCGCTCGACCGCGCGTTTCGTGACGACGAGCGTGCCGGCGATCGCGGCGTTGCTGCGACCCTCGGCGATCAGGACGAGGATCTCCAGCTCGCGCGGCGTGAGCTCCTCGAGGGGTGAGAGATCGCCGGGCGAGTGCACGGAGAGCAGCCCTTCGACGATGCGGGGATCGACGACCGATCCCCCGGCCGCCACCTCGCGGACGGCCCGGCTCAGCTCGTCCCGGTCCCTGACGCGCTCCTTGAGGAGATAGGCGCGGCCACTCGAGCCCTGGTCGAAGAGGGCGATTGCATAGAGCGGATCGGTGTGCTGGCTCAGGACCACGACCCCGATCTCCGGCCGCGACGTCCTCAGCTCGTCTGCAAGCCGGATTCCCTCGTCGGTATTGCTCGGCGGCATGCGGATGTCGGTGACGACGACGTCCGGACCGGTCGAGTCGATCGCCGCGCGCAGCGCATCGAGATCACCGCACGTCGCGACGAGATCGACCTCCTCGATGGCCTCGAGCACGCGGACGATGCCCTCGCGCGCGAGGTAATTGTCCTCGGCGAGAACGACGCGGATCGCCATCAGGCCGCCATTATCGCGTCCGCGACGCGACCGTCTCGGGCGACCGTCTTGCGGCGGTGGTGGTGCCGACCCACCGCAAAGAGTGGTGCATCCTCGCTGGTGCGCCCGCAGCGGACGTCCCATACTCCCTAGGACACATGCCGCGCTCGAGCGCCGACCGGTCGAAGCCGGAGCCGTGGAACGTCGACGAAGTGAGCGTTCGCGTGCCCTCCCCACCTCCCGGGGCGGTGTCGAGAACGGCGCTCGTCAACCGTCTCCGGGCGACACCGGCCTCCGTCGTCGCCCTCGTAGCTCCGGCCGGATACGGGAAGACGACGCTCCTCGCGCAGTGGGCCGGGCGCGATCGCCGGCCGTTCGCGTGGCTGTCGGTCGACGGGCGCGACGACGACCCTGCCGTCCTGCTCCGGAATCTCGCTGCGGCACTCGACGGGATCCGCGTCCAGGCAGCCGCGGCTGATCCTTCGGGCGTCGCGTCGTGGTCGGCGTCCGACGGGGAGCTCGTACTCGTTCTCGACGACGTGCACCTGCTCGGCTCCCGCGGCTCGAGGGAGGCGGTCTCGCTGCTCGCCGAGCACGTCCCGGCCGGCTCGACGCTGGCGGTCGCCGCGCGCGTGCCGCCGGGGTTGCCGCTCGCACGCCTGCGTGCAAGCGGAAGACTGCTCGAGGTTCTGAGCGACGAGCTGGCGCTGACCCACCGCGAGAGCGAAGCCCTCCTGCGCGAGCTGGATGCCGGGCTCCCAGCCGAGGACGCCACCGAGCTCCTCGAGCGCTGCGAGGGCTGGGCTGCCGGCATCCACCTGGGCGTGCTCGCGTGGAAGGAGCGGCAGGAGACCGATCCGCGGCCCCCACTCCCGGGCGGGGACGATCGATTCCTGGCCGAGTACTTCCGCTCCGAGTGCCTGTCTCACCTCACGCCGGACCTGCTGGCGTTCCTCCGGCAGACCTCGGTGCTCGAGCGGCTGACCGCTCCGTTGTGCGACGCCGTGCTCGAACGCAGTGGCTCCGGACGGGTGCTCGCCTCGCTCGAGCGGACGCACGTGCTCGGGGCGCCACTCGACCGGCAGGGCCAGGCGTACCGCTATCACCCTCTGTTTCGGGATCTGCTCGGGCGCGAGCTCGCCGAGAACGAGCCCGAGCTCGTCGATGTGCTCCACCGGCGCGCAGCCGACTGGTTCGAGGCGCAGGGCGATCCGGAGTCGGCGCTCCACCACGCCGAAGGATCCAACGACATCGATCGGCTGGCACGGATCGTCGCCGCGATCGCGCTTCCCGCCTACTATCGAGGCCGGATCGCGGCCGTCGAGACCTGGCTCGGCTGGTTCGACGACGAGACGCGACTCCAGCGGTACCCGACGATCGGTGTGATCGGAGGCTGGATTCACGCGCTCCGCGGCCGACCTGCCGAGGCCGAGCGCTGGCTCGCCGCGGCGGAACGCGGCACCTCTCTCGGAACGGAGCCCGACACCGAGGCCACCGCGGGCCCGTCGATCTCGCTGCTGCGCGCCGCGCTCTGCCGCGACGGAGTCGAGCAGATGTGCTCGGACGTCGAGGACGCGCTCGCAGGGCTGCCCCCGACCAGCCAATGGCGCCCGATTGCGCTGCTACTCCTGGGCTCCGCGCTCGTGCTCCGTGGACGGGATGCCCTTGCCGACGCGATCCTCGCGGGCGCGGAGGAATCGGCCGAGCGGCTCGAGGCGACGGACACGCGCATCGTCGCGATCAGCCAGCGCTCGCTGCTGGCCTCGGCGCACGCGGAGCATACGACGGCGGAGACGCATGCGCTGCGAGCCCGGGGCTTGGCCGCGAGCTCCCCGCTCGTCGGCTACACGACGAGCGCGCTGGAGCTCGCCGCGTCGGCACGGACCTCGCTCCGGCACAGCCGCTGGGAGCAGGCCCGCTCCGACCTGACGACGGCGCGCAGCCTGACCCCGCTCCTGACCGACGCGCTTCCCTGGCTTGCCGTGCAGACCCGCCTCGAGCTCGCGCGCGCCTACGTGGCCCTGCGCGACGCCGAAGGCGCCGGAACGCTCCTCTCGGAGGTTCGCGACATCCTCGAACGCCGTCCTGGTCTCGGCGTGCTCGCGGATCAGGCGGCGGCTCTCCAGGCCGAGGTCGACGCGATGGCCGCCGCAGGGGAGCGCACCGGGCCCGGCCTGACGCGGGCCGAGCTCCGGCTTCTCCCCCTGCTGGCGACACACCTGTCCTTCCGTGAGATCGGCGCGCGGTTGTACGTCTCCCGAAACACGGTCAAGACACAGGCCATCTCCGTCTATCGCAAGCTGGGCGTCTCCAGCCGGAGCGATGCGGTCGACCATGCGGCGCGGCTAGGGCTCGTCGAGGGAACGAGCTCTCTTCCGGCCGAGGTGGTTCGGACGGCGTGACCTGTTCCCGTGCCGGTCAGGCGAGCGCCTTGACCTTGATCGCGTCGAACTCCGACTGCGTGATGGCACCGCTGTCGAGGAGCCCCTTGGCCTTCTCGATCTCGCCCGCCGCGCCGGAGCCCGCGACCGACCGGACGTAGTCGTCCATCTCACCTCGAGCGGCCTGTGCCTGCTCGATGTTGCGCCTCGCCATGTCGTCGCTGTTGGCGATCAGATAGACGAAGACACCGAGGAACGGGAGGAAGAGCACGAAGTATCAGCCACATCGTCTTGTTCGCGCCGCTCGCGTCGCGCCGGCGGAAGATGTCGCCGACCACGTGGAACAGCAACATGAACCAGCTGATCCACAGGAAGAAGACGAGCATCGTCCACAGCACGTCGAGAAACGGGTAATCAGCAGCAAGCAGCAAGGTCGACCTCCTCAGGAACTCGGGCACGGGTAGTTACGACGGATCCTCGTTCGACGGCCGGAGCTATTGTCATTCCGTGAGATTGAACAGGTGACAGGTCCACCCGCGTCAGGCTTGGTCAGCTTCCTCCGCGAGCCCGATCGCACGAACGATCTTCCCGGCGGCGGAGACGACGCGGACCGTGCCGACGATCGGCACGAGCGCAATGAGCGTGGCGAACACCTGCTCGAGACCGAGCTCCGCCTCGTCGGCGGCGTCGAGCTGGGCCACCCACGAGACCAGAGGCCCGTCGAGCGCGACGAGCGCGGCGATCTGAACGAGCCGATACGTCTCCCGGTCGAGCTTCGCCGGGACGTCGAGCGCCTCCAGGTCGCCGCCCGCAAGGGCGCATAGTCGTACCTCCGCGTCGGTGAGGCGAGGTGCCACGGCGAGCTCCTCGCCGTTGATCACGAGCCGAGCCCGCCGATCGCCTTGGCCATGCAGCCGATCCTGGCCGTTCCGATGCGGCTTACATCGTCCCGAGTGGATGATCCGGAGCGATCGGGCCTTGCGGCGCCCGACTGACGCGCCGCCATGCCGCCGCGGCACCGAGCCCGACGAGGAGCGTCGGGACGATCGTCAGGAACCGGTACACGAGCACCGCCGCCACCACCGCGGCGTTGTTGCCGCCGAAACCGATCAGCGCGCCGGTCAGGCCGACCTCGATGATGCCGACCCCGCCCGGCGTGATCGGGATCGTGCCGATGATGCGGACGAGCGACCAGGCGGCGAAGGCCTCCACGAGCGACACATCGGAGGCCGGGACGCCGAGCGCGCGCAGCGAGACGACGAGGACTGCGAAGACGCTGAGGCCGCCTGCGAGGGAGGCCACCGTGAGCGCGTGCCAGCGGCGCCGGAGCAGGTCGCCGGCGCTCTGCCGGAAGCGCTCGAAGCTCGGACCGCCCCACGTCACAGGCCCGCGCCGGGCCTTTCCGAGCGCCCAGTTCGCGAAGCGCGCGGCGAGCTCCCCGATCTCCTCCGCGAGCCGCTTGCTGACGAGCACCACCACGAGCCCCGCCACGGCGACGCCGAGCACGGCGACGCCGACGAACGCCGCGACCGAGAGCAGAGCCGCGTCGCCGCCGGAGCTCGTGAGCAGGAAGACGGCGACGATCGGGTACGAGAGGTTCAGGAACTGGTTCCAGAGGCCGGTCAGGGTGACGGCACGCGCGATGTCGCGCGAGGCGAACCCGCCTCGCCGCAGCATCGCGTACGAGGTGGCCACGCCGGCGGCGAGCCCTCCCGGCACGACGATCGACAGCGCCGTCGAGATCTGCGTCACCGCCAGCGCCCGGAAGAACGACAGGCCCGGCAGCGCGATCATCCAGGGCGGCGCGAACGTCGCCAGGTTGAGCACGACCGCGGCGAGCAGCACGGCGATCCACCCCCACGACAGCTCCTGAACCAACGCCCAGACCGCGCCGTAGTCGGCGATCGTCGGCAGGACGAAGGCGAACGTGGCGACGACGACGCCGAGGCTGAGCCCGCCGAGAGCGAGGCGCTGGAGCAGGCGCCGGCTTGGCCGACTCACGGACTCACGCTCGCGGGAGGCACCGCGTCAGCCTACGCCGGCGCGCCGCTCCGAAATTGTGAGCCGTTTATCGGTACCGCTCTACAAACGCTTGACGCGCGCTGGGGAAACGCGTTTAGTGGCCTTTCGAAGGAGGATCGTGACCGAGTTCACGCCGCCACGCTCGGCCACGAGCGACTCGCCGATGTCGAGGCTTGTCCAGGGTTTGATGCCACAACTGACGACCGAGCTCGCGGAGCTCGTCGCCATCCCTTCGATCTCGGCACCCGGCTACCCGGAGGAGACGCACGCTGAGCTGAACAGAGCCTGCGAGGCGATCATCGAACTGCTCCGCGACGCCGGGGTCGAGCAGCTCGACACGCTGGAGCTGCCCGATACGGCGCCCGTGATCACGGGCGAGATCACCGGGCCGGAGGGAGCGCCGACGGTGCTGCTGTATAGCCACTACGACGTCGTGCCTGCCGGCGACGAGTCGAAATGGGAGTCGCCGCCGTTCGAGGCCACCGAGCGCGACGGCGCGATCTACGGGCGCGGCTCAGCCGACTCGAAGTCGAACATCCTCGTCCACGTCGGCGCCCTGCGCGCGTGGGATGGCCGGCCGCCGGTCGGCGTCAAGCTCGTGATCGAGGGCCAGGAGGAGATCGGCAGCGCGTTCACGACCTTCCCACCGACGAAACCGGAGCTCTTTGCCGCCGACGCGATGGTGATCGCGGACATGGGCAGCCTCCGGCCCGGCGTCCCGACGCTGACGATCGCCCTGCGCGGCACGGCGAGCGTGATCGTCGAGGTGCGGACGCTCGCCGGCCCCAAGCACAGCGGCCAGTTCGGCGGCGCCGCTCCGGACGCGCTCGTCGTCCTCCTGCACGCTCTTGCCAGTCTCCACGACGAGCGCGGCGACGTGGCGGTAGACGGCCTGCGCCGCGAAGAGTGGTCCGGCGCCACCTACAGCGACGACGAGTTTCGCGAGCTGGCTGAGATCGCGGACGGGTTGCCGTTCTTCGGCACCGGCGGGCTCGGCGAGCGCGTCAGAGCCGTCGTTCGTCGCGACCGCGATCCGGCCCGCGAGGATCTCTCCCACCGCCCACGCGCGCTCCGGGATCGTCCAAACGTCTTCGCCGCCGTTCGACGATGCCGACACGGCGACCCGAGCGAGATCTCCTGCCGCAACGGCAGACGACTAGGCTCCCTGGCGTGAGCGAAAGCTGGGACGCCGCTCCCCGACGCACCGCTGCGAGACCCCATCACCGGCGACATCATCGGCGACTCGCCGTTCATGGACAGCCTGATCGTGATCATCACGATCATCTTCTTCGCGGCCGGGCTGGCCTACGGGCGCGGAGCGGGAACGATCCGGACGAGCGACGAGGTGCTCGCGTCGATCACGAAGTCGTGGGCAGGCCTGGCGAGCCTGCTGTTCCTCTTCCTGCTGATCGCGCAGTTCATCGCGTACTTCAACTTCTCGAACATGGCGCAGGTCGCGGCCGTCAAGCTCGGCGACTGGCTCGAGGAGGCCAACATCGGGGTTGTCTGGCTCCTGATCGGCTTCGTGCTCGTGACGATGATCGTCGACCTGATCATGCCGGCGGCGATCGCCAAGTGGGCGATCCTCGCCCCGATCTTCATTCCGCTCTTCCTGCGGCTCGACGTCGCGCCGCAGACGGTGCTCGCCGCCTATCGCGTCGGCGATTCCCCCTTCAACGTGGTCACGCCGCTGATGGCCTACTTCCCGCTTGATCATCATCTTCGCGCAGCGCTACCGGCGGGACGCGGGCATCGGCACGGTCGTCGCGATGATGCTCCCGTACGTCATCGTGCTGTCGATCGTGTGGACACTGTTCTTCGTCGCCTGGTACCTGCTCGGCATTCCCCTCGGCCCCGGCGCGCCCGTGCACAACGACTGAGAGAGCGAGCATCCCACCGGGATGATGAATGCCCGTCGCCGTGCTTCTCTCCCCGCGATCTGGTCGTTCTGACCTGAGATGGTGGAACGAGCGATGATCACGGCCGGCCGGCAACCACCGTTTCTCGGCAGCAAGCAGGCGACGCACGCGATCTACATCGAGATCGTCGTCCTCGCCGTCATCATCGCACTGGAAGGAAAGGGCTCGTCCGACGCGCATCGTCCTCCTGTCGCTGTTCGGCGCGCTCGTGGCCGTCGTCCTGGCCGAGCTCTATGCGTACTACATCGGCACCATGATCGGCGACGGCCGGCGGCCCACGACTGCGGAGTTTCGGACGATGGTGCTGGCCACGGGCGGCGCTCTCTTCGCCAGCGTGCCGCCGATCCTGCTGCTCACCCTCGGCGTGGCCGGGGTCTTCCGCGCTGGAGACGGGCTTCACCGCCGCGAAATGGGCCGGCGTGACGGTGATCGGCCTCTACGCGCTCCTCGCCACGCGCGCGGCGGGCCTGTCACTCCGCTCGGAGCGCGGTCACGGCATTGTTCTTCACGCTGCTCGGGCTTCGGCCTCGTCCTCCTCAAGCAGTACTTCCACTGAGGCTGAGACGGTGAGCGACGCACACGAAGAAGCCGAGGCGCTTCGTCTCGACCGGAGAGCTCTGCCGCCGCGCGAGCCGTGGCGCAGCTCGTGTCGGAGGCCTACGAGCTCTACCGGGTGAACGAGGAAGGCGAGAGCTCGCGGGTCTACCCAGCGCCTGACCCGGGTGCCGCGGGAGCTGTTCGGCATCTGCGTCGTCGCGAACCACGGCGCCGTGCACGCCGCAGGCGATGCGGAGCACGAGTTCGCGATCATGAGCGTCGCCAAGCCGTTCGTGTTCGCCCTCGTCTGCGAGCAGCTCGGTCCGCGCGAGACGCGCCGACGGCTCGGAGTGAACGCAACCGGCCTCCGGTTCAACTCGCTTGCAGCCGTCGAGCAGAGCGCCGACGGGCGGACGAACCCGATGGTGAACGCGGGCGCGATCGCGACCACGAGCCTCGTCCCGGGAGCGACGGCGGAGGCCAAGTGGCGGCTCATCGTCGAGGGTCTCTCGCGTTTCGCCGGCCGCACGCTGACTCTGAACGACGAGGTCTACGCCTCCGCGTCCGAGACGAACCACCGGAACCAGGGAATCGCGCGCCTGCTCCAGAGCTACGACCGAATCTATGCCGACCCGTCCGAGGCGACCGACCTGTACACGAGACAGAGCTCCCTCAACGTGACCGCAAAGGACTTGGCCGTGATGGGTGCGACACTCGCGGGCGGCGGAGTGAATCCGCTCACCGGCGCTCGGGTGACTCGAGGCGGCGACCTGCCGGTTCACCCTCGCCGTGATGACGACCGCCGGCCTCTACGAGACCTCGGGCGACTGGCTCTACGACGTCGGCCTGCCGGGAAAGAGCGGGATCGGCGGCGGCATCGTCACCGTCTCACCGGGCAAGGGGGCGCTCGGCACCTTCGCCCCGCCGCTGGACGACGTCGGCAACAGCGTCAAGGGCCAACTTGTCGCCGCGTTCCTCTCGCGGCGGCTGGGCATGGACTTGTTCGCATCGAGCCCCTAGCCACCGGCCCGCGAGCCGTGAGCCCACGATGACAAACCCTCCCGCCCGCCCCGTTCTCTGCGCCCTCGTCGCCGCGCTCGCGCTGATCGCCGTGCCGAATGCGGCAGCCGACCTCGCCGACGAGACCGCGCTGGCGGAGCGCTACGCACCGGTGGTCCGGCTCGTCGCCCAGGCTCAGGATTGCGGGTACGGCGAGTCGTACGAGCCGATCGACGTCGACGTGCTCTTCGACGAGACGACGGTCGCTCTCCGCGGGCCGTGGGGCCCCGGCGACCTGATCAAGGTCGCCCCCACCGCGGAGGACGTATCCCGCGACCTCTACGAGTACCACCTCGACTTCCCCGGCAACTCCCTCGATCCGGGGTGCGACTACGAGCGGTGGGCGGAGCGCCTGACAGCGGGATCGGTGCCGACCGTCTACGCCCATGTCGCCACCGACCCCGGCTACCCGGGCCAACTCGCCCTGCAGTACTGGCTCTACTACGTCTTCAACGACTGGAACAACACCCACGAGGGCGACTGGGAGAACATCCAGTTGATCTTCGAAGCCGACGATGCGAGTCAGGCGCTCGCCCGCGAGCCGGTCTCCGTCGGCTACAGCCAGCACGAGGGGTCGGAGCGGGCGACGTGGGGCGAGGACAAGCTCGAGCTCGTCGACGGAACGCATCCGGTCGTCCATCCGGCGGCCGGGTCGCACGCGAACTTCTTCGGATCGGAGCTGTACCTCGGCAGCTCGGCCCAGCAGGGAGTCGGCTGCGACGACACGACGGGGCCGCACATCGACCTCCGCCCGGCGGTCCGGACGATTCCCAGCGATCCGCGCGAGGCGCGCGCCCTGTTCCCGTGGATCGCGTTCGAGGGGCGCTGGGGCGAGTATCAGCGGGCGTTCTTCAACGGCCCCACCGGCCCCAACCTGAAACGCTCGTGGACTGAGCCGATCCTCGTGTCGCAGGACTGGCGCGACCGCAGCTACGCCGTCCCTGCGGGCGGCGCGCTCGGCACGCAGACGACCGACTTCTTCTGCGCCGCGATCGGCGGCGGCTCGACCGCCCTGCGTCGGCTCGTCGACGAGCCGCTCCCGGTGCTGCTGGCTCTCGGCGTCCTCCTCGCCCTGGCACTCCTCGGGCTCTCGCGCGCGACGTGGCGGCCGACAGCGCCACTGCGCCTCGCCCGCCGGCGCGCCTGGGGCCAGATCCTCACGGCTGCGGCCCGCATGTATGCAAGCCACCTACCGCTGTTCCTCGGGATCGGGCTCGTGTTCCTGCCGGTCTCCATCGTCGTCACGCTCCTGCAGGCACTCGTTATCGGTGCTTCGAGCGTCGCGGGAATCGAGACGGAAGGCGAGAGCGGCGGCGTGCTCGTATTCCTGGTCTTCGTGATCGGAACCACTCTCGTCTTGCTCGCCTTCGGTCTCGTCGTCGCCGCAACCGCCCGGGCGCTCGTGGACATCGATGCCGGCAGGCCGATCGGGCCGATCGGTGCGTACCGGTTGGCCTTCCAAAGGGCGAGGTCTCTCCTTGGAGTGATCGTGATCGCCGTTGCGGCGATCGCGATCCTCCTCAGCTCGGTGATCTTCGTTCCGGTCGCGATCTGGCTGGCAGTTCGCTGGGCGCTTGCCATCTTTGCGGTCGAGCTCGAGGGGCGCTCCGCCGTCGCCGCGCTACGGCGAAGCCGGGACCTCGTGCGCCGGCACTGGCTGAAGGTGGCGTCGCACTCGGTTCTCGGCGCCGCGCTCGCGCTTCTGCTCGGCCCGTTCGTCGGCTTCCTGCTGATCGTCCTGACGAGCGCTCCGCTCTCGACGCTCAACCTGGTCGCAGGGGTCGTCAATGCCGTGACGGTGCCGTTCGTCGCCCTCACGACCGCATATGTCTACTTCGACGTTCGCACCAGGCTCGAGCTCGAGCCGGCCGACGAGGAAGCTGAGCTCCCAGCGGAGTTTCAGCTCTCACGGTGAGGCCTGTGCGGGACGAATCGAGTACCTCCTCTGGCGTCACGCCCTCGCGGACGGCGAGGTGACGACGATCTACGCCGTACGCCACCCACTGCGAACCACGCGCGTCGGAGTCGTGCACTTCCCCGAGCCAGAGCACCTGGACGCATGGTGCGTCGCGAACGGAATCGGCGAGGCGGTCGTCGGAGGCTTCTTCCTCCGCGATCCCTACCGGCCGCTCGGCGAGCTGTGGATCGACGGGCCGCTCCACCTGCTCAACCGGCCCTATTCCTCCCAGGATCAGCCGGCGCCGGCCTCACGCCGCTTCGAAGCGGCTACCGCGACCGCCGCGCCTGCACCAGCTTGGCGGCCGCCAGCGTGAGCGTCACGGTCAGCACGACCTTCACCGCCTTGCTGCCGCGGAGCTTGGACTCCCCGCCGGCACGCGGCGACATGTTCACCGGGACCTCCTCCAGCCGCAGGCCCGCGTCGACGATGCGGATCAGCGCCTCGACCTCGGGCGCCTCCGTGTCGAACGGCTTGGCGAGGAGCGGCAGCGCCTTCGCGTTGACGGCGTAGAGGCCGCTCGTCGCGTCCCCGAACGGCCGCCGCAGGACGAGCCCCATCGCGCGCCGGAGCACCGCCGTGCCGAAACGGCGGGCACCGCTCGGCGAGTACCTGTACGGCTCGTACCCGTCGCCGGAGACGAAGCGCGACCCGACCGCCACGTCGCAACTGTCGGCCCGGACGAGGGCGAGCAGGCGAGAGAGCTCCTCTGCGGGATGCTGCCCGTCGGCGTCGACGCGGCCGCAGAAGGCGTAGCCGTGCTCGAGCGCCCACGCGTACCCCGCCGCGATCCCGATCGGGAGCCCGCGATTCTCCTCGAAGGAGAGAACGGTCGCGCCGTGCTCGCGCGCGACGTCGGCCGTCCGGTCGGTCGACCCGTCGTCCACCACGAGCACGTCGGCCTCCGGCAGCTCCCGCTGCAATTCGTCCAGGACCGCGGGCAGATTCTGCTCCTCGTTCCACGCGGGAACGAAGACGACGGTGTCGCTCATCGCGCCATTCGTGCGAGCTCGGCTCGGGCCGCCCGCAGCTGCAGGCGACACACCGGCAGCGCGATCAGCTCCCATGCGAGCGCGTGCGCCGAGGGCGGCACGCGGGCGACGTGGAACTCGGTCGCGATCCCGTGCGGGCCGAAGAGCCGCGAGAAGAAGTAGCGCGTCCGATACAGGTGGAGCGGTGCACAGACCACGACCGCCCGTCGGATCCCGCGCTCCACGAGCAGCGGCAGCGTCCGGCCGGCGTTCTGGGCCGTGACGGTCGCGGTCGGCTCGACGACGAGGTCGACGGGCGGCCCCTGCCACGCGGCCCGCATCTGCTCGGCCTCGGACGGGCCGCGGGCCGGTGACCAGCCGCTGAACACCACGGTCGCGGCCGGGAGCGACGCCGCGAGCAGCTCGGCCTCGCGGACGAGCTGGAGGCACCGCCCGCTGATGCGGTACACGCCGTCTCTGCCGGCAGTGCCGTTCCCGGGAACCACGATCGCAACGTCCACGTCCCCAATCTAGCCGCCGAGAGCGGATCCGACCTGCTCGCGGGCGGGAACGGGCGGCGGCGAGGGGCCCTGGAGGCCCTCCCGCCACGCCACGAGCACCTCGTGGACACCGGCGGCGCCGACGATCTGCCCGCCGGGCAGCGGCAGCGACTTCGGATGCAGGATGAACGCACGGGTCTGCCAGCCGCCGAGGCCGCCGTGGAAGGAGATCAGCTCCTCGAAGGCGCAACCCTCGTCGCGTTGCGGGTCGTAGAAGCTGTTCACCATGATGTCCGCGACATTCGGGAACCCGTCGGTGCGCTGCAGGTGACGAGCCGCGTTCGGCGAGAACGGCGCGAGCGGGTCGTCGCCCTCGATCCGGCCTTCGGCCAGGTAGTTGGCTCCATTCGCGCCGAGTGCGACCGGCCCGTGCTGCTCGGAGCGAACGAGCAGGAAGCCGATGTGCGGATGCTCCCGGAGCGCGGGCAGCAGCTGCGGATGACGCTCCTCGATCTCCTCGAGCGTCAGCCGCCGCGGCTGCTCCATGAGGTAGACGAGACCGAGGTTGCCGGAGGCGAGCACGACGACGTCCCGGCCCTCGACGTCGTTCCGCGCGACCTCTTCGCCCTTGGTTGCGCCCGTGGCCTCGGCGACCGCATGGCCGACCATGGCGTCGTTCTCGTCACCGGTGCCGAGAGCAGCGGCAGTGGCGTTCGAGAGCGAGCGGTCGACGAGATCGTCGAGGCCATAGCCGTTGCGCTGCTTGAAGGTCGCCCCCTGCGTCTGTCCGTGGTCGGAGAGGACGACGATCTCGTACGGCCGGGGCGCGTAGCGGCGGGCGCGTTCGATCCGGCCGAACTGCTCGTCGAGCTTGCGCAGCGCCTCGAGCGTGTCGACGCGCTCGAGCCCCGAGTGGTGAGCCACCTCGTCGTAGCTCGAGAAGGTGGCGTAGATCGCGGGCCGCCCCTTCATCATGTCCGTCAGGACGCCGTAGACGATCAGGTCGCGGACGACGACGCACATCGCCGCGCGCATGAACGGATAGAGGCCGCTGCGGTGGCCGCGCGGTCGTACGTCGCGCCGGGCGGATCGCAGCGCGGCCGACCACTCGAGGATCAGCTCCCAGAAGAAGAGAACGAGCACCCGGGTGACGTTGAACCCGTTCGCGAAGAACGCGCGGTAGCCCGGGTTCGCCTTCTTCTCGGCGTTGATCCGGCTGACGGTGAGGATCACGTGGTCGGCCTCGCCGGAGAGGAGGTTGCCGCGACTCGCGCCGCCGTTTCGCAGCAGTCCGACGCCGGTCGAGCACCGTCGTTCGATCTCCTCGCAGTCGGGCGGCTTGGAGCACGTCATCATCGTCCCGGTCTCCTTCTCGATCCACCGGAACGCCGGAATGTTCTCGTTCGAGCCCGAGCAGGATCCCGGCCTGGCTCGCGCCGGTCTGCGAGGAGAGGTCCGTCTCCCACTCGACGAGGTCGTAGTCGCCGCCGGCGAGCCAGCGCGCCAGCTCGGGTGCGCTTCCGTCTCGCATCGCGCGCCGCAGGACCGGCGCCGCGAGCCCGTCGATCTCCAGGTAGACGATCCCCGGTGTCTCCGTGCGCTCGAGCTCGCCGGAGCGGCGTGCGATCCGCTGGATCACGCGCAGCGTGTAGGCATCGTCGTCGTTCGTGCTGAGGAGGATGTCGAGCACGACGGTGGCCGCCGCCGCGACGAGCGCAGCGAGGAGCGCCCACCAGAACGAGTCGACGCTGATCGCGTTCGGCGCGATCTCCGCCGCGAGCAGCAGCATCCCCGCGTCGAGCAGGAGGACGAGCACGAACCCGAGGAGCAGCATGAACGGGAGCCGCAGCGCGGCCACGAGCGGAGGCAGGATCGCGTTCAGGATCGCGATCAGCGCGGCTGCGACGATCGCCCCGCCGCGTTGCTCGATCGCGATGCCGGGAACGACCCAGGCCGCGAACATGAGGGCCGCAGCGGCGACGAGCCAGGCGAGCAGCAGCCGGAAGGGACGGATGCGCAGGCGTTCGGGCTCGGTCGCCCTCGGCGTGCTCACGACGCAGTACTGCTACGACATGTCGAGGTGATCAGCATCCGGCCACAGAGCCCGATCATCCCACGTGGCAAAGACGGCGCATCACCCGCACCGGATGAACAATCGCTCCATCGTCCGGTTCACCCTCTTTGGGCGATGAGCAGCCGTCCGGCCGCCTGAGAGCATCGCCACACGTGCGCCAGACGATGCAGCAGTTGAGACCTGGGGTTTCGGCGTGAGCAGCAGCGCCGCCGAGACCATCTCGCCGCTTCGCGACGACTCGCGGAAGAGCCGCTTCGCGAAGATCGCAGGCTGGGCGCTCGGCATCGCCGTCGTCATGGTCGTGGCGAACCTCCTCGGCTGGGACCTCGTCGGCTGGTTCCAGAACGTCTGGGATCAGGTCACGGCGATCTCGCTCGCCTCGCTGATCGCGGCCTGCACCTTCCAGACGATCCAGACCACGCTGACGGCACTCTCCTGGCTCTTCATCCTGCGCGCCGCCTACCCGAGGGTGACGATCGGCTTCCGGCCGATTCTCGCCGCCTATGCGATCTCGGTCGCGATGAACAACGTGCTGCCGGCCAACATGGGCACCTTTGCGCTCCTGATCATGTTCGTCGCGCTCATCCCCGGCTCGACCTTCCCGGGGATCTTCGCCGGCTACCTGGTGCAGAAGATCTTCTTCACCGTGATCGGCGCGTTCGTCTACCTCTACCTGTTCCTGAACGTGCCGGGCATGACCGTGGAGGGCTCGCGCTCGCCCGACTGGAGCTGGTTCTCCGAGTACCCCGTCGTCACGCTGCTGATCGTTGCCGGGTGCCTGTTCCTGATCGTCCTGCTCCTCCGCATGTTCTGGCGCCAGGTCAAGAAGCTGTGGGAGAAGGCGAAGGTCGGCGGTGCGATCCTCACCCGCCCCCGCGAGTACTTCCTCAAGGCCTTTCTCCCCTCGTTCGGCGGCTGGCTCGCGAAGCTGGCGGTGATCGCGGTCTTCCTCGGCGCCTACGGGATCCCGGTCACGTTCGACTCCGTCATGCACGTTGTCGGCTCCAACTCGATCGCCAACACCGTCTCCGTCACCCCCGGCGGCGTCGGCGTCAACCAGGCGATGAACGTGATCGCGTTGGACGAATACACGGATGCGGACACGGCGACCGCGTACTCGATCGGCCAGCAGCTGGTCACCACCGCCTGGAACATGCTCTTCGCGATCGTGCTCGCGTGCTGGGTCTTCGGCTGGACGGGCAGCAGGGGGCTCGTGACCGAGTCGTACGCGGGCGCGAAGGAGAAAGTGGCGGAGCAGAAGGTCCAGCGCGCGGAGAAGAAAGCGGAGAAGAAGGCGGAGAAGAAAGCGGCCAAACACGAGGCACGACACCACGAGCACGGCCCCGGTGATGACACGTGAGTGACGACACGTGAGCGACCCGACGAGGCGCGTAGAGCTCGTTCTGCCGATCCGAACGGTGCTGGTCGTCGCTGCCGCCATCGGCATCGCTGCCGCGTTCGCCGCCATCGGCCAGACGTTCCTCGTCGTCTTCGTCGGCATCTTCTTCGCCCTCGTCTTCGAGTTCCCGGTCCGGTTCGTGATGGCGAAGACGAACATGTCGCGCGGGTTGGCCGCGACGGTGACCGTGCTCGGGATCGCGGTGACGGTGACGGTGCTCGCGTTGCTGCTGCTCGTGCCGCTCGTCGAGCTCCGTCCGTGACTTCCTGCAGGAGCTGCCCGCCACCGTTCAGCAGCTACAGGACTCGGACGAGCTGTCCTCGCTCGGGGACTCCGGGGCGGCCGAGAACGTCCAGGAGGGCGCTCAGCAGGTCTCTTCCCTGGTGCCCGATGCGATCTCGGCCGTCCTCGGGATCGCCGGCAGCTTCTTCTCGGTCTTCCTCGCCGCCTTCACGATCCTCTTCATCTGCCTCTTCCTGCTCACCGACGTCGCCAACCTGAAGCGGTCGCTCGGGAGCGTCCTCATGCCGGGCGAGGACGAGCGGTGGCTCGCCGTTTGGGAGCGGATCACGGAATCCGTCTCCCGTTGGGCGATCGGGCTGATCATCATCGCGTCGATCGCCGGCGTGACCCAGGGTACGACCGCGTGGCTGCTCGGCTCGAGCTATGCCGTCGCGCTGGGGGTGATCGCGGGCCTGCTCGACATGATCCCCAACATCGGCGCGACGATCGCCGGGTTCATCCTCGTGCCGACGCTCTGGGCGGAGGAGGGCCTGACGGCCGCACTGATCATGGCCGCTGTCGTCCTGATCTACCAGCAGCTCGAGAACAGCATCCTCACGCCCAAGATCCAGGGCAAGGCGGTGAGCGTCTCGCCGTTCTTCATCATCGTCGCCGTCACGCTGTTCGGCGCGCTACTCGGCGTCCTCGGCGCGCTCACCGCAGTCCCGCTGGCGGCGATGATCCAGATCCTGATCCAGGAGCTGACGAAGGCGCGGCGCGAGAAGGTGGCGATGGCGAACGCAGCCGTCCTGCCCGCCCCGGGCGCACCAGTCTGAGTACGGGAGGCTCGCATCACCCCAACCGGGGGAGGCTCGGCGCGCGACGCGTGCGATAGGTTGCCTCGGTGATCGGTTCGTCCACAACTGGAGCGCAGTCCCAACAAGGAGACGTCATGGCAGTCGGCCCCGTCGACGTGTACATCATCGGTTTTCCGGGCAACAAGTTCACCGGGCAGATCGCCCCGGCGATCTTGGAGCTCGTGGAGAACAAAACGATCCGAGTGCTCGATCTGCTCTTCGTGATGAAGGATGGAGACGGCGTCGTGACGTCGCTCCAGGCGGCGGACATCGACGAGGAGGGCGCGGCCTTCCTCTCCATCGACGTCGAGCAGCCGGGTGCGTTGGGGCCGGAGGACGCCGAAGAGGTCAGCGACGACCTCCCGGCCAACAGCGCGGCCCTCCTGATCGCGTTCGAGAACCTCTGGGTCGGGAAAGTGGTCGACGCCCTGCGGGCTGCGGACGCCGTCCTGATCGACTCGATCCGGATTCCGGTCGACGTCGTGGAAGCGTTCGAGGCAAGCTAGACCCACCCCTTCGAGATCGAGAGGTAACGAGATGGGACTTCTACGTATGGCAGCCCGCACCGCCGTCGTCGCCGGAACCGCGACCGCCGTGTCCGGGCGCGTGCATCACCGGCAGGCCGCCAAGTACGAACAGCAGGACGCGCAGCGGTACGCGCAGGAACAGCAGCAGTACGCACAGCAGGCGCCGCCGCCGCAGGAGGAGGACGCGACCGCGCAGCTCCAGAACCTGGCGGCGCTGAACAAGCAGGGCGTACTCACCGACGAGGAGTTCGCGGCAGCCAAGGCCAAGATCCTCGGAATCTGACCGAGCGCGTGGCGGTCGTTGAGGCACGTCGCGGCGTACTCGCAGCTGGCAGGGGTCTACGACGAGGTAGTCGTCGACCCCTGCCATGACCGCTGGGCGGCGTTCCTCCATGAGCTCTGGCGTGACGATCCGGCGGGCGTACGCTCCGTGCTCGATCTCTGCTGCGGCACCGGCCTCCTCGCGGGTGAGTTGATCGCACGCGGCTATCGGGTCGTCGGTGTCGACGCATCCGACGCGATGCTGGCCCGCGCCCGCGAGCGCCTCGGCCCCGAGGTGGAGTTGAGCCAGATGATTCTCCCGGACCTGGCGGTCGACGGCGTCTTCGACGCGGCGGTCTGCACGTTCGACGGCTTCAACTACCTCGACCCGGACGAGTTGCGACTGACGCTGGCCGCGGTGGCCCTCTGCCTTCGGCCCGCCGGCTGGCTCGTCTTCGATCTCCACACCGACGGGATGATGGATTTCACGATCGCCAACCCCGTCGTCGCGGGCGAGTCGGCCGGAAACGGCTTCGTGATCAGCAGTAGCGTGGATCCGGACGCCCGCACCTGCGACACGACGATCGAGCTCACGCGGCCGCGTGACGGCGATCCGTTCAGCGAGCAGCACCGGCAGTACTTCCACGCGGACGCGGATGTCCGTACCTCCCTCCAGAGCGCAGGCTTTGCGGTCACCGCGGTGGGCGAGGAGTACACGCACGAACCGGTGAACGCCTCCACCCTGCGGGCCACCTGGACGGCACGGCTCCCAGGGACGTGAGCTTCCGCTGCGGCGGCACCGGTTCATCCCCTTGGGGCGATGAGGTGCGGCCGGACGACCGCGAGGATCGGCGGGACACCGCTGGAACCAGGAGGTTCGATGCCCGAGAGGCCGCAGTCGCCACGCAACGTTCTACCCATTCCCGACGTCACACCGGTCGGGCTCACCACCTATGACGCGAAGGATCCCGCGACGTCGTTCCCGCCGATCGAGCCGTTGCGCCCGCCGGAGGGCGCGCCCAACGTGCTCGTGATCCTGCTCGACGACGTCGGCTTCGCCGCCTCGAGCGCGTTCGGTGGCCCGATCGCAACGCCGAACGCCGAGCGGCTCGCCGCGAACGGGCTCAAGTACAACCGCTTCCATACGACCGCGCTCTGCTCGCCGACGCGGCAGGCGCTGCTCACGGGCCGGAACCACCACTCGGTCGGCATGGGCGGGATCACCGAGATCGCGACCTCGGCGCCCGGCTACAACTCGCTCCTGCCGAACACGTGTGCGCCGCTCGCCCGAGACGCTGAAGCTGAACGGCTACTCGACCGCGCAGTTCGGCAAGTGCCACGAGGTGCCGGTGTGGGAGACGAGCCCGCTGGGCCCGTTCGACGCCTGGCCCACGGGCGGCGGGGGCTTCGAGCACTTCTACGGCTTCCTCGGCGGCGAGACGAACCAGTACGCGCCGGCGCTCTACCAGGACACGGTGCCGATCGAGCCGGATCGGACGGCCGACGAGGGCTACCACTTCACCGAGGACATGACCGACCGCGCGATCGACTGGGTCTCGCAGCAGAAGGCGCTGATGCCCGACAAGCCGTTCTTCGTCTACTACGCGCCGGGCGCGACCCACGCCCCGCACCACGTGCGGCCTGAGTGGTCGGACAAGTACAAGGGCCGCTTCGACGACGGCTGGGACGCCCTGCGCGAGCAGACGATCGCGAAGCAGAAGGAGCTCGGCGTCGTCCCGCCGGAGGCGGAGCTGACCGAGCGCCCGGACGAGATCCCGGCGTGGGACGACATGCCCGACGACCTGAAGCCGGTGCTCGCCCGTCAGATGGAGGTCTACGCCGGCTTCCTCGAGCACACCGACCACCACATCGGCCGGCTGCTCGACTCGCTCTCCGAGCTCGGAGTCCTCAGCGACACGCTCGTCTACCTGATCATCGGCGACAACGGCGCCTCCGCCGAGGGCTCGCCGAACGGCTGCTTCAACGAGCTCGTCGTCCTGAACGGCGCCGCCGGCCTCGAGACGACGGAGTTCATGGTCTCGAGGATCGACGACTTCGGCACGCCCTGAGGCCTACAACCACTACGCGGTCGGCTGGGCGCACGCGATGGACACGCCGTACCAGTGGACGAAGCAGGTCGCGTCGCACTGGGGCGGGACGCGGAACGGCACGATCGTGCACTGGCCGAGCGGGATCAAGGCGAAGGGCGAGATCCGCTCGCAGTTCCACCACGTGATCGACGTCGCCGCGACCGTGCTCGAGGCGGCCGGCCTGCCGCAGCCGCTCAGCGTCAACGGCGTCCAGCAGCGGCCGCTCGAGGGCGTCTCGATGGTCTACACCTTCGACGACGCCGGGGCGGCAGACCGGCACACGACCCAGTACTTCGAGATGTTCTGCAACCGCGGCATCTACCACGAAGGCTGGACAGCGGTGACGCGGCACAGCACCCCGTGGGTGCGTGACCGAGATGCCGGCGTTCGACGACGACGTCTGGGAGCTCTACGCCCCCGACGACTGGTCGCAGGCGTACGACCTGGCCGCCGACAACCCGGACAAGCTCCGCGAGCTCCAGCGTCTGTTCATGATCGAGGCGGGCAAGTACAACGTCCTGCCGCTCGACGACCGGCGCTTCGAGCGCTTCAACGCCGAGCTGGCAGGCCGGCCGCAGCTCGTCGCGCGGCAACTCGCAGCTGCTCTATGGCTCGATGGGTCGGCTGACGGAGAACTCCGTGATCGTGAACAAGAACAAGTCCTTCTCGCTCACGGCCGCGCTGGAGGTGCCGGAGGGCGGAGCCGAGGGAGTGATCGTCGCGCAGGGCGGCGCCTTCGGCGGCTTCTCGCTCTACGTCAAGGACGGCAAGCCGGCGTACTGCTACAACCTCTTCGGCCTGCAGCAGTTCAAGGTCGTACGGAGACGGCAAGATCCCCGCCGGCGAGCATCAGGTGCGGATGGAGTTCACCTACGACGGCGGCGGGCTCGGCAAGGGCGGCGACGTCGCGCTCTTCCTCGACGGCGAGCAGGTCGGCAACGGGCGGATCGACGCAACGGTGCCGATGATCTTCTCCGCCGACGAGACGACCGATGTCGGCTCGGACAGCGCGACGCCGGTGAGCGACGACTACGGCCCGAAGGACAGCGAGTTCACCGGCAGAGTTCGCTGGGTGCAGCTCGACGTCGACGCCGCCGCCGAGGACGTGGATCACCTGATCACCCCCGAGGAGCGGCTCCGGGTCGCGATGGCCCGCCAGTAGGCGCGAACCAGGATCCGGCCGCGTCATCCCAGATGGACGATGCCCGCCGATGGAATCCCCGTTAGCTTCGCTTCGAGATGAGCTGGAAGTCCAGAGTGGTCCTGCTTGCTGTCGTCGCCGGCGCGCTACTCGTCGCCGGCTGCGGCGGCGGCGACGACGAGACGCCGTCGGCGAACGACTGGGCGAACGAGGTGTGCTCGGCGATGACGACCTGGATCGGCTCGACCTCGTCCGCGATCGAATCTCTCGGCGAGGGCGGCCTGTCCGAAGACGGTCTGCAGGACGCGGTCGACGACGTGCGCGCTGCCAGCGAGACGCTCGGGGACGACCTGCAGGACGCTGGCCGGCCCGAGACCGAGTCGGGCCAGGAGGCCGAAGCCCTGCTCGACGGGCTCGCCGACGACGTGGAGGAGAACCTGCAGGAGCTCGAAGGGACGGTGGACAACGTCACCGGCGCGAACGACGTCCTGAACGCGATCTCGCTGATCACCGGCACGCTCTCGACGATGGCCGATCAGATCGGCGAGGCGTTCGAGCAGCTCGGTCAACTCGACGCCGCGGGCGAGCTCCAGAGCGCTTTCGAGGAGTCGGACGAGTGCTCCGCGCTCCTCAACAGGTGAGTCGCCGCGGCGCATGAGCCTCGTCTGGCCGCTGCTGATCATCGTCGCCTGCGCCGGTCTTGGCGTCAGCGCGATGCTGCTCGTCCGGCGGCGAGCGCCGGAGGGCAGCTACTTCAGCGACGGCGACAGGGCGTCCGGCGTGTTCGGCGTCGTCGCGACCGGCTTCTCGGTGCTGCTCGGGTTCGTCGTCTTCCTCGCCTTCACGAGCTACGACGACACGAAGCAGGGCGCGGAGACGGAGGCACTCGTCGTGGCGCAGCAGTTCGAGACGGCGCAGTTCATGCCGGCCGCCCAGCGGGAGGCGCTGGGCGACGGCCTCGTCTGCTACGCGGCGTTCGTCGTGCACCGCGAGTGGCCGCGCCTCGAGGCCGGCACACAGGGAGACGCCTTCAACCCGTGGGGAGTGGCGCTCTTCCGCACGCTGGCGGGCACTGAACCGGACGGCCCGGCCGAGGAGGCGGCGTTCTCGAAGTGGCTCGACCAGACGTCCGAGCGCGGCGCGGCCCGTCAGGATCGCATCCACGC
>CAVTJQ010000002.1:0-903181 GCA_963734975.1 uncultured Gaiellaceae bacterium
CTCGAGCTGGAGATAGAACGGCGAGCGCAGCTGCCCGGGTGGCAGACGCTCGAGCTCGCGCCAGGCGGCGTCGTCGTGCAGGAAGCCGGTGCCGGCCGTACCGACGATCGAGACGAGGTCGGCGACCACTGCCGACGCCGTCTCCATCCCGCCCGCTCCCGGGCCCCTCGAGGGTGATCTCGCGAATCGCGTCGCCCTGGAGCATGACCGCGTTGAACGCGCCCGTGACGGCGGCCAGCGGATGGCGGCCATCGACGAGCGAGGCTCGCACGCGGACGTCGACCGACCGTCCACGAGCGTGGCCGATCCGATCAGCCTCGGCGTCAGCGTGAGCCGCGCGCCGCGTCGACCTGGGCAGTCGTGAGCCCCTCGATGCCCTCGTAGTCGACGTCATCGAATCGACGCGCGAGCCGAACGCGACGGTGGCGAGGATGGCCATCTTCGCGGCCGCGTCCGCCCCGCCGACGTCCTCGCGGGTCGGCCTCGGCGTAGCCCAGCCGCTGCGCCTCGGCCGAGCGCGTCGGCGTAGTCGGCGCCCTCGCTCATCCGTGTCAGCATGAAGTTGGTCGTTCCGTTCACGATCCCGAGCACGCGGTGGACGTTCGAGACGACGAGCGACTCGCGCAGCACCTTGATCACCGGGATCGCGGCGCAGACGGAGGCCTCGAAGCGCAGCTGCACGCCGGCCTCGGACGCTGCCGCGAACAGCTCTGCGCCGCGGCGCGCGACGAGCTGCTTGTTCGCCGTGACCACCGGCTTGCCCGCGCGGAGCAGCTCGAGCACGCGCGTCCCCGTCGGCTCGAGCCCGCCGGTGACCTCGGCGACGAGGGCGATCGAGGGGTCGTCGCGGATCGCCGCGAAGTCGGTCGTCAGCACGCCCTCGCCGGGCTGGAAGGAACGCTCGCGTGCCGGGTCGCGGACGAGCGCGCGTACGACACGCAGCCGATGCCCCGTCGTCCGCTCGATCTCCTCTGCGCCCTCGGTCAGCAGCCGGTCGACGGCGGAGCCGACGTTCCCGTAGCCGAGCAGCGCGACCGGGACGTCGACGGACTCCATCCGGTTACCCTAGTTTCCGGCAGGGCAGGAGGATGACGGTGCGCGACGAATCCGAGGGTCTGCCGCTCGTCGCGTTCGCGAACCGGCTGCCGATCTCGAAGACCCGGCACGGCTGGCGCGCCTCGCCCGGCGGCCTCGTGACCGCGCTCAAGCCGGCGCTCGAGTCGCGCGGCGGCGCCTGGGTGGGCTGGGACGGTGGCAGCGAGGACGTGCCGCGCCGCGTCGAGGGCCTCGCCGTCGACCTGCACCCGATCGCGCTCGCACGCCGCGAGGCCGACGACTACTACCACGGCTTCGCGAACCGAACGCTGTGGCCGCTCCTGCACGGGCTCGTCGAGCAGCCGAGCTACGAGCGTCGCTGGTGGCACGCCTACCGCGCGGTCAACGAGCGCTTCGCCGAGGGCGACGAGCCGGAGAAGGAGCAGTTTCGCTGGGTGCACGACTACCACCTGATGCTTCTGCCCGAGCTGCTGCGTCGCGGCGGCGCCCGCGGGCCGATCGGCTTCTTCCTGCACGTGCCCTTTCCGGCACCCGAGGTCTTCGCGCGCGTGCCCTGGCGCAGCCAGATCCTGAACGGCCTCCTCGGAGCAGACGTCGTCTCGTTCCACACCCCCACCTACCGCGACAACTTCCTGCGCACCTGCGCGCGGCTGCGCGACGACCTGCGCGTGCAGAAGACCAGGATCGTCCACGACGACGGGCGCTCGACCGCCGTCGTCGCGCACCCGATCTCGATCGACGCGGCGGACTTCGCGGAACGCGCCCGGCAGCCCGGGGTCGAGCGCTGCCTGGAAGGGCTCCGCGAGCAGTTCGCCGGCCGCCGCGTCCTCCTCGGCGTCGACCGGCTCGACTACACGAAGGGGATCATCGAGCGGCTGCGGGCGATCGAGCTGCTGCTCGGTCTCCGGCCCGACCTGCGCGGCGAGCTCGCGTTCGTGCAGGTCGCGGTTCCGAGCCGCGGCGAGATCCGGGAGTACCGCGAGCTGCGCGCGAGCGTCGAGGAGCTGGTCGGCCGGATCAACGGACGCTTCACCGAACCGGGCATGGACGTGCCGGTGCACTACCTCTTCCGCGGCGTGCCGCCCGAGCGGCTGCTCGCGTACTACCGCCTGGCGGACGTCTGCCTCGTCACACCGCTGCACGACGGGATGAACCTCGTCGCGAAGGAGTTCGTGACCGTCCAGGGAACGACGGGCGGCACCGGAGTGCTGGTGCTGAGCGAGTTCACCGGCGCGGCCGACGAGCTGCGCCAGGCGCTCCCGTGCAATCCCTTCGACATCGACGGCCTCGCGGGGACGATCTCGCTGGCGCTCGAGCTGGAGGAGCCCGACCGGCGCCGGCGCCTGAAGCAGATGGCCGCGAGGGTCGCGAAGCACGACGTCTTCCGCTGGGTCGAGCAGGAGCTCGAGTCGGCCGCGCGCGCGAGGCACTAGCGCAGCCGCTCCCCCGTTCGAGGGACGGCAACGACGTGGCAAAGCCCGATGGTTGAGCCAGCACGTCGCGGCCGTGTCCCCACCACCCCTGCCGCCTCGCTCCATGGACGATCCAGCCCGCTCCCCCATCCATCGCGCAGGGCCTCGCTTCCGGCTGATCACACCCGGAACGGCGCCGGACGCGCCTGCCTCGGCCGGCGTCGACGTCGACTCCTACCGGCGGCTCGCGGATGTCTTCCACGACGTGCTGTCGGAGCAAAGCCTCGACTCGCTGCTCGTGCGGATCGCCGACACGCTGGCAGAGATCGTCCCCTACGAGGCGCTGCACATCTACGAGGCCGACGAGGCCAAGCGCGAGCTGATGCCCGCGCTCGTCCGCAGCGAATGGGCGAGCGAGATCCTCAGCGAGCGATTCCCGTTCGGCGAGGGAATCACGGGCTGGGCTGTGGAGCACCGCGAGCCCGTGCTCTCGAACCAGGCGCACCTCGACCCCCGCGTGCGAGTTCGTTCCCGGCACTCCGGTCGACCCGGAGGCGCTGATCGTCGTCCCGCTCGTCGCGCGCGGCCTGCTGAAGGGAACGCTCAACGTCTACCGGATCGGCGAGGACGCGTCCTTCAGCGAGCAGGAGTTCGAGCTGGCGCAGCGCTTCGGCGATGCGGCCGCGCTCGCGCTCGACAACGCACACGGGCGCGCGCAGCTCGAGCACCAGGCCCAGACCGACTCGCTCACGGGGCTCTACAACCACCGCTACTTCCACGAGCGGCTGCGGCGCGAGCTGACGCGCGGCTCGGCCGTCCACGAGTCGGTGGCGCTCGTGATGATCGACATCGACGACTTCAAGAAGGTCAACGACGTCTACGGCCACGGCACCGGCGACCAGGTGCTGTCGAGCCTGGCGGACGACCTGCGCGCCACGGTGCGCTCGACTGACGTCGTCTGCCGGATCGGCGGCGAGGAGTTCGCCATCATCGTCCCCGCCGGCGACGCAGCCCACGCGGTGGCGGTGGCGAACCGGTTGGCGGCGCGGCTCGAGCAGGTCGAGCTCGACGTGGCCGGCAAGGTCTCGGTCTCGATCGGGATCGCCCACGGGCCCGAGCACGCGTCGAACCCGCGCGAGCTGATCGCGTGCGCCGAGGCGGCGATGATGACCGCGAAGGCGCGCGGCAAGAACCAGGTCGTGCTCTTCGACGAGTCGGCGACCGAGCGGCCCGAGGCGCGAGACGCCCGCCGTGAGGACGTGCGCTCGATCGCCCACCTGAAGATGCTGCAGTCGCTGGGCGGGAAGCTGAACCGGCTCTCCGAGGTCGGCGCGATCGGGATGACGATCGCGAACGAGCTCCGGCTGCTGATCGACTACCACAACTGCCGCGTCTTCCTCCGCGAGGGCGACGTGCTGGAGCCGATCGCGTTCCAGGGCGAGGTCACATCGTCCGACCGGCCGACGGCCGAGGTCTTCCGGACGCGCGTCGGCGAGGGTTTCACCGGCCACGTCGTCGAGACGGGAGAGTCGCTGCTCCTCGACGACGCATCGAAATGCGAGTTCTCGATCACGATCGAGGGCACTGCTGCGATCGACGAGTCCGTGATCGCCGTGCCGCTCAACTACGGCGCGCGCGTGATCGGCGCGATCGTGATCTCGAAGCTCGGCCACGGCCAGTTCGACGACGACGACTTGCGCCTGCTCGAGGTTCTCGCGGGCCATGCCGCGGTCGCGCTCGAGAACGCTCGGCTGTACGAGGCGCAGCGGCGCGAGGCCGAGAGCGCGCACGCGCTGCTCGACTTCAGCCGCGAGCTCGCCGCCGCCGAGGGGCTCGAGCGGGTGTTGGAGCGCGTGGTCGAGGGCGCGAGCCGCATCCTCGGCGCTCCATGCGCCTCGCTCTGGCTCCAGGAGCTCGACACCGGGGATCTCGTCGCGGGTGCTGCGACCGGCTGCGATCCGGGGCGAGAGCTTGTCGGATGCCGGTGCGCGGCGACCGCGTTCCTGCCCTACGCCGACCCGGTCGAGCCCCGCACCTTGAGCGCCGAGCAGTACGCGACCTTCGGAAACCCTTCGGCCTGCGGTTGCAGCGCCTACGCGATCGCTCCGTTCAGCGTCGACGGCCGTTGGGGCGTGATCGCAGTCGCGGTCCCGGAGAGCGTGAGACTGGGTGGCCGCGAGCTCGAGCTGCTCGGCGGGATCGCTCACCAGGCGAAGCTTGCGATCGCGAACGCCTCGAGCTTCGAGTCGCTCGAGCGCACCTTCCTCTCGACGGTGGAGGCGCTCGCGAACGCGCTCGAGGCGCGCGACGAGTACACGTCGTCGCACGCGCGCTGGATCACCGATACCGCGCTTCGCGTCGGCGCCGAGCTCGGCCTCGACGGCGACGCGCTGAAGCGGCTCGAGCTCGGAGCGCTCTTCCACGACATCGGCAAGATCGGGATCCCGAACTCCGTGCTGCTCAAGCCTGGCCCGCTCACCGAGGAGGAGCGGACGCTGATCGAGACGCACCCGGAGCTGGGCGCGAAGATCCTCGCCCCGATCGACCAGCTCGGCGACGTCTGCTCGATCGTCCGGGCCTGTCACGAGCGCTGGGACGGCAGCGGCTACCCCGACCGCAAGGCGGGCGACGAGATCCCGCTGGAGGCGCGGATCATCTTCGCGTGCGACGCCTTCCACGCAATGACGACCGACCGCCCGTACCGGCGAGCACTGCCCGCCGAGGAGGCGCTGCGGCGGCTCGAGGAGGCGGCTGGCTCGCAGTTCGACCCGCGTGTCGTCGACGTCTGCGTGCGCCTGCTCGCGGACGTCCGGCCGCCCGCATAGATCCGAGCGACGGCGACGGCGAGCGGATTGCTGACGTCAGAACGAGCCGAGACAGTACGGGGGCGGGAGCGGCGCCGCCCGGAAGATCGAGAGGATCAGGTCGCGTGCAGCCTCACCGGCAGCGGCGGTGTAGCCGAGCCCGGCAGCGAACGACGGCATCCGTGCGATGGCGCCCTTGTCGGCTTCGCACTCGTTCGGCTGCCCGCCGGCATGGACGCTTTCGTGGGCGAGAACGAACAGCCCGCGGGCGAACGGCTCGGTCCCGACCTTGGACGGGACGACACCGTCGCAGCGCCAGGTGCGCATCGTGATCTGCGACCCGCCCGGCGTCCAGTAGCCGGTTGCGGTCGGCATGCTCGTCGGCCAGGTGGTGTCTGAGCGGCAGAACACCGGGACACCGGCGACGGCTCCCATGTCGGGGCGGTAGTAGCCGCCGATTGCCGGGTCGACGGTGTAGACCGGATCGACAACCGGAGGCGGCGGCGCTGGGGGCGGGTCGGCAGGCGGCGGTGGCGTCTCAGGTGGCGGGCCGATCAGGACGACAAGCGGCGGCAGGAAATGCACACCAGCGACGGCAGGCGGCGCCGGCCGTGTTCCACGCTCGGCAGGCAGCCCGGTTTCCTGGTCGACGTAGACACCGGCGCCCCAGGTGAGATACGGGACGACGATCCGGGCGTTAGCCGCCGGGGCGAGCGTCACCGCCACAACGAGCGCGGCCGCGAGTCCGCAACGCACCTTCGGCGACGAGCGCCGACGTCGTCGCACGGACGGTTCTTGGGGTTCCCCGAGGAGCTCGCGAAGCCGGCGGATCACCGGCGCTGGAAGCTGGAGGACGTTGCCCATGACCACAGTGTGGCACCGAAATCGGGCGTGGTCACGCGGCCCGCCCTGGCCCCGGCCAGCGTCCGGCCGTCTACGTCGACGCGCGCTCCTGCTTGCGCCGGTCGAGCTCGGCCTGCGCTTTCTCTGCCAGCTTGCGCGTGCGCTCGGCGTTCACCCGAACCTGCTCGAGGAACGCGCGATCCTCGTCAGTCAGCTTCCTCTTCTTCGCCATCGTCACCTCCCACGAAGGCCAGGAGCCTCCGCGACAGCTCGGCAATGTCGCTCACGTTGAACAGTAGCGCGATGACCTCCTCGCGCTCGATCAGCGGCTCGCTCACAGGGTCAAAGGTGCCGATCGAAGGGCGGCACCGCAAGATGGCTGCGTCGGACTAGCCGCGCTCGGACAGGAGGAGCGAGTCGGTGCGGAAGACGTCGCGCCAGACGCCCGGCGGTGGCCGGAAGCTGACCAGGCTGCCGCGGACGGCTACCGCGACGAGCACCTCGCCGCCGCGTGTGAAGGCACAGACGTTCTCGCCCGCCTCGAGCGGCTCGTAGGCACCGGCGAACGCCTCCCGCCGGCGCGCGCGGAGCTCGAGCGTCCGCCGGATCAGGTCGAGCTTCGCCAGAGGGTCGGTCGCCTGCAGCGCCCGCCGCCGCGCCTCCCAGTCGACCGGCCTGCGGTTGTCGGGATCGACGAGCGCCAGGAACGGCAGCTCGTCGCCCTGATAGAGGTCGGGCACGCCCGGACACGTCAGCTTCAGCAGCGTCATGCCCAGCACGACGCGCTCGGCTCGCGCTGCCAGCCGCTCCGCGAACGCCCCGAGCTCGGCGTCGTCGAGGAGCGAGACCGCGAACCGCTTCGCGCCGGCCTCCCACTCGTGGTCCTGCTCGACCCACGTCGTGTTCGCCTTCGCCTCGCGCAGCGCCTTCTCGAGGTACAGCTCGAGCCGTTCGGGCGTGAGCGGCCACGCGCCGACGAGCGTCTGCAGGATCAGGTACGCCTCGTTCGGATCCCGCCAGCCCTCGATCCGCGCACGCACCAGAGCAGCCCATGCCTCCGGATCGGCTGCGATGCAGGCGAGCCGGGCGCGCACGTCGCCGCTGCGCTTCGTGTCGTGCGTCGTCGTCGCGAGCAGCCCCCACGGCGGCCGCGCCAGGTTCGCCGCGTGGAAGTCGTCGACAGACAGCGAGAAGCGCGCCGGGTTCCCGCCCACCTCGTTCAGCGCGACGAAGCGGTTCCAGCGGTAGAACGCCGTGTCCTCGACGCCCTTCGCGTGCACCGGCGGCGTCGTCTGCTGGAAGCGGGCGACGAAGGAGTCGTGGCCGCGTTCCTCGAGCAGCAGGATCCGCGCCAGCTCGGCCGGCAGCGCCGCCGCCTCGATCGCTGCCGCATCCTCGGGCGCCACCATGCCCAGGTCGGGCTCGACGTACGTGCGGTAGACCTCGAACGAGGCGAGCGCCTCGGCGACGTCGAGCTCGAACGGCAGCTTCGCCGCGAGCTGCGCCGCCTCGTCGACGAACGTCGTCCGAGCCTCCTGCAGCTTCGCCTCGTGCGCCACCTCGGCGAACGGACGCCGGTCGCCGCTGAGCTCCTCGTAGAGACGCGTCAGCGGCTCCTCGCCTGCCGGGTCGACGAAGAGCGCGGTCGAGTCGTTCAGGAACTCGTACCCGGTCGTGCCCTCGACCGGCCAGTCCCCCCGTAGCCGCTCGCCGGGCTCGAGGATCTTCTCCACCCAGACGTGCTCGACGCCCGCCTCGCGCAGCCGCTCGAGGTAGCGGCGCGGGTTCGCGAGCCCGTCGGGATGGTCGATCCGCAGGCCGTCGACGAGCCCTTCCGCGACTAGCTCCACGACCTTCGCGTGCGTCGTCTCCCACACCTCGGCGTCCTCCATCCGCACACCCGCGAGCTCGCCGACGTCGAAGAAGCGCCGGTGCATGCCCGTGCGCCAGTCGAGGTCGAAGAACCGCGCGCGCCAGAGCGGATCGCGCCAGAACGGGTTCTCGTCGCTCGCCGCCATGTGGTTCGGGACGATGTCGAGGATCACGCTCAATCCCGCCGAGCAGAGCGCGCGGAACTCGTCCTCGCCGCCGAGCGACTCCGAGATCCGGGTCGGATCGACGACGTCGTACCCGTGCGTAGAGCCCTCGCGCGCCTGCAGGCAGGGCGAGAGGTAGAGGTGCGAGACGCCGAGCTCCCGCAGGTACGGGACGAGCGCCCGCGCCTCGCGGAAGCCGAGCCCAGGCCCCAGCTGGAGCCGGTACGTGCAACGCAGCTCCATCAGGCGATCCGGCGCAGAACGACGAGCGAGCGCCCGTCGACCGGGACGACGCCGCGAGCCGGGTAGACCTCGGCGCCCGGCTCCAGATCCGGCTCGGCGGTCGAGAGCTCGTGCACCCAGCGGCGCCCGAAGGAGACCGCCGGCAGCGTGAAGACGACGGCCTCGTGCTGCGCGTTGAAGAGGATCAGGAAGGTGTCGTCGATCACGGGCGCGCCCTGCTGGCTCACCGCCGGGATCTCGGCGCCGTTCAGGAAGACGCCGAGCGTGCGCGCATCGTCGCGCTGCCAGTTGCGCTGGGTCATCTTGCGCCCGTCCGGCCGGAACCACCAGACGTCGGGCGCGCCCGACCCGAGCCGCTCCTCCCCGCTCAGGAAGTCGGCGCGCCTGAAGACCGGATGGCTGCGCCGGAACGCGATCAGCCGCCGCGTGAACGCGAGCAGGTGCCGTTGCCGCTCGTCGAGCTCCCAGCCGAGCCAGGAGATCTCGTTGTCCTGGCAGTAGGCGTTGTTGTTGCCGCCCTGCGTGCGCGCGAACTCGTCGCCGGCGAGCAGCATCGGCACCCCCTGCGAGAGAAAGAGCGTCGCCAGGAAGTTCCGTTGCTGTCGCTCGCGCAGGATGTTCACCGCCGGATCGTCGGTCTCGCCCTCGACGCCGTGGTTCCAGCTGCGGTTGTGGCTCTCGCCGTCCTTGCCGTCCTCGAGGTTCGCCTCGTTGCGCTTCTCGTTGTAGGTGACGAGGTCGCGCAGCGTGAAGCCGTCGTGCGCCGTGATGAAGTTGATCGACGCGAACGGCTTGCGGCCGTCGTGCTGGTAGAGGTTGCTCGAGCCCGTGAAGCGCTGCGCGAACTCGCTCACCCCGGCCTCGCCGCGCCAGAAGTCGCGCATCGTGTCGCGGTAGAGGCCGTTCCACTCCGTCCAGAGCACCGGGAAGTTGCCGACCTGGTAGCCGCCCTCGCCGACGTCCCACGGCTCGGCGATCAGCTTCACCTGGGACAGGATCGGATCCTGGTGGATGATGTCGAAGAAGGCCGAGAGCCTGTCGACCTCGTGGAACTCACGCGCCAGCGCCGAGGCGAGGTCGAAGCGGAACCCGTCCACGTGGCACTCGGTGACGAAGTAGCGCAGCGAGTCCATGATCAGCCGCAGCACCGAGGGGTGCACCGGGTTGAGCGAGTTGCCGGTGCCCGTGTAGTCCATGTAGAAGCGTGGGTCGTCGGCGACCGTCCGGTAGTACGAGAGGTTGTCGATCCCCTTGAACGCCAGCATCGGCCCGAGGTGGTTGCCCTCGGCGGTGTGGTTGTAGACGACGTCGAGGATCACCTCGATCCCGGCGCGGTGCAGCGCCTTCACCATTCCCTTGAACTCGCGCACCTGGTCGCCGGTCGACCCGGTGGCCGAATAGCCGGCGTGCGGCGCCAGGTAGCCGATCGAGCTGTAGCCCCAGTAGTTCGTCAGGCCCTTGTCCGCCAGCGCCTGCTCGTCGACGATGTGGTGGATCGGCAGCAGCTCGACCGCGGTCACGCCGAGGGACGTCAGGTACTCGAGCACCGGCTCCGACGCGAGGCCGGCGTACGTGCCGCGCAGGTCGTCACGCACGCCGTCCAGCTGCTTCGTGAACCCCTTCACGTGCACCTCGTAGATGACCGTGTCGTGCCAAGGCGTCTCGAGCGGCCGATCGCCCTCCCAGTCGAAGGCGTCCGAGGTGACGATCGACTTCGGGATCGCGGGCGCGTCGTCCTCGTCGTCGCGCTCGAGGTCGGCGTCCTCGCCGCCGGGCACGTACGGGAGGGTGTTCGCTCGATCCCAGAGCACCGGCCCCTCGATCGCCTTCGCGTACGGGTCGATCAGCAGCTTCCGCGCATTGAACCGGTGGCCCTGCTCGGGAGCCCAGCGGCCGTGCACCCGGTAGCCGTACCGCTGACCAGGGCCGATGCCTGGGAGGTAGCCGTGCCAGTTGAAGGCGGTTCGCTCCTTCAGCTCGTAGCGCTGCTCGCGGTCGTCCGCGTCGAAGAGGCACAGCTCGACGCGTTCCGCGTGCTCGGAGAAGAGCGAGAAGTTCGTTCCCTGCCCGTCCCACTTCGGTCCGAGAGGGAAGGGCTTACCCGGCCACAATCTCATGACTCGAGCCGGACCTCGTGCGTGCGGAAGTCGACGCGCAGCGATGCGTGGCCGCGGCGCAGCTCGAGCGTCCGCGCAGCCTCGTCGAACGTCACCACCAGCTCGCGTGGCAGCTCACGGCGCAGCCGCAGGAGCTCGGCGACGAACGGATCGGCCGCGCGCGGCGCGAGCTTCGAGCGCTCGAACGTGGCCACGTCCTGCGGGTCGGGCACGTCCTCGCCGAAGGCCGTGAAGCACTCGAACTCGCGCCTGCGGCCTTCACGCGTCGCGTCCGCGATCAGCGGGTCGATGTGGTCGGTGAAGAACTGAAACGGCGCGCTCTCGCCGTACTCCTCGCCCTGGAAGAGGAGCGGCGTGAAGGGCGAGAAGAGAACGACCGCCTGCGCGACCCGCAGCAGCTCGGGTGCCAGCCGGTCGCCGAGCGCGCGGTTGCCGACCTGGTCGTGGTTCTGCGCGCAGACGACGAGCCGCGCGCCCTCGGGTCGCTCCAGCTCGCGCGCGATCTGCGCCATCGACCCGTCGAACGGCCCGTAGTAGCCGTCGCGCTCGCCGGTCAGCGCCACGTGCAGCGCGTGGTGGAGGTCGTCGAGCCACATCGCGTCGTGCCCCCAGTCGCGCAGCGGCCGGAAGTCCGCGGGGCCCATCTCGCCGATCACGAGCGCAGCGGGATTCGCGGCGCGCACGCGCTCCGCCAGCTCCGCGAGCACGTGCCTCGGCGAGTCGTCGGTCACGGCGTGAACGGCATCGAGCCGCAGGCCGTCGATCCGGTAGTCCCGCACCCAGAGCTCGGCGTTCTGGATCGCCCACTCGCGCACTCCCCGCTCCCCGTAGTCGAGCGCCTCGCCCCACGGCGTCTCGCCGAAGCGGTCGGTGAAGTACGGGCCGAAGCCGCGCAGCGCCTCGTTCCCGGGACCGACGTGGTTGTAGACGACGTCGAGGATGACGCCGAGACCCTCGCGGTGCGCGGCGTCGACGAGGCGGGCGAGGCCGTGTGGGCCGCCGTACGCCGGGTGCGGCGCCGAGATGTAGAGGCCGTCGTACCCCCAGCCGCGCCCGCCGGGGAAGGTGGCGACGGGCATCAGCTCGATTGCGGTCACGCCGAGCTCGCGCAGGGCGCCGAGCCGGGGAACCACGCCGTCGAAGGTCCCCTCGGCTGAGAAGGTGCCGACATGCAGCTCGTAGACGACGAGCTCCTCCAGCTGCAGCTCCGGGCCGGGCGCGAGTTCGAGCTGCGTGGGATCGAGCACACGCGAAGGGCCGCGGACGCCGTCGGGCTGCCAGCGCGAGCAGGGGTCGGGCCACGCATCTGCGTCGTCGAGCACGAAGCGATAGTGGTCGCCGGCAGCTGCGGGTGCCTGGCCGACCCAGAGCCCATCCCCGTCCTCGACGAGGGCGTGCGCGCGTCCGCCGACGCTGACCGCGAGCGCGCCGGCAAGCGGCGCCCAGACGCGGAACTCCGCGACCTCCGGTTCGACCGGCCGCGCTCCGAGCGGCGCCTGCGTCGCGATCGACATCCGGGCAACGGTACCCCGGACGCCGACTTCTACCCGGCCGCCTCCGCCGCGCGCAGGCCGCGGAGAGCCCACAGCGCGAAGCCTCCGATCAAGGTGAAGGCCAGCCCGAACGCGAGCAGGACGTGCACTTCGTCGCCCGCGAGCATGCTGCGCACCGCCTCGACCACGTACGTGAGCGGATTCGCCGTCGCGAGTGCCTCGATCCAGCCGTCGAGGAGCGCCAGCGGCACGTAGACCGGCGCGAAGAAGAGCGCCAGGAACACGGGCATCTGCATCACCGGGCCCGCCTGGATCGTCCGGAAGCGCATCGCGACCCCGCAGGCCCAGAGCAGGCCGGCGATGTTGATCAAGAGCGCAAGGGCGAACATCCCGAAGACGTCGACCGGCCCGCCGAAGATGTCCATCCCCGCGAGCAAGGCGACGATCGTGAGCACGGCGGCGGTCACCATCCACCGCGCGAGCGCTGCGATCGCGTAGCCGAGCACGATCCCGCTCCGGTTCGGGGCCGCGAGCAGCAGGCGTCGCGCGAAGCCGTACTCGAAGTCGCGCGCGATCCCGAAGCCGGTGAAGACGCCGCCGAACGCCGCCGACTGGATCAGCACGAAGCAGAACTGGAACGCCGTGTAGCCGGGCTCGAAGTCGAAGCCGGGCACGTTCGCGACCTGCGAGAGGCCGCCGGCGAACGCGGTGAAGAAGAAGAGCGGAAAGATCAGCGAGGGGAAGAAGAGCGAGGGGTTGGTGAAGACGTTCTTCAGCGTCCGCCATGCAACCCCCGAAGCGACCGGCCAGATCCTCATGTCCGCAGGAGCCTCCCCTTCAGCGAGAGCGCGGCCAGGGTGATCGAGACGATCCCGATCAGCACGGCGAAGCCGAAACCGAGCGCGAGCGCGTCGGCGCTCCAACCCGTGATGATCAGGCTCCGCACGCACTCGATCAGGTACGAGACCGGGTTCGCGGTCGCGACGAACTGGAACCACTCCACCTCGATCAGGTCCCGCGGCGTGTTCATCGAGGAGAGGAAGAGGAAGACGAAGAGCAGCGGAAAGAGGCCCTGGATCGCTTCGCCCGACCCCGTGCGGAGCGCGAGGAAGGCGCCGAGCGCCCCGAAGCTGATCGAGATCACGGCTGCGAAGAGGAAGAGCACCAGGATCCCGAGCGGGCCCGCGGCGAAGTCGACGCCGATGATCAGACCGACCGCGATGTAGAAGGCCGCCTGGACGAGGCCCATGACGACGACGCCGGCGAGCTGGCCCGAGATCAGCGCGACGCCTCTCATCGAGGTCAGCGACAGCCGGTTCAGGAACCCGGTCTGGATGTCCTTCGCCAGGTCCGTGCCCGCATTCATCGTCGAGAAGAGCGCTCCCTGGATGAACGGCACGGCGAGGGCGAACGCGACGAACGAGTCGGTCGGGAAGCCCGGCAGCTGCGTCGAGGCGTCGAGCCCGCCGGAGTTCACGAGCAGGAGCAGCATCGGGAAGATCAGCGGGAAGACGACGGACGCCGGCTGGCGGACCGTGCGGAGGATCGAGCGGCGCGCGAGCGCGCCGCTCTGAGAGAGGACAGGGCTCACGTGGTCGGCTCGGCCGCGTCGGCCTCGCCCTCGCCGGCGCCCTCGAGCGAGCGGCCCGTCTTGGCGAGGAAGACGTCGTCGAGCGAGGGCGCCTGGATCTCGAGGCTCGCCAGCTTCAGCCCGGCGTCGTCGACCGCGCGGACCACGGCCGGGAGCCCGGCGAGCCCCTCGCGCAGCCGGACGACGACCTCGCGCGAGCCGCCGCCGAGCGCCTCGCCGAACGGTGCCAGCGCCGAGGTGAGCCGATCGCGATCCGCTTCCTCGGCGGGCGTCGCGTGCACGCTCGGCAGTCCGATCTCGGCCTTGAGCGCCGCAGGCGTGCCCTCGGCGACGATGTGCCCGTGGTCGATGATCCCGACCCGGTCGGCCAGCACGTCCGCCTCCTCGAGGTACTGCGTCGTCAGGAACACGGTGACGCCGTCCTCGCGGGCGAGCCGGGCGACCTCGTCCCAGAGGGCCGTGCGGCTCTGGATGTCGAGCCCCGTCGTCGGCTCGTCGAGGAACAGCAGCCGCGGCCGGTGCACGAGCGCCAGCGCCAGGTCGAGCCGGCGCTTCATCCCGCCCGAGTAGCCGCCCACCTTGCGATCGGCCGCCTCGCTCAGGCCGACCCGCTCGAGCAGCTCGTTCGAGCGCGGCTTGCGCTCGCCGCGGGGGATCCCCTGCATCGTCGTCTGGAGGCGCAGGTGGTCGCGCCCCGTGAGCATCGGGTCGAGCGCCGCCTCCTGGAGCGCGGCCCCGATCACCGAGCGCACCTTCGGCCCTTCCTTGACGACGTCGTAGCCGCCGACGCGCGCCGCACCCGAGGTGGGCGGCAGTAGCGTCGTCAGCATCAGCACGGTCGTCGACTTCCCAGCCCCGTTCGGCCCGAGGAAGCCGTAGATCTCGCCTGCGTCGACGTGCAGGTCGATCGCGTCGACCGCTCTCGGCCCCTTCTTGAACTCGCGGACGAGCTGCTCGACCTCGATCGTGTTCGGAAGCGACATGCGCCTGAGACTACCGCCAGCGGCGACGTCGCCCAGACGGGCTCACGCGGCTTCGGGGACGAGCCAGATCGTCGCGAGCGGCGGCAGCGTCACGGTCGCCGACTGCGCCTGCTCGTGCCACGGCGACGCCTCCGACTCGATTCCCCAGCCGTTGCCTTCGTCGGAGCCGCCGTAGAAGCGCGAGTCGGTGTTGACCGCCTCGCGCCAGCGTCCGCCGGCAGGGAGCCCGACACGCCACCCCTCGCGAACGACGGGCGAGAGGTTCGAGATGCAGACCAGCCAGCGCTTCCCGTCGGCGGACACCCGCGCGAAGGCCAGCACGTTCTCGGCGGAGGCGTTCGGCTCGAGCCAGCGGAAGCCCTCGTGCGTGAAGTCGAGCTCCCAGAGCGCCGGCTCCGCGAGGTAGGCGGCGTTCAGGTCGCGGATCGCGGCCTGCACGCCCGCGTGATCCGGATTCTCGAGCACGTGCCAGTCGAGCGACCCGGCCGGCTCGCTCCACTCGCGCTCCTGCGCGAGCTCGCAGCCCATGAACAGGAGCTGCTTGCCGGGGTGCGCCCACATGTAGCCGTAGAGCGCGCGCAGGTTCGCGAGCTGCTGCCAGCGGTCGCCCGGCAGCTTCGCGAGCAGGGAGCCCTTGCCGTGCACCACCTCGTCGTGGGAGATCGGGCAGGACGAAGTTCTCGTTCCAGGCGTAGACCAGCGAGAAGGTCAGCTCGTGGTGGTGGAAGCGGCGGTGGATCGACTCCTTGGAGAAGTACTCGAGCGTGTCGTTCATCCAGCCCATGTTCCACTTGAAGCCGAAGCCGAGCCCGCCGAGGTACGTCGGTCGCGACACGCCCGGCCAGGCGGTCGACTCCTCCGCGATCGAGAGCACACCCGGCTCGCGGTCGTGCAGCACCTCGTTCAGCTCCTTCAGGAACGAGACGGCGTCGAGATCCTCGCGGCCGCCGAAGGCGTTCGGCACCCACTCGCCCTCCTTGCGCGAGTAGTCGAGGTAGAGCATCGAGGCGACGGCGTCGACGCGCAGTCCGTCCGCGTGGAACTCGCGCACCCAGTAGAGCGCGTTCGCAAGCAGGAAGTTGCGCACCTCGTTGCGGCCGAGGTTGAAGACGAGCGTGCCCCAGTCGGGGTGCGCGCCACGCCGCGGGTCGTCGTGCTCGTAGAGCGCCGTGCCGTCGAAGTGCGCGAGCGCGAACTCGTCCCGCGGGAAGTGCGCCGGCACCCAGTCGAGGATCACGCCGATCCCGGCGCCGTGCATGGCGTCGACGAACGCGCGCAGCTCGTCGGGCGTGCCCATCGTGGACACGGGAGCGTAGAAGCCGGTCACCTGGTAGCCCCAGGAGCCCGAGAACGGGTGGTGCATCACCGGAAGCAGCTCGACGTGGGTGAAGCCGAGCTCGTCCACGTAGGAGACGAGCTGCTCCGCGAGCTCCTTCCAGCCGAGCCCCAGCCGCCACGACTGCGCGTGCACCTCGTAGACCGACAGCGGCCGGACGAGCGGATCCTGCGTCCGCCGCTCCGCGATCCAGTCGGCGTCCGCCCACTCGTACCGCGACTGGTAGACCACCGAGGCCGTCTTCGGCGGCACCTCGGCGGCGAACGCGACCGGGTCGGCCTTGATCCGGAGCAGGCCGTCGGCGCCCTTGACCTCGTACTTGTACTTGTCGCCCTCGCTCGCCTCCGGCACGACGCCGTGCCAGATCCCGGAGGAGCCGGCGGGCCGAAGCGGATGCACGCGCCCGTCCCACTGGTTCCAGTCGCCGACGACGGAGACCTCGCGCGCGTTCGGCGCCCACACCGCGAACGCGATCCCCTGCGTCGGTGACGTGCGCGCCGAGCCGCTCGTACAGCTGCTCGTGCCGGCCCTCGCCGACGAGGTGAAGGTCGAGGTCGCCGAGCTTGCTCACCGCGCGTCATGGCTCGTCGTTGCCGGCCAGGGGCGCGCGTCAGTCGCGTTCCAGCATGCGCTGGATCCCGGCGACGGGGATGCCGACCCAGTCGGGGCGGTTCCCGAGCTCGTAGCGCAGCTCGTAGACGGCCTTCTCGAGCTCGAAGACGGTCAGCAGCCGCTCGATCGCCTGCTCGCCCGCGGGGAGCAGCGCCGGGTCGACGGCCTCGACGTATCCCTCCAGGAAGGCGGCGCGACAGTCGTCCTCCCAGCTCTCGGGCGGCTCGACTCCGCGCTGGAGCTTCGCGGCCGACGCGGCGTACGCGAAGGAGCGGAGCATCCCGGCGACATCCCGAAGCGGCGAGCGCTTGCGGCGCCGCTCGGGGACGCTGCGTGCCGGCTCGCCCTCGAAGTCGAGGATCAGCCAGTCCTCCTCCTCGGTCCACAGCGCCTGGCCGAGGTGGTAGTCGCCGTGGTGCCGGATCACCTTGCCGACGTTCCCGATCGCGGTCAGCGCGCGCAGATGATCGCGCACCTCCTCGCCGCGCCCGGCGATGGGGGCGAGCACGTCGCTCGCGGGCAGCGTCGCGAAGACCTGCTCGATCTCCTCGTCGATCGAGGCCGACAGCAGCGCGAGCGCCTCCCCACTCGGCTCCTCGGGCGCAAAGTGCGAGTCGGTGGCGTCCGAGGCGAGCGCGTTGTGCAGCAGGCCGGTCACCTCGCCGAGCCGGCGGGCCCGGGCGGGCATCCAGCCGGGGTCCTCCACGATCGTGTCGAGCGCCAGCTCCCAGCCGTCGCCGTGCGAGGGGACGTAGCGCTGCAGGATCGCGAGCGTCGTCTCGAGCGGCCGGCCCTCGTACGCCGCGTAGCCCTCGAGCGCGGCGACGTGCTCGAAGCCGTGATCGGTGAGGAAGCGCAGCAGCTCGAGCTCGGGGTTGACGCCCGGCTCGATGCGCCGGTAGAGCTTCAGCGCGAGCGTCTCGTCGATCACGACGGAGCTGTTCGACTGCTCCGCGCCCATCGACCGCACCTCGCCGAGCTCGCCCGCTCGCACCGTGAGCGAGTCCGCGCCCCAGAAGACGATCGCCGCGTTCTCCAGCCGCAGGGTCGCGCCGGAGCGCATCAGACCGACGATCTCGCGCACGAGCTGCGGGTCGTCGATCGCGTCGTAGACCGTCCACCCGTCCGGCTCGGCGATCACGGAGCGGTTCCACCCCTCGTCGGCCGGACGGAACCCGAGCGGCAGGTGGTACAGGTCGTGGCTCTGCAGGCCGTAGCGCACCTCGACGATGCCGAAGGCGAGCACCGGCGGGACCGCCGGGAGCGATGCCGGCGTCGAGCACGCGCGCGTCGAGCACGTCGCGCGACTTGCCGCCGAACCACCGCTGGGAGGCGATCGTCCCGAGCAGGACGAGCCCGTCCAGGAAGTGCAGGTCGCCGCCCTCGATGCGGGTCTGCAGCTCGCTGCTACTCATCGGCCGGATCCTGGAGCTGGAACCAGAAGAAGCCGCGTGGGCCGAGCGTGAGCAGGTACGGCCACTCGCCGATCTTCGGGAACTCGGTGTTGCCGAGCAGCTCGACCGGGACTCGGCCCGAGAACGCGGAGAGGTCGAGCTCCACCGCCTGGGCCGTGCGGGCGAGGTTGTGCACGCAGAGGACGATGTCCTCCGAGAACGAGCGGATGTGCGCGAAGATCTTGGGGTTCTCGGGCCGCAGCACGTGGTAGTCGCCGAGCCCGAAGACGGGATGCTGCTTGCGCAGCTCGATGAAGCGCCGCAGCCAGCGCAGGAGCGACGTCGGCGTCCGCAGCTGGGCCTCCACGTTGACGGCGTTGAAGCCGTAGACGGGATCCATCAACGGCGGCAGGAACAGCTGAGCGAAGTCGGCGCGTGAGAATCCTCCGTTCCGGTCGCCGGTCCACTGCATCGGCGTGCGGACCCCATCGCGATCGCCGAGGTAGACGTTGTCCCCCATCGCGATCTCATCACCGTAGTAGAGAACGGGCGCGCCGGGGAGCGAGAAGAGAATCGCGTGCATGAGCTCGATCTCGTCGCGGCCGTTGTCGAGCAGCGGCGCCAGCCGGCGGCGGATGCCGAGATTGAGCTTCATGCGCGGATCCTTGGCGTACTCGCCGTACATGTAGTCGCGCTCGTCGTCGGTGACCATCTCGAGGGTCAGCTCGTCGTGGTTGCGGAGGAAGAGCCCCCACTGGGCGTTGGCGGGAATCGCGGGCGTGCGTTCCAGGATCTCGATCATCGGCAGCGCCTCCTCGCGTCGGAGGGCCATGAACATCCGCGGCATCACCGGGAAGTGGAACGCCATGTGGCACTCGTCCCCGTCCCCCTCCCCGAAGTACGCGACCACGTCCTCGGGCCACTGGTTCGCCTCCGCCAGGAGCACGCGGTCGGCGTAGCGCGCGTCCACCTCCGCCCGCACTCGCTTCAGATAGTCGTGCGTCGGCGGCAGGTTCTCGCAGTTCGTCCCCTCCTGCTCGAAGAGGTACGGGACGGCATCGAGCCGAAAGCCGTCCAGGCCGAGGTCGAGCCAGAAGCGCAGCACCTCGAGCATCGCCTCCTGCACCTCGGGGTTCTCGTAGTTCAGGTCGGGCTGGTGGCTGAAGAAGCGGTGCCAGTAGTACTGCCCGCGAACGGGATCGAGCGTCCAGTTCGACGCCTCGGTGTCGACGAAGATGATCCGGGCGTCCGGATACGGATCGGCGGTGTCCGACCAGACGTACCAGTCGCCCTTCGGGCCGTCCCGGTCAGCTCGCGACTCCTGGAACCAGGGGTGGTCGGACGAGGTGTGGTTCATGACGAGGTCGACGATCACGCGCATCCCGTGCTCGTGCGCCGCCTCGACGAAGGCGCGGAAATCCTCGACCGTGCCGTAGTCCGGGTTGATCCCGTAGAAGTCGGCGATGTCGTAGCCGCCGTCGCGCAGCGGCGAGGGGTAGAACGGGAGCAGCCAGATGCAGTCGATCCCGAGCCACTGCAGGTAGTCGAGCTTCTGCCCGAGGCCGCGAAAGTCGCCCGAGCCGTCGTCGTTGCCGTCGAAGAACGCGCGCGTGTGGATCTCGTAGAAGACGGCCGTCTTGAACCAGAGCGGATTCGACTCGAACCAGTGGCCGGGCTCAGACACGAGCTCCACCCCCCGGTGTCAGACTCGTACCAGGCTCGTCTCCGACACCGTGCCAGACTCGTCTCTGGCACCGTGCCAGACTCGTCTCTGACACCAGATCGCGGTTGCGATACAGAAAGGCCTGCACGCAGCCCGTCATCGCTCGACCTTAAGCACGTGCGCTCCGCCGGGCGCCAGGCCGACGTAGTTGCGGCCGAGGCGCCAGCGGTAGCGCTCGCCGCTGAGCAGGTCGGTGACCGGAAACTCCGGCGGCAGGCCGAGCTCCGGCGCGACGACGACGATCCCCTCGCGGGCGGTAACCGGATCGAGATTCACGACGACGAAGAGCTCGCGGCCCTTCGCGTAGCCGAGCAGCTCGTCGTTGTGCGTCTCGACGAAGCGCACGTTCTCGAACCGCTGCAGCGCCGGCTCGGCGCGCCTGATCTCGTTCAGCCGCGCCACGAGCGGCAGCAGCGGCCCGTCGAGCGTGCGTGTCTTCAGCTCGTACTTCTCCGAGTCGAGGTACTCCTCGCTGCCCTCCCTGAGCGGCACGTTCTCGAAGTCCTCGAACCCGGAGTAGATCCCGTACGTCGGCGAGAGCGTGGCCGCAAGCACGAGCCGCGCCGCGAACGCGGGCGGCCCGCCGCGCTGAAGGTACTCGTGCAGGATGTCCTGCGTGTTCGTGAAGAAGTTCGGGCGATAGAAGGCCGACCAGCCGCGAATCTGCTCCACGAGCTCCACCAGCTCGGCCTTCGTGTTCTTCCAGGTGAAGTACGTGTAGGACTGCCCGAAGCCGACCTTCGCGAGCGTCGTCATCATCGCGGGCCGGGTGAACGCCTCGGAGAGGAAGATCGTGTCGGGATAGTCGGAACGGACGTCCGCGATCAGCCACTCCCAGAAGGCGACGGACTTCGTGTGCGGGTTGTCGACCCGGAAGACCCGGATCCCCCGCTCGCACCAGCCGACGACGACACCGCGCAGCTCGTCCCAGAGCGCGCGCCACTCCTCCGAGTCGAAGTTGACGTTGTAGATGTCCTGGTACTTCTTCGGCGGGTTCTCCGCGTACTTGAGCGTCCCGTCCGGCCGCCGGTTGAACCACTCGGGATGATCGGTCAGCCAGGGATGGTCGGGCGAGCACTGGATCGCGAGGTCGAGCGCGAACTCGATCCCCGCCGCGCGACCCGCCTCGACCATCGCGTCGAAGTCCTTCCAGGTGCCGAGCTCCGGGTGGATGGCGTCGTGCCCGCCCTCTGGCCCGCCGATCGCCCACGGGCTACCGGGGTCGCCGGCCTCGGCGACGAGCGTGTTGTTCCGGCCCTTGCGGTTGGTCTCGCCGATCGGGTGGACGGGCGGCAGGTAGACGACGTCGAAGCCGAGCTCGGCGAGCTGCGGCAGCACCTTCGCCACGCCGCGGAAGCCGCCGAACGAGCGCGGGAAGAGCTCGTACCAGGAGCCGAAGCGGGCGCGCTCGCGCTCGACGTCGACCTCGAGCGGCCGGTCCAGAACGGCCTTGCCGTACCGATCCTTTTGCCCGAGCTCGAGCGCTCGGGCGTGCCATTCCTCGACGGTGCCGCGCCCGAGAAGCGCCTCGAGCTCCGAGGTCTCGCCCGTCAGGTCGACCTGCTCGGCCTCGAGCTTCCGGTCGAGCTCGTCCAACAGCGTCGAGCCCCGATCGACCCAGGCCTCGACCGTGAACTGCCAGCGGCCCATCTCGGTCACGTCGAAGTCGCCCGCCCAGTGGTCGTTTCCGAGCGGCGCGAGCGGACGCTCGAGCCACTTGCGCGCGCCGACAGGGCGGTACCGCACGACTGCGCGCAGGACGTCGTGCCCGTCCTTGAAGATGTCGGCGGTCACGTCGACGCGGTCGCCCGTCGTGGCTTTCACCGGATAGCGCCCGCACTCGACCTGCGGGCGGACGTTCTGGATCTGGATGCGGGGCGGCGGTTGCTTCGGAGAGCTCTTGGGCACGGTTCGGTGACTTTCAGCGATGCGCGAACGGTAAACAGGAACCGGTGGAGCTTCGTCGATCGAGCGGAATCGTGCTGCATCCAACGTCGCTGCCCGGCGGGCGCCTCGGCGACGAGGCGCGCGCATTCGTCGACTGGCTCGAGCGCGCCGGCCAGAGCTGGTGGCAGATGCTCCCGCTCGGCCCGCCGGACGAGCACGGCTCGCCATATGCGTCGGTCTCCGCCTTCGCCGCCTGGGACGGCCTCCTCGGCGATCCCGACGCCCGTGTCTCACCGGGCGAGATCGACCGGTTGCGCAGCCGGCACGCCTACTGGGCGCCCGCGTGGGAGGCGGCCGGCGGCGACCTCGCCGACCAGGTGCGCTTCGAGCGGGAGTGGACGGCGCTGCGCGCCTACGCGGACGCGCGCGGGGTCCGCCTGATCGGCGACGTGCCGATGTACCCCGCGGCGGGCAGCGTCGATCACCGCTCGCACCCGGAGCTGTTCCAGAAGGGCTTCGTCGCAGGGGCGCCGCCGGACGACCTCGGCCCCGACGGCCAGCTGTGGGGCAATCCGCTCTTCGCGTGGGAGGCGCTCGCCGCGCAGGGCTACCGCTGGTGGGTCGAGCGGCTGCGCCGCACCTTCGAGCTCTTCGACCTCGCCCGCATCGACCACTTCCGCGGCTTCGACTCGTACTGGTCGATTCCGGCCGGGGCCGAGACGGCCCGGGAAGGTTCCTGGAGGGAGGGCCCTGGCGCGGCGGTGTTCCGCGCCGCCGAGGCCGAGCTCGGGCCGCTACCGGTGATCGCCGAGGACCTCGGACTGATCACGGACGACGTCAGGCGCCTCCGCGACGAGCTCGGCTTCCCCGGCATGGTCGTCCTCATCTGGGCCTTCGGCGGCCCGGCCGACAATCCGCATCGCCTCGAGAACCACCGCGAGCACGCCGTCGTCTGTACCTCGACGCACGACACCGACACGCTCGCTGGCCACTTCCCCGACGACGATCCGTGCGACCTCGTCGAGCACGCGCTCCACTCGCGGGCCGCGCTCGCGACGATTCCCGCGCAGGACGTGCTCGGCCTGGGCAGCGAGGCGCGGATGAACACGCCGGGCGTCGTCGAGGGGAACTGGCAGTGGAGACTCGACCCGGGGCAACTCACGGACGGGCTGGCGGCGTGGCTGCGCTCTGCGACGGAGGCTTCGGGCCGCGCACCGTGATATGCAAGCGCCGTGGCCGAGCGGCGCTATCCGAACGTCCTGCTCCAGTCGTTCGTCACGGGGCAGCTGGCGTCCGAGCTCCTGCGCCGCGAGCTCGAGCCGATCGGGATGACGCCGAACCAGTTCGGCGTCCAGAGCGTGATCCGGGCCTTCGGGCCGCTGACGCCGACGGCGCTCGCGGGCCGGCTCGGCATGGCGGCGCCGACGGTGTCGGCGTGGGTCAAGCGGCTGTCCGCGAGTGGCGAGGTGCGCAAGCTCCCGCACCCGACCGACGGCCGCTCCTACCTGCTCGAGGTGACCGAGAGCGGCGCCGACGCGCTCGACGCGGCGTATCCCGGGTTCGGGGCTGCGCTCCGCCGGCTCGAATCCGCCCTCGGCCCCGAGCTCGAGCCGGTCTGGGAGGCGGGCACGCGCTTCGAGGCCGCGCTGCGCAAGGCGCTGGAATTTCCTTCTGATCTGAAGTAGTTTTACTTCATCTCGAAACTATTCAGGAGGTCTCCCATGCGTCGTTCGCTCCTGCTCGGCTGCGCGGTCGCCGTCGTCGCCCTCGCCGCCGGCGGCGCGAGCCCGAAGGTGGTGGCGAAGATCCGCTCGCCCTTCAGCCCCTGTGCGGCCACGTCCGCCTTCGGCGCCGTCTGGGTGACCTCGTACGGAGAGGGCAGCGTCTTCCGGATCGACCGGCGCACGAACAAGGTGACCGCGCGGATTCGGATCGGTCACAGTCCGTGCGGGATCGTCGCGGGCGCAGGCAGCCTCTGGATCAACGGCTACGGCACCGACACCGTGCAACGCGTCAACCCCACGCGCCGCAAGCTCGTGAAGAGCATCAAGGTCGGCAGCAAGCCGTTCGACGTCCTCTACGCCGCCGGCGCCGTCTGGACTACCAACAACAGCGACGGGACGGTCTCGCGGATCAGCCCGCGCACGAACCGCGTCGTGCGCACGATCCGCACCGGCGGCGCGCCCGCGGGGCTCGGCTTCGCCGGCGGTGCGGTCTGGGTGGGCTCGAATGTCGGCCGCGACATCTTCCGCATCGACCCGAAGACGAACGGGGTGACGAAGGTGCCGCTCGGTGCAGACGGTGCGGCCTGGCTGGCGACGAGCGCCCGGGACGTCTGGGCGGCGCACGTCGGCAGCGGCACGGTGTCGAGAGTCGACGCGACGACGCTGGCAGTGGTCGGATCGGTCAAGGTCGGCACGCAGCCGGTCGACGGCGCGATCGCGCCCGACGGAACCGTCTGGATCCCGAATCGCGGCGATGCGACGATCTCGGTGATCGATCCTGCCCGGAACGAGGTCACGGCGACGCTACGCAGCGGGCCGACGCCGTTCGTGATCAGCTCCGGCTTCGGCGACATGTGGGTGCCGAGCTACGGCGGCTCCGACGTCTGGAGGTACGACCTGGGCTGACGCGTTTTGGGCAGGGCGCGCGCGGTGATGGCGAGGACGTGCGCCCGAACCCGATCACCGCCGCCCTCTCCGCGTTTCTCGCCGCGCTCGCCCTCGCAGGCTGCAGCGGCGACGACGACTCGCCGGAGGCGGCCGGAACGACGACGGCCGTCGAGCAGTCGACGACGGTCGAGCGCTCGGGCCCGAGCGCGGCACCCGCGACCGACGCCGCCTTCAGCGCGATCCCCGATCTCGTCGAGGAGCTCCAGCCATCGGTCGTCTCGATCGTGCTCGACGACGGCGAAGGCAGCGGCGTGATCGTGGACGAGGACACGATCGTCACGAACGCCCACGTCGTCGGGGACGCCCGCAGCGTCCAGGTCGTGCTGGCGAGCGGCCGGCGCGTCGACGCCCGTGTCGAGGCGACCGACGTGCGCACGGATCTCGCGGTGCTCGCGCTCCCCGGTGAGGACCTGCCCGGCGCCGAGTTCGCCGAGCAGCTGCCGCGCGTGGGCGAGCTCGCGATCGCGCTCGGCAACCCGCTGGGCTTCGAGAACACCGTCACCGCGGGGATCGTCTCCGGCCTGCATCGTGCCGTGCCGTCGTCGGGGCAGACGCCGGCGCTGATCGACCTGATCCAGACCGACGCCCCGATCTCGCCGGGGAACTCGGGCGGCGCCCTCGTCGACTCCAGCGGCCGCGTGATCGGCGTCAACGTGGCCTACATCCCGCCCGAGGCGCGCGCCGTCTCGATCGGCTTTGCGATCCCGTCGGTGACGGTGACCTCCGTCGTCGAGCAGCTGCAGCAGAACGGGCGCGTCCGCCACGCGTTCCTCGGCGTGCGCCCGGCCGACCTGACACCGCAGGTCTCCGAGCGCTTCGACATCGACGTCGAGTCGGGAGTGATCGTCCTCTCGATCACCGAGGACTCGCCTGCGGGCAAGGCGGGGGTCCGCGAAGGCGACGTCGTCGTCGGGATCGACGGCGACGAGATCCGGATCGTCGAGGATCTGCTCTCGCGACTCCGGCAGAACGAGCCGGGCGAGCGCGTGACGCTCGAGATCGTCCGCGACGGTGACCGGCGCGAGATCGAGGTCACGCTCGAGGATCGTCCCGACAGCTAACCTCCGCGCGTGGATGCACGCGAGGAGCGGCTAGCGAAGAACGAGGTCGTCTTCCGCGAGATCAACGAGCGGGTGAGCGAGCTGGCCGCGAGCCACGGCTCCGACGCGCACGTCTACACGTTCTTCTGCGAGTGCTCGAACGCCGACTGCACGCTCCAGATCGAGCTGACGCGGGGCGCCTACGAACAGGTCCGTGCTCACGGAGCCCGCTTCATCATCGCCACGGGGCACGAGCTGCCCGAGATCGAGCACGTCGTCGAGCGAAACGACGGCTGGTGGGTCGTTCAGAAGCAGGAAGAGGCAGCCGAGCTCGCACGCGAGCTGGATCCGCGGAGCGAGAGCTAGGCCGCGGGCTCGACCGGCAACCCGCTCTCGACCGCTCGCTGCCCGCCCGCCTCGTAGACGACGTCGACCACGTCGTTCTGGCGATAGGTGCCCGCGACGCCGAAGAGAATCGACGTCCAGCGCCAGAAGCCCAGCCGTCCCTCCTGGCGGAGCTCGCGGTCGAAGACGAGCGTGCGCCCACGAACGCGATAGTCCTGCCCCTGCTCCTGCGCGACGCCGTTGACGTAGACCTCGAATGCGCTCCCGACATGGTCGGGCAGCGCCACCCGCGACTGACTGCGCCCCGTCTCGGTCACGGTTCATAGAATGCCACCGGCTGTGCGACGTCCCTTCGCGTCAACCCTTCTCGGCACGCTGGCGCTGGCGCTCGTCCTCGCCGGTGGGGCGCTCGCGGAGGCCGGATTCACGCCGGTCGAGGCGCGCTCGCCGAACGCGGAGGCGATCAACGACGCCTACAACTGGGTGTCGATCTTCACCGCGGCCATCTTCGTGCTCGTCCAGGGCGCGCTGGTGCTCTTCATCGTTCGCTACCGGCGCCGGCGACGCGCCCGCCACGAGGACGGGGCTCAGGTGCACGGCAACACGAACCTCGAGCTCGCCTGGACGTTCGCGCCGATCCTGATCCTCTTCCTGATCGGCGGCTTCGTCTTCTACAAGCTGCCCGCGATCCAGAACGTCCCCTCCGCGAACGCCGCCGGAGGCCGGGTCGACGTGAACGTCGAGGGGTACCGCTACTACTGGAACTTCACGTATCCGAACGGCGTGATCGCCGTCGACCGGCTGCGCGCGCCCGTCGACCAGAACGTGCGGCTCGAGATCTCCGCACCCGACTTCGAGGTGATCCACTCCTGGTGGATCCCGGCTCTCGGCGGCAAGTTCGACGCCATCCCCGGCGTCGTCAACGAGTCGTGGTTCCGCGCGACCGCGCCCGGGATCTACCGCGGCCAGTGCGCGGAGTTCTGCGGGATCCAGCACGCGGCGATGCTCGCGTCGGTGGAGGCCCTGCCGCGCGAGGAGTTCGAGAGCTGGCTGGAGGCCGAGGCCAGGGCGCAGGAGAACGGCACCAGCGACCTCGGCCGGGAGACGTATCTCGGCGCCTGCGCGAAGTGCCACGGGCTCGCCGGCGAGGGCGACATCGGGCCGACGCTCGCCGGCAACGGCCTGCTGGAGGATCCGGAGGCAGTCGAGCAGGTCGTCCGCAACGGCCGCGAGGCGATGCCCCCGGTGGGCCGGGACTGGGAGGAGCGCCAGATGAGCGCGCTCACCGACTTCCTCGCGGAGGGCGGGCTCGATGGCGAGTAACGACACCGTCACGCCCGTCCCCCAGTGGCAGCGCGGCCGCTTCGCCAGCTGGTTCGTCACCGTCGACCACAAGCGGATCGGGATCCTCTACATCGCAACCGCGGGCTTCTTCTTCGCCGCGGGCGGCATCATGGCGCTGCTGATCCGGACGCAGCTCGCCCAGGCGGACATGGAGCTTCATCGAGCGCGACGGCTACAACGAGCTCTTCACGATCCACGGCACGACGATGATCTTCCTCGTCGTCGTCCCGATCCTCGCCGGGCTCGCGAACTACCTGATCCCCTTGATGATCGGTGCGCGCGACATGGCGTTCCCGCGCCTGAACGCGCTCTCCTACTGGCTCTACGTCTTCGGCGGGATCGTGCTGCTGCTCTCGTTCTTCGCCCAGGACGGCGCGGCGCGCGGCGGCTGGACGAGCTATCCGCCGAACTCCGTCTACTCGGAGGGCACCGGCCAGGATCTCTGGATCCTCGCGCTGCACATCCTCACCGTCTCCTCGCTCGCCGGCGCGATCAACTTCGTCGTCACGATCCACAACCTGCGGACCCAGGGGATGAGCTGGACGCGGCTGCCGCTCTTCGTCTGGTCGGTCGAGGTCTACGCCGTGCTGCTGATCGTCGTCCTGCCGACGCTCTCGGCCGGGCTGACGCTGCTCCTGCTCGACCGCCAGGCGGGCACGAACTTCTTCGTGCCGAGCGAAGGCGGCAGCGCGGTCCTGTACCAGCACGCCTTCTGGTTCTTCGGGCACCCGGAGGTGTACATCATGGTGCTGCCGGTCTTCGGGATCATCTCCGAGGTGCTGCCGGTGTTCGCCCGCAAGCCGATCTTCGGCTACAAGGCGGTCGCCTTCTCGACGGTGGCGATCGGCTTCTTCTCGATGCTCGTGTGGGCCCACCACATGTTCACCGTCGGGCTCCCGAACTTCCTGAACGGATTCTTCATGGTCGCCTCGATGGTCATCGCGGTGCCGACCGGGGTGAAGATCTTCAACTGGCTGGCGACGCTGTGGCGGGGCAACCTGCACTTCGACACCGCCATGCTCTTCGCGCTCGGCTTTATCTCGGTGTTCACGATCGGCGGCCTGTCCGGCATCTTCGTCGCCGCGTTCCCGATCGACTGGCAGCTGCACGACACCTACTACGTCGTCGCGCACCTGCACTACGTGCTCTTCGGCGGGTCGATCCTCGGGGTCTTCGCCGCGCTCTTCTACTGGTGGCCGAAGTTCTTCGGGCGGATGCTGGACGAGCGGCTGGGCAAGATCGGCTTCTGGTTCACCTTCATCGGCTTCAACATCACCTTCTTCCCGCAGCACATGCTCGGCCTGCTCGGGATGCCGCGGCGGATCTACACCTACGAGGACACCGGCCTGCTGCAGGAGTACAACCTCGCCTCGACGATCGGCTCCTACCTGATGGGATTCGGGATCCTCGTCTTCCTCTGGAACGCGATCAAGTCGAGGAACGGGCCTCGCGCCGGGAACGACCCGTGGCTGGCCGACACGCTCGAGTGGTACACGACCTCGCCGCCGCCGGCGCACAACTTCGACAAGGTGCCGTACGTGACGAGCGCCCGGCCGCTGTACGACCTGCGCCGCAAGCTGAAGGAGCGCGGTGCGCTCTAGCTTCGCACCCGGCCCCTGGCTGCGCCTGACCGCGCTCGGCGGTGCCGCGGCGACGCTCGTCGCCGTCGTCTCCGGGACGCTCGACCTCGGCCACGCGCTCCTCTCGGCTGTCGCGCTGCCGCCGCTCGTCGCCGTCGCGGTGGCGGCCTGGGTCTCGTACCGGCAGCTGCTGCCTTCCGCCCTCCTCGCCCTTGGGCTCTTCGGGATCGCCGCCGCCGTCACGGTGCCGGGCCTGCATGCCGCGATCGCCTCGCTCGCCCTGGCCGCAGCGCTCGTCTCGTGCGTCGTCGTCTTCCGAGGGCACTCGGTTCCGTCGGGGCCCCGCCTTTCGACAGCATGGCGGGACTACGTAACGCTGACGAAGCCCCGGATCATGTCGCTGCTCCTGCTCACCGGCGGCGCCGGGGCGTTCGTGGGTGCACAAGGCGTGCCGCCGCTCGATCTCTTCGCCGCCGCGATGATCGGCCTGGCGCTCGCGTGCGGCGGCGCGAGCGCGCTCAACCACGTGCTCGACCGCGACATCGACCGCCTGATGGGCAAGCGAACGGAGAAGCGCCCGGTCGCCGCCGGCCGCGTGCCGCCCGCGCAGAGGGCTCGAGTTCGGGTTGGCGCTGTCGGCACTCTCGTTCGTGCTGCTCGCGAGCGCCGTGAACGTGCTGACAGCCACGCTCGCGCTCGTCGGGAACCTCTTCTACGTGCTCGTCTACACCCGCTGGCTCAAGCGTTCCACGCCGCAGAACATCGTCATCGGCGGCGCTGCCGGCGCCGTGCCGCCACTCGTCGGCTACGCCGCCGCCACCGGCGACCTCGGCCTGCCCGCGCTCTGGCTCTTCCTGATCGTCTTCCTCTGGACGCCGCCGCACTTCTGGGCGCTCGCGCTCCTGATCAAGGAGAACTACGCGGCGGCGAAGGTGCCGATGCTGCCGGTCGTCCGTGGCGACCGCGAGACGACGTGGCAGATCCTGCTCTACTCGCTCGTCCTCGTCGCGTTCACGCTCGCCGTCGGCTTCTCGTTCGGGCCGGTCTACGTCGGCGCGGCGGCCGTGCTCGGCGGCGCGTTCCTCTGGCTCGCGTGGCAGCTGCGCCGCGACCCGAGCCGCCGCCGGGCGGGCATCCTCTTCCACTACTCGCTGGCCTATCTGGCGCTGCTCTTCGTGGCGGCGGCGATCGATCCGGTGCTCGTATGAAGGAGATCACGCCCGAGCTCGAGCGCAAGAACCTGCTCCTCGGCTGGGCGCTCTTCGCGCTCTTCCTCGTCCTCTTCGCCGGGACGGTCGGCGTCGCGCTCCTGTACCTGGCGCTGGACTGAGCTCGCCGGCGCTCGCCGAAGCGTCAACCGCTCCCATTCGGCGCCGTCGAGCGCGCTTGTGTTCCTGGAACAAAAAGTCGGAGCCGTCGTTCGCGCCTCGGCTCAGCCGCCGGCGTTCTCGGACACGTAGTCGGCGACGGCGGCGATCTCCTCCGGCGAGAGCTGGTCGCCGAAGGAGGGCATCGCGCCCATCCCCTCGGTGACGCGCTCGATCGTCAGCTCCTTCGACGGCATCGACTCGTCGAGGCTCGGGACCGATCGTGCCCGCGGCGCCCGCGGCCGCGAACGTGTGACAGCTGCCGCAGCCGGACTCGGCGAACACGGCGGCGCCGTCGATCTGGCCGCCACTCTCCTTGGGCGTCGTCTCGCCGCCGCCGTCGTCCGGGGAAGCGGGCTGCCCCGTCGTCGGCAAGCCCGCCACCGACGCGACGTAGGCGGCCACCGACTCGGCGTCGTCGCCGGTGAAGATGTCGGCCGGCATCCCGGGCAGCCCCGTCGTGGGCTCCTCGATCGGATAGGCGATCTGCGAGCGCACGACCGACTGGATCGTCGACTCGCCGAGCCCGTCCACACGCGCCTGCGAGAACGCGTCGTCCAGGTTCGGGCCGATCACGCCCTGCGTGCCCGCGTCGGCGAGCACGTGGCACTGGGCGCAGCCTTCGACGAAGAGCTCCTTGCCGGCCACGACGTCGCCCTCGCCTGCTTCGGAGAGCCCGACTGTGCCGCAGCCGCTCACGACGAAGGCCGCGACGGTCGCCGCGCAGACAGCGAAGGCCGCGCGACGCACTCTCAGGCGGCAGACCCTGTGCCGAGCGCGCCGATGGCCGCGTCGCGGGTCTCGTGAATCGTGAACACGCGGTCGAGGCCCGTGATCTCGAAGATCTTGGTGATGTTGCGGTCGTTGCAGACGAGCGAGAGCTGACCCTCGTTCGTGCGCAGCCGCTTGACGCCCCCGACCAGCACGCCGAGCGTCGTCGAGTCGATGAACGTCGTCGAGCTCAGGTCGACGATCACGTCACGCCCGCCCTGGTCGATCACCTCCAGCAGCTGCTGCTTGAACTCGGGAGCCGTGTACAGGTCGACCTCGCCCGAAAGAGAGATGACGTACTGCTGGTCGGTCAGCTTCTCGGTCTTGACGTCGAAGTTCATGGATGCCCCCGGTCTCGGTCTCGCCGACAGAATTCAGCTGGTGCTTCCCGGCCGCGAGTGAGTCTAACCCGTCGCTGCCGGCTGCTGTGCGCCCTGCAGCTGCTTGACCTGCTCGCGCACGAGCGGCGCCGTCGGATCGTCGGGAGCGAGCTCCAGGAAGCGGTTGTACGCCTCGATCGCCCGCGGGAAGTTGCCGGCCTGCTGCGCCGTCTGGGCCAGCTCGAGCTGGACGTTCGGGTCGCGCGGGGTGAGCGCCACGATTCGCTCGTAGGTCTGCGTCGCGTTCGTGAACGACTCCTGGGCGTCGGTGAACGCCGCGGTGACCACCTCATTGGTCTCACTCGTCACCGCTTCGATGATCGGATCTGCGGCCAGCGCTTGGCCTTCTCCTACCTCGAGCTGGGTCGAGAACGCCGGGTCGCCGGTGACGAAGCTGGCGCGGAACTGCGCCTCCTGGCCCTCGCGCTGCCGCGCCGTGGCCTTGGTCAGGTAGAGGCTCGCGAGCTCGCGCAGCGCGTTCTCGTCCTTCGGTTTCAGCACCACGTACTCGCCGAGCACCACGATCGCCTCGCTCGTCTGACCCTCGGTCTGGAGCGCCGTGGCGAGCTGCCGCTTGGCCTCGGCGTCGCGGGGATTCTCCTGCACGCGCTCTCGCGCCTCCGAGAGCGAGACGCCACCCGAAGCGCCGCCGCCGTCGCGGAAGAGGTCGCCGACGCCGGTGCCCTGGTCGGAGCCGATTCCGAAGACGACGAACCCGAGCCCGAAGACGAGGGCCAGGAACACGAACATCCACTTCGCGTGGCGGCGCAGCTTCGGGAAGAACATCGTGTCCTCTATCGAGGCGGTGCGCTCGCGGGCGCCGGATCCTGCAACAGCCGGCTTCGTGCGTGTGACGCGGCGTCTGTCAGCTCGTGCCATCTGAACCCTCCTCTCTCGTATCGAACCTCGCCGTCGACGAGGGTAGCCAGGATTTGGTGCGACCCGCCGCCGAAGACGACCGCGGCAGCGGGGTCCTCCCATGGTACGTACGGCGTGCCTTCGAGCAAGACCACTGCGAGGTCGGCTCGTTTTCCCGGCACGAGCGATCCGACCTCGTGGGCGAGACCGAGCGCGCGCGCGCCGCCGAGCGTCCCCAGCTCGAGCGCGGCGGCGGCGGAGAGTGCGCCGGCGTCCTCGCTGCGCGCGCGAGCCGTCGACACGACGAAGCGAAGCTCGTCGAAGAAATCGTGCGACGGCACCGACGAAACACCGTCCGTTCCGACACCGAGGCGCAGATCCGCGGCGAGGAGCTCGCTGCAGCGGCGCGACGCCGCAGCCGAGAATGGCGTTCGAGCGCGGGCAATGGACGACGGCGACATCGTGCTCGACGAGGAGCCCGATCTCCTCTGCGTCCACCTTCACGCAGTGCGCCGCCACGATCCGTGCGTCCAGGACGCCGGCTGCCGCGAGCCGGCGGATGCCCGTCTGGCCGTCCGGCTCGACCATGAGCTGACCGACCGGCTGCATCGGCCCTTCGCCGCGCAGCAGCCAGTCGAGCTCGTCCTGGCTCTCGTTGAAGTGCGTCATCACCGGCACGCCGAGCGTGAGACACGCGCGGTACACGCCGGTCGAGCAGGAGTAGGGCGCGTGCGGCGAGACGCCGACCCGCACACGCTCGGAGAGCGTCGGCGTGACGTACTCGAGCTTCTCGCGAAACTGCTCGATCGCGCCGTCCGCGTCGCTGCCGAAGACCTCGAGATAGACGATCGCGCGGAGGCCGAGCGCCGAGCAGGCGTGAGCGGCAGCGCCCGCGTAGCTCGCGTCGCCGACGGTCGTCACTCCGGAGGCCAGGCACTCAGCCGCGCCGAGCCGGGCGATCGCCTCCATCTCCTCCCGCCCGATCCGGTGCTTGCGCTCGATATGAGTCGCCAGCCAGGGAGCGAACGAGAGCCCGTCGCCGAAGCCGGCGTAGACCGCGTACTCGAGGTGCGTGTGCGCGTTGACGAAGCCCGGGACGATCGCGGCGCCGGGAAAGCGCTCGCCGGTGCCGAGCTCGGCGGCGGTGCCGACCGCTTCGATGCGGCCGTCGCGAATCGCGATCGCCCCGTTCGCGATCGGCACACCCTCCACGGGCAGCACCCAGTCCGCGGAGAGCACCTTCACGGCCGCCCTCTACTCCTCGTCGAAGTCGTAGTAGCGCGAGCTCGACTCGTCGAGCTTCCAGCGCTTCTCCATGAACGCCGAGAGCCAGATCGAGAGCTCGAAGAGGATCAGTAGCGGCACCACCTCGAGGGCGAGCGAGACCGGGTCGACGGTGGGCAGCAGACACTGCGAAGACGACCATGCCGAGGATCCCGAACCGTCGGTTCCGGCGCAGCTGCGCCGCGGTGAGCACGCGCAGCCGGACGAGCGCGAGGATGAAGATCGGCATCTGGAACGCGAGCCCGGTCGCGAGCAGCGTCACCGTGACGAAGGAGAAGTAGTAGCTGGCGCGGATGTCGATCTCGAAGAACTCGTCGCCGAAGTTCGTCAGGAACGTGAGCGCGCGCGGCAGCACGATGAAGTAACAGAAGGCGACCCCGCCGGCGAAGAGCGCGGTCGCGATGAACGCGAAGACCGCGACGGTGCGCTGCATCCGCTCCTCGACGGCCGGGGCGAGGAAGGCCCACACCTGGTAGAGCAGGATCGGCAGGGTCACGGCGACCGCGGCCGCGAGGCTCACCTTGATCGCGGTCGTGAACGGCTCGGTCACGCCCAGCGTGACCAGGTTCTTGTCGTCCGGAAGCGGCCGGATCAGCCATTCGATCAGCTCGCCGTGAAAAGCGAAGGCGACGATGAAGGCCGGCGCGATCGTGAGCAGGCCGATCAGCAGGCGCGTACGGAGCTCGCCGAGGTGCTCGACCAGCGTGGCTTCTTCGCCGTGGCTCAACCGCCGCGGCAGGCGCTTCCTGATCACGGGACGCGGAGCTTAGGAGACCGAGTCGCGCTCGCGCGCTTCGACGCGTTCGGGCACCTCGTCCTCGGCGGGCGGGAGCTCCGTCGCCAGGCGCTTGTGCATCGTGGCGCTGTCGTCGTCATCGTCGGAATTACCGGAGATCGAGTCCTTGAACTCGCGCATCCCCTTGCCGAGCGAGCGGCCCATCTCCGGCAGCCGCTTGGGCCCGAAGACGAGCAGCACGACGAGCAGCAGGATCAGGACCTCCCAGATACCGATTCCGAAGGGCACGACTTCAGCCTACCACCGTTTGTCCAACCTCCACCCAGGGCACCCGCCCACTCATCAGCATCGGCATGAGGACTGGCGTGAAGAAGCCGCTCGAACAGCAGGTCGTCGTGATCGCCGGCGCGTCGAGCGGGATCGGACGTGCGACCGCACGGGCCGCCGGGAGACGAGGAGCGAAGGTCGTCGTCTCCGCCCGGAACGGCGCGGCGCTCGAAGCCACGGTCGCCGAGATCGAGGCGGCCGGCGGCGAGGCGCTCGCGGTCAGCGCCGACGCGACGAGCGCCGGCGACAACGAGGCGCTGTGCGCGCGCGCCGTGGAGCGCTTCGGCCGGATCGACACGTTCGTCTGCTCGATCATGGTCACCGTCTACGCGGAGGTCACCGAGCTCGATGCCGAGGAGCTCCGCCGCGTCATGGACGTCAACTTCCTGGGTCGCTTCCATGCCTACCGCGCCGCGCTGCCGCACCTGCAGGCGAGCCGCGGCACCTTCGTCGACGTCAACTCTGGGCTCGCCTACCGCGGGATTCCGCTCCAGGCGGCCTACTGTGCCTCCAAGGCGGCGGGCCGCGTCTTCTTCGAGTCGGCGCGCGTGGAGCAGGAGAAGCACCGGACGGGCGTCGACATCAGCCTGATCCTGCCGGGCGGAATCAACACACCGCAGTTCGACCGGGGCCGACAGAAGCTCGGGCTGCAGCCGCAGCCGGTGCCGCCGATCTACCAGCCCGAGATCGTCGCCGAAGCCGTCCTTCACTGCTGCGTGCGGCCGCAGCGCGAGCTACCGGTGACGTGGGCCAGCCAGAAGCTCCTCTGGGGCCAGAAGCTCTCCCCGCGCGCCGGCGATCACGTGTTGCTGCGGAACGGCTGGAAGGGGCAGACGACGGGCGAGGCGAAGCCGGCCGACTCCCCGGACAACCTGTACGAGACGCTCGCGGGCGACCCCGGGGCGCACGGTCGCTTCGACGACGCGGCGAAAGGCTCGAGCGCGTGGACCGAGGCTCGGATCCGGCTCGGCAAGACGGGCTCGATCGCCGCGCTGGCGGCTCCCGCCCTGGCAGCCCTGATCGGCTACCATGGGCGCACGAAGCGGCGCTGATTTCGGCTTGCCGCAGCGAAAAGAGGAGTCACAAGCTTGGCGTATCTGGAACTGAAGGATCTGCACGTCGCGCTCGAGGACGGCACCGAGATCGTGAAGGGCGTCGACCTCGAGATCGAGCTCGGCGAGAAGCACGCGGTGATGGGCCCGAACGGCTCCGGCAAGTCGACGCTCGCCTACGCGCTGATGGGTCATCCGGCCTACGAGATCACCAAGGGCGAGATCCTGCTGAACGGCGAGAACGTCGTCGAGCTGGAGGCGGACGAGCGCGCCCAGAAGGGCCTCTTCCTCGCGTTCCAGTACCCGCACGCGATTCCCGGCGTCACCGTGACGAGCTTCCTGCGGAGCGCGATCAACGCGACCCGCAAGGCGCGGAACGGCGGCGAGGACGACCCGATTCCGGTGAAGGAGTTCCGCACCGAGATCCTCGCTGCGATGGAGCACCTGAAGGTCCCGCGCGAGCTCGCGTCTCGCTACCTGAACGACGGCTTCTCCGGCGGCGAGAAGAAGAGGGTCGAGATCCTCCAGATGGCGCTGCTGAAGCCGAAGATCGCGGTGCTCGACGAGACCGACTCCGGGCTCGACATCGACGCGCTGCGGATCGTCGCGGGCGGCGTCAACGAGCTCGTCGGCCCCGAGATGGGCGCGCTCATCATCACCCACTACCAGCGCATCCTCAACTACGTCACGCCCGACCGCGTGCACGTGTTCGTGGGCGGCCGGATCGTCGAGAGCGGCGGCAAGGAGCTCGCCCACCGCCTGGAGGCCGAGGGCTACGATGCCTTCATGCCCAAGACGGAGGTGGCCGCATGAGCGATACCGAGACCGAGGTCGTCAAGGGAATCCGCGAGGAGTACGCGTACGGCTTCTCCAACTCGGACGAGGCGGAGAACTACTTCTTCAAGTCGGGCCGCGGCCTCTCGCACGAGGTCGTCGAGGCGATCGCCGAGCACAAGCAGGAGCCGGAGTGGATGCGGAAGTTCCGGCACAAGTCGCTCGACTACTTCCTGGCGCGGCCACTCCCGACGTGGGGCGGCAACGTCGGCGAGATCGACTTCGAGAACATCTACTACTACATCAAGCCGACCGAGAAGCAGGCGAAGAACTGGGAGGACCTGCCGGCCGACATCCTCGACACGTGGGACAAGCTCGGCATCCCCGAGGCGGAGAAGAAGTACCTCGCCGGGGTCGGCGCCCAGTACGAGTCGGAGGTCGTCTACCACAAGCTCCAGGCCGACCTCGAGGCGAAGGGCGTGATCTTCCTGGACATGGACTCGGCCCTCCGCGAGCACGAGGACATCGTCAAGCAGTACATGGGCACGATCATCCCGCAGAACGACAACAAGTTCGCGGCGCTGAACTCGGCCGTCTGGTCGGGCGGCTCCTTCATCTACGTGCCGCCGGGCGTCAAGATCGAGCTGCCGCTCCAGGCCTACTTCCGCATCAACGCGGAGAACATGGGCCAGTTCGAGCGCACGCTGATCATCGTCGACGAGGACGCCTACGTGCACTACGTCGAAGGGTGCACGGCGCCGATCTACTCCTCCGACTCGCTGCACTCCGCGGTCGTCGAGATCGTGGTCAAGCCGCGCGGGCGCTGCCGCTACACGACGATCCAGAACTGGTCGAACAACGTCTACAACCTCGTCACGAAGCGCGCCGTCGCCTACGAGGACGCGACGATGGAGTGGGTGGACGGGAACCTCGGCTCGAAGCTGACGATGAAGTACCCGGCGATCTGGCTGATGGGCGACCGCGCTCACGGCGAGGTGCTCTCGATCGCGTTCGCCGGCAAGGGCCAGCACCAGGACGCGGGCGGCAAGGTCGTGCACGCGGCGCCGAACACGACGTCCGTGATCACGTCCAAGTCGATCTCGAAGAACGGCGGGCGCGCCGGCTACCGCGGCCTCCTGCAGGTGGCCAAGGGCTCGCACGGCGCCAAGTCGAAGGTGGTCTGCGACGCGCTGATCCTCGACGACGAGTCGCGCTCGGACACGTACCCGTACATCCAGGTGGACGAGAACGACGTCGACCTCGGCCACGAGGCGACCGTCTCGAAGATCGGCGAGGAGCAGCTCTTCTACCTGATGAGCCGCGGGCTCTCGGAGTCGGAGGCGAGCGCGATGATCGTGTCGGGCTTCGTCGAGCCGATCACCAAGGAGCTGCCGCTCGAGTACGCCGTCGAGATGAACCGGCTGATCCAGCTGCAGATGGAAGGCAGTGTTGGCTAAGGGCCGTGTTGGCTAAGGGCAGCGTTGGCTAGCCCGGTCACGGGCGTCGACTTCGTCGCCATTCCCTCCACCGACTGGAAGCGATCGCGGGCGTTCTACGTCGAGACCCTCGGGCTGCGGCCGGATGACACCGGTGACGCCGAGTTCTGGGTCGGCGAGACGTGCTTCGGGATCTACGAGCCGACCACGTTCGGGCTGGAGTTCGCGCCGCAGAAGACCGCGCACCTCGCGCTCCACGTCGACGACATGCCGGCCGCTCGTGCCGAGCTGGAGTCGAAGGGCGTCGAGTTCTCCGGCGAGACCTTCGACACGGGTGTCTGCCACATGGCGTTTTTCGAGGACCCCGACGGCAATGCCCTGATGCTCCACCACCGCCACACGCCGCGCGGGCAGGAGCCGAGCGACTCGTGATCACCGTCGAGCGGACGGACTTCGTGTCCGTGCCGGTCGCGGACATGGCGCGGGCTCGGCGGTTCTACGGCGAGACGCTCGGCCTGCCGCCGGTCGGTGATCAAGAGGCCGCCTGGCCCGAGTACCAGCTGGGTGAGAACGTCACCCTGTACTTGATCGACCCGAGCAACGTCGGGCAGGAGTTCACCGCCCCGCATAGCTCCCACATCGCGCTCCGGGTCGCTGACGTGACCGCTGCTCGTACTGCGCTCGAGGCGAAGGGAGTCCCCTTCCACGGCGACGTGCTCGATACCGGCGTTTGCCACATGGCCTTCTTCAGCGACCCGGACGGGAACGCGTTGATGCTGCACCGGAGGTACGCGCCTCGTGACTAGGCCGGAGCTGCTCGCGCGCTACAAAGCGCTGCCGCTGCCGACGACGAAGGACGAGTCGTGGCGGTTCACCGACCTGAAGGGCTTCGACCCGGACTCGTTCTCGGCGAACGGCGCAGCCGGGGTCGCGAACGCGCCCGGGATGCTCGAGCTCGAGGCAGCCGGGGTCGTCCGCGTCTCGGAAGGCGGCCTCGAGATCGAGCGCGCCCCCGAGGGCATCCGCTTCGAGAGGCTCGCCGACCACGAGCGTCTCGGCGAGCTCGTCGGTTCGGACGAGAAGTTCGCCGCACACAACTCGGCGCTGTGGGAGAACGGCATCCTCGTCCACGTGCCAACGGGGTTCGTGCTCGAGCAGCCGCTCTACATCCGGGTCGTCAACGACGTCGAGGGCGGCTCGCTCTTCTGGCGCCTGCTCGTCGTCGCCGAGCCCGAGAGCCGTTTCACGGTGATCGAGGAATACGCGTCGAGCTCTCCCGAGCTGGCGGGCTACGTCAACGCCGCCGTCGAGATCTTCGTCGGCCAGGCCGCGAAGGTCGAGTACGTCTCCGTGCAGAACGTCTCGCAGCAGACGTGGCACTTCGGCACGCACCACGCCCGGGTCGAGCGTGACGCCGAGCTCGACTGGGTCGCCGGCGGGTTCGGCTCCAAGAAGGGGAAGATCCGGATCCAGAACGACCTCGCCGGCCGCGGCGCCACCTCGCGCGTCACCGGCGCCTACTTCACCGACGGGACGCAGCACCTCGACTACGACACGTTCCAGGAGCACATCGCGCCGGACACGACCTCGGACTTCGCCTTCAAGGGCGCGCTGCGCGACGACTCGCGCGCGGTCTGGCGCGGGATGATCCGCGTCGAGGAGGACGCGCAGAAGACGAACGCCTACCAGGAGAACCGCAATCTCCTGCTCTCGAAGACGGCGCACGCCGACTCGATCCCCGGCCTCGAGATCCTGGCGAACGACGTGCGCTGCACGCACGGCGCCACGCTCGGCCAGGTCGACCGCGAGCAGCTCTTCTACCTGATGGCCCGCGGCCTGACGCGCCAGGAGGCCGAGCGGATGATCGTGCGCGGCTTCTTCCAGGACGTGCTCGACCGGATCGAGCTCGAGCCGGTGCGCGAGGCGCTCGGCGCCGCGCTCGAAGCGCGGATCCCGCAGGCCTAGCCTCCGCAGGAGCCGTCGTGCCGATCTACCCGGCACTCGCACGAATCGGATATGAATGAGCCGGTGCGCGCGGCGACGAGACGAAGGGTCGCCGTACGCCTGACGCCGCTCCTGCTGCTCGCGGCCCTGTGCTCGGTCGCGACTGCGGAGGCTGGGGACGCTGCTACGCGATTCTCTGGCGCACAGGGATCCTGTCCCGAGCCGCGGGCGAGCGCGAGCCACGCGCTGCGGGTCGAGAGCGCGCTGCGGGCCGGACGCGACGCCTGGGGCGAAGCGCTGCTCGCCGCGCCCGACGGACCGACTTACGAGGGCGCGCGGCGCTACCTGCCACCGCTCCTCTACGCCCGCGCGCCGGGCAAGCGGCCGCTGACCGACTCGGGTGTCTACTACCTGCCCTTCGCGCAGCCGCTCGGGGTGCGGGGTGCGGGAACGGTCGCGCTCCACGTCGCCGACGGGAGCCAGGTGATCTCGAACCGCGTCGGCGAACGAAGCCTGACCGTCTATCGTCGGCCCGACCGGACGGGAGCGCTACGGCTCGTGCCTCCGCCGTCTCCGGCCCGCGCATCTGGCCGGCGGGTACCTGCCGATCCTCGCAGACGAGCTACGTCGACGCCGCCGGCGCCCGCTACGCACACGAGTCGTTCGCGGCGCAGACTGCCGGGGGGCTCGCGAGCTTCGTGCGGATCGAGGTCGACGCGCGCCGGGCGCCGGGCCGGGTGCGCCTCCAGCCGAGCGCCGGCACGGCGATCACCCACCGGATCCCGCGCGGCTCGACACGCACGCTGTACGTCGGCTGGCTGAACGATCCGCGCCGCGCCCGGACGTTCCGGGTGACCGAGTCCCGCTACGACGGGGCCCGCGACGCGGTGGCCGCGTACTGGGATCTGCGGCTCGCCGCCGGGACGGAGATCTCAGTCCCGGAGAAACGAGTCAACGACGCGGCGCGCAACCTGCTGATTCAGAACCTGACGCTGACCTGGCGCTACTCGATCGGCAATCCGTACGAGCAGTTCTCGTTCCCGGAGGGCTCGGACGTCGCGCAGGTGCTCGCCGAGTTTGGCCACTCCGGGGTCTCACGGTCGATCCTGCGCACGTCGCTGAGCCGCAAGCCGACGCCGTACCCGAACTGGAAGATGGGCGAGAAGCTCGTCGGCTCGGCCGCGCACTACCGCCTCTCGAACGACCGCGCCTACGTCAGGCAGGCGACACCCGCGCTGCGCCGTTACGTGGCTGCGCTCGGACGCCAGATCGAGCGTAACCCCACGGGACTGCTCGACCGCGAGCGCTACTCGTCCGACATCCCGGACTCCGTGCTCGGGCTGCACTCGCAGGCCGTCGCGTGGCAGGGGCTGCGCGAGATGGCACGCGTCTGGGGAGCCACCGGTGACGCCGCCCTCGCCCGCCGTTGCCGCTCGCTCGCTGGCCGCCTCGAACGGGGGCTCCGTCGTGCCGTCCGCACCTCGCAGCGACGCCTTCCGGACGGCTCGCTCTTCCTCCCGGCGAGGCTGCTCGACGGCGAGCGACCTTACGGCTCTCTGACCGAGGCCCGGCTCGGCAGCTACTGGAACCTCGTCATGCCCTATGCGCTCGCGTCCGGGCTGTTCGAGCCCGGCAGCCCGGAGGCGCGCGGCGCGCTTCGCTACCTGCTCCGCCACGGCTCGCGCCTGCTCGGCGTCGTGCGCGCAGGCGCCTACGCTCTCTATCCCGATCCCTCCTTCCCGACCGGCGGCACCGACGGCGTGTACGGCATCAACGTCGCGCGCTTCCTCGCAGACGCCGGCGAGGCCGACCAGCTCGTGCTGAGCCTCTACGGCACGCTCGCGGTCGCGATGACGCCGAGCACGTTCGTCTCGGGCGAGGCGGCAAGTGTGGCTCCGCTCGGCGGCCTCAGCTACCGCTCGATGTACCTGCCGCCGAACGGAGCGAGCAACGCCGCCTTCCTCGAGACACTTCGAGCCCTGCTCGTGCACGAGACACGGGACGCGCGTGGCGCTCCGCACGGGCTCGAGCTCGCCTTCGCGACGCCGCGCCCGTGGCTTCGGGCCGGCAAGCGGATCGCCGTTCGCCGGGCGGCCACGAGCTTCGGGCCGCTTTCCTTTTCGCTCGAGTCGCGCGCCGACGGCGTCCGCATCTCCGTCGAGGTGCCGGCGCGACGGCCGGCGACGCTGAAGCTGCGCCTGCGGCTGCCGCGCGGCACCGCGCTGGCCGGCGTCACCCTCGGCGGCCGCCCGTTCGGGCGCGTCCGCGGCGAGACGCTCGACCTCTCCGGCCTGAGCGGCAAGCTGGAGCTCGTCGCGCGCACGCGCCGCGGCCCGATCCGGCGGCCGGCCGGGACGCGAACGGCGCTCGCGACGACGAAACGGATCGTGATTCGCTACCAGGCCCACGACGGCCGCCGGAATCGCGCCGTCGTGCTGCTGCCGTCCTGGTACGGGCCGGGCAACAACCCGCCTGTCCCGCTGATCATCTCGCCGCACGGACGCGGGCTGAGCGGGCGCATCAACGCGGCGAACTGGGGCAATCTGCCCGCGCGCGGCGGTTTCGTCGTCGTCAATCCGGACGCTCGCGGCCGGCGGCTGTCCGCGCATTCGTGGGGCTTCTCCAGGCACGTCGACGAGCTCGCGCGGATGCCGGAGATCCTCGGGCGCACGCTTCCCTGGCTGCGGGTCGACGCCGAGCGGATCTACGCATTCGGCGGCAGCATGGGCGGTCAGGAGACGCTGCTCCTCGTCGCGCGGCACCCGAGGCTGCTCGCCGGTGCGGCGGCGTTCGACGCGGTCGCCGACTTCGCGCTCCAGTACCGGAACTTCCGGCGACTCTCGTGCGGCAAGGCGTGCCTGCGCGCCTGGGGGATGCCGATCGGAGACGGCCTGCGCAAGCTCGCGCGCAAGGAGATCGGCGGGACGCCGAAGACGGCACCGCGCGCCTTCGCCATGCGCAGCCCGCTGTCGTACGCGAACGCGATTGCGTCCTCGTGCGTCCCGCTCCAGCTCTGGTGGAGCGTCGCCGACCAGATCGTCGTCGACCAGGCGCGCCAGTCGGCGAAGCTGTTCTGGGAGCTCCGGCGACTGAACCGTGGCGCACCGGTGGAGGCGTTCGTCGGCTCCTGGATCCACTCGCGCGAGATGCAGGCACGCACGCGCCTTCCCCTGGCGCTCGCGACGTTCGGGCTGCTGAACGAGATCGTGTCGCTCGACGGGGTGCGGTGGGTACCGCAAGCCTCGGGCGCGCCCTGCATCGGGCCAGGCTAGCCCAGCCAGCTAGCCCAGCCAGCTAGCCCAGCCAGCGGCGGCGCTTCGGACGCGCCTCCGTCAGCTCGCCCAACGCCTGGGCTGCGCGCACGAGATCTTCCGCCGTCAAGGTGATCACCGCCTCGCGGTCGAGCTCCGCCAGAGCCTGCCCCTCCACCTGCGCGAGCCGCAGCGCCTGGCGGTTCAGCGCCTGCTCGAAGATCGTGCGCGCGAAGCGCGCGTTGCCGAAGCCCTCTCCCCGCTCGGCGCCGGCGAAGATCCGCTCCAGCGCCTCCTCCGCCCCCGGGCCAAGCTCGTACTCGGCTTCCCCCGCGAGCTTCCCGGTGATCGAGAGCAGCTCGTTCGTCGAATAGTCCGGAAACGAGATCTCGCGCGCGAAGCGCGAGCGCAGTCCCGGGTTGGAGTCGAGGAAGCCCCGCATCAGCCGCGGGTAGCCGGCGACGATCACGACCAGGCGGTGCCGGTGATCCTCCATCCGCTTCAGCAGCGTCTCGACGGCCTCCGCGCCGAAGTCGCAGCCGGCCGTCGCCGTCGCCGGGCGTGAGCGAGTACGCCTCGTCCACGAAGAGGACGCCGTCGAGCGCCCGTCTGATCGCCCGGTCCGTCTTGATCGCCGTCTGGCCGACGTACTGCCCGACGAGCGAGGCGCGGTCGACCTCAACGAGGTGGCCCTTCGCCAGCAGGCCCATCGAGCGATACATCTCCGCCAGCAGCCGAGCCACCGTCGTCTTGCCGGTTCCCGGGTTGCCGAGGAAGACGAGATGTTGGGACGTCGCCACCTCGGGCAAGCCGTGCTCCTTGCGCCGCGCCTGCACCTGGAGGAAGGCGACGAGCGCCCGCACCTGCTCCTTCACGGTCTCGAGGCCGACGAGCGAGTCGAGCTCGGCCTGGAGCACCGGAAGCGGGCGTTGGCGTGTCAGTTCCTGCCGCACGAGCCGGTCGGCGAGGAACTCCTCCACTTCCGGCCCGGCCGTGCGACGCAGCTGCTCGCCCAGGTTCCGGCCCAGGTTGCCGAACGTGCCTCGCAGCTCGTCGAGCGGGTTCACGCGCGCACGGTAGCGCCCGGAGGGGCCCAGACGCTGGTGCTCCCGCGCACGCCGCCGGTGCGCGGGAGCCCAGCTGTCGCTATTCGCCGGAGGAGAGCGGGTGGTTCGACCGGATCGTGTCGTCCGGGTCGACCTCCGCCTTGATCCGGCAGAGCCGCTCGTACGCGTGCTCGCCGAAAAGGCTCCGCGCGCCGCGCTGGGTGTCGGCGAAGTTGAGATACGTGTGCCTCGCCGCCCACGGCCCTACCGCCTCGCGGATCACCTCGAGCGCGCCCTCTGTCGCCTCCGCTGCCTCAGGGGTCGAGGCGTCGCTGACGGCGTACATGATGAAGGGCGCCTCGAAGGCGGCGACGGCGCCATGCCCGGGCTTCGCCCGCGCGACGGCTCCGCCCAGATGGCGGATCTCGACGCTCATGAGCGGCGACCCGACGGTGGCGTCGACGACCGCGTCGACCAGCGCGCTGTCGACATCGGCGAGCATCCCGCCGTCGCCGACGTACGGCACGGGCTCCTCGGGGTCCATATGCAGCTGCGAGAGCGCCGCCACAGGGATGGTGGCGACGGTGTCCATCGCCGGTCCGAGCGCACGCAACGGAGCGAGCAGCTCCGCGCCGTCGGCCTCGTCGCCGAGGAAGATTGCCTGGACGACGACGAACGACTGACCGCGCACCGGCTCCGGGATCTCCGGGATCGGCGGGAACTGAAGGATGCGGCCGACCGAGGTCATCTCGTCCGGCTGGCCGTCCGTCCACGCGCGCCACTCGTTCAGGATCTCCGCGGCTCGGTCGACGGGGAACCAAAGGATGCCCGCGTAGACCTCCGTCAGCGGGAGGAGGTTGAACTCGATCGCGGTGACGACGCCGAAGGCACCGCCGCCGCCGCGCACGGCCCAGAAGAGGTCCGTCTCGTTCTCCGCGTCGGCGCGCACGAGGCGACCGTCCGCGGTGACGAGCTCGACCACCGTCACCTGGTTGGCACCGATGCCGTGCTTGCGCGCGAGCCACGAGAGCCCGCCGCCGAGCGTGTAGCCGACGACACCGACGTCGGGCGAGGAGCCTGCGAGCGCGGCGAGACCGTGCTCGGCCGCGGCCTCGACGACCTCGATCCAGAGCACACCGGCTTCGGCGCGAACGGTGCGGGCGCCGGCGTCGACGGTAACGCCGCGCATCCGCACGGTCTTCAGGAGGATCGTGTCCTCGAGCGAGCCTGCCGCGGCGAGCGCGGCCGCGTTGTGGCCCGTGCCCTGGGGAGCGACGCGTAGACCGTGCTCGCGCGCGAAGCGCACGACGGCCGCGACGTCGGCTGCCGACTCGGGCAGGGCAACCGCTGCCGGCTGCTGGTCGACCGCCAGGTTCCAGGCGAGGCGCGCCTCGTCCCAGCCCTCGTCGTCCGGCGCGAAGACGTCGCCCTCGAGCTGCGCCCGCAGCGGGCGGACGTCGACGCGCGTCGTCGTCATCATCTGCACTTCGGTCACCTCCATCGTTGTCATGGAGCGATCCTGGGGTGTGCGCGGCCGCGAAACATCGGCCGCTGGCAGGAACCTGACCGCCGCGGCGGATGATCTTGGTGTCGGCCGCGAGAACGACGAGCTGTCGTCTGTCCGGACGACTAGGGAAGTCTGTCGAGCAGCTCCGCCACCTGCTGCTCGAGCTTTGCGACGCGCTCCTCGAGGTCGCCTCTGGGCGCTGCGGGCGCCGCCGTCTGGCTCTCGTCGGCGCCGCCGCCGCCGAGCAGCTGCTCGTACCGGTCCTGGCTCTGACCGGGCCGCCGCGGCAGACGCTGCACGAGGTCGTTCTCCGCGAGGGCGTCGAGCGCCTTCTGCACGTCTTCGAGCGTGCCGAACGGATAGAGCCGCTCGACTCTCGTCTTCAGCTCACCGGGGGTCTGCGCCCCGCGCAGCATCAGCACCGCGAGGAGCGCGATCTGCGACGGCACGCGACCGAGGGCCTCGTCCAGCAGATGGCGGTACTTGGCCGTTCTGCTGCCGGGGCCGCTCGCGAGCCGCGTCCAGCCCTTCCGCGCCAGCCGCTCGAGCGCCCCGCGGATCGCCGCCTCGTCGTAGTCGACGACCGGGTCGCGGTTCGTCGCCTGGTTGCACGCGAGCCGCAACGCGTTCAGCGAGAGCGGATAGACGTCGGGCGTCGTCCGCTGCTTCTCGATCAGACAGCCGAGCACCCGGATCTCGACGGCGTCCGCGTCCACGCTCGAAGCCTACGACGAACGCCCCGAGGCAGCAGCATGATCCGCAAGGTCAGCGGATCAGCTCGTCCGTCTTCGCCGCCAGGATGAAGTCGTTGCGGTGGAGGCCGCGGATCTTGTGCGTCCACCAGGTGACGGTCGTCCGGCCCCATTCGGTCAGAAGCGCGGGGTGATGACCTTCCTTCTCCGCAAGCGCGCCGACACTCGCCGTGAACGCGAGCGCCTGTGCGAAGTCGTCGAATGCAAAGACCCGCTGCAGACGCATGATCCCGTCGAGCTCGAGGAGCTTCCACTCGGCGACCTGCGGGTGAAGCTCGGCGATCTCGGCGTCCGTCACCCGCGGCGCATCCCGCCGGCAAGCAACGCACGTCTCCCGGGTCAGTGGCTCCACGACTGCAGAGTGCCCGAGCAGCTGCACTCCACGACCGCTCGACGGACTGGCGCGTGGACGGACGCTGCCCCAACTCTCGGCTGAAGGCCAACGCGCGAGACCATCGGCCGCTCAGAGGTTGTGATCTCAGGGGGTCGCGTATCTGCTCCGGGCGGGCTTGGCCGCATACGTCGCGAGGTCGAGCGCGACCCCGAGGCCGACGAGGATCCACTCCGCGCCAGAGACACCGCCGCCGGGAGACCACGCCAGGAGATACATGAGCGTCGTCCACGGCGCGAAGAAAAGACCCAACAACGGCCAGACCCACGAGCCGAATGCGAAGTCGACGCGGTTTCCGAAGAGCCACATGGCGATGATCGCGAAGCGCGGGCCGAGGGCTGCGAAGAGAAGAAAGAAGCAACACATCGGGAGAACCGAGCCTAGGCGTCACGCCGGACAACGGTACCTCCGCAGGGAGTGCGACTGATATCGCGAATCCCGTGTCCTACGTATTCGCAGGCAGCGTGAGATCCCTCACGAAGCGGCTTCTACTGTCCCACTAGGAGGAAACAGATGAACTCCAAGAGCATGGCAGGTTGGATCGGCTTCGCCGGCATGTTGTTGCTGATCGTCGGCTTCATCGACTTCTTTCAGGGCCTCGTCGCTCTGTTCGAAGACGAGTACTTCGTCGTCACTGGTTCCGGTTTCCTCGTCGTCGACCTGACGTCGTGGGGCTGGATCATGTTGATCTGGGGCGTGCTGCTCGTTCTCGCAGGCCTCGGACTGGTGGCCGGGCAGGGTTGGGCGCGCTGGTTTGCGATCGTCGTCGTATCGCTGAACTTCATCGCCCAGCTCGGCTTCCTCGGCAACAGCCAGTATCCGCTCTGGTCACTGACCGTGATGGCGCTGAACATCATCGTGCTCTACGCGCTGACCGCACGCTGGAGCGAGAGCAGGGAGGACCTCGCCCCCGTCCGCTAGGCGCCGCTCGTAGATCGAGGCCGTCGCGCACCACTCGTGCGCGACGGCCTCACGTCAAGGCACCCGCGCCTGGATGCGTCTGTGTCGCCCTCGTAGGGCAAGCGTTGGTGGCTCAGTCCTCGGGCTCTAGCGGTGGGAACGCAACCGGATCGGCCTGCCACAGAGCGAAGATGTTGCCTTGGGGATCTTCCACAACCGCGTACCACGCGATCTTGGGAACAGCCGCCTTTTCGCGGATCAGCTTTCCACCCAGCTTCTCGACGCGCTCGACCATCTCGTCGAGCGAGTCGACCGCGACGTAGTGAACCCAGCTGCGCGGCCCGGGTATCGGTCGACGCAGTAGCCCACCTCGGATGCCACCCGCTTCGGGCGGGCCGGTCTGGATCTGGAAGTACTCGATTCCCGGCACCTTGTCGATCTGCCAGTCGAAGAGCTCCTTGTAGAACTCGGACGAGCTCGTTCGGATCGTCTTCGGCGTAGATCTCGAAGTGTGTGACCGAGCCGGTCATGTTGGGGGCCTTTCGAGTTCCTCGGCGAGGATGGGCACGCCCTGAGCAACAGCTTGCAAGCCCATCGAGACGCAGAGCTGCAGCACCGCCATGATCTCCTCCGGCGTCGCGCCGGCCGCGAGCGCTCCCTTGATGTGCCGACGCGTGCCGGGCGCGTACATGTGCGTGACGGACGCGTCGAAGGCGATGCTGATCAGCTCGATGAACTTCGGCGTGAAGAGGCCGCCCGTGTAGAGGCCGACTCCGAAAGCCAAGAACTCCTCGGTCCAGAGCGGCGAGAGCTCGTAGAACGGATCCCACGCCGTGTTCCACTGGCCCATCGCCTTCATCGCGTCACACGCAGGGGTCTGCGGCTTCGGGCCGCCGGGGGCTGTGACTCCCGCCGCCTGCATCTCCTCGAGGAGAATCGGGACACCGAGACTGCACGAATGAAGCGCCATTGCGGCGCCACCCTTGAGCACCCACAGAACCTCGTCGCGTGTGGCGCCCGCATCGAGAGCGCCACGGATGTGGCGGCGCGTGCCCGGCTCGTTGAGGTTCGTGCAGGCGCAGTACAGCGCGAGGGAGATCAACTCGACCTCCTTGCGCGGCAGCACGCCGCTGTTCCAGGGGCTCGCGCCCACCCGCAACAGCGGCTCCGCACCCTCTGGGTCCCATTCCTCGAGCTGGTCGAGGGATGGCACCCAGGGGCTGTTCTCGGTCGTGTCGGCTCATGATTTCGGTCTGCCGGACTATCGTGCTTCGTCGGGGGGCAGCATCTGCTGCGGTGCCGGCGGCGGCGGCGGCGTCATGCAGTAGGCCATGGGATGCGAATCGGACATCGCATGTGCGACGCTCTTCTTGCCGTCGGTCTCCCACACCATGAAGCCGCGGTCGTCGTCCCCGCGGTTGGGCGGCATGCCGAGGTGCTGCAGCGTCTCGTCCACGCTGTCGTACCAGACTCCGATCTTCATGAGCTCGCGCGCTTCCTCCGCGCTCGCGATCTTGCGGCCGAACCGATCGGCGAGCGACACGACCGCCTCGATCTGCTGCAAGGTGGTCATGCGCTCGCGCTTGCTGTTCCAGAGGTTGTCCTCGATGCCGACGCGGCAATGCTGGCCCATGATGATCGCCAGTGGCTGGGCGACCGCGGCGACCCGCATCGCGGCCCAGAACGTGACGATGGCGCCCTGTGGCTGGCGCTGGAGCCAGTGCATCCAATCGAAGGGGTTGTGGCCGCACCCGCCGCCGCCGTACGTCGTGATGTTCGTGTTCAGCGGGCCCATGTAGGCACCGTGGCGGATCAGGCGCTCGACGATCTCGAGCTGATGCACGTGCGCGAGCGTGAAGTAGGGCTGGATCCCGTTGGCCCTCAGCCGCTTGAGATGCTCGAGGTAGAACGCCGGACCGGCGTCGGTGTACATGCCGGCCCAGGCGGCCATGGCCGCCGGATCGCTCTCGAGATGCGTGCCCCGAATGTCATCCGGAGTCCACATCTGCGTCAGATCCATCATGGACGTGCCGATGGCCACCGTGACGGTCTCCGGCTTGGGCGTTATCTCCGCGAGCATGTGACGCGTGTCGTAGCTCAGCCACTCGACCTGCCCGTCATCCTTGGGATGCTCGAAGGCGATCGAGCCGCCGACCTGGATGATCAGGTCGGGCACCGCTTCCTGGAGGCGCTCCATCATGTGGTTGAAGTGCTCGATCTGCGCCGAGAGACGCCCGGTCGCGGGATTGCGCACGTGGAGGTGGAGAACCCGGGCGCCGGCGTCGTAGCAGTCCACCGCCACCTGAACCTGCTCGTCCCAGGTGACGGCCACGTCAGGGGCGTCGCCCGGCAGCCACGCGGGCCCGTACGGCGCCGCGGTGATGATCAGTGGTGCCATATTCTCGGGATACAGGGCGTCGTCGGTGAAACGCATGGGTTAGATCTCCTTCACAGCGGGTTGCCAAGGCAGCCTGGAAGCACAGTCAGTGTGAGCGATCATGCGCGGCAGAGAGTCGACTCGGCATCACCCGGTGGGGATGAACTCCGTTCGACGCACTCACGCTTCCCGGGCGGCGTGCTGCTCGTGCAGAGATGCGTTCAGCGTCGCTCCCGCGATGATGAGCCGTCCCACGAGGTAGAGCCAAAACAGGATCGTCGTCGCGATCCCGAAGGCCCCGTACAACTCGGTCGCGTTCGTCAGCTTCGGAGCGAGAAACAACGTCGTAAACAGGTGCATTGCCTGGACGCCGGCCGCGACGACGAGCGCGCCGGGGACGAGCTCCCGCCAACTGACGTCCCGATGTGGAAGCCGCTGCGACGCCACGATCCACATGACGAACGGAACCACGATCAAGGCCAACGTCGAGACCAGGCCGAGCACGTCCGTCTCGGTGCGCAACCAGCGCACCACGGCCATCGAAGCGATGAAGCCCAATGTCGCGCCGCTGAAGGCCAGCGATGCCTTCAGCGCGCTCGCGGCCGGCGGCGGCGGAACACCCCAGACGGTCGCGTGAACGAGCACGAGCGCTTTGGCGGACATGTAGCCAGTCCACAGCACGAGCCATCCACCCACGAGCAGAAGCGACCAGTCGATGACCTGCGCTTGCTGCGATGCGTCGCCTACCGTCTTGACCACCAGCGGGCCGACCCCCTCCTCGCGGAGTGCGCTTTCGAGGCGGTCGCCATCCCCCAATCCGAGCGCGCCAGTTGCCAGTAGCGAAACGGAGAGGAACCAGAAGAAGAACCGGTAGGCGATGCCGCCGGCCAGCACACCGGCCGCGACCCGCTGGTCCCGCTCGGCGAGCCGGAAGCCGACGTCCACGGACGAATGGGTCTCCCGCGCTCCGACAGCCCAGGCGCTCGCCCCTTGGGCCTTCGCCCTCGACCAGCCGATCGCCCGCACCCTCGCCGGTGGAGACGTCGGCTCGGGCGGTTCTCGTGTCTCCACAAGCGGATTCAACAACACCCCGGTCGAGGCGGGTCTTGTGCGTGCAGTCTCGGAACGTCGGCTGCGGTGATGCGCCCGGCACGATTCGAACGTGCGACCTCTGCCTCCGCAGGGCAGCGCTCTATCCCCTGAGCTACGGGCGCCTGATGTGCAGGCATGCTGCGGTCGGTCAGTGTAGCTGGGTCGCCCGGGAGCGGCCGACCTCGAGCTCGGCGTCCTCGGGGACCTCGCGGCGCACGTAGGCGAGCGCCAGCGCGCCGTCGGGCGCGGCAGCGGCGCTCGTGATCCGGCCGACGCTCTTGCCTCCGTAGAGGATCTCGGTCTCCGCCGCGGGCAGCTCGTCGAGCGAGAGCACGCGCAAGCCCCGGTTCGCGTGACCGCGGTAGTGAAGCCGGGCGATCGGCTCCTGCCCGGGGTAGCAGCCCTTGGCGAAGTCGACGGCGCGCTCGACGAGGCCCGCTTCCGCCGGCAGGACGCGGTCGTCGACCTCGCGACCCCAGGCGGCCGTGCCGGCGCGGATCCGGAGCAGCTCGAGCTCGTCGGCGCCGACGGTGACGTCGAGGTCGGCGTCGAGCACCTCGGCCGCAGGCTCGCCGTAGTCCGCGGTCGCGATCCCCTCGCCGCCGAAGACGACGTGCGCGGTGTGCTCCTCGAGCTCGATCTCCGCCTTCGCCGCGAAGCGCGAGCGCAGCAGCTCCGCACGCACGCGCTCGCCGAGCTCCGGCTCGGTGAGGAGCAGGAAGTCCTCGTGCGAGCGACGGAGGACGACCAGCGGCGCGATCACCCGCGCCTTGGCGGTCAGCAGCAGCGCCTCGCAGGACTCGCCGGGACCGAGCGCGGCGACGTCGTTCGAGACCATGCGGTTCAGGTACTCCTCGGCGGCCGGCCCTGCGACCCGGACGAACGACCGTGGACGTAACGCGACACGCACCCTCGTTACTGTAGAGACGGTGTTCAGGTCGAAGGCGGAGAAGAAGGTGCGCGAGGCGGGCTACGACCCCGCCCGCCTGCCGCCCGGCCAGTACCTGACCGAGAAGTGGCCCGTTCTGCACGCGGGCTCGGTGCCGTCGACCGATCTCGCCACGTGGACGTTCGCGGTCTCGGGGGAGGTCGAGGAGCCGGTCACGCTCTCCTGGGACGAGCTGAACGCGCTGCCCCGGACGGAGCACACCCAGGACATCCATTGCGTGACGCGCTGGTCGAAGTTCGACCTGACGTTCTCCGGGATCCACTGGCGCGAGCTCGAGCAGCTGGTGCGCCCGAAGCCGAGCGCCCGCTTCGCGATCGCGCATTCCGAGCAGGGCTACACGGCGAACGTGCCGATCTCGTTCCTGCGCGACGAGCACGCTCTGCTCGCGACACATGCGAACGGCGAGCCGCTCGAGCTCGAGCACGGCTGGCCGCTGCGCCTCGTGATCCCGGGCAAGTACTTCTGGAAGAGCGCGAAGTGGCTGCGCGGAATCGAGCTCTCGGCGACCGACCAGCCGGGCTTCTGGGAGCGCTACGGCTACCACAACGACGCCGATCCGTTCGAGGAGCAACGCTACGGCTTTTGAGGCCCAAGCGGCGAATCACTCGATCGGGTGACTTCAGCCGGGGCAACCGCAGCCGATATCTGCACTACCCACCTCCCCAGATTCACCCCTCAGAAGACCCGGCCCCCTCCGGGTCTTCTCTTTGGAACGACGAAGGGCCGGCATCGCCGGCCCTTCGTCGTAGAGCAGAAGCCCGGGGGGCTCCTTACATCATGCCGCCCATGCCGCCCATGTCGGGCATGCCGCCGCCGCCGGCGGCGACCTTCTCGGGCGCCTCGGCGACGATCGCCTCGGTGGTGAGGATGTTCTTCGCGATCGACGCGGCGTTCTGCAGCGCCGAGCGGGTGACCATCGTCGGATCGATGATCCCCTTCGCGACGAGATCCTCGATCTCGCCCGTGTCGACGTTCAGGCCCTGACCCTTCTTGGCGTTCCGGACCTTGTCGACGACGACCGAGCCCTCGAGGCCCGCGTTGTAGGCGAGCTGCCGAAGCGGCTCCTCCAGCGCGCGGACGATGATCGCCGCGCCGGTGCGCTCGTCACCCTCGAGGGTGTCGAGCTTGACCGAGGAGACCGCCTGCAGGAGCGCGACGCCGCCGCCCGGCACGATGCCCTCCTCGAGGGCCGCGCGGGTGGCCTGCAGCGCGTCCTCGACGCGGTGCTTCTTCTCCTTCATCTCCGTCTCGGTGGCCGCGCCGACCTTGACGACCGCGACGCCGCCGGCGAGCTTCGCCAGCCGCTCGTTCAGCTTCTCGCGGTCGAAGTCGGAGTCGGTGTTCTCGATCTCGGCCCGGAGCTGCTTGATCCGGCCCTTGATCGCCTCCGAGTCGCCGGCCCCGTCCACGATCGTGGTCGAGTCCTTGTCGACGACGACCTTGCGGGCGCGGCCGAGCTGGGCGATCTTCGTGTTCTCGAGCTTGAGGCCCATCTCCTCGGTGATCACCTCGGCGCCGCTGAGGATCGCGATGTCCTCGAGCATGCGCTTGCGGCGGTCGCCGAAGCCCGGCGCCTTGACGGCGACGGCGGTGAAGGTGCCGCGCAGCTTGTTGACGACGATCGTCGCGAGCGACTCGCCCTCGACGTCCTCGGCCACGATCAGCAGCGGGCGACCGGCCTGGATGACCTGCTCGAGCACCGGCAGGACGTCCTTGACGGCGCCGATCTTCTGGTTCGCGACCAGGATGAACGGATCGTCGAGCACGGCCTCCATGCGCTCGGCGTCGGTGATCATGTACGGCGAGAGGTAGCCCTTGTCGAACTGCATGCCCTCGGTGAACTCGAGCTCGAGGCCGAAGGTCTGGCCCTCCTCGACGTTCACGACGCCGTCCTTGCCGACCTTCTCGATCGCGTCCGCGATCACGTCGCCGATCTCGCGCTCGCGCGCGGAGATGGTGGCGACCCGGGCGATGTCCTCCTTGCCCGAGATCTCCTTGGACTGCGACTTGAGGTCCTCGACGACAGCCTCGACGGCCTGCTCGATGCCGCGCTTGAGCCCCATCGGGTTCGCGCCGGCGGCAACGTTCTTCAGGCCCTCGCGGACGATCGCCTGGGCGAGCACGGTCGCGGTGGTGGTGCCGTCACCGGCGACGTCGTTCGTCGCCGTGGCGACCTCGCGCACGAGCTGCGCACCCTGGTTCTCGAAGGCGTCCTCGACCTCGATCTCGCGGGCGATCGTGACGCCGTCGTTCGTGATCGTCGGCGCGCCGAACTTCTTGTCCAGCACGACGTAGCGACCCTTCGGGCCGAGCGTCACCTTGACCGCGTCGGCGAGGATGTTCACGCCGCGCTCGAGCGCGCGCCGTGCGTCCTCGTTGAACTTGAGCTCCTTGTGAGCCATATCTCTTCGTTCCTCCTCTAGTTCCTTAGACCGCGGCGCGGTCGCCGACGACCTTGGCCAGGACGTCCGACTCGCGCAGGATCAGCACGTCGTCCATGCCGACCTTGATCTCGGTCCCGCCGTACTTGGAGAAGATGATCTCGTCACCCTCCTCGACGTCCATCTTGATGTACTCGCCGTCCTCGTCACGAGGGCCGGGTCCGACTGCGAGGATGCGGCCGCGCTGCGGCTTTTCCTTCGCGGTGTCGGGCAGCACGATGCCGCTGATGGTCGTTCCTCTTCCTCGAGGACCTCGACGATCAGGCGGTCACCAAGAGGCTGCAGATTCATTGGTTGCCTCCTTGTTCACAGACTTTGTGACACGACCTGGCACTCTCACCTCCCGAGTGCCAGGGGCAGCATACCAGCGTTGGAGCCGCGAGCAAGAACCTGTGCGAACCTGCTGCACGCCTGTGTTACAAAGCAGCGGTGGCGCGCGAGCTCTCCGCCGGCGGCGTCCTCGTCAGGAGCATGCGCGGCCGCTGGTTCTTCGCGGCGGTGCGCCCGACCGGGCGCGCGCCGGCGGTCTGGGCGCTGCCGAAGGGGCTGATCGACCCCGGCGAGATGCCTGCCGAGACCGCCGTCCGCGAGGCGGCCGAGGAGACGGGCCTCGTTGCGCGGCTCGACGTGAAGCTCGGCGACGTCAAGTACGTCTACACGCGCAGGGGCAGCGGCGAGCGCGTCTTCAAGGTGGTCAGCTTCTACCTCCTGCGGTACCGGAGCGGCCGGATCGGGAACATCCCGCCGGGCATGGAGATCGAGGTCGCCGAGGCGCGCTGGCTGCCGCTCGAGGAGGGGCCGCGACTGCTCGCCTACGGCGGGGAGCGCGAGATGGCCGCGAAGGCGCTCGCTGCCCTGGCGGACGAGGCTCTATGATCGGCGACGCTTTGTTCGCCCTCAACTTCTACTCGCCGATGGTGGCCGACCAGCTGCGCTCGCACCGCAAGACCGCCACGATCCGCCTCGGCGACAAGTCCGCGAAGTACAAGAAGGGGATGATCGTGACCGTGCTCGTCGGCGTCCGCTACGGACAGCGCGAGAAGGTCTTCGACGCCGTGATCGACAAGGTCGAGGTGAAGCAGCTGCGCGAGCTCTCGCCGCGCGAGATCGAGCACGACAACCCCGAGATCAAGCGCACGGACGAGATGGCGCGCTTCCTCGGCCAGCTCTACAACCGCGACGTCGGCGAGGACGAGACGGTGACGGTGATCCGCTTCTCGCAGATCATCGGCAGCATGTTCTAGCGGCCGGGCTTGCGGATGCGGACGCCGAGCACCTCCGGCGGGCGAACCTCGGCGCCGCACTCCTCGCACTCGACCGCGAACGCGGACGGGAAGGGCGCGGAGCAGGCAGGGCAGCGGTGGCGCGTCTCGCCGCCGCAGTGCGGGCACGCGGCCGGCAGCTCGGCCTCGCCCTCGAGGAAGTAGCGCCAGACGACGCCGCAGTCGAGGCAGAAGCACGTGTAGTCGCCGAGCGTCTTGCGCCGCTCCTCCTGGATCCAGTTCCGGCGCACCTTCGCCACTAGCGGCTCTGGAGCGCATCGAGGGCGATCGCGAGCGCGATCGCGAGCCGGCGATCGATCGTTCGCCCGGTGTCGCCGCTCAGGTCGAAGTCGTAGGTGTCGCGGAAGCCGAGCCGCCGGTTCAGGTCGCCCAGGTGCGCTGCCGTTGGCGTCGATCGTGAAGTGAAACGGGATCGGCACGAAGTCGCCGTAGGGAACGACGTCGACCAAACGCCGCAGGATCGCTATCGACACCGAGCGCTCCTGCGCGACCCCGAGCTCGCTCTCGGCCGCGTCGAGGATCCGCCACGTCGAGCGGAAGAGGGACTTGCTGAACACCTTCTCGAGAACGCCCACCCGCTCGCCGGCCGGCGTGGTGACGTCGTAGCGGCCGCTGAACTCCAGCAGCGAGCGCGCCTTGATCCGGAAGAGCTCGTCGGTCTCGCTCTCGTCGGCGTAGAAGCGGATGTCCTCCTTGAGCGCCATCCGTTTCTGGCGCACGAACGCGACAGGTGAGCCCTCTGCCTGGATGCGGTAGAGGTTGACCATCGGCTTGATCAGCTGGTCGATCACGAAGCGATCTGCCGCCTGCCAGTCGGAGGTCACGCGGCGATCGTACGCGGCTCGTTAGAGTTGCGGCGTCGCTCCACACTCGACGGGGGTATGCACGCAGGATGGCAGTACGTGAAGCCGAGCCGGTCGGCTCGCTCAACGAAGTGAGGGAAGCAGGCCTCGATCGCGAGGACCTGCTCGCCATCTACCGGCACCTGCTCGTCACCCGCGGGATCGAGGAGCGCGGGCACATCCTCTACAAGCAGGGGAAGATCCCCGGCTCGTTCTACACCGGGCGCGGCAACGAGGGGGCCGCCGTCGGCGTCGCCACCGCGATGGGGCCGGACGACGTCGGCACGCCGCTCCACCGCGACATGGGCGTGCACGTCACGCGCGGGGTCGAGCCGTGGCGAATCTTCGCGCAGTACATGGGCCGCGAGGACGGGCCGACCCGCGGGCGCGACGGCAACGTGCACATGGCCGACGCGCGCCTCGGGATGATCGCGATGGTCAGCCACCTGCCCGCGATGCTTCCCGTCGCCGTCGGCTGCGCGCTCGCCTTCCGGATCCGCCAGGAGCGACGCGTCGCGGTCGGCTGGTTCGGCGAGGGAGCGGCCGCGCGCGGCGACGCGCACGAGGCGATGAACCTCGCGGGCGTGCGCCAGCTGCCGGTCGTCTTCGTCTGCGACAACAACCAGTGGTCGTACTCGACTCCCACGCACCTCGCCTATCCGGTCGAGCACCTGGCCGACCGCGCCGCTGCCTACGGCTTCGACGGCGTCGTCGTCGACGGCACCGACGTGCTGGCCGTCTACCGCGAGGCGAAGATGGCGATCGAGAAGGCGCGCGAGGGCGGCGGGCCGACGCTGCTCGAGCTGCAGACGCTGCGCATGGAGGGTCACGCCGTCCACGACGACGCGTTCTACGTCCCCAAGGAGCTCTTCGAGGAGTGGGCGAAGCGCGATCCCGTCGAGCGCTTCCGCACCTGGCTGCGCGAGAACGCGGAGCTGCGCGACGAGGAGGAGGACGAGATCGCGGCGCGCGTGAAGAAGATCCTGAACGACGCCCTGGCGCGCGCGGACGAGTCGCCGCTGCCGGATCCCGCGACGCTGCTGGAGGGCGTGTACGCGACGCCCGAGGACCTCGACACGCCCCACCACAAATAGCCATGGCCCAGATGACCTACCTGCAGGCGATCTCGGACGGCCTCCGGGTGGAGATGCGCCGCGACGAGCGCGTCTTCGTGATCGGCGAGGACGTCGGCGTCTACGGCGGCGCCTTCAAGGTCACGCTCGGCTTCCAGGAGGAGTTCGGCCCGTGGCGCGTGCTCGACTCGCCGCTCGCCGAGACCGCCATCCTCGGCGCCTGCACCGGCGCCGCGATCATGGGCATGCGGCCGGTCGCCGAGATGCAGTTCGCCGACTTCATCAGCTGCGGCTGGGACCACCTCGTCACCGTCGCGGCGAAGCAGCGCTTCCGCGCCGGCACGCCGGTGCCGATCGTCGTTCGGCTGCCCTCGGGCGGCGGCTTCTCGGGCGGCCCCTTCCACTCGCAGAACCCGGAGAGCTCGTTCGCGCACATCCCCGGGCTCAAGTGCGTCTGCCCGGCGACCCCCGAGGACGCGAAGGGCCTGCTGATCAGCTCGATCGAGGATCCGAACCCGGTGCTCTTCTTCGAGCACAAGCACCTCTACCGCCGGATCAAGGGCGAGGTCGCCGAGGAGCGCTACACCGTGCCGCTCGGCAAGGCGCGCACCCACCGCGAGGGCGACGAGATCTCCGTGATCACGTGGGGCGCGATGGTCTACACCGCCGACGAGGCCGCGAAGGAGCTGGAGAAGCAGGACGTCTCGGTCGAGATCGTCGACCTCCGCACGGTGATGCCGTGGGATCGCGAGGCGGTGCTCGCCAGCGCGCGCAAGTGCTCGAAGGTGCTCGTGCTGCACGAGGACACGCGCACCGGCGGCTTCGGCGCCGAGATCGCGGCGACGATCGCCGAGGAGGCGTTCGAGGACCTCGACGCGCCCGTGAAGCGGATCGCCGCACCGGACTGCCCGGTGCCGTTCGCGCCCGTGCTCGAGAAGGCGTACATCCCACAGGTCGAAGACGTCGTCGCAGGGCTGAAAGAGCTCGCCGCGTACTAAGGAGTAGAAATGGCCACGGACACGCAGATCGAGGTCGTCATGCCCCAGATGGGCGTCTCCGTCTCCGAGGGGACGATCACGAAGTGGCTGAAGCAGGAGGGCGAGCCGATCGCCGCCGACGAGAGCCTGCTCGAGATCTCGACCGACAAGGTCGACACCGAGGTGCCGAGCCCCGGCGAGGGCGTCGTCGCGAAGATCCTCGTCCAGGAAGGCGAGACCGTCGAGGTCGGGACCGTGCTCGCGGTGATCGCGCCGGAAGGCGCAGAGGTCTCGGCGCCCGCCGCAGACCTGCCGCCCGAGCCCGCCACCCAGCAGGCCGCCGACGCCTCCGAGGCCGCTGCGACCGAGGGCGCCGCCGCCCCACCGGCAGCTGCAGAGCCCGCCGCCGCCGAGCCCGCGCCGACGCCCACGGCCCCCGCCGCGGCTCCGGCCCCGGCCGCGGGCTCCGAGAACGGCCGCACGTTCGTCTCGCCGGTGGTCGCACGGATCGCCTCCGAGCACGGCGTCGACCCGAACCAGGTGCAGGGCACCGGTCAGGGCGGACGCGTGACGAAGAAGGACATCCTCGCGTTCGTCGAGGGCGGCGGCGCACAGGCCGCGGCGCCGGCTCAGCAGGCGCCCCCACCGCCGCCTCCCGCGCCCGCACCGACACCGGCTGCTCCCGCTCCGGCCGCGCAGGCTCCCCCGGCAGCACCTCCGAGTCCCCCGCCGGCCGCGCCGGCAGCCCCTGCTGCTCCGCCGCAGGCCGCGCCCGCAGCGCCTCCGGCGGCACCGAAGCCGGCTCCGGCTCCGGTCGCCCAGGCAGCGCCGGCGCCGGGCGAGACCGAGGAGCCGCTGAGCGCGATGCGCAAGGGGATCGCCGAGCACATGCGTCGCTCGCTCGACACCTCCGCCCACGTGACGAGCGCGATCGAGGTCGACATGTCGAAGGTGGTCGCGATCCGCGGCAAGCTGAAGAAGGAGTACGGGGCGGCGTACGGCGTCAACCCGACCTACCTCTCCTTCGTCGCCCGCGCCGCCGTCGAGACGCTGCGCGAGTACCCCTGGATCAACGGCGAGATCCGCGGCGACAAGATCGTCACGCGCAACTACGTCAACATCGGCTTCGCGGTCGAGCTCGCCGACGGCAAGGGCCTGATCGTCCCGGTCGTGAAGAACACCGAGGGCCTGAACCTGCTCGGGATGGCGCGCGCGGTCACCGAGATCGCCCAGCGGGCGCGCGACAAGAAGCTGACCCCCGACGACGTCCAGGGCGGCACCTTCACGATCACGAACCCCGGCGGCTACGGCACCTTCCACGGCACGCCGGTGATCAGCCAGCCGCAGGCGGGCATCCTCGGCACGTACGCGGTCGTGAAGCGCCCGTGGGTGGTGCAGGACGAGCTCGGCCAGGACGTGATCGCGATCCGGCCGATCATGAACCTGACGCTCACGTACGACCATCGCCTGGTCGACGGCGCGCTCGCGGGCCGCTTCCTGCGCGACCTGCGCGAGCGGCTCGAGAGCTGGGGCGAAAGCGACTACTAGGTCAGGCTCATCCGCGTGACAGGCGCTCACGTCATGAACCTCGGCCTCGTGCCCTACCGCGAGGCGTGGGAGCTACAGCAGTCGATCGCCGGTGCGGTCTCGCAGGGGGCGATCCCGGACACGGTCCTGCTGCTCGAGCACCCGCCCGTCGTCACGCTCGGGCGGCGCACGGACGAGGGCGAGCTGCACATCCCGGAGGACGCGGAGGTCGAGCTCGTGGAGACGAACCGCGGCGGCAAGTCCACCTTCCACGGTCCCGGCCAGCTCGTCTGCTACCCGATTCTCGACCTGCGCCGACACGGCCAGGACGTCAAGCGCTACTGCCGCGACCTCGAGGAGGCGTTGATCCGGACGCTCGCGAAGGTCGGCGTCGAAGGCGAGCGAATCGACGGGCTGACCGGCGTGTGGCTCACGCGCCCGCCGCGCAAGATCGCGAGCATCGGGATCCACATCTCGCGCTGGGTGACGACGCACGGCTACGCGCTCAACGTCGACCTCGACCCGGCGCCGTTCACGCAGTGGATCACCGCATGCGGCATCGAGGACGCCGCGTTCACGACGATCGCGCGCGAGCTCGGCCGCCCGGTGACGGTGGACGAGGTGCGCCCCCACGCGCTCGCGGCGCTGGCGGAGGTCTTCGGGCTCGAGTTCGAGGAGCCCCAGCCCGAACAGACGGACGTAGTTGCTCTGAGCAACTAGGTTCGGTCGACGCGCACGTTCGCGTCGCGCCAGGCCGGGACGAACAGCGGGCTGAGCGTGCAGGCGAGGTAGACCACGCCGAAGACGAGGAACGTCTCGCGCAGGCCGACGAGCTCCACCAGGCCCGCCCCGAGCAGCGCGCCGATCGGAGCGCCCGCCATCACGCCCGCGCTGACCGCGCCGAAGACACGGGCGCGAAGCCGCTCGGGCACGCGCTCGTACTGGAGCGTGCCGAGGATCGGGTTGACCGGCCCGATCCCGACGCCTGCGATCGCGAAGCCGACGATCGCCGGCCCGATCCCGGGCATCGCGGCCAGGAAGAAGAACCGGGACGGGCCGCCGAGCGTGAAGCCGGCCACGAGCGTCGAGACGCGCGGCAGGCGGTGCCCGATCCAGGCGAAGACGAGCGTGCCCGCGAACGCGGTCGCGCCCATCGCGCCGCTCATCAGGCCGAGCGCGACCACGCTGTCCAGCACGCTGTCGGCGTAGACCGGCATCAGCACGCCGCCCATCGCCGCGTCGAGCATGTTCGTGATCAGGACCATCACGACCATCGCCCGCATGAGCGGCGTGCGCCAGAGAAAGCCGAATCCCTCACGCAACTGGGCGAAGTAGGGCTCGGGCTTCACCTCCTCGAGCTTCGGCTCGGGCGACGGAACGAACGCGCGCATCAGGAGCGCCGAGACGACGAAGGTGCAGGCGTCGAGGATGAGCACGTTCGCAGGGCCGAGCACTGCGATCAGGATCCCGGAGAGCGGCGCGCCGAGCATGCTCGCCGCACGCGAGACGCCGTCGTGCAGGCTCGTCCCGCGCTCGAGCGACATCCCCGCCTGCCCGACGAGGTCGGGCAGGATCGCCTCCCGCGCGGTCTGCCCGGGCGCGTCGAGCAGCGCGCCGGCGAAGACGAGCCCGAGCAGTGCACGCCAGCGGCAGCCCGACGGTGTGGTAGAGGAGCGGGATGCAGAGCACGGAGGCGCCGCTCGCGAGGTCGGCGACGATGCTCGCCCGCCGGTAGCCGAGCCGGTCGACGATCACGCCGCCGAGCGCCGACGAGAGGACGAACGGGCAGCAGCGAGAAGAAGGCGACGAGCCCCGTCTGCGCGACGCTGCCCGTCGTCTGGAGCACGAACCACGGGATCGCGAGGCTGGTCAGGCGGTTGCCCGTGATCGAGATCGCCTCGGACGCGAGCAGCGCCGCGAGCGGCACGCGGCGCCTCACGGCAGGTCGCGGGGGAAGAGCCGGAGCAGGAGGCGGACGACGCGGGCGTCCTCCGGAGCGTCGGTGCGCCTGCTCCGGCCGTAGGGCTCGAGCAGCTGCTCGATCCGCGCGACGACCTCCTCCGCCTCGGCCGGGTGTCAGCGTCAGCGTCTTGTTCGCGAGGTGGCTTGCGCGCCTCCACGCCGGCTCGAGCTGCGACTCGGCCCGCACGAAATCGCTCGTCCAGCGCTCGCCGCTCGCAACGAGCTGGCCGCCGAGCGCCGCCTGGGCGGCGACATGCGCCGGGGAGGTCGCGTCCGCGAGCTCGAACGAGAAGCCGCTCCCGACCGTCTGCCAGGGTCGCTCCCGGCCGCGCCCGCCTTCGGCCTCCGCAACGAGCCCCCACCGGGCGAGCGAGCGCAGGTGGTACGACGCGGCCGAGGCGCTGATCCCGACCGCCGCTCCGCACGCGGTCGCCGTGGCCGGGCCGGCCTCGTTCAGCCGGTCGAGCAGCGCGAGCCGGACGGGGTGGGCAAGCGCCCGGAGCGCCCGCGGGTCGGTGAGCGGGACGTCGCCCTTCGCCATACTCGAAAGAAGTCTTTCAAAAGAAGTGTTTCGACGCAAGCGGCGACCGCCGCGTCTCTACACTCGCACGCGTGGAGACGTCGCTTCCCGTCGCCGACCGGCCGCGCCGGCCCGAGTGGATGAAGGTGCGCGCGCCGAGCGCGAACGACCGCTACTTCGACGTCAAGAAGCTGATCCACGGCGCCGGTCTGAACACGATCTGCGAGGAGGCCCGCTGCCCCAACATCGCCGAGTGCTGGGGGCGCGGCACCGCCACCTTCCAGATCCTCGGCGAGACGTGCACCCGCGCCTGCCGCTACTGCTACGTCCACTCCGGCCGGCCGGACTCGCCGCCCGACCCGCTCGAGCCGCTCAAGCTCGCGCAGACGGCGTTCCAGATGGGGCTGAAGCACGTCGTCGTCACCTCGGTCGACCGCGACGACGTCGCCGACCGTGGCGCCGGCCACTACGCGGCGACGATCCGCGCGCTGAAGGCGAAGCTGCCCGACTGCTCGGTCGAGGTGCTGACGCCCGACTTCCTCGGCGTCGAGGAGGAGGCGCTCGCGACCGTGCTGGCCGCGCGCCCCGAGGTCTTCAACCACAACATCGAGACCGTCCGCCGGCTGCACCGGGCGATGCGCGGCGGCAAGGCCGACTACGACCGGGCGCTGTGGCTCCTCCGGCGGGCGAAGGAGGTCGCCGACTACCAGGTGCTGACGAAGTCCGGGATCATCGTCGGCCTCGGCGAGACGAACGACGAGGTCGTCGAGACGATGCGCGACCTCCGCGCGCACGGCGTCGACGTCGTCACGATCGGCCAGTACCTGCAGCCGTCGGCGAAGCACGCGAAGATCGACCGCTGGGTGCACCCCGACGAGTTCCGCTGGCTCCGCGAGCAGGGCGAGGCGCTCGGCTTCGGCTCCGTCTTCGCCGGCCCGCTCGTCCGCTCGAGCTACCGCGCCGACGAGCAGCGCCACGCCGCCGAGACCGGTCGCGGCGCCGTCGCCTATTGACCGGCAGCGCCGGGCAGGACAACCTCGAAGTTCACATCGCCGAACTTGCCAACGGTGCGGAACAGCGTCGGCATCGTCGGCGGCGACACGATCAGCACGCTGGGGCCGTTCTCGCCGACCACGTCCCAGTCGCGGGCCGTAGAGACGAACGACCTCCTTGCCTTTCGACGACCTACCGCGGAGGACGACCTGGTACTGCTCCATGCGGCGAAGTATCCGCGAGCGGGGCCCCGTTCCCAGGGCCCCGCTCGCGTTCCTTCCGTCCCCTGCCGGCTCAGCCGCCGGGCTGGAGGACGCCGTTCACCTTCAGCTCGTACGGTGCGTACGCCGTGATCGACTCGGTCGACTCGTCGTAGCTGACGATCGCCGCCACCGTGCCTGCGTGGTTGCCGAGCAGACTGCGGAGCGCGCCGCCCGTAAGCGACGCCGTCCGGCCGTCCGTGAGCCTGACCTGCGCGAGGAGCGCCTGCTTCGCGTTGTTCGAGTCGAGCCCGACGAGCTGCACGGTGTAGGACTCGATCGGCGGGGCAGGCGTCGACCAGCCGGCGAGCGTGCCGTCGGAGATCAGCGCGCCTCCGACCTTGACGTCGTCGATCCACCAGCCGGCTCCGCTCTCGTCGGCGTTGTTCCCGAGCTGGAACTCGTCCGTCATCATCCGGAACCGCAGCAGGACGGTCTGCCCTGAGTACGGCGCCAGGTCGAAGGTCGTCGTGCTCCAGTCGGAGACGCCGTTGAAGCCCGGTAGTTGCGCGACGATCGAGCCGAGCGCTCCGCCGTCGTGCTCGCTCGTCGTGTCGTCGTTGCCGAGGCTCGTCCAGCGCAGGCCGCCGTCCGTCGACACCTGCACGATCCCGAAGTCCCAGCCGGTCTCGATGTTGTACTTGGTGTCGAAGACGAGCGAGCGGTTGCCGGACGCAGGCACCGAGATCGAGCGGACGATCGAGCGGTCGATGTCCGCAGCCGCGCCGGCCGACAGGATCGCGTCGCCACCCTCGACGACCGACTGCCATTCCATCGGCGGTGCCGCGTGCGCGGCGTCACCGGAGAAGTCGATCGACTTGACGTCCTTTGCCGCGACAGCGTTGCCGGCCGCGTCTCGCAGCCTGACGTAGTCGGAGCCGTTCGGCGGGGCACCGGGCGTCGAGTATGCCTGCGGGTTCTCCCAGTAGATCGCCGCGTGGAGCTCGTCGGCCTGGTAGTCGGCCTCGTTCGCTGCGCCGCGGAGCTTCGCACCGTCGTCGATGGCTCGGTCGACCGCGACCATCGCAGACCACTCGTGGATCAGCTCACGCGTCGTCTTGCCGGTGAGGTACTTGTCGAGCACCGTCTGCAGGCCTTCGAGACCGTTCGCGTCCTCGTTGTGGAAGTCGGTCATGAACGCGGCCCCGTACCTGCTGTGCAGGAGCTCCATGAAGGTCCAGGCGGCGCCGTAGTCGGAGAGCGTCTCGAGCCCGCCCTGGTCGTCCCACACCGTCAGCGAGTTCTCCGGCCCGCCGAGCGGCTGCGGGATCAGGTTCGCCGGCGTCGCGAGTGCCCGCCAGCCCAGGAACGTCTGGATGTGGCTGTCCCAGCCCGGCTCGTCGATCGTGCGAGCGGGGAAGCCGTAGCCGGTCACCGTGATCGCGTAGTCGGAGAGGCCCTCGTTCACCCACGTCGACTCGCCCGGGCTCGCCCAGAACTCGAGCAGGTGCTGGTACTCGTGCGCGAAGATGCCCTCGTACCGGAACGGCGAGGCGGTCTTGTTCTGACAGAGCACGGTCGACGGCTCGTGCGGCGGGTTCGGCCCGGTGCGGTGAACCCAGTCGAAGGAGTCGATCGACATCACGTTGCGGTTGACGAACGAGTTGATGTCGGACGAGTGGTACCCCGCCACGTACGAGGGGAAGTTGATGTCCAGGAAGTTCTCGTCCTGGAAGTTCGCGACCAGCGTGACGATCTTGTCGCCGGGGCCGTTGAAGTAGCCCTCGGGGAACAGCTCGGGCAGGATGTCCTCCAGCTCGGCGTCGGTGCCGTCGCGGCTCGGCGGCGAGCTGAACGCAGCGGTCATCTGGTCGTACATGTTCTCGTCGAACTGACCCTGCAGGTAGACGGCCTGCTCGTTCGTGATCACGTTGCGGCTGCCGTCGTTGCGGCAGTCGGCCGCGCCGCCCGGATAGTTCAGGTTGTTGGCGACCCAGATCTCCGTGTGCTCCCCGACGGCCCGCAGCGTGAAGTTCGCGATCTGCGCGCCGCCGGTGTTGAAGTTGATCACCGGCCAGATCTTGACCGTGCCCACCGGTGGGCTCTCGAGCGCCGCCGCCGCCGCGACGGCCGCCTTGCTCAGCGCCGGCACGCTCGCCGGCAGGTCCTTCTTCTTCGGCTTCTTCACCTTGACGTCGCGACCGACGTCGATCACGTCACCGTTCGGTGCCTTGCCGTTTCCGTTCCCCGCGAGCGCGGCGGTCGGAACGGCGAGCGCGAGCGCGCACAGAGCAAGCGCGGCCAGGATCCTCTTCACGAATTCCCCTCCCCAGTTGAGCGACAGGCCGCGTCTGCGGCCTCTTCAAGGGTCGCACCCTAGCTCAATTACGGCAGCGGCTGCAAAGTCTTTTTGCAAAGATCTGTTGTCACTGCGCATGGGCCTCAACTCACGATGCCAGCGGCGCACGATGCGCCATTGCGCGAGCACGATCAGCGCCGTCAGCCCGAACATGACGAGCGTCGCGGCCGCGGCGTAGCCGTAGCGGAGGTACTCGAAGGCGTTGCGGTAGACGAACAGCGGCACGTAGGTCGTCGCGTAGGGCGGTGGCCCGCCGTCGGTGACGACGAGCGCCGGCACGAAGGTCGCCTGGAGGCTGAAGATCGTGTCGCGGGCGAGCAGGAGCAGCAGGATCGGCGCCATCAGCGGCAGCGTGATCCGCCGGAAGATGCCCCAGGCGGTCGCGTCCTCGAGCGCCGCGAGGTCGTAGAGCTCCGAAGGCAGGCCCTGTCGCGTCACGAGCAGGATCACGAAGCCCTCGCCGATCGTGAACAGGCTCATGATGATGATCGCCGCCCGCGCATCGTTCGGATGCGTCAACCACTGCGGCGCCTGCACCCCCCACGCCGTCAGCCCCTGACCGTCTCCCTGCCAGGTGAGCAGGAGGTTGATCGGCCCGTAGAGCGGGTTGAAGAGCCAGAGCCAGACGAGGCCGTACGCGATCTCCGGAATCACCGTCGGCAACACAGCGGCGGAGCGCGCGGCACCGACGCCCGCGTGGCGCCGGTGGAGCAGGAGCGCCAGCCCGAGCGCAGCTCCCAGCCGCAGCGGGACCGCCACGAGCGCGAAGACGAGCGAGTTCAGCAGCGCGGTGCGGAAGATGTCGTCGCTCCAGAGCTCGCGGAAGTTCTCGAGCCCGAGAAAGCGCGGCGTGCGCAGCAGGTCGTACTCCGTCAGCGCGAGCCCGAACGTCACGGCGGCCGGCAGAGCGACGAGCACCGTCAGCCCGAGAAGATACGGCGCGAGCATCAGCGCCAGCTGGCGCCGGTCGCTCACAGCCGCTCGATCCGCTCGCCCGAGGCGCCGATCGAAGAAGAGCACGTCCTCCGGCCGCACCGACACGCGCACCTCGGCGCCCTCAGGCGGTCGGGCATCCGCGGGGACGCGGGCGACGATCCCGCCGTCCAGGTGGACGTACGCCTCGCTGCCGGCGAGCTCGACGAGCTCGACACGCGCGCTCGCGCCGCCGCCTTCGCCTCCCAGCCGCACGTGCTCCGGCCGCACGCCGGCGACGGCGTCCCCGCGCGCAGGGACGAGCCCGGCAACGAGCACGCGGCTCGACTCCGAGTCGAGGAAGTTCATCGCCGGGCTGCCCAGGAACGTGGCCACGAAGCGATCGTGAGGATCGCGATAGACCTCTTCCGGCGAGCCGACCTGGCGGACCCGGCCCTCGTGCATCACCGCGATTCGGTCGCCGAGGGTCATCGCCTCGACCTGGTCGTGAGTGACGTGAACCATCGTCGTGCCGACCTCGCGGTGCAGGCGCTTCAGCTCGACTCGCAGCTCGGCGCGTGTGCCGGCGTCGAGGTTCGAGAGCGGCTCGTCGAGCAGGTAGGCGTCGGGCTCCCGGACGAGCGCGCGGGCGAGGGCGACGCGTTGCCTCTCACCGCCCGAGAGCCGGTACGGCCGCCGGCCGAGCAACGACTCGACCCCGACGCGGCGAGCCGCGGCTTCGACGCGCGCCCGCACCTCGGCTCGCGGCACGTCGCGCACCACGAGTCCGAAGCCGATGTTGTCGCGCACGTCGAGATGAGGGAAGAGCGCGTAGCTCTGGAAGACCATCGAGACGTTGCGCGCAGCAGGGCGCAGCTGCGTGACGTCGCGTCCGGCGATCCGGATCGTGCCCTCGTCGACGGCCTCGAGGCCGGCAACGCACCGCAGCAGCGTGCTCTTGCCGCAGCCCGACGGGCCGACGACGACGAGCAACTCGCCCTCACGCGCCTCGAGCTCGGTTCCCCGGAGCGCGTCGAGGTCGCCGAAGCGCTTGCGCACCCCTTCGACGGCGACCCCGCTCATCGTCCCAGCCACCCGGCTCCACGATCCTCGTGCAGGAAGAAGCGCTGGGCGATCGCGAACGCGAGCACGACCGGTGCCGTCGCGACGACTGCGGCGGCGAGCAGCACGGGGTAGTTCGTGCGATCGAGCACCGAGAGGGAGCGCAGCCCGATCGGGAGGGTGTACAGGTCGGAGTCGAACAGGTAGATCAGCGGGTCGAGGAAGTTGCTCCACGACGCGATGAACGCGAGCAACCCGACGGCGACGGTGACGGGCCGGACGAGCGGCATCGCCAGACGTCGCCACATCCCGAACGGGCCGACCCCTTCCAGTCGCGCCGCCTCGAACAGCTCAGGGGGCAGGCGCCGGAAGCTCCAGTAGAAGAGCAGGACGTAGAAGGGCGAGAGCCCGAGCAGCGCCGGCGCGATCAACGGAACCCAGGTGTCCGTCAGCCCGAGCCAGCGGAAGAGCGCGAAGCGGGGCACGAGCAGCGCCGTGACCGGCACCATCAGCGTCGCGAACGAGAGGGCGACGAGCAGCGAGCGCGCCCTGCCGCCGATCAGCAGGAACGCGAAGCCGGCCCACGAGGCGAAGAGCACCGCCGCGGGAACCGTCAGCACGGCAACCGCCAGCGAGTTCAGCACGAAGCGGCCGAGATCGACGAGCTCGAACGCCTGCTCGTAGCTCTCCGTCGAGAGCGGCCGCGGCAGGAGCTCGGGCGAGCGTGGCGGCGGCGTCCCGGGCTCGCGCAGCGACCCGCTGACCATGAACCAGAGCGGCAGCAGGAAGACGATCGAGACGAGCGCCCCGAAGACGATCCGCGTCCGCGTGGACGTGGCGCCGCCGGCCACGGGCGGCTAGCGGCGAACCGACGGTACCCGGCTCAGGACCTGGGGCTCCGGGCGGCCGGGTCGAAGTTGCCGGAGCGCACCCAGGTGAACTTCCCCGCAGGGTCGCCCAGGACCTGGCTCCTCACGACGGCGCGTTCGCCCTGAGGGGAGCCCGAGCCGGCTCCGGCAGCCACGAAGCCTGCGACGCCCGCCGAGAGCGAGAGCGTCAGCGCAGCGGCGCCGGCCAGCACTGCGACACGAACCCGCGCTCGACCGCCGCCGGGCTGGAGCCCCTGCTCGAGCCGCGCCACGATCTCGCGGTTCAGGCTGCGGCCGTTGTCCTCGGCCGCCGCACGAAGCTCCTCGCGAAGCGCCTGTGGCATGCGCAGGAGAAAGCGGTACGGGTCTTCGCTCACGGGGCGCAGCTTAACGCTCCGCGCGCGCGAAGATCGGCGTCGTCGCCGCTTCGAGATCGGCGACGACTTGCCTCGGGTCCTGACCCAGGTACATCCCGTTCTCGAGGATCCCTTCCGAGACATCCTCGATCTCGGGCCAGGTCGAGATACTCGGAACTCGGCGGATGCTCTCGATCCCGTCGAGGAAGACGCGCGAGTTGCGCGGCTTGGCGCTCGGGTCGAGGAACGCCTCCGACTCGGCGACAGACCGCAGCGACGGCACCGTCCGGCCTGTTCGCGCGACGACCGGCGCTCCCTCGGGACCGACCGCGAACTCCACGAACCGCCACGCGGCGTCCTTCGCATCCGAGGCCTTGGTCAGGCAATAGGCGTCCGAATGGAGGATGCCGGCCGGCTCCTGGAAGACGGGCAGCGAGACGACGTCCCAGTCGAAGTCGGCCGCCTCGCGGAACGTCGGGACTGCGCGTCGGGACGAGAGCAGCATGGCCAGGCGGCCGTTGGTGAACCGGCTCTCGTCGTCCTCGGCCTCGACCTCGGTGTCGGACGGGACGACGCCGTAGACCGTCCGGAGCCCGAAGAACTGACCAAGCACCTGCAGCGACCGGGGATCGTCGAACGTGAACCTCGTCGGCTGGTCGGGGTCGTCGACGACCTCGCCGCCGCTCGACCAGACGAACGGCGCGATCCTGATGATCGTCGGCTCGACGCCGAGCCCATGCACCGCCGGGAAGACGACCGGCGCCGTACCCGGTGCGTCCGGGTCGCCGCCGACCACAGGCTGACCGTTCGCATCGCGCGTCATCTGCTGGGCCGTGGAGAGGAACTCCGTCCACGGCATCCCGTCGCGTGGCGGCGCCACGCCGTACTTCCGGAAGAGATCGCGGTTGTAGTAGACGACGAGGCTCGAGATGTTCTGCGGCAGACACGTGAGCTCGCCCTTCCAGCGGAACGCGTCGATCGCCTGCGGGTAGAAGTCGTCGACCTCGAACTGCGTCCGAGTCCTCGATGTAGGGCGCCAGCGGCTCGAGCGCGCCGCGCGCGGCGAACTGCCCGTAGAAGCGGTAGTTCATCAGGAAGAGATCGGGGGGCCGGCCGCCCGCGAGCGACGTCGAGAGCCGGGCGAGCAGGTCCTCGCGGTCGCTGGCCTCGATCAGCTGCACGTCGATGCCGGGCTCCTCGCGCTCGAACTCGCGGATCAACGTGCGATAGGCGTCGAGCTCGGGCGGGTCGCCGAAGACGAGGAAGCTGATCGTGCCGGTGCCGGCCTGCTCGTCGGAGCCGCCGCAGGCGCCGGCGAGCAGCGCGAGCACAGCGAGCAACGCGACGAGCAGGATGGAGAGAGGTCGGCTCATTCCGACCGCGAACTCTGCCCTCCCTCATGAGCAGCGTCAAGGCCTGTTTTGCAGGGATTTATGTGTCGAGAAGGTGATATCAGAGCGCCGCCGGCGATATCGCCGGCGCGAGAAATGCCGAGGCCGCCCGGAGGCGGCCTCGGCAACTCGCGTGGTGCTAGACGACGCTAGTCGTCGTCGTCGTCGCCCTCGATGTCCTTCACCTTGAGCTCCCAGACGCCCTGGCCGTGTGTGGCGGCGTAGAGCTTCTTCTCGCCCGGGATGTACATGAGGTCGGGAGCGGGCATGCGGGGCAGGCCCTTGCCGGCCTCACGCCACACGCCGTCGCCCTCGCTCGCAACGATGCCGTAGTCGGTGCCGACGTAGATCGTGCCCTTGTCGCTCACCGCCACCGAGGTCGCCGGGATGTCTCCCATGCGATCCCGCGGCTCGTTGCCGTCGAGCAGCCGGAACGTGGACGCGCCCGGCACGTAGCGAACCTCGAACACGTGGCCGTCGATCGGGTCCTTGGCGTTGAAGCCGCTGTACACGATCCACGCGTGGTTCGAGTCCTTCGGGTCGACGTAGATCGCCGACACGAACCGGTTCGGCGCGTTGGCAGCGCCGTCGCGTCGTCGTCGATCCGGTCGAAGGTCACGGCGGCCTCGGGACCGCCCGCGTTCTTCGAGACCAGGACACGGCCGAGCTGCGTCGCGGTCCACAACGTCTGGCCGTCCCAGGCCGGCTCGATCACGCTGACGTAGCCGCCGACCTTCGTCGTTCCGTACGGCCCGTGCGGTCAGACGCCCGTTCGGACCGGGATCGCCGAGCGGCGTCCAGTCGTCGCAGATGTCCTTGGCCGGCTCGTAGACGCCGTTGTCGTCCACGTCCGCATCGCCGTACCAGACGTTGCAGTGCTCGCGATGCGCCTGCTTCGTCAGGAGCGGGTTGCGGCCCTGGTTGTCCGAGCGGAACGCGTGCTGGCGAGCCGACCAGAGCCGGTGCGCGACCGTGTGGTCGTCGTTGGCGAGGCCGATGAACGCGTTCGCCTCGTTGCCGTAGAACACGAAGTGCGTGTCCGACGTCCAGTTCATGTCGAGCTGGTTCTTCGGGTCGTACGAGACCATCGTCTGGCCCTGCTGGAACCCGCTCAGGCGGAAGCAGGGATCGCCGAGGTCGAAGCCGTTGTGGCCTCCGTCGGCGATGTTCGTGTTCACCCAGACCTGCTCGCCACCCGAGCCCGAGTTGCCGTTGTCGTCGTCGTCGTCGTCGTCACCGCGACCACGGCCGAGGCAGTCACGCTCGCTCGGGAACTGGTCGGTGTCGATCCCGACGCCGGCCGGCGGCAGGGCCCCGTTCGGACCGCTGTTCGTGCCGGATCCGGGCCCGTCGCCGCGCTCCCACGAGCCGTTGTCCTGCGTCCCGCCGACGATCGTGTCGTTGTCGAACGGGCTGACGTCGAGCTGGTAGAAGTGCAGCGTCCGGAGGCCCTTGTTCATGACCTCGAGGCGCTCCGGCACCCGCGACAGCATCAGCTGGCAGAACGTCAGCGCGCGTGCCGGTGTAGCCCTTCGGCTGGACGCAGTCGCCCGAGTCGTTGACGAAGCGTGCCGTTCGAGCGGACGATGCCGCCGTCGCCGACGTCGAAGAACTGCTTGTAGTTCCTCGGGTTGACCGTCAGCGCGTGGTGGTCGGGATGCAGCTCGACCGGGTAGAAGTTGTCGGTCGTGTCGTCGGTCATGTCGGTGAAGTACTGGGTGCCCGGAGCCGCCCCGCCGTTGGTCGTGAGCCCCACAGCACGGCCGCTGTCGCGACCGTTGCCCGTGACGTTCCCGGGGTGTTCGCCCGCGGGCTCAACGGGCCCCAGTCGTTCTCGTCGTACCGGTTGTCGCCGGAGAGGTAGACGACGTCCGGCGCTCGCCCCCGAGTTCGGGAAGTGCCGGGCCGGCGCGAACACGTAGTTGTCGTACGAGCACTGCGTCGCAGTAGTTGAAGCTCGAGTAGCCGGGCGTGTCCTGGACGTGGCGACGGTCAGGTCGACCCAGCTCGCCGCGACCGCGGCGGCCGGGGCGTTGCGGACGGCGTCGTTCCGGCGGAAGCGCGCGTAGGCACGCCGCCGCCGCCGACGCCGACGTACATCCGCGTCTCGCCGCCGGCAGCTTGACGATGTCGAACTCGGCCCGCTCGGAGCCCGCCGGCCGCGGTCGCGAAGCCGGCGTCGACCGGCAGCCATGATCTGCTCGAACGTGCCCGGATTGCCGTTCGCCTTCGAGCGCCAGATGCCGCGCCCGAAGAACGAGACGTAGACGGTGTTCGGGTCGACCGGGTCGATGTAGACCCGGCGCGCGCCGCGCGGCGAGCACGGCGTCCCGCTGAGCGACACCGTGATCCGGCGTGGAGCCGTGCAGTCGACGTTCGCACCCTGGTGGACGAGCGTCCAGTTCTGGCCGCCGTCCTGCGAGCGGTAGAGGCCGAAGTGCGGCGGCGCCCGGAATCAGCGCGTCCACGCCACCGCAGCACGAGCTCGTGAGACCGCGAACCGCACGACCGGTGGCCGCGAAGATCGTCTTCGAGTCGCCCGGCTTGACCTCGATCGAGCCGACGGCGCGGTTGTAGAACGGCTCGCACGGACTCGGGTTGCCGGGACCGCACGCCGGGCCGGCCGTCTTGCCGAACGGCCCGCTCCAGCGCTCGCCGCCGTTCGTCGACTTGTAGATCCCGACACCGGCCTCGCAGCCGGAGCCGCAAGCGTTCGGCTCGCCGGTGCCGGCGTAGATCGTGTTCGAGCGCTTGTCGTTCGGGTCGAGCTCGAGCGACGCGATGCTGTTGTGCTCGAAGTCCTCCGACAGGTACTTCCACTGCGGCCGCTTCGCGAGGGCGTTGTTCGTCCGCCAGACGCCGCCGTTCGCGTTCGCGATCCAGAGGCGGCAGCTGCCGCCGTCGTCGTCGTCGTCATTCTCGTCGCCGCCGCGACCGCCGGCGCAGTTCGGATCGATCACGGTGTGCGCGATCCGGCCGCTGAAGTCGGGGGTGCCGGCGTTGTAGACGGCGCGGTCGCGGTAGGCGTTCGGCAGGCCCTTGCGCCCATGTCGGCCCGAGCGGCTTCCACTTGCCGGCGCCCGCAGCGCTCCGGCTGCTGAGCTGGGCCCAGTCGCTGCTCGATCCCTCGATTGCCGCGCTGGGGATCGTGTCCCCCGGAATGGCGTGCTTCATCCACTCGTCGTCGGCGGCTGTGCGATCGCCCTCCTGCTTGCTGCCGGGCGGCGCGAACGTCTGTTGTTGTGCGAGCTTCGCCTGCATACCGGGCGACAGCTCGGACATCTCTTCGCTTGCAGCGGCCGGGGCAACACTCGGGCCGGTCACGACTGCGGTAACGATCGCAGCGGTGACGAGCGCGAGCAGAGCACCTGCGACTGCGAGCAGCCTCAGTCGTCTCCTCGACACGTGATCGTCTCCCTTCCCCCTACTGACTTTATGCGCGCCTTGATATCACGACCCGGCGAGCACGGAGGTAGGATCAAAAGGCATGGACCGAGTAACTGTCAAGTCGCTACTGACACTTGCCGCGCTGTCCGCAGCATTCGCCGCCGCACCGCTGCTCGGCTCGGCCGACGCTGCGCCGCGGAAGGCGACTCTCACGATCGTCGATCCCAGCCCTGTGACGGTCGCCGGCCACGGCTTCCGCCGCGGCGAGCGCGTCACGGTTCGGCTCGTCGGTGGCGGCGTCGTCCACCGGAAGGTCGTCGTCGCCAACCGCTTCGGGCGGCTCACCGCGCGCTGGGCCGACGCGGTGCTGCCCGAGTGCTCGCCGTACTCCGTGACCGCGACCGGCGCGAGAGGCAGCCAGGCGACGCTGCGCAAGATCCAGATCCCGCCCGCCTGCGGGATCGTGATCCAGCCCTAGCTCTCGAAGCGGTCTAGCGGGGCTCGTGCGGCTTTGCCATCGCCCGGTAGTCCAGGGCCTGGTCGAGCGTGGCGTCGTCGACTCCGGCCTCACGAGCGACCTCGCGTAGCGACCGGCCGGAGGCAGCCGCCGACTTCACGATCTCCGCCGCCCGGTCGTAGCCGATGAATGGGTTCAGCGCAGTCGCGGCGGCGAGCGTGAGCTCCGCGTAGCTCTCGCACTGCTCCCGGTTGGCCTCGATCCCGGAGACGCACTTCTCGTCGAGCAGCCGCGCGGCGGAGGCGAGCAGCTTGATCGAGCCGAGCAGGTTGCGGGCCATCAGCGGCACGAAGACGTTCAGCTCGAAATGCCCCTGAAGGCCGCCCACCGTGATCGCGCCGTCGTTGCCGATCACCTGGGCTGCAACCTGGGTGACGACCTCGGGGATCACCGGGTTGACCTTGCCGGGCATGATCGAGCTGCCCTTCTGGAGCTCGGGCAGGAAGATCTCGCCCAGGCCGGCACGCGGGCCGGAGCCCATCAACCTGAGATCGTTGGCGATCTTCGTCAGCGAGACGGCAAGCGTCTTCAGCGCACCTGAGGCCTCGACGAGCCCGTCGCGCGCAGCCTGTGCCTCGAAGGGATCGGCCGGCGCCGAGATCTCGAGGCCGGTGTCGGCGGCGAGGAGCGCCCGGACGCGCTCGGCGAACTCCGGGTGCGTGTTCAGACCGGTGCCGACGGCGGTGCCGCCGAGCGGGATCCGCCCGAGGCGCTTGCGGGAATCGCGGACGCGCTCGATCCCCTCGCGCACCTGCGCGGCGTAGCCCGCGAACTCCTGGCCGAGCGTCACCGGCACTGCGTCCATCAGGTGCGTCCGGCCCGACTTGACCACGTCGTCGAACTCGCGCGCCTTCGCCTCGAGCGCAGCCGCGAGCCCGTCGAGCGCCGGCAGCAGGTCGTGCTCGAGCTCGCCGAGCGCCGCGAGGTGGACGGCCGACGGGAAGACGTCGTTCGAGCTCTGGCCCATGTTGACGTCGTCGTTCGCGTGGACGCCGTCTCCGGCGAGCGCGGCGATCACCTCGTTCGCGTTCATGTTCGAGCTCGTGCCCGAGCCGGTCTGGAAGACGTCGATCGGGAACTGGTCGTCGTGCTCGCCGCGGGCGATCGCGTCGCCGGCCGCGGCGATGCGCTCCGCCTTCTCCGCGTCGAGCAGCCCGAGCTCGGCGTTCACGCGCGCGGCTGCGGCCTTGATCCGCCCGAGCCAGCGTGCGACCGGGACGGGGATCGGCTCGCCGGAGACGGGGAAGTTGGCGATCGCCTTCTGCGTCTCGCCGCCCCACAGGTCGCGCTTCGCCTCGGTGCTCACGCCGGCGAGTCTAGCGGCGGCCGTGCTGCGGTCAGCCGGTGCGAAGCTTCAGACGGCGCTCGACCGGGCGGTCGCGAAAGAGGCGCCGGGTGCGCTCGCTCAGCTCCGCCGCGTGGGCCCAGCCCACGTAGGCGCAGCGCGGGCATTCGCCCGCTTCCTGACACCGCCGCGAGCCGGGCGTGAACGAACGCTCCTGTCCGCAGCGGAGGCACTCGACCGAGAGCAGCTCCATGCAGCTCTCTTCGGCTCGCCCAGGTGGCAGGCCGACCCCCGCACGAGGGATCGCCAAGTAACGGACTGTTACTTGGCGATCCCGACGCGCGCGGCGGCCAGAAGCTCGTCCCACGTCGCGAGCTTCACGCGGGGACGGCCGTGGGGCTCGCCGGCGGTGCGCTCCGCTTCGTCGATCGACTGCCAGCCCGTGTAGAGCACGGCCTCCACCCCGCGATCGGCCAGCAGCTCCTCGAGGGTGCCGCCCCCTCGCGGCGGCAGCCTTCCTTCGCGCGCGTCCGCGAGCAGGAGCTGCACCGTCTCGGTCGCGTCCTTCTTGTTCGTGCCGATCACGCCGCTCGGGCCGCGCTTGATCCACCCTGCGCAGTAGACGCCCGGGACGACACGGCCGCCCTCGTTCGGGATCGTTCGCGAGCGCTCGTCGAAGGGAACTCCGGGGAGCGCCACGCCCTGGTAGCCGACACTGCGGAAGACGATCCCGCACTCGATCGTCTCCTTCTCCCCGGTCGCGACGGCGCGGCCCTCGACGAGCTCGTTGCGCACGAGCTCGATCGCCTGGACCCTGTCGTCACCGAGGATCGCGACCGGAGAGGAGAGGAACCGGAGGTGGATCGCGCGAGGCTTCCCGGCCGGCCGGCGGCTCGCGTAGTCACGCAGGTGCTCCACGTTCCGCCGCACCGTCGGCGGTGCCGCGGCGAGCTCGGCCTCGCTGGCCTCGTCGAGCTCGAGGTCGGCCGGATCGACGACGATGTCCGCTCCCGCGAGCTCGCCGAGCTCGCCGACCTCGACCGGCGTCCAGGCCGCCTGCACCGGGCCGCGCCGGCCGACGACGAGGATCTCGCGGATGCCTGCACCGTTGATCGCCTCGATTGCGGCGTCCGTCGTGTCGGTGGTGGCGAGCTCCTCCGGGGTCAGCGCGAGCATGCGCGCGACGTCGAGTGCGACGTTCCCGTTTCCGATCACGACTGCACGCTCCTCCGAGAGGTCGAAGGAGAGGTGCTGGAAGTCGGGGTGGCCGTTGTACCAGGCGACGAACTCGGTCGCGGCCCACGACCCCGGGAGCTCCTCGCCGGGGATGCCCAGGGAGCGATCGGTCTGCGCGCCCACGCTGTAGACGACGGCGTCGTAGAGGCTCGCCAGCTCGTCGTGAGTGACGTCGCGGCCGACCTCGACGTTGCCGAAGAAGCGGAAGCCGGGGCTGGCGGCGGTCTTCTCGAACGCGCGCGAGACGGCCTTGATGTTCGGGTGATCCGGCGCCACGCCGAGCCGGACGAGCCCCCACGGCGTCGGGAGCCGCTCGATCAGGTCGACTCCGATGTCGAGCTCGCTCGCGAGCAGCGCGGCAGCGGCGTAGAAGCCGGCCGGCCCGGAGCCGACGACCGCGACGCGGAAGGACGGTTCGCTCACCGGGCCGATGCTACGCGTCAGGAAGAACGTCGAGGGGTACGGCCCGAGTGCACACATTCCTCTGACGAAAGGGAGCGGCATGAACAATCTCGACGATCTGCTCGGAGGCTCGCGGGGAAGCGGCGGAGGCGGCCTCGGAGACGTGCTCGGCGGCATTCTCGGCGGCGGTGGCCGCGGTGGGAGCCTGGCCGCCGGTGGGCCCGGGGGCGGAATGATGCGCATGCTCCTGCCGCTCGTCGCCTCGATGCTGATGAACGGCGGTCTCCAGAAGATCCTCGGCCGCCTGCAGGCGAACGGCAAGGGCGCCGAGACCGACTCGTGGGTGTCGACGGGCGAGAACAAGGAAGTCGACGGCGCCGACGTGCGCCGGGCGATCGACGACGACGAGATCACGAGCATCGCGACGAAGCTCGGCGTCAGCGAGGACGAGGCGGCCGAGGCGGTCGCGCGAGTGCTACCGGACGTCGTCGACCAGGTGACGCCCGCAGGCAAGCTCCCGCCCGACGACGAGCTGGACGAGAAGTTCGGGCGGCTGCACGAGCTGGGGAAGAGCTAGGCCGCCCCGGGCCTGACCAAGCCGGACTCGTAGGCGGCGATCACGGCCTGCGTGCGGTCGCGCAGGTCGAGCTTCGCGAGTACGCGCGCGACGTGGGTCTTGACCGTGTGGTCGCTGACGACGAGCTCGGCGGCGATCTCCGCGTTCGAGAGCCCGCGCGCGATCAGCCGCAGCACCTCGAGCTCGCGCGCCGTCAGCTCGTCCAGTGCAGGCGGCGCGACCCGCCCTGCCCCGCGCTGCGCGAACTCCTCGATCAGCCGCCGCGTCACTGCCGGGGCGAACAACGCACCGCCGTCCGCCACGATCCTGATCCCCGCGACGAGCTGCTCCTCGGGCGCATCCTTCAACAGGAAGCCGCTTGCCCCCGCCCGGAGCGCCTCGTACACGTACTCGTCGAGGTCGAACGTCGTCAGCACGAGCACGCGAGGCCCGTCGGCCGTGCCACCCGCGATCCGCCGCGTCGCCTCCAACCCGTCCATGTTCGGCATGCGCACGTCCATCAGCACGACGTCGGGTGCGAGCTCGTGCGACGCCGCCACGGCCTCGGCCCCGTCGGACGCCTCGCCGACCACCTCGATGTCGGGCTCGGCGCGCAGGATCATGCGAAAGCCCGAGCGGACGAGCCGCTGATCGTCGGCGAGGAGAACGCGGATCATCGGCCGGCCAGCGGGAGTCTCGCGCGAAGCGCGTAGCCGCCGCCGGGCCGGGAACCGGCGCTGAGTTCGCCGCCGTAGACCGCCACGCGCTCCCGGATCCCGACGAGGCCGTGCCCTCCGCCGTCGCCGTTCACAGAGCCGGGACCGTCGTCGGTGATCTCCAGCTCGAGCTCGTCCGCGCCGTAGCGGACGAGCACGCGTGCGCTGGCGGGACCCGCGTGCCTGAGCGCGTTCGTCAACGCCTCCTGGACGATCCGGTATGCGGAGACGTCGACACCCGGCGGAAGCTCCACCGGCTCGCCTTCGATCTCGACCTCGACTGGAAGCCCCGCCTCGCGCACTTGCGCGGCAAGCCGGTCGAGCTGCCCGAGACTCGGTTGCGGCGCGAGCGCGAGCTCCTCGTCGTCGGCGCGCAGCAGCCCGAGCAACCGTCGCATCTCGACGAGCGCCTGCTTGCCGGTCTGCTCGATCGTGTCGAAGGCGGCGCGCGCGTCGGCTGGATCGTCGTCGAGGACACGACGCCCGCCGCGCGCTTGGAGCACGATCACGCTCACGGCGTGCGCGACCACGTCGTGCAGCTCTCTCGCGATCCTCGCACGCTCCTCCGCCACCGCCGCCACCGCCTTCTCGTCGCGCTCGACGACGAGCTCCGCCTCGCGAAGTCGCCGGTGACGGATCGCACGACCCGCGAGCCAGACGCCACCGAAGACGATCGAGAAGAAGACCACGTCGCCGAAGTCGGACTGGTCTTCGCTGAGGGTGCCGAGGACGACTATCGCCGCGACGAGCGCCAGACCCCCGGCGGCGGGGACGCCCGGACGAGTATGGGCGCCCACTGAATAGATCGCGATGCCGAGACAAAGCCCGAGAATCACCGGATCGGCGGACTCGCCGCTCGTGCTCACGATCCCGATCAGGTCGATCAGGATCCAGCCGGCGAGGTTCACGGCGAGGACGGGCAGCGGCAGCCGGACCCGCCAGAGGAGCGACAAGGGCAGGACGAGGGCGAGCGGGACGAGCAGCGGCTTGTCGCCCGCCTCGATCGGGGCGAGCCACAGCTCGATCTGCGCCGCGAGCGTGAGCACGGCGACCAGCAGGAGCTCGCGACGGGGAGGCGTCAAGGCACGCATCGCCCGCCCAGCGTAGGCCACCCGACCCTCGGCGTCATCGGCCGGAGGGGCGATCGCGCAATCGCTCTCGGGAGCGACGCCGAACCGCGCTCGCGGGCGATGCCGCCCGGCCCGGCCGCTCCTAGCGTGAGCTGCACACACTTCGACGAGAGGGAGCTGACGATGCGGAAGAGGTGGTTACTGGCGGCGGGGGCGAGCCTCGCGCTCGCGGGCTGCGGCGGATCCGACGAGGCGACGGCGCCCGTCGTCGACGTGCGTGGCGACGAATACGCCTACGTGATGCCCGAGCGGATCGAAGGCGGCGTCGTGACGATGCGCTTCACGAACACCGGCGAAGAGCTGCACGAGTACGCGCTCGCCCGGCTCGACCAGGGCAAGACTGGCGCCGACGTCGACGCCTTCCTCGCCGACCCCGAGTCGCTGCAGGGCGGCCCGCCCGACTGGATCGAGGATATCGGCGGCGTGCCGACGCTCAGTCAGGACGAGGAGGTCTCGATCACGCGCGAGCTCGCGTCGGGGACGTACGTGTTGCTCTGCTTCGTGCCCGCTCCCGACGGACGGCCGCACATCGCGCACGGCATGGTGCGGACGTTCGAGGTCGGAGAGGCCGGCGACGCTGGGCTGCCGGAGCCGGACGCGGTGATCACGGCGACCGACGACGGCTTCGAGATCCCCGAACTCGAGCCCGGCGAGCAGACGCTCGAGCTACGCAACGGAGCCGCCGTCCCACGCGAGTTCTACCTCTACTCCCCGAACCCCGGCGTCACGCTCGCCGAGGTGGAGCAGTGGGGCGAGGGCGGCTTCAAGGGCGAGCCGCTCGCGATCTTCCTCGGCGCGATGCAGTCGATCCCACCCGGGACCTCGGTTTACCTGACCGTCGACCTGAAGGCGGGCGAGCGCTACGTCTTCTTCGACGAGGAGCTGAGCGAGAAAGAGTTCAGCGTCGGGTAGGAGCTCGCGCGAACAGCCCCGCTGACGCGCTTGCGCGTCAGTGCGAGCAGGCAGAGCCGCAGGCGCCCCCGTGCTCGGCGGCGGGGGCGTCCGCCGTCGAATCGGCAGCGCCCTCCTCCACCGTGAACGAGTGGCCGCAGCCGCACGAGGCCTGGGCGTTCGGGTTGTCGATCTTGAACCCGGACTCCGCGAGGCCGCTGAGGAAGTCGACGGTGGCGCCCTTCAGGTAGGGGGCGCTGTGCGGGTCGACCACGACCGTGACGCCGTGCTGCTCGAGGACGACGTCGTCGTCGACGGCTCCCGAGTCGAAGCCGAGGCCGTACTGGAAGCCGGAGCAGCCGCCGCCCTGGATCGCGACGCGCAAGACGGACGCGCCCTCGGGATCCTCGGCCATCAGCTCCTTGACCTTCTCCGCAGCACCCGGCGTGAGCGAGACGAGCGTGGTCGTATCCTCTGCAAGTTCCACTGTTTCGGATCGTAGCAGGGTGGTCAACGGTCACCCTCCCGCGCGAGTTTGTAACACGTCACAGCCGCACCGTTATGGGGTTTGCGCGTTCCTTCGTGCGACCCCTCGACACCCTGCTACGTTTCGCGCGACGCCCATGCTCGGCGACTACTTTCCCCTCCTCGTCTACGCGCTCTTCGCCGCTCTCATCCCGGCCTCGATGATCGCGTTCTCGTTCATCTTCGCCACCAGTCCGAAGCGCCGCGTCAAGGCCCGCTTCCTCCCCTTCGAGTCGGGCGTCTCGCAGGGCGCGCCCGACCAGCAGCGCTTCACGATCAGCTTCTACCTGACGGCGATGCTGTTCATCCTCTTCGACATCGAGATCGTCTTCCTCTACCCGCTCGCGATCGTGCTCGAGTCACTCGGCTGGTTCGGCCTCTGGGAGTTCCTCGCCTTCATCGGCATCCTCGGCGTCGCGTACGTCTACATCTGGCGCAAGGGCGCGCTGGAATGGAAGTAGAGAGCGTGGAAGTGACGTGGCGGTAGACGAGTCGATCGACCCGAAGCGCGCCTCGAAGCGGCCTCTCGCCCGCGCAGGGCTGAAGACCGAGCGCCTGCTCTGGCCGACCAAGGGGCCTGGCGCCTTCGAGCAGGAGATCGACAACCTCGAGGACGCGCTCGGGCTGACGACGCTCCAGAAAGCGGTCGCCTGGGCTCAGACGAACTCGATGTGGCCGGACACGTTCGGGCTCGCGTGCTGCGCGATCGAGATGATGTCGATCGTCTCCTCCCGCTACGACATCGCGCGCTTCGGGATGGAGCGCTTCAGCTCCTCGCCGCGCCAGGCCGACCTGCTGATCGTCTCGGGCCGGGTCTCGCACAAGATGTCCTCGCCGCTGCGCCAGGTCTACGACCAGATGCTCGAGCCGAAATGGGTGATCGCGATGGGCGCCTGCGCGAGCTCCGGCGGGATGTTCAACAACTACACGACGCTCCAGGGCGTGGACAAGATCGTCCCGGTCGACATGTACGTGCCCGGCTGCCCGCCGCGGCCTGAAGCGCTGATGGAAGGGATCATGCGGCTGCACGAAGCCGTCTCGGCGGGCGTGCCGCCCGCGTACCAGATCCGCGGAGTCGGGGTCTAGCCGTGTACGAAGCCGTGCCGGGGCTCGTCGAGACGACGGAGGCGCACGGCGAGACGACGCTGGTCGTCGATCCGGCGCGGCTCGTCGAGGCCTGCACGCACCTGCGCGACGAGGAGGGCTTCAACTTCCTCTCGGACGTCTCGCCCGCCGACTACCTCGGCTGGGGCGAGAAGGGCGTCGCCGGCTACATCGGCACGGCCGCCGGGCGGGACATGCACGCGCCCGGCTCGCAGGGGTTCGCGACGCGGCCGGCGCCCAAGCCGAAGCGCTTCTCCGTCAGCTACCACCTGCTCTCGGTCGCCGACGCGCCACGGCGCCTGCGCGTCCAGGTGTGGGTCGACGACGGCGAGCCCGTGCCGAGCGTCGTCCCGGTGTGGCCGACGGCCGACTGGCACGAGCGCGAGGCCTGGGACCTGATGGGGATCCCGTTCGAGGGCCACCCGAACCTGACGCGGATCCTGATGGAGGACGACTGGGACGGCCACCCGCTGCGCAAGGACTATCCGATCGGCGGCGAGCCCGTGCGCTTCTCGGAGGCGGAGTAACGATGGCGGTGGTCGAGCGCAGGCCACAGATCTACGCGGGCTCGCGGATCCCGAGCCCGATCCCGACGGTGCTGAAGCCCGATCCGGCCCAGGTGCCGATCGAGGATCTGATGACGATCAACTTCGGGCCGAACCACCCGTCCACGCACGGTGTGCTGCGGCTCGTCGTCGATCTGAACGGCGAGCAGGTGGTCGGCATCGCCGCCGTGATCGGCTACCTGCACACGGGCTTCGAGAAGAACATGGAGGCCAAGACCTGGTGGAAGGCGATCACGTACCCGGAGCGGATCGACTACCTCTCCTTCCAGGCGAACGAGCTCGTCTTCGTGCTCGCGATCGAGAAGCTGCTCGCGCTCGAGGTGCCGCGCAAGGCGACCTGGATGCGCATGTGCCTCGCCGAGCTGAACCGGATCCACTCCCACCTCGTCTGGCTCGGCACGGGCGGGCTCGAGCTCGGCGCGATCTCGATGTTCTGGTACGCCTTCCGCGAGCGCGACCTGATCCTCGACCTCTTCGAGATGGTCACCGGCGTACGCATGCACACGCGCTACTTCCAGGCGGGCGGGCTCGCCGAGGACATCCCGCGCGGCTTCTACGACCAGGCGCGCGCGTTCTGCGAGCGGATGCCGAAGGCGGTCGACGAGTACGAGGCGATCCTCACCCGGAACACGATCTGGCTCGAGCGGACCCGCGGGATCGGCCTCCTCTCCACCGACGACGCGATCGCGCTCGGCCAGTCGGGCCCGATGCTGCGCGCGTCGGGCGTGAACTGGGACCTGCGCCGGAACGAGCCCTACCTCTTCTACGACCAGGTCGACTTCGACGTGCCCGTCTACTACGGCGGCGACGTCTACGACCGCTACCGGGTGCACATGGACGAGATGCGCGAGTCGGTGCGCATCGTCGCCCAGTGCATCGAGCGGCTCGAGGGAATGGAGGGCGAGCCGTGGATCGCGGACGACCGCAAGGTCGTGCTGCCGCCACGCGAGGAGCTGCACACCTCGATGGAGTCGCTGATCCACCACTTCAAGATCGTCACCGAGGGTTACCGCGTGCCGGAGGGCGAGGTCTACGTGACGATCGAGTCGCCGCGCGGCGAGTCGGGCTGCTACGTCGTCTCGGACGGCGGCCCGAAGCCGTGGCGCGTCAAGTTCCGCGCGCCGTCATTCGCGGCGCTCGAGGCGACGGCGACCTGCATGCGCGACGCAGCCGTCGCGGACATGATCGCGATCGCGGCGTCGCTGGATCCCGTGATGGGGGACGTCGACCGATGACGTCGCTGCACGACGAGATCCAGGAGGTGATGGCGCTGTATCCGGAGTCGCGCTCGGCGACGCTGCCCGCGCTGCGGCTCGCGCAGGAGCGCTACGGCTGGCTCCCGCCCGCGGCGTTCCGCGAGGTGGCGGAGGCGCTCGGCGAGACGCCCGCCTACTGCATGGCGGTCGCGTCCTTCTACGACATGTTCCACCTGGAGCCCGTCGGGCGGCAGCTCGTCGAGGTCTGCACGAACGTCTCGTGCGCGCTCGTCGGGGCGCAGCAGGTGCTGGAGGCGTTCGAGAGCGAGCTCGGGCTGCACCCGGGTGAGACGGACGCCGACGGCGAGTTCACGCTCCGCACCGTCGAGTGCGCGGGCGGCTGCGGCTGGGGCACGGTCGTCGCGATCAACCACCGCTACCGCGAGCGTGTGAGCGCCGCCGACGTCCCGGCGATCGTCGAGGAGCTTCGGAATGCCTGAGCAGCGGATCGTCCTTGCGGGCACGGAGGATCGCGACCTGACGCAGCTCGCCGCCTACCGGGAGGTCGGCGGCTTCGAGTCGCTCGCCAAGGCCCGCACGATCGAGCCACAGCAGCTGCTCGACGACCTGCTCGCCTCCGGCCTGCGCGGCCGCGGCGGCGCCGGCTTCCCCACCGGCCGCAAGGCGAGCTTCATCCCGAAGCCCGACCAGACGCCGAAGCCGATCTACCTCGTCGTCAACGCCGACGAGTCCGAGCCGGGCACGTTCAAGGATCGCGAGATCATGTTCGCGGTCCCGCACCGGCTGATCGAGGGCTGTCTGATCACCGCGCACGCGATCCAGTCGCAGAACGTCTTCATCTACATCCGCGGCGAGTACCTGCACGAGTTCGAGGTCCTGCGTGCGGCGCTCGACGAGGTGCGCGAGGCCGGCCTCCTCGGCGGCGTCACCGTCGTCCTGCACCGCGGCGCGGGCGCCTACATCTGCGGCGAGGAGACGGCGCTGCTCGAGTCGCTCGAGGGCGAGCGAGGTCAGCCTCGCTCGAAGCCGCCGTTCCCTGCGATCTCGGGCCTCTACGCCTCGCCGTCGCTGATCAACAACGTCGAGACGATGGCGACCGTGCCGCAGATCGTGGCGATGGGCGCCAAGGCCTACGCGAAGGTCGGCGTCGAGAACTCGGCCGGCACGCGCGTCTTCTCGCTCAGCGGCAACGTCGCGAACGGCGGCAACTACGAGCTGCCGCAGGGGACGACCCTGCGCGAGCTGATCTACGACTTCGGCGGCGGTATCCCCGGCGGTCGGGAGCTGAAGGCGATCATCCCGGGCGGCTCCTCCGTGCCGGTGCTGACCGCCGACCAGATCGACACGCCGCTCGACTTCGACTCGATGGCCGAGGCCGGCTCGATGCTGGGCTCCGGCGCGATCATCGTGATCGACGACCGCTGCTGCATGGTGCAGCTCGGCCTGCGGGTCGCGCAGTTCTACATGCACGAGTCCTGTGGCAAGTGCACGCCCTGCCGCGAGGGCACGCGCTGGATGGTGCAGATCCTGAACGGGATCGAGGCGGGCACGGCGGGCCAGGGCGACCTCGACCTGCTGCTCGACGTCTGCGACCGGATCCTGGGCAAGTGCCTCTGCCCGCTCGGCGACGCGGCAGCGATGCCCGTCGCCAGCTACATCGACCGCTACCGCGACGAGTTCCAGGCGCACCTCGACGGCGGCTGCCCGATGGCGGGTGAGTCGTCGCTCGAGAACATCTTCGCGCCGGTCGACCAGCACCATCACGATCCTGTGGCCGACGAGATCACGGCATGAGCTCGCAGCCACAGCACGAAACCGTCACGCTGACGGTCGACGGGCGCGAGGTCGTCGTGCCGAAGGGCACCGGGCTCGTCGAGACTGCCGCCTACGCCGGTGTCGAGATCCCGGTCTTCTGCTACGAGCCGCGCCTGGGGCCGCCGATCGGCGCCTGCCGCATGTGCCTCGTCGAGATCGAGGGAATCCCGAAGCTCCAGGCCGGCTGCACGCTGACCGCCCAGGACGGGATGGTCGTGAAGACGGCACAGGCCTCGGAGAAGGCCGCCGAGGGCCAGAACGCGACGCTCGAGTTCATCCTCGTCAACCACCCGCTCGACTGCCCCGTCTGCGACAAGGGCGGCGAGTGCCCGCTGCAGGACCTGACGTTCCGCTGGGGGCCGGGCTCGACCCGGATGACGTTCCCGAAGCGCACGCTCGACAAGCCGATCCCGCTCTCGCCCGCGATCGCGCTCGACCGCGAGCGCTGCATCCTCTGCTACCGCTGCACGCGCTTCTCGGAGAACGTCGCCGGCGACGGCCAGCTCGTGGCGCGGAACCGCGGCGCGCTTTCGATCATCACCACTTTCGAGGACGAGCCCTACTCCGGCCCGTTCACCGGCAACGTCACCGAGCTCTGTCCCGTCGGCGCGCTGCTCCCGACCCAGTACCGCTTCGAGGCGCGGCCGTGGGAGATCCAGAACGTCCCCACGGTGTGCGGCCTCTGCCCCGTCGGCTGCAACGTCAGCGTGACGACGCGCGAGGGCAAGGTGAAGCGCGTGCTCTCGCGCAACCACCCCGAGGTGGACGGGGGCTGGCTGTGCGACAAGGGCCGCTTCGCGTTCGCGCACGTGGCCGCGGAGGATCGAATCCGCGAGCCGCTCGAGCGCGTGCGCCGGCGCGGATTCGACGCGCTCTCCTGGGACGACGCGCTCGACCGCGCCGAGGCGCTGATCCGCGGCGCCGAGGGCCGGATCGTGACCGCGCTCTCGGGCTCTGAGACCGTCGAGCAGGCCTATGCGCTCGGGAAGCTCCTGCGCGAGGGCGCCGGTGCCCACTCGGCGGTGCTGCCCGAGGCGACGTCTTCCGCGCTGGATGCCTTCCGCGCGCCGCTCTCCGCGATCGGCAGCGCCGAGCTCGTCGTCGTGATCGGCGAGGAGTCCGTCGCCGACCGCGCCCCGATCGTCGACCTCTGGATCCGACTGGCGCGCCGGAACGGGGCGCGGGTGGAGTATGTGGCTCAGAGCCACTTGGCTCCCGAGCTCGAGGCCGCGCTGCGCACGCTCCGAGCGGGCCGTCCTCATCTGGTCGAGCCGCGGCGGTGGCGGCGGAGCGCGGCTCGCGGAGCTGGCGCACTCGCTCGGCTTCGAGGGCAAGGACGGCTGCGCGGCCTTCCAGCTTCCGGCGACGCCGAACGGCCGTGGCGTCGCCGAGGCGTGGGCTGCAGCCGCCGACGGCGAGGAGGAGGACCCGGAGCCGATCGGCCTGCTGATCGTCTCGGGCGACGAGGCCGCCGCCGACCCCGCCGTGCGCGCGCTCGCCGAGCGGGCCGAGCACGTGCTCGCGATCACGATGTTCCACGGCCTCGCCGTCGGCTGGGCCGACCTGGTCCTGCCGGGCACGAGCTACCTCGAGCGGGACGGCTCCTACGTCAACCTCGAGGGCCGCGTGCAGCGTCTGCGCCGCACGGCGCTCCCGCCCGCCCCGGACGAGCTGGCGTGGATCTCCAAGCTCGCCGAGCGCTTCGGCGTCACCGTGTCGCCCCACGCCTCGGTGGTCTTCGCCGAGCTCTCCGAGCGGCTCTACGAGGGCCTCTCCTACGGCGAGGTCGGCGAGCGCGCGCCGCTGCCGGCCCGGGCACCGTATCTCGCGCCGGCGCCGGCGCTGCCGACGCCGCCGGACAAGCCGCCCGCGCCGCCCGGCGAGCACCTCCTCGCGAACCTGCGCCTCCAGCGCTACCGCCCGCTCTTCTCCGGCCCGGCCGTCGAGCGCACACCGGAGCTCCAGTTCCAGCGTCCACCCGCCGAGATCGAGCTTGCCGCCGACGACGCCGAGCGCCGCCGGATCGCGACCGGCGATGCCGTCAGCGTCCGCTCGAACGGAACCTCGATCGAGTTGCGCGCTCGCGTCAGCCGCGCGCTCGCCGCCGGTACCGCCCGCGTCGCGGAGGAGCACGCCGCCGACCTCCACCGCGACGTCGAGGTGGTGAAGGCATGAACCGTTAGTCGGGACGCGCCCTGGTGGGTCGTCGGATCATCAAGGCCGCGGCGATTCGATCATCAACCGGTCGTCCTCGCTGGTCTCCTTCGCCTACCTGACGCTGGCGGAGCGGAAGATCATGGGCCGCATGCAGCTGCGGTACGGGCCGAACCGCGCCGGGCCGTTCGGACTGCTGCAACCGGCCGCCGACCTGATGAAGCTGATCCGCAAGGAGAGCTTCTTCCCCGGCAGCGCCGTGGACAGCCTCTATGTGCTCTCGCCCTTCGTCGCCGCCTTCACCGCGCTGATCACCTTCGCCGTGATCCCCTTCGGGCCCGGCTGGACGATCTTCGGCACCGACGTCGAGGGCCAGATCGCAGACGTGCCGATCTCGCTGATCCTGATCTTCGCGATCGGCTCCGTGGGCGCGTACGGGTTCATCGTCGGCGGCTGGGCCTCCGACTCGAAGTACGCGCTGCTCGGCTCGATGCGCACGTGCGCGCAGCTCGTCTCGTACGAGGTCTCGCTCGCGCTCAGCGTGCTCGGCGTGGTGCTGATGGCGAAGTCGCTGTCGCTGACGGAGATCGTGGCCGCGCAGGCCGACACCTGGTGGTACTTCGTGCCCCAGTTCGTCGGCTTCGTGATCTTCCTGATCGCGGGCACGGCCGAGACCTCGCGCGCGCCGTTCGACCTGCCGGAGGCCGAGCAGGAGCTCGTCGCCGGCTACCACACCGAGTACGGCGGCATGCGCTTCGGGCTCTTCACGATGAGCGAGTACATCAACCTGATCACGCTCTCGGGCCTCGCCGTGACGCTCTTCCTCGGCGGCTGGCACTTCCCCGTGCTCGAAGGGCTCGGGCCGCTCTGGTTCGTGCTCAAGCTGGCGGTGCTGCTCTTCGTCTTCATCTGGATGCGAACGACGCTGCCCCGCCTGCGCTACGACCAGCTGATGCGCTTCGGCTGGAAGGTGCTGCTGCCCGTCGCGACGCTCAACGCCGTCGTGACCGCGATCCTCGTGGTGGCGATCTGATGGCCGGCCCGATGGGAACCGCCAAGGGCTTCGCCGTCACCTTCCGGCAGATCTTCAAGAAGCCGATCACGCAGCAGTACCCGGAGTTCAAGCGCCCCGTCTACCCGCGCTTCCGCGGCCGCCACCGCCTGCACACGCACGAGAACGGGCTCGAGAAGTGCGTCGGCTGCTCGCTCTGCGCGGCGGCCTGCCCCGCGGACTGCATCCGCGTCGTCGCGGCCGAGAACACGCCCGACAACCGCGTCTCGGCCGGCGAGCGCTACGCGCGCATCTACGAGATCAACATGAGCCGCTGCATCTTCTGCGGCTACTGCGAGCTGGCGTGCCCCTTCGACGCGATCACGCTCGGCAACGAGTTCGAGATCTCCGAGCACCACCGCGACGACCTGATCTACACGAAGGACATGCTGCTCGCCGCGCCGATCAAGACCGTGCCCGTCGCCGACCGCGACCTCTACGACACGCCCGTCCCCGCCTACAAGACCTCGAGCTGATGGGGAACGTCCTCGTCTGGGCCGTCTGGATCCTCGCCGCCTTCGCGTGCCTCGGCTCGGGCATCGCCGTCGTCTCCTTCACGAACCCGTTCTTCTCGGCGCTGGCGCTGATCGGAAACCTCGCCTCGCTCGCGGTCCTGTTCCTGCTGGCCTCGGCCGAGTTCCTCGCCGCGGCGCAGGTGCTCGTCTACGCCGGCGCGGTGATGGTGATGTTCCTGTTCGTGATCGGCTACCTCGGCGGCCGCGCGGACGCGCCGTTCGCCGGCGGCCCGTCCTGGGTCTCGTTCGGCGCCGTGATCGCCGCCGCAGCGCTGCTGGTCGAGGTCGTCGTCGTGATCGGGCTCGCCGCCGGCGACTCGCTGACCGACCCGGCCGAGATCGAGGGGGCCTTCGGCAGTCCCGCGGAGATCGGCCGCGTCTTCCTCACCGACCACCTGCTCGCGTTCGAGATCACCTCGATCGTGCTGCTCGTCGCCGCGGTCGGCGGCGTCATCCTCGGCACGAAGACGCGCGACGAGGAAGCGCTGGAGGAGCCCGCATGATGGGCCCGGATCCCAGCTGGTACCTGGTCGTCTCGGCGATCCTCTTCTCGATCGGGACGCTCGGCGTGCTCCTGCGGCGCAGCCCGCTCGTCGTCCTGCTCTCGCTCGAGATCATGCTCAACTCGGCCAACCTCGCCCTGATCTCGTTCGCGCGCCAGCACGGCGACCACGACGGCCAGATCTTCGCGCTCGCGGTGATGGCCGTCGCCGCCTCCGAGGTCGTCGTCGGCCTCGGGATCATCGTCGCCATGTCGCGGCGCAAGCTCGTCCTCGACGTCGACCGCTTCCGGATCTTCGCGAGGATGACCGATGACACGGGCGCGTGGATCTGCCTGCTCGCCCCGCTCGCGGGCGCGTTCGCGATCACGGTCCTCGGCGACTCGATCGGGCGCCGCACCGCGGGCTGGATCTCGACGCTCTCCGTCTTCACCGCCTTCGGCGGGGCGCTCGTCTCGTTCTTCGCCCTCGCTCGGCGAGGGCGAGGAGGAGCGCTCGCACCTGACGACGGCGTGGACGTGGCTCTCGACCGGGAGCTTCGACGTCGGCCTGACGCTGCTCGTCGACCCGCTCTCGGTGACGATGATGCTGATCGTCTCCGGCGTCGGCGGGCTGATCGTCCTCTACTCCGTCGGCTACATGGACGGCGACGACGAGGAGCGGCGCTACTTCGCGTACATGTCGCTCTTCGTCTTCGCGATGCTGATGCTCGTCCAGGGCGGCAACTTCCTGCTCCTGCTCGTCGGCTGGGGGCTCGTCGGGCTCGCCTCGTACCTGCTGATCGGCTTCTGGCACGAGCGCCCCGAGGCGATCGCGGCCGCGAAGAAGGCGTTCGTGATGAACGCCTTCGGCGACGCGACGATGGCGCTCGCGTTCTTCGTCCTGATCTGGCAGACCGGGCTCGCTCGACTTCGCGGAGGTCTTCGCCGGCGCCGAGGGGATGTCCTCGACGGCGCTCAACCTGGTCGCGCTCGGCCTGCTCGGCGGCGCCGTGGCCAAGTCGGCGCAGATCCCGCTGCACACCTGGCTCCCGGACGCGATGGAGGGCCCGACGCCCGTCTCGGCGCTGATCCACGCGGCGACGATGGTGACCGCGGGCGTCTACCTCGTCGTGCGCGCACATCCGCTCTTCGAGCTGGCGCCGACGATCCAGGATCTCGCCGCGGGGCTCGGCGCGGTCACGCTCGTCGTCGCCGGCCTGATCGCGCTCGTCCAGACCGACATCAAGCGCGTGATCGCGTACTCGACGATGTCGCAGATCGGCTACATGTTCGTCGCCGTCGGCCTCGGCGCGTACGCCAGCGGGATGTTCCATCTGATGACGCACGCCTTCTTCAAGGCGCTGCTCTTCATGGCCGCCGGGCTCGTGATCCACCACCTCGCCGGCGAGCAGGACATCCGCCGCATGGGCGGCCTGCGCCACGTGATGCCGCGAGACCCGGCTCGCGTTCCTCGTCGGCTCGCTCGCGCTCGTCGGGATCCCGCCGCTGTCGGGCTTCTTCTCCAAGGACGCGATCCTCGCCTCTGCACTGGCGAGCGGGAGCTACGGGATCGTGCTGCTCGTCGCCGGCCTCGTCGGGACGCTGCTGACGGGCCTCTACACCTTCCGGATGTTCTTCGTCGTCTTCGGCGGCGAGCCGTCGCCGCTCGTGAGCCAGTCAACACAGGCAGAGCACTCGCAGCATCACGGCGAGGGGCCGTGGACGATGACGATCCCGGTGGCCGCGCTGACGGTGCTCGCGGCGGTCGGCGGCCTGCTGCAGATCGCCGGCCTCTGGCACGTCTTCGCCGACTGGCTCCATTCCGTCGCGGAGCCGCTCGTCGAGCCGTCGGTGACTCAGGACTACGTCGCGAGCGTGCTGGCCGTCGCGCTCGGCCTGATCGGGATCGGAGTCGCCTGGTGGCTCTACGGCGCGCGGCGCCGCGACGTGCCGCGCAACGCGGCGGCGCAGAACGCGCTCGAGCACAAGCTCTACTTCGACGAGCTGTACGACCTCGTCTTCTACAAGCCCGCAGTCATGATCGCCGGCCTCTGGCGGCGAGGGATCGAGGAGCCGCTGATCGGCGGCTCGATCACGGGAGTCACGCAGGGCGCGCGCCGGGCAGGCGGCGCTCTCGGTGAGGCCCAGACCGGCTACCTGCGCAGCTACGCGCTCGCGATCGCGCTCGGCGCAGCGATCGTCGTCGTCGTCTTCGTGAGCGTGCGATGACGACTGCGCTGATCCTGCTGCCTCTGATCGGCGGGCTCGTGGTCTGGATGCTGCCGCTGCCCGGTCGCATCGTCGGCGGGCTCGCGTTCTGCGTGGCGCTCGCGGAGGTGGCGCTCTGGGTGGTCGCGTTGACGCAGTTCGACTTCGGCGGCGAGCTCGCAGCTCGTCGACCGTCAGAGCTGGTTCACGGATCTCGGCGTCTCCTACCACGTCGGCTTCTTCGGCTACTCGCTGTGGCTCGCCGGGCTCACCGTCGTCGTCTGCGCCGCCGCGATCGCCTACGCCTGGTGGGCCGACCGCGAGCGAGCGAACGTCTACCACGGCCTGCTGCTCTTCCTGACCGGCGCGATCGTCGGCGTCTTCGCCGCGCAGGACCTGCTCGTCTTCTACGTCTTCTTCGAGGCGATGCTGATCCCGATCTACGTGCTGATCGGCGTCTGGGGCGGGCCGCGGCGCGTGGCCGCGACGGCGAAGTTCGTCATCTACACGATGGCCGGCTCGCTGCTGATGCTCGCCTCGATCATCGCCTTCGGGCTCTCCGAGGGCACGTTCGACCTCGTCGACTCCGGCCAGTCCGACAGCACCTGGGTCTTCCTCGGCTTCCTCGCCGCCTTCGCGGTGAAGGCGCCGCTCTTCCCCTTCCACGGCTGGCTGGTGGACGCCTACCGCGAGTCGCCGCCCGAGCTGTCCGCGATCCTGTCGGGCGTCGTCTCGAAGGCAGCCGTGTTCGGCCTGCTCCGGATCGGGATCGAGAAGTTCCCCGGCCCGGTGGACGACCTGCAGCTGACGATCCTCACGCTCGCCGCGATCGGGCTCGTCTACGGCTCGCTGCTCGCGTTCCGGGCGCGCGACCTGCGCAGCGTCACCGCCTACTCCTCGATGAGCCAGATGAGCCTGATCGTGCTCGGGCTCTTCTCGCTGAACGAGCTCGGCCAGAACGGCGCGATTCTGCACTCGGTCGCGCACGGGCTCGTGTCGGCGTCGCTCTTCCTGCTCGCAGGGATGGTCGAGAGCCGCACGGGGACGAGTGACTTCGCCGTGCTGGGCGGGATGGCGAAGGGCCGACCGATGCTCGCGACGCTCCTGATGACGACGGGGATCATCGCGCTGGCGGTGCCCGGGTCGGTCGCGTTCGCGGGCGAGTTCCTGATCCTCGCCGGCGTCTACGACGAAGGCTGGTGGTGGGCGGCGATCGGCGCGGCCGCGATCGTGCTCGCCGCGATGTACATGCTGCGCCTGATCTCGGCCGTCCTGCATCGCGCGCGCGGCTTCGACGTGCCGGACGACCGGCTCGACCTGCGCGGGCCGGAGCTGGCCGTGCTGGTGCCGCTCGTCGGGCTGCTGCTCTTCCTCTCTGCGTGGCCGGCCTCGATCTCGGAGCGGTCCGTGCCTGCGGCGGGTTTCCCTGAAGGCTGGACGTCCTACGCGCCGATCGCGGAGAACGAACCGTGATCGAGACGCCGCAGGTCGACTGGCTCGCGCTCGCGCCGGTGCTGGCGCTCCTCGGCGCGTCGGGCATCGCGCTGCTCGGGTCGGTGCATCGTGCCGGCTTCGCTCGCACGAGGGTTCGGGGCGTTCTTCGCGTTCGCCGGCTTCGTCACCGCGGGCGTCCTCGCCGGGATCGTCTTCTACGAGACGGGGACGCCGCGCGAGCTCCTGGCCGACTCGATGACCCGCGACCGCCTCGGCGCGCTCGCGGCCGTCATTCTCGCCGGCGCCGGTGCGCTCTCCGTGCTCGTCTCCTGGGGCGAGCGGCGGCGCGACCATGCCGGCGAGTACTACGCGCTGCTGGCGGCGGCGGGCGCCGGGATGCTCTTCTTCGTCACGGCGTCGAACCTGATGACGCTCTTCCTCGGGCTCGAGTGGTTCTCGATCGCGCTCTACATCCTCTGCGCGCTCGACACCCACCGGGACACCTCGCTCGAGTCGGGGCTCAAGTACCTGATCGTCGGGAGCTTCGGCTCCGCGGTGCTGCTCTTCGGCTCCGCGCTCGTCTACGGCGCCACCGGCGAGCTCGGCTTCTCCGAGATCGCCGCGGCCGGCGTCGAGGACGAGCTGCTGCTCGCCGGGCTCGCGATGATCGTCGCGGGGCTCGGCTTCAAGGCGTCCGCAGCCCCGTTCCACATGTGGACGCCCGACGTCTACCAGGGCGCGCCGACCTCGGTGACGGCGTTCATGTCCGCCGCGACCAAGGTGGCCGCACTCGTGCTGACGCTGCGCATCCTCACCGTCGCCTTCCCGGCACAGGAGGATCTCTGGACGATCGCCGTCGCGGCAATCGCCGTCGCCTCGCTCGCAGTCGGCAACCTGGCGGCGCTCGTGCAGCGCGACCTGAAGCGACTGCTCGCCTACTCGTCGGTCTCGCACGCCGGCTTCATGCTGATCGCGATTGCGTCGAACAACGCGCTCGGCGGGCGGGCGCTGCTCTACTACCTGATCCCGTACGGAGCGATGTCGATCGGGGCGTTCGCCGTCGTCGCCGCGCGGGAGCGCGAGCTCGGAGTGCCCGCGACGCTCGACAATCTCGGCGGCTTCGGCTGGGAGCGGCCCTTCCTCGGCGTCTCCATGTGGGTGTTCATGCTCGGCTTCATGGGCCTGCCGCTGACGGGCGGCTTCGTCGGCAAGTTCTACGTCTTCTCCGCGGCCTACGAGGCGGGCTGGACGTGGCTCGTGATCGTCGGCGTCGTCGCGACCGCCGTCTCGCTCTACTACTACCTGAACGTCGTGCGGGCGATGTACATGCGCTCGGGCACGGAGCTTCGCCCGGCGGTCGCCGGCGGCTCTCCTCCCCGCGATCCTTTGCTCGTGACCGCCGTGGCCGCGTCGCTGGCCGTCACCGTGGGCTCGTTCTTCTTCGTGCAGCCGCTGATCGACCTCGCCCGCGACGCGGCTGCGTCGCTTCCGCTCTAGCGGTTGCGGACGGGAGCGCCGAGGCGGGTGCGCTCGACGACCGCGGCCGCCGCGACGAGACCCTGGAGCGCGAGGATGCCGAGGCAGCAGACGACGGCGGCGACGGCGACCGACGGGGGTGGGCCGTCGACGAGCAGCGGGGCGCGCACGGCCGCGGCCAGCAGCAGGAACGGGAGCAGGAGCGCGGAGAGTACGGCTGCGGCCCGATCGGCAGGCTCGGCGGCGGAGCCGTCGAGGATCGCACCCAGAGCGGCGAGCGCGGCCAGCGCGGCGGCCGGGACGCAGGCGACGAGCAGGTAGTAGGCGAGCGCGTGCTCTCCGCTCACGTCGGCGCAGACGGCCGCGAGCACGAGCACGACGGTGAGAAGGCGAAGGCTCATGGCGCGCATGTTCGCCGCCGGACCGGACGGTCCTCTTCGGCACGGGGGAAACCATGTTTCCCCCGTGAGCCCCCTTCTTCTTCAGCTCGTGAGGAAGGGAACCGGGGCTCTCGGCCGGCAATGCCGGCCTCCGCCCGACGCAGCTTGCCCGGTGCTCCTCGGTTGCCCAATAGGATCCGACCATGTCGGCGAACGGGACACTCACCTGGCTCGGACATGCCGCTTTCCGGATCGACAGCCCCGGCGGCAAGCGGATCTACGTCGATCCGTTCCTGAACGGCAACCCTTCCTGCCCGGAGGGTGAGCGGACGCCGGAGCGCGTCGACCTGATCCTGCTCACGCACGGGCACGACGACCATCTCGGCGACACGCTCGCGCTCGCTCAGCGCTTCTCGTGCCCCGTGATCGCGCAGGTCGAGCTGCGCGGCTGGCTGTCCACGAAGGGCTTGTCCGAGAACATGGGCGAGGCGATCAACAAGGGCGGAACGGTCGACGTCGACGGGATCAAGGTGACGCTGACCCACGCCAACCATTCGAGCAGCGGCTTCGACGACGGCACGTTCGTCTATCTCGGCGAGTCCTGCGGGCTCGTGGTCGAGCTGGAGAGCGGCTTCAAGCTCTACTTCACCGGTGACACGAACGTGTTCGGCGATATGGCGCTGATCGCGCGGATCTACGAGCCGGATCTCGTCGTGCTGCCGATCGGCGACCACTTCACGATGGGACCGCGCGAGGCCGCCGTGGCCGTCGAGTTGCTCGGCGGGCGCCGGTTCGTTCCCTCTCACTACGGCACGTTCTCGCTGCTCACGGGCACGCCGGAGCAGCTGCGCGAGCTGTCGCCCGAAGCACGGATCGAGACGCCGGAGCCCGGGGGATCGGTCGAGCTGTGAGGGAGCGCCCGTGAGAGAGCGTCAATGAGAGAACGGTGGTACGGGGCGACCGGCCGCCGCGTCCCCGAGCTCGCGCTCGAGGGGACGCTCGACATCGAGGACGCGCTCGTCCTCGACGACGTGGGCGACGACGCACGGCTGCGGAGAGCCCACGCGGAAGGAACGCCCGTCGTCGTGCGGGCTTCGACGCCGGACGCGATCCGCGCCGCGCTCGCTCGGCCGGAGGTCGCGTCGGTGCTCGTCCCGAGCGAGCAGCTGCTTGCGCTCGACCTGACCGAGCTCACGTACGGCTGAGGGCTTGTGTCGATCCAACACAAGCTCCCGATCTCGACCTACTCGATCGTGGCCTGCGACCTCGACGCGGGGCAATGGGGCGTCGCGGTGCAGTCGAAGTTCCTCGCTGTCGGCTCGGTCGTGCCGTGGGCGGAGCCGCACGTCGGCGCTGTCGCGACCCAGTCCTACGCGAATCCACGCTACGGGCCGGACGGGCTCGCGCTCCTGCGCGAAGGATTGGACGCCGAAGCCGTCGTGGCGCGGCTGACCGACGCCGACGACGATCGCGAGAGCAGGCAGCTCGGAGTCGTCGACGCTGCGGGGCGTGCGGCGACCTTCACCGGCTCGGGCTGCCACGACTGGGCCGGCGGCCGGACCGGCTCCGGCTACGCCGCCCAGGGGAACATCCTCGTGTCCGCCGCCACCGTCGACGCGCTCGCGGAGACGTTCGAGCGGACGAGCGGGTCGCTGGCGGAGCGGCTGCTCGAGTGCCTCGCCGCCGCACAGGCTGCCGGTGGCGACCGCCGCGGCCAGCAGTCCGCGTCGCTGCTCGTCGTCGAGCGCGACGGCGGCTACGCCAAGCTCTCGGACGTGGTCGTCGACCTGCGCGTCGACGATCACGAGCGCCCGATCGAGGAGCTACGACGCCTCCACGGCATCCACGACGCCCTCTTCGGCCAGACCCCCCGCGACCGCTGGCTGAGGGTCGACGACGAGTTGCGCGCCGAGCTCCACGACCGGCTCGGGCGGCTCGGCTACGAGCGGCTCGAGGACTGGGCGGGGGTCGAGAACCTCGAGGAGCGGGTCGACGGAGCGGACTCGATCGATCCCGTCGTGCTGGACGCCCTCAGGAGGAAGAGTTGAAGCCCAAGCCAAAGCAGTGGGAGAGCGCGCACCTGTCCGAGCTCGAGTCGCTGAAGGGCCCGGGTAGCCTGCGCTGGTCGCCGGTGCGTCGCCGCTTCGGGATCACGACGGTCGGCGTCAACGCCTACACGGCCACCGAGGCAGGGCAGGACGTCGTCGAGGAGCACACCGAGCAGACGCTCGGGCACGAGGAGCTCTACGTCGTCGTGACCGGCCACGCCAGCTTCACGCTCGACGGCGAGGAGCTGGACGCACCCGCCGGAACGCTGGTCTTCCTCTCCGATCCCGCCGTCAAGCGCGCGGCGAAGGCGGTCGTGCCCGGCACGACGGTGCTCGCGATCGGCGGAAAGCCGGGTCAGCACGAGCCGTCGACGTGGGAGTCGTTCTTCGCGGCGTACGCCTACTCGGACGAGGGCGATACGGAGCGCGGGCTGGCCGAGATCGAGGCCGCGCTCGCCGCCAAGCCCGACGAGCCCGTCCTGCTCTACCACCTCGCCTGCATGAACTCGCGGCTCGGTCGGCTGGACGAGGCACGCTCGGCCCTCGATCGTGCCGTCGCAATCGATCCCAAGTACGCCGAGTGGGCCGCGACCGACGACGATCTCGAGCCGCTACGAGCCACCGGGCAGCCGTAGGCCGACGGCGCGTTCGCGCAACGCCGAGGCGAAGCCGTCGAACTCGGGCTTCGCAGCCATCAGCACGATCCCGTGACGATCGCCGACGAACGAGGTGACGAGACCTTCGAGCCCGAGGGCGAGCGCGAACGCCTTGTGGGCCTGCTCGCCGCCGAAGGGAACGAGCTCGTCCGACCGGGCCGCGCCGCGGATCACGTCGCCGTAGGTGACGGCGCCCATCGACACGTCGGTCACGATCGGCTCGCCCTCCGGGTTCGGCAGCCCGATCGCGAGCGGATTCGTGCCGACGAGCGGCTCGCCGCCGTCCGGATGCGGGAGCCGCGCCGGGGAGGTCGCTGTCAGCAGCGCGACGAGGCCTGCCTCCGCGAGCCCCCGCACCCAGTAGCCGAGGTGCCCGGTCGGGAACGCGTCGGCTGCCACGACGCGCACCGGCTTCGGCGCATTCGCGACCAGCTCCGCGCAGATCTCGGCGAGCACGAGATAGCCGAGCCGACCGTTGCTCTCCCAGCGGTCGAAGCCCGGCGTGGACACCGTCCTGACCGTCCGCGCGGCCGGATCGAGCTCCTGCGTCTCGAGCCATTCGATGCGAGCGTGGCCGTGACCGAGCTTGCCGCGGCGCTCGGCGTCGTCGAAGTGCGCGAACAGGGTCTCGACGTCGGCGGCGGCGAAGCCGAGCGACGCAAGCCTGGCGCGCGCCTCTTCAGGCTGCACGGCGGCGCGACGCCCACACGGCGGCTCCGGCGGCGCCGAGCACGAGCGGAATGCCGTACAACGCCGGCGCGATACTCCGTGCCGGGACGGGGTAGGCGAGCTCGGAGAACTGGAGCACCGGCCAGCCGCGCTCGTCGGCGACGCGACGCAGCTCGCGGTCGGGATTGACGACAACGGGCCGTCCGACCGCCTCGAGGAAGGGCAGGTCGGTGTGACTGTCGGAATAGGCGGTGGAGACGGAGAGGTCGATCTCCTCCTCCGCGGCGAGCTCGCGGAGCGCCGCGGCCTTGCTCTCGCCGTGGCAGGGACGGAGCGAGCGGCCCGTGTAGACGCCGTCGACGATCTCGCACGTCGACCCGAGGGCGCCGTCGAAGCCCAGCTCGCGTGCCAGCTCGTCGACGATCTCCTGGAGCGTCGCGGAGACGATGTACACCGGCTCGTCCCGCTCGCGGTGTCGCCGTGCAAGCTCGAGCGGCTCGCTGTAGACGAGCGGCTTCAGGACCGGCTCCATCGCGTCCACGACCAAGGCGCGGAGCTCGTCGACGCGAAAGCCCCTCAGAATCAGCATCCCGTCCTCGGACGCCTTGCGCACGACCTCGGCACTCGCCCCGCGCGCCGCAAACAGGAGCTGCCACGCAGCCGCCTTGGCGAGCTGGCCGCGGCCGATCACACCGCGCTCGCGAAACGAGCCGGCAAGGGCGAGCGCGCTCGAGCGGCGCAGGAGCGTGCGGTCGAGGTCGAAGAAGGCGGCGGTTCGTCCCACTGTCCGAGTGTATGCGCCGGGCCCGGCCACGGAATACTCACGGAATCCTTACGGCCCGAGGTGCCGGAAACTGGCTGCCCCGGCGTCTTCTATCCCTGCGAGTACCCATCGATTCCGGGAGACGAGACATGAAGCGAATCACCTGGCTTGGCCTGATCGCGATCGCCGCCCTCGTGGCGTCGAGCGTCGCCGTGGCACACCTGAAGGCAGGGAACGTGCGCGCGACGAGCGCCACCTTCTCCGCGCCGACGACCGCCCATCTGACGACGCGCACGTACACGTGCGACGGGCAGACGATCGAGGTCTCGAACGCCCGCTACACCGGAACGGCGACGAGCACGACCGCCGATCTCAGCGGTCCGGTCGAGATCAAGCTGCACAGCCTCTACAACACGACGACGAAGCTCGGCTGGGTCGAAGGCTGGCTCAAGGTTCGCGGCGACGACAACCGCACGACCGCACGCCTCTCGGCGGTCAATGTCGACGGCAAGCTCGACGGCTGGCTCCGCGGCCACGTCGGCCGCGGCGGCGGGATGCTGCTCGGCAGCCTGACTGCGAGCTTCAACAGGACCACGGGCTTCGCCGACGGGGCGATCGGCTCGGGTGGCTCGGCCAACGCAGCGGTGATCGCCGAGCGGACGTCCTGCCGCAAGGAGAGCAAGCGGCCGAGCGTGCGCCTGCACGTGCGCGGGTCGATCGAGTCGCTCAGCGCCACTGCCATCGCGGTGAAGCCCGCTGACGGCGGCGCGTCCCAGAGCTGCGCGATCACGAGCGCGTCACCCAGCACGTCGGGCTTCGAGAGCGGGGATCGCGTCGAGATGCACTGCGCCCAGGTCTCGGGGAGCCTCGTGCTCGCGAAGCTGCGCAAGCGCCGCTGACCAACGGGTGGGTGGCTCGGCGAAGGGCGCCTGCGGGCGCCCTTCGTCCTCTCCGGACACATCGGCACAGGATTGACACGCTTTCGTGACGGACGCGTGCGGATTTCGCCCGTACGATCGCCGCAGGGCTCGCGGGAGGTTCCCCACCCGGGTGGGGGCTGAGGGGGGCATGCAGTGGGGGCCTGCAGGGGGGCCTGCGGACAGGTCAGGAAAGGACGGTGAGCGGTTTGCGGATCGAGCCGGGACGCGGCGTCGCGACGGCCTCCGCGATCGCGACGATCGCCTGCGCAGCCTCGGATTCGGGATCGCTCTCCACGACCGGCACGCCCGCGTCCGCGGCCTCGCGCAGGAGCGGATCGAGCGGCACGCGGCCGAGCAGCGGCGCCCCGACCTCGTCGGCGAGGCTCTGACCACCGCCGGAGCCGAAGAGCTCCTGGCCGGTGCCGACCAGATAGGACATGTTCTCGACCACGCCGAGCAGGCGCATCCCGCTCTTCACGGCCATCTGAGCGGCTCGCACGGCGACCTGCTGCGCCGCCGGCTGCGGGGTCGTCACGACGAGCACCTCGGCGCGAGGCAGCAGCTGCGCGAGCGAGATCGCCATGTCCCCCGTGCCGGGCGGCATGTCGACGACCATCGTGTCCAGCTCGCCCCAGTGCACGTCGGAGAGGAACTGCTCGAGCGCCTTGTGCAGCATCGGCCCGCGCCACATCACCGGCGAGTTCTCGTCCAGGAAGCTGCCGATCGAGATGAACTTGAGCCTGCCGCGGACGGGCGGCACGATCATCCGGTCGACGACGATCGGCCGCTGGTGCACACCGAGCATGTGCGGGATCGAATGCCCGTAGACGTCGGCGTCGATCAGGCCGACGCTCTGTCCGAGCGCGTCGAGCGCAGCCGCGAGGTTGACGGTGAGCGAGGACTTGCCGACGCCGCCCTTGCCGCTGGCGACGGCGATCACGCGCGTCGAGGGATCGAGCGAGATCGACTTCTCGGGCCGGCCGCCGCGCAGCTTCGTCGTCAGCGCCTTCTTCTCCTCGGCGCTCATCACGTCGAAGTGGAGCTCGACCCGCCCGACACCGGCAACGGAGCCGACGTGCTCGGCGACCTGATCCTGGAACGAGGAGCGCAGCGGGCAGCCGGCGACCGTCAGCGCAATCGTGACCGAGACCGAGGCGCCGTCGACCTCGACGTCGCGCACCATGTCGAGCTCGGTGACGGGCTTGCGCAGCTCCGGGTCGATCACCTGCTCGAGCGCGAGCAGCACCTGATCCCGGTCGACAGCCATGAACGGAGCCTAGCGCGAGCGGTGCCGCACCCTCAGGAGCCTGCGTGCTCCGGCTGGATCAGCCGACCAACCTGAAGATGACGAGGTCGCGCGGGGGATTTCGGGCGGTCCGCGTGACCGTGAGCGTGCCACGCGCGTTGTCGTACAGGCCGGTACCGCCGACCACCGCAAGGTCGTAGAACTGCCGGTACTGGAGCGAGCCGGCGACGACGAGCCTGCCCCTGGGCAGGAAGTACGTCCCGCGGCACGAGCGCGCGCGACGGTTGTCCACGAACGTGCACACGAGCTCGGCGCGCCCGATCACGCGGCGGTTGAACAGGCGCTGGCGGAGAACCTCGACGTCGCCGGGGGACGTGCCCGGTTTCCCGATGTCCACGCGGGTCACCTTGAGCTCGCGGTTCGTGATCCGGATCGTCGCGGGGCCGGTGCTCGCTTCCGAGATGCCCTGCCACGGAATCGCGGCGAGAACGGCGCCCGCAAGCAAACCTACCACCAGCAAACCCAGCTTGGCTTTCATCAGAGCGCCTCCTTCGCGATCGTCGTGCCGGTCTCCTGCGACGCGTCGGGCAACTCGACCCAGAACGTGGAGCCTGCGCCGGCGTCGCTGTCGAACCCGATGCTTCCTCCATGCGCTTCGACGATCTCGCGCGAGACGGCGAGACCGAGGCCGGTACCGGTGATGCCGGTGGCACCTGCGTCGCCTCGAAAGAACTTCGTGAAGATCCGGTCGTGCTGGTCGGACGGGATGCCGAGTCCCTCGTCGCGCACGCTCACCCGCACGCCCTCGCCACGGCGCTCGGCGGCGAGCCCGACCACCCCGCCCTCGGGCGAGTATTTGATCGCGTTCGAGAGCAGGTTGCCGACCACCTGAGCGAGGCGATTCCGGTCGCCACGCACCGGTAGCGGTCTCTGCTCCAGCTCGACCTCGACCCGGTGCTTCGGGCTCTGAGCGCGGTACAGCTGCGCCTGCTCGTCGAGCAGCGACGCGAGATCGACCTTCTCCGTGTCGAGGTCGAGACCCTCGCGCTCCATCTTCTGGACGTCGAGGAAGTCCTCGAGCAGCGCCGCCAACCGCCGCGCCTGCGCGTCCACGATCCCCAGGTAGTGACGCCTCGACGGGGCGTCGAACTCGCGCTTGAGCAGCAGCGACGTGAAGCCGAGCACGCTCGCGAGCGGCGTGCGCAGCTCGTGGGAGACGATGCTGATCAGCTCGGTCTTCATCCGCTCGCTCTCCCGCAGCCTCGCGTTCTGCTCCTCCAGCTCGGCGCGCCCCTCCTCGAGGCGGCCGGCCATCTCGTTGAACGCACGCGTGAGCTCCCCGATCTCGCCCGGGCCCTCGGTGGGGAGCCGCAGCGACAGCTCGCCGGCGGCGATCCGGGAGGCGCCGCCGGCGACGGCGCGCACGGGACGCGCGATCGAGCGCGCGAGGATGATCCCGAAGAGGATGATCAGCAGCGTGGAGGCGCCGATGCCGACCGCCCCGACGAGGACGGCTCGCTCCGCACGGCTGTCGGCGTCGGCCGCGGCCTGAGCTGCCTCCTTCCGCTCGGTGTCGAGGAACGTCGGCGAAGAGCGTCCGGATCTCGTCCGTGCGACGCTTGCCCTCGTCGTGAACAGGTCCTGACGCGCGATCGCTGGCGTCTCGCCCACGAGCACGACGAGCGGCGCCGCATAGTCCTTGACGTACTCGTCGATCCTCTGCTCCAGCTGTTGCGCGCGCGCTCGCGCTGCTGCGGGTCGTCCTGGACGAGCTGCTGCAGCGCGGCGATCCGCGAGGGAAGCACGCGGCGGGCGTTCTCGTAGGGCTCGAGGAACGCCGGCGTGGTGGTCAGCGTGAAGCCGCGGATCCCGGTCTCGACGTCGACGACGAGCTTCTCGAGCTGCAGCGTCGCGACGGTGACGTCGTTCGAGCGATGCTCGCGCGCCGTCGCGCCGCGCTGTGCGTCCACCGCCAGGATCAGTGCCGCGAACGCGGCCGCGACGAGCCCCGCCAGGATCGCGCTCGCGATCCACATCCGCCCCGCGAGCGTCATGCGAGCAGCTCCTCGACGGCGCGACTGAGCTCGTCGGGATCGAACGGCTTCGAGACGAAGCGGTCGGCGCCCGCCGTCCAGGCCTCCACCTCGGCGTGGCTCCAGGCGGTGATCACGACGACCGGCGTCCCGCGCAGCTCGTCGTCCGCCCGGATCGCCTCGAGCACGTCGATCCCGCTGAGTCCCGGCAGCATGACGTCGAGCACGATCAGCTCCGGCGAGAGCTCCCGCAGCGCCGTGAGCGCCTCCTTCCCGTCGGCCGCTTCGAGAAAGCGATAGCGAGGCCCGAGCACCGCCCGCACGAGCTCGCGCAGGCTCGGATCGTCGTCACAGACGAGGATCGTCGGAGGATCGAGCTCTGAACTGGGCTGTTGCTCTGGGTTGTCCACCGTTGGGCGGCGTCGCGGGTGGGAAACCGCACATCGCTCGCAGAGAGCGCTGCGCGGGCCGGGAGTCGACTCCCTCTCTTCAGTGTAGTCAGCGACGTTCCTGCCACCAGGGCCACGCTCAAGCCGACGAGCGCGCGGGCGAGCGTCGTGCACAGCTCGTCCGTTCCGGCGGCGACGACGCGGGAGCGGCCGACCAGGTCGAGTGGCGCCGCGAGAAACGGGGGATCCTCGAAGAGATCGATCGCGAGCCCGCATTCGCGGACGAGTAGCTGGCCGGCCGCGATGTCGACCGAGCGAGCGGGCTTCAGCGAGCAGACGCCGTCGACCCGGCCCGCCGCGAGGTGGCACAGCGAGAGCGCCAACGACCCCATGATCCGCAGCCGATGCGCCGCGCCGGCGACCGCGGCGGCACGCTCGGCCACTTCCGCGGTGGTCGTCGCCTCGAAGGAGAGGATCTCGATCTCGTCCTTGGGCCGGACGTCGCCGAGCCGAGCGCCGTTCAGGAACGCGCCCTCTCCCCGCGCTGCCGTCCATTCCTCGCCGGAGCCGAAGTCATGGACGTAGCCGAAGACGACGTCACCCATCGTTTCCCCGTCGGCTACGGCGACCGAGAGCGAGAAGAACGGGATCCCGCGCTTCGCGTTCAGCGAGCCGTCGATCGGATCGACGACGACGCGCCAGGGGCCGCCGGAGCCGTAGGACGCCTCGCCCAGCTCCTCCGACACGAGGGAGAACCCCTCGGCGACCTGCGCAAGCCGCGCGACCACGGCCGCCTCCGCAGCCGCGTCGATCGCCGTCGTCTCGTCGCCACCCTCACCCAGCTTCGCCACCGGCTCGCGCTCGACCCGCGTGGGCAGCTCCGCGAGCACTCGACGCACGTCGCCCGCTGCGGCGCGGCACGCCTCGAGCCAAGGGCTCATACAGGATGGAGGAGCAGGCCCGAGATCAGCTTCGGGAAGAAGTACGTCGACTTCGGCGGCATCACCTCGCCCGCTCGGGCGAGGCGGAAGACGTCCTCGATTCGCGTCGGGCGCATCAGGTAGGCGACGGCGGCCTCGCCCTCGTCGACCCGCCGCAGCGCCTCGGCGGCGTCCGCCGTGTACGCGATCCCCTCGTGGCCGAGCGTGTCCACGAGCTGGACGTCGAGGAGCGAGGCGTCGCCCCGGACGATCGCCGCCCCGTCGGAGGTCACCTCGACGACCGCAGGCCGATCTCCGCTCAGTGCCTCCAGAGCCGACTCCGGGGTCGGAGACGGTCGTGCGCTCGCCCTCGAGCCGCCGCGCGCCGGCGAACAACCGGTGCGTCGGGAAGATCTCGAGGCCGGGATCGCCGGTCGAGACGAGCACGACGAGCATCTGCGCGCTCGCCGGCGTTCCCTCCTCCTCGTGGAAGGCAAGCGCGGTCTCGTACCGGTGGTGGCCGTCCGCGATCAGCAGCTGCTTGTCGTCGTAGGCACGCACGATCGACGGGTCGTCCAGCCGCCAGAGCCGCGTGCCCTCCACCTCGAGGTCGGGCTCCCGGTCCGGCCGCTCGACCGGCGCAGAGCCGTCGTGCAGGAGGAAGATCGGCTCGAGCTGAACCCGGGTCGCCCGCAGCAGGCGCAGCCGCTCTTCCTTCGGACCCTCGTGCGTGCGCTCGTGCGGCAGCACGGTGCGCGTGGCGTACGGCTCGACCTTGAGGGACGCGACCACGCCGAACCGCTCGCGTTCGATCCCGTCCGGTCCGACGTAGGCCTGCGAGAGCGCCCAGACGGCAGGCGGCTCCTCGACGAGCAGTCCCTCGGCACGCCAGCGCTCGAGCTCGGCGGCGGCGTGCTCCTCGGAGTCCGGCAGCGTCAGGTGAACGACGTTGTAGGGGCTCCGCCCGCGCAGCTCCTCTCGCTCGAGCGCGGAGATGACGTCGTACGGCGGGGCCACGAGCCGCTCGATCGGGCCGGCCGCCTCGTCGTAGCGGAGCGCGCGAAAGGGCTTGACGACGGCCATCGCGGGCGAGCGTACCAACACACCTGCGGCCTACACTCCGCTGCATGAGCAACATCGCCGAGCTGGCCGAGGATCGCATCGTCGAGGGCGTCTACGCGGTGGCGCGCAAGCAGCGGCTGCGAACGAAGAAGGGCGCGGCGTACCTGGCGCTCGAGCTCGTCGACGCCACCGGGCGGATCGAGGCACGCGTGTGGAACGACGTCGAGCTGCTGGACGGGCGCTTCGCCGAGGGCGACGCCGTCCGCGTGCTGGGCCGTGTCTCTCGCTTCGGCGAGCGCCTCCAGCTCGACGTGCGCTCGGTCGAGACCTCCGACGCGGATCCCACCGAGCTGGCGCCCAAGCTCCGCCGGGATGCCGACGAGCTCGACGGCTTCCTCGAGTTCCTGGCGGAGGAGGTCGCGCACCCCGGGCTGCGGGCGGTCGTGGCGGGCTTCCTCGGCGATGCCAAGCTGCGCTCGGCCCTGCGGGCGCTGCCCGCATCGGAGACGCACCATTCGTATGCGGGCGGCCTGCTCGAGCACACGGTCGGCGTCGCGACGCTGGCCCGCGAGACGGCGCAACTCCATCCGCGGCTCCGCGCCGACCTGCTGCTCGCGGCGGCGCTGCTGCACGACGTCGGCCGCACGCGCGAGCTGCGCGGCGCACCGACCTTCAAGCCGACCGACGAGGGCCGGCTGCTCGGGCACGTGCACCTCGGCCTGCGTCTGATCGAGGAGCGCGCCACCGCACTGGATCCGGCGGTGCGCAGCGAGCTTCTGCACGCCGTCGCCTGCCACCACGATCGCTCGGCCGCCCGGACGGCGGAGGCGTCGGTGCTCCACCATGCGAACCAGCTCGACGCCGTCGCCGCGACCCGCCCGGTCGGGAACGACTAGGAGCGACCCTGCTCGCGGTCGTCCTCGCCCTCGGCGCGAGCCTCTCGTACGGCCTCGGCGACTTCCTCGGCGGCCTCACGTCGCGGCGGCTGCACGTGCTCACGGTGCTCGCGCTCTCGCAGCTCGCGGGTGCCGTGGCCGTCGGCGTGTGGACGGTCGTGGCGGGCGAGCCGTTCCTCGGCGCCGGTGCGACGGCCGCGGCGATGGCGGCCGGCGTCTGCGGCGCCGTCGGGCTCGGAGCCCTGTACCGCGGGCATGGCGGTCGGGGCGATGGGCGTCGTGGCGCCGATCTCGAGCGTCGCCGCCGCGATCCCGTTCGCCTACGGCGTCTCGCGCGGAGAGCGGCCGTCCGCGCTCCAGGTCGCCGGCGTCGTCATCGCGCTCGCCGGGCTCTTCTTCGTCTCGCGCTCCCCAGGGCAGTCGAGCGCCGTCTCGGCCGGCGTCGGGCTGGCGCTGCTCGCCGCGCTCGGCTTCGGCTTCTACTTCGTCTTCCTCGGAACGGCCGCCGACGACAGTGTTCCCTGGGCCGTGCTCGTCGCCCGCGTGACCTCGGCGACGCTCGCTCTGGGCGCCGTTCTCGCGGTGGGAGCGACGCTGAGAACCGGCCGCACGCTGCTCGCACCGGTGCTCGCGGTCGGCATCTGCGACACGAGCGCGAACGTGCTCTTCGCGCTGGCGTCGACCCGCGGCCTGCTGAGCGTCGTCTCCGTCCTGACCTCGCTCTATCCAGCGATCACGGTGGCGCTGGCGGCGGTGCTCCTGCACGAGCGCGTCAGTCGCAGCCAGCTCGCCGGGGGCAGTGCGGTCCTGGCCGGCGCGGCGCTGCTGACCGCCGGCTGAGGACTTGACAGACGATCGACGTACCGTCGATATATTGACGTCTATCGATACGACGACTCTCACCGATCTCCTGCTGCGCGCCGCTCTCGGCAGCGGTTCTCTCGGACGACGAGGCCGAGGCGACCGCGACGCTCTTTCGCGCGCTCGCCGATCCGGCCCGCGTTCGGCTCGTGAACATCCTGGCGACGTGCGGCCAGGTCTGCGTCTGCGAGCTGACCGAGCCGCTCGGGCTCTCGCAGCCGACGGTCAGCCACCACCTGAAGAAGCTCACCGACGCCGGCCTGCTCGAGCGCGAGCAGCGCGGCCGGTGGGCCTACTTCTCGATCAAGGACGAGGCGATGGAGCGGCTCGCCGGCCTCGCCGACCTCTCGACAGGAGTACCCGCATGACGACGACCGACGCAGACGAGCTGCGCGAGGAGGTGCGCCGTCGCTACGCCGAGTCGGCTCTGGCCGTCGAAGCCGCCGAGCATGCGAGCTGCGGCGGCGGCTCGTGCTGTGCCGACGACCCGGCCGGCTTCGGCGAGGCGCTCTACGACGCCGATCAGCGCGGCGAGCTGCCCGACGCGGCCGTGCTCGCGAGCCTGGGTTGCGGCAATCCGACCGCGGTCGCCGAGCTCCGGGAGGGCGAGACCGTCCTCGATCTGGGCTCGGGCGGCGGCATCGACGTGATCCTCTCGGCGAGGCGCGTCGGCCCGACGGGCCGCGCGTACGGCGTCGACATGACCGACGAGATGCTCGCGCTCGCCCAGCGCAACGCCGACGGAGGCCGGGATCGGCAACGCGATCTTCCTCAAGGGCGTGATCGAGGCGGTGCCGCTGCCCGCAGACTCCGTCGACGTCGTGATCTCGAACTGCGTCGTCAACCTCTCCGTCGACAAGCCGGCGGTGCTGGCCGAGCTCGCACGCGTGCTGCGCCCGGGTGGGCGCATCGGCATCAGCGACGTCGTCGCCGAGGATCGTCTCGGCGCCGCCGAGCGGGCAGAGCGCGGGAGCTACGTCGGCTGCATCGCCGGGGCGCTCTCGCAGGGCGAATACGTCGCGGGGCTCGAAGCGGCCGGCTTCGAGGACGTGAGCGTCAGCTTCACGCACGAGGTCGCCGAAGGGATGCACGGCGCGATCGTCAAGGCGACGAAGCCCGCGTCGGCGCGGCGCGAGCTGCCGCTCGTGGGCGGCGCGAAGGCAGGTTGCTGCTGAACGTCCTCTTCGTCTGCGTCGCGAACAGCGGTCGCTCGGTTCTGGCGGAGCGGCTCTTCCGTGCGGCGGCCGGCGGCAGGCCACGACGCGCGTTCCGCTGGGAGCGACCCCGGAGAGCGCGCGCACCCGGAGGTGGTCGAGGCGCTGGACGAGCTCGGCATCGACGCGCGCGACCACGTGCCGCGCCGGCTCGACGACGAAGCGATCGCCTGGGCGGAGGTCGTCGTCGCAACGTGCGACGACGCCTGCCCCGTCGTCCCGGGCAAGCGCTACGTGAGCTGGGATCTGCCCGACCCGAAGGGCCGCCCGCTCGACGAGGTGCGCGAGCTGCGCGACGAGATCGCGCGCCGGGTCGACGAGCTCGTCGCGGATCTCGACCGCTAGCGCGAAACGACGTTGGCATCGGCTGCCGCAGCGCGATAGACCTCGTGCATGCAGACGTCCACGCTCGAGTTCCCGTGGGGAGAGGCCGAACGGCGCCGGCTCGTCCGGCTGTGCGCCTCCATCTCCGGCGATCCGGGCGCGGCCGAGGATCTCGCGCAGGAGACGCTGCTCGAGGCGTGGCGCAACGCGCACAAGCTGAGCGATCCGGCCGGCGCCGAGCGCTGGCTCGCCGCGGTGGCACGGAACGTGTGCCTCCGCGTCGGGCCGCCGCGCCGGTCGCCGGGCGGCAGTCGAGTCCGCGCTCTCTCACCTCAGCCGTCGTCGCGACCGACGGCGAGGAGGCCGGGTTCGAACCCGCGCTCGAGCGCGCGCTCGCGCTCCTGCCGGAGCCGTCGCGGACGCTCTTCGTACGTCGCCACGTCGACGACCGCTCCCCCGCCGAGCTGGCCGCCGAGCTCGGAGTCTCCGCGGACGCGGTCTCGATGCGCCTCGCGCGGGCGCGGGTCGAGCTGCGGCGGGCGCTCGGGACGAACGACGTGGCGCCCGACGCGCCTCTGGTGCGCCCAGTGTGGCCGTCGCCGCCTGCTGACGCGGGCGGGAGACGCCCTCTCCTTCCGCTGCCCCGGCTGCAATCCACGCGCGGACGCGGTCGGCTCGGAGTACCGCCTCGACAATCCCGTCTTCGGCGAGCTGCTCGGGGCGGTCGCTCGCCCGACCTCCGTGCTCGCCCGCGCGGCGCGATGGTCGGAAAGCTACTTCCGGGCGGGAGCCGGCGGCGGCGTCGCATGCACGCGCTGCGCCCGGCCGGTGCGGCTGCGACGCTACGAGCGCCCGGACACGCCGCACGCCGGGCCGCACCGGTTCGGCCTGCACGCCTCGTGCACGGCCTGCGGCGAGGCCGTCTCGTCCTCGCTCGGCGGGCTCGCGCTCGTCCAGCCCGCCGTGCAGACCTTCACCCGGGAGCACCCGCGCACCGAGGCGCGCGCAGTCCGCACAGTCGACTTCGGCGGCACGCCTGCGCTCGTGGCCGAGTACGGGAGCGTCCTCGGCAGCGAGACGGTCGCCGCCGTCTTCGCACGCGACACGCTCGCCCTCCTCACCGTCGCGTAGCCGTGCTCGGCCTGCTGCGCAACCGCGACTTCGCCCTGCTCTGGACCGGTGGCCTCGTCTCGGTCGCCGGCGACTGGATTCTCTACGCGGCGCTGCCGTTCTACGTCTACGAACGCACCGGCTCGACGATCGCGACCGCCGGGATGATCGTGGCGGCGCTCGCCCCGTCGGTCTTCCTCGGCTCGGTCGCGGGCGTGTTCGTCGACCGCTGGGACCGCAAGCGCATCCTCGTCGTCGGCAACCTGCTTCAGGCGGCGGCTGTCTCCCTGCTGCTCGTCGCACCCATCGACGGCTGGCTCTGGGTCGTCTTCGCCGTCGCCGCCGCGCAGTCGGCCGTCTCGGCGTTCTCGCAGCCTGCGGAGTCCGCCCTCCTGCCGCTTCTCGTCGCCGAGGAACGGCTGCTCGCTGCGAACGCCCTGAACGCGCTGAACAACCGCGTGGCGCGGCTGGCCGGCCTGCCGATCGGGGCCGCGCTCTACGGCCTGCTCGGGCTCCGCGGCGTCGTGCTCGTCGACTGTGCGTCGTTCGTGCTCGCCGCGCTCCTGATCGCGCCGATCGCCTCCCGCCGGGTGCCACACGACGCCGCTGCGGAGGATGCCGGCTCGGCGTGGACGACGTTCTGGGCCGAGTGGCGCGCGGGGCTGCGGCTCGTCCGCAGCGACCGGACGATCGCGATCCTGTTCGTCGTCTTCGGCCTGATGACGTTCGGTGGGACGATGCTCGACCCGCTCACGGTGGCCTGGGTGCGCGACGTGCTCGGCGAGGGGCCGGAGGTGTTCGCCTGGCTCTTGACGGCGCATGCAGCTGCCGGGATCGCGGGCACGCTCGTCGTCGGCCGGTTCGGGCACGCGCTGAGCCCCCGCACCCTGGTCGGCTGGAGCTCAGTCGCCGCCGCCGCCGCGCTCGCAGTACGCCACAACGTGCCGTCGGTGCCGCTCGCGCTCGCCCTCACGGCGTTCGCGGGCGTCACGTCGGTCGCGTCGAGCGTCGGGGTCGAGACGCTCGCCCAGCGCGCCGTCTCGGATGAGTACCGCGGCCGCGTCTTCGGGTCGCTCGGCGCGACGCTCGGCCTGCTCAGCCTGCTGGGCGCAATGACCGGCGGCGCGCTCGCCGAGGTGGTCGGGATCGTGCCGATGCTGAACGTCGCAACAGCCCTGATCGCGCTCTCAGGTGTGGTCGCGCTCCGCTCGGTCAGACGTTGAAGCGGATGTTGAGCACGTCGCCGTCCTGGACGACGTAGGTCTTGCCTTCCAGCCGCTGGGTGCCGCGCCGGGCGGCCTCGGCATGCGAGCCGGCGTCGAGCAGGTCGCTCCAGGTGATCGTCTCCGAACGGATGAAGCCGCGCGCGATGTCGGAGTGGATCGTCCCGGCCGCGTCGAGCGCGGACTCGCCCCGGCGCAGCGACCACGCACGCGTCTCCTTGTCGCCCGCGGTGAAGAAGGTGATCAGATCGAGCGCGTCGGAGAGCCGGCGCACGATCTCGTCGAGCGCCGACGGGCCTTCCCGGTAGGCGGCCGCCTCCTCGTCCGGAAGCTCCGCGAGCTCGGCCTCGAGCTTCAGGTCGATCCCGCCCGGGCCGTTCTCGACCGCCAGCAGCGGCTTCGTCGTCAGCGGCTCGAGCTCGGGCGGCAGCTCGCCGGGGAAGTCGCGCAGCGTGTTGCCCGCGTCGAGATGCGCGAGCAGCTCCGTCAGCACGTCGACCTCCTTGCGCAGCGTCGCGTCGCCCGACTTCGCCTGCTTCTCCACGCGCTCGAGGCGGCGCTCGACGTGGTCGCGGTCGGCCACGAGCAGCTCCAGCTCGAGCGTCTCGAGGTCGCCGGCCGGGCTCGCACCTTCGGAGAAGCCGTCCGTGACCGCAAGGATCGCGTCGACCTGGCGCAGTCCGCCGAGGAGCGCAGGGCCGGTTCCGGGGACGTCGACGACGCGGATCGTGGCGGGGGTGATCTTGCGAGCGCCGACGAGCGCGGCCAGCCGGTCGAGGCGGTCGTCCGGAATCGACGCCATCCCGACGTTCTCCTTCCCGAAGCCGCCGCCGGCGGCGCGGGTGAGCGCGGTGAACAGCGTGGTCTTGCCCGCACCCGGCAGGCCGACGATCCCGACCTGGAGCGCCACTACTCGTCCGCGCCGACGAGCTGCTTCTGCAACGACACGAGCGCCCGGTGCTGGAGGCTCTTGACCGCGCCCTCGGTCTTGTCGAGGATCGTCGCCGCCTCGCCGTTCGAGAAGTTGAAGACGAACTTGAGCGTCAGCACCTGTTGCTGCTCCTGCGAGAGCGTGTCGATCAACTCGAGCATCGACTTGCGTCCGATCGACTGGAAGGCCTCGTCCTCGGCGGAGCGCTCCTCGGAGCCGATCGGCTCGGGCACCTCCTCCTCGGGCTGCCAGCGGCGGTTCGCCCGGAAGTGATCCATCGAGAGGTTGTGCGCGATCCGGAAGAGCCAGGCCGAGAACGGCGCCGCCTGGAAGCGGAACTTGCCGATCGACTCCAGCATGCGCACGAACGTCTGCGTGGTCAGATCCTCCGCGTCATGTCGGTTGCCGACCGTCATGTGCAGGTAGCTGTAGATCCGGTCGAAGTGGATCAGGTACAGCTCTTCGAGCGCAGAGCGGTCGCCGGCCTGCGCGCGCTCGACGAACTTCCGGATCTCCGCTCCCGAGGGGCTCTTAGTCTCCGTGGTTCCGACCATCGAGAGAGTCGTTTCCGGCCGATCAGATCCCGAACCCGACGCGCGACTCCCGCGCGAAGCGCTTCAGGTAGACGACGCGGCGCAGAACGATGCTGTAGCGGCCGTCGCTTGCGTCGAGCGCGTGCGTGCCCTCGCCGCCCGCGCCCAGCGCCCGCTCCAGCTCGTCGGCACCGGCCGGCGTCACGAGCAGGCCCAGAACCTGCCCGCCCTCGAAGGCAACCTCGATCCGGACCGTCTCTGGCTCAACCAACGGAAACCACCTCCGAGAGGACGCCGTGAACGGCGTCGGGATGGACGAATGCGACCTGGAGCCCGAAGAGGCCCTCGCGCGGCTCCTCGTCGATCAACGCCGCTCCGGCGGCGGAGAGCTCGCCGAGCGTGGCGCATAGGTCCTCCACCTCGTAGGCGACGTGGTGCATCCCCTCGCCGCGCTTCGACAGGAACCTGCCGACCGGAGTGTCCTCTCCGAGAGCGGCGAGGAGCTCGACGCGGCCGCTTCCGAGCAGGACGGCCGCCGCCTCGACGCCCTGGCTCGGCATCGTCTCGCGGTGCTCGAACCGCGCGCCGAGCACGCGCGTGTACGTGTCGAGCGCCACGTCGAGGTCGCGAACGGCGACGCCGAGATGGTGGATGCCGCGGGCGACCATGCGCTCGCGATGCTACTGAGTTGTCCGCAGCGAGCACGGGCAAGCCCGCGCTCGCGCGTCAGTCAAGACCTGCGTGGGATGGCAAGCCATCCCACGGCAAGACCCCTGAAGGGCCGCTTCGCGGCCTGCGGTGGCGCTTCCGGTGGCTATTCCCCGGCGGCAGGGAGGGCGCGCACGGTGCCGACGGTCTCGGACGAGCGGGATTCGGGGCCGATCGAGCCGAGCATCTCGTGCAACTCGTCTCGCGTCAGCGTCTCCTTCTCGAGCAGCTGTTGGGCGACCCGGTCGAGCGTGGCTCGGTGCTTGACGAGCAGACGCCGGGCCTCCTCGTAGGCGAGGTCGGTGAGACGGGCCTGCTCCGAGTCGCGCATCCGCTTCGTCTCCTCCGAGAGCGCGTAGTTGTCCGCACGCATCGTCCGCGACGGAGCCACTTCGGACATGCCGAACTCGAACACCATGGAGCGGGCGATCTCCGTCACCTTCTGGAGGTCGTTCGAGGCGCCGTTCGTGACGCGGCCGAAGACGATCTCCTCCGCCGCACGGCCGCCGAGCGCGACCTTCATCACGTCGAGCAGCTCCTCCTTCGTGTGCAGGAAGCGCTCCTCGAGCGGCAGGAAGTAGGCGTAGCCGAGCGCGTCGCCGCGCGCGACGATCGTCACCTTCTGGATCGGCATCAGGTCGCCCATCAGGTGTGCCAGCAGCGCGTGGCCGGCCTCGTGGTAGGCGAGGATCCGCTTCTCCTTGTCGGTCACGACGCGGCGCTGCTGCAGGCCGGCGAGCACTCGCTCCATCGCCGCCTCGAACTGCTCCTGGCCGATCGTGTTCAGCTCGAAGCGGCCGGCGAAGATGGCCGCCTCGTTGCAGATGTTGGCGAGGTCGGCGCCGGTGAGGCCGGCCGTCTGGCGCGCGATCATGGCGAGATCGACGTCGCCCGCGAGCGGCTTGCCGCGCGTGTGCACGCGCAGGATCTCCTCGCGACCGACCAGGTCGGGCGGGCCGACGAGCACCTGCCGGTCGAAGCGGCCTGGGCGCAGCAGCGCCGGATCGAGGTCCTGGAGCCGGTTGGACGCGCCCATCACGACCACCTGCGCGGTCTCGTCGAAGCCGTCCAGCTCGACCAGCAGCTGGTTCAGCGTCTGGTCGTGCTCGCGGTTGAAGCCGCCGCCCTGGCGGGCCGTGCCGACGGCGTCGAGCTCGTCGATGAAGACGATCGCAGGGGCGTTCTTGCGGGCCTCCTGGAAGAGCTTGCGGATCCGCGAGGCGCCGAGGCCGGCGAACATCTCGACGAACGCGGATGCGCTCTGCGAGTAGAACTTGGCGCCGGACTCGTGCGCGACGGCCTTCGCGAGCAGCGTCTTGCCGGTACCGGGCGGCCCGTAGAGCAGCATCCCCTTGGGGACGCGCGCGCCGAGCCGCGTGAAGCGCTTCGGATGCTTGAGGAAGTCGACGACCTCCTGGAGCTCGGCCTTCGCCTCCTCCGCGCCGGCGACGTCGTCCCAGGTGACCGTGCCGCCCGAGCTCGCCTCGATCGACTGCGGCTTCACGCGCGGCATGAACTGCAGCGTGCGCCAGAGCAGATAGATGATCAGGCCGAAGAAGATCAGCGGCAGCCACGTCAGCGCGTACTGACCCAGCTGGTGCAACCACTCCCCGAAGTCCGGCATACGATTCCCCCTATCGGCAGCGGCGGCCTCTGCCTGTAGCGACTGCGGCGTCGGCTACCGCCTGACTCCCACGATCGTCGCCGTACCGGCTGCCGTCAAGAGCTCCGTCGCAACGAGCGCGGGATGGACGAGCCAGACGTCGCGCACCGGTGGCGTCAGCGTCGTCGAGGACGACGAGCCCGCCGGGCGCGAGCAGGCCGATCGCGAGCTCGGCGTCGTCGACGGGTCGCAGGTGCGCGGCGGCGTCGAGGAAGAGCAGGTCGAACGGCGCCTCGGGTGGAAGCGTCTCGCGCCAGTCGCCCTCCAGCACGTGGACGTTGGCGTCGTCACGGAAGAGCTCCGCGGCAGCGGCGGCACGCGTCGCGTCGAGCTCTGCCGTGAAGAACGGAATCTCGGGCGGAAGCGCCGAGACGATCCACGCCGACCCGACACCGGCGCCGGTTCCGATCTCGGCGACGCGCGCGCGTCCACGCGAGCCGGCGAGGACGTGCAGCAGCCGGCCGACCTCAGGCTCGCACGAGCGCTCGAATCCCAGCCGCTCCGACAGCGCGAGCGCTCGCTCGACGAGAGGCGGAAGCACGCTGCAAGACTAGACCGATGCTGCCTCTGCCTCCGCACTGGGATCCCGACGGCGGTCGGCGAGATCCGGCGCGTCGACTACGGCAGCCCGCTACGAGGACGCGGGCCGCTGGCGCCGGGAGCACGCGCTCGCCGCCGGCAGCGCAGGACCGCTTCCGGATCGCGCTCGTCGCCGTCGACGTGCAGAACACCTTCTGCACGCCCGGCTTCGAGCTCTTCGTCGCCGGGCGCTCCGGCACGGGCGCGCTCGACGACTCCCGGCGGCTCTGCGAGTTCGTCTACCGCAACCTCGGCGCGATCACGCAGGTCTTCCCGACGCTCGACACGCACCAGGCGCTGCAGATCTTCCATCGCGTCCTGCTCGAGGATCCCGACGGCGAACCCGCCGGAGCCGTTCACGAGCGTGTCCGCGGCCGACGTGGCCGAGGGCCGCTGGCGCGTGAATCCCGCCGCCGCCGAGGGGCTCGGGCTCGACGCGGCCTACGCGGAGGAGCACCTGCGCTACTACACCCGCGCGCTCGAGGAAGGCGGCAAGTACAGCCTCACGATCTGGCCGTTCCACGCCATGCAGGGCGGGATCGGCCACGCGCTCGTGCCGGCGCTCGAGGAGGCGCTCTTCTTCCACACGATCGCCCGCTACGCGCCCGTCGGGTTCCAGCCGAAGGGCGACAACCCGCTCACCGAGCACTACTCGATGCTCGGCCCCGAGGTGGAGGAGGATCGCGAGGGCGAGCCGCTCGGCCGCCGCAACCAGCCGCTGATCGAGGAGCTGCTCCGCTTCGACGCCGTCGTGATCGCCGGCCAGGCGAAGAGCCACTGCGTCGCGTGGACGATCCAGGATCTCCTCCACGACCCGACCGTGCAGGAGCGCGGGCTCGAGGAGAAGGTGTATCTCCTCGAGGACTGCACCTCGCCCGTCGTCGTCCCCGGCGCCGACTACACGGACGACGCCGACGCCGCCTTCGCGCGCTTCGCCGAGGCGGGTGCGCACGTCGTGCGCTCGACGGAGCCGTTGCAAGCCTGGCCGGGTCCGGTCGGCGACCTGGCGCATCGGTAAGACACGTTCGCGCAGGACGTGGTGGGGGTCATACCCACGAAGAGAATCTCGCTCGGTCGGTCGCCGGCGACGTGACCGTCGTACGGATGCCACGCTGGAACCTGTTAGACGCGGCCTCGAGCCATCGTCTACGGAGGCTTGATGGGCTACTCAACCGGTAGGGAGACGTGCGGAGAATCGGCACGGAATCAGCACACGACCGTGACGAAGGACATGTCCGGGGTTTTGACCCCCAACATGTCCGCTGCTGACGGTGAGGCTGCTAGGTGACGAGCTCGAGGCGCGGGTTCGGGCGGTAGCGCCGGCCGACCTTCGCCGACGGGCGGCCGTCGGTCAGGACGATGTCGGCGGTGAAGTCGTTCTGGCCGCGGATCAGCGACGAGCCGATCCCGTAGGCGTCCACGGGCACGCCCAGGCGCTCGAACTTCTCCAGCTTCTCGACCGTGAACCCGCCGGAGGCGACGATCTTCACGCGCTCGAAGCCGTCCGCGTCGAGGGCGGCTCGCACCTTGCGCACGAGCTCCTCGTTGACGCCGCGAGGGTCGAAGTCGCCCATCTCGCCCCAGAGCGAGCGGTCGACGAGCTGGCCGGACGTGTCGAGCCGGACGCCCCAGAGCCGCGGGCCGAGCGCCCGGGCCACCTCGAGCGCCGTGCGCACCGAGTCGTTCTCGAAGTCGACCAGCACGACGATGTTCATGTCGTCGCTCGCCCACTCGGCGAACTTCGTCGCCGCGAGCACCGTGTTGCCGCCGTAGGAGGCGATCAGCGCGTGCGGCACCGTGCCGACGCCGCGGCCGCCCCACCACGACGCCTGCGCGTCGGAGGTGACGCCGATCGACTGGCCGACCATCGCGCCGGCCACGAATGCGGCGTACCCGTCGCCGGTCTGCACGCGATGATGGTCGTGGCGGGCAGGCATGAAGATGATCGGCTTGCCGCCGGCCGCCTTCACCACCCGCTCGACGTTCGTCGTGATCAGCGTGCGCCGCGTGAGCACGCCGAGGTAGACGGTCTCGAGGTGCGCGAAGAGCGTGTAGTCGCCCTCGATCGTCAGCACGGTCTCCCAGGGCCCGACCGCGGTCGCCGTCGTAGAGCGCGTGCACCGTCAGCGCCTCCCAGTCGTGCGAGCAGAGCTTGAGCACGGCGATCGCCTCGTCGACGCCCGCCGAGCATCGCCTCCTCGCGCTGGAAGACCTGCATCACGACGCGCGGCCGCCGGCCGTCCGCGAGCAGCGCGTCGCGCGTGTGGTTGAAGTACGCGTCGGTGTAGTAGCCCTCCCGCATCTTCTCGACCGGGAGGTCGAAGACCTCCGGGTGCGAGCCGCTCCCTAGGAGCTTGCGCCGTCGCCATCTTCCAGCTCCAGACACGCGGCGAGCGCTGCCTCGGCCACCTCGAGCTGGGCGGCCGAAGGCTCGGCGGTGGCGATCCGGTGCTGCAGCTCGTGGCCGGGCCGCGCGAGCGCCTTCGCGAGTGGATGCCCCGGGTGCCGCGTCATCCAGCCGAAGACCTCGACGGCAGCGCCGACAGCGCCGATCGACCCCGCGATCCGGGCAGGGCCGCGAACGGAGCGCGGCGCGCGCGAGGCGAGCCCGTTCGCCGACGGCAGAGGCCGCGAGCAGCGGCCCGATCAGATGGGAGCCGCAGCGCTCGTGCTCCTTCGCGCGCCGCTCGCCGTGCTCGTAGCTGCCGATCGACACGTGCTCGGCGCCGTGGTAGGCGGCGAGCTCACCGCCGCGGAGCGCCAGCAGCGCCGGAGCCAGCGAGAGCGTGCCGGCGAGCAGCTCGCGAGCCGCCCCGCCGAGGCTCGAGGAGCCCAGCCGGTCCGATCGACGCACGACCTGCACCGTCACCGCGCTGGCGGCGGTCGCCGCGAGCACGGCCGGACGCTCGAACGGCAGCCGCGCCTCCGGCAGCCGGCGACGCAGCTCCGGGATGAACGCGAACGCCTCCGCGCAGCCGAAGCGGCCCGCGCAGGAACGGCTGCTGGATCCGCGGCGCGAGCAGCCGCTTGCGCGCGGAGACGACCTTGATCTCGCCCTCGGGCGTCCGCACCGCGCAGGCCCAGCTCGTCGGCCCGTGCACGAGCACGCCGTTCGAGAGGGCCATCCCACCGAGCCTGACCTTCTTCTCCGTCATGCTCGGACGATAGCCGCTCGGCGCAGAGCCGCCTGGAGCTCGTCGGCGGCCGGCCCGCGGCCGAGCGGCGCTCCGTCCAGCTCCACCACGGGCATCACCTCGCGGACCGAGGACGACGTGAACGCCTCCTCGGCGCCGGCGAGCTCGGCCAGCGGGAACGCCCCCTCCGCGACCTCGTACTCCAGCTCGGCGGCCAGCTCGATCACCGCGGCACGCGTGACGCCCGCGAGGATGCCGAGGTCGAGCGACGGCGTCAGCAGCGTGCGACCGCGCCGCCACCAGATGTTCGTCGTCGGCCCCTCGAGCACGACGTCGTGCGCGTCGACGAAGACGGCGTCGTCCGCGCCGCGCCGGCGCGCCTCCGCTTCGGCCGCCATGTTGACGGCGTAGCTCGTGGACTTCACGCCGGGGAGCAGCCACGGCTCGTCGGCGCGCACGCCGCGCAGCGAGATCAGCCGCTGGCCGCGCTCGCGCAGCCCGTCGTGGTGGTCGGGAAGCTCGCTCACGAGCGCCAGGGCCAGCGGCGTCGGCGTCCAGTAGAGGCGGAGGACCGCATCGGCGGCGCCGGCGGCGTCGATCGCCTGCCGGGCGAGCTCCTCGAAGCGCGAGCGCGTTCACCGTCGGCAGCCCGATCCGCTCCGCCGACTGGGCGAGTCGCGCGAGATGCTCGTCGAGCCGGAAGCCGTTCCCGTCGTAGACACGCACCGTCTCGAACGCGGCGCGGCCCCGCAGCAGCGCGTCGTCGTCCGCCCGCAGCACGGGCTCCGACGGATCGACGACACCGCGGCCGCCGACCGCGACGGCGAGCAAGCGTCACGCGGTCACCTCGACGGGTGCGCCGATCGCGGCCAGCAGCGGGCGCGCCTTCGTCCACGACTCCTCGATCTCCTCGTGCGGATCGGAGTCCCACACGATGCCGCCGCCGACCCACAGGTGGATGCGTCCCTCGGCCACCGCGAAGGTCCGGATCGTGAGCGCCAGCTCGAGGTCGCCGTTGCCGCGGACGACCCCGAGAGCTCCCATCGACGCTCCGCGGCCGACCGGCTCGAGCCGGGCGATCTCGTCGAGCGCCGCGAGCTTCGGCGCGCCCGTGACGGAGCCGCCGGGGAACGTGGCGCCGAGCAGCTCGGCCAGGCCCACGTCCTCGCGATCGTTCCCTCGACCGTCGAGACGAGGTGCGTGACCCCCGCGAGCTCGCGCTCGGCCATCAGCTCGGGCCAGCGCACCGAGCCCGGCTCGCAGACCCGCGAGAGGTCGTTGCGCTCCAGGTCGACGATCATCACGTGCTCCGCCTCGTCCTTCTCGCCCTCGACGTGCTCGCCGAGCGGGCGCGTGCCCTTGATCGGCATCGTCCAGACCCGCCGGCCGCGCCGCGCCGAGGAAGAGCTCGGGCGAGGCCGACGCGATCGCCCAGCCCTCGCCGGCGAGGAAGGGCGCAAGCGGCCTGAACGGCGCCAGCGCCGCGGCGAGCGCCGCCGGGTCGCCCTCGAACGAGCGGCCGAGAGGTGCTGGACGAGGTTGACCTGGTAGACGTCGCCGCGCTCGATCGCCTCCCGGACCGCCTCGACGCGCGTCCGCGTAGTCGGCCTCCGTCCAGGTCCGGTCCCACTGGCCGATGCGGAGCGTGCTCCTGGGCTCAAAGCCTCTGGACGTGTCTCGAACGGGACACGGCCGCGAGCGGCAGCGGGCACGGCTCGGGCGGTGCCGGGCTCCGCCTGCGGCGCAGCGGCTGCGAGAGGCCGTAGCCGAGGTAGAGGTCCGCCGCGAGCTCCTCGCCGCCGGGCGCGAAGAAGCCGCGCTCGCGCAGCTACGCCTCGATCCGCTCGAACGCCCCCTCCGGCGACGAGAGCTCCAGCACGGCTACCCGAGCGAGCGCGCGACGTGGCGCAGGAACTCGACGCCGAGCGCGAGATCGTCGACGTGCACCCGCTCGTCGGCCGAGTGGATCAGACGCGTGGCGAGCTCGGGATCCATCGTCCGCATCGGGAAGAAGCCGTACGCGACCGTGCCGAACGCCGCGCGGAGCCAGTGCGAGTCGGTGAAGCCCGGTGCAGCAGAGCGGGGCGACGCGCGCGCCCGGCTCGAGCTCGGCGACCCACTCCTCGATCGCGCTCCAGAGCGGCGTCTCCAGCGAGGAGCGCGTGCCGCCCCAGCGCTCGATCCACTCGAGCTCGTAGTCGCCCCACCGGCTACAGCGCCGAGCACGCTGCGCACGATCGGCTCGACGTCCTCCGGCGAGCGGCCGGCGAGGATGCGGCAATCGACGGTGACGTCGCAGGTGCCGGGGATGACGTTGCGCGACTCGGAGGCGGCGATCATCGTCGGCGAGAGCGTGAAGGAGAGGAGCGGCTCGATCAGATCGGCCGCGAGCGGGTCGAAGGCGCGCAGCCGCGCGAGCACCTCTCCCGCGGGCGGCTCCTCGCCGAGCACCGTCGTCGAGGAAGCCGGCGACCTCGGGGCCGATCTCGGCCTCCGGCCGGTACGCGGCGAGCGCCTCGATCAGCCCCGCCGCCTTGACGAGCGCGTTGTCGGCGATCCCCGGCATCGACGCGTGGCCGCTGCGGCCGCGCACGCGCAGGCGGAACGGCGCCGTCATCTTCTCCGCGCTCGCGCAGAGGTAGTACGGGTCACCGCCGAGCACGACTCGCTCGCCGCCGCCCTCGTTGAGCGCGTAGTCGACCCGAACGGCGTCCGGGTGCTCCTCGCAGAGCCACTCGAGGCCGAAGCTCTTGCCGACCTCCTCGTCGGCGGCGGCGATCAGGACGATGTCGCCCGGCGGCCGGAAGCCCTCGCGGGCGAGCGAGGCGAGAGCGACCGCGTTCGCCGCGACCTCGTTCTTCATGTCGAGCGCGCCTCGGCCCCAGACCTCGTCGCCGACGAGCTCGCCCGACCACGGGTCGCGCTGTCCATTCGGACGCGTCCGCGATCACCGTGTCGGTGTGGCAGAGGAACGCGAGCGACGGTCCGTCGCCACCGGGCAGGCGCGCGACGAGATTCGCGCGCGCGGGATCCCGCGCGAGCAGCTCGCGCCTCGACGCCGTTCGCCGCCAGGTAGTCGCGCAGGCACTCGGCCGCGAGCGTCTCGTTCCCCGGCGGGTTGACGGTGTTCAGCCGGAGCAGCTGCTGCAGCAGCCCGACGGCCTCGTCCCGGAGCGACGGCGTCGCCATCAGCGCCGCGTGCCGAGCACGAGCAGGTAGTGCATGGCCGCCGCACCTCGTCGCCCTCGCGATGCCGCTCCTGGATCTCGACGAACGCATCGCGAAGCTTCTCGCCGAGCTCCTCGTCGACCTGCGCGAGCAGCGCGCGAATCGGAGGCGCGGAGGAGGAGAGGAACGCCCACACGTCCTGCCCGTCCCGACCTCGTCAGCCACCACGTGCGCGGCTCGATCGTGAGCTCGAACGCGTCGCCGAGCAGCTCGCTCCACCTCGGCCGGGTCGCCCCAGGCGTCGATCGGGAGCGGCTCGCTGCCGATGTACGGCGCCCACGCCTCGTCCATCTCCTCGTCGGGCAGCCACGCAGTGAGGCCGAGCCGTGCCGGCGGGTCGGCAGACACGCGCCAGCTCGGCGGCGACCCGATCCCGGTCGGGCGGGAAGATCACGCCGAAGCAGGAGGCGACGACGTCGAACGAGGCGTCGCGCGTACGGCAACTCCTGGGCGTCGCGCGCGGTCGAGTGCGGACGTCGAGGCCGTCCGAGACGATCGCGCGCCTTCTCGAGCATCACCGGCGCGAAGTCGAAGGCCGTCACGCTGGCGCCGGCGCGGGCGGCACGGAGCGCGATCTCGCCCGTCCCGGTCGCGGCGTCGAGCCATTCCTCCCCCTGCGCGGCGCGAGCGCGTCGACGAGCGCGTCGTGGACGGGTGCGAGCCGCTCGGCGAGCCGCTCGTACGTCCCGTCGCCCCACCACGCGGACGGCTCGCTCACGACTGCTCCTGCGAGAGCGCCGTCAGCTCGTTGCGGGCTCGCCAGAGCTCCGGGAAGAAGCTGTGGTGGATCAGCCGGCCGAGCACCTCGACCGGCGTGCCCTGGGTGCCGACGACCGAGTCGCCGATGATCCGCGCGACGACCTTGTAGTGGCGCACGCGCCAGGTCGTGATCCGCTCGTCCCACTCGACGAGCGCCTCGGCGAGCTGGTACAGCGCCTCGTGCTCGCGGCCGTGGACGTAGAGCTCGACGACGCTGAGGCCGGCCTCCTCGCGCAGCGCGGTGGAACGCCTGCCCCAGCATCGGCGTCACGCGCCGCAGCTCGCGCCAGCCGGGCGAGTCGAAGCCGCTGCCGTGGCCGAGCACCTTGCGGATCTCCTGGTACTCCCACGGCGACATCTGCTCGAGCATGTCGAGCTGGTTCGTCGCGTAGACGAGGCAGAGCGCACTCCGGCGCAGCAGCCGCAGCGCCGGATCGATCTCGCCCTCGCCCAGATGCCCGGTCGCCGCCTCCACGTCGTTCCACGCGAGCTTCAGCCAGAGCTCCGACGACTGGTGCACGGTCTGGAAGAGCAGCTCGTCGCGATGCACCCACTCGTCCGGCCCCTTCTGCAGCGCGAGCAGCTCGTCGGTGTTCAGGTAGCGCTCGTAGTCGCTCTTCGCGCCGCCCGGCAGGACCGGCTGCGAGAAGTCTTCCGTCTCGTGGGTCGCCACGCCCGCGGAGCATACTTCGCGGCGATGGGAGACCTCTTCGCCGACGCGGCGCGCGAGCGCGCCGACGACCGTGCGCGCCGCTGGCGCAGCGCATCCGGCCGCGCACGCTCGACGAGCTCGTCGGCCAGGAGCACGTGCTCGGCGCCCGGCTCGGCGCTCCGCCGCGCGATCGAGGAGGACCGGCTCCGGTCGCTGATCCTCTACGGCCCGCCCGGCGTCGGCAAGACGACGCTCGCGCGGATCGTGGCGGAGACGACCGGCGCCGCCTTCGAGGAGCTCTCGGCCGTCTCGGCCCGCGTCGACGACGTGCGCCGCATCCTGCAGGCCGCCCGAGACCGCCTCGGCGGCAACGGGCAGCGCACGATCCTCTTCCTGGACGAGATCCACCGCTTCAACAAGAGCCAGCAGGACGCGCTGCTGCCGGGCGTCGAGGACGGGCTCGTGACGCTGATCGGCGCGACGACCGAGAACCCGTACTTCGAGGTCAACTCGGCGCTCCTCTCGCGCTGCCAGGTGGTCGAGCTCGAGTCGCTCGGCGAGCCGGAGCTGCTCGAGGTGGTGACGCGCGGCGCCGCCGCGATCGAGGCCGAGGTCTCGCCCGACGTGGCGGACGAGATCGTCGCGGCGCGCCGGCGGCGACGCGCGCACCGCGCTGAACACGGTCGAGCTCGCCTGGGAGACCGCGCAGGCGGAGGGCGTGCCGCTCGAGGAGCGCCACGTCGAGGACGCCGCCCGCAAGCGGCCGCTGCGCTACGACAAGGGCGCCGACCAGCACTACGACTTCGTCTCGGCGTTCATCAAGTCGATGCGCGGCTCCGACCCGGACGCGGCCGTCTACTACCTCGCGGCGATGCTCGAGGGCGGCGAGGACCCGCGCTTCATCGCGCGCCGGATGGTCATCTTCGCCTCGGAGGACGTCGGCAACGCCGACCCGCGCGGCGCTCCAGGTCGCGGTCGCGGCCGCGCACGCGCTCGAGCACGTCGGCCTGCCCGAGGCGCAGCTCAACCTCGCCCAGGCCGCGATCTACCTCGCGGGCGCGCCCAAGTCGAAGGCCAGTGCGCTCGCGATCTGGGACGCTCGCAAGGACGTGCGCGAGGGCGGGAACCTGCGCCCGCCGGCCATGCTGCGCGACGCCCACTACGCCGGCGCGAAGAAGCTCGGCCACGGGACGGGCTACGTCGACCCGCACGCCGACCCACGCGGATTCGAGCTCGACTACCTCCCCGAGGAGCTGAAGGGACGGCGCTACTATCGCCCGAGCGGAAGCGGCGAGGAGGGGACGCGTGGCGATCGAGACGGGAGCGGAGGCACCTGAGTTCGACCTGGAGGTCGAGGGCGCCGAGCGCGTGCGCCTCTCGGACTTCCGCGGCCGCCGCAACGTCCTGCTCGTCTTCCACCCCTTCGCGTTCACGCCGGTCTGCGAGGAGGAGGCGCGCGATCTCGAGGAGAATCTGCCGTCGTTCGAGAACGCCGAGACCGACGTCGTGCTCCTCTCGTGCGACAGCGCCCCGGCGCGCCAGGCCTGGAAGGCGCGCGCTCGGCCTCACCTACACGCTCGCCTCCGACTTCTGGCCGCACGGCGAGACGGCGCGCGCCTACGGCGTCTTCGACGAGGAGACCGGAGCGCCCGTGCGCGGCACGTTCCTGATCGACAAGGCCGGCACCGTCGTCTGGACGCTGGTCAACGACGCGGACACGCGCCGCACCGAGCTCACGTCGGCGCCGCTCGCAACCGCCGTCGAATGATCGCGACACACGAGTGGGGCGAACGAGGCTCGCCGCTCCTCGTCTGCCTGCACGGCGTCACGGGCCACGGCCGCCACTTCGCGCGGCTTGCCGAGCGGCTCGCCGGCCGCTTCCACGTCGTCGCGCTCGACCAGCGCGGGCACGGCGACTCGACGTGGGAGCCGCCTTGGCACCTCGAGCAGTACGTCGAGGACACGATCGCCGCGCTCTCGCTCGCCGGTCTCGCCGGGGCGCCGTGCGGCTGGATCGGCCACTCGTTCGGCGGGCGCGTGGCATTCGAGCTCGCGGCCGCGGCCCCGGAGCTCGTCGAGCGGCTCGTCCTGCTCGATCCCGCGATCCGGATCGAGCCGCCGATCGCGCTCTACGGCGCCGAGAACGCGCGACGCGACCGCTCCTACGCGAGCTTCGACGAAGGTGTGGAGCGACGCTTCGAGGAGAGCGTGCTCCACCGCGCGCCGCGCGAGGTCGTGGCGGACGAGCTCGGGACCCACCTGCTCGAGGACGACGAGGGCCGCTGGCGCTACCGCTACTGCCAGAGCGCCGTCGTCGCCGCCTACGGCGAGATGAGCCGGGAGCCACCGCCGTTCGAGCTCGCGCGCGTGCCGACGCTGCTCGTGCTCGGCGAGGAGTCGTACCTGCCCTACGACCACCTGCTCGACGCGCACGTGGCGGCGCTCGGCGACCAGCTGCAGGTCGTGCGCGTGCCGGGCGGGCACACAGTGCTCTGGGATGCGTTCGACGAGACGGCCTCGGCCGTCGAGCGCTTTCTCGGCTAGACGGCGCGCTCGAGCACAGGCGTCGCACTGAGCTCGACCTCGCGCGCGAGCGCCCCGAGCACGGTCCGCAGCCCCTCGCACACGCCCTCGTCGGCGCCGTCGGCCAGGCGGACGTGCGCCTGCGGCACGGTGACCGTCTCCTCGAGCACCCGCGCGCCCAGCGCACCGAGCACCTTGCGCGTCTCCGCTGCGGCCCAGACACCGCCGAACATGCCCGTGCTCGACGAGAGCACGGCCACGGGCGTGTTCCGCACCGGCGAGTCGAGGATCGGCCGCGACGCCCAGTCGAGCGCGTTCTTCAGCACGCCGGGGATCGAGTGGTTGTACTCGGGGGTCGCGACGAGCACCGCGTCGGCCTCGGCCAGAGCGGCCTTGAACCGCTCCACGGCCTCGGGCTGGTCGCCCTGGACGTCGTCGTCGGCGTCGTACGGCGGGATCTCCTTCAACCCCTCGTACAGCTCGACCTCGACGCCGCCGGGCGCAACCGCGGCAGCCGCCCGCAGCAGCTCGCTGTTGTGCGAGCCGCTGCGGAGGCTGCCGCTGAGGGCGAGGACGTGCATCGCTACGACTGGCTCCCCTGCTGGATCAGCGCGAGGTTGGCGGTCAAGAGGACGTCGTCGGCGAGCATCGGTGCGCCGCCGGGAAGGTCGGCGTTCCAGCTCGACCCCGTAGTCGTGCCGGTTGATCGTCGTCTCGAGGTCGAGCCCGACCCGCTCGTTGCCGTACCCGTCGGTGACGGGCCCGGCGATCGTGCCGGCGAGCTCGACCGGGCGCGGTCGTGCCCTTGATCGTCAGGTCGCCGGCGATCGTCGCGCGTCGCCGTCGCGAGCTCGATCGAGCGGGAGACGAACCGGAGCTCCGGGTGGCGCTCGGCGTCGAAGAAGTCGGGCGTCTGCAGATGGCCGACGAGGTTCGGATCGTCGACCCTGACGCTCGCGACGCGCGCCGTCCCCTCGAGACGACCGTCGACGAGCTGACGCGTCGAAGTCGGCGAACTCGCCCTTGAAGGTCATGACGGTGTTGTGCGTGACGGCGAAGCCGATGCCGGAGTGGACGGGATCGACGGCCCACGTCCCGGTCGGAACGACGCTCGCTGTCGCTGTTCGACTGTGCTCATGCTCTCTCCCTTGTCGGCACGTGATCCGTGCTATTCTTTGCGTGCGCAACTACTGTAGCGCATAAACATGACTAGTCAAGTATTGCCCCCGCAAGCAAATACGGAAACCCTGGCTCTCACGCGCCTGGGTTCGGCTGCTGCGCGCGCACGCCGCGATGAAGCGCGGCTTCAACACGCGTCTCGTGGCCGACCACGGGCTCACCGTGAACGACTACGAAGCGCTGCTGCTGCTCTCGCACGAGCCGGACTCGCGCCTGAAGCGCGTCGTGCTGGCCGAGCGGCTCCAGCTGACGCCGTCGGGCGTGACGCGACTGCTCGACGGCCTCGAGGCGGCCGGCTTCGTCGAGAAGGCCAGCTGTGCGAGCGACGCGCGCGTCACCTATGCCGTGCTGACGGAACCGGGCCGGGCGAAGTTGCAGGAGGCCTCGTGCTCGCACGTCGGAGCGGTCCAGGCGCTCTTCTCCGAGCGCCTGCAGGACGACGAGCTGAAGACGCTCGGCGAGCTGCTCGGACGCCTGCCCGGCGGCAACGCCGACGGCTCCGACTGCACGCCGTAGCCGGATCCGAACCGGTCCGCGACGGGCGGCGAACCAGGGTCATGCCATTCGGAATCGGAATCTGGGAAGTGATGATCCTCGGTGTCGTCGTGCTGCTCGTCTTCGGCCCCAAGCGGCTGCCCGAGATGGGTCGCTCGCTGGGCAAGGGGATGCGCGAGTTCAAGGACTCGATCGGCACGACGAAGGACGAGTTCCTCGGCGAGCGGGAGCCCGCCTCGAAGACGCCGTCCCGCCGCAGAGGTTCAACGTGACGCCGCCGAGGTCGAAATGGGTCGCTCGCTGGGCAAGGGGATGCGCGAGTTCAAGGACTCGATCGGATCGACGAAGGACGAGTTCCTCGGCGAGGAGCGGGCCGAGCCCGTGCTCGAAGAGCGCCGTCCCGCCGCTTAGGCGGCGTACTCGTCTGCGATCGCGAGCACCTCGTCGAGGGTCGTGAGGCCCTCGTCGAGCTCCTCGCGGGTGATCGTGAGCGGCGGGCAGATCATGACCACGTTCCAGTGGGTCATCAGGTAGAGCCCCCGCTCGAGCGCCGCCTTGGCGAGCCGCGCCACCGGCGCTGCCGCCTCGCCGGCCGCGTTGAACGGGACGAGCGGCTCGCGCGTCTCGCGGTCGCGGACGAGCTCGAGGCCCCAGAAGAGCCCGAGCCCGCGGACGTCGCCGATCGACGGGTGGCTCTCCGCGAGCGCCGGTAGCGCAGTCGCCAGGTACTCGCCCTGCTCGGCCGCGTTCTCGACGATCCCCTCCTCGCGGAACGCCTCGATCGAGGCGACCGCCGACGCGCATGCAAGCGGATGCCCGCTGTAGGTGAGGCCGCCGGCGAGGAACTTGTCGCGCAGCCACTCGGAGATCGGCTCGGAGACCGTCATCGCGCCGAGCGGCACGTAGCCGGAGTTGATCCCCTTCGCCATCGTGAGGATGTCCGGGACGACGTCCCAGTGCTCGCACGCGAACCACTTGCCGGTGCGGCCGAAGCCCGCCATCACCTCGTCGCAGATCAGCAGGATCCCGTGCCGGTCGCACGTCTCGCGGATCGCGCGGAGGTAGCCGTCGGGCGGGACGATGATCCCGTTCGTGCCGACGACCGTCTCGAGGATCACGGCGGCGACGGTGTGCGGCCCCTCGTACTGGAGGATCTCCTCCAGGTGCGGCGCGCCCGTGCAGACGGGGCACGGGTCCGGATGGCCGGCGGGGCAGCGGTAGGTGTAGGGGTCGAGCATGCGCACGACGCCCGGAAGTCCCGGCTCCGCGTGCCAGCGGCGCGGGATCGCCCGTGAGCGTGATCGCGCCGGCCGTCGCGCCGTGGTAGGAGCGGTAGCGCGCGATCACCTTGTGGCGCCCGGTGTACCAGCGCGCCAGCTTGATCGCGTTCTCGTTCGCCTCGGCGCCGCCGTTCGTGAAGAAGGACATCTTCAGGTCGCCGGGCGTGACCTCGGCGAGCAGACGCCCGAGCTCCGAGCGCGGCTCGGTGGCCATCGGCGGGCCGATCGTGCACAGCTTCTCGGCCTGCTCCTTGATCGCCGCGACGATCTTCGGGTGCTGGTGGCCGATCGAGACGTTGACGAGCTGCGAGGCGAAGTCGAGGTAGCGCTTGCCCTCGTAGTCCCAGAAGTAGCGACCCTCGCCGCCGGCGACCGGGATCGGGTCGATCGCGTTCTGCACCGACCACGAGTGGAGGACGAACTCCTTCGCGTCTGCCCGAACCTGCTCGCCGAGCTGCGGATTCGTCTCGATCGTCGCCACGGCCTGAGTCTACTTCGGCAGGTCGTCCACGAAGAGCCGGATCGAGCCGAGCGGGACGAAGCCGAGGCGCTCGAGGATCGGCCGCGAGTCGGCGACGGCCTGGACGAACAGCCTGGGCGTGCCACGGGCCTCGGCGTCGCGCCAGCGGGCGTGGACGAGCGCCCTGTAGACCCCCTGGCCGCGTGCGTGCGGGAGGGTCGAGCCGCCCATCAGGTAGACGGCCTCTTCGATGAAGAACGCCCGCCCGAAGCCGACCGGCTCGCCGGCGAGCAACGCGATGTAGGTGCGCAGCCGCGTCGAGCCACGCATCTCCTCCCAACGCTCGTCGAGATCGCGGCGGAGCGCTTCGCGCTGCTCCTCGGACGCGTTCCAGCACTCCCAGTCCACCTCGTGCGCAGCGAGGTACTCGGCGGCGCTCTCGACCGCGCGCGCCTCGACCGCCGACCCTCCGGACGGCTCGTGGGCCAGCACCATCGAGGTCAGCACGGGCGTGCTCTCCTTGGGCGCGAGCCCGAGCGCCGTCAGGCGTTCGGCGAGATCGACGGGAGTCGCTTCGTCGCCGACCCACCAGAGGACTCGCTCGCAGCCGTGCACCCGTGCTGCCCGCCGGACGTCAGCGACGCCGCTCTCGACGCCGTTCGCTGCGAACCGCAGCCGGTGTGCTTCGGCGTACGCCCGGTCGACGAAGACGAGAAGACAGAAGCGATCGTCGAGCACGCGCGCCATGCGCGGCGTCAGCGGAGCGTGGTAGCCCGGGTTCTCGGCCAGCTCGAGCAGATTGGGCTCCGTGTGGGGCGTCATCGCGCGGCAGCGTAGACGCTCGCGATACCCTCCGTGAACCACCGAAGGAGGACGAGATGACCGAGCTCGCGAGCCCCCCGAGCGAGCGCGCCGAGGGCGTGCAGCGCATCAACCACTGGATCGGCGGCAGCGCCGTCGCCGGCGAGTCCGGCCGCAGCGGCCCCGTCTACAACCCGGCCACCGGCGAGCAGTCCGGCGCCGTCGACTTCGCCTCCGTCCGAGGAGGTCGGGCGCGCCGTCGCCGCAGCCAAGGCGGCCTTCCCCGCCTGGCGCGCGCTCTCGCTCTCGCGCAAGTCGGAGATCTACTTCCGCATCCGTCAGCTGCTCCACGAGCATCGCGAGGACCTCGCGCGGCTGCTGACGCTCGAGCACGGCAAGGTGCTCTCCGACGCGATGGGCGAGGTCGCGCGCGGGCTCGAGGTGATCGAGTTCGCCTGCGGGATCCCGCACCTGCTGAAGGGTGGCTTCACCGAGCAGGCCTCGTCGGGCATCGACGTCTACTCGATCCGCCAGCCCCTCGGCGTCGTCGCCGGGATCACGCCCGTTCAACTTCCCGGCGATGGTGCCCATGTGGATGTGGGGGCCGGCGCTCGCGTGCGGCAACACCTTCGTGCTCAAGCCGTCCGAGAAGGATCCGTCGGCTTCGGTCCTCACCGCCGAGCTGCTGAAGGAGGCCGGCGTGCCCGACGGCGTCTTCAACGTCGTCCACGGCGACAAGGTCGCGGTCGACGCGCTGCTCGAGCACCCCGACGTGACCGCGCTCAGCTTCGTCGGCTCGACGCCGATCGCGCGCTACATCTACGAGACGGGCACGAGGCACGGCAAGCGGGTGCAGGCGCTCGGCGGCGCCAAGAACCACATGATCGTGCTACCCGATGCCGACATCGAGATGGCCGCGGATGCGGCGGTCAGCGCCGCCTACGGCTCGGCCGGCGAGCGCTGCATGGCGATCTCGCAGGTCGTCGCGGTCGGCGACGCGGGCGACGCGCTCGTCGCCGCGATCAAGGAGCGGCTGCCGAAGATCAAGGTCGGAAGCGGGCTCGACGAGGGCGTCGAGATGGGCCCGCTCGTCACGCGCGAGCATCGCGACAAGGTGGCGGGCTACATCGAGGGCGCCGCCGGCCAGGGCGCGACGGTCGTCGCGGACGGCCGCGAGACGGCACCCGATGGCGACGGCTTCTTCCTCGGCGTCTCGCTCCTCGACGACGTCACCCCGGAGATGGACGCCTACAAGGACGAGATCTTCGGCCCGGTGCTCGGCGTCACGCGCGTCGGCACCTACGACGAGGCCGTCAAGCTGATCAACGAGAACCCCTACGGCAACGGCACGGCGATCTTCACCCGCGACGGCGGCGTCGCCCGGCAGTTCCAGTTCGAGGTCGAGGCGGGCATGGTCGGGATCAACGTGCCGATCCCGGTGCCGGTCGCCTACTACTCGTTCGGCGGCTGGAAGGCCTCGCTCTTCGGCGACACCCACATCTACGGGCCGGAGGGGATCAACTTCTACACCCGCGGCAAGGTCGTCACGTCCCGCTGGCCGGATCCGGCGACGTCGAAGGTCGACCTGGGCTTCCCGCAGACGCGCTAGGACGACGAACGGGCCGTGTTGCCCGTCGAGAAGAACGCGCTGTTGCGGTTCGACGGCGACTGTGGTACGCACAGCGGGCCAGATGCGGCCGGAAGCGATCACCGCGGTTCACGCCGTCGGGCGGGAGAGCGAGCTCGAGTCGATGCTCGAGCTCCTCGGAGACGGAAGCTCGCCGCACGCGCTCGTCCTCACCGGCGAGCCTGGCATCGGCAAGACCACGCTGTGGGAGACGGTGCTCGCGGCCGCGGCGAACCGGGGACTCCGGGTCCTCGCCGCCCGCGCCGGCGAGGCGGAGGCCCGGCTCTCCTTCGTCGGCCTCGCTGACTTGCTGGACGACGTACCGTCCGAGGAGCTTGCCGCGCTGCCCTCCCCGCAGCGACGTGCGCTGGAGATCGCCTTGCTTCGGGCCGACCCGACCGGCACGCCGCCGGGCGAGCAGGCGATCGCCCTTGGATTCCTCAACGCGCTGCGGAGCCTCGCCGCCCGAGCGCCTGTGCTCGTCGCCGTCGACGACGCTCCGTGGTTGGACGGCGCCTCCGCCGATGCGCTCGCCTTCGCCGCGCGCCGCCTCGGCCGCGAGCCGGTCTCCTTCATCATTTCGAGGCGTCTGCGAAGCGAGGCGGCCGTCGAAGGGGCGCTTCACCCGATCACGCGTTACGAGCTCGCAGGGCTGAGCATCGGCGCCACGCGGCGGATCCTGTCCGACCGGCTCGGGCTCGTCGTGTCACGCCGGGTACTGCACCGCGTGACCGACCTGACCGGCGGCAATCCGCTCTTCGCGCTCGAGGTCGCGCGCACGCTGGCCAGCAGCGCGCCGCTCGAGATCGGTGACGAGATCCCGGTTCCCGCGACGGTCGAGGACCTGCTCGGCCTCCGCGTCAACCAGCTCGAGGCGACCGTCCGCCGCGTCGTTCTCGCCGTTGCCCTGTCGGGCGGACTGAGCGCCGAGGGCTGCGCGCTGTTCGCCAGCGACAAGCAGCTGAGTGCCGCAATCGACGCCGGGCTCCTCGTCGACGACGGAGGGCACATCCGTGCGGCGCACCCACTCGTCGCCGCGGCGATTCGGAGGCACTCGCACGAGTCGGAATGTCGGCGCATCCACGCCAGGCTGGCGGAGGTCGCGACGAACGACGAGATCGCGGCCCGCCATCTCGCCCTCGCGGCGGACCGACCCGATGCGGCGCTGGCGTCCATCGTCTCGGCTGCGGCTGCCAGCGCGGACGGGCGTGGCGCGGTCGAGGATGCGGTCGAGCTGGCGGAGCGGGCGCTTCGGCTCTCGCCGCCGGAATCCGACGAGCGAATAGCGGTCGTGCTCGCTCTCGGTGGCTACCTCTATCGCGCCGGCGAGCTGCGTCGACTGAACACGCTGCTCACGGAGGAGCTGTCGGAGCTACCGTCCGGCCCGGCCCGCGCCAAGGCACATCTCTTGCTGAGCATCGCTCCGGCGAGCATCGCCGAGTCCGAGGCGCATCTGGAGCAGGCCCTCGCCGAGAGCGGGGCCGATCCGCTGATGCGCGCGAGCGTTCTCGCCGAGCTGTCCGCGACCCAGGCTATCGTCAAGGTGGAGCGTCTCGAGCTCGCAGAGGAGTGGGCGCTGGAGGCGCTCCGGCTGGCCGGCGGACGCGGCGAGGCAGAACTCGTACAGGCGCTCGGTTGGGCGCGGATCCTGCAGGGACAGGCGATCGACGACCTGACAGGACGCACGAGCAGCGTTCAGGACGGGATCGGGGTCGCCGTGAGCCTCGAGCGGCTGACCGGCATCCGCCTGGCCTTCCGCGGCCACATAGCCCCCGCCCGCGCGCTGTTCACGGACTTGCTGGCGATCGCGGACGAGCGGGGCGAACAATGGGCGGCCGAGTGCGTTCGACATCAGCTCTGCGAGCTCGCCCTGCGCGCGGGCGACTGCACGGCGGCCTCCGGGCACCTGGAGGAAATGGATGATCGGCTTGACGGGAGCCGGATCGGCACCAGCACGCACAACCCACGCCTTCGGGCGGTCCTGGCCGCAATCCGCGGCCTGCCCGGCACGGCAGTGCATCACGCCGAGGAGACCGTCGCGGGCACGCGGGATTCGACGGTGGTGTGGGATCGACTGGAGGCGCTGAGGGCACGCGGGATCGCCGAGCTCTTCGCGGGCCGGCCCGTGCGCGCGGCCGAGAGCCTTCGCGCGGTCTGGGAGCACACGCGCCGAGGTGGCGTGGACGATCCGGGCGCGTTCCCGGTGGCTGCGGATCTCGTCGAGGCGCTCATCGGGAGCGGCGAGGAGGAGGAAGCGAGCGCGGTGACCGTGCGTCTCGCCGAGCTCTCGCTTACGCAGGAGCACCCCTGGGGGCTTCCCTCGACCATGCGCTGCCAGGCACTCCTCGACATCGCTGCCGGACGCGACGTCGAGGATGCCTCCGCCAGGCTCCTGGAGGCGGCGAGCGCGTACGAGCGGCTCGGCCTTCGCTTCGATCACGCCAGGACGCTCCTTGCCCTCGGCCGGAGCCGACGTCGAGCGCGGCGGTGGGCCGCTGCGCGCGCGGCGCTGGAGGAGGCGGCAGTCGTGTTCGAGGACTGCGGTGCGGAGGGCTGGGGCGGGGAGGCGAGAGCCGAGCTCGACCGTGTCGGCGGACGGCGGCCGGCGGCCGGCGGGCTGACGCCGAGCGAGCGCAGCGTCGTCGAACTCGCGGCGAATGGGCTCGCCAACAAGGAGATCGCAACCGCGCTCTTCGTGAGCGTGCGTACCGTCGAGACGCACCTCACGCATGCCTACGCGAAGCTCGGCGTGCGCTCGCGGTCGCAGCTCGCGCACCGGCTCGCCGCTTCCGGCCAGCCGGCAAAGTTGGAGGGGACGTCGGCGCCGTCAGGCCGGAACGAAGCGGACCTGCCGCTTGGCGACGTCGGCGAGCTCGAGCCGCACGGTGATGCGCTCGCCGAGCGGTAGGTCATCGCCCTCGCACCGCGCCGTGACGGCCGGCTCGGTCAGCTGCACCGTCCCGCCGCCGTCGTGCTCGTCGACCTCTACGACGACGGCCTCGAAGGTCTCTCCGACACGGGGCTTCAGGACGGCGGCCTCGACGGTCGAGATGATCCCGGCCTCGTACTGCTGCGCCCGCCGGTTCGACCGCTCCATCGTCTCGGGGAGCGCCGGCAGCGCGGAGCGCACCCACTCGGGCACCGCATCACCCGTGCAGACGGCGACGCACACCTCGCACACGTAGCGGTCGACAAGCCGCCGCAACGGCGCGGTCGCGTGGGCATACGGCGCGCCGACGCCGGCGTGCACGGGCTGCGACGGCACCTCGCCGTCGAAGGCCGCGTAGCCGGAGCCGCGCAGCAGGACGGTCGACTCGTCGAGGAAGGCCGCCTGCGCCGGCACCTTCGGGTCGAGGCGGCGGATCACCTCGGCGAACGTCTCGTCCGCACCCCATTCGATCCCGAGCGCCTTCGCTGTGCGGCGGAGGCGGTCGACCGCCTTCGGGTCGGCCTCCGGCAGCGTCCGAAGCACGCCGAGCCGCGCCTCCAGCATCAGCTCGGCCGCCGCCTGGCCGGTCATCAGCGAGATCTGGGCGTTCCAGCCTTCGACGGGCAGGAGCGCGCGCAGCGAGAGCTCGTAGCCGTTCGGCCCGCGCTCCACCTCCTGGTCGGGTAGCGGCAGGTCGATCCCGCCGCGGCGCGCCTCGCGCTCCTTGCGGAGCAGCCCGACCTCGCGCAGCAGCTGGAACGTCTCGCTCGCGGAGCCGTCCTCGAGTGCGCCCTGCACCCCCTCGTAGTCGAGCTTCTCGCGACTGCGGACGAGCGCACGGCGGACGTCGACCTCGATCCCCTCGCCCGCCTCGTCGACGTCCATCGTCCAGAGGATCGCCGGCCGCGTCTCGGCGGGAAGCAGGCTGCCCGCGCCCTCGGAAAGCTCGGGAGGGTAGAGGCGCGCGTTCCCGTCCGGCGCGTACAGGGTCTGGCCACGTGCGTGGGCCTCGACGTCCATCGGCCCCCCGGGAGTGACGAATGCGGCCACGTCGGCGATCGCGTAGCGGACGCGGTAGCCCTTGCCGTTCCGCTCGAGGTGGAGCGCTTGATCGAGGTCGCGCGACTCCGGCGGATCGATCGTCACGAACGGAACGGCGGTCTCGTCCGCCTCCGGGAGGCGCGGCGAGCGAACGGACTCCTCCGCGTCGGCCACGACGCCCGCGGGGAACGTCATCGAGACGTCGAGGCCCTCTCGCAGGTCGGAGAAGGCTTCCGCGATCGCCGCGTCGTCGGGGCGCGCCAGCCGAATGCGTCGTTGCACGGCGGGAGCCTACGCGCGACGATCCGCGCATGGTCGAGCTACTCGAGCGGGAGGACCTGCTGGCCAGGCTCGACGCAGCCCGAGCCACGGGCGGCCGGCCGGTGTTGCGGCGACCGCGGCGAGAGGTCTAGCCTGCACGCGTGACCGCCTGTACGGACTGCGGGACCGAGAATCGCCCGGGCGCAAGCTTCTGCGACTCGTGCGGAGCTGTGCTCGCGCCGGTTGATGCGCCACGCGAGCAGCGAAAGACCGTCACCGTGCTGTTCTGCGACGTGCTGGACTCGACCGGGCGCGCCGAGCGTCTCGACCCGGAGGCGACCCGCGCGACGATGAGCAGCTACTTCGACGCCGCACGCGTGGCGATCGAGCGGCATGGCGGCACGGTCGAGAAGTTCATCGGCGACGCGGTGATGGCCGTCTTCGGCGTCCCGCAGGTGCACGAGGACGACGCCCTGCGAGCCGTGCGAGCTGCGATCGACCTGCGGGACTCGGTTGAGATCGACGTGCGCATCGGCGTCAACACGGGCCGCGTGATCACGGGCACGACCGACACGCTCGTCACGGGTGACGCTGTCAACGTCGCCGCGCGGCTCGAGCAGGCCGCTTCGCCCGGCGACGTGCTGATCGGCGCCGAGACGTACCGGCTCGTGCGCGACGCAGTCGACGTCGAGCTGCTGCCGCCGCTCGAGGCGAAGGGGAAATCCGAGCCGCTGACCGCGTACCGTCTGCTGGCTCTCACCGGCGAGCAAGCCCACATCCGCCGGCTGGATGCGCCGCTCGTGGGGCGCACTCGCGAGACGCAGCTGCTCGCGCGGCGCGTGGGACCGGGTGTGCTCGGAGCGGGCGTGCGCTCTCTTCACCGTCCTTGGTGCAGCGGGCGTCGGCAAGTCGCGGCTCGCGCAGGAGTTTCTCGCCGGCGTCGACGCAACGGTCGTCAGCGCGCGCTGTCTCTCGTACGGCGAGGGGATCACCTACTGGCCGGCCGTCGAGATCGTCAAGCAGCTCCTCCGGGACGAGGAGCCGGACGATCCGGGGCTGCGCGCGCTGCTCGGCCGCGGGCAGGCCGCCACGGACGAGATCGCTTTCGGCGTGCGCAAGCTGCTCGAGGCGCGAGCCGCGGTGCGGCCGCTCGTCGTCCTGCTGGACGACCTGCATTGGGGCGAGCCCGCCTTCCTCGACCTCCTCGAGCACGTGGCCGACCTGAGCCGCGAAGCGCCGATCCTCCTGCTCTGCCTCGCCCGGGGCGAGCTCCTCGACCGCCGCCCCGGTTGGAGCGGCGGCAAGCTGAACGCGACCACCGTGCTCCTCGAGCCGCTCGCACCCGACGAGACCGAGCAGCTGATCGGCGTCTTGCTCGGCGACATCCCTCTCGACTCCCGCCTTCGAGACCGGATCGGCGCCGCCGCCGAGGGAAATCCGTTGTTTGTCGAGGAGATGCTGGCGATGGTTCAGGAGCGGGGGCGCGACGACGTGAGCGTGCCGCCGACGATCCAGGCTCTGCTCGCCGCGCGCATCGACCAGCTGCCCCGGCTCGAGCGGGCGGCACTCGAGCGCGGCGCGGTCGAAGGTCAGGTCTTCCACCGCAGCGCGGTCGAGGCCCTGGCCCCGGAGGAACCGCAGATCGCAGGCCACCTGGTGGGCCTCGTGCGCAAGGAACTCGTTCGCCCCAGCCCTCCGACCCTGCCGGGCGACGATGCCTTCCGGTTCCGCCACCTGCTGATCCGGGACGCGGCCTACGAGGCGCTCCCCAAGGCGACGCGCGCAGACTTGCACGAGCGCTTCGCCCGCTGGCTGAGCGAGCACGGCCATGAGCTCGTCGAGCTGGACGAGATCCTCGGCTACCACCTGGAGCAGGCAGTGCGCTACCGGATCGAGCTCGGGCAGCCGGACGACGAGCTCGCGGTGCGGGCGGCGACGCTGCTCGGGGCGGCCGGGTTGCGAGCACTCGATCGCCTCGATGCACACGCGGCCGAGAACCTGCTTTCGCGGGCGATCCAACTCTTCGAACCGGACGACCCGGCCCACGTCACGCTGCTGCCGGCTCTCGCCGAGGCCGTCTACGGCTTGGGATCGCTCGAGCGGTGCAGCGAGGTTCTCGCAGCTGCCATCGAACGCGGCACCGCCCTCGGGCAGGACGCCGCCGCCGCGCGCGCCCGGATCCTGTCCATTCACCTGCGAGGGCACTCCGGCGACGACCTCTCGCCGCTCCTCGAGGAGCTCGACCTCCTGCTCGAGGAGCTGCACCACGCGGGCGACGACGAGAACCTCGCGAGGGCGCACACCGGCCGAGGCTGGATCTGCTTCTGGCTCGGCGGAGCCGACCAGGCGACCGAGGAGGCGCGCCAGGCGATCGAGCATGCACTCCACGCCGGCGCGCCCTCGCTCGAGGCGGAGGCGGTCGCGCTCCTCGTCTCCGCCATGCGGTTCGGCCGGACGCCCTGGCCGGAAGTCGAGCGCTTCGTCGAGGAGCGCCTCGCCCGCGCGGGCGGTCGCCTCGGCGGCACCCTGGGCGCCGGGCTGCTCGACCGGCGTGGCGTCGCGCTCGCCGCCCGCGGCGAGTTCGACACGGCCCGTCGGATCTACGACGAGCTGCGCCAGTCCTTCATCGAACGGGGGATGTCCCTCCTCACCACCACGCTCGCCATGGAGAGTGGCGAGGTCGAGTTGCTCGCCCGGGAGTGGACGGCTGCGGAGAGGATTCTCCGGGAGGCCTGGGACGAGCTCGGAGCGGCCGGCGAGCGAGGCTATCGCTCGACTGTGGGCGTGGCGCTCGCAACGGCGATCGTCGCGCAGGGGCGGCTCGAAGAGGCTGAGGCCATCGTCGCCGAGTGCGGGCCAATGACCTCTCGGGACGACTTCGTCACGCACAACGGCGTGCACCTGGTCCGCGCCGGAATCGCGATCGCGCGAGCGCAGCACGAGGATGCGGTTGACCACGCCAGGGCGGCCGTCGAGATCGTCGGTCCGACCGACTTCCTCGAGCAGACGGCGGATTCCTACATCGTCCTCGGCCAAGCGCTCCTGGCCGCGCAGCGTCATTCGGAGGCGGCCGTCGCGCTGGAGACTGCGGAGGCGCAGGCGCTGCAGAAGGGCTCGCTCGTAGTGGCCGCAGAGGCGCGTTCGCTGCTCGACCGAATCGAGCAGGCGACGGGCTAGCTGCGATAGACGGGGTTCACGCCGTGGGGTTCACGCCGTCGGCGCCGACGCTCCGCTCCAGCTGCTCCCCGAAGCGAGCGCGCTTGACGAACTGCCCGATCCCCGGCTCCGCGACGACCTCGCCGCCGTCCACGATCACGTTCCCGCGCAGGAGCACCGTTTCGACGTCTCCGACGACCTCCGTGCCCTCGTAGAGGTTGTAGTCGGTGCGCGACTGCTGGCCCGCCGCGGTGATCGTGATGCGCTTCTCGGGGTCGAAGACGACGAGGTCGGCGTCGCAACCGACTGCGATCGTGCCCTTGCGTGGATAGAGGCCGAAGAGCTTCGCGGGGTTCGTGCAGAGCAGCTCGACCATCCGATTCAGCCCGATTCGCCCCTCGCCGACGCCGAAGTGGTGGATCATCTGCAGCCGGTTCTCGAGCCCGGGGCCGCCGTTCGGGATCTTCGAGAAGTCGTCGCGGCCCAGCGCCTTCTGCTCGCCCCAGGTGAACGCGCAGTGGTCGGTCGAGATCGCGCTGAGCACGTCCGTGCGCACGGCGTTCCAGAGCACGTCCTGGTTCGCCTTCGCGCGCGGCGGCGGTGTGTAGACGTACTTGGCGCCCTCGAAGTCGGGCCGCTCGAGGAAGGTCTCGTCGACGAAGAAGTACTGCGTGCACGTCTCGCCGTGGACGTCCCAGCCGGATTCGCGGGCGCGCATGATCGGGTCGACGGCCTCTTTGCAGGAGACGTGCACGACGTAGAGCGGGCAGCCGGCCACGCGCGCAAGCTGGATCGCCCGGTTCGTCGCCTCGCCCTCGGTCTCGGGCGGTCGCGTCCGTGCATGCCAGACCGGATCGGTGTTGCCCTCGGCGAGCGCCTGCTTGACGAGCACGTCGATCGCGTCGCCGTTCTCGGCGTGCACCATCACGAGCGCGCCCGTCTCGGCCGCGACCTGCATCGTCTTGAAGAGCGTCTCGTCGTCGACCATCAACGCGCCCTTGTAGGCCATGAAGAGCTTGTACGACGTGATGCCCTCGTCGGGGAGCGACGCGAGCTCCTCGAGCGAGCCGCCCTCCTTCAGGTCGGTCACCGCGATGTGATAGCCCATGTCGATCACCTGCTTGCCGGCCGCCTTCGACTTCCAGTCGGCGAGCGCGTCGGAGAAGCTCGTGCCGGGCGCCTGGATGCAGAAGTCGACGTGGCAGGTCGTGCCTCCCCGTGCCGCGGCACGCTGTCCCGACTCGACGTCATCGGCCGTGACCGTGCCCCCGAACGGCATGTCGAGATGCGTGTGCGGATCGACCGCGCCCGGGAGCACGTAGCGCCCGGACGCGTCGATCACGCGGTCTGCTTCCACGTCGAGTGAAGCGCCGATCAGCGAGATCCGCTCGCCCTCGACGAGCACGTCGGCGACGGTGGTGTCGGTCGCCGTGACGACGCGGCCGCCCTTGATCAGTACGGACATGCGGATCTCCCTCTCTCTCGGTTTCCTACTCGCCGGCTCTACTCGCCGCCGGGGGTGACCTCGACCTCTTCCTTCTCCCAGTCGGCGCCGTTCACGTCGACGCCCTCCTCCTCGAGCTCCGCGACGGCGGCCTCGGCGAACTCGGTCGTGTATGCCTCGTCGCTCGCCTCGGCCTTGATCACGGCGAACTGCTTCGCGATCTCGGCGGTGCGGTCGAACGCCTCGGAGTCCATGATCCCGATTCCCGTCTCGTTCGGCCAGGTGATCGCGTTGATCTCGTTCAGCTGCCAGCGCTGGTGGCCCTCGCCGAGCGTCGGCCCGCTGTCGAGCACGTGCTGCAGGCACTCGTCCGGGTTGTCACGGCAGAAGGCCCAGCCCTTGAAGCTCGCCTTCAGGAAGCGACGGGCGATGTCCTGGTTCGCCTCGTCGGCGATCCACTCGCCCTGCGTGAAGATCCCGTCCTCGAGCATCGCCGTGCCCTCGTCCTCCATCGTGATCACGTTCAGATCGTCGAGCGTCCAGAGCTCGCCCGTGTCCGGGTTTTCGGTCTCGAGCACCTGGGCCAGCTCGTTGTAGGTCATGGCCGCGGCCGCGTCGACGTCGCCGTTCAGGAAGAGCGACATGTCGAACGGCTGGTTGACGATCGTGACGTCGTTCGTGTCCTTCGGATCCATCCCGTTCTTGACGAGTGCCGCGTAGAGCTCGTTCTCGTTCCCGCAGCACCACACGCCGACCTTCTTGCCGCGCATGTCGGCGACCGACTCGATCCCGCTGTCGGCACGCGACACCTCGGTCATGCCGCTCTTGTTGAAGACCTGCGCGATGTTGACCAGATCGCCGCCCTGGTCGCGAGCCGCAAGCAGAGCCGGCAGCCAGTCGATCCCGAACTCGGCCTGGCCGCTGGCCACGACCTGCTCGGGCGTGATGTCGGGGCCGCCCGGCTTGAGCGTGACGTCGAGCCCTTCCTCCTCGTAGTAGCCCTCCTCGAGCGCGGCGTAGTAGCCGGCGAACTGCGCCTGCGTGACCCACTTCAGCTGCAGCGTCACCTCGTCGAGCTCCGCCGGCTCGCCGGTGGTGGCGGCGGTTGTGTCGGCTCCCGCATCGGTGCTCTCGTCGTCGTCGCCGCCACAGCCCGCGAATGCGAGCAGCGCCACGGCGATCAAGCCGACGAGTAGCAACCAGGTACGACCCTTCATGCCCTGTCCTTTCGTTGGTGGTGCGTGCCCTCTCGTTGGTGCATCAGATCAGTCCTTCCGGAACGACGGGTGCCAGCTCAGCACGAGACGCTCGACGAGCGCCACTGCGGCGTAGAACGCGATCCCGAGCACGCTGGCGACGGCAATCGCCGCCCACGCGAGCTCGAACTGGAAGAGTGCGGCCGAGTTTCGGATCTGGAACCCGAGCGCCTCCTGCGAGCTGAGGAAGTACTCGCCAACCACGGCCCCGATCATCGCGAGCACGGTCGCAACCTTCAAGGCCGAGAAGAGATACGGCAGCGAGTTCGGCAGTCGCACGCGCCGGAAGATCTCGAGCTCGCCGGCGGCGTAAGAGCGCATCAGCTCGATCGACGAGGGCCGCACAGAGGTCAGCCCGCGCAGCGTGTTCACCATCACCGGGAAGAAGACGAGGATCGCCGCGATCGCGATCTTCGACGACTTGTTCAGCGGCCCGAACCACTGGTTCGTGATCGGCGCGAACGCGATGATCGGAACGGCGTTCGCGGCGATCGCCAACGGCATCAGCGCGCGGCCGAGACCGCGGAAGCGAGCGAGCACGAGCGCCGAGAGCACTCCGAGCGTGCTCCCGATCACGAAGCCGCCGAGCGCCTCGGTGAACGTGTACAGCCCGGCGTTCCAGAGCAGCTCGCGCTGCTCCCAGAGCGTCTCGAGGATCGCAGAGGGCGCGGGGAGCAGGAAGCGCTGCACGTCAAGGGCGCGGACGAGCCCTTCCCAGAGCAGGATCGTCAGCACGAAGACGGCGACGGCCGGGATCCAGTCGACCGCGCGACGACCGACGGCGCGGCCCATGCTGCCACGCGGGATCTCGGCGACTGGCGCGATGCTCATAGGCCCTCCTCCGCGACGTAGAGCGGCGCCTCCGACTCCTCGGTGTCCGCGACCTCGTCCAGGCCGCCGGAGCGCAGCAGCCGGCGCACGTGCGTGATGTGCTCGGCGAACCGCGGGTGCTCGCGTGTCTCCGCGGCGCGCGGCTGCGGCAGGTCGATCTCGACGATCCCGGCGATCCGGCCGGGCCGCGCCGACATCACGACGACCCGCGTCGAGAGGAAGACCGACTCGGCGATCGAGTGGGTGACGAAGACGACGGTCGCTCCGAGGTCTTGCCAGATCCGCAACAGCTCGCCGTTCATCCGCTCGCGCGTCATCTCGTCGAGGGCGCCGAACGGCTCGTCCATCAGGAGCAGAGCCGGTGAGAACGACAGGGCCCGCGCGATCGAGACGCGCTGCTGCATCCCACCCGACAGCTGCCAGGGATGGTGGTCGCCGAAGCCGGTCAGCTCGACGAGCTCGAGCATCTCGGCCACCCGCTCGGCACGCCGCCGCCGGTTCCAGCCTGCCATCTCGAGCGGCAGCCCGATGTTGCGCGCCACCGTCCGCCAGTCGTAGAGCACCGCGTCCTGGAAGACGATTCCGTAGTCGCGGTCGAGCCGTGCGCGGTGAGCGTCCTTGCCGTTGACGAGCACCTCGCCCTGCGTCGGCTGGATCAGGTCGCCGACGATCCGCAGCAGCGTCGACTTCCCGCAGCCGGAGGGCCCGATCAGCGAGACGAACTCGCCCGGCGCGACGTCGAGGTCGATCGCGTCGAGCGCGAGCACGTTGCCGCGCTCGAACCGCTTCGAAAGACCTTGCACGGAGACCGCAGCCTGCGCGTTCATGCCACGTGCTCCGGCGCGCGGTGCACGACGAGCCGCTCGACGATCGCGACGATCGCGAAGAAGGTGACCCCGAGGAGCGCGGCGATGATGTTCGTCGCCCACAGGCTCGGCGGCGAGGTCACGTAGTACTGGTTGAAGTTGAGGATCGCGCCTGCGAGGCCGTCCTGGATCGACGAGGGCAGCTCGCCGATGATCGCGCCGACGACGGCCGCGGGCGCCGAGATCTTCAGCGCGGTGAAGAGGAACGGCATCGACGCGGGCACGCGCAGCTTCCAGAGGATCGCCCGCCGCGAGGCAGCGTACGAACGCATCAGCTCGACGCGCGCGCGGGTCGGCCGAGGTGAGCCCGCGCAGCGTGTTGATCGCGACGGGGAAGAAGGTCAGGTAGGCGGAGATCACCGCGACCGCGCCCCAGCCGGCGAGCGAGTCGGGCAGCCTCGGGTTGACCCAGACGACGACCATCGGCGCGATCGCGAGAATCGGGATCGTCTGCGAGGCGATGATGTAGGGCAGGAAGCCGCGCTGGAGCAGTCGCGACTCCGAGAGGCACACGGCGATCGCGAAGCCGACGAGCGCGCCCAGCACGAACCCGGCCGCGGCCTCCTTGGCGGTGAAGAGCGCAGCGTCGAAGAGCACGTCGATCAGGAGCGGGCCGTTACGGCGTGAGGGCTCGAAGAGCTGGCCGACCATCTCGTGGATGTGGGGCATCGTCCGCTCGTTCACCTCGAACGGCCAGGTGATCCCGACGCGCTCCCCGATCCACTTGTACGCCTCCCAGAGCGCCCAGAAGACGGCGAGCACGAGCAGCGACGTGCCGACGCTGCGCAGGAAGGGGACGATCGTGAGGCGGCGCGGCTCGACCCCGCGCGGCACGGCGACTGCACTCGACATCGCTATTCCTTACCACACTCCCAGGCCGGTGGTCAGAGGCGCCGCGCTAGAGTCGCGGCGATGCCGCTCGACCCCTCCCGCACCGTCGCCGAGCTGCGCGAGCTCCGCGAGTTGACCGGCGACGAGAACGGCGCGCAGCGGGTCGCCTGGACGGAGACCTGGGAGAGAGCGCGCGCATGGCTGCGCGCCAAGGTCGAAGGGCTGCCGCTCGAGTACGAGCTCGACGAGGCCGGCAACCAGTGGTGGACGCTTCGCGGGGAGAGCCCGCGCGCAGTGCTGATCGGCGGGCACATCGACTCGGTTCCGAACGGCGGCTGGCTCGACGGCTGCCTGAACGTCGTCGCCGGGATCGAGGTGCTGCGGCGGATCGCTGCCGAGGGAACGCCGCCGGTGACGGTTCGGCTCGTGAACTGGGCCGACGAGGAGGGCGCCCGCTTCGGTCGCTCGCTCTTCGGCTCCTCCGCGGCGGCCGGCTCGATGGCCGACCAGGAAGACCTTCGGGAGCTGACGGACCGCGACGGCTTCGCGCTGCCGGACGCGCTGCGCGAGTACGGCGTCGAGCTCGACCGTGCGGTCGAAGCGCGCTCGCAGCTCCAGAACGCAGGGGCCTATCTCGAGCTGCACATCGAGCAGGGGCCCGTGCTGGAGTCGCTCGGCCTTCCTCTCGGCGCAGTGCTCGGCACCTTCGGCGTCGAGCGCCACCGGATCACCTGGCGGGGACAGGCGGCCCACGCGGGGTCGACGCCGATGGACAGGCGCCACGACGCGCTCGCGGGCGCCGCCAAGCTCGCGCTCGAGCTGCGCGAGATCGCCGCGCGGGTGGGCGACGGCGCGGTCATGACCAGCGGCGGCGTGGTGACGAAGCCCGGAATCGTCACCTCGGTCGTCGAGACCGCGGAGCAGCTGCTCGACATGCGCCATCTCGACACGGGCCAGCTCGCGGAGCTGAACCGCGTAGCGCATGAGGCGAGCGAGCGCTTCGCGCAGGAGGAGCGGATCGAGGTCGAGTGGGAGCGGATCTGGGAGATCGAGCCGATCCTCTTCGACGCCGAGCTGATCGAGCTCGCCGACGAGTCGATCCGCGAGGTCGCGGGCGAGTCGCACCGGCTGCCGAGCGGGCCACTCCACGATGCCGCCGAGGTCTCCCGTGCGGGCGTGCCGACGGTGATGCTGTTCGTCCAGAGCCTGCGCGGCCTCTCGCACACGAAGCTCGAGGACACCGAGCCTGCGCACCTCGAGCTGTCCGTCGCAGCGCTCGACCGGCTCGCCTCGAAGACGATCGAGCTGGTGTCGAGCCGCTGACCTCGCCGCCCTCGCCGCCTGCAGCGGTCGTCTTCGACTGCGACGGGCTCCTGCTCCAGACCGAGGACTGTTGGACACTCGCCGAGGAGGAGCTCTTCGAGCGCTACGGGAAGACCTTCGGCGCGGACGAGAAGCGCGCGCTGATCGGCACGTCGTCGACCGCGGGCGCGCGGGTCCTGGAGCGCCTGCTCGAGCAGCCGGGACGCGCCGACGCGGTCGGCCGGGAGCTGCTCGAGCTCGTCGAGCGCAGGCTGCTCGAGGACGCTGTCGCGTTCCCGGCCGCTGCGGAGCTCGTGCGGGAGACGCGCGCGCTCTATCCGGTCGCCGTGGCGTCGAATACCCCCAGTCGGCTTCTTCGCGGCGCACTCGCGTGCGCCGGCATAGCCTCGCTGTTCGAGGTCGTCGTCGCAGCGGACGACGTCACGGAGCCGAAGCCATCGCCGGACGTCTATCTCCGGGCATGCGAGCTTCTCGGCGCGGAGCCGTCGCGGTCGATCGCGCTCGAGGACTCGCCCACGGGCGTCGCCGCGGCCCGGGCGGCGGGAATGTTCGTGCTCGGCGTCCCCTCGTTTCCGGGCGTCACGCTCGATGCCGCCGACATCGTCGCCGCATCGCTCGTCGACCCCACCCTCCGCGCTGCCCTGGGGTTGGCCTCGAAGAAGGGGCCGGCCTAGAAGATCCTGACCAGGACGACGCCGACGGCGACCAGCGAGATCCCCGCCAGGCGGCCCGGCGTGATCGGATTCTCCTCGAAGCCGACGAGGCCGAAGTGGTCGACGGTCAACGACGCCGCGGCCTGACCGGCCAGGATCAGCGCAACAAGCGTGGCCGCGCCGAGCTTGGGGGCGGTGACGACGCTCCCGAGCACGTAGGCGGCGCCGAGCAGGCCGCCGAGCCATACCCACCACGGCGCCTCACCCGCCTTCTCGCCGGACGGCAGCCCCCGGAAGAAGAGCAGCACCGCGACGAGCAGGGCGAGCGCACCGACGACGAACGAGACGAGCGAGGCGCGCGCAGCTCCGTCGACGTAGCGCGCCAGCACCGCGTTGATCCCGAACTGGAACGGCAGCATCGCCCCCGCGGCGACGGCGAACAGGTAGTACGGCCACGTTGCCATGCGCGCCCATTCGCGCGAAGATGCCTCTTTCCCTGCCAGCGATCATCCGGGGGTCCCATGCTGAGCTTCGGCGTCACGGTTCTGCCCGATCCGCCCTACCAGCGCCTGATCGAGCTGACGAAGCTCGCCGAGTCGCACGGATTCGAGTACGGCTGGACGTACGACTCGCACGTGCTGTGGCAGGAGTCGATGCCGGTGATGGCGCTGCTCGCCGATCAGACGTCGACGATCAAGCTCGGGCACATGGTCACGAACCCGGCCATCCGCGACCCGACCGTGCTCGCGAGCGCCTACGCCACCCTCCAGGACATCTCGAACGGCCGGATGATCATGGGCGTCGGGCGCGGCGACTCGTCGGTGCGCTACGTCGGGCGCAAGCCGATGAAGGTGGCGGACTTCGAGGAAGCGCTGCAGATGGTCAAGCCGTTCATGAACGGGCACGAGGTGACCTGGAACGACAAGCAGCTCCAGCTGAAGTGGGTGCGGCCCGAGCTCCCCGAGATCGAGATGCACGTCGCCGGCTACGGGCCGAAGGCACTCGCGGTGGCGGGACGGCAGGGCGACGGCGTGATCATCCAGCTGGCCGACCCGGACATCATCCAGTGGATCATGGCCACCGCCCGCGCCGCCGCCGAGGAGGCAGGCCGCGACCCGGCCGCGCTCAGGTGCATCGTCAGCGCACCGAGCCACATCTCGGACGACCTCGCCGACGCACGCGACCAGGTGCGCTGGTTCCCGGCCATGGTCTCGAACCACGTCCAGGACCTGATCGACCGCTACGGCACGGACGGCTCCGTCGTCCCCAAGGTGCTGACCGACTACGTCGAGGCGCGCAAGTTCTACGACTACGACGAGCATTCGCGCGTGGGTGCGAAGCACGGCGAGTTCGTCACGGACGAGATCTGCGACCGCTTCTGCGTGCTCGGCACGGCGGGGCAGGCGACGGCGAAGCTCCGCGAGCTCGAGTCGATCGGCGTCGACCAGTTCAACATCTACCTGATGACTCAGGGCCAGGAAGCGGTGCTCGAGACCTACGGAAGCGACATCATCCCGCAGTTCGCGACGGTCGCCGCATAGAGACGCAGGAGGAGATCCAGCGGCGCTGGGACGCCGCAGCCACCGGGTGGGACGCCGAGCGGGATTCGATCGCAGCCTTCAACGCGCCCGTGACCGCCGCACTGCTGGCTGCGCTCGACCCCAAGCCGGGCGACACGGTGCTCGACCTGGCCGCCGGCACCGGCGACATGGCCGCGGCGCTGGCGGGCCGAGTCGCGCGGATCCTGTGCACCGACCTCTCCCCGGTCATGGTCGAGGCGGCGCGGCGGCGCGGGATCGCGAACGCCGAGCACCGCGTGCTCGACATGCAGGCGCTCGACCTGGAAGCCGCGAGCGTCGACGCCGTCGTCTGCCGGTTCGGGTACATGCTCGTGCCCGATCCGGTGTCGGCGTTGCGGGAGACGCGCCGCGTCCTGCGTCCCGGCGGCAGGCTCGCCTTCGCGACGTGGGCGCCTGCCGAGCGAAATCCCTGGGCCACCGCCTACGGACCGGTGTTGATCGAGCGCGGGCTGCAGGAGCCGCCGAAGCGGGGCGAGCCGGGGCAGTTCGCCCTTTCGGCGACGGAGCGAGATCGAGTCGCTCGTTCGGGCGGCCGGGTTCCAGGAGATCGCGATCGACGAGGTCGAGGTCGTGTCCCGATTCGCGAGCTGGGACGACTACCGCCGCGTGATCACGAACCTCGGCGCGTCTCTGCGCGCGACTCGCTGGCGCAACTCGACGAGCGCACGAGGTCGGAGATCGACGACGGTGCCAGGGCGCGGATCGAGCGCTTCCGCACCGAGACCGGTTACGTGCTGCCGGGCGTTGCGCTCGTGACGAGCGCTCGCTAGAGGATCGTCTTTCCGAGCGCGCTCGCGACCAGCTCGACGGCCAGAGCAGCCGTCGTGTTCTCGCGGTCGAGGATCGGGTTCACCTCGACCACCTCGATCGAGCTCGCGAGCCCTGACTCTGCCACGAGCTCGAGCGCGAGGTGTGCCTCGCGGTAGGAGAGCCCTCCCCGCACGGGCGTGCCGACGCCCGGGGCGACCTCCGGGTCGAGCGCGTCCATGTCGAGGGAGACGTGCACGAAGCCGGGTCCCGCGACGTGTGCGAGCGACTCGCGCACAGCGCGCTCGATGCCGACGCGGTCGATGTCGCTCATCGTGAAGTCCTTGATCCCGAGCCGGCGGATCCGCTCCCGCTCGCCGGCGTCGAGTGAGCGTGTTCCGACGAGCGCCACACGCGACGGATCGACCGCCGGGAAGCCCCAGACCTCCGGGTCGAAGAGCTCGTCGGCCTCGCCGATCACGGCGGCGAGCGGCATCCCGTGCACGTTTCCGCTCGGCGAGTCGGCCGGTGTGTTCAGGTCACCGTGCGCGTCGATCCAGAGCACGCCACCAGGGCCTGTCGCCCGAGCGAGTCCGCCGAGAGTGCCCATCGCGATCGAGTGGTCGCCGCCGAGGACGAGGGGAACGTAACCCTCGGCGATGGCATGCGCGACGAGCTGCGCGACGCGGCTACAGGCGGTCCTGATCTCGGGGAGGTAGCGCGCACGCTCGTCGTTCTCCTCCGTCGCCTCCGGCACCGCCGTCTCGACGTTGCCCCAGTCGAGACAGTCGTAGCCGATCGACCGCAGCCGCTCCTCGAGCCCCGCGTAGCGGATCGCCGACGGGCCCATGTCGACGCCGCGCCGACCGGCCCCGAGATCGAGGGCCGCGCCGATGATCGCCACCTGTCCGCGCGCCGCCACGGGATCAGGCTACTGCTTGCGGTCAGAAGTCGAGCTTCTTCTCGTCCCCGCTCTCCGGCGGCTTGCGCCTGACGAGCGAGATGGCGATCTCGGCAAACTGGAGCAGCTTCGGCTTGCGATCCTCCCAGTACTGCGCCTGCTCGACGTCGACGCGGATCAGCGCGAGATGCGGATCGTCCTTGCCCTCCGGAAACCAGGCCTCGGCAAACGTGTTCCAGAGCTCGTCGATCTTCGCCCGGTCGTGGACGATCGTCGCGCTGCCCGAGACGGAGACGAAGAGGTCGCCGTCCGGCTTGCCGTACGCGAGGCAGACCTGCGGGTTGCGCTCCAGCTCCTCGGCCTTCGGCGCGTCGTCTGCCGTGAAGAACCAGAGGGAGCCGTCGAACCCCTCGCCCTGCGTCCACATCGGCCGCGCGCGCAGTGTGCCGTCCGCCTCGACCGTCGTCATCATCGCCGGCCTGACGTCCTCGATTCGCTCCCAGAGCTCCTTCCGCTGCTCGTCCATAGCTGCCTCCTTGGGTCGTGGAAGCGTCAGATACCCTGTACGGGCGAGTTCCAGGCGAGGTAGCTCAGTTGGTAGAGCACACGGCTGAAAACCGTGGTGTCGCCGGTTCAAGTCCGGCTCTCGCCACTGTTTCTTGCCGAGCGAGCAAGGATCTGCTCCCGCAGATCCTTGCTCGCGAGGAAAACCCCTGAAGCGGCCTGCCTTCGGCGGCCTGGTTCGCCCCTCATCGTCGCGCACGGACTCCGCTGGAGCGCGCGCCCGAGAGGGCGCGACCGCGGTTGCCAATGAGCCCAAGGCGCGAAGCTGCCTTCTTCAGGGGTCTTCCTCGCGAGCAGGGGGTCGGCGGGAGCCGACCCCCTGCTCGCCCAAAAGAAAGAGAGACGTCCGGGCCGGTGTGACCGTGCCGCGAACGTCTCTGTGCGCCGGAGAGTTACAAATGCGGACGCCGCGCGCAACTCACGGTGTGGTGATGTTGATCCGCAGCGGCTGTCCGACCCGCGCGTGCAACATGCGAGCCGCGTCGCCGCCGTTGATCGCGATCGACATGTTCCCGTAGCTGTCCTCGTAGAGGATGATGTCGCCCGCCCGGGCGTCGGCGAACGTCCGGGCGGCGATCGCGTAGACACGTTCGCCGGCGAGCTCGAGCTCCACCTGCGTACCCGGCGCGATCCCCATCTGCGTCATGTCGTCGCGAGTCAGGTTGAGCGCGATGTTGCCAAAGCTGTCGACGTAGAGGATCGTCGCGCCGATCCGAGACTGGCCGAGCTGCGGCTCCGGAAGGTCGAGCCGGACGAGCGCATCCGGTGCGAGCGGCGGCCCGAGTCGATCGAGCGAAAGGCCGTTCGCGAGATGAGCCGCGGCCGGCGCGAAGATGTCGCGGCCGTGAAACGTGCGCGAGATCGACGCGAGCGCATACTCGGGATTCGTGATCTCGTGAACGGCGGCGATGCCCGCGCGCTCGGCGGCCGGGACGAGCAGACCGTTGTCCGGACCGACGAAGCTGCGTCCTTCCTCGTCGCGGAGCGCCAGCGCCCGCCGCTGGCTGCCGACGCCGGGATCGACGACGGCCAGGTGGATGCCGATCGGCACGTAGGGCAACGTGCTGGCGAGCACGAGCGCCCCCTGCAGGATCTGCTGCGCCGGGATGCCGTGGGTGACGTCGATGATCTGCGTCTCGGGCGCGATCCTCTTGATCACTCCATGGCAGGTGCCGACGAAGTCGTCCTGCAGACCGAAGTCGCTCAGGAACGAGACGAACACGAGCCTGAGGTTAACCCGCTCCGGCGACCGCCGCGACAAGACCCTCGAGATCGTGACTTCGCGCCTCCGCGACGACCTCCACTCCTCCAGCACGAGCGGCGGCGGTCGTCTCCGGCCCGATCGAGACTGCCGGGACGTCCGCACCGACCCGGCCATAGGCGCGCGCGGCCGAAGGGGATGCGAGCACCACCAGCTCGCATCCTTGCGGCCACGCCGGCTCGAGCTCGAGCGTGCGGTAGAGCACGACGACGTCGGCCGCAAGCTCGTCGGCGAGGAGGCGTCTCGCGCCTTCGGCACCGGCGAACAGCACGCGCCCGGCCGGACGAGGGAGCTCGGCCAACAGGCCCTCCTGGGTCGAGATCCGCGGGACGAGATCGGCGCCTCCGAACGCTGCGGCAGTCGCCTCGCCGATCGCGGCCACGCGCTTCGGCGTCCCGCGCAGACGCCGCCGCAGCTCGCGTGCGCCGTTGACGCTCGTGACGACGACCCAGTCGTAGCCGGTCACGTCGACGGGCTCGTCGCCGAGCGGCTCGACGGCCACCAGCGGGCACGCGACGGTTTCGTGTCCGAGCGCCTCGAGCCGGGCTGCCAGCTCCTCCGGCCGGAGCATCGTCAGGACGATTCTCACGGCACGGCGGCGAGCAGCTCGCGCGCAACCTCGTCGGCATCGCCGCCGCTGCGGCGCTCGACCCACTTGCCGTCCTCGTCCGCGACGAGCGCCGTCAGCGTCGCGCCGTCGTGGTGCGCGGCCACCGGCGCGAGGCACCCGCCGCCGATCAGCGCCACGCAGCGGCGCTCCGCCTCGACGCGCTTCCTCGTCTCCGCATCGTCGGCGCGAGCCACGAGCTCCTCCTCGCCGGCGCGCACCTGGAGCGCGAGCGCACCCTGTCCCGCCTCCGGCAGCAGCTCGTCCGGCTCGAACCGCCGACCGATCTCGGCGCCCAGGCCCAGGCGGTCGAGCCCGCAGGCGGCCAGCATGATCGCGTCGAGGCCGCGCTCGCTGCGCTTGCGCAACCGCGTGTCGACGTTGCCGCGGAGGGGCTCGATCGAGAGCGTCGGCTCCAGCGCGAGCAGCTGCGCCCGGCGGCGTACCGAGGCCGTACCGATCCGCATTCCGACGCGCAGCTCCGTCGCGCCGCAGAGCGCGTCGCGCGGATCCTCGCGGAGGGGGTAGGCGCCGACCGACAGCCCCTCCGTATCCGTCGAGGTCATGTCCTTCGCGGAGTGGATGGCGACGTCGATCCGCCCGGCGAGGAGCGCCTCCTCGAGCTCCTTGACGAAGACGCCGCGCTCGCCGATCTGACCGAACGGCTTCGTCCGGTCACGATCTCCGGCCGTCGTGATCGGAACGAGCGCGATCTCCACCCCGGGTTCGCGCAAGGCCTCGGCGGCCTGCTCCGCCTGGGTGAGCGCGAGCCTACTGCCGCGTGAGCCGACGCGGATGAGCACAGCTGCGACGCGCGCGTGGATGCGGCTCACCGCAGCCGCGCACGAAGTTCGGCCGGATGCGCACGAAAGCGGTGGGCGCCTGCAGCGGCAGCGGTCGTCCGGTGACGAAGCGGGTGTGCGTCGTCGCCTTCACGGTCGCCGCTCCTCCTCCTGCCGCTCGCCGAGCCCGAACAAGTGCCTCATCACGTCAGCATAGATCACGCCGTCGGCTGCCGCGGCTGCCTCTTTCATCCTGATCGTCGGCAGGTGCAGCAGCTTCGCGAGGATCTGCGACAGCACAGACTCGACCTGACGGCGCTCGCTCTCCGACAGCCGCGACCCGGCCTTCGCGAGCTCTCGATCGCGAATCTCCTCGACGAGCGCGCGCAGCGAGGCGATCGTCGGGACGACACCCAGCGAAGCCTGCCACTCGCGAAACCGCTCGGCCTCGGCCGCGACCAGCTTCTCGGCGCGGGCCGCCTCGGTTCGGCGCCCGGAGATCGTCTCTGCGACGACGGCCTCGAGGTCGTCGATGTCGTAGAGGAAGCAGCCGTCGAGGTCGTTGATCTCCGGATCGAGATCGCGCGGAACGGCCAGATCGACGAGCAGCAGCGACCGGCCCTTGCGCGCTCGCAACGCCGCCGCGACCAGCTCTCGGGAGACGACGATGCCAGGAGCGCTCGTCGAGGCGATGACGATGTCCGCCTGCTCGAGCTCCGCTTCGAGGTCGTCGAGCGCCACCGCGCGCGCGCCGAGCTTCCGCGCCAGCTCCTCCCCGTGCCCCAGCGTCCGGTTGGCGACGAAGGCGATCTCGGCGCCGCGTGAGACGAGGTTGCGGGCTGCCGCCTCGCTCATCTTCCCGGCGCCGAGCACGAGCACCCGCTGCTCGTTCAGCTCGCCGAACACCTGTTGCGCGAGAGCTGCCGCGGCGGAAGGCACCGACGCCGGGCTTTCGCCGATCGCCGTCTCGACACGCACGCGCCGGCCGACGTTCAGCGCCTGACGGAAGAGCCGATCGAGGAACGGCCCCGTCGAGCCCGCCTCGTAGGCGGCCCGCACCTGACCGAGGATCTCGCCCTCGCCGGGAACGAGCGAGTCGAGGCCGCCGGCGACACGGAAGAGATGAAGCGCCGCAGCCTCGTCGCCCAGGCGGTAGAGAGCCGGGCGGAGCTCGTCGGCGTGGGAGCGGGCGAGCTCGAGCAGCGTCTCCACGCCGAGCTCCTCGACGCTCTCGTCGCGGACGAGATAGAGCTCGGTGCGGTTGCACGTCGACAGGACGACCGATTCCGGGCCGAGCGCGCGCGCGAGTGCCGCCGCACCGGCCGCATCGAGCGCGACACGCTCGCGCAGCTCAACCGGCGCGGCGTGGTGCGAGATGCCGACGAGAGTCAGGTTCATGCCGCGAAATGGGTCAAGGGGAGGACGACGGCGACGAGCGCGAAGCCGCCGAGGTTGAGCAGGGCGGCGCGACGTCCACGCCAGCCCTCGTGCCGGAGCACGAGCAACGCCCCGTAGACGCCGACGATGGCGAGCGTCACTCCCATCGCGACGTCGAAGTCGCCCGGCTCGAAGCTCGACGCGCCGACGCCGATCCCGAGCGCGAGCAGGACGAGCGAGACGCGTACGCTGCGCGCAGCCAGTCGATCCAGCGCGTCGAGGGGCGGCACGCGTACCCGGAGGACGCCGCGCTCGTGACGCTTCAGCCGCCTCTCCTGCCAGACGTAGAGACCGGCCATGCCGGCGGCGAGCGTCAGCCCGGCGAAGCCGGCGAGCATCAGTCCGACGTGCGTCGCGAGCACGATCCCGGAGTCCCCGCCCTCCACGAGCGCCGTCCCGCCGCCGGCCCACGCGAGCGCCAGAAGCACCGCCGCGATGGGCATCACGGTCAGCCCGAGCAGGCGGTAACGCGGCTTGCAGCCCCAGATCAGGTAGGCCCCGACGACGAGCCAGACGAAGAGGTTCAGCGAGCCGGCCCATGTTCTCCACGGGAAGCCCTCTGCCGAGACCGCCTGCCCGACGAGCAACGCCGTCTGAGCCAGCCAGCCCAGGCGCACGCCCCAGGTCGCGAGCCGGCCGGCGAGGCCGGGGCCGCGTAGCTCGCCCACGTAGGCGACCGCGGCTTCGCCGTAGGCGAGCAACGCCGGCACGACGAGCAGCTCAGCCATTCCTGCTACCCATCGGCGGTGCGCCTGCGCGCGAGCTCGGCCAGCTCGGCCGTCTCCCGTTCGAGTCGCGCCAGCTTCGCCGCGATGATCGCGACGTAGACGAGCACTGCGACGAAGACGACGCCGTAGGCCGCCGCGACGTACTTCTCGCCGGAGCTCATGACGGCGTCAGCGCCTCGCGCAGCTCGCGCAGGTTCGCGTCGAGTCGCTTGCCCAGCAGCTCGACGCGATAGAACGTGTAGGCGAGCATCGTGATCGCGACCCAGGCGATGCAGAACGTCAGGAACATCGTCCCCGTCATCTGCGGCCCGTCGCGGGTGAACACGGTCGGATGGATCACGTTCTCCGCGAGCCGGATCGCGAGGAAGCTGACCGGGACGAGCACGACGCCGAAGAGCGCGTACACCGCCGAGATGTTCGCGCGCCTCGGTCCCTCCTCGATCGAGAAGCGGAGCATGAAGTAGGCCGAGTAGAAGAGGAAGAGCACGAGGAAGAGCACGAGCTGGTCTTCCTCCCACAGCCACCAGTGGCCCCACGACGCCTTGGCCCAGATCGAGCCGGTGAGCAACGTCAGCGAGCCGAAGATCGTGCCCTGGTGCACGGCGACGTAGCTCTCGAGGTCGTAGCGCTCCTCCTTCCGCCAGAGCAGCAGCAGCGCCTTCAGCGCGCCCCAGCCGAAGCAGGCGTAGGCGGTCAGGGCGATCGGCACGTGGAAGTAGAAGATCCGCTGCGAGATGCCCTGGTCGGCGTCCTCGGGGGCGACGAAGAATGCGAACACGATCGCCAGCCCGACCAGTCCTGCCGCAACGGCCGCGAGGACGGGAACAGGGCTCCGGGAGGCGCTGCTATTCGGAGACGACGTACTCAAAGGACGCCCAGCACAGTATCGCGAAGAGCCCGTCGTAGAGACCGAGAAACGCGAGGAAGCGACCCGGATCCTCCGAGATGCTCGCGCCGACGCCGCCGACGACGAGCGGGATCGCGAGCGGCAGGAAGAGGATCGGCAGGACGAGCTCGCGTGTCCGGCTCGCCGCCGCCATCGCCGCGAGGAGCGTGCCGACAGCGCAGATCCCCACGTTCGCCAGGACGACTCCGGCGACCGTCTCCCAGCCGATCGGCGAGAAGAACGCTGCGAAGGCGGGCAGCGCCACGACCGCGATCGCGGCGAGGAAGACGAAGACGGCGAGCGACTTGCCGAGCCAGATCGCGCTGCGGTCGCACGGCGCGAGCACGAGCCCCTCGAGCGCGCCGCTCTCCCGCTCGGGCGCCCACGCGCGGGCGAGACCGAGCAGCGCCGTGAAGACGAGCGCGACCCAGAGCAGTCCCTGCGCGGCGAGCTCGTCGGCCCCCGGTGGCAGGGCGAAGTGAAAGATGACAAGTGTCGAGACGACGAAGAGCAGCATTGCCGGCAGCGTGTCTCGGGCGCGCAGCTCGAGCCGGAGATCCTTCTGCGCGAGCGCGGCCACGTCGGCGAAGTAGCTCATGCGAGCGCGAGCCTCGTGGTCGCGAACGGCTCGACGCGGCGGGGATCGTGGGTCGAGAGCAGCACCGTGCGCGTGCCCGCGAGCTCGCCGAGCAGCCTGTCGAGCAGCTCTGCGCCTTCGGCGTCGAGCGCGGTGAACGGCTCGTCGAGGACGAGCAGGTCCGGATCGTGGAGCAGCGTGCGACAGAGTGCGAGCCGCTGGAGCATGCCGCGGGAGTACGAGCTCGCCCGTTCGTTTCGGGCCTCCCAGAGCCCGAACCGCTCGAGCAGCATTCCGACCCGCTCGCGGCGCTCCGGGACGCGATAGAGCCGCCCGTACAGCTCCAGGTTCTCGACGGCGGTCAGATCGCGGTAGACGAGCGGCTCGTGTCCGAGGTAGCCGAGACACGAGCGGTCGGCGTCGACCTCGAGCGCGCCGCCCGTCGGGGCGGCGAGCCCGGCGACGAGCCGGAGCAACGTCGTCTTGCCGGAGCCGTTCGCGCCGGTGACGACGAGGAACCCACCGCGGGCGAGCGTCAGGTCGACGGGCCGCAGCGCCCGCTTCGCGCCGTACCGCTTCTCCAGCGCGCGCGCGGCGATCACGCGAGCGTGTCGGCGAGCACGAAGCCGAGGAAGACGATGCTGATCACGCCGTTGACGGTGAAGAACGCGGCGTCGAGCCGGCTCAGGTCTCCGGGACGCACGAGCGAGTGCTCGTAGGCGAGCAGCACCGCGACCGCCACGACCCCGAGCCAATAGAGGACGCCGACGTCGAGACCCAGTCCCGCTGCGGCGAGCAGCGCGACGGTGCCGAGGTGCAGCGCGCGAGCACCCACGAACACCCCACGCGTTCCGAACCGCACCGCCCACGAGTGCAGGCCCTGGGCACGGTCGTGCTCCAGGTCGAAGAGCGAGTAGAAGAGATCGAAGCCTGCGACCCACAGCGCCACGGCGCCGCCGAGTGCCCAGGCCGGCCACGGGAGCTCGCCGGTCAGGGCAACCCAGGCACCCACCGGTGCGAGGCCGAGCGAGGCGCCGAGCCAGAGATGGCAGAGCCACGTGACGCGCTTCAGGTAGGGATAGACGACGAAGAGGACGACCGGAATCGGCCAGAGCCAGCGCACGACCGGGTCGAGCTGGAACACCGCCACCAGGAACAGGCCTAGCGCGCCGACGCAAAGCCCCAGAACCTGCGTCCTGCTCAGCGTCCCTGCCGGCAGCTCGCGGGAGGCGGTCCGCGGGTTTCGGGCGTCGAGCTCTGCGTCGATCAGCCGGTTCAGCGCCATCGCGAGCGTGCGTGCCCCCACCATCGCGACGGTGATCCAGAGGAGGTCGCGCGCAGGCGGAGCCTCGCCCCAGGCCAGCAGGGCGCCGACGTAGGCGAACGGCAGCGCGAAGATCGTGTGCTCGAGCTTGACGAGCGAGGCGAAACGCCGCGGCAACCCGATCGCGGTGTCCGTCATTTCCGGCCCCTCACATCCGACCCCTCACGTCTGGCGATGCGCGGTCTGCTCGTCGGCGAGAAGACCGACGGCGTGCTCGAGCGCGGGCCGCAGAACGGCGAAGCCGTCGCGACAGCCCCCGGGCGATCCCGGCAGATTGACGACGAGCGTCCGGCCGTGCACGCCGGCGACACCCCGGGAAAGGAGCGCGTGAGGGGTCTTCGTGAGCGAATCCGCCCGGATCGCCTCGGCGATCCCCGGAGCCTCCCGGTCGATCACCGAGCGGGTCGCCTCCGGGGTCACGTCGCGCGGAGCGACACCGGTGCCGCCGGTCGTCAGCACGACGCTCGCGCCTTCCGCAAGCTCCAGCAGCGCGGCGGCGATCTCCCCCGCATCGTCTGCGACGACCCGACGCTCGACGTCGTACCCATCGCTCTCGAGCAGCCCCGCGAGCAGATCTCCGCTCGCGTCCTCCCGCGTTCCGGCGACGACGCCGTCGGAGACCGTCAGTACCGCAGCCCTCACGGAGCCTCCTTCGTCTTCTCGACCAGGACGACGTCGGTGACGGACATCTCCTTGTCGATCGCCTTGGCCATGTCGTAGACCGTCAGCGCCGCCACTGCGGCGGCGGTCAGAGCCTCCATCTCGACACCCGTCTGCGCCGTCGTCTCGACGACCGTACGGATCTCGACGCGACCGACGCCGACCACGACCGACACGCCCACGTGCGACAGCGGCAGCTGATGGCACAACGGGATCAAGTCGCTCGTGCGCTTCGCGGCCATGATTCCGGCGAGCTGCGCGGTGGCCAGTGCGTCGCCCTTCGGCAGGTCTCGCAGCTGCCGTGCCGTCTCTACGGCCATCGTGACCGTGGCGCGCGCAGACGCGCGTCGGCGCGAGAAGGGCTTGGTGCCGACATCCACCATCTGGATCCCGCCGGACTCGTCGACGTGCGACAGGCTCGGCGTCGGCTCGCTCACGGCCGCATCGTACTGACCTCGGCGAGGTCGGCGAGTTGCGCCGCCGCCCAGGCGTCGAGGTCGTGCTCGCGCACCTGCGCCCGGATCGCCTCTGCCCGTCTGCGGCGCTCGGCGGCGGGAAGGGCGAGCGCGTGCTCGAGCGCCGTGACGTGCGCCTCGAGGTCGTGCGGATCGACCGAGACAACCCACTCACCGAGCTCCTCGAAGGCGCCCGCGTTTGCGGATAGGACAACAACTCCGTCGCGCGTGTTGACGAGGGGGGCCTCCTTCGCAACCAGGTTGAGCCCGTCCATCACGGCGTTCACGAGCAGGACGTCGAACTGCTTGTAGGCCGCGATCGACAGGTGGAAGTCGTCGGCGATTCGCAGCTCGAGCGCTCCCGGGTGCCGGTCGACGACCTCGGCCGCCATCCGCTCGATCGCGGCCCGGTAGTCCACGTACTCCGGAATCGTCTGTCGGGACGGATCGAGCAGTGCGAGCATGCGAACACGACCCCTCAGCTCGGGCCGCCGGTCGAGCAGGAGCCCGAACGCCTCGAGCCCGCGCACGGCGTTCTTGGAAGGATCGGTTCGGTCGACACGCAGGATCAGCTGCTCGGGGCGCCTGGCAACGAGCTCGCGCTCCCGCTCGAGGACCGCTGCGCTCTGTGCGAGCGCCTCGAACTCGGCCACGTCGACGGAGATGGGATGAGCTGTCACCTTCGTCCCGTCGGTACTCAGGCCTAGCTCGTCGCAGGCTTCGAGAAAGGCGTCCCGCCAGCGGTGCGTGTGGAAACCGACGACGTCGTTCGCGAGCAGGCCGTCGTGGACGGCACGCACGACCCCTTGCGGCAGCACGGCCCAATCGTCCGGACCGACCCACGGAATGTGCACGAAGTGGCCGAGCAGCGCATCCGGCCGCTGCTCGCGAACGAGACGGGGTGCGACGTAGAGGTGGTAGTCGTGAAAGAAGACCGTCGCGTGCGGCCGCCGGTCGAGCTCGTCGAGCACCGCACCGGCGAACGCGGAGTTCACAGGGACGTAGCCCTCGTCCCACGCTGCGCCGAGATCGGCTCCGGAGTCGACCTTCGACCCCCACAGCCCATGCTGCACGAACCACAGAGCCGGGTTCGCGACCACGTTGTAGAAGAGGTCGTAGGCGACGGGATCGTGTGCGACGAGGTGCAGCCGGTAGTGCGACCCGTCGCGCGACTGCTCCTCGACCGGGCCGGCCGCCGCCACACGACGCTCCTCGTCCGTGACCGCGCTCGCGATCCAGGTCACGTCGTGGTGCGAGACGAGCGAGCGCAGCGCGGTCACGAGCCCGCCGGCCCCGCGCTTGACGATCCGCCGACCCTCGTCGTCGCGGTCGTACCCGAGGGGGCCGCGGTTCGAGACGACGATCAGCTCGCGGCGGTCGCCCACGGGGCGAGCGTAACGGGCACGCCCTACAACAGCTTGACGAAGCGAAGCCTGGAGCCGCGGCCGTTGCCGCCGCCGTCGATCTCCACCTCGTCCGCGATCGAGCGGATGATCGCGATCCCGAGCCCGCCCTCTGAAAGGTCGTCACCGTCCGGTGGGGCGGCCTCGAGAGGCTCGAAGCCCGTCCCGTCGTCGGCGACCTCGACGACGAGTCGATCGGCGTGGAGCTCGTAGCTGATCTGCACGTGACCCGAGCCGTCCCGGTAGGCGTGACGGACGGAGTTCGAGCAGGCCTCGGTCAGCGCGAGCTTGAGGTCGGCGAGCGTGTCGGGTGACAGCGGCCGCACGCGGGCGAGGCCGGTGAGCGCGAGCCTCGACAGGGTGATGTACTCCGGTTTCGCCGGAATCGTCAGTCGCACCGTTCTGCTCTCTGCAGCGCCGTCTGGTAGCGCTGCCGCTCCTTCGCTCACCTGGGACAACCTCTCCGAAGTTCTCATCGAACCTTCGTAAGCCTGACGCCGTCTTTCGCTTTCGTATACCGCGATTCAGCGCGGACTAAACAGGCTCAGGGGTCGGTGGGCCGCTCGACGAGCTTCACGTGCACGGTCTCGCGCCCGCCCTTGCCGCCGCGCAGAACCTCGAGCTCGACGACCTGGCCGGGGCGGAGCGCATCCGTGACGATGCGCGCAACGTCGTCGGCCCGCTCGACGGCCTGCCCGGCCACCGCGACGATGACGTCGCCGCCCACGGGCACCGGCGAGCCGTTGAACAGCTCCTCGGTGCGCGAGCCGCGGAGTCCGGCACGAGCCGCCGGGGATCCCGGGACCGCTTCCTCGATGATCGCACCGCGCTCGGAGCCGAGCTCGTACCTGCGGGCGAACGCAGGCGTGACGTCCTGCGTGGTGATCCCGATGTAGGCGTAGGCGACGCGGCCGGTCGAGATCAGCTGCTCCATCGAGCGCCGGGCGGAGTTGATCGGGATCGCGAAGCCGACGCCCTCGGCGTTGCCGGAATCGGAGCGGATCTGGGCGTTGATCCCGATCACCCGGCCGCGCGCGTCGAGCAGCGGCCCCCCGGAGTTGCCGTGGTTGATCGGCGCGTCCACCTGGATCGCGTTCGAGACGTGATAGCGGGACGTCAGCGACGGGATCGAGCGCGACACCGCGGAGACGACCCCCACCGCCAGAGAGTTCTCGTTGCCGAACGGGCTCCCGATCGCCGCCACCGGCTCGCCGACGACGACGTTGCCGGAGTCGCCGAGCGGCACCGGGGTCACGCTGTGGTCGTCGGGGTCGACCTTGATCACACCCGTGTCGTTGAAGAGGTCCCAGCCGACGATCTCGGCCGGCAGCCGGTCGCCGTCGGCGAAGACGACGTACACGCTCGAGGCACCTCGCACGGGGCCGGAGGACGACTCGCCCGCGCTCGTGATCACGTGCGAGTTGGTCAGCACGTGCCCGTCGGCCGAGACGACGAAGCCGGAGCCCTGTGCGCGCCCGCCCCCGTCGAAGAGGGCGTAGATGGTGACGACGCCGGGTGTGGCGCGAGCGTAGATCCGAGCCGGATCGAAGCGGTTGCCGACGAGGGGCGACGCCGTGCCGCCTGCCGGCGGAGCGCCGTCGCCCACAGGCGTCTCGACCACCACCGTGGCGGCTCGCTCCGCCTCGGAATCGACCCAGCCGGCCGCCTTGCCGACGATCAGCGTCGAGGCCGAACCGAGCACGGCTGCGACCAGAGCGACAACGGCGATGGCTCCGGCTCGCATCAGGCCACTGTAGCCGCCGCACCCGTTTTCACGTGAAAACGCCGGTGGCCTCGGGCTCCTCGACCCGCTCGCTCACCTCGGCGCCCAGCACGACGGTCACCGTGGTCCGCCCGGGCCGCGAGTCGAGCGTGACGTCGCCGCCCATCAGCGTCGCGAGCTCGCGTGCAATCGCGAGTCCGAGCCCGCTGCCGGACGCGACGTTGCCCTCGATTCGATAGAAGCGGTCGAAGACGTGCGCGACGTTCGCGACCGCGAGACCCGGGCCGTCGTCCGTGACCGAGAGCAGCGCCCGGCCCGCGTCCGACCAGGCCCGCACGACGACGGTGGTGCCCGTCGGCGTGTGCACGAGCGCGTTGTCGACGAGCGCACGACCCGCCTGGAGCACCCGGAGCTCGTCGGCTCGTGCGATCGGCGTCCCCTCGATCTCGACGGTGAGCTCGTGGCCGCGCCGCTCGGCGAGCGGCCCGAACTCCGCCGCCAGTGTCTGCGCGACGGCCCCGAGGTCGACCGGCTCCCAGCCGACGTGCATCCGTCCCGCGTCCAGGCGCGAGAGGTCGAGCAGGTCGGTGGCGAGCTTGGCCAGCCGGTCGACCTGCTCGCGCATCGTGACGAGAAACTCACGCCGGGTCTCCTCGTCCAGCTCCTCGTCGGTCATCAGCTCGAGGAACCCGCCCAGGGAGAAGAGCGGCGTCCGCAGCTCGTGCGACGCGTTGGCGATGAACTCTCGCCGTGCCCGGTCGAGATTCTCGAGCTGGAGCCGCATCCGCTCGAAGGCTTCGGCGAGCTCGCCGACTTCGTCGTTGCCGCCGTCCACGACGGCCTCGTCGAATCGGCCGCTCGCGATCCGCTCGGCCGCACGTTCGAGGCGCCGGATCCGGCGCGCGTGCAGCGACGCGCCGGCGTAGCCGAGCAGAACGGCCAGGACGAGCGCGATCAGTCCGCCGAGGAGCAGGCGCCGCTGGACGAAGTCGATGCTCGACAGCTGTTCGGAGAGCGGGCTGATCAGGAGGAAGACGACTTGGCGATCCGTTCGCCGAGGAACGGGACGGCGACTTCGGCGTACCGGGTTCGGCGCGCGTGACGACGCCTCGCTGCGACTCACCCGACGCCGTCGCCGCTCGGCCAGGACGTCGTTCTCGACGTCGGAAGACACCGTGATCCGCGAGTCGGCGACGACCGAGAGTGCCGGCGGGTCGGGCCAGAGGACGTCGTAGATGACGACCCGCAGGTTCAGCACGCGTCGCCGCTCGCCGCGCAGTCCTGCCAAGGGGAAGTCGAGCGCCTTCGATGCAGCCGCGCACGGTGACTGCGTCGCGATCGAGCTGGTCGAGCTTCGCCTCGATCAGCCTGCCCTCGAGCGTCGGCACCACGATCAGGTAGGCCACCCCGAGCGCACCCGCCACCACTGCGAGCAGCGCGAGCGCCAGACGGAGGCGAATGCCCCGGATCATCGGTCTCGGAAGCGGTAGCCGACGCCGCGAACGGTGAGAATCAGCTCGGGATCCCGCGGGTCGCGCTCGATCTTCTCGCGCAGGTGCCGCACGTGCACGTCGATCGTGCGAGGCTCGCGGTAGTCGGCGCCGCCGCGCAGCCGCTCCAGCAGCTGCCGCCGCGAGAAGACCCGGCCGGGTGAGGCGGCCAGCACTCGCAGCAGCTCGAACTCGACGAAGGTGAGCTGCACCTCGCGATCGCGAACGGCCACGGTCCGCCGTGCGACGTCGATGCGCACGTCGGCCTCCTCGATCACCTCGTCGTCCGCCTCGAGCTCGGCCGACCGAGGCGTCGCCGCCCGCCGCAGCAACGCCCGAACCCGGCTGCGGAACTCCCGGATCGAGAACGGCTTCGTGATGTAGTCGTCGGCGCCGAGCTCGAGGCCGAGCACCTTGTCGAGCTCGTCGTCGCGGGCCGTGAGCATGATGATCGGCACCGAGCTGCCGGCTCGGAGCCGCTTGCAGACCTCGAGCCCGTCGAGCTTGGGCAGCATCAGGTCGAGCACGACGAGATCGAAGGACGCCTCCGAGAAGCGCTCGAGCGCCTCCTCGCCGTCCCGTGCGGCGACGACCCGGAAGCCGTCACGCTCCAGGGGATACGTGAGCAGCTTCTGAACGGCGTCCTCGTCGTCCACGAGCAGAATGGTCGCCTGATCCGCCATGCACGCATGGTACGGGCCGAAATGGACGAGAGCCGGCCCGGCCCTTGCCTACACTAGTCCGGTCTATGGCGCCGCCTCGCCCTCCGGTCCGAACCGGGCCGACCGGAACCAGCGGGCGGCCACGCCGCGGCTTCACCGAGCGCCCGATCAACGCCCGCACCGTCCGCGGCACGTGGCTGCTCGTCGCGCTGCCGCTGCTGCTGGCGGCGTTCACCGTCGGACGCCCGCAGGCGCTGCCGCCGCCGGCGCTCCCGCCGGCCTTCGACGGCGAGACGGCCGCAGCGCTGGCCGAGGACCTCGCCGGCAGCTACCCCGACCGCTCGCCGGGCTCGGCCGGGGCGCTCGGCGCGGCCCAGTGGTTCTCCAGTCAGATGAAGCTGTACGGCTTCGAGACCGAGACCGACGGCTTCGAGGCGACGATTCCCGGCAGCGGGACCGTCGAGCTCCAGAACCTCGTCGCGGTCGCCGAGGGCCCGTCGCCGAGAGCGATCGTCTTCCTCGCGCACCGCGACAACACGGGCTTCGGGCCGGGAGCGAACGACAACGCCTCGGGAACGGCGGCCCTCGTCGAGCTCGCGCGGGCCTACGCACCCGTGGCGGGAGCGGGTGACGTGCAGGCGCGACCGAACCACGACCTCGTCTTCGTCTCGACGGACGGCGGCGCGTTCGGAGCGCTCGGTGCCGCCGAGTTCGGCGAAAGCTCGCCGTACGCCCAGAATGCCCTCGCGGTGATCAGCCTGGACGCGATCGGCGGCGCCGGCGAGCCGCGCATCCTGATCGCCGGCGACACACCGCGCTCGCCTGCGGCCTCCTTCGTGCGCACGGCTGCGGTTCGGGTGCTCGAGGAGTCGGGCCTGGAACCGCACCGGGCGAGCGCGTTCCACCAGCTTCTGGACCTCGGCTTCCCGTTCACGCTCGGAGAGCAGGGACCGCTCGTCGCGCGTGGGACACCCGCGCTGACCTTGACCACGGTCGAGAATCAAGCCTCGCCCGTGTCCGAGGCAGCTCCGCTCGCCGCCGCTCGCCTCAACGAGCTCGGCCGGGCCGCCCAAAGCCTGCTCGGGTCGCTCGACACCGGTCTCGAGCTCACCGAGGGAACGACGAGTCACATCTACCTGGGACGGCGCATCATCCTCGGCTGGGCGGTGCAGCTGGTCCTGATCGCAGCGCTGCTGCCGTTTGCGATCGGCGCGATCGACCTTTTCGCGCGGTGTCGCCGGCGGAGGATCCCACTGCTCGCCGCCGCTCGGAGCCTGCGTAGCCGGCTGGTGTTCTGGGCCTATGTCGGTGGCCTGTTCGTCGTCGCAGCACAGCTCGGCCTGTTCGCGGACGGAACCGATGGGCGCCCGCTGCCCCCGCACGCACCGGGAGTCGGCGAGCCGCCGGTACTCGGACTGGCACTGATCGCCGTCCTCGCGCTTGGAGGCTGGCTCGTGGGCAGGGAGCGTCTGATCCCCCGGCGACAAGCGACGCTCGAGGAGACGCTGGCCGGGTACACCGTGGCGCTGCTCGCTCTCGGGCTGCTCGCTCTGCTCGTCGTCGCGACGAACCCGTTCGCGCTCATCTATCTCCTGCCTTCCCTCTATGCCTGGCTCTGGCTGCCGCAGGCGTACGACGCGCGCCGTGGAGTCCGCGGAGCGCTGCTGGTGGCCGGTTTCGCCGGGCCGCTCCTGCTCGTGGTCTCGTTCGCGCAACGCCAGGGGCTCGGCGTGGAGGCGCCTTGGTATCTGCTCTCGTTGCTCGCGACGGGTTATGTGCCCCTCGTCGTCGGCGCGCTGGGACTTGCCTGGCTCGCGGTGGCTGCCCAGCTCGCCGCGCTCGCGGCCGATCGTTACGCGGCCTACCCCGACGAGTCGGACCGGCCGGCCCGGGGAGCTCGGCGGACCCTCTCCCGCTGGGTTGCCGACTCGGCGGGCACCCGCCGGAGAGCGCTCGCGGAACCCGACGCGCGGGAGGGCCGAGGCTAGATCCGCAGGAAGCGGACGCGTGCTCCCGCGGCGAGCTCGCCGTCACCGAGCGGTACCAGCACGAGCGCATCGGCCGCTGCGGCGCGCACGATCATGTGCGAGTCCTGCCCCTGTAGCGGCTGCAGCACTCACCTCACCCGCGTCGGAGCTCATGCTCGCCCGAACGAGCTGGTCGCGGGCGCCGCAACGCAGCGGCTCGGCGAGCACCCCCGGCCGGAAGCGTGGCCCAGGCTCGCGCTCGCCCACCAGCGCGCGCAGCGCCGGACGGACGAAGAGCTCGAAGCTCACGAGCGCCGATACCGGATTGCCGGGGAGTCCGAAGACGAGCGTTCGCCCCCGGACGCCGAAGGCGACGGGCTTGCCCGGTCTGACGGCCACCCGCCAGAAGACCTCCTCCACCCCGAGCTCCGAGCCCACCGAGCGCACGAGGTCGTGTGGACCCACCGAGACGCCGCCGGAGCTGACGAGGAGGTCCGCCGCGAGGCCTTGCTCGAGCGCGGCGCGGTGGGCTGCGAGGTCGTCGGCGACGGGCTCGAGTTGCTGGACGTCGGCACCGGCGCCGGCGAGCGCAGCCCCGAGCATGACGCTGTTCGACTCGTAGATCTGACCCGGCCCGAGCGTCTCGCCCGGCGGACGCAGCTCGGTGCCGGTGCTCAGCACCGCGGCCCTGGCGCGCCGCGAGCAACGAACGGCGGCGACTCCGGCGGCCGCCAGCGCGCCGACTCTCGCCGGCGAGAGCATGAGGCCGGCCGCGAGAATCGGGTCGCCGGCTCGCACGTCGCCCGCTCTCGGCCGGACGTTCGCGCCGGCCGCGACCGGCTCCGCGATCACGATTCTGTCGTCCGATAAGACAACGTCCTCGATCGGGACGACCGCGTCGGCACCTTCTGGCACGACCCCGCCGGTCGAGATGCCCATCGCTTCGCCGGGCTCGAGCGGGCGGGTGGGCGGGCGGCCCGCGGCGACCTGCAAGGTCACGGGCAGGGTGCCCGGAGTCTCGCCGGAGCGCAGAGCGAAGCCGTCCATCGCCGAACTTGGAAACGGAGGCAGGTCGACGGCTGCGCGAACGTCCTCGGCGAGCACGCGGCCGCCCGCGTCCGCGATCGCGACGGTTTCGGCAGGCAGCGGCACGACACGGCCCAGCACGCGGGCCAGCGCCTCCTCGCGGGTGAGCAGATCGACCATTCCCTCCGTACGCTAACCGGCCGCGCTGGATACGCTCGCCGCGTGATCTCCGTCGTGATCCCGGTGCACAACGAGGAGCGGAGCGTTGCGCTGCTGCTCGACGAGATCGGCTCCACGCTCGAGCCTCTGGGACGGGCCTGGGAGGTCGTGTTCGTCGACGACGGCTCCGACGACGGAACGTTCTCGGCACTGACGCGGCTGAACGCGGCCGCGGAGAACGTCCGCGTCGTGCGCCTGCGCCGGAACTTCGGCAAGGCGGCGGCGCTCCAGGCCGGATTCGAGGAGGCCCAGGGCGATGTCGTCGTGACGATCGACGGAGATCTCCAGGACGACCCCACCGAGATTCCGCGGCTGCTCGCAAAGCTGGACGAGGGCTTCGACCTCGTCTCGGGCTGGAAGACGCGCCGCCGCGACCCGTGGAGCCGCCGCCTTCCGTCGCGACTCTTCAACTCGGTCACGGGACGTCTCTCCGGACTGCGCTTGCACGACCTGAACTGTGGCCTGAAGGCGTATCGCGCCGAGGTGCTGGCCGGCCTGCGCATCTACGGCGAGTTGCACCGCTTCATCCCCGTCCTGGCGCACTACCGCGGTTTCCGGGTCGCGGAGCTGCCCGTCAACCACCGCCCGCGCGAGCACGGGCGGTCGCGCTACGGGATGGAGCGGTACCTGCGCGGCTTTCTCGACCTCTTGACCGTCACCTTCATGGGTCGCTACCGACACCGGCCGTTGCATCTCTTCGGTGGGCTCGGCCTCGCGCTCGGGGGAGCCGGCTCGTTGGTGCTCGTCTACCTCGCGGTGCTGAAGCTCGGGGGCCAGGCGATCGGGCACCGGCCGCTGCTCACGCTCGGCGTCCTGCTCGTCGTCGTCGGGATGCAGTTTCTCTCGCTCGGGCTGCTCAGCGAGCTGATCACGAGCCACCACGAGGAGCGCTCCGGCGAGGGGCGCAGGTCGGAGCTGCACGTCGACGAGATCCTGCGCTAGATGAGGGTCCTGTACTTCGGGACCTACGAACGCGACTACCCACGCAACGCCCAGGTGATCTCATGCCTGCGCGGGGCCGGCGTGGACGTCGTGGAGCATCACGTGGGCGTCTGGGAGGGGCGTCGGCAGAAGTGGTCGCTCGGGCCGGGGGCCGCGCTGCGAGTCGCGGCGGCGCAGGCACGGCTCCTGGCCCGCCCACGGAGCTCGTTCGACGCGGTCGTCGTCGGCTATCCCGGGCACCTCGACCTGCCGGCGGCAAAGCGAGTGGCGCGCGGTCGCCCCGTGGTCTTCAACCCACTCGTCTCGCTGACGGAGACGCTCGTCGAGGATCGCGGCCGCTTCGCGCCGGGCTCGCCCGCTGCGCGGCTGCTTCGTCGGATCGACCGGGGCGCGCTCCGGACCGCCGACCTCGTCGTCGCCGACACCGCGGCGAGCGCGCGCTCGCTGTCGGCTCTCGCCGGCCTACCGCCCGAGCGCTTCGAGGTCTGCTTCGTCGGCGCCGAGGAGCGGCTCTTCCGGCCGGGCTGGAAGACGCCCGCGCGCTTCACGGCGCTCTTCGTCGGGAAGCTGATCCCGCTGCACGGACTGGAGACGATCCTGGCCGCGGCGCGCCTGGCGCCTGAGCTCTCCTTCACGATCGTCGGCAGCGGTCAGCTCGACTCGCTGCTCGCATCGAGGCCGCCGAACGTGGAGCGGATCGACTGGATCGACTACGCGCTGCTGCCGGCACGGCTCCACGCCGCCGGTTGCGCGCTCGGGATCTTCGGGACGTCTTCCAAGGCGCAACGCGTGATTCCCAACAAGGCCTTCCAGGCGCTTGCCTGCGGCGCTCCGCTCGTCACCGCCGACACGCCGGGGGCGCGCGAGCTGTTGCGCAGCGGCGAGAGCGCGCTGCTCGTTCCGGCCGGCGACGCGGGCGCTCTGGCAGAGGCGCTCCGACGGCTCGCGGGCGACCCGGCGCTCGCTGCGCGGATCGCGGCGGGCGGCTACGAGGCGTACCGGGCTCACGCGAGCGAGAAGGTGCTCGGCCGGCGCTGGCGGGCGCTCCTCGAGAGACTGCTCGCAGGCTCGTGAGGTGGCGCATCGTCCTGTGGACGGGGATCGCCTCGTTCGCGGCCGGCTTCGGCGCGCTCTCCGCTCTGAGGCACCTCGCGTTCAACACGGGCCGTTTCGACCTCGGCAACATGGTGCAGGCCGTCTGGTCGACGGCCCACGGGGACGTGCTCGAGGTGACGAACCTGCGGGGCCAGCAGATGTCGCGGCTCGGCGCCCACTTCGACCCGATCCTGGCCGCGTTCGCTCCGCTCTGGTGGCTCTGGCCCGATCCGACGATGCTGCTCGTCGCCCAGGCGACGGCGATCGCGCTCGGGGCGGTGCCCGTCTTCCTGCTGGCCCGGAAGCATCTCGGCTCGGAGCGCGCAGGCGTCGGCTTCGCGCTCGCGTACCTGCTCTACCCGCCGACGCAGTGGCTGGCGCTGAACGAGTTTCACCCCGTCGCCCTCGCGACCCCGCTCCTGTTGCTCGGCTTCTGGTACCTCGACGAGGACCGCCTTGCCGCCTTCGCGGCGGTCGCCGCGCTCGCGTGCCTGACGAAGGAGCACGTGCCGCTCACGATCGCCGCGATGGGCCTCTGGTATGCCCTCGCGCGGGGGCGCCGGCGCGCCGGGGCGGCGATCGCCGCCGGCGGCATCGCGGTGGCGGCACTGGCGATCGGTGTCGTCGTCCCGCACTTCGCGCCGCGCGGCTCCTCGCCCTTCGAAGGCCGCTACGAAGCCGTCGGCGGCTCTCCCGTCGGGAATCGCAAGAGACTGCGGTCACCGACCCGCTCCGCGTGCTGGGCGAGATGTTCGACGGCAACGGCATCCCCTACCTGCTCGAGCTCGTGCTGCCGCTCGCCGCGCTGCCGCTGCTCGCGCCGCTCGCAGCCCTGGTCGCGGCGCCGGAGCTGGCGGCCAACCTGCTCTCCACGGCGCGCACACAGCAGTCGATCCACTTCCACTACACGGCCGCCGCGATCCCGGCCCTCGTCGCCGCCGCCGTGTTCGGCGCAGCGCGACTGAGGGGCCGGCGCGGCTGGGTGCAACCGGTCGCCACGGCGATCGTGGTCGTCGGGCTCGGAGCGAACTACGTTCTCGGCGCGATCCCGCTCTGGCGGTCGTTCCCGGGCGGCGAGGGTCTCGGCGGCCGCGAGCATGTCGTCTCGGCGCACGACCGCGTGGCCGCGCGCGCTCTCCGGCTGATCCCCGACGACGCCGTCGTCAGCGCGACGAACTCGCTGGGCGCTCGCCTCTCCGGCCGGAGGCGCGTCCACAGCTTCCCGTTCCTGTACGACTCGACCTGGATCGCCGCCGACGAGACGCGGCCGGGCTACGCAGACCGGATCTCCGCGCTCGCGACCTCCGAGCGGCTGCGACGCCTCCGGCTCGATCCCGCCTGGCGGATCGTCTTCGACGAGGACGGCGTGACCGTGTTTCGGCGAGCGGAGCTCGCTAGACGATCGTCTGCGGCAGGACGTACGCGCACAGCGCGAGCGCGGCGAGCTGCGCCTTCCGGTCCTCCTCCGCTGCCGCCAGGGGCACTGCCCAGACGACGTACCACGGCGTCAGCCACGGCGTGGCGACGAGCAGCAGACAGCCGGCGCGCGCGAGGTGAGGCCTGCCGCGTAGCGCTTCGCGAGCCAGGAACGCCAGGCCGACGACGAGCACGACACCGGCGAGCCCCAGCGAGAGCGCGTGCGGCACCCCGAGCTGCTCGAGCCGGTGCGAGAAGGCGTAGCTCGACTGTCCCTCCGCGTTCTCGGCGAGCGGGCCGCTCGCGCGCAGCCAGCCGAGGCCGTACTGCCAGGTGGCGAGAGCGAGCACGACACCGGCGGTCAACGCGAAGACTCCGTGCGCGACGCGCCGCCGCCTGGTGCGCGCCTCGAGCACGCGCAACGCGAAGAAGACGAGCGGGATCCACTTGATCAGGATCGCGAGCGGCCAGAGCACCGCTGCTGCGCGGCGCCGTCCGGCCGCGGCGAGCGCGATCGCACCGAGCACGAGCGCCATCATCAGCGCGTCGTTGTGCCCGCCGCCGGCGAAGTGGATCGCGAGCAAGGGGTTCCAGCCGACGAACGCGGCCGCGAACGGGCGATCCGACGCCAGTCGCGCCGCGAGCGCCGTCAGGGCCAGCATCGAGAGCGCCGCGATCGACCTTGAACGTCCACGCGACCGCGTCCTCCGACGGGCCTGCGGCATGCGCGACGAGTTGCGAGAAGAGGCTGAACGCAGGCCCGTAGACCGACGTCGTGTCCCGCCAGTCGGCGCCGGCGTGCTCGAACGCCGGATTGTCCGGAAACTCCGTGGGCGTGTCCCGATACGGGTTCCCGTCCGCGTTGCGCGATCGCTCCGTACTCCCAGTACGTCCAGGCGTCGGTCGAGAGCAGGAGCGGCGCGGCGAGCGGCAGCAGCTGGATCACGGCCGCGATCGAGCCGACCACGACGAGGCGCGACCGCGCTGCCGGCCAGCAGGCCGAGCGCGACGAGGTACGAGGCGAACGCGGCCGCGAGCGCGGCGAGGAAGACGATCGTCCAGCCGTCGCGGCTGCCCGCCCGGCCGGCCGACTCCGGCACGACCGGTGGCCCGCCGAGCCAGGCTGCGGCCACGCACAGCGGCCACGAGGGCGATCACGGCGGCCGCGGCAGCAAGCGCCGGCAGCTCCCGCGGCGCCGCTCGGGCGGCGGATCGTCGAGCTCAGGGCACGGTCGGCGGAGGCGGAGGCTCCGTCGGCGGCAGGGGCGGCTCGGTCGTGACCGGCGGCGGGGCCTCAGTGGTCGTCGGCGGGGGGGGTGCCTGGGTCGTGACGACGGGCGGGGCCTCCTCGACCGGCGGCTCCGGCTCGGCCTCCTCGGGCTCCTCGCTCTCATCCTCGGGCTCCGCGGGCGGCACGTAGTAGTCGTCGTCGTCCGAGTAGTCGAAGGAGCGCGCGTACTGACCCTGCTCGAAGTCCGACCACTCGGGCCAGTCGGTCGGCTCGGTCCAGTCCCTCGACTCGAGGTGCCCGATGGCGTTGCCCATGAACAGCCGCCAGATCTGCGCCGGGAAGCTACCGCCCGAGACGGAGATCCCGTGCACGTTCTCCATCGGGATCTCGCCCTCCGGATAGCCGATCCACACGGTCGTCTGCAGGCGCGGCGTGTAGCCGCAGAACCACGCGTCGGCGTGGTCGTCGGTCGTTCCCGTCTTCCCGGCGGCACTGTGGCCGAACTGCGCCCCGGTGCCGGTGCCGGCCTGCATGTTCTGCTCGAGGATCTTCGTCACCGTGTAGGCGACCCCGTCGGAGATGACGCGCTTGCGCTTGGGCTTGCCCCAGCCGGCGCTGTCGTCCTCCTTGCCGTTCGGGAGGACGACCTTCCGGATCGCCATCGGCTCGGAGTAGACGCCGCCGGCCGCGAGCGTCGCGTAGGCGGAGGCCATGTCGAGCGGCGAGACGGCGATCGAGCCGAGCCCCATCGAGGGCACGTAGGCGCCGTCGACCTTGAGCGGCGTGCGCACGCCGAGCTTCTCGGCCATCTTGCCGACCTTCTCGGGCGTGACGTCGAGCGTGAGCTGCGCGTAGACGGTGTTGTCGGAGCGCAGCGTGGCCGACTCGATCGACGACCAGCCGTAGTAGTCGTGGCCGTAGGTCTCGACGCACCACCACGTGCCGCTCTCGCAGTCGCCGTTGGGGTCGGGCCGGTAGTAGAACGGGGCCGACTGGTAGCCGGTCGTCTCGGGGTTGACCCCCTGCTCGACGGCCGCCGCCAGCACGAAGGTCTTGAACGTCGAGCCGGCCTGGCGCCGCGCCTGTGAGAGCAGGTTGAACTGATTCTTCTTCGTTCCCGGCGTCACCGCCGTCATCGCGCGGATCGCGCCGTTCGCCGGGTTGATCGAGATCACCGCCGCCGCAGGATCGGTCTTCTCGTACAGCGTCTCGGTGATCGCACGCCGCGCCGCACGCTGGAAGCGGGGGTGGATCGTCGTGTAGACCTTCAGCCCGCCCGAGCGCACCGTCGCGACGCCGTAGGCCGCGATCAGCTGGTCGCGCACGTAGCTGAAGAAGTACGGCTCGCGGATCGTCGTGTAGAGCTTGCCGGCCTTCAGGCCGAGCCCGCGCTTGACCGCCCACTCGTACTTCGCGCGGTCGATGTCGCCGTTCTCGAGCATCGCCCGCAGCACCTGGTCGCGCCGGGCCGTCGCGGTCTCGGTCTGGTTGAACGGGTCGTACGCCGAGGGCAGCTGCGGCAGGCCCGCGAGCAGCGCCGCCTCGGGCAGGTTCAGGTTCTTCGCGTGCTTGGAGAAGTAGGTCTGAGCCGCCGCCTCGATCCCGTACGCGAGGTTGCCGTAGTAGACCTGGTTCATGTAGGTGACGAGGATCTTCTCCTTCGGCCAGGCGCGGTTCAGCTTGATCGCCAGGCACGCCTCCTTCAGCTTGCGCTGGATCGTCTGCTCGCGCGAGACGGGGTAGAGGTTCCGCACGAGCTGCTGCGTGATCGTCGAGCCGCCCTGCACGACCTTGCCGGCGCGGATGTCCGCCCAGACGGCGCGGGCGATCCCGCTCGGGTCGATCCCGCCGTGCTCGTAGAAGCGACGGTCCTCGATCGCGATGGTCGCCTGCGGCAACCACGGGCTGATCTGCTTCATCGTCACGGGCTGACGGTTCCGCTCGGCCGGGATCACGCCGAGCGTCGAGCCGTCGGCTGCATACATGAACGAGTTCTCTCCGATCGCGACCGGCCGGAGCGCGTTCAGGTCGCAGGAGGTGCCCAGCGTCGCCACGCCCGTCACCGCCGTGCCGCCCACCACGAAGAGGAGCGCGACGCCGGCGACGAGGCCGAGGATCACCGCGCGGCGACGGGAGCGCTTCCGGTCGGCGCGGCGACGCTTGCGCCGGCGCGCGACGACGAGGTGGTCGTCGGCGCCGTGACGGCCGCCCCTGGGTGGCGTCATGCGAAGAGGCCCTGCTCGCGCAGCCGGTCGTGCACGCGCAGCCGGAGCTCCTGCTCGCGCCGCTCGGCGGCCGCCTCGCTCTCGGTCCACACTCGCAGCGTCAGGGTCGGCGACCCTTCGAGTGAGCTGACGAAGACCTCGTCCCGTGCCCCCGGAGGCCTCAGGACGGAGCCGCTCGACGAGGGCGCCGAGATCGGTTGTGGGCGGAACCTGCACTGTCACCTGCGCGAACTTCGCTGGGCTGCGAATCGTGGAGTTGCGGATGGTATCCGACGCAAGTTTCTCGTTCGGGATCACGACCCGCGCGTTGTCGTGGGTGCGGATGAAGGTGTACATCAGCCCGATCTCCTCGACCGTTCCCTCCTCGCCGCCGACGCCGACCCAGTCGCCGAGCCGCAGCGGCTGCGTGAACGCGATCATCAGGCCGGCGACGAAGTTGCCGAGCGTGCGCTGGGCCGCGAACCCCACCACCAGGCCGATCACCGCGGTCGACGCGAGCAGCGCGCCGGCGAGTGCGCTCACCTGCGGGATCACGAGCAACGCCGACAGGACGCCGAAGGTGACGATCAACGCCGTGATCGTGCGGCGCAGCACGCGGTAGCGCGTGAGCGTCTCCGGCGAGCGCTTGCTGGCCGCCATGCGCCGGTCGATCACGCGGGCCGCCACGAGCGTCAGGACGAGCACGATCCCCACGACGAGCAGTCGCTGCCAGATCTCCATCCGTTCGCTTTCGACGGCCGCGCCTGCGTTCCTCAGCGAAGCGACGTATCGTCGCGGCGTGCTCCAGCGGCTCCGACGGGCGCTCCTCGCGGGCGATGCCCTCTCGATCTTCGTCTGGAGCAGGCTCGCGCTCTGGGCGGCGGCCGTCTTCGCGCTGCTCGCCTTCGTGCCGAATCGGCACCCGAATGCCGATCGGTGGGACAGCCCGCGGCTGCACGAGCTCGGCTACGGCATCGACGTCTGGGCGCGCTGGGACAGCGACTGGTACCTCCTGATCGCGCAGGAGGGCTACGCGGAGTCACCGTCCAGCACGCCCGCGTTCTTCCCGCTCTACCCGGGGCTCGTAGCCGGGCTGGGGCGACTGCTCGCCGGGCACTACGTGCTCGCGGGGGTCTTGCTGTCCCTCGCGGCGTGCGCGGTGGCCTTCGTGCTGCTCTATCACCTGGCGCTCGAACGGCTCGGCGCCGGAGGGCGCCCGCCGCGCGGTGCTCTACCTGGCGGTCTTCCCGACGGCGCTCTTCCTCGGCGCGGTCTACAGCGAGTCGCTGTACCTCGCACTCGCCCTGGCCGCGTTCCTGCTCGCCGAACGCGGCCGCTTCCTCGGCGCGGGCGTCGTGACGGGACTGGCGATGCTGACACGGCCGGCCGGGCTCGCGCTGCTCCCGGCGCTGGCGCTCCTGGCCTGGCGTTCGAGCGACCGACGGCGGGCGCTGCTCGGTGTCGCAGCCTCGATTCCACTGGCGGCGCTCTATCCGCTCCTGCTCGGGCTCTGGATCGGGGAGCCGTTCGCGCCGCTGCGCGCGCAGGAGGGGATCTGGGAGCGGACGCTCTCCTGGGCCGGGCCGCTCGGCGGCCTCTGGGACGGGATCGCGGCACTCGGCGACGTCGATCCGGCGCGGACGTTCGCGCTGAACGTGCAGCAGCTCGCGTTCACGCTCCTCTTTCTCGCGCTCGCGGCCGTCGCCTGGCGGCGGTTCGGTGCACCGTACGGCGTGTTCGCGCTCGTCAGCCTCGCGCTCCCGCTCTCGTTCCCGGCCGAACGCTTCCCGCTGCTCTCGATGTCTCGGTTCGGTCTCGTCGTCTTCCCGCTCGTGCTCGCGCTCGCGGCGCTGGGCGCGCGCAGGCGGCTGCACGAGGCGATCCTGGCGGTCTCCTCGCTCCTGCTCGGCGTCGCCGTGGTGCAATGGGCGCTGTGGCAATGGGTCGCATGACGGAGGAGCGCGCCGGCCTGGCGGTGAAGCGGGGCTTCTGGCTGCTGCTCGTGGGCGTGCTCGCGGCGATCGCGTACGCGGGTCGGGTCGAGGGCGGCAAGCCTCCGGAGGACGCCCTCTACCGCTACGACACGGCGCTCAGCGGGATCGTGCTCTACGCGATGCTGCTCGGCCTCGTGCTCGCCCTCGGCCGCGGGCTTCCGCGGAGGGAGTTTCTGGCGCTGCGGCGGCCGCCGTCCTGGCCACGGGCTCTCGGGCTGGCGCTCGGCGCGTACGTGGCGATCTTCGTCGGCGCCGGGATCCTGCTCCAGGTGCTCGGTGCCGGGGACGAGCAGGGCCTGACCCCGGACGGCTGGGACTCGAGCCGTGCGGGCGCGTACGCGGCGAACTTCGTCGCGATCGCGTTCGTCGGGCCGATGGTGGAGGAGCTGCTCTACCGCGGCGCGGGGATGACGCTCTTCGGCGCACTCGGGGCGGTGCCGGCCGTAGCGATCACCGCGCTCGCATTCGGGTTGGCGCACGGGCTCGTGCTCGCCCTGGCCGCACTCGTCTTCTTCGGGATCGTCACCGCCCTGCTGCGGCTACGGACGAACAGCGTCTATCCCTGCATGATCGTCCACTGCGCCTTCAACGCGACCAGTCTCGTGATCGCCGTTGCGGTCTGAGGCCGGAGGCACGGTGCCGGGATCGTCGACTTCCAGAACGGCAGCCGTGGTCGCGGCGCTCGTGACGGCGGCGGCCGGCTGGGTCGCCTGGCAGGAGCTGTGGGCTCACGGAGGCGACCGGCAGCTGGCCTGGCGCGACGTCACGGCGCGCACGCTCGCCGAGCCTCCGCGCTCCGGGCTCGCCGTCTTCGGCTCACGCCTCGCGCTACGGGCTGCGTTGACCGAAGGCGGCAGGTCGGCCACGGTGCCGCCAATCGACTTCACGCGGCGCGAGGCGGTCCTCGTCGCCGCCGGCCCACGGTCGAGCGGCGCCTACGACCTGGACGTGGTCGGGGTGACCGAGGAGCGCCGCAGAATCGTCGTCGCGGTCCGCGAACGCACGCCGTCGCTGGCCCGCCCGGGCGCGGCTAGGCTCCGGTTCCCGTTCCGCCTGATCACGATCGAGCGGCGCGACAAGGACGTGGCGCTCGACTGGAGAGGACGGCCGTGAGCACCGAGAACGACCCCGTGATCCGCCAGCTTCGCGAGCAACTCTCGGACAACGACGTCAAGATCGTCGAGGCGATCAATGCGCGGCTGAAGCTCGTGGCGCGGCTGAAGCGCGTGAAGGAGGAACGCGGCATCGACTTTCTCGACCCTGCCCGCGAGGAATGGATGCTCCAGTACCTCGCGCGCGCGAACCGCGGCCCGCTCTCGTCCGAGGGTCTCCGCGAGATCTACGTCGAGCTTCTCGACCTGACGAAGCGCGAGGTCGCCCGCGACGACGGTCCCTAGTCCTCGCCGGCGGCGAACTCGTCGGGCGAGACGCTGTCGAGGAAGCGGCGGAACTCGTCCGGGTCGAGGTCGGCGAGCGGGGTGACACCGGCGACCTCCTCGCCCTGGACGCCTTCGCCCTCGAACTCGATTCCCGACTCCTCGATCACCTCGTCGGCGGCGAAGATCTTCGCGTTCGAGCGCACGGCGATCGCGATCGCGTCGGAGGGGCGCGAGTCGACCTCGATCTCGGAGCCGTTCTGCTGGATCGTGATGCGCGCGTAGAAGGTGTTCTCGCGCAGCTCGGTCACGGTCACGGAGACGACCTCCGCCTCGAGGTGGCCGAGCAGGTCGGTGACGAGATCGTGGGTCATCGGCCGAGGGGTGGCGGCGTTCTGCAGCTTGACGAGGATGGCCGCGGCTTCGGCATGGCCGATCCAGATCGGGCAGGAACTTGTTGCCGCCGGAGGTCTTCAGGAGAACGATCGGCTGCTTGCCGACCAGGTCGAAGCTGACGCCGTAGATCTCCATCTCACGCATCCGTCTCTGGCCTCGCGCCCAGTGTAGCCCAGGGCTTCTGAGCGGAAAGCCCGGGTCTAGTCGGCCGCCGCGCGGTGCCTTGAGCAACTCCTCGAGAGTCGCCCGCCGCCGCTCGCCGGAGCCACATTCCTCGAGCTCGACGCGGCGTACAGCCACACTCATCGGGTCGATCCCACGCAGCACGTAGAGATGGCCCCGCCAGGTGACGAAGTCGCCGATCCGGAGCGTCGCGCTGCTCTCCTCCATGCTCGTGCTCATCGGCAGACGCCGACGCGCCGCCGATCCCTGATTCCGGGGAACGGGGAAGCGCGCAGTATCCGAAGCGACCGCACGTTCGTTAGCAAGCCAATGGTTGATCTCTGGCTCCACGACATCGAGTCGCTCGAGGCGGTCGCCCAGGACGAGGACACCAAGCTGCTCTGCCTGCGCATGGCGGCGATGTCCAAGGCGGGAACGCTCTCGCCGTTCATCGCCGACCTCTCCCACGACAACGAGCTCGACGACGACACGAAGGGGACGATCGCCGAGATCGCAAGCGACGAGCGCTTTCTCCTCGCCGTCGAGGACTACGTTCGTCGCACCACCTTCGCGCACTGACCGCCGTCCACTTGTCCGCCCGCCACTTCCTGGTTACCCTGAGGAGGTACGGCAATCGAGCTGCGGCAGCGAGGGGGTAGCCATGCCCGACGAAGCCGCGAGCGCCTCATCTGCAACGAACGGAGCCGCCACGAACGGGGCGGCCCTGAACGGGAACGCAGCGCCGCGCGTCTCCTTCTCCGAGCTCGTCCGGGCGCACCACCAGTGGGACAGCAGCACGGATCCCGCCGCGACCGAGGCGGTGCATGGGCGCTTCAGGCAACTGCTCTGTGATTTCGAGGCCGCGTCGGGCGAGATCGTCAACGCATACTGGTGCCGCGAGCAAGCGTCGGCTGTTGCGCTGACCCGCCGCGAGATCGCGCGGGAAGGACGCTTGCGCGGACGTCGCAACCGGCTCGAGTACCGGCTGCACCGTGTCTCGGACTGGCTGACCGGCGAGACCCACGAGATCGCCGATCTCCTGCACGACTGCGACATCCTCGCGATCAAGGCGTCGCACAGTCTCGATTCCGTGCCGCGCGCGGTGGTGATGCAGTGGCTGCTCCTCGTCGAGTCCCACCTCCTCGGCTTCATGGAGCGACACCGCGACCACGCGCCGAGCAAGGGAGCGGCGGCGCGGTTCGCAGCGAGCGAGCGGGCCGAGCTACGGCGGATCGAGGAGTACTACTTTCGCGCGGGCGAGAAGCGAGCGCGCATGCGCTACGTCGAGGGCATGCTCGGCTTCGGAATCGTGCTGCTCGTCGCCATGTCGCTCGCGACGGCCGGCGTGCTGGCGCTCTTCGGCGTGCTTGACCTGGAGTCGCCGGGTGTCCGCGAGTTCTACGCGTCGGCTGCGGCCGGCGGCGTCGGTGCCGTGATCAGCGTCCTGATGCGCATGAGCGGTCGCGGCGAGTTCGCGATCGATCACGAGCTCTCCCGCTGGGAGGTGACGCTCGTCGGCTCGTACAGACCGTTGATCGGCTCGGTCTCGGGGATCGTCGTCTACTTCCTCTTCCAGACCCCGCTCGTGCCGATCGAGCAGAGCGCGCTCGGGCTGCCGCTGTACGTCGTCCTCGCCTTCCTCGCCGGCTTCAGCGAGCGCTGGACGAGGATGGTGCTCTCCGGCGCGCTGCGCACGGTCGCCGGCCGCGACGAGGCTGCCGCGGCGGAGCCGGAGCGTGCTCCTGAGGAGGAGCGTGCGCCGGAGACCGGTGCGGTGACGACCATGTGAGGCCGTGTTTGAGGAGAGCGAGGTGGGCGATCCTGGATTCGAACCAGGGACCTCCGCCTTATCAGAGCGGCGCTCTAACCAACTGAGCTAATCGCCCTCGCGGCGTCGGATTGTAGCGATAGCCCTAGAGGGCTTCGAGCGTCTCGACGAGCTCCTCGAGCTTGACCTCGTTGCCGAAGTGCAGCTCGAGCTTGCCGCCGCTGACCCGGGCGGGCATGCCCGTGACGTGCTCGGCGGCGGCACGAGCGCGCTCCGCGAGGGCCGGGTCGATCAGCGTCGCAGTACGGGGGCGGCGGGCGGCGCCTGCGTCCTGCGCAGCCCGCTCGGCGCCTCGCACGGACATGCCCTCTCGCACGATCCGCTTCGCGAGCCGCTTGCGGTCGCCGTGGTCGGGCAACGCGAGCACTGCGCGTGCGTGGCCCTCCGAGAGCTCGCCGCGGGCAACCATCCACAGCACCTCCTCCGGCAGCTCGAGCAGACGCAGCCGGTTCGAGACCGACGGCTTGGAACGGCCCACCCGTGCTGCGACGTCCCCGAGGGAGAGCTCGAACTCGTCGATCAGCGACGCGTACGCCCTCGCCTCCTCGACCGGTGAGAGCTGCTCGCGGGCGACGTTCTCGACGAGCGCCAGCAACAACGTGTCGCGGTCGTCGGCCTCGCGCACGAGCGCCGGCAGCTCCGTGACACCCGCCTCGCGAGCCGCCCGCCAGCGACGCTCGCCGGCGATCAGCTCGTACCCGCCTTCGGCGCGCGGCCGCACGACGACCGGCTGCAGCAGGCCCTGCTCGCGGATCGAGCTCGCCAGGCCCGACGTCGCCTCGGGCTCGAAGCGCCGGCGCGGCTGGCGGGGATTCGCGTGGATCGCGTCGACCGGCAGGCTGGCGAGCTGCGTTCCGCCCTCGCCGCCGCCGCCGATCAGGACCTCGAGGCCTCGGCCCAGGCCTCGTCTGGTGCTAGCGCCGCTCGACAAGCTCCATCGCCACCTTCCAGTACGCCTCCGCTCCCGTGGAGCGGCGGTCGTACGCAATCGCAGGGAGGCCGTGGCTCGGAGCCTCGGCCAGTCGCACCGAACGGGGAACCGTGGTCGTGAAGACGAGCTCGCCGAAGTGCCGACGCACCTCGGCCTCGACCTCGGCGGCGAGGCGCGTGCGGCCGTCGACCATCGTCAGCAGGATGCCGGCGATCCCGAGGCGTGGGTTCAGACGGGTCTTGACGAGCTCGATCGAGCCGAGCAGCTGCGAGAGGCCCTCGAGCGCGTAGTACTCCGCCTGCACCGGCACGATCACCTGGTCCGCCGCCGCCAGGGCGTTCACGGTCAGCGGGCCGAAGGAGGGCGGACAGTCGAGGAAGACGAAGTCGTAGCGCTCACGCGCGTCCGCGAGCGAGCTCCGGAGAAAGCGCTCGCCGTCGGCGTGGCGCGAGAGCTCCACCGCGGCACCGGCCAGATCCGGCTTCGCGGGCACGAGCTCCAGGTTGCCGAAGCGCGTCGGCCGCGCGATCTCCGCCACCGGGCGCGCCGTCGAGCAGGTCGTAGCTGGAGACGCCGTTCGCCTTCTCTCCGAGCCCGGAGGTGGCGTTCGCCTGCGGGTCGAGATCGACGAGAAGCGCCTGCTCGCCGGCCTCCGCGAGACACGCCGCGAGGTTGATCGCGGTCGTCGTCTTGCCGACGCCGCCCTTCTGGTTCGCGAGCGCGTAGATCGTGCCGGCCACATTGCCATTCTCGCGACAGCCTCGGACGGTTCGGTCGCCTACCGCGCGTTCTGGATCGACGCCAAGTGACACGGTGTCACTGGCGAGCGGGCGCTTCTTCGCGACGCCTGGGCGGCGGGGGAAGCCTGGCGGCGTCGGGCCGGTCTTGCGCAGGACGAGAAAGCCTGTCGGCGCAGCCTCGAGGCTCGGCGGCCAGCTGCGCGGCCACGGCGGCCACGGCCCCGGCGTCGGCGCTCGGGCCGACCCAGAGGATGACCGCGCCGCCCTCGGCGACGAGCGGCAGGCACCACTCCGCAGCGACAGGCGGCGACGCGAGCGCCTTCGCGAGGCGCCACCTTGTAACGTCTGTATCACTTGGCTCTCCGCGCGGCCCCAGATCACGCTGAGGTTCGGCAGCTCCGCCGTCCAGCCCTCGAGGAACTCGGCCTTGCGGCGCTCCGCCTCGAGCAGCGTCACCTCGCGGTCGGGCAGCGACGCGGCGAGCGGAATTCCAGGCGTGCCGCCGCCGGAGCCGACGTCGACGATCGGCCCGTCGAAGCGGCGGACGAGGTCGAGCCCGGCCAGCGCGTCGTCGAGCAGCACGCGGCGCGCTTCGCCGCGATCCTTCAGCGCCGTCAGCCCGGGCGTCGCGATCACCGCGTCGAGCCAGCGCTCGAGCAATCGCCAGTTCCGTGTCGCGGCTCGAGCAGGTCAGACGTCGATCGCACGGGGGAGGATCACGACGTAGCGATTCGGCTCCGTCCCCTCGCTCGCCGTCTCGACCTCGGGATCATCCTTCAGCCGCTCGTGCACGATCTTGCGCTCGACCGCCGTCATCGGGTCGAGCTCGACGCGCTGGCCGGTCGCAGCCGCCCGCTCGGCGTTGCGCACCGCGAGCGCATCGAGCGTCGCCTGCCTGCGCGCACGGTAACCCGCCGCGTCGACCACGACCGGCTTGCGGTCGTCGCGGTCGCGGAAGAGGATCGCGTTGGCGAGGTACTGGACCGCGTCGATCGTCTGGCCGTGCTTGCCGATCAGCAGGCCGAGCTCGCCGCCGGTGCAGGTGACGCGAATCTCCTCGTCGGTCTCGACGACCTCGAGCGAGCAGCGGACGCCGATCTCGCGCGCGATCCGGTCGACGATCTCGCGCAGCTGCGCAGCGTCGTCGCTCTCGTCGTCGCGCGGCGCCGACGGCGGCGCCTCTGGAGCGCCGGTGTCCTCACAGCTCGCGATCACACGCGCCGGCTCGTAGCCGACGCCGAGCAGGCCGCGCTCGCCCTCGGTCACGATCTGGAAGCGCACGGAGGCCTTGTCGAGGCCGGGCCGCTTGCGCTCCAGCTCGCGGAGGGCCGCCCACTTCGCCTCGCCGACGGTCTCGCCGGACGCTTCGACGGAAAGCTCTTCGCTCACCGCCGCGCGCCGCCCTTCTTCCGCTTCACCTTGCGAACCTGGCGCGGCTGCGCCGGCTTGGCCTCGGCCGGCGGCGGCTTCGCGCTGCGCCTGCGCCGCGACCTCCTTGGGCGGCGTCCGCGAGCTCTTCTTCGGCGGTGGCTCGCGCTTCGGCACGAGCCGGCGCGTGATCAGCCCCTGCCCGGTCGTCCACAGGTTCGTCGTCAGCCAGTAGAGCATCAGCCCGGCGGGGAAGTTGAGGACGAAGGGGATGAAGGCGATCGGGAGGATCAGCATCAGCGCGCGCTGTGCCGGCTGCATCGTCGTCGACATGAGGAATGTCGAGGTGACCTGGCTGACGGCGTAGGCGACGATCAGGAGCGGGCCCCAGCCGACCTTCGTGTTCTCGGTGATCGTGACGAGGGCCAGCCACTCGAGGTCGGCGTCGGGGAACCTGGGCAGGATCTCGTCCTCGAAGTCGCGCAGGACGAAGAAGAGGCCGATGAAGATCGGGATCTGCGCGACGATCGGCAGGCAGGAGGACGCCGGGTTGATCTGGTTCTCCTTGTAGAAGGCCATCAGCTCCTGGTTCTGCCGCTGGCGGTCGTGCTTCCAGCGCTGCTGGATCGCCTTCATCTCGGGCGCATGCGCCTGCAGGTTCTGCATCGAGTGGATCTGCCGCACTGTGAGCGGCACGAGCAGCATCCGGACGATCACGGTGAGCGCGACGATCGACCACGCCCACGTCAGCCCGACGGTCTCGTGCAAGTTCGTGAGCGCCCACGTGAGCAGGTCCTCGAGCGGTGTGAGGATGCCGGCGAGGATCACGCGGGATCAACGCCCCCGTGGCTCCAGGGGTTGCAGCGCAGCAGGCGCCAGCCGGCCTTGAGCGAGCCCCGCAGGAGGCCGTGCTTGCGCAGGGCGTCGAGCGCGTACTGCGAGCAGCTCGGGTGGTACTTGCAGGTGCCCTCCGGCGTCAGCAGCCCGAAGCTGTGACGCCACACCTGGACGAGGCCGACGCCCAGGTAGCTGGGCCGCACGTACTTCACGTGGCTGCCCTCACGTGCCCGCCTTCGTGTGAACGGCTTTCTCGAGCACCTCGGCGACCCGCTCGCGCAACCACTCGTGCCCACGGGTGTCCGCCGGCTCGGCGAGCCCTGGTCGCGCGACGAGCACGTAGTCGTGCCCTGCCTGCGCCGACGAGGCCAGCTCCTGCCAGGTCTCGCGCAGCTGGCGCTTGACGCGGTTTCTCGTGACGGCGTTGCCCACCGACTTCGGTACGGCAAGGCCCAGCCGCGGCTCGGTCACCTCGGCGTCGTCCGCGCGCGAGAACCAGTAGAGGACGAGGAACCGCGTCGAGGCGGAGCGTCCCTGCCGATAGACGGCGTCGAAGTCCCGGGAGCGGGACAGGCGGTTCCGGCGCTGCACGGGTGTGACGATAGCGCTGCTCAGGCGGAGAGCCGCTTGCGGCCCTTGGCGCGGCGGCGCTTCAGGATCGCCTGGCCGGCACGCGTCGACATCCGGGAGCGAAACCCGTGCTTGCGCTTGCGCCTGCGGACGTTGGGCTGGTAGGTGCGTTTCATGTGAAGTCTCTCTCGCTCGGTTCGAAGACTCGCTCGGTCGCGCTGCGTCGCGCTCGGTAAACCGCTGGCGGGTGCCGCCGCGGACGGTGCCGCCTGGCGGCCGCGAAAGTATAGAGCAAGCGTCTTTCGAGCCGTTATCCACAGGCGCCGCCGGGTTCCGAAAGGGCCGCAAACGCCCGCCGAACCCGCTCGTCGTGCACAGGATATCCACAGCTGTGGATTGTCCTGGCGTCACGAAAAAACCCTGCAATTTGCGCGGTTTTTCTCTTCGCTCGGGGGATTGAGGCGGCCTGGAGACGCTGCTATGCTCGCGCCTTCCAGCCGAGCGAACGAGGGAGCACGGGCAAGCGTGGAGCACCAAATCGAGCTGACTGCAGACGGGTTGTGGGGGGAAGTCTCGGAGCGGCTCAGGGGGGCTCTCAACGAAGCGACGTTCGGCACCTGGTTCGCCGACGCGGCGGGCTTCGAGCTCACCGACGACGCCTTCACCCTCGCCGTTCCGAACGACTTCACTCGCGAGTGGATCGAGGGGCACTTCCTCGGCCTGATCCGCGCCGCGGTCAAGGACGCGACCGGCCATGAGCGGCGGGTGCAGCTGACGGTCGCCGACACGATCGCGCTCCCCGAGCACACGTTCGACGACGACGACACCCCGGCGCACGCCGCGCCGACCGTCCAGGCCGAGGGGATGATCCACAAGTACACGTTCGACGGCTTCGTGATCGGCTCGTCGAACCGCTTCGCGCATGCGGCCGCGCTCGCCGTGGCGGAGGCGCCGGCTCAGGCCTACAACCCGCTCTTCATCTACGGCGGCACCGGGCTCGGCAAGACCCACCTCCTGCAGGCGATCGGCCAGTACGTCGGCGAGCACGGCAACGGGCTGACCGCGCGCTACGTGACGAGCGAGACGTTCATGAACGACTTCATCAACTCGCTCCGCGACAAGCGCATCGAGGGCTTCAAGCAGCGCTACCGCACCTATCGACGTGCTGCTCGTCGACGACGTGCAGTTCTTCGAGGGCAAGGAGCGGATCCAGGAGGAGTTCTTCCACACGTTCAACACGCTCTACGAGTCGGGCAGCCAGATCGTGATCTCGTCCGACCGGCCGCCGAAGGAGATCGCGACGCTCGAGGCGCGCCTCCGTTCGCGCTTCGAGTGGGGCCTGATCACCGACATCCAGCCGCCCGATCTCGAGACCCGCATCGCGATCCTGCGCAAGAAGGTGAAGACCGACCGGATCCACGTGCCCGACCCCGACGTGCTCACGTCGATCGCCGAACGGGTGACGACGAACATCCGCGAGCTCGAGGGTGCCCTGACCCGCGTCGTCGCCTTCTCCTCGCTCACGGGCCGGCCGATGACCGTCGAGCTCGCGAACGACGTGCTCAAGGACGTTTTCCCCCGCGGCCAGGCGGTCGAGATCTCGATCCGCAGCATCCAGGAGACGGTCTCCGAGCGCTTCGGGATGACGATCAACGAGCTCTGCAGCGCCAAGCGCTCCCAGGCGATCGCCTATCCGCGCCAGGTCGCGATGTACCTCTCACGCGCGCTCACGGACTCCTCGCTGCCGAAGATCGGCAAGGAGTTCGGCGGCCGCGACCATACGACCGTGATGCACGCGAATGCGAAGATCGAAGGGATGATCCGCGAGGACCGCTCTGTGTACAACCTTGTGCAGGAGCTGACCGCGCGCATCAAGCAGGCCGGGTGATTTCTGTGGAAACCTTGCCGATCCTGTCCGAGCCTGTTGGAAACGTCGTTTTCTCCACCGGCTGGACCCACCGGGCAAAGCCTCTGGACAAGCCGGGCAGCTCCGTCTTCCCCGTCGTCCACACTCCCTATGGCTTCTACGAGAGGATTTAAAGAAGATCATGGATATAGAGACAGTCGAGCAGGAGGGAGCAGTCGCGGCGATGTCGGCCGGCCCGGAAATGATGAGCAGCGGCATGAAGATCAGCTGCACACGCGACGAGCTCGTCGCGAAGCTCGGCATCGTCTCGCGCGCCGTCTCCACCCGCGGTGCGGTGCAGGTCCTGTCCGGGATCCTGCTCTCCGCCGACGAGCGCGGGCTGACGCTCGCGGCCACGGACATGGAGCTCTCGTTGCGGACGACGCTCGAAGCCGAGGTTGAGGGCGATGGTGCCGTCGTGATTCCCGGCAAGCTCCTGGTCGACCTGGCGCGACTGCTGCCCGAGAACGACGTCACGATCGAGTATCGCCCCGAGGAGGGCGTCGCGCACGTCGTGTCCGGCAGCGCCAGCTACCGGCTGAACACCTACGGCGCCGAAGACTTTCCGAGGCTGCCGACGGTCGACGCGCAACTGCACGCGATCGACCGCGACGCGTTGCTCGAGACCGTCGAGCGTGTTGCCCGCTCGGCCTCACGCGACGAGTCTCGCCCGGTGCTCACCGGCATCCTCGTCCGCTTCGAGGGCGGGAAGCTCGTGATGGTCGCGACGGACTCCTATCGCCTCTCGGTCAAGGAGACGCCGCTCGACTCCAGCGCGCCCGAGCTCGAGGCGATCATCCCGGCGCGGGCACTCCAGGAGCTGTCCCGGCTCGGAGGCGGCGACACGGTCGAGCTCGGTGTCCACGAGAACCACGTCGTCTTCGGCAGGCATTCCGGGCGGGGGTGACGTGTGGCTGACCACCCGCCGGATCGACGGGCAGTTCCCGAACTACCGCCAGCTCTTGCCGGAGACCTTCGAGATCGAGCTGACCGTCGCCCGCGCGGAGCTCTTCGACGTCGTCCGCCGCGTCTCGGTGCTGGCGCAGCGCAACTCGCCCCTGCGGCTCCGGTTCGCGGAAGGCGAGCTGACGGTCTCCGCCCAGACCCAGGACGTCGGCGAGGCACGCGAGTCGATGCCGGTTCCGTACACGGGCGAGGAGTTCACGATCGGCTTCAACGCGGACTTCCTGCGCGACGGCGTCGACTCGATCTCGGGCGACGACGTCCAGGTCAAGCTGATCAACCCACTGCGACCTGCGATCCTGGTCGACCCTGCCGGCGACTTCACGTACCTGATCATGCCGATCAGGCTGGCCGGCTAGAAGCTGATCGTCCAGACGGTCTCGCTCCGCGACTTCCGCTCCTATTCCCGGCTCGAGCTCGAGCTGCGGCCGGGGCTCGTGCTCGTCACGGGTGCGAACGGCGCCGGCAAGACGAACCTGCTCGAGTCGCTGCACGTCGGCACGCAAGGCTTCTCGCCGCGGACACGCGCCGACGTGCAGCTCGTGCGGCTCGGGGCCGACGGTGCACGAGTTGCGCTCACCGGCGAGCGAGCCGGCCGCGCCCTCCAGCTCGAGGTGACCCTCGGGGCGCAGACGGGCAAGCGGGCGAAGCTCAACGGGGCGCCCATGCGCTCGGCAGAGCAGCTTCGCAGCCAGGTCGCGACGCTGGTCTTCACGCCCGACCGCCTCGCCGTCGTCAAGGGCGGTCCGGCAGCGCGGCGCGCGTACTTCGATCGCACCCTCGGACGTCTGCTGCCCGGCCGCGCCACGTTGCCTGTCGAGTACGCGGCCGCCGTGGGCCAGCGGAACGCAGCCCTGCGGCGGGCCGCGCTGGGCTTCTCGACGAAGGACGCCGTCGTCCCGTGGAGCGAGCAGGTGGTAGCGCTCGGCGCCGAGCTGGTGGCTGCGAGGCTCGAGACGATCGCCCTTCTCGCGCCGGCGTTCGCCGCCCGGGCCGAGGAGCTGGGCCTGCCCGAGGCCGCACTCGACTACGTGGGGGAGCCTCCGTCAGTCGGCGCGCTCGCCGCGCGGCTCGATCGCGATCTCGAGCGCGGCGTGACAGGGCTCGGCCCGCATCTCGACGACGTCGCTGTTCGCTCGAGCAGCCGCGACCTGCGGACGTTCGGCTCGCAGGGCGAGCAGCGGCTCGCGGTGCTCTCGCTGCTCCTCGCCGAGGCAGAGGTTCTCGCCGAGCGCCGGGGCGTGCCTCCGCTCGTGCTGCTCGACGACGTTCTCTCGGAGCTCGACGCCGGCCGCCGGCGAGCTCTGGCGGAGCGGATCGGAACGATCGGCCAGGCCGTCGTCACGGCAACGAGTGCCGACATGCTGCCGCTCGAGCCGGCGCAGTTGCTCGAGGTCACGCCGGGCGCGGTCAGCAGCCGGTGATGGAACGACTCGACGGAGAGATTCGCAAGGAGCTGGGGCGTTTTGGCCAGGCCGGCGCCGCGGCCGACGCGTCGGGGATGGTCGCGATCGTCCGCGCCTGGCCGGCCGCGGTGGGAGAGACGGTGGCGCGCAACGCCTGGCCGGCGAGGCTGACCCGGGAGGGCACGCTGCACGTGCACACGAGCTCCTCGACCTGGGCATTCGAGCTGGGACGGATGGCCGCCGAGATCCTCGAACGGCTGCGCGCCGAAGCGGGCGAGGACGCGCCGCCGCGCGCTGCGTTTCGTCCCGGGACCGATCCCGGAGCCGGCTGCGGAGCCCGACGAGGAGCGCGGCTCGACGGCGCCCCACGTCGCCGCCGAAGACGTTGCCGGGGCGGTTGCAGCCGCCGCCGTGATCGAGGACGCAGACCTGCGCGAGACGGTCGCCCGCGCAGCCGCCGCAAGCCTCGCGCGGAGCCGAGCAGAGGCCCGCTCCGACCGCGGTTTCTGATACACTGACGGGCGCCCGCAAGAGGCTTATTTGCAGGGCTTTTTTGCTGAAAGGGATGCTTGACCGATACGACCTACTCCGCTAAGGACATCACCGTTCTCGAAGGGCTCGAGCCCGTCCGGCTGCGCCCGGGGATGTACATCGGCTCGACCGGCTCGCGGGGTCTCCACCACCTCGTCTACGAGGTGGTCGCGAACTCGGTCGACGAGGCGATGGCCGGCCGCAACGACCGGATCGCGGTCATCCTGCATCCCGACAACTCGGTCACGGTGAAGGACTGGGGCTCGGGCATCCCGATCGACGCGATGGCGGACACGGGCGAGTCGGCGCTGACGGTCGTCCTGACGAAGCTGCACGCCGGCGGCAAGTTCGGCGGCGACGGCTACAAGGTCTCGGGCGGTCTCCACGGCGTCGGCGTCTCCGTCGTCAACGCCCTCTCGGAGTCGCTGGTCGCGGAGGTGCGGCGCGACGGCAAGATCCATCGCCAGGAGTTCGAGCGCGGTGTTCCCAAGGGTGACGTCGAGATCGTCGGCAAGGCGGAGCCGGGCGATACCGGGACGACGATCTCGTTCCTGCCCGACAAGGAGATCTTCGAGGACGTCGACTTCTCCATCTCGACCCTCGTTCAGCACCTGCGCGAGACCGCCTTCCTGACGCGCGGCCTCAGGATCACACTGCTCGACGAGCGCGAGGGCGAGGACCTGCACGAGTTCTACGCCGAGGGCGGGATCAAGGACTTCGTCGCCTACGTGAACGACGCCAAGGACTCCGTGCACAAGCACATCGTCTACTTCGAGGGCGAGAACGACGACGGCGCCGTCGAGATCGCGATGCAGTGGAACACGTCGTACGTCGAATCGGTCTTCTCGTTCGCGAACAACGTCAACACCCACGAGGGCGGCACGCACCTCTCCGGCTTCCGGGCCGCACTCACGGGCACGATCAACCGCTACGCGCGCGAGAAGGGCCTGCTCAAGGAGAAGGAGGACAACCTCGAGGGCGAGGACGTCCGCGAGGGGCTCGCGACGATCATCTCCGTGAAGCTGCGCAACCCGCAGTTCGAGGGCCAGACGAAGACGAAGCTCGGCAATCCGCCGATCGAGAGCCTCGTCAAGCAGGTCGTCAACCTCAAGCTCGCCCAGTTCCTGGAGGAGAACCCGCAGGACGCCCGCCAGATCGTCGCCAAGACGATCTCGGCCGCGCGCGCCCGCCAGGCTGCGCGCAAGGCCCGCGAGCTGACGCGGCGCAAGAGCGCGCTCGAGAGCATGTCGCTGCCGGGCAAGCTCGCCGACTGCTCGATCAAGGACCCCGAGGCGGCCGAGCTCTTCATCGTCGAGGGCGACTCCGCCGGCGGCTCGGCCAAGATGGGCCGCGACCGCACCTACCAGGCGATCCTGCCCCTGCGCGGCAAGATCATCAACTCCGAGAAGAACCGGATCAACAAGGTGCTCTCGAACAACGAGATCCAGGCGATGATCACCGCGATCGGCACCTCGCTCGGCGACGAGTTCGACATCGCGAAGCTCCGCTACCACAAGGTGATCGTGATGACGGACGCCGACGTCGACGGCTCGCACATCCGAACGCTGATCCTCACGTTCCTCTACCGCCAGATGCCCGAGCTGATCGAGCGCGGCCACATCTACATCGCCGTGCCGCCGCTCTACAAGGTCAAGCTCGGCAACCAGGAGCACTACTTCGAGAAGGATTCGCAGCTCGAGGAGCTGCTCGTGCGCGAGCGGGTCGGCGACCTGGAGGTGAGCGGGCGCGACGGCGAGGCGATCAAGCTCTCCGAGGCCCGCTGGGGCCGCTTCGTGCGAGCGCTCTCCGAGTTCGAGGGCTGGCTCGCCCGTCTTCGGGCCGACTACGGCGCGGCAGCCGCCGACTTCATGATCACCCACCGGATCGTCGAGCACGACACCGTCTCGATCTCGGAGCTCGGCAGCTCGATCGACGCCTCCGTCGACAACGGCTACGCGTTGAGCGTGCTCGACCGCGACCGCACGGACGGCGCGCTCGACGTGAAGGTGATCGAGACGGAGACGAGCTCCGCCACGCACGTGACCGTGCCGGCCGCGTTGCTCGCCTCGCCGATCTACGCGAACCTGCGCAAGGCCTACGCCAAGCTGATCGACGTCGTCGGCCAGCCGCCGTTCTCGCTGGTTTCGGGGAAGAAGGTCGCGTTCCGCCGAGACGTTCGGCGCGCTCCGCCACGAGGCGCTCGACCTCGCGAAGGAGAGCATCCAGCTGTCGCGCTTCAAGGGTCTCGGCGAGATGAACGAGGAGCAGCTCTGGGAGACGACGATGGACCCGGAGCGGCGTTTGCTGATCCGCGTCGACGTCGAGGACGCCTCCGCCGCCGATCGGCTCTTCTCGACCCTGATGGGCGACCAGGTGGAGCCGCGCCGCGCCTTCATCGAGGAGAACGCCCGCGACGTCAGGTTCCTCGATGTCTGAGGCGAGCGTTGTCTGAGACCGTGCCGGGCCCGCTCGGCGGGGGACGGATCGAGGGACGCGAGCTCGAGCAGGAGATGCGCTCGAGCTATCTCGACTACGCGATGAGCGTGATCGTCGGGCGGGCGCTGCCCGACGTCCGCGACGGCCTGAAGCCCGTCCACCGCCGCGTGCTCTACGGCATGCACGAGGCGGGCCTGCAGCCGAACCGGCCCTACAAGAAGTCCGCCGCCACCGTGGGCGACGTGATGGGCAAGTACCACCCGCACGGCGACGCGTCCATCTACGACACGCTCGTGCGGATGGCGCAGCCGTTCTCGCTGCGCTACCCGCTCGTCGACGGCCAGGGCAACTTCGGCTCGATCGACGACGACCCGCCGGCCGCGATGCGCTACACCGAGGCGCGGCTCTCGCGGATTGCCACGGAGATGCTGCGCGACATCGACTCGGACACGGTCGACTTCGTCCCCAACTACGACGAGTCGCGACGCGTGCCGAACGTGCTGCCGTCCCGTTTCCCGAACCTGCTCGTGAACGGCTCGGCCGGGATCGCCGTCGGGATGGCGACGAACATGCCGCCGCACCGACTCGGCGAGATCGTCGACGCGATCGTCGAGCTGATCGACAAGCCGGAGGCCAACGTCGACGACCTGATGGCCCACGTGAAGGGCCCGGACTTCCCGACCGGCGCGATCGTCGTCGGACGCCAGGGCATCCGCGACGCCTACCGCACCGGCCGCGGGCGCATCGTGATGCGAGCCCGCGCCCACGTCGAGGAGCTCCGCGGCGGCAAGAGCGCGATCGTCGTCACCGAGCTGCCGTACGGGGTCAAGAAGGGCGGCGACGGCGGCGTGATCAAGAAGATGGCCGACCTCGTCCAGGACAAGGTGATCACCGAGATCTCGGACCTGGCCGACCACTCCGACCGCACCGGCATGCGCATCCAGATCGAGCTGAAGCGCGAGGCGATCCCGCAGGTCGTCCTGAACAAGCTCTTCAAGCACACGGCGCTGCAGGCGACGTTCGGCTACAACGCGGTCGCGCTCGTCGACAACGTGCCGAAGACGCTCTCGCTGCTCGAGCTCGTCACGCACTACCTGAACTACCAGCGCCAGATCGTCACCCGCCGCTCGAAGTACGAGCTGCGCAAGGCGGAGGAGCGCGCACACGTTCTCGCCGGCTACCTGATCGCGCTCGACAACCTCGACGAGGTGATCCGGATCATCCGCGGCGCCGCCGACACGGACTCGGCGCGCGAGCAGCTGATGAGCCGGTTCGAGCTGTCCGAGATCCAGGCCACGTCGATCCTCGACCTGCGCCTGCGCGCGCTCACGAGCCTCGAGCGCAAGCGGGTCGAGGACGAGTACAACGACCTCCAGGAGCGGATCACCGAGCTGCGCGCGATCCTGGGCGACCCCGCGCGGATCGACGGCCTGATCCGCGAGGAGCTGCTCGAGATCAAGACGATCTACGGCAAGTCGGACGATCGCCGCACCGAGATCATCGCCGCCGAGGGCGAGTTCTCGCTCGAGGACATGATCGCCGAGGAGGACATGGTGATCGCGATCACCCGCTCCGGCTACATCAAGCGCCTGCCCGTGACGACCTACCGGGAGCAGCGCCGAGGCGGCCAGGGCGTGATGGGCATGGACCTGAAGGACGAGGACTACATCGAGCACCTGTTCGTGGCCTCGACGCACGACTACATCCTCTTCTTCACCACAGTCGGCAAGGTCTACCGGCTGAAGGTGCACGAGCTGCCGCTCGGCTCGCGCCAGTCCAAGGGCCGCGCGATCGTCAACCTGCTGCCGTTCCGCCAGGACGAGTCGGTGCGCGCGGTGATCGCGACGCGTGACTACAAGGAGTCGAAGTACCTCGTCTTCGCGACGAAGAAGGGCGTCGTCAAGAAGACGGAGTTCCTCGAGTACAACACGCCGCTCAAGGCGGACGGGATCATCGCGATCAGGATGCGCGAGGACGACGAGCTCGTCGGCGTCCGTCTCTCCGACGGCGACGACGACATCCTGATGGTGTCGCGCTCCGGCCAGGCGATCCGTTTCCACGAGTCGGCGGCGCGCTCGATGGGCCGGGCCGCTTCGGGCGTGCGCGGGATGAACCTGCGCGCCGGCGACGAGGTGATCGAGGTGAACGTCGCCGAGGACGACGCCGACCTGCTCGTCGTGACCGAGAACGGCTACGGCAAGCGGACGCCGCTGCACGAGTACCCGAAGAAGGGCCGCGGCGGGCTGGGCGTCAAGACGGTGCAGCTGACGGAGGCGAAGGGGAAGCTGGCGGGCGCCCGCGTCGTCCGCGACGGCTACCAGGTGATGCTGATCTCGACGGGCGGCACCGTGATCCGCATGCCGGTCGACGGGATCCGGCGGGCCGGCCGCGCGACGCAGGGCGTGATCGTGATGCGGTTGCGCGGGGACGAGCAGGTCTCCGGCCTCGCGCCTGTCGTCGAGAGCGACAGCGCCGCGGAAGAGGCGATCGAGACGGCTGCGACCGCCGCCACGGACGCCGGCATCGAGCCCACCGCCGACCCCGATTTCAACGAGGACGGCTTCCCCGCCCCGACGACGAGTAGCAGCCGGGTCGCCGAAGTCTGCGGCGACTTACCGCCTTCCCTTCCCAAACAGGGAAAATCGGTGTATATCTTCTCTGCAGAGGGGTTGTCATCGCCGATAAAGGGTGCTCCAATGACTTACAGCAAGCAGCTTGACCTACTTGAACCGATAAACCTCTCCGAGCACCTGGAGAAGGTCGAGCTCTACCTCGGGCAGGTCTGCCAGATCGCCGGCATCTCGAAGATGCAGCTCGACTACTGGACGAACAAGGCGCAGATCCCGACGAAGGGCAAGAAGCAGCGGATCTACGACATCGAGGCGCTCGAGACGGTGATGCTGATCAAGCAGGCGAAGGACAAGGGCCTCAACCTCGGCGCGGCGATCGAGGCCGCACGACGGTTCAGAACCGCCAACGAGCCCGTCTCCTAGCTCGTCCCGGAACCACCGCTCGATCCGCCGCGGCCCTCCATGAACGCCGTCAGCATGTCGATCGGCGCCGGGAAGACGATCGTGGACGAGTTCGTCGCGCCGATCTCGAGCAGCGTCTGCAGATAGCGCAGCTGCAGCGCCATCGGGGACTTGGCCATCACGTCGGCGGCCTCCGAGAGCTTCTGCGAGGCCTCGAACTCGCCGTCGGCCGCGATCACCTTCGCGCGCCGCTCCCGCTCGGCCTCCGCCTGCCGCGCCATCGCGCGCTGCATGCTCGCGGGGATCTCGACGTCCTTCACCTCGACGATCGAGACCTTGACGCCCCAGGGCGAGGTCGCCTCGTCGATGATCGACTGGAGGATCGCGTTGATCTTGTCGCGCTCCGAGAGCAGCTCGTCGAGCATGTGCTGGCCGAGCACCGAGCGCAGCGTCGTCTGCGCGATCTGCGAGGTCGCGACCATGAAGTTCTCCACCTGGACGATCGCGTTCTTCGGCTCGACGATGCGGAAGTAGGCGACGGCGTTCACGCGGACGGGGACGTTGTCCTTCGTGATCACCTCCTGCGGCGGCACGTTCAGCGTGATCGTGCGCAGGTCGACCTTGACCATCCGGTCGATGATCGGGATCAGGATGAAGAGACCCGGGCCCTTCGGCTCCGGCAGCAGCCGGCCGAGCCGGAAGATCACGCCGCGCTCGTACTCGCGCGCGACCTTGACCGCGGCGAACAGGAACATGAGCAGGATGAAGACGACGGCGGCGAGGGCGATCAGCGTGATCATTCAGGTCCTTTCGGCGGGATCCGGGCTGGCAGCGTGCTGGCTGGCGACGACGAGCTGGAGCTCTTCCTGCTGGACCGACTCTATGCGCACGTGCTCGCCGGGGCGGAGGGCCGAGCCGTCGGCGGTCGACGCCCGCCAGAGCTCGCCCTCGACGAAGACGAGGCCGTCGCCGCGCACGTGTGCGTCGACGCCGACCAGGCGATGCGTTCCCACTGCCGCCGGCCGCGTGCGCGCCTGGGCCGCCTTCGTGAACGCGAAGCCGAAGAGCAGCGCCAGCGTGCCGGCGATCGCGAGCGCCACCTGGATCGAGACCTGGTAGGCCTCGCCGGCCGGGTCGAAGAGGATCAGCGCCCCGATCACGAACGTGACCGCGCCCGCGACCGCGAGCGCGCCGTGCGAGACGATGAACGCCTTCGGCGACGAAGAACGCGGCCGCGAGCAGCATCAGCAGCAGCCCTGCCGCCGAGACGGGCAGCACCTGGAGCCCGTAGAGCCCGACGATCAGCGAGATCGCGCCCACGGTGCCGGGGAAGATCAGGCCGGGGTTCCAGAGCTCGACGACGAGGCCGATCAGGCCGATCGAGAGCATCAGCGCGACGATGTTCGGGTCGATCAGCACGTCGAGGATCGTCTTCCAGGTGGACATCTCGACCCGCTCGATCGTCGTCTCGGGCGGCGTGGAGATCGTCAGGTCCTTGGTCGGGCAGTCTCGGTGCCGTCGATCTGGCGGAAGAGCGAGGGGTAGTCCTCGGCGATCACGTCGATCACGTTCAGCTCGAGCGCCTCGGTCGCGCCGAGGTTCGAGGCCTCGGTGACCATCTTGCGCGCCTCCTCGACGTTGCGGCCGTTCTCCCGCGCCAGCTCGCCGATGTACGCGGCGGCGTCGTTGACGATCTTGCGGCGCAGATCGTCGGAGAAGTCCTCGCCTCCCGTCGAGATCGGCGTCGAGGAGCCGATGTTCGTCTGCGGTGCCATCGCGAGCACGTCGGCGGACATCCCGATCACGGCGCCGGCCGAATCCGCGCTCGAGCCCGGCGGCGCGACGTAGACGATCACGGGGAGCTCGGCAGCCAGGATCCCCTTGACGATCGCCCGCATCGACGAGCCCAGCCCGCCGGGCGTGTCCATCTCGATCACGACGGCGGCGAAGCCCTCGCTCTCCGCCGCGCTCGATCGCGTCGAGCAGGTAGTCCTGCGTCACGGGGTTGACGTCGTTCTCGAACTCGGCGACGAGGACGCGAGGCGGCGCGTCGGCAGCGCCGGTCGGGGGTGCGAACGAGAGGAAGGCCGCGGCCACCGCCAGAGCGAGGGTGAGGTTCCGCACGACCGGACGTGGCACTGTGCGACCCATCCTACCGGCCGGAAAGTCGCTGCAATCGCGCTGTAAGGATTCGGTCAAGCAGGGGGCTCGGCCCTTGTGGGCGAAAGGTGTCGTCGTCAGGCTCTTGAAGCCCCGGTGAGGAATCTCAGGCTCGCACTCCCGCTCGTCCTTGCCGGTCTCGGCCTGGCCTCCCCTTCGCTCGCGCAGGCCGAGGACGCGACGATCGTCTCGCGCGAGGTGCCGCTTGCCGGCCAGCACGTCAGCGCACCCTCGCCTCGTCGCAGCCGCCCGCGCGGTTCAACCTCGTCGGGCTGCACTGGCGCGGCTCGGGATCCGTGCAGTTCCGGACGCGCGCGCTCGGTGGCCGCTGGAGCGCCTGGAACGACGCCGCGCCCGAGGACGACGGGCCCGACGGCCGCCGCCGCCGAGCGCGCCCGCAAGGCGCTCGTGGCGTCTGGGCAACCCCTGGTGGGTGGGAACGTCCGACCGGATCGAGTACCGGCTGCGCGGTCGGGTCACGCGTCTGCGCGCGCACTTCGTCTGGAGCCCGACGTCGAGCGTGCCGTCGCGCACGCTCCAGAAGGCCGGCTCGCCGGCGATCGTGCCGCGCGCCGGCTGGAAGGCCGACGAGCGGATCAAGCGCGCCGGGCCGAGCTACGCGCCGGCGATCCGGTTCTCCGTCGTCCACCACACGGCGGGGACGAACGGCTACACGGCGGCCCAATCCGCCGCCATGGTGCGCGGCGATCCAGATCTACCACGTGCGCGGGAACGGCTGGAACGACATCGGCTACAACTTCCTCGTCGACAAGTACGGCCAGGTCTTCGAGGGCCGCTTCGGCGGAATCACGCGCAACGTCGTCGGCGCGCACGCGGAGGGCTTCAACACCGGCTCGGTCGGCGTCGCCGTGCTCGGCGAGTACAGCTCGCTCGCCGTCACCGGCAAGGCGAAGGATGCGCTCGCTCGCCTGCTCGCCTGGCGCCTCGACGTCGCCCACCTCGACCCGGGCAGCACGGTCTCGTTCCCGTCCGGGGGCAACGCGCGCTTTCCCGCGGGCGTGGCCGTCTTCCTGCGCGCAGTCTCGGGACACCGCGACACGGGGTTCACGGACTGCCCGGGCACTGCGCTCTACAACCTGCTGAACGGAATCTCCGGCGAGGTTCAGGAGCTCGGGCTGCCGAAGCTCTACGCGCCGCTCGTCACCGGCCAGGTGCCGGGCAGGGTGCGCTTCCGCGCACGCCTCTCGTCGCCGCTCGACTGGACGGTGGACGTCGGCAAGGCGCGGCGTCACGGTCGCCTCGCAGAGCGGCTACGGCTCCGACGGTGGACTGGACCTGGGACGCGACCGGCGAGCCGCGGGGCGCCTACACGTACTCGATCGGCTCGAGCTCGATCGGCTCGAGCGGGGAGCTGACGCCGGCGCGAGGCGCGATCGGCGACGCCGCCGGTCCCGACGCCGAGCTCGCCGTCACGGACATCGCCGCCGACCCGGAGACGGTGACGCCGAACGACGACGGTGCCGCCGATGCGTCGACGATCACCTACACGCTGAGCGACTCCGCGAACGTGACGGTCACGGTGCAGGACGGCCTCGGCGCGACGGTGCTGTCGTTCCCGAAGACGTGGAAGCGGGCGGCCGAGCACGTCGTTCGCTTCGACCCGGCGACGCTTCCCGACGGCGTCTACAGCGTCGTCGTCGACGCCCTCGCGACCGGGAGCCGCACGGCGACCGCTTCCGTGGCCGTCGCCGTCACGCGGACGCTCGGCTCGGTCGCGGCCACCCGCGTCGCTTTCTCCCCGAACGCCGATCGCCGTGCGGACTCGATCGCCTGGACCTTCGCGCTCGCCACGTCCGCCGACGTCAGGGTGCGCGTCCTGCGCGAGGGCAAGTGGGTAGCGACGCCGTTTGCGGGCCCGCTCCAGGCCGGCGCGCAGACGGTCGACTGGGACGGCGCGAAGCGGGTCGGCCGGCTTCGCGACGGCGAGTACGAGGCGGTGCTCGAGGCGACCGACACGATTGGGACGGCGAGGGTCGTGCTGCCCTTCGTCGCGGACAGCACCTCGCCGAGGATCAGGATCGTGCAGCGCTATCCGCTGCGCGTGTGGGCCAGCGAGCCCGTGCGGCTGACCGCGCGCTTCGCCGGCCGCAGCGTCGTGCGCGTGGTGAAGAAGGCCGGCACGGTCAAGGTTGCCGGCGCGAGCCGCACCGGTCTCGTCCGCGTCGTCGCCTGGGACGCGGCCGGAAACCGGAGCACTCCCGTCTCGAGCCGCTGAGGCCTCTAGAGTAGGGCGGTGCAACCGCCGCGACGCTCGACCCGTCCAATCTCCCGTGAGCTTCGGCCCGATCCGCCGCTCCGGTACGAGAGGCTCAGCGACCCGATCTTGGTGAAGAGAGCGAAGGACGGCGACGCCCGCGCGCTCGAGGCGCTCTGCGAGCGCCATGCGGCTCGCGTCGAGCGGTTGGCGCACCATCTGCTGCGCAATCCCGAGGACGCTCGCGACGCGGCTCAGGACACGCTGGCGCGACTCTGCGTCAAGCTGGGACAGTTCCGCGGCGAGTCGGCCTTCGCGACGTGGCTGCACAGGCTGACGGTCAACGCGTGCCGCGACGTCGCGCAGCGCCAGCTCGCGCGGCGCTGGGAGCCGCTCGAGGAAGACCGCCGCGAGGCTCCCGACGCCGATCCCGCGCGCAGGGTGGAGCAGGCCGAGCTGCGCGCGACGCTCGGCGCGTGCCTCGCCGAGCTACCCACGGCCCAGGCGAAGGTGATCGTGCTCAAGGACGCGTTCGAGCTCAGCTTCGAGGAGATCGCCGGCGCGGAGGGGATGCCGGTCGGAACGGCCAAGTGCTACGCCCACCGCGCGCGCAACGGCCTGAGCAGGAGCGGCTGTCGGCATGACTCCGCTTTCGAGAGGCCGAGATCGAGCAGATCATCCCGCATCGCGACCCGTTCCTGCTGCTCGACGAGGTGCTGGAGCTCGAGCCGGGGGCCCGCGTCGTCGCGCGCAAGACCGTCACCGAGGAGGACTGCGCCGGTCACTTTCCCGGCAACCCGATCATGCCCGGAGTGAAGATGGTCGAGGCGCTTGCGCAGGCCGGGGCCGTCGCGGTGCTCTCCGAGGAGCAGAACCGGGGCAAGCTCGCGCTCTTCGCCGGCATCGACGACGTCCGCTTCAAGCGCGTCGTGCGGCCGGGCGAGGTGCTCGAGCTGACCTGCGACCTCGAGACCGTGCGCGGACCGATCGGCAAGGGCAAGGCGCGCGCGACCGTCGACGGCGAGCTGGCCGTGCGCGGCACGCTCACGTTCGCGGTGGACCGGTCCTCGTGATCGGGTCGGCCAACGGCACGCGTGTGGGGATCACCGGCCTCGGGACGCACGTGCCGGAGCGGATCTACACGAACGCCGACCTCGAGCAGTACGTCGACACGACGGACGAGTGGATCGTCGAGCGGACGGGGATCCGCGAGCGTCGCTTCGCGGAGCAGCACGAGGCGCTCACCGACATCGCCCTGCCGGCGGCCGTCGAGGCGCTGGCCGCGGCCGGCGCGGAGCCGGCCTCGATCGACCTGATCGTCGTGGCCACGGTGACGCCGGACATGATGTTCCCGACGAGCTCGGCGATCCTCGCCGACAAGCTCGGGATGCCCGACGCGGCGGCCTACGACCTGCTCGCGGGCTGCACGGGCTTCATGTACGGGATCGCCCAGGCCTACGCGATGCTCTCGTCCGGCCTGGCCCGTCGCGCTCTCGTCGTCGGCGGCGACGTGCTCTCGAAGATCCTCGACTGGAGCGACCGCTCGACGCTCGTCCTGTTCGGCGACGGTGCCGGCGCGGTCGTGATGGAGCGCGTCGACGCCGGTGGCTTCCTCGGCTTCGAGCTGGGTGCGGACGGCGGTGGAGGTGAGAATCTGTGGCTGCCGGGCAGCGGCTCGCGCCATTTCGAGGACGCCGACAAGCTGGTAAAGATGAACGGGCGCGAGGTCTTCAGGTTCGCGACGCGCGTGATGGTGTCCTCGGCTGAGAAGATCCTGCACGAGTGCGGCCGCACGGTGGACGAGGTCGACGTCTACGTGCCGCATCAGGCGAACAAGCGCATCATCGACCATGCTGCCGGCAAGCTCGGGATCCCGGAGGAGAAGATCGTCGTGAACGTCGACCGCTACGGCAACACCTCGTCGGGCTCGATCCCGCTGGCGCTCGCCGACGCGCGCGACGACGGGCGGCTACGCGAGGGCGAGCTCGTGCTGATGACCGGAATGGGGGCGGGTCTCACCTGGGGCTCGACACTGATCGAGTGGACGGAGGAAAAGGCCGCATGATGAAAGTCGGATTCTCAGCATGGGGGAAACCATGTTTCCCCCATGAGCCCCCTTCTTCTGTAAAGGCGACCGCATGAGCAAGGTTGCATTCTGCTTTCCCGGTCAGGGGTCGCTCGAGGCCGGGATGGGCAAGGAGATCGCCGAGGCGGTGCCGGAGGCAGCCGAGGTGTTTCGCGTCGGCAGCGAGGCCTCCGGGCTCGACCTCTCGCGGCTCTGCTTCGAGGCGCCGCTCGAGGAGCTCGTCGACACGGAGGTGCAGCAGCCCGCGCTCGTCGCGACGAGCCTGGCCGTGCTGGCGGCGCTGCGCGCCCGCGGGATCGAGCCGGACGTCGTCGTCGGCCACTCGGTCGGCGAGTTCGCCGCGCTCGCGTCCGTGTCGGCCATGTCCACCGGGGAGGCGATCGGCCTCGTGCGCGAGCGCGGGCTCGCGATGGCGGAGGCGGCGCGCAAGCATCCGGGCTCGATGGCGGCCATCCTCGGGCTCGAGGACGAGGTGGTCGAGAACCTCTGTCGCAAGATCCTCGGCGTCTGGCCGGCGAACTACAACTGCCCGGGACAGATCGTCGTCTCCGGCGAAGACGGGGCCGTGGAGGAGCTCTGCGCCGAGGCCGAGAGCCTCGGCGCCCGACGAGCGATCAAATTGCGCGTCTCCGGTGCCTTCCACAGCCCGCTCGTGGCACGTGCGGCCGACCGGCTGCGCCCCGCGATCGACCGGATCGGCTTCCACGAGCCGGTCGCGCCGTTCATGTCGACGGTGACGGCGAAGATCGAGCCGTGCCAGCGCTTCGGCGCCCTGCTCGTCGACCAGCTCACCGCGCCGGTCCGCTTCACCCAGTCCGCGACGGAGCTGATCCGCGACGGCGTGCACACCTTCGTCGAGGTCGGCCCCGGCAACGTGCTCTCCGGCCTCGTGAAGCGGATCGACCGCAGCGTGAAGGCGATCTCCGTCAGCAATCTCGCGTCGCTGGACAAGGTCGAAGAAGCGCTCGAAACAGCATGAGCTTCGCCTCCCTGGAGGGTAGGAACGCGCTCGTCACGGGCGCGTCGAAGGGAATCGGGCGCGCGATCGCGACCGAGCTCGCCGCTGCCGGGGCGGCCGTCGTCGTCGGCTACCGCAGCGGCAAGGACGAGGCGGAGGAGCTGGCCACGGAGCTCGGGGGCCGCGCGCTCCAGGCCGACGTCTCGAGCGCCGACGACGCGCGCAGGCTCGTCGAGGAGGCGGGCGACCTCGACATTCTCGTCAACAACGCGGGGCTGACGCGCGACGGCGTGCTCGCGCGGATGTCGGACGACGACTGGCGAACCGTGCTCGACACCAACCTCTCCTCGGTCTTCTACACCTGCCGCGCGGTGACGCGGCCGATGATGCGCAAGCGCGCCGGGGCGATCGTGAACATCTCCTCGATCGTCGGCGTGCACGGGAACTGGGGGCAGACGAACTACGCCGCGTCGAAGGCCGGGATCATCGGCTTCACCAAGTCGCTCGCGCGCGAGCTCGGGTCGCGGAACGTGCGCGCGAACGTCGTCGCGCCCGGCTACGTGAGGACGCAGCTCACCGACGTCCTGCCCGAGGAGGCGACGGCGGCGATGCTGACCTCGACGCCGCTCGGGCGGCTCGGCGAGCCGGGCGACGTGGCCGGCGCTGTACGCTTCCTCTGCTCGGACGAGGCCGCGTTCATCACGGGCGAGGTGCTGCTGGTCGACGGCGGCCTGGGGATGTAGGAGGACATGAGCGCAGACAACGGCAGACGCAGGGTGGTCGTCACCGGCCTCGGCATGGTGACGCCGCTGGGCAACGACGTCGAGACGTCGTGGCAGAACCTGATCGCGGGAGAGTCCGGCGCGGCGCCGATCGAGCATTTCGACGCGAGCGAGTTCCCCGTCCACTTCGCGGCCGAGCTGAAGGACTTCGACCCGACGCTGTGGATGGACCGCAAGCAGGCGCGGCGCATGGATCGCTTCGCGCAGATGGTCGTGGCCGCCTCGCGGCAGGCAGAGGCCGACTCCGGCATCGACATCGCGAAGGAGTCCGAGCGGATCGGCGCCTCGATCGCGACCGGCATCGGCGGGCTCGGCGCCTTCCAGGACTGCTACCAGACGCTGATGGATCGCGGCCCGGACCGCGTCAATCCCGTTCTCGATCACGGCGATCATCCCGAACATGGGCGCCGGCTGGGTCTCGATGGAGCTCGGCACACAGGGGCCGCTCTCCTCGCAGTGCACCGCCTGCGCGGCGTCGAACATGGCGATCGGCGAGGGCGCCGACGCGATTCGGCTCGGCCGCGCGGACCTGATGTTCTGCGGCGGCACCGAGGCCGGCATCACGCGGGTCGGGATCGCCGGCTTCGGCGCCATGCGCGCGCTCTCGCGACGCAACGACGATCCCAAGCGCGCGTCGAGACCGTTCGACGCAGAACGGGACGGTTTCGTGATGGGCGAGGCCGGCGCGGTCGTCCTCCTGGAGGAGCTCGAGCACGCACGCGCCCGCGGCGCGAAGATCTACGCGGAGCTGCTCGGCTACGGCGTCTCCTCGGACGCGAACCACATCACCGAGCCCGATCCCGTCGGCACGAACCCGGCCCGCGCGATGCAGATGGCGCTCGCGGACGGGTCGGTCGACGCCTCCCAGGTCGGCTACATCAACGCGCACGGCACCTCGACGCCGCTCGGCGATGCATCCGAGACGCGCGTGATCAAGCTCGCGCTCGGCGAGGAGAACGCGCGCCGGATTCCGATCTCCTCCACGAAGGGCGCGACCGGCCATTGCCTCGGCGCGGCAGGCGCGGTGGAGGCGATCTTCACCGTGCTCGCGACGAACACCGGGATCCTGCCGCCGACGATCAACTACGAAGTCGAGGATCCGACCTGCGACCTCGACTACATCCCGAACGAGGCTCGGGAGTCGTCCATCGAGGTCGGGCTTTCCAACTCGTTCGGCTTCGGCGGTCACAACGCCTGCGTGGTCTTCGGCAAGCTCACGGACTAGCCCGCGGACCGCGACGACCACTAGTCTCCCGGGGTCATGTCGCGCTGGGCCACCTTCGACGTCTACGGCACGCTGATCGACTGGAACGCCGGCATCGGCGGGGTTCTCGAACGTCTCTACGGCGCGGAGCAGGCGCCGGCGCTGCTCGCCCGCTACCACGAGCTCGAGCCGGAGGTGCAGGCCGAGGCGTACCGCAGCTATGCCGAGGTGCTGACGCTGACGCTCGAGCGGCTCGCGAACGAGGTGGGCTACGGCATCCCGGAAGGCGAGAGCGGCGTGCTCCCGCGCTCGCTGCCGGACTGGCCCCCGTTCCCGGAAGTGCCCGAGGCGCTCGCGGAGCTGCGTCGCCGAGGCTGGAGCCTCGCCCTCCTCTCGAACACCGACCGCGACCTGCTCGCGGCGTCCCAGCGTACGCTCGGTGTTCCCGTCGACCTGGCCGTCGTGGCCGAGGACGTCCGCTCCTACAAGCCGGCGCACCCGCACTGGGAGCGGTTCTTCGAGCTCACGACCGCCGACCGCGAGCACCACGTCCACGTCGCCGCCAGCCGCTTCCACGACATCGCGCCGGCGCGGGAGCTCGGCCTGAAGAGCGTCTGGATCGACCGAGGCGGTCAGGCCGCCGAGGCGCACGACTCCGGAGCGGAGGCCGACCGGACGCTGCTGGACCTGTCCGGACTGCCCGACGCGCTCGACGAGCTCGCACCGGCATGACGACCGGCAGCCTCACGCGCAGAACGGCCACGATGGCCGATCTGCCGCAGGTGCTCGCGCTCGCGCAAGCGTCCGACCTCGCGCTGATCGGCGAGACCGACTGGACCGAAGCCGACCTGCGCGAGGAGTGGCAGGAGTACGACCTCGAGCGCGACGTCTTTCTCCTCGAGCTCGACGGCTTCCTGGCGGGCTACGCCGCCTTCGAGAGCCGCGGCGGCGGCCGCCTGCTGGTCGACGGCTATGTCCATCCGGACCTCACCGGTCGAGGCGTCGGCGCGGAGCTCCTGCGGCTAACGGAGGAGCGGGCCCGCGAGGAGGCCGACTCGACCCCGGCCGGCGAGCGCGTCTATCTCCAGAACGCCGCGCTCGCGAACGACCCCGCTGCAGCGGGTCTCTACGCCACGCACGGCTACGAGCCGTCGCGGCACTTCTGGCGGATGGTGATCGACCTCGAGCGCGCGCCGGAGCCGCGCGTGCCTGACGGGATCGAGCTTCGGCTCCTGCGCGACCCCGAGGAGCGGCGTGGCCTGTACGAGACGCTCGAGGACGCGTTCGAGGACCACTGGGAGCATCGCCGGCGCAGCTTCGAGGAGTGGTCGCGGAGGGTGGTCGACGTGGAGGGCTACGATCCGAGCCTCGTCTGGGTCGCGTTCGAGGGAGAGGAGCTCGTGGCCGCGAACGTCTGCTTCTGGAAGCGGCACGGGGAGTGGGGCTGGGTCGGCATACTCGGCGTGCGGCCGCCGTGGCGCCGGCGCGGGATCGCCGAGGCGTTGCTAGAGACCGCCTTCGCGGAGTTCTTCCGGCGCGGCGAGCGCCGTGTGGCGCTGGGCGTCGACGCGCAGAACCCGACCGGTGCCACGCGTCTCTACGAGAAAGCCGGCATGCGTGTCTTCTGGGAGGCCGTCGTGTACGAGAAGGAGCTCCGCGCTGCCCGTGCCTGAGCTCGAGCTCCGTACTGCCACTGCGGCCGACGCGCCGGCGATCGCAGACGTCCTCAATGCTCATTCCGTCGCTCTCTTCGACGAGAGCGACCTGACGCCGTCGACGGTGATGGGCTGGTTCGAGCTGCCGAGAGTCGTCTGGTTCGCTCTCGCGGAGCGAAACGGCCGCGCAGTCGGCTACGCGGACGTCCAACAGAGCGGCTCGCACACCGACATCGACACACGTTCGCTCGACCGCGAGGCGCTCGGCGCGCTCGTAGAGGCATGTGTCGAGCGCGCACACCCGGATACTCCGGTCCGGGGGTACGCGGCGGCCACCGACGAGCCGGCTGCCGCCGTCTACGCGGCCGCCGGCTTCTCCGTGGTTCGACACTCGTTCACGATGCTGGCCCAGCTCGACGCGCAGCCCGAGGAGCCGCACTGGCCGGCCGGAATCTCGGTCAGGCCCTGGCAGGACGGAGACGACCCGGCCTTTCACGCAGCGCTCCAGGACACGTTCGCCGAGCACTTCGGCTTCGAGCCGCGGCCGTACGACGAGTGGCTGCACGCGACCGACGTCCAAGCCGAAACCGACCGGTCGCTCTGGTATCTCGCGCTCGCGGAAGGCGAGGCAGCCGGGTTCGCGCAGTGCTCGTGGCACAGCTCGGGTGACCGGACCTTCGGGTGGGTCAACGAGCTCGGAGTCCGGAAAGCCTGGCGACGGCGAGGGCTCGGCCTCGCGCTGCTTCGACACGCGTTCGCCGAGTTCCGCCGCAGGGGTGCGAATCGCGTCGGGCTTGGCGTCGACGGCGAGAACACGACCGGCGCCGTCCGCCTCTACGAGCGAGCAGGCATGCACGTCACGCGCCGCTACGACACGTGGGAGCTCGCGCGTTGAGCCGGCTGCGGGCTCGCTGCCCTCATTGCCGAACGCTCACGGCGGTCGCGATCGGGCCGGACTACCAGTGTCACTCGTGCGGCCGCGAGTTCGGAGCAGGCCTGGTTCGCGTCCCGCGTGCCTGGGGCTCCGGCGGCGAGCGCATGGCCGAGGCAGCCTGGCTCGAGCTGCCGTATCCCGAAGCGTCGGTCGTCGACGAGGAGTCCCTGGCCGAGCAGTCGCTCGCGATCGCGGCCGACTTGCCGGATCGCCCGCTGGTGCTCGGAGGCTGCTGCTGCGCTCACGTCGGCGCGGTCGAGGGTCTCTCGCGGGGCGACGACACGCTCGCCGTCGTGTGGATCGACGCGCACGGGGATCTGAATACGCCGACCAGCTCCCCCTCGGGAGACGCGTGGGGCATGGCGCTGCGGATGCTGATCGACAACGGGGCGGTCGAGCCCGGCAACGTGGCACTCGTGGGTGCCCGCGCGCTCGACCCGCCCGAGGTCGACTTCATCGAGCGCAGCGGCGTGCACACGGGAGCCGGAGCCGTCGAGCGTGCCCTCGCAGGCACCGACGCCGTCTACGTCGCGCTCGACTGCGACTCCCTCGAGCCGGGCGAGCTCGAGGTCTTCTTCCCGGAGCCCGGCGGCCTCCGCCTGGAGCAGCTCGAGGCGCTTCTCCGCGACGTGGCGGAGCGCAGCCGGGTTGCGGGCGCGGGCCTGTCCGGGCTCGTCGCGGCGCCGGAGAGCGAGCCGAAGCTCGCGCGCCTGTGCGTCGCCCTCGGTCTCTGAACACACGAGACGGGTGTAACCGGTGGCGGCGGTGACAGGTCTAAACTCAGGCGATGGCCGAGTCGAGCAGTATCGACGTCTCCATCGAGCACAAGCACGTCGCACCGGAGCCGCCGGCCAAGAAGCACCCGAACACGTGTCCAGGCTGTGGCTCGCACTACCGCGACGACGAGCTCGATGCGGCTCTGCGTGTCTGCGTCCAGTGCGGGCATCACTTTCCCGTCAAGGCGCGGGCGCGGATCGCGCAGCTCGCCGACGAGGGCAGTTTCGTGGAGGAAGCCGCCGACCTGCGGTCGGCCGACCCGCTCGACTTCTTCGATCTGCGCGCCTACAAGGAGCGGCTGGCGGAAGCGGAGATCGCCACCGGTCTCGGCGACGCGATGGTGATCGGCCGGGCCGCGATCGACGGCAACGCGTGCGAGCTCGCCGTGATGGACTTCTCGTTCATGGGCGGCTCGATGGGCTCGGTCACGGGCGAGAAGTTCGCGCGCGCCTGCGAGAGCGCGGTCGCGGACGGTCTTCCGCTCGTCTCGATCTCCGCCTCCGGCGGGGCGCGCATGCAGGAGGGGATCCTGGCCCTGATGCAGCTGCCGAAGACGGTCGTCGCGGTCGAGGAGCTGCACGAGGCTCGCTGCGCACTGATCAGCGTGATGGCGCACCCGACGACGGGCGGATTGCTCGCCAGCTTCGCGAGCCTCGGCGACGTGCTGCTCGCCGAGCCCGGCGCGCTGATGTCGTTCGCCGGGCCGCGCGTCGTCGCGCAGACGACCCGGGAGAAGCTGCCCGACGACTTCGGCCTCGCCGAGGCCAACCTCCGCTTCGGCCATCTCGACGCGGTCGTGCCGCGCCCCGAGTTGCGCGCCAAGCTCGCGCAGCTCTTGCGGCTCTTCGGAAAGGGCAACGGTGGCCAATGATGCCGAGATCAGACTTCGGGACAGGCTGAGCAAGTTGAGCGGTCTCGACCTCCTGCGCGGCGCTCGGCTCTCCGGCGATCTCGAGCGGCTGAAGCGCCAGCTCGACCGGATCGAGGCCGAGCCGACCGATGAGGAGATCTGGCAGTCCGTCGAGCTGGCGCGCCACGAGGACAGGCCGTACACGCTCGACTACGTCAGCCGCATCTTCGAGGACTTCTTCGAGCTGCACGGCGACCGCAGCCGGGCCGACGACGCCGCGATCGTGACCGGACTCGGCAAGCTCGACGGACGCACGGTGGCACTGATCGGGCACCAGAAGGGCCGCGACATCAAGGAGCGGGGCAAGCGGAACTTCGGCATGGCCTACCCGGAGGGCTACCGGAAGGCGATGCGAACGATGGAGCTCGCCGACCGGCTCGGCTTCCCGCTCGTGACGCTCGTCGACACACCCGGTGCCTACCCCGGCGTGGCCGCGGAGCAGCACGGCCAGGGCGGGATGATCGCCCGCTCGCAGGCGGCGATGGTGCGGCTCGGCGTACCGACGGTGGCCTGCGTGATCGGCGAGGGCGGCTCCGGCGGCGCCGTCGCGATCGCCGTCGCCGACAGGGTGCTGATGCAGGAGCACGCGATCTACTCCGTGATCTCGCCCGAGGGGTGCGCCTCGATCCTCTGGCGCGACGCGGGTGCGGCACGCAAGGCGGCGGCGGCGTTCAAGCCGGACGCCGCACACTGTCTCGAGCTCGGCGTGATCGACGACATCGTCCCCGAGCCCGAGGGCGGCGCCCACGTGGATCACGACGAGGCCGCGAGACTGCTCGCGGCCGGCATCGTGGAGGCGTTGCTCGAGGTGGAAAACGTTCCCCAGGTCGAGCTGCGGGCGGCTCGGCGCGCCAAGTTCCGCGCTCTGGGCGTTCTTGCGTGAGCGGACGACTATCCACATCATCCACAGGCTTTTCCGCAGTACACTTTCGCGCTTTCAACCGGGCCGACAACGCGTTGAGGCCGGCAAGAGCCGACCTCAACTGACCCCCCGCTGGGTGGAGAAGCCTGGTGGAAGCTTGGGTGAAGAAGCTTTGATGCGGGCCGTGACCCGCGTTGTAATCAACAATCCCCACCCTCGGCCGCCTGAAACATCGGTGTCGTGAGCCCGCCCGAGAAACGGCAGCTTCGCGAGTACCGGCGAAAACGGGACGCATCCCGGACGCCGGAGCCGTTCTCGGGGCGCCGGCGGGGCGAGGAACCGATCTTCGTCGTCCAGCGCCACGACGCGACGCGCCTCCACTACGACTTCCGCCTCGAGCGGGACGGGGCGCTCGCGAGCTGGGCGGTGCCGAAGGGCGTCCCGCTCGAGCCGGGCACGCAGCATCTCGCCGTCCACGTCGAGGATCATCCGCTCGACTACGCGTCCTTCGAGGGCACGATCCCGAAGGGCAACTACGGCGCCGGAACGGTCGAGCTCTGGGATCGTGGCACCTACGAGCTCGTCGAGGAGAAGCGCGACGGCGGCCTCACCGTGCACCTGCACGGCGAGCGGCTGCAGGGGCTGTGGACGCTCGTCCCGGCGAAGCTCTCGGGCGATCCCAAGAACTGGCTGCTCGTGAAGAAGAAGGAGCAGGCTGGTGACACAGTGTCACAAGGCCGGTCACGGGGCCGGTCCGACTACCGGCCGATGCTCGCGACGCTCGCAACCGACGTGCCGGCCGGCGACGGCTGGCTGTTCGAGGTGAAGTGGGACGGCTACCGGGCAATCGCGACGATGCGAGGCGGCGAGGTCGACCTGCGCAGCCGCAACGGGAACTCCCTGAACGACCGCTTCCCCACCGTCGTGAGCGCGCTCGTACGAGCCCTGCGCACGCCGGACTGCGTGCTGGACGGCGAGGTCGTCGCGATCGGCGAGGACGGACGGGCGACGTTCTCGGCGATGCAGCAGGGCAAGCACGGAACGACCTATGTCTACGTCGCGTTCGACGCGCTCGAGGTCGAGGGCGAGCCGCTCGTCGGGCTGCCGCTGACAAAGCGACGCGAGCGCCTGGCGCAGCTCGTCGACCGGCGGCGCGGCGGCGTTCAGCTCTCCGAGGCGTTCGAGGACGGGAACACGCTGTACGAGGCCGCCCGCGAGCAGCGGTTCGAGGGAATCATCGCCAAGCGCGCGGACTCCGTCTACGAGCCCGGTCGGCGTTCGCGCAACTGGCTGAAGCTCAAGACGCACGGGCGCCAGGAGTTCGTGATCGCCGGCTACACGAAGGGCCAGGGCCGGCGCTCCGGACGCTTCGGCTCACTCGTGCTCGCGGTCTCCGAGGCCGGCGGTCTTCGCTACGCGGGCAACGTCGGAACCGGCTTCGACGACGCCGAGATCGAGAAGCTGCAGGCGCTGCTGCGTCCGCTGGAGCGGCCGACGACGCCGTTCGGCGAGGTGCCGAAGATGCCGAAGGTGCGCAAGGGCGACGTCGTCTGGGTGGAGCCCGAGCTCGTCTGCGAGGTGGAGTTCGCCGAGTGGACGCACGACGGGCGTCTGCGCGCGCCGTCGTATCAGGGGCTGCGCGAGGACAAGCGCGCCGACGAGGTGCGCCGCGAGCGGGACGGGATCGCGCCCGAGCTCCGGCGCGGCTCGCGCGTGCTCAAGCTGTCCAATCTCGACAAGCCGTTCTGGCCGGAGGAGGGGATCACGAAGGGCGATCTGCTCGCGTACTACCGCGACGTCGCGCCCGTCGTCGTGCCGCACCTGCGCGATCGCCCGTTCACGATGAAGCGCTATCCCGACGGCGCGTTCGGCAAGTTCTTCTTCCAGAAGGACGCCCCGGCGCACATGCCCGACTGGATCCCGACGCGCCGCTTCGAGGTGTCGGCCCGCGACGCGAAGCGCACCCGCAAGCACGTCGACTTCGCGCTCGTGAACGACGAGCTGGCGCTGCTCTGGATGGTGAACATGGGCTGTATCGACCTGAACACCTGGTACTCGCGGGTGGACAAGCCGGCCCGGCCCGACTTCGTGCTCTTCGACCTCGACCCGTCGCCGGACGTCGGCTTCGCCGAGACGATCGAGGTCGCGCTGCTCGTCAGGGAGACGCTGGAGCTGCTCGGGCTCGAGTCCTTTCCGAAGACCAGCGGCTCGGAGGGGATCCACGTGCTCGTGCCGATCGCGCGGCGGCACACCTTCGAGGACACGCGCCGGTTCTCGGAGATCGTCGCCGGCGCGATCGCGCGGGCCCATCCGCGCCTCGCGACCACGGAATGGTCGAAGGCGAAGCGGCGCGGCGTCCTGATCGACTCGAATCAGAACGGCGAAGGCAAGACGATCGCGTCCGTCTACTCGGTGAGACCGAAGCCGGGCGCGCCGGTGTCGACGCCGCTTCGCTGGGACGAGGTGAACCAGTCGCTCGATCCGGTGGCGTTCACGATGGACGCGGTGCTGGAGCGAGTCGCGCGCGAGGGCGACCTCTTCGCTCCCGTGCTGACCCTGCGACAGGCGCTCGGCCCCGCCTTGCGTTCGCTGGGCTAGTCGGCGATCAGAGGTCGCGGCGGGCGAAGAAGAAGGCCGCGGCGGCGAGCACCGCGGCGCCGTAGAGGGCCGCCCACCACGGAAGCCAGGCAGCGTAGGCCTGGCCGCCGCCGAACGGGCCGAGCTCGACGGCGAAGCGGGTGAAGCCGCGTGAGTCCGTGGTGAGGCGCCGCAACGCATCCTGGTAGAGCGCCTCGAACGGCAGCGCCAGCGAGGTCCGTTCCGCAACGCGTTCGAGCGTCGGCGAGTTCAGCGCCTCGCCGATCTGGCCGAGCAGGCCGCCGACGAGGCCTGCGCCGAAGAGCATGAAGACGGCGATTCCGTTCGCGGTCGACGAGAGGAGCACGGAGCCGAGGAGCGAGAGCGCGACGAGCAGCGCCACCGCGGCCGCGAGCTCGAGCGCCGGGACGACGATCTCGTCGGGCGTCCAGCCGCCCGCGCTGCGCGTGATCAGCAGCGCCGCGAAGTAGACGACGACCACGTAGACGGCGCAGACGGAGGCGGCGCCGGCGAAGCGGCCGAGCAGGAAGGTCGTGCGTCCGAGCGGGCGCACGACGAGCGGCTGCAGCAGGCCGCGCTCCGCGTCTCCCTGCACGGCGCCGAGTGTCAGGAAGACGGCGAGCACGGTGCCGAGGAAGAGCGTCGCGAACATCGAGAGCCCGAAGAGCGTCGCGCCGACGACGGTTTCCGCCTCGACGCCCCGAGGCGGGAAGACGTCCTCGGTCTCCTCGAAGGCCTTGCGCGCCCCGAGCCGATAGAGGAAGAGGAACGCGATCGTCAACAGCGCGACGACGACGAACACGCGCCGGCGCACGCTCTCGCGCAGCGCATAGCCCGCGATCGTGATGGCGTCGCTCATCCGGGCGGCGCCTCGCCCACGGCGTCGAGGTACACCTCCTCGAGCGTCGAGCGGAGCACGCGCGCGCCGTACACCGAACGGCCTGCCGCGACGAGCTCCGCCACGATGCGTGGGACGTCCTCGCGTCCCACGCCCTCGATCAGGCGGACGCCGTCGTCGGTCTCGACCTCGACTCCCCGGGCACGGGCGAGCTCGTCGGGCCGGCCCGCGGCCACGACGCGGCCGCCGTGCAGGATCACGACACGGTCGCAGACGAGCTCGACCTCGCTCAACAGGTGCGAGTTGAGCAGCACCGAGATGCCGCGGCCGCGAACCTCCTCGAGCAGGCCGCGGATCGTGCGGCGCCCGGCGGGGTCGAGCGCGCTCGTGGGCTCGTCCAGGAAGAGCAGCCGCGGCGATCCCACGAGAGCCTGCGCGATCCCGAGGCGCTGCTGCATGCCCTTGGACATCGCCTCCACCTTGCGGTTGCGCGCCGAGGTCAGGCCGACGAGCTCGAGTAGCTCTTCCCGCTCGCGGGCACCGCCCTCGGAGCGGGCCAGTCGCTGGTGCAGGCGGAGCACCTCGTCTCCCGAGCACCAGCCGGGAAACCGGAAGAGCTCGGCGAGATAGCCGATCGCGGCCCGTGCGGCGCGCGAGCCGGCAGGCGCTCCGCTCACCCGCGCCGAGCCTGCAGTCGGCCGCACGAGCCCACAGCCGATCTTCACGAGCGTCGACTTGCCCGCCCCGTTCGGCCCGAGCAGGCCGACGAGCTCGCCGTCGCCGAGCTCGAGGTCGACTCCGCCAAGTGCGGTGATCGACCCGTAGCGCTTCTCGAGCCCCTGACGGCGAACGCCGTCACTGATCGAGCCGGTGCGGGTGGCCGAGCATGGAGAGCTCGGCGATGTCTCGCCGGAAGAAGAGCGAGGTCGTCCAGTCGGTGACGACCCGTAGCTTCCGTGACAGCAGCGGCAGCTGGAACAGGTGGTAGCTGCGGGTCAGGAACCAGCCCGGGAAGCCGCGAATGCAGATGCCGAAGATGTCGGCGACCCCCTTGTAGCGGCCGAGGGTCGCCACCTGGCCGAGCATCCGGTAGCCGTATGGCTCAGGCTCGCCCGCCGAGGTTCTTCGCCAGCCGGCGGGCCTGGCGGAGCGCGTGCTGGCAGGTGGGCGGGTCGAACCGCCCGGGGGTCCGCGTGTTCGGGACGGCCGCGGCGTCGCCGAGCGCCCAGAGCCGCTCCCGACTCTCGACCCGCAGGTATTCGTCCACCTGCACCCGCCCGCGGTCGTCCACCGGTAGTCCCCACGCGCCGAGCAGCGGACTCGCCTTCACGCCCGTCGTCCACACGACCGTCCGGGTCGGGATCCGCTCGCCGTTCGAGAGCACCGCTTCGTGCCGGCCCGATCGACTCGAGCGTCGTCGAGACGTGGATCTCCACGCCGCGTTTTCTCAGCTCCCGCGCGGCGTACTCGCCCAGGCGGCTCGGGATCTCGGGGAGGATCTTCGGCGCGGCGTCGACGAGCACCCAGCGCTGCGGTACTCCGCGCAGCCGCGGGTAGTAGCGGAGCGCGTCGGCGGCGAGATCGGAGAGCTCGGCCAGCGCCTCCACTCCCGCGTAGCCGGCACCGACGAAGACGAACGTGAGGTGCGAAGCGGCTGCGGCGGGGTCGGTCTCCTCGTCAGCGGCCTCGAGCGCCCGGAGCACGCGGTTGCGCAGGTGGATCGCGTCAGCGAGATCCTTGAAGCCGAGCGCGTGCTCCGCCAGGCCCGGAACGGGGAACGTCCGCGTGACCGCGCCAGGCGCGAGCACGAGCTGCTCGTAGGCGACCTCGAAGCTGCCGGCATCGGCCGTGTCGACGCTCACGAGGCGGCGCTCCTCGTCGAGCGCGGTGGCCGTGCCGAGCAGCAGCTCCGCGTGCCGGCACATCTGGCGGAGCGGGACGACGACGTGGCGGGGCTCGAGCATTCCCGAAGCGGCCTCCGGGAGGATCGGCGTGTAGAGCATGAAGTTCTCGCGGCTGACGATGGTCGCGCCGCTGCGGCCGAGCAGCCGCGCCACGTAGCTCCCCGCGAACCCGCCCCCGATCACGAGGACTCCACCGCGGGCTGCACGCGTCGCCGCCACGGGGCATTCCTACCACGAGGGCGCCGCCACGGTTCGAAATTGACAATGCTTATTCGTTCTATTACAACTCCAAATCTCAACTATGGCGGTAGACAAAAGGAGGAACGCGTGAGGAGGATCCTGGGAGCGGTGGGCGCACTGGTTCTGCTGGCGGCGCTTGTGAGCGGCTGCGGCGGCGAGAGCGCGGACGCCACGTCGGACGGCAGCACCGCAGCGGGCGCCGAGACGACGCTGGCACTCGTGGCCTACTCGACGCCGCGCGAGGTCTACGCGCAGCTGACCAAGGACTTCGCGGCGACCGACGCCGGCGCCGGCGTCTCCTTCCAGGAGTCGTACGCCTCCTCCGGCGAGCAGAGCCGTGCGGTCGCGGCCGGGTTGCCCGCCGACGTCGTCGCGTTCTCGCTCGAGCCCGACGTGACGCGGCTCGTGGACGAGGGGCTCGTCGACGCGGCCTGGAGCGACGACGAGCACGACGGGATGGTGACCGACTCGGTCGTCGTCTTCGCCGTCCGCGAGGGCAACCCCGAGAACATCCGCACCTGGGACGACCTGACGCGCGAGGGGATCGAGGTGATCACGCCCAACCCGTTCACCTCGGGCGGTGCCCAGTGGAACGTGATGGCGGCCTACGGCGCGCAACTCGAGCTCGGCAAGAGCGAGGAGGAGGCGGTCGAGTACCTGCGGCAGCTGTTCCGCAACGTCAGCGTGCAGGACAAGAGCGCGCGCGAGGCGCTGCAGACGTTCGTCGGCGGCAAGGGCGACGTGCTGATCGCCTACGAGAACGAGGCGATCCTCGCGCAGGACAAGGGCGAGGAGCTCGACTACGTCGTCCCGGACGAGACGATCCTGATCGAGAACCCGATCGCCGTCGCCGGCGACGGAGGCAACGCCGAGACCGCGCAGGCGTTCGTCGACTTCGTGCGCTCACCGGAGGCGCAGCGTGTCTTCGGCGAGGCCGGCTACCGGCCGATCCTCGAGGACGTGCTCGCGGAGTTCGACTACCCGACGCCGCCGCACCTCTTCACGATCGCCGATCTCGGCGGGTGGGGGCCCGTCCGGGAGGAGTTCTTCGACGTCGACGGCGGCGTGATGGCCGAGATCCAGCGCGAGCTGGGCCAGGCGCTGGAATAGACGCTTGAGTAGCACCGGAGTCACCGTCGCCGCGCCGCGAGCCGCCAGAGCGCGGCGCGGCGGCGGGCTCGGCCTCGGCCTCGTCACCGGCTACCTGAGCGTGATCGTCCTGCTCCCGCTCGCAGCCGTCCTGCTCCGCTCGACCGAGGCGGGTCTCGAGGGCTTCTGGCGCGCAATCTCGAACCCGCAGGCCGTGGCGGCGCTCAGGCTGACGCTGCTGCTCTCGCTCGCGGTCGTCGCGGTCAACGCCGTCGCGGGCACGGCGATCGCGTGGGTGCTCGTGCGCGATCGCTTCCGCGGCAAGGCATTCGTGAACGCGCTGATCGACCTGCCGTTCGCCTTGCCCACGATCGTGGCTGGCCTGACGCTGCTCGCGCTGTACGGGCCGCGCGGGCCGATCGGGATCAACGTCGCCTACACGAAGATCGGGCTGACGATGTCGCTGCTCTTCGTGACGCTGCCCTTCGTCGTGCGCACGGTGCAGCCCGTTCTGCTCGAGCTCGACGGCGAGATGGAGGAGGCTGCCCGCTCGCTCGGCGCGCGCCCCGCGGTCGTCTTCCGCCGGATCATCTTCCCGAATCTGCTGCCGGCCATCCTCTCCGGCGCGGCGCTGGCATTCGCCCGCGCGATCGGCGAGTTCGGCGCCGTCGTGCTCATCTCCGGCAACCAGCCCTTCCGCACCGAGGTTGCCTCCGTCTACATCTTCGGGCAGATCGAGAGCGACAACGTCACCGGGGCGGCGGCCGTTTCGGTCGTGCTGCTCCTGATCTCGCTGGTCGTCCTCTTTGCGATCGGCGGCGTCCGTCGCTGGGCGACGAGGCACGATGGGTAGGTACGCGCTTCGCTTCGCCGCGCTCGGCTACCTCTTCGCCCTCGTGGGGTTCCCCGTCGCGCTCGTCTTCTGGCGCGCCTTCGAGAACGGATTCGCGGAAGCCTGGGCGGCGATCACGACACCCGAGGCACTGCACGCGCTCTGGCTCTCGATCCTGCTCGCGTGCATCGCCGTGCCCCTGAACACGGTCTTCGGCATCCTCTGCGCGCTGGCGATCGTGCGCCGCCGCTTCCGGGGACACGGCGTCGTGAACACGCTCGTCGACCTGCCGCTCGCTCTCTCGCCGGTCGTCGTCGGCCTGGCGCTGATCCTCGTCTACGGCCGCAACGGCTGGTTCGGGGACACGCTCGCCGACCTGGGCGTGCGCGTGATCTTCGCGGTGCCCGGCATGCTGCTCGCCACCCTCTTCATCTCGCTGCCGTTCGTCGTGCGTGAGGTCGTGCCGGTGCTGCGGGAGATCGGCGACGAGCAGGAGCAGGCCGCGTCGACGCTCGGTGCGTCGGGCTGGCAGACGTTCTGGCGCGTGACGCTGCCCGCGATCCGTTGGGGGATCGCGTACGGAGTCGTCCTGACGACGGCCCGGGTGCTCGGCGAGTTCGGCGCCGTCAGCGTCGTCTCCGGGCACCTCGCCGGGCGGACCAACACGCTGACGCTGCACGTCGAGGAGCGCTTCCAGTCGTTCGACCCCGTCGGGACGTACGCGGCGTCCGTCCTGCTGGCGCTGCTCGCCGTGGCGACGCTGCTCGCCACCACCCTGTTCAGGCAACGCGAGGCAGAGGAACCCGAGGGAGCTGAGGCGAGATGATCGAAGCACGGGGCGTGACCAAGCGGTTCGGAACGTTCACCGCGCTCGACGACGTCTCGCTCGTCGTCGAGTCGGGCTCGTTGACGGCGCTGCTCGGCCCGAGCGGCAGCGGCAAGTCGACGCTCCTGCGCGTGATCGCCGGGCTCGAGCAGCCGGACGCCGGCGAGATCGTGATCTCGGGCGAGGACGCCACCGCGCTCGCGCCGCAGGAGCGCGGCGTCGGCTTCGTCTTCCAGCACTACGCCGCGTTCAAGCACATGACCGTCCGGGACAACGTCGGCTTCGGACTGACGGTGCGCAAGCGGCCGAAGACCGAGATCCGGAGCGCGCGTCGACGAGTTGCTCGAGCTCGTCCAGCTGCAGCCGTTCGCGCACCGCTACCCCGCGCAGCTCTCGGGCGGTCAGCGCCAGCGGATGGCGCTCGCCCGCGCGCTCGCGGTGGAGCCCGAGGTGCTGCTCCTGGACGAGCCGTTCGGCGCGCTCGACGCCCGCGTGCGCGCGGAGCTGCGCGACTGGCTGCGCCGGCTGCACGAGGAGGTGCACGTGACGACGGTTTTCGTCACGCACGACCAGGAGGAGGCGATGGAGGTTGCCGACCAGGTGGCGGTGATGAACCGCGGCCGGATCGAGCAGGTCGGCGGCCCGCGCGAGCTCTACGAGCACCCCGCGACGGAGTTCGTGATGAGCTTCGTCGGGCCCGTGAACCGGGTCGGCGACCGCTGGGTGCGCCCGCACGATCTCGACCTGCTGCTCGAGCCTGCCGACGGTGCGCACCAGGCGATGATCGAGCGGGTCGTCCATCTCGGCTTCGAGGTGCGCGTCGAGCTCGTCCGCGCCGACGGAGAGAAGCTCTGGGCGCAGATCACGCGCGACGCGTGCGAGCAGCTCGAGCTGGAGCAGGGCCAGATCGTCTGGGTCGGCCCGAGCGCGCGCGGGTCTTCGCCTAGCTCTTCGGCCGCCGGCCGAACGCGTCACGAGGTCGGCGAGCGAGGTCTCCTCGAGCACGCCGCGCATGCTCGCGCGGAGCTCGATCCAGACCTCGCCGAGCGCGGCCGCGGCGCCGGTGTACTCGACCTCGTCGGGCCGAGAGCCGCGGACGGTCGCGATCGGGCCCTCCACCGCTCGGATCACGTCGGCGAGGCTGATCTCGGCGGCGTCCCGCGCCAGCCGGTAGCCACCGTCGACCCCGCGCTGGCTGGCGACGATCTCCGCGCGGCGCAGCTCGGTGAGGATGTTCTCGAGGAACTTGAGCGGGATCCCCTGGCTCTCCGCGAGCCGCTCGCCCTTGACTGGAGAGCCGGGAGGGCCGGCCGACGCAGCAGCGATCTGTGCGGCGGCGAGCTCGGCCAGCGCCCTGATCGCATAGTCGACCTTCGCCGAGACCCGCACGGGCTCGATTCTCTAGGTTGTCGCACCCGCTCGCATTCCGGTTCGGCCGATCCGATCAGGCCCGCCGAACGACGAGATGCGCGTAGCCGCTCCGGCTGGGGCTGGCCTCGATCGTCCCCTTGAACGTGGCGCGGATCCGCCAGCGACCCTCCGCCGGGGGCACCCAGCTCACATCGCCGCCGACCGTCGTCCGCAGGAGGCGGTTGAAGTGCCATCCGGTCAGCGGGTCGAATCGGTCGATCTGGATCTCGACGGCGCCGGTGCTCGCATTCGCCACCTCCGGCCCCAGCGCGACCGGCCGCCCCGGCAGGATCGTCGTCGCGGCGAGTGGAAGCGACGTCGAGGTGATCTCGCGAATGAGCAGCGTAAGCGTGTAACGCGTGCCGGGCTCGCCGAGACTGTCCGTCACTGCGACGACGTAGCGGCCGGCCCCGAGCTGTTGTCGCATCGAACCGAACGTTCCAAGGCGCCGTCCGCCGTCGGTCAGGAGCTGGAAGCGGAGGCCGCTCGTGACGTCGACCGCACGTCGGCCCTTCGCTCCACGTCGAAGTGGTAGACGTCCTGGAGATCCAGGCGATTCGGGTCGAGGACGCCGCGAACCGGGACGCGGTTTCGCAACGCGACGCCGACGCCGAGGTCGTCCGGCGCGGCCGGGGCGAAGAGCAGCCGGTACGGCTTCCGCTGCGCCTGGCCGTCCGACACGACCGCGAGCACGTACTCGCCACCGCCGTCGGGCCCGGGGGTGAACGTCCGGTAGCCACGGCATTCCAGGGAGGCGAGAACTCGCGTCGGCTGCCGTCGCAGGCGCAGCGTCACGGATGCGCACGACGACGAGAAGCCGAGCCGGTAGGTCGTCCCGGGCCGCATCGACACGCGCCAGACGTCGTTCACGTCGGTCAGGCCGTGCACCGTCGAACGGGCTCGTCCGCGGGGAAGCAGCTTGCCGGCACGGAGGCTCTCGGCCGCTTCGGAGACGAATGCCTCGAGCGGAAGGCGCCGGGATCGGCTTGCTCGACGTGGCCGATCGCGATCAGATAGACGGCGCCGCGGCGCGATGCGAAGCCGACGGCGGCGCGGCCACGGCGGTCGGTGGCGCCGCACGCGAGGACCAGCGTGCGCGAACGGATGCGCTCCAGCACGACGATGCCCGCGTCGAGCTGTCCGGCCGCCGTCAGGCGCAGCAAGACCCGGCCGTCGCGGCGGCTCGCAAGCCGATACCAGACGGTGCCCCCGCTCACGCCGCAGCGCGCGGAGTCGGTGTCGTCTCCGGTCGCGCCGAGTGTCGTTCCGCGGATCATGCCGGGCAGCTTCACCGGCTGGGCGCCGCCGCGGCTGTCGTTCGACGGCGGCAGGAAGAGCTCGGCCGTCAGCTCGAAAGCCCCGTCCGCGGTCGCGGGCCTGCGCCCGACGAGCACCAGATAGGTGGAGCCGCGGATCGCTTCGAGCGAGGCGGACGCGGTGCCGCCAGGCGCCGCCGAGGCGCAATCGAGCTCCTGGATCGTCGACGCGGCGCGACGGTAGATGCGCAGGACGGGAGCGACTCCGGCGGTGCCCTTGACGGTGATCCCGATCAGGCCGTCCGGTGCCGTGTCGATGCGGTACCAGACGGTCGCCTCGACTCGGCCGCAGCGGGAGACCTGCGGGTCGAGCCGCTCGACGGTCGCTTCCGCGGTCGTCGCCGTGAGCGTGTGCGGGAAGACCGGAATCGACGCGGCCTCGGCGCGGTTGTCGTTCGACGGCGGCGCAGCGAGAGCCGTGCCTGGCACGGCGAGGACGAACAGAGCGAGCACAGCGAACCGGCGCATGAATCCCCCTTCGTCTTCGTGATCGACTCAGGATCGCGGGAGCCGCTCATACGCGGCTCACGGCGCGCTAATGTCGCGGAGCAGTCACTTCGGCGAGGCGCCGCTCGAGGAAGCCGCGGTCGGCCGCGTTCATCGGCAGCTCGAGCGCCTTCCGGTACGAGGCGGCCGCCTCCTCGCTCCGCCCGAGTCGTCGCAGCAGGTCGGCGCGAGTCGCGTGCAGGAGGTGGTAGCGTGGGAAGCTCGATGCGGTCGACGAGCTCGAGGCCACGCTCGGGGCCGTCCGCCATCGCGACCGCGACCGCGCGGTTCAGCTCGACGACCGGCGACGGCTCGCAGCCGCGCGAGCACCTCGTAGAGCGCTGCGATCTGCGGCCAGTCGGTGTCCTCGTAGCGCTGCGCGTCGAGGTGCAGCGAGGCGATCGCCGCCTGGAGCTGATACGGCCCCGGCGCCCGTCGCGAGACCGCCCGCTCGAGCACGCGTGCTCCCTCGGCTGCGCGCTCCGCGCTCCACAGGGATCGATCCTGCTCCTCGAGCAGGACGAGCTCGCCGTCCGGTCCTGTGCGTGCCGCCCGGCGCGCGTCGTGGAGCAGCAGCAGGGCGAGGAGCCCGAGCGCCTCCGGCTCGTCGGGCATCAGCACGGCGAGCAGCTTCGCGAGGCGGATCGCCTCGTCGCAGAGGTCGGCCCGGATCGACGCCGTCCCCACCGGAGGCCGAGTAGCCCTCGTTGAAGACGAGGTAGAGCACCGCCAGCACCGAGCGGAGCCGCTCGGGCAGGACGTGGTCGGGCGGGACGCGGAAGGGGATGCCGGCGTCGCGGATCTTTCGCTTCGCCCGCACGAGCCGCTGCGCCATGGTCGGCTCGCCGACGAGGAACGCGCGGGCGATCTCCGGGGTCGTCAGCCCGGCGACCTCGCGCAGCGTCAGCGCGACGCGCGCGTCGGCCGCGAGTGCGGGGTGGCAGCAGGTGAAGACGAGCGCCAGCCGGTCGTCGGGAATCGCGCTCACGTCGTCCTCCTCGGCGGGCAGCGTCTCGAGCCGCGCGAGCAGCTCCGCCTTCCGGGCGAACGTCTGCTCGCGCCGGATCCGGTCGATGGCACGGTTGCGCGCGGTGGTGACGATCCAGGCGCCGGGATTGGACGGTAGCCCGTCGCGCTCCCAGCGCTCGAGCGCCGATCGTGAAGGCGTCCTGCACCGCGTCCTCGGCGAGCGCGAGGTCGCCGAGGACGCGGGTGAGGATCGCGACCGCACGCGGCCACTCCTCCCGGAAGACGCCCTCGAGCGCGGTCAATGCTCGATCGAGCGGCCTCAGCTCGACGGAGGCACGCTCCGCGACCGGGATCCGCGCCGCGATCGCGATCGCCTCGTCGAGGTCGTCGCAGTCGAGCACGCATCAGACCGCCGATCAGCTCCTTCGTCTCGGCGTAGGGGCCGTCTGTGACGAGTCGTCTCGCCGTCCCGGACGCGGACCGTCTTCGCGGCGGACGGCTCGTCGAGCTCGTCGCCCGAGAGGAGCTTCCCGCTGCTGTCCGAGCTCGCCGAAGAGCGCGTTCCACTTCGGAATCTCCGCGCGCGCGGGCCGCTGGCCTCCTCGGCCGTCATCTGCCGCCCAGCCGACGACGGCGTCGGCGGGGTTCGTGAGCAGGGCTGCGTACTTCACGATGCACCTCCTCGTCGACGTGAACCGGCCGCACCTCGATCGCGCCGTGACCGGCGGCCGGGATCTTCGCCGCCCACGTGCAGGCGTCGTCGATGGAGTCGCACTCGAGCAGGTAGTAGCCGCCGATCGCCTCCTTCAGCTCCGCGAACGGGCCGTCGGTGACGAGCGTCTCGCCGTCGCGGACACGAACCGTCGTCGCGGTCGCGGTCGAGTCGAGCTCGCTACCGTCGACGATCACGCCGGCCTTGCCGGCCTCTCGTCGCGAAGGCGACGTAGGCGTCCATCACGTCGCTCCCGCGTCGGCGTCCGAGAGCGGCCTCCCAGGCGGCCTCGTCGCCGTGGATCACTGCCAGGTACTGCACGTGCGCCTCCTTTTCGTCGATTCCATCACGTAGACGAGCGAGGTGTGGCGAAATCGACATCCGGAGACGAGGTCGCGATGGGAATCTTCTCGTCGCGTCGTTCCGACGGCGGCCGCGTGCAGGTGTACGGCTGCTCGCCCGGCTGCCTCCTCGTCTCGATCGCGGTGTCGCTCTTCCTCACGCTCGTCGTGAACGGCTGCATCTACCTGCTCTGAGCGAGCATCCGGCGGAGCAGCGTCGAGCGCCGCGTCCTTGTCGAGGAACTCGTTCAGGTTGCCGCACTTCGGGCTCTGGACGCAGCTCGGACAGCCGGCGGCGCAGGGGCAGCCGGCGATCAGCTTCGCCGTGTCCTCGACCCAGCCCTCGAAGCGCTCGAAGCCGCGCTCGGTGATCCCGACGCCGCCCGAGTGGCCGTCGTAGACGAAGATCGTCGGCAGGCCGGTCTGGAAGTGGACGTTCGTCGAGAGCCCGCCGATGTCCCAGCGGTCGCACATCGCCCACAGCGGCAGCAGCGCGATCAGCGAGTGCTCGGCGGCGTGCAGCGCCGAGAGCATTCGCGGCATCTCGTCGATCCCCTCGAGCTGCTCGGGCGTGGGCGAGAACCAGATCGCCTCGGTCTCGAAGGTCGTCGCGGGCAGCGCGAGCGGCACGGTCTCGAGCGTGTCGCCGCCCGAGATCGACTTCCGCTGGTAGGCGACGACCTGCTCGGTGACCGAGACGCGGCCGAAGTGGAGCGGCACGCCGAGCCGGGACTCCAGCCGCAGCGGCTCCTCGATCGACGGTCTGGGTCTCCTTCTTCGCCTGCGTGTACCAGTCGACCCGGGCCGGCGTGACGACCGCGGTGCGCGCCTCGAGGTCGAGCGCGCGCACGAGGTACTGCTCGCCGAGGTGGAGGTAGATCGCTCCCTCGTGCACCGTCGAGTAGGCCCGCGAGCGCTCGACGAGGCCGAGCACGCTTCCTTCCTCGCCCTCGACGACGGTGAAGCTGTCCGGCTCGCCGGAGCGGAGCATGACGCGCGCGGCCGGGTAGTCCTTGCCGGCCCAGACGAAGCCGGCGTCCGTGCGCTTCAGCTCGGGGAGGAGCGGCGCGCGCTCGAGCGCCTCCGGACCGAGCGTGTCGGCGTCGGCCGCGTCGATCGGCCCCTCGAAGGCCGCCGAGAGGACGTGGCCGTCGAGCACGCGCGGGTTGGCGGCGTCGAGGATCGCCGCCTCCACGGTGCGGGAGAGCAGCGTCTCGGGCTCGCGCATGAAGTACTGGTCGAGCGCGTCCTCGCTCGCGACGAGCACGGCGACGCCGTGACCGCGCCGTCCGGCTCGGCCCCACTGCTGGCGCAGCGACGAGACGGTGCCCGGGAAGCCGACCGAGATCGCGCAGTCGAGCGAGCCGATGTCGATCCCCAGCTCGAGCGCGTCGGTCGCCGAGACGCCGAGCAGGTCGCCCGAGACGAGCCGCGCCTCGATCTCCCGGCGCTGCGCCGGCGTGTATCCCGCGCGGTAGGGAGCGAGCCGCTTCGCCGTCGCTCCGTCGACCCGCTCGGCTGCGAAGCGGTGGATCAGCTCGGCGGCCTTGCGGCTCTTCGCGAAGCAGATCGTCCGCAGCCCGCGCGAGGCGAAGCCGGCGAGCAGGCGCGAGGCGTCGCCGAGCGAGCTCGCGCGGATCCCGAGCTCGGGATCGATCAGCTCCGGGTTCCAGAGCGCCACGGTGCGCTCCGGCTTCGGCGCGGCGTCGCCCTCGATCACCTGCGCCGGCGCGCCGAGCAGCGACTCGGCCAGCTCGCGCCGGGTTCGCGATCGTGGCGGAGGCGAGCACGAACTGCGGCTCCGAGCCGTAGGCGCGCGCGAGCCGCCGCAGCCGGCGCAGCACGTTGCCGACGTGCGAGCCGAAGACGCCCCGGTAGACGTGCGCCTCGTCGACGACGACGAAGCGGAGGTTCGCGAGCACGTCGCCCCAGCGGTCGTGGTGCGGCAGCACGCCCACGTGGAGCATGTCCGGGATTCGTCAGGACGACGTTCGCCCACTTGCGGATCTGCCAGCGCCGCTCGCTCTCGGTGTCCCCGTCGTAGATCGCGGGCTTGACGCCCTTGAGCCCGAACTCGTGCAGTGCGCGGGCCTGATCCTGCGCCAGCGCCTTCGTCGGATAGAGGTAGAGCGCGCGGCTCTTCGGCTCGCGCGCGAGCAGGTCGAGCACCGGCAGGTTGAAGGCGAGGCTCTTGCCGCTCGCGGTGCCGGTGGTGACGATCAGGTTGCCGCCTGCGCGTGCCGCCTCCCACGCCTCGGCCTGGTGGCGCCAGAGCGCGGTGATCCCGACCGAGACGAGCGCGGAGGCGACCCGTGGGTCGAGGTCGTCGGGGAACGGCTCGCTCCGCCCCTCGCGTGCGGGCTCCGAGCCGAGGTAGGCCAGCTCCTCTCCCTGGAGGACCTCCGCCCAGCGCTCTGCCCAGCCTGGGGCGACGCTCGCCATGGTGCCTACGCTAGCCTTCGGCCCACCGGGGTGCCCTGTCGTGGGCTGAGATCACACCCGCAGAACCTGATCCGGGTCATGCCGGCGAAGGGAGGCCAGTGGTTCCACGTTGCTTGACGATCGCGACGTCCGACTCGGGCGGCGGCGCCGGGATCCAGGCCGACCTGAAGGCGTTCGCGGCGGCCGGGTGCCACGGCTCGAGCGCGCTCGTCGCGCTCACGGCGCAGAGCACCGTCGCGGTGACGGCGGTGCACGAGCTCCCGGACGAGTTCATTCGTCGCGCAGCTCGAGGCGGTCTTCGGCGACATCGGCGTCGACGCCGCGAAGACGGGGATGCTCTTCTCGCGCCGGATCATCGACACCGTCGCGGACTATCTCGAGAGAGCAGCGCGTGCCGCTCGTCGTCGATCCGGTGATGGTCGCGAGCTCGGGCGCGCAGCTGCTGCAGGACGACGCCGTCGACGCGCTCGTGACGCGGCTCTTTCCGCTCGCCACCGTGATCACCCCGAACCTGAGCGAGGCGGAGGCGTTGACGGGTCGGCTCGGCGCTCCCCGCCGGGAGCTGGCGGAGCGGCTCGTCGGGCTCGGCGCTCCGGCGGCGCTCGTCACCGGCGGTCATGGCGAGACCGCGGTCGACCATCTCTTCGACGGCTCCGAGCATTACGAGCTCCCGGTCGCGCGTCACGACGTGCTTGCGACTCACGGCGCCGGGTGTACTCACTCGGCCACCCTCGCAGCTCTGCTCGCTCACGGACGTCCACTGGTTGCGGCGGCGGAGGAGGCTGCGGCATCGCCTCCGAGGCGGTCCGTCACGGACTGGTCGAGATCGGCGCAGGCGACGGGCCGGTCGACGTCTTCAACCTGAAGGGAGCCGCGTGATCGATCCTGGAGCCACGCTCGCGACGCTGCGCGAGCGCAGGCCGCTCGTCCACAGCATCACGAATTACGTCGTCATGAACGAGACGGCGAACGCCGTGCTCGCGCTCGGTGCGCTGCCGGTGATGGCGCACGCTCGCGACGAGGTGCGGGAGATGGTGGGCCTCGCGGGCGCGCTCGTGCTCAACATCGGCACGCTCGAGGAGGCGTGGATCGAGTCGATGCTGCTCGCGGGCGCCGCCGCCAACGAGCGCGGCATCCCAGTCGTGCTCGACCCCGTCGGTGCCGGCGCCACGACGTTCCGGACGGAGACCGCGAAGCGCATTCTCGACACGGTCGACGTGGCTGTGCTGCGCGGGAACGCGGGCGAGGTGGCGACGCTCGTCGGCGTCGAGGCCGAGGTGCGCGGCGTCGAGTCCGTCGGCGCCGGCGGCGACGCGGCCGATCTGGCGCGGGAGGCGGCCCGGACGCTCGGGCTCGTCGCCTCCGTGACGGGCGCGGTCGACCACGTCTCGAACGGCGAGCGGACGATCGCGGTCGCCAACGGCCACGAGCTGCTCGCCTCGGTCACGGGAACCGGATGCATGTCGTCCGTGATCACGGGCTGTTTCCTCGCTGCGAACGCCGACGTGCTGGAGGCCGCCGCGGAGGCGCTCGTCGCGATCGGCGTCGCCGGCGAGGACGCGGCGGTGGGCGCCAAGGGCCCGGGCAGCTTCCACGTCGGTCTCTACGACGCCCTCGCCGGCCTCGATCCCGCGACCCTCTCCGGCCGCGCCAAGGTGAGCGAGGGATGAGGGCTTGTGTTGTTCCAACACAAGCGCCTTTCGGCGCGGCTTCGGCTTGGGCAAGCCGTTTCTGGCTCGCGGAACTTTGTGTTGGAACAACACTTTCTCTCCGATGAGGCTCCACGCGCTCGTCACGGACGCCGAGTCCGCCCGAGCGGCGGCCGGGGCCGGAGCGACCGTCGTCCAGCTGCGGCTGAAGGGGGCACCGACGGCGGAGGTCGTCGCCCTGGGACGTGAGCTCGCGGCGCTCGACGCGCAGCTGATCGTCAACGACGACGTCGACGCAGCGCTCGAGCTGGGCTGCGGCGTCCACCTCGGCCAGAGCGACCCCGGGGCCGAGCGCGCGGCCGCGGCCGGGATCCCGCTGGGCATCTCCGCCCGGACGCGCCGCGAGGCCGCCGTCGCCGAGTTCTCCGGCGCGACCTACGTCGGCGCTGGACCGTGTGTGGGCGACGCCGTCGAAGCCGGATGCGTCCGACCCGATCGGCCTCGAGGGCCTCGCGGACGTCTGCCTCGCCGTGTCCGTGCCGGTGGTCGCAATCGGCGGGATCGACGCGTCGAACGCCGCCGATTGCATCCGTGCGGGCGCCGCGGGTGTGGCCGTCATCCGCGCCGTCTCCGAGCTCGCCGCGGTGCGCGAGGCCCTCGATGCGGCTCTCTGAAGCGGGGGAGCTCGGGTTGCTGCGCGAGCTCGAGTCGCGTGGTCTCGTCGTCGGCACCGAGCACGACGCCGCCGAGCTCGGGGACGGCCTCGTCGTCACGCAGGACGCGCTCGTCGAGGGTGTCCACTTCACGCTCAACCGGCTCGCGTGGCGCGAGCTTGGCTTCCGCGCTGCCGCCGTCAACATCAGCGACCTCTCTGCGTCGGCGGCTCGCCCGGAGGCGCTCGTCGTCACGCTCGCCCTACCTCCCGACACGCGCGTCGCCGACGTCCTCGAGCTCTACGAGGGCATCGCCGAGGCCGGTGTTCCCGTGCGTGGCGGTGACACGACCCGCGCCGACTGTGTCTTCCTCAGCGTCACCGCACTCGGCCGCTCTGCCCGCGTTCCGGGCCGGGCGGGCGCTCGGCCGGGCGACGCGATCGTGGTGACCGGTCCGCTCGGCGGCGCGGGCGCGGCCTTCCGCGAGGGCCGCTTCCTCCGACCGCCGATCCGGACCGAGGAGGGCGTGCGGCTGGGCGCGGTGGCGACCGCGATGCTCGACCTCTCCGACGGCCTCGCGGTCGACGCCGGACACGTCTCCCGCCGGTCCGGCTGCCGGCTCGCGATCGACCTGGAGCTCGTGCCGCGCGCGGGCGAGCTGGCCGACCTCGGGTTCGGCGAGGACTTCGAGCTGCTCGCGACCGTGCCGGCCAGTGACACTGTGTCACTAGGCCTCCCGGTCATCGGAGCGGTTCGCGAGGGCGAGGGTGTCGAGTTTCGCCTGCACGGGGAGCCGTACGGGCTCCGCGGTTACGAGCACTTCAAGACGTGAGCCAGGCCGCCCACTCGCGCTCGAAGTGCGAGCGTGGCCGGGCGCCGATCACCGTCGAGCGCGGCTCGCCGCCTTCGAACAGGATCACCGTCGGCAGCGAGAGCACCCCGTAGCGCGAGGGCACGCCGAGGTGCTCGTCGATGTTGAGGCGCAGGAGCCGGAAGCCGTGCTCCGCCGCCAGCGCCTCCAGGATCGGCTCGATCGCCTCGCACGGCTTGCACCACGGCGCCCAGAAGTCGACGACAACCGGGCCTTCGCCCTGCAGCGCGTCGGCCTCGAAGCGTCGCGTCGGTGACCTCCCTCATGCCTTGCCCCGCAACGCGGCCAGCCGCAGCGCCGGCACCTTCCAGATCGCCTCCGCGACGATCGCGCGCGACATCTTCGAGCCGCCCACCTCGCGGTCGGCGAACGTGATCGGGATCTCGACGACCCGGAAGCCGAGCCGCAGCACCCGATACGTCGTCTCGATCTGGAACATGTAGCCGCGCGACGTGATCCGCGTCGAGGTCGAGCCGTTCCAGCACCTCGCGCCGGAAGCACTTGAACCCACCCGTCGCGTCGTGCACCGGCATCAACAGGAGCCGCGTGTAGAGCGACGCCGCGCGCGAGATCAGGCGGCGCACGAGCCCCCAGTCCCGCACCTCGCCGCCCGTCACGTAGCGGGATCCGAGCACGAGGTCGGCGGCGCGCGTCGCCTCGATCAGCCGCGGCACGTCCTTCGGGTCGTGCGAGAAGTCGCAGTCCATCTCGAGCACGAGCTCCGCACCGCGCTCGAGCGCCACCTGAAAGCCGGCGACGTAGGCGCGGCCGAGGCCGTCCTTGCGGTGCCGGTGCAGGACGTCGACGAACGGCAGCTCGGCGGCCAGGCGGTCGGCGAGCGCCCCGGTGCCGTCGGGCGAGTTGTCGTCGATCACGAGCACGCGGTCGTCCGGCCCGAGCACCTCGCCCAGCGCGCGCAGCATCGGCTCGAGGTTCTCGAGCTCGTCGTAGGTGGGGAGGCAGATCAGAGCCCGCACCTCCGTATCATCGCGGGAAGTGGTCGCCACACTGCCGAGGAACGACGAGCTCGCCGAGCAGCTGGAGCTGCTGGCCGACCTGAGCGAGCTCGAGGGCGAGGACTCGTTCCGCGTGCTCGCCTACCGACGGGCCGCGACGCGGATCCGCGAGACGGGCGGGCCGGTGGCGCAGCTCGCCCTCGACGGCAAGGCGAAGAACCTGGCGGGGATCGGCAAGACGATCGAGGGCAAGATCGTCGAGGTGATCGAGCTCGGCGAGATGAAGGCGCTGACGAAGCGAAAGGCGATCATCCCCGTCGAGGTCGTCAAGTTCATGCACCTGCCCGGCCTCGGGCCGAAGACCGCGCGGCGGATCTGGCAGGAGCTCGGCGTGACGACGATCGAGGAGCTGAAGGCGGCCGCCGAGGGCGAGCGGTTGCGTGCGCTCGCGGGGCTGGGCGCGAAGAGCGAGGAGAAGATCCTCGCGGCGCTGGCGCAGGAGCCAGCTGACCCGCGCGAGTCCCGACGCCTGCTCGGAGAAGGGTTGCCCGCGGTGCTCGCGGTCGTCTCCGTGCTGCGCGAGCACCCGGCTGCGGTGAAGGTCTCCGAGGCGGGCTCGGTGCGCCGCCGGCGTGAGACGTTCCGCGACCTCGACATCATCGCCACCTCGACCGATGCGCCCGCGCTGATCGACTACTTCACGAAGCTGAGGTGGGTGGCCGACGTGGTCGCGAAGGGCGACACGAAGGCGACGGTGATCTCGAACGACGGCCTGCGGTTCGACCTCCGCGTCGTCCCGCCCGAGTCGTACGGGAACCTGCTCCAGCACTTCACCGGCTCGAAGGATCACAACGTGGCCCTGCGCGAGGAGGCCGTGCGCCGCGGCTTCTCCGTCTCGGAGTACGGGATCACCACCGTCGAGACGGGCGACGTCTTCACGGCCGAGGACGAGGAGGCGGTGTACGAGCATCTCGGCTACGCCTGGATCCCGCCCGAGCTGCGCGAGAACGGCGGCGAGCTCGAGGCCGCCCGGGCGGGCAAGCTTCCCGACCTCGTCGAGCGCGGCGACCTCCGCGGCGACCTCCATTCCCACTCGACCTGGTCGGACGGGAAGGCCTCGATTGCGGAGATGGCCGCGGCGGCGCGCGACCTCGGCCACGAGTACCTCGCGATGTGCGACCACTCGCAGCGGCTCCGCGACGGCAAGCTCGAGGCGCAGTGGGAGGAGATCGACGAGCTGAACGAGCGGCTCGCGCCCTTCCGGATCCTGAAAGGGATCGAGGTGAACATCCGCGCCGACGGCGAGCTCGACGTGACGGACGAGCTGCTCGCGCCGCTCGACTGGGTGATGGCGTCCGTGCACTCGAGCTTCGACAACGACCCCACCGGACGCGTGCTCGACGGCGATGGAGAGTCCCGCACGTCGACTGCATCGGCCACCTGACGAGCCGGAAGATCGGCAAGCGCGGGCCGTCGACGATCGAGGTGGAGAAGGTGGTCGAGTCCGCGCTCTCGACGGGCACGTTCCTCGAGATCAACTCCCAGCCCGACCGGCTCGACCTGCGCGACGCGAACGCACGGCTCGCGGGCGAGGCGGGGCTCACGCTCGTGATCTCGAGCGACGGCCACTCGCCGGGCGCGCTCGGCTACGTCGACTTCGGCGTCGCCCAGGCGCGGCGGGCGTGGCTGACGAAGGGGCAGATCCTGAACACCCGCTCCTGGCCCGAGATCGAGAAGCTGCGCAAGTGAAGGCTCTCCGCGGACAGGGTCGCTGGGAGGAAGCGCTCGCGGAGACACACGATCCGCTCGCCCGCGCCGACCTGCTGAACGAGTGGGCGCTCTTCGCCGGAGACGAGGAGGCGCGGCGTCGCGCCGGCGACGAGCTCGCGCGCGCGGAGGCGCTGCTCTCGCTCGGCCGCGGCCGGATGGCGCACGCCCAGTACCTCGCCGAGCGCAACGGAGGATCCGCGGGAGCTCGAGCTCTTCGACCGCGCTCTCGAGCTGGCTCGCAGCCTCGGCGACCGCGCGCTCGAGGCGCAGGCGCTCTTCTGGGTCGGGCTCGTCCACCAGGTCGTGCGCGGCGACAGCCCGGCGTCGGCGCGCTTCTTCCAGGACTCCTACGACTTCGCGCAGGAGCTCGGCGACACGCTGACGATGTCCTACGCGGCTCGCCATCTCGGCTTCGTCGACCTCGACGCGGGCCGCGGGGAGGCGGCGTGGTCGCGCTTCGAGGAGTCGGTCGAGCTGCGGCGGGCGGACGGCTTCCTGCCCGGCGTCGCGGCCGGCCTGCTCACGCTCGGTGAGGTCGCGGCCGAGGCCGGCCGCACCGAGGAGGCGCGGAAGCTGCTGCTGGAGGCACGCACGCTCGCCGAGCAGGTCGGCGCGGAGCCGTTCCTGCGCCGCATCGAAGGGGCGCTCGCTGAGCTTCCCTGACGGCAGCTTCAGAGCAGACGGCGCCGCGGCGCTCGACTGGGTCGCGGACTACCTCGAGCGCGTGGGCGAGCTGCCGGTGCGGGCGCAGGTGGAGCCCGGCGAGCTCCGGTCGCGGCTGCCCGCCTCGCCGCCCGAGGAGCCGGAGCCGTTCGCGAGCGTGCTGCGCGACCTCGACGACGTCCTGCTTCCGGGCCTGACGCACTGGCAGAGCCCGCGCTTCTTCGCCTACTTCCCCTCGACCGGCTCCGAGCCGGGCATCCTCGCGGAGCTGCTGATCGCCGGCCTGAACCAGGTCGGGATCCTCTGGCGCACCTCGCCGGCGCTGCAGGAGCTCGAGGAGCTGACGCTCGACTGGCTCGCGCAGCTGCTCGGGCTGCCGGCGGGGCTGCACGGCCACCTCGAGGACACCGCGTCGACCGGCACGATGACCGCGCTCGCCGCGGCGCGGCACGCGAAGCCGGGCTCGCGCGTCGTCGTCTGCTCCGAGCACGCGCACTCGTCGGTCGAGAAGGCGTGCCGACTGCTCGAGCTCGAGCTGCGCAAGGCGCCGGTCGACGACGAGTTCCGGCTCCGCGCGGACGCGCTCGACCTGACGGATGCCTGCGCCGTCGTCGCGACCGTCGGCACGACGTCGACCAGCTCGGTCGATCCGGTCGCGGCGATCGCCGACGCCGCCGAGCGCGACGGCGTGTGGCTCCACGTCGACGCCGCCTACGCGGGCTCGTCGGCGGTCTGCCCGGAGCTGCGCGGACCACTTCGCGGGCTGGGAGCGCGCCGACTCGATCGTCGTCAACCCGCACAAGTGGCTCTTCACGCCGATGGACTGCTCGGCGCTCTGGACGCGCCGGCCCGACGACCTGCGCGCCGCGTTCAGCCTCGTGCCCGAGTACCTGCGCGTCAGCGAGGAGGTCACGAGCCTGTCCGAGTTCAGCCCCGCGCTCGGCCGCCGCTTCCGCGCGCTCAAGCTCTGGACGGTGCTGCGCTGCTACGGCCGCGCGGGCCTGCAGGAGCGGATCCGCGAGGCGATCCGTCTGGCCGAGCTGTTCGAGGGCTGGGTGCGCGACGAGCCGGGCTGGGAGCTCGCCGCGCCGCGCCCGTTCTCGCTCGTCTGCTTCCGCCGCGAAGGCTCGGACGACGAGAACGAGGCGCTGCTCGAGCGCGTGAACGCGAGCGGCGAGATCTTCCTCTCGCACACGAAGCTGAACGGCCGCTACGCGCTGCGCCTCGCGGTCGGCAGCGCGCGCACGACCGAGGCCGACGTCCAGCTCGCCTGGGACGTGCTCAGACGGGAAGCGGCGTCGGGCTAGGCGCGAAGGCGTCGAGCAGCTGCAGCAGCTTGCTGCCGTCGCCGTCGATGCGGACGCCGTCGAGCTGGCGGTTGACGACGAGGTGGTAGAAGCCGATCGCGTCGCTCTCGACGAGCACGTCGGGATCCTCGACGATTCCCGCGACCGACAGCCCGTCCACGAGCGAGGCCTCCTCGGCGCCGATCCGGAACGCGAGCTTGCCGGGGACGGCGAGCGGCGAGAGCGCGATGTCGAGCGCACCGACGAGCCAGCCCTCCTCGAGCGCGTCGAGCGGCGGCGGGCCGAGCGAGCGGGCGCCCCAGCGGGCGAGCTCGTGCAGCACCGGGCGCAGCTCGTGGCCGTACGCGGTCAGCTCGTAGACGGTCGACGCGGCCGGCGGCGGCAGCTTCCGCTTCTCGACGAGGCCGCTCTCCTCGAGCTCCTTCAGCCGCGCGGCGAGGATGTTCGTGCCGATCTTCGGCAGGCTCGCCGCCAGGTCGGTGTAGCGCTTCGGCCCGTTCATCAGGTCGCGGACGACGAGGAGCGTCCAGCGCTCGCCGACGGCGCCGAGCGCGTGGGCGATGGGGCAGTACTGGTCGTAGCGCCTGCTCACGCTTCACATTCTGCACGGAATACTTGCGAAACGCAAGTCGTTCTTGTAGTTTCGCAACCTCCAACTGCAGAAGCGAAAGGAATGTGACGGCACATGGTTGCTTCGACACAGAGAAAATGGCTCGCACTCGCGCTGCTCAGCGCGGTGCAGTTCATGGTCGTGCTCGACATCGCGATCGTGAACGTCGCTCTCCCGTCGATCAAGCTGGATCTCGGATTCTCGCAGGAAAACCTCCAGTGGGTGATCAGCGCGTACGCGCTCTTCTTCGGCGGTTTCCTGCTGCTCGGCGGGCGGCTCGCGGACATTCTCGGCCGGCGGCGGATCTTCATGGCCGGTCTCGATCCTCTTCACGGTCGGCATCGCTGCTCGCCGGCCTGGCGTGGAGCGAGGGCTCGCTGATCGCGGCGCGCGCGTTGCAGGGCCTCGGTGCGGCGATCATCTCGCCCGCGGCGCTCTCGATCCTCACCACGACCTTCGCGGAGGGCAAGGAGCGTAACGTCGCCCTCGGAGTATGGGGCGCCGTCGGCGGCTTCGGCGCCGCGGCAGGCGTCCTTCTCGGCGGCGTGCTCACCGACGCGCTCAGCTGGGAGTGGATCTTCTTCGTCAACATCCCGATCGGGATCGCGGGTCTGGCGCTGACTCCGCTGCTGCTCGGCGAGAGCCGGGACGCCACGGTCAAGCGCTTCGACGCCCTCGGCGCCGTGCTCGTGACCGGCGGCCTGATGGCGCTCGTCTACGGGATCACCGAGGCGAACGACTTCGGCTGGACCTCGGGCACGACGTGGGCGATCTTCGCGCGTCGCGCTCGCTCCTCCTGGGCGCGTTCGTCGCGTGGGAGCGGCGCCATCCCGAGCCGCTGATGCGGTTCGGCATCCTGCGCATCCGCACCGTGCTCGGGGCGAACGTCGCCGGGTTCATCCTCGGCACGGCGATGTTCGCGATGTTCCTGATGCTGACGCTGTACATGCAGCAGGTGCTCGGTTACTCGGCGATGAAGACCGGACTCGCGTATCTGGCGGTGGCCGGGACTGCGATCATCTGGTCGGCGGTCGCCGCTCAGCTCGTCACCAAGGTGGGTGTCAAGCCCGTGATGATCGCGGGAATGAGCTTCCTGACGATCGGGCTCGTCTACTTCACCCAGGTGTCGGTCGGCGGCTCGTACCTCGGCGACCTACTGCCGGGCTTCCTGCTGATCGGGATCGCGTTGGGCTTCTCGTTCGTCCCGATCTCGATCGCCGCCCTCGCGGGCATCCAGCCGGCCGAGGCAGGTCTCGCGTCCGGCCTGTTCAACACCTCGCAGCAGATCGGGGGCGCTTTGGGGATTGCGGCGCTCTCCGCGGTCGCGATCAACCTCACCGACCGATGCTGTCGAGGGGGGCGCGACCCAGCCGGCCGCTCTTGTCGACGGCTTCCAGGGGGCGTTCTGGGTCGCGGCGGTCGTCGCCGCGATCGGGATCGTCGTCTCGGTCACTCTGATCCGCGGCGAGGAGCTCGCGGACGAGCCCGCGCTCGAGGCCGTCCCCGCGCTCGACGTCGCCTAGAGCGAGCGCAACACCTCGAGGAACTCTGCGGGGCTGCCGACCACCAGGTCGGCGGCCTCGCGGAGCTCCGGAGGTCCTTCGGCCGAGGCGACCGCGACGCGAACGCCGAGCTCGAGCCCTTCGAGCGCGCGGAAGGCGTCGAGGTCCGTCGTGTCGTCGCCGGCGAAGAGCGCTCGGCCAAGCCCGCGCTCGGCCAGCAGGTGTGCGACGGCCGTCCCCTTGTGGGCGGCGAGCGGCGGTCGCAGCTCCAGCACCTTGCGTCCGAAGCGGGCCACCAGTCCCTCGGCGCGCGCACGGGTGGCGACGGCCTCGAGCAGGCGCAGCGCCTCCGCCTCGTCCTCGGCGCGCCGGTAGTGGAAGGTGACGGTGAGCGGCTTGCGCTCGACGTCCTCCCAGTCGATCGTCTCCGAGAGCCGGTGCAGCCGGTCGCGCCACTCGGCCGCCTCGGGCACGAGCTCGAGCCCGTGCTCGCCGACGTAGGTGAGCTCGTCGAGCCCGACGATGCGGCGCGCATCGGTGCCGGGGCGGCCGCTGACACAGCCGACGAGCGCGTAGCGGGCGTGCAGGCGCCGCAGCTCCTCGCGGGTCTCGGGCGGGACCTCCGCCTCGTGCGGGACGTCGACGATCGGCGCGAGCACGCCGTCGACGTCGAGCAGGATCGCAGCCAGCTCGGGCTCCCCGGCGATGCGTGCGAGCAGATCGGTGGCGAGCACGAACCTAGGATACGACCGTGCGACTCGTCCTGATCGGTCTCGCGGCCGGGGTCTTCAGCGCCCTCTTCGGCGTCGGCGGGGGAATCCTGATCGTCCCGCTCCTCATCCTCGCGACCCAGATTCCCGACCGCTGCGCGGCCGGGACCTCGCTGGCCGCGATCGGGATCACCGCGCTCGCCGGGACGATTCTCTACGCCGTCGAAGGGAGCGTCGACGTCGACGTCGGGTACGCCGCGCTCGTCGGGCTGCCCGGCGGCGGCCGGAGCCGTCCTGGGTACGGGAATCCAGCAGCGCGTGCCGGCCCGCTCGTTGTCGTTCGGCTTCGCTGCGCTGCTCGCCGGCGTCGCCGTCTGGCTGCTGGTCTCGTGAGCGCGAGCACGATTGCGATCGCGATCCTGCTCGGCTTCGCGGCCGGCGTGCTGGCCGGGCTCTTCGGCGTCGGCGGCGGGATCCTGTTCGTGCCGACGCTGCTCGGGCTCGGCCTCGGGCAGCTCGACGCCGAGGCGACGTCGCTGCTCGCGATCCTCCCGACCGTGGCGGCCGGGACGTGGCGGCAGCGGCGCTACGGCAACGTGCGCTGGCGCGCCGCGCTGGTCGTCGGCGCCGTCTCGATCGTGGGCGTTCAGGCCGGCGTGCTGATCGCGACGTCGCTCTCCGAGGACGTCCTGCGCCGGCTCTTCGCCCTGCTGATGCTCGGCGTGGCCGCCCAACTCGCGTGGCGGGCACGGCATCCAACCCCCTATGCTTCCGAGGCATGACGGACGAAGAGGAGATCTGGCTGCCGCTGGTCGACGAGCCGATCGGCAGCATCGTCCAGCAGCTCCAGGCCGACGACCCCGAGATCGAGCGGCTGGTCGGATCGCCGCGCCGCATTCTCGCCTTCCGGACGTTCGCGTATCTCCGCGTCGGGATGAAGCTCGGCGAGCTCTTCGTCGAGCACGACCTGCCGCCCTACGACGGCTCCGAGACCTGGGTGGAGCTGCTCCTGCGGGATCCCGCTCACAAGGCGGCGGTGGCGCGGGAGGTCCGCGCCGTCGCCGAGGAGATCGCGGCCGACCCGCGCTACGGCGGCGAGGAGCATCTCGGCCCGGACGATGACGCCCGCGCCCGCTTCCGAGCGTTCGCCAAGAAACAGCTCGAATCCGCCTAGCGAGCGCTCAGTGGGTCGCGACGAGGCTCACGAGGAGGATGCCGGCGAAGCCGGCCACCGTCAGCAGGACACGCTTGCCGGAGGGATGCTCGTGCGCGTGCGGCAGCAGGTCGGTGGCGCCGATGAAGAGGAAGAAGCCGACGTAGACGGCGAGTAGCGCCCCGAGCTGCTCCTCGCCGATCGAGAGCGCCGCGCCGACGATCGCTCCGGCGAGCGGGGCGGCGGCATCGACAGCGAGCCACCTGATCGCCGTCCTGCGGTCGCCCGATTGGCGCATCACGAAGCTCACGGTGTTCAACCCGTCCGCGAAGTCGTGCGAGACCACGGCGATGAACACCAGCAGGCCCGTGGTGGTGTCCAGGCCGAACGCCAGGCCGATGCCGAGGCCGTCGATGAAGCTGTGCACCGACAGGCCGGCGGCACCCAGAACTCCGACGCGAGCGTGCGCGCTCGCCTGTTCCGGCTCGTCGCGGTGATGGAGCACGAGCGCCCGTTCGGCGAGGAAGAAGAACAGGAAGCCCGCGCCGACGAGCAGGCCGACGCGGTGAGGATCGTCGACCGCTTCGATCGCCTCCGGTAGCACCTGGAAGAGCGCCACGGCGACGACCACGCCGCCCGTCAGGGCGATCAGGGTGGTGAGCTCGCGCGCGAGCCTGAGTGCGACGAGCCCGCCCGCGAGGGTCGAGAGGACGGTCACCCCGGCGAGCGGAATCGCGAGCCAGCTCACGTCCCCGCCCGCTCCTGAAGGGGATCGGCGCCCACGAAGGGAACCCTACGTGAGCGTGATTCTCATTCCTGACGAAGCGAACGAACCGCCGCGAGGCTGGATACCCTCCAGCGACGCGTGAAGATTCGCCTTGCAGCCCTGTTCGTCTTCGCCTCGGCGCTCGCTGCCGCCTGGGCCGGCGTCGCCACGACCGCCCAGCAGCCCGAGGCGACCGCGAGCGCCTACGGGATCACGATCGTCGTACCCGGCCAGGCCGGCGCGCTCGTCGCTTCGGCCGGCGGCGTGGGGGCGGAGACGGCCGCCTCGGCGGATTCGTTCGCCTATCCGGCCGACGGCTCGATCGTCCGCTCCGGCGGCCTCTCGAGCAGCGTCTCGGTACAGGCCGTCACCTCGCCGCAGGCGCAGGCGGTGAACGACGTGCTCGCCGTCGCGCTCTTCAACGGCGAGATCACCTTCGACGGCGCCGCTGCCCGGGCGAAGGCGGGCGCCAAGGCCGACACGGCGGGCTCGGCCGTGGCGAACCTCGTGCTCCTCGGGCAGGCCGTCACAGCCGGGCCCAATCAGCGCTACGCGCTGGGCGACTGGGGTTTCCTCGTCACGCTCGAAGGCGGCGTCGAGGAGGGTGACGCCGACGCGGTGCGCCGGGCGAGAGCGGCGGTCACGGCCGTTCACGTGACCCTGACCGCCGAGCATGCCGGGTTGCCTGCCGGAACCGAGATCCTGATCGGCCACGCCGAGGCCGCGACGGCAGCGCCGATCGCGCAGGCGCCGACGACGACCGCGGCGCCGACGACGACCACGAAGAAGCCACCGCGAAAGCCGGTGCCGCCGAAGGCGCGGCCGAAGCGGTTGCCGAAGCCGCCCGAGGCCGGCAGGGGCGGCCGGAACCGCCCCAGGATCAGGCCCGTGCCGACCGACATCTCGGCCGCACTCTCACCGGGGGGCTTCGTGTTCCCCGTCTACGGGCCCTCGTCTTTCTCCGACACCTACGGAGCTGCGCGCGCGACAGTGACCTGGCATCACGGCGCGGACATCTTCGCGCCGCTCGGTGCCCCCGTCGTCGCGGTCACGAGCGGCACCGTGTTCTCGGTCGGCTGGAACGACATCGGCGGATATCGCTTCTGGCTGCGCGACCGGCAGGGCAACCAGTTCTACTACGCGCACCTGTCCGCGTTCTCGCCGATCGCGGTCGACGGCAAGCAGGTGCGGGCCGGCGACGTGGTCGGCTTCGTCGGCAACACGGGCGATGCCCAGGGCACCCCGTATCACCTCCACTTCGAGATCCACCCCGTGTCGCTCCTGCCGATGGGCTACGACGGCGTGATCAATCCGACCCAGTTCCTGTCGGCTTGGCGGCGCCTGCAGGACGTCACCTTCGCCGCGGGCCGCGGCTGGGCCCCGCCGGTGCCCGTGAACGCGACCGCGCCTCGGCCCGGGGCCTTCCTCCTCGGCTCGGCCGACATCTCGAGCGCCAGCGGGCTCGACCCCGGCGCGCTCGAGCGCGCGCTCGCCGCCCCGGTCACTGCCGGGGGCGACGGCGCGTTGGGCGCGGGCTAGCGCGGACTTACTGCGCTAGCCGACTTACTGGGAGTTCGTGCTCGGGCCGCTCGCGCTGCTCGTCGAGCTGGACCCGTAGTCGTACTCGGAGCTCTCGCCGGTGATCTTCTCCATCAGCCACTTGCGCGTCTGCGGGCCGGTCATCGGGTTCAGCAGGATGCCGGCGGTGATCCCGGCGAGGAGGAGCATCGTGTTGCGGGCGCCGTGATCCTCCTTGCCCTGGACGCGCCGCGACGCCTCGCGCAGCTCGTCGACGGTCTTCCTCAGCTGATCCTGGATCTGCTTGTCCGTGGCGACGCGGGTGGCGGTGGCCGTCAGGTTCCGGGGGCCCACCAGCTCGGCGTAGACCTGGCGGGCGGCTTCGAACGCTTCCTTCAGGTTGTCGCGCAGGTCCTCGTCGTGCAGCGCACGGTCGACGTACGGCCGAACCGTGTCCGCAGTGTCGTAGAACTTGTCCTTCGTCTTGGCCATTCGGGGCTCGTCCTTTCGTGAGGTCGGCTGATCTCGTGCAAATTCGCCGGTCCATCCTTGCCGCAAGACCATCGTTGCAAACGGAAGCCCGTCAGCGAAGCGGCGCGGCGGCCTGGCGCTCGAGCGAGGTGCGCCGCCTGGCGACCTTCACGGGCGCGCCGTCGAAGGCGTGCTCCAGCACCTCCTGGATCGAGTCCACGAGCACGAAGGTCAGCTCGTCCCGGGTCTCTGCCGGCAGCTCGTCGAGGTCGGGCGCGTTCTCGCGCGGCATGATCACCCGCTTCAGACCGGCCCGCTGTGCTGCCAGCACCTTCTCGCGGATGCCGCCGATCGGCAGCACCTGGCCCGTGAGCGTGATCTCGCCCGTCATCCCGACCTGGTCGGACACCGGGACGTCCGCGCACGAGCGACGCGATCGCCGTCGCCATCGTGATCCCGGCGGACGGGCCGTCCTTCGGGACGGCGCCGGCAGGCACGTGCACGTGGATGTCGTGCTCGGAGAACCACTCCTCGGGGACGCCGAGCTCGGTCGTGTGGGAGCGCACCCAGGAGTGCGCCGCGTGCGCCGACTCCTGCATCACCTCGCCGAGCTGGCCGGTCACGTTCAGCTTGCCCTTGCCCGCGTACGCGGTCGCCTCGATGAAGAGGACGTCGCCGCCGACGGCCGTGTAGGCGAGCCCGGTCGCGACCCCCGGATCGGCGGTCCGCCTCCTCGCCTCGCCCGAGAAGCGCCGCGGACCGAGCCACTCGCGCACCTTGCGCATCGTCGACCCGCACCTTCTTCGCCTTGCCCTTCGCGATCAGGGTGGCGGTCTTGCGGCCGAGCGCGGCGATCTGCCGTTCGAGGTTGCGGACGCCGGCCTCGCGCGTGTACTCGGCGATCACGAGGCGGAGCGCCTTGTCGCCGAGCGTCATCTGCGCCTTCGTCAGGCCGTGCGCCTTCAGCTGCTTCGGGACGAGGTAGCGCTTCGCGATCCCGAGCTTCTCGTCGTGGGTGTAGCCCGAGAGGTGGATCACGTCCATCCGGTCGAGCAGCGGCCCCGGGATCGTGTCGAGCGTGTTGGCGGTGCAGATGAAGAGCACCTTCGAGAGGTCGAAGGGCAGGTCGAGATAGTGGTCGCGGAAGCTCGACTGCTGCTCGGGGTCGAGCACCTCGAGCATGGCCGAGGCCGGGTCGCCGCGGAAGTCGGCGCCCATCTTGTCGATCTCGTCGATCAGGAAGACGGGGTTGCGCGACTCGGCGTCGCGCAGCGCGCGCACGATCGTGCCTGGCATCGCGCCGATGTACGTGCGCCGGTGCCCGCGGATCTCCGACTCGTCGCGGACGCCGCCCACCGAGATCCGGCAGAACTTGCGTCCGACGCTGCGCGCGATCGAGTGGCCGAGCGAGGTCTTGCCGACGCCCGGCGGTCCGACGAAGCAGAGGATCGGCCCCGTGATGTCGCTCTTCAGCTTCGCGACCGCGAGGTACTCCACGATCCGCTCCTTCACCTTCTCGAGGTCGAAGTGGTCCTCGTCGAGGATCGCCCGCGCGTGGTCGAGATCGAGGTCGTCCTCGGTGAGCTCGCTCCACGGCAGGCAGAGGATCCAATCCACGTACGTGCGGATGACGCCGTACTCGGCGGCGGCCGGCGGCAGCTTCTCGAGCCGTCCGAGCTCGCGGTTCACCGCCTTGAGCACGTCCTCGGGCAGATTCTTCTCGGCCACCTGCCCGCGCAGCTCGTTCAGCTCGGCCTGCTGCTCGTCGCCCTCGCCGAGCTCGTCCTGGATCGCCTTGAGCTGCTGGCGCAGGAAGAACTCCCGCTGGCCCTTGTCGATCTCGGACGCCACCTGCGACTGGATCTTCGACCCGAGCTCGGAGACGTCGAGCTCGCGTTCCAGGATCAGCGACACCGCCCGCAGGCGCTCCTCGACGTTCGTCAGCTCGAGCAGCTCTTGCCGCTCCTCGGTCTTCAGCCGCAAGGTCGAGGCGACGAGATGGCAGAGCGCACTCGGGTCGTCGACGTTCGCGGCTGCGAGCTGGAGCTCCTCGGGCAGATACGGCGTCAGGCCGATGATCCGCGCGAACTGACCCTGGACGTTGCGGGTGAGCGCCTCGACCTCGGGCGACTCGGGCACGACGTCGGCCAACTCCTCGAACTCGCCGACGAGATACGGCTCGTCGGCCGCCGGCTCGCGTAGCCGCACGCGGTTGAGCCCCTGGACGAGGATCCGCAGCGTCCCGTCGGGCACCTTGATCATCTTGTGCACGACCGCGACCGTGCCGACGTCGTAAACGTCCGCCCAGCCCGGTTGCTCGGCCTCGGGGTTCTTCACGGTCAGCAGCGCGAGCATCCGTTCGCCTGCGACGACGTCGTCGATCAGCTTGATCGAGCGCTCCTGGCCGACGGCGAGCGGCGTCATCGACTCCGGAAAGACGACCGTCTCCTTGAGCGGCAGCACCGGTAGCTGGGAGGGCATCTCCTCCGGAACCTGCTGCTCGGGCTGGAGCTCGGTCATCCGACCCTGACCACGATCACGGCGACCGGATCGGGCGGCGGCGGACGCCCGACGATCGGAAGCGTGACGGTGAGCAGTCCGCGCTCGTAGGTCGCCGAGGCCTCCGTCCCGCCGACGTCCTCGAGGAGCTGGATCGTCCTGCTGAAGACGCCGTACTCGATCTCCATCTGCTGGTAGACCTGACCCTCGACCCGCGGGCGACGGCGCTCGCCGGCGATCGTCAAGGCGCGCTCCTCGACCACGACGGTCAAGCTGTCGGGGTCGACGCCCGCCAGCTCGATCACGATCGTCAGCTGATGCGGCTCGTCGGTGTGGAAGCAGTCGATCGCGGGCCGGAAGCCGTGCCGCAACCCGGAGAAGCGGGGCACCTGCCAGAGGTCGGCGAAGAGCTCCTCGATCTCCCCCTGGAGGCGGTCGATATCGCGCCGCGCCATGCTTTCCGCAGCCTACCCGGGCGCGTACGATCCGACGCGTGAGTTCAGTCCGGCGGATCCTCAGGCTCGTCTCGGCGGCACTCGCCTTCGGCGTCTACGTGTGGTTCGCCGCGGTGCGGAACGTCGGACGCGTGAAGCGGCGCAAGGCTCGACGCCGTCGGCAACGCTCGGCCCGCTAACGAACTTCTTACGTGTCGAAAGCCGCCGCGGCGGGGAAAGCGCACGGATGCGACTGCTCGTCACGATCGCCCTCGCGACCGTCTCCCTGGCCGCGTTCGCGCCCGCCGTCGCCTCGGCGTCGGGCTCCGTTCGCTTCGGGATCCAGGACGATGCCTGGTTGACCCACGGCCCGGGCACGCTGGACGAGCGTCTGGACAGACTCGAGGGCCTGGGCGTCGATCTCGTCCGCTTCAACCTGCACTGGAACCGGATCGAGCCCACCCGCGGCAGCCCGGACTGGGCGGAGAGCGATGCGTTGCTCCGTGGGTTGCGAGCCCGGAAGATCGCAGCCCTCGTCGGCCTGGTCGGCTCGCCGGGCTGGAGCAATGGGGGCCGACCGCCGAACTTCGCGCCGAAGGCGGCCGACTTCGCGGCCTTCGCTCGGGCCGCGGCGCAGCGCTACCGCTGGGTCCGCGACTGGCTCGTCTGGAACGAGCCCAACCAGGCCCGCTGGCTCCGGCCGACGTCGCCCGCCGTCTACGTCCGGACGCTGCTCAATCCGGCGTATGCGGCGATCCACGCCGCCAACCCGCGAGCTCGCGTCGGCGGCGGCGTCACAGCACCTCGCGCGGGCTCCAACGGCGTCTCACCGGTGACCTGGATCCGCGGGATGAAGACGGCGCGCGCCCGCCTCGACGCATACGCGCACCATCCCTATCCGGCGCGGCCGACCGACACCCCGTTTGCGGGCGGCTGCGCGCAGGCGACCTGTCGGACGATCACGATGGCGACGCTCGAGCGCCTGCTCGCGGAGACGCAGCGAGCGTTCGGGCCGAAGCGGATCTGGCTGACCGAGTACGCCTACCAGACCGGCCGCTTCGGCGTCTCGGAGCGCCGCCAGGCCGAGCTGATCGGCCAGTCCGCCCTGCGGGTCGCCCGCGCGCCCCGCGTCGACATGCTGATCCACTATCTCGTCCGCGACGAGCCGCAGGAGTCGCGCTTCCAGAGCGGGCTGCTGCGGCTGTCCGGGGTGGCGAAGCCCGCTGCCGCGGCGTTCTCGTTCCCGCTCGCATTTGCCGGCCGCAGCGGCGGCAAGGCCGTGCTCTGGGGCCAGGTTCGCCCGCGCAGCGGCCCGCAGACCTACCGCCTGCAGCTCCGGACGAGCGGCGGTTGGCGCTGGGCCGGGCCGAACCGCCGTACGTCGTCCCGCGGGTTCCTCAGCGCGGCCGTGGTCGCGCCGCGCGGCACACTCGCGCGCATCTGGTCACCGCGCGACGGCGTCTTCAGCGCTGTCTCTGTCGCTGCTCCGCTAGCGAAACGCGGCGAACACGACGATCGCGACGGCGATCGCGATCGGGATCCACGCCAGGCGCATCACGCTGAAGGCGCGGCGCTCGCCGGGGCCCGGGCCGGGCTCGGGCGTGTATGGATCGAGCGGCGACGCCGGCTGGTGGGGGCTCTCGTCGTCGCCTTCGAGCACCTGCGGATCGTGCTGAACCTCTCGCTCGGTCATGCCTCTGGCGTACCCGCACGGCTACCTTCCGAAGCGTGCACGCTCCTCCAGAGCTCCGTGGCGGCCAGCCGCTTCGCCTCACGGGCCTCGTCTTCGGCCTCTTCCTCTGCGCGCTCGGCGTCGTCCTGTTCCTCGAGTCGGAGCTCGGCCTGCCGCCGTGGGACGTCCTCCATCAGGGGCTTGCAGAGCAGACGGGGATCTCGTTCGGGGCCGCGAACCTCGTCGTCTCGGTCGCGGTGCTGCTCCTCGCCTGGCGCCTGCGCGCGCACATCGGGCTCGGGACACTGCTCAATGCGACGCTGATCGGCACGTTCGTGATCGCCCTGACCGCGCTCGAGTCGGTCGACGCGATCTCGGACGAGCCGCTCGGAGCGCGGATCGCGCTCCTGCCCGTGGCGCTCGATCGTGCTTCGGAGTCGGCTCGGCCTTCTACATCGGCGCGGCGATGGGCGCAGGCCCGCGCGACTCGCTGATGCTCGTCGTCTCGCGTCGGCTCGGCCTGCGGATCGGCGTCGCGCGGACGGCGATCGAGGTGGCCGCCCTCGCGCTCGGCTTCGCTCTCGGCGGCACCGCGGGTGTCGGCACGCTCGTCTTCGCGCTGGGGATCGGCCCCGCCGTCGAGCTCTCGTTCTGGCTGCTGGAGCGAACGCCCCTCGTCGCGCCCGCAGTAGCATCGCCCCCAATGACGAGGCCGGCACAGTGAGTCGTGAAAGGACTGATCGCCGCTGGCGGAAACGCCACGCGGCTCGGAGAGCTCACGCGCGTCGTCAACAAGCACCTGCTGCCGGTCGGGGGCTGGCCGATGCTCTACTACCCGCTCCAGCTGCTCCAGCTCGCCGGCGTCCGGGAGGTGTTGATCGTCACCGGGCAGGGCCACGCGGGTCAGGTGATCGACCTGCTCGGCGACGGCCGCCTGGCGCGCCGCGGCGCCGACGAGCCGCTCTTCGAGCTCGATCTGACCTACAAGGTGCAGGTCGAGGCCGGCGGGATCGCGCAGGTCGTCGGGATGGCCGAGAGCTTCGCCGGCGACGACAAGCTCGTCGTGTGCCTCGGCGACAACATCTTCGAGTACGCCGAGGTCGAGGCGATCGGCGCCTTCGTCGACGGCGACGACGGCGCGGCGGTGTTCGTCAAGGACGTCCCCGACCCCGAGCGCTTCGGCGTGGTCGTCTACGGCGACGACGGGCGCGTGACCGACGTCGTCGAGAAGGCCGGCACGGTCGACCTGCGCTACGACGCACCACCGTCGAGCGACGCCGTCGTCGGTCTCTACTGCTACTCCCCCGACGTCTTCGAGCGTGATTCGCGGGCTCGAGCCGTCGTCGCGCGACGAGCTCGAGATCACCGACGTCAATCGCCACTACGCCGAGCGGGACTCGCTCGCCTGCCACCGCGTCACGGGCTGGTGGGAGGACGCGGGCACGCAGGAGTCGCTGCCCGAGATCGGCGCCCTGATCGGCCGCACCGGCGTGAACAAGACTCGATGATCGCCAGGCGTTTGATGATCGACGGTCTCGAGCGGATCCCCCTGCGCCGCTTCGAGGACGAGCGCGGCTGGTTCGTCGAGCTCCGCCGCGAGAGCGGCCTGCCCGAAGCCGACGCGGCAGACCAACGTCTCGTTCTCGCGCCGGGGCGTGATCCGGGGGCTCCACTATCACGAGCGCGGCCAGGACGACCTCTTCGCGTGCCTCCAGGGAACGGCGCGCGTCGTCGTGCTCGACGTCTCGTCCGGCGAGACCTTCACGGAGGACATCGGCGACGAGAACCCGGTGGCGATCTACATCCCCGGCTACCACGCCCACGGCTTCGAGGCGCTGACCGATCTGCTGTTCTGTTACCACGTCACCGAGGAATACGACCCGGCGGCCCCCGACGAGCATGGGCTGCCGTGGTCGGATCCGCGGGTCAGGCACCTGTGGAGCACCCAGACACCGATCCTCTCCGAGCGCGACAGATCCTGATCACCGGCGCAGGCGGCCAGCTCGGCCGCGCGCTCGCCGAGGAGTTCGCCGCCGAGGACGTCGCGGCGCTCTCCCATGGGGACTGGGACGTGTCGATGCCGGCGCCGGCGGGGCTCACGGCGGATCTCGTCCTGCACGCGGCCGCGTGGACCGACGTCGACGGCGCCGAGGCGGATCCGCAGGCTGCGGCGGCGGTGAACGTCGGAGGCACGACTCACGTCGCCGAGCTCGGTGCACCGCTCGTCGCATACTCCACCGACTACGTGTTCGACGGCCGCAAGCGGGAGCCATACGTCGAGTCGGACGGCCCCAACCCCGCGTCGGCGTACGGGCGGACAAAGCTCCACGGCGAGGCGGCGGCCGGCGAGCGGGCGTGGATCGTGCGCAGCTCCTGGCTCTTCGGGCCGACGGGGTCGAACTTCGTCCGCACGATGCTGCGGCTCGGCGCCGAGCGCGAGGAGGTCTCCGTCGTCGACGACCAGCGCGGCTCGCCGACGTACGTCGGCCATCTCGCGGCGGCGACGCGTGAGGTGCTCGAGCTGCCGTTCGGCGTCTGGCACGTTGCGGCCGAGGGCGACTGCACCTGGGCGGAGCTCGCCGAGACGATCTTCGGCGAGGCGGGGCTCGACTGCCGCGTGCGCCGGATCTCCACCGCCGAGCTCGGCCGGCCCGCGCCCCGTCCTGCCTACTCGGTGCTGCGCAGCGAGAAGGGCGCGCCGCGACTGCCGCACTGGCGCGACGGCCTGGCCGAGTGCCTGGCGCGGCTGACGTAGAGGCCGGATGGCGCGCTACTCGTTCCTCACCACCTGGGCGCTTGCGGCGCCGGTCGACGCGGTCTGGGCTGCGATCTACGACACCGAGAGCTGGCCGTCCTGGTGGCGCGGCGTTCGGGTCGCCGAGCGGCTCGACGGCGGGAACGGCGACGGCACCGGGTCGGTGCACCGATACGTGTGGCGCAGCCGGCTCCCGTACGACATCGAGTTCAGGATGCGGACGACGCGCGTCGAGGCGCCGTACCTGCTCGAGGGCGACGCCGACGGCAATCTGCGCGGCACCGGCCGCTGGCGCCTCTGGGAGGGAGCCGACGCGACTGCGGTCACCTACGAATGGAACGTCGAGACCACGATCCCGTGGATGAACGCGGTCGCGCCCGTGGGCAGGCCCGTCTTCCACTGGAGCCACGACGTGGTGATGCGAAACGGCGCCCGTGGACTGGCCGAGCGGCTCGGTGCGCGGCTCCTGCTCTGCGACTAGGCTTTCCCGATGCGCGTGGTCGTCACCGGCGGCGCCGGCTTTATCGGCTCCCATTTCGTCAAGCGGCTCGCGCGCGAGGCCCACGACGTCGTCGTCCTGGACAAGCTGACCTACAGCGGCAACCGCGCGAACCTGGAGGGCGTCGAGCACCGGTTCGTCGAAGGGGACATCGCCGACGCGACCGTGGTCGCAGCCGCCGCGGCAGGCGCCGATGCGGTCGTGAACTTCGCCGCCGAGACGCACGTGGATCGCTCGATCCTGGAGCCCGAGGCGGTCATCCGCACGAATGTCTTCGGACCGCACGTGCTTGCTCGAGTGGGCTCGTGAGACCGGGCGCCGCTTCGTCCAGGTGTCCACCGACGAGGTGTATGGCGACGTCGCGCTCGACGAGGCGCCGCGGCGCGAGGGCGACGAGCTGCGGCCGTCCAGTCCGTACAGCGCCGCCAAGGCCGGTGGCGACCTGCTCGTACCGGCATACGTCCGCACGTACGGCGTCAACGCGTCGCGCACGCACGGCGCGAACACCTATGGGCCGAACCAGTACCCCGAGAAGCTCCTACCGCTCTTCGTGACGAACCTCCTCGACGGCGAGCCGGTGCCCGTCTACGGCGACGGCAAGCAGCGGCGCGAGTGGCTCTTCGTCGAGGATCACTGCGCCGCGATCGAGCTCGTCCTGCACGAGGGCGCGCCCGGCGAGGCGTACAACATCGGCGGCGACGAGCGCGAGAATCTCGATCTCGTCGAGCGCTTCCTCGAGCTCACGGGTGCCCCGCGCGACCTCGTCCGCCACGTCGAGGATCGGGCGGGCCACGACCGCCGCTACGCAATCGACGACTCGAAGCTGCGCGCGCTCGGGTGGGCGCCGCAGGTGGAGCTGGCCGACGGTCTGCGCGACACCGTCGCCTGGTACCGCGACAACCGTTCGTGGTGGGAGCCGATCAAGGCCGGCGAGTACCGCGCCTACTACGAGAAGCAGTACGCGGCCCGACTCGCCGGCTAGTCGTCGCCCTCCCCGCAGGCGCCTTCGGCCTCGCGGCGAAGCCGAGTGATCTCCCCCCGCGGGCCCTGGATCTGCTCCGAGTTGGCGAGCAGGTCGAGCACGCCGTCGCACTGGCCCAGTGCGAGGCGTGTGAAGGCGAGGTTGTAGCTCGCGTATGCCTCGGTGAGGTCGCCGCTCTGGGCGGCCACCGCCTGCTCGAGCAGCGGCAATGCGCTCTGGTAGTCGCCTGCCTGCATCAGCCGGAACCCCTCGTCGTTGAGCTCGCTCGCGCTCCCGCTCGGCTCCTCGGGAGGCGCCGTCGTGGCCGTCGTGGCTGTGGTCGGCTCCGGCTCCGGCTCCGGCTCCGGCTCGGGTGGCGGCGGCGCGGTCGTGACCACGGTCTCGACGACGGTCGTGCCCTGCTGCGTCACGGTCTCCCGCACCGTCTGCGGTCGTGGCTCGGCCGCGGTCGGCTCGTCGTCGTCGCGGATGAGCGAGTAGCCGATTGCGGCCCCGACGAGGGCGAGCGCGACGGCGGCGATCACCCCGAGCGGGAGCGGCAGCGCGCGCCGCGCGCGTCCGTGCAGGCGCGACCGCAGCGCCCTGGACGATCGTGCCGCCCGCGGCCGCGTCGAGTGCCTCGCGCAGCGCGGCGACGAGGTCGGCGCACGACTCGTAGCGGCGGTTCGGCTCCTTGGCCAGTCCGCGGGCGAACACGCTGTCGAGCTCGCGCGGCAGCTCGGGGTTGAGTGCCGGCTGCGGAGGGCGGCGGCTCGTTGACGTGTGCCGCGGCCTCGGCCGCTGTCGAGTCGCGCTCGAACGGCCGCTTGCCGGTGAGCAGCTCGAAGGCCACGACGGCCAGCGCATAGCGGTCGCTGGCCGGGCCGGCCCGCTCACCGCGCGCCTGCTCGGGTGCCAGGTAGCCAGCGGTTCCCAGCACGGTGCCCGCGGCGGTGAACGAGTCGAGCCCGGCTGCGCTCGCCACGCCGAAGTCGGCGACCCGAACGGAGCCCTCGTCGTCGAGCAGCAGGTTCGCCGGCTTCACGTCGCGGTGCACGATCCCCTGCCCGTGGGCGGCGTCCAGCGCGGCCGCAGCCTGTGCGAGCCAGGCGAGCGCCCGACCGGGCGGCTGCGCGCCCTCGGCGGCGAGACGATCCGCGAGCGAGCCTCCCCGGAGGTACTCCATGACGATGTACGGATGGCCCTCGTGCTCGCCGACGTCGAAGATCGTGATCGTGTTGGGGGCGTTCGAGAGCCGGGCGGCGGCAAGCGCCTCGTGCGTGAAGCGGCGCCGGATGCCCTCGTCGTCGGCGTACGGCTCGGCCAGGACCTTGACGGCGACGGTACGGCCGAGCACGCCGTCCTCGGCCCGGTAGATCACGCCCATGCCGCCGCGCGCGATCCGTTCGGGATCGCGGTAGCGGGGCGGAAGCGGATTGCCGGGCTGCACCGGTCACGCCTGCCCGCGTGTGCAGGCCCCGAAAACGCCTGCTCCCCAGGTCAAGGTTCGGTAAAGAGCCCCGGAACGGGCTGGAGCTTGCGCTAGCCTCACCGCGCAGGTGAAGACCATGCGCCGGACGCTCTTCGCTCTCATCGGTGGTGCGCTCGCCCTGGCCGGGGCCGCCGCGGCGCGGCCCGAAACCGCGGTTCAGACGCCCCCGAAGCAGGTGACGACGACGAGCTTCCTCGTCAGCGGGAACGGGTGGGGCCACGGCGTCGGCATGAGCCAGTACGGAGCGCTCGGGCTGGCGAACGAGGGTCGTACCCACGCCGAGATCCTGGCCCACTTCTACCCCGGCACGACGCTCGAGCAGGCGCCCGTCGCGCGGGTCCGCGTGCTCGTCGCCGAGGCACGAGGGTCGGTGACGGTGTCCTCGGAGCGCCCCTTCCGCGTTCGCGACGTCTTCGGCAAGGCCTATCCGCTGTCGGCCGGCGACGTCAAGCTCGGGCCCAAGCTCGAGGTCGTCGTGAACGGCGTGTCACGCGCGCTCGCCGGGCCGCTCGTCTTTCTTCCGGGCGGAGCGCCGCTCGAGGTGGGAACGCCGTACCGCGGTCAGATCGAGGTCTCCGTGAGCGGGAACGAAGCTGAACGCGGTCAACGCCGTCGGGCTGGAGGACTACCTCGCCGGCGTGGTGCCGCGGGAGATGCCCGCATCCTGGGCGAGCGAGGCGCTCGAGGCGCAGGCCGTCGCGGCTCGCTCGTACGCGCTCGCGCATCGGGTGCGCGGCAAGGGGTTCGACCTCTACGCCGACGTGCGCAGCCAGGTCTACGGCGGCATCGCCTCCGAGGACGCCCGCGCGACGCAGGCGATCGACGCCACCGCGGGCGAGGTGCTGACCTACGACGGGAAGATCGCCGACACGCTGTTCCACTCCACCTCGGGCGGCAACACGATCGCCGCCGAGGAGGCCTTCGGCACCGCCGTTCCCTACCTCGTCGGGGTGGACGACCCGCACAGCTCACTGTCGCCCGTCCACCGCTGGGGGCCGGTCGCGGTTCCGGACGTGACGGTGCGCAAGGGCCTGAAGCTGGGCGCGCCCGTGCTCGGGCTCCAGCTCGTCCGCAGCCCGTCGGGACGAGTCAAGAGTGCCGTCGTCAAGACGACGACGGGGCAGCAGACCGTCTCCGGCAGCGCGTTGCGCTCGGGTGCCGGATTGCGCTCCACCTGGGTGACGAAGCTCGCGTCCGTCTCGCTGACACGTCCGGCCGGGCCGGCCGTCGTACGGGCAGAAGTTCTCGTTCACCGTGCGCGGGCAGGGCACGAAGGTGAGAGTCCAGAGGCGGCTCGACGGCGCCTGGGAGCCGCTCGGCCGTCCCGTGGCGAAGCATGTTCATGAGCGCGAGCGCTCTACGGGTCGACCACCTACCGATTGCTCGTCGGGCAGACGGTGGCGCGAGTGGTGACGATTCCGGTCGCGCCGCGGATCGCCGCTCGGCGTGCTCCCGCAGGGATCGCGGGCACGGTGACGCCCGCCCGCGAGGGCGCGACGGTGCAGGTGCAGCGCCTCGAGGGCGACGACTGGCTTCCCGCCGGCGAGGCGGCGATCGACGCCTCCGGCGCGCTTCCTCGCCGAGCTCGAGCTCGCTGCCCGGGTCATACCGGGTCCGGACCGCGCCGGCCGCCGGCCTCGCGCAGGGGCTCAGCGCGACGATCCGCGCGGGCTGACGATGCGCGCAGCGCTGGCGATCGCTCGCCGTCTTCCTCGCCCTCCCGCAGGCCGCCGAGGCGGCGCGCTACGCGGTCGGAGCCGAGTCCGTCGGGCAGCTGCCGGCGCTCGCTCAGGCGCTCCAGCAGGCGGAGGGCGGCGACGATCGAGAGCCTCGCGCCGCTGCCGGCGCTGATCGTCGAGCGTGCGGCGCCGCCACGGCTGCGCGAGCTCCCGGGCGCGACCTACGTCGAGCGGCTCGGCTCGCGCCGGCTCGCGTTCACGCCCAACGACCCGCTCGCCAAGAGCCAGTGGCACCTTCCCGCCAACCGCGCCTTCGACTACTGGCCCGACCTGCCCGTGCTCCCGCGCGTGCTCGTGGCGGTGATCGACTCGGGCATCGACGGCGGCCATCCCGATCTCGACGACCGGATCGTCGGCTCGAGGAGCTTCGTCGGCACGCCCGCGCTCCAGGACTCGCAGGGCCACGGCACCTTCGTCGCCGGCGTGATCGCCGCCACCGTGAACAACGAGATCGGGATCGCGGGGATGGCTCCCGCGGTCGACCTGCTCGTCGCGAAGGTCGTCGCGGCTGACGGGACGATCGACATCGAGGCGGAGGCCAGGGCGATCCGCTGGGCCGTGCGGAGCGGAGCGCGCGTGATCAACATGAGCCTCGGCGGCCTGCGCGACCCGCGCAACGCCGCACTCGACAGCTTCTCGCCGCTCGAGGCCGCCGCAATCGGCTACGCCAGAAAGCGGAATGTCGTCGTGGTCGCGGCCGTCGGGAACGGCGACTCGGCGCCGCGGCAGCCCTGGCCCTACGCGACGTACCCGGCCGCGCTGCCGCACGTGCTCGGCGTCAGCGCGATCGCCCGCAACGGCTCCTCGCCCACGTTCTCGAACCGGGACAAGATCTACAACGACCTCGCGGCGCCCGGCCAGGGAATCGTCTCCACCCTGCCGCGCGCGCTGACCTCGGCGTTCAGGGAGTGTGCCGAGCAGGGCTACTCGGTCTGCGGGACCGAGGACTGGCGAGCCGCCGAGGGCACGTCCTTCGCGGCGCCTCAGGTGAGCGCGGCGGCCGCGATGCTGATCGCGGAGCGCCCGAGCATCCGCTCCGAGCAGGTGACGGCGCTCCTGACCGGCACCGCCGTCGACGCCAATCCGGCGACCGGCTGCCTGCGTTGCCCGTTGCGTCGCGACGAGCTGACAGGCTGGGGCCGGCTCGACATGGAGGCGGCGCTGCGGCAGCTCGGCTCGCCGCTGCCGCCGCCGGACACGCTCGAGCCGAACGACGATGCAGGCCCCCAGGCCGTGCGCCTCTGGGGTCAGACGAAGCGGCTCTCGGCGACGCTCGACTTCTGGGACGACCAGAACGACGTCTACGCGATCAGGCTCAGGCGCGACCAACCCGTCTTCGTCGGCGTCCGCGGCCCGGCCGGCACGGACACGAACCTGATGCTCTGGCATCCGGCCACGCGGCGCGTGGACGATCTCAGCTCGTTCGAGCGGCTCGTGAAGCAGTCGGCCCGCCCCGGCCCGCGCGAGTGGCTGTCCTACCGTGCGCCGAGGGCCGGCTGGTACTTCGTGCAGGTGAAGCTCGGCTCGCGCGGCGCCGGCCGCTACCGGCTCTCGATCGTCAAGGCGCTGAGCAGCTCCTCCTCGGCGCACGTCGCGCAGGACGCGCGCCGGGTTGCCGACGACGAGCGCCCGCGGCGGGACGTCCTTCGTCACGACGGCGCCCGCTCCGACGAACGCCTCCTCGCCGATCTCGATTCCGGGGCAGAGGATCGCGCCGCCGCCGATCCGCGCGCCGCGGCGGATCGTCGGGCCCTTCATCAGCTCGAGCCGCTTCTCGGTGCGGCCCATGAAGTTGTCGTTCGTCGTCACCACGCACGGGGCGATGAAGACGTCCTCCTCCAGCGTCGAGTAGGCGGTCACGTACGCCTCGGCCTGGATCTTCGTGCGCGCGCCGATCGTCGTGTCGTTCTCGACCAGCGAGCCGCGGCCGACGACGACGTCGTCGCCGATCGCGACGCGCTCGCGCACGCAGGACTGGTCGCCGAGGATCACGCGCTCGCCGACCTGCGTGCCCGCGAAGACGATCGCGCCCGTCGAGACGATCGAGCCGGCGCCGAGCACGGTCGGCGGCAGCGGCTCGCGCTTCGCCGTCGAGCGCGGCGAGAGCGTCGGCTGCTTGCCGACGACGGCGTGCTCGAGCACCTTGACGCCGTCGCCGAGCACCGTTCCGGGGTAGACGATCGCGGTCGGATGGACGTCAGCCACGCCACTCGCCCGAGCCACGGAGGCGACTCGGTCAGCCGGTCGAGCGCGCGCACGACGGTGAGCCCGTCGCGTGCCTCCTTGTGCCCGTCCGGCCCGTTCTCGACGAGCGAGAGGAAGTGCTGGCACTCGAGCCGCAGCGGCTCGTCGTTCGAGATCTTCGGGCTGAAGATGTCGCCCGTGCGCGTCCGCCACTCGCCGTAGGTGCCGGCGGGCTCCCAGGGCGCCTTCTCGTAGATCGTCACCTTGCGCTCGAGCTCCATGTCGTCGAAGACGACCATCTTCTCGCGGCCGACGACGGTGAGCTTGCGCATCTTGTGCGGGTCGAGCCAGGAGAGGTGCATGTGGGCGATCTTCCCCGAGGGGAAGCGCAGGTAGCAGAAGACGACGTCCTCGACGCCCTCGTTCAGGAAGGCGTTGCCGTGCGCGATCGCCGCCTCCGGCTCCTCGCCGACGAGGTAGAGGATCACGGACAGGTCGTGGACGCCGAGCGACCAGAGCGCGTTCTCGTCGCGGCGGATGATCCCGAGGTTCTGCCGGTTCGAGTAGACGCAGAGGAGATCGCCCAGGTCGCCGGCCTCGAGCAGCTCCTTCAGCTTGCGCACGCCGGGGTGGTAGAGCAGGAGGTGGCCCGGCATCAGCACGAGGTCGCGCTTCTCGGCGAGCTCGAGGAGCTCTTCCATCTCGGCGCCCTTCATCGCCGGCGGCTTCTCCACGAAGACGTGCTTGCCCGCCTCGAGCGCCTGCTTCGCGAGCGCGTAGTGCGTCGGTACCGGCGTCGCGATCACGACCGCGTCCAGCGCCGGGTCGGCGAGCATCTCCGCGAAGTCGGCGGTCACGCGTGCGCCTCGGTGCCGGGCGGCGAACTGCTCGCGCAGCTCGGCGGAGGCGTCGCACAGCCAGGTCAGCTCCGCGAGCTCGTCGAAGTTGCGGACGAGGTTCTTGCCCCAGTAGCCGAGGCCGGCCTGGCCGACCGTGACCGCCACTAGAGCTTCCAGACGTTCGCGGCGGTGCGGCCCTTCGCGCCCGTGGCGTTGCGGAAGTCGACGATCACGGCAGCGTCGTCGACGAGCGCCTCGTAGTCGATCCCGGGGTGGTCGGTGATGATCGCGACGCAGTCGTACGGCTCCGTCTCGAGCGGCACGGAGGCGAGCCCGAGCTCGGGCAGCTCGGGCACGTGGGTGTCGTGGTAGGAGACCTCGGCGCCCGCGGTCTGGAGCAGCTCGATCACCTTCAGCGCGGGCGACTCGCGCATGTCGCCGATCCCGGGCTTGTAGGCGACGCCGAGCACGAGGATCTTCGAGCCCTTCAGCGACTTCTCGCGGCCGTGGTTCAGCGCCTGCGAGATCAGCGAGCGGCAGTGGTAGGGCATGTTCTCGTTCACCTTGCCCGCGAGCTCGATGAACTCCGTGTAGAAGCCGTACTCCCGCGCCTTCCAGGTGAGGTAGAAGGGGTCGATCGGGATGCAGTGGCCGCCGAGCCCCGGGCCGGGCTTGAAGCTCATGAAGCCGAACGGCTTCGTCGCCGCCGCCTCGATCACCTCCCACACGTCGATCCCGAGCCGCTCGCACATCTGCGCCAGCTCGTTCACGAGCGCGATGTTGACCGAGCGGAAGATGTTCTCGAGCAGCTTCGTCAGCTCGGCGGACTCGGGCGAGGTGACGCGGTGCACGGTGTCGACGGCGGTGCCGTAGAGCTCGGCGGCGCGCTCGGTGCAGGCGTCGGTGATCCCGCCGACGATCTTCGGCACGTTCTTCGTCGTCCAGTCCTCGCGGCCGGGATCGACGCGCTCCGGCGAGAAGGCGAGGTGGAAGTCCTCGCCCACCTTCAGGCCGGTCGACTCGAGCCGCGGCAGCACCTCCTCGCGCGTCGTGCCGGGATAGGTGGTCGACTCGAGCACGACGAGGTGGCCCGGCCGGAGGCGCTTGCGCGATCTCGTCGACCGCGCCGGTGACGATCGAGAGGTCGGGCTCGCGCTGCTTCGAGAGCGGGGTCGGCAGCGCGATCAGGATCGCGTCGCACTCGCGCAGCTCGTCGTAGTCGGTCGTCGCGCGGACGGTGCCCGCGTCGACGAGCCGCTTCAGCGCCTCGGAGGGGACGTCCTCGATGTAGCTCTCGCCGCGGTTCAGCGTCGCGACGCGCTCGGCGTCCCGGTCGACGAGCAGCACGGAGCGGCCGGCTTCGGCGAAGACCTGCGCGAGCGGAACGCCGACGTAGCCGGCGCCGACGATGGCAACGTCAGTCACGGCGGCCGATCCTACCGGCGAGAGCGGTTGCCACCCGCTCCGAGGCATGGCCGTCGCCGTAGAGCTGCGGGCCGCGCCTCGGGCATCCGCGCCTCTGTCACTGCGCGCACGAGCGCGTCCGGGTCGTCGTCGACGAGGACGTTGGCGCCGGTCTCGACGGTGTCGATCCACTCGGTCGACGGTCGGGCGGTGACGCACGGAACGCCGTACCAGTACGCCTCCTTCTGCAGCCCGCCCGAGTCGGTCACGATCACGCGCGCCTGCGAGGCGAGCGGCGGCGAGCTCGAGATAGGGAAGCGGCTGCAACGAGCTCGACGTGGGGCGCGAGCGCGATCCGCTCCCGCTCGAGCGCGCCGCGCGTGCGCGGGTGGACGGGGAAGACGACCGGCTCCGTCGAGGCGGTTGAGGCCCTCGACGATGCGGCCGAGGCGCGGCTGCGAGACGTTCGCCTCGCGGTGGATCGTCGCGACGACGTAGCGTGCCGGCTGGGTGTGGCGGCTCGATGCGACCGCGGGCGAGCGGGGCGAAGATCCGGGTCGCGTCCGCCATCACGTCGCCGACGACGGCCGTCGTGCCCGGAACCCCCTCGGCGCGAAGCGTCTCCTGCGAGCGCTCGTCGGGGCAGAGCAGGAGCGCGGCGATCCGGTCGACCGCGATCCGGTTCCGCTCCTCGGGCATCGCGAGGTCGCCGCTGCGGAGGCCCGCCTCGACGTGGGCGACCGGCACTCCCGCGGCCGCGCCGGCCTCGGCGCCCGCGAGCGTCGAGTTCGTGTCGCCGAAGACGAGCGTCCAGTCGGGTTGCTCCCGCTCGAGCGCTGCGGCGATCGCCGGCCGCATCGCCTCCGGGTCGGCGGAGCGCAGGTCGAGCGAGTAGGCCGGCTCGGCGAGCCCGAGCTCCTCGTAGAAGACCTCGGACAGCTCGCGGTCGTAGTGCTGGCCCGTGTGCAGCGAGACCTCGTCGATCCCGGCCTCCCGCAGGCGAGCGAGAGCGGCGCGGCCTTGATGAACTGCGGCCGGTTGCCGACGACGGTGAGCACCTTCATCGCACGGAGCCTAGTTTTCTGCTCATCTCGATGCGGCTCGGGCCTTGCGCTCTGGCTCGTTCCTGGTGTCGCGGAGCGCGAGGGAACAGTGCGTGAGCACGGGCCCTCGCGTGGAGCGGCTCCAGGGACGAGAGGGCGGCGGAGCCGGGCTCTGCCCGGCGGGAGCCGCCCGGCCAGTGCGGCAAGGTGGGCCGTGAAGGGATCGAACCTTCGACCTTGGGATTAAGAGTCCCCTGCTCTACCAGCTGAGCTAACGGCCCGCGGTCGAGCAGTCTAGCCACTTCGCCCACCCGCTCCGCGCTAGCCAACGGCCGCTGCGCGTGGCTAACATCGGCCTCAGTCGCCCAGGGGGTCGCAGCAACCGTGTCGGTTCGGGAAGACGAGGAGCGTTCGGCGCGGGAGGGTGCCGGCAGCGGCTCGGACCAGCTGCGCCGGCTCGAGGCCGTCTACCGCATGGCGGAGACCGTCGCGCGCGCCGCCTCGCTCGACGAGATCTTCGACGCCGGCGCTGGACGCGCTCGTCGACGGGCTCGACGTCGAGCGGGCCTCGATTCTGCTGCTCGACGAGTCCGGGACGATGCGCTTCCGGGCCTGGCTCGGCTTGTCGGACGAGTATCGCGCCGCTCTCGACGGCCATTCGCCCTGGACGTTCGGCGATCCAGATCCCCAGCCGATCCTCGTGCCCCAGGCGCGGCTCGACGCCTCGCTCGAGGAGTACAGGCCGGCCTTCGAGCGCGAGGGTATCGAGGCGCTCGCCTTCGTGCCGCTCGTCCACGCGGGCGAGCTGATCGGCAAGTTCACGTTCCTCTATCCGTCCCGCACGAGTTCACGGCCGGCGAGTTCCAGCTCGCCCAGACGGTCGCGAGCCACATCGCGGCGGCGACGCAGCGGCAGCGGACGGAGCGGGCAGCTCGTCGGAGTCGCGAGCCGAGCTGCAGGCGATCTTCGGCGCGGTGGCCGACGGGATCACGGCGCAGGACGCGGAGGGCCACCTTGTCTACGCGAACGACGCGGCGGCGCAGCTCGTCGGCTTCGACACCGCCGCGGCGTTCCTCTCCGCGCCGCTTCCGGAGGTGCTCGCGCGGTTCGAGCTGCTCGATGAGCACCACCAGCCGCTTCCCTTCGACGAGCTGCCGGGCCGCGTCGCGTTTCGCGACGGGAGCTCGGCGGAGCGGACCATTTGCTACCGGATCCGGGAGACTGGCGAGGAGCGCTGGGCGATCGTGCGCGCCACGCCGGTGCGCGGCGAGAGCGGCGAGGTCAGCCTCGCGATCAACAGCTTCCACGACGTCACCGAGCAGCGCCGCTCGAGCGACCGCGCGCGCTTCCTCAGCGAGGCGAGCTCGCTGCTCGCGTCGTCGCTCGACTTCGAGCTGACCCTGGCGCGGCTCGGCGAGGTGATCGTCCCGGCGGTGGCGGACTACTGCATCGTCGACCTCGTCGAGGAGGGTGCGCCGCTGCGGCAGGCAGTCCTGCAGCACGTCGACCCGGCGAAGGAGGAGCTGCTGCGGGAGATCCGGCGGCTCTATCCGCCGGACGGCAACCCGGATCATCCGGCCTCGAAGGTGCTCGCGAGCGGCGAGTCGCTGCTGATCCAACGCGCAGACGAGGGCGCACTCGAGGCCGCTGCGCGCGACGAGCACCACCTCGACCTCTACCGCGGGCTGCGGCCGACGTCGTACGTGGTCGTCCCGCTGATCGCGCGCGGCCGCACGCTGGGCACGCTCTCGCTCGGCACGGGGGAGTCGGGCCGGCGTTACGACGACGACGACGTCGTCTTCGCCGAGGAGGTGGCGAGCCGGATCGCGTTGGGCGTCGAGAACGCGCGGCTCTACACGGCCGTCCAGTCGTCCTACGCGCTCCTCGACACCTTGCTGATCTCTGCGCCTGTGGGGATCGGCTTCTGGGACCGCGACCTCCGGTTCGTGCGGGTCAACGACGCGCTCGCCGAGATCAACGACCTTCCGGCGGCCGACCACCCCGGCAAGACGCTCGGGGACGTGAAGCCGGAGCTCGCACCACGGCTCGAGCCTCTCTACCGCCAGGTGCTGGAGACCGGCGAGCCGGTGATCCACAACGAGTCGACCGACGAGCACGGGCTCAGGCTCGGCGACCGGCGGCATTGGCTCTCGAGCTACTACCCCGTCCGCACCGACGACGGGGCGATCACCGGAGTCGGCGCCGTGATCATGGACGTCACCGGTCAGCGCCGCGCCGACGAGCGGCTGCGGCTGCTCGCGGAGGCGGGAGAGCTGTTCGCCTCCTCGCTCGACGCGGACGACGTCTTCGCCCGGATCGCGCGGGTGGTGGTGCCGAGGCTGGCCGACTCGCTGCACATCTTCCTGGCCGCCGGCGACCATCTGGAGCGGGTCGCCTGCGCCCACGTCGACCCGGAGCTGCAGCCGCTGCTCGAGTCGCTGCCTCGCAGCTATCCGCTCGGTCCGGACTCGCCCGCCTTCATGGCGACGGTGTTCGAGCGCGCCGAGCCGGTGCTCTTCTCGAACGTCTCGGCAGATTTCTACGAGCACCTCGCACAGTTCGGCGCCGACCGGGCCGCCCTGGAGCGGATCGGCTCGCGCTCGATGATGCTGGTGCCGCTCGTCGCGCGCCGCGAGGCGCTCGGCGTGCTCGCGGTCGGCTCCCGCGAGCCCGGCCGCTACGTCGAGGGCGATCTGGCGCTCGCCGTCGAGCTCGCGGGGCGTGCAGCGGTGGCGGTCGACAATGCTCGACTGTTCCGCGAGGCCACGTTCCGCACGAGCGTCCTGGAGGCGCAGCAGGAGGCGTCGATCGACGGGCTGCTGCTGGTTTCGCCGCACGGCGAGCTGCTGTCGTACAACCGGCGCTTCGCGGAGCTCTGGGACTTCCCCGACGAGCTCGTCGAGCAGGGGTCGGACGAGTCGGCGCTCGCAGAGGCGATGACGAGGGTCGCGGATCAGGAGAGTTTCATCGCCCGCGTGCAGTACCTCTACGCGCATCCGGACGAGACGAGCCGCGAGGAGATCCTTCTCCGCAACGGCCGCGTCCTCGACCGCTACGGCGCGGCGGTGCGAGGCCCGGACGGCGAGTATCTCGGCTGGCTCTGGTCGTTCCGCGACGTGACCGAGCGAGGCTTGCTCGAGCGGCAGACGCGACTCCTGTCGGAGGCGACGACGTTGCTCGGCTCCTCGCTCGACGTCGAGACGACGCTGCGCGGGCTGGCGGAGTTCCTCGTCCCGCAGCTGGCGGATTGGTGCGCGGTGACGATGCTCGAGCCGAACGGCGCGTTGCGGCTGGTCGCCGTCGCGCACAAGGACCCGAGCCGGGCGGCGCTCGCGGAGGACCTGCGGCGGCGGTTCCCGCCACGGCCGGACGATCTCCACGGCGCGGCCGAGGCGATCCGCACCGGCCTGCCTCAGCTCCACTCCCGGATCTCCGACGAGGTGCGCCACGCCGTCGCCGCACGGGGGTCGGAGTTCCGCGAGCTCGTGGACGGGCTCGGCCTGCGGTCGCTGCTGGTCGTGCCGCTCCTGTCCGACGACCGGGTGCTCGGCGCCATCTCCTTCGTCTCCTCCGACGAGTCCGGCCGCCGCTTCGCGGAGAGCGATCTCGCGCTGGCGCAGGAGCTCGCGCGACGCACCGCGATCGCCGTCGACCGCGCCTCGCTGTTCGGCTCGGTCGAGCGCAGCGACCAGCGCCGCCGCTTCGCGCTCGACGCTGCCGAGCTCGGCAGCTGGGAGCTCGACCTGCGCACCGGCGAGACCGGCCGCTCGCTGCTGCACGACCGGATCTTCGGGTACGAGGACGGCGCGCCAGGACTGGTCGTACGAGCGCTTCCTCCAGCACGTCCACCCCGCCGACCGCGAGGCGATCGACTCGAGCTTCGCGAAGGCGATCGAGGAGTCGAGCGAGTGGGACTTCGAGTGCCGGATCGAGCGACGTGACGGCGTGGAGCGCTGGATCTGGGTCCGCGGTGCGATCGAGCGCGACGGCGAAGGCGCGCCACTCAGCATGGTCGGGCTCGTACGCGACATCACGGACTCGAAGCAGGCGGAGACCGAGCTCGCCCGCCGGGCCGAGTCGTCGCAGGCGCTCGAGTTCGTCGGCGACGGCGTCTTCCTGCTGGACGGGGACGGGATCGTGCGGCTCTGGAACCCGGCCGCGGCGGCGATCACGGGTCTGCGCGAGGCCGACGTCGTCGGCCGGCCGCTCGCGGTCGTGCTTCCGGGCTGGACGGATGTGGAAGGGCTGATCCCCGTCGCGGAGACACGGCACGGCGGCGGCGTCCGGGCGGAGACGGTGCCGATCGAGATCGGCGGCCTCGAGGTGTGGCTCTCGATCTCGGGCGTCGCGTTCGAGGAGGGAACGGTCTACGCCTTCCGCGACCTGACCGAGGAGCGGGCGGTCGACCGCTTGAAGAGCGACTTCGTCTCGACGGTCTCGCACGAGCTGCGCACGCCGCTGGCCGCGATCTACGGCGCCGCCATGACGTTGCGACGGGAGGATGTCGCGCTGACGGACGAGCAGCGCGAGGGCATGCTCGGCGTCGTCTCGGGAGAGGCGGAACGGCTCGCGCGGATCGTCAACGACATCCTGCTGGCGAGCCGGCTCGACTCCGACGTCGTCGACGTCGCGATCGGCGATGCCGACGCGCGAGCGCTGGCCGAGGGCGTCGTGGCGGCCGCCGGCGCGCACCTGCCACCCGGCATCGAGCTCCGGCTGAGCGCGCCGAAGGAGCTGCCGCCGATCGCCGCAGACGCGGACAAGCTCCGCCAGGTGCTCGTCAATCTCGTCGAGAACGCGATCAAGTACTCCCCCGACGGTGGCCTCGTCGAGGTCGCCCTGGAGGTTCTGCCCGGCCAGCTGCGCTTCTCGGTGCGCGACGAGGGCCTCGGGATCCCCGCGGCCGAGCAGGCGCGGATCTTCGAGAAGTTCTACCGCCTCGATCCCGACCTGACGCGCGGCGTGGGCGGCACCGGCCTCGGGCTCTACATCTGCCGCGAGATCGTCCGCCGCATGGACGGCCGGATCCACGTCGACTCCCAGCCGGGCGAGGGCTCGACCTTCATGTTCGAGCTACCGCTCGCCTGACCCTGGAACGGCGAGAGGCGACCCGAAGGCCGCCTCTCGCACGAGTGCTCCGGAAGCTGTGGAGCGAGCTACAGCGCAGGGCCGTCGTCGACGTAGGTCGTGCGGCGACGGGCACCGCCCTGGGCGAAGCCGCCCCACGACGACCAGAAGATCATCGAGAGCACGAGGCCCAGGATGCCGACGATCAAGCAGGATCACGCCGACCACGTTGATGTCGAGACCCGAGACCTCGGTGCTGACGGCCCAGGTGAGGATCGCGCCGACTGCGATCAGAAAGATGCTGACTCCGAGACCCACTTCGTCCTCCTTGATTTGCGCGGGAATTGCGGCGTGGTTTCGCTCGGTGCTGCGAGCGTCGAAGCTGTAACGACGTCAACGCGGCGGATCGGGTGCGGCCTTCAGGTAGGCTCGGCCGCGGTGCGCAGGGGCTCGATCGTCCGCCTGGTGATCTACGGCGTCCTCTCCGGGATTGCGGCGTCGGTGATCGCCGTGCTCGTCCCCTGGCTGCCCGACGTCGGCGTCGGAGGAGATGGACCGGATCGAGTTCGTCTTCTGGTTCACGACGGTGATCTGCATCGCGATCTTCGCGGTCGTCTCGGCGGTGATCATCTACTCGGTGCGGAAGTTCCGCGCCGCTCCCGAGGACGACACGGACGGCCCGCCGATCCACGGGCACACCGGGATCGAGATCGTCTGGACCGTCGTGCCGGCGATCCTCGTGACCGCGATCTCGGTCGTCAGCGCGATCGTGCTCGCGCAGAACGACGACCTCGGCCCGAACCCGCTGCGCATCTCGGTGACGGCGCAGCAGTTCGCGTGGCGCTTCGAGTACCCGCCCTCGTCCGAAGGGGGCGACGACGCGGTCACGTCGGGCGCGCTCGTGCTGCCGGTCGACCAGGGCGTGAAGCTGACGCTGCACTCGCTGGACGTGATCCACTCGTTCTGGGTGCCCGAGTTCGGCCAGAAGTCGGACGCCGTCCCCGGGATCGAGACGACGCTCGCGATCACGCCGACCCGGGTCGGCGAGCTACTCGCTCGTCTGCACCGAGCTCTGCGGGCTCGGGCACTCGACGATGCGCGCCGCGGTGCGGGTGGTGAGCCGCGAGGACTACGAGGCGTTCCTCGCGAGCGAGCGGGAGGGCGGCGGCGCCGAGCGGCGGCGACGACGGCGAGTCCGTCTTCGCGACCGCCGGCTGCGGCAGCTGCCACGCGTTCGCGCCGGCCGGCTCCGACGCGGAGGTGGGGCCGGGCCTGGACGATCTCGCGAGCGCAGCCGAGGACGCCGGCCAGCCGCTCGAGGAGTTCGTCCGGCAGTCGATCGTCGACCCGAACGCGCGGCTCGCCGAGGGCTTCCAGGCCGACGTGATGCCGAACACCTACGAGAAGTCGCTCTCCGAGGACCAGCTCGACGCGCTCGTGCAGTATCTCGTCGACGGGCAGGGAAACGGGGAGTAGAGACGTGACGGAGGTCGCCCACCAGCACGAAGCGCACGCGCCGCACGGGCCGGCTCCGCCGCGCCGCGGGCTGCGCCGGCTGACCGGCCCCGGCTATCTCCGCGCCGCGTGGATGACGTCGCTCTTCTGGGCGCTCGGCTTCGCGATCGTCGTCTTCTTCCGCTGGCTCGGCGGCTACGAGCCGACCGTCGACTGGCCGGTCATCACCGTCGTCGCCTCGCTGACGACCGCGCCGATCGGCTTCCTCGCCGGCATCGGCGCCTTCGACTACTGGGTCTACTACATCAGCGGCCGCGCGACGCGGCCGGAGGACCACTCGAGCCACGGCGCGACGAGCTGGCGCGACTACTTCCGGGTCAACACCGACCACAAGGTGATCGGCGTCCAGTACCTCGTCACCGTCTTCTTCTTCTTCGTGGTCGGCGGGCTCGCGGCGATGATCTTCCGCGCCGAGCTGGCCCAGCCGGACCTCCAGTTCGTCGACGCGCAGACCTACAACGGGCTGATCTCGGTGCACGCGGCGCTGATGATCTTCCTCTTCATCATCCCCGCGTTCGCCGGCCTCGCCAACTTCGCCGTGCCGCTGATGCTCGGCGCGCCCGACATGGCCTTCCCGCGGCTGAACGCGCTCTCGTTCTGGCTGCTGCCGATCGCCGGGATCATGATGATCGCGAGCTTCCTGGCGCCGGGCGGCGCCTTCGCGACCGGCTGGACGAGCTACGCGCCGCTCGCCGCCGACCAGCCGCTCGGGCAGGTCTTCTTCAACATGGGCGTGCAGTGGGCGGGCGCGAGCTCGATCATGACCGCGCTCAACTTCCTGGTCACGATCATCACGATGCGCGCGCCGGGGATGACGTTCTGGCGGATGCCGCTGCTCGTCTGGGCGAACTTCACGACCTCGCTGCTCGTCGTGATCGCGACGCCGTTCATCGCCGCGCTCGCAGTTCTTCGTGATGTTCGACCGGATCATGCACACGAACTTCTTCACGGTCGCCGAGGGCGGCTACGTGCTCGCCTACCAGCACATCTTCTGGTTCTACTCGCACCCGGCCGTCTACATCATGATCCTGCCCGGCTTCGGGATCATCTCCGAGGTGATCGCCGTCTTCTCGCGGAAGCCGGTGTTCGGCTACCGGCTGATGGCGCTCTCGCTGATGGCGATCCTCGTGCTCGGCTTCTCGGTCTGGGCGCACCACATGTTCGTGGCGGGCATGGCGCCGTGGCTGCGCGTGCCGATGATGGTGACGTCGATGATCATCGCGGTGCCGACGGGGGTGAAGGTCTTCTCCTGGCTGGCGACGATGTGGGAGGGGAAGATCCGCTTCAGGACGCCCATGCTGTTCGCGCGTCGGCTTCGTCTCGATGTTCGTGCTCGGCGGCCTGTCGGGGATCTTCCTCGCCTCCGTGCCGATCGACATCGCACGCCTCCGACACCTACTTCATCGTCGCGCACATCCACTACGTGCTCTTCGGCGGCTCGCTGTTCACGATCTTCGCCGGGATCTACTACTGGTTCCCGAAGATGACCGGCCGGATGTACGACGAGCGGCTCGGCCGGCTCCACTTCTGGCTCACGTTCGTCGGCTTCAACGGCACGTTCTTCCCCATGCACTGGGTCGGGCTGCAGGGGATGCCGCGCCGCGTCGCCGACTACGCGGCCGAGTTCGGCAACTGGAACCTCGTGATCAGCATGTTCTCGTTCCTGCTCGGCGCCTCGACGATCATCTTCTTCTACAACATGATCCAGAGCTGGACGCGCGGCCCGATCGCCGAGGCGAACCCGTGGCGGGCGATGACGCTCGAGTGGCAGGTCTCCTCGCCGCCGCCGGTGTTCAACTTCGACGAGATCCCGCAGGTCGTCGGCGGCCCGTACGAGTACGGCGTCCCGGGCGCGCGCCACGCCGTCCTGAACGGCGACCGCGCCGCCGTGGCCACGACTCGCGAGGAGGAGACGGTCGGATGACGGAGGGCCGTCGCACCCTGCTCGTCGTCGCGAACGAGACGCTGACCGGCGACGAGCTGATCGACGCGGTCCGTCGTCACGCGGAGGCGGGCGACGTGCTCGTGCGCGTGATCGCGCCCGTGAGCGTTCCCCGCGAGGGCTACGTCGTCTACGAGAACACGCGGCGGGCGTCGGCCGCGCGGCGTCTCGACCGCACCGTCGCCAGGCTGCGCGAGTCGGGGCTCTCCGTGATCGGCGACGTGATCGACAACGACCCGCTCACCGCCGTCCGCGACGCGATCGCGCAGGAGCAGCCGGACGAGGTGATCGTCTCCACCCACCCCGATGCGAAGTCGGGCTGGCGGCGGCGCAACCTCGTCGACGAGATCCGGCGCGTGGCCGGCGACATCCCCGTCGAGCACGTGACGTCCGACGTCGCCGAGCGGGTGGGGGCGCGCAACGTGCTCGTCGTCGCGAACGAGACGGTCATCGGCGCGCCGCTGCTCGACCGGATCCGCGCGAAGGCGAAGGAGGGCGAGCGCGTCGGCTTCCTGATCGTCTGCCCGCAGAGCGACCCCGACAGCGGCGCGCACCCCGAGGCGGAGCGACGGTTGCGGCAGGCGCTCGCCGAGCTGCGGGCGGAGCAGATCGAGGTGCACGGCCAGATCGCGCACCCGGATCCGTACACGGCGGCGATGCACGCCGTCCGCGACGAGCGGATCGACGAGATCCTCGTCTCGACCTTCCCCGAGCAGAAGGGCTCGCTCCTGGCTGCGTCGCGACCTCGTCGGACGGCTGCGCAAGCGATGCGAAGGTGCCGGTCGAGCACGTCGTCGTCCAGCCCGAGCAGGCCGAAGCGCCGTCGATGAGCGCCGCACGCCGAGCAGCACCATCACGGCCCGCCGATCGCGAACCAGAGCTCGCGGGTCGAGGCGACCGTCCTCGGCATGTTCCTCTTCATCGCCTCGGAGGCGATGCTCTTCGGCGCGTTCTTCACGGCCTACTTCTTCGTCCGCGTCGTCAATCCCGAGGCGCCGAGCTGGCCGCTCGAGGGCTTCCACCTGCCGGTCTTCGTCGCCGGCGTCAACACCGTCATCCTCGTGACCTCGAGCTTCACGATGCACTGGGCGCTCCAGTCGATCAAGCGCGGCAACCGGACGGGCCTGAAGGCGGGGCTCGTCCTGACCTTCGTGATGGGTCTCGCGTTCCTCGTCACGCAGATGCTCGAGTACGCACGGATCGGCTTCAACCCGTCGGACGGCGCGTTCGGGACGATCTTCTACGGGCTCACCGGCCTGCACGGAGCGCACGTCTTCGTCGGCCTGACGCTGCTGGCGGTCGCCACCGTGCGCGCGTTCCGCGGCCACTTCACGCCCGAGCACCACCACGGCGTCGAGCTGCCCGGAATCTACTGGCACTTCGTCGACGTAATGTGGATCGTGGTGTACGCGACGATCTACCTGATCTGATGGCGCGGAACCCGTTCGCGAGCGAAGCAGATGCGTATCGCTTCCTGCTGCTCACGATCGGGTACTTCGCGCTCATCGTCGCGGCGGCGGCGCTGAATCGCTGGGTCGGCCTCGTGGTCTTCGTCGTGCTCTCGGGGCTGGTTCTCTGGCGCTGGCTCGGCGCCCGGTCCTCGGAAGCGCCGCTACGGCCGGCCGTGCCTCGCCGGCCGGACGGGGCGGAGCGGCACATCCTCGTGATCGCGAACGAGACCGTCGGCGGGGACGAGCTGCTCGCCGTGCTCCGCCAGCGCGCCGAGGGCGTGCGCGAGGAGGTGCTCGTGGTCGTGCCGGCGCTCAACTCCCCGGTGCGGCACTGGGCCTCCGACGAGGACGGTGCGCGTGCGGCGGCGCAGGAGCGGCTGCGGACGTCGCTCGAGCGGCTTGCCGGCGCGGGCGTGGAGGCGCGCGGCGAGGTCGGCGACGGCGATCCGCTGCAGGCGATCGAGGACGCGCTGCGTACCTTCGGCGCCGACGAGATCGTCATCTCGACGCATCCGGAGGGCCGCTCGCACTGGCTCGAGCGGAACGTCGTCGGAGCGGCGCGCGACCGCTTCGACGCGCCGATCACGCACGTCGTCGTCGACATCGAAGCCTCCTGACCGCCTAAAGCTTTCCCGCGCTCCGGCCGATGAGCCAGGAGCAATGACCGGCCCTCGTTGTCTAGCTCTGCTTGCTCTCGCGTGCGCGTATGCAGCCGTTGCCGCCGGCCCCGCAGCCGCCGCGCCGCGACCGGTTGCCGGCTATCCCGACGTGCTCACGACGGAGCACTTCCAGATCCACTACACGGGAGACCTCACGTCGCCGCCCGCGAACCCGGATCGGATCCGACACCAGGATGCGGGTGACCTCGCCGCGCATGCGGAGGAGGCCTACGCGACGATCGTCGGCGCCTGGGGCTATCCCGCACCGCTGAACGACGGTGACGGCCGGGTGGACATCTGGGTGCAGGACCTGAGCGCGACCGGGGCGATCGGATTCGCGTCGCCCGATGCCGTCGGGCCGGCGACGACGACGACGGCCTGGATCGCGATCGATCCGACGGTGGTCACCTCGAGGCACGTCATCGCCCACGAGGTGTCTGCACGCGATCCAGATGGGGCTCTGGATCCCCGCCGACTTCTGGCTGCTCGAGGGCAGTGCCGAGTGGACCGGATTCACGCTCGACGGCTACCTGCCGTTCGGAGTCCCGCTGCCGGCGAGCTACGCCGCGCCCGACATGTCGCTCGACTGCGTCAGCGACGCGTGCGGCAACGACCGGTACGAGACCGGCGGCTACTCCCGCTGGACGTTCTTCCAGTATCTGAGCGAGCGCTTCGGCGTCTCGTTCGTGCGCGACGTCCTGGCCGGGGGCGCAGCTCTCGCCGACCCTGCACAGACGGGTCGCCAGCTCCTCTCGGCCGCGGTCGCTGCCAGGGGGTCGACGCTCGGCGACGTCTTCAACGACTACACGGCGGTGCACGCAGCCGGGAACTACGTTGCCCCGGCTCTGAAGGGCGTCCCGCCTGCGGCCCATGCGAGCATCTCCACCGGTTCCGTGACCGGTGCACTGCCGGTTCAGCGTATCGGCGTCAACCATCTCGCTGCTCGCTACCTCGAGCTCACTCGCGGCACGGCCGCCGGCGACTGTTACGCCGCCACGCTGCTGCTGACGGTGGCGCTGCCGGCCGGCGTCCCCACGAGGCCGGTCTTCTACTCCTCGGCGCTCGGAGCCACCGCCGTCCCGCTGGCGATCGCCGGCAACACGGCCTCGCTGAGCGTTCCCTGGGACACCTGCTTCGGCGGCGCGAACGGCTACCTCGCCCTGCCCAACGCGAGCCTCACCGACGACGCGAGGACGTTCACCGTCAGCGGCTCGATCACCGTCGACAAGAGCACGCCGTCCTCTCCCACCGCACCGCCGAACCCGCTCTACACCGGCCCGACCGTGACCGCTCCGGGCGGCGAGGTGGCACCCTCGATCCTCGTCTACGGAGCCGAGCTCCTCCGCGTTCCCGCCGCGACGCGCGTCGTGCGCCTGATCGTCTTCTCGAGCGGCTCGGGGCAGCTCCGGGCGACCGTCGGCAAGACCGTGATCGGGACCCGCCGGCTGCGTGCGGGCAACAACGACCTCCGTTTCCGGCTGCCCGTCAAGGTCGCCAGGTCGCTGAGCAGCAAGGGGCGCCGCCGGGCGACCACGGCTGTCCTGACGCTGGCGAGCTTCTCCACCCAGGGAGCGGCCGGGAAGACCGTCACGCGCCGCGTCTCGGTCGTCGCGTCCTCCAAGAAACCCGCCTCCCGCCGCTAGGAGCTCCATGAACCGCGCCACCACACTGCTGCTCGCTCTTTGCGCCACCCTCCTGCTCGCGGCGCCCGCCCAGGCGCGGACGGACGCAGTCGCGGCCGGTTCACCCACCGGCCTGCATCCCTTCCTGCTCCGCGTGGACGAGCCGCGCCGCGACTCCTTCTCGCGCACGCCCGCCTTCGCCTGGAACCCCGTCCGCGGCGCGCTGCGGTACGAGTTCCAGCTCTCGACGAGCAACACCTTCCGCGACAGCGGGATCGTCTACTCGGACACGAGCCTGACGAGCCCGGTCGCCTCTCCCGCGCTCACTCTGCCCTGGATCACCGGCTCGCCGCACTCGCTCTTCGCGCGGGTGCGCGCCGTGCTCGCAGACACGACAACGCACTGGAGCGACTCGTTCGGGTTCGACATGGAGCCCGCCGCGGTGCCCGCGCCGATCGCCTCCTATCCCGGCCTGCTGCGCTGGACGCCGACCGACGGCGCGACCGGCTACCAGGTGTGGTTCGTCGACCTCCCCAAGATCATCGTCTCGACGACGAACGTCGCCGACCTCCGTGAGTTCTACTCCTTCCACCAGGCCGCCTCGTGGCTCGGGCAGGTGCGCTGGCGGATCCGCGCCCTGCGCTTCGACTACAACGGCCGCGCCAACGGCCTGCCGGCGGTCGGCTACGGCGCCTGGAGCCCGGTCTACGTCTCCGCCAACCCGCCCTTCGCCGTCGGACCGCTGGCAACCACAGCAACGGTCTCGGACGTCGTCTCCACCGGCGCGAAGACCGCGCCCGCACATCGGCTCACCCCCGCTTTCGTCTACCGGGGGAACGCGTCGCTCGCCGGTGCGCCCCAGGAGCTCTACCGCGTCCACGTCTACACCGACCGCGGTTGCGTCAACCGGGTCTACGCCGGTTCGATCGTCGGCAGCCCGGCCTACGCGCCGCGCTACAGCGGCTCGCTCGCGCTCCCGCTGACCGGAACCGCGCTGGCCGCCGCGCGCTCCGCCTATCTTCCCGACGGCGTCGAGGGCACCGGGCTCTCGGCGGACTTCGGCGCGATCGTCCCGAACGAGTCCCTTCCCGCCGTGACGCCGACGACCGGGCTCCCGGGCGGTGCGACTGCGCCGCCGGCCGCCGCGCCGGGCACGCCCGCGGCGCCGGGCGCACCGGCGGCACCAGCACCGGCTGCGCCGGCAGGCAACATCGAGCTCGTGAAGGCATCCGGGACGTTCGGCCCGCCGGTGTCGCTCTGGGACACCGACTGGGCCCGCGGCGGCGGCTACTACTGGACCGTCATGCCGGTCGAGGCGAAGGTTCCCGGGGCCGAGCTCGACGAGCGTCGCCGGCGCGGGAGCGATGGTCGGCGCCGTGACGCTGCCCGTCGGCAACTCGGCCGGCTTCGCGATCGGCGACGCGATCTCGGTCGGAAATGCAGGCAACCAGGAGCCGGCGGTGATCACGACGGTCACGCCGGGCGCGCTCGGCCTGGCCGCTGCCCTGAAGCTGGCGCACGGCGCCGGCGAGCCGGTGACCCGCACCAGCGGCAACATCCAGTACCAGGAGACGGAGCTCGCGCAGGACGCCTGCGCGGCCGGGCGGGTGCTGCGCTTCGGCAAGGAGAGCGAGCCCGCACTGACGAGTGGCGGCGAGCCGTTCGTCTCGGGACTCTCGCCCAACGGCAAGCTGCGGTCCGCTTCCAGCCGGGCCGCCTTCTACGGCGCTCCGCTGGTCGCCTGGACGACCGCGCTCGGCGCCGATCTCTACGCCGTGCAGTGGAGCAAGAAGCGACAGCCGTTCATTCCCGAGACCGACCCGGCGTCGGGCGCGCTCGGGCTGATGACCCTCAACACGTCGGCGGTCCTGCCGCTCACGCCGGGTACCTGGTTCTATCGCGTGCGGGGCTACGACTTCTCGCTGCCGACGGGCGCTCAGGCGATGTCCTGGTCGGATCCACAGCAGGTCGTCGCCACGAGGCCGACGTTCGCGGTCGTCTCAGGCAGGTCCGGGGCGACGAAGACGAGGACGACGAAGCAGATGCGCGTTCCGGCCGGCGGCTTCAGCGTCCGCGTCCCGGCCTCGTGGCGCTCCGGCGGACGCAGCACCTCGCGTGTCTCGGCAGCGCCGAAGCTCAGCGCGCTCGGAGGCAGCGGGGCGGCGCTCCGGCTCGCGGTTCGCGACGGGAGCACAGCCGCGCTCTTCGTCCAGACGAAGGCCGACGCCAGCACGTACTCGCATGCCGCCTGGGCGCGAAAGGCCGCCTCCGCGCTGAAGCGCGTGCGCGGTCGCACCGGTGCCGCCCAGTGTCGGAACGTCTCGCTTCCCGCCGGCGCGGCAGTGCGCTGCGCGCTCGCGACCAGGGTTCCCGGCGGCACCCAGTCCGCCGTCGTCTACCTCCTGCGGCACCGCAGTGCCACCTACACGCTGACCTTCGCCACCGCACGACCGAGTGCCGGTCAGGCGCGGGTCTTCGACGCGTCGGCCCGCTCGTTCCGCTTCACCACGTAGCGGCAGCCCGTAGGGTCGGAGCGTGAGCGCCGACCTCGAGCTCGCCCTCTCGCTCGCCGACGACGCCGACGCGATCGCACTCTCGCGCTTCCGCGCGACCGACCTGCACGTCGAGACGAAGCCGATCTGACCCCGGTTTCCGAGGCCGATCGTGCCGTCGAGGAGCTGCTGCGCTCGCGCATCGCCGCGGAGCGCCCCGGGGACGTCGTCGTCGGCGAGGAGCTCGGCACCGACGACGGCCCGGGGCCGCGCTGGATCGTCGACCCCATCGACGGAACCAGGAACTACACGCGAGGGATCCCGGTCTGGGCGACGCTGATCGCCTACGACGACCGCGTCGCCGTCGTCTCGGCACCCGCGCTCGGGAGGCGCTGGTGGGCGACGCGCGGCGGCGGCGCCTTCGCCGACGGCGTCGCGATCCGGGTCTCCGCGATCGACCGGATCGAGGACGCAACCGTGCTCGTCGCGCTCGACCAGCCGCCCGCACCGGCCGCCTTCGAGGCCTGGCACCTGCGCGGGCTCGGCGACTTCTGGGCCCACATGCTCGTCGCCGAGGGCGCGGCCGAGGTCGCCGTCGACGCGCCGCGGCTCGCGATCTGGGACACCGCCGCCGTCGCCGTGATCGTCGAGGAGGCGGGCGGCACGTTCGACGGGCGCATCTCCTCGAACGGCCTCCTCCACGACCTCGCGGTGCGCGAGCTGGCCAAGTAACACAGTGTCACTTGGCCGGCACGACCGCCGGCGTCGCCACGCCCAGCTCGAAGATCGCGTCCGCCGCGTCACCGACCGGACAGAGCTCGCTCTCGCCGCGGTGATGGCACCTGCCCGACGAGAAGGAGAGCCTGCCGTTGGCGACGCCGGGGCGTGTGGGCTCCAGGTGGCCGAACATCGACTCGGGTCGGCCGGTCGTTCCACGGAGCGCGTGTGCGGTGCCGACGATCGCGACCGCGCCGCGGTCATGCCGGAGCGAGCCCACCAGTCGCGTCGCCATTTCCAGCTCGCGTTCGGGGCCGTCGCTTTCGAGGCGATCGACGAGGATCAGTTGTTCGAGCCGCCCCTCGCCGACGAGCTGCTGGATCACGGCCACGTGTCCCGCCGTGAAGCGGCCATCCGACGCGAAGAGATCGCCGCCGGGCGGAGTCTCCCAGAGCGCGTCGAGGTCGATCCGGCCGGTGTCGAACACGGCCTGGACGATGTCGTCGACCTCGTCGTGCGACCACTCGAGCGCCAGTGCGCGAACGTCGAGCCGCCGGACGAGCGCGAGGATCGCGTTCGCCGTCTCGGCGATTCCGTGCGACTCGCCGAGCACGACGAGCCCCGTCCGAGCGAGCGAGTCGCGCGCGATCGCAAGCGGCTCCTCCTCGAGTGCCGGTTCGGCCAGCGGAAACCCTGCGACCGCCCGCTCGAACTCCTGCCGGCGGGCCTCAGGCAGCTTTGACGGCCGCCTCGTAGATCGCGTCGCGGGAGAACTGGTCGAGCTGCTCCGACAGGAGGTCGCTCGCGCTCGGGGCGTCCACGGGCGGCGGCTCGACCGTCGTCCCGTCGACCGAGAGCCGCAGCAGGGATCTCGCTGCCTTGTGGCGCAGCTCGACGTCGCGGCGGAGACGCGAGCGCAGCCAGCCGGCGAGGAGCGAGGCGTCGGCGAGCGGCCCCGTCACCTCCACACGTTCGAGCCTGCGGATCCCCGGCCAGAGCGCGGCGAGCTGCGCCCGCCACCCGAGCGTGCGCGTCCAGGCGATGTCGGAGACGGCGACGCGGTCGAAGAGCTGCGCCAGCCGCTCGTACGCTCCCGGCAGGTCGTCCCACTCGGCCGAGTCGACGACGAGTCTCTCGACGACGCCGACGAGCTGGTCGAGCTCTGCCCCGTCCCAGTCGGGCTGCACCACGCCAGCGGCAGAAGACGGGCAGGTCGGTGATCAGAAGCGGCGTCACGATCGAGGCCGGCGCTCGTGCGCGAGCGCCCTTCAGCGTCAGCTCGACGACCTCCGACCCGATGCAGTGCGAGGATCCTTCCACCGAGAACTCCCGCACGTCGACGAGCGCGTCGATCCCGTCCTTCCGCCGCGGCGCCGGTGTCAGCAGGATCGTCCTGGACGGGTGTCGTTCCGACAGGCCCGCCAGCGTTCGCTCCGCCGCCTTCAGCCAGCTTGCAGGCGCCCAGACCAGATGGGTCATCACGCTCGTCCGCTGCGCGCCGGCCTCGCGCTCCTCGTTCAGCGCCTGCTGGACGGCTGCGAGCGTCGTGTTCGTCAGTGTCTGCGCCACGACCGCCCGTCCCGCTGGATCAGCTCGTCGGCCGACCGCGGCCCCCAGCTCCCCGCCTCGTAGTTGGGAAACACGGGCTTGCTGCGACTCCAGGCCGCGACGATCGAGTCGACGAGCGCCCACTGCTCGTCCACCTCGTCGGCGCGCGTGAAGAGCGTGGCGTCGCCCAGCATCGCGTCGAGGATCAGCCGCTCGTAGGCCTCCGGCAGGCCGGTGCGGAACGCGCCCCCGTAGAGGAAGTCCATGTGCACGGTCCGGATCGACATCCCCTGCCCGGGCACCTTGGCGCCGATCGCGAGCGAGACGCCCTCGTCGGGCTGGACGTGGATCAGGAGCACGTTCGGCCGCAGGCCGTCGCCGGCGATCTCCGCGAAGGGCGGGTGCGGCGCCCGCTGGAACTGGATCGCGATCGTCGTCTCACGCCGCGGCAGCCGCTTGCCGGCACGCACGTAGAAGGGCGTGTCGGCCCAGCGCCAGTTGTCGACGTACAGCTTCGCCGCCACGAACGTGTCGGTCGTCGAGTCGCCGGCGACGCCCTCCTCCTCCCGGTAGCCGGGTACCTCCTCGCCCTCGATCAGGCCAGGCCCGTACTGGCCGCGGACGACCGACTTCGGCCCGGGCGTGTGCAGCGCGCGCAGCACCTTCACCTTCTCGTTCCGCACCGAGTCGGCCGTGAAGTCGATCGGCGGCTCCATCGCCGTCAGCGCGACGAGCTGGAGCAGGTGGTTCTGGATGATGTCCCGGATCGCCCCGGCCGACTCGTAGAAGCCCGTACGGCCTTCGACGCCGATCGACTCGCCCACGGTGATCTGCACGTGATCGATGAACTGCCGGTTCCAGATCGGCTCGAAGATCCCGTTCGCGAAGCGCAGCGCCAGCATGTTCTGGACGGTTTCCTTGCCGAGGTAGTGGTCGATGCGGAAGACCTCGTCCTCGGTGAAGTGGTGGAGCAGCATCGCGTTCAGCTTGCGCGCCGACGCCTGGTCGCGGCCGAACGGCTTCTCCACGATCAGGCGCGTCCAGCCCTGGCTGCGGTCGCGGCGCTCCCCCAGCTCGCCCACGATCGTCTCGAAGGCGACCGGAGGCACCGCGAGGTAGTAGACGCGGTTGCCGCCCGTCCCACGGCCCTCGTCGAGGTCGTTCAGCGCGTCGACGACCGCGTCCTGGCCCGCGTCGTCGGCGAAGTCGGTGGGGACGTAGCGCATCCCGTCCGCGATCGAGCGCCAGACGTCCTCGGCGAAGTCGTCGCGCGCGTGCTCGCGGACGGCCTTCCTCATCGCGGCGACCCACTGCTTCGTCGTGTGCTCCGTGCGCGCTACGCCGACGATCCCGAACCGCTCGGGGAGCAGCCGTCGGACGGCGAGCGCGTAGAGCGCGGGGAAGAGCTTCCGCTGGGTCAGGTCGCCCGAGGCGCCGAAGATGACGAGCGCGCACGGGTCGGGACGACGGCGTAGCCGCAATCCTTCCGCGAGCGGGTTCTTCGCCGTCGAGCTCACCTCGGGTCTTCGCTCGTCTTCGCTTCCTCGACGGCCCGGATCGCGTGGCCGCCGAACTGGTTGCGGAGTGCCGCCTGAACCTTCGCGGAGAAGTTGATCTCGCGGCGCGACGCGAAGCGGCCGTAGAGCGCGGCGGTGATCGCCGGCAGCGGCACCGCGCTCTCGATCGCCGCGTTGATCGTCCAGCGGCCCTCGCCCGAGTCCTCGACGTACGGCGCGATGTCCTCGAGGGCATCCCCGTGCTGCTCGAGCGCCTCGTGCAGGAGCTCGAGCAGCCAGGAGCGGACGACCGAGCCGTAGCGCCAGATGCCCGCCACCTCGGAGAGGTCGAGCTCGAACTCGGACTGGTGCATCAGCTCGAACCCCTCGGCGTACGCCTGCATCAGCCCGTACTCGATCCCGTTGTGCACCATCTTCGTGAAGTGGCCCGCGCCGGAGGCGCCGACGTGCGCCCAGCCGTCCTCCGGCGCGAGCGACTGGAAGATCGGCGCGAGGCGCTTCACCGGCGCCTTGTCGCCGCCGGCCATCAGGCAGAAGCCGACCTCGAAGCCCCAGACGCCGCCCGAGACGCCGACGTCGACGAAGGCAAGCTTCCGCTTCTTCGCCTCCTTGTGGCGCCGCTGCGAGTCGCGGAAGTTCGAGTTGCCGCCGTCGATGATCGTGTCGCCGGGCTCGAGCACGCCGGTCAGCTTCTGAAAGGTCTCCTCGGTGATCTCACCGGCGGGCACCATCATCCAGACGTGCCGCGGCGGTTCGAGCTGCTTCGTCAGCGCGCGAAGGGTCTTCGCCGTCGACTCGACGTTCGGGTCGTAGGTGGCGATCTCGTGCCCGTCGGCTTCCAGTCGCCGGGTCATCCCGGAGCCCATCCGTCCCAGCCCGACCATTCCGATGCTTCATGCTGGTCCCAGCTTCATGCGATGTCCTCCAGTCGGAGTCGGATGACGCGGCGGCCGCGCTCCTCGAGCGCTGCGAGATCGCCTGCGGCCTGCGCCTGGATCAAGCGGCCGAAGCCGAGGTCGCCGCCCGGGATCGCGAGCTCATCTCCGACCTCGTCCACGACCTGCACGAAGAGCCCGGTGTCGGGACCGCCCTTGTGCAGCTGGCCGGTCGAGTGCAGGAAGCGCGGCCCGAGCCCGGTCGTGACGACACAGCCGGTCGCATGCGCTCGCTCGGTGAGCGGCTCCAGCGCCCCCATACGCGCGGGATCGACGAACGCCTGGATCGCGACGTAGTCCCCCGGACGGGCCTGCGCCAGGAGCTCGTCGAGCGAGCCTCGCGGCGAGACGTCCGGATCGCCTTGCGCCAGGACCTCGTTCGTCTTGTCCTTCGCCGCCTGCACGTCGGGCTGGTCGAACGGGTTGATCCCGAGCACGTGTCCGGCGACGGCGGTCGCGAACTCCCAGCGGAAGAACTCCGAGCCGAGGTCGTACGGGTCGTCCAGAAGGAGCTCGCCGCGCTGCCGGTCGGCGCCCTCCGGCGACTCTCCCGGAGCGGGCACGAGGCCCTTGCCGTCCTTGCCGGTCGACTCGGCGAGCAGCTGCTCGGCCCACGAGCCGAAGCCGCTCGAGCTCGCGTCGATGCAGATCTTGTCCCGATCGGCCTGCCAGCCCTCGCCGAGGCGGACCCCCAGCTCGTAGCCGGGATTGCCGTCGCCGGCGCGACACGCCTCCACGGTCTCGCCGGCCCGCTCGAGCAGGCGCTCGACGTCGGCGCCCATCAGCGCCGCGGGCACGAGGCCGAACATCGAGAGCGCCGAGTAGCGACCGCCGATCTGCGGCTCGCCGGCGAAGACGGCGCGGAAGCCGCGCTCGACCGCGAGGGCGTCGAGCTCCGAGCCGGGGTCTGTCACCGCCGCGAACTGCGCTCCGCGGCCGCCGGTCAGCTCCCAGAAGTACTCCAGGTGGGAGCGCGTCTCGAGCGTCGAGCCCGACTTCGAGGAGACGAGGAACAGCGTCCGCTCCAGGTCGAGCTCCTCGCCGAGCCGGCGAATCGCCGCCGGATGGGTCGTGTCGAGCACGTGAAACGACGCCGCCTCGAAGGCGCGCCTGAGCACCTCTGGCGCGAGGCTCGAGCCACCCATGCCGAGCAGCACCGTGTGGTCGAACTGCTCGCCCGCGGCCCCTGCGAAGGCGGTCAGCTCGCCCACGTGCGGCCGCATCCGGTCGACCACGTCGAGCCAGCCGAGCCACCGATCCTCGTCGCGTCCGGTCCAGACGTCCGCGTCGTAGTTCCAGATCCGCTCGACGATCGACGCGCTCACGCGGGCGCGAGCTCAGACTTCTTCGCGCGGATGCCCTCGAGCAGCTGGTCGAACGAGTCGGAGAACTTCTGCACGCCCTCCCGCTCGAGCGTGTCGGTGACGTCGTCGTAGTCGACGCCGACCCGAGCGAGGTCGGCGAAGACAGCATCGGCCTCCTCGAGGTCGCGGTCGAGCGTGCGTGCGACCGTGCCCTGCTGCTGGAAGGCCTCGATCGTCTCGAGCGGCATCGTGTTCACCGTCTCCGGGCCGATCAGCTCGTCCACGTACAGCGTGGCCGGATAGTCCGGGTTCTTCGTCGACGTCGACGCCCAGAGGCAGCGCTGCGGCGTCGCTCCCTTCGCGGCAAGCGCGGCCCAGCGGTCGCCCGAGAAGAGCTCGCCGTAGAGCCGGTAGGCGAGCTTCGCGTTCGCCACCGCGAGCTTGCCCCGCAGGGCGAGCGCCTCCTCCGTCCCGATCGCGTCGAGGCGCTTGTCGGCCTCGCTGTCGACGCGCGAGACGAAGAACGACGCGACCGACGCGACGACCGACGGGTCACCACCCGACTCGACGAGCCGCTCCAGCCCGCGCACGTAGGCCTCGGCGACGGCGGCGTAGCGCTCGAGCGAGAAGATCAGCGTCACGTTGATCGACTTGCCCGCGCGCGATGCACTCCTCGATCGCGCCGAGCCCGGGCTCGGTGGCCGGGATCTTCACGAAGCAGGTTCGGGCGGTCGATCCACTCGTGCAGGCGCAGGGCCTCCTCGATCGTCGCCTCGCGCTCGTAGGCGAGCGTCGGATCGACCTCCATCGAGACGTAGCCGTCCTCGCCGCCGCCCGCGTCCCAGACCGTGCGCAGCGTGTCGCACGCGCGCCTGGATGTCCTCGCACGGCGAGCCGGTAGAAGATCTCCTTCGGATCGTCCTCCTCGCGCAGCACCTCGCGTCAGTTGCTCGTCGTACCAGCTGCCCTCGGACGAGCGACTTCTGGAAGATCGTCGGGTTCGACGTGACGCCGACGACCGCGTCCTCGCGCATCAGCTTCTCGAGCAAGCCGTCTTCGAGCCACTCGCGCGAGATCGAGTCGATCCAGACGGACTGATCCTGCTCCGAGAGCTCGTGCAGCTTCGATCTTAGCCATGTGCCGACCTTTCCATCGCTTCCACCTTCTTCAGTCTCGTCACGTAGCGCTCGCCGCCGTCGAACCTCGCAGCGAGGAATGCCGCGCACGAGCTCTGCGGCGAGCTCCGCGCCGACCACCTCGGAGCCGAGGCAGAGCACGTTCATGTCGTCGTGCTCGACGCCCTGGTGGGCGGAGTAGGCGTCGTGGCAGATCGCGGCGCGGATGCCCGGCAGCTTGCAGGCCGCGATCGAGGCACCGACGCCGGAGCCGCAGACGAGCACGCCGCGCTCGGCCGCGCCGGAGCGAATCGCCTCGCCGAGCTCGCGCGCCTTGTCCGGATAGTCGACCGCTCGGCATCCGTGTCCGTGCCGAGATCGACGACGTCGTTGCTCAGAGCCACTATCTCCTCCAGCACCCTGTCGCGCAGCTTGACGCCCCGGTGGTCGAATGCGACTGCGACCTTCATCGGTCGCTACGTTACGACAAACGACGAGCGAGGAGCCCACGATGGACGAGCGCGAGCGCTGGCGGGAGCTGGGACAGCAGCTGAGGGTCGACGCGGTGCGCGCGAGCGCGAAGGCCGGATCGGGCCATCCGACCTCGTCGATGTCGGCCGCAGACCTCGCCGCCGTGCTGCTCGCGGGCCACTTCCGCTACGACTTCGAGCAGCCGAAGAGCCCGGCGAACGACCGGCTGATCTTCTCGAAGGGGCACGCCTCGCCACTGGTCTACGGGCTCTTCCGCGCCGCCGGCGCGATCTCCGAGGAGGAGTTCATGACGTACCGGCAGCTCGGCTCGCGGCTCGAGGGCCACCCGACGCCGGTGCTTCCGTGGGTGGACGTCGCGACCGGCTCGCTCGGCCAGGGATTGCCGATCGGGGTCGGGCTCGCGCTCGCCGGCAAGAAGCTCGACCGGCTGCCGTTCCGCACGTGGGTGATCTGCGGCGACAGCGAGCTGGCGGAAGGCTCGATGTGGGAGGCGCTCGACGCGGCGTCGTTCGAGCAGCTCGACCACCTGACGGCGATCGTCGACGTCAACCGCCTGGGCCAGCGCGGGGAGACGCGGCACGGCTGGGAGCTCGACACCTACGCGGAGCGGTTCCGCGCCTTCGGCTGGAACGCGATCACGATCGACGGTCACGACGTCGACGAGATTCACGCGGCCTACGAGGAGGCGGAGCGGACGACCGGCCGGCCGACGGCGGTGATCGCGAAGACGCTGAAGGGCAAGGGATACTCGAAGATCGAGGACAAGCCCGGCTGGCACGGCAAGGCGATGTCCGCCGAGGACGCCGAGGAGGCGCTGCGGGAGCTCGGCGGCGTCCGCAACGATCGCGTCGAGGTGCCGAAGCCGTCGGGCGAGCCGCACCGCTTCGAGACCGGCGGCGCCGAACGGCCGCGCTACGAGGTCGGCTCGAAGGTCGCGACGCGGAAGGCGTACGGCGAGGGGCTCGCCGGCCTCGGCGCCCACGATCCGCGCGTCGTCGCGCTCGACGGCGAGGTCGACAACTCGACGTACTCGGAGTTCTTCGGCAAGGCGTTCCCCGAGCGGTACTTCCAGATGTACATCGCCGAGCAGCAGCTGGTCGGCGCGGCGGTCGGGATGCAGATCGTCGGCTGGAAGCCCTTCGCGGCGACGTTCGCGGCGTTTCTCTCGCGCGCCTACGACTTCGTTCGGATGGCCGCGGTCTCGCAGGCGACGATCAAGCTCTGCGGCTCACACGCCGGTGTCTCGATCGGCGAGGACGGCCCGTCGCAGATGGCGCTCGAGGACATCGCGTCCATCCGCGCGATCAACACTTCGACTGTGCTCTACCCGTGCGACGGCAACCAGACGACGGCGCTCGTCCACCTCATGGCCGAGCTGGACGGGATCTCCTACCTGCGCACGACCCGCGCCGACACCGAGGTGCTCTACGGCCCCGACGAGCAGTTCGCGGTGGGAGGCTCCCGCACGCTGCGAGAGGGCGACGACGTCGCGCTGATCGGAGCCGGGATCACGCTGCACGAGGCACTCGCGGCGGCGGAGCTCCTGGCCGGCGACGGGATCGAGGCGCGGGTGATCGACCTCTACTCGGTCAAGCCGGTCGACGTGGAGGGGCTCCGGTCGATCTCCTCGCCGATCGTCACGGTGGAGGATCACCGGCCCGAGGGCGGCATCGGCGACGCCGTGCTCGACGCGCTCGCCGACTCCGAGGAGCGTCCGCGGGTCGTCAAGCTCGCGGTGCGCGAGCTACCGCATTCGGGCAAGCCTGCGGAACTGCTCGCCGCTGCCGGCATCGACGCGGCTCACATCGCCGATGCCGCGCGGGGCCTCGTTCGCGAACGGGGTCAGGTCAGCGTCTCGTAGAGCCGGCTCTGACGCTCGCGCGCCGCGCGATGCGCGTCGATGCGCTCTGGGCGCGGCTCGAAGGTCGGGCCGAGCGGCGCCGGTAGCGGGTTCAGGCCAAGGCGCTCGAGCGCCACGATCGCGGCGCCGCGAGCCGACGCCTCCTCGACGGCCGAGAGAGTCACGGGCCGCTCGAGGACGTCGGCGAGGATCTGCAGCCAGTCCGGATTGTGGCGGAGCGCTCCGCCGCTGCCGACGAGCTCCTCGACCTCGGGCATCAGCTCGGCGATCTCGGCGAGGCGGTAGGCGACGCCCTCGAGCGCCGCGTGCACGAGGTCGCGGGGCGTCGTGGCGAACGTGATCCCGGCGACGGCGCCGCGCCGCCGCGCGTCCCAGCCGGGGCTGCGCTCGCCGCCGAGCAACGAGAGGAAGTCGAGCCCCGACGGCGGCTCGTGGGCGAGACCCGCCGTCTTCACCTCGCCGACCAGGCGCCTCAGCCAGTCGAGCAGATTGCCGCCGTCCGAGATCGAGCCGCCCTCGCACACACGCTCGGCGTCGAGCCGGTAGAGGAAGAGGCCCGGCCGCGGATCGCTCGGCTCGTGGATCGTGCGCAGCGCGCCCGAGGTGCCGATGCGTCACCGCGCCTCGACGCCGCCCGAGAGCGTCCGAGCCGACGTTCGCCGCGGCGCCGTCGCCGAGCACGAGCTCGTCGGCGAGCTCGGGGAGGTTGCTCTCGTCGAGCTCCGAGCGTCTCCAGCAGCGCCGCATCCCAGCGACCGTCCAGTCCGAGCAGGCCGGTGCCGCTCGCCATCGACAGGCTCGTTCTGCCCTCCGTGAGCAGATCCGAGAACGAGAGGTAGCGTGCCGCGCGGACGCCCTGGGCCTTCAGGCCGGCGATCTTCACCGGCCAGAAGCTCGGATGCAGCGGGCACCCGGTGCGTGCGTGGACGGCGTCGGACTCGAGCGGGACGGCGCCGGAGGTCTCGAGATGCCGCCAGGTGAGCACGGGGCCGAGCGGACGGTCGTCCCGATCGACCGGAACGAGGCTGTGCCAGAACGACGAGATCGCCACGGCGTCGACGTCTCCTCCGGCCGCTCTGCGCGCCGCGGCGATCGCATCCTGCGCGACGACGAGAAGCTCGTCGGCGTCGAACTCGCCCAGTCGGCCGGAATGCCCGCGCGTCGAGGTGTAGCGCTCCTGGACGTCGATGCCCGAGACGGGCTCGCCCAGCTCGTCGTACACGCGCGCACGCACGGACGACGTGCCGACGTCGAGAGCGAGGACGCGCGCCATTACCCTTTCAGCATGGCAGTCCTCATCGCCTCCAACCTGCGCAAGGAGCATTCCGGCGACCCGCTCTTCGACGGGGTCTCGTTCAAGGTCGAGCGCCGCGACCGGCTCGCGCTCGCCGGGCCGAACGGCGCCGGCAAGACGACGCTTCTGCGCGCGCTGATGGGCGAGACCGAGCTCCAGGGCGGCGAGCTCGCCTGGGAGAAGGGCGCGCGTGTCGCGCTGCACGACCAGCGTCCACCGCGGCTGGGCGGCCAGACGCTGCGCGAGTACGCGCTCTCCGGCGCGTCCGATCTCGTCGAGGCCGAGCGCGAGCTGCGCCGGCTCGAGGAGGCGATGGCCTCGGGCGACCATGCGCCCGAGACGCTGCGCCGCTACGGCGAGACGCAGGCGCGACTCGAGCACGCAGGCGGGTACGGCTGGCGCGACCGCGCGACGAGCGTCCTGCGAGGGCTCGGCTTCGTCGACGCCGACCTCGAGCGGGGTCTCGAGACCTTCTCCGGCGGCGAGCTCACGCGTGCGTCGCTCGCCCGCGCGCTCGCCGGCCAGCCCGACCTGCTGCTCCTCGACGAGCCGACGAACCACCTCGACATGGCCTCGATCGAGTGGCTCGAGCAGGAGCTCTCGACGATCGACGCCGCGGTCGTGCTGGTCGCGCACGACCGCTGGTTCCTCGAGTCGGTCGGCACGGCGGTGCTCGAGCTCGAGGCCGGCAAGTCGGTCTACTTCCCCGGCAAGTGGCACGTCTGGCGGCAGGAGAAGGCAGCGCGACTGGCGATGCAGGCGCGCTTCGCGGAGCGCCAGGCGGAGGACATCGAGCGGCTCGAGCGCTTCGTCGCGCGCTTCCGCTACGGCACCAAGTCGCGGCAGGCCCAGGCCAAGCTGAAGCAGATCGCGCGGATCGAGCAGGTGCGCGTCGAGGCTCCCGGTGCGGGCCGCCGAACGCTCGGCTTCGAGTTCCTCAAGCCCGCTCGCAGCGGTCGCACCGTCGTCGAGGCGCTCGGCGTCGAGCTGGCCGCCGGCGACAAGCCGTTGCTGCACGAAACCGAGCTCGTGCTCGAGCGAGGGGAGCATGTGGCGCTGATCGGGCCGAACGGCTCCGGCAAGACGACGCTGCTCGAGGCGCTCGTGAACGGCAGGGTCGGGCGCTTCGGGCACGGCGTCGAGGTGGCGTACTTCTCGCAGCACGAGGTGGAGCTGGACGAGCGCGGCAGCGTGCTCGAGTGCACGATGGGGGCTACCGGTCTGCAACGTCCACAGGCGCAGGCGCTGCTCGGACGCTTTCTCTTCTCCGGCTGGGACGCGCACGAGAAGCCCGTCGTCGCGCTCTCGGGCGGCGAGCGCCGAAGGCTCGCACTCGCGCTGGTCGTCGCCTCGGGTGCCAACTTCCTCGTGCTCGACGAGCCCACCAACCATCTCGACCTGGAGAGCCGCGAGGCGCTCGAGGCGGCGCTCGAGGCGTTCCCGGGCACTGTCCTGCTCGTGTCGCACGACCGGGCCGTGCTCGACGCCGTCGCCGAGCGGATCGTCGCGATCGAGGACCGGCGGCTGCGCTCGTACGCCGGCGGCTGGGCCGACTACGCCCGCATCCGCGCGGACGAGGACGCGCCGGCTCCCAAGCAGCCGAAGCCTGAATCTGCCGCGAAGGAGAAGCCTACGAAGCAGAAGCCGCGCAAGCCGAGCGAGCTGCAGAGGATCGAGGCGGCGATCGAAGCCCGGGAGGTGGACATCGCCGAGCTCGAGCGCAAGCTCGCCGACGACTGGGGCGACGTCGCCACGCTCTCCGCCCACAAGGCCGCCCGCGACGATCTCGAGGCGCTGCTCGCCCAGTGGGAGCAGCTCTTCGAGGCCGCGCAGTCCTCGTGACCCGAGCACCGGTGTCAGACTCGTCTCTGGCACGAGTCTGGCACGAGTCTGACACCGGTGGTGTGACGGAGGGCCGTCCGGCGGCGTAGACACCGTGTGCAGGCGATGACGCTTCCCGTTCGGACTGCTCGCGTCGAGCCCGCCCACGCGGCGAGCTTCGCGGTGACGGCCGAGCGCCATCTCGACGACGTCTACGGCTACCTCGTCTACCTGACGCGCGACCCGGCGCTCGCCGAGGATCTCGCCGCAGAGACCTTCGAGAAGGCGCTCAGGCTCTGGCGACGCTTCGACGCGCGCAGGGGGAGCGCCCGCACCTGGCTCTGTCAGATCGCCCGCACGACCGCCCTCGACTGGTTCCGCGCCGAGGAGCGCAGACGCCGCCGCGAGGAGCGGACCGCCCCGCCTGAGGGCGTCGAGGCGTCGTTCGCCGAAGGGCTGTCCCCGGAGCTCGAAGCGGCGCTGGCCGCGCTCAGCGCCGGCGAGCGCGAGGTGATCGCACTCCGCGTCCTGCTCGAGCTCGACGGCGACGAGACCGCGCGCGTGCTCGGCATCAGCCCGACCGCCGTCTCGACCCGGCTCTCGCGCGCGCTCACGAAGCTCGAAGAGAGGATCGGTTCCCATGTCGCCGTCTGAGCCACTGCTGAACGAGATTCGAGCCGCGCGCCCAGTTGCGCCTGCGGAGCTACGGGAGCGAATCCGGCTCGTGGCGGCCCAGGAGCCTGAGCGGCAGCCGTTGCACGCGCGCCTCCTCGACCGGATCGACCTGCGCCGCTTCCTGCTCGTCGCCACGCCGGCCACGCTTGTCGTGGCGGTCGTCGCCGCGGGCGTGATCGGTCTCACTCGTCCGGACGGGCGCGACGGCGACGTGACCTCGGCGGCCGGCGCAACCACCGTCGCCCAGTCGTCCCCAGGCTCGGCCCAGGAGAACTTCGACTCCTCCCGCGAGTCGGCTCCCGTTCCGCAGAGCGACGCGGGCGGCGCGATCGCGCCGAGCCCCGGCCGCCTGCAGCGCTTCGACGCCCAGCTCGACCTGCGCGTCGACGGGCTCGACGAGCTCTCGGCCGCGACCCAGCAGGCGATGCGCGTCGCCCGCTCGCTCGGCGGTCACGTCCAGTCGGTGAGCTACGACGCGCCTTCGGCGGGCATCGGCTCCTCCCAGCTGACGTTGCGTGTTCCGATCGCGCGCGTGCAGAGCGCGCTCGTCCAGCTCTCCTCGCTCGGCACGATCGTCGGCCAGCGCTTCGGGATCGAGGACCTGCAGGGCACCGTGGACGACCTCGCCACGCAGATCGCCGAGACACAGCGGCAAATCGTCGCCCTGAACCGGCAGCTCGCGAACCCGGATCTGACGGCGGAGGAGCGCGTCGTCCTGCAGGCGCAGCGCGCCGAGGCTCGTCGCCGTCTCTCCGATCTGCGCGCCGCGCTCGGTGGCACCCGCGAGGAAGCGCGGCTCGCGACGATCCAGATGTCGCTGACGACGGAGCAGCTCGACTCCGCGCCGGCCGAGGAGGGCGCGATCGACCGGATCGTCGACATCCTCCGCTGGGAGGGCCTCGCCGCTCTCTACGTGCTCGTCGTCGTCGGCCCCTTCGTGCTGCTCGGCCTGCTCGTCTGGCTCGCGCTTCGCGTCCGCCGCCGCCGCGGCGAGGCCCGCCTGCTCGCGCAGAACTGAGCGCCAGAAGGCGATCGAACGCGGCCTGGTCGAGCGGCTGCGCGCGGATGTCGGTCCAGAGTCCCTGCTCGACCCGGATGAAGAGCGCCTGCTCGATGTCCAGCCTGCGGCCGTCCTCGCGCTCCCCGCGGGCGCGGTAGACGGTCACGAGGCGGTCGTCGTCCGCAACCGCCCACAGGAGGTCGACCTTGTAGGTACCGCCGGTCAGCTCGGCCGTCCGGCGCAGGAACGCCCCGATCTCGTCCAGGCCGTGGTACTCGCCGGTCATCGCGTTCTCGCCCGGGACGTGCCAGACGGCTTCGGGCCCGAACAGCCCGAGCAGCGCCGCGACATCGCCGCGGACGAAGCTCTCGAATCCGTGCCGCGCCGCAGCGGCGTGCGGGTGCTCGCTCACGGTTGCTCCAGCGTCGCGACCACGGCCTCGGCGACCACCTTCAGCGGCTTCCCCGAGACCTGGCTCGCCTTGCGCAGGCGCGCGAACGCGTCCGCCTCCGAGAGGTTCTCCTTCGCCATCAGCAGCCCCTTCGCCCGCTCGATCGACTTGCGTGCGGCGAGCGCGTCGGCGAGCGACTCCGCCTCCTCGCGCAGCGCCGCCAGCTCCTCGTGGCGCGCCCGCGCCGTCGCGATCGCGGGCAGCAGGTCGGTCTCGCGGAACGGCTTCACGAGGTAGCCGAACACACCCGCCTCGACGGCGCGCGAGACGAGCTCCCGCTCGCCGTAGGCGGTCACCATCACGATCGGGATCGGCCGCTCGTCGAGAATTCGCCGCGCCGCCTCGATCCCGTCGAGACGAGGCATCTTCACGTCGAGCACGGCCAGATCCGGGGCGTGAGCGCGCGCAAGCTCGACGGCCTCCTCGCCGTCCCGCGCCTCGGCGCAGACCTCGAAGCCGGAGCCCTCCAGCAGTGCGCGCAGGTCCATCCGGATGATCGTCTCGTCCTCGGCGATCAGGATCTTCATGCCGGGAAGACGACCTCCGCGCGCAGGCCGGCCTCGCCGCGAAGCTCGAGCGTGCCGCCGAGCTCGTCGCGCACGAGCGCGCGGACGATCGAGAGCCCGATCCCGTCGCCGCCTCCGTTCAGGCCCGGCCCGTCGTCTGCGATCGCGAGCGTCACGCTCTCGCCGGCTTGTCCGAGCTCGATCCGCACCGTCGCGCCGCCGTGCTCGAGCGCGTTCCCGAACAGCTCGCAGAAGACGAGCGCGAGCGCCGTCGCGCGATCGCCCGCGAGCGACACCGAGGCGAGCTCCGCCTCGACGTTCTTCCCGGCCACGAGCCCCTGGACCAGCATCGCGCGGAGCCGGTCGATCAGCTCGTGGAGGTCGACGTCGTCCTCCCGGTGCTCGGTCAGCACCTCGTGCACGGCGGCGATCGCGAGGATCCGGTTGACCGAGTCGGTGAGAGCCTTGCGCGGGTCGACGCCCTCGGCCCGCGCCTGCAGGCGCAGCAGCGACGCGACCGTCTGGAGGTTGTTCTTGACGCGGTGGTGGATCTCCTGGGCGAGCACGCCGCGCATCACCGCGCGCCCGTGCTCGAGCGCGACGGCGGCGTGGTGCGCGATCGCCTCGAGCAGCTGCCGGTCGGCGGCGGAGAACGGCGTGTCGCGGTCGCAGACGAGCTCGCCGATCACGCGCCGCTTCCAGCGCAGCGGCAGCCGCACGGCATGGGTGCCCGGCCGTCCCTCCGGCCAGGCGATCCGCCCGTCGTCGAGGACGAGCGCCGCGCCCGTCGCGTCGACCGCGTCCATCGTCGTCTTCACGATCGCCTCGAGCGACTCCTCGAGGTACAGCGACTCGGACACGGCCTCCGAGATTCGCGCCAGCGCCTCGAGCTCGTGCACGCGCCGCTGTGCTTCGGCGTAGAGCTTCGCGTGCTCGATCGACTGCGCGACCTGCGACGCGATCGCGACGAGCAGGTCGATCTCGGCTGCGGGCCACTCTCGCGGCTCGCGGGTCCGGACGTTGAGCGCGCCCTCCAGGGTGTCGCGCGTGACGATCGGCACGGCGAGGATCGACTCGTACTCGTCCTCGCGGAGGTTCGGGAACTGCTTGAAGCGCGGGTCGAGATGCGCGCGCGCGGCGATCGCGATCGGGGCGCGCTCCGCTGCGGCCGTTCCCGTGATCCCCTCGCCGGGGCGCAGTCGCGGCCGCCGCGTCATCTCCTCGACCCGCGAACCGTGCGTCGCGCGCAGCACGAGCTCGTCCGCGCGCTCGTCGTAGAGATAGACGAAGCAGGCGTCGGCTCCGAGCGCGTCCGCGACCTCGGTGGCGACGAGCTCGAGCACTTCCTCCAGGTCGAGCGTCGAGTTGACGGCGGCGATCGTCTCGGTCAGCAGGCGCAGATGCCGCGCAGAGACGTCCATCGCGCGATTGTAGGTCGCTCCGGGATTAACAAAGTCCTTACGCCGCACGAGGGAGAATCTTCATGCGCGGGGAATAGGTTCCTGGCAGTGAGCAGTGTCGCCTTCGATCTCCGCAGTGTTAAGGGCTTCGTCGTCGCGGACGCCCGAGGGCGGATCGTCGGCCGGGTGGAGGCTCCGATGTACGGCACCCAGCCCGACGTACCCGACGCGCTCGCCGTCCGCTCCGGATTCCTGCGCGGGCGCCGGCTGGTGCCGGCCGAGGCGATCGGCGCGATCGACGAAGGCTCCCGCGTGATCGGCCTCTCGGTGCTCCGCGAGTCGATCGCCAAGTTCCTGTAGCCGCGCGTCCCGAGGGTCAGAGGCCGATCGAGGGCTGAGTCGATGGGCGGTCCTGGCGGCCACCGGAGGTGCGGAGGGCTAGTCTCGTCGTCATGACGGAGACGGATGAGCTCGGCCGAGGCGGACGTTTGCGGGACGATGCTGCGGGCGAGCTCGTGGCGGCCGCTTACTCCGCCGAGAGCGCACATGGCCCTCGCCTAGCACGTGGCCTGTCGCTCGCGGATCTTGCGCATGCAGTCGCGCTGGTCGAGGGCGGCGACCTGGCCGGCGACGACGCGAAGGCGCTCGTGCGAGGGCTGCTCGAGCTGCACGCGATTCCCGGCGACGAGTTCCCCTGGGATCCGTCGCTCGGCGACGCCTTCAATGCGCGCGAGGCCGAGCTCGGGCGGCGCGTCGGCAACGCAGCGGCGGGATGGCTGAGCGCGGGGCGACCGCGCCGCGAGGCTTTTCGCGTCGGGCTCCGTCTGACTGCACGAACGACGGCGCGGGAGCTCCACGACGCGCTCACCGACCAGGTTGCCGCCCTCGCGCGACACGCCGGCGCGACCCGAGACGCGCTCGCGACCGACTACACCTACCTGCAGCCGGCCCAACCCACCACCGTGGGGCATCTGCTCCTGACGTACGCGTATCCGGCGCTGCGGGACGCGGACCGCGTGCGGACCTCGTACACGGCACTCGGGGCGAGCGTCGCCGGCGCCGGTGGCAGCGCAGGCTCGCGCTGGGCGCTCGATCGAACGCGGCTCGCCGATCTGCTGGGCTGCGACGGGATGATCGAGCACGCCAAGGACGCGGCGTGGCAGGCGGACGTCTACGTCGAGCTGCTCGCGACCCTGGCGATAGCGGCCACGCACCAGAGCCAGCTCGGCCAGGACTTCGAGATCTACGCGAGCCAGGAGTTCGGGCTCGTAGAGCTCGGCGATGCTCACAGCCGCGCGAGCGCGCTGATGCCGCAGAAGAAGAACCCGTACGCCCTCGCCGCGATCCGAACCCAGGCCGGCCAGGCTGCCGGCGACCTGGCTGCCGCACTCGCGACCCTGCACACCGGGTCGGCTCGCACGGATCACTTCCACCTCCTGAACGGCACGATCCCACGGGCGCTCGACGACTCGGTGGCGATCGCGCGGCTCACGGCGTCCGTGCTGAACGGGATCGAGTTGCGGCCGCCGCGCTTCGAGCAGGTCGCGCGCGAGAGCTTCGTCACAGCGGCCGACGTCGCCGATGTCCTCGCGCTCGAGGGTGGCCTCGACTACCGCAGCGCACACAAGGTCGTCGGACGGGCCGTCCGCGACCTCGTCGAGGCGGGAGAGCCTCCGTCGGCGCTGACGCCGGCGCGTCTGTCTGCGGCTGCCGAGGCCGCGATCGGGGCGCCGGTCGACCTCGACGAGGCGACGCTGCGTGCCGCGCTCGATCCTGTTGCGTGCGCTGCAGCCCGCCTGCAGATCGGCTCCTCGTCGGAAGCGGCGATGGGCGCGATGCTCGCGGGCCTCACTGCGACCCTCGCGGCGAACGAGTCGTGGAGCGAGGCTGCCCGGGAGCACGAGACGTCTGCCGAGGCGGCGCTGCTGGCGCGCGCCCGTGAGCTCGTCTGAGCGGCGGCGACGAAGAAGGGCTCACGGGGGAAACATGGTTTCCCCCGTGCTCGAACGACCACGGGCCCCGTTGGGGGCCCGCGATCGGCCGTCAGTAAAGGTCGCGCAGCTCGCCTTGCCGCGCAGGACCTCCCTCTCAGTGTGAACTTCTTGCGACTTTTCGTCTAGAGGACCGGCAAATACCGGTCGAGCTCCCACTGAGTCAGCTGGATCCGATACTCGTCCCACTCCTTGCGCTTGAGCTCGACGTAGCGGTCGAAGATGTGGTCGCCGAGCGCTTTCCGCATCAGGTCCGACTCCGACAACGCTTCGACCGCCTCACCGAGTGTCTCCGGCAGTGCGACGATGCCTTGCTCCTTTCGCTCGTCAGAGGTGAGGTGGTAGAGGTTGGAGTCCATCGGCTCCTCGAGCTCATAGCCGCGCTCGATCCCCTCGAGCCCCGCGTGCAGGAGCGCCGCGAAGGTCAGGTAGGGGTTGCACGACGGGTCGGGGCAGCGGATCTCGGCCCGCGTCGCCTGCTCGGAGCCCGGCTTGTAGAGCGGGATCCGGATCAGCGCGGAGCGGTTGCGCTGCGACCAGGCGCAGTACACGGGTGCTTCGTAGCCCGGCACGAGCCGCTTGTACGAGTTCACCCACTGCGCGAAGATCGCCGACAGCTCGCGAGCGTGCCGCAGCAGACCGGCGATGAAGGAGCGCGCCTCGGCCGACAGGTGATTCGACGTCGTCGCCGTCGAAGAAGCGGTTGCGACCGTCGGTGAAGAGCGACATGTGGGTGTGCATGCCCGAGCCGTTCTCGCCGAACAGCGGCTTCGGCATGAACGTCGCGTAGACGCCGTTCTTCGCCGCGATCTCCTTCACGATCAGCCGGTACGTGATCGTCGCGTCGGCCATCTCGAGCGCCGGCGCGTAGCGCATGTCGATCTCGTGCTGCGAGGGCGCGACCTCGTGGTGGTGGTACTCGATCGGGATGCCGACGCTCTCGAGCGCCTGGATCGTCTCGTTGCGCAGCTCGGTGGCCGCGTCCAGCGCGGTCATCGCGAAGTAGCCGCCCTCGTCGAGGGTGACCGTGCCCTTGTTGTCCTCGAAGAGGAAGTACTCGAGCTCGGGGCCGATGTTGAAGGTGTCGAAGCCCATCGACTGCATCCGCTCGAGCGCGCGGCGCAGGACGAAGCGCGGGTCGCCTTCGTACGGCGTCCCGTCCGGGGTGACGACGTCGCAGATCATCCGGCCGACGACAGACTCGCCCGCGCGCGCCGGCATGACCGCGAACGTCGTCGGATCGGGGATCGCGACCATGTCCGACTCCTCGATCGCGTTGAAACCGGTGATCGACGAGCCGTCGAAGCCCATCCCGTCGTCGAGCGCCGCCTCGATCTCGCCCGGCGTGATCGCGAAGCTCTTCAGGTGACCTTCCAGATCGGTGAACCAGAAGAGGACGTACTCGACCTTCTCGTCCCCGATTCGCTTCAGCACCTGCTTGCGCGCGTCGGGGTCCGACGTCGCCCGGTGCTTGCTCTCGACCATCGCCATGCTCGCTCCTCCTGTCGCCGTTTGCTCCCGGAAAATGCGAAGAGGCCCCGGGCTGCCCCGCGTGTGCGGTGCGCCCGAGGCCTCGTCGCCTCGAAACTCGCGGGGATCCTACACCACTGCGGGGCTGTCGACGGCCGATCGCTCCGAGAGCTCGTCGAGCTCCGGCTCGACGCCTCCGTGCCGCAGCGCACGGGCGTAGAGGCCGAGGGCGGGAGCGAGCACGGCGGCGCTCGCGGCGAGCGCCGCCCGGATCCCCCAGGCATTGCCGATCGCGCCTACGACGGGGCCGCCGCCCGCCTGGCCGACCGCGTCGATCTGCCCCGAGAACGAGATCACGGTTGCCCGCACCCGCGAGTCGGTGATGTTCTGGTTCAGCCACGTCATGTAGGCGGGGTTCGCGAGCGAGCGCGTCAGGCTGTACAGCCAGTAACCGGCGATCGCGACGACCAGCCCGCCCGCGAAGCCGAAGACGAGGATCGCGCCGAGCTGGAGCGCCGTCAGCACGATCAGGACGCGGGCCATCGACTGCGCCGGGAAGCGCTGGATGCGCTTCAGGAGGATCGTCGTCCCGGCCATGCCCAGCAGCATCTCGCCGATCCGGAAGACGGCGAACCACCAGATCGGCTCGAGCGACCAGAGCTCCGGCAGGCCGATGTCGCGCAGGAAGTGCGCCTCCCACAGCCGGTCGTTCGCCTCGGTCGACATGCCGGCGAAGAACGTGATCGCGAGGATCAGGGCGACGAGCGGCTGCGCCCGCACGAGCTTGCCGCCGTCGACCGCGGTGCCCGTGACGGCGCGCCAGCCCTCGCGGCCCTCGACCCGGTGCCGGGTGAAGCCGGTCTCGGGCATGACGAGGACGCCCGCGACGGCGATCGCGAGCGCCGCGAGGCCGCCGGCGAGGACGGCTGCGCGCAGGCCGAAGGCGGCGGCGAGGCCGACCGCGGCGAGGATCCCGACGATCGCGCCGGCGTAGCTCGCCCGCGCCCCGCGCATGAAGATCGGGCCGACGTTGTCGGCGCCCACCTCGTCGGTGATCCACGCCTCGTAGGCACCGCTCTCGAACGTGAAGGCGAGGCCCGAGAGCGCGGAGGCGACGAGCAGCGTCTCGAAGTTCGGCGCCACCGCGATCAGGGCGAACGCGCCGCCGTGCAGGAACCAGCCGACGATCAGCGAGGTGCGCCGCGAGTAGGTGTCGGCGACGACCCCGGTCGGGATCTCGAAGAGGAAGGCCGTCACCTCCATCACGGTTCCGATCAGCACGAGCTGGAGCGGCGAGAGCCCGATCTCGGAGACGTAGAGGACGCCGACGATCGTGAACGTGCCCGCGAAGGACGCCGACAGACCCGCTTCCGTGAACATGAACCACGGCACCGCGCCGACGCGTCGGGGCAGCAACCGGCTCACGTGAGCTCCCGCCGCATGGTGCGGCTGATCGTCCGCGTCGCGTAGCCGAGCTGCTCATTGACGCTGCGCATCCCCTCGTTCCCGGTCTGCGTCCACGTGACGAGCTCGCGGATGCCGTTGGCGGCGGCCCACGCGAGCTGGCGCCGTTTCAGCGCCGTCGCGAGGCCGCGGCGGCGCCACTCGCGGTCGACCGCGGTGAGGCCGTGCTCGGCCCGCGTGTCGTCGTCGTTCCACCCGAGCAGCCCGGCGTAGCCGACGACGCGCTCGCCGTCGAGGGCGACGATCGAGCCGCCGGGCAGCGTCGCCTCGTCGCGCAGCCACTCCTCGAGCGTCACCTGCATCGCGCCGCTCGCGAGCACGAGATCGGCGAAGCCCTGCTCGGCCACGACGAACGAACGCTCGAGCAGTTCCCGCCGCTCCGCGACCGACGCGAACGTGAGACCGGCGTACGGCTCGGGCTCCGGCTCGTCGGGCGAGACCTCGCGCACCTGCTCGACCTGCCGGTCGATCTCGACGAAGCCGTGCCGGTGCGCGAAGGCGATCGCCGCCTCGTCCTCGGCGTGGGCGCCGGCCGTCTCGAACGCGTGGGCGCGGAGGTGCTCGAGCAGCGGAGCGAGGAGCGCCGTGCCGACGCCGTGGCGGCGGTGATCGGGCAGGACGCGAGGCGCGACGAAGCCGCCGCCGGTGTCCGAGCGCGTGGCGAGCCCGCTGCCGGCCAGATCGCCGTTTCGCTCTGCCAGCACCAGCAGCCGCTCCGGCGCCTCGAGCGCCCGCATCTGCACCATCGTCGCCGCCGGCTCGTCCGGAACGACGCGGCGGCGGACGGCGATCCAGGCCTCCAGATCGCCGTCCGACTCGACCGTGCGCAGCGTGATCATCCCGAGCGCTTGAGCTTGCCGTGCTTCTTCGCGTACAGCTCGCCGCGGCGGAAGATCAGGAGGCCGAGCGGTACCGCGACCACGCCGATCAGCAGCAGCGGCCAGATCTCGTCGCCCATCGTCGAGAGCCCCTCGCCGTCGAGGATGGCCCCGCGGATCCCGTCGAGCGCGTAGGTCGCCGGCGAGATCACCGAGAGCCACTCCATCCACGTCGGCAGCACCTCGACCGGGTAGTAGACGCCCGAGACGACGAGCAGCATGCCCTGCGCCACGAAGCCGAGCTGCGCGCCCTTCTCCGGCGAGATCAGTGGCAGGACGGCCGTCATGATCCCGATCCCGATGAACGCGATCGACCCGGCGAGCAGCACGACGAAGGCGGCGAAGTAGTCCGCGTTCGGCATCGCCAGCTCGAAGAAGAACGCGACGACGACGAAGAGGATGATCGCCCGGATCAGACCGTAGAGCACCGCGAACATGCCCGCCCCGGCGAGGTGCATCGCCCGGGAGAGCGGCGCCATGAACGTGTACTCGATCGTCCCCTCCCAGCGCTCCCACGCGACCGTCTCGGTCATGAACTCGAAGAGGATCCCGAGGTAGGCCCAGACGACGGCGCCGATCAGGAGCACGGTGGTCGCGCGCTCCACGTCGATCTCGCCTCCCGTCGCCTCGATCCCCTCCGCGATGAAGACGATCGTCAACGTGTTCGCGATCGTCCAGACCATGAACGCGACGTCCCACCAGATGTAGCGACGGGTCAGGTAGACGTTGCGCTCGACGACGCCTCCGAGCCCGATCAGCTCGCTTCTGACAGTTCCGGCCAGTGCACGCATCAGGCGAACACCTCCCGGTCCTCGTCGTCGTCGTCCGTCTCGGCCTCGAACTCCCGCCCGGTGGCGGCGAAGAACGCCTGCTCGAGCGTCTGCACGCCAAAGCGCTCGAGCACCTCCGGCACGGTCTCGAGGAACAGGAGCTCGCCGCGGTCGAGGATGCCGATGCGGTCGGCGAGCGCCTCCGCCTCGGCGAGGTCGTGCGTGCAGAGCAGGATCGTCGAGTCGTGCGAGGTGCGCACCGAGCGGATGAAGTCCTGCACCTCGAGCTTGGAGCGCGGGTCGAGGCCCGTCGTCGGCTCGTCGAGCAGGAGCAGCACCGGCGAGGTGAGCAGCGCCCGCGCGAGCGCGACCTTCTGCTGCATCCCGCGCGAGAGGTTCTCCATCGGCTCGCTGCGCCGGTCGACGGGGAAGCCGACCTTCGACAGGATGTCCGGGATCTTCGCCCGCGTCTCGCGCGGGCCCATCCCGTAGTAGCGCGCCGCGTAGTGCAGGTTCTCGCCCGCGGACATCTTCTTGAAGAAGCTGGCCTCGACCGAGACGCGGTTGACGAGCTTGCGCACGGGGCGCGGCTCGGCGAAGACGTCGTGGCCGAAGACCCGCGCGCTGCCGCCGTCGTGCAGCAGCAGCGTCGAGAGCAGGCGGACGAGCGTCGACTTCCCGGATCCGTTCTGGCCCAGGATGGCAACGCACTCGCCACGCTGCATGGTGAAGCTGACGCCGCTGATCGCGGCTCTGCGCTTGCGCGCGAAACGGCCCGCCTTCTTGTCGCGGCGGACGAACTCCTTGCGGAGCTCCACCACCTCGACCGCGGGCACAGATCGATGCAACTCGATTACCTCACTCATGTCTCCTCCAAGCACTAACCACCGAGAAACGCTCTCCGACCGAGAGCGCGGGCACGGGCCTTCCGGCCCGATCAGGCGGGCCGCGGCAACGCGTGAACTAGGCGTGCAGGAGTCTCACGGGCGCGACAATAGCACCGGGCACCGCTCCGTGACAAGCCTTTGCGTCCGTCCGCGGACGGTGCTACGGTCGGTTCAGGTTCCGCCGCCGCAGGCGGATACCGAAGGCGACGGCGCCTCGGAGCTCTCAGCTCCGGGCGCTTTTTTCGTGGTCCGAGGGAGGTGGTCGTGATGGTCAAGGTCGAGGCGGTCGTCGTGAGAGATCGCGTGGAGGCGGTAATGGACGCCGTCGAGGCGGCGACCGGGCACGTCGGCGTGACCGTGCTCGAGGCCGTCGGGCACGGCCGTCAGCCGGGGATCACGCACGAGTACCGGGGGCGCGTGTTCGAGTCGCGCTTCCTGCCCAAGGCGCTGCTCGTCTTCGTGGTCGAGGATGAGCGGGCGGAGGCGATCGTGCAGACGATCGTCGAGACGGCGCGCACCGGCCACGAGTCCGGCGACGGGATCGTCTGGACGACGCCGGTTTACGACGTGCGCCACAACCGCACGGGCCTCGACCTCGAGGCGGTGGAGGCATGAGCAACGCCGACCTCGCGATCGCCGCCTCGACGATCTGGGTCGTCGTCGCCGCGATCCTCGTCATGTTCATGCAGGCCGGCTTCGCCTTCCTGGAGGCCGGGCTGACGCGGATGAAGAACGTCGGCCACATCGCGGCGAAGAACGTGCTCACCTTCGCGCTCGCGGCGCTCGTCTACTACCTCGTCGGCTTCGGGATCGCGTTCGGCGACGGTGGCAACGGCCTCGTCGGCGGCTCCGGGTTCGTGCCGGACGTCGAGGCGCTGCTCGCGGTCGGCGCGGCGCCGTTCTCGTGGTTCGGAACGATCCCGGCCGCGGGCGCGTACCTCTTCCAGGCGGTCTTCGCGGGCGTCTCGATCGCGATCGTCTGGGGCGCGATGGCCGAGCGGACGCGGCTGTGGGTCTACTTCGCCTTCGGCGCCGCCTTCACGGTCGTCTACTCGGTCGTCTCGCACTGGATCTGGCATCCCGACGGCTGGCTCTTCGCGCTCGGAATGCAGGACTTCGCCGGCTCCACGGTCGTCCACTACCAGGGTGCGCTGGCCGCGCTCGCGGGCGCGCTGCTGCTCGGGCCACGGCTCGGCAAGTACGGCGCCGACGGCCGGCCGAACGCGATTCCCGGTCACAACATGGCCTTCACGACGCTCGGCGTGCTGATCCTCTGGTTCGGCTGGTTCGGCTTCAACGCCGGCTCGACGCTCGGGATCGCGAGCGGCGAGCACGTCGGCTTCTTCGCGTACGTCGCGTTGACGACGGCGGTCGCCGCCGCGGCCGGCGCGCTCGGCGGTGTGCTCACCTCGTGGGTCGCGGTGGGCAAGCCCGATCTCTCGATGCTCCTGAACGGCGTCATCGCCGCGCTCGTCGCCGTGACCGCAGCCTGCGGCTTCGTGGCGCCGTGGGCGGCGATCCTGATCGGTTTCGGCGCGGGCGCGCTCGCCGTCGGCGGCGTGCTCTGGATCGAGTCGATCGGTCTCGACGATCCGATCGGCGCGGTTGCCGTCCACGGGCTCGCGGGAGTGTTCGGGACGCTCGCGACCGGGATCTTCGCCGTGCCGGCGCTCGCGGCGACGCTCGGCACGGGCAGCGGCGGCTTCGTCTACACGGGCAGCCTGCGCCAGGTGGGCGTCCAGGCGGTGGGCCTGCTCGCCGTCGGCGCCTTCACCTTCACCTGCTCGTTCGGCGTCCTCTGGGCGATGAAGGCGACGGTCGGGATCCGCGTCGACGAGGCGGTCGAGCGGGCCGGGCTGGATGTGGCCGAGCACGGCATGTGGGGCTATCCCGAGTTCTACATCCCGGTCCCCGGCGGCTACGGCACCGAGTCGCACGGCGCGGCCGTCTCGGCCGGCTTGCGCCACCACGCGACCGCGCCGTCGCCGGCGCTCGACCCGGCCTGACGAGAAGGGGCCAAGTAACAGTCTGTTACTTGGCCCCTTCCTGCGCGGGCTAGGACGCGGCGAAGGTGACCGAGACGGACGCGGTCACTTCCTGTTGCCCGGGCTCGATCGGCGTGGAGCCGGCCTCGTCGGCGGCCTTGCTGGCGGCGAAGAGCGGCATCGGGGCGGACCCGCCCTCGACGACCGCGGTGACGGCACCGAGCGTCAGGTTCGATGCGGCCGCGAGCGCCTGCGCGCTCAGTCGCGCTTCGGCGACCGCCGCTCGCAACGCCTGGCGGTAGAGCGCGGCCGGATTGGCGTGCGTGAGGCTCGGCCCGGAGACCTGGTTCGCGCCCGCTGCGACCGCGGCGTCGATCACGGCACCTGCACGTGCGACGTTGCGGACAGTCGCCGAGACCGAGTTCTGGGCCGTGAAGCCCTGCACCGCGCCCGCCTCGGCGTAGCGCGCGTTGACGTTGACGGACTGCGTCTTCAGGTCGGTTGCGCCGGCAGCTCCGCAAGCGCGGCGAGCACCCGGCGCATCTCGGCGGCGTTGGCCGCGAGCGCGGCCTTCGCCGTCGCTCCCTGGCTCTCGACGCCGACGTAGAGCTGGGCCTGATCGGGGACGGCGGAGACCGAGGCGGTTCCCTGGACGGTGATGCCGTCGGCGGGGTCGCCGGCGGCGGCCGGCGCGTCGCCGGCATGCACGACCGCGGCCAGGGCCGCGAGCGCGAGGAGGCTGGTGATGGTGATTGCGAGTCGTCTCATGCTCCGGATACGCCGCCGCTCGCGCATCCGTCACACTCGGGTGCGTGGACGTTCGCTTCGTCGACTGCCGTGACGCCGGGGCATATCTCGCCGGGCACCTGCCCGGTGCCGTCCATGCGGATCCCGAGCGCGACCTCACGGGAAGTGCCGGCGGCGGCCGCCATCCGCTGCCGACGGCGGAAGCATTCGCGGCGTGGGCCTCGCAGGCGGGGATCGGACCGGAGACGCTCGTCGTCGCCTATGACGAGGGAACGGGTTGGGCGGCGCGGCTCTGGTGGCTGCTGCGCCACTTCGGCCACGATGCCGCCGCAGTGCTCCGCTTCGATGCGTGGCACGGACCGTTGCGCCCGGGTGAGGAGAGGGTCGAGGCGGCGCGCTTCCAGGCCCGCCCGCGTAGCGACGACATCGCGACCGCCGACGAGCTGTTCGCCCGGCTCGGCGATCCCACGCTGACGATCGTCGACGCGCGTGCCGCCGAGCGCTGGCGCGGCGAGGTGGAGCCGATCGACAAGGTCGCGGGCCGGATCCCCGGCGCGCGCAACCTCCCGTTTCTGCGAGTCTGCGCAGCCGCCGCGCGAGCTGCTCGAGGCCGACGAGCTCGTCGTCTACTGCGGCTCCGGGGTGACCGCGTGCGTCGACCTGCTGGCGCTCTCGCTGGCCGGCCGGCCCGACGCCAAGCTCTATCCGGGCTCGTGGAGCGAATGGTCGTCGCTCGAGCTCCCTCTTGAACGAGATTGAGCCCGCAGCTATCGTGGAGGGCCTGATGGCCCGCGCGACGAGAATGCAGCAGCAGAATCCGATTCTCGTCAATGCGCGCCGCTTTGCGCGCTAGCCGGCGTTTCGCCCGTTCCGCCTCGGCGCCGGCTAGGAAGCTTCACAGAGGCAGACGACAGTGGCGAACCAGAGAGGCGCAAAGTCGATGCACGAACCATCGACATCCACGCTGTGTTCCTGTCCCACCCCGCGTCCGACGCAGGTCGCGACCCGTAAGGGCGCGTCGATCCTCGTGTGCTCGAGCTGCGGGTACCCGCTGCCGCTGAGCCTCGGGTCGGGCCCATGGGCGGCATGACCGTCGCCTATCCGGGCCGGGACGGTGCCCACAGCGCCGCCGCCTGCGACCGCTTGTTTCCGGAGGCGGAGCTCGTGCCGCTCGCGAGCTTCGCCGAGGTGGTCGCGGCGGCGGCCTCCGGCGGCGTGCGCTTCGGCGTCCTGCCGATCGAGAGCTCGCTCGTGGGCCCGGTCGCGGAGACGCACGACCTGCTCTACGACTCTCCGCTCGCGATCACCGACGAGACGATCCTGCCGATCCGGCACTGTCTCGTCGGGCCCGAGCTCGTCGAGCCCGAGCGGATCCGGGAGGTGAGATCCCATCCCGTCGCGCTCGACCAGTGTCGGCAGCTGCTGGCTGCGATGCCCAGGGCCACGCCGATCGCGGCCGGCACCACTGCGGACGCGGCTGCGGCGGTCGCGGAGCTCGGCGACCCCGAGGTGGCCGCGATCGCGAGCGAGCGGGCCGCTCAGCTGTACGGGCTCGTGGTGCTCGCGGGCAACGTCGGCGACCACCCGGAGGCCTTCACCCGCTTCGTGGCCGTGGCGCCCTACACCCGGCTCGACCGGCCGGCCGGCGCGTGGCGGACGGCGTTCTCGTTCGTGACCGATCACAGGCCCGGTGCGCTGCATCGCGCGATCGAGCCGTTCGCCAGGCACGACATCGACCTCGTCCAGCTGGTGTCCCGACCGATTCCGGGCTCGGCCTTCCGCTACCGCTTCGACGCGGTGCTCGGCGGCCATCCGCTCGACGCGGAGATCGGCAGCGCGCTCGCCGAGGTGCGAGGGCTGACCAGGGAGCTGCGCACGTTCGGTTCGTATCCGGCGGCCGTGGCGGCTAGTGAGCGACCGTCGCCGCCAGCTCCTGCGCCCGCTCGGCCGTGATCCCGGCGCGCTGATCGGCCACCAGCCCGTGTGGGTCGTCGGCGAGCGCGACCGAGGGCAGCAGGTCGACGTCCCTCAGCCGGAGCAGAACACGTAGCCCGGTCGTCCCCGTGTAGGGCGAGAGCTCGTTTGCGATCCGCGCAGCGAAGGGAGGCTCGTCGGCGCCGTACGGATCGTCCCAGAGCTCGCGGATCCGCTCGAAGCCGGCCTCGTCGAGCTCGGCCCACAGCCCGTAGCCGAAGTAACTCTGGAGCTCGGGAACCGGGATCTCGAGCAGGGCACGCGTGAAGAAGCGCGGGTGATCGCCTCTGAGGATGCACCAGTCGTCGCCGAGCTCCGCCTCCTGCTCGCGCTCCGCCTCGGTCAGGGCAAAGACGTCGTCCGGCAGGCCCAGCCGGATGTCGAGCGTCAACTCGTCGTGGTATTCGCCGCAGACCGCGCACGTGTAGCCCATCGCGCTAGGCGGCTGCGGACGCGCCACGCGGGAGGTAGCGCTGCCACACGGTCGGGATGGTCGGGGTCGCGAGGTGGATGAAGAGCACCGGCGCGGGCGGGCGGGGTGCGCGCTTGAGGTGGAGGCCGGACTCCTCGAGCAGCCTGTTGCCCTTGCGCAGGTTGCACGGCGAGCACGCCGTGACCACGTTCTCCCAGACCGACTCGCCTCCGCGGGAGCGGGGGATCACGTGATCGAGAGTGAGCCGGCCGCTGGAGGTGCCGCAGTAGACGCAGCGCCAGCCGTCGCGGGCAAAGAGCGCTCGCCGCGAGATCTTCCGCTGGATCGCCCGGGGGACGCGCACGTACTGGACGAGCCGGATCACGTGCGGCCAGACGTAGGTGTCCGCGGCCGAGTGCAACACCTGCGGCAGGCTTTCGAGCACCTCCGCCTTCCCTTTCCAGACGAGCACGTGCGCGCGCCGCACCGAGCAGACGTTCAGCGGCTCGTAACTCGCATTCAGGACGAGGACCTGTTGCAATGTGGGTCGAAGCGTAGCGCAGCGACCCGGCGTGTTCCTGCGCCGGCCTTTCGTCAGCGGGCCATGGCGCGTTCTACCGCTTCGAGCTCCTCGGGCGACAGGGCGATCGCGGCGCGGCCGCGGTCGAGCTCCTTCACGTAGAGCCGGGCGTAGTCGCGGCCCTGGATCGCGGTCACGACCGTTCCCGTGCGCGTCGCGTCGAGGAAGGCGAACGACGCGGACTGGTGCCCGCCCGTGCCGGCGTAGGCGTCGTAGCGGACGACCGACGTGTTGGTGAGAGAGCCGTCGACCCGCCGGTCGACGCGCGAGAGCCCGGCGGCGACCTCGTCGACCGCCCGGTGGAGGTCGTCGATCCGGCCCTGCAGCGACACCGCGAAGTCGACGAGATCCGCTTTCGAGCCGCCGAGCAGGACGCGTTGCGCGTCGCGCAAGCGGCGCAGGCGCAGCCACAGCCAGACGGTCAGGGAAAGCGCGACGGCGGCGGCTGCCGCGGCCGCGATGGCGACGACGAGCTCGGCAGTCACTACTCGACGCCGAAGCTGACTCGGTATTCCTCCGAGTTGTTCGCGGGGTTGCTCTCGTTCGGGACCGGCGCGACGTCGACCCGCAGCGTCTGCGGCTCGGCGAACTCGAGCGTCGGGAAGTTGCGGAAGGTCAGCTCCACGGTCTCACCCGGGTCGATCAGGTCGATCGTCTGAGTCTTCTCCACGGGGGTCGGCGACTGCTGGATCGTCAGCGTCACCGGAATCGAGACCTCCTGGTTGTCGCCCGTGTTCTCGACGGCGACCACGAAGGCGAGGTCGGTGGAGGCGACGATCGGAGTCTCCGTCCCCGGTGAGAGCTGCTGTCCGCTCGGCTCCACACGGACCGACTGGATGCCGGTTCCGTGCAGCGGGCCACCGCTGTCCGTGCCGCCCGGCGCCGGGCCGTTGATCCGCTCCCAGATTCGCACCATCGACTCCGTGGCCGCCAGGTCGGCCGTCTGGACGAAGTTCGAGTCGGGCACCTCGACGCCGGTCACGTCCTGGGAGCGAAGCACCGCTCGCGCCGGCTCCTTGAACAGGTCGTCCCAGACCACGTCGCTGGCCACGAGCCGCTGGGCCTGCGAGGCCAGGAGTGCCCCCGCTGCGGCCGCGTCCTCCGTGTCGGCGGTGCGGCGGAACGCGGCGGCGAGGCCTGCGAGACCGTTGACGCGGAAGTCCAGCGCCTGAACCGCCGCGTCGTGGGAGTCGCGCAACGGGCCGGGCGGGTCGAGCGCGCGCGCCCGGTTCGCGCCGAGCCGCTGCTGGTTCGCGAGCCCGCCGAGCTGCGTCTGGAGCTCGGCCGGCTCGATCCCCTGCGTCGTGAGCGCGTCGTTCAGGTCGCGGCCGATCCGCTCCGACTCCTCGGCCACGGAGCCGATGCTCGTCATGTAGGCGCGGTAGGTGTCCTGGCGCTGATCCTCCTGGCAGCTCTGCACCCAGAGCACGAGTACGACGACGATCAGGATCGCAAACGCGATCAGGCCGACGAGGCGGAGCAGCGGCGTGAAGCCCGCGGCCGGGCGCATCGGCCCCCTGGGCCCGCGCGGGCCGAGCGGCCGGCGAAGCGAACGCTCGCGTGGCTGCGCCTCCCGGGTCTCAGGCTCCTCGAAGAAGTCGAACTCGAAGTCGGAGTCGCGTTCGCTCAAGTCTGGAAGGTGAAGACGGGGTCGACCGGGGCCACTGTAACCGTTGGTTCGGCTTGCAAAGGAGTTTCTCCTGCCGCGGCCAAACCACGAGGGACCGTGTCGTCCGCGCTACCCGCACTCCCGAACCGGGAGCTCGTCCTCGACCGCTACCGCCCGCTGCGGCCGCTCGGCAGCGGCGCATCCGGCTCGGTCTGGCTTGCCCGCGACGAGCGGACCGGCCTCGACGTCGCCCTCAAGATCGTTCCGCGCGAGGGAAAGGCCGGGTATCGAGCCGAGCGCGAGGCCGAGGCGGCCGCGCGCCTTCGGCACGAGCGCTGCCTGCGCTCCTACGGCTTCGGCTCCGATGCCGGGCACGTCTACATCGCCTACGAGTTCGTGGGCGGCCGGACGCTCCGGGAGGCGATGCGCGCCGGCGAGTTGCGCAACGGACGCGCCGTCGAGGCCGCCGCGCAGATCCTCGACGGGCTGGCGCACGCTCACGGCCGCGGGATCGTTCATCGCGACGTGAAGCCGTCGAACGTCCTGCTGCTGGACGAGGAGGGCGTGTCGATCCGGCTGCTCGACTTCGGGCTCGCGCGCTTCGACGAGGCCGAGACGCTGACCGCGGTGGGCGACGTCCCGGGCACGCTCGCCTACATCTCGCCCGAGCGGCTCCGGGGTCGGGAGGCCGAGCCCGCCAGCGACGTCTGGGCGGTCGGCGTTCTCCTCTGGGAGGCGCTGGCGGGAAAGCACCCGTTCTGGGGCGTGGCGCTGCCGCAGATGCCCGCCGCGATCGAGGCGGGCGCGCCGCCGCTCCAGCACGAGCGGCCCGATCTGCCCAAGCGGCTCTGGCCGTCCTCGACCGCGCTCTCGACACGGATCCGGCCCGGCGGCCCTCGGCCGCGGCGCTCGCCGAGGAGCTCCGCTCGCTGCGTCGCCGGCCCGCGGAGCGACGCCGCCCTCGACTCGAGACGCCGTCGCTGCCGTCGCTGTCGGCCGATCCGGCCGCCGCGGCGCGGCTCGTGCCACCGGCGCTCGCCGGCCTCGGAGCGTTCGTGGGCGCATCGCTGCTGCCCTTCTATCCGTCGTACTGGCCGCTGGCGATCGGTGCCGGAGCCGTCGCGCTGGGGTTCGCCGCGCCCAGGGCTGCGGTCGCGGTCGCGCTCGCCGCGCCGATCCTGCCGCTCGGCAATCTCGGTCTGGGTCTCGCGCTGCTGTGGAGCGGGATCGCCGTGGCCTGGCTCGCGCTCGTCTGGCGCGATGCGCGGGGAGGGCTCGCCGCTCTCTCGGGGCCGCTGCTCGCCCCGCTCGGCCTGATCGGGCTCGTGCCGCTCGCCGTGCAGCCGGTGCGCGGCCACGTTCGCCGCGGCGCCCAGGCCGCCGGGGCCGTCGCGCTCGCCGCGATCGTCGCGGGCGTGCGCGGCGCGGAGCTGCCGTTCGGCGCGGGGCCTGCCCCCGCGCTCGAGCTCGCCGGTGTCGAGAGCCCGTTCGCGGCCGCCGCGGCGCTGGTCGGCGCCGTGCCGCCGGCATTCTTCGCGGAGCTCGCCGTGCTCGCCGTGGTCGCGGTCGCGATCCCCTTCGCCCGCGACCCGTGGCGGATCGCCGGCCTCGGAGCGGTGCTGCTCGCCTCGACGCTCCTCGTGGCTCCGGCCGCACCCGCGCTGCCGCTCGTCGTAACCGCCTGGCTCACGGTTGCCGTTCTGGCGGTTTCCGTCCTGGCGGGTGCGCGGCTGGTCGCGCGGGGCGAGCATTAGACTCGACGCGTTGGGGGTACCCAACCCCAGGTCAATGAGCGTCCTCCGCAGCATCGAGCAGAAGATCGAAGGCCTCTTCGAGGGGATGTTCGGTCGCGCCTTCCGTGCCCACGTGCAGCCCGTCGAGCTCGCCCGCAAGCTCGCGAAGGAGATGGACGAGCACCGGACGATCTCCGTGTCGCGCGTCTACGTGCCGAACGAGTACTCCGTCTACCTCTCCGAGGCCGACCGCGAGCAGTTCGAGAGCTACGAGGGCTCGCTGATCGGCGAGCTGCAGGACTATCTCGTCGAGCACGCGCGCCGGGAGAGCTACGCGATGCTGACGCCGCCCAAGGTGCTGATGCTGACCGACGCCGACCTCTCGCTGGGCGCCTTCGGGATCGCGACCCGGATGGTGCAGCCGGACGGCAGGCGCGCGCCCGTGCCGGACGAGCCTGCTGCCCAGGTCGAGCCCGGAGCGACGATGATCTACAAGCCCAAGGCGCAGCCGCCGACCGAGGCGGCCTCGGCGGAGGAGCTCGGCGTCGAGCGCGAGGAGTTCTCGCTGACGATCGAACGGCAAGCGGCGTGTGCTCGAAGAGCGGCGCGTCGTGCTCGGCCGCTCGAAGGAGTGCGACGTCCAGGTGTCCGATGCGAACGTCTCGCGCCGCCATGCCGAGCTGCGGCAGGAGGGGTCGGTCTGGTGGCTCGTCGATCTCGACTCGACGAACGGCACGGAGCTGAACGGCAAGCGGGTACCCCGCGCCAAGCTCTCGGACGGCGACACGATCACGGTCGGCGAGACGAACCTCGTCTTCGGCCGGCAGGCATCGTGAGCAACGTCGACGTCGACACCGCGTTGCTGGTCCTGAAGGTCGCGTTCATCGTCCTCCTCTACCTCTTCATCTGGCGGATCGTCGCGGGCGCGAGCCGCGACTTCCGCACCACCGCTCCAGCGCAGGAGAGCCAGATCATCGCCCCCGGCCAGGCGGCAGCTGGAAGCGCCGCGCCGCGGCCGCAGCCGGGCGCCAGGCTCGTCGTCGTGAAGAGCGCGGCACTTCGAAAGGGCGAGGAGATCCCGGTTGCCGCCGCGCCGGTTGCGATCGGCCGTGGCGGTCAGAACGACGTCCCGCTCGACGGCGACGAGTTCGCCTCGGCCGAGCACGCACGCTTCGAGACGCGTCGCGACGGGCTCTGGGTGGAGGACGTCGGCTCGACGAACGGCACCTTCGTCAACGGTGCACGTGTGACGACACCGCGCCGGCTGGGCAAGGGAGACATCGTGCGCGTCGGTCAGACGGACTTCAGGGTGGAGGGATGACGCTGGGCAATTCCGCGAGCGCGACGGATCCGGGCCGGCGGCGGCGCCGGAACGAGGACTCCTACGTCAGCGAGCCGCCTCTCTTTGCGATCGCGGACGGGATGGGAGGCGCGCAGGCCGGCGAGGTCGCGTCGCGGCTCGCCGCGGCCGCTCTGCGCGAGGCGAACGGGGACGAGCTGACCGAGGAGCGCCTCGTGGAGCTGATCCAGGAGGCGAACCGCCGGGTCTTCCAGCGCTCGAGCGAGGATGCGGCCACCTCCGGGATGGGCACGACGATGACGGTTGCGCTCGTCGGCGAGGAGTCGATCGTCTTCGCCCACGTGGGCGACTCGCGTGCTTATCGCGTACGCGACGGTGAGCTGGAGCAGCTGACCGAGGATCATTCGCTGGTCGGCGAGCTGCTGCGCAGCGGCAGGCTCTCGGCCGAGGAGGCGGAGGTACACCCGCAGCGGTCGGTGATCACCCGGGCGGTCGGGACCGAGCCGGACGTCGACGTCGACACGTTCACGATCCCGGCGCTGCCGGGCGACCTGTTCCTGCTCTGCTCGGACGGGCTCACGGACATGATCTCCGACCGCGAGATCTTCTCGGTCATCGACGGCAGCGACGATCTCGACGCCTCGGCGCGTGCGCTCGTCGACGCCGCCAACGCGGGCGGCGGCGAGGACAACATCACGGTCGTGCTCTTCCAGATCGCCCCGGCCGGCCAGGCGGCCGAGGAGACGGTGCGCCTACCGGCTGCCTCGGTCGAGGCCGAGCACGAGCCGGAGCCCGAGCCCGGGCTCGAGGACACGCTCTCCGGCCTGGAGGGCGTCCCGGCCGTCGACACCGCCGTCGTCTCCGCAGAGGACGTCCGCGAGCACATCCGGCGCGAGGAAGCGCGCGAGGACGTGCAGGCGGCCGGCGATCCACGTTCGCGCCGCGTGCTCCCGCTGCTCCTGCTGGTCGTCCTCCTCGCCCTCGTCGCCGCGCTCGTGGTCTGGGGGCTCTACCGCTGACCGCCCGGAACCGCGAGCTGCTGAATCTGGTCGCGGTCGGGCTCCTGACGGCGATCGGCTTCGCCAGCGTGTACATGGCGCGGCAGGCGGTCGTCTCGACCGAGTCTCTGACCTACGCCGCCATCTTCATCGCTCTCTACGTGGCCGCTCACCTCGTCGCGCGCTTCACCGTCCCCTACGCCGATCCGTACCTGCTGCCGATGGCGGCGCTCCTGTCGGCGATCGGCGTCACGATGATCTACCGGCTGAATCCGGACGACGCGTTCCGCCAGAGCCTCTGGGTGGTGATCGGCGTCGCGCTCTTCGCGGCCACGCTGCTCGCGCTGCGGCGGGACTACCGGATCATCGAGAGCTACAAGTACCTCTTCGGCGTCGGCGCGATCGCGCTGCTCGCGCTGCCCGCGCTGCCGGGGATCGGCGAGACGATCAACGGCGCGCGGCTGTGGGTGCAGGTCGGCCCGTTCCAGTTCCAGCCGGGCGAGCTCGCGAAGATCATGCTGATCGTCTTCCTGGCCGGCTACCTGCGCGACAAGCGGGAGGTGCTGGCGCAGGGCCGGATCAAGGACTTCGGGCCGCTCTTCCTGATCTGGGGCGCGGCGATGCTCGTCCTGCTCCAGACCAACGACCTGGGCAGCGCGCTGCTCCATTTCGGCATCTTCCTCGCGATGCTCTACGTCGCCACGGGTCGCGCGTCGTTCGCGGCGGCCGGCCTCGCGCTCTTCGTGCTCGGCGCGGCGGCCGTCTACCGCGTCGTCGACCACGTTCAGCAGCGCGTGACGATCTGGCTCGAGCCCTGGACGAGCGAGCCGGTCTTCTGCGCGCAGACGGGTGAGCAGGCACTGCGGCAGGACTGTGGCTCGTTCCAGCTCGTCAAGAGCCTCTACTCGATCGGGAACGGCGGCTTCGGCGGCACCGGGCTCGGCAAGGGCACGTTCACGACCACGAACGGCGACGCGATCATCCCGTTCCTGAACACGGACTTCATCTACTCCGCGATCGCACAGGAGCTGGGGCTCGTCGGCTCGGCCGCGCTGCTGCTCGTCTTCATGCTCTTCGTCGCGCGCGGGATGCGCGTGGCGCTCGCCGCCGACGACGGCTTCTCGAAGCTGCTCGCCGCCGGGCTCACGTTCGGCTTCGCGCTGCAGACCTTCATCATCGTCGGCGGCGTGTTGCGGGTGATCCCGCTGACGGGGATCACGCTACCGTTCGTCTCGTACGGCGGCTCGAGCGTCGTCGCGAACTTCGTCCTGCTCGCAGGGCTGCTGCTCGTCTCCAACCGCGCCAACGCACCCCGATGAACAGAGCGATCACCCGGCTTGCGTTGGTGGGCACCGGCCTGATGGTCGCGCTCGTCGTCGCCACGACCTACTGGCAGGCCTGGGCGGCCGGCGACCTCGCCGACCGGCAGGACAACCAGATCCAGCGCGTCGCCCAGTTCACGATCAAGCGCGGCGAGATCACCGCGTCGAAGCCGGGCACCGTGCTGGCCCGGAACGAGGCGCGCAAGGTGAGCGGGCGCACGCTCTACTTCCGCCGCTATCCGACGAACGGCCTCGCGGCGCACGTCGTCGGCTACTCGACCCAGGAGCGGGCGCGCGCGGGGCTCGAGGCGTCGCTCAACGACTATCTGATCGCGTCGAACCGGAACCTCTCGACCGTCTACAACCGCACGATCGACGAGCTGAAAGGCGCGACGGTGGAGGGAAACGACGTCGCGCTGACGCTGAACATGAGGGCGCAGCAAGTGGCGATGCGCGAGCTCGGCGGCCGCTGCGGATCCGTCGTCGCGCTCGATCCCGCCACCGGCAAGGTGCTCGTGATGGCGTCCTTCCCCACGTTCGACCAGAACGTGATCGCGAGGAACTTCAGCGCGATCGACCGGATCAAGGCGCCCTGCAAGCCCGCGGCGCCGCTCTACAACCGCGCCACCTACGGCCTCTATGCGCCGGGCTCGATCTTCAAGGTCGTGACCGCCGCCGCGGCGCTCGAGTCGGGCCGGTACACGGCCGAGTCGCGCTTCGACGATCCCGGCTACTGCGAGGTCTACGGGCGGCGCGTCAACAACTACGACACGACGAGCCCGTTCGGGAACGTCGACCTGCGTCAGGCGCTCGTCAACTCGATCAACTCCGTCTTCTGCAACATCGGCAAGGAGCTCGGTACGGGCGCGATCGTCGACCAGGCCAAGCGCTTCGGCTTCTACGAAGAGCCGCCGCTCGAGACACCGGACGACGAGCGGGTCGCGAGCGGCCTCTACCAGGGCGGGGAGCTGTTCGATCCGACGGTCGACTCCGACGTCGATGCCGGGCGCTTCGCCTTCGGTCAGGAGCGGTTGCTCGTGACGCCGCTGCAGATGGCGATGGTTGCGGCGGGAATCGCGAACAACGGCGTCGTGATGAAGCCGCAGGTGGTCGACCGCATCCTCTCGCCGAAGGGGTCGATCCTCGTCAGGCCGAAGCCGGACGACCTGGGCCGTGCCGTGAGTGCGGAGAACGCCGCGACGATCTCGGCGATGATGCGCGAAGCCGTCGAGAGCGGCACCGGTACGGCCGCGCGCGTCCCGGGGCTCGTCGTCGCGGGCAAGACGGGCACGGCCGAGACGGGCGTCGAGGGTACGAACAACGCGTGGTTCATCTGCTTCGCCGGGCCCGAGGGCGAGCCGGCCGCAGGTCGCGATGGCGGTCGTGCTGGAGCAGCAGAACGGCACGGGCGGTGAGCTGGCGGCGCCGATCGCGCGCGAGGTCTTGCAGGCACTCCTCCCGAAGGCGGCGAACTCCTAACCTGGAGCAGCCCGCCATGGCCACCGACACCTTCATCGACTCGCTCTTCCACGGGCGCTATCGGATCACGCGCAAGCTCGGTGCGGGTGGGATGGCGAACGTCTATCTCGCCGAGGACCAGGAGCTCGGTCGCCGCGTCGCGATCAAGCTGCTGGACGACCGCCATGCGAGCGATTCGCAGTTCGTGGAGCGGTTCCGTCGCGAGGCGCAGAACGCGGCCGGCCTGTCCCATCCGAACATCGTCTCGATCTACGATCGCGGCGAGGCCGAGGGCTCGTACTACATCGCGATGGAGTACGTCGAGGGCCGGACGCTGAAGGAGCTGCTCGTGGCTCGCGGCCCGTCGCCGATCGGGATCGCGATCGACTACACCCGTCAGATCCTCTCGGCGCTCCGCTTCGCGCACCGCAACGGGATCGTGCACCGCGACATCAAGCCGCACAACGTGATCGTCGACGGCGACGGCCGGGTCAAGGTGATGGACTTCGGGATCGCGCGCGCCGGCACGAGCCAGATGACCGAGGCCGGCTCGATCATCGGGACGGCGCACTACCTCTCGCCCGAGCAGGCGCGTGGCGCTCCCGTCGACCAGACGTCCGACCTCTACTCCACGGGGATCGTCCTCTACGAGCTGCTCACGGGCTCGGTGCCGTTCACGGGCGACACGCCGGTGGAGATCGCGATGAAGCACCTGTCGCAGGCGCCGCAGCCGCCGTCGTCGCAGCGGCCGGAGGTGCCGCGCGACCTCGACTACGTCGTGCTGCGCGCGCTCGCGAAGGACTCGGCCGAGCGCTACCACTCCGCCGAGGAGATGGACTCCGACCTCGAGCGGATCGCGCGCGGGATCGGCGTCTCGGCCGAGACGGCGGAGGCCGCGACCTCGGTGCTCTCGCGCGCCGAGGTGACCGATCGTAACGACGGTGCGGCCGGCCCGCACGAACAACTCGACCGCGTACACGCCCGGCCGGTACTACGAGTACGAGGAGGCGCCGCGGCGCCGCTCGATCTGGCCCTGGCTGCTGGCGTTGCTGCTCGTCGCCGGCACGCTCGTGGGCGGCTGGTACGTCTACCAGGGGATCCAGGACCAGCTGAGCGCGACGGAGGCCGTCACCGTGCCCGACGTGGAGGGGATCCAGGAGTCGCTCGCCGTCGCCGAGATTCGCGATGCAGGCCTGGAGCCGAACGTCCGGCGCGAGCCGAACTCGGACGTGCCGAAGGGGATCGTCGCCTCGCAGGAGCCCTCGCCGCCGCAGCGCGCCGATCGCGGCACCTTCGTCACGATCGTCGTCTCCTCGGGGAAGCCGAAGGTGGCGGTGCCGAACGTCATCGGAGACGACCGCGACGACGCGGTCGTGGCGCTGCGGGATGCCGGGCTGCAGCCCAACGTCGTCTCCGTCAACTCGCCGCGGCCGGTGGACACCGTGCTCGCGACCGACCCGAAGCCGGGCGACGTCGTCGTCGAGGGGACGCGCGTGCGCGTCAACGTCTCGAAGGGCCCGCGTCCGATCGCGGTGCCGAACGTCGTCGGCCAGGCGTACGAGTCGGCGGCCTCGGCGCTCTTCGGCGCCGGTTTCGCCGTCGTGCGCGAGGACGTGGAGTCCGATGAAGCCGAGGGGATCGTCGTCGCGCAGGATCCGGCGGGGAACTCGCTGCAGGGCCGCGGCGCGACGATCACGCTGCAGGTCTCCGAAGGCCCCGAGACCTCCACGGTTCAGGACGTGACGAGCCAGGCCGAGGGCCAGGCGCGGCGGGCACTGGAGCGGCAGGGCTTCCGTGTGCAGGTCGTGCCGCAGGACACCGAGGATCCGACGCTCGACGGGATCGTGATCTCGCAGGATCCGCCGGGCGGCACCGAGCTCGAGCCCGGGGAGACGATCACGCTCGTCGTGGGCGAGTTCCTGGAGATCCCGCCGCCCGAGGAGGAGGAGCTCCCGCCGCCGACGACGACTGCGCCGGACGAAGAGATCCCGTGAGCCGCAGGCTGCGCGTCGCCGTGATCGCGGGCGGCCGCTCCAGCGAGCACGAGATCTCGCTCGCCTCCGCCCGCTCGGTGCTGGCGGCGCTCGACCCGGAACGCTACGAGGTGACGACGGTCGCGATCGAGCGCAGCGGCCGCTGGACGCTCGGCCCGGCAATCGCGGAGGGGGGCTCCGAACCGCAGGCACTCGAGGCAGAACGTGTGCTCGAACCACAAAGTCTCGTCGAGAGCCTCCCGGTGCTCGCCGACTCGGCGCCCGCGCAGGCGCTCGGGGCGGTCGACGTCGCGCTGCCGATCCTGCACGGGCCGTTCGGCGAGGACGGCACCGTCCAGGGCCTGCTCGAGCTCGCCGGCGTGCCCTACGTCGGCGCCGGCGTCGCGGCCTCGGCGCTCTGCATGGACAAGGATCTGTTCAAGGCGGTGCTGCGCGACCGCGGCATCCCGGTCGCCCGCAACGCGACGATCCGGCTCGGCGACCCCGTGGTCAACCCGTTCGGCTACCCCGTCTTCGTCAAGCCGGCCCGCCTCGGCTCGTCGGTCGGGATCTCGAAGGCGCACGACGAAGCCGAGCTGGAGACGGCCGTCGCGCTCGCGCGCCGCCACGACGAGAAGGTGCTGGTCGAGGAGTTCGTCGCCGGAGTCGAGGTCGAATGCGGCGTGCTCGGGCAACCTGCGTCCGCCGCCCGTCGCGTCGGTCGTGGGGGAGATCGTCCCGCACGCGGAGTGGTACGACTACGCCGCCAAGTACGACGAGGGCGGCTCCGACATCGTCGTGCCGGCGCGGATCCCGGACGAGACGGCGGCGCGCGTCCAGGAGCTCGCGGTCGACTCGTTCATCGCCACCGAGTGCGAGGGGATGGCCCGTGTCGACTTCTTCGTCCGCGAGGACGGCGAGGTGGTCGTGAACGAGCTGAACACGATTCCGGGCTTCACGCCGACGAGCGTCTACGCGCGGCTCTTCGCGGCTGCGGGGATCTCGTACGCACAGCTACTCGACCGCCTGATCGAGCTCGCGCTCGAGCGTCACGAGCGCCGTTCCGATCTCGAGTACTAGCTCGCCTCGACCTCGTTCACGTGGGCGCTGCCGCCCTCGAGCTCGGTGATCCAGACGAGCAGGTAGCCCGCGTCGGTCTCGTCCAGCTCGAACGTCGTCTCCGACTCGACGGTGTCGGGCCTTCGACACCGTCGTGTCGAACGACTCGGCGGAGCTGCCGGCACGGATCTCGGCGGTGAAGCCCGGCGTGTCGGTGGTGACCGTGAGCTTCGACGGAGACCCGGCCGCCTCGAGCACAAGGCCGACGCCCGACTTCTGCAGGCTCAGGGCGGAGTCGTAGCTCTCGGTGCGCCAGAACGTGGATGGGTTGCCGTCCGTTGCGAGCGCCGCCTCGTCGCCGTGCTCCTCGCCGTCGCCCGGCGGCGGGTCGTAGGCGGTGACGCCGACGAGCTCGACCGCGGCGCCGCCGGCGCCCGGGCCCGGTGAGCCGGCGTTTCGGTCGGGATCGTCGGGCCGGAGCAGTAATGCCGCGGCAACCGCGGCCAGCAGCGCGAGCCCGACCAGGGCCAGGAGGACGGGAGTGCGCCGTGAGCCCGGCCCGTTCGCGCCGCGGCCGGCTCTGCTTGACGACCGGGCTGCGCGCGATCATCGTCGCGTCGCTCGCACCGCCGGGGCCTCCGGGCTTGCCGTCCAGCTCGGCGAGGCACGACTGGAGCTCGTTCACGACCTCGTCCATCGACCGGGCCGCTCGGCCGGCTCCTTCGCCATGCACCGCTCGACGAGCGAGGCGAGCCGAAGGGGGCAGTCGGTGCGCCGCTCGAGCAGGCTCGGCACCGGCTCGTTCACGTGCCGCATCGCGACCGTGAGGAAGTTGTCGCCGGCGTAGGGCACCTCGCCCGCGAGCAGCTCGTAGAGGACGACGCCGAACGAATAGACGTCGGTCTGGGCGTCGACGCGCTCGCCGCGCGCCTGCTCGGGCGCGATGTAGTGGCTCGTTCCGAGGACGGTGCCGGTCTCGGTGTGGCCGACGGCGTCGAGCGTGCGGGCGATGCCGAAGTCGGTGACCTGTGCCCGGCCGTCGCCGTTCAGGAGCACGTTCTGCGGCTTCACGTCTCGGTGGACGAGTCCCTGCTGATGCGCGAACGCGAGCGCGCGGCCGATCTCGAGCCCCAGCTCGAGCGCCCGTCGCACCGGCATCGGCCCGCCGCGCTGGACCAGGTCCTTCAGCGTCTCGCCGTCGACGAACTCGAAGACGATGAACTGGCGGCCGTCCTCCTCGCCGCGGTCGATCACCGTGACGATGCCCGGGTGCGAGAGCTGGGCGGCCGCGCGCGCCTCGCGGCGGAAGCGCTCGACGTAGTCGTCGTCCTCGTTGAAGTGCTCGTGGAGGATCTTCAGCGCGACGTCGCGCTCGAGCAGCGTGTCGCGAGCGCAGTACACGCTCGACATGCCGCCGGTGCCGACGACGTTCTTGAGCTCGTACCGGTCCGCGATCAGTTGACCCACGGCCATCACGGTACCGTTCCCGCGGCGCCTGGAAATCGAACCGGAGACGCTAGTCGCGCGGCGGTGGGATCGTCACGCAGGCGGGGCGAGCCGTGCAGCCTGGCCTCGCTGCCCTTCGAGCCCGTCGCGGTGACGATCGTCGGCGCGCAGCCGATCGTCTTCCGGGCCGGCAGCGCCACCTTGAAGCGGCCTCGCGGCCCGGCAACGACCGTCTTCGCGCGCTTGCCACCGTGCCCCAGGGCGACGACGCGAACCGTCTCGCCCGCCTCGAAGCCGGCCCCGACGACGACGAGCGGCTTCGCTCGCATCACCCTGAGCGTGGGCTCGGAGGTCGCGGCGCCCGCAAGCGTGGAGCCGGCGGCCGACGGCGACGACGACGACAAGGATTGCAAGTCGCATTCCCACAGTATGCCGAGAAAAGAGCCGGGCGGGGTTTCCCCCGCCCGGCTCGGCGTTCACGTGGAGCGGGAACGACGGCTCAGTCGTCGGGGCCGTCGCCCTCATCGTCGTCGTTGTCGACCTTCGAGGGCCGGACCACGATGTTGGCCTGCTCGTTGTAGAGGCCCTTGAAGTCCTTCACCTCGATCGTCGTGCCGGTGTTCGGCGCGTTGACGCCGATCCAGCCGACCTGGTAGCGGCCGTGCGCTGCGGGCGTGTGCCCGTCGCCGGCCGACCAGTACGAGCTTCGTGTCGTCGAAGGAGTCGACGGCTCGGCGGAACGGGATCTTACCGGCACGCCGTCCTTGTTCACCGTGATCGACGTCGATCCACCCGGGTCCGAAGGTGGAGTCGAACGTCTGGATCCGCGGGCGCATCAGCGTCCCGTCCTTCCAGTGCCACGGTGTCGGGTTCGCGTCGATCGGGAGGATCAGGCCCTCACCGGGATGGTCGCCGACGTTGTTGTCGCTCTGCGAGGTGTCCCAGTAGCTGATCAGGACGCCGTCCTGATACGGGAAGTGCTCGACCCAGTTCGGCTTCGTGTTGAGGAAGCCGAAGTTGTAGGCCGTCTTGAGCGACTGTCGTACTCGAGGTACGGCCGGTTCTCGGCGATGTAGTAGTTCTCGTGGAACGACTCCTCCGTGCCGGTGGTGATGCGGAAGCCGGAGAACGTCCAGCCTTCGTCCGTCTCGGCTCGTCCGATCAGGGTGCCGTTGACGGCGACGCTGATCGACCATGAAGCCCGAGCTCGACCACGGCGCCATCAGTTACGTAGTGGAACCGAATCGCCGTCGTGCCGGCCGGGAGGGTCGCCGTGAGGTCGACCCAGTTGCCGCCCGACGAGCCGGTGATTCCGGTGTCCGTCGCGTTGATGCCGCTCTGGTTGTGCGGCCGGCGGGATCGTGTGGTCGTACCGGCTTCGTCGGAGAGGTTCGTCGAGATCTGCGTCCACGTCGTCCCGTTGGACGAGGCCTCGAGGAACGCGTAGTCCCATTCGGCCTCGATCTCGTACCGCACCTTCGCCGTCAGCGCCGTCCCGGTGATCTGACCTGTCTTCGTCATCGTGGTGCTCAGGTTGTCACCGGCGCTCGAGTAGAAGTACTTCGTGCCAGCGGCCGGGGGGCCGAGCTCGGTGAGCACCCGCTTGTCGGGCAGCTCGACGAGCGCAGCCTGCGGCAGCGAGGAGTTGTACCCGGCCGGGCCGAGCTTGATGTTCGACTTCTCGGTGCTGCTTGACCGTCGACGTGGTTCGACCAGCCGAGCTGGATCTTCTCCCAGGCGCCGAGGTTCGTCGGTGCGTCGCCGATCCCGTTGGGACCGCCGTCGCCGATGTTGGCACCGGAGGACATGAGCGTCCAGAAGCCGGTCGAGTTCTCGGCACCGCCCGTGTTGCCGGAGGTGTCGTAGAGGTCCGGCAGGCCGAGGTCGTGCGCGTACTCGTGCGCGAAGACGCCGAGGCCGCCGTTCTCGGGCTGGATCGTGTAGTCGCCGACCCAGACGCCCGTCGGGTTGTTCGGGATCGACACTGCACGTCCGCCGACCGAGTCGCCGCCGCTACCGGCGTTGAAGCCCGGGAAGCCGCCGGGGCCGCCGCCGAGCGAGCTGCGCGTACCAGCGGTGCGACCAGATCGCGTCCTCGCCCTGCTGGTCGTCGCCGGCCGCCTCGTCGCCGCCCGCGTGGACGATCTGGAAGTGGTCGATGAACCCGTCCGGCTCGTTGAAGTTGCCGTTGCCGTTCGAGTCGTAGCGATCCTGCTTGTCGAAGGTCTTCAGGTAGTCCGTGACCTGGGCGATCGTCTTGCCCGAGTCGAGCTGACCCTTGACCCAGAACGACATCGCGTCGCGGATCAGGAACCAGGTGTTGTTGCAGACGATGCTGCCGCAGAAGTTGCGGCCGTAGCGCGCCTCGTTGAACGGCACCTTCACCCAGCCGTTCACGTCACCGGCGATCGAGTAGCGTCCGGAGGACTGCTTCTCGAAGAACGCCTTCATCCGGTTGAAGTACATGTTCTCGTAGTGGGCCTTGTTGTAGTCGGCCTGCCACAGGGTCGAGTTGTCGGTCGCGCGGTCCGGCTGCGGGATCTTGTTGTGCAGCGGGCCCATCGAACGTCTTCGCGGGCGTCGGCCGCGTGTCCGGAACGAGGTCCGGGAACGCAGGATGCCGCGTGTTGCCGAACTCGACGATGATCGCGAACACGCGATCCGTGCTCAGGCGCGCGAGCTCGACGTACTGCGCCTTCTGACCGACGCGGGCGACGTTGACGACGTTGCCCTGCGCGGACGGGACGCCTGCGAGCCTCTGCTCGAGTGCGACCTCGCGAAGTGCCGCCTGCTTCTCGCCCCACGGCGTCGTCAGGTTGTGCTCCGTGCCCTGACCTGCGACCTGCTGGTCGCGCGGATCGGTCGATGACCTCTGGTCCGGTGCGGCCGCAGCCGGCAGCACGAACACGAGAAGCAACAGTGTGAGCGCACAGATAGTGCGCCAGAAATGCCTCATTCTGAGGTGTCCTCTCTCTCCCCTGGTTGGCAGAACCCGAACTGCGCCCGCTCAAGCCCCTAAAGGACGCCCGCGAAGCCTAGCCCGTGCACCTCAGATGTCAAGAACAGGAAAACGTCAGGCGAGGCAGGCGTCGAGCGCCTCTTCCCACACGTCGAGCGCCTCGTCCAGCTCGGCGTCGGCGATCACGAGCGGGCACAGCACGCGGATGCAGTTCGAGTACACGCCGGCCTTCAGCAGCAGCAGGCCGCGCTCGGTCGCCGCGTCGATCACGGCCTGCGCCAGCTCGGGCGCCGGCGTCTTCGTCGCGCGGTCGCGGACGAGCTCGATCGCGAGCATCGCGCCGAGACCGCGGACGTCGCCGATCGCGGCGAAACGGTCCTGCCAGGCGTGCATGCGGGCGCGCATCGTCTCGCCGATCAGGTTGGCGCGCTCGACGAGGCCTTCCTCCTCGATCACGTCGAGGACGGCGAGCGCCGCCGCCTGCGCGACGGGGTTGCCGACGTAGGTGCCGCCGATCGCGCCGTCGTGCGCGGCGTCGACGATCTCCGCCTTGCCGAGCACGCCCGAGAGCGGCAGCCCGGCGGCGATCGACTTCGCGACCGTGATCAGGTCGGGCTCGATCCCGTAGTGCTCGATCGCGAAGAACCTGCCGGTGCGCGCGAAGCCCGTCTGCACCTCGTCCACGATCAGCACGATCCCGTGCTCGTCGCAGACCGCGCGCAGGCCCGTCATGAACTCCTGGCCGGCGGGGAGGAAGCCGCCCTCGCCCTGCTCGGGCTCGACGATGATCGCGGCGACCTGCTCCGCGGCGACCTGCGTGACGAACAGGTTGCGCAGCTCGGCGAGCGCGGTCGCGGCGTCGGGGCCGCGATAGTCGTTCGGGAACGGCGCCCGGTAGACCTCCGGTGCCAGCGGGCCCATCCCGAGCTTGTACGGGTGCGGCTTGGAGGTCAGCGTCATCGAGAGCAGGGTGCGGCCGTGGAAGGCGCCGTCGAAGGCGATCACGGCGGGCCGCCCGGTGGCGAGCCGCGCGAGCTTGACCGCGTTCTCCACCGCCTCGGTGCCCGCGTTGAAGAACGCCGCCTTGGCGGGGCCACGGAACGGCGCGCGCTCGAGCAGCCGCTCGGCGAGCGTCACGTACAGCTCGTACGGGACGACGGTGAAGTCGGTGTGGGTGAAGCGCGCGGCCTGCTCCTGGACGGCCTCGACGACGCGCGGGTGGGCGTGGCCGACGTTCAGGCAGCCGACCCCGCCGGTGAAGTCGATGAAGACGTTGCCGTCGACGTCGGTGATCGTCGCGCCGCGACTCTCGTGCGCCACCACCGGCAGGACGATCGACTTCGCGTTCGCGACGGCTCGCTGCTTGCGCTCCAGGATCGCCGCGGAGCGGGGGCCGGGGATCGCCGTTCTGAGCTCGATCGTCTTCGTCGTCGCCATAGAGTCAGGGTAGCGCAGGTCGTCGTCGACTGCATAGATGAATACTCACCATTCATTCGAGGAGCTGCTGCTTCCCGATCCGCTGGCGCAGTTCCTCGCGTGGTTCGAGGACGCGCGCGCCGCGGTGGAGCAGCACGACGCGGTCGCCCTCGCCACCGCGACCACCGACGGCCGGCCCTCCGTGCGGATGGTGCTGTTGAAGCGCGCCGATGCGGACGGCTTCGGTTTCTACACGAACCTCGAGAGCCGCAAGGCGTCGGAGCTGGCGGCGAACCCGCGTGCCGCGCTGCTCTGCCACTGGCAACCGCTGGGACGCCAGGTGCGCGTCGAAGGCGTCGTCCGGCCGGCTCCCGTGCGCGAGTCGGAGGAGTACTTCCGGACGCGGCCACTCGGGAGCCGCCTCGCGGCGTGGGCCTCGCCGCAGAGCCGGCCGCTCGCCGACCGCGCGGAGCTGGAGCGCCTCTACGCCGAGACGGTCGAGCGCTTCCCGGGGGACGACGCTACCTCTCCCTCCGCACTGGGGCGGCTTCCGGCTCGTCCCGGACGCCTACGAGTTCTGGCAGCACGGCGACAATCGCCTGCACGACCGCCTCCGCTACGAGCGCGCCGGCGACGGCTGGCGCCGGCAGCGGCTGGCGCCTTAGCGCTTGAAGAGGCCGCGGGCGGTCTGGTGCGCGGCCTCGTCGTGTGTCTGCCAGAGCCGCTCGACGAGACTGCTCAGCACGTCGCGGATCCCGATCATCCCGAGCAGCCGACCGTCCTCGACGACGGGCAGGTGCCGGATCCTGCGCTCGCCCATCAGCGCCGCCGCGTCGGTGACGGACACGTCCGCGGTCACGGTCGTCACCTCGGTCGTCATCACGTCTGCGATCCGGATCTCTTCGAGCGAGGTGCCCTCGCCGGCGAGCCGGAGCACGTCGCGCTCCGTGAAGATCCCCACGAGCCTGCCGCCCTCGCACACGGCAACCGAGCCGACGTCCTCCTCCAGCATGCGCAGAACGGCCAGGCGGGCGGAGTCCGCTGGGCTCGACCGTCACGAGCCGCACTCTCATCACGTCACCCGTCGGCACGGCGCCGAGTGTAACGAATGCTACGAGCGCCGTCTGCTCGGGCCGCGAAGCGGCCCCTTCAGGGGTCTTGCCGTGGGCATGGCTTGCCATGCCCACGCAGCTCTTGACGTCGCGCGAGCGCGGGCTTGCCCGTGCTCGCTTGCGGACTAGCGGGGGGCTAATGCGCCGGGCGTGTAGACGCCGAGCGGGTTCCAGAGCAGGTAGCCGCGCGCACCCACCTGCCGGGCGGCGTCGATCTGCTCCCGCACGTCCGCCGGCCCGTACGTGCGGCCGTAGGAGAAGTCCTGCAGCCACGGGATCAGCTTCGCCTTGCCGCCGCGGAGCTCGCGGCGGAAGTGGGTGAGCGAGTAGGCGACGGTGTCGCCCGGAGCGGCGTTCGGATCGTCCAGCCCGTACTCCCCGGAGCCGTAGTGCGACGGATAGACCATCGGGTAGATCGCGTCGACGTACTTGGCGAGCCGCTTCGGCACCTGGCCGATGCCGAGGTCGCGGGTCGCGGCGAGACCGAAGACGTCGGCCGAGACGCGCACGCCGAGCGGCTTCAGGCGCTTCGTCGCGTAGTGCAGGAACTTGGCGATCACCCAGCCGGGAGGCGTGGCCGTCTTACCGGGGAAGACAGCGTTCTCGATGTCGCCGTCGGTCGGGAAGCGGACGTAGTCGAACTGGATCTCGTCGAAGCCTGCGCGTGCGGCGACCTCGGCGATCGAGACGTTGTAGTCCCAGACCCGCTTGTCGTACGGATTCGTCCAGCCCAGCCCCGCGTCGTTGCGCCACACCGAGCCGTCGGCGTTCTTGATCGCGAGCTCGGGCTCGCCCTCGGACAGGCGCGGGTCCTCGAACGTGACGACACGTCCGATCAGGTAGACGCCCTTGGCGTGTGCCATTCGCGCGGCCTGCCGCGGCCGGTAGTAGGGGCGCGCGGCGCCGACCTTCGTCGCGAGCGGGACCGCCGACGGGACGAACCCGATCTCGCCGTTCTCGTCCTTCACGTCCAGCTGGATCGTGTTCAGGCCCTCGCCGGTCAGCGCGAGGTACTCCTCGAGCTTGCCGTCGAGCGAGGCGAGCGCCATCGTCACGTGGACGCCGCGCACCTCGTCGGGGAGCGCGCGCGGCTTGGGCGCGGCCGGCTTCGGCTTCGCGCCCGCCTCCGCCACCGTGCCGGCGGGCGGACGGCCGCTACCGGTGAACGCCTTTGCCCCGAGGCCGAAGCTCGTGAGCGCCGCGAGCAACACCGCCACCGCCGCCTGACGCCGGCGTCGGATCCGTCTCCGTGCGGCGTCCCGTCGCGCGCGGAAGCGCTCGTTCGGTTCCAGGGGCTCGAACAGCATCGACACGGGGCGGGAACGGTATGCGGTCTTTGCTGTTTTCGCAACCATAGAATCGCCCCGTGGTTCTCTCCGACCGGACGATCGTTCGCCTCCTCGGCGAGGGCCGCATCGAGATCGACCCCTACGACGAGTCGCTGCTGCAGCCGTCGAGCGTCGACGTGCGCGTCGACCGCTACTTCCGCGTCTTCCGGAACTCCCGCTACCCGTACATCAACGTCAAGGAGGCGCAGGAGGAGCTGACCGAGCTCGTCGAGATCGAGGACGAGACGCCGTTCATCCTCCACCCGGGCGAGTTCGTGCTCGGCTCGACGCTCGAGCGCGTGCGACTGCCCGACGACCTCGTGGCGCGGCTCGAGGGCAAGTCGAGCCTCGGCCGCCTCGGCCTCCTGATCCACTCGACGGCGGGCTTCATCGATCCCGGCTGGGACGGGCACGTCACGCTCGAGCTCTCCAACGTCGCGAACCTCCCGATCACGATCTACCACGGGATGAAGATCGGCCAGCTCTCGTTCGTGCAGCTGACGGAGCCCGCCGCGAAGCCGTACGGGTCGGGCGGATTGGGCTCGAAGTACCAGGGGCAGAAGGGGCCGACACCGTCCCGCTACTGGAAGAACTTCGAATGATCCTGATCACGGGCGCCACAGGGTTCATCGGCCCGCGCATCGTCCACGCGCTGCGCGCGGAGGATCGGGACGTGCGCGCGCTCGTCCGCGATCCGGACGGCACGGACCGGCTGCACGCGTGGGGGTGCGAGACCGTCGTCGGCGACGTGACAGACAAGGCGTCACTGCGCAGGGCGGTCGATGGCTGCGACGTCGTGATCCACCTCGTCTCGATCATCCAGGGCAGCCAGAGCGACTTCGACAAGGTGATGACGCAGGGCACGCGCGACCTCGTCGCCGCCGCGAAGGAGGCAGGTGCCCGGCGCTTCGTGCTGATGTCCGCCCTCGGCTTCGACGAGCGGACGAAGGACATCGTCCCGTACTACCGCGCGAAGTGGCAGATGGAGCAGGCCGTCAAGGAGTCGGGCCTCGAGCACGTGATCTTCCGGCCGAGCTTCGTCTTCGGGAGCGGAGGCGGCGCGCTCCAGCAGTTCAAGCGGATCGCCAAGCTCGCGCCCGTGACGCCGATCGTCGGGCCGGGGACGCAGCGGATCCAGCCGATCTGGGTTGACGACGTCGCCGCGTACTTCGCCGCCGCCGTCGACAAGCCCGAGGCGGCCAACCGCACCTTCGAGCTCGGCGGGCCCGACGCGGTCACCTGGAACGAGTTCTGGTCACGCCTGAAGCAGGCGCTCGGCAAGCGGCGCCCGTCGCTGCACATCCCCTTCGGCCTCATGCGCGCGCAGGCCGTCGTCCTCGAGCGGCTGCCGAAGCCGCCGGTGACACGCGACCAGCTGACGATGCTGGCGGCCGGCGACAACGTCGTCACGAGCTCGGACGCGGTCGACACCTTCGGCCTCCCGCTCGTCCCGCTCGACGAGCAGCTCCGGCTGGCCGTCTAACCGTCCGCGAGGGACGAGTCCGGGGTCAAACCCCTGGCATGTCCGCAGCGGACGAGTCTCGCCCCTTCTTCGCTGCAAAAGCGGTGAATCGGCTGCGAAAAGCGACACGTCCGGGCTTTGACCCCGGACGTGTCGAAAAAGAACGAGGGCCGCTTTCGCGGCCCTCGATTCTCGGTACTCAGCGTGTATTGGTAGGAGCGCTTCCTGCCGGTGTTCCTCTTTCACCGGCGGCGCGATTGCAACGCGAGCCCCCTACGCTGGCTATGGCGATTCCCCTGCCCTTCTGGGACATCGTGGGTCCCGGGGACACGCCCCTACCCGCTGGTACCTCCACTGCCCGTACTGGAATCTGTCACTACCGGACCACCTCCTTTCCGCGGTAGACGGGAATATAGCTGAGGGACACGATGGCGCTAGCGGAGCACGACGGAGAGCTCGAGCCCGCGGTCGAGCGGCAGCGTCACGCTGACGAGCGTCGGGTCGGCCTGGCGCGCGGCCGAGTAGGCGCCGAGCGTGTCGGCGTGGGAGAGGACGTTGTCCGCGATCACGACGCCGCCCGGCTCGAGCTTTCCTCGCGCGAGCGCGAACAGCCGCTCGTAGTCGTCCTTCTCTGCGTCGAGGAAGACGACGTCGAAGACGTCGTCCAGCCGCTCCAGCGTCTCGAAGGCGTCGCCCTCGGCGAGCTGCGCCACCTCGCCGAGCTCCGCCTCCGCGATGTTCCGCTCCCAGGCGTCCACCTTCACCGGGTCGTTCTCCAGCGACAGCACGCGGCCGCCGAAAGTTCGGACACCTGCCGCGAGCCAGATCGTCGAGTAGCCGCGCGAGCCGCCGAGCTCCAGCACCTCGCAGGCCGTCTGCGGCGAGACGTAGGCGAACAGGAACTGTCCCGTGGTGCGTGCCACCTGCCGCGCCCGCTGCTCCCGCGGCACGCCGCGCGCGCGCTCGTCGGCGTCCTCGGCCTCGAGGCGCGCGAGCACGGCGAGGACGATCTCGTCGAGCACTACGCCTCGACCTCGACCTTGACCCAGCCGTCCTCGACGCGGACGGGGAAGGTCTCGACGGGCTCGAACGCCGGCAGGCTCAGGGCGCCGCCGGTCGTGATGTCGAAGCGGGCGCCGTGGCGGGGGCAGATCGCGATGCACCGCTCGGGTTCCCACTCGCCCTCGCAGAGCGGCCCGTCGTCGTGCGAGCAGCGGTCCTCGAGCGCGTAGTACGACCCGCCGCAGTTGTAGACGCCGATGCCGACGACTCCCGCGTAGACGATCTTCACGTGCCCCGGCGGGAGCTCCTCGACCGGGCAGACGTCGACGGTCGCCACTACTCGATCGTCAGGTCGCCGCCGCCCGTCCATTCGTCGGGCAGCGCCGTTCCCTTGCTCTTGTGCAGCGCGACCTTCAGGACGCCGAGGCCGAGCAGAGCGCACTTCAGCCGGACCGGGGTCAGCGGGATCCCGATCTCCTCCAGCAGCTCGTCCTTCGGCATCCGCGCCACCTCGTCGGCGGTCTTGCCCTGCACGAGCTCCGTCAGCATCGAGGTCGCCGCCTGCGAGATCGCGCAGCCGCGCCCCTCGAAGCCGACCTCGCTGATCGTGTCGCCGTCGAAGCGCACGGAGACGGTGACTTCGTCCCCGCAGAGCGGGTTCTGACCCTCGGCCTGCGCGTCGGGCTCGTCGAGCAGCCCGTGCGAGCGCGGGTTCTTGTAGTGATCGAGAATCACTTCTCGGTAGAGCTGATCGAATTCCGACATCAGCCGAGACTGCTCTTGACCTTCTCCAGCCCGGCGACGAGCCGGTCGATCTCCTCGGGGATCGTGTACAGGTAGAAGCTCGCGCGGTTCGTCGCCACGACGCCGAGACGATGCATCAGCGGCTGGGTGCAGTGGTGGCCGCCGCGGATCGCGACGCCTTCCCAGTCGAGGATCTGGCAGACGTCGTGCGGGTGCACGCCCTCCACGTTGAACGAGACGATTCCCGCGCGCCGGTCGGCCGGAGGGCCGTAGGTCTCGATCCAGTCGAGCTCGCCGAGCCGGCCGAGCGCGTACTCGGTCAGCTCGTGCTCGTGCCGCTCGATCGCGTCCAGGCCGACGGCGTTCAGGTAGTCGATCGCCGCGCCGAAGCCCACGGCCTCGGCGATCGGGCCGGTGCCCGCCTCGAACTTGTACGGCAGCTGCCCCCACGTCGTCTTCTCGACGTCCACCGTGTGGATCATGTGCCCGCCGAGGTTGAACGGCGACATCGCCTCGAGCAGCTCCCTGCGTCCCCAGAGCGCGCCGACACCTGTCGGTCCGAGCATCTTGTGCGCCGAGATCGCGAGGAAGTCGCAGTCGAGCGCCTGGACGTCGAGCGCCCGGTGCGGCGCGGCCTGCGCGGCGTCGACGACCATGATCGCGCCCTGCTCGTGCGCCCAGGCGGCGAGTTTCTCGACCGGATTGACGGTGCCGAGCGTGTTCGAGACGAGACCGGTGGCGACGACCTTGACGCGACCCTCCGACGCGATTCCCTCGAGCGCGTCGAGCTGGAGCTCGCCGTTGTCGTCGATCGGAATCGTGCGGAACGTCGCTCCCTGGCGCTGCGCGATGTACTGCCAGGGAACGAAGTTCGAGTGGTGCTCGAGCTCGCTGACGACGACGAGGTCGCCCTCGCCGAGGTTGTCGAGGCCCCAGGCGTACGCAACGAGGTTCAGGGCCTCGGTCGCCTGCCTGGTGAAGATCACCTCGCGCTCGGACGGGGCGTTCACGAACGCCGCCACCTTCCCGCGCGCGCCCTCGTAGGCGTCGGTCGCCCGCTCGGCGAGCCGGTAGACGCCGCGGTGCACGTTCGCGTACGAGTGCGAGTAGAGCTCGACCATCGCGTCGAGCACCTGACGCGGCTTCTGCGTCGAGGCGGCGGAGTCGAGGAACGCGACCGGCTTCCCGTTCTGGAGCTCTTCGAGGAAGGGGAAGTCCGCGCGGAGGCGCTGGGCGTCGAGCTTGGGCGCGGCGGTCACGGCCATCAGCCCAATGGTACTGGCCGGGTTCCTCCTAGCCTCGCGGATCGACCTTGCCGTTCGTCGACGCGCGCTCGGCGATCTCCCGCTCGCGCTCCACCGCCTGCGCCGCACCCTCCAGCACCTCGGCGAGCATGTGCACGCGCTCGCGCTCGGACACCAGCCCGAGCAGGCGTTGCTTCAGCTCCGCCGCGAACTCGAACCGCCCGGCGAGCTCGAACGAGAGCTGTGCCGCGCCGGGAGCAGGCGGCTCCACCTCCGCGCCCGTCAGCTCGACCAGGCGCCCGAAGAGCTCGAGCGCGCGCTCCTCGTCGGCCGGGTCGGCCGGGTCGGGCTCGTCCTCGACGGGCTCGACGACTCCGGTCTGGAAGGAGCGGCCGCCCGTGAGCTCGAGCAACCGGAAGCGCTCGCGGCCCTCGACGACGATGTTCAGCCGGCCGTCGTCGAAGCGCTCGAGCACCTCCGTGACGGCCGCGCGGGTCCCGAGGTCGCGAAGTCCCTCGTCGTCGGCGAAGATCAGCCCGAACTCGCGCTCGTCGGCGAGGCATTCCGCGATCAGCTCCTGGTAGCGGTCCTCGAAGATGTGGAGCGGGATCTGCTCCGTCGGCAGCAGCACGATTCCGAGAGGGAAGAGTCCGAGCTCCGGCACGCCGCGAAGGTTACGCGCGCTCGAAGGCGACGATGCGGAAGAGCGGGCCGTCGCGTTCGGACGCGAGCGTCAGGCCGTGCGCTTCCACCGCGGCACGCAGCGCTTCGGGCGAATGGACGTAGACGCGAAACCGCTTCCGCACGACGCGGAGGAAGAGGTTGGTCGCGTGGAAGAAGGCGCGCGACCAGACGACGTCGCGCGGGAAGCTGAGCGCGAGCGTGCGCCGTGCCAGCGACGCGGCCAGCCCCGCCAGCTCGAGGCCGTCCGGCGTGCAGCAGACGACCTTGTTCAGCACCACGATGTCGGCCGGGCGGCGGGCGTCCGGATCGGCGACGAGGTCGGCGGTTCGGTAGGAGGCTCGGTCGCCGACACCCGCCTCGACGGCGAGGGCGCGAGCGTGCTCCGCGTAGGCGGGCACGAGCTCCACCACCTCGCCCCGGGTTGCGCCGGCGCGCAGCAGCTCGAGCAACACCTGGCCGATGCCGCCGCCGATCTCCAGCACGGTTGCCCCTTCGACCCCGGTCGCCGAGACCCGCCGCGCCAGCGAGCGCGCCATCCGGTCGGGCCCCTTACGCCGGTACCGCTTCGTCACCCGTCGCGCGAAGCGTTCCTGGAAGAGCTCCTCCTGGCCGTGCCGTGCGCAGCAACCGCTCACGCCGCCACGGTCGCACCGGTCGCCCGAGCGGTCAAGTCGGCCGCTATCGTCGGAGTCGATGAGCGACTACGTCTTCACGATGTACCGGGCCGACAAGTTCTACGGCCCCGACCGCCAGGTGCTGGCGAACATCTCGCTGTCCTTCCTGCCCGGCGCCAAGATCGGCGTGCTGGGGCCGAACGGCGCCGGCAAGTCGACCCTGCTCAAGATCATGGCCGGCCTCGAGGAGCCGTCGAGCGGGGTCGCCGAGCTCGCGCCCGGCGCCACGGTCGGGTTCCTGCAGCAAGAGCCTCTGCTCGACGAGTCCAAGGACGTGCGCGGCAACGTCGAGGATGGCGTCCGCCCGCTGCGCGACCTGCTCGACCGCTTCAACGCGATCTCCGCCGCCTTCGCGGAGGCCGACGCCGACTTCGACGCGCTGCTGGCCGAGCAGGCGAAGGTGCAGGATCAGATCGACCGCCACGACATCTGGAGCCTCGACGCCACGCTCGACCGCGCGATGGACGCGTTGCGGCTGCCGGAGGGCGACCGCGACGTCGCGACCCTCTCCGGCGGCGAGAAGCGGCGTGTCGCGCTCTGCCGGCTGCTGCTCTCCTCGCCCGACCTGCTGCTGCTGGACGAGCCGACGAACCACCTCGACGCCGAGTCGGTCGCGTGGCTCGAGCGCTTCCTCGAGCAGTACAAGGGCACCGTCGTCGCGGTCACCCACGACCGTTACTTCCTCGACAACGTGGCCGGCTGGATCCTCGAGCTCGACCGCGGCAAGGGGCTCCCATTCCAGGGCAACTACTCCTCCTGGCTCGAGCAGAAGCAGGCGCGGCTCGCCGTCGAGGAGAAGCAGGAATCCGCTCGACGGCGCACGCTCGCCCGCGAGCTCGAGTGGGTGCGCATGAGCCCACGCGCGCGTCATGCGAAGTCGAAAGCGCGGCTGGGCGCCTACGAGCAGATGCTGGCGGACGACCAGAACGTGAAGCTCGACAAGGTCGAGATCCACATCCCGGCGGGGCCGCGGCTCGGGGACGTCGTCGTCGACGCGGAGGGCGTCGCCAAGGGGTTCGGCGACCGGCTGCTCGTCGAGGACATGACCTTCTCGCTGCCGCCCGGCGGGATCGTCGGCGTGATCGGCCCGAACGGCGCGGGCAAGACGACGCTCTTCCGGATGATCGCGGGCGAGGAGCAGCCGGACGCGGGCACGCTCAGAGTTGGTGACACCGTGTCACTTGCCTACGTCGACCAGGCGCGCTCCGACCTCGTCCCCGAGCACAGCGTCTGGAAGGAGATCTCGGGGAACCAGGACACGATCCTGCTCGGCAAGCGCGAGGTGAACTCCCGGCAGTACGTCTCCTGGTTCAACTTCAGGGGCTCCGACCAGCAGAAGAAGGTCGCCGACCTCTCCGGTGGCGAGCGCAACCGCGTCCACCTCGCGAAGCTGCTGCGCTCGGGCGGCAACGTCCTCCTGCTCGACGAGCCGACGAACGACCTCGACGTCGACACGCTGCGCGCCCTGGAGGACGGCCTGAACGACTTCGCCGGCTGCGCGGTCGTGATCAGCCACGACCGCTGGTTCCTCGACCGGGTGGCGACGCATATCCTCGCCTTCGAGGGCGAGAGCCACACGACGTGGTTCGAGGGCTCGTACGCCGACTACGCCGAGTGGGTGAAGGAGACGCGCGGCCCCGAGGCGCTGGAGCCGCACCGGATCAAGTACAAGCCGCTCGTCCGCGCGTAGCCGGCGGTGGACGAGACGAGGCAGCACCACAACGTCACGCTGGGCGTGCTGACGCTCGCCGGGACGGCGTTCGCCTTCCAGCAGACCATGGTCTTTCCCGCGCTCCCGGCCTTCCAGGACGAGTTCGGCGCCAGCACGGCCTGGACGACCTGGGTGCTGACCGCGTTTCTCGTCTCGGCCGCCGTGACCACGCCGATTCTCGGCAAGCTGGGCGACCAGTACGGCAAGGAGCGGATGCTGCTCGTCAGCCTCGGCCTCTTCCTGGTCGGCTGCGTGGGCGCAGCTGCCGCCTGGAACCTGCCGTCGCTGATCGGCTTCCGGGCGCTCTCCGGGGCGGGCGGAGCGCTCTTTCCGCTCTCGTTCGCGATCATCCGGGACGAGTTCCCGCCGGCCCGGGTCGGGGTCGGGATCGGTCTGCTCTCGGCCGTGTTCGGCGTGGGCGGCGGCTTCGGGATCGTGCTCTCTGGCGTGATCGTCGACCACCTCTCCTGGCGGCTGCTGTTCGTGCTCGGCTCGATTCCGGTGGCGGCTTCGCTCCTGCTCGTGCACCGCTACGTGCCCGAGTCGCCGATCCGCACGCCGTCTCGGGTCGACGTGCCGGGCGCGCTGCTGCTCTCGGGCGGCCTGATCTCGTTCATGCTGGCGCTCACCGAGGGGGAGCATTGGGGCTGGTTCTCCGCCCAGATCGTGGGGCTCGCTGCCCTGTCCGCCGTACTGTTTCGTCGTCTGGGGGATCGTCGAGGCGCGGTCGGACTCATCCGATGGTGGACATGCGCATGCTCGCGCATCGCCCGGTGCTGCTGACGAACGTCACGACCATGATCTCCGGCTTCGCGCTCTTCACCTGCTTCGTCCTCGTGCCGGTGTTCGTCGCGTCGTCTCCCGGGCGCGGCTACGGCTTCGGAGCGAGTGCGACCCAGGCGGGTCTCTACCTGCTGCCGAGCTCGCTCGCGATGCTCTTCTCCGGCCCGGCGGCGGGACTGCTCGGGCGGCGCATCGGCTCCAAGTGGCCGCTCGCCGCGGGGATGACGATCGTCGCGTTCGCCGCCGTCCTGCTGTCGCAGGCCCACCACGAGCCGTGGCTCGTGGTGCTCGCGAGCGGGCTGCTCGGTGTCGGCGTGGGCGCGGCCTTCGCGGCGATGGTGTCGCTGATCTCAGAGAACGTCGATGCCAGGGAGATGGGCGTCGCGACCGGCATGAACACCGTCGTCCGCATGGTCGGCTCCGTCGTCGGCGGCCAGGTCGGCGCCGCGCTTCTGACCGCGCAGACGATCGGCTCGACGTCCGTTCCCGCCGAGGCCGCGTTCACCTGGGCGTTCGGGTTGAGCGCCGTCGCCGCGCTGGTGGCGGCGGCGCTCGCGCTCTCGATCACCCGGCGACCGTTGCGCCGGCTCGCACCGGCAGGCCTCGCTCGGCGTCCGAGTACTAGTAGCTAGCTCGCGCGCCGCTCCGAGTCGTCTTCCTCCGCGGGTGCCGGGTAGGAGAACCCGCGGGAACGGCCAACTCGAGGCCGTGGCCGCCCCGCCGCAGCTCCTCACGTTGAAGCAGCACCGCGACGAGCGTCACCACGTCGAGCTCGTCGCACGCCGCCTGCTCGTCCTCGGCCTAGCCCTGTTCGCCCTGCTCGGCCTCGCGAACGTCTTCGGCCAGAGCCCGACTCACTCCACGGGCACGGGGGAGGTGGCGACCCTCGACGTGTCGGCGCCGAACCGGCTGCGCGGCGGTGTCTTCTACCAGGGGCGGTTCACAATCCACGCGAAGCAGGAGATCGAGAAGGCGACGCTGCTGCTCGACAGCGGCTGGTTCGACTCGATGCACATCAACAGCTACTCGCCCGACCCGCTCGGCTCCGGCTATCGAAACGGCAAGCTCGTGCTCGACTACGGGCACGTCGCGGCGGGCGACACGCTCGTCGCGCGGCTGCAGTTCCAGGTCAACCCCACCAACGTCGCCCACCGCTCCCAGGGCGTCGAGCTCCACGACGAGGACGTGCCGCTCGCGGCCGTCGACCGCGACGTGACGATCTTTCCCTGATGGACATCGTCGCCCGCGCCATCGTCGCCTTCGTCGTCCTCTTCCTCCTGCTGCGCCTGCTCGGTCGCCGCGAGCTCTCCTCGATGGAGCCCTTCGACCTGATCCTGCTCGTCGTGGTGGGAGACCTCGTCCAGCAGGGCGTGACCCAGAGCGACATGTCCCTCACCGGCTCGATGCTCGCGATCGGCACGTTCGCGGTCCTCAGCGTCGCCGTGTCCTGGCTCGTCTTCCGCTTCCGTCGGATCCGGAAGGTGCTCGACGCCGAGCCGCTGATCATCCTCCAGGACGGCAAGCTGGTCGAGCACAACCTGAAGCACGAGCGGCTGACCGAGCAGGAGATCGCGGCCGCCGCGCGGCAGCAGCAGATCGCGTCGCTGGACGACGTCGCGTGGGCGGTGCTCGAGGGCAACGGCCGCATCAGCTTCATCCCGCGGAGCTGATGCGGCGCTAGCTCGGCTGCTGTGCGGAGGCGATCGTGTCCTTCCCGATCGCCTTGATCACCTCGGGGCGGTCGAGCAAGCGCGCGCGCTGGTCGGGCGTGACGCGGTTCTGGACGTAGCGATCCTCGAGGATCTCGGCCAGGTCGCGTCCGCGGTCGTGCTCGCGGATCACGTAGGCGGCGATGCGCTCCTCGGCGGACGACCGCTGGAACAGGAACGAGAACAGGTCGCGAAACGCCATCGGCGCGGATTGTATCCTCCCTGCATGCGACGCAAGGCGGCCGACGGTCGGTGTGCTGAACGGACGCTGCGCGGGGTCGACGACAACGGTCGTGAGGAGCGAGTCGTGCTCTGGATCGAGCGGAAGCCCGGGGCGCTGTGGTCGGTCGGCCGGATGGTCAACCCGCAGCACCGCTCGACCGACGAGCCGCGGCGGGACGACTGGCTCTTCGAGGGCTACGAGCTGGGGGACGCGCTCGAGGCGGCGAACGATGCGCTCGAGGACGACGTGCGCGTGCTCGAGCAGGATGGGAAGACCGACCTCGTGAAGCCGTTCACGCGCAACGAGATCCTGCCGGTTCTCGAGCGCTTCTTCTTCGGCAGGCGCTAGCGACTCATCGCCGCGGCGACGGCGGCGAGGTTCGCGCGCCAGACCGGCTCGGGGGTCGTCGGCAGGATGTCGTCCCAGATCGCGGCGAAGCTGCCCACGGTCTGCGGCAGGCGGGCCGGGCGGGCCAGGAACCAGAAGTGGAGATGGGCGCTGCCGTCGCCCCAGCGTCCGACGTGAACGCGGCCGATCTCGCCGACGGACACGATCGCCCGCTCGACGCGAACGATCAGCGGACCGAGCTCCGTCGCCAACTCCGCCGGGAGATCGCCGAGATCGTGGTGCGCGCGCGGCTGGAGGATGACCACGACCGGGAGTCCGGACGGCTCGGGCAGCGGCGTCAGCAGCCAGTTCCGGTCGGCCCAGATCGCATCGCCGTCGCCCCGCTCGCAGCGCCAGCAGTCAGCGGCGTCCTCGCCGAGCCGTGGCTTCTCCGCCGGCAGAGGTGGCAGCAGCGGGCGGGTGCGGAGCTCCCCCTCGAACGGGAACGTCTCCCACTCGTGGAGCGGCGGGACGGGCAGTCGGCCTTCCGCGTCCGCCGCTGCGAGCGCCCGCCGGTAGAGCTCGTCCACGCTCTCGGCTACGACGCCTCCTTCGGCCACTCCAGGTTCGCGTTCGGAATCGGGTCGCCGTGCGGGTCGTGGGTCGGAAAGCCGAGCGCCCGGTCGATCCTCTCCTCGAGCTCCTCCGAGAGTGCATGCTCGAGCCGGTCGGCCTCGTCGTGCACGTCGTCCACGCCGATCCCGAGTGTCTCGGCGAGGTAGAGCTCGAGCAGGCGGTGGTGGCGGATCACCTCGAGCGCGACTCGCTCGCCGGCGCGCGTGAGCGTGACGCCGCGATACGGCGCGTGCTCGGCGAGCCCGAGCACGGCGAGCTTCTTCACCATCGCGCTCGCGGACGCCGCCGAGACGCGCTGGCGCTTCGCGAGCGCGGAGGTCGAGACCCGCTCGCTCCCGACGCCGAGCTTGTAGATCTCCTTCAGGTAGTCCTGGATCGCGTTGCTCAGGTCGGCGGGGGGCATGCGACCAGTCTAGGAGCGTCGCGGGTTCTTCGGCCGTGCCGGCGAGGCCCGGTGCTAGCCTCGCGCGGTGCCAGACGGCCAGCTGATCCGGCTCGGACACAGCCCCGATCCCGACGACGCGTTCATGTTCTGGGCGCTCGCCGCAGGGGCGATCGACACACGCGGCTTCCGCTTCGAGCAGGTGCTGCAGGACATCCAGACGCTCAACGAGTGGGCGCTCGAGGGCCGCCTCGACGTGACAGCGATCTCGCTCCACGCGTATCCGTTCGTGCAGGGCCGGTACGCGCTCCTTCCTCACGGCGCGAGCATCGGTTCCGGCTACGGCCCCGTCGTCGTCGCGCGGGAGGAGCTCTCGCTGGACGAGCTGAGGGAGGTTGAGATCCTCGTACCGGGCACGATGACGACCGCGTTCCTCGCCACGCGCCTCGCGCTCGGCGAGTTCCGCTATCGCGAGCTTCCCTTCGACCGGATCGTGGACGAGGTGACCTCCGGGCGCGCCGAGGCCGGGGTTGTCATCCACGAGGGGCAGCTCACCTACGAGGAATCCGGGCTTCGCAAGGCGCTCGATCTCGGCGAGTGGTGGTTGCTCGAGACGGGACTGCCGCTGCCGCTCGGTGTCAACGTGGCCCGGCGCGACCTCGGCGACGCGCTTCCCGGGCTGTCGGCCGTCCTCCACGAGTCGATCCGGGCCGCCCTCGACAACCGTCGCGAGGCGATGCGCTACGCGATGCGCTTCGGCCGCGGGGTCGAGCTCGCCGTCGCCGACCGCTTCGTCGGCATGTACGTGAACGAGCTGACGTGCGACTACGGCGACGAGGGTCGCCAGGCGGTCGAGGAGCTGCTGCGCCGAGGCGACGAGATCGGCGCCTTTCCGGAGCCCGTCCGGCTCGATTTCATCGCCTAGCCCCACCGGGCCTTCGCCGACGCGCCGATTCGGGCCGGGTGTGGAAACAGCGGCGGCCGACCCGCAGCCTCGATTCGAGTCAACGATGCGGGGGGTGCGCTTGTGTCGACACCTCCGCCCGAGCCCCGTCCGCAACGGCCAGGTGTGGACGAGGTGTCAGAGACGAGTCTGGCACGGTTCCTGAGACGAGTCTGACACCGGAGGTTGGCTGACGGTGTCGAAACGCTACGGTTCGCGCGCGATGTCACTCGCGTTGAAGGAAGGCTGCGAGCGCTGCGGCGCCGGCCTCGGTCACGGCGACTTGGCTTTCATCTGCAGCCATGAATGCACCTTCTGCGGGGCGTGTGCGACGCAGCTCGTACAGGTCTGCCCGAACTGCGGCGGCGAGCTCGTGCGAAGACCGCGTCGGGCGCCTCCGTGACTCGAGCCGTCGTCATCTCGGCCGTCCGCACTCCGGTCGGCCGCTACGGCGGCGGTCTCGCCGCCGTCCGCCCGGACGACCTCGCCGCCGTCGCGATCCGCGCGGCCGTCGAGCGCGCAGGCATCGATCCGGCCGAGATCGAGGACGTCCACCTCGGCTGCGCCAACCAGGCCGGGGAGGACAACCGCAACGTCGCGCGCATGGCCGCGCTGCTGGCTGGCCTGCCCGACTCCGTCGCGGGGATGACCGTGAACCGGCTCTGCGCGTCGGGCCTCTCGGCCGTCGTCGGCGCGTGCCACGCGATCGCCGCGGGTGACGGCGACCTCTTCGTCGCCGGCGGGGTCGAGTCGATGAGCCGCGCGCCGCTCGTCACTGCCAAGCCCGATGGAGCTTTCCCACGCGGCGACCGCACGCTCTACGACTCGACGCTCGGCTGGCGCTTTCCGAACCCGCGGCTCGAGGAGCGCTTCCCGCTCGAGACGATGGGCGAGACCGGCGAGAACGTGGCCGAGCGCTGGGAGATCACACGGGAGGAGCAGGACGCGTTTGCGCTTCGCTCGCAGCAACGCTGGGCTGCCGCCGATTTCGCCGACGAGCTCGTCCCCGTCGGCGAGCTCGAGCGAGACGAGCATCCTCGCCCCGGCACGACGGCCGACAAGCTCGCCTCGCTCGCGCCCGCCTTCCGGGCCGGCGGCACCGTCACCGCCGGCAACTCGAGCGGGCTGAACGACGGGGCCGCTGCGCTCGTGATCGCCTCCGAGGAAAGGGCGCGCGACCTCGAGGCCGAGCCGCTCGGCTCCTTCGTGGCGAGCGCGGTCGCCGGTGTCGACCCGCGTGTGATGGGGATCGGCCCGGTCCCCGCCGTGCGCAAGCTGCTCGCCCGCACCGGGATCGACGTCGCCGAGCTCGACCTCGTCGAGCTGAACGAGGCTTTCGGCTCGCAGAGCCTCGCCGTCGTGCGCGAGCTCGGCCTCGACGAGGAGAAGGTGAATCCGAACGGCGGCGCGATCGCGATCGGCCATCCGCTCGGGATGAGCGGCGCGCGCCTCGTCGTCACGCTCCTGCACGAGCTGCGCCGCCGCGGCGGCCGCTACGGCGTCGCGACGATGTGCGTGGGCGTCGGCCAGGGGCAGGCGGCTCTGTTCGAGCGATGATGCGCTGATGGAGATCGTGGAGCGCTACCTCACCCTCGGGCTCCGACTCGGTCGGCACGTGGACGGGCTCGTCGATGCGTACTACGGCCCGCCCGAGCTCGCCGACGCCGTCGCGGCGGAGGAGCCGCACGCGCCGGAGTCCCTCGCCGCCGACGCTGATGCGCTGCTCGCCAATCTCGCCACGGACGATCTCGACGAGCAGCGTCGCCGCTGGCTCGAGGATCAGCTCGTCGGCCTCCGCACCTATGCCGGCATCCTCGCCGGCGAGCGGGTCGGCTACTCCGACGAGGTCGAGCGCTGCTACGGCGTTCGCCCCGAGCACGTGCCCGAGGAGAGGTTCGAGCGCGCTCACGAGCGACTGGAGGCGCTGTTGCCGGGCGACGACACGCTGGTGGAGCGAATCGAAGCGTGGCGTGAGCGTTCGATCGTTCCGGCCGAGAAGCTGGCCGGGGCCTTCGAGGCGCTCGCCGAGCTGATGCGCGAGGCGACCCGCTGTCGCTTCACCCTGCCCAGGTCCGAGAGCTTCGAGGTCGAGCTCGTCCGAGACGAGCCGTGGGCGGCCTACAACTACTACCTCGGCGGCGTGCGAAGCCGAATCGCCGTCAACCTCGACCTCCCGGTCTCCGCCGCCTTCCTGATCGACCTGGTCGCGCACGAGGCATACCCGGGGCACCACACCGAGCACGCCCTGAAGGAGGAGCTGCTCGTGGCGCAGGGCGTGGTCGAGGAGGCGCTGTTGCTCGTCCCCACGCCGCAGAGCATGCTCAGCGAGGGCATCGCGGAGAACGCGTGGGACGCGATCGCCGACGGCGAGCTCCGGAGCGCTGTCGTCGGAGTGCTGGCGGAGCTCGGGATCGAGTACGAGATCGACGCGGGCGAGGAGATCGCCGACGCGGCGCGCGACCTCCGCTTCGTCACGTCGAACGCCGCGCTCCTGCTGCACGAGGCCGGCGGTACCGAGGACGAGGCGCAGGCGTACGTCGAGCGGTGGGCGGCGACCACGCCGAAGCGCGCCGCGAGCGCGCGTCGATTCATCGTCGACCCGCTCTGGCGTGCCTACGCCTCCACGTACTCGTACGGCGGCGCGCTCGTCCGCGCGCACGTCGCAGGCGACCCGGGCCGCTTCGGCGAGCTCCTGACGCGGCACGTCCGCGTCGCCGACGTGCTCTCGATATCGTCCGAGTCGTGAGCGTCGCGACCGCACGGGAGTTCGGGCTCCACATCGACGGCGAGACGGTCGAGGGCTCGAGCACCCGCGAGCTCGTCGAGCCCGCAAGCGGCGAGTCGTTCGGCGTCGCCCAGCTGGCCGGCGAGGCCGAGGTCGACCGCGCCGTCGCTGCGGCGCGCGCCGCCCTCGACGGGTCCTGGGGGAAGACGCCCGCGAGCGAGCGCTCGCGCCTCCTGCACGCGCTCGCGGACGCGATCGTCGCGAACCGCAAGGAGCTGATCGAGCTCGAGACGCGCAACGTGGGCAAGGCGAGCTCCTCGGTGAAGGCCGAGCTCTTCGGCGCCGCCGAGCACTTCCGCTTCTACGCTTCCGCGCTCGGCACGATCGGCGGCCGCTCGAATCCGATCGGCGGCTCGATCCTCTCCTACACGCTGAAGGAGCCCGTCGGCGTCGCCGGTCAGATCGTGCCCTGGAACTACCCGCTGCTGATGACGACGTGGAAGCTCGCGCCGGCGCTCGCTGCCGGCTGCTCCCTCGTCCTGAAGCCGGATCCGCAGACGCCGGCGACCGCGCTGCGGCTCGCGGAGCTCGCGGCAGAGGTCGGCTTCCCGCCCGGTGTCGTCAACATCGATCCCCGGGGACGGGCCCACGACGGGCGCCTACCTCGTGCGGCATCCCGGGATCGACAAGGTCGCGTTCACCGGTTCGACGAAGACGGGCGGCGAGATCATGCGCCTCTGCTCCGACCCGATCAAGCGCGTCTCGCTCGAGCTCGGCGGCAAGAGCCCGAACCTCGTCTTCGCCGACGCCGACCTCGACTCAGCGATCCCGAGCGCGGTCTGGTCGATCTACTACTCGGCGGGACAGAGTTGCGAGGCGCGCTCGAGGGTGCTCGTGGAGCAGCCGCTCTACGACGACTTCGTCGCCGAGTTCAGCGCGAAGGCCGGCGCGATCGTCACGGGCGACCCGCTCGACGCCGAGACGCAGATGGGCTCGCTGATCTCGACCGCGCATCGCGAGAAGGTGCACGGCTTCGTCGAGGACGCACGCGAGGCCGGTGCGGACGTGGTGCTCGGAGGCGACCCCGGCGAGCATGCGTTCTATCCGCCCACGGTCGTCGCCGGTCTCGACAACTCGGCGGCGATCGCGCAGGAGGAGGTCTTCGGGCCGGTCGTGACGATCATCCCGTTCGAGGACGAGGCCGACGCGATCCGGATCGCAAACGACGTCAAGTACGGGCTGATGGCGTCGGTCTGGACGTCGGATCCCGCGCGGGGGCCGCGCCTCGCGAGCAGGATCAAGGCGGGCACGGTCGGGATCAACCTTCCCTACACCGCGTTCCCGGGCCTTCCGTTCGGCGGCTACAAGCAGTCGGGCTTCGGCCGCGAGCTCGGGCTCGAGTCGCTCGAGCTCTACCTGGAGACGAAGAGCGTGCTCCTCAACACCGGCTCGCGCCCGATCAACCCCTTCTCTCTCTGACGTACCGCTGGGCCGTGCTCGCGGCCGGCACGGCGGCGCAGGCCGGCTTCTCGGCGATCTCGTTCGGCGTTGCCGTGCTCGCGCCCGCGCTGCGCGATCGCTACGACCTGTCCCTGCCCGAGGTCGGCGTCGTCCTCGCAGCCGAGTGGATCGGGCTCACCTTCGCGTTGCTGCCCTGGGGGTTCGCGGTCGACCGGTTCGGCGAGCGCTGGACCCTCGCCGGCGGGCTCGCCGTCTGCGCCGGCTTCCTCGCGGGAGCGGCGTTCGCGCCCGGCTTCGGCTCGCTCGTGCTGCTACTAGGGCTGGCGGGCGTTGCCGGCGGCAGCGTCCAGTCCGGGAGTGGACGGGCCGTGATGCACTGGTTCGCGGCGGACGAGCGTGGCTTCGCGCTCGGCGTCCGCCAGACCGCGGTGCCGGTCGGAGGCGCGATCGCGGCGCTTGCGCTGCCACTGCTCGGCGGCACGAAGGAGGGATTTCTCTTCCTCGCCGGCTTCGTGCTCGCGGGAGCGATCGTGGGGGCAGTCGTCCTTCGTTCGAGCAGCCCCGAGCACCTGGAGGTCGAGGGCGTGGACGCTGTTCTCCGCGACCGCCGGCTCTGGCTCCTCTGTGGCGCGAGCGGCCTCTACCTCGTCGCGCAGATCGCCACGATGAGCTTCCTCGTCCTCTACCTCGTCGACGACCATGGGTGGTCTGCGGCCTCGGCCGCCGCCGTCCTGGCGGCGGGGCAGGTGCTCGCCGCGGCCCTGCGAATCGGCGTCGGCCGCTGGTCGGACGTGCTCCGCGAGCGAGTCCGGCCGTTGCGCCTCGTCGGAGTCGCCGTGGCGATCTCGCTGGCGCTCGTTGCCGCCGCGGCGGGGGCCGCCGGTTGGCTGTTGGTGCCGATCCTGGTCGCAACGACGGGTCTCTCGATGGCGTGGAACGGCCTCTCGTTCACGATCGCCGCCGAGCTCGGCGGCCGCCGCAGCGGCTCGGCGATCGGCTTCCAGCAGACCGTGCTCTCGGCCGTCGGCGTCGTCGCCCCGATCGGGTTCGCCGCCGCCGTATCGTGGTCGTCGTGGCGCGCGGCGTTCGCGCTAGCGGCCGTCTTCCCGCTCGCCGGCTGGTGGGCGCTGCGTCCGTTGCGCGACCGCTGACCGTGGGTAGGGGTGCGGTGTGCGCCTCTATCCCAACCTCCCGGGCCGCCGCCTCGACCTCATGGCTCGAGACCTCGCAACCCTGCTCGCGCTCGTCCTGTTCGCGAAGATCGCGCTCGAGGTGCACGACGCGGTCGACAGGCTCGCGATCCTCGGCGAGGGCGTCGAGTCCGCGGGGAATGCGGTCACGGGCGGTTTCGGCTCTGCTGCCGATGCAGTCGACGGCGCGCCGCTCGTCGGCGACGAGATCGGCGACGCGCTGCGCGGCGCGGGGGAGGCGACCGGCGGGGAGACTGCCGATCTCGGGCGCGGCGGCGCCGGCGCGGCGCACGACCTGGCCGACCTGCTCGGGCTCGTGTTCTTCCTCTTCCCCTCCGCGCTCCTGCTGCTGTGGGCGCTGCCCCCGCGCGTGCGCCAGGTGCGGCGCCTGAACGCCGCCGCCAGCGTGCTCCGCGATCCCAGCTCGCCCGAGCGGCGGGAGCTCCTGGCCGCGCGTGCCGCCTTCGGGCTCCCGTACGGGACGCTCCTGCAGTACACGAAGGATCCGATCGGCGACCTCCAAGCCGGGCGCTTCGACGCACTCGTCCGCGCCGAGCTCGAGCAGGCGGGTCTGCGCCCGCCGCGGTAGTACCGTCTGCCCGTGCGCATCCTCGAACGCCTCGACGAGCTGTACGCGCTGGGCGACCGGATCGGCTACTCGCCGGAGGAGGACGCCGCCCACGAGCTCGCTGCCCGCTGGTTCAGGGACGCGGGGCTCGAGGTCGAGGTCGACGAGGGCGGGAACCTGATCGGTCGAGCTCCCGGCGGCGGCCGGGAAGTCTGGACAGGCTCCCATCTCGACACGGTTCCGGCCGGCGGGCGGTTCGACGGCGCGCTCGGCGTCGTCGCGGGCCTGGAGGCGGTCGAACGGCTGGGACTGCCGGGTCTCGGCGTCGTCGTCTTCCGCGACGAGGAGCGCGGCTGCGCGGGCAGCCGGTCGCGCGTGGCGGCGGGCGCGCCGCCGGACGCCTTTCTCGAGCTGCACATCGAGCAGGGGCCGAGGCTCCTGCGCGCGGACGTGCCGCTCGCCGTGGTCACGGCGATCGTCGGCTACTCGCGCCAGACGGTCACGATCGACGGCACGGCGGGACACGCCGGCACGACGCCGATGGCCGATCGCGACGACGCCCTCTGCGCCGCTGCTGAGCGGGTGCTCGCGATCAGGGAGGCTGCGCTCGCGATCCCGGAAACGGTCGCGACGGTGGGCACGCTGAACGTCGAGCCCGGCGGTGTCAACGTCATTCCAGGCTCGGTGTCCTTCACTGTCGACGTCCGCGCGCCGGACCGAGAGCGCCTGGACAAGCTGCTGTCCGCGATCGGGCTGGAGCCCGGCGTGGGCACCGAGCCGGCGCTCATGGACGCGTCCGTGGTGGCCGCCACGCGCGGTGCGATCGAGGAGCTGGGCCTACCCGTGGTCGAGCTGGCGTCGGGGGCGGGCCACGACGCGGGCATCCTCGCCGCAGCCGGAGTGCCGAGCGGGATGCTCTTCGTCCGCAGCTTGAACGGCGGCGTCAGCCACAACCCGGCCGAGCTGAGCTCCCAGGAGGACATCGCGCTCGCGACCGACGCGCTCACCGGGGCATTGCGGCGGCTTCTGGCGTAAATCCTGCTCTCGGAACAGCGCGAGCCTTCTCGAAACCCTCGTTCGTGCGGAGGACTGAAAATCGTCCGCGCCGCCGATCCGACGCCCCTTACGCTCCTGGGATGCAGATGTTGGAGCACGCGAGCCCGCTCGGGCACGGATCCGTCGAGCGAAGCCGGCCTCTCCGGCGGCTCAGCCTCCTTCCGCCTGGAACGGGGTCGGGGGCGGTCGTGGTCGCCGGCTTCCTTGCGGTCACGCTGCCGTTGATCGGGCTCGTCTCGCTGCTGCTTCAGTCACAGCTAGACCCCCAGCTCCACAACCATCAGGCGCACTTCGTCATCTTCGGCGCCGTCGGCGGTGTCGCGGTCGCCCTCGGCTATGCAGCCGGCGAGGCAGCCAACCGGCGCCGGGATGCGCGCGTGTTGCTGCTGTCCCTGGCGTTCATGGCGACCGGGGGCTTCATCGGGCTGCACGCATTCGGAACGGCCGGCGTCCTCTTCTCCGAGAGCCGCGCCGGCTTCCAGGTCGCGATTCCGGTCGGGTTGCTCGTGAGCGCTTTCTTCGCGGCGGGCTCGGCGTTCGTCGACGTGCGGCCCGGGCTCGGCCCGAAGCTGATCCGGCAGCGGGGGAAGCTCCGGGGAGCGGTGCTGATCGTCGTGGCCACGTGGGCTCTCTGGACGCTTGCGAACCTGCCCCCGCTCCGCGGGCCGGACAGCGAGGCGGCGACGGGAAGGGTGCTCGTCGCGCTGGCCGTTCTCGGGACGATCATCTATGCGATCAGCGCCGTTCGGTACTGGCGTCTGTTCCGGCATCGCCCCACGTTGCTCTCGACGGCTGTCATCGCCTGCTTTGTCCTGCTCTCCGAGGCGTTGATCGGCGTCGCGGTCACGGGGGAGCGCAAGTGGCACGCGAGCTGGTGGGAATGGCACGGACTGATCGTCCTGGCCTATGTGCTCATCGGGTTCGCCGCTCGTCGCGAATGGCGCGACGAGCGCTTCCGGGCTCTCTACCTGCCGACCACGCGCGAACGCCGCCAGGACGTCAGCGTCCTCTTCGGCGACCTCGTGGGGTTCACGAGCTTCTCCGAGCGGTCGTCGCCGTCCCAGGTCGCGGCAGTGCTAAACGCATACTGGGGCACGGCGGCCCCCTTGCTGACCCGAGAGTTCGGCGGCGAGATCGAGAAGTTCATCGGCGACGGGATCGTCGCCACGTTCAACACCCGAGGCGACCAGCCCGATCACGCGCTCCGGGCCGCACGTGCGGCTCTCACCCTGCAGGACGCCGTCGCGGCTCTGGCCGACGAGCATCCTGACTGGCCGCGTCTGCGCATCGGCGTGAACAGCGGCGAGGCGGTCGTTCGGGAGCTCGGGGGAGACGGTCACGTCGCCTACGCGCTCGTGGGCGACACCGTCAACACCGGCTCGCGCCTGGAGGGGCTCGCCCCGCCGGGCGGGGTGCTGATCGGCGCCGGGACCCACTCGAGAGCTGCCGGCCGGCGCGCTGGTGGAGGCGCGCACCGGCCTGCGCGTGAAAGGGAAGGACGATCTCCTGAACGCCTACGTGCTACACGCTCTTCCGTAGGCCCTTAATCGGTCTCCAGCGTGAAGCTCCAGCCTTCCTGCCAGGCGAAGGGAGCGCCGACGAGGTCCTCGAGCCGTGTTCCCTCGAGCAGGTGCTGCAGCGCCCAGCGGTTCGCGGAGTGGGAGATCGCGATCACGCGCTGACCGTCGTGGCGACGGCGCAGATCGTCGAGGAACGTGCGCGTCTGCTCGACGACGTCGAGATAGCTCTGTCCGCCGGGGAACGGCGTGGCGATCCGGTGCAGCCGCTCTGCATCGATCTCGGCGACGGGGTGGCCGTTCAGCTCGCCGTAGTCGCACTCCCGTAACCGTTCGTCGAGCCGGATCGACACCGTCTCGCCGAAGGCGATGCGGGCGGTCTCGACAGCACGCCCGAGGTCGGACGAGTAGACCACGTCGGCTTCTCCGCGACGCCGGACTCCGAGCGCTCGCGCCAGCTCCTTCCCGCGCTCCGAGAGCTCGCCGTCGAGCCAGCCGGTCGCGATCCCGCGCTCGTTGTCGACCGAGATCGAGTGCGTCTCGTAGACGAGCTCGACCGGCACTCAGAGCTCGCGGAACGAGATCGGCTGCGCGCCCTCCCAGAGCGTCAGCCGGCCGAGCTCCTTTAGCTGCTCCTGCCCCTCGACGAGCGTGGCGAAGTGGTTCGCCCAGAGGTGCCCGGCCTTGCTCGCGAACGAGCAGTAGCCGTACGGGAAGAGCAGCTCCGTCTCGCTCTCGCCGCCCGGGTAGAGCGCGAGCTCGCCAGGATGCGGATAGCTCGTCGCGTTCTCGGGGCCGATGCCGAGGTCGCGGTCGCCCCAGGGGATCCAGTTCGACTCGCCGCTCCAACGACAGTGGATGATCCGGTCCTCGAGCGGCAGGATCTTCTTGAACGCGGCCACGGTTTGCGGCGCGAGCTCGTCCTCCCAGCGGGCGACGAAGCGCATTCCGGCGGCGGTGATCTCCAGCACGCCCGGAACCTACCCTGCTGCCGCGGCCCACGCGACGAGTGCGGCCCGCTCCTCGTCGGTCATCCCGGTCGAGTTCCCGGGCGGCATCGCGTTCGCGCTCACCTGGCGCTCGATCGCGGCGGCGTTCGCGCGCATGCTCTCGACCGAGTCGAGCCGAACGCCGGCCGGCGCGGACGCCCCGACGTGACAGGTCTGGCAGCGCCCCGCTACGATCGCGAGGGCGTCTTCGTCGTCAACCGTCCGGGCCACCGCCGGCGTGTCCTCGGGCGCCAGCGCCACCGCCAGCGCGACCGCTCCAGCGGTGACCGCGGCCGGGATCCACCACGCGCGGATCCCGCGGTGCCAGAGGTTGAAGAAGTGCCGCACCGCCGCCACGAGCGCGAAGATCGCCACCAGCACGATCCAGGCCCGTTCCTGTCCGTAGGTGAGCGGGAAGTGCCCGGCCAGCATCGTGAAGACGACCGGCAGCGTCAGGTAGTTGTTGTGCACCGAGCGCTGTTTCGCGCGCAGCCCAGGCGCCGGGTCGGGCTCGCGTCCCTGCTGCTTGGCGCGGACGAGCTCCCAGTGCGCGGGGATGATCGTGAAGAAGACGTTCGCGGCCATGATCGTGCCGAGCATCGCGCCGACCTGGAGATAGGCGGCGCGCGCGGCGAAGAGCTCTCCGGCCGCCCACGCGGAGGCGACGACCAGCACGGCGACGAAGACCGCGACCGCCCGGTCGTCGCGCAGCCACCGGCACGCGCCGTCGTAGAGGAGCCAGGCGAGCGCGAGGCCGGCCCCCGAGAGCGCCGCCGCCTGCCAGCCCGCCAGATCTGCGACGGACGCATCGACGAGCCGTGCATCTGCGTCGAGCCAGTAGAGGACGACGAGCAGCGCGAAGCCGGACAGCCACGTCGTGTACGCCTCCCATTTGAACCAGTGCAGGTGCGCAGGCAGCTCGCGCGGCGCAACGAGGTACTTCTGCGAGTGGTAGAAGCCGCCGCCGTGAACGCCCCAGTACTCGCCGGCGACGCCCTCCTCCGCGTCCTTGCCCGGCGACGCCAGCCCGAGGTCGAGCCGGATGAAGTAGAACGACGCGCCGATCCACGCGATCCCGGCGACGACGTGCAGGAAGCGCAGGACGAGGTCGGCCAGGTCCCTCAGGTAGTCCGCGTCCAACCCTGCTGCCCCTCCCACCTGGTCCTCGCGATCCTGCAGAGCGCGCGCAGCCCCGCCTGCAACTCCTCCTCCCGTGTCCGGGCAAGCCGCGCGCGCAGCACAGGGACGAGCTCGGCGCGCGTGCGACCGTCGACGAAGACGACGAACGAGAAGCCGAAGCGTCGTTCGTACTCGTCGTTCAGCAGCTCGAGCTCTGCCAGCACGTCGGGCTCGGCGCCGCGTTGCTCGGCCGACGGCTCCCCGATGCGCGGGTGCGTCGCGAGCGCGGCGATCTGATCGTCCTCGGGCAGTGCCAGAGCAACCTCCTCCGCGACCTCGAGCGGGCTCTCGCGGGCGGCGAGCTCGTCGACGAGGCGCGTCCGCCCCGAGAAGAGCGGCACCAGCTCCTCGACGGTCAGCTGCCGCGGTAGCTCGCGCACGAGTACGGGGAGACGAGGAGCGGGACGTGGTGGTGGCCGACGCCGAGCTCGACCTCCAGCTCGATGCGGCGGAAGAACGGCGACGGTGGATGGAAGACGAGCCGGTAGACGCCCGGCTCCAGCCCATCGGCGAGGCTCGCGCGACCGTCGGCGTCCGTCTGGCACTCCGCGAGCAGCTCGTCGCCGCGGTGCAGCGAGACTGTGACATCGGCAGCCGGGCGACCTTCGGCCGTGTCGAGCACATGGGTGGAAAGCGAGGTCATGCGAATCTCGCCGCCTGGATTCGATGGGCGCGCGCGATCTCCGCCTCGTCGGCGCGGACCAGTGCACCCGCGCGGACGACGAGCTCGCCGCCGACGTAGAGGCGGTCGACGCGGTGGGGGCCCGAGAAGACGAGCGCTGCGACGAGATCCTCGGCGCCGCCGAGCTCGAGCCCGTCCGTTGCCCAGACCGCGAGATCGGCGCACTTTCCCGCCGCGATCGAGCCGATGTCGTCGCGGCCGAGCACGGCCGCGCCGCCGCGCGTTGCGAGCCGGATCGCCTCGCGCGCGGTCATCGCGCCGGGGCCGCCGAGCGCGCGCGCCACGAGCAGCGCCTGCTTCACGTCGTAGAAGAGGTCGCTGCGCTCGTTCGAGGCGGAGCCGTCCACGCCGAGGCCGACGCGGACGCCCGCGTCGAGCAGCTTGCGCACGGGAGCGATCCCGGCGCCCAGCCGCAGGTTCGACGTCGGGCAGTGGGCGACGCCAGTGTCGGTGTCGGCGAAGCGTGCGACCTCCGCGTCGGAGAGGTGCACGCAGTGCGCGCACCAGACGTCGCCGGCGAGCCAGCCGAGCTGCTCGAGGTACTCGACGGGCGAGCAGCCGAAGCGCTCGCGGCAGAACGCCTCCTCCTCCACGGTCTCCGCGAGGTGCGTGTGCAGAGGGAGGCCGAGCGAGCGCGCCAGGGCCGCCGACTCCGTCATCAGCTCCTTCGTGACGGAGAACGGCGAGCACGGCGCGACTGCGATCTGTACGCGCGCGCCGGAACCGGGCTCGTGTAGCGCGGCGAGTCGCTGCGTGTCGGCGAGGATCCGGTCGAGCGACTCGACGGTCGAGTCGGGTGGGAGGCCGCCGTCGGACTCGCCGAGGTCCATCGAGCCGCGCGAGGCGACGATGCGCACTCCCAGCTCCTGCGCGGCCTGCACCTCCGCTTCGATCAGCCCGTCCTCGCCGTGGGGGAAGAGGTAGTGGTGGTCGAAGACGGTGCCGCAGCCGGAGAGCGCGAGCTCGGCGAGCCCCGTGCGCGCGGCGGCGTACTCGGCCTCGGCATCGATGCGCGCCCAGATCGGATAGAGCTCGACGAGCCATTCGAACAGGGTCCCCTGCTGGGCCCGGGCGCGCGTGAGGGTCTGGTAGAGGTGGTGGTGCGTGTTCACGAGCGCCGGCGTGACGATGGCGCCCGCGAGGTCGAGCCGCTCGTCTGCCTCCGGCTCCGCGCCTGCACCCACCTCGCTCACGAAGCCGCCCTGGACGACGATCCAGCCGTCGCGCAGCTCCGTCTCGGAGTCGTCCATCGTGACGACGTGCGCGTGCGTGAGCAGGGAACGCATCGCGGCGGAGCGTATCTTTGTCGCGTGGAGGTGTTCACCCCGCAGACGCTCGACGAGGCCCTGAGCTTGAAGGCGGAGCGTCCGGACGCGCGGCCGATCGCCGGCGGCACCGATTTGCTCGTCGAGCTCAACTTCGACCGGGCGCGCCCCGACGCGATCCTCAACCTCGCCGAGGTGGCCGAGCTTCGCACCTGGACGCGCGAGAACGGCTCCCTCCGCCTCGGTGCAGGGGTCACGTACGCGGAGCTGATGCGTGCGCCGCTCGCGGGGGCGCTGCCCGCGCTCGCGGAGGCGTCGCGTACGGTCGGCTCGCCGCAGATCCGCAACCGCGGCACGCTCGGCGGGAACCTCGCGACCGCGTCGCCGGCCGGCGACGCGCTGCCGCCGCTGCTCGTCGAGGAGGCAGTCGTCGATCTTGGCAGCGTGCGCGGCGTCCGCTCGCTCCCGCTCCAGGAGTTCCTCGTCGGCCCCAAGCGGAATGCGCTCGAGCCCGACGAGCTCGTCCTGGCCGTGCGCGTGAGCCCGAGCGGGCAGCCGCAGACCTTCATGAAGGTGGGGCCGCGAAACGCGATGGTGATCGCCGTCTGCTCGCTCGCGCTCGTCGCCGACCGGGAACGTGGCGAGCTGCGCGCCTCCTACGGATCGTCCGGGCCGGTGGCCGGCCTGGTCGTCGCGCCGCTCGACGAGCGCGACGGCTTCGCGGAACGCGTCGCCGCCGCAGCCGCTCCGATCGACGACGTGCGCGGCACCGCGGCGTACCGCCGCCACGCGCTGCGCGTGCTCGCCTCGCGCGCACTCGAGCGGTGTCTCGCGTGAAGCTCGCGATCACGATCAACGGCGAGTTGCGAGAGGCAGACGTCTGGGGCGGCGACAGCCTGCTGACCGCGCTGCGCGACGGCTTCGGGCTGCCCGGCTCGAAGAACGCGTGCGAGCAGGGCGAGTGCGGCTCGTGCTCGGTGCTGCTGGACGGCGAGCTCGTCTGCTCGTGCCTCGTCCTCGCTGCCCAGGCCGACGGGCACGAGGTGACGACGGTCGAGGGGTTGGCGCAGGGTGACGAGCTGCACCGGGTGCAGCGGGCGTTCGTCGATGCCGGCGCCGTGCAGTGCGGCTTCTGCACGCCGGGGCTCGTGGTCGCGACCGCCGACCTGCTCGATCGGGTGCCGAGCCCGTCCGACGACGAGATCCGCGAGGCGCTCTCCGGCAACCTCTGCCGCTGCACGGGGTACGCGAAGATCTTCGACGCCGTGCGACTGGCGGCAGCGACGTGACCGGGACGGACATGTCTTCGGGTGATCGTGGGTCGCCGCCGTCCTGGGGGCCTCCACACCTCCTCCCCGCTGCGAGCGTAACCGTCGGCCATCCAGCTCCGTGTGCCGATTCGCGGACGAAAGCGTGCCGATTTCCATGAGCGCCACGCGCACCCGCAAGCTCGAGCTCGGCCGGGTCGGCGAGTCGACCCTCCGGCACGACGGGATCCCGAAGGTGACCGGCGAGTTCGCCTACTCGAGCGACCTCCACGCGGCCGGGATGCTCTGGGGCAAGACGGTCCGCAGTCCGCACGCACACGCTCGCATCGTCGAGATCGACGCCTCGGACGCGCTGCGCATGGCCGGAGTCCACGCAGTGCTGACGCACGAGGACGTCCCGGGCCAGAAGACGTACGGGCTCGAGTTCGCCGACCAGCCGGTGCTCGCGATCGATCGCGTTCGCTACTTCGGCGAGGCGATCGCACTCGTCGCGGCCGAAGAGCCGGAGCAGGCACGGCGGGCGGCCGCTGCCGTTCGAGTCGAGTACGAGCCGCTCGAGCCGGTCACCGACATGGAGCGCGCGACCGAGCAGGAGCCGCTTCACCCCGACCGGCCGACGATGCCGAAGCCGGGCGGGGGCCACGGCTACCGCGACGACCCGCGCCCGAACGTCGTCCGCAACATGGTGATCCGCCACGGCGACCCCGACGCCCAGGGCGACGTCGCCGTCACCGGCGTCTACGACATCGGCATCCAGGATCAGGCCTTCCTCGGCCCCGAGTCCGGGCTGGCGGTACCGGACGGTGAGGGCGGCGTCGACATCTACGTCGCGACGCAGTGGCTGCACGTCGACAGGGACCAGGTCGCGCCGTGTCTCGGCCTCCCGCTCGAGCAGGTGCGCATCCACCTCGGCGGCGTCGGCGGCGCGTTCGGCGGTCGCGAAGACCTCTCGATGCAGGTCCACGGCGCCCTGCTCGCGCTGCACGCGAACCGGCCCGTGAAGATCGTCTACAACCGCGAGGAGTCGTTCGTCGGCCACATCCACCGCCACCCCGCACGGATCTGGTGCGAGCACCGCGCCACCCGCGCCGGCAGGCTCGTGAACGTTCGCATGCGGATCCTCCTCGACGGCGGCGCGTACGCGTCGAGCTCCACCGCCGTCACCTCGAACGCGGCCTCGTTCGCCGTCGGCCCGTACTCGGTCGAGAACGCGCTGATCGAGTCGACGTGCGTCTACACGAACAACCCACCGTGCGGCGCGATGCGAGGCTTCGGCGCCGTGCAGACGTGCTTTGCGGCCGAGGCGCAGATGGACGCGCTCGCGGACGAGCTCGGGATCGACCCGGTCGAGCTCCGACTCCTGAACGCGCTCGCGCCCGGCGACGTGCTCCCCACCGGGCAGACGATCGAAGGCTCGCTGCCGGTCGCCGAGGTGATTCGCCGGGCGGCCGCACTCGCCCCGCCGCCCCCCGAGGGGTTGCCGCGTGAGGCGATCCGCCTCCCCGGCGGCGCCGGCAACACGACGCGCGGCGAGGGCGTCCGCCGAGGTGTCGGCTTTGCGGTCGGCTACAAGAACATCTGCTACTCGGAGGGCTTCGACGACTTCACGGCCGCCCGCGCGATCCTGCACGCGGACGGCTCGGCCGAGATCCATTGCGCTTCCGCTGAGGTCGGCCAGGGCGTCACCGACGTCATCCTCCAGGTCGCGCGCACCGAGCTCGGCACCGACGACGTCCAACTGGCGCCGGTCGGGACCGCCCACGTCGGCTCGGCCGGCTCGGCGTCGGCCTCCCGGATGACGTGGATGGCGGCCGGCGCCGTGCAGCTCGCGTGCCGCGCGGCGCTCGAGGAGCGCGAGCGAATCGGCAGCGCCGAGGTGGACGTCGAACGGATCTATCGGCACCCCCGCACGACGCCGCTCGACCCCGAGACCGGCCAGATCACCGGTGAGCGCGCGCACGTCTCGTTCGCCGTCGCCGCCATGCGCGTCGTCGCCGAGGTCGACGTCGAGCTGGGGCTGACGCGCGTCGTCTGGATCGGCACCGCCCAGGACGTCGGCAAGGCCGTCAACCCGCTCGCGGTCGAGGGGCAGATCGAAGGAGGCACGGCACAGGGACTCGGGCTCGCGCTGATGGAGGAGATCCAGACGCGCGACGGGCTGATCACCAACGCGAGCTTCACCGATTACCTGATCCCTACGACGCTCGACATGCCGCCCGTCGTCTCCGAGCTCGTCGAGGACCCCGAGCTCTCCGCGCCCTACGGCGTCAAGGGCGTCGGCGAGCCACCCACGGTAGTCTCGACGGCCGCTGTCGTGTCGGCGCTTCGCGACGCCACCGGCCGCTCGTTGACGCGAGTCCCGGTTCGCCCGGACGACATCGTCGGCCTCGACGGCGCCGGTCAGCCCCGGTAGAGCGCGAGCGCGGCGCCGACCCCGAGCAGCAGGACGCCGAGGAGGCGCGGCCAGGTCAGCGCCACCTGCTCGACCCCGAAGAGCCCGAAGCGGTCGATCACGACGCCCATCGCGAGCTGGCCGGCGATCAGCGCGCCGATCGTCGCGGTGGCACCGATGCGGGGTGCGCAGACCGTGATCGAGAAGACGACGAGCACGCCCATCCCGCCGCCGCCGATCCAGTACCACCAGGGCGAACGGAAGGCGTCGCCGATCCCGCCGAAGCCCTGGCGCACGACGAGCAGCACGAGCGAGGCCACGAGCGTCGAGAAGGCGAGGTTCGCGACGAGGGCCTCGACCGAGCCGATCCGCTCGCCGAAGCGGCCCATCACCGCGACCTGGACGGAGCCGGCGAAGCCGGCGGCGAGCGCGAGAGTTGCCGCAGCCGCAGTCGCGCCGCTCATGCAGATGAAGCTATACGCTCGCGCCGTCCCGAGGCATGGAAGGAGCGACAGCATGGTGCGAGCGGTGATCCTGTACGAGCGCGAGCCCGACCCGGAGCGCTACGCGAGTCACGTCGAGGAGTTCGTCGCCAAGATCGAGTGCGACGCCTTCCGGCACGGCCGGAGCTTCGGCGCTCCGTTCGGGGAGCCGGCGTTCGCCTACTGCGCCGAGTTCGAGTGGGCCGACAAGGACGCCTTCAAGGCGGCCACCCGTACGGAGGAGTTCGCGGCGAGCGGCAAGGACGCGATGGAGATGGGCATCCCGTTCACCGTCACTTTCACCGAAGTCGCATGACCCAGCCGGACGCGCCGCTTCCGCTCGATCCTGCGGAGCTCGGCTTCGAGCGGATCGTCTACGAGAAGGCGTATCCGCGCGCGACCGTGACCCTGAACCGGCCGGAGGTGCTGAACGCCTTCGACTTCCGCATGCTGCGCGAGCTCGCGCGCGCCTTCGAGGACGCCTCCTGGGACGACGAGATCCGGGTCGTCGTCGTCACCGGCGCAGGTCGCGCCTTCTGCGTCGGCGCCGACCTGCGCGCCTGGGGCGCCGACCTGCTCGGCAACTCGAAGGAGTACTGGAAATGGTTCGGAGCCTTCAAGGACATGCACGACCGGCTGCGCGAGATCGGCAAGCCCACGATCGCGCGCGTGCAGGGGATCGCGGTCGGGGGCGGCAACGAGCTGCAGATGGGCTGCGACCTGACCGTGATGGTCGAGGACGCCTTCATCCGCCACGTCGGCCTCGAGCACGGCTCGGTGCCGGCCGGCGGCGCGACGCAATGGCTGCCGATCATGGTCGGCGACCGGCGTGCCCGCGAGATCATCATGCTCTGCGAGGAGATTCCGGCACGCCAGGCGGCGGAGTGGGGGCTGATCAACCGCGCGGTCCCGGCGGCCGAGCTCGATGCCGCCGTCGACGACTGGGTCGAGAAGCTCGCGCGCAAGCTTCCGGAGACGACGCGTTATGCCAAGCAGCAGCTGAACTGGTGGCGCGACGTGTCCTGGCACGAGACCGTCGGTCATGCACGCGACTGGCTTGCGCTCTCGATGCTCGGCGACGAGGCGCAGGGCGCGGTGCGCAAGTTCCTCGAGCGCTAGCGCCGGGGAGTAGACGTTTAGGCTTTTCCGATGAGCGAGGTACTGACGCAGCGGGACGGTGCCGTGCTTACCGTCACCCTGAACCGGCCGGAGGTGTTCAACGCCTTCAATGCGGCGCTACACACCGCACTGAACGAGGCGCTGGAGGAGGCTGCCGATAGTGCCGTCCGCGCGGTGGTGATCACGGGAGCAGGACGCGGGTTCTGCGCCGGCCAGGACCTGAAGGAGTTCGCGGAGATGCCCGAGTCGATCCGCGAGCGGCTGGAGCGGCACCTACCACCCGAACATCCGCGCGATCCGCGCGCTCGAGAAGCCGGTGATCGCCGCCGTCAATGGCCCGTGCGCGGGCGCCGGGCTCTCGCTCGCCTGTGCGTGCGACCTTCGGATCGCCGCGGACTCTGCCACCTTCGTTCCCGGCTTCATCGGGATCGGGCTCGTGCCCGACTCGGGCGGCTCGTGGTTCGTGCACCGTCTGCTCGGCTTTGCACGAGCCTTCGAATGGATGAGCTCGAACCGCAAGCTGACAGCCGCCGAGGCACACGCATGGGGCCTGGTCTCGGAGGTGACAGACGACCTGCCGGCGCGCGCAGCCGAGCTCGCCGCCACCTACGCCGCGTTGCCGACCCGGGGGATCGGGCTGACGAAGCGGCTCTTCGAGCATGCCTTCGCCGCCTCGCTCGAGGAGCAGCTCGAGCTCGAGGCAGCCCTGCAACAGGAGGCAACCGGCACCGCCGACTTCGCCGAGGGCGTCGCCGCGTTCCTCGCGAAGCGCCCGCCGCGCTTCACCGGCAGCTGAGCCGACGTTGGCTCCGGCGGTGGCGAGACCACCGGAGCCGGACCAAGCCTAGACGAGCCTCGCGAGGATCTCGTCGTCCTCGGGGAAGCGGCCTTCGCGCTGCTTCGAGAAGAGCAGCTCGCCGTCGCGGACGACGTCGTACTGGCTCTTCGCGCCCTCGAGCACGACGGCGTCGTGCCCCCTCGACTTCAACACGGCCGCGAGACTCGCGGCCCGGCGGTCGTAGCCGCTTCAGACAGGGCAGTAGTGGATCTCGACTGGCACAGCAGCGATCCTAGCCTTCGCCTTCGTCCTCGCAGGCGGCAAGGCCCGCGGCTCGGGCCGCGTCCTGCGCCTCTGCCGAGGTGCCGATCTGTGCGGCGATCCGGCGCGACTCCGCCTCGTCGCCCGCCGCGGCCGCTTCCTCGAGCTGGCCGAGCAGGCCGATCACCTCGTCGGCGCTTCCGAGGTAGCGGTCGAAGCCGGCTTCGAGCGGCTCCGGCGGCTCGAGCTCCTGCAGGTCGGCCACGCCATCCTCGGTGATCGCCCGGGCCTCACGCGCGTACTCGGCCAGCTCGACCACCGTCTCCGGCTCGGCGAGGCCGCCGATCCGCGCCTCGGCCCGCGCGCAGATCGCGGTCGCGCGGTCGACGAACTCGGCGCGCGACAGCCGCTCGTCACCGCCGCCGGCACAGCCGGTGGCTACCAGCGCGACGCCGAGCAGGAGCACCGCTCCTCGCATGGATCGGGCCTCGCCACGTTCGCCGACCCGCAAACGCCGGGCAGGTGGCGCGGACGGCGACGCGGCCGTAAAGTCCGACGGCGGCAACAGAATGGGGGGACGACGGTGAAGCTGGCGGTGCAAATCGTGGGCCTGGTGAATCTCGTCGCGTTCACCGGGCTTGCCGCGGTCGCGATCCGCCAGTGGCGCATTCGCCGCGACGCCGCCGGAGCCTGGGCGGCTGCGGGCTTCGCCGCCATCGGCGTCGTCGTGCTCCTCGGCCCGGCGATCCCCGACGAGCCGGACACGTTCCTCGAGCACGCCGTGCAGCGGTTCGACATCGTCGTGCTGCTCCTCTTCCCCTACCTGCTCTACCGGTTCACGGTCGCCTTCGACCCGCCCTCGCGCCGGCTCGCGCGGATCGTCGATTCGGCGACGGCCGTGCTCGTGCTGTGGACGGTCGTGTTGCCGAGCCTGCCCGATGAGAGCGAGCCGCGGCCGGGATGGTTTACCGCCTACGTGCTGGCCTTCGTGCTCCACTGGACGCTGCTCTCGATCGTCGTGACCTTTCGTCTGTGGCGCGCTGGACGTGGCGAGCCGGGCGTCGCGCGCCGGCGGATGGAGATGCTCAGCTTCGCCTCGGCCGCGATCACCGTCGCGATCGTCCTGGTCGCCTTCCTTCCCGACGCGGGGCAGAGCGTCGACCTCGTGGCTCAGCTGATCGTGCTCCTGAGCGTCGTCGGCTTCGCACTCGGGCTCGCGCCGCCGTACGTCGTGCGCGTCCTCTGGCGTGGCCAGGAGCAGGAGCAGCTCCAGCGCGCAATCGGCTCGCTGATGGCGCAGGCGACGAGCGAGGCCGAGGTGGCCGAGCGGGTGCTGCCACCGATGGCGGCGATCGTCGGCGCGCGTTCGGTCTCGTTGCGGAACGAGGCCGGTGAGATCGTGGGCTCCCATGTGACGACCGGGCGCGAGCGCGAGGCGGGCGGCGAGCTCCGCGAGCTGGACGTGCCCGGTGGCGGCACGCTGACGGTGCAGACCGGCCGCTATGCGCCCTTCTTCGGCGACGAAGAGCTGCGCCTGCTGCGAACGCTGGGTGCGCTCACCGGTTTGGCGCTCGACCGGGCCCGCCTGTTCGGGCAGGAGCGCGCGAGCCGGCTGGCCCTCGAGCGGGCCGACGCGCTCAAGTCCGACTTCGTCGCGCTCGCCGCACACGAGCTCCGGAGTCCCGTCGCCGCGGCGGCCGGGATCGCGGAGACGCTGACGCGCCGTCGCGAGGAGCTCGGCGCGCAGCAGCGGCTCGAGCTGGAGGACGCGATGGAGGCGCAGATGGAGCGGCTGGCGCTGCTCGTGGATCAGCTGCTCGATCTGACGCGGCTCGACGCCGACGCCGTGTCGATCGCTCCGGAGCGCTTCCACGTTCGCTCACGTGTCGAGCAACTGGTCGCGTCGACCGTGGGCACTGCGGCCGGGAAGATCGAGGTCGCGATCGACGCGGCGCTCGAAGCCGACGCCGATCCAGTCGCCTTCGACCGGATCGTCTCCAACCTCGTCACGAATGCGCTTCGCTACGGGCTTCCCCCGATCGTCGTCGACGCCCGCCAGACCGACCGCCACTTCCGGTTGACCGTCGAGGATCGCGGCGCCGGCGTGCCGACGGAGTTCGTCCCCGAGCTCTTCGAGCGCTTCACCCGCTCGAGCGACGCGCGCGAGCGGGCAGCGGGCACCGGCCTTGGCCTCGCGATCGCCCGCTCCTACGCGCACGCTCACCGCGGTGACCTCCTCTACGAGCCGGCTCAGCCGAGCGGCGCCCGCTTCCAGCTCGTCCTGCCTGCCGCGTCGCTACTCGACCCGCGCCTGACCACGCTGCCCGCAGGCGGGTAGCTCGAGCTCCTCGGCGGCGCGGCGCGCCTGGTCGGCGGCACGGCTGCCGGTTGCGGCGGCGGCCGCGGCGGCGTCCCGATCCTCACGCTCCGCCGCCGCCGCGAGATCGTTCAGCGAGCGGACGATCGCACCGGAGGCGTTGACGAGCTGCCGGTGCGCCGCCTCCAGCTCGTCGGGCGGCTCCAGCTCGTCCAGCGCGACAGTCTCGCGCTCCCGGATCTCCGCGACCGCGTTCCCGTACTCGGCCACGGAGGCGGCGTCGTCGCTCGGCGGTGGCACGTCGGACGCCTCGCGGGCCGCGGTGGTGCAGATCTCCGTTGCCTCCTCGCGGTACTCCTCGGCGGAGGTGCCACTCCCACCGCAGCCGGCGAGCACGAGCACGGCGCCGGCAAGGGCTCCGATCAGCCTCGTCGTCATCATCAGATCGTCTTGAACTGCTCGAACGGCTGGCGGCAGCTCTCGCAGTAGCGCACCGAGCGGCACGGGGTGGGGCCGAAGATGTTGTCGAGGCGCGTCTCGGCCGAGCCGCAGTAGGGACAGCGAAACGCCTTCGACTGGAGCTGCACGAGTGTCGTGGCGCCTGCGGCTCGCGGCGCCGGGGGAGCGAAGCCGGCGGCACGCAGCTTCTCGTGGCCGGCGGGGGTGATCGAGTCGGTCGACCACGAGTCGTCGAGCACGACGTCGACCTGCGCCTCCGCGCCCAGCGCCCTGACGGCCCGCTCCATCTCCGTGCGCATCGTCTCCAGCGCGGGGCACCCCATGAAGGTCGGCGTGAACGCGATCCGCACACGCTCGCCGTCCACGACAACGTCCTTCACGACTCCCAGGTCGACGAGCGAGATCACCGGGATCTCCGGATCGGGGATCCCGGCGAGCGCCTCCCAGACGGTGTCCGCGGTCACCACTGTGCACCCACCGGCGCCGAGCGGCGCACCATCGTCATCTCGTCCCAGAGCGCGGCGAACTCCTCGCCCGGCGCGCTCCGCTCGACGGCCTCGACCTCGGAGCGGCCGACGCGCTCAGCGAGTGCCGGCCGCTGCTCGGGCTCGAGCACGCCGAGCGCGTACGGCCAGAGCTCGTCCACCGCGTCCGCGTACCGGGCCTCGTCGCGCAGGCGCTCGAGCCACATCTCGGCGTGCAGGCGGTGGTAGACCTCCTCGCGCTCGATCTTCGCCGCGATTCCGGCGAGCTCCGCGTCTTCGTGCTGCTTCAGCCGCTCGATCCGGATCGCGTCGGCGGTCTCGTAGAGCACATGCCGCGCGATCGTCCGCGCCCAGTCCGGCACGAGCCGAAGCTGGACGAGCGGCGCGCAGCGGTACTCGGCCGGCTCCCGGTCGAAGGCGAGCGCGTCCGCGTCGGTACCGAGCTCGCGTCCCGCGAGCTCGTAGAGCGCCCGCGCGTGCCCGATCTCGTTCTGCGCGATCGACGAGAACGCGACGTCCTCCTCGAGGAACGGCGCGATCCCCGTCCACTCCGAGTTCCTCCAGCCGAGGATCAACTCGTCGTCGGCAAGCTCGAGCAGCAGCCGCGCCCGGTCGCTCATCGGCCGAAGAACGCCTTGTGTTTCAGGAACACAAGCGACTCTCGGCGCGCTCGGGGCCGCGAGCGGCTCCGCAGCCCGGCAGGTTGGCGAAAGGAAGCTTGTGTTTCAGAAACACAAGGCTTCACGACGGCGTCGTTCCAGCACGCTCGCGCGCTTCCGCCAGCCGGGCCTTGATCGAGTAGCCGTCGACGCGGCGGTACTTGAGGTCGAACTCGTCCGGGAACTCGCCGATCTCCGTGATCTCCCCGCGCGGCACGATCCAGAGCGCCACCGACTCCTGCCGGCGTGCGTAGAACTCGCGCGCGTAGGCGTCCGCGAACGCCTTGTCTGGCGCGTGGAAGGAGCCGCCATGCACGAACGGTTGACCCTTTCGTTCCTGCCTGAACACCTCCCAGATCACGTCAGGCTGCCTCCGGGAGCATCACCTTCGAGACCCAGTCCACCTCGGCGCGCGCGAGCCGGCGGAACGCGAGCCGCTCCTGCGACGCAGGCCCGTGTCCGGTGACGACCGCCATCAGCCGGTCCCAGTCGGGCTCGGTGTAGCTCCAGACGCCGTCGTCGCCCCGGCGCAGGTTCGGATCCGGGATCGTCAGCCCGAGCTCGCGGATCTGCGGCACGTAGCCCTCGAGGAACTGCTGCCGCGCGTCCTCGTTGCCCTGGCTCTTGATCCGCCAGACGAACATCGGATCCTCCTCGGCCGGGATCGGCGTGCCGTGGAAGTGCATCAGCGGCTCCCACCAGCGGTCGAGCGCCTCCTGCACGAGCTCGAACTGCTCGGGCGTCCCGGTCACCATCGCGAGGACGGTGTCGCGACCGTGCAGGATGTGGAACGACTCCTCCCAGCAGACCTTCTTCATCACGCGCGCGTACGGGGCGTACGAGCACTTGAGCAGCGCCTTCTGGCTGATGATCGCGGCGGCGTCGACGAGCCAGGCGATCACGCCGACGTCACCCCAGCTCTTGGTCGGGTAGTGGAAGACGTTGTGGAACTTCGACTTGCCGGAGATCAGGTCGTCGAGGCACTGCGCGCGCGGCTTGCCGAGGTCCTCGACGACGCGGTAGATCAGCTGGCAGTGGCCGACCTCGTCCTGGATCTTCGCCGTCAGCGCCAGCTTGCGTTGCAACGTCGGCGCGCGCAGGATCCAGTCGCGCTCGGGCAGGACGCCCATCAGCTCGGAGTTCCCGTGCATCTCGATGAACTTGATCAGCCGCTTGCGGTACTCGTCCGGCAGCCAGTCGCCGGTCTCGACCTGCCGGCCGGCCTGCACTTCCTCCAGGAACTCCTGTGTCCGCGAATCCAGTGAATCCATTGCGACGCCTCCCGTGCTACCGATCGTTAGCATCCACTCTATCGCCACGAGACGCCGCGAGCTAACCCGTCAGGCCGCCCGGCTGTTCGCCGCGCAGGGCTACCACGGCACCTCGATGGGCGACCTCGCCCAGGCGATGGGCGTGCAGAAGGGCTCGCTCTACTCGCTGACCGACTCGAAGCAGGAGCTGCTCTACGGAGCGATGCGCGAAGGCGCGGACGCGTTTCACGCGGGGCTCGACGGCCTGCCCGAGGATGCGACCGCCGTCGAGCGGATCCGGCTCGCGCTGCGCGCCCATCTACGCGTCGTCGCCGAGCAGCTCGACGTCGCCACCGTCTTCATCCGCGAGTGGCGCTACCTCGAGGGCGAGCGTCGCGAGGAGATCGTCGCGGAGCGGCGCCGCTACGAGGCGCGACTGCGCGCGCTCTTCCGCGAGGGCCGCGAGCACGGCGAGCTTCGCACCGACCTCGACGAGAGCACCGCGGCGCTGCTCGCGCTCTCGGCGGCGAACTGGGCCTACACCTGGCTGACGCCCGGTCGCGACACAGACGAGCTCGCCGACCGCTTCACCGCGATCCTCGTGGACGGCATGCGCGGTTACGCGACGCCCGGGAGCTAACGGGCTCGAGGTGGTTCCGACTCGCGGAAACACGCGCGCGCGGGTCGCGATGCTCGCGGCGGCGGGGCTGGGTCTTCCGCTCCTCGCCGTGCTCGTCGTCGTCGTGCGCTCGGGAGAGTCGGAGCCTGGCGGCTGCACGACCCGATCCGCTCAGCGGAGCCTCGACGACGTGGCCGCGGTCGTCCGGGGTCCGGCGCCGCTTCCCTGGCGGGTCTACGAGCAGCCCGTCGACGAGGCGCCTCTGCGCCACAACCGCCTCCACGGTGGGATCGCCGTGCAGTACGGGGATCGCGTGCCCCTGAGCGAGATCCGGCGGTTGACCGGCTGGTACGACTCCGATCGCGCCGGGATCCTGGTCGCGCCGCTGCCGGAGCTCGACAACGTCGTCCGGGCGACCGCGTGGGCGAGCAGCCTGAGCTGCGAGACCTTTGCGCAGGACGCGTTCGTGGAGTTTCGCGACACGCACCGCTACAAGGGACCCGAACGGGTCCCGCTGGAGCAGTTGCTCCCCGGCGTCGGTGTGGCCCCCGTCGTGACGCCGCAGCCCGTCCGGGACCGCGCGACGATCTCGTTCGCGCTGCCCGACGCGGAACGCGTCGACGTCGCTATCCGCGCCGCCTCGGGTCGGACGGTGCGACGCCTGGGCTCGTTCGTCGGCTCGACCGGGCAGCTGCTCCGGCTCCGCTGGGACGTCCGCGACGAGGCCGGGCGGCGGGTTTCGGCCGGCCGTTACGACGTGGTCGTCCGCCCGGCCCGCCTACCGTCGTACTCGGCCCGGTTCAGCGTCGGCTGAGGGCAAGAAAGGGTAATTCGCCCTTCGCCTGATATCGGTTCACACTCGGCTTTGACTGACTTGTCAGTCATAGCAGCAGATGTTTCAAGGTGTTTTCGGACGAGCATCACGCCTCCGGTCGGCGTGTGGTGCGCCGCCACATCCTCACGGAGGAACTCATGCAGAGACTGCTCGTCACCCTCGCCGCCATCGCAGCGCTCGCGCTTCCGAGCGTCGCGGCAGCCGCCGGCGGCCACGGGGCCGACCATGACGCCCGCCAGGGCTCGGTCGCCCCGACGGAGGCCCAGCGGACCGGCGCCGACGCGCTGGGCGCCGAGGTGCGCTGGAACCGCTTCGGCACGCCCACCTCGCTCGTCAAGCACGGCGACTACCTGGCCACCGGCATCTCCGGCGGCGATGCAGTTGCCGTCGCGCGCACCTTCCTGGATGCCAACGCGGAGCTGTTCAAGCTCGGCTCCGACGGCGCCGCGACGCTCGAGCTTCACCAGGATGCCGTGCTCGCCGGCAGCGCCGGACGTGCGGTGATCTTCCGTCAGAGCTTCGGCGGCCTTCCGGCTGCCGAGGACGGCACAGTCGTCGTCGGCGTCGTGGGCGACAAGGTCGCCTACGTCTCGTCGTCGCTGACCGGCGACACGGCCCTCGCCGCACAGCCGACGCTCAGCGCCGCCCAGGCGTGGACGAAGGCCGCTGCGGCCGCCGGGCAGACGGTCTCGGTGCTCGCGATCGGTGCCACCAGGCAGGCGCAGGGCTGGACGACCTTCGAGGTCGACGGCGTCGAGCAGGCGCAGCGCGCGCGTCTCGTCGCCCTGCCAACGCCCTCGAACGGCGTGCGGCCGGCATGGGAGACGCTCTTCGTGGACGTCTCGGGCGGCAAGGCCGAGGCCTTCCAGAGCTATGTCGACGCAGCGACCGGGGCGGTGCTGCTGCGGAAGGACCTCGTACACCAGTCCCACTCGACCGCGGAGACGTTCGGCGGCACCGTGCCCACGACCGACGCGGCCTGCGCCCCCGACAACGGCCCCTGGGTCGTCGCCGCCGGCGAGAGCGTCGAGACGGTGGTCGTCGGTGTCGAGGCGACCGTGACCGCGAACGACTCGGTGATCAACCTCGTCCGCGACGGCGTCGTCGTCGCCAGCCAGGACACGGCCACGAGCCCCGAAGCGCTCGCCTACGACCCGACGCGACTCGGGGGCCGGCACGTATCACGTGCGCGTCTGCGACTACGGCGACGGTGCACCGTGGGTCGCTCCGGCCACCTACACGGGCGAGATCGTCTTCGCCCCGGTCGGAGCCTCGGCAGCGAGCTACCCGCCGAAGTGGAAGGTCTTCCCGGCCAATCCGCTGCTCGGCGGAAACGCCTTCCCGTGGAACTACTCGAGCACCGACAACCGCGAGCTCTGGTGCTGGGAGTCGACCGTCGGCGAGCCGCCGACGACGCTCCCGGAGTGCGACGACGAGGTGCAGAACCTCGCCTCGCGCGCGCCGTGGGACGTCAGCGTCCGTACCGGCACGCCGACGTTCACGACGATCGGCAACAACGCGATCTCCGGTGAAGCGTGGACGACGCCGCTGACGCCGGGCGCAACCGGCTTCCGGCCGGTCAGCGCCTCGCGCGAGTACTCGTACCCGTGGACGAACGCGTGGTACGAGAACAAGTGCTCCGGAGCGTTCGTCCCGGGCGTCAGCCACGACATCGCGGCGGCCACGACGAACCTCTTCGCGATGCACAACCGCATGCACGACTGGACGTACCACCTCGGCCTCACCGAACGGCACTGGAACGCCCAGGACTCCAACTTCGGGACGGGCGGCACCGCCGAGCGCGACCCGGTGATCGGCAACGCCCAGGCCGGCGCTGCGACCGGCGGCTTCCCGAGCTACCTCGGGCGTGACAACGCCAACATGGTCTCGCTGCCCGACGGCGTCCCGCCGATCACGAACATGTACCTCTGGCAGCCGCTCGCGGGCGCGTTCTACGCACCCTGCGTCGACGGCGACTACGACATGGCGATCATCGGCCACGAGTACGGCCACATGGTCGAGAACCGCCTGATCGGCAAGGGCGGCACCCGCAGCGGTCACCACGCAGGCGCCATGGGCGAGAGCTCGGGTGACCTGATGGGGATGGAAGTGCTGAACGAGTACGGCTTCGTGCCCGTCTCCGGCGAGAACCCGTTCGCCGTCGGCGCGTACGCGACCGGCAACAAGCAGCGCGGCATCCGCAACTACGGGATGAACGCGAGCCCGCTCAACTTCTCGAACATGGGCTACGACATCACCGGCCCGCAGGTCCACGCGGACGGCGAGATCTGGTCGGCCACGAACTTCGACATCCGGCAGGCCTTCGTCTCGAAGTACGGCGCGGGGAACCCGCAGGCGCAGCGCGACTGCGCCGAGGGCAGGCTGCCGGCGAGCCAGTGCCCGGGCAACCGGCGCTGGGTGCAGGTGATGTTCGACGCGTACCTGCTGATGCCGACCGCACCGTCGATGCTGGACGCCCGCGACGCGTACCTCGCCGCCGACATGATGCGCTTCGGTGGTGCAAACGAGGCCGAGCTCTGGCTCGCCTTCGCGAAGCGCGGCTTCGGGACGGGTGCGGCGAGCACGAACGGGGCCACGGACACCGACGCCGATCCGACGCCCGACTTCGCCTCGCCGCGGCACGCCAACGCGACGGTGACGTTCGAGGCGCAGGACGAGAAGAAGCAGGCGGTCGCGGCCCGCGTCTACGTCGGTCAGTACGAGGCCCGCGTCTCGCCGATCGCCGACACGAACCCGGCGACGACGGGCCAGAACCTCGACGCCACGGCGCAGTTCGCACCCGGCACGTACGACTTCGTCGTCCAGGCTCCCGGCTACGGCCACCTCCGGCTGACGCGGACCTTCCGCGCCGGCCAGAACGTGACCGTGACGCTGCCGCTGCGCACGAACTGGGCGTCCGGCAGCAAGGGCGCCACGGCCGCCGGCGACGGCACCAGGCACGTCGGCCCTGATCGACGACACGGAGTCCACGAACTGGGAGCGGATCGGCGCGCAGCCGGACATCCGCGGCAGCCAGGTCACGGTCAACCTGAGCGGGACCGTCCAGACGGTGCGCCGCGTCCAGGTGAGCGCCCTGCTGCTGCCGGGCCAGAACCGCTTCACGGCGCTGCGTCAGTTCGAGATCCAGACGTGTCTCGAGGACGCCGCGAACGCGAACTGCACCCTGCCGGCGGGCTGGACGACCCAGCTCAGGAGCGCGGCCGACGCCTTCCCGGGTGTCTCCCCGCGTCCCGCGGCACCGGACATCCTCCTCCGCAGCTTCTCGCTGCCGGCGGCGGTGAAGGCGACGCACGTGCGGATCGTCGTCGTGACGAACCAGTGCACGGGCAACGACGCCTTCCAGGGTGAGCAGGACAACGACCCGGCGAACGGCACCGACTGCCGCGAGGGCTCGCCCGGCACGGGCGCGACCGTGCAGCTGATCGGCGACCTGCCGCAGGTGCTGGCGCCTCGCGACAACGAGGTGCGCATCGCCGAGCTGCAGGTGTTCTCGTCCTAGACCGAACGTGGGGGCGGCGCGCTCCGGCGCGCCGCCCCCACGCCAAGGAGCTGATGATGAAACGCTCGCCCCTCCTGCTCGCCTCGGCAATCGCTGTGCTCGCCTTGGCGGGTACTGCCGGCGCTCACGAAGACCATGTCGCGCCCGTCGTCAAGACGAGCGCCCCGATCGGAACCGCCCTGAACTCGGGCGGGCCGGGCGCGAGCTGGGAGCTCGTCTCGACGATCGCGACGGGGAATCCGCACACGGACCTCGACTTCTTCGGCTGGGGCGGCGAGACGTACGCCTCCGTCGGCACGCTCGCCGTCGGGCCGAACGCCGGGGGCCAGATGATCGTGCAGCTGACCCGCCGCGGCAACGTCGAGCCGCGGATCGTCTCCAGCCATCCGTCGGCCTCGTGCGTCAGCAACCCGGCCGCGGCAACCGGCCTCCAGCACGACGTCGAGGCCACGCCCAAGGGGACGACGATCCTCAACGCCACCAACCCGGTCGCCGACCGCGGTGATGCGCAACTGCTGCTCGACGCGACCGATGCGAACGGCCGCTGCCACGATCAGGGCGTCGCCGGCCTCTCGGGCGCCCCTCGCGGCGGCCTGGAGCTCGTCGACATCACGAACGTCGTGAATCCGGTCGAGATCGGGCTGACGAGCCACATCGGCGAGGCGCACACCGTCAACGTCGACCCGAAGCGGCCGCACATCGCCTACGCGGTCACCTCCGACGCCGTCGGCGTCTCGGCCGCCGGCAAGCGGCAGAACGAGATCGCAGGCTCGGCCGACCGGAACGACCTCGACGGCTTCGAGGTCGTCGACCTTTCCTCGTGCCTGAACTTCCCGCTCGGGACGAGCGTCGACCTGAAGCGGATGCTCTGCAAGCCACAGGTCTACCGCTACCGCTTCCCCACGCTCGAGATGTCGCTCGGCCACACGGTCAAGTCGACGGTGTACGGCTGTCACGAGCTCGAGGTCTATCCCGATGACCGCCTGACCTGCGGCAGCGGCGCGGCGCTGCTCGTCTTCGATCTGTCCGACGCCTTCGACGACCGCGGCACGCCCGACGACTTCTCCGACGACCGGCCTCGCGGCACCCCGCTCGACTGCTCGCTGCGTGCGAGCAGCTCGGCCGGGCCGTACATGACCGGTGCGAAGGTGACCGACTGCGTGACCGCGAGGGACGGCTCCAGCCTGGACGTTCCGACCTGGCTCGCGAAGGGCGCCCCTTCGCTCGAGGGCGTCCGGCACCTCGGGTCGGTGCACCACCAGGGCCGCGGCGGGCCGTTCCCGTCCGCGCAGGACAACGACTTCAACCACGAGGCCGAGCTGTCCGCTTCGGGTCGGCTCCTGCTCGCCACCGACGAGCGCGGCGGCGGCATCACCCCGCCGGGAGCGACCTGCGCCCCGACGGTCGACAACGAGGCGGGCAACGGCGGCATCCACGCCTACCGGATCGACGCGCTCGACTCGGTCTTCCCGGCGACCCCGCAAGCGGCATGGGAGCCGTACGCCCGCACGTCGTCGGGCGAGAAGGCGATCTATCGCGCGCCGATCCGGACGCAACCGCAGGGGACGTTCTGCACCGCGCACGTCTTCCAGCAGATCCCGGGCCAGAACCGGATCTTCATGGGCTGGTACTCGCAGGGCACGCGCGTGGTCGACTTCGTCGAGCACGAGGACGGCACCGTCGAGTTCAGCGAGGCGGGCTGGTTCATCCCCGAGAACGCGAACACGTGGGTCTCGCACGTCTTCAAGTCGCAGCGGAACGCCGACGGCACGTTCACCTACTGGGGCGCCACCGGCGACTTCCTGCTCGGGAGCGCCGGTCGGAGCGCGATCGACGTCTACAAGGTGACGCTGCCGGCTCCCCCGACACCGCGGGGATAGCGCCGATTCCAGAGGAGCCGCCCGCTCGGTCGCGGGCGGCTCCGTCCGTCTAGGCTCGCGGGAGTGCGCTGCACTCTGATCGTGAACCCGTTCGCGAGCCGCGTCACCGAGGCGCTCGTCGCCGAGGTGGAGCGGGTGCTGCAACCGGTGCGCACGTTGCGGACGGAGCGCGCAGGGCACGCCGTCGAGCTCGCGGGCAAGGTCGAGACCGAGGCACTCGTCGTCCTGTCCGGCGATGGCGGCTTCAACGAGGTGCTGAACGGGCTGCGGCCGGAGACGGTCGTCGGGTTCGTGCCCGGCGGCGGCACGAGCGTGCTTCCTCGGGCTCTGGGCCTGCCGCGCGACCCGGTCGAAGCCGCACGGCGGATCGCGGCCGGGGAGACCCGACGGATCGGCCTCGGGCGGGTGAACGGTCGCCGCTTCGCGTTCAGCGCCGGAGTCGGGCTGGACGCCGAGCTCGTCCGGCGGATGGACGCGCTCGGCCGCGACACGAGCGGCAAGCGGCCGAGCGACCTCGTTTTCGCGTGGACGGCGGTGCGGACGCTGGCGGAGAAGCGGGCTCGATTCGATCCCGTCCTCGAGCTCGTCGGCCACGGACGTGGGGCGTTCGCGCTCGTCGGCAACTGTGACCCGTACAGCTACGCGGGGCCGCTGCCGCTTCGGATCACCCCCGACGCGCGCTTCGAGCTCGGGCTCGACGTCACGGCACCGCGCCGACTGCGCGCTCACCTGCTCCCGCGTTTCGTCTTTCACCTCGTCAGCGGCCGGGGTCATGCCCGGGCGCGCGAACTCGTCTACGGCCACGACCTCGATCGGCTCGAGCTGCGCTGCGACGCGCCCCAGCCGCTGCAGGTGGACGGCGAGGATCTCGGCGACATCACCGAGGCACTGTTCGAAGCCGAACGTGACGTGGTCGAGGTGCTTGCCTAGTCCAGGCAGGACTAGTACAGTCCGGAGCATGAAGACCGCCGGCCGACGACTGAGGGTAACGACGACCACCGAGGCGGCCGTGCTCGCGCTCCTCGCGTTGAACGGCGAGCAGTCCGGCTACGACCTGCTGAAGCACGTCGACCGCAGCATCGGCCACGTCTGGGCGCCGGCGAAGAGCCGGCTCTACGCGCTGCTGCCGCGGCTCGTCGACGACGGTCTCGCGAGCAGCCACACGGTTGCGCAGTCGACGCGGCCGGACAAGGAGGTCTACGCCCTCACGGCCACCGGTCGCGCCGTGCTGGACGAGTGGCTGGCGACCGTCGTCCCGAACGACGAGAGGGGCTTCCAGCTGAAGCTCTTCGTCGGCGGCCTGACGACGAACGACGTCCTTCGCAGCCACGTCGAGCAGTTTCGTGACGACGCGCAGACGCGCCTGGCGGAGCTCGAGGAGGTCGAGCGCGGCAACACCCGCGAGGGAAACGACTGGTACCACGCCTTCCTGCTCGACCTCGGGCTCGCCCGGGCGCGACAGTCGGTCGAATGGGCCGACGAGGTGCTCCGCGCCCTGTGAGAGCTCTCGCCGCCCTCGTCCTCGCAGTCGCGTGCGCCGCTTGCAGCAGCGCGGGAGCAGCGGAGCCCGCCGCGCCTTCCCCGCTTCAGACCGAGCTCCGCGCGCTCGTCGGGCGCATGAACGACGTGCATCCCGACCTCGACCACGCGGTTCCCATGAGTCGGCTTCGTGCGGAGGGCGCGTCGCTCGCAGCGCGGGCGCCTTCGCTCTCGCGGCCGCAGCTGGTGGTCGGGCTGATGCGTCTTGTCGCGCTGCTCGGTCCCCGCGACGGGCACTCGGCCGTCTTCCCGCTCGATCCCGCTGCACAGTCGTTCGCTGCACGCCTACCCGCTCGAGCTCTACTGGTTCCCCGACGGGCTCTACGTGATCGACGCCGACGAGCACGGCCTCGTGGGCGCGAAGCTCGCATCGATCGAGGGCGTGGCCGCAGACGACGTGATCGCAATGGTACGGCCGCTCGTCTCGCGCGACAACGAGTCGACCGTGCGGATGCGGCTGCCTCCCTACGTCGTCAGCGAGGAGGTGCTCGCCGGTCTCGGGATCGGCGACGGCGGCCCCGCTCGCTTCGGCTTCGCCGACGGCCGCTCGGTGACGCTTCGAGTCGGTGGCGAGTGGCGCGTACGTCTCGCGGTTCGGCTTCGAATGGCAGGTCTCCCGTCCGAACGGAGCACAGCCGGTGTGGCTCCAACGCCAGGACGAGGAGCAGTGGCTGCGGACGATCGACCGCGGCCGCGCCGTCTACCTCGGCTACCACCACGCGATGATGGGCACCTACGAGACGGCGGAGCGGCTGACCAGGCTGGCAAGGCGCCCGGGGGTGCGGCGGGTCATCGTCGATGTGCGGCTGAACGGCGGCGGCAACAACGCGACCTACGGCCCGCTCGTCGGGGCGCTTCAACGACCCGATGTCGGGCGCAAGGCGGTGCTCCTCGTCGGCCGGGTCACCTTCTCGGCGGCGGGAAACTTCGTCGCCGAGGTCGAGGCCCGGACGCGAGCCCGGCTGATCGGCGAGCCGACCGGTGGTGCACCGAACCAGTGGGGCGACTCGACCGTGCTCGAGCTCCCGGCTGCCGGACTCGCCGTGCGCGTCGCCAACCAGTACGTGCAGGTGACCAAGGCAAGCGATCGCCGCGCGACGATCAGGCCGGACATTCAGGTCGATCTCACCGCGGCGGACTTCTTCGCCGGGCGCGATCCCGTGCTCGCCCGCGCTCTGCGCTGACCAATCCACGAACTCGTCGTCTAACGCCTCGATGCGCTCGATCGGGCTACTCCTGCTGCTCGTCCTCGCGCTCGCCGGCTGCGGCGGCAACGACTCTGCGGCCGTCGAAACCGAGCCCGTCGCGACGGCGCCCACGTCGCCGCCGTCGAAGGAAGACGTCTTCGACTTCGACCGCGACGCCGACCTCGAGGTGACCGAAGGGGAGACGTCGCAGGAGCCGCAGTTCACGGCGAAGGCGATGTCGTACGCGAGCCCGGGCGGCGACCGGGTGTCGGGGATCGTGCTCGCCCCGCCGGGCGACGAGCGCCCGGCCGGGGTGATCTTCATGCACGGGGCGGGCGGCAGCCGGATCGACTTCCTCGGCGACGCCTCCGAGCTCGCGAAGGCGGGTGCGGTCGCGATGACGATCGACTCGCCGTTCTCGCGCTCGGAGTCGGAGCAGATCCGTGCCGGCGCGGCACCGCCCGAGACGATCCACGAGCTGATGGTCCGCAACGCCCAGGACGTGATTCGTGGGCTCGACGTGCTCGTCCGCCACTACGACGCGGATCCCGCGCGCCTCGCCGTCGTCGGCTACAGCATGGGTGTCCAGGCCGCAGCGACCGCGGCCGCGATCGACGGCCGCGCGAAGGCCGTCGTGCTCATGGCGGGTCGCGCGACCCCCTCGCGGACGCCCGGCGATGCGGCCTGGGAGAAGCAGTTCAAGTCGATCGACACCGTCCACTTCCTTCCGGACCTGGCACCGGCGAACGTGCTGGTCCAGGGCGGCGAGCGCGACAAGGTGATTCCGCGGGCCGAGCTCGACGCGCTGTACGAGGCGACGAGCGAGCCGAAGGAGATCCGCTGGTACCCCGCCGGTCACGAGCTGACGCCGAAGGCCGGGCGGGAGCGCGTGACCTGGCTCAAGGAGAAGCTGGGGCTCCAATAGAATCGCCCGCGTGGCGGGTGGAACGTGAGCGTCCAGCGGAACGCGGCCTCCGGCGCGTGATCGGCGACGGCGAAGGTGTGCCCGACGGCGACGTCGAAGGGCTCGGCGCCGACGACCTGCTCGCGCTCTACCGCTCGCTCGTCCTGCTCCGGACCTACGACGAGCGCTCGGTCGTCTACCACCGGCAGGGGCGGATCGGCACGTACGCGATCTTCTGGGGCCACGAGGCGATGCAGGCGGGCTCGTTCCACGCGCTCGCCGACGACGACTGGATCTTCCCGAGCTACCGCGAGTCGGCGATCGGCCTTCTGCGCGGGATGCCGGCGGAGACGATCCTCTCCTGGTGGCGCGGCCACCCGTCCGGGTGGTGGAACCCGGCCGACTACAACGTCGCCTCGATCTGCGTGCCGATCGCGACGCACGTGCCGCACGCAGCCGGCCTGGCGTGGGGGCTGAAGCTGAAGGGCGCGCCGGGCTGTGCGATCGCGTACTTCGGCGACGGCGCCACGTCCGAGGGCGCGTTTCACGAGGGCGCCAACTTCGCGGCCGTGCTGCAGACGCCGACGATCCTCTTCTGCAACAACAACGGCTGGGCGATCTCGACGCCCGTCTCGGCGCAGACGCGCGCGCAGACACTCGCCGACAAGGCCGTCGGGTACGGGATGCCCGCTGCGCGGGTCGACGGCGGCGACGTGCTCGCCGTGTACGAGGCGACGCGCGACGCGGTCGCGCGCGCGCGCGCCGGCGACGGCCCGACATTCATCGAGGCCGTCACGTACCGCGCGGCGCCACACGCGACCGCCGACGATCCGAGCGCGTACATCGATGCCGCGCGCGTGGAGGAGGAGCGGGCGAACGAGTGCGTCGGCCGGTACGAGCGTTATCTGCGCCGGCTCGGACTGCTGGACGACGGGCTCGTCGAAGGGATCAAGACGGAGGCGACCGACCTCATGCGCGCCGGCATCGCCGCGGCCGAAGCGGAGCCTCCGGCCGACCCGGGACTGCTCTTCGAGCACGCGCTCGTCGATCCGCCGGCCTCGTTCGAGCACGACCTGGCGGAGCTGCGGAGGATCCTCGGATGAGCGAGCGGTTCCTCGTCGAGGCGGTGAACGACGCGTTGCACGTCGAGATGGAGCGCGACGACGCCGTGCTCGTGCTCGGCGAGGACGTCGGCCGCGCGGGCGGCGTCTTCCGGGCGACAGCCGGCCTGCGCGACCGCTTCGGCCCGGACCGCTGCGTCGACACCCCGCTGGCAGAGGCCGGCATCCTCGGCTCTGCCGTCGGGCTCTGCATGGCCGGTTTCCGGCCGGTCTGCGAGATGCAATACGACGCCTTCTCGTACCCGTGCCTCGACCAGCTGATCACCCACGTCGGCCGCTACCGCTGGCGCACGGGCGGGAAGATGACCTTTCCGCTGACGATTCGCATGCCCTACGGCGGCGGCGTCCGGGCTCCCGAGCTGCACGACGACTCGCCGGAGACCTACTACGTGCACACGCCGGGGATCAAGGTCGCGATCCCGTCCACGCCCGCGGACGCGAAGGGGCTGCTCGCCGCGGCGATCCGCGATCCCGATCCGGTCGTGATCCTCGAGCCGAAGGTCTCCTACCGCACCGAGCGCGCCGAGGTACCGGAGGGCGAGCACGTCGTGCCGCTCGGGACAGGCGCGCCTCGCACGCGAGGGCGAGCGACGTCACGCTCGTCGCCTACGGCGCGATGGTGCCGGTCTGCGAGCGCGCCGCCGACGAGCTGGACGCATCGGTCGAGGTGCTCGACCTGCGCAGCCTGAAGCCGCTCGACGAGGCGGCGCTGCTCGCGTCGGCGTCCAAGACCGGACGCGTCGTTCTCGTCCAGGAAGCGCCGCGGACGTGCGGCTACGCCGCCGAGCTGGCCGCGATCCTCGCCGAGAAGGCACTGCTCGACCTCCAGGCGCCGGTGCTGCGGGTCACCGGGTACGACGTGCCGTATCCGTACTGGCAGATCGAGGACGCCTACATGCCGTCGGTCGCCCGCGTCGTCGACGCAGCTCGGCGGCTGCTCGCGTTCTAGCCGCGTGTGACCGCGAGGCTGCGACTCTGGTTCGAGCGCGGCCGAACGGCTACTTCCTTCGTGACGCGGCCACCGGCGAGCCGGTGCGCTGGGAGGATCCGCGCATCCGCGTCGTGCCGGTGGCCGGGGTTTCCTACCGCGCCGAGGCGCTCGAGGACGCGTCGTTCGATCCCGGCCGGAGGCTCGCGCTCGTGCCCGAGCCGGACAACGAGCACGATCCGAACGCGGTCGGAGTCTGGAACGAGGCGCGGACGCTTCAGCTCGGCTACGTGCCGGCCGCCGTCGCTCCCGAGCTCCGCCGGGACGAGCAGGCCGTCTCGCTCTGGCGCGTCGAGGGCGGGTTGCGCGTGCTGCTCGCTCCTGCGGACGCCTGGCTGGGGACTCCAACTCCACCGCCGCCTGGGCGGTAGGCTCCGCGGCCGTGGCGTACGAGTTCAAGCTCCCCGACCTCGGAGAAGGCCTCACCGAGGGTGAGGTCGCGCGCTGGCTCGTCGCCGAGGGGCAGGAGATCGCCGAGGACGACCCGCTGGTCGAGATCCAGACCGACAAGACCACCGTCGAGATCCCCTCGCCGGCCGCGGGAACCGTGACGAGCATCCGCGTCGCCGAGGGCGCGATCGTTCCCGTCGGCACCGTGCTCGTCGTGATCGGCGACGGCGCCGCCCAGCCGCCCCAGCAGGATTCGGAGCCGGAGCGGCAGATCGCTGTCGCACAGCAGGCGGTCGAGACGCCAAGTGTTTCTGAAACACAAGGTCGCGTTCAGGCCACGCCGCTCGTGCGGCGGCTCGCGAGCGAACTGGGGGTCGATCTCGGGTCTCTGAGCGGCACCGGCTCGAACGGGCGGATCGTCGAGGCGGACGTCCGAGCTGCGAGCGGAAGGGACATTGTGTTTCAGGAACACAAGCCCGCCGAGGGCCGCCGCGAGCCCGTGCGCGGCGTGCGCCGGCGGATCGTCGAGCACCTGACCCGCGCGCACCAGGAGATTCCCGCGGTCACCTTCGTCGAGGAATGCGACTACACGGACGTCGACCTGAAGCTGCTCGTACCGCTGGCGCTGAAGGCGGTCGCCGGGTCGCTGCGCGAGTTCCCGGAGCTGAACGCCCGTCTGGAGAGGGACGAGATCGTCTACCTCGAGCGCTACGACCTCGGGCTCGCCGTGCAGACCGAGCAGGGCCTGGTGGTGCCGGTCGTGCGCGGCTGCGACACCGCTTCGCTCGACGAGCTGGCCGACGAGACGGCGCGGCTCGCGGAGGCCGCACGGGACGGGAAGCTCGAGCCGGAGGAGCTCCGCGGCGGCACCTTCACCGTCACGAGCGCCGGCAAGCTCGGGGGCCTCTTCGTGACGCCGCTCGTCAACCATCCCGAGGTCGGCATCCTCGGGCTCCACCGGATCGGCCCGCGCCCCGTCGTCCGCGACGGGGAGATCGTCGTCCGCCACATCGGCAACGTCTCGGTCACGTTCGACCATCGCGTCGTCGACGGGGCACGGGCGGCGGCGTTCACGCTCGACGTGATCGCGCGCCTCGAGTCCGGCCTCTCCTCCTAGTCGTCGTCGTCTCCACCTCTGCCTCGGCCGCGGTGCCGATCGTTGATCTGCGCGCGGATCTCGCCGCCGGGGAACTTCGTCGAGTGCACGTTGGCGTACGTCTTGCGGGCCTTGATCGCGGCCACGAGCTCGGCGAACTCGCCCGTGTCGATTCCCTGCGCCCTGGCGGCTGCGGTGGCCGGGATGTTCGGGCTCACGTCCGCCGCCTGGATCGTGCCGGTGATCGTCGCGGGCGAGGGCGGACACACCTGCGTGCCGGCGGGGCCGTTGCCGAGGTTCGTGCAAAGGAACACGCTGATTCCACCGTTGACCGACCTCTGGGCGAAGTGGATGTGCGCCTGCTGAACGCTCCCCTCGAGTGCGCGGTAGCTGAGCGTGTACTCGATCCTCGAGTTGCTAACGATCTTCGCCTCGAACTCACCCGACGCCACGGTCGACACCGAGGGGACTTCCTGATAGCCGATCAGCCGTCCGCCGGTCGAGTTCGAGCCGCCGTCGGCGAGGGCGAACGAGCCGAGAGCGAGCAAGAGCACACCACCGAGTCCGGCCAGGACCACGAGCTTCCGCATACCGACCCTCCTTCGTGTGAGTTGCCGTAAGAGCGGCGTACGGGTCTACGAAGGAACGCGGCGTTCGGTTTTCGGACGGAGCCTCTAGGCGACCGCGAGCTCGCTCGGCTCGTCGACCTGCGCGAGGTGCGGCTCGAGCATCGCCTCGATGCGCGGTGCGCTCGTGCGCCCGTCGAGGCGGGCGACGGCCTGCTTGTCCTTCACGAGGACGAGGGTCGGCACGACGTCGACCTTGAAGCGCTCGGCGAGCTCCGGGCTCGCGTCGATGTCGACGCGTCGAATCCGGAGCCGGGCACGCTCCTTGCGGGCGAGATGGGCGAGCAGGCTTTCCATTCGCCGGGCCGGCCCCGAGCGCTTGGAGCAGAAGAACACGAGCATTGGACGGACGTCTTCGGTCACAGATTTCCTCCTGGGTGATGCGGTCAGCGGGGCCACTGTTGTATGCCCTGAAAACGCCGGCTCAAACCCGGCGCCGCTCGGCCGGCCGTCTCTAGACTGGCTGAGATGGGGGACTGGTACACGATCGGCACGGCGCTCGGCCTCGGGATCGCGTTCGGCGTTCTCTTTGCGGGCCTGCTCTCGGCGACGCCGCTCGGACGGATCGCGGCGGTCGTGCTCGCGGGCGTTGCCGGCGCTGTCGCGGGTGTCCTGATCGACGACTGGACGGAGCTCGTCGCGGGCGCGCTCGCCGGGATCGTGGGAGGAGCGGCAGCCGTGGTCGTCGTGTCGGGCGCCCTGCGACGAGGGGGAACGCGCGGCGGGCTCGCGCTGATCGTCGCCGTCGTCTCGATCGGCCTCGCAGCGCTGGCGTTCGTCCCCGTCGTCGGCTATCTCGTCGCGGTCGGGCTTCCCGTGCTGGCTGTGAGGATCCGCCGAACCCACGCGGAGCGCTACGCGGGCCTCCGCTCGCTCGCAAAGGACTGACCGCGACGAAGAAGCTGATCCTGGTCGTGATCGACGGGCTGACGCCCTCGATGTTCGAAGCGGTCGTCGCGGACGGCACGGCCCCGACCCTCGCTTTCCTCGCCGAGCATGGCCGGTACCGCCGAGCCGTCTCGACCTTCCCGTCGCTGACCCCCGTTTGCCTGTCGTCGCTCGCGACCGGCTCGCACCCCGACGTCCACGAGATCCCGCACCTCGTCTGGTGGCACCGCGGCGAGCAGCGACTCGTCGAGTACGGCTCGTCGTTCGGGGCCGTCCGTGCCGCCGGAACGCGCCGCTCGCTCCAGGACACGGTGTACGAGCTGAACGCGACGCATCTCGGGCAGCGCGCGGTGACCGTGTACGAGGCCCTCGAGGAGGCGGGCCTCACGACGGCGGCCGTCAACATCACGTGCTACCGCGGCCGGACGCCGCACCGCCCGACCGTTCCGGTGCTGACCCGGCCCGCCTACGGGCCGAAGCGCCTCTTCTTCTACAACCTGTTCGAGTCGGATGTGACCGGCGCGCCGCTCGCCGTCCGGAACCGGCCGGCGGGGACGATCGACGCGTACGCCGAGGCCGTCGGCCGCTGGCTCGTCACGCGTGACGGCTTCGACTTCCTCGCCTTCTACCTGTCCGACTACGACTACGCCTCGCACGCTCAGGGCCCGGATGCGGCGCACGAAGCTCTGGCGCGTTGCGACGCCGCGGTCGGCTCGCTGGTCGCGGCAGCCGGAGGCGACGAGGACTTCCTCGAGCGATACGCGGTCGTCTTGTGCTCGGACCACGGCCAGACGACGGTCTCGGACGTCGCGCGGCTCGAGGACCATGTGACGGGCGGCCGTGTCACAGCTTCGAATCGAGCCGGGATGGTCTACGTCGACGGCGAGGCGCGGCCGGTGGCCGAGGCACTCGACGGCGCGGACGGAGTCGACGTGGTTCTCTTTCGCGAGGGTGCCGAGGCGGTCGCCCGTCGACAGGGCGAGGAGCTCAGGTTTGAGCGACATGGCGAGCGGACGGACGAGGGCTACTCGACGAGCGGCGATGCCACGATCCTCGACCAGCCGGACGGGCTCGCGAGAGCCTGGGCCGCGCTCGCGAACCCGAACGCGGGCGAGGTGATCGTCTCGGCGGCCGCGGGGTGGGAGTTCGCCGATCTCGCCGGCCGGCACCACGCAGGCGGGGGCTCGCACGGATCGCTGCTCGAGGGCGACTCGGAGGTCCCGATGCTCACCGTCGGACTCGACGTCGAGCCGACCTCGATCACCGACGTCATGCCCGCCGCGCTCGAGCACTTCGGCGTGGCCGCGCCCGCGTACGCGCGGCCGCTCGCCCGCGCATGACGCCGCGGGAGCGGCTCGTGCGCCAGTTGCGTCGCGGCGGCATCGCCGACGAGCGGGTCCTGACGGCGATCGGCAAGCGTGCCGCGCGAGCTGTTCGTCCCGGACGAGCTCCGCTCGCGGGCCTACGCAGACGGCCGCTGCCGATCGGTCACGGCGCGACGATCTCGCAACCGACGATGGTCGCGCGACTGTGCGAGGAGCTGCTCCTGACGGGCACCGAGCGCGTCCTCGACGTCGGCACGGGCTCCGGTTACCAGGCAGCGGTACTGGCCGAGCTGGCGGCCGACGTCGTCGGGATCGAGCGAATCCCGGCGCTCGCCGAGCAGGCTCGCTCCGCCCTCGTCGAAGCCGGATGTCCGGACGTCGAGGTGCACGTCGGCGACGGCACGCTCGGCCTGCCCGAGCGGGCGCCGTTCGACGCGATCGCGGTGGCGGCAGCGGCGCCGCGCGCTCCGGCGGCGCTGGTCGCTCAGCTCGCGCCGGGAGGGCGGCTCGTCGTACCGGTCGGCAGTCGCCGCGATCAACGGCTCGAGGTGATCATCCGCACCGAACAGGGTGCGGAGGTCGTCCGCTCGGTCCTGTGCCGCTTCGTGCCGCTCGTCGGGGAGGAAGGGTTCGACGAGCCTCCGTCAGGGCAGACTTCGTCCTCGTGAGGGGTCTTCACGCACAGCAGCTGCTGCGCCGCCCGGTGCTCGTTCGGGGCATTCGGCTCGGTCGGGTCGACGACGTGCTGTTCGACCCGGACGGCGCGAGCGTCGTCGGCTTCGACGTGCTCTGCGGCGACGGCGTCCACCGCTTCCTGCCGTTGCCCTCGGCGACGCTCGTGGGAGGGGGGCTCGAGGTCGCCTCGTCGCTGACGCTGCTGGACGAGGAGACGCTCGCGTTCTACCGCAGGCGGGGTCGCTCGCTCGCAGCAGTCGACGAGCGGCGCGAGGTGCCCGTCGGCCGCTGCTAGGCTCGCCCGCGCCATGGAGCGCTCATCAACCGTCCATGCCTCGGGCGTGCTCGCCCGCACGCGCGGCGCCCTCGGCCGCAGGCGCAACTGGCTGCAGCTGGCCAGATTCTGCGTCGTCGGCGCGAGTGGCTACGTCGTCAACCTCGCCGTCTACACGACGCTCGTGGCAGGAGCGGGGTTGCACTACCTGCTCGCCGCCGTCTGCTCGTTCCTCGTCGCGGTCACGAACAACTACACGTGGAACCGGATCTGGACGTTCCGTGGCGCGCGCGGCCACGTCGCCTACCAGGGGATGCGCTTCTTCGTCGTGTCGACGCTCGCGCTCGGCGCCAATCTGCTGATCCTCCACGTGCTCGTGCGGGCGGGACTCGGCGAGGTGGCGGCACAGGCGATCGCGATCATCCTGGTGACACCGCTCAATTTCGTAGGCAACAAGCTCTGGTCGTTCCGGCTGCGCTAGCGACGGCGGTCGTCGCGCTCGCGCTCGCGGCTCCGGCCGGCGCCGCGACCGCGCCGGCTACGACCACGACCGCCGTCACCGGGCCGGTGTACGACGAGGACGGCCGGCTCGTCGAGACGCCGTTCGCGCCGCCCGAGGGCGCGGAGCGGCTCACCGAGCAGCAGGCGGTCGACGTCTTCCTCCGCGAGGGCAAGGTCCGCGACTGGCTCGCGCGCTACCCGCCGGATCCGCAGACCGACGCCGAGTACCGCCCCGCGAGCGACGAGTGGGTCGTGAAGGTCTGGTCGGGCGAGGCGGGTCAGATCGCGCTCGGCAAGGTGGACGACGGCTCGGGCGCGGTGCGCGAGGCCTGGACGGGGCCGCAGGTCGCCTGGACGATGGCGCGCGGTGGCACCGGCGCGTTCGGCGGCAAGACGATCAACACCGCGTGGGTCTGGCTCACGTTCTGCGGTCTCTTCCTGCTCGGCCTCGCCGACCTGCGCCGCCCGCGCTCGCTCCGCAACCTCGATCTGCTGGCGCTGCTCTCGTTCACGGTGTCGCTGCGCTTCTTCAACGAGGGCGAGATCTTCTGGAGCGCTCCGCTCGCGTATCCGCCGCTCCTCTATCTGCTCGGCCGCTGCGTGTGGATCGCACGCCGCGACCGCCCGCCGAGGTCGGCACCACCCGTCTGGCCGGTGTGGCTGCTGGCGGGCATGGCCGTCTTCCTCGCGGGCTTCCGGGTCGGGCTGAACGTGCAGCAGCCGTCCAGCGTGATCGACGTCGGCTTCGCGGGCGTGATCGGCGGCCACCGGATCGCGAACGGCCAGATGCCGTACGGCCACATGCCCGACCAGGGCGATCTCGAGGCGTGCGGGCCGGCCGACTCGGAGGGCGAGATCCGCGAGCGCATCCAGACCAACGGCCGCTGCGAGGCCTCGAACGCCCGCGGCGACACCTACGGCCCGGTCTCGTACCTCGCGTACGTTCCCGGCTATCTCGCGTTCGGCTGGACCGGGAAGTGGGACGAGCTCTGGGCGGCGCATGCGACCTCGCTCCTCTTCGACGCGCTCTGCCTCGTCGGGCTCGCGCTCGTGGGGCGCCGGTTCGGCGGCAACCGGCTCGGCGCGACGCTCGCGTTCGCCTGGGCCGCCTATCCGTTCACGCTCTACGTCTCCAACTCGAACACGAACGACGCGATCATGCCCGCCTTCCTGATCTGGGGGTTCTGGCTCGTCTCCTCGCCGTGGGCGCGGGGCGCGGCGGTGGCGCTCGCGGGCTGGACGAAGTTCGCCGCGCTGCTCCTCGCCCCGCTCTGGCTGAGCTATCCACACGCGCGCCGGGCACCGTCGCGGCGCTTCGTGGCGGGGTTCGCCCTCGCCACCGCCGCCGCCTTCGCGGTCCTCCTGCTGGAGCCCGAGCCGCTCCACGCGGCGCGCGTCTTCGCCGAGCGGACGCTCGGCTTCCAGCTCGACCGCGACTCGCCCTTCTCGATCTGGGGCTGGGGCCAGTACCACGCGAGCGGGATTCCCGATCTGCACCGCGTCCAGCAGGTGCTTCAGGTGCTGCTCGTGGGCGGCGCGCTGCTCGTCGCGTTCGTGCCCCGGTACCGCTCGCCGCTCCGGCTGGCGGCGCTGACCGCCGCGCTCCTGATCGGCTTCGAGCTCGTCCTGACGCACTGGTTCTACCTCTACATCCCCTGGTTCTTCCCGTTCGTCGCCTTCGCGGTGCTGGCGACCGGGCGTGGGAGGGACGTTGAGCGCGTCGAGCCGGTTCACTAGCGTCGTCGCGCTCGTCGCGGCTCTCCTCTTCCTGGGCTCCTGGGCGGCGCTCCACCGCGGCTTCTACGACGACTCGGAGATCGTCGACATCCCCGTCTACGAGACGTACGGCAACGCGATCGAGCGCGGCTCGATCCCCTACCGCGACTTTCGGCTCGAGTATCCGCCGGGCGCGCTGCCCGTCTTCGCCTTGCCGGCGCTCGCGAGCGAGGACGGGAACGAGGCGTCGTTCCGGACAGCCTTCGAGTGGTCGATGGCGGCGTGCGGCGTCGCCGCGGTGCTGCTCGCGGCTGTGCTCCTGGCGGGCTTGCAGGCGACGCGAACCAGGGTCGTGGCGGCGCTCGGCGCGATCGCGCTCTACCCGCTGCTGCTCGGGAACGTGATCCTGACCCGCTTCGATCTCTGGCCGGCCGCGCTCACCGCGGCGGCGCTCGCGGCGCTCGTGTGGCGGCGTGACCGAGTCGGCTTCGGCCTGCTCGGCCTCGCGGTCGCGGCCAAGCTCTACCCGGCGGTGCTCGTGCCGCTCGCGCTCTCCTACGTCTGGCGCCGGCGGGGCCGGCGGGAGGCGCTCGTCTGTCTCGGCGTCCTCGCCGGCGTCGTCGCGCTGGCGTTCCTGCCCTTCCTCGTGCTCGCGCCCGAGGGTGTCGCCTACAGCTTCGGCCGCCAGCTCGGCCGGCCTCTCCAGATCGAGAGCCTCGGCTCCGCGTTCTTCCTCGCCGCGCACCACCTGTTCGGGCTGGAGCTCGAGATGCGTTCCGGGCACGGCTCGCAGAACCTGGACGGCCTCGGTCCTGCGGTGGCAGGCGTCCTCCTGAGCGTCGTCCAGCTCGCCGTCCTCGTCTGGATCTGGCTGCGCCGGCCGGCCAGCGCGGAGGAGCTCGTCCGCTGGAGCGCGGCGGCGATCGTTGCGTTCGTCGCGCTCGGGAAGGTGCTGTCGCCGCAGTTCCTGATCTGGCTGATCCCGCTCGTTCCGCTCGTCGCCGGGCGGCAGGGGCTGAGCGCGTCGGCGCTGCTCGCGGCCGCGCTCGTCCTGACTCAGCTCTGGTTTCCGTCCTCCTACTGGGCGCTGGCGCTCGAGTTCGACGGGATCGCGTCCGGGCTCGTGCTCTGGCGCGACCTGATCCTCGTGGCGCTGCTCGTCGTGCTCGTCACGGATAGTCGACGCGCACCGGCTCGATCGCCGTAGCACGGCCCGTCGAGTCGCACTCGACGAGGGCGCCCTCGATCCGAACGCCGCCTGCCGCGGTCTCGAAACGCACCGGCATCCCTGTGCGCATGCGCTCGATCGCGAGCTCCGCCCTCACGCCGATCACGGAGTCGTGCGGGCCGGTCATGCCGACGTCCGTGATCGCGGCCGTGCCGCCCGGTTGGATGCGGGCGTCGGAGGTCTGCACGTGGGTGTGGGTGCCGAGCACGGCGGTGACGCGGCCGTCCAGCCAGCGCGACAGAGCCACCTTCTCGCTCGTCGCTTCCGCATGGAGGTCGACGACGACGACGTCGGCCTGCTTCCGAGCCTCGTCGACGAGCCCGTCGATCACCTCGAACATGCCGACCGCGGGGCTGAGGAAGAGCGACCCGAGCACGTTCACGACCGCCACCCTGGTGCCGTCGGTCGCAGGCGCCACCGTGAGGCCGCGGCCGGGCGACCCGGCCGGGAAGTTCGCGGGTCGGATCACGCGCTCCGAGCCCGCGAGGTAGTGGTTGATCTCGCGTCGGCGCCAGGTGTGGTTCCCGAGCGTGATCACGTCGGCGCCCGCGGCGAGCAGCCGCTCCGCCAGCTTGGGCGTGATCCCGACCCCGTCGGCGGCGTTCTCGCCGTTCAGGATGCAGAAGTCGACGTCCAGCTCCTCCCGCAACCCGCGCAGCCGCTCCTCGACGGCCCGACGCCCCGGTGCGCCGACCACGTCTCCGACGAAGAGGATCCTCAGCGCGAGTTACCGAACCGAGAGCGTGGCCGCCGGCCGCACTTCGAGCGTGACGTTGTTGCCGGCGTCCTGGGTGTAGCGCGCCAGCGCCTGCCGCTCGAACGCGGCGAGGTCGAGGACGACGCCGATCTTCGAGCGCCCCTCGGTGACGGGCGAGCCGACCGTGAGCGACGGATCCGGACGCAGGTGCGTCAGCGAGACGACCACCGACGGCTCCGCCTGCGGCCTGATGTCGATGCGCGCGCCGTGCACGCGATTCGCCAGGACGAAGTCGGTGATTCCGACCACGGTGCCCGACCACGGGGGCGTAGACGTCGGTTCCCGGGGCGGCGCCCACGTCGAGCGCCGACGTTCCAGGCCCGCGCGACCCGCTCAGCTGGAACCACACGAGCCGGTTCCGCTCGGTGCCCGCGAGGCGATCCCACAGCCGCGAGAGGATCCCGGCGTTCCCCTGCCGCCCGGCCGGCTCGAGCCTGAGCGCACCGTTGCCTGCACGGTGGTAGCCGATCGCGGTCACGGCGCTCTGCGCGACGGGGAGCTGGATCTGCAGCGAGCCGGACGTGGCGACGATCTGAGGGCTCGGCTGGCCGCCGGGCAGGATGCCCGACGCGGCGAGCGGTTGCGGCGCCGCCGGCGACGCGGAGCCGAACGCGGTCAGGAGCAGGGTCACGAGCACCACCGTCGAAGCGAAGGCGGCGACGAGGATCCGGCCTGTGTGCCGTTCCGCGATGCTGCGCCTGTCCGCGACGTGCCGCCGAGGGGGTCTGCGCCTGCGCGCACGCAGGCGCGCGGCGTCCCGTTGTCGGGCCGAAGCCATGGCGGGCACCATAGCCGACCCTGCCGAAACGTTCTGCTTACTGGTGGGTCGAGTGGCGACGCGAGGCTCGTCCCGCCACGTCCACGGGCCGAGCTCCTCGGCTGCGATGATCGGCGTCGTGCGGATACTGCTCGCCGAGTGTACGGACGCGCCAGGACGTTGAGCACCCTCCTGGCCGCCCGCGGCGTCTGGCGGGCCTACGGCGCTCGTCGCGTCCTCGAGCCCTGCGACGTCGAGCTGGACGCTGGTGAGCTCGTCGCCCTCGTCGGTCCGAACGGCGCCGGGAAGTCGACGCTCCTCTCCATCCTCGCGGGAGCGCTCGACCCGAGCGGCGGAACGATCGAGCGGAGCGGCCGCGTCGGCTGGGCGCCGCAGCGACCGGCGCTGTACGGGCGCCTGACGCCGCGCGAGAACCTCGAGTTGTTCGCGCGGCTCGACGGCCAGCCTCGGCCTGCCGATGCCGGGCTTCCGGACACGCCTGCCTCGACCCACTCGGTGGGGATGCGTCAGCGGCTCAACCTGGCGCTCGCCTTCCTCGGCGAGCCCGAGGTGCTGCTCCTCGACGAGCCGACCGCCTCGCTCGACACGGAGCAGCGGGCGCTCCTCTGGGATCGACTCGATGCGCTGCGCGCCGCGGGCGGCTCGGCCTGCTTCGCGACGCAGAACGTGGAAGAGGTCGGCCGTGCCGACCGGACGATCGAGCTGCGCGAGGGCCGACTGGTCGCCGCATGAGAGCCGTGCTGCTGGTGCTCGGCAAGGATCTGCGCGTCCTTCGTCGCTCGCCGCTCCTGCTGGTCGTGCTGCTCGCCTATCCGCTCGTGATCGCTGGGATGGTCGGTCTCGTCGCCGGCTACGCGAACGCAAAGCCACGCGTCGCGCTGGTCGACGAGGACGGCTTGCCGGCACAGATCGAGGTCGGCGGACGGACGTTCCACGTCGAGCGCACGATCGATCGCGTCGCGACCGAGGTCACGCTCGTCCGGCTCGACCGCGAGGAGGCCGAGCGTCAGCTGCGCTCCGGCCGGATCGTCGCGCTCCTGGCCGTCCCCAGCGGCTTCGTCGGAGACCTCCGCAGCCTCGCCCGCAGTCCGCGGCTCGAGCTCGAGACGACGAGCGGGGGCATCTCGGTCCGCGTCACGCAGCAGGTGCAGGCGCTCGTCTACCAGCTGAACCGCCAGCTCTCGGACGCCTACGTCGAGGCGAACCTCGAGTACATCGACCTGCTGCTCCGCGGCGGCGAGGGAACGTTCCTCGGGCGCGAGTTCGACGTCCTCGGGCTGGAGGGCGCGCGCGAATTGCTCGACGAGCTGCCTCCCGGACCGCGTCTCGACCGACTCCGCGAGTTCATCCGGACGGCGGAGGCGGCGCTGGCGGAGACGGACGACGCGCTGCGCGCCACCGCGAATCCGATCGAGCTCGTGCAGGTCGACAACGAGGGGCGCTCGTGGGCGCTCTCGGCGCAGGCGCAGTCGCATGCGCTCGCCCTGACGATCTCGTTCCTCGCGCTCCTGCTGGCGGCGGCGGCGCTCGCGGCCGAGCGGGACGAGGGTGCGCTCGCCCGCCTCCGCCGCGGCCTCGTCGGGCCCGGCCAGCTCGTCGCCGCCAAGGTCGCGCTCGCGGCGCTCGCCGCGCTCGCGCTCGGAGTCGGAATCGTGCTCGCGTTCGGGGCGATCATCGAGCTCGGCGGCGTCGAGGGCGGCCAACCGTGGTCGCGCCTGCCGGTGCTCGCGCTCGGTCTCGCAGGCGCCGGCGCAGCCTTCGGCGCGCTCGGGACGCTGCTCGGCGCGCTCGCCCGTGACGCCCGCACCGCCTCGCTCGTCGCGATTCTCGCCGTGCTCCCGATCGTCTTCCTCGGCCTGGTACCTCGCGAGGTGGCCCCGGCCGCGGCGTACCTGAGTGACGCGTTCCCGTTCGCCCACGGCCTGCGCTTCTTCACGGCGGCCCTCTTCGAGCTCGACCCTTGGCGCACGCTCGCCCGCGAGCTCGCCTGGCTCACGGGGCTGACGCTCCTCTACGGCCTCGCGGCCCGCAGCGCCGTCCGCCGCCTGAGCGCGTGAGGAAGCCCTGAAGGAAGCCTTGTGTTCCTGGAACACAAAGTTCTCTCCCCTCCACCGCGGACCGGCCTTGCACCCCGGCTCGCAGCGCTCGCGAGAGTCGCTTGTGTTTCTGAAACACAAGCCGAGCTCGACGCCTGCGCTGACGTAACCTGTCCTCGGTGAGCGCCTTTCCCGCCACGCGGCTGCGCCGGTTGCGCCGGACCGACGCGCTGCGCTCGCTCGTGCGCGAGACCCGGCTCGATCTCGACGACTTCGTGCAGCCGGTCTTCGTCGGCCCCTCGACGGCGCGGAACGCGGAGCTGCCGGGGATGTCGCGTTACTCGGTCGACGACCTCGTCGCCGAGGCGGGCGAGCTCGCGGCGCTCGGTGTCCGGGCGGTCTTGCTCTTCGGCATCCCGGAGGAGAAGGACGACGAGGGCTCGGGCGCCTGGGAGGACGACGGGATCGTGCAGCGTGCGCTACGAGCGCTTCGCGCCGCATACCCGGAGCTCGTCCTCGTCACCGACGTCTGTCTCTGCGAGTACACCTCGCACGGGCATTGCGGCGTCCTCCGCGACGGTGAAGTGCAGAACGACGAGACGCTCGAGCTGCTCGCCCGCACCGCGGTCAGCCACGTCGAGGCCGGCGCCGACGCCGTCGCGCCGAGCGACATGATGGACGGGCGCGTCGGTGCGATCCGGGAGGTGCTCGCGGACACGGCGATCGTCAGCTACGCGGCGAAGTACGCCTCGGCGTTCTACGGGCCGTTCCGCGACGTGGCAGAGTCGGCTCCCTCGGAGGGCGACCGGCGCGGCTACCAGATGGATCCGGCGAACGTGCGCGAGGCGCTGCGCGAGTGCGAGCTCGATCTCGCCGAGGGGGCGGACGTGCTCATGGTCAAGCCCGCGCTGCCGTACCTCGACGTGCTCCGCGCCGTACGCGAGCGCTTCGACTGCCCGGTGGCTGCCTACAACGTCTCGGGCGAGTACGCGATGGTGAAGGCGGCGGCTGCGCGCGGTCACCTCGACGAGCGCCAGGCCGCGCTCGAGTCGCTGACCGCGATCAAGCGTGCCGGTGCCGACCTGATCTTCTCGTACTGGACGAAGGAGCTCGCCAGATGGAGCTAGCACCGTGGCTCTGAGACAGCGGTCGGAGCTCTTTCGCCGAGCCGAGCGGCTGATCCCGGGCGGCGTCAACTCGCCCGTGCGCGCGATGCGCGCCGTCGGCCTCGACGAGCCGGTGTTCATGCGCAGCGGCTCGGGCTCGACGATCGAGGACGTGAACGGCAACCGCTACGTCGACTGGGTCATGAGCTGGGGACCGCTCGTCTTCGGCCACGCGGACTCCGAGACGCTCGAGGCGATCGAGCGGGCGGCCCGGCGCGGCACCACCTTCGGCGCTCCGACCGAGGGAGAGGTCGAGCTCGCGTCCGAGATCGTCGACGCCGTGCCGTCGGTCGAGCTCGTCCGGCTCGTCTCGTCGGGCACGGAGGCGGCGATGAGCACGATCCGCCTCGCGCGCGCCTTCACACGCCGCGACCGGATCATCAAGTTCGCAGGCTGCTACCACGGCCACGTCGACGCGCTGCTCGCGAGCGCCGGCTCCGGGCTCGCGACGCTGGGCATCCCGGCGAGCCCCGGGATCCCGACCGGCGTCACGGCTGACACGGTCGTCACCGCGTACAACGACCTCGATGCGGTCGCGGCGGCCGTCGAGCGCTACGGCGAGGGACTCGCCGCGATCGTGGTCGAGCCTGTCGCCGGCAACATGGGTGTCGTTCCGCCCGCGCCCGGGTTTCTCGAGGCATTGCGAGCGCTCTGCGACGCGTCCGGCGCGTTGCTCGTCTTCGACGAGGTGATCACCGGCTTCCGGGTGGCGCGCGGCGGCGCCCAGGAGCGCTTCGGCGTCCTCCCCGACCTGACCATCCTCGGCAAGATCGTCGGCGGCGGCTTGCCGGCGGCGGCGTTCGGCGGCCGGGCGGACGTCATGGAGCGGCTCGCTCCCGGCGGCGACGTCTACCAGGCGGGCACGCTCTCCGGAAACCCGCTCGCGACCGCCGCCGGAACCTCGGTGCTGCGGCGGCTGCGCGACCCGGGCGTCTTCGAGCAGCTGGAGCGGAAGGGTGCGCGGCTCGAGGCGGGCCTCGCGCCGTACGGGCGCGTGCAGCGGGTCGGCGCGATGGCGACGCTCTTCCTGGCCGACGGTGAGGTCCGAACCTTCGCGGATGCCGAGCTCGCCGACACCGAGCGCTACGGTGCGCTCTTCCGCCACCTGCTCGAGCGCGGCATCTACGTCGCGCCGTCGCAGTTCGAGTGCATGTTCGTCTCGCTCGCGCATTCGGACGAGGACATCGACCGCACCGTCGAGGCCGTTGGCGAGCACCTCGGCGCTTGACCTCTGGGAGACGCTTGGCGGCCGACGCGGCTGCCGAGAGCCCGCTCTGGGGCGAGGCGCTGCGCGCGGATCCCGAGTGCGAGCCGGTCTTCTCGCCGCTCGCCGCCGAGCCGTACGCCCTCGGGCTGGAGACGATCTACGAGGGCTATCTGCTCCACTACGCAGCTCCCCGGGCCGGCCGCGGCTGTTCGCGCCGCCCGACGCCGACACGGCGCTCCTGCTCGGCGACTACCTCTACGCCCACGGGCTCGTGCGGATCGCGGCCACAGGATCCGTCTGGGCCGTCGCCGAGCTGGCGGAGCTGATCTCGACGTGCGCGGCGCTGCGCGCGGCGGACGCTCCCGGCGACGGCGAGGCCTGGGCCGCGAGCGCGGGCCGTCTGGGCGGCGCGGCCGACGCGCGCCGCGGTCGAGCGCGCACTTGCTGCGCACGCGCTCCGCGTCGGATAATCTCGAACCATGACCGCCTGGCTCCTTGCAAACGCCGCCGAGGAAGGCAAGAACATCATCACCGGCATGCTGCTCGTCGGCCTCGTCTTCATCGCGGTGATCGCCCTCGGCGAGACGTCACGCTGGCTCAGGCACCGCCGGCTAGCACCCGCCTCCGTAGACTGATCGGGGATGGCTCCGCCGTCGGATCTGCGCGACTGGATCTCGCTGCTCGAGCGCGAGGGCGAGCTCGTTCGCGTCGCCGCCGAGGTCGATCCGGACCTCGAGATCACGGAGATCGTCGACCGGACGGTCAAGGCGGGCGGCCCGGCGCTGCTCTTCGAGAACCCGAAGGGCGCGCGTCATCCCGCTCCTGATCAACCAGTTCGGCACGGAGCGGCGGATGTGCCTCGCCTTCGGCGTCTCTCACCTCGACGAGGTGGCGGGGAAGCTCGAGGACGTGCTCGAGCTGCAGCCGCCCACGGGTCTCGCCGAGAAGCTGCGCGGGCTGAAGAAGCTGAAGTCGATTGCCGACTCGCGTCCCAAGACGGTCTCGCGCGGTGCCTGCCAGGAGATCGTGCTCACCGGCGACGACGTCGATCTCGACCTGCTGCCGATCCAGCGCTGCTGGCCGGGCGATCCCGCACCGTTCGTCACGCTCCCAGCCGTGATCACGCGGGATCCGCACACCGGCACCCGCAACGTCGGCATGTACCGGATGCAGAAGATCGACCGGCGCTCGACGTACATGCACTGGCAGATCCACAAGGACGGGCGGGCCGACTACCTCGCGACCGACGGCCGCATCCCGGTCGCCGTGGCGCTCGGGCTCGACCCCGTGACCGCCTACTCGGCGAGCGCGCCGCTGCCGAAGCACATCGACGAGCTGATGCTCGCGGGCTTTCTCAAGGGCGGCCCGGTCGAGGTGGTGCGCGGGAAGACCGTCGACCTCGAGGTGCCCGCGAACGCGGAGATCGTGCTCGAGGGCTACATCGAGAAGGACGAGCTCGGCCTCGAGGGGCCGTTCGGCGACCACACCGGCTTCTACACGGCCGCCGAGCCGTTCCCGGTCTTCCGCCTGACCGCGATCACGATGCGCCGCGACGCGATCTACCCCTCGATCGTCGTCGGCAAGCCGCCCCAGGAGGACGCGTGGCTCGCGAAGGCGACGGAGCGGATCTTCCTGCCGGCGGTGAAGCTGACGGTGCCGGAGATCGTCGACTACGACCTACCGGTGTCCGGCGCCTTCCACAACTGCGTGATCGTCTCGATCCGGAAGGCCTTCCCCGGCCACGCGCACAAGGTGATGCACGCGATCTGGGGCCTCGGCATGCTCAGCCTCTCGAAGGCGGTCGTCGTCGTCGACGAGCACGTCGACGTCCACGACTACGCGCAGGTCTTCTTCTACGTCGGCGCCAATGTCGATCCGAAGCGCGACGTCGTGATCGCGGAGGGCCCGCTCGACCAGCTCGACCACGCGCCGACGCTGCAGTTCTTCGGCGGCAAGATCGGCATCGACGCGACCGCGAAGGGCCCGGCTGAGGGGGCGCGCGAATGGCCGGAGGAGATCGAGATGAGCGAGGAGGTGAAGGCGCTCGTCGACGCGCGCTGGGCCGAGTACGGCCTACCCGCGACTCCAGTCGGCGGAGTGGTGCAGAATGGCGCGGGACGTCGCCGCTTGCGGCAGCTGGTACGTCGTTGACACGAGCACGCCTGCACGGGTTGAATCCACGGGGGTTACCAATTTGAGCTCGCACGACAACGAGACGCCGCACCTGCCGCCGCCGAGCCTCTGGCCGATCGGCTTCGCCGTCGGGATCGCCTGCATCCTCACCGGGCTCGTCGTCAGCTGGCCGGTCGCCGCGGTCGGAGCGGTGCTCGCGGTCGTCTTCGGCTTCCTCTGGATCCGCGACGTCACCGCCAACGTCCGCGAGCCGGCCCCCGAGGTCGAGCCCGAGACGCGGATGGTGCGCGACCCGGGAGCACCTCCGGCCGGGGTGGGCGAGGACGCGATGCCCGTGATGAGCGACGAGGAGGTGGCGGCGTACCCGCGCAAGACCTTCCTCGCGGCGACCACTCTCGGTCTCGGGGCGGTGATCGGCGGCATCATCACCGTTCCCGTGCTCGGCTTCGCCGTGCTGCCGTCCTTCACGAACCAGAACGAGCCCGACGTCGACCTCGGCCCGCTGGAGAACTTCCCCGAGGGTGAGTTCGTGATCGCGACCTACCTCGAGCATCCCGAGATCGGCGAGGTCAGCCGGCGCACGATGTTCGTCCGCAACAACGGCCTCGCCGAGATTCCCGGGGGTACGAGCCCGAGCTTCACGATCCTCTTCTCTCGCTGCGTCCACCTCGGCTGCCCGGTGCAGCCGAACGGCCCCGTCGACGACGACGCCAAGACCGAGGTGGCGGAGCAGGTGACGCTGACGCCCGCGCAGCCGTCCGGGTTCGGCTGTCCGTGCCACGGCGGCCAGTACGACACCGAGGGAAACCGCACCGCCGGTCCGCCCGTCCGGGCGCTCGACCGCGCCGAGTTCTCGGTGCGCGACGGCAGGCTCTGGCTCGGTCAGTACTACAGCGTCGGCAGCGTCGAGGGCACCGGCGCCGAGGCCAAGATCTCCCGGTACGGCCACACGAACCCGGGCGTGCACGTCGACGGGATCTCGGCCTGGATGTACCCGATCGAGGTTCCGGGGTAGTGGCGACGACGACCGGGAAGAAGAGTCCGCGCCGGGCGCAGATCGAAGCGGCCGCCCTCTACCCGGTCGACTGGCTCGAGGAGCGCTCGGGCCTCGTCGGCGGCGTCAAGTTCTTCCTCTTCCGCAAGGTGCCGAGGGACATCGGCTGGTACCACACGCTCGGCTCGGCGACGCTCACCGCCTTCCTCGTCCAGGCGATCACGGGCGTCGTGCTCGCCATGTACTACAAGCCGGATCCCGACTCGGCGTACGAGTCGATCCAGCACATCACGAACGACGTCACCCTCGGCTGGCTCGTCCGCGGCATGCACCGCTGGGGGGCGAGCGTCTTCATCATCCTGATGTTCTTCCACATGGCGCGCGTGTTCCTGTTCGGCGCGTACAAGTATCCGCGCGAGCTGAACTGGATCGTCGGCGTGCTGCTGCTGGCGCTCGGGATGCTCGAGGGCTTCACCGGCTACCTGCTGCCGTGGGACCAGACCGCGTACTGGGCGACGGTGGTCGGGATCAACATCAACGGCACCGCGCCGTTCCTCGGCCCGTTCATCGCGCAGTGGCTCCAGGGAGGTGCCGCGATCGGCGAGGACGCGTTGGCCAAGTTCTACGCGTTGCACATGCTCGTCGTTCCGGGCGCGATCATCGGGCTGATCATCCTGCACCTGCACCTCGTGATCCGCCTCGGCGTCTCGCCCAACCCGTGGACGAAGAACGCGGCGGGCGAGGGCCCGGTCGAGACGAAGCCGGTCAACGGGCGCGAGGGGCTCACCCGGCCCGGCGGGCGCGGAGGCGCGAATGGCGTCTAGGCGGATCGTCGAGCGCCGCGAGGCGCACAAGCGCTACAAGGAGGACGTCGAGCGCCGCGGGAAGCCGTTCTTCCCGCACGCGATGTTCCACGACACGGTGATGAGCCTGGTCGTCGTCGGCGTGATCGTCGCGCTGGCCGTCATCTGGTACTACGACGCCGACGGTACCGAGGCAGGCGTCCTCGGGCCGCACTTCACCGAGGAGGCCGACCCGGGCACGACGGACTTCATCCCGCGGCCGGACTGGTACTTCTTCTTCCTCTTCTACCTGCTGCGGATCTTCAAGTGGCCGGAGTCCGTGATCCTCGGCACCGTCGGGATCCCGACGTTGCTGCTGATCCTGCTGATCGCGCTGCCGTTCCTCGACCTGCGCCGCGAGCGCCGGTTGCTGCACCGGCCGGTCGCGATCGTCACCGTGATCGTCGTCGTGCTCTCGATGGGCGTGCTCACCTACAAGGGCGCAACGGCCGAGGAGGCGCTCGGCTCGCAGCTTGCCGCGGCGGTGCCGGAGTGGGCCGAGCAGCAGGGCTTCGAGGGGAACGAGGTCGCGATCGAGGGCGCGATCCTCTACGCCGAGACGGGCTGCGCGCAGTGCCACGTGTACCTGGGCGTCGGCTCGGCGAACCTCGGCGCCCCAGAGCTCACCGCGATCGGCGCGGGTGACCGGGGGATCGAGTACTTCAAGAACTACGTCGCCAATCCCGCAGACTTCGGCAACAACGTGATGCCCGCGTTCGGCGAGGAGTTCGGCGGGAGCCTGAACGACGAGCAGTTGACGGCGATCGCGACCTTCCTCGACGCCTCCAAGGGCCCGAAAGACGAGTAGGGCGATGAATGTCTTCCTCGGCGTGACGGGCGCTTCGGGCGCGCCGTACGCCGCCCGGCTGCTGCGCGCGCTCGCCGACGCCGGCTGCGAGGTCGGGCTGACCGCGTCCGCCGCCGGGATCGAGGTGCTCGCGACGGAGCTGTACGGCGACCCGTCGCTGCCGCGCGAGGAGGTTCTGGGGCGGCTGGTCGGCGACGCGCCGGGCGTCACGATCTACGCCGTGAACGACTACAAGAGCCCGTACGCGTCGGGCTCGGCGAAGGTGGACGCCTACGTCGTCTGTCCCTGCTCGATGTCGACCGTGGGCACGCTTGCCGCGGGCGCGATGGCGAACCTGATCCACCGCGCCGCCTCGGTGGCGCTGAAGGAGGGCCGGAAGCTCGTGCTCGTCCCCCGCGAGACGCCGCTCTCCTCGATTCACCTGAACGGCCTCGCGACGCTCCAGAGCGCCGGCGCCACGATCCTCTTCGCGGCGCCCGGCTTCTACCACGGCGCGGAGACGATCGCCGACCTCGTCGACTTCGTCGTCGCCCGCATCCTCGATCAGCTCGGCGTCGAGAACACGCTGACGCCCCGGTGGGGCCAATGACGCACGAGACCGGCCGCCTCGCCGCGGACGAGGTCCGCACCATGTTCGACCGGATCGCGCCGGTCTACGACGTGATGAACCGCGTCATGACACTGGGGCTCGACCAGCGCTGGCGCCGGCGCACCGTTCGGATCGCGGTGAAGCCCGGCGACCGCGTCCTCGACGCCTGCTGTGGCACAGGCGACCTGGCGGTCCTCGCGCAGCGGGCGGGCGCGACCGTCGTCGGCCTCGACTTCTCCGCGAAGATGCTCGAGCGGGCGCGCCGGAAAGGGCCGGGAGTCGAGTGGCTCGAGGGCGACCTGCTGGCGCTGCCGTTCGGGGACGAGACCTTCGACGCGGCCACCGTCGGCTTCGGCGTGCGGAACGTCGACGACCTCGAAGGGGCGCTCGCGGAGCTGCACCGCGTGCTGAAGGTCGACGGGATCGTCGCGATCCTCGAGATCACACGCCCGCGCGGCGCCCTGCGGGTCTTCTACTCGTTCTGGTTCGACCGGATCGTGCCGCTGCTCGGGAAGGTGCTGCCGGGCGGGTCGGCCTACACCTACCTGCCGGCCAGCGTGAAGCGGTTTCCGCCCGCCGAGGAGCTGGCGGAGTTGATGCGCGGCGCCGGTTTCGGTCTCGTGCGCTACGACCTGATGGCCGGCGGGATCGTGGCACGCCACGTCGGAGTGCGCGCGTGATCGCCGCGACGGTGTTCACCGAGGCACGCCCGTATCTGGACGAGCTCGAGGAACGCCTGCACGACGCGGTCGCACGTTACCCGGGCGTCGTCGAGCGAGTCGGCTCCGAGGCGATCGGGGCAGGAGGCAAGCGCCTGCGGCCACTCCTGATCCACCTCGTCGCCGACGACCGCGAGCGGGCGCTCCGCGCGAGCGTGGCGATCGAGCTCGTCCACACCGCGACGCTCGTCCACGACGACCTGATCGACGGCGCGCCGCTCCGCCGCGGACGGCCGACCGCCTGGGCGGCGCACGGCGAGGCCGCGGCAAAGGCGACCGGGGACTATCTGTTCGCGCGGGCGTTCGGCGTGCTCGCTGAGGCGGGCGACCTCGAGGGCGTGCAGATCCTCGCCGCGGCTTCTCTCGCGCTCGTGCGCGGCGAGGCGCTCCAGAAGCGGCAGCAGCACCGTCCCGAGACGCCGATCGACCAGTACCTGGAGCGGATCGCGCTGAAGACGGGGAAGCTGTTCGAGGCGGCCTGCCTGCTCGGCTCGCGGCAGGATCACCTCGGACGGTACGGGCTCGCGCTCGGGATCGCGTTCCAGATCGCCGACGACGTGCTCGACTGCTCGGGCGAGACCGCCGAGACCGGCAAGGTCCTCGGCACCGACCTGCGGGAGGGAACGCCGACGCTGCCGCTCCTGCTCGCCGCTCGCGAGGACGAGGCGGTGCGCACGGCGCTGGCCGGCGGGCCGCTCGAAGGTGCGCTGCTCCGCGTTGCCGCGACCGGCGCGTTGGAGCGTTCCCTGGACGTGGCCCGTGGTTACGCTAGAGACGCCCGTGAGCACCTCGACGGCGCCGCGAATCGCGGCGAGCTCGAGTCGCTCGCAGAGACCGTCGTGGACAGGAGCAGCTAGGTGCAGCGCGCTAGGGAGCAGCGCCGGTGGTGAGCCTGGGCCAGACGATCCCGGCGCTCCCCGTCCGCGACGCGGCGGCGGCGGTCGAGTTCTACCGCGACCGGCTCGGGTTCGAGACGCTGCACCACGACGGCGGTTTCGCGGTCATGTGCCGTGACGAGGCGGTGATCCACCTCTGGGAAGCGAGCGACGAGAGTTGGCGCGCGCGCGAAGGAGGCGAGACTCCGGTCTGCTCCGGCGCGGAGTCGTTCATCGCGGGCACGGCGAGCTGTCGTGTCGTCGTCGACGGGGTCGGCGACCTCTACGAGGAGCTCCGCGCAGCAGACGTGCTCCATACCGTTTCGAAGGGCGGAGTCGACGACACCGACTTCGGGACGCGCGAGTTCGCGACGCTCGACCTGGACGGGAATCTGGTCACGTTCTTCGAATGGGTGTCGACATGATTCGCCTCGGCCGCATCTCGTACGTCAACATGGCGCCGGTCTTCCACCGCCTGACGGTCGACGTCGAGGAGGTCACGGGAGTCCCCACGGAGCTGAACCGGATGCTGCTCGACGGGCAGCTCGACATCGCACCGATCTCCTCGATCGAGTACGCCCGCCATGCGTCGTCCCTGCGCATCCTTCCCCGTCTCTGCGTCTCGTCGGAGGGAGCGGTCGAGTCGATCCAGCTCGTCTCCCGACTGCCGTTCTCGCAGATCCGCTCCGTGGCGGTGACGCCGGAGAGCGCGACCTCGGTCGTCCTGACGAAGGTGCTGCTTCCACATGCCGAGCAGGTGCCGCTGAGCCCCGCGGGCGACCAGGGCGGCGCCGACGCGAAGCTGCTGATCGGCGACGCGGCCCTCCGGAGCGCGTTCGACGATCCGACGCCGCACTACGACCTGGGTCGACTCTGGCTCGAGCGCACCGGGCTGCCGATGGTCTTCGCCGTCTGGGCCGCGCCCGAGCCAGTCGTGGCCGGCCTCCACGAGCTCGAGCACGCGCTCGTCGCGTCCGTGCGCCTCGCCCGCGCCGAGCCGCAGGTGCTCGCGCGCGAGGCGAGCGACCGCTACGGCTATCCGGCCGGCTACCTCGCCCGCTACTTCGAGAAGCTGCGCTACTCGTTCGGACCACGCGAGCGCGCCGGCTCTACACGTTCCTCGAGATGGCGCGCGACGTCGGCGAGCTCGAGCACGTGCCCGAGCTGCGCTTCGTCGCCGCGGCCGGCGCGCCGGTCTACGGAGCGTTCTAGCGACTCAGCGCGACGGGGCGCTCGGCGCGCCGGTACTCGACCGAGTAGCCGAGCGAGCGGGGAATGGACAGAAGCGCCTCGAGATCGAGCTCGATCCGCGCGCCCGCCTTCTGCGTCACCTCGTCCTCGATCGGGAGGTCGAAGTCGTCGGCGCCGTAGTCGAGCGCCCGGAACGCCTCCTCGTTCTGCGTCAGCACCGACGTGCGCACGTGCTTGACGTTGTCGAGGAAGATCCGGGAGAGAGCGATGTGGCGCCAGTACTCCCGCGGCGAGATCTCGCGGCCGCCGAAGGCGGTGCCGTACGGCTTGTACGTCCAGCAGAGGAAGGAGAACAGACCCTCCGTCTCGTCCTGGAAGTCGCGCGTGCGCTGCAGGTGCTCGAGCCGTTCCTCGAGCGTCTCGTCGAAGCCGATCACCATCGTCGCGGTCGTGCGCAGCCCCGCCTCGACGATCGCGCGCTGCGCGTCGAAGTAGTCGCGCACCGTGTACTTGAACTTGGCGTGGCGCGAGCGGAAGTCCTCGGTGAGGATCTCGCTGCCGCCGCCCGTGACCCAGTGGACGCCCGCGTCCCGCAGTCGTGCGGCCGCCTCGGCGTAGCCGAGCCCGGCGCGGTCGGCGAGGTAGACGAACTCGGCGATCGTGAGCGCGTAGAACTCGACGCGGTCGCCGTAGCGCGCGCGCACCGCGGCGAAGAGGTCGCAGTAGAAGTCGAGCGGAAGCTTCGGGTTGAAGCCGCCGTTGAAGGCGACGAGATCGCCGCCGACCTCGAGCAGCTCGTCGATCTTGGCGAAGACGTCCTCCCGCGAGAGCACGTAGCCGCCCTCCTGGTTCGGGAGCACGTAGAACGCGCAGTAGTCGCACTGCGCGACGCAGACGTTCGTGTAGTTGACGATCCGCATCACCATGTAGGTCGCGTGGTTCGGCTCGTGGAAGCGCGCGCGAGCCGCCTGCGCGAGCGACTTCAGCTCGTCGTCGCTCGCGTGCAGCCACAGCTCGCGGGCGTCGTCGACGGAGATCCGGCTCATGCCGGCACCGCCTCCTCGACGGTGACTTCCTCCGGCTCGAGCGTGTCCATGAACGAGCTGACCGAGAAGACGGCGTTGCCGGCGCCCGCGATGCCGTAGCCGGGCGGCGGCTTCGAGCCCGTGCCGCTCGAGCGTCGCGCGGTAGGCCTCGAGCAGGCGGATGTGGTACTCGAGCGGCGCGCCGTCCGGGTTGTCGCGGCCGAGCGGCGTCGTCGGCTCCGGGCACCACGTCGTGAAGCGCGGCGTGATCCCGCGGCTCATGAAGTAGTCGAGCCCCTCGGTCGTCGACGCGATCGCCTCCTCGATCGTGGCGAAGCCGAACGGCTTCGCCAGCTCGACCCCCGCGACGAAGTTCGGGATCACGAAGCGCGGACCGAAGACCTCCGCCGCGTCGAGGATGCGCCGGTGCCACTCCTCGCGGCCGACGTAGCGCTGCTTGCCGGGGGAGATCAGCTCGAACAGGCGCTTGTCCCACACCTCGTAGTTCGGGTGGTAGATCGTGATCCCGTAGTCCTTGTAGCGCTGCACGTCGGCGCGCGGAAGCGCCTGGGCGACGACCTTGCCGATCCAGCGGCCCGGGAAGCGCTCCTCGATCGCCTGCGCGTAGCGGCCGTAGAAGTCGGCCTCCGCGAGCCCGTCGACCGTGCTCGTGACCGAGCCGCCCGTGAGGGTGTAGGCCTTGCTCACCTGCGCCGTGTCGTAGCGGTCGATCAGCGCGAGCGCCTCGAGCACGTCCTCGACCGGCTTCACGCCGGTGTAGGGCCGGCCTTCCTGCTTGTGCTGGCGCCAGTTGTGGTTGATGTCGCAGAAGCCGCACTCCTCCTTCGCCCCGAAGTACTGGCAGAGGCGGAGCACCGTGAGGTAGATCAGGTAGCCCCACTGGATCGTCGGCGCGGTCTCCAGCACCGTCTTCCCGTTGGCGAGCTCGTGCCGGTAGTACTCCGGCATCGGCGGCAGGCCGACGTGCGCGGTCTCGCGCCCCTCGAGCGAGAGCACGAGCTCGCCGGCCTCGTCGCAGGCGATGCGGTACGGCGAGTCGGGGTTGACGCGCACGGAGACGATCGTGCGGCGCAGCTCGTACGGCCCGCCGGTGAGCGCGATCTCCTCCGGCGGGCGCCGGCGCGCGGCCTCGCCGAGCTGGGCCAGCGGCTTCTGGTCGAACGAGAAGATGAAGTACGACTTCGGCTTGACCTCACCGTCGAGGTTCTGGGTCAGGGCCGAGTCGTCGAAGGCGATCCCGGTGCGGAGCAGATCCTCCTTCAGCACCGCCTCCCGCGGGATGTGCGGGAACCGCGCCATCAGCTCCTCGACGAGGGCAGTGCGCGTGTCTGCCGGAGCGGAGCTCACACCACCAACCTATCGGTCGCGGCCATGCAGCGGGGCAGGCCGGTGTACGGATTCCGTAAATCCCTGCAAAGAGCCGCCGGAGCTTGCGGTAGCCTCGGGCGGGTCGTGTTGCGCAAGCTGGTCATCGGGGGAATCGCCGCGCTCTGCTGTTCGCGCGCCGGCCGGCCGGCCGCGGCGACGCAGAAGCAGGCGCTGATGCCGGGCGTCACCTACGAGCGCGCCGTCCAGTTCACGAGTCACGGACCGGTCGCGCTGCACGTCGTCCGGGGGCCCAAGCCGACGGGGCTGTACGAGCTCCGGCCGGTGCTCTCGAACGAGTCGATCCAGGGCGTCGAGCGCGTGACGGCGATGCAGAAGCGGCTGTCGACCCAGGCGACGATGGTCGGGATCAACGGTGACTTCTACAACCTCGACAGCGGGCGCCCGAGCGGTGTCCTGATGCGCGACGGCGTCGTCGACGCCCCACCCTACGGTGACCGCTCGAGCGTCGGGATCAGCGCAGAGGGCGCGCTCGACGTGCGCCGGATCCAGTTCTTCGGCACCTGGAAGGGGCTCGGCCAGCGGCGCGCGATCAACGACGTCAACCAGCTGCCCGGCGCGAACGGGATCTCGCTCTTCACGTCGAGCTACGGGCCGGCGACGCCCCCGCAGGCCGGCGCCGTCTCCGTCGTGCTCGACCCGTTCCCGCCCGCGACGCCGAACACCGACCTCTTCGGCGGCGTGATCCGGGCCGGGAACGGCGCCGCGACGCCGATCCCCAGGACCGGTGCGGTTCTCGTCGCGCGCGGCACCGCCGGCCAGAAGCTTCTCGAAGAGGCGCCGATCGGCACGAGCGTCGCGCTGCGATTGATCTTCCGGCCGCAGTGGGACGGCATCACGCAGGCGATCGGAGGCGGCCCCGTGATCGTCCGCGGCGGGCGGCCCGTCTTCCGCTCGCTCGAGGCATTCGAGCCGAGCCAGCTCGTGCCGCGCAATCCCCGCACGGCCGTCGGCCAGCTCGCCAACGGCAGCGTGATCCTCGTCGCGACCGACGGCCGCCGCCCGGGCTACAGCGTCGGTATGACCAACTTCGAGCTCGCACAGACCCTCGTCCGCCTGGGCGCCGTCACCGGATCGGCCTTCGACGCAGGAGGATCGACGACGGTCGCCTTCGAGGGCCAGCTGCTCAACCGCCCTTCCGATCCGAGCGGCGAGCGGGCCGTCTCCACCTCGCTCCAGCTCATGTACTACGGCATCTACGCGCGGACCGGCGTGCCGGTCGTCTCGCCGAACGGCGATGGCGTCGCCGAGACGCAGCAGCTCTCCTACAAGGTCGTACGCCCGTCGAACGTCACCGCGACGCTCACCGCTCCCGGAGGAGCCGTTGCCTTCACGGAGACGCTGGTGCGGGCACCGGGCACGTACCCCGTCGCTTTCCCGCCCGCTGCAGGCCGATCCGAGCGTGCCGCCGACAGCGCCGGCCGAGGGCCGCTGGCAGCTGGACGTCGTCGCGATCGACGACAGCGGGCGTGAGTCGAAGACGCGCGAGCGCTTCTCGGTCAACAACACGCTCGGCGACGTGAAGCTCGCGCGGCGCACGATCACCGCGCGCGTCGGCGGCAAGCAGTTCGTGCAGGCGGGCGTCAACGTGACCCGGCCGGCACGGCTCAGGGTCACCGTCGAGACCCGTTCCGGCGTCCAGGTCGCGACGATCGCGGTGCGCCGCGTCACTGCGCCCGGACGCTTCCTCGTCCGCTGGGCCGGCACGACCCGCGGGGGCGGGCGTTCGTGTACGGCGGCGACTACGTGCTGCGCTTCCGCGCGACGAACGAGCTCGGCACGGCCGAGCTCGCGAGCAAGCCGGTCCGGGTCGTCCGAGCGGCGCCGCTCCGGACGAAGCCCGCCAAGCCGCGCCGCTAGAGTCCCGCGGTGCCGGTCGCGTCGATCCTGTCGGAGATCACCGACCTCCTGACGACGCTGATCGGGGATCACGGTCTCTACGCGGTGTTCGGGCTGATGCTGCTCGACGCCGTCTTCCCGGCGGCGAGCGAGCCCGTGATGGTGTACTCGGGCGCGGTCGCCGCCGGCGCCTTCGCGGGCCAGGACACCGTCCTCTTCGGCCACGTCTTCGAGGCGGGCGCGCCGGCGTTCGTCGCGATGGCGACCGCCGGGACGGTCGGCTACACGATCGGCTCGATGCTCGGCTGGTGGGTCGGCGCGAGCGCCGGCCGGCCGTTTCTGGAACGCCACGGGCGGTGGTTCCACCTGAGCGAGGCGAAGTTCGACCGAGCCGAGCGCTGGTTCGAGCGCTGGGGCGGCTGGGCCGTCTTCCTCGGTCGGATCATGCCGGTCGCCCGCTCGTTCGTCTCGATCCCGGCCGGGGTCTTCCGGTTTCCGTTCGGGCGCTACGTGCTGTTGACGCTGTTCGGTTCCGCGCTCTGGTGCTTCGGCCTCGCCGGCGTCGGCTGGTGGTTCGGCTCCAACTGGGAGGAGTTCCACCACGCCTTCCGCTACGTCGACTACGCGATCATCGTGGCGGTCGTCGCCGGGATCGGCTGGGGCGTCTGGAAGCTACGGGAGCGCCGCAGAACGCGGCTCGAGCCCCGCTAGAGTGCTCCCGTGAAGATCGACCTCGTCGACGTCAAGGCGCAGTACGCGCCGCTCGTGCCCGCCTACCGCGAGGCGTTCGAGCGGGTCCTCGAGTCCGGTCGCTTCATCTTCGGCCCCGAGGTGGCGGGCTTCGAGTCCGAGGCCGCTGCGTACCTGGGCGTGCCGCACGCGATCGGGGTCGCGAACGGAACGGACGCACTCGTGCTGTCGCTCGAGGCGATGGGGATCGGTCGCGGCGACGAGGTGATCTGTCCCGCCTTCACGTTCTACGCGACCGCCGAGGCGATCGCCCGGGTCGGCGCCACGCCCGTCTTCGCCGACATCGACGCTGTCTCGCTGAACCTCGACCCGGACGACGTCGAGCGCCGGATCACGCCGAGGACGAAGGCGATCATGCCCGTGCACCTGTTCGGCCGGCCCGCACCCCTCGCCGCGCTAGCCGCGCTCGGGCTGCCGCTGATCGAGGACGCCGCGCAGGCCTTCGGCGCCGCGGGCACCGGCACGACCGGGGTCTGCTCGACGTACAGCTTCTTCCCGACCAAGAACCTGTTCGCGCTCGGCGACGGCGGGCTCGTCGGCTGTCTCGACGACGAGGTCGCCGACCGGCTGCGGATGCTGCGGTTCCACGGCTCGCGCGAGAAGACGACGTTCGAGCTCGTGGGAACGAACTCGCGGCTCGACGCGCTCCAGGCCGCGTTCCTGCGCATCTCGCTGCCGCACCTCGACGGCTGGAACGCCGCGCGCCGCGACGCTGCCGCGCGGTACGCCGAGCTCGGCCTCGGCGATGCGGTCGAGCTGCCGCCGGACGAGCCCGGGCACGTCTACCACCTGTTCGTCGTGCAAACCCCCGAACGCAACCGGATCGCGGCGGCGCTGAAGGAGCGCGAGATTGCGTGCGCGTCGTACTACGCCACTCCTCTGCACCTCCAGCCTGCGCTTCGCTACCTGGGGTACGAGCCGGGCTCGTTGCCGGAGACGGAGCGGGCCGCGGCCGAGAACCTCGCGCTGCCGATGTGGGCCGGGATCGCGGCCGAGCAGCAGCAGTGGATCGTCGAGACGGTGCTCGACGCGGCCGGCGTCGCGTCGCCGCGCTAGGTTCGCACTGTGAGGTTCCCGATCAATCGACATCGGCTGCCGCAGCTGGTCGCGGATGCCGTGATCGTCGCGCTGGCCTGGTTCCTCGCCTTCCAGCTTCGCTTCGATCCTTCGATCCCGGTCTACTACGACCGCTACCTGAGCGCGGAGGTGATCGCGCTGCTCGTCGCGATCAAGCTCGTGCTCTTCGCGCTCTTCGGCTTCTACAACCGCTGGTGGCGCTACGTCTCGACGCGTGACATGTGGGGCGCGGCGCGCGGCGTGACGGCGGCGTCGCTCGTCGCCGTGCTCGTCTTCACGTTCTTCGACGTCCATGTGACGGCCGTGCCGCGAACGGTCTGGATTCTCGACGGGCTGCTCTGCCTCGCGTTCGTCGCCGCCTCGCGCATGCTCGCGCGGACGATCATCGAGCGCCCACAGACCTCCTCGCTCGTAGCGCGAGGCAAGGAGGTGATCGTCGTCGGGGCCGGCGACGCCGCTCAGCTGATGATCAAGGAGATGCTGCGGACGCCCTCGATGGGCTATACGCCGATCGGGTTGATCGACGACGACCCGCGCAAGAAGAACATGCGCCTGCACGGAATCCGCGTGCTCGGCTCGAGCGACGAGCTGCGCCGCATCCTGCACGACCGGCGACCCGACGAGCTGCTGATCGCGATCCCGTCCGCGTCCGGCGAGGTGCGGCGGGGCATCGTCGAGGTCGCCCGCGCCGAGAGCGTTCCGGTGAAGACGCTGCCGGGCCTGCACGAGTTGATCTCGGGCGACCAGGCGCTCGCGCAGCAGATCCGGCCCGTGCAGGTCGAGGACCTCCTCGGCCGCGAGCCGGTCGAGACCGACGTCGCGGCGATCGCGTCCTATCTCCAGGGGAAGACGGTGCTCGTCACCGGCGCGGGGGGCTCGATCGGCTCGGAGCTCTGCCGGCAGATCGCGCGCGCCGCGCCGGCACGCATCGTCATGGTCGAGCAGGGCGAGAGCGCGCTCTTCGACACCGAGCGCGAGCTCGTCGACGAGCGCGACTTCGTCGCGGGCGTCCCGGTGCTGGCCGACGTCCGCAACCGCAGGCGCATGCACGACATCTTCGCCCGCTACCGGCCCGACGTCGTCTTCCACGCAGCCGCCTACAAGCACGTGCCGGTGATGGAGGCGAACCCGATCGTTTCGGTGGAGAACAACGTCCTCGGCACGCGCGTCGTCGCGGATCTCGCAATCGAGCACGGCGTGGAGCGGTTCGTGCTCATCTCCACGGACAAGGCGCTGAACCCGCACAGCGTCTACGGCCAGACGAAGACGCTGTGCGAGTGGATCGTCGGCGCGCACGGCGAGCGCGACGAGGTCGCGACGCGCTTCGTGGCGGTGCGCTTCGGCAACGTCCTCAACTCGGCCGGCAGCGTGATCCCGCTCTTCCGCCGGCAGATCGAGCGCGGCGGCCCCGTCACGGTGACCGATCCCGAGATGACGCGCTTCTTCATGACGATTCCCGAGGCGGTTGCGCTCGTCGTGCAGGCGGGAGCGATCGGCGGTCGTGGCCGGATCTACGTGCTCGAGATGGGCGAGCCGATCCGGATCCTCGATCTCGCCCGGAACATGATCCGGCTCTCCGGCAAGGAGCCCGACGTCGACGTGGCGATCAAGCTGATCGGCGCGCGGCCCGGCGAGAAGACGCACGAGGAGCTCTTCGCCGCGGGGGAGACGTGGCAGCCGACGACGCATCCGTCGATCGTCGCGCTCGACGTCTCGCCGGTCGACCGGGTCTGGCTCGACGCACGACTCGACGAGCTGGAGCAGCTCGTCGAGGAGGGTGACACGCTCGGCCTCGTCGGGCGGCTGGCCGCGCTCGTCCGCGAGCCGAAGCGGCTCGTCGAGGTAGAGGAGGCGGACACCGCGACAGCGGCGCCCGCCTCCGAGCTCAATTAGTCGTCGCCCTCGTCTCCGCCGCCGTCGTCGGGCTCGCTCCCACCGCCGCGGCCCAGATCGGGGATCCGGACGAGCAGGAGCTGCCCGCCCTCGCGTTCGTAGGTGAGATTGCCGCGCTGCTCGCGTTCGACCACGAGCGTGCCGGCCTGGACGTCGACGAGGAACATGTTCCGGCCGAACTCCTTCGACGCGTCCACGATCCCGCTCGACTCCCACGCGCCGAGCGGTGTCGTCGGCCGCTGGGACTGGTCGACCTTCGCGACGACGTCGAGCCGGCCGCTTCGCAGGTCGTACCGCCAGATCCGCGCGGTCGTCTGACCCTGGTTGTGCGAGCCCGGATCCTCCTGGATCAGGAGGCTGCGCCTCGTCGTCTCGACGTTGTCGGGCTGGTGAATCACGTTCACGTTGCCGTACCCGCCCGTGTCCGCGTCGATCAGGATCGACAGCGTCGCCGTGCCGAGCGGATTGCTCTCGTCCAGCACGAGCTTGAACAGGCGTCCGTTCGGATGCGGGCCGGTCGTGCCCGCCGGTCCGCGGCGCAGCCGGGTGGTCACGGGATCGGGGATCGCCCGCGGCTCGCCCGTGTCGGCGAAGTAGACGACGTTCGAGTGCCTCCGGTCGTAGGCGATGTCCTCGACGCGGATGAACTGGAAGACGCCGTTCGCGTTCGACCAGTTCTCGAGCGCGTTCTGGTCGCCCTTCGCGATCGCCTCGGGCACCGCGATGAAGCGGCCCGTCGCGGTCTGGGCGCCGGACAGGTCGCCGTAGTCGTTCACCGCGGCGTTGTCCGCCTTGAACGCGTACAGCGCACCCTGGTCGGCCCAGAGCTTCGCCGACGAGTCGGCGTTGTAGAGGTAGAGCTGCGACGAGGGCGCGCTGAAGGTGTCGTCGCCCGAGAGCACCACCGGCTCGCCGTATCCCGGCAGCGCGACGCTGTTCTCGTGGTTGTGGCGGCCCATGCCGTAGATCGTCTTGTAGGCGCCGCTCGCTGACGTCGTACGCGACGACGACGCCGGCCTGCTCGGGGTTCGAGCCGTTCGCAGGCGTCGGCGGCCATGCCGTCCCGACCCGGTTGACGACGTCCGTCGCCTCCTCGTTCTGGAACAGGATCTCGCGGTCGAACCCGTGCTCGCGACCCGCGAGGAAGCTCGAGCAGAAGCGCTGGTAGTTCGCCTCCGACGGGATCACGTACGAGCCGGCGAGGACGCCGCCGCCGAAGCGGCTCAGCGTGAGCTTGCTCACCATCGCGTTCGTGAAGTCGTTGAAGCCGATCCCCGTCACCGGGTTGTACGGGAACGGGACCGTCGAGGTCTCGTGGCTGACGTAGACGTCGACGTTGAAGCCGCGCCGGTTCGGCTGCTGTCGATCGCGATCCCGTCGGGGATCGACTCGAACCTGTAGCCGCTCGGAAGCGTCTCGCCCACCGTGATCAGCGGCAGCACGCGCACGCCGGAGTTGCGCGGCGGTGAGCTGGGCCGGGGCGGACGTGAAGAAGAACGGACTCTGTTGCCGCTGCTGCGTGCCGCCGGTCGCGATCGACGCGGTGAAGGCAGCCCCGACGAGCGCCGCGAGTCCGAGCAGCGCAGGCGTTCGCTTGCCGATTCTCATCCCTATCTCCCCTCTTGTCCCTGCAGATGTCGTGCGTGCGGGTCCTACCATGCCGCGCCGCCGCCGGTCTAGAGGGAGCGACCTAGTCCGGCCGCGCCGAGAGCAAGAGGTCGAGCAGGAGCTGCGGATCGCGGCGCGTGCGCTCCCCGGCCGGCTCTCGCTTCGCGAGCTTCAGGCGCGCCGGATCGGTCAGCGGGACGAGCCGCCCCTCCCGGATCAGGCGCTCGTCGACGCCGCCGATCCGGCCGGCGAAGGTCGTGTAGACGGGCACGCCGAGCGCGACGGCCTCGCGGTTCATCGTGCCGCCCGCCGAGACGACCAGGTCGGCGTGGGCGATCAGGCTCTGCGCGTCCACGGCACGCGGTGGCACGACGAGCGACGGCAGTCCGAGCGAGACGATCGCCGCACGCTGCTCGTCCGTGCGCGGCAGCACGACGGCCTGCACGGATTCGTCGCCCCCGAGTCGCTCGAGCACCGCCGCGAAGAGCGGGTTTCCGTGCCGGTGGTAGAGGGAGACGTCCGGCGGCGTCCTGACGACGACGATCACGCGGGCGGGGTCGAGCCCCTCGACCGGCGTCGGGTCGGGCTCGAAGTCCGCCAGGTAGTACTCCTCCTTCAGACCCTCGTAGCGCAGCAGCTTGGGAGGCTTCGCTCCGTAGCGCTCGAGCCGTCCCTGAGGGATCGCGTCGGGAACGACGATCCGGGTGGCGGCGCGGCACCCGAGCTGGTGCTGCAGCCACGCGTACTCGTAGTCGAACGCGGTCGTGCTGGGGATCCCGAGGCGGCGCGCGGTGAGCGTGAGCTCGTGCGAGCCGTGGGTGAGGGCGATGTCGAAGTCGCGCCCGCGGGCGAACCGGTGGAGGGCGCCGAGCCGGCCGACGAGCGCCCGAGCTTTCCCGAGTCTCCCGCCGCCACCGTGTCGGGGGCCGACGACGTGGTGTGGGATCCGGTGCAGGTCGAGCAGCTGGAGCGTCTGCGCGTACTCGCGCGCGGTCACCTCGACCTGGTGCCCTTGCGCCAGCAGGAGGCGGATCAGCGGCCGGAAGACGGGCACGTGCGGGGAGTTCGTGATGTCGATCCAGACCCGCACGCGCACGAGTCTAGAGCCAGCCGAGTCACAAGCCGGCCCTGGCTCTCAAGCCTCGCACGAGGTTGCCGATGCAAGGTGGGTGGCGACGCTTCAACGCGAGCTCCGCACGTCGGAAGTGCTCTCGGCGCTCTCGTACGCGCTCGACATCACCGAGGGCCAGCCGCCCGGGCACGCCGTGCGCAGCTGGCGCGGATCCTCTGCGTGGACCCTCTCCGCGAGTCGCTCGCATCCTCTCGATAAGGTGTCCTTATGGATACACGGCAGCTCGCAGCCTTCTGCGCGGTCGTCGAGCGCAAGAGCTTCTCGCAGGCAGCCGAACGGCTCGGCGTCACGCAGCCCGCCGTCTCGCTTCAGGTACGGGCACTCGAGAAACGTCTCGGGGCGCAGCTGCTCGATCGCTCGGGTCGCCGCGTAGAGCCGACCGAGGCGGGACTGCGCCTCTACCGCGGAGCGCAGCGGCTGCTCGCGCTCGAGGCAGCAGCTCGTCGAGGAGGTCGCGGGCGACGGCGACGGCGAGCTGACCGGCGAGCTTTCGCTCGGGGCGTCGACGGGCCCGGCGGCGATCGTGGTGCCGCTCCTGCTCTGCGAGTTCCAGCTCGCGAACCCCGGCGTCAAGGTCGGGCTCTCCGTCCACGACACCCACTCGGTCGTCGAGCTCGTGGCGGCCCGCGAGCTCGAGCTCGGCATCGTCGGCGCCGCGCGGCGACACCGCTCGGTCCGGTTCGAGCCGTTCTTCGAGGACGAGGTCATCCTCGTCTGCCCACCCGACCATCCGTTCGCGGGCCGGACCATCACGATCGACGAGCTGCGCGCCGAGCAGCTGATCGTGATGCAGGAGGGCGCGGGCGTCCGGCAGATCCTCGACGACGAGCTGCGCGGGCTCGGACTGAGGCTGCGCGACCTCGACGTGCGCCTCGAGCTCGGCCTGCAGGAGTCCGTACGCAGCGCCGTGCAGGCGGGCTACGGGATCACGTTCATCTCGCGCTCGGCGGTCGAGGCGGATCTCGCGGCCGGAACGCTCGCCGCCGCGCGGGTCGAGGGGATCGATGCGAAGCGCGAGATCTCGCTCGTTCGCTCGGCCGGTCGCGCTCCGACCCGTGCGGCCGACGCGTTCGTGTCGTTCGCGCGCGAGCGCCTGACGGCGACAGAGACGTGATCGTTCGCTGGGGGCTCGGCTCGCTCTCCGGTGTCCTGACCGAGCTCGGCTGCTCGGCGCCCTACCTCCTCGCGACCCGCCGCCACGGCGATCTTCCCGACCAGGTTGGCCGGTGGAGCGAGCTGCCTACAGACGACATCGCCTCGATTGCGGCGAGCTTGGGCGCCGCAGACGTGCTCGTTCCGCTGGGCGGTGGCAGCTCGATCGACACGGGGAAGGCCGTCTCCGCCGAAACCGGGCTGCCTGTCGTCTCGATCCCGACGACGTATTCCGGCGCCGAGTGGACGCCCTTCTTCGGGGTGCGCGACCCCGGGCGGCGGCAGCGCGGCGGAGGGGCAGGCGCGCGGGTCGCAGGCATCGTCTACGACGCCGGGCTGACCGTGGGACTGCCACGCAAAGAGACGGTCGGCACCGCGCTGAACGCGCTGGCCCACTGCGCCGAGGCGCTCTACGTGGAGGGGCACAATCCGGCTGCCGACGACCATGCGCTCGAGGGCGCCCGGCTGATCTCCGCCTGGCTGCCACGGGTCGTCGAGAACGGGAGCGATGTGGAAGCCCGCACGCAGCTCCTCCGCGGCGCGTGCCACGGGGGCGCCGCGCTCGCCGGCTCGATGCTCGCGCTGGGCCACGCGATCGCGCAGGCTCTCGGCGGCCGCTACGGATTGCCGCACGGGGCGATGAACGCGCTCGCCCTGCCGCCGGTGCTTCGCTTCAACGCGGCCACCGCTCCCGACGCGGTCGCTCGCTTCGGCGAGGCGATCGGATCGGACGATCCCGCCAGCCGCGTCGAGGAGCTCGCCCGGCTCGGGGGCTTCGAGCGGTTGCGGGACTTCGGCGTGCCGGAGTCCGAGCTCGCGGACGTCGCTGCGGCGGTCGTCGAGCGGCCCGGCGCCAAGGCGAACCCGCGGCTCGCTACCGCCGCGGAGGTCGAGGAGCTCCTGCGCTCGATCTGGTAGCCGGGCGTGCGACTACCGAGATTGCCGGTGGTCGGCGCGAACCTCCACCCGGGTGATCGGTTTCGGCGGGTCGAGCGAGGCCTTGCGGGCGTTCTCGAGCGCGGCGTAGCCTGAGAGGGCGAGGACGCCGAGTAGGAGCACGAAGCCGACGAGCCGCTGGGTCACCGGCCTCGTATCGGCGCGGTGAGTCGCTTGCTTGATCACTCGCTAGGTGAAGAGCTGACCTTCGTCGCGGCGGTACCCCCAGGCGGCCAGCAACCCGAATGCGAGCCCAGACGCCGCGAGCAGCGCCACGTCGACCGCCGGCCACGCGCGTCCCTCGACGCTGGCCCAGAGCAGCTCGCCCCAGCTACGCGTGGGCACGATCGACGCGTACGCTCCCTCGTCCGAGACGTGTTCCGGGCCCGCCCAGAGCCCGCCGGCGAGTGCCGCGCCGAGAAAGACGAGGTTGGCGATCGGGATCGCGGCACGCGGCGAGAGCCAGTAGCCGAGGGCGATTCCGGCGAGCGCGAAGGGAATTCCGCCTGCGACGAGCGCAACCGCCAGGAGCAGCCACCGCTCAGCGCTCAGCCGTACGCCGTCCGAGGCGACCGCGGTCAGGACGACGAGCGCAGCCGCCGCGGAGGCGAACGGGATCGCAGCGAGTACCCGACCCGCCATCCGCGCGCGGATCGAGACCGGCAGGGTTCGCAGGTAGCGCTCCCACGGTGTCAGTCGCTCGTTCGCGATTCCGACACCGAACTGGAAGAAGCTGACGCCGAGCACCGCCGTTCCCGCGACACCGGCCATCGTCGTCGCCGGGTCGGCGTCGTCGTACACCGTCGTCGTCACGAACAGGTAGGTCAGCGTCGGGAAGAGCAGGGTCGAGATCGAGAAGGCCGGGACGCGCAGCAGCTCGACGAGGCTGGCGCGGGCGTACGCGAACGTGGTTCTCATGGTCGGTCTCATGGGTCGGCCGCCGTGAGGTCGAGCATCGCCTGCTCCAGCGAGCCGTGCGACACCTCGATCCCGCTGAACGCGATCCCGCTCGCCACGATCAGCTCCACGAGGCGATCGGGGTCGGACGTGTGCAGGACGTAGCGGCCGTCCACCCGCTCGACGCGGACGTCGGCCGGAAGCTCGGGCAGCGCGTCGATCGCGAGCGTCACGCGGCCGGCGCCGGAGCGGGCGCGGAGCTCCCGAGCCGTTCCCTCGGCGCGGATGCGGCCGCGGTCGAGCACCACGATCCGCGTGGCCAGCTCCTCGGCCTCGTCGAGGTGGTGGGTGGTGAGCAGCACCGCGCCGCCGGCTTCTCGGAACGCGCGCACCGAGGCCCAGGCGCTCCGGCGCGCCTCGACGTCGAGGCCGGCTGTCGGCTCGTCGAGGAACAGGGCGTCCGGCCGGCCCGCAAACGCGAGCGCCAGCGCGAGTCGACGGCGCTCGCCGCCGGAGAGCCCGCCGGCGAGCCGCGCCGCCAGGGCGTCGAGCCCGAACTCCTCGAGCAGTTCGTCCGTGGCGGCCGGTCGGGCGAAGTGCGCTCGCACCAGCTCGATCAGCTCGCGGACACGCGCCGCCGGCGGGAAGCTCGTCTCCTGAGGCGAGACGCCGATTCGTGCGGCGGGAGGCGACGAGGCGCGGGTCGAGGCCGAACAGGCGCGCCCGTCCGCGATCGGGCCGTCGCAGGCCGAGCGCGATCGAGATCGCGGTCGACTTGCCCGCGCCGTTCGGCCCGAGCAACGTGACGATCTCCCCGGGCCGCAGCTCGAGCGACATCCCGTCCAGGGCAGCGACCGCGCCGAAGCGGCGAGCGACGTCCTCCAGCTGCAGGATGGCTGCCGTCTCGCCTCCGAAACCGGTTGCGGGGGCCGTGTCGGGCGTCGTCTGCCGAGCATACGACGGCTCGCGGTCCGCTGGAACTGTCTCTTTGGGACAGGTCGGGTGGTGCGCCAGCGCCGCCGAGATCAGCACGTTGTAGACGGCGTGCGCCGCCATGGCCGCGGGGAGGCCGCGGCCGAGCGCGAGGGCGGCGAAGCAGCCGCCCGTGAGCAGGTGGATAGCAGCGAGCCGGCCTTGAGTGGCTGCGTGAGCGACGGCGAAGCCGGCGGTGAGCGCCACCGCGGCGGCCACCCGGCCCAGGGCGATCGCGGCGACGGCGAGGGACGCGCCACGCCAGAGCGCCTCCTCGTGCATCGCCCGCAGTGCGACGTGGCCGGCACGCGCGGTCGTGCGCCTGTCGATCGAAGCCCGGGGCAGCCGTCGTGCGAGCCCCACGAACAGCACGAGGCCGATGCAGCCACCGACGACCACCGCCGTCCACGGCTCACCGTTGTCGGAGAAGGGCAGGCCGAGCAGCAGCGCCACGCTCGCAGTGGTGAGCCACAGAGCCTGTCGCGCTACGAGCCCGGCCCCCGTTCAGGTCTCCTCCGGCCGGCCGAGTGGGATGACGTAGAGCACAGCCTCGTGCAGCCCGTCGACCTCGAGCAGGTCGTTCGCCTGGCGATCGAAGAAGCCGCCGAGCGGGAACGCTCGCCAGCCCGAGCGCGGTCGCGGCGAGGAGGATGTTCTGCGCGACGTGGCCCGCTTCGAGCAGCGAGAAGCGGTAGCCGCGCTGCCCGTACTTGAAGCGACTGCGCCAGAAGGTCGCCGTGAGGAACACGACGGCGCTCGCGTCCGCGACGAGCTCGGGATACGGCGTGATCGGCTCGAGGCAGGCCCGGTCGACGAAGCGCAGGACTTCGAGGCAGTCCCGCAGTGGATCGAAGCGATGGAGCCGCCGTTCGAGCTCTGAGACCGAGAGCGCCGCGACGTAGACGTCGAGCGGGTAGAGCGCGCCGCCGGACGGCACCGAGCGGAGCCGCACGTCTCCCGGCCCCTTCCCCGTCACGCCGTAGCCTGTTCCGCAGGACGGACGAGAGCTCGTTCAGGCTCAGGCGGTGAGGCCGGAAGCGGCGCTGCGAGCGTCGCCGCTCGACAGCCTCGCCGAGCGACATGCTGGGGAGGGAGGAGGGAGGGAGCGCGATCGTGGGCGCCTGGATGCGGCGCGCGCCCGCCCGGGTTACCGTTTGGCGCAGTTCGGGGCTCCGCTCGAGCAGCAGCGCGCCGCGGCTGCGGTGATCGATCGCCACCCGCGAGATTCGGGACGCCTCGTGGAAGTTCTCGGCGGCATCGTCAAGCGCGACTCCTTCGTCGCCGTAGACCCACGGGCTCCACGTGACGGTCTGTGGAGCGCTCACGGGAACGGATGGGGGTCGTGGTTGGCGGTCTCGAGCGTCAGCGGGTGATCGCGCAGCCCAAGCTCGTGGGCGGCGTGGAAGAGTCGGCGCGGGCCGAGGAACCGCGCGAGGTGAATCACGTCGAGCGGACAGAGCTCGGGCGAAAGCACCCGGACGACCGAGAGACCGACCTCGCGGATGTCCGGGGTCGTGACGTCGGCGGCGTAGAGCGAGACGCCGCGCGCCGCGAGCTTGGCCGCCGTGGCCCGGATCAGCGCGCGAACGTCGTCCCCGGCGAGCGACGGAACGTCGCCGGTCGGGCTGCGGTCGTCCGAGGCGTCGAGGAACGCGGCCAACCTCAGGTTCGAGGGCTCGGAGTAGAAGCGCAGATGGTCGTCGAAGTCGCGAATCTCCTCGACTCGCGGAATGTCGGTCGCGCCGCGGACGAGGTCGCGTAGACCCTGCTGCACCCAGAACGCCTCGGCGAGAGCCTTGCTCACGGCCTCCTGGATCGTCACGGCCGCCGCGGCGCCGAGCCCGTAGCGACCGTCGTCGCCCGCGGGACCGTGAACCACGCCGAACGCAACCGGGATTCCGAAGAAGCAGCCGGCGTCGACGGCCGCGTAGCGCAGGCCGGTTGGAGCGAAGTACAGCCGGTCGACCTGCGCGAGCTCCGCGTCTTCGGCCCAATCCAGCAGCGGCAGCGAGAGGCGGTTCGCCCACGCGATCATGAACGCGTCGCGCTCGACGAGCTCCAAGACGCCCGCGAGGATCGCCTCCTCCGGCGTTGCGCCGCAGGCGAGGCCGCTGCTCGTCGCGTACGTGATCAGCGGCTCGTCCGACGGGGGGCGACCGAGGAAGACGAGCTGGGCGGGCAGCAAGACCGGCTCGCAGTCGGGGACGCCGAAGCCCTCGACCCACCGGATCGGCGTCCCCGACGTGAAGGGCACGAACGGAAAACTGGGTGTCGCGAGCTGCTCCGGCAGGAAGAAGGTGAACCGGTCGGGGCCGACCGCGGCGGCGCCGAGACTCCCTGCCGGTCGGAGCGGCAGGTCGACGGCCGGCCAGGCCGCTCCGGCGTACCGCTCCACTGCCTCTGCGATCGCGGCTGCGCGCGAAGCCGCGCGTGACGCGCTCGACCCGCCGGAGTGCTCGACCGAGGCTGTGCCGAGCACCTCGTCCGTCGCCGCGAGCAGGCAGCCGGTGCCGACGAACCGGGCCTCGCCCTGGCCGCGCAGGAGCTCGACCGCCGAGCGGACGATGCCCGTGTGGGGCGACACGACCGATTCGAGCAGCGGTACCGTCCGGGCGAGCGGAGTCGGCTTCACGGGTGCGAGCTCACGCACGTGCGGAGATCTCCTTGAACCAGGGCAGCGGAGCGGCGACCGAGTCGACGCCGGAGCAGGCGGGGCAACGAGGCACGCGCAGGACGCGGTGGCGCGAGAGCGACAGCGGCACACCGAGGTCGAGTGCGTAGAACGACCCGGGCAGGGTTGGATCGAGACCTACGAGGAAGCGCAGGAGCGCCAGTGCGGCGACGCCGGCGACGATCGCGTCGACGGCACCGGCCGACCGTGCCGACGAGGGTGCGCGTGCAAGCGCCCGCAACTCTTCGCGGCAGTCCGAGGTGGCGGCCCGCCGCAGCCGGTAGCACTCGAGGCATGCGGTCTCGCCGGGGACGACGAGCGGCCCGATCGGGGCCAGTCGGCCATCGGACGGGAGGAGTGCCAGCCATGCGACCCCGTCGTCGTTCCGGCGTCGAGCCCAGCCGTCGAGCTCGGCACGATCCGCGGGCCCGGCGGCCGCGACGGCCACGCCCTGCGATCGGTCGAGCGTTGCGACGTCCCATCCGACCGGCGCGACTCTGCCCGCACCGGCGCGGAGCAGCTCGCGCGCGACGGTCGTGGCCAGCGGCGTCGTTCCGGCGACGAACACGTGAGCGTCGCGAAGCCGGCGGCGGACGTCGTCGGGCGAGGGGCCGTCGCGTCGCGTGGCGGAGAGCGACTCCGCCGTCACTGCGAAGGGTCTCGGCTCGTCGAGCGGCGGCCCCTCCGTGAGCAGCCCGTGCCCGGCCAGGAGGGCCAGCGCCCGCTCGACCGCCGGCCTCGCCGGGCTCCCCAGCAGCGCGACGATCTCCTCGACGCCCCGCGTCCCGTCGAGGAGCGGCAGCAGCGCCGGAACGAGCCGCTTCAGCGCCGCGCCCTCCAGCACGACGACCGCACCGCCGTGCTCGAGCAGCAGGCGCTCCCCGTCCGTCGTCGTGCGGTACCAGGGCCGGAGGTACGGCCGCTGCGGGAGGGGCGTGGCCACCCCTCCCGGGTTCGGGCTCGGATCTACCAACAGATCTTGCAGAGGAAGCAGCAGACGACGATCGAGCAGGCGGCCGAGCAACAGCCAGGCTCGTCCGCGGCCGCGTACGCGGCCAGTCCGACCCCCTTCTCGGTCGCGGTGAGGTCGAGCAACTCGTCGGTGAGCGTGGCGAACATGTGAGCCTCCGTCTCTGAGCAGGTAACGACGGATTCATCGTGCCCGGCCCGGACGCGGCTTTCGTGCCGATTTCGCAACGAAGGTGTGTCGACAAGCGAACTCTTGTCCATAAGTGGAGCTAATGCGCTGGATTACCGGCTGCTAGTATGCGGCCGTGGCCACGCAGCCCTCGTTCGACGTGCTCGTGATCGGCTCCGGCGCCTCGGGGCTCGCTGCGGCGGTGTCCGCCGGACGCGTCGGCGCGCGTGTCGCCCTGGCCACGAAAGGTTCGATCCAGGCCTGCAACAGCGCCAAGGCCCAAGGCGGGATCCAGGCCGCCTTCGGCGAGGACGATTCGCCCGAACGTCACGCCGCCGACGTGTTCAAGAGCTCACACGAGAGCGCCGACCTGCGGCTCGTCGAGATCCTCACGGGCGACGCCCGTAGCGCGATCCACTGGCTGGAGGAGCTCGGCGTCGAGTTCACGAGAGACTCTGCAAATGGTCGCCCTTCGGGCGATCGCGGCGGCTATCGCCTTGCCCGCTGTGGCGGCGCGACCGCGAAGCGCCTGCTCCAGGTGGGCGACCGCACGGGCCACGCGATCACGAAGGCTCTGCGCGATGCCTTCGAGGCCGGCGACGGGACGCTCTTCGCCAACAGCCCGCTCGCGGCGCTCGAGCCGCGCGAGCACGGCTGGAATGCGACCTGCGGCGAGCATTCGATCGACGCCGGCACTGTCGTCCTCGCCGCCGGCGGGCGCTGCTTCCGCGTCGCGCAGGAGCGCGGCGAGCTCTCCACGAACCACCCGAACGCGACCGGAGAGGTGCTGCAGCTCGCGCTCGATCTGGGCGCGCAAGCGCGTGACCTCGACCACCTCCAGTACCACCCGAACGGCGGCGCCTGGCCGGAGACGATGCAGGGCTACTCGATCCCCGAGACGACGCGCGCCTACGGGGCCGTGCTGTTGAACGCCGACGGCGAGGAGTTCACCGACTCCCTCGGCCCGCGCGACGTCGTCTCGCAGGCGATCTTCGACGAGGTCGAGAAGGGGAAGGGCGTCGAGACGGAGGATGGCCGCCCGGCGGTCTACCTCGACACGACGCGCATCGCCCAGGCGGACGCCGAGGTCTCGCTCCCCTACATGCTCCGGCGCTACCGCGGCGGCGGCATCGACCCGCTGAGCGAGAAGCTGCTCACCTACCCTGTGCTCCACTACCAGAACGGTGGGCTCGTGATCGACACCGACGCGGAGACGACGCTGGAGGGCGTCTATGCGTGCGGCGAGATCGCCGGCGGCACGCACGGTGAGAACCGGATGATGGGAAACTCGCTGCTCGAGTGCGTCGTCTTCGGACGCCGCGCCGGCAGAGCGGCGGCAGAGAAAGCGAGCGTATGAGCACAGCGATCGCCACGGATCTCCAGCACGCGGTCGAGGATGCGGCCGCGCACCTCTACGTGTGGGCGCTGAAGGACATTCCCGCAGGATCTCCGCGATGCGCTCGCTGGCGGCTCGGGATCGCGAGACCTCGGTCATCGGCGCAGCGCGTCCTGAACACGATCCACCGCAACGTCTCGATCGCCGACGACGAGCAGAACCTCGTCTGCCAGGACACCGGGATCGCGGTCTACACGGTGCGGGTCGGCGAGCACTTTCCGCTCCACCCGACGCGGATCTACGAGGCGCTGCGCGACGGCACCGCGCGCGCGACCGTCGAGCATCCGCTGCGCTCGAACGCCGTCCACACGATCACGCGCGAGAACAGCGGCCCGAACATCGGCTACCGCCTGCCGATCGTGCACTGGGACTTCATCCCGGACTGGGACGGGCTCGACGTGAAGTGCGTGCCGAAGGGCTCGGGCTCCGAGAACATGAGCTTCCTGAAGATGTGCGTCCCCGCCGACGGGGTGAAGGGGATCAAGCAGTTCGTGCTCGAGTCGATCGTCGGCGCCGGCGGCAAGCCGTGCCCGCCCGGGCATCGTCGGCGTCGGGATCGGCGGCACCGCCGACTACGCGATGTACCTCGCGAAGGAGGCGATCACGCGACCCGTCGGCACGCGCAACGCCGATCCATTCGTGGCGCAGCTCGAGGACGAGCTCTACGGCCTGCTGAACGAGACCGGGATCGGCCCGATGGGGCTCGGCGGCGACGTGACCGTGCTGCAGTGCCACATCGAGCACGCGGACACGCACATGACGCTGAACCCGGTGGCGGTCAACTACCAGTGCTGGGCGGCGCGGCGCGCCTCCGTGCACGTGGATGCCCAGGGCAACCTCGACTACGACCGGGAGTTCTAGCCGTGGCCGACCACAGCCGTCACCTTCCCGATCACCGACCCGCAGGAGATCCTGAAGCTCCGCGCGGGCGACGAGGTCACCGTCCAGGGCCACATCATCGGGATCCGCGATCGCACGCAGATCCGGATCTTCGACCAGGGCGTCGAGCCGCCGATGGATCTCGTCCGGCGCCTTCCTGCTGCACACCGCGCCGGGCGTGCGCAAGCTCGAGAACGGGCGCTACGAGAAGGTCTGCATCGGCACGACGACGAGCGCGCGCATGGTGCGGTTCACCGAGCCGCTCGGCCGGCAGTACGGCGTCCGCGCGATCTGCGGCAAGGGCGGCTTCCCCGACGAGGCGATCGAGCCGATGCGCGAGCTCGGGATGGTCTACTTCGCGATCGTCGGCGGTGCCGCCGCGCTCGAGACGACCCAGATCGAGGAGATCGAGGAGGTGGCCTGGGAGGAGCTGATGCCCGAGTGCCTCTGGACGTTCCGCGTCAAGGACTTCGGGCCGCTCACCGTCGGCATCGACGCGCACGGCAACTCGCTCTACCACGACGTCCAGGAGCGCGCGCAGGAGAAGCTGAAGGAGATCTTTGCCCGTCTCTAACGGCGAACCGCACCCGAACTTCCTCGACCTGCCGGCGCGCCCGTCGAAGCCGCGCGAGAGCGGGCTGACGCACGTGATGGACAAGGGCCTCGGGATCCGCGAGATCGAGGGCATGTTCGACACGGCCGGCGAGTACGTCGACATCGTCAAGCTCGGCTGGGGCACGAGCTACGTCACGAACAACCTCGAGAAGAAGATCGCGCTCTACCGCTCGTTCGACACGCCGATCGTCTGCGGCGGCACGCTCTTCGAGGCGGTCTTCGCGCGCGACAAGCTCGACGGCTTCAAGAGCTGGCTCCAGCACTTCCGCTTCTCGCACGTCGAGATCTCCGACGGCACGCTCGACATCCCGCGCGAGCGCAAGCTCGAGCTGATCGCCGACTTCGCGCGCGACTTCATCGTCCTCTCGGAGGTCGGCTCGAAGGACTCCGAGGTCGTGTTCGCGCCCTACCAGTGGGTCGAGTGGATCAAGGAAGAGAAGGCTGCCGGCGCCTGGAAGGTGATCACCGAGGCCCGCGAGGGCGGCACGGCGGGGATCTTCCGCAAGGACGGCGACATGCGCACCGGCCTGATCGACGAGATCGCGCACGAGATCGACTTCCACGACCTGATCTGGGAGGCGCCGTCGAAGAGCTCGCAGGCCTGGTTCGTGAAGCACTTCGGCCCCGAGGTCAACCTCGGCAACATCGCGCCGGAGGAAGTGATCCCGCTGGAGACCCTGCGCCTCGGCCTGCGCGGCGACACGCTCAAGGAGATCCTGCTCGCGGACGCGCCCTAGCGCTCCGCAGCTAGTGATGCGCGCCGAGCGCGGTCGCCCCGCGTCTCGTCAGCGCAACGCCGTCGCGCCCGGCGACGACGAGGCCCGCGGTCACGGCATCGTCCCAAACGGCGTAGCGCGGGCAGTTGCTCTTCCACGCCTCGACGACGTCCTCGTACGTGCGCGAGCGGGCCGTGACCCACGTCAGCAGCTCGATCGTGGACGCGGTGATCTCCATGCCGAAAGCTTACGCTGAGCCGGTGCTGCCGACCACGTGGGACGACGTCCGGGCCCGGCGGCTGGGGCGGAGCCACCTCTCCAGGCCGGCGCCGCGGTCGCGCCTCGTCGAGGTCGTGCGGGACGTTGGCGGGATCCACGCGCAGGTGATGTCCGCGGCCGAGCTCTCGCTCTCGGCGCGCGTCCGAGGGGCTGACGCAGGCAGCACGTGAGCAAGGCGTTGTGGGAGAAGCGCAGCCTCGTGAAGACGTGGACGCTGCGCGGCACGCTGCACATCCACCCCGCCGACGAGCTCGGCGCTCTGGCTCGCGGCGCGCCGGGCGGTGGTCGGCGACTGGTACTTCCACAACGAGCTGCCGCCGAAGGAGGCGAAGCGGATCCTTGCCGCGATCGCCGACGCGCTCGACGGCCGCTGTTTGACGCGCGAGGAGCTGGTCGAGGCCGTCTCGCCGCACGTGGGGCCGTGGGCGCGCGAGCACATCGGCTCCGGCTGGGGCACCGTCCTCGGGCCCGCGGCGCTGAACGGGGTACTCGTCCACGGGCCGCCGCAGGGGACGCGTGTCACGTTCGTCCGGCCCGATCAGTGGCTCGGCGTGCAACCGACGCGCGACCCCGAGGAATCGCTCGCCGAGGTGCTCCGCCGCTATCTCGCCGCGTTCGGCCCTGCGACGCACCGTCACTTCGCGCAGTGGTTCGGCGGCCTCGAGGCGGCCCGCGCGAAGGCGCTCGTCGAGTCGATCGCGGTCGAGCTCGTGGAGGTCGACGTCGAAGGGAAGGCTGCGTGGCTGCTCGCCGGACGGCGAGCGCCGGCCCGCCGCGTCCGCGGGCGTTCGCCTGATCCCCGAGTACGACGCCTACGTGATGGGCTTCCGGGAGCGCGAGCAGCTCTTCCCGCCCGAGGCGGTCGTACGCACGAAGGCGCACGGCAAGGGCCGGCTCGAGGGCCCGGGCGCGCTCTCGTGGCTGCTCGTCGACGGCGTGGTCGCCGGCACGTGGTCGCGCAAGCGCGCAGGGAAGCGCGTCGAGCTGATGGTCGAGCCGTTCCGCCCGCCTGACGAAGCCGCAGCGCGGCGAGCTCGACGCCGAAGGCGGAGCGGATCGGGCGGCTCTGGTCGCTGCGAGCCGTCGCTGCGCTCGCCAAGTAGCAGTCTGTTACTTGCGCACGACGATCGCGGCGCTCGGCGAGCTCGGCGTCGACTAGCGCGCCGGGATCACGAATGCGCACGGACGTTCGTCGTCCGGCAGAGGCGAGCGACGGAGCCCGGCGACGACGAGCGGGCCGCCGTGGAGCTCGGGGAGCTCGAGGACCGTGTTCCGAGCCGGTGGCGGCCCGGCCTGCTCGACGAGCTCGTACCGTCCCGCGAGGTGGACGAAGACGAGGTGGCTGGTCGGCAGCGGTGGCGCCTCGGGCTCCCGCTGCTCGCGGTCGTGCGACTCGAGCTCCTGCCGGAGCCGGTCGATCTCCGCGTCGCAGCCCCGAACGTCGGCCGTGAGTCGCTCGACCTCAGCGTCAAGCTCGCGCACCCGTTCCCGCTGGGCGGCCAGCTCGTGCCGGCTCGTCGTCAGCTGCTCCTCGGCGTCCGTCTAGACGCGCGCCCAGCTTGCTCACCGGACGCCATTGACTCTCGCGCGCGGTCGAGGAAGCGCAGAGCCTGCCGACGTCGGCGCGCGGCGTCGGCTCGGAGCTGCTTCGAGCCGCCGGTCGTGCTCGGCGGCCGTCGCTTCTGTGCCGGCCAGCTCGGTGCGGAGGCGGTCGATCTCGACGTCGCGGTCGCGGAGGTCGTCCTGGAGCTTGTCGATTCGCTCCGTGAGCTCTTTCCGACTCTCGACGAGCCGCTGCTCGGCCGCCTCGAGTTGCCGGTCGCGCTCAGCCACAGTTGTCTCCGTGCCGGCGAGCTCAGCGCGGAGCCGTTCGATCTCGGTGTCGCGGTCGCGCTGTCCTTCGACCAGGCGATCTTCGGCTGCCTCGAGCAGCCGGCCGCGCTCTCCGAGCTCGCTGCGGAGACGTCCGACCTCGGCTTCGCGCTCGCGAGCGTCCCGCTCGAGCTGGGCGACGCGCGCGTCGTGCTGGTACCGGCCCGCCTCGAGCCGCTCCTCCGCCGCTTCGGCTGCGGCCAGCTGAAGGCGCCGCTCTTCGCGAGCCTGGCGCGCGCGCTGCGCTAGTCGCGCGGCCTGACTGCGTCGGCGGTCGTATTCGCGGGCAAGCGCGACGAGCTCGCGCGTACTTTCCAGTAGCCGTTCCTCCTCGTGCTGCAAGCCGGGTTGCTGTCGGGCGTGACGTGCACGCCGCGCGAGCCGCGTGGCCTGGCCGCGCCGTTGGTCGTACGCGTGCGCGAGCGAGGTGAGCTCGCGATGGCTCTCGGCAAGCCGCTCCTCGGCGGCCGCCAGCTTCGCCCACTGCTCCTCGAGCTGGGCGTGCAGGAGCTGCTCGTCCGGCGAAGGAGCCTCGAGCTCGGACTGGCCCTGCTCCGACCCGCCCTCGGACTGGGCCGGCTCGTCGAGATTCGGCACCGCTCGGATCGCTCTCCCTCGGTCGGTCTCGTGACGCCGCTGGATCTCGGTCCGGAGCCCGGTCCCGAACCCGGTCTCGGCGGTCAGCTCGATCCCGTACTGCGCGGCCAGCGCGTTCGACAGCTCCGGCCCTGAGACGAAGCCGCACTCGAGGAGCGTCTCGCCGAGGCGCCGGCCCGTCTGCTCCTGCTGTGCGAGCGCATGCTCGAGCTCGCCGGCGGTCAGGAGTCCCTGCTCGACGAGTAGGCGTCCGAGTGGCCGCCACGGTATGCGGGCCGCTTCCACCTCCGCTGTATCGGCTCGAACGGCCTCCGAGTCAAGTGCTACCTGACGCGTGAGCTAGTCGCCGCCGCCGCCGTCGCCGCCGCCAGTCGGCGTGGCCGCCGAAGCGCTCGCCGGGCGGATGGGGCTGAAGGCGCCCTTCGTCTTCCCGCAGTCGCGCGCAACGCTTGTAGCCGCGGCTGCTGGTCGACGACGACGTGCTCCCAGCGGTGACCGAGGGGCCACGTCCAGTAGCACCGCCACCGAGCTCGTTTCATGCCACCCCACATCGTTGCGCGAACCGATGCTCGATTCAAGCTGGATGCTGGAGTGGGTGCCGGGCGTCCGGCACCCACTCCTGACGGCGCTGTTAGCGGAAGAACGTCCGGCGGGCCGGAGCGCTCGTCCGGCGCGACGTGTCGCGGGCCGCGAGCGTGATCGTGTACCGCCCCTTGCCGCGGAACCGCTGTGCCGGCACCCAGTTGCGGGTGTAGACGCCACAGGGATTCGGCGCGACCAGCGTCGAGAAGCGCCGCGTCTGCGAGACGCGACCCGGACGCGAGTCCGTCGCCAGGATCGTCAGGTTCTTCCTGGTGTCGTCGCAGATCCGGAACCGGGCGTAGACACGCGCGCCGAGGAACCGGACCGAGACGATCCGGAGCGTCGGCCGCTTGTTCGTGACCGTCACCGCAGGCGCGACGACGGCCGAGAGCGTCGAGTCCGCGGAGCCGGAGCCGTTGGCGTTCCGGGCGGTCACCCGCACCCGCATGGCGAAGCCGACGTCGGCGGTACGGACGCCGTAGGTCTTGCCGTTCGCGCCGACCACCGGCAGGCAGTTCTTGCCGTCGGCGTCACAGCGCTGCCACTGATACGCGTAGCTCGTCGGATTGTTCGTCCAGCTGCCTTCCTCGGCAGTCAGCTCCTGGCCGACGCGCTCTTCCCCGAGGATCGACGGACGGTCGGTGTTCTGGGGAGCGGCGCTCGCCGCCACGACGGCCGTCGGTGCCGATCGCGCCGCCGCGGCGCCGTCGGCGTTCACGGCCAGGACGCGAACGCGCATCGTCCGGCCGGCGTCGGCCGACGACAGGAGGTAGGTCTTCTCGACCGCTCCGGCGACGTTCGCGCAGCCCGCGCCAGCCGGTACCGCAGCGCTGCCACTGGTACTGGTACGCGGTCGGGTTGTTCGTCCAGGTGCCGTTCTGTGCGGTGAGCGTCTCGCCGACCTTGGGCGTGCCCGTGATCGTCGGCGGCGTCGAGTTCGTCGGCGGTGCCGCCGCGGCGACGCCGGCGAACGCCAGCGCCAGCAACGAGCCGGCGAAGCATCGCGGTCAGGCTTCGTCTCGAGCCAATGCGTGTTGTCATCGTTCCCTCCTCAGGTGAATCAGAAGAGAGTCTTGTTCTCGTTCTGCGCTGGCGCGAAGCGTCTCGGACATGTGCTTTACAAACCGCAAACTACTACTGCAGTTCAGTGGCGCGCGAGCTTCAGCGGCACCGGACGCTTGTCCGTAGTCTGGCACCGTGGACGAGGCAGAGCGCGAGTACGAGATCGGCGGCGAGCACGACTCCGCCGGGCGCGAGCTCGAGGCGATCCCGCACTACGAGCGCGCCCTCGCGCTCGGGCTCCGGGAGGAGCTCGTGCCGGGAGCGCTCCTCCAGCTCGGAAGCTCGCTCCGCAACGCCAGTCGCAACGACGAGGCGATCGCGCTCTTCGACGACGCCGTCGCGCGCTTCCCGGAGCACGCCGCCCTGCGGCTCTTCCGGGCCTTCGCGCTCGCGACGGCCGGGCGCGACCGCGAGGCGCTCGTCGACGTGCTCGACCTCGCCCGCAGCAGGATCGACGCCCCCGAGATCGACCGCTACCGCAGGTCGCTCGAGAACTACACGCGCGACCTCGACGACACGAAGCGCTGACCGGGCATCGAGCGCGGTGTCAGACTCGTCTCTGGCACGAGTCTGGCACCGGTGGTCGGAAGGCGATGGTATTACGCCTCGTGAACGACGTTCGGACCGTGCTTGTCCTCGAAGCGGTCGAGGACGCCGGACTCGAGCAGTCTGCCGCCGAGCCTCGTTCGCGTCGTCGACGGAGTCGAACTCGAGAAAGATGAAGACGTGGTTCGGATCGTCGACGCTCCTGAAGACGCGTTCGACCTTCGCGTGCTCTCGAGCGCTCGGGCGATCCTGGTCGAACAGCGGTCGCCACGCGTCGTAGTCGCCCGGTCTGGATCCTGGTGACGATGAATGCAGGCATCGCTCGCTCCTTGTCGTCGGTTCCAGCGAAGCGGACAGGGCCGGCAGAGTCATCGCTCCCGTAGGCTCGAGGTCGTGGTCACGCTCGCCGACGCGCGCTCGGTCGCGCTCACGCTGCCACGGTCGTACGAGGCGCTCGTGCGCGGCCGGGTCAAGTTCCGGGTCGGCCGGATCGTCTACCTCGCCGCGTCGCGCGACGAGACGCTGCTCGGCTTCGCCTTCCCGAAGGAGTGGCGCGACGCGCTCGTCGAGACGGAGCCCGACAAGTTCATGCTCCCGCGCCCGTCCGACCTCCGCTACAACTGGGTCGTCGTGCGGCTCGCGGCGCTCGACGAGCAGGAGCTGCGCGAGCTCGTCGTCGACGCCTGGGCGCTGGTGGTGCCGAAGAGCGTTGCGGCCGCGTACGCCGAGCACCCCGAACGAGAGGAGTGACTCGGATGCGCATCGTGGTGATCGAGTTCATCAGCCTGGACGGCGTCGTGCAGGCGCCCGGAGGGCCCGACGAGGACACCGACGGCGGCTTCGCCCACGGCGGCTGGTCGCACCCGTTCTTCGACGAGGCGGTGGGCGGCGGCTTCGACGACGCGCTGAACGGGGCGCGAGGCGCTGCTCTACGGGCGCCGCACCTGGCAGACGATGGCGGCGGCGTGGCCGGGGCGGGCAGGCGACCCGTTCGCCGACCGGATGAACTCGATCCCGAAGTACGTCGTGTCGGCGACGCTTCGCGACGAGGAGCTGACGTGGGAGAACACGACGCGCATTCCCGGCGACGGGGCCGTCGCCCGCATCGGCGAGCTCCGCGAGACGGACGGCGGCGACCTGCTGGTGATGGGGAGCCCGACGCTCGTGCGCACCCTCCTGAGCGACGGCCTGGTCGACGAGCTCCGGCTCATGGTCATGCCGGTGCTTCTCGGCGGCGGCAAGACGATCTTCCCCGACGACGGCACGCTGCGCACGCTCGAGCTCGTCTCCACGGTCACGAGCGGCACGGGCGTGCAGGTCTGCACCTACCGGCCGGCCGCCGCCTAGAAGTCGATGCGCATCACGACCCGGCGGAGGGTCGGGTGGCTGACCTCGGCGAAGCCGGCGTCGGCGAAGCTGTTGCGGCTGCCGACGTGGAGCTCGACCGACATGATCTCCTGCCCGGGTTGCGTGAGCATCGGGTAGCCCTCGAGCGCACGGGCGCCGCGTGCTCGCGCGAAGTCGACGGCGGCGCGCGCGAGCGCACGGCTGATCCCGCGCCGGCGGAAGCCCGTGCGGGTGACGAAGCAGGTCACCGCCCAGACGCTCTCGTCGGTCTTGTCCTCCGCTCGACCCTCCCAGGGGACGCGGGTCTTCAGCAGCAGGCGTGGGTAGGCGGTGCGCGGCTCGACCGCGCACCAGCCGGCGGGCTCGCCGTCGAGGTAGGCGAGGAGACCGCTCGTCGTGCCCGACTCGGGCTGACCGCAGTCGGTCTGCGTGCGGAGCCGGAAGGCCAGCTCCTCGGCGCCGACCGAGGCCCACGACTCCCCGGGCTGCATCTTGTACCGCTGGCACTGGCATCTCGACGGATCGCCACGCGTGCCGAGCACGGTCTGGAGATCCTCCCAGCTCGCCTCGTTGGCCGGAACGATCGTGAGGCTCACTCGGATTCGCCTCGCCAGAGCCAGCGGAGTGCGTCCGGCAGGATCGCGCCGCCGTGGTTCATGTCGTGGCCGCCGTCTCCGAGCACGAGACGGAGGTCGTATCCCCGTTCCGCGAGCGCGGCAGCGACGCGCAGGTTGGCGCTGAACCAGTTGAGCTCGGCGGCGTCCCAGTTGAGATCGCGGGTCGCCGCCTGGAGGAAGACCCGCAGCGGTTTTCTCGGCGTGTCCTGGATCAGCTCGGGGTAGCGGTTGCCGCCCTCGATCTGGGCGAAGCTCCCGAGGAAGCTCAGGACTCGCCGGAACCGGTCGGGCCGCGTCCAGGCGACGGTGAATGCGCAGCTCCCGCCGCTGCTCCCGCCGCCGATCGCCCACCGATCGGCGTCGTCGGTGATCGCGTAGCGGTCTTGAACGGTCGGGAGGATCTCCGTCAGCAGAAACGTCGCGTAGGCGTCGCTGAACGCGTCGTACTCCGCGTTCCGGTTCCCGGTGCCCGGGTCGACGAAGACGCCGATCGTCACGGGCAGCTCGCCTCGGTGGATCAGGTTGTCGAAGACGACGGCGACGCGCATCTCGCCCTCGGGATCGAGGTACAGGCCGGCCGTCCTGGAAGACCATGAGCGACGCCGGCTCCGACGCGGTGTACTGCGCCGGGACGTACACCCAGTAGCGGCGGCTGGTGCCGGGGAAGACACGGCTCGCGGTCCACTCGAACTCGAGGATCGTCCCGCGAGGGACGCCCGGCTGCCGAGAGGAGTCAGGGCCGTGCGCGTACCGAACGGGCCTCGAGAGGTCGGCAGGCTGACGGACGTACGGTGAGTCGGGCATGCCAGAGCGACGTTCCGCTAGGCCCAGGGGAGGTTCCCAGTTCGCGGGCAGTCCCCGGCCGCGGCGACTCCACCGCGACCGGCCGTGCCGCTGGGAGATAGGCCTGAGCCGGAGTCCTCGAGCCGCGCGTCGGGCACACCGCGACATCTAGTACGCCGGCGAGCCAAAGGCGGCTCGACCGTCGCCAGCCCGAGCCACGTCGGCCAGGTCTGCCGAGCTCGGCCTCGACGCCCTTCGTGATGGCGCGGGTGAACCTGACGTCCTCGTGGATCGCGTGCACCCGCAGCACGGACGCCTTGCGGTCGGCGGCGGCGTCGACCTTCCCGACGAGCCGGTCGCCGATGGAGGACCGGGAGGGCGAAGTAGCCCCAGCGGCGCTTGCGCCTGCGGCTTGTACATCTCGAGCGTGTACTCGAAGTCGAACAGCTCCACGGCGCGGACGCGGTCGTGGATCGAGCCGGTCGAACGGCGAGAGCAGCGCGGTGCGCCCTTCGAAGTCCTCCGCAGTCGCCTCGGGGTCGACGCGCCACTCGCCCTTCGCGCCCTCGACCACGGCCGGCTCGCCGGCCTCGCCGACGCCGGCCGGCTCGCCCGGCATCGCCCGCGACTTCTGGCGGGCGATGCCGAGCGCCGCAAGCCGCCGCTCGTTCTTGATCCGCGTGCGCGTCGTCGGCCGACGGGACGTCGACCGGCCGGGTAGACCCGCCCGGGCAGGTCCCACAGCCGCTCCCGGCCGACGCGCCCGGCGATCGCGACCTCGCCGCGCAGCGATCAGGCACTCCAGCATCTGGGTGACGTTGCGGTTGTTCGTCCAGCCGGTCGACGCCCACGGCACTACGCACGTGTCGGGGATGTCGCGCGAGCGTCAGCGGCCCGGAGCGGCCGAGCAGCTTCAGGACGTCGCGCCGGAAGCGGTCGTTCGCGCTCGATCCAGTTGCGCGCGTCGCTCCCACGGCGGCCAGTCGGCCGCGCCGGCGAGATAGAGGCCGACGTCGCCCATCGGCCGGATCAGCGCGTCGTGCTCGAACAGCGTGCGATCCTGCTCGAGCGCCTGCTGGAGGTGGGCCGGCCGGTACGCTCGAGCCGAGCCGGCTCCAGGCGACGAGGTCCGCGCTGGGTGCGATCGCCGCGGTCGGGTCGATCTGCAGGAGCGTCAGCTGGTCGCACGACCGCGAGCAGGTCGACCGGACGCGGCGCGTCGAGCAGTTGCGCACGCACCGCGATCCGACGCGCCAGCGCCTTGGTGAGCCGGTGCACGGACGGGAGGCTACGTCAGCGCGAGCAGAGGAACACCGTGCTCTGTTCAAGCCGGCCGAACTCCAGTATCAACTGGCCGATGGCGAGGATGCACGTCGACGAGATCGAGATCGACGAGGTGCTCGTACGCCGCCTTCTCGCTGAGCAGTTCCCGAGCGGGTCGACCTCCCGCTCAGCCGAGTCGAGCCGGCCGGCACGGTGAACGCGATCTTCTCGTCGGGCGAGAGCTCTCGCTGCGGCTCGGCGTCGTGACGGGCCGACGGAGCGAGGCAGCAAGGAGATCGACTGGCTGCCGAGGCTTGCGGCAGTGCTCCCGTCGAGATCCCGGTGCCGGTCGCGCAGGGCCACCCGACCGGCGACTATCCGTGGTTCTGGAACGTCCCACGGGGTCGAGGACGAAACAGTGGCGGTCGACGAGATCGATGCGATCCAGGCCGCCAGAGACCTCGCGGCGCTTGTCGGGGCCCTGCAGCAGGTGAGTCCCGCGGGTGCACCGCCGGGACGCGGCATCCCGTTGTCCGAGCGCGACGGAGACGTTCAGTACTGGCTGGCGAGGTTCGACGGTGACCCTGCCGTGACGGTCGAGTGGGAGCGTGCGCTCGCTGAGCCGCCGTGGGACGGCCTTCCCGTCTGGCACCACGGCGACCTCGATGCGCGCAACTGGCTCGTCCGGGCTGGGATCCTCAGCGGTGTGATCGATTGGGAATCGATGGGCGTCGGTGACCCGGCGTGCGACGTGATGGTCGCGTGGAAGCTGCATTCGCCTGCCGCCCGAGATGCGTTTCGCGCCGCGCTGCCGACAGATGACGCGACGTGGGGCCGTGCACGGGGTTGGGCTCTGTCGCAGGCAGTGGCAGCACTCGCGTACTACACCCCTGAGAACAACGCGACCCTGTATCACGAGGCCGAGAACTGGCTCGGCCTGGTGCTGTCGGAGCGCGACTAGCCCGAGGCGCGGCTCACGTGCTCCAAACCACCTCGATCCGTCGCTCGAGGCCTGGGAGGGGCAGGGCCTCGGCCTCGGCCTCGATCGTGTCGCGCGTTCCACGCGTGAGGCGCGTCCAGGCGTCGATCCGCACGGTGTGCTGCGCCCGTCTCCAGGTTCCGCGGATCTCTCCGGCGACGAGGAGCGCGCCCGGCCACACGCGTGGCGTCCAGAGCCGCTGTCGCTGATCCGCCCGCGGGACGAGCAGCTCCCGCGCTGCTCCGTCGAGCAGGTAGTAGGCGTCGCCGCTCGGCAGCAGGTGCGCGGGCGCGGATGCCGTCTCGTCGGCGCGAACGGCCGGCTCGTCCTCCTGCGAGGAGCCACTCGTCGCCGAGAGGCGTTCGAACCGCCGAGAGGGATCCTTCGAGCGAGGCGAACGCCGTGGCCGCAGCGCGTCGCGAGATCCCCGCCCAGCGGGCGAACCCGTCAGCCGTGGTCGGGCCGAAGATGTGGAGGTAGCGTCGCGCGAGCTCGCGGCACGCGGCGGCCGGGTCGATCGTCGGAGCGGCGACGGTCCAGACGACCGGCGCTCGCGCGCCGTCCCAGCGGATCGCGACCGTGCCCGTCGTGGCGGCGTACCGGAACGAGTTCGGGTTGACGCCGAGCGCTTGGCCGACCTCGCCGTCCTTCATGCGGGCGCCGTCGAGGTGAGTGTGCAGCCCCTCGGCGATGCGCTCGGCCCGCTGGCGGCCCTTGGCGTGGTCGGGATACCTCCCCAGCGAGAACAGTGCGAAGTCGCGCTTGGGAACGACGTAGGTGCTGTAACGAGGGCCCCACAGCTGGGCGAGCGACGGATCCTCCCAGGTCGACGCCTCGACACCCTCGACCCGCGCGTGCAGCGAGAGCAGCGCGGCCCTCGGCATGCTGTCCTGCAAGCCGGCCCACGCCGCCCGCCGCAGCGACTCGGTGCCCGCCGGCAGTCGCTCGTCGAGCGCGCCGACCCGTCGCCGGAACGCCAGAATCTGCTGCCGCGTGAGCCCCAGTCGCGATTGCACCGACCCGCGAGGCTACCGAAGGAAGGATGGAGACGGGATCAGGTCTTGCAATCGAGCGATCGTCGCGGACGTCGGTTTGCGCGAGCGCAGGACCTGACCCCTGGTCTATCAGCGATCAAGACCACGGATACTCGTCGTGTTGAGGGAGGTCGCCGAGGATCTCATACCACGGAGCCTTCGACCCGACGAACATGTGGGCAGTCGGCTTGAGCGCTGGAAGCGGGCGCGCGTGGTAGCGAGTTTGCCCTGAAGTGAGGCCGGATCTGGCCCGACGATGAGTTCTCGGTGCTTTGTCGGTCTCCATTGCGCGTGTGTCCGTGATCGAGGCCATCCGCGAGAGGCGGGCGGGAAGGCAGAGCTCTAGCTCGAAGCGGAGAGGATCATCCCGGCGCCGACGGTGTCGTTCGTCGACTCGTCGATCAGGATGAACGCGCCGGTGGCGCGGTTCTCCGTGTAGGGGTCGACGGCGAGCGGCTCGGACAGGCGCAGCCGTACGCGGGCGATGTCGTTCAGCTCCAGCCGCTCCGGGGATGGCCGGTCCTCGAGCGTGTGGATGTCGATCACCGAGATCAGCTCGTCGGCGATCGCTCGCACCGAGCGGGTCGTCTGCTTCACGACGAGCCTGGTGCGCGGCTCGAGCGGGCGCTCGGCCATCCAGCACACCGTCGCCTCCAGCTCTCGCGCGACGACGGGCGGCACTTCGGGATCGGCGAGCAGATCGCCGCGGGAGACGTCGAGGTCGTCCTCCAGCCGGATCGTCACGGACATGCCCGGAACGGCCACGTCCAGCGGCCCGTCGGACGTTTCGACAGCCGCGACACGCGAGCGCCGCCCCGACGGCAGCACGACGACCTCGTCGCCGGCGCGCCAGACGCCCCCCGCGACCTGGCCCGCGTAGCCGCGGTAGTCGTGGTGCTCGTCCGAGATCGGGCGGATCACCCACTGGACGGGGAAGCGGCGGTGGTCGAGGTCGCGGTCGCCGGCGGTCTCGACCGTCTCCAGGTGCTCGAGGAGCGTCGGCCCGTCGTACCAGGGCATCGCGCCTCGGGGCCGCGCTCGACGACGCCGTCGCCGCGCAGGGCGGAGAGCGGGATCACGCGGACGTCGCGCAGGCCCAGCCGCTCGGCCGTGTCGCGCAGCTCCTGCTCGATCTCGCGGAAGCGCTCCTCGGAGAAGTCGACGAGGTCCATCTTGTTCACGGCGACGACGACGTGCGGCGTGCCGAGGATCGCCGCGATGTAGGAGTGCCGGCGCGTCTGCTCGATCACGCCCTTGCGCGCGTCGACGAGGATGATCGCGAGGTCGGCGGTCGAGGCGCCGGTGACCATGTTGCGCGTGTACTGGACGTGGCCCGGCGCGTCGGCGAGCTGGAAGCGGCGGCGCGGCGTCACGAAGGAGCGGTAGGCGACGTCGATCGTGATCCCCTGCTCGCGCTCGGCTCGCAGGCCGTCGGTGAGCAGCGCGAGGTTGACGTAGCCGTCGCCGCGGCGCTGCGAGGTCTCCTCGATGTGCTCGAGCTGGTCGGCGAGGATCTGCTTCGTGTCGTAGAGGAGGCGACCGATCAGCGTCGACTTGCCGTCGTCGACCGAGCCCGCCGTGACGAGCCGGAGCAGTCCGGCGTCCATCAGCTGGCTAGAAGTAGCCGACACGCTTCCGGTCCTCCATCGCGGCCTCGGAGGCGCGGTCGTCGGCGCGCGTCTCGCCGCGCTCGGTGATCGCGCGTCGCCGCGATCTCGGCGACGACGTCCTCCATGGCGACTGCGCGTCGACGCGACGGCGCCGGTGCAGCACATGTCGCCGACCGTGCGGAAGCGGACCGATTCGGTGAACGGCTCCTCGCCCTCCATTCGCTCGACGTGCTCGCTGACGGCGTAGAGCATTCCGTCGCGCCTGAAGACCTCGCGCTCGTGCGCGAAGTAGATCGGCGGCAGCTCGAGCCCCTCGCGCGCGATGTACTGCCACACGTCGAGCTCGGTCCAGTTGGAGATCGGGAAGACGCGCACGCCCTCGCCGCGCCGCAGCCGCCCGTTGTAGAGGTTCCAGAGCTCGGGGCGCTGCGCGCGGGGGTTCCACTGGCCGAAGTCGTCGCGGAAGCTGAAGATCCGCTCCTTCGCGCGGGCGCGCTCCTCGTCGCGGCGCGCGCCGCCGATCGCGGCGTCGAAGCGGTGCTCCTCGATCGCGTCGAGCAGCGTGGTCGTCTGCAACTGGTTCCGCGAGGCGCGCGGGCCGGTCTCCTCGACGACGCGGCCCTTGTCGATCGACTCCTGCACCGAGGCGACGACGAGCGTCTCGCCGAGCTCCGCGACCCGCCGGTCGCGGTACTCGATCACCTCGGGGAAGTTGTGGCCCGTGTCGACGTGCATGACTGGGAAGGGGAACTTGCCAGGCCGGAACGCCTTCTCGGCGAGCCGCAGCAGCACGATCGAGTCCTTGCCCCCGGAGAAGAGCAGCACCGGCCGCTCGAGCTCGGCGGCGACCTCGCGCATGATGTGGACGGCCTCGGCCTCGAGCTCGTCGAGGTGGGTGAGCTGGAACGTCGTCGCCATCAACTCGGAGGCGTAGGCTCGACGGAGCCGGAGCGGAAATCGTGCAGGCCGCACTCGGTCCGGTCGCTGTCGGCCCAGCGGCCCGCACGGCCGGCGCCGGGGAGCGTCGAGTGAGTGTCGCCGATTGAGGCGTAGCCGCGGTCGTGCAACGCGTTGTAGGGAAGCCCGCGCTCCCGGATGTACGTCCAGCAGTCGTCGTCGCTCCAGTCGGCGAGCGGGCTCGCCTTCCACAGCTCGTGCGCCCCGTCCCAGCCGAGCTTCGGCGCGTTCGCGCGCGTCGGCGACTGGTCGCGGCGGACGCCGGTGATCCAGCAGTCGAGGTCTCCGAGCGCGCGAACCAGCGGCTCGACCTTGGCGACCGAGAGGTAGAGGTCCGGGTTGCGCTCCCAGAGCTTCTCGCCGTGAGTCGCCGCGAGCTCCTCCGAGCTCGGACCTTCGAACACCTCGATCGTCGTGTCGTACCGCCGCTCGACCTCGCGCCAGAGCTCGTGCGTCTCCGGGAAGAGGTGGTGCGTGTCGATTGCGAAGATGCGCGCCTTCGGCTCGGCCGCGAACAGCATGTCGAGCAGCACCGCCTCCTCCTTCTGGAAGGAGCAGGCGAGGGAGATCCTGGGGTGGAAGCGCTCGACCAGGGTGGCCAGCAGCTCCTCGGGTGCGAGCGCCTCGGCGCGCTCGGCGAGCAGCGCGACGTCGTCGTGAGGCGCGGTCGTCGTCACGCGGGCCATCGTACCAGCGGGTTGATCGACGCGATAAGCGAGACTAATGCCATCTATTTGCTCAGAGGCTGCGAGCGGAAGGTGCAGGATGAGGCGGCAACGGACACGACACGAAGCGCCGCCCTCGGAGCAGGTACCCGAGCTTGTAGGCCTCGCAACCTGCGCAGAAGCCCGTCGCGGCCGCGAGGAGGGCGAGCACCGCGACGAGTGTGCCGAGGATCGTGCCGAGGGCCCCCCACCCGGAGAGGAACGCAACGCTCGCGCACGTCAGGACGACGGCGCCGACCACGTTCGCGAAGCGCGGCGGCCGCGCATCCTCCAGCGGCCCCTCGCCGAAGCGCGGCTGCACGAGCTCGAAGTACGCGAGGCAGGGCAGGCAGTAGCGGCGACCGAAGGTGAGGCCGACGCCGAGCTGCGCCGCGAGGAGCGCGAGCAGCCACCACGGCCCGACGGTGACGGCGACGAGCGCGCCGATCCCGATCACGCTCTGGTTGAAGCGCGGTGCACGAGCGTCGATCACCGACGTGTCGTCGTAGGGATGCGCCGCTCGCTCCACGTGGAAAGTGTTGCAGACCGCCGCATAACAGCGTGTAATCGGTTGCATTAGCGAGTTGGGGCTAGAGTGCCGCGGTGGACTGGAAGCTCTCGGTCGCCGGCCTCTTCATCGGCGTCCTCGTCGGCATGACCGGCATGGGCGGCGGCTCGCTGATGACGCCGATGCTCGTCTTCCTCTTCGGCTTCAAGCCGACCGTGGCGATCGGCACCGACATCCTGCACGGGGCGATCTTCAAGTCCTTCGGCGCGGCCAGGCACCGCCAGCTCGGCACTGTGCACGCGCGGCTGACGCTCTGGATGCTCGCCGGCTCGGCTCCGTTCTCGCTCCTCGGCGTTGGGCTCTCCACCTGGCTGAAGCATCGCTATGGCGACGGCTTCGAGGACGCGGCGGGCATCATCCTCGGAATCGCGCTGATCATGGGCGGCGTCGGTTTCGGCGTGAAGACGTTCATCACGGGTCGGGCGAAGAGCGACCTGCCGTTCCTGCTCTCGCGCCGCGACAAGCAGATCGCACTCGTCACCGGCGCGGTCGGCGGCTTCATCGTCGGTCTCACCTCGGTCGGCAGCGGCACCTTCTTCGGGCTCGTGATGCTGCTCGTCTTCCCGCTCACCGCCTCCAAGGTCGTCGGCACGGACATCTTCCACGCGGCCGCACTGCTGTGGGTGGCCGGCGCGGGTCACCTCGCCGCGGGCAACGTCGACCTCGGCGCAACGGGTTGGTTGCTCGTCGGCTCGATCCCGGGTGTCCTGCTCGGCAGCCAGGTGTCGGTGAACCTGCCGGAGCGCGTTCTGCGCCTCGGGCTCGCACTGACGCTGACGCTTGCCGGATTGAAGCTCGCAGAGGTGCCGGGCGCGAACTACGTGATCCTCACCGTGCTCACCGTCTGCGGGCTCCTGCTGGTGGGCGCCGGGGTGCGAAGCCTCAGAGCTGGCAGAACGGCGCCAGCTCGGGCAGAAGGGGATTGACGAGCTTCCGGCGTCACGGCCGACGAGCTCGCTCGCAGGCAGCGGACCGTGGGAGGGAAAGAGGTCGGCATTAGAATCAGCTCCCTGTGGCCCGGATCGCCTCGATGGTGCTGGTGGTCGCGCTGCTCGCGGCCACCGCAGCGGCGTTCGCGCTGACCGAGGTCTTGAAGCTCCAGAAGAGCCCGATCACGGGTACGAACGTGGCGCCCGTGCTCTCGCCGGTCTGCGACTGCCGCACGGCCGAGGCGTCGATTCGCTTCAAGCTGCGCGAGCGCGACGTGCTCGACGTCTCGGTCATCGACGGCAGCGGCGACGTCGTCGCCACGGTCGTTCGCGGCGAGGCCGTCCCCGCCGGCCGTGTCTCGCTCGAGTGGGACGGCCGCGACGACGCCGGCAACGTGCTGCCCGAGGGCGACTACCGGCCGCGCGTGCACCTGCGCGAGGCGAACTTCACGATCGACATGCCGAACGAGATGCGGATCGACGTGACGGCGCCCGTGGTCGAGTCGGTGACGATCCCGCGCCGGATCTTCTCCCCGGACGGCGACGGTCGTGCGGACGGCGTCTGGGCCACGTACCGGCTCGACGAGGAGGCCCGCGGGCTCCTGTTCGTGAACGGCGTGCGCCGCGTGCGCACCAAGTTCGCGCGCACGGAGGGCCGGCTCGACTGGTACGGCAAGGTGAACGGGCGGGCGCTCCCGGCCGGCGTCTACCGGTTGGCGGTCTCGGCCCGCGACCCGGCGGGCAACGTGGCCAGGCGGACGCGGCCGATGCCGGTGGTGATCCGCTTCGTGACGCTCGGGCGCACGCGGATCGAGACGACGGAGGGTGATCGCTTCGCCCTGCGTGTCTCCTCTGACGCTCGCACGGTGCGGTGGCGACTCGGGGGGCGAAGCGGCATCGCGACGCCCGGGACGCTGCGCCTGCGGGCGCCGCGCCAGAAGGGACGATTCACGCTTGTCGTCTCGGCGAACGGCTACTCGGCGAGGGCTGCGGTCTTCGTGCGTGCGCGCCCGTGAGCGAGCTCGCGCGGATCGCGGGGCCGGTCGGCTGCGCCGGGCTCGTGTTGCTGCTGCTCGCGACACGCCGGGACCTTCGTCTGCTCGGGCTGGCAACGTGGGGGCTCGGCGCAGCCGTCCTCGCCTCCTACCTCGCGCCGGAGGGCCGACCGGCTGTGCTGCCGTTGGCCGTCCTCGCGGCGGCCGCCCTCGCTGCGGCCGGAGCGTACGCGCTGTTGCGCTGGCCGTGGGCGCTCGCCTTCGCGACGCTGGCCTGCCTCCCGGTCCGGATCCCGCTCGAGATCGGCGACGAGGAGGCGAACCTGCTGCTGCCGCTCTACCTCGTCGTCTCCTCGCTCGCGCTCGCGCTCGGCTGGCAGCTCGCCCGGGGCGACGCGCGCAGCCGGGAGCTCGGAGTGCTCGCGCTGCCACTCGCCGCCCTCGTCGGCTGGACGGGCCTCTCGCTCCTCTGGACCGACGACCTCCGCCGCGGGGCGATCTTCCTGCTCGCCTTCGTGCTTCCCTTCGGGCTGCTCGCGATCGGGTTCGCGCGCCTGCCCTGGGCGCGCCGCCCGCTGGTCTGGCTGTACGGGGCGCTCCTGACGACGGCGGTCGCGTTCGCCGGCATCGGGCTCTACCAGTGGGTCACTCGCGACGTCTTCTGGAACCCGCGCGTGATCGTCGGCAACGCGTACGCGCCGTTCTACCGCGTCAACTCCGTCTTCTGGGACCCATCCATCTACGGCCGCTACCTCGTGGTCGCGATCCTCGCGACGCTCGCGCTCGTCCTCTTCGGCCGGGGCGGGCGGCTCCTTCCCGCCGCCTTCGGTCTGATCGCCGTCCTCTGGACGGGGTTGCTCGTCTCGTTCTCGCAGTCGAGCTTCGCGGCGCTCGCCGCCGGCGTCCTCGTCGCCGCCACCGTGGCCTGGCGCTGGCGTGCGGCCGCGGCGGTCGGCGCCGTCGCCGTCGTCGTCCTCTCGGTGGGCTTCGCGACTCCGCAGGTGCGCTCGAAGATCTTCGACGAGTCGCGGGCGGGTCTCGACAAGGCGACGAGCAGCCGTGCCGGCCTGGTCGCGAACGGGATCCGGATCGCCGGCGACCATCCGCTTCAGGGCGTCGGCGTCGGCAGCTTCCAGCGCGCCTACGCCGACCGGACCGGCCTCGCGGGCCGCGACCCGCAGAAGGCGGCGTCGCACACGACCCCCGTGACGGTCGCCGCGGAGACCGGGCTGCCGGGGCTCGTGCTCTTCCTCTGGCTCGGCGTCGCGGCGCTCGGCGCGACGCTCCTGGGCGCCCACCGCACCGACGCCGGTCGCGCTGCGCTCGTCGTGGGCCTTACGCTTGGCGCGATCGCCGTGCACAGCGTCTTCTACAACGCCCTGTTCGAGGATCCCACGACGTGGGCGCTCTTCGGGCTCGCGGCGCTCACGGCCGCGCGTCGGCGCGAGGAGCACGCGTGATCGACACCTGGAAGCGCGTGCTCGTGCTCGCCCCGCACACCGACGACGGCGAGTTCGGCTGCGGCGGCACGATGGCGCGGCTCGTCGAGGCCGGGATCGAGGTGCACTACGTCGCCTTCTCGATCGCGACCCGCTCGCTGCCGCCCGGCTTCGCCGCCGACACGCTGGCGCGCGAGGTGCGCGAGGCGACCGCGGAGATCGGCATCCCGGAGTCGCAGCTGACCGTGCACGACTTCGACGTGCGCACGTTCCCCGAGCGGCGCCAGGACCTGCTCGAGCTGCTCGTCGCGCTCTGGGAGGAGCTCCGGCCCGACGCGGTCTTCCAGCCCTCGCACCACGACGTGCACCAGGATCACCAGACGATCGCGCAGGAGGGGCTACGCGCGTTCAAGCGGACGACGGTGCTCGGCTACGAGATCCCGTGGAACAACCTCGACTTCTCCTACGGTGCCTACGTCGCGCTCGAGCAGGCGTCACGTCGAGCGCAAGGTCGCGGCGCTCGAGCGCTACGCGTCGCAGCAGCACCGCCGCTACGCGAACTCCGAGTACGTCTGGAACCTCGCCCGCGTGCACGGGATCAACGTGAACCGCGAGTACGCCGAGGTCTTCCAGGTCTACCGCATCGTGGCCTGACCACCACCACCACCACACACCACCAGCAGCCCGCCGTCGCGGCCGTCAGCCGCCCGGTGGGCGCTGCGGCAACGCGCGGTAGGTGAGGTGGATCTGCGTCGCGCTCCCGGGTCGCTCGTCGGGCGGGCGCCGGTGTGCGCGCAGCCAGCCCATCAGCAGCTTCGAGAGCTCGTCGACCTCTTCGCGGGTGGCGTACACGTTCCAGCCGCCGATGAACGCCGACTCCTGCCATTCCGGCGTGAACTCGCTGCGGTTATGCAGGTAGCGCCGCAAGCCCTCCTCATCGCTCGCGAGCATCACGCTCTCGAGCTGGGCCACCGCGGCCGTGTACTCGGGATCGTCGGCCGGTGCGCTGGAGATCAGGCGAAACCTCTGCGCGTGGCGCCACCAGCGTTCGCGGCCTCGGCGCCGGTCGAAGTCCTCCACGATCAGGTCGGCGGCGGCGAGAGCACGAAGGTGGTAGCTGGTGGCGCCGCTCGACTCGCCGAGCTCGCGTGCGAGCATCGACGCCGTGGCGGGGCCGCTGTCGAGGAGACACTCCAGCAGCCGCAGCCGGAGCGGGTGCGCGAGCGCCCGCACCTCACGGGCCGTGACCGAGCGCGACGGCTTCACGGGCGTGAGCATATGGCGGTCGGGGAGGTGTCCGGGCGTCTGCTACAAAGTTAGACATGTCTAAATTTCTCGCAGCCGCCGCGCTGACGGCCGTCGCGCTCGTCGCGTCGGCGTGCGGACCGGTGACGGAGCGGACGGCTCGGGAGCTCGACGGCGAGACGATCCGGGTGGTGGCGACGATCGGGATGATCGCCGACGCGGCCGAGCGCGTCGGCGGCGAGCGGGTCTCGGTCGAGGGCCTGATGGGTCCCGGAATCGACCCGCACCTGTACAAGGCGAGCGAGGGCGACCTGCGCCGGCTCGAGCGCTCCGACGTGATCTTCTACGGCGGCCTGCACCTCGAGGCGAAGATGGCCGACGTGCTCGAGCGGATCGCCGACCAGCGCGCGACGCAGGCCGTGACCGACGCGATCCCGCGCTCGCGGCTGCTCTCACCGGCGCAGTTCAAGGGACAGCCCGACCCGCACGTCTGGTTCGACGTCGAGCTCTGGGCGCACGCGGTCGAGCAGGTTCGCGACACGTTGAGCGAGCTCGACCCGGAGAGCCGCGAGCTCTATCGAACGAATGCGGACGCCTATCTCGCGGAGCTCCGTGAGCTCGACCGCTACGTCGCCGAGCAGTCGGCGCGCGTCCCGCGCGAGCGCCGCGTCCTGATCACGGCGCACGACGCGTTCGGCTACTTCGGCGAGGCGTACGGCTTCGAGGTGCGCGGGCTCCAGGGCATCACGACAGCGGCCGAGGCGGGCGCCGGCGACGTGCAGGCGCTCGCCGAGCTTCATCGCCGAGCGGCGGATCCCGGCGATCTTCGTCGAGTCGTCGGTGTCGCCCCGGACGATCACGGCGGTGCAGGAGGCGGTGCGCAGCCGCGGCTTCGACGTCGAGATCGGCGGCTCGCTCTTCTCCGACGCGATGGGCGACGCGGGCACGCCCGAGGGCACCTACATCGGCATGGTGCGGCACAACGTGGACACGATCGTCGCCGGGTTGCTGGGATAAATACTGCTGGGATGAACGCCGTCGAGGTCACCGACCTGACGGTCGCCTACCGGGAGAAGCCGGTGCTCTGGGACGTCGACCTGACGTGCCGCCGGGCGTGCTGATGGCGATCGTCGGGCCGAACGGCGCCGGCAAGACGACGCTGATCAAGGCGATCCTCGGGCTGGTGAAGCCGGCGGCCGGCCAGGCGCTCGTGCACGGGCGGCCCTACGCCGAGCAGCGGCAGCTCGTCGCCTACGTCCCGCAGCGGGGCAGCGTCGACTGGGACTTCCCGACCAGCGTCCTCGACGTCGTGCTGATGGGACGCTACGGCCGGCTCGGCTGGGTGCGGCGGCCCGGCTCGGCGGATCGCGCGGCCGCGCGAGAGGCGCTCGACCAGGTCGGCATGAGCGAGCTCGCCGGCCGCCAGATCAGCCAGCTCTCCGGCGGGCAGCAGCAGCGCGTCTTCCTCGCGCGCGCGCTCGTCCAGGACGCCGAGGTCTACTTCATGGACGAGCCGTTCCAGGGCGTGGACGCGACGACGGAGCAGGCGATCGTCGAGCTGCTGCGGGCGCTGCGGGAGAACGGCAAGACGGTCGTCGTCGTCCACCACGACCTGCAGACCGTGCCCGAGTACTTCGACCAGGTGACGCTGCTGAACGTGCGCCGGATCGCGAGCGGCCCGGTGGCCGACTGCTTCACCGAGGAGAACCTGCGGCGCACCTACGGCGGCCGCGCTGCCTTCTTCGGGACGAACGGTGCCTGAGCTCTCGCTGCTGCTCTCGCCGCTGGGGATCGCACTCCTCTCCGACTACACGCTGCGGACGGTCGCGCTCGGCTCGGCGGCGCTCGGGATCACGAGCGGCGCGCTCGGCACCTTCGCCGTCCTGCGGCGCCAGAGCCTGCTCGGCGACGCGATCTCGCACGCAGCGCTGCCGGGCGTCGCGCTCGCGTTCCTGCTCACCGGGAGCAAGGCGTCGCTCGTGCTCGTCGTCGGCGCCGCGCTCGCCGGCTTCCTCGCGACGCTGCTCGTGATCGGCGTCGTCTCGACGACGCGGGTCAAGTACGACAGCGCACTCGGGATCGTGCTCTCCGTCTTCTTCGGCTTCGGCCTCGTGCTGCTGACGCTGATCCAGCGCCGGCCCGACGCGTCGCAGGCCGGGCTCGACCGCTTCCTCTTCGGCCAGGCGGCCGCGCTCCTGCAGAGCGACCTCGTCACGATGGGGATCCTCGGCGGCGCCGCGCTGCTGCTGATGCTGCTCGCCTGGAAGGAGCTGAAGCTGCTCGCGTTCGACGAGGACTTCGGCCGGAGCCTGGGCTTCCCGATGCGCGCGCTCGACGTGCTGCTGACGGGTCTGCTCGTCGTCGCGATCGTGATCGGGCTGCAGACCGTCGGCGTCGTGCTGATGGCCGCGATGGTGATCGCGCCGGCCGCTGCGGCTCGCCAGTGGACCGACCGCCTGGGCACGCTCGCCGCGCTGGCGGCGGGGTTCGGCGCGGCGGCAGGCGTCTCGGGCGCCGTGCTCTCCGCGGAGACGGAGCGCCTGCCGACCGGCCCGACGATCGTCCTCTGCGCCAGCGCGATCGTCCTGGTCTCGCTGCTCTTCGCACCCCGGCGCGGGCTTGTCTGGCGCGAGCTGCGGGGTCGCCGCGACCGGCGCAAGCTGCGCCTCGCAACCGTGCTCGCCGACCTGCGTGCGCTCGAGCTGCAGCACCCGGGGGCCGAGCACGGCCACTCGGCGGGCGTCCTCTCGATCATGTCGGGCGGCGCGGATGCGAGCCTGCGCGAGCTGGAGAGCCGCGGGCACGTGAAGCGGCTCGGCCCGGACGCGTGGGCGCTCACGGACGCCGGCCGCGCGGAGGCGACCCAATGAGGCCCACACGGTGACCTCGGGTCAGATCGAGATCCAGATCCTGGCCGTGGTGGTCGCAGTCGCCTGCGCGCTGCCGGGGACGTTCCTCGTGCTGCGGCGGCTCGCGCTCGTCAGCGACGCGATCAGCCACTCGATCCTGCTCGGGATCGTGCTCGGCTTCTTCGTCGTCGGCAACGTCAACTCGCCGCTGCTGCTCGTCGGTGCCGCGCTCGTCGGCCTGCTCACGGTCGTGCTGGTCGGCGTGCTCCAGCGCACGGGGCTCGTGCGCGAGGACGCGGCGATCGGGCTCGTCTTCCCGGCCCTCTTCTCGATCGGCGTGATCCTGATCTCGCGCTACGCGGACGGCGTGCACCTCGACATCGACGCGGTGCTGCTCGGCGAGCTCGCGTTCGCGCCCTTCGACCGGCTGGTCTTCTGGGGCTGGGACTGGGGCCCGACGGCGCTGACGGTGATGGGCACGATCCTCGTGCTCAACGTCGCCGCGATCGTCGTCTTCTGGAAGGAGCTGAAGCTCTCGACCTTCGACCCGGGGCTGGCTGTGGCGCTCGGCTTCGCTCCGGCGGTCGTCCAGTACGGGCTGATGAGCCTCGTCTCGCTGACGGCGGTCGGCGCGTTCGACGCCGTCGGCTCGATCCTCGTCGTGGCGCTGATGATCGCTCCGCCTGCGACCGCGTACCTGCTCACGGACGGGCTGGCGCGGCTACTCGTGCTCGCGGCCGGCTTCGGAGCCGCCTCCGCGCTCTCCGGCTACTGGCTGGCCTATCTGCTCGATGCGTCGATCGCCGGCGCGATGGCGACGATGGCCGGCGTCTTCTTCGCGCTCGCGTGGCTGTTGGCCCCCGACCGCGGGCTCGTCGCTGCGGCGCGGCGCCGCGCGCGTCAGCGGCTCGAGTTCGCGCAGACGATGCTCGCGATCCACCTCGCGAATCACGAGGGCCGGCCGGAGGCCGAGATCGAGAGCCGCGTCGGCCATCTCGGCGAGCACCTGCGCTGGGACACGGACTTCGCGACGCGGATCGTCGGCGGCGCGGCTCGCCGTGGCCTCGTCGTCGAGCGAAACGGCTCGCTCGAGCTCACGACGCGCGGCCGCGAGCTCGCCGAGGAAGCAGTCGCGAGCTGATCCGGGAGCGCTCGGCCGGCAGGTAGAAGCCGAGCGGCAGCAGCACGAGCGGATACGACGAGGGCGAGGACGAGCGCGACGGCCAGCCCGCCGAGCTCCTTGCCGACGAGGAGCAACGCCACCGCGGCGCCCGCGGCGGTGGCCACACGGCGCCACTGGTACGGCGCGGGGAAGACGCGCTGCGCATACCAGGTCATGCCGAGGAACATCGTCACGTACGCCGCCACGGTCGCCGCGGCCGCGCCCATCATCCCGTAGGCGGGTATCAGGATCAGGTTCAGCGCGATGTTGACGACGGCAGCGACGCCGGTGATCACCCAGTTGAACTGCGTCCGCTTGGCGCGGCCGACGCCGATCGCCATCACGACGTACGCGGCGTAGATCATCCCGCCGAATGCGAGTGGCGCCACGACGCGTGCGCCTTCGTAGAACTGCTCCGTCGCGAGCACGCGCACGAGCCAGGGAGCGAGCAGGCCGAGGGCGAGCGCGAGCCAGGAGGCGACGACGACGAGATAGGTGAGGACGTACGCGTACGTGCGCTTCGCCTCGTCGTCGTCCTCGATCGAGTAGGCGAACGCCGGCCAGGCCATACGGAAGGCGGTCAGCAACAGCACCATCGCGGAGGCGATCCGGACGCCGAGCTCGTACAGGCCGACCTCCTCCAGGTCGGCGAGGTGGACGAGGAAGAAGCGGTCGCTGAAGTTGACGGCGATCAGCGCGAGCGCGGCCGGGACGAGCGGCACCCCGAAGCGGTTCATCTCGCGCAGCAGCGGGCGAGAGAACTGGAGCCCGAGCTGCTCGCGGTGCACGGCGAGCAGGGCGAGATAGACGGTGAGCGTGCCGGTGAAGCTGCCGACGATCACTCCCAGCGCGCCCTGCTCCAGCCCAACGACGAGCAGGACGGTCGCTCCGACCGTGACAGCGATGTTCGCGAGGCTCGCGAGCACGAACGCCGTCGAGCGCTCCTCGGCCCGGAAGAGCGCCGTCAGCTGCTCGTAGTTCATCTGCGCCCACACGCCGACGAAGCCGGCGCGCACGAGGTTGGCGTCGTCGAGCCCGAGCAGGTCGGCAAGCGGTGCGGCGAGGAGCACGCCCGCGATCAGACCGAGTGTCGCGCTGCCCATCGTGAACCAGAACGACGTGCGCACGACGAGCCGCCGCTGCGCCGGGTCCTTCGAGTCGAAGTAGAAGCGGAAGAAGGCCGACGAGATGCCGAGCCTCAGGATCGTCACGAGCACGGCGGAGAGTGCGACGACGAGCCCGACGGCACCGAAGTCCGCGGTGTCGAGGTAGCGCGTGTAGAGCGGCAGCAGGAAGACGGCGAGGACGCGCGAGACGATCCCGCCGAGCCCGTAGATCGCCGAATGCCGGCCGAGCCGGCGCAGCTGGTGGCCGAGCGCCATGACTAGAGACGAGCGTAGAGAGCCAGCAGGCGGTCGGTGACCTGCTCGAGGTCGTGCACGCGCTCGACGTAGGCGCGCGAGGCGGCGCCGATGCGTTGGCGTTCGGCGGCGGATTCGACGAGCGGCCGCAGCCGCTCGCGCAGGGTCTCCTTCGTCGCCGACACGAGCGGCACCTCGATCCCGAAAGCCTCCTCGGTACGCCGAACTGCCTCCTCGTGCAGGAAGGTGACGACCGGCTTGCCGAGCGCCATCGCCTCGATCGCGAAGAGCCCGTACCAGCCCGCGTTCAGCTGGTCGACGACGATGTCGGCGGCGCGGTAGCGCTGGAGCGCCTCCTCGTGGTGGAGGCCCTCGACGAGCTCGAGGTCGGCGTCGAGCCCCTCGCACGCGGCGATGACGTCCTCGGTGCCCTTGCGTCGCCGGCTGGACGGGGCATGGACGATCAGCGGGCGCGAACGGCCGGAGGGCGGTGCCGGCTCGATGCGCCCGAGGTCGACTCCGGGCGGGATCACCTCCGCTTCGGGCACCCAGCGGATCGCGTCGTAGGAGCCGACGATCTGCGCGTCCGCCTTCCTCCCGTACGCGAGCTCAGCCGGCGACTTGCCGCGGATGTCGGAGCCGAGGTAGTGCATGACGGACTTCTTGCGGAACACCTTCAGGAGCGGGAACTGCAGCGACTGCGGAACGAGCGTCAGTCCGAAGGTGAAGTGGAAGACGTCGGTGCGAGGGAGAAGCTCGGCGAGCGCGGCCCATTGGCGTGCCTGGCGGCGGGCGCGACCAAGTAACAGACTGTTACTTGGGAGCTCGAGCGACCGGTCGGCCTCGGGATGCAGCGCGTAGCGGTTGAAGACGACGAGGCGCGCCTCGACGCCGCGGGCACGCAGGGCCTGGACGTTCGTCCACGGCACGCCGGCGGTGTTGACGGGGCAGACGGTGACGCGGAGCGGACGGGTGGGCCTGTGGATCAAGATTCACGCTCTCGACGCTGAATCGGCACTCGCGCGTAAACCAGTTTGCTCTACCGTCCAGTAGCCCCGTGGGTGGGTGGGGGGTGGTGAGGTGGGTCCTACGCCGACGCGCGCGCGCGCGACCCGCGAGCCTCACGCGTCCCATTCGATCTGGTCGAAGTAGCGGAGCGCCGTCCGGCCGGGGCGGATGCGCGAGCGCATCGTGGCCAGCTCTCCGTCGGAGATCTCGCCGAGCGCACGCTTGACGCCGAGGTAGGGCAGGTTCAGGTCCTCCTGGTAGACGATCGTCGAGATCCGCGGGTTGATCTCGATCACGTGCTCGCCCACGAGCTGGATGTTGAAGAAGTGCTCGATCGCAAGCTCGGCGACGAGACGATTCGCAACCTCCATCAACGCCTCGTCCTCGAGCGTGACGAAGTACATCGCGAGCCCGGCCCGCATCGACTCGCGCGTCTTGGGATGCCCGAGCACGACCCGCTCGCCGTCCCCGATCCCGTCGATCGTGCGCTCGCCGCCGGTCGCGAGCTCCATCACGAGCAGGTCGGGACCACCGTCGTCGGGCAGCAGCTCCACCGCCTCCTCGAGCCGCATCGCCACCGAGCCGGGGCGCTCGTTCAAAAGCTGATCCGCGCGGTCGACGGTGGGGTCGAGGACGCGGAAGCCGCGCGAGCCGGAGGAGAACACCGGCTTGAAGCAGACGGGCCGATCCGGGTAGCCGAGCTCCTCGGCAGCCGCGGCCACCTCGCGCGCGCCGTTCACGCGCCGGAAGTCGGGCCCGGTGATCCCCAGCCGCTGCAGGAGCGCGTAGGTCTCCGCCTTGTCGTTCGAGCGGTGGATCGTGTCCGGGCTGGAGACGAGCACGGGAACCGGAAAGCGGTCGCGGTGCTCGGCGAGGCCCTCGAGGTCGAACGACGACTGCGGCAGCACGACGTCCACGCGCTCGCGCTCCACCACGTCGAGGATCGCGCCGGCGAAGCCCGAGTCGGAGCCCGCCGGGACGAGGTGAAAGGCGTCGCAGAGGTGGCGGCCGATCGCGCGCTCGCCCATGTCGGTGCCGACGAGGCGCACGCGTCGCTCGCCGTTCTCGCGCAGCCCGCGCAGGAGCGCCGCGGTCCCGGGTGCGCCGCACGCCGACACGAGCACCGTGATGTCCTTCACAGGGCGATCCGATCGGCGCGCAGCTGCTCGACGCGCCGCTCCCGTTCCGCGTCGAGCATCGCGTGCATGGTCTCGCCCATCGTCCCGCCTGGATACGCCCAGATCTCGGGATGGGTCAGCAGCTGGAGCCAGGGGAAGGCGCCGGCGCGGAGCTCGTCGTGTGGGCAGCCCGAGCGCCAGTGCTGATTCGAGTCGGAGCGATAGGTGGCGGGCGAGAACCAGGGCTCTTCCATCACGTTGATCGCGCCCTCGACCGGAGCACTCATGTACTCGGCGTCCGGGTTGTGCCAGGCGACGACCGGCTCGAAGCGCTCGTCGAGCAGCGCCCGCGGATAGACCGCGTGCAACCCCACCCGGTGGCCGAGCTCCCGCAGCTGCCCCAGTGCGCGCTCGCCCTCGTCGGAGGCCAGGTTGTAGAAGACCGACTCCGTCATCAGGAAGTAGGTCGCCTGCGCGCCCGCTTCGGCCTCCAGGGCCGCCATCCGCAAGGCCGCGTCGAGCGAGAGATCGACGTCGTGGCGCAGGATCAGGTCACCGTCGCGGGGCCTCTCCTCGAAGAAGGCGAAGCGGTAGCCGCCGGCCCGAGCGGAGTGGAGGAGCTCGCCGTAGTGCTCGAGATCGAACGCGCAGCTCACAGCGCTGATCCGCTCACTCGACCTCTACCTCGAGCAGCTTCGCTGCCGCTTCCGCGCGGGCGAGCGCGTCGACCGAGTTGTCGGCGGTCGCGATCACGTAACCACGCCGGTCGCCGTCGCGCCAGACGGGGCGGATCGTCTCGCCCACCTGCAGGTACGTATCGGCCTGGACGACGCCCTCCGCAGCGAGCACGGGCTCGAGCGGCCCGATCCGCTTCACCTTGCCGGTCGGCAGCGGCCCGGGCTCCGCCGTCAGGAACCGGATCGAGAGCGGCTGCTTGAAGCGTGGCAGGACGAGCTCGTCGGCAACCGGTTGTCCGAGCGCCTGGCGCAGCGCCACCTCGACGAGGTCCACGCCGACCGCGTGTCGCACGAGGTCGGCCATCTGCCCGCCGGGGATCCGCGCCGCCACCTCGACCACGCGAATCGAGCCGTCGTCGGAGACGATCAGCTGCGGGAAGGCGATCCCGTCGCGCAGGCCGAGTGCGTGCACGGCGTGCGTGGCGATCCGCTCGGCCTCGGCGAGCGTGTCGCCGTAGATCGACGCGGGGTAGACGTGGATCCAGCCGACGCCGAAACCCTGTCCCGGCGGCCGCAGCCGGTCGGAGAGCGTCAGCGGCATCGCCTCACCGTCCCGCGCGATCACGATCCCGTTCAGCTCGAGCCCGTCGTGGAACCCTTCCACGATCGCCTCTCCGGTCGGCGACTCGGCGAGCGCGGCGTGCAGGTGAGCGTCGACGTCGTCCTCGGACTCGAGGTAGAAGATCCCACGCTGGCCACCCGAGTCCGCGGGCTTCAGGACGGCCGGCGTGCCGACCGACTCGAGCGCTGCGCGCGCGCTGGCCAGGTCTCGCGCCGCGGCGAACCGTGGCTGCGGCACCCCGGCATCCGCAAGCGTGCGGCGCATCGCGATCTTGTGCGTCATCAGGTGAGCCGTCGGCGTGCCGATCCCCGGGAGGCCGAGTGCCTGTGCGACCTCGGCCACCACGGGCACGGCGCGGTCGGCCGAGACGGTGAGCACCCCGTCGACGTCGTGCCGCCGTGCGACCTCCGTCACCGCGGCCGCGTCGGTGAAGTCGACGGGCTCGGCCACGTCCGCTTCGGCGAGCCCTGGCGCTTCCGGATTGCGGTCGACCGCGACGACGCGGTGGCCGAGCTCACGGGCGCGAAGGATCGCGCGACGCTGGTGGCGACCGGCGCCGACGAAGAGGACGGTGGGCACCGCGCGATGGTATCTCTGGCTCGCAGCGAGCACGGGCAAGCCCGTGCTCGCGCTATGTCAAGAGCTGCGCGGGCATGGTCGAGCCATGCCCGCGGCAAGACCCCTGAAGGGCGCTCATCTAGACTCGCCGCGTGGCTCTGAGCGGGAAGCGCATTTTCATCACGGGCGGTGCGGGCTTCATCGGCACGACTCTGGCGCGTCGGCTCGTCGACGCGAACGAGGTCGTCGCGATGGACAACCTGCACCGGGACGCGTTATCCGGCACGCCGCTCGCGGATCACCCGAACTTTCGCTTCGAGCAGGGCGACGTGCTCGACCTCGAGCGTGTCCGGGAGCTGGCCGCAGGCTCGAGCCACATCGTCCATTGCGCGGCGATCGCCGGTGTCTCGACGGTGCTCGAGAGCCCGGTCCGCACGATGCGCGTGAACGTGATCGGCACCTACAACGTGCTCGAGGCCGCGATCGCCACGCTCGACACTGTGGAGCGCTTCGTCGACTTCTCGACGAGCGAGGTCTTCGGCACACACGCCTTCCGGGTCGAGGAAGGGCAGGTCTCGACGATCGGCTCGGTCGGCGAAGCGCGCTGGACGTACGCCGTCTCGAAGCTCGCCGGCGAGCACATGTCGCACGCCTACCACGACGAGCTCGGCCTGCCCGCGGTGACGGTCCACCCGTTCAACGTCTTCGGGCCGGGCCAGATCGGCGGCGGCGCGATCCGCGCCTTCATCGAGGCCGCGCTCGAGGGTCGCGACCTGACGATCCACGGCGACGGCTCTCAGATCCGCGCCTGGTGCTACGTCGACGATATGGTCGAGGGCACCCTTGCCTGCCTCGAGCACCCCGCCGCCACGGGACAGGCCTTCAACATCGGCAACGCGCGCGCCACCGTGACGATCTACGACCTCGCGCAGCGGATCCGCCGGCTCGCGGGGGCTGAGGTGGAGATCGTCTTCCAGCCCCTCCATTACGCCGACGTCGAGCTGCGCATCCCGAATGTCGAGAAGGCCCGAGAGGTGCTCGGCTTCGACGCCAAGGTCGACCTCGACGACGGTCTCGCCAGGACGATCGCGTGGTACCGAACGAGGCAGACGCTTCCGGCGTGATGCCCGATTCGTCGACGTCGAAGCCGGGGGAAACTGCCGCGCGCGGAGCCGGGCTTGGCCCGGCGGGAGCGCCGCAACCTGCTGCTTCAGAGCACGAGAAGGAGGGGGCTCGTGGGGGAACCATGGGTTCCCCCACGCAGGGTCGCGTGGTATCGCGAGAAGACACCGGCATCCGTCTAGCGTTCCCGGACGTCGGCGCGGACGAGCTCGAAGCCGTCCGTGAGGTGCTGGAGTCGGGCGCGCTGACGATGGGGCCGAAGGTGGCGGAGTTCGAGGAGCTCGTCGCCGCAGCGTGTGGCGTCGAGCATGCGGTCGCCGTCTCGAACGGCACGGCCGCGCTCCACCTCGCCGTTCTCGCCCTCGGGATCGGACAGGGTTCGAATGGGCATCGCGACGAGGTGATCGTTCCGGCCTACACCTTCCCGGCGACCGCGAACGTCGTCCGGCTCGCAGGCGCGACCCCGGTGCTCGTCGACGTCGATCCGGCGACCTTCAACCTCGACGTCGACAAGGTCTACGAGGCCGTGACGTCGCGAACGAAGGCAGTGCTCGCCGTTCACCTCTTCGGCCGGCCGCTCGACTGGACGGCCCTGCAGAGCGCAGTCTCGCCCGAGATCCATCTGCTCGAGGACGCGGCCGGCGCCCTCGGCGCGCGCTGGCAGAGAATGCCGTGCGGCGGGCTCGGCGCGCTCGGCTGCCTCTCCTTCCACCCGCGCAAGGTCGTCACGACCGGCGAGGGTGGGGCGGTCACGACGGGCGATGCGGAGCTGGCGACCTCGGTCCGCCGGCTGCGCCACCACGGGCTCGATGCCGACGCGGACATCGCCGTTCCATCCACGAACTACCGGCTCGCGGACATCCTCTGCGCGATCGGAATCCCGCAGCTGCGCCGGCTCGACGAGCTGCTGGCCGCGCGCACGCGTATCGCGGACGGCTACACGGCCCGGCTGCACGACGTCGTCGAGACACCGAGCGCCGACGAAGGGGACACGCACGGGTGGCAGGCCTACGTGATCCGGCTCGACCGTCGCGACGAGGCGCTCGCGACCCTGCGTTCGGAGGGAATCGAGGTGCAGATCGGCACCTACGCGCTGCATCGTCTCTCGGCGTACGCGATCAGGGGCCGTTCCCGGGTGCCGATGCGGCGTTCGACCGCGCGCTTGCCCTGCCGCTCCACTCGCGACTCACAGAGTCAGACCTCGACCGCGTCGCCGAAGGAGTTCGCAGGTTCGCTTGACAGCGCCGAGCTTGTGAGTGAATACTCACTACCTGTGAGCATCGTCAGTCCGAGACAGACGGCTGAGGAGCGGCGCGACGACGTGATCGCAGCCGCGACGGGCGAATTCGCCCGTAAGGGGCTGCACGGCGCGTCGACCGACTCGATCGCCCGCGCGGCCGGCATCTCGCAGCCCTACCTCTACCGGCTCTTCAAGACGAAGAAGGAGCTCTACCTCGAGACGAGCGCTCGCCGGATGGAGGAGACCTACGCGGCCTTCGAGCGCGCGTCTCGCGGCAAGACCGGCGCCGAGGCGCTCGAGGCGATGGGTGACGTCTATACCGAGCTGATCGAGGATCGTGAACGGCTGCAGCTGATGCTCCAGTGCTTCGCCGACTGCGACGACGTCGAGGTGCGCACCGCCGTGCGCCGCGTCTGGCGTGACCTCGTCGAGCTGGTCGAGCGTGTCTCGGGCGAGCCGCCCGAAGTCGTCAGCGCCTTCTTCGCGAAGGGGATGCTGCTGAACGTGATGAACGCGATGCAGCTCTTCGAGGACCCGACCGACTGGGGCAATCGGCTGATGGAGGGGTGCCGGGACGAACCCGAGAAGTAGGGATAGCCGCACTGTGCAAGAGCCTTTTTTTCATTTCAATTGTGAGTGACTACTTACTACTTGCAGAAGGGAGCGGGTGCCATGCAAGCCAAGACGAAGACGGTCTGGACGTTCGCGATCACCTCGATCGCGCTCTTCATGGTCGTCCTCGACAACCTCGTCGTCTCGACGGCGCTGCCGGTGATCCGCACCGATCTCGGCGCGACGATCGAGGAGCTCGAGTGGACCGTGAACGCGTACACCCTGACGTTCGCCGTCTTCCTCTTGACCGGCGCCGCACTGGGCGACCGCTTCGGCCGCCGCAGGATGTTCATCTTCGGGCTCGGCCTGTTCACGGCCGCCTCGGCCGCGGCTGCTCTCGCTCCCTCGATGGAGACGTTGATCGCGGCGCGAGCCGTCCAGGGGATCGGCGGCGCGATCGTGACGCCGCTGACGCTGACGATCCTGTCGGGCGCGTTCCCGTCCGAGAAGCGCGGCGTCGCGCTTGGCGCCTGGTCGGGCATCGCCGGCCTCGCGGTCGCCGCCGGGCCGCTCGTCGGCGGCGCCGTCGTCGAGGGGATCGCCTGGCAGTGGATCTTCTGGCTGAACGTCCCGATCGGCCTCGTCGTGCTGCCGCTCGCGCGCATGCTGCCCGAGAGCCACGGTCCCGACAAGGCGCTCGACCTCCCCGGCCTCGCGCTGGCCAGCGGCGGTCTGCTCGGCCTCGTCTGGGGACTCGTGCACGGCAACGGGGACGGATGGAGCAGCGCGCCGATCGTCGCCTCGCTAACCGCAGGCGTCTTGCTCCTCGCCGCGTTCGTCGCGTGGGAGGCGCGGGCGAAGGCGCCGATGTTGCCGCTGCGGTTCTTCGAGGACAGGGCCTTCTCGGCCGCGAACGGAGCGTCGCTCGCGATGTACTTCGGCATGTTCGGCTCGATCTTCCTGCTCTCGCAGTTCTTCCAGACGGCGCAGGGCTACTCGCCGCTCGAGGCCGGCCTGCGGGTGCTGCCGTGGACGGCGATGCCGATGATCGTCGCGCCGATCGCGGGTGCGCTCTCCGACCGCGTGGGCGGCCGGCCCTTCCTCGCGGGCGGGCTCGCCCTGCAGGCGATCGGGCTCGGCTGGATCGCGGCGGTCTCGACCGCCGATGTGGGCTACGCCTCGCTCGTCGGCCCGTTCGTCGTGTCGGGCATCGGGATGGGGATGTTCTTCGCTCCCGTCGCCAACATCGTCCTCTCCGCTGTTCCCACGCGGGACGAGGGGAAGGCGTCTGGGGCGTCGAACGCCATCCGCGAGGTCGGCGGCGTCTTCGGTGTCGCGGTGCTGGCATCGGTCTTCGTCAGTGCGGGTGGCTACGAGTCGCCGGAGCTCTTCACCGACGGTCTCGTCGCCGCCACCTGGGTCGGGGCAGCTGTGGTCGGGGTGGGCGCGTTGATCGCGCTCGCTGTGCCCGGCAAGAAGCGGGCCGCCCAGGCTCCGGAGCTCGCTGCCGCCGAGGCCGCCTAACCGTCCGCGAGGGACGTGTCCGGGGCCAGCCCCTGGACACGTCCCTTTAGCACGAGCGGCCGCTGCGCTTACCGCTCGTTTCCATCGGTCAGAGCCCGGACGCGTCCTTCGCGACGGTCAGCGGCCAGGCTCGGCGGAGGCCCAGCCTTCGGGCACCTGCGTTGGTACAACCCACGCGGCGTCGGATCGCCAACTGCTCCACGCCGAGTCGAACGGCCACGCCTGCGCGTCGATCGCGGCGGCCGCTGCGTCACCCGCCCTGCGGACGGCGGCGGCTTCCTGCCGCGTGAACCGGCCGATCCGACAGGCGGCTTCGAACTCGTCTTCATCCTTCCACCGCCAGCGACCGTCGGGCGCGACCTCGATGTCCAGCACATGGTCTGCCGTGTCGAATCCGATCCTCGTTCTGCGCAATGGCTCCTGCAGGTTGACGTACCACCCGCTCCCGTCGAGCCAGCGCCACCAGGCGCACGGCTCGCCCGCGCGGTGGAGCTGGAGGCACGAGCTCCCGAACCAGGCGCCCGCTCCCAGCCGCCACGGCGTCCTCGCGCGCTCCTCGTACGAGAGCGAGCGGTCGAGCGGCGAGCCATCGAGACGCATGCGGCGTTTCGTCGGCGTCCCAGCGCGAGGAAGAGTGCGACCAGATCCGCCGAGTCCTCGACCACCACCGTCGGCCAGACGTGCGAGAGCCGGTCCCGGTTCCGGTGCCTGAGCGCGACGACATCGCCTTCAGACCACATCCCAGCCCTCCGGCAGCTGCGGCAGCGGCCAGGACGGATCGGGCTGCCAGTCCTCCCAGCCCGTCGGGAACGGCCACTCCTCGAGCACTCGCGCCGCCTCGGCGCGGACGGCTCCGGCGTCGAGCAGGCCGAGCGCGGCCGCCTGCTCGAGCTCGTCCTCGTCCTTCCAGCGGTGGCTCCCGTCCGCACGGACGATCAGGTCGAGCTTCTCGTCGAACGTGTCGAACCCCACCGGCGAGCGCCGCAGCGGGCGCTCGAAGTTCACGTACCAGTGGTCGAGCTCGCCGTCGTCCGTCCAGAAGAGGTAGACCGAGTGCGCACGTCCCGGCCGCGCGATGCAGACCTGGTCGCGCCTCGGTGCGGCGTCCTCGAGCTCCCAGTCCTCGCCGGGGATGCGCAAGCCGCCCGCGGGCACCTTCGCCGGTGCGTCGGCCGGGATCCAGAGCGCGATCGTCTCCGGCGAGTCCTCCACGATCCGGCAGGCCTGGGCGCGCCAGACGCGACCGAGGTGGATGTCGCGCCAGGCGGCGTCGGCGCTACGGGACATGCCAGTCCAGTGGCAGCGTCGGAGCCGGCCACGACGGATCGGGCTCCCACGTCGCCCACTCGTCGCTCCACCAGCGGCGGCCGGCCTCGAGCTCGGAGGAGACGCGCGCGCCCTCGGCGCGGATCGCCGCCACCTCCTTCGCCGTCCAGCGTCCGCGCTCGATCCAGGGCTCGAGCTTCTCGTCGTCCTTGAACTCCCAGGCGCCGTCGGGCGCGAGCACGAGGTCGAGCTCGAGATCCTGCGTGTCGAAGCCAAGGGATGTCCGCCGGAACGGCTCCTGGATGTTCACGTACCAGGCCGCGAGCTCGCGCTCAGGGCCTTCCCAGAAGACCCAGACCGCGTGCATCTCCCCGGGCCGCTGCAGCTGAAGGACGCCGTGTCCGTGCCAGCGGTCGCGGCCGCTCCACGGATGCGGCGCGCCGAAGAAATCGCCGGGAGGGAACGCGAGCGGTCCGCCCTCGGGCATGTAGAGGGCGAGCAGGTGGTCCTCGTCGGAGACGACGTTGCCGCCCCAACCGACGGTCGGACGGCCGCGCCACACATCGCGCCGCACGATCGCGTCTCCGGGCTGCCACCGCACCCGGACGACTGTAATCTCTGCCCCCTGCAAACGGCCGACGTCCTCCCGATGCAAGACGCGGCTCCCGAGCTCTCGATCGTCGTCACGCTGTACGACGAGGAGGGGACGATCGAGGAGCTGCACCGGCGCGTGACGGCGACGCTCGCCGGCCGCGACTACGAGCTGATCCTCGTCGACGACGGCTCGCGCGACGGGACGTGGGCGCTCGTCGAGGGCCTTCGCGCACAGGACGAGCGGCTCCGAGCCGTCCGCTTCAAGCGCAACTTCGGCCAGCACCCCGCGATGCACGCCGGCCTCGCGCGCGCCCGTGGCGCGATCGTCGTGACGATGGACGGCGACCTCCAGAACCAGCCGGAGGACATCCCGAAGCTCGTCGCCGCGGTCGAGGCAGGCGCGGACGTCGCCAGTGGCCGCCGCGCCGCGCGGCACGACTCCTGGGGCCGCACGCTGCCCTCACGCCTGATCAACGGGATGCTCCGCCGCTTCACGCGCGTCGACATCTCCGATTTCGGCTGCGCCTTCAACGGGTACCGGCGCACTGCCGTCACGCCGATGCTCGGTGCGATCGGGAGGCAGAAGTTCACGAAGGCCCTGATTCTCTCCGGCGGCGCCTCCGTGGTCGAGGTCGACGTCGGCCACGCGGCGCGCGCGGGCAGCTCTCGTTACTCGCCGCTTCGACTGACCCGGCTCGCGCTACACGTGCTCGCGGGCTTCTGGCCGCAGCCGATCCAGTGGATCGGGATCGCGCTCGGCCTGCTCTGCACGACGCTCGCGACCGCGCTCGGCGCCTACGGCGTCTGGTACTGGATCGACCGCGCCGACTTCCCGGGGCCGCTCCTCGGCGGCGTCGCCGTGCTCTTCGTGCTCGGGATCCAGGGATTCATCCTCGCCCTCGTCGGCGAGTATCTAGGCAGAATCCAGCGGGAAGTCGAGGGACGGCCCCTGTACTCGATCGACAAGGAGCTCTAGGTGCGGCAGAAACGCGTTCTCGTCACCGGCGGCGCCGGGTTCATCTCGTCCAACTTCATCCGGCACCTGCTCGCGAACACGGCCTACGAGGTCGTCTCGCTGGACGCCCTCACGTACGCGGGCAACCTGGAGAACCTCGCCGACGTGATGGGACACGAACGGCTCTCGTTCGTGCACGGCGACATCCGCGACGCCGAGCTCGTCGAGCAGGTCGTGGCCGAGGTGGACGTGATCGTGAACGCCGCGGCCGAGTCGCACGTGGAGAAGTCGATCGAGGACGGCGCGTCCGAGTTCGTGACGACGAACGTCGAGGGGACGCAGATCCTGCTCGACGCCGTTCGTCGCTCGCCCGTCGAGCGCTTCATCCTCATCTCCTCGAGCGAGGTGTACGGCACCGCCGAGAGCGCGCCGATGGACGAGGAACACCCGCTGAACCCGCGCTCGCCGTACGCGGCGACGAAGGCGGGCGGCGACCGGCTGGCGTATTCGTACTTCGTCACCTACGGGCTGCCGGTCGTGATCGTGCGGCCGTTCAACAACTACGGCCCGCGCCAGCACCCGGAGAAGGTGATCCCGCGCTTCGTCACGCAGGCGCTCTCTGGCGAGCCGCTGACGATCCACGGCGACGGCCACGCGAGTCGCGACTGGCTCTACGTCGACGACGACGCCGAGGCGATCGAGGCGATCATCGCCGCGGACATCGACGGGCTCGCCGGCGAGGTCGTCAACGTCGCGACGGGCGTCGACATCTCGGTGAACGACGTCGCCGACGCGGTGCTCGCCGCAACCGGCTCGGACTCGGAGAAGCTCTACGTGGACGAGCGGCTCGGCCAGGTCGACCGGCACATCGGCTCGACCGGCAAGCTCGAGCGGCTGACCGGCTTCCGCGCGCGCACGGACTTCGCGACCGGGCTCGAGCGGACGGTGGAGTGGTACCGCGAGAACGAGGTGTGGTGGCGGTCGGTACTCGGGCGCGACCGCGTCTCCTCGTACTAGGGGCAGGCTCGGCGCAGGTCGGGCTCCTCCGCGCGGCGCGCGAGCGCGACCTCCACGTGATCGCCGTCGACCGCGATCCCGGCGCCCCCGGCTTCCGCTATGCCGACAAGCGTGCGCTGATCTCGACCGAGGACGAGGAGGACGTCGACCGGCTCGCACGCGCCGAGGCGATCGACGGCGTGATCTCACCCGGAGCCGACTGGCCCGTGGGCATCGCGGCAAGGATCGCCGAGCGGCTGGGGCTGCCGCACCCGATCGATGGCGCGACGGCGGTGCTCGCGACCTCGAAGCAGCGCCAGCGCGAGCGATTCGCGGCGGCCGGCGTGCCGCACGCGCGGCTGCTCCCGGAGCCGGTCGCTCCGTGCGTCGTCAAGGCGCCCGACCGCCAGGGCCAGCGAGGGCTCACGCTCGTCCGCACCGAGGAGGAGCTGCCTGCGGCGATCGAGGCGGCGCTCGCGGCCTCCCGGAACGGCGGCTTCATCGCCGAGGAATTGGTCGATGGCCCCGAGGTGACGGTCAACGCGATCTCGATCGACGGCGTCTTCCATCCGCTCACCGTCACCGACCGGCTGACCGCCGACCCGCCGGCCTTCGGCGTCGCGCTGGCGCACGCTTGGCCGTCGAAGGAACATTGTGTTCCTGAAACACAAGCGCTCGTTTCAGTCGCACGCGAGGCGGCCCAGGCGCTCGGGATCCGCAACGGTCCCACCTACACCCAGATCGTCCTCGGCGACGACGGTCCGCGCGTGATCGAGCTGGCAGCGCGGCTCGGCGGCGGTCACGACGCCGAGCTCGTGCGAGCTCGCGACGGGCTACGACCTGAACGGCGCGGCGCTCGATGCGGCGCTGGGCGAGAGTGCTCGTGTTCCAGGAACACAAGCACTCGTCGGCGGCGCCTGCGTGCTGTTCCTCGTCCCACCGGAGGGGAGGCTGACCGCGGTGGAAGGAGTGGACGATGCGCTCGCGGCCGACGGTGTCGCGGACGTGCGGATCTACCGCGAGCCCGGCCACGTCTTCGGCCCGCTCCGCCACGGTGCCGACCGGGCCGGAGCGATCCTTGCGACGGGTTCCAGTCGCGACGACGCACTCGAGCGTGCTCAGAGGGCGGCAGCGCTGATTCGTTTCCGTGTCGCTCAGCCCGCCGCGGGGCGGTAGGCGACGAGCCCCTCCCGTGTCCCGACGAGCACGAATCCCCCGGCGAGGGCGGGGGAGGCCGACCAGTCTGCGCGGCGCCCGGCACCCGCCGCCGCCGGCGAGCGCCAGAGAACGCGACCGTACCGGACGTCGAGCGCGAGCAGCCGGTTCCGCGCGCCGACCACGTAGACGACGCCGTTTCCGATCGCCGGTGAACCGTCGGTAAGGCCGACCTCGACCGCCCATCGCCGCCTGCCGGTCGACGCGTCGAGCGCGTAGAGCTTTCCGTCCGTGGACGGATAGACGACCGCGCTGCCTCCGACCGCGGGGACGGAGAAGTTGAACGGCGCGGCCTCGCCGATCGCCGCCTGCCAGATCCTCGCGCCGCTCTCGGCCTCGTACGAAGCGAGCCAGAACTGCTTCTGCTCATCGCCGCGGAACAGGCGCGCGTAGACACGCTTCCCGGCGACGGAGGGGCTCGCTCCAGACTTCGCGTCGATCCCTCGCCCCGCAGCGGCGTGCCAGAGCTCGTCTCCCGTAGCGGCGTCGAAGGCGAACATTCCCTCCCGGCGCTCGGCCGAGCCGGGCGTCCCGGTGGCACCCGCCGCATACACACGGGCGCCATCGCTGGCGAGGGTGCAGCCAAAACAATCGAGAGGGGTCGACCAGGCGATCGCGCCCGTGTCCGCGGCGACAGCCGTCACGGCGGCCCCGCGCAGAACGATGACGTTGGCTCCCGAGAGAATCGGCGAACCGAGATAGCCGCCGGAGACTCCCCCGACTTGTGCCTTCCACCGAATTGCGCCGGTGCGCACGTCGAAACCTCGCAGGACGCTCCCGCTGCCGAGGGACACGACGACCTCGCCGTGGACGAGCGGGGCGGGAAGGGCGCTGGAGTTGAGCAGTCCAGCCGAGACGCTCCACCGTCGTCGACCCGTCCGGAGGTCGAGAGCGTGGAGCCGCCCTCCCCCGGAGACCACGTAAGCGGCGCCGTTCGCCACCACGGGTGAGCCCGCGGCGCTTCCGGTCTTGTACGTCCACGCGACGCGAAGTCGCGCAGCGGCGGCGCGCGCAGGTGCGTTGGCGCCGCTCGTTGCACCGCTGTTGCACGAGTCGTGCCTGAACTGGGGCCAGTCGTCCTCCGCGCAACCCGACGACGGCCCCTCGCCGACGGCCACCGCGCCGACGGAAGTGCCCGCCGACACCCCGAGTACGAGTACGAGCGCGACGAGCATTCGTGACATTCGCTGCAAGCCTATTTCGTCTGCTCTACGTCCGCAACGGCCGCGTACGCTTGTGCGCGTGAGCAGCCCCGGCCGATCCCGCCGAACCACCCAGCTCGGCTTCCAGCCGCCCGCGATCGGCGAGGAGGAGATCGCCGCCGTCGCCGAGACGCTCCGCTCGGGCTGGCTGACCACCGGCCCGCGCGCCGCGCTGCTCGAGGAGCGGATGGCCGAGTACCTCGACGCGAGACACGTGCTCGCGGTCTCCTCGGGCACGGCCGCGATGCACCTGGCGCTCGTCGCGCTCGGCATCCGGGCCGGCGACGAGGTGATCACGACGCCGATCACGTGGCCCGCGACCGCCAACGTGATCGTCCACACCGGCGCGACGCCGGTCTTCGTCGACGTCCGGCCCGGCGACCTGAACGTCGATCCGGAGCTCGTCGCCGCGGCCGTAACGGAACGGACGAAGGCGATCCTGCCCGTCCATCTCGCCGGGCAGCCGTGCGACCTCGATCCGCTCTGGGCGCTCGGGCTGCCGGTGATCGAGGACGCCGCCCACGCCGCCGAGAGCGCCTATCGCGGCCGCAAGCTCGGCGGGCTCTCCGACGCGACCTGCTTCTCGCTCTACGCCACGAAGAACATCGCGGCGGGCGAGGGCGGCCTCGTCGCCACGAACCGCGACGACCTCGCCGACGGCGATCCGCGACCTGCGCCTGATGCGACGCGGCGACGGCTCGCGCTACGACCTCACCGTGCCCGGCTACAAGACGAACCTCTCGGACGTGCTCGCCGCGATCGCGCTCGTCCAGCTCGACAAGCTGCCCGAGCACACCGAGCGCCGCCGCCGCCAGTTCGAGCTCTACGACGAGGGGCTCGCCGGGCTCGCCGGGATCGAGCCGCTCGCCCGCGACCCGCGCGACACGCATGCGCTCCACCTCTACGTCGTGCGGATCGACGCCGAGCGCTTCGGCCTCGGCCGCGACGAGCTCCAGCGCGCCCTCGCCGAGGAGCGCATCTCCACCTCGATCCACTTCCTGCCCGTGCACCGCCTCACCTGGTACCGCGAGCGCTACCCCGACCAGCCCGCGCTGCCCGTGGCCGAGCGCGCCGGAGACGAGATCCTCTCGCTGCCGCTCTCGCCGGCCCACTCGGATGACGACATCCGCGACGTGCTCGAGTCGCTGCACCTGATCCACGCCCGCGCCGCATGAGGCGACCGCTCCGCATCGCCGGGACGTTCGCCCTCACCGCGCTCGCGACCGCCTACCTCGTCTGGAAGATCGACCTCGAGAAGTCGATCGACGTGCTGCTCGACGCGAGCCCGTGGTGGTTCCTGCTCGCCGCCGCGATCATGATCCTGACCGCGCTCCCGATGGCCCTTCGCTGGCAGTGGATGATGGCCGCGCAGGGGATGCCGGACAGCTTCGCGTGGCTGACGCGCGCCTACTTCGTCTCCTACACCGCCGGCCAGATCCTGCCGACCGCGATCGGCGGCGACGCCGTGCGGGTGATGGAGACGGCACGTCGCCACCCCGGCCGCACGGGGGACGTGACCGCGATCGTGCTGCTCGAGCGCGGGCTCGGCGGCGCGGCCACGGTGCTCCTCGGCGCAATGGGCTTCGTGCTCGCGATCGGCCGCTACGACCTCGGCGCCTACCTCTGGCTCGAGCTGCTGTTCGTGCTGGGAACGTTCGTGCTCGCCTTCGTCTTCTTCGCGCGGTCGGCGCGCCCGCTGCTCGCCCGCTCGCTCCCGCTGCTGCGCCGCTTCCGGCTCGAGCGCCCGCTGCGCGCGTTCTACGACGGCGTCCACGCATTCCGCGCGCACGGCCGCGTGCTCGGGGCGGCGTTCGCGCTGACCCTCGCGCTGCAGTCGGTTCGCATCCTCGCCATCTGGGCGACTGCCAGGGCCGTCGGGATCGAGCTCTCGCCGCGCGTCTTCTACGTGATGGGCCCGCTCTTCTTCCTGATCCTGCTGGTGCCGATCACGCTGAACGGGATCGCCGTGCGCGAGGCGTTCTTCGTCAGCTTCCTCGGCACCGTCGGCGTCGACCCGGATGCCGCCTTCGCGTCGGGCTTCCTCTTCTTCCTCGTCACGACCGCGCTGGCGCTGCCGGGCGGCGTCATCCTGCTCTGGGAGGGCATCCGCGGCCGGCCGAGCGCCCGCCATGCGTGACGTTTCCGTCGTCGTCGTCACGCACAACGCGCTGCCATGGCTCGAGCGGTGCCTCGAGAGCGTCCGGGGCGAGGAGACGATCGTCGTCGACAACGCCTCCACCGACGGCACGGTCGCGCTCGTGCGCGAGCGCTTCCCCGACGTACAGGTCGTGGAGCAGGAGAATCGCGGCCTCGCCGCCGGCTGGAACGTGGGGCTCGCGCACGGGACGGGCCGCTACTTCCTGATCCTGAACGCCGACGCGTGGCTCACGGACGGCGCTCTCGTCGACGCTCGTCGAGTTTGCCGACGAGCATCCCGAGGCGGCCGTCGTCGGTCCTCGCCTACTGAACCCGGACGGCTCGCTCCAGCGCTCGGTGCGCGGCTTCCCGACCCTGTGGCGGCTCGCAACCGAGTACTTCTTCCTCCGCAAGCTCGCTCCGCGCTCGCAGCTCCTGAACGGCTTCTATGCCGGCGGGTTCGAGCACGACGAGGTGCGCGAGGCCGAGTTCCTGATGGGCGCGTGCCTCCTCGTCCGGCGCGAGGCGGTCGAGCGGGTCGGACCGCTCGACGAGTCGTTCTTCCTCTTCAGCGAGGAGACGGACTGGTGCTACCGCTTCGTGTCGGCTGGCTGGAAGGTGCTGTTCTTCCCCGGTGCCGAGTGCGTGCACGTGGGCGGCGGCTCGCACGGCGGGCGGATGTTCAGGGAGAACGTGCGCGGGCACCTGCGCTTTCTCGCCAAGCACCGCGGGCTGCGCACCGCCGAGCGCGGACGTCTGCTGCTGCGCGTGGCGCTTCGGCTCCGCGGCCTCGTCTTCCGCGGCGAGCGTGGACGCATGTACCGCGACGCGGCCGGCTGGCTCGGCTCGGCTCGTGTGCCGGAGCTGCTCGAGCGGTGACGCTGCTCCGGCTCGCACTCGCGACGGCGGTCGTGCTCGCGCCGGGCGCCGTCGTCGCACGCGCCTTCGGCGTGCGGAACGCCAGCGCGACGCTTGCGTGGGCGCTCGTGGCGATCTTCGCCTCGCTCGGCCTGACGTTCCTCGTCGAGGCGTCGCTCACGTTCACGCTCGTGCTGCTGCTGGCGATCGGCGTCGTCGCGGTGCCGTTCGCCCTGCGGGCGACGCGGGGGGAGCTGGCGCCGGGGACGTGGTGGGTGCTGGGCGCCGGCGCCGTGCTCGGCCTCCTGCTGTGGCACGTGGCCGGGGAGATCGGCGGCGACGGGCTCTTCCACCTCGCGCGCGTTCGGAAGCTCGAGGCGTTCGACTCGCTCTCGCCCGGTGCGGTCAACGAGTTCGCCGACGGCGGGCTCCACCCGGGCTACGCGTTCCCGCTCTGGCACGGGTTCCTGGCGCTCGTCGCCCGCGTTGCGTTCGTCGACCCGTCCGAGGTCGTCCTGCACCAGGCCTCGGTGCTCGCGCCGCTCGCGCTGCTCGTGGCCTACGAGGCGGGGTGGGCGCTCTTCCGGCGCGTCGGGCCGGCTGTCGCGGTCGTCTGCGCCCAGGTGTCGCTGACGGCGCTGGCGCCGAACGGCGGCGGCGCGTACACCGCGCTCGGCCTGCCCGCCACGGCCTCGCGGCAGCTACTCGTTCCGGCCGCACTGGCGCTCGCGATCGCCGCCGCCGCACGGCCATCACGCGGGCTGCTCGCGTCCACGGCCGCGGCCGGGCTCGTCCTCGCGGTCGTCCACCCGACGTACGCGATCTTCCTCTGGATCCCGTTCGTCGGCTTCCTCCTCGTGCGCTCGCTGGTCGTGCGCCGCGAGGCGAGGCCGATCGCGGCAGCCCTGGCCGCGCTCGTGATCCCGTCTGCCGCGTTCCTCGTCGCGCTCCTGCCGGTCGTGCGCGCGACGGCGTCAGTCCGGCCCGACGGCGACGAGCTCGAGCGTGCCTTCCGGCGCTACGAAGGGCAGCTCGACGTCTTCTCCGAGACGAGCTACCGGCTCGCGCCCGACGTCTTCGGGCGCAGCGGATCCGTCGCCGTGGCGGCCCTGCTCTGCATCCCGCTCGCCGGGCTCGCGCTGCGGCGGCGCTGGGCGGCGTACGTCCTCGGCGGCTCGCTCGCCGTGTTTGCCCTGATGCTCGTACCGCTCCTCTTCGTGCCCTTCTCGGAGGTGGTGTCGCTCTCGCAGGCCCGGCGTGCGGCCGGCTTCCTGCCCTTCGCGTTCGCCTTCGCCGGCGGGCTCGCAGTTCTGGCCGGGCTCGTGCGCTTCCTCGTGCTGCCACTCGCCCTCGGGGCCGGGATCGCGCTGCAGGTGCTCTACCCAGGCGACTTCGGCTACCGGCTGCAGCAAGGGGGCCCGGCGCTCGCAACCTGGTTCGCGGTCGTCGGCGGCACGCTCGCGTTGATCGGAGGGCTTGTGTTGGAACAACACAAGCGTTCTCGCAGCGGCTCCGTTGAGCGGGAGGAGGGAGAAAGTGTTGTTCCAACACAAAGTCTGCTCGTCGCCCTGGCGGCCGCGCTCTTCGTCCTGCCGGTCGCGTTGCACGCCGCCGGCAACTGGAGCCCGTCGGACTCGCGCCTGCCGAGCCCGCTGACGCCCGGGCTCGTCGAGGCGCTGCGCGACAACGTGCCGGAGGCGGACGTCGTCTACTCCGACCTCGAGACGAGCTACCGGATCGCGGCGTACGCGCCCGTCTACATCGCAGCCGCGCCGCCTTCCCACGTGGCCGACACGAAGGAGAACGCGCCCTACGATCGGCGCCTGGCCAACATCGAGTTCTTCGCCGAGGGCGACCTCGCGATCCCGCGTGACGCCGGCGCCGGCTGGCTCGTCGTCGACCGCAACCGTTTCGAGCTCGACCTGCCGCTGGACGAGGTCTACAGCGACGAGCGCTTCAGCCTCTATCGATTGCCGTAGCGGCTTTGACATCTGGGTTCGGCCGGCGTCGAGCGGGGTAGGCGCAAACCCTGATGAGGCTGACGAAGCTGCTGATCCATCTCAAGTCGAGCCTCTGGTTCGTGCCCGTGCTCTGCGTGCTCGCCGGAGCGTGCCTCTCGTTCGGGACGCTCGCTCTCGATCGCCTGCTCGACTACGAGGCGATCCCGAAGAGCTTCGTCGGCGGTCCTGAGTCCGCGACGGCGATCCTGTCGACCGTCGCCGCGTCGATGGTGAGCCTCACCGCGCTGGTCCTGACGATCACGATGGTCGTCGTCCAGCTCGCAATGGGCCAGTTCTCACCGCGAATCGTGCAGCGCATTCTCCGTGACAAACCGAGCCAACTGGCGATTGGCCTCTTCGTCGCGACGTTCGTGCACGCCATCCTCGCGCTGCGGGATGTGACGGTCAACGGCGACGGCACCGGCAATGTGCCGGGAATCGCGGTGCTGACGGCGTTCCTGCTCGTGCTCGCGAGCATCGCCGTGCTCGTCATCTACGTGCAGCACCTCGGACAGGCTCTCCGTGTCTCGGCGCTGATGGAACTGGTCGGGGAGGAGACGCGCAAAGTCGTCAACCGCCTATATCCCGACAAGGGGCCGGCGCTCGAGCCGGAGCCGGGCTCTGCGCCGATCGTGCGCGCCAGGGAATCCGGCGTGGTCACACTGATCGGCCACGAGAACCTTGTCGCGGAGGCGCGCCGCGCCGACTGCCTGCTCGAGCTTATCCCCGCTCTCGGCGAGTTCGTCCCGGCCGACGCGCCCCTCTTCCACGTGCACGGAGATCCACACGAGCTGGACGAGGAGCCGCTGCACGAGTCTTTAATCCTGAAGCTCGAGCCGACTCTGGACGAGGACGCCGCTTACGGCGTCCGACTCCTCGTCGACATCGCGGAACGCTCGCTTGCCGATTCCCCGTTTCAGGATCCGACGACGGCGGTGCAGGCGATCGACCGCCTGCACGACATCCTGAGGCAGCTCGTGCGCAGGCCGTTTCCCGACGGCCGCCACCGCGACGATGCCGGGGTCGTGCGGCTGACGGTGCGGGAGATGACCTGGGAGGCGTACGTCCATCTCGCCTTCGACGAGATTCGTCTGGCCGGAGCGGGGTCGCCGCAGGTCACCCGCCGGCTCATGAACGCGCTCACGGATCTCAAGTCGATTGCTCCGCCCGAGCGTGTCGCAGTCCTCGAACACCGGCTCGAGCTCCTCGAGGCCGGAACGAAGCGGGCGCTGGAGGATGAACGGGACGTCGACCTCGCGCTCGGAAACGACCGCGAGGGAATCGGCGCAGCGGTCACTCACAGGTAGGCGAAAACAGTCTAAAAACGCAAACTCGCTGCTATTCTCCTGTCTGGTGGGACGGGCAGAGAGAATCGAGCGGTCGGTGGCGCAGGCAGTTGCGCTGCGGCGTATCGCGACGGCCGTCTCGGATCCCGTGGAAGTACGCCGGCTGGCCCGCGTCCAACGTGAGCTGCGCCGCGAGATCGGCTTCTCGGTGCCGAAGACGCGGGCGGCCGCGCTTCTCGGCGTCTCGGTGGCCGCGCTCGACCGCTGGATCGCTGCCGGCCGGCTTCCGACCGTCCGCAGACCCGGCGCCGCCCGCGAGGAAGTCGACGCCGACGCGGTGGTCGAGCTCGCTCTTCAAGTCGAGCTGCTGCGCGAGGAGGGCCTGGAGCGCGGTGTCCTGGCCGCCGCCTTCGAGCGGCTCGCCGCGGAGGGGAAGCCGAAGCGGCGACCGCGCCCGAACATGCCGGCGCACGAGCTGCGTGCGGATTTCCTCCGCTCGACCCCGCTTGATCGGCTCCTCGATCGGCGTCGAGTTGAGCCAGTGTCGGCGACGATCCTCGCCGGACGGGCACGGGCCGGAGGCTCCGGGAGGCGCCGCGGTGACCGATCGAGGATGCTCCGCTACGCCGAGCTTTCTCGATCTGCTCAGGGTTCTGCATCGAGCACGCACGTCGAGTTCGTCGTCATCGGCGGGTTCGCGGTCATCCTGCACGGAGCCGAGCGATACACCAAGGACGTCGACGTCGTCCCGGAGCCGAGTCGACGAGAACCTCGCGCGGCTCTGGCGGCGCTCGTCAAGATCTCGAAGCCAAGCCGCGCGGAGCTCGCCGACTTCCGACCCGAGGAGATGCCGGTCGCAGTTCACGGTCGACGGGCTCGTCGAAGGTGGGGGCAACTGGGTGCTCGACACGCGGCTCGGCCGCATCGACGTGATGCAGTGGGTTGACGGGATCGAGAGCTACGAGCACGCTGCGCGGCGAACGCCGTGCGCGAGCGAGGTCCCCGAGATCGGCGGCACCGTCTGGTTCGCCGGCCTGGACGACCTGATCGAGATGAAGCGTGAGGCCGGCCGCGACCAGGACCTGATGGACATCACGGCCCTGCGGATGGCTCACGGGCTCGAGGAGTAGGTGCCGAAGTACCATCGCGGGCGTGAAGCTGCTGCTCGTCTCGCTCTACTTCCCGCCCGCGGGCGGCGGCGGCGTCCAGCGCCCGCTCAAGTTCGCGCAGTACCTGCCGGCGCTCGGGATCGAGACGCACGTGCTCGCGCCGGACGACTCGAAGTGGATCCACCAGGACAACGAGCTCCGCGTGCCGACCCAGGCCTGGGTGCACCGGGCGCGCTTCATCGGCCCGAAGGGGCGCAAGCCGGCCGAGGAGCTGCACGGGAAGGAGGGCGTCTCGCGCGCGCTCGTCCACGCGCGGCTCGCCTCGCGGCGCCTCCTCGTGCCCGACGAGAACGTGAGCTGGAACCTGACGTCGATCCCCGCCGCGATCCGGATCGCCCGGCAGCACGAGATCGACGTCGTGCTGACGACCTCGCCGCCCGGTTCCGTCCACCTCGTCGGCGCCGCGGTGCAGAAGGCGACCGGTGCGAAATGGGTGGCCGATCTGCGCGACTCGCTCGCCGCGCACCCGCATCGCCGCTCCGACTCCCCGGCCGCGCGCGCCAAGCAGCGCGCGCACGAGGGTGTCGCCCGCCTCGTCGCGCGCAGGGCCGACGCGATCACCTGCGTCTCCGACGCGATCGCCGAGGAAGCGCGACAGCTCGAGCCGCGCGGGCGCGTCGTGACGATCTCGAACGGCTGCGACTTCGACGACTTCGCCGGGCTCGAGTACCGGCCCGGCCCGCGCTTCCGGATCACCCACACCGGCAGCTTCTTCGGCAAGCGCGACCCACGCCCGTTCCTGACCGCGCTCGCCGAGTCGAAGCTCGACGTCGAGGCGCGCTTCGTCGGCGACTTCCGCTCCTCCGACCGGGAGTGGGCCGATTCCCTCGGGCTCGGCGATCGGCTCCGACTCGTCCCGTACGCGCCCCGCCAGACCGCGCTCGAGCTGCAGCGCGACTCGGACGCGCTGCTGCTGCTGATCCCCGACGCCGGCGGGCGCGGCAAGGGCGTGCTCAGCGGGAAGGTGTTCGAGTACCTCGCGGCCGAGCGGCCGATCCTCGCCGCCGTGCCGCCGGAAGGCGCCGCCGCCGAGCTGATCCGCGAGACGGGCGCGGGCGTCGTCGCAGCGCCCGACGACGTCGAGGGGCTGAAGGAGGCACTCGCCGGCCTGCATGCGCGCTTCCTGAACGGCGGCCTGCCTGCCGTCGAGTTCCCGGCCGAGACGCGGCACCGGCTCTCGCGCCGTGCGCGGGCGGAGGAGCTGGCGGAGCTGCTGCGCTCGCTGTGACGAAGCCCTCGCGAGTCACCGACTTCCTCTTCTTCGCGACGATCTTCACGGTCACGTTCGCGAAGCTCCAGTGGGAGGTGGCGGGCACGCTCAGCCTCTCCGACGTCCTGACCGCGCTCTTCCTCGTCGCCTTCGGAGCCAACCTGCTCGCGAGCGGCGCAACGGCGGTTCGTCCGCGGCGCCGCGATCGCCGGGGCGTTCTTCCTGCTCTTCCTGCTCGTCTACCTGTTCGGCTTCTTCAACCTGGACACCGAGCAGGCGCTCGCCCAGTGGGCGAAGGGAATGGTCAAGTTCCTGCTCCACTTCCTCTTCCTCGTCGCCGGCGTCGTGTACGTCGTGCGCCGCACGGAGCGCTTCTACTGGTGCGACGCTCTCGACCTTCATGCTGGGAATCGCGGCGAACGCCGTCTACGGGATCGTCCAGCTGGCGGCCGCCGAGGTCGCCGACGTGAACCTCGACCAGACGCTGCTCTCGCCGATCACGGGCGGCGCCAGCTCGATCAACATCTACGGCGCGATCGAGGGACAGAGCGTGTACCGGCCGAACGCGCTCACGGGTGACCCGAACCACCTCGGGATCGAGCTCGTCGTGCCGCTGCTCGTGCTGACGCCGATCTATCTGCGGCTCGAGCGCGGGCACCGGCTGCGGCTACCTCTCGCGGTGCTGCTCATGTTCCTGCTCCTGGTCGAGCTGGCAACGCTGTCGCGGAGCGGCCTGCTGGGGCTCGGCGCGGGCCTGCTCGTGCTCGCGCTCCCGTACCGGCGCAAGCTGCGCTCGTCCGCGCTGCTCGTCCCGCTCGCCGGTGTCGTCGCCCTGATCCTGGCCGTGCTCGCGTCCCGCCGCGAGTTCTTCGAGACCGTGCTGCGCTCGCGGGTGAGCACGGAGGGTGCGGGCGCGTCGACCCACTTCGAGGTCTACCGCTTCATCCCCGACGTGCTCTCGCAGCACCCGCTCTTCGGGCTGGGGCTGAACAACTTCTCGGTCTACTACGAGTTCGTCACCGGCCGGACGAACTTCGGGCCGCACTCGTTCTACGTCGCCACCATCGTCGAGACGGGAATCCTCGGGACGCTGCTCTTCGTCGCGTTCCTCGTCCACCTGTTCCGCCGGCTCGGCGTGACGCGGGAGATCGGGCGGCGGCTCGCCGCTGCGGGCGACGGCGCCGCGGCCCGCGTCCGGCCGCTCGCCTGGGGGCTGACCGCCGCCCTCGTCGGCACGATCGCCGCGAACGCCTTCTACCTCACGATGTCGTTCTACTACTTCTTCGCCTTCGCGCTGCTCGTGCTCGCGGCGCCGATCGTGTTCGCCCGCCGCTTGTGAAGGTCGTCGTCCTGACGACGTCGTACCCGCGGCACGAGGACGACATGGCCGGGCACTTCGTCCGCGACGCCGTCGAGGGCGTGCGGGCGCTCGGCGTCGAGGTGGAGGTCGTCTCCCCGGCGTCGTTCCGGCACTTCGGGATCGCCTACGGACACGGAGTCCCGGGCAACCTGCGCCGGCGGCCGTGGCTCGTGCTGCTGCTGCCCGCGTTCCTCGTCGCCTTCGCGCGAGCGGCGACGGCGCGCAGCGCACGGCGCCGATCTCGTGCACGCGCACTGGCTCCCGTCGGCGCTCGTCGCCCTGGCAACGCGGAAGCCGTACGTCGTGCAGCTCTGGGGCACGGACGTCGAGCTCGCTCGCCGCGCGCCGTGGCTCGCCCGGCCGCTGCTGCGGCGGGCGCGGCTCGCGGTCGCCGCGTCGGAGTTCCTGGCCGACGCGGCGCGCGAGCTCGGTGCGCGCGAGGTGCGGATCGTGCCGCCCGGCGTCGCGATCCCGGAGCGAGGTCGGCGACCCGGACGAGCCGCCGCACGTCCTCTTCGTCGGGCGGCTCTCGCCGGAGAAGGGCATCCTCGAGTTCCTGGAGGCGACGGAGGGCATGCCGCGCGTGATCGTCGGCGACGGCCCGCTGCGCGATCGCGTCCCCGAGACCGTCGGCTTCGTCCCGCCCGCACGAGGTCGGCGCGTACTACGAGCGCGCCGCCGTCGTCTGCGTCCCGTCCCGCCGCGAGGGTCTCGGTCTCGCCGCCTACGAGGCGATGGCGTGGGGGCGGCCCGTGGTCGCGACGGCGGTCGGCGGCCTCGTCGGCGTCGTCGGCATCCTCGTCCAGCCGGGCGACGTGCGCGCGCTGCGCGGCGCGCTCGAGCTCCTGCTGGCGGACGCCCGAGCGACGCGAGGCGGCTCGGCGCCGACGCCCGCAAGGCAGCCGAAGAGCGGCTCGCACCGAAGGCGTCGGCCGCCGCGCTCCGTGAGGTGTACGAGCAGAATGCGCGAGGACGATGAGCAGACGGGCCCTCATAACCGGGATCGGCGGTCAGGATGGATCGTTTCTGGCCGAGCTCCTGTTGGAGCGTGGCTACGAGGTCTTCGGGATCGTGCGTCGCGCGGTTTCGGCGCAGTACCCGAACCTCGCCGACGTTCGGGAGAACGTGCACTTGATCCAGGCGGAGCTCCTGGACGAGTCGGCTCTTGTCGACGCACTGCGTAGCGCCAGCCCCGACGAGATCTACAACCTCGCTGCGCCGTCGTTCGTCCCGATGTCCTGGCAGCAGCCCGTGCTCACGGCCGAGTTTGCCGCGGTCGGCGCGACGGCACTGCTCGAAGCGGCGCGACGGACGGTGCCCGAGGCGCGGGTCTATCAGGCCGCCTCGAGCGAGATCTTCGGGGAGCCGACCGACGCGCCGCAGACGGAGGAAACGCCGCTCATGCCTCTGACGCCCTACGGCGCTGCGAAGGCGTACTCCGTCTTCATCGTGCGCTCGTATCGGCGGCGATACGGCATGCACGCGTCGTGCGGCATCCTCTACAACCACGAGTCGCCTCGCCGGCCGCTCGACTTCCTCCCGCGCAAGGTTGCGAATGGTGCCGCGCGCATCGCGGCGGGGCTCGACGAGGAGCTCGTGCTGGGCGACCTCGATGCGCGACGCGACTGGGGCTACGCCGGGGACTACGTGGATGCGATGTGGCGGATGCTCCAGCAGGACGAGCCCGACGATTATGTCGTTGCCACCGGTGTGACCCATTCGGTCGAGGATCTCGTGCGCTGTGCCTTCGATCACGTCGGTCTCGACTGGCGCCGGCACGTCCGCTCGGATCCGGAGCTTCGCCGTGGGAAGGCCGAGCTGCACAACCTCGTCGGCGATCCCACGAAGGCGCGCGAGCGGCTCGGGTGGGCCCCGACCGTGGGCTTCGATAGCCTCGTGCGGATGCTGGTCGACGGTGACGTCGCGGCGCTCGCCGCGTCCGACCAACCCGCCGAGATTTGAGCGTGCGCGAACCGGTCGAGCGGCGCGCGACCGCGGAGACGACCGCCTCGGAGCTAGGCCCGCTCCTCACCGTCGTCGTGCCCGTCTTCAACCAGGAGGCGGTGATCGCGGCGAACGTCGAGACGATCCGCGGTGCGCTCGAGGCGGGGCTCGGCGACGACTTCGAGCTGATCGTCGTCTCGGACGGCTCGATCGACCGGACGGCCGAGCGCGTCCTCGACGAGCACGGCGGCGAGATCCGCGTCATCCACTACGACCGCAATCTCGGCAAGGGCTACGCGGTCAAGATCGGCGCGCTCGAGGCGCGCGGCCGCTACGTCGGGTACATCGACGCCGATCTCGATCTCGACCCCGCGTGGCTGCCGAGGTTCGTCGCCGTGGCCGAGGAGCGAGCAGCTCGACTTCGCGATCGGCTCCAAGCGCCATCCCGACTCGGACGTCTACTACCCGCGCTCGCGCCGCGTCGCCAGCTGGCTCTACCAGCAGCTCGTCCGGGTGCTCTTCCGGCTCAACGTCCGCGACACGCAGGTCGGGCTGAAGGTCTTCCGGCGGGAGGTCGCCGAGCAGGTGCTGCCGCTGCTCCTCGTGAAGCGGTACGCCTTCGACCTCGAGCTGCTCGCGGTGTCGCGCGCGCTCGGCTTCTCCCGCATCGAGGAGCTGCCGATCCGGCTCGACTACCGCTTCACCGGCTCCGGCGTGCGCTCGCTCGCGGTGCTGCGCGCGCTCGTCGACACCGCGGCGATCTTCTACCGGCTGCGGATCCTGCGCTACTACCAGCGGCGGCGAGCTGCTCGGCGGGGCGTTCGGCTGGACGCGACCACGCGGCTACCGACCGCTCGTATCCGTCGTGACGACAGACGCGGGATCGGTCGGCGAGCTCGACTACCCGAACTACGAGGTTCTCGTCGTGCCGGAGCTCACGGCGACGGCCGCGAGGGCAGCGGTTGCGCGAGCAGGCGGGAGGTGTCGCGTTCCTCGGCTCGCGGCGAGCGGCCGTCCGGGAACTGGATCGCGGCCACGGTGCCGTTCCTCGGCCCGCAGCGAGGTCGCCGCTGTCGTCGCACCACGGATCGCGCCACACCACGGCTCGGCTCGCGCCCAAGCGGCGGCGGGCGTGGCCGAATCGCGGCTCGGCGGCGGCTCGCTCTACTTCCGCTCCATGCCAGGCAACATTCGCTACGTCTCGGACTTCCCGACCGCGACGATCGTCGTCGCAAAGGAACGATATGAGCGCTCTGACGAGGGCGAAGTCCCGCTCGACGAGCTCGCTGCCGAGCTGACGGCTGCCGGCGATCGGGTCATCTACACGCCCGAGGCGGTGTGTGTCGCGGAGCCGGCCTCGCTCTTCCGGCCTCACCTGCGGGCCGACGTTCGCGTACGGGCGTCGCCGAGCGCGAGACTTGCGGCGCCGCGGGCCGCGCACGCTGAGGGTGACGACACCGCTCCCGCTCCTCGGTGTCTGTTTCCTCGCCGCTTCGCCCGTCGCGCTCGTCGTCGGGGGGCGGCTCGGGGTCGTCTGGCTGATCGGCGCGGCGGCATACCTCGCCGCGCTCTCGGCGAGCGGCGTCGTTGCGGCCCTTCGGTTCCGCTCGGTCTCTGTCGGCCTGCTCACGCTCGTCGGCCTGGCCGCGACGCATCTCGTTTACGCGGCGGGATTCGTCGCCGGGCTCGCGAGGCGCCGATGCGGATCCTGATCCTGAACTGGCGGGACCTGCGGAGCCCGCGTCGCGGCGGCGCCGAGCTGCTGCACGCACGAGGTCGCGCGGCGGCTCGTCGCGCGCGGACACGAGGTGACCTGGTTCACGTCGCGTCCCGAGGGCCTGCCCGCGCGAGGAAGTCGTCGACGGCATTCGGATCGTGCGGAAGGGAACCGAGCTGACGACGCGTTTTCACGCGCCGTCGTTCGCGAGGCGGGACGCCTACGACCTCGTCGTCGAGGAGGTGAACACGCTGCCGTACTTCGCGCCGGTCTGGTCGGGAGCGCCGGTGCTCCTCTTCATCAACCAGCTCGCGCGCGAGGTGTGGTGGTACGAGGCGCCGAAGCCCGCTCGCCGTCGTCGGGTACGCGAGCGAGCCGCGTCTACCTCCAGGCGTATCGGCACACGCCCACGGTGACCATCTCGGCGTCGACCCGCGACGACCTGTTGCGGTTCGGCCTGCGTGGCCGCATCGACGTTCTGCCGATGGCCGTCAACACCGAGCCACTCGCCGAGCTGCCGGCGAAGCGCCTGGAAGGGCATCTCCTCGCGATCGGGCGCCTCACGCCGTCGAAACGCTACGACCACGCGATCCGGGCGTTGGCGGAGCTGCGGCTCTCCAGTCCCCGGGCGACGCTGACGATCGTTGGTGACGGACCGGAGCGCGAGCGGCTCGAGCGGCTGGCGCGCGACCTCGGCGTGGCTCGCGCCGTGCGGCTCGCCGGGCGGGTCGACGAGGCCGAGAAGACGCGGCTCCTGACCGACTCGGACTTCCTCGTCGGCACCTCTGCGCGGGAGGGCTGGGGCCTCACGGTCACGGAGGCGGCCGTCCGCGGCACGCCGGCCGTCGTCTACGACGTTCCCGGCTTCCGCGACTCCGTCGTCCACGAGCGCACTGGACTGCTCGTGCGTCGGGACTCATCGGCCCTTGCGGGCGCGATCCGCCGCTGCGTTGGGGATGCTGCGCTCTACGAGCGGTTGCGCACTCAGGCGTGGCTGGTCGCGTCCGAGCTGAGCTGGGAGCGGACGGCGGACGCATTCGAGGTCGCGGCATCCCAGGCTACCGAGCACGGGGCTCGTTTCCGCTCGTCAGCGCCTTCGCAGGCTCGATGAGAAGTCGGGTACCTGGAGGGCGCGGAGCGGTGAGACGAAGATCGTTGCGTCCCGACCGTCAGTGGCGCTGAGCGGCGCAGGCCCGGGCGAGGCGTTGAGCGAGAGCCGCGTCCTTCCCGGCGGCACTTCGAAGGGGCCGAGCCGGAGCGGCTTGAGATACACCGGCACCGTCGTCGCAGCGAGCGTCCGGCCGCTGCTGTCCCGAAGCTCGACCTGACGCGGCTCCCTGTTGGCGAACCCATGGCCTTCGATGCTGATCGTCGCCGGAACCTCCTCGCGATTGTCGATCACGATCGTTCCGCCCTGATTCATCCAGCGCCAGCGCCCGAAATACCTGAAGTACCGCTCTCCCTCGTAGAAACGGCCGCCGGCCAGGCGAAGCCGCAATGGCTCGAGGCCCCAGAGGACGCCCACCTCCTCCGTCGACCGGGCGAGCACTCGATCCAGATCGAGCGGCCGCGCGTCCAGCTCGTAGATCCGAACAGGCCCAAAGCGCCTCAGGAGGCGCAGTTCGGAGGGCGCATCCGGCGGGGTCTCGAGCTGCCGGCGGTAGACATCGTCGTGGAGCACGACGTAGCGAACCCCTTCCGCCGCAAGGATTCCCGGCGTATCCGGGCTGGTCACGTATCGCGAGAGGAGTCTGAGCGCGTCCTCCCGCGTTCCGAGACGGTCTGGACCGTAGATCTCGTACAGCGGTTGCCCCGTGAAGCGCTGGTAGTAGAGCTCGCTCGCCGCCAGGGTCTCGGCCGGACGCTCGATTGGTCATCATCGGGTAATGAGCGGCGATGCCCTTTGGTTGCCGCGCGAGCCACACGTCGTACGCGGGAGCCCTGTCGATCGGCATCGCGCCGACGCGTCCCGGTAGTAGCTCGAAGGCCGTGAGTGCGATTGCGGCGGCGACCGCCGCCCCGCCCCACCGTTTTGCGCCAAGCCGGTTCAGCGTGAAGGCGGCGAGGATTGCCAGGCCGATCGCCACGACGAATCCGAGCCGGGCGTACACGCGGTAGAACGTCGTGACCTCGCCGATCAGGTATCCGGGCATGGGGATGTCCGTACCGGCGACGGCTACCGACGGGCCGAAGGAGAGGATGAGCGCGATCGGCGTGAAAGCCAACGCCAGCCAGCTGAGCTCGGTGCGGCGGGTCCAGGAAACGCGCGAGCGTCGCTCGCGGAAGAGCGCGACGACGGCGCCGATCGCCAGCAAGATGGTCGCGTAGCCGAAGAAGACGGTCTTCTCGTTGAAGAAGTCCCAAGGTCGGAGCCGCTCGCTCAAGTCGCCTACAAGCGGATGCCGCGGCGAAGGGAGGACGTAGTGCAGCGGCGACGCGCCGCCGAACTTCAGCTCCAAGGACGAGCGGGCGAGTGACCTGGTGACTCGATCCTGGTCGAGCACGAAGGCGATCGCGCCCGGGAGGAGGGAGATTGCCATGACACCGAAAATCGCGACCAGGAGCGTCGACGTCCACAGCCGCTCGGATCTCGAACCGGCGAACGCGAGGTCGACCACGGCGAATCCGGCGACGAGAGACGTCGCAAGCAACCCCGAGTAGGACGCCATGAGAAAGCACAGCCCGTATGCCCCGCCTGCTAGGAGGGCTCGGCGCACGGTTCGCTGCTCGCGGAGTCGGAGAAGTGCGTAGAGCAGCAGGATCAGGACCCAACCGTGGGCGAAGGCGACGTGCCCCGAAATGGCACGCTCGTACATCCAGGGGTTGAACGTCACGAGCAGCGCGCCGAAGACACTGGGCAGGAAGCCGAAGCGGCACCGGTCGAGCAGAAGGAACATTGCGATTCCGGTCAGCAACAGGCCGCTGAGGAGGAAGATGTTGACCGCGCCGATAGTTCCGAGCGCGTCCTTCGTGAGCCAGACGAACGACGGCTGGATCGGAGCGGCGACTTGCACGGCGGGTAAGGCTGGGAACCCCTCCGGGGCGCCATTCAGGTCGTCGTGGGTGAACGTGAATGGCGTCGAGCCGGCCTGGTCGATCACGTCGTACATGCGCATCGCGAGCGCTGCATCACTGAACTCCGACAGGACGCGGGAGTTCGGATGGGCGATTAACGCGCTGAATACGATCGCGCCGACTGTGGCGATGATGATCGCTGCTGCGAAGGCGCGGAGCGCAGGGCGCGCGCCGTACGCCACTGCACGACTCAGGCGGGTGGCGCCATCGGCCGTGAGAGTCTGCTGCACGGGCGCGGATCCTAGCCGACGCGACGCGTCATCCTCAGCAGAAGCCGGCAAGCTCAGCTTCCCGCAGCGTCTTGCGTGGCCATCGTCGGCGTGGCCCTATCTGCACCGACCGAAAGCATCGCGAGGCAGGCCGCGAGCAATCCCGCCCCGACGCAGATGTCTACGAGCAAGATCTCGTTGGCCGTGTCGTGGAACGCCGCGAAGCCCAGCAACTCAACGACTGCCGCGACGCCCATCAGCACAGCCGTGCGTGCGCGGCTTCGACCGATGTCGTAGACGAAGACGACGTTGACGACCGCGAAGAGCGTCATTGCAAGGCCGAATTTCCACAGCAGGTCGCCGGCAGGCACGAAGTCGGCGCCGTACGCGAGTCGCAGGATCAGGTCGGGCGCGAGCGCGTAGAAGGCCGTTGCGAGCAGTGCAAGCGCCGCGGTCGCTCCCATGCTCAAGAGGAGGATCGAGCGTGTTTCCTGCCCTAGCGCGGAACGCGAGGCGACGCGTGGAAGCAAGACCGCCGCGACCGCGGCCGGAAGAAAGAGGATGAGCCGCCCGAGGATCGAGGCCGCGCCGTACAGGCCGGCCTCGTAGTCGGAGAGGGCGATCTTGGCGACGATGACGTCGAGCGTCGTCAGGGATGTGAAGGCGAGGATGCCCCCAACGGCGGGAACGAGGACGCTCTTCGTCCTGACCGCGATCGCGGAGACCGAACTCGGCTTACGCAGCCACGTTCGGAGAAGCCACGCGAAGAGACAGGTCGTCGCGACGAACGCAGCGGCATTGGCCCCGAGCGCTCCGGCTACCCCGAGATCGAGGCCGACCGCGACGAGGAGCAGCAGCGTGCGCGAGACGGGAACAGCCATCTGTGTGGTGGCCAGGAGCGTGAAGCGCTGAAGACCTTGGATCAGGCCGACGATTACTGGGAGGACAAATCCAGGCAGGACAGCGAGTGCGGCGACGAGCACCGTCGTCGAACTGTCGAGGTCGAGGAGGGTGCTGATCGGAATGGCAGCCGCCGCGACGGCCACTGTCGCCGTCGCCCCCAACGCAGTGGTGCTGGCGACGTACCGGCGGTGGATTCGCCTGATCTCGTCCTCGTCATTCGCTGCTCTCGCGTGGGCTACCCCGCGAGCGACGCTGAACTGAGCACCGGCGAGTGGAAAGGACACGATCCCAACGAGCGCGAGGAGCGCAGCGAGATCGGCGTACCCGTCTGGGCCGAGCCAGCGCGCGGTAATCAGATGAAAAGCCGCCGTTGCGACATTCCCGACCGCGATGCCGGTAAGGACGATCGCGCCGGCTTGGACGCCTCGCATCGGCACCTTCCCGGGCGGACGCGCTGTGGTGCCTTGCTCGGGAGCGTCCATGGATGATCAGCGCGGGTTGTTGGCCCCGCTCGTCCCTCGCTTGGCCCCTGGCTCTGGCCCGAGGAACGTCATTCGCTGATCGCGGATCCCGAGGCGCTCCTAGCGCGACCCTTACGAACGTACGAAGACGTTGGACGGTGCGAGGCTGTGCGAGAGCTTGGAGACGATCCTGTCGGGGAGGAAATCCCAGGTGTACGTTCCGGTCACGGACATGGTCTCGAGCCCCTTGAGAGCGAGGAGTTCCCGAAGGGCGCGGTAGGTGAAGAGACGAATATGGCCCTCGGTCGGATTCCCTTGTCCGAGGCGTCGCGTCCGCCGACCGAGCTTCATCTCAGACGAGTTCTCCAGGTACATCGGAGAAATTCCCACCAGAAGCAGCATCCGGTTGAGCCAATAGCCCAGATTTGGCGTCGACAACACCAAGATGCTTTCGTCGTTCATCAGTTCCTTGAGGTCGTCTAGCAGGTGGTCGGGGCTGAACAGATGCTCGAGCACCTCGCCGCAGAAGAGGACGTCGAAGGTCCTACCGTCGAGCTTGGAGGCGAGGCTCTCGGTGTTGAGGTCTACCTCGACGTAGTTGTCGACGGAGACCCGAGCGCCCTCGTAGAAGTCGGCTCCCCAGTACTCATCCTCCGGCGCAACCCGGCTGGCTAGCGCAGGCTCGGTCCCGCAGCCGACGTCAAGCACACTGAGCGGGCGGTTGGTCAAGCGTCGCCGTCTCTGGTAGGCCGCCAAGAAGACGGCGAGACGGTTGTTCATGTCGAACGGGTGCGCAGTTTCGGTTCGGCGCAAGAATTCGACGTAGTTCCTTGGGGTGCTCATGCGATGACTCCGAGACTACGGCACCGGCCCGGCGGCGAGTCGCCGATGACGAGCGTGCAGCACGCCCGTGACGGCACCACCGTGCAGGACCTCGACATCGAATGAAGCTGCCAGCAGCGCTATGAGCGATTCGCGCGAGAAGCCCGTCGGGAGCTCGTGGTACTCGATGAGTAGCCGATGGACATGCCGCTCGATCCAGACGAGGTCACTCTCGATGACATCGAACTCGGCCCCCTCGATGTCGAGCTTCAGGAGCTCGACCATGTCGATTCCTGCCTCGACGCAGTATGTACTGAGCTTCCTGGTCGAGACTGTCGTTGCGGTTTCGGTACTCCGTAATACGCACTCGGTCGAAACCGCCAGTCGTCTCCAGGTTGCGCTGCTCCGTCTTCCGACGCAAGCGCGATCTCCGCCACGATGACGCGTCGTTCGTTGTTCGCGTCCAGGTTTCGCCTGAGAAGGGCCACATTCGGTGCGTACGGTTCGAAGGCGACGATGGTGATGGACTTTGTCCTGTTGACCAGGCCCACAAGGAGTGAGAAGGCACCGATGTTCGCGCCGCCGTCCAGAACTACCGCGCCCTCGGCCACATCGAGCAACCGCGGTGGGTACTCAAGGCCAGACAGGATCGCGACTGTCTCGTGAACGTCGGAACTTCGCGTGCGGCACTCGATCAGGAGATCGGATCGCGTCGCGTAGGTGACAGTTCGGCCGATGCCGAGCTTGTCGACGATGACGAGCGGCCAGTTGCGAAGTGTTCTGTGAACGACTCGAAGCTTCTCGAGAAGGTTGAGATCCTCGGCGGCAGCCACGAGCCCACGACCGTATCTCCCGCCGAAGGGGCGACGAGCCATTAACCTCGCGCGATGAGCACGCTGGACGTCTCGATCGTGGTGCCGACGCGCAACGCAGCGCGCGATCTGCCAGCGATGCCTGGCGAGCCTGAACGCACGACAAGGCGTCGTGACGATGGAAGTGATCGTGGTAGACCAGATGAGTTCCGACTCGACACGTTCCCTGGCTGTCGATGCTGGCGCGCGGATTCTCGAGACCCCGCCCACCGCCGTGTACACGCCGCCGACGCGTTCGCGCAATCTTGGAGCGGCAGCTGCACGAGGCGAGTTCCTCCTTCACTTGGACGCGGACATGACGCTCGCGCCCGGCACGCTCGAGCGTGCTGTGAGCTCGTGCCGAACCCAGCAGCTTGCGGCGTTGACGCTCGAGGAGGTGGATGTGACAAGCGGGTTCTGGGCCGCGTGTAAGGCTTTGGAACGACGGGCGTACCGTGGTACGAGCATCGAGGGCGCACGCTTCGTGCGCGCTTCAACGTTTCGAGAAGTCGGCGGCTATGACGAGAGTCTCGGGAGCGGGGAGGATTGGGACGTGCACGCACGCTACGCGTCGCGAGGCGGGATTGGCCGACTCGACGCGGCTGTGTTCCACCACATCGGCGCGATCTCGATCCGGGCGCAACTTGGAAAGAAGTTCAACTACGGCAGATCAGCCGCCGCCTTCGTCGGGAAACACGACTCCTCTGTCGTTGCCGGCGCGATGGTGGGTGCGTATCTCCGTTCGTGGCGTCGACTGCTCGGGGATCCGTTCCATGCGGCGGGATTCGCCGCCCTACGTATTGCAGAGGCTGTAGCCGTCGCCTGTGGGCTCGTGACGGAGATCCTGACGCGACAACGCAACGAGCGTCACGCGGCAGAACGCCGGAGCTAACGCCTCCCGCTGCGTCAGGCCACCCACCGCCAGAGCACCCACTGCACGACATGCAGGCCGAGGAGCAGCGAGCTGATGCCGACGATCGCCCACTCCGCTCGCCTCGATCGCACCACCAGCGCGAGCGCGAGGAAGACCGGAAAGACGACGAGCACGAACCTCGGCAGCGACAGCAGCGGATACGTCTGCGTCGGAACGCTGAGCGCGAGGACGGCGCTCGCTGCGCAGTAGAGCCCGTAGGCGGGGCCGATCCGCTTCCAGGCGACGTACCCGAGCCCGACGAGGAGCACGAGAGAGCCGAACGCCTCGAGGTTCGTCAGCGCGACCGCGTCGGCGCCGTCCTCGACCCAGTACCAGTTCTCCGCCGAGCCGACGGTCAGCTGGAGAACGCCCGCCCAGGCGGCGTGCGCCGCGTCCCAGAGTCCGCCGAGAGGGCCGAGCGTCGATGTCTCCCGGTACCACTGATCCTCCGTGTGGAGGAACGCGAATGGCCGGCCGAGCTGCTGCCAGAGGAGCAGCGCGTAGACGCCGAGCGCAGCGGGCGTCGCTGCGACGAAGGCGAGTGCGCGGCGACGATCCGGTGCTCGCCACGCCAGGACGAGTAGCGCCGGCACGAGCGCCAGCCCCGTCGGGCGTGTCAGGATCGCGAGCGCAGTCAACGCCGCGGCAGCCCCGAAGCGGGCGCGCTCGGCGTAGAGGAATGCGCCCAGCGCCAGCGCGAGGAACAGCGCTTCGCTGTAGACCGCCTGCAGGAAGAACGCCGTCGGAAAGACCGCCAGGAACACAACTGCCCGCGCGGCGACCTCCTCTGGAAAGCGTCGCAACGCCAGGCGGTAGAGCAGAACGAAAGCGGCCAGGCAGGCTGCAAGCGAAACCACGATCCCGGCGGCGACGTAGTGCCCGCCGAAGACGCGACCGAGGATGCCGACGACCGCGGGGTAGAGCGGGTAGAACGCAGTGGACGCTGTGTCGTCGTAGCCGTGCTCGGCGATCCGCAGGAACCAATAGCTGTCCCAGCGAGCCCAGACGTCAGTTGCGTAGCCGAGCTCGCTGATCAGGTTCGGGTCGGCGCGATCGACTGCATCCGGATCCCGATTCGGGACGAGCGCCAGCAGCGCGGCAACCGCGAGTAGCCAGATCGCGAGGCGGCTCCACAGGAAGATCTCCAGGGGAACTCGTTCAGGAAGAAGGTTCCGAAGACGCCTCATCGCGCCACGTACAGTCGGATCGGCGCACCCTCGTCGAGCAGCGTGTACTCCGAGCCGATCCGTTCCAGCAAGGCTGGACGCGCGGCGAACGCTCGGCCGGCGACGACCGCGCGGACGTCGTATTCCTCCAGGACTTTCATCACCTCGTCGTCGGTCAGCGAGCCCGTTTGGAAGCGCAGCACGGCCGTGTCGACGAGCGGCCCTGCGACCCGTCGGTCAGCGAGGAAGGGAACGATCGGCTGGTCGGAGACGACGAGGTCGTCGGGGCGAGTCACCCGAGCCAAGACCTCCGCTGCGGCAACGAGTTCGGGCCGCTCGTCGACGATGTCCAGCGTCACGCGGCGCTGCTGCTGGACGTAGCCGACGGCGAGGATCAAGCGCGAGCGCTCCCACCGCGAGCGCCTGGCGGCGAGCACGAACCGCGAGCGTGCCGAGGGCGATCGCCGCAGGCACCGCGAGCGCCACCGGCAGGGCGAGCAGGTGGTTGTGGTGGAGCGGGTGGTGGTAGGCGAGGAACGCCGCCGAGATCGCCGCCCAGGCCCAGAGCGCCCACACCGCACCCACGCGTCGGCGGCGCCACAGCACGACCGACGCTACCAGCCCGGCCACGACGAGCCAGGCGAACGGCGTGCGCCAGTTGAGGAACGTCGCGAGCTCGTGCCACTTGTCGATCACGTCCGGGGTGTCGCGGGCGTCGCGGTGGTAGACGACGACGCTCTCCCACAGCTCACCGAGGACGTCCCGGTAGACGAGCGCGAAGATCAGCCCGACGACAGCCGCCCCTCCGACGGCCGCGCCGAGCTGCTCGAGCCCGCCCGGAACGCTCCCAGAGCAGCAGGAGCAGGAACGGCGGGATCGCGAGCGCGGCGTTCGGCTTCATCGTGAGCGCCAGCGCGAGCACGGCACCTGCCGCGAACGCGATTCCGGCCGACCGGCGCTCCCGGGCCTCCCACGCACCCCAGAAAGCGAGGAGCGCGAGCGTGAACGGCGGCACATCCGCGAGCACCTGATGCGCGAAGAGGGGAAAGGGCGGGGCGATCGTCAGCAACGCCGCGGCGGCGAGCCCGGCGACCGGCCCGGCGATCGCGCGAGCGAGGAGATACGCGGCGAGGCAGGTCGCGATCGCGACGACGACCATGCCGATGTGGAACCCGCGAACCGTGTCGGCGCCGGCGAGGGAGATCAGCCGCAGCAGCAGGTACCAGCCCGGCGGCTGGGGCGCAAAGACGTCCTCCCCGAGCCGCTGGCCGTGCTCGAGGGCGTCGAGGCTCGTCAGGTAGACACCCTCGTCGTAGTCGGTTCGATTGCCGACGAGCCGCCCGAACAGGAATGCCTGAGCGACGACGAGCCCAACCAGGGCCACAGGCTCGGCGACGCGCTTCACCAACGGTCATCCTATGCTGCGTGTCGTCCATTCTGCGTCTGCTCGTCCGCACCGCTCTCGGCACGAAAGTCGGTCGTTCGCTCGTTGGCGTCGCGGCCTCGGAGCGACCGGACGTCCTGCTCGCAGCGCTCGGATGGAGCCTGAGCCGCGATCGTCGCTTTCGTGACCTGAAGCGCTGGCCGGAGTCGTTGAAGGGCTTCGAAGACGTGGCGCCGCTCGTCCTCTCGAGTAACGCCGCGAACCGCGGGCTCGCCGCGATGTCGCTGGTCGAAGTAGCGCACCTCTGGCGTCTCGCCGCCGACCCGGCGACGGACCTCGTGATCGAGATCGGCCGCGAGCGCGGTGGCAGCACGCTCGTGCTGGCCGGGGCGCTCGGTGGTCGCGGCCGCCTCGTGTCGTTCGATCCGCAGAGCAAGCTGGATTCGACGTCCTACGACGACGAGCTGCGCGCGGCTCTCGAGCGCTACCAGATCCGGAACGTCGATTTGCGTCTCGAGGATTCACACGTGGCTGAGCTGCCCGACGGCGAGTACTCGCTCGTCCTCTTGGACGGCGACCCGTCCTACGAGGGAACGAAGCTCGACTTCGAGCGTTACTGCAGACGGTTGCGCACGGGCGGACACGCGCTCTTCCACGACTCCGCAGCCGGTGGTCCCCGCAGCTCACAGCTGGCGCCCTTGATCGCTGAGATCGAGGCCGATCGCGAGTTCGAGCGACAACCCGATGTCGGGACCTTCGTGCACTTCATCCGTACGATCGACGCGTGACGGTCCTCGCGAAGACCCTCTTCTGGACCGCGGGCTCGGCGCTCGTCTGGACGCACGCGCTCTACCCGGCCGCCGCCGCCGGACTCGCGCGGGCGCGGAGCCGGAAGGTGCGACGACAGGCGATCGAGCCGGCCGTGACCGTGATCGTCGCCGCCTACAACGAGGAGGCCGTGATCGAGCGGCGGCTCGAGAACCTGCTCGCGCTCGACTACCCGGCGGAGCAGCTCGAGCTCGTCGTCACCTCCGACGCGTCCACCGACCGCACGCACGAGCTCGTCGAGCGCTTTGCACCGCGCGTGCGGCTGCTCGTGAACGAGCGCGGCGGCAAGGTCGCCGCGCAGGATCGCGCCGTGCGCGAGTCGGCCGGCGAGATCGTCGCGTTCTCCGACGCCAACGCGACGTGGGCTCCTGATGCGCTACGGCAGCTCGTCCGCAACTTCGCGGATCCGGACGTGGCCTACGTGTGCGGGCAGCTCGTGCTCGAGGCCGCCGACGGCTCGAACCGCGAGGGCGCCTACTGGCGGTACGAGATGCTGCAGCGCCAGGCCGAGTCGGAGCTCGGCTCGATCACGGGCGGGAACGGCTCGATCTACGCCGTGCGCCGCTCGGACTACGTCGAGGTCGACCCGAGGTGGGGTCACGACCTCTCGTTCCCCTACCGGATGGTGCAGGCGGGACGCCGCGCGGTCTACGAGCCCGCGGCGCATGCGTTCGAGAAGCCGACGCCGTCGAACGAGAGCGAGTACCGGCGCAAGGTGCGCATGTTCGAGCACTGCTGGGAGATCACCCTGCGCGGCTCGATGCTGAAGCGGCTGCCGCCCGACTATCTCGTGCAGATGGTCTCGCACCGGCGTGCTCCGCTACGGCAGCGGCGTCCTCCATCTCGTGCTGCTCGGAACGTCGGTGGCGCTCGTCGGCGAGGGCCTCGTCTACCAGCTCGCGCTCGCCGCGCAGCTGGCGCTGCTCGCGGCCGCCGCCGTGGGCGTCGGGATCGCGCGCTACTACGTCCTCGTCACCTGGGCGACGGTCGTCTCGCTCTGGAACTACCTCCGACGGGGCGTGCCCGCGGCCTGGGAACCGGAGGCGACGCGGTAGACACGCCTCGAAGGGCGGATATCCAACGGGTGCTCATTCGGATATCCTGCGGGAATGAAGACCACCGTCGACGTCGATCGCGAACTCGCAGACGAAGCCGCCGAGATCCTGGGCACGGGCTCGCTCAAGGACACCGTGAACGCCGCGCTCTTCCACGTCGTTCGCACCGAAGGGCTTCGCGAGCTCGCCGACGCGGTCCGGAATGGCACCCTCTCCGTGCCGACGCCGGAGGAGTACCGGAAGCTTCGCGAGCCGAAGCTTCCGGTCGGAGCGCTCGACGACCTCGATCTGCAGCCGAAGCCCCAGCGCCGCCGCCCGGCGTGAGGGCTGTTCTCGCCGACACCAGCGTCTGGCAACGACGTCACCAGCCTGACGTTGCGCTTTCCCTTTCGCGTGTGCTCGAGACCGATCGTGCCGTGATGACGACTCCGATCGCGCTGGAGCTCCTGCGCGCCGCTCGAGATGCTTTCGCCGCTCGAGCAGCTTCTCGGCAGTTCGAATTGCTCCTTTGGGTTCCGATGTCGGAGGCGGTCGAGCGCCGTGCGCGCGAGGTATCGCTGGCGCTCAGTCGTCGCGGCTATCACCGCGGCCCCTCGCCGGTGGACTTGCTGGCGGCTGCCGCAGCCGAGTCCGTCGGCGCGGAGCTCTGGCACTGCGATCGCCACTTCGAGCTGATCGCCGAGGTCACCGGTCAGCCGATGCGGCGCGTCGGCGAATGAACCGCACTCTCGACAACGCGATCGCCGGCCTCGGGCTCGCTCTCACGAGCCCGGTGCTGCTCATCGCGGCGATCGCGATCAAGCTCGAGGATCGCGGTCCTGTCCTCTATCGCCAGACGCGTGTCGGCCAGGACGGCCGGGACTTCGAGCTGCTGAAGCTGCGCACGATGGTCGTCGGCGCGGAGACACAGGGCGCCGGCTACGCCGTGAACGTGGGCGACTCGCGCATCACCCGCGTCGGCGCCTTCCTGCGGCGCACCTCGATCGACGAGCTGCCGCAGCTCCTGAACGTCGTGCGCGGGGAGATGAGCCTGATCGGCCCGCGCCCGACCCTCCGCTACCAGGTCGAGCGCTACGACGAGCGGCAGCGGCGGCGACTCGAGGTCAGGCCCGGGATCACCGGCTGGGCGCAGATCCACGGCCGCGCGGAGCTCTCGTGGCCCGAGCGGATCGAGCTCGACGTCTGGTACGTCGAGCACCGCTCGCCGCTCCTCGACCTGAGGATCCTGCTGCGCACGCCGCTCGCCCTCCTCGGCGGCACGTACAAGGGCGAGACCGGCGGGTGGAGGGGCTAGCCTCTCCACCGTGACCGCGGTCCTCTTCACCTGCGCCGGCCAGCGCGTCGACATCGTCTCCGCGTTCTCGCGTGCGGGGGCGACGACGATCGCCGCCGACCTCGACCCACTGGCGCCCGCGCTCTACCACGCGGACGTGCGCGCGTTCGTGCCGCGCGTCGACGATCCCGGCTACGTCGGCGCGCTCGCGGCGCTCGTCGCCGAGCACGACGTCCGGCTGATCGTGCCGCTCACCGATCTCGACCAGGTGCTGCTGGCGCGCTCGCGTGCGGCGCTCGCGCCGGCGCTCGCGCTCGTGCCCGAGCCGGAGGTCTGCGAGACGATGGGCGACAAGTACCTCGCGCACCTCTTCTTCGAGGCGCACGGGATCGCGAGCCCGCGCAGCTGGCTGCCCGGCGAGGTGCCGGCGGATGCCCGCTACCCACTGCTCGTGAAGGTGCGCGAGGGCTTCGGCTCTCGGCACATCTGGCGTGCGCACGACCGCGCCGAGCTCGACTTCTTCCTGGGCTACACGGGCGTCGACTCGTTCGTGCAGGAATGCTGCCGCGGCGAGGAGTTCTCGATCGACGTCTTCTGCGACCTCGAGAGCCGCTGCCTGAACGCGATCCCGCGGACGATGATCCAGTCGAAGGGCGGCGAGTCGATCAAGGGCGCGACGATCGCGGACGACGAGCTGATCGAGCACGCGAGCCGTGTCGCCGAGACGGTGGGCATCGTCGGACCGGCGAACGTGCAGTGCTTCCGCGAGCCCGACGGCTCGTTGCCGGTGACCGACATCAACCCGCGTTTCGGCGGCGGTTTTCCGCTGCCACTCTCGGCGGGAAGCCGCTACCCTGACCTCGCGCTCCAGCTCGCCCGTGGCGAGCGGCCCGAGCCGACGCTCGGAGAGTTCCGCGCAGGGATCGTCATGACGCGCTTCTTCTCACATCTGTGCCTGACCTCCGGGGCCGACGGTAGCCTCGAACCGTTCGCGGAGGAGCTTCCAGAACCGATCGCCAGCGAGCCCGGCGAGGCGTGACCCGCCTACTCGCGGCAGGAGCAGTCACGATCTGTGTCGTGGCTCTGGCAGCAGCGTGCGCGGCGATCGCGCACGCCGTGCTCGACCCGGACCTGGGGCCGACGGGCGCGCTGCCCGAGTCGGTGGCGCACGGTGACGCCGGCCGAGCCGGCGCCGAAGCCGCGGCCGAAGGTGAAGGCGAAGAAGGCGCTCGTCACCGTCGTCGACGGAGACACGCACGAGCGGCTCCGCGGTGCGCGCGTCGTGATCGGGCGGCGGGGCCGACTACGCGAACAAGCGCGGGCTCGCGGCCGTGAAGCTCAAGCGCCGCACCGCGCTCGAAGTGCGGGTCTCGAAGCCCGGCTACACGACCCGCACCGTGCGCATGCCGTTCCGGCAGAAGCATCAGGCGACGATCCGCGTCTACCGGAAGTCGCTCCAGTGGGACGATGTTCGGCGGCAGCGCGCGGCGGACGAACGCCCATCCCGAGATCGAGCTGCGGCCGCCGTTTCGGACGGTCTGGTCGCGCGGGGTCGGCTCGCTGATCGAGTTCCCGGCGGTCGTCTCCGAGGGCGTCGCGTTCATCGGCAACTTCAAGGGCACGATCTACGCGATCGAGATGCGCCGCGGCAAGGTCGTCTGGGAGTACGACCCGCCCGGCGGCAAGATGGCCTCCTCGCCGGCCGTCGTCGGCAAGAGCATCGTCGTGCACGGGATGGACGGGATCGTGCGCGTGCTCGACCGGCGGAACGGACGGCTGCGCTGGCAGTACCGCGTCGGCTCGCCGATCGAGTCCTCGCCGATCGTCTCGCGGGGGGTCGACTACTTCGGCGCCTGGAACGGCCGCGTCTACGCGCTCGACCTGAAGCGGCGCAAGCTGCGCTGGGTGCACGGCAGCGGCGCGAAGATCACCTCGAGCGCGGCGATCGCGAAGGGGACGCTCTACATCGGGAACTACGCCGGACGGCTGATCGCCCTTTCGGCCAAGTCCGGAAGGGTGCGGTTCACGCGCTCCGTCAACGGCCGCGTCTACGGGACTCCGGCGGTCGCGAAGGGACGCGTCTTCGTGCCTTCCTCGACCGGCGGCAGCATGACCGCGTTCACGACGTCGGGCCGCTACCTCTGGCGGGTCGGCACGGGCTCGTACGTCTACTCCTCGCCGGCCGTCTGGGGCGGGCGCGTCTTCTTCGGCTCCTACAACGGCAGGCTCTACTCCGTTTCAGCCCGTTCGGGCCGCGTGCTCTGGACGGTCGGCGCCGGCGGGCCGGTGTCGGGCGCGGCCGTCGTCGTCGCGGGCGTCGCGTACGCCGGCTCGACCTACGGGCGCATCACCGGCGTCGACGCGCGCAGCGGCAGGGTGCTGCTGCGCTTCCCGCACGGCGAGTACGTCCCGGTGTCGGGTAACGGCGGCAGGCTGCTGCTGCACGGCTACTCGCGGCTCTACGCCGTCGAGCCGGTCAAGAAGAAGCGGTGAGGAAGAAGCTCATCCTGGCCGGGCTCGCGCTCGTCCTCGTCGCGGCCGGAGTCGCGGGAGCCTACGCCTGGAGCAAGCGCGAGGCGGCCGAGGACGTCCGCGGCTCGTCGACCGTCGAGTTCGTCGAGACCGACGAGCCCGAGGAGGAGCCGCCGCCCCCGCCGCCGCCGGCGAAGGGCGAGCAGCCGAAGCTCGGGATCGTCTGGCCGACCTACGGGTACGACAACGAGCGGCAGCGGGTGGCGCCCTCGTCGCTCGAGCCGCCGTTCCGGCGCATCTGGACGTTCGGAGCGCGGAACCTGCTCGAGTTCCCGCCCGCGATCGCGTTCGGGCGGCTCTACTTCTCGAACAACTCGGGCGTCGTCTTCGCCGTGAACGCGAAGACCGGCAAGCGCGCCTGGAAGTTCGACTCGGGCCGCTGCGTCGCCGCGTCGCCTGCCGTCTCGGGCACGACGGTCTTCCAGGCGTTCCTGAACAAGCCGCCGTGCAACAGCGAGCGCAAGCCGGGACGGCTCGAGGGCGAGGTGATCGCCTTCGCGGCCGGCTTCGGCAAGGTGCGCTGGCGGACGAAGCTCGGCCCGACCGAGTCCTCGCCGCTCGTCGCGAACGGCCGCGTCTACGTCGGCGACTGGCGTGGCCGCGTCTATGCGCTCGACGAGCAGACCGGTCGCGTGCGCTGGACGTTCCAGGCCGCCGGACGGGTGAAGGGCTCGTTGACCCTCGCCGGGAACCGGCTCTACGTCGGCACCTACGAGGGGCGGCTCTACGCGATCGACGTGACGACGGGCAAGCAGATCTGGCGCGCGCGCTCGCAGGACCGCTTCGGCGGGCGCGGCCAGTTCTACTCGACGCCCGCGGCCGCCTACGGGCGCGTCTACATCGGCTCCACCGACGGCAAGCTCTACTCCTATGGCGCGACGAGCGGCAAGCTGCGCTGGTCGCAGGGCACCGGCGGTTTCGTCTACTCCTCGCCGGCGGTCTGGCGGAAGAAGGTCTACGTCGGCTCCTACAGCGGCCGCTTCACCGCCTTCGACGCCGCGACGGGCGACACGATCTGGGAGTTCGACGCGGACGCCGAGATCTCGGGCTCGCCCACCGTCCTGAACGGCGTCGTCTACTTCGCGACGCTGGAGGAGCAGACGTACGCGCTCGACGCCCGCAACGGCAAGCTGCTGTGGACGTTCGACGATGGCAAGTACACCCCCGTCGTCGCGGACGCGGAGCGGCTGTATCTCGTCGGCCACGCGCGCGTCTATGGGATGGTTCCGCGGTAGAGTCGCGCGCGTGAGTAAGCGCCCCGAGCCTGATCTCGACGCAGAACAGGAGGTCGACCTTCGCTCCGCGTGGGCGAAGATCAGCGCGCGCTGGTGGCTGCCGGTGCTCGGGATCGTCGCCGGCGCGGCCGTCGGCTGGGCGCTCGCGCTCGGCGGCGGACAGGTGCACCGCGCCGAGACGCTGCTGTACCTCGGTCAGCCGTTCACGCCGGCCGGCGGAGGCGTGATCCCGAACAGCATCGCGACGAACCCGCGGATCGTCGGCGAGATCGTCCGCTCGGAGGCGGCGCTGAAGGCAGCGTCGCGGGCGAGCGACATCCCGGTCGCGAAGCTGCGCGGCAACATCTCGACGGCGGCGGTGATCGCCGCGGGGCAGGCCCGCACGGGCGCGACGACGCTGTACGAGATCGCAGTCACCGGCAGCGCCCCTCGCAAGGTGGAGCTCGCCGCCGACGCGCTCGCGAACCGGGTCACCGGAACCGCGGGCGAGTACGTCGACGCGAAGATCGCCACGCTCGAGGAGCAGATCCAGGCCGACGAGGACGAGATCGAGGGGATCAACAACCGCTTCAACATCGCGGCGCGCGAGCAGGCGGCCGCGCTCCAGAACCAGTCACTGCCGGTGGCGGAGCGCTTCCTGATCGTGACCAGCCTCAACTCGACGCTCTCGGCGCTCGAGCAACGGCGCAGCACGATCCAGGAGGATCTCCTGAACGCACGTCAGCTGCTCACGCTGGCGACGATGGTGGAGCAGAGCCGGATCATCGAGCCGGCAGTGGCGTCGAAGACGACGGCGCGGAGCACGCGGAACGCCGCCCTCGTCGGTGCCCTGATCGGCCTGCTGCTCGGCTGCGCCGCCGCGCTCCTCGCCGACCGGCTGCCGGCTCGCCGGACCTAGCCATGGTCGACGGCAAGCGCGTCGCGGTCGTCGTCCCCGCCCACGACGAGGAGCAGCTGATCGCGGCCACGATCGGCGGCATCCCCGAGTTCGTCGACCGCGTCCTCGTCGTCGACGATGCCTCCGGCGACGGCACCGGCGCGCGCGTGCGCGAGCTCGAGGACGCTCGCGTCCGGCTCGTCTCCCGCGAGCGCCAGGGCGGTGTGGGCGCCGCGATCGTCACCGGCTACCAGGCCGCGCTGGCCGAGGGCATCGACGTCACCTGCGTGATGGCCGCGGACAACCAGATGGATCCGGCCGACCTGCTCACGCTCGTCGAGCCGGTCGCGCGCGGCGAGGTCGACTACGCGAAGGCGAACCGGCTGGTCTCGGGCGAGGCCTGGAAGCTGATTCCGCGCACGCGCTACATCGGCAACGCGATCCTCTCGCTGCTGACGAAGATCGCCTCCGGCTACTGGCACGTGGCCGACTCGCAGACGGGCTACACGGCGATCTCGCGCGAGCTGCTCGCGCAGCTCGACCTCGACCGGATCTACCCCGGCTACGGCTTCCCGAACGACATGCTCGTGCACCTGAACGTCTGGAACGCGCGCGTGCGCGACTTCCCCTCGCGGCCGGTGTACGGCGTCGGCGAGCAGTCGGGCATCCGCCTGCGCCGCGTGATCCCGCGCATCTCGTGGCTGCTCGTGAAGGGCTTCTTCTGGCGGCTGCGGGAGAAGTACGTGATCCGCGACTTCCACCCGCTCGTCTTCTTCTACGCGCTCGGGATCCTGATGACGGTCGCCGGCCTCCTGCTCGGCGTCGTCGAGGTCGTCCTGCGCCTGATGGGGAACGAGATCACGACGCCCACGATCGTGCTCGTGGCGCTGCTCCTGATCTCGGGCAGCCAGTTCACGCTCTTCGCGATGTGGTTCGACATGGAGTCGAACAAGGACCTGCGCTAGCGCGCTCAGCGAAGGCTCTCGACGGTAAGGCGGAGTCCCTGCTCGAGGTTGACGCTCGGTTCCCAGCCGAGCACCTCGCGCGCGGCCGAGATGTCCGCCCAGGAGTCGCGGATGTCACCGGCGCGCGGAGGCAGGTGTCGCCGCTCGACCGGCAACTCCAGGATGCCGCCGATCACGTCGGCCACGTGGTTGACGCTCACGGGGGCCGCCGAGGCGACGTTGAACATCCGGCCGCTCGCCTCCGGCGCGTCGGCTGCACGAACCGTCGCGTCGACGACGTTCGAGACGAAGGTGAAGTCGCGTGACTGCTCGCCGTCGCCGAAGATCGTCACGGGCTCGCCCGCCGCGATCGCCGTGACGAAGAGGGGAACGGCGGCGGCATACTGCGAGAAGGGGCTTTGCCGCGGCCCGAAGACGTTGAAGTAGCGCAGCACGACGGTCTCGAACGAGTGGTAGACGCGGCTGAAGCTGATGCAGTAGCGCTCGGCGGCGAGCTTCGCAACCCCGTACGGCGAGATCGGATCGGGCGCGGTCGACTCCAGCGTGGGCAGCTCCCGGGTCGAGCCGTAGACGGAGGTCGAGGATGAGAAGACGACGCGACGAACGCCTTCGTCCCGCGCTGCGAGCAGCACGTTCAGCGTCCCCTCCACGTTCACCGCGGTCGACGTGAGCGGGTCCTGCACGGAGCGCGGCACCGATCCCATCGCGCCGAGGTGGAAGACGACCTCGGCGCCGCGCACGGCGTTGTGGACCCGTTCGTAGCTCCGCAGCTCACCCTCGATCACCTCGACGCCGACACCGGCCAGGTTCGCGCGGTTTCCGGTGGAGAAGTTGTCGAGCACGCGAACGCGGTCGCCGCGTTCGAGCAGATCGCGGACGAGGTGCGAGCCGATGAACCCGGCTCCACCCGTGACGAGCACGAGCCGGCTCAAAGCGGGAGGCCCGCGACCCTCGTGTCAAGCGACGGAGGCGGCTTTCGGTTGGGATTCGTCGCCTGCAACGACGCCGATCCTAGTCGGATCAGCAGCTTCCCTCCACCGTGGTGGCGCGGCCGGGCTCGCGAAGCCGCTCCGGAGCCAGCAGCGCCTCTCGCACGGTCGCGCGCATGCGGCCTCCGTGCGGCACCGGGTGGTTGTCGGACTTGCGGCGGCCGAAGAAGTACTCCGGGCCGAACGTCACCGTCAGGGTCTGCTTCGGGTCGATCCCGGTGACGAGGCGGACGAGGCGGGGGAGGCGGTCGAGCGGTACGTCGGTCGCGATGTTCTTCTCGACGATCGACGTCAGCCGGCCGAAGCTGCGCAGCACGCGCACCGGGTCGAGCTGGTCGGCCATCGAGCTGAGGAAGCAGCGTTGCCGCGCCATCCGCGTGTAGTCGCTCGAGTCCTTGCGGGAGCGGACGTAGGCGAGCGCCTCGCGGCCGTAGAAGCGGCGCACCTCGCCCGGCCGCACGTCGATGCGCGGCTTGGGCTCGCCCAGGGCCGGGCGCGTGACCGAGTCGACCAGCCGCTCCTTGACGTGGATCCGGACGCCGCCGAGTGCGTCCACCAGGTCGGCGAAGCCGCGCAGGTTCACGAGGGCGTAGTAGTCGACTCGGATCCCGAGGAGACGTGAGACGGCCTGCTTCAGCGCTGTCGCGCCGGGATCCTCGCCGCCGGGAAACCGCTCGGGCTGTTCGCGGGCGAAGCCGTAGAGCGCGTTCAGCGGCTGGCGGAACGGCTTCGACTTCCCGCCGAGCGGCACCTGAACGAGGTTGCGCGGGATCCCGAACGCGGCGGCGCGGCCGGTTCCGTGCTGCGCCGCGACGAGGATGATCGTGTCGGTGCGCGCGCCCCAGTTTCCGGGGCCTTCGTCGGTGCCGAGCAGGAGGGTCGTCGTCCACGGCTTCGTCGCCTTCCGGCCGTCGTCGAGCACCTGGACGGAGCGGGCGAGCGGCCGCTCGCGCTCGGGCCAGTCCGGCTTCGGCGCGACGGGCGTCGAGGCGGGGATCGCCTCCACCTCCGGCCTGGGCTCGGGCTCGACGAGGAAGATCCCGCGTGCGGGGAGCACGTCGCGCGGCTCCTCCTCGGCGAAGACCTCCTCGAGCGCGCCGTACCCGCGCACGGTCACGTAGCCGGCCGCGACGTGCGGTGCAGCAACGAGCACCGCGAGCGCGACGAGCCCCACGGCTCCGCCGCCGCGCCACACGTCGGCGACCGCGAAGAACCGGAACGCGAACAGGACGAGATCGGCCGGCCAGCACTCCGGCCACGAGCCGCCGGTCGACCTGCGTGACCGAGGCCGCGGAGGCCAGCGCGAGCAGCGCCAGCAGCAGCGCCGCGCTGGCCCCGAGCAGAACGAGGCCACGTCGTCGCGCTCCGACGTAGAGCTGGCCTGCGCCCGGAAGCACCGCCGAGAGCAGGCTCGCCACGAGTCGCCTGGTCGTCCCCCCGGACATCGAGCCAGTGTACGAGCGGTCCCCGACGTATGAGGAATTCGTTAGAGATCGGGAGCATCCGCCGACTTCGCCGCTAGCATCCCGCCGATGCCTACTTCAGTCGTCACCGGCGGCGCCGGCTTCCTCGGCTCGCATCTCTCCGATGCGCTGGTCGCGAAGGGTCATCGCGTGATCTGCGTGGACAATCTGGAGACGGGCTCGCTGGCGAACATCGAGCACAACCGCGGCGAGCAGTTCTCGTTTCTCCCGCACGACCTGACCCAGCCGATCCGGATCGAGGAGCCGGTCGACTTCGTCTATCACCTCGCGAGCCCGGCCAGCCCGATCGACTATCTGCGGCTGCCGCTGCAGACGCTGAAGGTCGGCTCGCAGGGGACGCACAACGCGCTCGGCCTCGCCAAGTTCAAGCGGGCCCGCTTCCTGCTCGCCTCGACGAGCGAGGTGTACGGCGATCCGCAGGTGCATCCGCAGCCGGAGACCTACTGGGGGCATGTGAACCCGATCGGGCCGCGCGGGGTCTACGACGAGGCGAAGCGCTACGCCGAGGCGCTGACGATGGCCTACCACCGCCAGCAGGGCGTCGACACGGCGATCGTCCGGATCTTCAACACCTACGGGCCGCGGATGCGTCCCCACGACGGCCGCGCGATCCCCACCTTCATCCGTCAGGCGACCGAGCAGAAGCCGATCACGGTCTTCGGCGACGGCTCCCAGACACGCAGCTTCTGCTACGTCGACGACCTCGTGCGCGGGCTGATCCTGCTCGTGGAGAGCGGCGAGCACATGCCGGTGAACATCGGCAACCCGCAGGAGTTCACCCTGCTCGAGCTGGCCGAGAAGGTGATCGAGGTCTGGGGCTCGAACAGCGAGATCGTGTTCGAGGCGCTGCCGACCGACGATCCGAAGGTGCGCCAGCCCGACATCACCCGCGCCGACCAGATCCTCGGCTGGAACCCCGACGTGACACTCGACGACGGACTACGGCGCCTCCACGCTGCGCTGCCGGCGGAGTCGGCTGTTGTCTAGACGTCTGCTCGTGGTCGTGGCCGCGCTGGTCACGACCGCCGCTCTGTGTGTACCCGCCGCGAGCGCGTCGCGCTTCCTCCAGCACGGGATCTTCGACGACACGCAGCTGAACTACGGCAACCCGGACCGGGTCTTCCCGATGCTCGCAGCAGCTGCGGACCCAGCTGGTCCGCGTCAACCTCGTCTGGGGCGGTGCGAACGGCGTCGCCAAGCGCCGGCCGGTGAATCCGATGAACCCGGCCGATCCCGCCTACGACTGGTCGGTCTACGACCGCACCGTCACGTACGCGCAGCGGTACGGGATGAAGGTGGTCTTCGCGATCGTCGGCACGCCGCCGTGGGCGAACGCGCGCCGCCGGCGTCAACGTCGCGCCGCGGAGCGCGCTCGACCTCGAGCGCTTCGCGACGGCCGCAGCGCGCCGCTACAACGGCACGTTCAAGGGGGCCGACGGCAGGAACCTTCCGGCCGTCCGCTCGCTGGCTCGCCTGGAACGAGCCGAACAACCCAGCCTTCCTGCGCCCTCAGTACCGCAAGGTCGCCGGCAAGCAAGTGATCCAGAGCGCGATCGACTACGCGAAGATCTGCAACGCCGTCGTCAAGGGCGTTCGCAAGACGACGATCGGTGCCTCCAAGGTCGCCTGCGGCGTCACCGGGCCACGAGGGAACAACAACCCCAATTCGAGCCGTCCTGCCGTGTCGCCGCTCCCCTTCGTCCGCGCGATGAAGAAGGCCGGCGCAAAGGGCTTCGACGCGTACGCGCACCACCCCTACTACGGCGCGCCCCGCGAGACGCCGAGCACGCCGCCACCGCCCGGCATCCACGGCAACGCGGCCACCGCGATCACGCTCGGCAACATCAACTTGCTGATCGCCGAGGTGACGCGGCTCTACGGCAAGAAGCGGATCTGGATCACCGAGTACGGCTACCAGACGAATCCGCCCGACAAGATCTTCGGCGTCTCGCTCCGCGAATCAGGCGACCTACCTGACGCAGTCGTACGGGATCGCGAAGCGGCATCCGCGCATCGACATGTTCCTCTGGTTCCTGCTCCGAGACGAACGGCGGCGGCTCGACGGCTGGCAGTCGGGCTTGCTGACGGCGTCGGGCGCGAAGAAGCCCGCGTTCGGAGCGTTCCAGAAGCTCCGCCGGTAGCTTCCCCGCTCTGATGCGGCTCTTCCGTCGCAACGCGCTCGGGGTGTACGCCGTCTACGCGGCCGCGATGGTCTCGGGTCTCGTCGTCACGCCGATCGTGCTCGACTCGATGGGCACGGACGCGTTCGGGATCTGGGCGGTCATCGGCGCGGTCACGATCTACCTCTCGGTGCTCGACCTCGGTGTCGGGCCGTCGGTGGTGCGCTTCGCCGCCGAGGCCCGCGGCCGCCGGGCGCCCGAGGACACGAACGCGATCGCCTCGGTCGGCCTCGCGCTCTACGCGGTGATCGGGATCGCGACGCTGCCGATCGGGCTCGCGCTCGCCTGGCTCGTACCCGTGCTCGTCGAGACGCCCGACGATCTCGTCTGGCCCGCGCGCATCTCCGCTTTCCTCGTCGTGCTCTCGATTGCAGCGCGTTTTCCGCTCGGCCTGTTCAACAATCTTCTGCTCGCCCAGCAGCGCTTCGACGTCCAGAACCTCGCCGGCTTCGTCTCGACCGTGCTGTATGCGGTTCTCGTTGCGACGCTGATTCCGACCGGCGGCGGCCTGATCCTGCTGGGCGCGCTGACGCTCGGCACGACGCTCGTCCGGCTGGTGCTTCCCCTCGGCTGGATCAGAGGAGAGCTGCCGGGCCTCCGCCTCAGCAGGAAGCACGTCACACGCGCTCGGTTCCGGGAGCTGACCGCCTTCAGCTCGAGCAACTTCCTCGTCCACGTCGCGAACAAGGTGGTGTTCTCCGCCGACATCATCGTCGTCGGCATCCTGCTCGGCGCGCGTGCCGCCGCGCTCTACGCGATTCCCGCGAAGCTGTTCACGCTCGCCTTCGGGCTCGGCAGCGTCGGCACGAACCTGCTGTACCCGGCGCTCGCCGAGCACGAGGGGGCAGGGGCGGAGGCCCGGCAGCGGCGGCTCCTGCTCGCGGGGCTTCGGGGTGGCACGGCCGCGGCGCTCGTCCTCTCCCTGCCGCTCCTGCTCATCCCGGACCAGCTGATCGAAGGCTGGGTCGGGCCTGGCTACGGTGAGAGCACAGCGGTGCTCGCGTTGCTCGGGCTTGTCGCTCTCGTCCACCAGCCGATCTACCTCTTCACGCAGTACCTGATCGCCCGCGCTCGACAGAGGCAGATCGCCCGGGCTTTGATCGTCGCGGTGAGCGCCAACATCGTGCTCTCGATCGTTCTCGGCGCAAGCGTCGGGATCTGGGGCGTCGCCTTCAGCACGCTCGTCACCGACATCGCGCTGCTGCTCTACGTCGTGCCGGCGCTCGTGGCTCCGGCCGCGTCGATTCGCGTAGGGACTTTCGCGCGCGCCGCGCTCCGGCCCGTGCTGCCCGCCCTCGCCGCAGCGCTCGTCGTACTGGTCGGGATCGGGCGGACGCTCGAGCCCGACACGCTGCTCGAGCTGTTGCCCCTCGGGCTCTGCTGGGGCGCTGCCTCCGGCGTCATGCTCTGGAGGTTCGGGTTCGACGGTGAGGAGCGGGCGGTGCTGTCGCGGCAGCTCCGGCCGGGTGCGGCCGTGGTCGCCGACCCCTCCTAGCGGACGGGAAGGTGGCGCGCGAGGATCTCGTCCTCGTAGCGCTTCGCGAGCACGTCCCAGTCCAGCTCGGCCCCGGCACGGCGGGCGGCCGCGGCGAGCTCGCCCCGGGCGCCGTCGTCCGTTCCGAGGCGCACCACGGCGTCCACGAAGTCGCGCGGCTCGCGCACGAGCACGCCGGCACCCGTCTCGCGGAGGTTCTCGGTGACCTCGTAGTCGTACGAGACCATCGGGACGCCCAGCCCGATGAACTCCCCGACCTTGGCCGCGCGGATGCCGGTGTCGAGCGTCCGCGGGTAGAGGGCGATGTCGAAGTTGGCGGCCGCTGCGAGCGCCTGCTCGCGCGGGAGCCGCCCGAGGAGGACGATGTCGTCGCGGCCGCCGACCCGCTCCTGGATCCGGCTGCTCGGGCCACCGACGAGCCAGAGCCGGGCGTTCGGCAGGCGCGCGTGGATCTCCTCCCAGAGCTCGAGGAGATGGTCGATGTTGTAGAGCGGCCCGTCCCCGCCGCGGTCCTCGCCGCTCAGCAGGTGCGCCGCCATCCACCCGACCACGAGCTCGCCGGGGCGTCGGCGTTCGCCCGCCTCGGCCCGCAGCTCGGGTGTCAGCGTGCTGAGGGAGATCCCCTGCGGGATCACGTAATAGGGCTTGTGAACCCCGAGCGACTCGTACCGTCTTGCTGCACGCTCGGCCGTGACGACGTACGCCACGAGGCTGGGACGGTTCATGAGCCGCACGTCCTGCTCGGTGAACGCCGGGTCGTCCACGTCGGACACCGTCGGGCCCGGGAACCACCGGATCTGCCGGTTGTCGGTCGTGAACATGTGCCGGTAGCGGCGGGCGGCCAGGCCGAACAGGATCGGGTCGCGCACGCTCGCCGTCCACCGGTAGGCCCGGTACTGGAGGCCGCGCCTGATCCGCTCGTCCGAGGCTGTGAACAGATAGCGGTCGAGCCGGGTGAGACGGGGCAGCAACTCCGCGTAGCGCGGGTTGTTGTGCCCCTTGAACCAGAGGTTCGAGTAGAAGAGCCGATCTGGTGCCGGCGAGGGGCCGCCGAGCAGCTCCCGAAAGCGTCGGCGCTCCACGGGCCGGAGTCTATTTCAAGGGTCTCACACGGCCCCGTGAGCAGCCACCTAGGATGCGACTTCGCCGAGCCAAGTTCATGCTGAACCTCCCGCCACAACCCGGAACGACGGGATCGCTCCTTCTGGCGCTCGGCCTCGTCAGCGGAATCTTGCTTCTTCTCCTCGCCCGCGGGGCGGTCGCGAACCAACTCGGCTCGAGCGATCGTACGCTGACGTGGGTCGTCACAGCGACTCTTGGCATCACTGTGGCTGGGGCTCCGTTCACCCTGTGGCGAGTGGTCGAAGACATTCGTCGGACGGCGCCCGTCAGCGCCGAGCATGCCCGGTATGTCGGCGCCGAGACGGCGCGGATCGACGGTGAGCTCGTCGAGGAGATTGCGCGACTGATCCCGGAGCACGCGTCGTATCACGTTGCCGTGTCCCCGGATGCGTTCATCGAGATTCGGGAGTCGCTCGGCCCGTGGATGGGGTTCGCGCTGCTACCACGACGCCAGGTGCGCGACGACCTTGCCGTGCAGCCGCTTCGGAGATGACTCGTGGTCGATCTGGGCGGCTAAGTCGTACTCGATCGCCATCCTGGACGGACTCGACTCCGACGTCCTTTCGTCCGCGAGTGTCTTCAACGCCGACTATCCGCTCGTCGTGCCCGTGCTCGAGCTCGTGGCGCTGCGCTTCTGCGCCCTACCGAACGAGCTTGTGCCGCTCCAGCTCGGCCTGGTCTTCTTCGCCCTGCCTTTTGCGCTCGTGGCCTTGGTCCGCGATCGCGTGCCACCTGTCCTGCACTGGATCGTCGCCCTCTCGCTCGTCTTGGCGCCCTCTCTCCAGATCCAGAACGCCTCGGCTGTCGCAGACGTCCCGCTTGCCGTCTTCTTTGCCCTTTGTGGCGTGGCCGGATGGCGCTGGGTGCTGGGCGAGTCGAAAATGCTCTGGCTCGCCGGCATCTTCGGCGCCGCGGCCGTGAACACAAAGGTCGAGGGTGTCATCTTCGTCGGCGTGCTCTTCGCTGCTCTAGGCGCGACAGCGTTTCGGCGTGCCTTTCGGCGCGCGCTCAGAGAGCGCGGTAGACGGCGATCGTGCGCTCTGTCATCTGCTCGACCGAGAACTCGGCGACGGCGCGCTCCCGGCCTGCTGCCCCGATCTCGGCGGCGCGGGTCGCGTCGCCGAGCAACTCGCCGAGCGCCCTGGCCACGCCCTCGACATCGCCTGCTTCGACGAGCTCGCCGGTGACGCCGTCGACGACGATCTCCGGGACCGCGCTCACCCTGGTCGCGACGACGGGCAGCGAGGCGAGCATCGCCTCGAGCAGGACGATCCCGAAGCCCTCCCAGCGGGAGGTGTGCACGAAGACGTCGGCACGCGTGAGCCAGTCGCGGATCTCGGTCCTGCCCGGCAGCGTGATCGCCTCCTCGAGGCCGAGCTCGGTGGCGAGCGCGCGGGTGGCGCCCTCCAGCGGGCCGGCGCCGAGAATCGCGAGCCGCGCCTCCGGATGCTCCCGGCGGACGACCGCGAAGGCGCGCAGCAGCGTCGCGTGATCCTTCTGCTCGATCAGGCGGCCGACGGCCAGCGCCAGCGGCGCATCGGAAGGAATGCCGGCCTCTTCCGGAGTCGGGCTCGATGCCGTTGACGGCAGCTCGTCGAGTCCGTAGCGGATCGTGACGAGCTTGCGGCGGTCGTGACCGGCCGCGATCAGGAAGTCGCTCACGGCGTCGGAGATCGCGATCAGCCTGCTCGCGCCGCGCGCGAAGGCACGGTCGACGTGGCGGAAGGGGCCGAGCAGGTAGCGGTCGTCGTTGTGACGGGTGGATACGCGCGGAATCCCGGTTACGCGGGCCGCGATCGCGCCGTAGACGTCCGCGTGGACGAGATGCGTGTGCACGAGATCCGGTCGCTCCGCCCGGACGGCCCGGATCACGTCACGCGCGAGCCGCGGACTCACGTCGGGCCCGCAGCGCACGCTCGCATGCGGGACTCCGAGCTCGTCCAGCCGGGCGTTGAAGCGAGGCGCATCGCTTCCGGGAACGTCGAGCCCGAGGAAGCGGGCGTCGATCCCGGCCGCGCGGAGGGCGGGGAGGAGCACGAGGAGATGACCCTCCGAGCCGCTGATGCCGGTGAGCTTGTGGACGTGGAGCACCTTCATCTGAGCAACTTCCGGTAGACGGCCTCGAGCTCGTCCGCCATCCGAGCCGTCGCGAAGCGCGTTCGGACGTCCTCCGCGCCGTGTCGACCGAGCCGGCAGCGCAGATCCGGGTTCCCGGCGAGCTCCACCAGGCTCCGGGCGAGCCCAGCTGTGTCTCCGACCGGACGCAGGAAGCCGCTCTCGCCGTCGGTGACGACGGTGCCGGTGCCGCCCGCGAGCGTGGCGACGACCGGTCGCTCGGCCGCGAGCGACTCGATCGCGACGACCGGGGTCCCCTCGTTCGCCGAAGTCAGCAGCGACGCATCAGACGCTGCGTACCAAGCGCGGATGGACTGCTGGAAGCCGGCGAAATGACAGCGCTCGGCGACGTCGAGCTCGTCGGCCAGCGCTTCGGTCTCGGCCCGCAGCTCGCCGTCGCCGACCAGCAGCAGCACCGCGTCGACATCCGCGTCGACGACCGCGCGAAGGGTGCGCACGAGGTCGAGTGGGCGCTTGATCGCGGTGAGCCGGCCCACCCACACGATCGCGAACGTCTCCGGTGCCAACCTCAGGTCGGCCCTCAGCGTCGCACGCGCTTCCTCGTCGGCCGGGCCCCAGGGCGGCAGGTCGAAGCCGTAGGGGACGACCGTGAACCGTCCGGTCGAGGCGACCCCGAGGCGGACGAGGTCGTCGCGAACCTCGTCGCTCACCGCCACGAGCGCGCCGGTCGAGCGCGCCAGAACGCGCTCGATCAGCCTGAACGCGCGCTCGCGCCGGCGTGAGAAATAGCCACTGAGCACGTGACCGTGGTAGGTGTGCACGCTCGCTTTCGGCCGGCTGCGGCCGCTGATGAGCGCGGCGATCCTCCCGGTCGCGCCCGCCTTCGCGGTGTGCGTGTGGAGGACGTCCGGCCGCTGCTCGCGCAGGATCGAGCGGAGCTCCCGGATCGCCGCCGCGTCGGCCGCGGGGGACAGCTCGCGCTGCAGCGCCGGAAGGCTCCTGACGGGTATTCCGAACTCGGCCGCTACGTAGTCCATCGACTCCTCACCCGATGCCAGCGTGCCCGCGACGACGAGCACGCGATGCCCCCGCGCGGCTTGCGCCCGGGCGAGTTGAAGCACGTGCAGGGCCGCGCCGCCGACGTTGAGGCGCGCGATCACGTGGACGATCGTCAGCGGCTCCGTGCTCACCGGGAGGCCTCACGACGAACGATCGCGGGTGCTGCGGCGACGAGCCCGAGGGTGAGCCAGAAGATCCCGGTCAAAGGGGACCCACCGAACAGAGCGGCTCCCGAGAGCACGCCGGCGAGAGATGCGAGTGCGCCGGCCGGCACGTACCCGGGGTCGGCCCTTCCGAGCCGATCGAGCGCTGCGTGCACGACCGAGATCGAGGCTCGCACCGCGAGGGCGCCGAGCAGGACGAAGATGCCCGCCCCGACGAGTCCCAGCTGGAACAGGACCTGGTCGTACGTCTGCTGGGGCACGAATGGCCGGTCGGCGGGAGGGAAGTAGCGTGGCGGCTGATCCGGGAACCGCTCGCGTGCGGCTGGCAGGTAGCGCGCGAAATCGGAGGGCGGGAGCTCGCCCTGCCAACCGGTGCCGAGCACCGGCCGGTCGAGAAAGACGCGGCCGCCGACGTACACGTAGATCAGGCGCTGGCTCCAGCTCGCCGCGTACTGGCCTGCGGTCTCCGGCGGGGGTCCGAACCACGACTGGAGAAAGCCGAGCTCGCCCTGGCGCTGGGCCAGGGTGCCGCCGGTCGCCAGTCCGGCGAGGACGACGGTCAACACGGTGGCGCCGAGGCGCAGGTCGCGCCTGACGGCCGCGACGACCAGGACGGCGGCGGCGGCGAGGTAGAGCCCGAGCAGGCTCGCCAGTGACGACCCGAGCACGACGCCCAGGAGCCCGGCCGCGATTCCCGCGACCGCGACCGAGCCTGGGTTGCCCGGCCGAGCGTGCAGACGACCGAGACCGACGACGAACGCGAGGGTCGCGATCGCGGCCAGGTCGTGCTCTCCCACGAACGACCCCTGCCTGCCGCCCCCGGCCCCGATGAACTCGATCGTGGCCCAGCCGACGGCGACACAGGCGAAGACCACCAGGAGCGTCAGCAGCACCGCAAAGCGGCGGCGCGAGTCCAGAACCACCGACGCGGCGAGTGTCAACACGGCTCCCTCCGCCAGCTTGCCCGCGGCGACGATGGCCCCGGAGCCGTTCGGGAGCGAGGAGACGAGCACGAGCGTCGCGAAGGCGCCGGCCGCCGCGACGAGCGGCCACGAAGGTAGGTCGCGGGTCTGGCGCAGCCGAGCGGCGGCGAGCACGCCCGTCACGAGCAGGCCGACGTCGGCTGGACCGACGGAGACGTCCGTGCCCCCGACGCCGAAGCCGAGCTCGGGCAGGTCCCGGGCGCGCAGCAGCGTCAGCACGACGGTGACGAGGAAGACGTAGAAGAGAAGATCCGAGGCCGACAGCCGAGTCGGGCGTGGCGGCAGGCGCGGCATCCGGAGAACCTATGATAGGCCGCTGTAGGCCGGTGCACCGCGCCGGTTCGACGCGGTATGCGCATCGCTTTCCTCACCGGTATCTGGCCGCCGGACGTCGGCGGCCCCGCCACCCATGGGCCCGACTTCTCGCGCTTCCTGGTCGGGCGCGGCCACACGGTCCGGGTCGTCACGATGGGGGACGGCGAGCCCACGGAACGGCCGTGCGAGATCGACGTCGTCTCGCGGAAGCTGCCCTTCCCGCTCCGCTACGGGCTCGTCGCGCTCCGCGGTGCCCGTGCGGCCCGAAGCGCCGACGTCCTCTATGCATCGGCCACGCTCGGAGCATCTGCCGCCGCGGCGACGCTCGCGCGGCGGCCGTTCGTCGCCAAGCTCACCTCGGATCCGGCCTACGAGCGCGCGCGCCGCTACGGGCTGTTCTCGGGAACGACCGTCGACTTCCAGCTTGCGCGTTCCCGCCCGATCCGCGCGCTCAAGGCCGTTCGCAACGCGTCGCTGCGGCGCGCCCACACGATCGTCGTCCCGAGCGCGTTCCTTGCCGAGATCGCGGTGAGTTGGGGCCTCGACCCGAGCCGCATCCATGTGCTGACGAACCCGGCTCCGCCGCCGAGCGACGTCCGGCCCGAGCAGCTCGTGCCGGGCACGTTCGTCTTCGTCGGCAGGCTGACCGAGGCGAAGGACCTGCCGACGGCGATCGCGGCGCTGGAGCTCGTGCCGGAAGCGCGGCTCGTGATCGTCGGCGACGGTCCGGATCGCGCCGAGCTCGAGCGCGCCGCCGCTGCGTCGGAGGCCGCGGAGCGGATCGAGTTTCGCGGGTCGCTCTCCCGCGACGAGGCGCTGCGGGTCGTCGCGGGCGCCGAGACCGGGCTCCTCTCGAGCGCCTGGGAGAACCTGCCGCACAGCGCCGTCGAGGCGCTCTCGGTCGGGGTGCCGATGGTGGCGACCGCCGTCGGCGGCGTGCCCGAGGTCGTCCGGGACGGCGAGAACGGATTGCTCGTGCCGCCCGGCCGGCCCGACGAGCTGGCTGCGGCGATGCGCCGCGTGCTCGAGGAGCCGGGGCTGCGCGAGCGGCTCGCCGCGCGCGCCAAGCCCTCGGTCGAGGCGATCTCGAGCGAGGAGATCTACGGCCGGCTCGAAGCGCTGCTCGCGGAGGCGGCCAGGTGAGCGAGCTGCCACGCGTCCTCTTCGTCGGCCGCGCACGGCATCGGCTGCCGCTTCCGGATTGGCTCGCCAAGAAGTGGGATGCGATCGAGGAGCAGCTGGACTACCGGATCCTCGGCGCTGCCGAGGCCGGAAGCCCTCAGCGGGCCGAGCGCTTCCGTCTCTCGCCACCGGTACGGCCGCGCCGCCTGGACGGGATCCTCTTTCACCTGAGGCTCCCGTTTCGCGTCGCCCGCGAGCTGCGGCGAGTTCCAGCCGCACGCCGTCGTTGCGTCCGATCCGTTCGTCGGTGCGGCAGTGCTCGCGGGCCGAACGATCGCCCGGCGGCGCGTGCCGGTGATCGTCGAGGTGCACGGCGACTGGCGCACGTTCACCCGCCTCTACGGATCGCCCTCGCGGAAGCTGCTGCGCGTGGTCCGCCGACGCGCTGGCGGTGCTCGCGTGCTACGCCGGGCGGACGCGACGCGCGCGCTCTCGCGCTTCACGTCGGGCCTGATCGAAGACGGCGCGGGGCCGACCGGCCGACGGCGATCTTTCCCACCTACAGCGATCTCTCGGCCTTCACCGCCGAGCCGCTGCGCGAGCTGCCGGCACGTCCGACCGCGCTCTTCGTCGGCATGCTCGAGCCCTACAAGAACGTCGACGGGCTCGCTGCGGCCTGGCGACGCGTCGCCGGTCTGCTGCCCGAGGCGAAGCTCGTGATCGTCGGCAAGGGCTCGCGCCGGGCGGTGATCGAGGCGCTCGTGCACGAGCTCCCCGAGCAGCGTCGAGCACGTGGACGCAGCTCGATCCACGCAGGCGTCGCGCGCGCGTTCGACGAGGCGACGCTGCTCGTTCTGCCGTCCTGGCCCGAGGGGCTTGGGCCGGGTCGTGATCGAGGCGTTCGCGCGCGGCCGCGGGGTGGTCGCGACCGACGCGGGCGGGATTCCCGACCTCGTCCGCGACGGCGTCGAGGGAGTCCTGATCCCGCCCGCCGACGAGCGAGGCGCTGGTCGAGGCGCTCGTGCGCGTCGCTCGAGCGAGCCGGCGCTCGCGGAGCGGCTCGGAGAAGCCGCTCACGCGCGGTACGCGGAGTGGCATTCGACGCCGGCGGATTCGCGGCCGCGTACCGCGAGCTCGTCGACCGCACCGTGGATCGCACCGCCGGCCAGTGACGGCGTCATGCGGCTGATCTTCGTGACGCAGACGATCGACGAGGATGACCCGGTGCTCGCGCACACGCTCGATCTCGTGCGGGCACTCGCGCGGCGGTTCGACGAGGTGGTGGTGCTGTGCGCGAATGCAGGCCGGCACGAGCTTCCGGCCAATGTGCGCGTCCGGGTCTTCGGCGCGCCCACACGCATGCGGCGCGGACTCGCCTTCACGCAGGGCGTCGTCTCGGAGCTGGCACGTCGCCCGCGAGCGGACGCGGTGTTCGTGCACATGGTGCCGCTCTTCGCCGTGCTGGCCGCACCGGCCGCAAAGCTCCTGCGCGTGCCGTTGCTGCTCTGGTACACGCAGTGGCACGCGGGCCGGACGCTCGCCGCGGCCACGCGCCTCGTCGACGTGATCCTCAGCGCGCAGACCGCATCGTTCCCGCTCCGCTCGTCGAAGGTACGGGGGATCGGCCATGCGATCGACGTCGAGCGGTTCTCGCCCGACCCTGCTGCGACCGTCCGCGACGACGAGCGCCTGCGCCTGCTGGCGCTCGGCCGGTACTCGCCGGTCAAGGGCTACGACACGCTGCTCGAAGGGATTGCGCCTCGCGCTCGAGAACGGGCTCGACGCCCGGCTCGAGGTGCATGGGCCCGAGCTGACGGACGTCGATCGGCGAGCACCGCGCCGAGCTCGAGGAGACGGTACGACGTACGCCGATCCTCCAGGGGCGGGTCGAGCTCGGAGGGCCGGTGGCGCGCGCGGACGTGCCGGCGCTCCTGCGCAGCGTCGACGCCCTGGTCAGCACGACGCAGCCGCAGACGTCGGAGACGTTCGACAAGGTGCTCTGCGAGGCGGCGGCGTGCGGCGCGGCGGTGGTCGCCAGCAACCGCGCGCTCGAGGAGTTTCTCGGAGGCCTACCCCTCGACCTCCGCTTTCCGGCCGGCGACGCGGGCGCGTTGGCAGCCGCGCTCGAAGCCCTGGCGACCGCGGACCCGGCGATCCGCGCATGCGTCCGCGGTCGAGTTGCGCCGCCGAGTCGTCGCGGGGCACTCCGTCGACTCGTGGGCCGACGCCGTCGCGGCGGCGGTTTCCGGCCTGCGGCGGGAGTAAGCTCACGGCCGTGGCGACACAGCCTTCCGAGCCACCCGAGCTCGGCTCCCGCGACGTCCGCGCGTCGACGCCGTACGTCCTGTCGCGCGGCTCCCTTCGCGCCTTCGTGCGTCGCGTGCTCGCCGTCGCCGCGCTTGCGACGCTCGACGCGGCCGGCCTCGCCCTCGGGCTCTACGCCGCGCTCGTCCTCCGGAGCCTGGTCTTCGGGGACGAGATCTTCTGGAGCCTGCTCTGGGAGGCGGGACCGGCCGAGTGGCTGCCGTTCCTGATCCCGATCACCCTGCTCGTGTTCTGGCAGGCAGGCCTCTACGCCTCGCGCGAGCGCCGCACCGGGTTCGGGCAGGTCGCCGCGTCGCTCGTCCTCGTGGCCGGGATCACGCTCGCGTTCGGCTACGGCACCGACTACGACTTCACGACCTCGGGGCTGATCCCGACGGCCTGCGTCACGTGCGCGCTCGTGATCGGGATGCTGCGGGCCGCGTACGAGTCGCTGACGGTCGAGCTCCAGCGCGTCCTGCGCATTCGCCGCCGCGTGCTGCTGGTGGGCGAGGACGAGCAGCTCGCGTCGCTGCACGCCGTGCTCGCGTCCACGCGCCGACAGCTCGCCTACGAGCTCGTGGGCTCGTTCGCACCTCGTCCGGGACGGGTCGCTCGAGGAGCGGCTCGCTCGCGTGCGGCCCGACGAGATCATCCTCAACGAGGGAGACCTCGACGAGGAGCTCCTGCTCGAGCTGGTCGAGACCGCGCACCGGGCGGGAATCCGGGTGCGGATCGCACCGCGGACGACGGACCTGCTCCTGCAACGCGGCGAGTACGTCCCCGGACAGGGTGTGCCGCTCTTCGAGCTCCGTCCGCCGGTCCTCGCCGGCACCGACTGGGTCGTCAAGAAGGCGTTCGACGTCGGCACGAGCCTGATCGTCCTGCTCGTCGGCCTGCCGGTGTGGTTGCTGATCGCGCTCGCGATCAAGCTCGACTCCCGCGGGCCGGTGCTCTACCGGGATCGCCGGGTCGGGGTCGGTCAGCGCGAGTTCGGGATGCTGAAGTTCAGGACGATGGTGCGAGGGGCGGCCGAGCAGCAGACGACGCTCGAGGGCCGGAACGAGGCGGGGGGTGCGCTGTTCAAGATCCGCGACGACCCCCGCGTCACCCGCGTGGGGCAGCTGCTCCGGCGCTTCTCGATCGACGAGCTGCCGCAGGTGCTGAACGTGCTGCGCGGCGAGATGAGCCTCGTCGGCCCCCGGCCGCTGCCGCTGCGGGACTTCGCCCAGCTCCAGCCCTGGCACCGGAAGCGCTACCACGTGCTGCCCGGGATCACGGGGCTCTGGCAGATCTCGGGGCGCTCCAACCTGACCTTCGACGACCTCGTCCGGCTCGACTTCTACTACATCGAGAACTGGTCGATCTGGCTCGACATCTCGATCCTCGTCAAGACGCTGCCCGCCGTCCTCGCCGGCCGCGGCGCTTACTAGTCCCTCATCCCCCGGCCGTAGACTTCGCGGGATGAAGGCGCCCAAGATCCTCGCAGTCGCGTCCGCCGTCGACCTCGACTTCCGCTACGGCTGCACGCCCGCCTGGTGGCAGCTCTGGAAGGGGCTCTACGAGGTGGGCGTCGACCTCGTCGTGACGCCGTACCGCGGCCGGCCGGTCGAGTCGCCGTGGTGGCGGACGGCGCCCAATCCGACCTACGTCGAGGGCGAGAGCTTCGCGGCTGTCCGCTCCGGGCTCGCGCGCGTGAAGGGCGACCGCTATCTGCGCCGCGCGGAGGAGCGCCCCGACGAGACGGCGTTCGACAAGGTCACGCGCGAGACGATCTGGCGCTGGGTGACACCGCGCTGGAAGCGGCACCTGACGAAGGTGCTGGAGCAGGAGCGCGACGTCGACGCGGTGGTCGTCTTCACCGTGCCGATGGCGCACCTTCGCGGCATCCCCACCTACCTGCGCGAGCGCTTCGGCGTCCCGATCGTCTTCTACGACGGCGACGTGCCGATGAGCCTGCCCGAGTTCGGCGGCATGGACACGGGCTTCAACTACTACCACGGCGCCGACCCGTCCGAGTACGACCTTGTCGTCTCGAACTCCGAGGGCGGGCTCGAGCGGCTGCGCGAGCTGGGGGCGCAGCGCGCCGAGGCGGTGTTCTGGGCGGCCGACACCGAGTTCTTCGCCCCTCGGCAGCTCGAGAAGGTGCACGACGTCTTCTTCTACGGCTACGGGGACAAGTTCCGGCGCGACTGGATGGCGGCGATGGTCGGCGAGCCGAGCCGCGCCGCGCCGGAGCTCGAGTTCGCGCTCGGCGGTCGCGACTTCCAGGGTGACACCGGGCGGGCGTGGACGATGGGCGACGTGCCCTTCAACACCTTCGCGCGGGCGATTTCGCAGGCACGGATCAACCTCAACATCACGCGCCGCTCGCACGCCAGCGTGTACGCGTCCTCGTCCTGCCGGCCCTTCGAGCTGGCCTCGTCGGGCGCCGCGATCGTCTCGAACCCGTACGAGGGAATCGAGCGCTGGTTCGAGCCGGGGCGGGAGCTGCTCGTCGTCCACGACGCAGACGAGGCGCTCGCCGCCTACCGCGACCTCCTCGGCGACCCTGGGCAGGCCGAGGCAATGGGCGCGCGCGCACGCGAGCGGGTGCTCGACGAGCACACCTATGCCCACCGCGCGCAACAACTCCTCGACCTGGTCGGCCTCGGGCGGCCCGCAGCGAGCCATGCCTGAACGGCGCCGGATCGCGATCGTTCCGGCCTACCGCGAGGAAGGGGCGATCGGAGCCGTGGTCGCGGAGATCCGAGCGTTCGATCCGCTCCTGGACGTCGTCGTGATCGACGACGGCTCACCCGACGGCACCTCGGCCGCGGCGCGCGCCGCCGGCGCAGCCGTCGTCCGCCTGCCCTTCAACCTCGGCATCGGCGGCGCGGTTCAGACCGGCTTCAAGTACGCGCTCGCGCACGGGTACGAGCTGGCCGTTCGCCTCGACGGCGACGGGCAGCACGATCCCACCGAGCTGCCGAAGCTGATCGCGCCGGTGCTCGCGGGCCAGGCTGACATCGTCGTCGGCTCGCGCTTCGCCGGCGGGCCCGACGCCTACCGGCCGCCGTTTGCGCGCCGGATCGGGATCGGGCTGTTCGCCGGTGTCGTGTCGCTGCTCGTGCGCCAGCGGGTCACCGACACGACGTCGGGCTTCCAGGCATTGAACCTGAAGGGAATCCGGCTCTTCGCCGACGACTATCCGCACGACTACCCCGAGGTGGAGGCGACCGTGATGGTCGTGAAGCACCGCCTGACGCTGCTCGAGGTGCCGGTGCGGATGCGCGAGCGGGAGCACGGCCGCTCGTCGATCACCGCGCTGCAATCGTTCTACTACGTCGTCAAGGTGCTGCTCGCGCTCTTCGTCGGCCTGTTCCGGCGGCGCGTCGTGCCGCTGGAAGAGGCATGACGTCGCTGCGCGTCTCGATCGCGGCGTCGATCGCGTCGATCCTGCTCATCCTCGTGGTGCTCGAGCTGATCCGCAGCCGTCGGCTGCGCGAGCGCTATGCGCTGCTCTGGCTCGTGACCGGGATCGTGCTGCTCGTGCTCTCGGCCTGGCGCGACGGGCTGAACACGATCGCCGGCTGGGTCGGCGTCACCACGTACCCGCCGGCGGTCCTCTTCGCCGTGGCGACGCTCTTCATCCTCGTGGTGCTCCTGCACTACTCGACGGTGATCTCACGGCTCGCCGACCAGAACTCGATCCTGGCGCAGCGGGTCGCGCTGCTCGAGGAGCGGGTGCAGTCCGAGGACGAGCCAGAGCCACTACGTCTCGACCGGGCGCGCGAGCGGGCCTAGCCGCGCCGCAAGCGTCGGAACGAGCAGGGGCAGCGCTGCCGTGAGCACCACGAACGCGGGCAACGCCGGGAGGAGCACGCGGAACAGCTCGCCGGCCTCGAAGCCCGTGCCGACGCGGGACGCGCCGGTCGCCACCCAGACGGCGAACCAGCCGCCGAGCAGGAGCGCCATTGGGATCGAGCGCCGCCCGATCGCGATCGCGCCTGCAAGCGGCACCCACTGCAGCAGCCGCTGGCTCCAGAAGTACTCGCGCAGGCCGGCCAGGTTGTTCTGCAGGACCTCCGACGAGAGGTCGCCGAACGCCGGTTGCCGCCAGACGGCGACGACGAGCAGGGCGGGGACCGTCGCGAGCAGGAAAGCGCCGAGCTCGCGCGGCCACCACGCCGCCAACAGCGCGACCGCGACGGGCAGGAGAAAGACGAGCGTCTCGGGCACGAGCACGATGGCGATGCCCGCAGCGAGCCCCGCGACCGCGGCGTCCCGCGGCCCAGGAGTCACGAGCAGCGCCGCCGCTCCCAGCAACGCCGCGCCGGCGGCATAGCCGGGCTCGCCGGTCAGTCCGAGCCCGAGCGGCAGCACCTCGTTCTGCATCGTCGCGTCGTAGGCGGCCAGAGCGAGCACCTGCATCGCCCACGGCGCCGCCACCCAGACGAGCAGCGTCCACGCGCCGAGCGCGACCCCGCCCACACGGGCAGTGAGCCGGTATGCGAAAACGAGTGCAAGCGGCCCCACCACGACGACGTTGAGCAGCTCGACGAAGCCGAACGAGATCTGATCCGCGCGCAGCGCGACGACGAGGGTCGTCAGCCACTGCAGGAAAACCGCGGCCGCGAGCAGCAGGTGCGGTCGCCTGAGTAGCTCAGCGAGCCGCATGGAGGGGTGACGCGGAGCGGTACCACGAGACCGTCCGCTCGAGACCCTCCCGCAGCGGCGTTCTCGCCTCCCAGCCGAACAGCTCGCGCGCGCGGCCGGCGTCGAGACTGCGACGGGGCTGGCCGTTCGGCATCGAGGTGTCCCAGGTGATCTCGTCCGTCGAAGCCCGTCACGTCGGCGACGAGCTCGGCGAGCTCCCGGATCGAGATCTCCTGGCCGGTGCCGAGGTTGACGGGCTCCCGTCCGTCGTAGCGCGCTCCGGCGAGCGCGAGCCCGTCGACGCAGTCGTCGACGTAGAGGAACTCCCGCGTCGGCGTCCCGTCGCCCCAGAGCACGATCTCGTCGCGCCCTTCGAGCATCTTGCGGACGAGATCGGGGATCACGTGCGCGTTCGTCTCGTGGAAGTTGTCGCCGGGGCCGTAGAGGTTCGCGGGCATCAGGTAGGCGGTGCGGAGGCCGTACTGGTCGCGGTAGGCCTGCGCGCCGACGAGCACCGCCTTCTTGGCGACGCCGTAGGGCGCGTTCGTCTCCTCGGGAAAGCCGTTCCAGAGCTCGTCCTCGGAGAACGGGACGGGCGTGAGCTTCGGATACGAGCACACCGTCCCTGCGATCACGAGCTTCTCGACCTCGTGCAGCCGCGACTGCTCGAGCACGTGCGCGCCCATCATCAGGTTCGCGTACCAGTAGCGACCCGGGTTCGCCCGGTTCGCGCCGATCCCGCCGACCTCGGCCGCGAGATGGAACACGAGCTCGGGCCGGGCGTCGGCGAACAGCCGCTCGGCCGCCTCCTGCGAGGTCAGGTCGTACTCGCGCGCGCCGCGCGACGAAGACGTCGTGCCCGTCCGCCTCGAGGCGTTCGGCGAGCCGCGAGCCGACGAATCCGCCGCCACCGGTGACGAGCGCTCTCATGTCGCGGTCGCCGGGGTGTCCGCGGTCAGCCAGTCGACCCGCCCGAGCCAGCGCTCGCGGTTCTCGGCGTACCACTCGATCGTGCGCAGGACGCCCTCCTCCCAGGAGACGAGCGGCTTCCAGCCGGTCTCGGCGTTCAGCTTGTCGTAGCCGACCTTCAGCGCCATCACGTCGGTCGCGCCCGGGCGCAGGCGCGCCGCGCTCGTCACGACCTCGCGGTCGTCGGGCCAGAAGCCGTGCTCGTGCCCGGTGCGCAGGATCAGGTCGACCCAGTCGGCCATCGAGATGTTGGCGCCCTGGCCGTAGACGTAGACGTCGCCGGGCGTGCCGTGCGCCGCCACGGTCAGGTGGCCGCGCACGCCGTCCGTGCAGAAGCAGAAGTCGCGCAGCGGCTCGAGCGCGCCGAGCTCGATCGTCGGGCGGGTGAGCGCCTGCGTGATGATCGTGCCGGTCACGTAGCGCGGGTTCTGGCGCGGGCCGTAGTTGTTGAACATCCTCGTGACGACGCCGGGAACCCCGAAGGCGTCGTGGTAGTTCATCGTCAGGAAGTCGGCGGCGACCTTGGCGGTCGCGTAGATCGACTTCGGGTTGATCGGCGAGCGCTCGTGCAGGATCAGCCCGCCGGCGTCGTCGAAGTCGTGGTGGTGCGCGACCGACTCGCGCACGTTGCCGTACTCCTCCGAGGTGCCCGCGGTGTCGAACTTCTCCAGCTCGAGCCCCCAGTCGACGATCGACTGGAGCAGGTTCAGCGTGCCGACCGTGTTCGCCATCACCGTCTCGTAGGGGCGGTGCCAGGACTCGCCGACGTGGGCCTGCGCGCCGAGGTGGAAGACGTACGGCTTGTCGGGGACCGTGTCGCGGAGCTCCTTGACGAGATAGTCGACCGAGGTCTTGTCGGTCAGGTCGGCGAAGTGCACCTTCAGGCTCCGGCGCAGGTGCCCGATGTTGTTCAGCGCGCCGCTCGAGGTCGCTCGGACGAAGGCATGGACGTTCGCGCCGAGCTCGACGAGCGCGTCGGTGAGATGCGAGCCCATGAACCCGTCGGCGCCGGTGACGAGCACCGAGCGGCCCCCGTAGACGTCGCCGAACTCGCGCCGCAGCGCATCGAGGTCGGGTGTCGTCCAGATCGAGTCGTTCATGCCGGAGGTCGGCGTAGGGTATCGCCTCGTGCGGGCGAAGCTGGCAATCCTTACGGGTCTCGAACGTGCGGCCGCGGTTGCCCGACGGCTCGGGCTCGGCGCAGTCGTGGATCGCGTCGCGCCGCTCGTCGGGCGGCCGTTCGAGCGCTTCGAGCTCGACGTCGACGGCGTCCGGCTCGCGGGCACCGAGCTCGCGCACCTCCACTACGTGCGCGAGCTGCGCGAGCTCGGTCGCGAGCAGACCTTCGTCCGGCTGCTCGCGGAGGCGATCCCGCCCGGAGGAACCGTGCTCGAGGGCGGAGCGCACCTCGGCTTCGTCACGGTGCACGCGGCCCGCGCTGCCGGGCCGAAGGGGCGTGTGCTCGTGTTCGAGCCGAACGCCGCCGTGCACGAGGCGCTGCAGCAGAACCTGACGGCGAACGGCGTTGCCGAGCGGGTCGAGATCCGTCCCGCGGCGCTCGGCGAGCGGGCGGGCCGTTCGCAGTTCTACGCGAGCGGCGAGACGAGCAGCCTGGTCGAGGCGGTCGAAGGCGCCCGCCGGGTCGAGGTGGACGTCGTGCGCGGCGACGACGCGGTCGAAGGGCCGGTCGACGTGATCAAGCTCGACATCGAGGGCGGCGAGCTCGCGGCGCTGCGAGGAATGGAACGCTTGACGACGGGCGCGCGAACGATCTTCCTCGAGCTCAACCCGGAGCTGCTCGAGCGCTCGGGTGGCTCGCGCGACGAGTTGCTCGCATGGCTGGCGGAGCGCGGGTTCGAGGTCGCCTGGATCGACGAGTCGAACGGCAGGATCGCGCCGCTGTCCGAGCCCTGGACGGACGCGTACGTGAACATCGTCTGCAGACGGACGGCGTGAAGCCCGAGGGGTACTTCTCGCAGGACCGCGCGGAGCTCGTCCGGCTGCTGCCGCGGCCGCTCGGCCGCGTGCTCGACGTCGGCTGCGGGCAGGGGCGGACGGGCCGGAGCCTGCGCGACGCGGGCGCGACGTGGATCTCCGGCGTCGAGCTCGATCCGGCGGCGGCCGCCGACGCGGCGGACGCCTACGACGAGGTGCGCGTCGGCCCGGTGGAGGCGGAGCTCGATTCGCTGAGCGGCCCGTTCGACACGATCCTCCTCTACGACGTGCTCGAGCACCTCGTCGACCCGTGGGAGCTGCTGCGGCGGCTGCACGGCCTCGCCGCGCCCGGTGCACGCGTCCACGTCTCGGTGCCGAACGCGCGTCACTGGACGCTGCTCCGCGATCTGATCCTGCGCGGAACCTTCGGCTACACCGAGGCCGAGCATCGCGACGTCACGCACCTGCGCTGGTTCACGCCTCGGGACGTCGTCGAGCTGCTGGAGGGAACGGGCTGGAGCGTCGACGGAGTCGACTTCGGCGCTCTGCGAGACGTGTCCCGCGTCGTGGCGAGGCTCACGCGGGGCCGGAGCCCGGAGTTTCTCGCCTATCAGCTCTCCGCGCTCGCCCACCGTCCTTGAAGTGCGCCGGGAGCCCGCCGGCGAAGCGCAGCCTCAGGGCGCCCGCCTGTCTGGCGAGCGCGGTCGCGAAGCCCACGGTCGCGAGCTCGAGCGGCGCCCGCGCAGCCGGTGTGCGAAGCCCGAGGCGCCGCGCGCGCAGCCGCTCGCGGAGCGGCCCCGACTCGCGCCGCAGCACGAGGTGAATCGCGAGCACGGGCCAGTCGAGGATCGCGACCTTCAGCTTCACGAGCGGCCGGCGGGCCGTGACGCGGTACTTCGCGAGCACGTAGCCGCGTCCGAACGACTCGAGGCGGCGAGCGGCCGGGGAGGCCGCGCCGACCGTCTGCCCGTGCTCGTGCAGCGCGCGGGCGTCGCGGGCGAGGACACACCGTCGGCCGGTCTCGCGCAAGCGCAACGCGAGGTCGACGTCCTCCCAGTAGGCGAAGAGGGTCTCGTCGAAGCCACCGAGCTCGCGGAAGAGCTCCAGGCGGTAGGCGGCCGCGCCGCCGCACGGGCCGACCGGGTCGGGCGCTCCTTCGAGCTCGCCGACCGGCCGGTTCCAGAGGTGATCCCACGAGCCGAGCGTCGTGTCGAGCTCGATCCCGGCCGAGTCGACGAGACCCGGCGCGTGCGCCTGCAGCAGGACGCCGGCGACGCTGCCGATGCTCGGGTCCCCGAACGGCGCCGTGATCCGCTCGAGGAACCGCGGCTCGCAGACGACGTCGTTGTTCACCAGCACGAGCACGTCGCCGTCGAGCTCGAGCGCGGCGCGATTGATCGCCGCGCCGAAGCCGAGGTTGCGCTCGTTCCTGACGAGGCTGACGGCCGGATGGCGCTGCTCGACCGCGTCCGCAGTGCCGTCGCTCGACGCGTTGTCGACGACGGTCACCTGAGCGGCCACGGTCTGCCCGTCGAGGCTCGCGAGCGTCCTCAGCAACCGCTCACGGCCGTCCAGGGTCGGGATCACGACCTGCACCTTCATTACGGTTGACCCTAACGTGACCGCCTCGGGAGAAACCGACGTCCTCAGGACGGGCGAGGCGGGCGGCAAGGTGATCCGCGGCGGTGTGCTGCGCGGCGCCGGTTACGCGGCGGGGATCCTCCTGGGCGCCGCCACCTCCGTGCTGCTGCTCCGCCACCTCGGGGTCGAGGACTTCGGGCGCTTCGGGATCGTCGTGGCGCTGATCGGGATCGTCTCCGCCGTCACGGACGCCGGCCTGACAGCGGTCGGGAGCCGCGAGCTCGCGATCCTGCCTCCGTCGCAGCGCCCGGCGCTGATGCGGAACCTCGTCGGCCTGCGGATCGCCCTCACCCTTGCAGGCGTCCTCGCCGCCGTCGGCTTCGCCGCGCGTGGCGGGCTACCCCGGGGTCGTCGTCGCCGGAACCGCAGTGGCGGGACTCGGCGTGCTGCTCCTGAACACGCAGGCGACGCTGATGATGCCGCTGTCGATCGAGCTCCGGCTGGGCGCGATCACGCTGATCGAGACGCTGCGGCACGCGCTGACACTGGCCGGCGTCGCCGTGCTCGTGCTGGCGGGCGCGTCGCTCTTCCCGTTCTTCGGCGTTCAGGTCGCCGTCGGCGTCGTCGTCCTGCTCCTGACCCCGCTCGTCGTCGCCGGTGTCGCCGGGATGAGGCCGGCGCTCGACCGCGCCACCGCTCGCGAGCTGCTGCGCGAGTCGCTGCCGCTCGCGGCCGCGCTCGCGATGAACGTGATCTACCTGCGGTTGCTCGTCATCCTCGTCTCCGTGCAGACGGGGGCGACGGAGACGGGGCTCTTCGCGACCTCGTTCCGGATCTTCGAGATCCTCCTCGGGATCCCGACACTCGTGCTCGCGGTGGCGCTGCCGCTGCTGGCGGTCGCAGGCGCCGAGGATCGCGAGCGGCTGCGCTACGCCCTCCAGCGCATGACCGAGGCAGCCGTGGCGGCGTCGCTGCTGCTCGTCCTCGTCACGGTGATCCTCGCCGAGCCGGCGATCCTCCTTCTCGGCGGGGAGGACTACCGCGAGGCCGCGCCGATCCTGCAGGTTCAGGCCTTCGCGCTGCTCGGCGTCTTCGTGAGCCAGGTGTGGACGCTGGGGCTCGTATCGTTGCGGCGCCAGCGGGACGTGGCCGTCGCGAACGGGATCGCGCTCGCCGTGGTGATCGTGCTCGGGGTCGTGCTCGTCCGCGCCTACGAGGGGATCGGCGGCGCCGTCGCCGCGATCGTCACCGAGACCCTGCTCGGGCTGCTGCTCCTGGGCTTCCTGGCGCGCGGAAGCGGCGACGTCGCGCCACGGCTCCGATTCCTTCCCCGTCCGCTGGCGGCCGCCGGCGGCCGCAGCGCTCGTCGCGCTGCTGCCGCTGAATCCGTGGGTCGCGGCGCCGCTCGCCGCCGGCGTCTTCCTCGCGGTCGGCTTCGCCGTGGGCGCGATCCCGCCCGAGATCGTGCCGGCACTGCGAGGAAGGAAGCCCCAATGAGCCGTCCGCGCGTCGTCGTCCTCCGCGGCCACAACGCGAACCCCTGGGACCTGCGCCCGTGGGAGCGCCTGCGGGACGAGTTCGACGTCTCGGTGCTCGTCACCGCCTCGAACCGCTACGACCTCGAGGATCTCGACGTGCCGGTGCTCCGCGGGAGCGCACTCCGCGACCGGCTGCCGCACGGGCGGCTCGGGCGATTCGGCGACCTGGCCTCGCAGGTTCCCGGAGATCGTTATCTCGATCTCGAAGGACACCTGGCCGGAGCGGACATCGTCCATTCGGCTGAGCTCGGGGTGTGGTTCAGCGGCCAGCCTGCCGCCCTGAAGGAGCGGCTCGGCTTCAGGCTCGTGCTCACCGTGTGGGAGACGATCCCGTTCCGCGACACTTTCCGGGCCGCGCGCGGCCGCGCCTACCGCCGCGACGCGCTCGCCCGTGCCGACCTCTTCCTCGCGGCGACCGAGCGCGCCCGCCGCTGCCTGCTCCTGGAGGGCGCCGACCCTGAGCGGATCGAGGTCTCGTACCCGGGAGTCGACACGGAGCGGTTCGCCGCCGCGCGCGCCGAACCGGCCTCGGAGCAGCTCGTCGTCTCGCCGGGCCGGCTCGTCTGGGAGAAGGGGCACTACGACGTGATCAGGGCGCTGGCGACACTGGAGCAGCCGCCCAGGCTCCTGATCGTCGGCGACGGTCCCGAGCGCGGGCGGTTGCTCCGTTACGCGGCCGACCTCGGCCTCCGCGAGCGGGTCGAGATCCGCGCTGTGCCGTACGCGGAGATGCCCTCCGTCTTCGCCGGGGCGTCGTGCGTCGTTCTCGGCAGCCTCTCGACTCCTCTGTGGGAGGAGCAGTTCGGAATGGTGCTCGCGGAGGCGCTCGCGTCGGGCGCGCCGGTGCTCGCGAGCTCGAGCGGCGCGATCCCGGAGGTGCTCGGCGCGCCGTCTACTAGCGGGGACGCGCAGCTCTTCGTCCCGGGCGACTGGGCCGAGCTCGCGCGCCTGCTCGAGGCAGGCCCGCTCGCACGTCCTGCCGGCGAGCGCGTCGAGCACGATCGCGAGCTCCTGCGGCGCTACTCGCTCGATGCGGCGGCCGAGCGGCTGCGCGCGGCCTACGGCAGGCTGCTCGCGTGAACGGCCCGCGCAGCGGCTTCTACGGCCGCGTCCTCCAGAGCCTGCTCGCCGACGGCGTGCTCGATCGCGACATGTCCGTGCTCGTCAGCTGCGGCGGTGCGACCGATCGTGATGTGCTCGCCGCTGCCGGGTTCACGAACGTGACGATCACGAACATCGACGGCGAGGGACAGAACGGCGCCCTCGCACCGTTCAGCTGGGAGCGCCAGCACGCCGAGCAGCTGGCCTACGAGGACGGCTCCTTCGACGTCGCCGTCGTCAGCGCGGGCCTTCACCACTGCCGCTCGCCCCACCGCGCGTTGCTCGAGCTCTATCGCGTCGCGCGCGTCGCGGCCGTGGCGCTCGAGAGCCGCGACTGCACGCTGACCCGCCTTGGCGCCCGGCTCGGCGCCGTCGACGAGTACGAGCTGTCGGCGGTCGCGGCGCACGGGCTGCTCTCGGGTGGCGTCGAGAACTCGAGCACGCCGAACTACGTCTACCGCTGGACCGAGCGGGAGATCGCGAAGACCGTCGCCTCGTACGCACCCCACGCGCGGCACCGGCTCCGGTTCTTTCGCGAGTTCGAGTTCCCCGACGTGCTCGTCGAGGCCTCTCGCGGGCGAAAGCGGCTCGCTCTGCGCGCCTTTCGCCCGCTGGCCGGGCTCGCGACTCGGATCCTCCCGGGCCAGGCGAACCTGTTCGGCGTCGCGATCCTGAAGCCTCGCGTCCCCGACGACCTCCAGCCGTGGATGCAGGAGCGCGACGGGCGGCTCGAGCCCGACGCGGGCGCCGTCGCCGGTCGCTATCGCATCGAGCGATAGAGCTCCTCATGCCGTCGCGCTGTCTCGGCCCACGTGAACCGCTGCGCGCGCTCGAGCCCGGCCGCGACGAGCCGGTCGGGGCTCTCGAGCACGGCCGAGACGACCGCGGCGATGTCCTCCGCGTCGTTCGGGTCGAAGAGCGCGGCGGCGTCGCCGACCGCCTCCGGGATCGCTGCGGCGTTCGAGGCGGCGACCGGGCAGCCGCACGCCATCGCCTCGAGCAGCGGCTGGCCGAAGCCCTCGTAGAGGCTCGGGAAGACGAGGCAGGCGGCGCGGCGATAGAGCGAGACGAGCTCCTCGGTGCTGACGAGCCCCTTCACCGTCACTCCCTCGGGAACCGGGCGCCCTTCGTGGCCGCCGCCGGTGAGCACGAGCTCGAGCTCGGGTCGCTCGAGGCGCAGCAGCGCCAGCGCCTCGAACAACCGCTCGTGGTTCTTGTGCGGCCAGGGGCGGCCGGGATAGAGCAGGAACGGCTCGCGTCCCTCCTGGCCGGGCGAGAAGAGAGTGTGGTCGAGCCCCCAGGGGATCGCATGCACCCGCTCGGGCGGCAATCCCAGCCGCTCGATCACGCTGCGGCGGACGAATTGACTCGGCACGACTACGGCCGCCGCGCGCCGCGCCGAGCCTTCGTGCAGGCGCCGCCGGAACAGCCGCTCCGAGCGGCTGAAGAGCTGCGGCAGGTCGAGGTGCTGGAGGTCGTGCACGGTGACGACCGACGGCAGCTCGAGCGGACGGCACCGCGATCGTCAGCGGGATAGTGGACGAGCGTCGAGCCCTCTCGTAGCGGCGCCGCAGCGGCCCGGGCCGGATGGCGGCGAGCGCCATCGCGAAGGCCCGCTCCGGGATCGACTTCGCCTGGCGGTACTCGGAGACGAGCACCTCGGGCAGTCCCTCGCCGGCCCCGGGTGCGGCCGGGGGGACGAGCGCCGTGTAGTCGAGCGTCCCCACCTCCGCGAGGCCGCGTCGTGAGGCCGCGGGCGGCGCTCTCCGCGCCGCCGACCTCGCCGGGCACGAGCGTCAGGAGGCTGATCCCGACCCGCATCGCCGGTGAGCCTATCCCGCGCCCGGGCTAGAATCCCCCGATGCCCGCGCCCACGGAGGAAAACCCGGTCTCAGCAGGTCTTTCCGCGAACGGCGACCCGGACGTCGCCGCGCTCTTCGAGCGGCTGAAGGAGGAGGTGCGCCGTTCGGGCGCCGCACCGGGCGTGCACGGCGAGGGCGGCGCCGAGGAGCGGCTCGCCGCCCGCTCGGAGGCGGAGCGGCTCTGGCCCGTGTCGGCCGACCGCTCGCTGCAGCTCCGGCCGGGCGTCCGCGGCCGCCTCGCGAACCCGGCCAAGGCGGTCCTGCGCAAGCTGATGCGCTGGTACGTCGAGCCGCTGGCCTACGACCAGCGCTCCTTCAACGCGGCCGCGCTGCGGCTGATCGACGACCTCGAGACTCGAGTGGCTCAGCTCGAGGCACAGCTTCGGGCGAAGCAGTGAGAATCGCCGTCGCGGCGCCGCAGGTGCCGTTCGTGCGCGGCGGCGCCGAGATCTTCGCGGACAAGCTCGTCGACGAGCTCCGCGAGCGCGAGCACGAGGTCGAGCTCGTCACGGTGCCGTTCAAGTGGTACCCCGGCACGAAGGTGCTGAGCCAGGCGTTTCTCTGGCGCCTGCTCGACCTGGAGGAGTCGGACGGCCGGCCGATCGACTGCGTCGTCGCGACCAAGTTCCCCTCGTACTGCGTGCGCCATCCGAACAAGCGCGTCTGGGTGCTGCACCAGTTCCGCCAGGCCTACGAGCTCGACCGGACCGATCTGGGCCAGTTCGGCGAGGAGCCGCCCGACCGGGCGCTGCGGCGCTCGGTCCAGACCTGGACCGGATCGCGCTCGGCGAGGCGAAGCGGCTCTTCGCGACCTCCCAGAACGTCGCGGGACGGATCGAGCGCTCGACCGGCCTCGCCGCCGAGGTGATGCCGCATCCGCCGCAGGCGCTGCCCTACCGCTGCGACGAGTACGGCGACTTCGTCCTCTCGGTCGGACGGCTCGACCGCGCGAAGCGGAACGACCTGCTGCTCGAGGCTGCCGCGCTCGACCCGGCGCTCCGCGTCGTGATCACGGGCGAGGGGCCGGACCGCGAGCGGCTGGAGCGGCTCGCACGCGACCGCGGGCTGAACGGGCGCGCCGAGTTCACCGGGCGGATCGACGAGGCGGAGCTCGCCTCGCTCTACGCACGCTGTCTCGCGGTCTACTACGCGCCGGTCGACGAGGACTTCGGGATGGTGCCCTACGAGGCGTTCCTCTCCGGCAAGCCGGTGCTGACGACGACCGACGCCGGTGGGCCGCTCGAGATCGTCACCGACGGTCGCACCGGCCGCGTCACCGCGCCCGAGCCCGGCGCGCTCGCGGCGGCGGCGGGCTTCCTCAGCGCGAACCCGGACGAGGCCGAGAGCTACGGCCGCGCGGGCCGCGAGCTCGCCGCGCGCGTCACCTGGGACAGCTGCATCGAGCGCCTGCTCGCATGAAGGTCGCCTACTACTCGCCGATGCCGCCGGAGCGGTCGGGGATCGCGGACTACAGCGCTCTACTCCTGCCCGCGCTTCGGCGTCGCATCGACGTCGCGGTCGTGCGGCGCGGGCGGACGCGTCCGGTCCGCGGCGCGGACCTCGCCCTCTACCACCTCGGCAACAACCCCGACGCGCACGGCTGGATCGTCGACGCGCTGCGCTGCAGGCCCAGCAGCCAGCAGGGCGTCGTCGTGCTGCACGACTTCGTCCTGCACCATCTCGTCGCCGGGTTGACGATCGGTCGCCGCGACGGGCACGGCTACCTCGACGCGATGGAGCGGGAGGGCGGCGTCGTCGGCCGCCTGCTCGGGCACGGCGTGCTCGACAAGCGGATCCCGCCGCTCTGGGAGAGTCGCGCCGACGACTTCCACCTCGCCGGTGAGGTGCTCGACCTCGCGACCGGGCTGATCGTCCACTCCCACCACGTCGAGGAGCGGGCGCGCGAGGCCGGCTACGAAGGGCCGATCTGGCGGATCCCGCACCCGGCCTGGCCGGCGCCGGCACTAACGCCAAGTGACACAGAGTTACAAGGTCGTCCGCTCTTCGGCTGCTTCGGCAACGTGAACGCGAGCAAGCGGATCCCGCAGCTGCTCGAGGCGTTCGCACGGCTACGGCGCGACCACGAGGGGGCGCGGCTCCTGCTCGTCGGCGCCACCTCGCCGGGGTTCGACCTCGACCGGCGACTCCAGCGGCTCGGCCTGTCCGGAGAGGGCATCATCCGAATGGATTACGTGACGGAGGAGCGGCTCTGGGCGCTGATGGCGGCCTGCGACGCATGCCTCAACCTGCGCGCGCCGACGATGGGCGAGACCTCCGGCAGCGTCGTGCGCCAGCTCACGCTCGGGAAGCCCGTCGTGGTCAGCGACGTGGGCTGGTTCTCGGAGCTTCCGGACGAAGTGGCGCTGAAGGTTCCGGTCGACGAGCACGAGGTGGACACGCTGCTCGCCGCGCTCGAGCTGCTGGCGAGCGAGGCGGACGTACGGCGCGCGATGGGCCAGGCGGCAGCCGAGCTGGCCCGGCGCGAGCACGACCTCGAGCGGGTCGCCGAGCTCTACGCCGCTGCGCTCGAGCAGGCCGCGGGCGGCGCGGCGGTGGCCGAGTCGGTCCTGCGGGAGGTCTCGCAGGCCGCGGCCGAGGTCGGCATCGACGCGGACGCGCCCGAGGCTTCCGAGCTCGCCCGGCGGCTCGCCGAGGTCGAGCTTGGTCGCCAGCTTTGATCGATAGGGCGCGGGCCGTTCCCACGTGGGGTTGGCTCGCCGCGATCGTGGTCTGCTCGTTCGCGCTCCGGGCCTGGCTGGCCCGCGGGATGGTCGGCCCGTTCATCATGGTCGACGAGCTGATCTACTCCGAGCTCGCCCGCAGCGTCGCCGCCGGCGACGGGTTCCGGGTGCGGGACGTGCCCGCCGGCGGCTTCAGCCTCGTCTATCCGGTGCTGATCAGCCCCGCCTATGCGCTGTTCGACGCGCTGCCGGACGCCTACGCGGCGGTGAAGACGCTGAACGCCCTGCTGATGTCGCTCGCGGCGGTCCCCGCGTACTTCCTGGCCCGACGTGTCGTCGCGCCGCCGCTGTCGCTGTTCGCCGCCGTGCTCGCCGTGGCGCTTCCGTCCATGGCCTACACGGGCACCGTGATGACGGAGAACGTCTTCTATCCGCTCTTCGTGACGACGGCGCTGGCGCTCGTGCTGGTGCTGGAGCGGCCGACCCTCGGGCGGCAGGCGCTGCTCCTCGGCCTCGTCGCGATCGCCTTCGCGACCCGCGTGCAGGCGGTGGCGTTCGTGCCGGCGATCCTGGTCGCGCCGCTCCTGCTGGCGTTGCTCGACCGGCGGCCACTGCGGGCCGCGCTCGCGCCGTTCCGCGTCCTCTACGGCGTCGTCGCGGCGGGGGCGGTGCTCGTGCTCGGCGCCCAAGCAGCTCGCGGCCGCTCGCTCTCCGACCTGCTCGGCGCGTACTCGGTCGTCGGCGACAGCTCCTACGACACCGAGACCGTGGCCAGGTTCTTCCTCTACCACCTGGCCGAGCTCGACCTCTACCTCGGCGTTCTGCCGTTCGCCGCCTTCGTTCTGCTCGCGGCGCTCGCACGCCGCCGCCACCACCCGGAGCTCGCGCCCTTCCTCGCCGCGGGGATCGCCGTCACGACCTCGCTGCTGCTCGTCGTCGCCGCCTTCGCGTCGGAGTTCGCGAGCCGGATCCAGGAGCGCAACACCTTCGTCGTCGCGCCGTTCTTCCTGACCGCGCTGCTCGCCTGGGTCGAGCGCGGCCTGCCGCGGCCGCGCTGGCTCACGATCGCGGTTGCGACCGGCGCTGCGCTGCTGCCGCTCGCGATCCCCTTCGAGCGCTTCATCGAGGCCGGGCATCATCTCCGACACGCTCGCGCTGCTGCCGATCTGGGACGCGTACGGCTCGCTGCTCTTCGACTCGATCGACGCGACCGTGCTCGCCGGCGGCATCGTCATGGCAGCGCTCTTCGTGCTCGTCCCGCGCCGGTACGCGCTCGCGTTGCCGCTCGCCACGCTCCTCTTCCTGGGCGGCGTCTCGTACAACGTGTGGAAGGGGGAGTACGGCTTCGCGACGGCACGCGTCTCGGCCGGCGCCCTCTTCAACGGCATCCGCGTGGGGCACCGCGACTGGATCGACCGCGCGCTCCCGGACGGAGCGACCGCCGCGTTCGTGTGGACGGGCGCCACCGACCGCTTCGCGGTGAACCAGAACGAGTTCTTCAACCGTGCCGTCGGGCCGATCTACTACATCGGCGGCCCGACCCCCGGGAACCTGGCCGAGACCGAGGTGGCGATCGACGACGAGACCGGCGAGATCCGCACGACGGCCGGCGAGGCGGTCGAGGCCGAGTACGTGCTGACCGAGGACGCGATCACGCCGGACGGTGTCGTGGTCGCGCGCGACCCCGGGATCGGGATCACGCTGTGGCGGGTGGACGGCCAGCTCGTGGCGACCGCGACCGAGGTCGACGGGCTCTACCCGAACGACACGTGGTCGGGCCGCGAGGTCACCTGGACGCGCGAGCGCTGCCGCGGCGGCACGCTCACCGTCGGCCTGTCGAGCGATCCCGAAGCTCTTCGACGAGGATCAGGTCGTGACGGCGTTCGTCGGCTCAGACGTGGCGGGTCGCGCCCGGATCGCGCCCGCGGGCACCGCCGAGCTGCGCGTCCGCACCGTGCCGGTCGACGGCACGTGCCGCGTCGTCTTCAGGGTCGCGCGGACGAAGGTGCCAGGCGGCGGCGACACCCGCGAGCTCGGCGCGCACTTCAACACGTTCGGGTACCGGCCGTGAGGATCGCCTTCGACGTCAGCCCGCTGTCGCACCCGCGCACGGGGATCGGCAACTACGTGCTCGGCTCGCTGGCCGGTCTCGCGGAGGCTGCCGCCGGCGAGCACGAGCTCGTCGCGTTCGCACCGACGCGGCCGAGCGGGCGCCGGTTGATCCACGAGGCGCTCGACGGCGTGCCGGTCGACGTCCGTACGATCGTGCTGCCGTGGTCGCACGCGTTCCGGATGGGCTGGAGCCGGCTCGGCCGCCCGGCGGCCGAGCGGTTCCTCGGCCGGCTCGACGTGCTCCACTTCAGCGACTGGGTCGTGCCGCCGCAGCGCGGCGGCATCCGCTCGACGATGGTGCACGACCTCGTGCCGCTGCACTTCCCGGAGTGGGTGACCGAGCGGACGCGCTCGATGCACGGCTACAAGTACGCGCGCACGGCCGAGTGCGACCTCGTCTTCGTCAACTCCGCCTTCACCGGCCGCGACGTCGAGGAGTATCTGGGCGTGCCGGAAGAGCGGATCCGCGTCGCGCCGCCCGGTGTCCCGGCCGGGTACACCGTGGAGGGCGACCGTGCCGAGCTCGGCCGGCCGTACGTGCTCAGCGTGGCGACGCTCGAGCCGCGCAAGAACCTCGGCACGCTGCTCGAGGCGTGGCGGCCGTTGCGCGAGGAGCTCGCGCTGGCCGTAGCGGGGGGCGCCGGCTGGGGCGACCAGCCGCTGCTTCACGACCCGGGCATCCTGAAGCTCGGCTTCGTGGACGAGCGCGAGGTGCCGCGCCTGATGCGCGGCGCGGCCGTCTACGTCTACCCGTCGCGCTTCGAGGGCTTCGGCATGCCGATCGTGGAGGCGATGGCGTGCGGTGTCCCGGTGGTCGCGTCCTCGCATCCGTCGATGGACGAGGCCTGTGGCGACGCGGCCGTGCGCGTCGATCCGGACGACGCAGAGGCGATGACGGCGGGGATCCGCGAGGCGCTCGAGCGCCGCGAGGAGCTCGTGACCGCCGGGCTTGCGCACGCGGCCGGGTTCACCTGGCGCCGCTGCGGCGAGATCCACCTGCGCGCGTTCGAGGAGGCGGTGGGTTGAGGGTCGGCCTCGACGTGGCGCCGCTGCTCCAGACCCGCGCCGGCACGGCGCGCTGGGTGAGCGGCCTGCGGCGCGGGCTCGAGGCGCGCGACGACGTCGACGTCGATCCCGCTCACCTGGGGCGGCGCGGGTCGCTGGACGGCGGTCGCGCGCGACGTCCTCTGGTATCCGGCGCTGCTGCCGCGCGCGGCGGCGCAGGCGCAAGCGGACGTCCTCCACTGCACGATCTTCCGGGCGCCGCCGCGCTCGCGCGTCCCCACGATCCTGACCGTGCACGATCTCGCGGTGCTCCGTCACCCCGAGCGTCTTCCCGGCCTGGACGCGCCTCTACGGCCGCACCGCGCTGCGGCCGACGCTACGCGCCGTCGACCGGATCTTCGCCGTCTCCGAGTTCTCGAAGCGGGAGGTCGTCGAGCTCGCGGGTGTCGACGCGGAGCTGATCGACGTCGTGCCGAACGCGCTCGAGCCGGTGTTCCGCCCCGACGGCGACGCGGCCGACGGCGAGTACGTGCTCGCCGTCGGGACGCTCGAGCCGCGCAAGAACCTCGCGCGCGTGGTGGAGGCGACTGCGCGGGCGGGGGTGCAGCTCCGGCTCGTGGGCGCGCCCGGCTGGGGCGAGGCGGGTGTCTCTGGCGACCACGTCACCTGGCTCGGCCGGATCGACGACGACGAGCTTGCGGCCGCCTACCGCGGCGCGCGCTGCCTCGTCTTCCCCTCGCTCTACGAGGGCTTCGGGATTCCGGCGCTCGAGGCGATGGCCTGCGGCACGCCGGTCGTGACGAGCGTCGGCGGCGCGACCGAGGAGGTCGTCGGCTCGGCGGCCGTGCTCGTCGACCCGCTCGACGTCGCCTCGATCGCCGCGGGGATCGGGGAGGCCGACCGGCGCCGCGCCGAGCTCGTCCCCGCCGGCCTCGAGCGGGCCGGGCTCTACACCTGGGAGCGCGCCGTGGAGGCCGCCGTCGCCGGCTACCGGCGGGCGCTCGGATGAGTCAGCCGCTCGTCGTCGTCGACGCCGACGTGCTCGGGCGCCGCCGCACCGGCGACGAGACCTACGTTCGCAACCTGCTGCGCGAGCTGGGGACGCTCGGCTCCGAGCTGCGGATCGCCGCCGTCACGCGCAACCCGGAGCTCGTCCCGGACGGGATCGAGCCGCTGGAGCTGAGCACGCCGGCGCAGGAGGCGCGCATGGCCTGGAGCCTGCCGCGGCTGCTGCGCCGCACCCGCGCATCGCTCGTGCACACGCAGTACGCGGTTCCGTTCCGAGCGCCCTGCCCGGCGGTCGTCACGATCCACGACCTCTCCTTCGAGCACGATCCCGCGCACATGGCGTTCCGAGACCGGCTCGTCTTTCGCCGCGTCGTGCCTCGCGCGGCGCGTGTGGCGAGACGCGTGCTGACCGTGTCCGAGCGCACGCGTGCCGACCTCGTGCGGCTCTACGGCCTGCCCGAGGGGAAGGTGGTGGTGACGCCGAACGGCGTCGACCCGGCCTTCACGCCCGGAAACCCGCTGGCGCTCGGGACGTACGTCCTCGTCGTCGGGGCGGTGCAGGCGCGGAAGAACCAGCTCGCAGCGCTCGCCGCCGCCGCGGCGGTGCCGCTGCCGCTCGTCGTCGCGGGCCCCTTGAAGGACGAGGCGCTCGCCGCTCGTCTCCGCGAGGGAGGCGCAGATCTCCGGGGGTACGTCTCGCAGGACGAGCTGGTCGAGCTGTATCGCGGGGCGGCGTGCCTCGTGCAGCCGTCGCGCTTCGAGGGCTTCGGCCTGCCGGTGCTCGAGGCGATGGCCTGCGGGACGCCCGTCGTGGCGCTCGACGAGCCTGCGCTACGCGAGGTCGCGGGCGAGGCGGCGGTCTTCGTCGAGGAACACGAGCTCGCCGACGGGATGCAGCGCGCGATCGCCGAGCGGGACCGGCTCGTCGCGGCGGGCCTGGAGCGCGCCGGAAGCTTCAGCTGGCGGGTCTCGGCCGAGCGCACGCTCGAGGTCTACCGAGAGGCGATCTCGATGAAGGACGGCGGATGAAGGTCTCCGCGATCGTCGTCTCGCACGGCCACGCGCGCGAGCTCGAGTCGTCGCTCCCCGCGCTCGCGCCGCAGGTCGACGAGCTGCTCGTGATCGCGAACCTGCCCGGCAGCGTCGGGGAGCTGCCGGAGGGAGCGCGCGTGCTCGAGAGCCCTCGGCCGCGCAGCTTCGCAGCGAACGTGAACGCGGGCGTCCACGGCCACGAGCGGCGAGTACGTGCTCGTCTCGAACCCGGATGCGGTTCCGGAGGCAGGCGCGGTCGCAGAGCTCGCGCGCTTCGCCGACTCACACCCGCGCGCGGGGCTCGTCGGCCCGCTCGTCTTCTGGCCGGACGGCACGTGGCAGCCGTCGTTGCGGCGCTTCCCGACCGTGCTCGGAACGATCTGGCGGCGGACGCCGTTGCGCCTGCTGCGCTCGCCCTACGAGCACCAGACCATGCACTACGGGACACGTCCGTCCGAGCCGGTCGAGGGCGACTGGCTGCTCGGCGGCGCGTGCCTGCTGATGCGCCGCGCCGCGCTGGAGGAGATCGGCGGCTGGGACGGCGGCTACCGCCACTACGTCGAGGACATCGACGTCGCCTACCGCGCCGCGCAGGCGGGCTGGGAGCGCTGGCTCGTCCCGGACGCCGTCGTCCGCCACGCGTACGCGGCGGTGATCGACAAGCGCTTCCTCTCTCGGCACACGCTCTGGCACCTGCGCGGGATGGCCCGCTTCGTGCGCAAGCATCCCGAGCGGCTGCTCGCGCTGCGCTAGCGCGGGCTTGGGGATGAACTCGAACGTGACCTTGGCGCCGAGCTCCCGGGCGTCGCCCTGGTTGGGGTCGAGCTCGCGCGGGACGAACGTCGGGTCGACGCTCACCTCGACGCGCCACGGCTCGGCTGGAACCGGGATCACGACCGGGTTCGGCTGGCAGGCGAACACCTCGAGCTCGCGACGTCCCGTCACCTGGCCGATCGATCGGCTGCTCCGACGGGCCGATCGCGACGGGGCCGACCTCGACAGTGCCGACGGCGGGATCCAGGTTGGGGAAGCAGGCAGCCTCCCGGGAGAGGGACACCTTCACGTAGCCGCGCGCGAGCCCGGCGACGTCGTAGCGCGTGTAGGTCGCGCGCTCGCCCATCCAGCCGTCCGCCGCGACGCCGGTTCTCGTCTCGCGCAGGCGCACCGGCTCGCCATCGAGCCGGTAGAGCTCCATGCCGCCAACGGTCGCCACCTTCGGAGCTGCGATCGCGACTCCGCCGACCGCGACGGCGTACTCGGCGTTCAGCTCCGACGGGGCCTGCGTCCCGTCCGGATCGTCGAGGTTCGGGGTCGCGGTCTGTCCCGGTCCCGGCGCGCTCCCGTCCAGCCCCATGAAGTACTCGAGCGAACGGTTCCAGAACTCGAGCTGCCAGATCGGGTTCGGATCGCTGATCCCCTGCCCGACGAGGGCGGTGCGCTGCCCGCCGGTCAGGCTGTCGACCCAGCTCGGAGGCAGCGGCAGCACGCCGTACTGCTGGTCGGACGCGTGGCGCTCGCCGTTCGCCGCGTAGATCTCGGTGGTCAGGCTCCAGGTGAGCGCCACGGCGGCGAGCGCGGCGGCAGCAGCGACACCCACTCGCGGCGGAGCGGACGAAGCGGAGCCCGAGCACGGCCAGGCCAGAGCCGAGCGCGACGAGGACGAGGATCGTCTCGATCGTCTCCTCCGGCCACTTCGGGATCCGGTTCGCGAACGCGGCGATCGCGAGGCCGTGCGCCTCGTAGTTCGGGTAGCGGTCGAGCGAGAGCGGCGTCGAGGTGACGAGGTAGACGGCGAACGCCGTTGCCGCCACGGTGGCGAGGACGGCCGGGCGCCGCCGCTCGAGCACCAGCGCAGTGCCGGCGAAGAGCAGCGGGACGACGTAGATCAGGTTCCGCTCGGCGATCACGATCGCGAACTCCGTGGACAGGTAGGCGGCCTTCACCGCCGTGTACAGCCCGAACACGGCCAGCGCCGAGGCGCTGAGCGACACGAAGGCGCTCCGACCACGATCCCGCACGCCCCGCTCGGGCACGAGCGCGACGAGGCCGGCGATCAACGGGATCACGCCGATCCCGATCGCAAGCGCGCCGACCGCCCAGAGGCCGTACTCGAGCATGCGGTCCTTGAAGAAGCCCGTCGAGCGATACCAGGTGTTGGAGCGCCGACCGATCGCAGCCGAGAGCAGAACCGCCACGCCGACCGCGAGGACCGCCGCGCCGAGCCAGTCGCCCGCCGTCCAGGTCTCGCGCCAGCGACGCACACGCTCCGCACGCCAGGCTCGGGCGAGAAGGACGAGCGCCAGGATGGGCAGGAGCACCGCGAGTTGCGAGCGGACGAGCACGGCAACCACCGAGACCCCCGCGGCGAGGCCGATCGACCACCGCGTCGGTACCGCCCCGGCGCGCGCGATGAGGAACAGGGCGAGCGTCGAGACCGGATAGGCGAGCGGCTCCTCGACGAGGAACGGCGAGTACGAGAGCGCGGGTGCGGCAGCCGCCCCGACGGCGGCGAACAGCGCGTAGGGCCGCGAGACGACCGTGCGCGCAAGCGCGTACGCGGGGAAGATCGCCGACGTCATCAGGAAGACGCCGAGCAGCTTGATCAGGCCGTAGGCGTCGGACACGTCGTCGATCCACCACGCGGGCGCGGCCAGGTACGCGTAGAGCGACGCGCCGGGTGCGGGCTCGCCGCCGCGAAGCGCGGCGTCGCCGGTCTCGGCGATCGAGCGCGAGATCTGCGTGAACTCGATCTCGTCGCTGAAGAGGGTCGGCGTCTGTCGCTGCCACGCCTGCCACGCGTACAGGGCCGCCAGCAGCAGGTATGCCGCGAGCAGCGGAACGAGCGTCTCGAACGGAGGCAGGCGCCTCGCGAGCCCCCTCACTCTGCGGGAACCTCGGCGAGCGGCGGCGCGCTCGACTCCGTCGTCCGGCGGACGAGTCGACACGGGATCCCGGCCGCCTCGCTCGCCGAGACGACATGCCGCAGGCGTTCGGCCGGCACGTCGGGGATGGTGACGTGCACCTCGTCCGGGCGCACCGCCCCGAGCTGCGCTGCGGCCTCGTCCAGCGCGCCCAGCACCTTGACGCCGAGCACGCGCCGCCGCCGCACGGACGCGTTGTCGTCGAGGAAGCCGACCACGCGCCGGTTCGGCGTCTCGGCGAGCTCCCGGGCGAGCGCGCGTCCGGAGCGTCCGGCGCCGACGATCAGGATGCGGGTCCGATCGCCCCCGGGCCCGCTCTCGCGGAAGCCCGGCAGCAGCCGCAACGCGAGCCGCGAGCCGGCCACGAGCGTGGCGCACAGGAGCGCGTCGACGAAGAAGATCTCCGCCGGGAACGCGTGCAGCGCCTGCGTCTTCGCGATCACCGCCACCGTCGGCGGCACCGAGAGCGCAACGCCCGCCGCGATCGCGATCAGGTCGCGGGATCCGGCGAAGCGCCAGACCCGCTTGTAGATGCCGAAGAGGACGAAGAGCACGTAGCGCACCGCGAGGAGCACCGGCAGCGTCGCGAGAAACACCGCGCGCTGCACGTCCGTGCCGCCGTCGTCGACGAAGAGGAGGTACGAGGCGAGGAACGAGGTGCACACGATCCCGAAGTCGACGAGGACCTCGACGAGGCGCCGCGGCTGCGAGAGGAACGCACGCCAGAGCGGCGGCGCGGGTCCCGGCTCGGCTCGACGCGAGCGCTCCTCGAGATCGCCGAGGAAGCTCGCGAACTGCACGAGGACGACGAACGAGATCAGGACGCCGACGGCGGTGATCCGCGCGTTCGAGAGGACGTTGTAGGCGAGCGCCGTCGCGCCGAGCAGGGCGGCGAGCAGCGTCAGCGCCGCCACCGCCTGCTGCTCGGACAGGCCGTAGTAGACGAGCCGATGCGAGGAGTGGTCGGTGCCGCCCTGGGTGACCGGCCGTCGCTCGAGCGTCCGGCGGATCGTCACGAGCGTCGTGTCCAGAATTGGAATCGCCAGCACGAGCAGCGGCAGCAGGATGCTCGTGAGCGTCGCGCCGGCAGTCGTCCAGCTGGACGCCAGCGCCAGCGCCGCGAGACCGAAGCCGATCACCTGGCTGCCGGAGTCGCCCATGAAGACGGCCGCGGGTCGACGCGGCCGCAGGTTGAAGGGCAGGAAGCCGAGGCAGGCGCCGCCGAGGGCGAGCGCGACGACGAGGCCGAGCTCGCCGCCGTCTCGGGCGATCGCATCCACGGCGAGCACGGCGCACGCGACGGCCGCGAGCGAGGCGGCCAGCCCGTCCATGTTGTCGAGCAGGTTGAACGCGTTCGTGATCCCGACCAGCCAGACCAGCCCGATCACGAGCGCGAGCACGTCGTTGTCGACGATCTCGACCGAGAGCCCTGCGGCGAGGACGACTCCGGCTGCCGCGAACTGGGCTGCGAGCTTGGCGAGCGGGCTCAGCGTGTAGGCGTCGTCGAACAGGCCGGCGGCGAAGAGGATCGCGCAGCCGCCGACGATCCCGAGCAGCTCCGAGCTCGCGGCGACCGCTCCGACAGCGATCGCCAGCCCCACACCTGCGCAGAATCCGGCGAAGATGCCGACACCGCCGAAGCTCGGCGTCGGCCGCTCGTGCCAGCGCTCGCCGGAGGGGGCCGCGACGAGGGGCCCGCCCACGTCGGCGCGGAGCAGGGCGGCGAGGACGAGAGCCGCCACGGGCAGGGCGACGGCCGCAACGAGGGCGCTCACGGCAGGAAAGGGTAGTGGAGGTCTGTAAGAGCTTCTGGTGGCCGCGGCACCGCCCTACACTAGATCCCGCTCGTGACGGTCTACGCCGATCTGATCCGCTACCGGGAGCTCTTTGGCAGCCTCTTCCGCCGCGACCTGCGCGCGAAGTACAAGGGCTCCGTGCTCGGCGTCGTCTGGTCGCTCGCCCACCCGGTGCTGCTGATGCTCGTCTACCTCGTCGTCTTCTCGTTCCTGCTGCAGGTGCAGGCGGTCGACTACGACCACTACTGGCTGTTCCTGCTGGCGGGCCTGCCCGTGTGGGTCTTCTTCGCCACGTCGCTGCAGGCCGCCTCGCGTAGCCTCGTCGAGAACGCGAACCTGATCCGGAAGGTGCGCTTCCCCCGCCAGCTCGTGCCGCTCTCGATGGTCGCGACCCAGCTCGTCAGCTTCGGCGTGATGCTGGCGATCGTCGTCGTGCTCAGCCTCGTCTACGTGCCGGAGGCTCGCGACACCGTCTGGCTCGCGTTGCCGCTCTCCGCGCTCGTCGTGTGCCTGGTCTCGGGTGTCGCGCTCGTCGTTGCGTCGCTGAACGCGATCTATCGCGACGTGGAGCATCTCGTCGCGGCGCTGCTCCTGCCGTGGTTCTTCCTCACGCCGGTGCTCTACTCGCTCGAGAACGTCCCGGGTGTGAGCGAGTACCCGCGGCTCGTGAACCTGATCCACTACGGCAACTTCGTCACGCCCGCGGTCGAGGCGCTGCGCGACCCGATCTTCTTCGGCGAGCTGCCTGCGGCCGGTGACGCCGCGTACCTCGCGGTGTCCGCCCTCGTCGCGCTCGCGCTCGGTGCGTTCGTCTTCAACCGGGTCGACGACCGCGTGGCAGTCGAAGTCTGATCCGGCCGTCGAAGATCCACGGTTCGGCGCCCGGGACGTAGGCGGGTAGGCCCTCGTGCTCGGACGGCTCCAGCCCGACGAGCAGCGAGGGAAGGAGCAGCGGGTGCGTGAAGCCGGGGTTGCGACCGCCTCCCGGCGCCCATGGCCGCAGCGCCCGCTCGCGGCTCTCGATCGAGCCTCCGACGGCTGCGAAGCCCTCGGCGTGGGCGTCGAGGATCCGGCTCGTCCAGTCGGGCTCGGGGAACGCGCCGGCGACGACGTGCGCGACGGCGACCGCGTCGGTCTCCACGGGCGGCTCCTGCTGCGCCGCGAGCGCGGCCGCGGTCGCGGCGTCACGGCCGCCGTGCACGACGACGGCCAGTCGGCGCTCGTCGACGCGCGGCCGCACGTCGACGGCCAGCTCGAGCGGTGACGACCCCACCTCCGCGAACCAGTAGCGGAACTCCTCGACCAGGTCGACGGCGAGCCGATAGCGGCCGGGTGGCTGCGGTGCGCGGAGCCCGAGCTCGAGTACGACCTCCTCGCCGGGCGCGACCGGATGCTCGAACGCGGTGCGCGGCCCGTCCCAGACGATCGCGTTCCCGAGCGGGTCGAGCCAGTGGTACGAGGCCTGGACGCCTGCCTCGCCGCGCGAGCGCCAGGTCGCAGAGCCGGCGTTCCGGGCGCGGATTCGCAACGTGCCGGTCGCTCCGGCGCGGAGCTCGGGAAGCTCGTAGCCGAGCCAACGCACCGCGAGCGGACCAGCTGGGACGGGGTGCTCGCCGACTGGCTCCATGCCGCGGATAGCCTACTTCCGTGCCCGAGCCTCTCCTCGTCCGCGCCGCCCGTCTCGAGGCGACCGAGCGAACGCCCGTCTGGTTCATGCGCCAGGCCGGGCGCTCCCTGCCCGAGTACCGAAAGGTGCGGAAGACGCACACGCTGTTCGAGGTCTGCCAGGAGCCGGAGCTCTGCGCGGAGGTGACGCTCCAGCCGGTGCGTCGCCACGACGTCGATGCGGCGGTGATGTTCGCCGACATCATGCTGCCGCTGCTCGGCATGGGCGTCGACGTCGAGCTCGTCGAGAACGTCGGCCCGGTGATCGCCGATCCGATCAGGACGCGCGCGCAGGTCGATGCCCTGCTCGTGCCGGAGCCGGAGGAGTCGGTGCCGTTCATCCTCGAGGCCGTCGCGATCGTCCGTCGCGAGCTGCGTCCCGACCAGGCCGTGATCGGCTTCTGCGGCGGCCCTTTCACCGTGGCCGGCTACCTGATCGAGGGCAAGCCGAGCCGCGAGTTCCTCGAGGTGAAGCGGCTGATGTACGCGGAGCCGGCGCTCTGGCACGCGCTGATGGAGAAGCTGACCGCGGCGTTCTCGAGCTACGTCGCCGCGAAGGTGCGTGCCGGCGCGGACGTGATCCAGCTCTTCGACTCGTGGGTCGGGGCGCTCTCGCCGTCCGACTACGGGGAGTTCGTGCAGCCGTACTCGGCGCGCATCCTCGCGGCCGTCGAGTGCCCGACGATCCACTTCGGCACGGGCACGGCGACGCTGCTGCGGCAGATGGCCGACGCGGGCGGCGACGTGATCGGGCTCGACTGGCGCATCCCGCTCGACTGGGGCTGGGACGTGGTCGGCGAGGATCGCGGCGTCCAGGGGAACCTCGACGGCGCCCTGCTCCTCGGGCCCTGGGAGCGGATCGAGCGGGCGACGCTCGACGTGCTGGCGCGCGCCTCCGGCAGGCCCGGCCACATCTTCAACCTGGGGCACGGCGTGATGCCGTCGACGGATCCCGACGTGCTCGGCCGCCTGCGGGCGTTCGTGCACGAGCAGACCGCGCGCGTGCCGGCATGAGCGACGTCGCGGTCGTCCTGATGGCGTACGGCTCGCCCGACCGGATCGCGGACGTTCCCGCCTACTACGCCGACATCCGCGGCGGCCGCCCGATCGCACCGGAGCGGCTGGATGAGCTCGTGGAGCGGTATCGCGCACTCGGGATCGAGGACTCCAACCCGCTGAACGAGATCACGGAGGCAACGCGGGCGGCCCTGGAGCTCGAGCTCGGCGTGCCCGTCTTCACCGGCATGCGCCACTGGACGCCGAGAATCGCGGACGCGACCGAGCAAGCTCTCGCCACCGGAGCCGAGACTGTGCTCGGCCTCGTGCTCGCGCCGCACTACTCGTCCATGTCGATCGCGAAGTACCGCGGCCTGCTCGAGGAGGCGCTCGCAGGCCGCGCCGACCTCGTGTTCGTCGAGCGCTGGGGCGCCGAGCCCGCCTTCGTCGAGCTGCTCGCGGGAAGGATAGTTGCTCTGAGCGACTATCTCTCCTCGCACGTCGTCTTCACCGCCCACTCGCTGCCCGAGCGGATCCTTGCCGAAGGCGACCCCTACCGCGACGAGCTGCTCGAGACGAGCGGTCTTGTCGCGGAGGCGGCCGGCGTCGAGAAGTGGTCGTTCTCGTTCCAGAGTGCGTCTCCCACGGGCGAGCCCTGGCTCGGGCCTGACATCCTCGATCACCTCGACGAGCTCGCGGCGCGGGGCGTGGCGGACGTCCTCGTGTGCCCCGTCGGCTTCGTCTCCGACCACCTGGAGATCCGCTGGGACCTCGACACCGTCGCCGCGGAGCGGGCCGGGGAGCTCGGCCTGCGATTGCGGCGGGTCGAGTTGCCGAACGCCGATCCGGCGTTCGTTCAGGTGCTCGCGGCGCTGGCGCGTCGGACCGCCGCTGTACCGTCCGTCCAGTGAAGACCGGCGAGATCCGCGTGGAAGGGGTCTCGCGCAGCTTCCGCGTGCACGCGCGCCAGGCGCGGACGCTGAAGGAGCTCTTCGTCCTGCGCGGGCGCACCGAGGCGTCGGACGTCTGGGCGCTGCGCGACGTGTCGGTGACCGTCGAGCGAGGGGAGGCGGTGGGCCTCGTCGGCCGCAACGGCTCCGGCAAGTCGACCCTGCTCCGGCTGATCGCCGGGATCATCAGGCCGAGCGACGGCCGGGTGAGCGTGGCCGGTCGCGTCGGCTCGCTGCTCGAGCTCGGCGCCGGCTTCCACCCCGACTTCAGCGGCCGCGAGAACGTCTTCCTGAACGGCTCCATCTACGGGCTGAAGCGAGCTCAGATCCGGGAGCGCTTCGACGAGATCGTCGCGTTCGCCGAGCTCGAGGATGCGATCGACCGGCCGGTGCGCACCTACTCGTCGGGGATGTACATGCGGCTCGGGTTCGCGATCGCCGCGCATCTCGAGGCCGACGTCCTGCTCCTCGACGAGGTCTTCGCCGTCGGCGACGAGGCGTTCCAGCGGAAATGCTTCGGCAAGATCTTCGAGTTCAAGCAGCGTGGTGGCACGATCGTCTTCGTCTCTCACGATGCGACGCAGGTGGAGCGGCTGTGCGAGCGCGCCGTGCTCCTGCGCGACGGGCGCAAGGAGTTCGACGGGCCGACGCGCGAGGCGCTCGTCCGCTACCGCCGCGTCCTCGCCGCCGAGGCGGACCCCGCGGAACGCGCGGGCGGCCTGCGCGAGTGGGGGACGGGCGAGGCGACGATCGTCGAGGCGCGAGTCGTCGGCGCGGAGGGCTCCGACCGCCGGCAGTTCCTCGCGGGAGAGCCGTTCTCGCTGCGGCTGCGGATCGAGGCCGAGAACGGGATCGCGCCGCCGCAGCTCCAGCTCGAGCTCCGCGACGACGGCGGCCTGCTCGTCGCGTCCGACGTCGTCGACACCGCCACGCTTGGCTGGGCCGCGGGCGGCCGTTCTGTCCGCTACGACGTGCAGCGCCTGCCGCTCTCCGACGGGCGCTTCCACCTTCGTCTCGGGCTCAGCGACGCAACCGGCGAGCGGGTGCTGCACTGGCTCGACGATGCGCTGGGCTTCGTCGTCTACCCGTCCGGCGAGGAGCGCGGCGTCGTGAGGCTGGAAGGGAGCTGGACGCTGGAGGCGAACTCGGAGACCCGATGAGCTCGCGCACCTGCCCCGACTGGCCCACGCTGATGGAGCTGGCGCCCGACCTCCAGTTCAAGCACTACACAGTCGCCGAGGCGCAGCTGCCGGTCGACGTGCTGACCACGATCACGCAGGTCTCGCTCGGCGACGTCGCCATCTGTTGCGACCTCGAGCACCACGTCTTCTACGCGGAGCACACCGAGCCCGAGGTCGCGGAGGCCCTGCGTGCGACGCACTGGTTCGACGTGCGGGACTACGTCGGCCGCGGCCCCGGCGCGGACGCGGCGTGACTCAGCTTCTCTGACCAACTAGCTCGCTCAGCTGCAACGTGTTCAGCACCTCGCCGCGGCGGGCTCCCGCCCGGCGGGCGGTCGCGACGGACAGCGTCATGTTGCCGAGGCCGCGCACCGAGTGGGCGTCCGTGGAGCAGACGAGCTTCACCCCGGCAGCAAGGGCTCGCCGCGCATGCGCCGCCGAGAGGTCGAGCCGGTCGGGCAGGCCGTTGATCTCCAGCGCCACGCCCGTCTCGAGCGCCACCTCGAAGACGCGGTCGAGGTCGAGCGCGTTCTCCGGCCGGTGGTTGAGGATCCGGCCCTTCGGATGCGAGAGACAGCTTGCGCCGGGTTTTAGCGACGCAGCATGGCGCATCGCCTCGACGACTCGATCGGTCAGCTCGTCCCGGCCCGAGCGCTGCCCGGCGTGCAGGCTGATCTGCACCCAGTCGAGCTCGGCGAGCACGTCGTCCGGGAGGTCGAGCGAGCCGTCCGGCAGGATGTCGCACTCGCTCCCGCGCAGTACGCGGAACGGCGCGAGCGCCTCGTTCGCGGCCGCGATCTCCTCGCCTTGCCGGCGCAACCCGTCCGCGTCCAGCCCTTCGACGACGCGCACCGCCTTCGTGTGGTCGCAGATCGCCAGGTAGTCGTACGCCCGCTCGTGCGCGGCCTGACCCATCTCGAGCACCGTCGCCTTGCCGTCCGAGGCGGTCGAATGGACGTGCAGGTCGCCTCGGACGTCCTCGAGGCGCAGCAGGTCGTCGGGCGGATCGGCGGCGTCGAGCTCGCGCAGCTCGGGCGGTCGAAAGGGCAGGCCGAGTGCGGCGTAGACCTCCACCTCGGTCGGCGCCTCGGGCAGCGCACCGAGGCTAGCGACGTACTCGAGCGACCCGGTCGCCAGCAGGAGCGCGGTGCCGAGGCGCTTCGGCGGCGCGGCTACGATCTCCACCGGATAGCCCCTCCGTCGTGACGCAGACCACGCGGTGCGCGTCCCGCTCGAGGACGGCGAGGACCTGCGGGAGCGCGTCGACGCCAAGTAACACAGTGTCACTTGGCACCACGACGGCGAATCGCGACGAGAGGTCGCACCAGCGGCGCGGGTCGCCTGCCGGCTCGCCGCCGAGGGCGGCTGCGAGCTCGCCGACGAGCGCCCGCGCGCGGTTCAGCGTCATTCCCCTTCTCGGTCTCGACTCGGCTGACGTTAGCCCGTCGCGGATCTGCGCCGCCGTCTTCGGGCCGACACCCCGGACGGTCTCCAGCCGGCCGGCCGCCACCGCCTCGCGCAACCCCTCGAGCGTGCGGACGCCGAGCGCGTTCCCGAGCTCCCGCATCCGCTTGGCCGAGAGCCCGAGCAGGCGGCCGACACCGACGAGCTCCGGCATCGCCTCGGCCTCCAGCTCCCGGAGCTCCGCCAGCTCGCCGGTCTCGACGAGCTCGCGTAGGCGCGTCTCGATCCCGGGCCCGATCCCGGCGAGCTCGCGCGCGCGGCCTGCGCGGACGAGCGCGGCCACGTCGGCCGGCGTCGCGCGGATCAGCTCCGCTGCTCGGCGATAGGCGCGCACGGTGTAGAAGCTGGAGGCGTTCAGCTCGAGCAGGGCGGCGAAGGCTTCGAGCCGTTCGGCAAGCGAGGCGTTGTCCATCCGGGGATAGTCTCTCTGGACGATGACTGCAATCGTCGTTCCCTTCCGTGGCAATGGCAGCAAGCAGCGGCTCGACGCATCCGAGCCGCTGCGGGCGCAGCTCGCGCTCGCCATGCTGGGCGACGTCCTCACCGCGTGCGTGGCGACGACCCGCACGATCGTGGTCACCGGTGACGCCGGCGCGTCCGCGCTCGCCGGCGAGCTGGGCGCCGAGGTCTGCGCCGACCCGGGCGGCGGCCAGGGGGAGGCCGTGAAGGCGGCGCTTGCCGATCTCCCCGACGAGCCGGTGCTCGTCGTGAACGCCGACGTCCCATGCGTGGTGCCCCACGATCTGCGCACGCTGGCGAGCGCCGCGGAGCTCGGCGCGATCGGGCTCGTCGAGGCAGAGGACGGGACGACGAACGCGCTCGCGTTGCCGCGGCCGTCGGCGTTCGCAGCGCTGTACGGCGCGCGCAGCGCCGATCGCTTTCGCGATCACGCCTCGGCCGTCGGGATCGACGCCGTCGCCGCCGTGATCCCGAACCTCGCGGATGACGTCGACACGCTCGACGACCTCGGGCGGCTCGCGTTGCGCGCCGCGCCGAGGACGCAGGCGGCACTCGCCCTGCTGAAGCGCTCGTGAAGGTCGTGCTGCTCTCGGGTGGGGTCGGTGGCGCTCGCTTCGCGCGTGGTCTCGTCGAGGCCGTGCCGGCGAGCGACGTGACGGTGATCGGCAACGTCGGCGACGACCTCGACGTCCTCGGCCTCGCCGTGTCCCCCGACCTCGACAGCATCGTCTACGCCCTCGCCGGCGTGAACGATGAGGAGCGGGGCTGGGGCAGGGCGGACGAGAGCTGGCACGCGCTCGAGACCGTCTCCGAGCTCGGCGGCGAGGACTGGTTCCGGCTCGGCGACCGCGACCTCGGCCTGCACCTCGTGCGCACGCAGGCGCTGCGGAACGGCGAGCCGCTCTCGGCCGTGACGGCGAGGGTCGCGAAGGCGCTCGGAATCGAGGCGCGGCTGCTCCCGGCAACGGACGACCGGCAGCGGACCTGGATCGACACGCCGGCCGGCAGCTTCCCGTTCCAGGAGTGGTTCGTCGCGCGCGGGCACCGCGACGAGGTGGATGGGGTCCGCTTCGAGGGGAACGCGACGCCGGCGCCCGCTGTCCTCGAGGCGCTCGACGCCGCCGACGCGATCCTGATCGCTCCCAGCAACCCCTACGTCAGCATCTGGCCGATCCTCGCCGTGAAGGGCGTTCACACGGCGCTCTCCGAGCGCACAGTCCCCTGCGTCGCCGTCAGCCCGCTGGTCGGTGGCCGGGCGGTGAAGGGCCCGGCCGACCGCATGCTCGCCCGCATGGCCGGAGGCACCGAGCCCGCTCACGTCGCCTCCTGCTACGAGGGCCTGATCGACGCGCTCGTCGTCGACGAGTCGGATCCGACCACCGAGCTCGCGGTGCGCCGGATCGTGACGAAGACCCTGATGACCGACCTGGCAGCGTCGCGGCGGCTAGCCGAGACCGTCCTGGCGGCGGCCGCATGAGGGTCGCCGTCGTCGGCGGCACGGGCAGCTTCGGGCAGGCCGTCGCCAAGCGCCTCGTCGACGCGGGCGTCGAGGTCGTGATCGGCTCCCGCGATGCGCAGCGTGCGCGCGAGGCGGCGGCCGAGCTCGGCGCCGAGGGAGCGGGAAACGACGACGCCGTGCGCGACGTCGACCTCGTTCTCTTCGCCGTGAAGGCGGATGCGGCAGTGGAGACCGCGCGCGACCTGCGCCAGTCGATCGGCTCGACGCCGGTCTTCTCCGTCTGCGCGGAGCTCTCGTTCGGGCCCGGCGGCGTGAAGCCGACAGGGGAGACGACCTCCATCGCCAAGCGGATCGAGGACGAGCTCGACGCGCCCGTCGTCGCCGGCCTGCACTCGCTCGCCGCGGCCAGCCTGGCGGACGCGCCGGCGGACGAGGACGCCTTCGTCTGCGGCGACGACGGCGACGCCAAGGAGCTCGCGCTCCAGCTCGCCGCGCGCCTCGTTGCCGGCCGCGCAGTCGACGCCGGTCCACTCGCGAGCGCGCGAGCGCTCGAGGGCATGACCGCAGTGATCGTGAACGTGAACAAGCGCTACAAGGCGCACGCGGGCCTACGCGTCACCGGTCTGCCTTGACGCGCGAGCTGCGCGTGCTCGCGCTCGAAGGGATCCCGGAGGTGGAGGAGGGCGACGATCTCGCCGCGCTGATCGGGGACGCCGCCGAGCGGGCCGGCGGGCTCGAGGACGCCGACGTCGTGGTCGTGGCGCAGAAGGTCGTCTCGAAGGCCGAGGGCCGAGTCGTTCGCCTCGACGACGTCGAGGCGACGGAGCGGGCGCGCGAGCTGGCTGGGCCGGATCGCGACGCACGGCATCTCCAGGTGATTCTGGACGAGTCGGCGCGCGTCGTTCGCTCGCGCCCGCCGCTGCTGATCGTCGAGACCCGTCACGGGTACGTGTGCGCCTCGGCGGGCGTCGATGCCTCCAACGCGAAGGGCCCCGGCACGCTCGTTCTGCTCCCGCTCGACCCCGACGCCTCGGCGGCCGGCATCCGCGAGGGCCTACGCGAGCGGAGCCGCCGCGACGTGGGCGTCGTCGTCAGCGACTCCTTCGGCCGCGCCTGGCGGCAGGGCACGACGGATGTCGCGCTCGGCGTCGCCGGAATCGAGGCGCTGCGCGACCTGCGCGGCACACGTGACGGCGCCGGCTACGTGCTACAGGGAACCCAGATCGCGGTGGCCGACGAGCTCGCCGCCGCCGCCGAGCTCGTGCTCGGCAAGACCTCGCGCTGCCCAGTTGCGCTCCTGCGCGGCCTCGACGTCCGCGGGAGCGGCAGCGGTCGCGACCTCGTGATGCCTCCCGAGCGGGACCTCTTCCGTTAGAGCGCCTCGAGCGCGAGCGCGGCGAGCTGTGCTCCGATCGCGGGCGCGAACTTGAACCCGTGCCCGCTGCAGGCGGAGCCGACGACGACGCGTCCTCGCCGCTCGAGCAGGAACTCGTCCCCCGAGCGCGTGGTGTAGAGGCAGGTCTCGGTTCGAACAGGTGCACTCACGCCGGGGAAGCGTCGCGCCACCCACTCGGCCGTGCGCGCGGCGATCTGCTCGTCGGGGCCGCCCGGCTCGTCCGGGTCGACCGCAGGCCCGGACTGGTGCATCCCCGCCTTGAGCCCGATGCCCGGCGCACCGAGCGCGTACCCCCACACGGTGCCGGTGGTCGAGTCGATCACCGAGGGCAGGGGTTCTTCGCCCGCGAAGTACGACGTCGTCTCGCGTGTCGGTGTCGCGTCCACGCCCACGAGCCCTGGCGCCCAGGCACCTGCCGTGACCACGGCGACCTTGGCACGCACGCCTCCCGCGGCCACCACGTCACCGTCCTCGTCGATCGCATCGACGCGCACGCCCTCGTGGAGCCGCGCTCCCGCGGCGATCGCGCCCGTCCCGTAGGGCGCCGAGCGCCAGATCCGCTCGGATGATCCCACCGTCCCGTTGGTACAGCCCGGTCCCGTCGGCACGAAGTGGAAAGCGACGTCCGATCTCTCCGGCGTCGAGCACCTCGAACGGCTCCCCGCAGGCCGCGAGCGCGCGCCGATTTCGCCTCCCAGTCGCCGAGGTCGAGCGTCCCGGTCAGCTGCAGGAGCCGGCTTCCGCTCTCGGTCTCGAGCTCGCGCCAGAGCGGATACGACCGTTGAGCCAGCCGCACCCAGCGAGCGTCGGGGTACGAGAGCCGGATGATCCTCGAAGCGCCGTGACTCGAGCCGCGGTCGTGTCCGACCGAGAACTGCTCGCAGATCACGACCTCGTGGCCCGCCTGCGCCAGCGCGCGCGCTGTGGCGAGGCCCATCACGCCGGCTCCGACGACGACGACCTCCGTCTCGACGCCCCGCGTCATCGCACCCATCGGTGGAGCCTATCCCGGTCTCATGCGGAAGCCGGCTACGCCGAGTCAAGCCGGCCGGCGGTGAAACAATCCGCGCGATGAGGCGTCCGACCGTCCTGCGGGAGGCGATGGTGGCGACGAGTCACCCGCTGGCGTCGCGCGCCGGCGTCCGTGCGCTCGAGCGAGGTGGCAACGCGGTCGATGCTGCGCTCGCGGCGGCCGCGATGCTCTGCGTCGCGGAGCCGGGTCACACCGGAATCGGCGGCGACCTCTTCGCGCAGGTCTGGTGGGAGGGCGGGCTCCACGGCCTCAACGGCTCCGGCCGCTCGCCGGCGGAGCTTCCCGAGCGTGTCGTGCACCCGCGAGGGCCACGGTCGATCACGGTGCCTGGCGCGGTGCGAGCCTGGTCCGACCTTGCCGAGCGGTATGGCCGGCTCGGCCTCGATGCCTCACTCGCGGACGCGATCGATGCGGCCGAGCGCGGTGTCGCGGCAACGGAGCGGGTGGCGCAGAGCTGGGCCGCCACGGACCGCGCGCCGTGGCCCGCGCCGCAGGTAGGAGAGGTCTACGCGCTGCCCGAGCTCGCGCGCACGCTACGCAGGATCGAGCGCGACGGGCCGGAGGGCTTCTACGCCGGTCGCGTGGCCGAGGCGATCGCCGGTGCGTCGTGGCTCTCCTCCGAGGATCTCGCGGCACACAGCTCGGAGTGGGTCGAGCCCCTGCGCCTGCGCTATCGCGACGTCGAGGTGTGCGAGCTGCCGCCGAACGGCCAGGGCGCGGCGGCGCTGATCGCGCTCGGGCTTGCCGAGGAGCTGCCCGACACGCTGCATTCCCGCATCGAGGCGACGAAGCTCGCGCTCGCCGACGCCTACGGCTGGATCGCGGACGAGCCGCTACCGGAGTTCCTGCTCGACACGGAGCATCTCGCTGAGCGCCGGATGCTCGTCTCGCCCGAGCGGGCGCTCGATCCGCAGCCCTCGACGCCGCCGCGCGGCGGCACCACCTACCTGTGCGCCGTCGACGGCGATCGCAACGCCGTCTCGCTGATCCAGTCCACCTACGAGCACTTCGGCTCCGGCGTCCTCGCCGGCGACACCGGCGTCGTGCTCCAGAACCGAGGTGCCTGCTTCGTCGAGACCGAGGGTCATCCGAACCGGATCGCACCGGCGAAGCGGCCGTTCCACACGATCATCCCGGGGATGCTGCTGCGCGACGGCGCGCTGCTCGGGCCGTTCGGGGTGATGGGCGGCGCGATGCAGGCGCAGGGGCACGTCGCAGCTGGTGCACGCTCTCCTCGACCGCGGCCTCGACCCGCAGCGCGCGCTCGACGAGCCGCGGTACCGCGTGGAGGGAGGAAGGCGGGTCGCGCTCGAGCCCGGCCTGTGGGTCGACGCACCGGAGCTGCGCGCGCTCGGCCACGACGTCGAGCTCGTCGAGAGCGAGCATGGCTTCGGCGTCGGGCCAGTGCATCCTCGTCGACGGGGAGTCCCTCGTCGGCGGCTCGGACGGCCGCGGCGACGGCCATGTTTCGGGGCTGTAGGGGTTACGCCTGTGGATACACCTTCCGGCGAATAGTGTCTACCGCGCCGGGTTCGTAGCCTGCCCTCATGGCGAATGCAATGGTCGAGAGCGTGTCGATCACCGAGCGGCAACGGGAGGTGGTCGTGTTGATCGCCGCCGGGTGCTCGAACGACGAGGTGGGCGAGCGGCTCGGAATCTCACCGCGAACCGCGAAGGCGCATTGCGATGTACTGCGCCAGAAGCTCGGTGTAGCGCGCCGAAGGCAGATTCCGATCGCATACCGGAGCCTCACCGGCGACGACCCTCTCGCGAAAAGCCTCGGCTCCACTTCGGTCGAGCCGGGGAGCTGACGGCAGCGTGCCCGCGGCTCTGGTGGAGCCGCGGGCACGTCTATTCAACGGGGCGAAGTCGCGATAACGTGACGAGCACGCGGAGCTTGCGGCGCTCCGTGGAAAATTTGGGCATGACAGAGGGCGCTGTCGACAAGCCGCTGGTGAACCGCCGCCGGATCATCGAGCGGCCGAGACTCACACGCCTGCTCGACGACTCCTCGGCCCGGATCAAGATGCTCGTAGCCCCAGCCGGGTACGGCAAGACAACGCTGGCGCGCCAGTGGCTGGCGGCAGGGCCGCAGAACGGAGCGTGGGTTGCAGTGAACCCGTCCTCGGCAGATGTTGCCGCCCTGTCGCGAGGCGTCCAACGCGCGGTCGCGGAACTAGCTCCAGGCGCGCGGAGAAGCTCTCCTGGAACGTCTCGCTGTGACCGCTGACGCGGACCGCGAGGCGGAAACCCTCGCCGAGATTCTTGCGGCCGAACTTGGTGTCTGGGATCCAGATCATTGGATCGTCATCGATGACTACCACCTGATTGCCGGTGTCTCACCCCCAGAGCGGTTCGTCGAATCGTTGCTTCTGCGAGCACCAGTCAATGTGCTGCTTCTCTCCCGCCAACGGCCATCGTGGGCCACCGCCCGGCGAATCCTCTACGGAGAGATCTACGAAGTCGAGAGGCGAGCTCTCGCGATGAACTCATCTGAAGCGTCGATGCTCCTCGACCTTGACGAGCAAGAAGCTCAACAATTGGTCGATGTGAGCGGCGGATGGCCGGCCGTGCTGTCGCTGGCGTCGCTGGCGTCGGCTATCAAACCATTTCCGGCTCCGACATCTCTGTACCGGTTCTTCGCCGAAGAGCTCTACCAGCGAGTCGGGCCGGACGTGCAATACGGCTTGTGTCGCCTCGCGTTGGTCAATCTGGATCGGCACGAGCAGCTTCTCGAGTTCCTCGGACCGGATGCCGACCATGTGATCGAAGCGGGCGTGGCGCAAGGATTCCTCTCCGAATCACTCCCTGACCGCATCGAGCTGCACCCGCTCCTCCGGAGTTTCTTGTACGACAAGCTTCGAGTCGAGCCGCGGGAACGCGTGTCGGCTGCGATCCGTGAGGCGCTTGAGCACCTCGTGAGATGCAACCATTGGGAAGAGGCTCTAGACCTCGCGGACAGCTTCGATGAGAAGGCGCTGTTGCCTGAACTCGACGGGCGGTTCACTCGAGCACCTGCTCGCGTCGGGCCGCACAACCACGCTTCGGCGCTGGCTTGCGAGCAGTGCTGGTTCCCGCGATATACCTGAGCTCCGACTTGCGGCCGCCGAACTTGCGTTCCGCGAGGGGCACTACTACGAATCCGAGACGATGGCGGCGCTCGCGTCACAAGAGTTCGGTGAGGGTTCGAGTGGCGCCACACGGTCGATGATCGTCGGTGCTCGTGCTGCGCATGCGGCGTCCGGGGAGGAAAGGGCGATAGCTCTCTACCGTCGAGCTCGTGCATCGACGACGGATCCGGAACTTGAGCGCACGGCTGCCCTAGGCGAACTCGCCGCAGCGGTCGAGCTGGAATCGTCGACCTGCGTGGACTTGTTTGAGGAAATAGGTCCGCCGGAAGATCTGGAGCCCCACGAGCGAGTTGCGTATGTGGGGCGAGGGTTGAGCCTGCAAGCGCGCTTTGGGCTGCGCCCGTCCTTCGACCTTGCACGATCTGTGGCGCAGTTGCTTCATCTCGTAGACGATCCCGTCGCGCGCTCGTCGTTCCGGAATATTTTCGCCCACACATTGGCATCCTCAGGCGAGTACGACGAAGCACTTGTCGTAGCAGATGAGCTACTGGACGACGCGGATCGATGTCGCCTCGACTTCGTCATACCGTATGCGCAATGTGTCCAGGCCGTCGTTCACTCGTCACGTCGAGACTTCGTACTCGCTGAGCAATTGCTTGATGCTGCGGAGAGCAGAGCCCGCCAAGCAGCAGATTTGACGGCGCAGTACATAGCCGCCGCGATTCGGATCCGCACACTTGTGGCACAAGGAGCGGCGCTTGTAGCGATTCAGCGGCCGGCGATCACTAGCGTCGAGGTCACGAAGTCCCTCAGATCGGAGTTGCTCTCTTCGCTCTCGTTGGCTCATGCCGTCGCCGGTTCATACGATCGTGCTCTCGAGCTCGCCGACGTCGCCGAATCTATGTCAGTTGCAACGGAAACATCAATCATGGCACCTCTTTCGCGGGGCATCACGTCCTTCCGAAAGGGCGAGGTAGACGAGGCTCGATTATCCGTGTCGCACGGCGTCTCGCGTGTCGCTGCGTCGGGCTTAACTGAGTGTCTCGTGTGCGCGTATCGGGCATGCCCGGAGTTGCTCATGTCGGTGATTCAGGATGAAGCCGCTCAGCGAATCATCGCCGATGCCATGTATCTCGCTGGCGACTCGGTCGCCCTTGGCACTGCCGACACGGTGGTGAGGGGCTCCATCACAGGCCTATCTCCGCGCGAGAGGGAAGTGCTTGGATTGCTCGGATACGGGCTGACAAACAGGGAGATCGGAGAAAGGCTGTTCATTAGCCCCGTTACGGTCAAGGTTCATGTGCGACACATCTTCGAGAAGCTCGGTGTGCGCAGTCGAACCGCGGCTGCACTTCGTGCGACTCAGCTGACGCGCGACTAAGCGACGCCAGCAAGGGGCCTGTGTGACGGCCGTGGCGCATTCGCACCTGAAAGCATGAAGTCCCGCCGACTCGCGCTCGAGTACTGCTCATCCGCTCCGGCGAGGAGCGCCTCAAATGCTGCCACGACGGTTGTGTCGAATTGAGTTTCGACCGCTTGAGCGAGTCGCAGACGCGCCACTCGGCTCGGCATCGCGTCGCGGTACGGACGATGGGACGTCATGGCGTTGTACGCGTCTGCAACAGCAATGATTCGAGCCAGTATGGGAATCTCGTTCTCACGAAGACCATCCGGATAGCCGTTACCATCGACGCGTTCGTGATGGTGGCGGACGATGAGTGCAATTTCCGAGTAGTCGTCTACCTTCGCAAGGATCCGCTCGCCAATGATGCTGTGTTCCTGCATCTGACGGCGTTCATCGAGAGTGAGCGCTCCGGGTTTTTCGAGGAGTCCGACTGGAAGGCCAATCTTGCCGATGTCGTGTACAAGGCCGGCCAAGTGGACGAGGCCCTGTTGTTTCTCTGAGAGTCCCATTCGGACAGCGATGTCGCGTGAGTAGATGGCGACCGCAGCCGAGTGCCCAGCGGTGTAGCGATCTCGGGCATCAAGGGTTGCCACGAGCGCGGAAGCGAACGAAAGATTCGCACTTTCAAGCTGTTGGTTTGCAGCCGAAAGTCCCTCCGTGAGCTGGCACTGTGCCTGAAGAAGGGCGAAGAGTCGCTGAGCAGCCAAGGCCGGAACGAAGAACAACACGAGCGTCCAGGCCGAAAGCTCCTGGTACGCAATCGTCAGGAGTACGACGACAGGTGCGTACAATGGCACAGCAGCCAGAGCCACGGGAGCAACGGTGCGAGCGGTTTCGGACGGGCGCGCAGACCCGCGCAACCACACAGTCAAGCAAGCGAAGCCGATATCCAGAAGCTGTGCAACGACCGCACCTGCGAGCGTCGCGAGCACTACTGCGCCGAGTTCGCTCGAGGCCATTGGCCCGATTAGACCGGCGGTTAATCCGGTAAGCGCTCCAATGATTGCGCGGCTCGACGTGTAGACACTCCACTTGAGGTAGGGCCGCCTGAAATCGCCGAGCATCGAAGCGGCGGCCACAAGCAAGCCAGCAAGCGGGCCGAGCAACACAGCCGCGAAGAGCGTGGGCAGCAGCGAGATCGATTCCTCCACATCCATCTTGGTGCTCATCTGGACGCTGCCCCGCTCGGCGACGACGGCAACGCATCCCAGCAGGAGGAGCAACCAGATGGGGCCGTCCGGCGGATCGGTCACCAAAAGCGCGGTAGCCAGCGCTACGGCGACCGTTGCGAGCCCGACCGCGTAGGCGAGCAGGAGCGGTCTGGTTTCTCCCAGCGAGATCTTCGCGAACCCCGTCAGCTTCCTTGCTTTATCACCCAAAAGGGTTATATCCTCCGAGCCGTCAGTTCCCTAGTAGGAGATGCGCCGCTATGCGCAAGTCCGTGATTCAGACTTGTTGCGCGCGCGGCGTCGCGGGCGGTACGAAGATCTGGTAGAAGCCGACGAATCCTCCTTATTCCACACACGGGTGACATCCCTCCTTCGGGGGAGTTGTCAACAGTCTGTGGAAAGGGTGGAGAACGCCGGTTGAGAGTCTCACTCGAGCCGCGTCGCTGGGATCGCCGGCGGCGCGGCTCGGGTCGTTCTGCGGCTCGAAACCGCGCTAGACGATGAGGCCGCGGCGGAAGCCGACAGACACCGCGTGGGCGCGGGAGCGCGCCTGCAGCTTCGCGAGCAGGTGACGGACGTGACTCTTGACCGTCTCCTCGGAGAGGAAGAGACGCTGGCCGATCTCGCGGTTCACGAGGCCGTCCGCGACGAGCTGCAGCACCTCGATCTCGCGCATCGTCGGTTCCTGCTCGAGCTCGCGCATGGGCGCCGTGAACGGGATCACCTCGGCGGTGCCGCCGTTGCCGCGACGCATCGCAGCCGCCTCGAAGCGACGGCTGTGATCCATGTACCGGCTCAGGATCTCCTTGCGCTCAGCAGCGTCCACGGCCCGGGTATCGGCCTCCGCAGAGGCTGCCTTTAGCTCGATCGAGGTACGTCGTCGGAGGATTGCGGCGGCGGGAACCGAACGAAGCGGCGCCGGATCGCCGTCAGTTCCTCGGGCTCGGGCTCCTCGACCACTCCGCGGCCGCCCGCCGCGTGCAGGATCCGCCCCGCTCCCAGCCAGAACGCGATGTGCGTCGCCGCGTCGGCGCCGTACGTGACGAGATCGCCGCGGCGCGGCTCCGTCACTGTCTCGGCCGCCTCCTCCTGCGGGCCGGCGTCGCGCGGCACGAGCCGGCCGAGGCGCCTGTAGGCCATGTGGACGAGCCCCGAGCAGTCGATCCCGCGCTCGCTCATCCCACCCCAGAGATAGGGCGAGCCGAGATAGCTGCGTGCCTCGGCCACCGGGTCGCCCGCCCGTGCGACCGGCAGCCAGGAGTCGGGCGGCGCGGGCGAGAGCGCGTCCTCGGTGACCCAGCCGGGATAGTCGTAGGCAGTGGTGACGCGCGCCCAGCCGTCGCGACGCTCGTGCACCGTGAGCGGCTCGCCCCGTAGCGCCTGCGTCACCTGCTCCGAAGCCGCGTCCGGATCGGCGTGCAGCGGCGCGACGTCGAGCGCGCACGTCGAGCGCTCAGCCACGGCCGGACTCGCCTAGGTGTCGGCGCAGCGCCTGGAGTCGCGTATCCCAGGTCTCGCCGACCTCAGCGATCCAGCTCAGCGCCTCCTCGAGCGGTCCCGGCGTCAGCCGGTAGCGCGTCTCACGACCCGAGCGCCGCGCGTCGACGAGGCCGGCCTCCCTCAGCGCATTGAGGTGCTTCGCCACGGCCTGACGCGTCACCGGGAGGTCGGCGGCGAGCTCCGTCGCCGTCGCCTCTTGCCGGGCGAGTGTCTCGAGCAGGTGACGCCGGCTCGGGTCGGCGAGCGCCGCGAAGACGTCGGTCACGCGTGGACGAAGGCGAGCGCGTGCAGCTCGAGCGCCGTGCCCCAGCCCGCACCCGAGGTCTCGGTGACGACGACGCGGGTGCCTCCGTCGACCTCCTCGAGCTCGATCGCGACGTGGCCGTCGTCCCACGTGAACGCGAAGCGCCTCACGGGCACGGCCTCCTGCACGACTGCGCGGCGCTCCTCGCCGTCGTCCCACCGGAAGACCCCTTCGCCGCCGGGCTCCGGATCGAGCTCGACGTCGTTCGCGAACCACTCCTCGAGCCGCTCGGGCTCGGTCAGCGCCGACCAGACCTCGTCGGGCTCCGCCGGCAGGATGATCTCACGCTTGACCTCCACGACGACTCCTCTCGACACGCAACCTACAGGTTGCGGATAAGGTGCAACTGACAGGTTGCACTTTAGCGGAAGGAGAGGCCGATGCTCGTCCCGATGGTCGTCGAGTCCGACGGGCGCTTCGAGCGCTCGTTCGACATCTACTCGCGTCTGCTGCGCGAGCGCATCGTCTTCCTCGGCCAGGAGGTCGAGGAGCAGATCGCAAACGCGATCACTGCCCAGCTGCTCTTCCTCGAGGCGGAGGACCCGGACAAGGACATCTCGCTCTACGTCAACTCTCCCGGCGGCTCGGCCTACGCGGGCATGGCGATCTACGACACGATGCAGTACGTCAAGCCCGACGTCCGCACGATCTGCATCGGGATGGGGATGTCCGCGGCGGCGATGATCCTCGCTGGCGGCGCACCGGGCAAGCGGATGGCGCTGCCGAACGCGAAGATCATGATCCACCAGGGCTCCGCCGGCTTCCGCGGCACGCCGGCGGACATTCAGATTCATGCCAACGAGGTGCTCGCGATGACGCGCCGGATGGCGGAGCTCCTCGCCCACCACACGGGCCAGCCGTTCGAGAAGGTCATGACCGACATCGACCGCGACCGCTTCATGACACCGGCAGAGGCGCTCGACTACGGGCTCGTCGACGAGATCGTCGCCTCACGTGCGGCGTAGACCTAGGAAGGCGGCGGCTCGTAGGCCCCGGCGAGCGTGCCGGGCTCGAAGACCGCCTCGCGCTGCTGCGGCTCGATCTCGCCGGCCTTGATCTTCTCCGCGAAATGGCACTTGACGAGGTGGCCTTCGAGCGGGCGCAGCTCGGGCTCGTCGTCGCGACAGCGTGTCGGCTGCACGTAGGGGCAGCGCGTATTGAAGCGGCAGGCCGCAGGAGGGTTCGCCGGGCTCGGCAGGTCGCCCTGGAGCAGGATCGACGTGCGGTTCCTCTCCACCTCCGGGTCGGGAATCGGGATCGCCGAGAGCAGCGAGATCGTGTACGGGTGCAGCGGATTCTCGTAGAGGTCGTCGGACGGGGAGAGCTCCATGATCTGACCGAGGTACATCACGGCGATCCGGTCGGAGATGTGCCGGACGACGGCGAGATCGTGGGCGATGAAGAGAAACGTGAGGTCGAAGTCGCTCTGGAGCGACTCCAGCAGGTTGACGATCTGCGCCTGGATCGAGACGTCGAGCGCCGACACGGGCTCGTCGCAGACGATGAAGTCGGGATTCAGCGCGAGTGCCCGCGCCAGGCCGATTCGCTGCCGCTGTCCGCCCGAGAACTCGTGCGGGTAGCGGCTGGCTGCGTCGGCGGGTAGGCCGACGATCTGGAGCAGCTCGCGCACGCGCCTGTGCACGTCCTTGCCGCGTGAAAGCCCGTGGACGCGCAGCGGCTCGCCGACCATGCGGCCGACCGAGTGCCGTGGGTTGAGCGAGGCATACGGATCCTGGAAGACCATCTGCATCCGCCGCCGCAGCGGGCGCAGCTCGCTCTCGCTCAGGTGGGTGATGTCGGTGCCGTCGAAGACGATCCGGCCGCCCGTTGGGTCGTAGAGGCGCAGCAGCGCCCGCCCGACGGTCGACTTCCCGCAGCCCGACTCGCCCACCAGGCCCAGCGTCTCGCCACGCTGGATGTCGAGTGAGACGCCGTCGACGGCCTTCACGTCCCCGACGTGCCGGTCGAGCACGATCCCGCTGCGGATCGGGAACCACACCCTCAGGTCGTCGACCTCGACGAGCGTGTCGCCGCCGACGTGCGTGCTCAAGCGGCTCCCCCGAGGCGCGATCGTTCCCACTCGTCGGCCGGAACCGGGTTGAAGCAGCGCACGTGATGATCCTGCTCGATCGGCTCGAGCAGCGGCACCTCCTGGAGCGACTGCTCGACCTCGTAGCGACAGCGCGGCGCGAACGGGCAGGCCGAGGGCGGGCTGAGCATGTTGCGCGGGGCGCCGGGAATCGGCTGCAGCTGCTGCCGCCGGCCGGCGTCGAGGCGCGGCACGCTCTGGAGCAGTCCGAGCGTGTACGGGTGCCGTGGCTGTGCGAAGAGCCGCGAGGCGTCGCCGGTCTCGACGAACATGCCGGCGTACATCACGTTCACGCGCTCGCACATGCCGGCGACGACGCCGAGATCGTGGGTGATCATGATCAGGGCGGTATCGCGCTCGGCCACGAGCTCGCGCAGCACGTCGAGGATCTGCGCCTGGATCGTGACGTCGAGCGCGGTCGTCGGCTCGTCCGCGATCAGGAGCTTGGGCTCGCACGCCAGGGCCATCGCGATCATTGCTCGCTGGCGCATGCCGCCGGAGAACTGGTGCGGGTAGTCCTTCAGTCGCATCTTGGCGCTCGGGATCCCGACCTGGTCGAGCAGCTCGGCGGTACGCCGGTTCGCGTCGTCCTTCTCCATCCCGAAGTGCGTGTAGAGCGCTTCGCGGATCTGGCGGCCGATGGTCAAGACCGGGTTGAGCGACGTCATCGGGTCCTGGAAGATCATCGCGATCTCCCGGCCTCGGATCTTCCGCAGCTCGGAGTCCTCGAGCTGCAGCAGGTCACGGCCCTCGAACTCCGCGCTGCCGCGCGTGACGCGCCCGTTCCGGGCCAGGATCCCGAGCAGCGCGAGCGAGGTGACGCTCTTGCCGCAGCCCGATTCGCCGACGATGCCCAGCGTCTCGCCGGGCGCGATGTCGAACGAGATGCCGTTGACGGCGTAGACGAGCCCGCGTTCCGTCCCGAACTGGACGTGCAGGTCGTCGACGGTCAGGATCGGCTCTCTAGCCACGGCCCCGCAGCTTCGGGTCGAGCGCCTCGCGGAGACCGTCGCCGATCAGGTTGAAGCCGAGCACGGAGAGGACGATTGCGATGCCGGGGATGATCGCGAGGTGCGGCGCGGTCTGGAGGTAGCGCGTCGTGTCGGTCAGCATCGTCCCCCACTCGGGCGTCGACGGATCCTGCGGGCCGAGGCCGAGGAAGCCGAGGCCGGCGACGTCGATGATCGCGGTCGCGAGCGCGAGCGTGCCCTGGACGATCACCGGCGACATCGAGTTCGGGAGGATGTGCGACGCGAGGATCGTCCGCCGCGGCACGCCCACGGAGCGTGCGGCGAGCACGAAGTCGTTCTCGCGCTGAGCGAGGATCGATCCGCGCAGGAGCCGGGCGAAGATCGGAATCTGCGTCACGCCGACCGCGATCATGATCTGAAAGAGCCCCGGCCCGAGCATCGCGACGATCCCGATCGCAAGCAGGAAGCCTGGGATCGAGAGCATGACGTCCATCACGCGCATGATCACCGAGTCGACGACGCCACCGACATACCCGGCGATCGAGCCGAGCACGACCCCGACCGAGAGCCCGACGGCCGTCGACACGATGCCGATCAGCAGCGAGTAACGAGCCCCGTAGACGATGCGAGAGAACTCGTCGCGGCCGAGGGCGTCCAGCCCGAACCAGTGGTCCGACGATGGCCCGGGGCAGCAGCGTCCCGCCAGCGCAGCCAGATCCTGCGCGCGCGGGTCGAACGGGGCGATCAGTGGAGCGAACAGCGCCACGGTCACGAACACGCCGACGAGGCCGAATCCGAGCAGCGCCCCGGGGTCGCGGCGCAGCCGTTTCCAGGCGTCGCTCCAGAGGCCGCCCCCGCCGGTCTCGAACCGAACTTCCCTGGCTTCGATCTCGGCGACGCTCAAGACAGCCGGATCCGCGGATTGAGGAAGCCGTACGAGATGTCGACGATCAGGTTGACGAGGACGAACACGAGCGCGATGAACAGGATCCCGCCCTGGATCACGGGATAGTTTCTCGCCTCGATCGCCTCGAGGAGCCAGGTGCCGATCCCGGGCCACGCGAACACGCTCTCGGTGAGAACCGCACCGGACAGCAGCAAGCCGGTCTGGAGCCCGATGATCGTCGTGATCGGCAGCAGCGCGTTCCTGAGCACGTGCCGGCGGTCGACGGCGCCGGGGGCGACCCCCTTTGCCCGCGCCGTGCGCACGTAGTCCTCGTTCTGGACGTCGAGCACGGAGGCCCGCGTGATCCGCGCGATGATCGCGAGCGGGATCGAGCCCAGGGCGACGGCCGGCAGGATCAGATGCTTGATCGTGTCGACGAAGGCCTCCCAGTTGCCGGCCAGGATCGCGTCGAGGACGTAGAAGTTCGTCGGATGCTCGATCGTGATCAGGACGCTGATACGCCCGACCGTGGGTAACCACCCGAGCTGCACGGCGAAGATGTACTTGAGGATGATCGCGAGGAAGAAGATCGGCACCGAGATTCCGAGGAGCGACACCACGAGGCTCAGGTGATCGAGCGTTCCCCCGTGTCGTTTCGCGGCGAGGAATCCCAGCGGGATTCCGACGCAGACCGAGAACAACATCGCTGCGATCGCCAGCTCGATCGTGGCCGGGAACCGTTGCTTGAACTCCTCGAGCACCGGCTGCCGCGACGTGATCGAGTCGCCGAAGTCGAGGCTCACGAGGGACTTCAGGTACTTGAAGTACTGCTCGTGGATCGGGTCGTTGAGCCCGTACTGCTCGCGTATCGCCGCGACGGCCTCCGACGTGGCGCGCTCGCCGAGAAGCGCCGTCGCCGGCGTGCCGGGGAGGGCCCTGATCCAGAGAAAGACCAGGATCGACAGGCCGAGCAGGATCGGAATGAGGAGGAGGAGCCGGCGGACGACGAAACGCAGCATGTCGCCCGCCGGACTCTAGCTTGCCTCGCTACTCCTCGATCGAGACCGTCGCGAACGACTCGTTCGACGTCGGGCTCGTCCGATATCCCTTCACGTTCGCGGCGAACGCGAGGGCCGGCTCGGTGTGGGCGTACGGAACGCCCGGCAAGCTCGGTCATGATCAGCCGGTTCGCCTCCTGGTAGAGCTCCTCGCGCTTCGCCTCGTCCGTCTCGACCTCGGCGTCGTTCAGGAGCTTGCTCGATCTCGGTCAACGGTGTGGTGGTCGTGCCCCACGCCTTCTGCGGAGCCTGGAAGAACGTGCCGATGAAGTTGTCGGCGTCTCCGTAGTCACCGGTCCAGCCGATCAGGCGCAGGTTGCCGAGCGTGCCTTCGTCGTTCCGGCCCAGGTAGTCCGGGCTCCAGGGAGCGCTCTTCGGCGTCACCTTGAAGCCCGACTCGTTCAGGCTGGCGGCGAACGCCTCGAAGTTCCGCTTCGGATCGGGCATGTACGGGCGCGACACGTCGGTCGGGTACCAGAACTCGAGCGGCACCGGCAGCGTGTAGCCGGCGTCGGTGAGGATCTGCTTCGCCTTCTCCGGGTCGTACTCGTACGTCGGTGACGTCGTCCGCGTAGCCGACGACCTCCGGCGGCATGAACTGCGTCGCCACGACACCGCGGCCCGAGTAGAAGTTGTCCACGACCGACTGGCGGTCGAGGCCGTGCGCGATCGCCTTGCGCACCTTCGGATCGTCCGTCGGCTTCGTCGCGATGTTGAAGCCCACGTAGGCGACGTTGAAGGCGGGCCGGTCGATGATCTGCAGCTCCGCGTCGCCCTCGATCGTCTCGATGTCCTGCGGCTCGACCAGGTCGTAGCCCTGGATCTCGCCCGTCTGCAGCGCCTGGAGGCGGGCGGCGTTGTCGGAGATCGGGCGGATGATCAGCTGGTCGAGCTTCGCCTTCTCGCCCCAGTAGTCCTCGTAGCGCTTCAGCACGAGCCGGTCGCCGCGCGTCCAGGAGACGAACTCGAACGGCCCCGTGCCGACCGGATGCTCGGTCCCGAACGTGCCCGTCGAGCTGAAGACGCCGTCCGCGTCGAGGCTGCCCTCGTCGGCGTTGAACTCCTGCAGCGCCTTCGGGCTGGCGATCGAGAACGCCTGCTGCGAGAGCGCCGGGATGAACGTCGCCGACGGCTTGGTCAGCGTCAGCACCGCGGTCGACTCGTCGGTCGCCTCGCAGCTCTCGTAGAGGCTGCTCCTCCGGAGCGCCGCTGGCCTCGTCGTAGGTGGCGAAGCCGCCGAAGACGACCTGCCAGTAGTAGCTCGCGGCTGGGTTCGCGAGCGCGCCCGTGAAGTTGTACCAGCGGTCGAAGTTGAAGCAGACCGCCTCGGCGTCGAGCGGTCTCGCCGTCGTGGAACGTGACGCCCTCGCGAATCTGGAACGTCCAGACGGTGCCATCGTCGTTCGACTCCCAGCTCTCGGCGAGGCCCGGGACAGGCTCGGTCGTGCCCGCCTTGAGCGCGACGAGGGTCTCGAAGATCTGGGTGATCGCGCGTAGCGACTCGCCGTCGGAGACGAGCGCGCCGTCGAGGACGATCGGGTCGGCCGCGCCTGCGAAGACGAGTGTCCCGCCCTCGCCGCCGCCGTCTTCCGACGTCTCCGTCGTTCCTGCCGCGTCGCCGTCATCGTCGTCGCCACCGCAGCCTGCCGCCGCCAGGGTCAGTACCCCCGCGACCAGCATGAGCAGCAGCCAGTGCCACTTCGATTCTCAACGTGTCTCCTTTCGCTGGTCCACCCTCGTGTTAAGGGAGGAGTATCCGTGAGGCACGCCGGTCGCGCAAGATGCGAGACAAGGGCGCGCGGGGCGCGCCCTTAACGTCGTATCTTTGCGAGGTCGTCGCCTTAGGCCGCGAGCGACGCGAGGTCGCGCAGCGCGGCGAGGCGCGAGAGCGCCTGGCCCTCGAGCTGGCGGACCCGCTCGCGGGTCAGGTCGAGCTCGTGCCCGATCGCCTCGAGCGTCCAGGGCTCGCCCTCGAAGCCGAAGCGCAGCTCGAGGATGCGGCGCTCGCGCTCCGGCAGCGCGTCGAGCGCACGCCTGACGCCCTGCTTGCGCAGCGACTCCTCGGCCTCGTCGAACGGATCGGCGGCCTCGCGGTCGGCGAAGAGGTCGCCGAGCTCGCCCTCGTCGTCCGCGCCGACCGTCTGGTTCAGCGAGACGGACGCGTGCGCGGCTCCGAGGGCCTCCTCCACGTGCTGGAGCGGCAGGCCCGTGGCCTCGGCGAGCTCTTCCTTCGTCGCCTCGCGGCCGAGCTCGATCTCGAGACGGCGAGCGGCGCGGGACAGCTTCTGCTGCCGCTCGACGACGTGAACGGGCACGCGGATCGTCCGCGCGTGGTTCGCGACGGCACGCTGCACCGACTGGCGGATCCACCAGGTCGCGTAGGTGGAGAACTTGAACCCACGACGCCAGTCGAACTTCTCGACGGCGCGGTTGAGGCCGAGCGTGCCCTCCTGGATCAGGTCGAGGAACGGCACACCGAGGCCGCGGTACCCCTTGGCGATCGAGACGACGAGGCGGAGGTTGGACTCGATCATGCGGCGCTTGGCGATCAGGTCGCCGCGCTCGATCTGCTTCGCGAGCTGCACTTCCTCGGCCGCGTTCAGCAGCTTGTGCCGGCCGACGTCGGCGAGGAAGAGCTGGAGGCTGTCGGCGGCGCCGGTCGCGACGGCGACGGGGGCGGGCTCCTTCTCGACTTCCTTCTCGGCTTCGGCGTCCTTCTCCGGTGTCTTCTCGGCCTTGGCGCCCGTCTTCGGCTGCCCGACCTCGAGCCCGATCGTCTCGAGCTCGCGCGTCAGCTGCTCCTGCTCCTCGTCGTTCAGGTCGTGCTCGAGCACGAACGCCTCGAACTCCGTGGGGTCGATGAAGCCGCGCTCCTCGGAGCGCTCGACGAGCGTCTTCGTCTGGTCGGACTCGAACAGTTCGGTCAGCTGGTTCTGCGTCAAGGAGAAACGTCAGTCCTTTCGGGTGCAGCTTCGCGGGAGAGCAACAAACCTACGCACCTTACGAGCTCTTTCCTGCTTTTGCCAGGGGAACCGACACCTGGTGGGTGTCACAAGCTCAAACGTGCGGGCCCTGCTGGGTATTCCGGTGAGGGCGGATCCGGATTGCGCGTACGAGGCTAGCGCGTCGGGTTGCGCCCTCGTCGATCGAGACGTCGATCGGCGCCGAAAGTTTGCCTTTCCGTATCGCTTTCGCGCGAAACGGGGTTACGCGGCGGAGCGGCGTGCACCGCGCTTGCGCTTGGGCGCCGGGCCTTTCGACCGCCGCTCCGCGAGCAGCTCGATCGCCCGCTCCGGCGTCAGCGAGTCGACGTCGTCGCCGCGCCGCAGGCTCGCGTTCGTCTCGCCGTCGGTGACGTACGGGCCGAAGCGCCCCTCCTTCAGCACGATCGGCTTGCCGCTGACCGTGTCGGGCCCGAGCTCCTTCAGCGGGGGCTTCGCCGCGCCGCGTCCACGGCGTTCCTTCGGTTGCGCGAGCAGAGCCAGTGCGTCCTCCAGCGTGATCGAGAACAGCTCCTCCTCGCTCGCGAGCGAGCGCGAGTCGGTGCCCTTCTTGACGAACGGGCCATAGCGCCCGTTCTGGGCCGTGACCTCCGCCCCGTCGGCGGGGTCGGCGCCCAACGTGCGCGGCAGCGTCAGCAGGCGGACGGCGTCGTCGAGCGTGAGCGACTCGGGCGACATCGAGGCGAAGAGCGACGCCGAGCGTGGCTTGTCGTCCGAGCCTTCCGGCACGGCCTCGCTGACGTAGGGGCCGTAACGCCCATTCCGCACCGAGACCTCGAGGCCGGTGTCCGGATGAGCGCCGAGCGGACGATCGCCCGCGGGCGCGGCGAGCAACTCCTCGGCCTTCTCGGGCGTCAGCTCGTCGGGAGCCAGGTCCTCCGGCACGCTCGCGCGCTGGTCGCCGCGCTCGACGTAGGGGCCGTAGCGGCCGACGCGGAGCACGATGTCGTTGCCGACCGGCAACGAGTTGATCGCGCGCGCGTCGATCTCGCCGAGGTCGCTCACGAGCTCCTTCAAGCCCCCCTCGCCGTCCGAGCCGAAGTAGAAGCGGTGCAGCCAGTCGAGCCGCTGCTCGTCGCCGGACGCGATCCGGTCGAGGTCGTCCTCCATCCGCGCCGTGAAGCTGTAGTCGACGAGCTGGGTGAAGTGCTGCTCGAGGAGCGTCACGACGGCGAACGCGAGGAAGGCCGGGACGAGCGCCGTGCCGCGCTTGAAGACGTAGCCCCGGTCGAGGATCGTGCCCATGATCGACGCGTAGGTCGACGGCCGGCCGATGCCGCGCTCCTCCAGCGCCTGCACGAGGCTCGCCTCGGTGTAGCGCGAGGGCGGGCTCGTGGCGTGGCCCTCCGGCTCGAGCTCGAGCGCGCGCAGCTCGTCGCCCACGGAGAGGTGCGGCAGCGGGCGCTCGTCCTCCTTCGCCGCGGCTGAGTCGTCGTCGGTGCTCTCCTCGTAGGCGGCCAGGAAGCCGCGGAAGGTGATCACGGTGCCGGAAGCGGAGAACTCGGCGTCCTTGCCGTTGCTCGAGGTCGCGCCGAGCCGCAGCGAGACGGTCAGCCCCCGCGCGTCTTCCATCTGCGAGGCGAGGGTGCGCTTCCAGATCAGCTCGTAGAGGGCCAGCTCGTCGCGGTTCAGCTCGCGCTCGACCTGCTTCGGCGTCCGGAACGAGTCGCCCGCAGGACGGATCGCCTCGTGCGCCTCCTGCGCGTTCTTGACCTTGCGTGTGTACTGGCGCGGCCGGTCCGGGATCGACTCGGCGCCGTAGAGCTCGACCGCCTGCTTGCGCGCGGCCGTCAGCGCCGACTCCGAGAGCGTCGTCGAATCGGTGCGCATGTAGGTGATGTAGCCGTTCTCGTACAGGCGCTGGGCGACGCGCATCGTCGTCTGGGCCGTGTAGCGGAGCTTGCGGCTCGCCTCCTGCTGGAGCGTCGACGTCATGAACGGTGCGGCGGGACGCCGCGTGTACGGCTTCTCGTCCGAGGAGCGGAGCGTGAAGGTGGCGCCTTCGAGCCCTGCTGCCAGCTCGCGGGCCTCTGCCTCGTCCAGCCGTGCGAGGTCGGCGGTCTTCAAGGTCCCGTCCTGTGCGAAGTCCCGTCCCTGCGCGACTCGCTTGCCGTCGACCGCGGCCAGGCGGGCGCCGAACGCGCCCGGATCGAAGCTCCCCTGGATGTCCCAGTAGCCGGCCGAGACGAAGGCGCGCCGCTCGCGCTCCCGCTCGACGACGAGCCGCACGGCGACCGACTGGACGCGGCCGGCCGAGAGGCCCTGCATCACCTTCTTCCAGAGCACGGGGGAGACCTCGTAGCCGTAGAGGCGGTCGAGGATGCGCCGCGTCTCCTGCGCGTCGACGAGCCGCTTGTCGACCTCGCGCGTCTCGCCGAGCGCACGCTGGATCGCGTCCTTCGTGATCTCGTGGAAGACCATTCGCCGCACCGGAATCTGGGGCTTCAGCACCTCGAGCAGGTGCCAGGCGATCGCCTCGCCCTCGCGGTCCTCGTCCGTCGCGAGCAGGAGCTCGTCGGCGTCCTTCAGCTTGCGCTTGAGATCGGCGACGCGCTGCTTCTTGTCCGAGTCGACGACATAGAGCGGCTCGAAGTCGTGGTCGACGTCGACTCCGAGGCGCGCCCAGGGCTCTTTCTTCAGCTTCTCGGGGACCTCGGAGGCTCGATTCGGCAGGTCGCGGATGTGGCCGATGCTCGACTCGACCACGAAATCTGCGCCCAGATAGCCCGCGATGGTTTTCGCCTTCGCGGGGCTCTCGACGATGACCAGCTTCTTCGACATGGCGCGGGACACGTTAGCGGCCGCCTGGGATACTCCTGCGCCTGCGGCCCCGGCTAGGGTCTCCCGCATGCCGGTGGGCCAGAGCGCGATCGAGACCGCCGGCGGCCGCTCGCTCACCGTGTACGACGTGGGCGACCCGTCGGGCGCGCCGGTCCTTTTCCATCACGGCACGCCGTCGAGCGGAGCGCCGTACGAGCCGCACGTCCGGCTGGCCGAGCGGCAGGGCGTGCGCCTCGTCTCGTACGACCGTGCCGGTTACGGCGACTCCTCGCGTCACGCCGGCCGCACGGTCGGCGACGTCGCCGACGACGCCGAGCGGATCGCGGACGCACTCGGGCTCGAGCGGTTCGCGACGTGGGGCCTGTCGGGAGGCGGCCCGCACGCGCTGGCCTGTGCGGCGCTTCTGCCCCACCGGGTGGCCGCGGTCGCCTCCGTGGCGGGTGTGGCGCCCTACGGCGCCGAGGGTCTCGACTGGAGTGCGGGATGGGCGAGGGGAACGTGGAGGAGTTCGAGCCGCGCTCGCCGGTGAGGAGACGCTGAGGCCGCTGCTCGAGGAGGCTGCGCCTGGGTAGGCCGACGCGGGTCAGCTCGTGGAGGCGCTGCGGACGGTGCTCTCGCCGCCGGACGCCGCCGCGTCGAGCGGCGAGCTCGGCGACTATCTCGCGGGAGCTTCGGTCGGGCGCTGGCGGCGGGCGTCGACGGCTGGCTCGACGACGATCTCGCCTTCACGCGGCCCTGGGGCTTCTCGCTCGACGCCATCGTCCGGCGGTGCTCGTCGTCCAGGGCCGCCAGGACTGATGGTGCCGCGCGCCACGGCGACTGGCTGGCCGGCCTACCCGACGCGGAGACGTGGTTCTCGGAGGAGGAAGGCCATCCTGACGCTCTTCGAGACGAGGTCGGTCGAGCGAATCCACGAGTGGCTGCTCGCTCGGCTGTGAGCGCCGGTCGCCGAGGCCGAGCCGCACGTACGCGCTCGTCGCTCTCGTGAGCTGGCCGCTCCTGCGCGGGATCTTCCGCCTCCGGGTGCGAGGGCGCGAGCACCTGCCGGAGGGCGGCTTCGTGCTCGCCGCGAACCACAACTCGAACTTCGATCCCTGGCCGCTCGGGATCCCGCTCTTCCCGCAGCGGCACCTCCGCTTCATGGCGAAGTCGGAGCTCTTCTGGACGCCCTTCAAGCAGTTCGCCACCGCCGCGGGCGCCTTCCCGGTGGAGCGCGGGCGGGCGGACACGGAGGCGATCGAGACCGCCACGAGGCTCTGCCGCGAGGGTCACGTCGTCGTCATGTTCCCGGAGGGCACCCGGCGCAAGAAGGGGCTGCGCAAGCGCCGCGAGGCCCGTGCCCACACCGGCGCGGCGCGGATCGCGCTCGACGCGGGCGTGCCGCTGGTGCCTGCCGCGATCGTCGGCACCGACCGGCTCGCGCGGCTGGCCCGGCTCAGCGTCGCCTACGGCCCGCCGATTCCGCTCGACGACCTCGCCGGCGACGAGGACGCCGCCCAGCTCGCCACCGAGCGGCTGATGGCGGCAATCGCCGAGCTCGAGGCGTCGGCGTGAGGGAAGGCTTGTGTTCCTGGAACACAAGCGCCTTCAGGCGTTCGCGCGCCTCGGCTGCGCGGAAGACAGCGGGGAAAGGTCAAGTGACACAGGAACACAAGGCGACCCTTCGAGGCCGCTCCTCATCGTCGACGGCGACATCGTTCGCGCACCGTTCCTACCACGCGCTGCCGAAGTCGATCCGCCGGGCGGACGGTGGGCCGGCCGGACTGCTCACGGGCGTCGGCAATCTCCTCGTCCGGCTCTGGGAGGAGGAGCGGCCGCGGGCCGTCGTCGTCTGCTGGGACACCCTCACCGTGCCCACGTACCGGCACGTCGAGCTGCCCGCCTACCAGGGCGGGCGCGAGTTCGACGCCGAGCTGCTCGAGCAGCTCGACCTGGCGCCGTCACTCGTGGAGGCGCTCGGCTTCGCGGTCGCGAAGGGCGACGGCTACGAGGCGGACGACTTCGTCGCAGCGGCCGTCGCCCACGAGGAGGCGCGCGGCGGCGACGCGCTCGTCGCGAGCGGCGACCGCGACATGTTCCAGCTCGTCAGCGAGCACACCACCGTGCTCCAGCCGCAGCGCGGCGGCGGTGCGCTGGCGCGGATCGGGCCGGCCGAGGTGCGGGAGCGCTACGGCGTCGAGCCGGCCCAGGTGCCGGACTTCATCGCGCTTCGCGGCGATCCGTCGGACAAGATCCCAGGCGCACGCGGCGTCGGCGAGAAGACTGCGGCGGACGTGCTGCGCCGGCACGGGAGCCTGGCCGGCGCGCTCGAGGCCGGCCGGTTCGCCGGCGAGGCCGAGGCGCTGCAGCTCTACCTCCGCGTCGCGACGATGGATGCCGCCGCTCCGCTGCCGCCGCTCGAGGATCAAGAGCCGACGTGGGGTCGCGGAGCCGCACTCGCCGACGAGTGGGGGTTGGGCCGGCTCGCCGGGCGGCTGGAGGCACTGGAGGCGGCATCGAGCTCCTGACCAACCCGGGCTCGCGCGCCTGCACCCGACCGGCGCGCATCCGGAGCGGCAGGAACGGCTCGCCGTGGTCGGGGGCATGACCGTCGAGCGGCAGGCCACGAGGGAGCAGGCGGCCCGCGTGCACACGGAGCGGTACCTCGACCTGCTCGACGCCATCGACGAGCCGACGCAACTCGACGCGGACACGCTCGCCTCGGAGACCTCCTTCGAGGCGGCGCTTCCTGGCGGCCGGGATCGCGCTCGAGGCCGTCGATCGCGGCGGTTTCGCGCTCGTGCGGCCGCCCGGCCACCACGCGCTCGCCGATCGGGCGATGGGCTTCTGCCTCCTGAACAACGTCGCCATCGCGGCGCGCTACGCCCAGGCGGAGCTCGGACTGGCCCGGATCGCGATCGTCGACTTCGACGTGCACCACGGCAACGGCACCGAGGCGAGCTTCCGCGGCGACGACTCGGTGCTGTTCTGCTCGCTGCACCAGTGGCCGTTCTATCCCGGGACGGGCGGGCCGGGAACGAGCGACGCCACCACGCTGAACGTGCCGCTTCCCGCCGGCACCGAGGATGCGGCGTTCCTCGCCGCCTTCGACGAGCTCGTGGCGCCGGCGGTGCGAGAGTTCGCTCCCGAGTTGCTGCTCGTCTCGGCGGGGTTCGATGCGCACGAGGAGGACCCGGTCGGCGGGCTTGCGTTGACCGAGGAGTGCTTCCGCGCGCTCGGCGAGCGCTGTGGCGCGCTCGCCCCGAGACTCGCTGCCGTGCTCGAGGGTGGCTACAACCTCGCGACGCTGCCGCGGCTCGTGACCGCCGCACACGCCGGCTTCACGAGCTAGAGCGCGGGCGACGGAGAGCTGCTCGAGCGCCTCGCGGCGCGACGAGACGCCGAGCTTGCGCAGGAGGCTCTTCACGTGCGAGCGGACGGTGTGCTCGGAGATGTAGAGGCGCTTCGCGATGTCGTCGGTCGAGAGATGGTCGTCGAGCAGAAGCAGCACCTCCACCTCCCGCGCGGAGAGCGCCTGCGCGATCCGGTCGGGCACGCCGCCGCCGAGGCGGCCGCCGCTTCGCACCTGGTCGAGCAGCCGCCGCGCGACCTCGCCCGAGAGCGCGGCCTCGCCGTTCGCGACGCCGCGTAGGAAGGCGACGATCCGCTCGGGCGGCTCGCTCTTCAGCAGGTAGCCGGCGGCTCCGCCGCGAATCGCGGCGAGCAGGTTCTCCTCGGTGCCCGACGCGGTCAGCACGACGACCTCGCAACCGGGCGCAGCCGCGCGCAGGCGCGGCAAGGCCGAGAGCCCGTCGACCCCCGGCATCGAGAGGTCGAGCAGGACGAGATCCGGCTGGAGCCGGTCGGTCAGCTCGAGCGCCTCGGCTCCGTCGGCGGCCTCGCCGACGACGTCGAAACCGCCCTGCGCGAGCAGCGACGCGAGGGCGTCGCGGGTCAGCGGGTGGTCGTCGACCAGAAGGATGCGCTCGGCCACGTCGATCACTCTCATCGGCAGCCGTGCAGCTGCCGATTAGGGGGACGTGCAGAGAAACGACAAGGACACGTTCGAGTCGTGGCTCTTCGGCGAGCTGCTGCTCGCCGCGCTCCTCGGCTCGGCGACCGCGCTCTTCCTGACGAACCCCGCGCTGCGGAGCACGTACGAGCTGCCCGAAGGCCGGCTCGTGCTCGACACCGCCGTCGTGCTGGCGGCGACGATCGTGGCGATCCTCGCCGGCGTCCGCTTCTCGGTCGAGGGCCGGATGCTCGATCTTCTCCTCGCAGCCGGGTTCTGCGTCGCCGGCGTGGGCACGCTCGCGTTCGGGATCGTCCCGGCGCTCGACGGCACCCCGCAGGACGCGGCCGAGGCGTGGGCGGCGCTCGGCTCGCGTGTCCTGGCCGGAACGTTGATCGCGCTCGCCCCGATCGTGCCGGGGCGCCGGATCGCAGCCCGGGGACGTGCGCTGCTCGCGGGAGTCGCGACCGTGCTCGTCGCCCTGCTCATGGTCTGGTTGTCCCTCCGCGGCCTCGGCGTCGCTCTCAGCCTCCTGAACCCGAACAGCCGGGGCGACCGGCCCTTCGAGGTCACGCTGACGCTCTCGTTCCTCGCGCTGCTGGCGCTGCTCGCGGTGGTGGGATTCGCGCTGCGTTACCGCAACCACGGCGAGGATCTCGACAGCTGGCTGGCGCTCGGAGCGACCCTGACGCTCTTCGCCGAGCTGCACTACGTGCTGACGCCGAGGCTCTCCACCGACTTCGTCTCGCAGGGCGACTTCCTCCGGCTGCTCTCGTACGGCGTCCTGCTCGTCGGCGTCTGGCGGGCGATCAGCTTCGCCGAGTTCGGGCGGGCGGTGGCGGAGGAGCGGGCGCGCGTGGCGCGCGAGATCCACGACGGCCTCGCGCAGTATCTCTTCGCCGTCTCGACCCATGCGAGCATGCTCGAGTCGGGCGCTCCGCTCGAGACGACGCTGCCGAAGCTCAAGCAGGCGGCGGCCGCGGCGCAGCAGGAGGCGCGCTTCGCCGTGCTCGCGCTCTCCTCGGCCAGCGGGAACGCACCGTTCGACGCGGCGTTGCGGCGCTACGTCGAGTTCCTGACCGCCGACGGCGTGCTCGAGGTCGACCTCGAGATCGACAACGAGATGCTGCTCGCGCCGGACGAGCAGATCGAGGTGTTCCGCATCGTCCAGGAGGGCCTCGCGAACGTCCGCAAGCACGCCGGTGCCCGGCGTGCCACCGTCCGGATCGGGCACGACGGCGCGCGCCGGATCGTCAGCGTGAGCGACGACGGGGTCGGCATCGACGCTTCCGACGAGGCGTCCGCCGGGCAGGGGTTGAAGAACATGCGCCGACGAGCCGAGACGATCGACGGCGGCTTCGCGCTGCGCTCCGACCCCGGCCGCGGCACCGCGGTCGAGGTCACGCTCAGGGCGTGATCGAGCAGCGTCGAGACGTCGTGACCTCGGAGGCTCGCCTGCGCGAGCAGGCCGGTGCGCAGGTCGGTGACACGGTCACGCCTGGCGTCGAGCGTGAGCGTTCCGCACGCTTCGCTCGCGTCGAGGACGTCGTCCGCGTCCGACGGTCGTCGGCGGCGACCACCGGGAGCGATCTCCCGGTGGCCCGTGATTCGCGTCGCGGCGGCTCAGCGAAGCGAGCTCGCGACCTGCTCCAGGAGATCCATCGCGTCCTGCATGCCGGCCTCCATGCCGGAGTCGACGTGTCCGTCCCGGTGCTCCTTGCTCGCGTGCTGCACGAGGATCGTGAGCGTCGTGCGGCCGTCCGCCTCGGTCAGGGTCAGGGTGTTCACGGCCTCGGCTTCGGGCATGCCCTCGTAGATCTCGGTCGCGACGATCCGCTCGTTCGGCACGATCTCGCGGTACTCGCCGTGGAAGCCGACCTCGAAGCCGCCGTCGGCCACCATCACGTACCGCCACGCGCCGCCGACGCGCAGGTCGATCTCGGCGACCGTGACCTCGCCGCGCTTTGCGTTCCACCAGCGCTTCACGAGCTCGGGCGTCGTCCACGCCTTGTAGACCAGGTGCTTGGGCGCGTCGAACTCCCGCGTGATCAGGATCTGCTCGTCCGTGGGGAGCGTCACCGTTGCCGTCCCGCTACTCGTCACCGACATCTCCTTCCTCCTTCTGTTTGAGTTCCTCCAACACGACGTCCAGCCGGTCGAACCGCTCCGACCACGAGCGCTCGTAGGTCTTCACCCAGTCGTGGATCGGCTTGAGCGCGTGGCCGTTCAGCCGGTACAGCCGCTGCCGGCCGTCCTCGCGCACGTCGACCGCTCCCACTTCTCGGAGCACCCGCAGGTGCTTGGACACCTGTGGCTGGGCCAGCCCGAGCACGCGCACCAGGTCGTTGACGGGGCGCTCGCCGCCGGCGAGGGCGTCCAGGATCTGTCGCCGCCGGGGCTCCGCCACCGCGTTGAACGCATCTGCCGTCGTCGCTGCTCGTGCCATGGTCCATATATACCGATATAGGATATATATCAAGCCAGGAGGAGTCGCGGGTTGGCGACGACACGAGTCGCGGAACAGAAGAGGCCCGCTTACGGGGCTTTTCCGAGCGCGATGCGAGCCGGGCTCACGGTCGATCGGGGATCTCGTCGACCTCCAACCGAACACCCTGTGCAGTTCCACGCAGGCCGGCCAAAACGACCGCGCCCGCAGACTTCGAGGCCACGGCAGCTGGGTCGGAGCCGCAGGAGCGCGGCGCGCGCTCGACCGCAACGCCGAGACAGTACGTCGCGGCACGCTCGAGATCCACCACGGAAAGGCCCCAGTGCAGGCCCTCCGTGGTGGTTTGTCACGTGCGCGGTCAGCGGCGAACCTCGAGGACGATGTTGAACGGCGTCTCGTACGCGGTTCGGATCGTGCGGAAGCCTGCGTCTCGGAACACGTCTCGCGAGGCGCGCGGGGCCCGCCTGCGCCCCGAGCGCGAGCCCGACCTCCTCCGAGCGCGAGTGCGGGCAGCAGAGCGCGGTCGAGCCCGAGTAATACAGCCGAGCCACAGGCCCGAGGTTCTCGGAAACCGCGTCGCCGGCGAAGGGCTCGACGACCATCACCGTCCCGCCTTCGGCGATCGACTCGAACGCGTGCCTGGCGGCCCCAACCGGGTCACCCAGGTCGTGGAGGCAGTCGAAGAAGCAGATCAGGTCGTAACCGCCGCCCGGGTAGGACTTGGCGTCGGCGCGCTGGAAGTCGACCCGTGCGTCAACCCCGGCCGCCTTCGCGTTGCGCCCTGGCGTCCTCGAGCGAGGCCACGTGCGTGTCGATGCCGACGAAGCGGGATTGCTCAAACGCCGACGCCATCAACACCGTCGAGTGCCCGTGCCCGCAGCCGATGTCGGCGACGAGTGCTCCCCGCTCCAGCTTCTCGACGACGCCGTCGAGGGCAGGCAGCCACTCGGGCACGAGCGACGCGCGGTAGGCGTTGCCGTAGAAGGCGGACACGCCGCAGTAGAGCCGCTCGTCGTGATCGCCCCAGGGGATGCCGGCGCCCGTGCGAAAGGCGTCGACCATCCGCTCCTGGCCGAGCCACATCGACGCCGACACCTCGAACGCGGGCGGTAGGAAGACGGGGCTGTCGTCGTCCGCGAGCACCGGTACGTGCTCGGCCGGCAACTCGTACGTCTCCGACTCGTCGTGGTAGGCGAGATAGCCGGCCGCGACCTGCGAGTTCAGCCATTCGCGTACGTAGCGCTCCTCGCAGCCCGTCCGCGCAGCGAGTTCGAACGAGCTCAGCGGTCCCTGGCCGGCGAGCGCTCGATAGAGGCCGAGCTTGTAGCCGGTGCTGACCATCACGCCGCCGTGGCACGCGGCTAGGTCGGTCATGACCTGCCCGACGAATGCTTCTGTTGACCTCTCTTGTACTGCCATTCCGACCTCCGTGTCCTGGTTTTCGATGTCCAGTTCAGGGTCGCGGCTGTACAGGTACGGCGGAAGGGTGAGACTCCTCAGAATGGGTTCGAACGTGCCACCGAACAGTCGATCCAGCCAGCGCGAGCCTCTCCGGGTCTCGCTGCTCGTCCTCCCCGACGCAGCGGTCGGAAGCCTCACCGGCATGTTCGACACGCTCTCGTCGTTCCCGCTGCTCGGCAGCTTCGACGACGCCGTCCCCTCCACATCCCCGTTCACCGTCGAGCTAGTCGCCGCGACGCGCGATCCGCAGCCGACGGCGAGCGGGATCGCGCTCCCGGTACACCGGTCGATCGCCGACCCCGGTCACACCGACATCGCGATCGTCCCCTCGGTCATGGTGGCCGACGGCACCTGGGTCCGCGGTCGCTACCCCGATCTCGTCGACTGGCTCCGGCGCGTACACGCGGACGGAGGAATCGTGTGCTCCGCCTGCTCAGGGGTGCTCCTGATCGCCGAAACCGGCCTCCTCGCGGGCCGCAGCGTCACGATCCATCCCGCGTACGCGCCGACCTTCGCGGACAATTACCCCGACGTCGGACTGCGGCTCGACGAAGTCCTGATCGCGACCGGCGAGCGTGAGGAGTTCGTGCTCTCGGGCGCGTCGGCCTCCTGGCACGACCTCGTCCTCTACCTGATCGCGCGTCACGTCGGACCGACGGCGGCACAGGCGGTGTCGAAGTTCATGCTGCTGCAATGGCACACGGACGGCCAGGGGCCGTACGTGCCTTTCAACCCGCCGGGCGACCACGGCGACGCGATCGTCGACGAAGCACAGGACTGGCTGCGGGTCCACTACGCCGTCGCGGCGCCCGTGACCGAGTTGGTCGAGCGCTGGGCCTGCCCGAACGCACGTTCAAGCGCCGCTTCACCGCGGCGACCGGGCACTCGCCGATCGCGTACGTCCAGCACGTCCGGGTCGAGGAGGCGAAGCGCCGGCTCGAGCGGACCACGAGCCCGTCGACGCGATCAGCTACGCGGTCGGGTACGAAGACCCCGGCGTGCTTCCGCCGGCTCTTCAAGCGCATCACCGGCATCAGCCCAGGCGCATACCGGCGGAAGCTTCAACTCCCAGCGTTCGCTCGCTCCCGCGCAGCTAGACCATGACCGCCTCTCGACGCGGGGTGGTCGCCACGACCGCCTCGATCTCCGCCACGGCCAGGTCGGTCGCCGTCTCCTCGACGATCACGGCGGCGATGTTTTCGGCGGCGCGCCGGTAGGAGCCGTCGGCCAGGACGGCGCGAGCGGCGGCTGCGATCTCTTCCGGCGCCGCCGACGGCTCGAGCCGAAGCCCCGCTCCGGCGTGAACCACGCGCGCGGCGACGTCGAGCTGGTCGCGACCCATCGGCAGGCACACGAGCGGAACACCCGCAGCGAGTGTCTTGATGGTGACGCCGTGGCCGCAGTGCGTGATCGCCAGCGCCGCCTCGCGAAGGACCTCGCTGTGCGGGGCGGCCCGCACGACCTGGACGTTCGCCGGCGCCGGGATGGAGGCCGGGTCGACCCCATGTCCCGTCGTGACGACGGCCCGGACGGGCAGCTCGCCCATGGCCGCTGCGATCCGCCGCAACAGGTCCTCCTGGTTCTGGAAGTCCGCGCTGAGCGCGACGAGAACGAGCGGATCGGTGCCGGGCGGAGCCGTCCACTCGCCGGCCCACACCGGATCGTCCAGGCGTGGCCCGACGTGCTTGACAGTGGGCGGCAGCGGCCCGAGGAAGTCGAACGCGCGACTGGTCAGCACGAGCACGCGGGCGACACTGCGGCCCTGGTCGAGGACATGCTCCAGTGGCTCCAGGCCCTGCTCGGAGCGCGCCGCGTTGAGCGAGGGCAAGGCCCCGTCCCAGCCCGCCATCATGATCGCGGCAAGCTCCTCGTCGCGCCTGCGCTCGGCCTCGTTCGTCGCCGGCATCAGCCCGGAGCCGAACGGGGGGACGCCGGGCGCCGGGACGACGTTGACCGTCGGATTCAGGACGATGCACGGCACCTGTGCGGCCTCGGCCGCGACTTGCGGCCCGAAGAGCAGGAGCTCGCTCAGCACCGCCGCAGCCGGCCGGCGCGACAGCTCCTCGCGTACGTCCGCGGCGAACGCCGCCGCCGGGCCCACCGCCAGCCGATCGCGCATCCGCGTGAAGCCCTCCGCCGGGTCGAGATCGCCCCAGTCCTCGATGAAGTGTCCGCTCAGCGAGCGCTCCGTCCGATGCGGCGCGCGCGTCCAGCTGATGTGCTCTGCGCCCGTCGCTTCGACGTCGGGTTTCAGCACCGGGTCGGCGAGCACGCGCAGGCTGTGCCCGCGCTCGACCAGTGCGCGCGCGACGCTCATCAGCGGCGGCGTCGTCCCGGAGCCGTCCCAGGTGGCCATCAACAGGTGCGTCATTTGGAGCCTCCTCCGGTGTGGGTGTGCAGTGACTCGACGAGCTCGCGGATGGCGGTGATGGTCTGGTCGCGGCTGAGCTCCTTGTCGCGACGGAGCAGCTTCCAGGTGAAGACGTCGGTGGCCACGACGAGCTGGGCGACGCGTCGTGTGCGGTCAACGCCGCGCAACCCCAGAAGGGCCGCGGCGAAAACATGCTCGACCCACTCCTGATGGCCGCGCCGCCCGACGGCGAGAAGCGGCCGGACGACCGCGACGCGCTCCTCCACCGCCAGCGTGCGCAGCGTGAAGTCGCCTGTCTGGTCGTAATCGTCGACCAGGGTTGTCGCAGCCCCGTCGACGTCCCCCACGGCAACGGTCGAGCGAAGCGTCGAGATCGTGTCGCTGATCCGCTCGGCAGCCGCGCCGAAGAGCGCCTCCTTGCTCCCGAAGTGATTGACCAGCGTCTGGAGCGCCACACCGGCGTCTGTCGCGACGTCACGCAGCGTCACATCGTCGTACCAGCCGCGCATGAAAGCGTCACACGCCGACTGCAGGATCCGCTCGCGCGTCAGGCTGGCGGCCGCCGTCCGTGTGGCCATTCGATAGGTGCGCGTTCTATTCATTAGTACAACCTTACATCGAACGCACTCCGACGTCAAGAGCTTGCGCAGTCCGACGATCTCCAATCGCACCGCGGACGCCGGTCGCACGAGACCAGCGGCCGCACGCCCGCTCGCGTTCTAGCCCCCCGCGAGCACGACGAAGCGGCCGCGAACCGTCGAGCCCGCTCGGTCCGACCGGTATCTGTAGACGCCGGGCTCGCGGATCAATGCCGCCACACCTCAGAGGAGCCTCGCGTAGGCGGCGGCGATGCGTCAGCCCGACGCGCTGAGCCGCTCGTGCACCACGCGTGGGCCGTCGCAGTCGAGCGCGAACACCACGACGTCGTCGGGCTGTACCTCGAACCAGGTCGGCAGCGGCCGCCCCGTCGACCGGAGAGCGTCGATCAGATTCTCGAGCGGCGACTGGTCGTTCCAGTCAACGGTCGACGAGACGGTGACATCCTCGTGGCCGAACGCGTCGACATAGTTGGCGTACGTCCGCGCGAGATAGTCGGCCAACTGAACCTTCGTTGCGAGGCCGTCTCTCGGCGCACCCGCGCTGAGCAGGTCGAAGCGAGTTGATGGCGGGCCGTGCAGCTTGACGAGGCCGCGAACATCGCGGATGAAGCTCCAGTTCTCCTCGAGCAACGACGGGTCCCAGCGGTTGACTTCGAAGCCGACCGGGTCATTCGTCCACATCGGTGCAAAGGCAACGGTCAGCTGCTTGAAGCCCGCCGCGCGCACGTCCTGTGCGTACCGGATCAGATTCGTCCGCGCGGCGGAGCGGAGGCCGCCGGCGCCCGACGAGACGACACCCCAGCGGTGGAACCCCCTTTCGTGCTGGTGCCACACCAGCGGAGGAGTGCCCGACCGCCGCGTGACCAGGCGCGACGGCGATCGCCGTCCCCACCGGCGTGTGGCTGCGCAGGATCTCGGCGATCACGAGGCTGTTGGCGACCACGACGCTCGCGCCGATGGCGTCGGTGTAGACCTCGGCCCGCGCCCGCTCCCAGCGTCGGTCCTTCGTCGGGCGAGCGAACACCGGTACCAGGAGCAACGACACCCCATGGGCGTGGAGGGCCGGGGCGAATGCGTGTAACCGAGCCAAGTCCTCGCACACCAGGATCGCCAGCCTGGCGCCGCCCGCTTCCACCACACACACTCGCCCGCCGCGGCTCAGGTCCTCGTCGATCGGAGCGGTCAGGCGGTCGGCCAGCCCCCAGAGCTCGAGATCCTCGTGCGAGAAGTTGAACGGATGGACCTTGCGCTGACGGACGAGCACCTCGCCCGTGCGCGCGTCGAGCAGCACCGCTTCGTTCGCCGGCGGTGAGGAGCCGTCCACGTTGCCGGTGCCCGCCACGACCAGGCGCAGCCGGCTGCTCCCCGCGCCCTCACGCTCCCTCAGCGCGACCTGCCAGCGCTCGAGCAGGGCGCGGGACAGGCAGAGCTCGGGTGCGATGCCGATCGCCACGTCGTGCTCGTCCCACGCCGTGATCACCTTCTCCACCCGCGCCCGCGTGGGCTCCCGATCAGCGGGCTGGATCCGGTAGAAGCGGAGCCCGGAGCGCTCCTCCACCTTCCAATCCAGCTCGTCGGGATCGCGGATCATCGCGGCGGTGGCTACGCGAAGGCCCGCTTCGCGCTCCGGCCGGGTCAAGCGGGAGCGGGCCGGCAGGGCGGCGTGATCGCAGGCGTCCCAGCCGGCTGAGTCGACCCGCACCACAGAGCCGAAGGCGTCGGCAAGGTCGTCGGGCAGCTGGCCGCGGCGGCCCGGGCGGGCGAAGCGAGGGAGGAGGGCGCCGGGAAGGGCACCCGAGTCGAGGCGGCCCGACTCCGCGTAGCGGAGCGCGTACTCGGTGAGGGCAGGCGGGGCGGCTCCGCCGCTCAGCAGGTTGGCGTGGGCGAGGGCGGCGTCGAGGCCGAGCAGGATTGCGAAGGCCTGACGTGCGCCGTCAGGCGCCGCAACAGCCTCGCCGTCGAGGGCCGCCTGCTCGACCCCGGTGGCCATGGCCGCGACCTTCGCATCCGCCATCCAGGCCTCACCTTCGGCGTGGAACTGGGCGCGGTCGAGCCGGTCGAACAGCTCGCAGAAGAGATCGGCGTAGTCCTCGCTCATACTTGACAGATAGTTGACGGCCATTTGCTAGGATCTGAGCATGTCCACGCCCACCGTAGACCTCTCCCGTGCTCCCACCCTAATGCGGCGGATCACGAGGCTCGACGCGGACCCGGCCCGCCTGGAGGCCGTGGCCTTGGGCCTGGTCGACGGCGTGCTGGATGGCGACAACGAGACCCTGGCCGCTGCCCTCGACGCTCTCCGCGACGCCCGCGCGCGAGCCGCTGGCGATCAGGAGCTGGTCGGGTGGCTGGACGCGGCCATCGCCTTCGCGCACTGGGGACTCGAGCGAGCGCCGTCACGGGTCACGGTCGCCCAGGGAACGCAGGCCCACGACTTCCTGCGCGTCCTCGACGGCTCGCTGCAGCTGGGGAGCGCGGAGCTGCACCACTTGCTCGAGGTCGACGAGACCCAGGTGAGCCGTACCGGCCGCCGGCTGTTGGAGAGCGGTCTCGTTTCTCGGCGGAAGGTCGGCCGCCAGGTGTTCTGGCGGCTGAGCCCGCGCGGGCAACGAGCGCTCGAGGAGGCGCCCGCGCCGAAGCGGTCACGCAACTCGGAGTTCTGGCAGGAGGCCTTCCGACGCGGCTTCGAGGCGGCGGCCGGCGAGGAGCCCGGCGAGCCCCGCCAGGTCGACCCCACCCGCGAGCGAATCGTCGAGAGTGCGCTCGAGCTGCACAGAAGCCGGGGGATCCAGGTGACCACCTGGGCGGAGATCGCCGGCAAGGCGGGTGTGCCGGTAGAGACCGTGAAAGCGCTGTTTCCCACTCAGGGAGATCTGGTCAGAAGCTGCGGCGCGCACTTCATCGAGAGCCTGCAGCTGCCGCCGCACGAGCGAGTGCCCGAAGTCTTCGCCGGCGCCTCGTCGGAGAACGCGCGACTTCGCCGCCTGGTCGAGACGTTCTTCGGCGTCTACGAGCGCGGAGCGGACGGCATCACGGTTGCGCGCCGCGAGCGCAAGGACGTCCCGGCGGCGGACGAGTCGATGGAAGCACTCGACAACGCCTTGGACGCCCTCGTTGTCGAGGCGCTCCGCCCACGGCCCTCGCACGGCTCCTCGGTCGCCTCCGTGAGGGCGCTCACCGACCTCGAGGTATGGCGAACCCTGCGTGATCAGGGGGCCGCGCCCGAGGCGGCGGTGGAGCAGGCCAGCGCAACGGTCGAGCGCTGGCTCGAGGCACGACGGGCAGCCTGAGGCCGCGATCACGAACGATGAGGCCGGAGATAGAGAAGCCCTGCAAATGCAGGGCTTCTCTGTAGCAGGCCTGTAATGCACGGGTGATGCACGCTCTTCCAGCGCGAGTAGAAAAGCCCTGCAAATGCAGGGCTTTTCCGTAGCAGGCCTGTAAGCCGGATTCTTCGTCCCAGGCCTCGTCGAATCGCCAGATTTGGCTTAACCATGCCGGTTCGCGGCGACCCGCGATTCCGTCGGGAGCCGCCAAACGACGTCCCGGTGATGCCCGGGTGATGCACAGCCGCTGTTGCCGTTGCCAGCAACGCCAACGGATGAGTGGCGCGGATCTGGCGATCAGAGACACCTAGCGTTTTCCGTGATGCCCGGGTGATGCAGGCCCCGGCCGGAAAACGCCGCAGGATGCGGTGTCGGGCGCTCCGGGCGCCAACCCGGAGGCGGTCGACAGCCCGCAGCGGCTGACAAACGATCCACTTCTCGCGCGCCGCTTGCTCGACCTCGTGCCTGACGTACCGACGCCGGTCTGGGGACGCGACGAGCCCCGGACTGGCGAGATGTGGAACTCGAACTCGCTGATCTCCTGGTTGATCGCGCGCAGCGGCCTCGGCGTCGATGCGGTGCATCCGCCCGCCAACGGACGCGCTCCGGGTTGGCGTGCTGGTCTGGTGGTGGCACGCCGCCAGGAGACACCGCCAGATTCGGTCGGACACGAGCCCCTGTCGGCAACGCGAGCCGCGAGCGGTTTCGCATCAACCATTTAGCGTGAGTTGAGCCAGGCCGTCGAGGAGGACTGAAGGCTCCTTCGCGCGCAGACAACGTTCGCTCCCTGGGCTCCGTAGGCCCGGGGGTAGACCGGCGGGGATGAAGAGCTCGACCGCCCGGCTAACCCGCAGCGGCCCGTCAATCACTTCGGGCTGACCCAGCGGAATCTGCAGCATCGACATCGAGCGGCGGTCGGCTCACTCGAAACACTTGACGACCCGCGCCATCAGCGCCTCCGCACACCAGGTATGGCCGTGGATCGCCCAGCTACTGCGCGTCGCACGCTCGGCTGGCACGATCCGTCTAAGCCAGCCAAGACGCGCTAGCTGACTAACCGCGGACGAAGAGCTGGGAGCATCGAGGAGATGAGATGACCGCAGAGCCAGACGACAACCGAGGCCGCGCCGCTGGCGGACGAAGAGCTGCGCCTGATCGACGCCTACTGGCGGGCGGCCAACTACCTCTCCGTCGCGCAGATCTACCTGCTCGACAACCCGCTCCTGCGCGAGCCGCTGAAGCCGGAGCACGTCAAGCCGCGCCTGCTCGGCCACTTCGGCACGGTGCCGGGCCTCAACCTGCTGTACGCGCACCTGAACCGGCAGATCCGCGCCCGCGACCTGAGCGCGATCTACGTCACCGGGCCCGGCCACGGCGGGCCGGCGCTGGTCGCGAACGCCTACCTCGAAGGCACCTACAGCGAGCTCTACCCGAACGTCGGCCGTGACGAGGCCGGGCCTCGAAGCAGCTCTTCCGCCAGTTCTCCGTTCCCGGGCGGCATCCCGAGCCACGTCGCTCCGGAGGTGCCGGGCTCGATCCACGAGGGCGGCGAGCTCGGCTACGCGCTCGTCCACGCCTTCGGCGCGCCTTCGACAACCCGGACTCCTGGTCGCCTGCGTCGTCGGCGACGGCGAGGCCGAGACGGCCCGCTGGCGGCGAGCTGGCACTCGAACAAGTTCCTCAACCCGAAGACCGACGGCGCCGTGCTGCCCGTCCTGCACCTGAACGGCTACAAGATCGCCAACCCGACCGTGCTCGCCCGCATCCCCGAACGGCGAGCTCGTCGCGCTGTTCGAGGGCTACGGCTGGCGGCCGATCCTCGTCACCGGCGGCTTCGACGGCGAGGACCCCGCGCGCGTCCACCAGCGTTTCGCCGCCGCGCTCGACGAGGCGCTCGACGAGATCGGCGAGATCCAGCGGCGCGGCGCGCGAGGCGGCGAGCCTGGCGCGGCCGGCCTGGCCGATGCTGATCCTGCGCACCCCGAAGGGCTGGACGGGGCCGAAGGAGGTCGACGGCAAGAAGACCGAGGACAGCTGGCGCTCGCACCAGGTGCCGATGGCCTCGGTCCGCGACAGCGAGGCCCACGTGCGCCAGCTCGAGGAGTGGCTGAGGAGCTACCGGCCCGAGGAGCTCTTCGACGACGACGGCCGCCTCGTGCCCGAGCTCGGCGCGCTCGCGCCGCGAGGGCGAGCGGCGGATGAGCGCGAACCCGCACGCGAACGGCGGCGCGCTGATGCGCGACCTCGTGCTGCCGGACTTCCGCGACTACGCGGTCGAGGTCGCCTCGCCGGCGACGAGGACGAGCGAGGCGACGCGCGTGCTCGGCGGCTTCCTGCGCGACGTGATCGTCAAGAACCCGGAGAACTTCCGGCTCTTCGGCCCGGACGAGACGGCCTCGAACCGGCTCGGTGACGTCTTCTCCGTCACCGAGCCGCACGTGGCTCGCCGAGACGCGACCGGACGACGAGGGGCTCAGCCCGGACGGGCGGGTGATGGAGATCCTCTCCGAGCATCTCTGCCAGGGCTGGCTCGAGGGCTACCTGCTGACCGGCCGGCACGGGCTCTTCAACTGCTACGAGGCGTTCATCCACATCGTCGACTCGATGTTCAACCAGCACGCCAAGTGGCTGAAGACGACCCGCGAGATCCCCTGGCGGCGGCCGATCGCCTCGCTCAACTACCTGCTCTCCTCGCACGTCTGGCGCCAGGATCACAACGGCTTCTCGCACCAGGACCCCGGCTTCATCGACCACGTGGTCAACAAGAAGGCGGAGATCATCCGCGTCTACCTGCCGCCGGACGCGAACACGCTGCTCTCCGTCGGCGACCACTGCCTGCGCAGCCGCAACTACGTCAACGTCGTCGTCGCCGGCAAGCAGCCGGCGCTCAACTATCTGGCGATGGACGACGCGATCATCCACTGCACGCGCGGGCTCGGGATCTGGGACTGGGCCTCCAACGACGACGGCGGCGAGCCGGACGTCGTGCTCGGCTGCGCCGGCGACATCCCGACGCTCGAGACGCTCGCCGCGGCGGCGCTGCTGCGCGAGCACCTGCCCGAGCTCAAGGTGCGGGTGATCAACGTCGTCGACCTGATGCGCTGCAGTCGGAGACCGAGCACCCGCACGGGCTCTCGGACGCGGAGTTCGACGCGCTCTTCACGACCTCGCGTCCGATCGTCTTCGCCTACCACGGCTACCCGTGGCTGATCCACCGGCTCACCTACCGGCGCCGCAACCACTCGAACCTGCACGTGCGCGGCTACAAGGAGGAGGGGACGACGACGACGCCGTTCGACATGGTGATGCTCAACGACCTCGACCGCTTCCACCTCGTGATCGACGTCATCGACCGCGTCCCCGGCCTCGCCGAGCGCGCCGCGCACGTGCGCCAGGAGATGGAGGAGCGGCGTCTGCGCGCCCGCGCCTACACCAGGGAGCACGGCGACGACGATCCCGAGATCCGCGACTGGACGTGGCCGCACTGAACGTCCTCGTCGTCAACGCCGGCTCGACGAGCCTCAAGCTCGCGCTCGTCGACGAGGACGGCAGCGCAGAGACGGTGGCGTCGCTCGAGGAGGCGCCCGCCGACGTCGACGCCGTCGGCCACCGCGTCGTCCACGGCGGCGACCGCTTCCGCGAGCCGGTGCTGATCGACGAGACGCGTGCTCGCCGAGCTCGACGCGGTCACCGAGCTCGCGCCGCTGCACAACCCGCCCTCGCTGAAGGCGATCGAGGCGGCCCGCCGGGCGCTCCCCGACCGCCCGCACGTCGCCGTCTTCGACACCGCCTTCCACGCCACGCTGCCGGACGAGGCAGCCACCTATCCGCTGCCGGCGCGCTGGCGGCGAGCTCGGGCTCCGCCGCTTCGGCTTCCAGGGCATCTCCGCGCAGTGGGCTGCCGAGCGGGTGCCGGTGCCGCGACTCGTCGTCTGCCACCTCGGCGGCGGCTCCTCGGTCACCGCCGTGCGCGACGGCCGCTCGGTCGACACGACCATGGGCCTGACGCCGCTCGAAGGGCTGCCGATGGCGACGCGCTCGGGATCCGTCGACCCAGGGCTGCTCCTCTACCTCCTGCGCCACGGGCACGCGAACGTCGACGAGCTCGAGCACGCGCTGCAACACGAGTCCGGCCTGCTCGGCCTCTCCGAGCTCTCACCGCACGTGCACGAGCTCGAGGCCGCCGAGGCGGCCGGCGACGAGCGCGCACGGCTCGCCCTGGCGATCTACGCGCGCCGGATCGCCCAGGCGGTCGCCGCGGCCGCGGTCGCGCTCGACGGGCTCGACGCGATCGTCTTCACGGCCGGCGCCGGCGAGCGCTCGCCGCGACTCCGCGCGCGCGTCTGCGCGCACCTCGGCTTCCTCGGAGTCGAGCTCGACGAGGCGGCGAACGAGGCGACGAGCGGCGACGGCGAGATCGCAGCGACCGCCTCGTCGGTGCGCGTCGTCGTCGTCGTCTCTCGCGAGGATCTCGTGATCGCGCGCGCCGTTCCGCCGGACGCTGATGGCAACGACGGCCTCTCGGCCGGGGTCGGCTGTCTGATCGGCTCCATTGGCCTGAGCCTGTTCGGGGCCGGATGATCCGGCGGCTGGTCGCGCTGGCCGCGCTCGCGGGCGTCCTGGTGGGCGGCGTTCTGCGCCTGCTAAGGGACAGCGGCGCGGCGGACGCCGTCTGGGCGGCGTCGACGGCGCTGATGCTCGTTCCGCTGACTTGGTCGGTCGCACGCACGCTCTGGCGGCGCGACGTCGGCGTCGACACGATCGCGCTGGTCGCCATGCTCGGCGCTGGCGCTCGACGAGTAGCTCGCCGGCGCGGTCGTCGGCCTGATGTTCTCCGGCGGCGCCGCGCTGGAGGCGTCGCGTCCCGGCGCGCGCGGCGCGAGCTCACGCGCCTGGTCGAGCGCGCGCCGCGCGTGGCGCGCCTGCGCGTCGACGAGCTCGCTCGAGGAGGTCCCCGTCGACGCGGTCGCGCCCGGCGACGTGGTGCTCGTGCGCACCGGCGAGGTGATCCCCGTCGACGGCACCGTGGTCAGCGCCGAGGCGGTCGTCGACACGAGCACGCTCAGCGGCGAGCCGCTGCCCGTCACGCTGCGCGCCGGGATGCCGGTGATGAGCGGCACCGCCAACGCGGGCGCGCCGTTCGACGTGCGCGCCGACGCGCCCCGCGGCCGAGAGCGCCTACGCCGCGCTCGTGCGGCTCGTCGAGCAGGCGCACGCCCAGCGCGCGCCGCTGGTGCGGCATGGCCGACCGCTACGCCGGCATCTTCCTGCCCGCTCACGCTCGCCGTCGCCGGGCTCGCGTGGGCGCTCAGCGGCGACCCGGTGCGCGCCCTGGCCGTCGATGGTCGTCGCCACGCCGTGCCCGCTCATCCTCGCCGCGCCGATCGCGCTGGTGTCCGGGCTCTCGCGCGCCGCGCGCAGCGGCGTGATCGTCAAGGGCGCCGGCGCGATCGAAGCCGCTCGGCGAAGCGCGAACCGTGCTGTTCGACAAGACCGGCACGCTCACGCGTCGGCACCCCCGACGTCCAGGACGTGATCGCGCTCGGCGGACCACAGCGCGGCCGAGGTCCTGCGGCTCGCCGCGTCCGTCGACCGCCTCTCCGCGCACGTGCTCGGCGATGCGCTCGTGCGCGCCGCGCGACGACGCCGAGCTCACGCTCGAGCTGCCGACCGACGTCCAGCGAGGAGCCCGGCCAGGGGATCGCCGGCAGCGTCGACGGGCGCCGCGTCGCCGTCGGCAGCCGCGCCTTCCTGCGCAGCGAGGGCTACTGACCCCGACGAGGTCGCCGGCGCCGCACTCGTCACCGGCCACGGCTCCGGCGAGGCCCACGTCCTCGTCGGCATCGACGGCACGCGTCGCCGGCGTGATCGTCATGGCCGACGACTGCGCGCCGACGCCGACGCGGATCGTCGAGCGGCTGCGCGCCCAGGGCGTGCGCCACGTCGCTATGGTCTCCGGCGACCGCCACTCGGTCGCGGAGCAGTCGGTCGGCAGCTCGGCGTCGATCGTGTCTACGCAGAGCAGTCGCCCGAGGACAAGCTCGACGTCGTTCGCCAGCCTGCGCGCGAGCCGGCGCTGTCGCCGGTCGTCATGGTCGGCGACGGCGTCAACGACGCCCCCGCGCTCGCGCTCGCCGATCTCGGCATCGCCATGGGCGCCGCCGGCGCGACCGTCTCCTCGACGAGACCGCCGACGCCGTCATCACGGTCGACCGCGTCGACCGCGTCGCCGACGCCGTGCACATCGGCCGCCGCGCGCTGTTCATCGCGCGCCAGAGCGTCCTCGCCGGCATGGGCCTGTCGCATCGCCGCGATGGGCGTCGCCGCCGCCGGCCTGTCCGCCGCTCGCCGGCGCGCTCCTCCAGGAAGTCATCGACCTCGCCGTCATCCTCAACGCGCTCCGCGCATTGCGCTCCTGAACGCTGCGGTCTTCGCGCAATGCGAACGGTGCGTTCTCCGGATGACTCGGCTCTGCGTCCGTGCGATGTCAGCGCACAGCAGTTTTCTGACGCTGGGTACGTTGATGGAAGGAGCGCCATGGCAACGATCGAGAAAGTCGCGACCTTCGCGGCTCCGGGACAGGAAGGCAGTCCCGTCGAGCTCAAGTCGCGCTACGACAACTTCATCGGCGGCCACTGGGTCGCGCCGGTGAAGGGCGAGTACTGCGCGAACGTCACGCCCGCGACGGGCGAGCCGTTCACGGAGGTGCCGCGCTCGACACCGGAAGACGTCGAGCTCGCGCTCGACGCGGCGCACGCCGCGAAGGACGCCTGGGGCGAGAGCCTCGGCGACCGAGCGCTCGCGCGTGCTGAACAAGGTCGCGGACGCGATCGAGGAGAACCTCGAGATGCTGGCGGTCGCCGAGAGCTGGGAGAACGGCAAGCCGGTGCGGGAGACGCTCGCGGCGGACATCCCGCTGGCGGTCGACCACTTCCGCTACTTCGCCTCGGTGATCCGCGGCGAGGAGGGAGCGATCTCCGAGATCGACAAGACGACGATCGCCTACCACTTCAGGGAGCCGCTCGGCGTCGTCGGCCAGATCATCCCGTTCAACTTCCCGCTGCTGATGGCGGCCTGGAAGCTGGCCCCGGCATTGGCGGCGGGTAACACCGTCGTGCTCAAGCCGGCCAGCCCGACACCGTGGTCGATCCTGAAGCTGATGGAAGTGCTCGAGGACATCCTGCCTCCGGGCGTGATCAACGTCGTCAACGGCTCTGGTGCCGAGATCGGCAAGACGCTGGCGACGAGCAAGCGGATCTCCAAGATCGCCTTCACGGGCGAGACGGTGACCGGGCGGCTGATCATGCAGTACGCCGCCCAGAACATCATTCCGTCGACGACCGAGCTGGGCGGCAAGTCGCCCAACATCTTCTTCGCCGACGTGATGGCGGAGGACGACGACGTTTCTCGACAAGGCGATCGAAGGGCTCGTCCTCTACGCGTTCAACAAGGGCGAGGTCTGCACCTGCACCGTCGCGGGCGCTGATCGAGGAGTCGATCTACGAGGACTTCATGGAGCCGGGCGCTGGAGCGGATCGCCGCGATCCGTCAGGGCCACCCGCTCGACCCCGACACGCAGATCGGCCCGCAGGTCTCGAAGGCGCAGCTCGAGAAGATCGAGAGCTACGTCGAGATCGGCAAGCAAGAGGGCGCGGAGCTGCTGATCGGCGGCGAGCGCAGCCACCTCGGCGGCGAGCTCGAAGACGGCTACTACTTCCAGCCGACCGTCTTCAAGGGCACGAACGACATGAGGATCTTCCAGGAGGAGATCTTCGGCCCGGTGCTCGCGGTGACCACGTTCACGCGACGAGGCCGAGGCGCTCGAGATCGCGAACGACACGATGTACGGGCTCGGCGCTGGCGTCTGGACGCGGGACATGAGCAAGGCGTTCCGGATGGGCCGCGGCATCAAGGCCGGTCGAGTGTGGACGAACTGCTACCACCTCTACCCGGCCGGCGCGTCCTTCGGGGGCTACAAGGTCCTCCGGGGTCGGGCGCGAGAACCACAAGATGATGCTCGACCACTACACGCAGACCAAGTGCATGCTCGTCTCCTACGACCCGAATCCGCTCGGGCTTCTTCTAGACCGATGCACGCGGATCCAGCTCCCAGGGTCGTCGCCACCGAGTCCGCTGTCGCGGAGATCCGGCGCCTGAGAGCTGAGCACGGTCCGCTGCTGTTCTTCCAGTCGGGGGGCTGCTGCGACGGCAGCTCCCCGATGTGCTTCCCCGACGGGGAGCTCCTGCTCGGACCGAACGACCTCCTGCTCGGCGAGGTCGACGGCTGCCCGTTCTACATCGACGCCGACCAGGACGAGCGTTGGAACAGGCCTGTCCTCGTGCTCGACGTCGCGCCAGGAGCCGGCTCGGGCATGTCGCTCGAAGGCGTCCACGACCTCGACTTCCGCGTGAGCTCACCACCAGTACGCAGACGCGATCGGCATCGCCCGGATTCGCACGGGCCCGCGCGGACTGATGATCCGAGCAGACACCTATTGAGGAGGAGACATGAAGAGAATCCTCGTTACCACCGACGGCTCGCCCTCTTCGACCGAGGCGGTCGCCTTCGGAGTTGAGCTGGCGACCGAGCACGAGGCCGAACTGATCTTCGTTCACGTCGTGCCCACGCTGGACATCGTTCCGGCGACCGGTTTCGGCGGCATGAGCGGCGCCTTCCCGCACGAGCCCAGCGACCACGACCACGTCTTGCTCGAAGATGCAGCTGCGGTCGCCTCCGAGCACGGCGTCGTCTCGACGACCGCGATGCTCCGTGGCGACACCGTCGACGAGATCGTCGCCTACGCCGACTCGCATGACGTCGACCTGATCGTGGTCGGCTCGCGCGGCCACGGCGCAATCGCCGGCGCTCTGCTTGGCAGCGTCTCGCTCGGACTGCTCGGAGAGTCGAAGCGGCCGATCCTGATCGTCAAGGCTGCTAGCGTCGCTGCTCCAGTAGGCGCCGCGAGCTGACTAGGAGCTACGCATCATCCGCGTCGAGCAGCCCCTGGTCGAGGGCGTTGCGAACGAGTTCGGCGCGGGTGGTGAGCCGGAGCTTCTGCATGATGTGAGCGCGGTGCGTCTCGGCCGTGCGCACCGAGATGAAGAGTTGGCTCGCGATCTCCTGGTTCGTGTGCCCGAGGGCGAGGAGGCGCAGGACCTCGCGCTCGCGGTTGGCCATCGACCTTCTATGCAATCGACATCGTCGCGTGGGACGTGTTTTCGGGTTGGCTCTCCTGTTCGCCGTACCCGCGTTTGCGCGTCGGGGAGATGCAATGCTCGTACGACGAGGCCTCATTCTCAGCGGATCGCTCTGCCTGATCGGTCTGGTGGGGCCTTTCGCCAACGTGCTCGCATTGCGCACGATTGGCATTGTTGGCTACACGGTCGTCTTCGGCCTCACCTGCCTCCCGCTCAGCCGAACATTCAACGCCGGGACTGGGCAAGCCAAGTCCGGAGCAGCGTAGCCGCCACCCGGCGTCATTCCGGAGCTCAATGTCGCGCCACAGCGGGCACCACACCATGAACGGGCACGGAGTTCATCGTCGTTCATCGTCGTGATCAGTCACAAACACGGGCTCCTCAGTAAGAAAACGCCTGTCTGAGCTCCCCGCCGCCGACGCGAACCGGCGGCGTTTTGGCTCAACCATGCGGTTCAAGGCGTTGAGGCTGGTCCTGCTCGGCCCGCACGCCGGCTCGTTCTCGGGTGGCGTGATGCACCGGTGATGCACGCCGAAATAGAAACCCCTGCATTTGCAGGGGTTTCCTTAGCAGGCCTCTAAGCCGGATTCTTCGCCACGCGCCCGTCTGAACCGCGTGATTTGGCTCAACCATGTGGTTGCAAGTTCGATCGGTTGTGCCGCGGAAGAGCGTCAAAGGCTGCCCTCGTGATGCACCGGTGATGCACAGCCGCTGTTGCCGTTTCCAGCAACGCCGACGAGTTGGGCGTCAGAACTTCCACGCGGCGCCGGTGCGAGGGTCGGGAAGGTAGCCGCAGTACGTGCCGGTGCGGATCGCAAGGTTGAGATGCTCGCCGAGCGGGGGGTGGTGCTCGCCGATCCGGGCCATCGCGTAGCGGATCGCGCGGGTCACGCCGACGCGGGCACGCTCGGACGCGGACGCGGCTCGTCGATCGCGACCGCCGAGGCCGACAGCGCGCGACAGCTCTCGAACGAGGAAGTCGCGTTCGGCGTCCGCCTGCGCCTCCCGCTCGGTGTCTCCGAGGGCGCGCGCCTGCTCGATGTCGTCTTCGATCTCGGCGAGGCGTCGGCGGTACGCACTCTTGGCGCGTGCGTCGAGCATCTCGCCGGCATCGCCGAGTGCCGTGCGCGGCAGCTCGGCGTGAGGCTGCTCTCCGACCGCGCTACCCCGACGCTCTCGGCGGCGACGAGGTCGAGCGCGTGGAACTCCGGCCGGGGTGGGCGAGAAGCCGAGCGAGGTAACGCATCCCTTTGAGGTCTCGCACTCTCACCGTGCGCCCCTCGAACTCCAGCGACCAGTAGTCGCCCTCGCGACGAAAGACGCTGAGGTCTGCGGCAGGCTGCGTCGGTCCGTCCGTCCGGCGACGTGCGCCGCTGGTCCGTCGTCGGCGCGGCTTCGATCCGTCGAGGACCGCGCGCGCCGCTTGGCGCTCGAAGTCGGCCTGGTGCTCGCTGCCGCCGGCCCGGAGGGCTTCGGCGAGGCCCATACGTGCGAGCGCCGCTTCATAGGGCGCGCCGACGTCGTTCCAGAGTCGCGCCGCTTCGGAGAAGAACCGTTCCGCGTCCGCTGCGTCGCCCTCGGCGAGCCGCACCCTTCCTCGAGCGAGGGTGGCGCCGGCGACCAGCGCCTTGCTGTGGAATCGGGCGGCGACGAGCTGCAGTTCCTCGGCGGCTGAGCGGGCCTCGGTCGAGGTTGCCGGCCGCGATCTCGATCTCGACCTGCGCCTCGAGCAGCGGCGCCCGCTGCAACTCGGTGTCCGGTGGCAGCTCCTTCGACGGCACCCGGAAGGGCGCTCGAGCGCGTTTCGTATCGACGCCGCCGCCGTGGCGATGTCTCCTTGGGCCAGCTGGACCAGCGCGAGACCGGGCTGCGGATCCCACCCGACTCGGTGAGCGGCCAGCAATGCTTGCTCGGCGCCTTCGATGTCTCCCTTTCGAAGCCGGATCCGTCCGAGCTCGGTGAGGGGCCATCCCAGCTCGCGTCGCAGGTACGGGCGTAGTTCCTCGCACGCTGCGAGCGCTTCTCGCTCTGCCTCGTCGCACGACCCGCGCAGCCTGAGGATCTCCGCGCGATGGACCCTGCACCGTCCGTGGAGGCTCCCGATGGCGTTCGTCTTGGACCACCGCTCCATCGTCTCCGTCCATTCCTCGGCCGCGTCGTACTGTGCGAGTCCCTGCAGGGCGCACACGAGCTCGCAGTAGACGAGGCCTGTCGAGAGCGGGTCGAGGTCATCCGAGACCATCGCCACCCCCACCTCGTCGAGCAGGGCGAGACCTTCCCGCACATCGCCGCCCAGAATGAGTAGCCGGGCCTCTGCGACCCGTCCGAGGGCGCACGCCGCCGGGTCGCATCTCGAACCGACCTCGATCGCGCGCCCGGCCCACTCTCGCGCGCTAGTGCAGGTCGCCCGTCAGCATTCGCTCGTACGTCCGGACCACCGCAAACCACGCGTGCGCCGACGTCTCACCCTGACCTTCCAGTAGTCGCTCGGCTCTGCCCAACCAGCCGCGCACCGGTGCCATCAGGGCGGTATCGAGAAGCAGGTGCATCGCGACGCGAACTGCCGCGCCTGCTGCTGCGACCTGGTCGCCGGCCTGCAGGCAGCCTGCATGAGCGCGTTCCCACGCCTCGATGGTCACGTCGAGGTGGCCCGCGGCGTAGGCGACCTCGGCGAGAACCGGTAGCTCGGCGGCACTCATGAGACCGTCCGCGTCTGCCTGCATGAGGAGGTCGAACGCCTCCTGCCAATCGCCGCGCGATGCCGCGTCACGCCCGCGCTGGACAACGACCTCGTGCACGCCGTCGCTCATCCCACGCCGACGGTCACTGATCCATCGCGGCGCTGATCCGCCGCCACCCGTAACCGGGAGTGTTACCGCCGTAACGGTCGTTGCTCACGCATCTGGTTTGAGGACCCCGATCCCGGCCAGCAGAGGAGGACGCATGAACAGCGTAAAGGTCAACGGCGTAGAACTGGAATACGAGGTGCGCGGATCGGGTGAACCCGTGCTTGCTGATCGACATGCTCATCGCCGATTGCTTCGTGCCGCTCCTCACAGAACCGGTCACTGGCCGACCGTTACCAGCTGATCCGCTACCACAAGCGAGGCTGGGTCGGCAGCACGCACACCCCACCGCCGGTGAGCATCGGGGACCACGCCGCCGATGCTGCGGCTCTGCTCGACCATCTCGGTGTACAGCGCGCTCACATCGCAGGGCACTCCAGCGGCGCGTCGATCGCAGCCCAACTGGCTCTCGACTACGCCGAGAAGGTGCACACGCTCACTCTGCTGGAGCCAACGCTGGTGTCGCTGCCTCTCGGCCAGGCGTTCCTGAAATCGGCCGGCCCGGTGTTCGAGGCGTACGGAAGCGGCGACCACTCGGGAGCGTTCGCCGATGTTCGTTGCTGCCGCTAGCGGACTCGAATGGGAAGCATGTCGAGCGCTGCTCGACGAGCGGATCCCTGGCGTGGTTGCGCAGTCGATCAAGGATGCGGACACCTTCTTCGGCATCGAGCTGCCCGCTCTGACCGAGTGGACCTTCGGCGCCGAGCAAGCGGCCGCTATCCACCGGCCAGTCCTGTCGGTGCTGGGTGCCGAGACCCAGCCTCTGTGGGTCGAGATCGCCGAGTTCCTCCGCTCTTCACTCCCGTACGTCGAGGACTGCACGATCGAAGGCGTCGGGTCATCTCCTGCAGATCCAGCGTCCCGAGCCCGTCGCTCGAGCGATGGCGGAGTTCCTGGGGCGAAACCCCTTGCTGGCGACAGAGGGCGAGCCCGAAACCGCACGTCAGCAGGGCCCGGGAGAACTCGCGGGCGCTGCACCGAGAGCGGTCGAGGGCATCGCGTAGAGATCTATGGGGCGAAGGAGGCAAGTGCCGGCAAGGTAGTTCTCTGTTGAAGGCGCCGTGGACAGCACCGCGATGCTGTCATCCGAAGCCGCGAGGACTATCGCGACCTCTGTTAGCAGACGCCTTTCTGAGAGGCGAACGCAGGAACGGGCGCGCACGAGATTTCGCTCAACCAAGCGCTTTGCGCGCGAAGCCACGTTCTCTACCGGCGCTCTGCCGTGCTCGTTTCCCGATGTCGTGATGCACTGGTGATGCACGGCCGTCCGCGCCGGAGAATAGAAAAGCCCTGCAAATGCAGGGCTTTTCCTTAGCAGGCCTGTAAGCCGGATTCTGTCGAGGGTGACCATCCCTCTAGGCCAGTCGTTGCCGGCTGGCTCGAGCGGTGTACCCGATCCCTCGGCGGGCCGCCTCAACGGGATCTGCTTCACCTTGCACCGGACGGGGTTTGACGAGCCGCCGCGTCACCACGGCGCTGGTGGGCTCTTACCCCACCGTTTCACCCTTACCTGCGGAGCTTCCGGAGAACGCTCCGCAGGCGGTTTGCTTTCTGTTCCACTTTCCGTCGGCTTTCGCCGCCTGGGGTTTCCCCAGCGTCCTGCCCTGCGGTGTCCGGACTTTCCTCGGCGCCTCTCGGAGAGACGCCACGCGGTCACCCGGCCTGCGCGACGAATTCTAGCTCGGATTGCGGCACTTCGACCCCGTCGCAGAGCAGCGTGCCGCACTCGAGGCAGGCGTGAGCCAGCGGCCGGCGGAGCACGAACTCGCCGCAGACGAGGCATTCGAGGCTCGCGCCGCGGACGATCGCGGTCAGCTCCTGGTCGAGCGTGCGGTTGAGGAAGGCGACCGGCATCAGAGGCTCCGGAAGACGCCCGTCACCTTGCCCAGGATCTCGACGTGGTCGGCGTAGATCGGCTCGAGGGCGTCGTTCTCCGGCTGCAGGCGGATGCGGCCGGCCTCGCGGTAGAACGTCTTCACGGTCGCCTCGTTCGCGGACTCGTCGTCGCCCACGAGCGCGACCACGATCTCGCCGTTCGACGCGTCGGGCTGGCGGCGGACGACGAGCGATGTCGCCGTCGAGGATCCCGGCGTCGATCATCGAGTCGCCCGCGAACGCGCAGCAGGAAGTCGGCGCCGCGGCCGAGCGGCTCCGGCACCGCGATCTCGTCCTCGACGTTCTCCTCGGCGAGCAGCGGCGCGCCGGCGGCGATCTGACCGAGCAGCGGCAGGCGCGGCAGCTCGGGCGTCGACCGCGCTCGGCACGCCGGCTGGCTGCGGCGATGGCCGATCAGATCGAGCGCCCGCGGCTTGGTCGGGTCGCGGCGCAGGAGGCCTGCGCGCTCGAGATTCGCGAGGTGTGCATGAACCGTGGAGGGCGAGGCGAGCCCGACGGCCTCGCCGATCTCCCGCACGGTCGGTGGATAGCCGTGCCGGTCGACGTAGTCGACGAGGAACTGCCAGATCTCCTGTTGCCGTGCGGTGAGCATCGCGCCTCCCTGGTCGTGGCTTCTGCGGCGAGGTGGGTGTCGAACGTGTGTTCGTCCCACAGGCTAGATGTCCTTCCGGACAGCGTCAAGGAGCAGCGGACGGAACGACGAAGGCGGGCTCGCGCGGCCGCCTTCGATCTCCCGCATGCGCTGGAGAGGACTTGAACCTCCACGACCCTAAGGTCACAAGGCCCTCAACCTTGCGCGTCTACCAATTCCGCCACCAGCGCGGGGGTGTGCAGTGTAGCCGTAGCTCGAGCCGGGCTCTAGGCGAGCAGGCGGTAGAGCACGACGGTGTTGAGGAAGAAGACCACCGCGACGGCGACCGTCAGGCGCGTCAGGTTCCGCTCGACGATGTGCGTGCCGCCCTGGGAGGCGGGCGTGAAGCCCATCCCGCCCATGCCGGCGTCGCGTCCCGAGTGCATCAGGATCAGCGTCAGCAGCCCGGCGGAGACGAGGACGTGAAAGATCGCGGACACCTGGATCATCGCGCGGACAAGGGTAGCAGCGAGCTCAGGGCAGCTCGCCGGCCGGCGTCGCGGCGTCCAGGATCGCGTCGACGAGCCGCGCCGCGATCGAGTCCTTCGTCAGGTAGCCCTGAGCGCCGGCGCGGCGGGCGCGATCGATGTCCTGCGAGGAGTTCGAGCCCGTCAGCATCAGCACGGCCGGCTTGCCGGGTAGCTGAGCGATGCGACCCGCGGCCTCGAAGCCGTCCATCACGGGCATGCTGATGTCGAGGAGGACGACATCGGGCTCGAGCTCCTGTGCGAGCTCCACGGCTTCGCGCCCGTCGGCGGCGCGGCCGAGCACCTCGAGCTGTGGCTCCGTTTCGAGCATGGCCTCGAGGGCTTCGGCGAAGAGGCGATGGTCGTCCGCGATCAGCACGCGGACGACGTTCTTGGTGCGGCGGCTCGTCATGGCTCAACGAATCCAACGCGATCCCGGCTCGTTACGCTACGGCGAGTGCAGGAACAGGACGCACGAGCGCGGATCCAGAAGCTCCTCGTCACCGGCGACAACCGCCTGAAGCAGGGTGTCGCGCCCGCGAAGGCGCGTGAGAGCTACGAGCAGGCACTCGCGGTCGCACGCGAGGCCGGCTTGGAGGAATCGGTGCGGCCGCTCGTGGAGCTCAGGCTGGCCGATCTCGAGCGGCTCGCAGGAGAACCGCCTCCACCCGGCGCGCCTGAGCGGTGAGCCCGTGCGTCTCCGCCGCTGCGCGAGCGGCGGGGTTCGGCGTGGGGAGCGCCGCTGCCGCGCGCAGCGCGTCGACGAGCGCGTCCTCGTCCAGCGGGTCGACGAGGACGCCAGCTTCCGGCGGCACGAACTCGGGCGGCCCGCCGACGCGGGTCGCGACGACGGAGCGGCCGCAGGCGAGCGCCTCGAGCGCCGCCTGTCCGAAGGGCTCGACGAGCGAGGGCTGGCACAGGACGTCGGCCGCCGCGAGCAGTTCCGGAATCCGATCGTGCTCGACGCTGCCGAGGACGCTGGACGCGCGGCCGGCCTTCGAGCTCGCCTCGCAGCGGCCCGTCGCCGGCGAACGTGAGCGTTCCCTCGCCGAGCCGCTCGAACGCCCGTGCGAGCCGCGCGACGTTCTTGCGCTCGCTGAGGGAGCCGACGCAGAGGAAGGCGGGCGCTTCGCCCTCGGTGCGCGGCTGCGGCCGGAAACGCTCGAGGTCGACGCCGCAGTCGATCACCTCGGTCTTCCCGCGTGCTTCGGGAACCCGCTCCTCGAGCAGCCGCCGCAGGTAGTCCGAGACGGCGATCACGGCCTGCGCGCGGCGGACGACGAGGCGCGTCGCCGCGCGGACCCCGGGCATCCGGCCGACGTTCGCGACGTCCTGGCCGTGCGCGGTCACGACGAGCGGTGCCCGGCCGAGCAGCGCGCCCCAGAGCCCGGTCGGGACGAGGAAGTGCGCGTAGACGACGTCGGGCCGGAAGCGGCGAGCGGTGCGGGCCGTGGCGACGGCGAGGCGAAGGTGGCGGAGCGGCCCGCCTGCGCGCGTGTCGAGCACGACGCGCTCGAGCTCGTGCCCGAAGGAGACGAGCTCGGCTTCCAGGTCGCGGACGAAGACGCCGAAGTCCGGCTCGGCGGCGCTCGGGTACATCTGGGAGACGAGCAGGATCCGCACGCCGCCACTCTGCCGGATCGCTCGGCCCGCGTCCTCGATCGACCGGCAGTTCTCTAGGCCTGCGAGGAGTCGAACGTGCCGAACTCGTCGCGGAGGACGTTGCAGATCTCGCCGACCGTGCAGCACGCCCGCAGCGCTACGCGCATCGGCGGCAGCAGATTCTCCGCTCCGCCGGCCACGCGTCGCACCTCGGCGAGCGCCGCCTCGGCGGCAGTAGCGTCCCGCTCGGACCGCACGCGCGCCGTTCGGGCGACCTGGCGGGCCTCGTTCTCGGGATCGAGCCGGTGCAGCTCGACCTGCTCCTCCTCGGCCTCGGCGAATCGGTTCACGCCCACGATCACTCGCTCGCCGGACTCGACCTCTGCGTTGTGCCGGTACGCCGCGTCCTCGATCTCGCCCTGGACGAAACCCGCTTCGATCGCGGCGACGGCGCCGCCGAGCTCGTCGATCCGCTCGATCAGCTCGCGTGCCCGCGCTTCGAGCTCGTCCGTCAGGGCCTCGATGAAGTACGCGCCGCCGAGCGGATCGGCCGTGTCGGTGGCGCCGCCTTCGTGGGCGAGGATCTGCTGCGTGCGGAGCGCGATCCGGGCCGAACGCTCGGTCGGGAGCGCCAGGGCCTCGTCGAACCCGTTCGTGTGCAGCGACTGCGCGCCGCCCGCGACGGCCGAGAGCGCCTGGATCGCGACACGCACGATGTTCGACTCGGGCTGCTGCGCCGTCAGCGTCGACCCGCCGGTTTGCGCGTGGAAGCGCAGGGCGAGCGCCTTCGGGTTCGTCGCGCCGAAGCGCTCGCGCATGATCGTCGCCCACAGCCGCCGCGCCGCGCGGAACTTCGCCACCTCCTGGAAGAAGTGGTTGTGCGCGTTGAAGAAGAAGGAGAGCCGCGCGCCGAAGTCGTCCGGCGAGAGGCCGGCCGCCACCGCCGCCTCGCAGTAGGCGATCCCGTTCGCAAGCGTGAAGGCGAGCTCCTGCACCGCGGTCGAGCCCGCCTCGCGGATGTGGTAGCCGGAGATCGAGATCGTGTTCCAGCTCGGCACTCGCTCGGCGCAGTAGGCGAAGAGATCGGTCGTGAGCCGCATCGAGGCGCGCGGCGGGAAGATGTAGTTCCCGCGGGCGACGTACTCCTTGAGGATGTCGTTCTGGGCCGTGCCGCGCAGCGCGGTCGCCGGCACCCCCTGCTCCTCGGCCACGAGCTCGTAGAGCAGGAGCAGGAGCGAGGCGGGCGCGTTGATCGTCATCGAGGTGGAGACCTCGCCGAGCGGGATCCGGTCGAAGAGGATCCGCATGTCCTCGAGCGAGTCGATCGCGACCCCGGTGCGCCCGACCTCGCCGACCGCGCGCGGGTCGTCGGAGTCGTAGCCCGAGCTGCGTCGGCAGGTCGAAGGCGACCGACAGGCCCGTCTGTCCGCGCTCGAGCAGGTAGCGGAAGCGACCGTTCGTCTCCTCAGCCGAGGCGAAGCCCGCGTACTGGCGGATCGTCCACGGCCGGCCGCGGTACATGTCCGGGTACGGGCCGCGCGTGTAGGGAAACTCCCCCGGCTGCTCGCCGTCGCCCCCGGGGGCGGAGTAGACCGGCCGGATCTCGATCCCGGACTCCGTCTCGCGCCGGTCGGTCGTCGCCATCGCCCCGCAGTCTACGGCGCTCGGGCCGGCAGTCGGCCAGCCGCTCCAGCGCGAAGCGCACGCTGCGGACCGCCACCTCGAGCGCCGCGAGCGTTCCGCCGAGCTCGTCGTCCAGCTCGTCGAGGAAGCGCCTGAACACCGGCAGGCCGCGATCGAACAGCTCCTGTCCGGCCGGCGTGAGCGCGAGCAGCGTCGCGCGGCCGTCGCCGGGATGGGGCGACTCGACCACGTGCCCGCGCTCGATCAGCGGCCGCACGGCGTCGCGCAGCGTCGTCCGTCGAAGGCCCGTCGCCCGCGCGAGCGCCGTGCGCGTCACGGGCTGGAGGCGTGCCCGACCATCGACAGGAAGCCGTACTCGTCGGGGTCGACGCCCGCCGCGCGGAGGGCGCCGGCCGGACACCTCGTGCGCGTAGCGCACCGCCAACCCCAGCTTCGAGGACGATCGCACCGCGCAGGACGGGCTCTCGGGCACGGCGATCGATCGTACGGCGCGCGGTCGGCTCAGCCGGTCGGGATCGTCGACCACCTTCCCGCCCGCCGTCACGCGGACGATCCGGCCGGACGCGGCGGTGTCGACGACGTAGGTCGCCCCGCCGGCGCCGACCGCGACGTCGTACGGATCGCCGAACGCGGGCGTGCGGCCGCCGAGCCGCGCCCCCGTCGGCCCGAAGCGCCCGACGCGCTTCTTCCGCGCCTCGACGAGGTGGATCGTCCCGTCCGGCGCCACGTCGAGCCCGCGCGGCTCGCCCGTCTCGAGCAGCGTCGAGGCACGGCTCGTGCGCGGATCGATCCGGCGGACGCGGTCGTTCGACGTGTCGGACACGAGGACGGTGCCGTCCGGCTCGACCGCGACACCGTGCGCGCTGTTCAGCCCCGTGGCGATGACCTGCGGCGTGCCGCCGCCGGCCGGCAGACGGAAGAGTCGCGTGCTCGTCGTGAAGAAGGCTGTGCCGTCCGGTGCGAGCGCGAGCGGCCCGATGTCCTCGCTCGCCGTGGCGACCAGGTGCCACGACCCCGAGGCGTCCCGGCGGCGGATCGAGCGCCCGCCCGAGACGTAGAGGTCGCCCGAGGGCGCGCGAACCGCAGCGAAGGGATTCTCGAGCCCGTCCGCCACGACAGCCACACGTCCCGAGCGAGGCTCCACGCGCAGGACGCGTCGGCGTCCGTTCTCCACGACGAGCAGCGACGCCGTCGGGCTCGACGGCGACCGAGGTCGGCCAGACGAACGTGAGCGGCCGTTTCCGCACCGTGACGCTTCCCAGCGCAGAGGTCGACCCGCCGGCTCGACCGGTCAGCCTCCAGCGGCCGGCCGACGGGAATACGAGCCGCGCGCGGTAGGAGCCGCGTGCTCCCGAAGCGCGAACGGTGAGCCGGCCCGGCCCGACGGCCACGACGCGCACGACACCGCCGAACGACCTGGGGCGAACGGTGAGCGTCGCATTCCACGGCTGGCCGACCGTCGGTACCGACCGGGGGCCTGCGAGCGCGACGCGAACCGGGCTCGCCGCCGAGGCGGCGCACGTCGCGACCAGGACGGCAACGCACGCCACCGGCAACATCCGAGATACGGCGAACACGCCCCAAATATACGGCGATTTCGCCTTACTTGTCAAGCTAGAGAATGCCGGCCGAGGCCTCCAGGGCATCGAGGGCGATCCGCCGGCCGGTCTCGATGTGCGCGCGGATCGCGGCTGCGGGCACGCTCGAGGTCGGCGCGCCGGTAGGCGTCCACGATCGCCTCGTGCTCGGTCGCGAGGGAGGCGCTTCGCTCGAGCTTGCCGCCGCGGATCACCTGCATCATCAGGTTGACCGACAGCTCGCGGTAGAAGCGCGAGAGCAGGCTGTTCCCGGCGAGGTCGACCTGGTGCTCGTGGAAGGCGGCATTCGCGGCGTCCCACTCCTCGTGGGAGACGGCCTCGGCGCTCGTCTCCTGCAGGTCGCGGAAGCGGCGCAGCTCGGCCTCGGGAACGTGGCCGACCGCGCTCTCGGCAGCGCGCAGCTCCAGGGCGAGCCGGACGTCGTAGCCCTCGACGACGGCGACCTCGGTGAGCGGCGTCACGTAGTAGCCGCGTCGCGATTTCACGCTCAGCAGCCCCTCCGAGACGAGGCGCGTGAGCGCGTGGTGCACAGGGCTGCGCGAGACCCCGAGCTCCGCGGCCAGCTCGTGCAGGCTCACCTTGTCGCCCGGGCCGACCTCGCGGCGCACGAGCCGGCGCTTCAGCGTGTCGTAGACGCGGTCGTTCAGGTTGGTGCGGGCGAGTGTGATGCTCACGCGGCAGAACTAACATGTCAGCTGTCCGAAGGCAACACGGGCAGCCCGGTTACGCTCCGTGGCGTGCGGATCTCGGTTCGACTCTTCGCCGGTCTGCGGGAGCGTGCGGGCAGCGGGAGCAAGCCGCTCGAGCTGCCGGACGGCTCAACCGTGGCGGACGTCTGGAGCCGGCTCGGGCTCGGCGACGAGCCCGCCGGTCTCCTCTACGCGGTCAACCGCGTGTACGCCGCCGCCGACGCGGCGCTCGCCGAGGGCGACGAGGTGGCGGTGATCCCACCCGTCTCCGGAGGAGACTTCCGGCTCTCGGCGGAGCCGCTCTCGCTCGACGCGGTCGTGCGCGAGGTCGCCCGCGACGGCGCCGGCGCGATCGCCACCTTCACCGGCACGGTGCGCGACCGCTCGCGCGACCGCGCCGTGATCAGGCTCGAGTACGAGGCCTTCGAGGGGATGGCCGAGCAGACGATGACGACGCTCGCGGCGGAGCTGAAGGAGCGCTACTCGCTCTGCGAGCTCGCGATCCACCATCGCATCGGCCCGGTCGAGATCGGGGAGCCGAGTGTGATGATCGCCGTCTCGGCTCCCCACCGTGCCGACGCGCTCGCCGCCTGCAAGGACGCGATCGACACGCTCAAGCAGACCGTGCCGCTCTGGAAGAAGGAGCTCTACGAGGGCGGCGAGGAGTGGATCGGCCAGGGCTCGTGACAACCCGGGGCCGGATCGCTGCGCCTCGCGCGATCCGGCCCCGGAGCTTGCTCAGTGAATGGTTTCCACCTTCAGCGCTGTGATCGTCACGCCGAAGGGCCGGAACGCGGTCGGATTCGGCCCGCCCAGCCCGGCGGTGGCCTCGCAGCGCAGCTCGATGTGAATCGCCAGGCTGGTCGAGCTGACCGTGCCGAGCAGTGCCAGAGAGCTCGCCGTGTAGATCTCTCGCGAGTTGGACGTGACTGCACCACCGACGTTGCCGCCCGGATTCGCCATCAGGTAGCAGGACGCCGTGATCGGCTGCAACTCGTCCGCCGAGTTGTAGAACGACGTGGTCGCATTGAGGAGGTACCTCCCTGCCGGCACGTCGAGTTGGCCGATCGTTGCCTGGGCTCCCGTCAGAACCGGGATCGTTCCTGACGAGCGAAAGACGTAGACGTCGCTCGGGCCCCGCGGTCCGGTCGCGCCCGTGGCACCCGTGTCGCCCTTCTGCCCCTGCGCTCCCTGCGGCCCCGAGGCTCCCTGTGGTCCGGCCGCGCCTGCGGCGCCGGTCGCCCCCTGCTCACCGCGGAGCCCCTGCGGGCCGGCATCACCCTGTGGGCCTTGCGGGCCGGCTGCGCCGTCCTCGCCCCTCGCCCCCGGTGCACCTGCAGGCCCTTGTGGGCCCGATGCACCGGCCGGGCCTACCGCTCCCGGTTCGCCGCGCTCGCCCTGCGGCCCCCGGACGCTCCAGGTGATCGGGTTCTCGAACGACTTGCAGGTCTTGCCCGCGTCCGTGTCGATCACCCGCAGGATGCCCGTGACCTTCTCGTAGCAGCCGTTGACGGCGCCGCTCGAGCTCGGAATCGCTGCAACGGCGGCGCCTGCTCCGACCGCCACCGCAGCAACGGCCGCGAGCAGCAGCGTTCTTCCTCGAATCTTCATGACGTTCTCCTTCCGTGGTGCGCGGTGCCCGGGAGCGTGAGGCGCATCGGGCCGTTCGCGCAGATGACCTCGCCACCGTCGCGCGGAAGCCTCAAGATGCGCTCAAAGGAAGCTCAACGGGGAGGGGTCGTGGAGTTCCGGATACTCGGGCCGCTCGAGGTGGACGGCGAGCCGTTTCGTGGCAGTCCGAAGCTGCGCGCGCTCCTCGTCTCGCTCTTGCTCGCGCGCGGCTCGCCGGTGTCGACCGAGCGGCTGCTCGACGCGGTCTGGGGCGAGCGGCCACCTGCCAGCGCGGCCCACGCCCTGCAGGTGTACGTCTCGGAGTTGCGCAAGGCCGGAGTCGCAGTCGAGCGGGAGGCGTCGGGATATCGGCTTCGGCCTGGAAGGCTCGATGCATCCGAATTCGAGGAGCTGGTCGAGACCGCGCGGGCGCAGCGGGGATCGAGTCGACATCTGGAAGCGCTCGCGTCGCTCGACGCCGCGCTCGCTCTCTGGCAAGGGCCGGCTCTCGCAGGGCTCCCCGACGGCGGCGCGGTTGCGACCGAACGAGACCGGCTCGAGGATCTGCGCGTCGCAGCGGTCGAGGATCGCGCCGAGTCAGGCCTGGCGCTCGGACGCGCGCTCGACCTGGCGGAGCTCGAGCAACTCGTGACGGAGCATCCGCTGCGCGAGCGGCTGCGCGGTCTGCTCATGCTCGGGCTCTATCGTGCCGGCCGGCAGGCCGAAGCGCTCGATGCCTACGCCGAGATCCGGAACGCACTCGACGAGCTCGGCCTCGAGCCCGGCGCCGAGCTGCGGGCGCTCCAGGGCGCGGTGCTGCGCCAGGACATGGCGCTCGACGTCGAGCCGGAGTCGCTACGGGAGCGCCGCCACCTGCCCGCGCCGGCGACGTCGTTCGTCGGCCGCCGGGCCGAGGTCGAAGCAGTCACCGCCCTTCTACGAGGCGACGGCCGAATCGTGACTCTCACCGGGACCGGCGGGGCCGGCAAGACGCGAGTCGCGCTCCGGTCCGCGTACGAGCTCGCCGACGCGTTCGCCGACGGCGTCTGGTTCGTCGGGCTTGCCGCCCTCGTCGATCCGGCGCTCGTCCGGCCGGCGATCGCGCAGGCGCTCGAACTCGCCGAGGACGACGCTCGCGGACGAGCTGCGCGGCCGCGAGCTCCTGCTGCTCCTGGACAACTTCGAGCAGCTCCTCGACGCGGCCCCGCTGGTCGGCGAGCTGCTGCAGGCGGCACCGCGTCTGCGTGTCCTCGTGACGAGCCGCGCGCGCCTCCGCGTGTACGGGGAGCACGAGCTCCAGCTTGCCGCCCCTGCCTGCGGCCGACGCGGAGGAGCTCTTCCTCGGACGTGCGCGCGCCACCGGCCGCGCGCTGCCACCGGGGCCGCTCGTCACCGAGATCTGCCGTCGCCTCGACGGGCTGCCGCTCGCGATCGAGCTCGTCGCCGCCCGCACGGCCGACCTGACGCCGGCCGAGCTGATCGAGTCGCTCGACGACAGGTTCGAGCTCGCGTCCAAGGGCGCTCGCGACCTTCCGGAACGGCAGCGAACCCTGCGCGCGGCGATCGGCTGGAGCGACGAGCTGCTCGAGCCGGCCGCACGCCGCCTGCTGGCCGACCTCGGTGCGTTCGCAGGCGGCTTCACCGGCGAGGCCGTCACGTCCGTGTGCGGAGCAGACGCAGCGGCACTGTCCGACCTCGTCGAGGGCAGCCTCGTCCGGCGCTCGGAGGAGGGGCGGCACTGGATGCTCCTGACGATCCGCGAGTACGCACTCGAGCGGTTGTCGGAACGCGCGGATGCCGACGACGTGCGGCGTCGCCATGCCGAGTACTTCCTCGAGCTGGGCGAGCAGCTCGTCGCCACCTTTCCGACCGCGGCGATCGAGGCCTACGCCACCTTCGAGCGCGAGCACGACAACTTCAGGGCCGCGCTCACGTTCGCGGCCGACGCCGCACTTGACCGAGCTCCGGTATCGGCTCGCGGCCGCAGTGGCGCACTTCTGGCTCGTTCGCGGCTACCTCGCCGAGGGTCGTGCCTGGCTCGAGGGAACTCTTCGGCTCGATCCCTCCGAGATCTCGCCGCTCGTCCACGCCCAGGTCCTGAGGAAGCTCGCGACGCTCGAATGGCGGCAGGGCGAGCTCGACGTCGCCGGCGCCCGAGCCGAGCGCGCCCTCCCCCTGCTCGCGGGCGAGATCGACGAGGACGAGCGCTACCGGCTGCTGATCCTGCTCGGCTGCATCGAGTACAGCCGCCGCAACCGCGAGGGCTCGCGCGACTGGTGGGAGCAGAGCGCGGCGCTCGCGCGGACGCTCCGGAACGACGGGCACCTCGCGCTCGCGCTCTCCAACCTCGGTGTCGTCGCAGCCGAGCTCGAGGACTACGAGGGCGGCGTGGCGATCTACGAGGAGAGCGTCGAGTCGGCGCGGCGGGTCGACCATCGCGAGTACCTCGCGGGGGCGCTGCTGGGGCTCGGCGACATGAACCTGCGCCTCGGCCGCTTCGAGGCCGGCCGCGCCCAGCTGCTCGAGAGCATCGAGCTGCACGCGCGCCTCGGATTCCGCGACAAGCTCGCCTCCTGCTGCGTCTGGCTCGCGCCCGCACCCGAGCACGACGGCGACCTGGCTCTCGCGGCGCGCCTGCTCGGCGCGGCGGCGGGGATCCGGCGGCAGACGGGCGCCTCGGTGGACTGGCAGGAACAGGAGTTGCTCGACGAGCTGCTCGGGCGGTTGCGGCCCGCGCTGGGGGATGCGGCCTTCGACGAGGCGTTCGCGGCCGGGGAAGCGTCCCCGGACGACGTCCTGCGGGAGGTGCTCGCCTCAGCGGCAGCCCCCGTCGCCCCAATGGCCGGTCAGAGACGTACCTCCACGCGGGTAGATCGCAGTCGGCGCGGATCGCTTGCAGCGTCGGCGCCCGGGTTCCCCGGGGCAAGCGCGGCCAGAGCGGCGCAGCAGGTCGCACCGGCGACTGCGAGCGACGTGCGGATCGTGGACTGCCTGGTCATCCTTCCTCCCTTTCGAGTCGACGCGATCCACGGTCACCCGGCCGCTCAAGAAACGCTCGCGATCCACTCAAGATCGGCTCCCATCGGGGGAAGGCGTCCGGAGCACGGGATCAGTACTCTGAGCCCGTGAGCTACGACCCATACGCGCCGCGCGAGGCCGAGGAGCCGCAGTTCGGGTACTCGCCGATCAAGGCGACGCCGACCTGGCGCGAGCTCGTGCGCCGGCTCTTCGCGCCCCTCGTCGCGCTCGGCTTCCTGCTCGTCAAGTTCGGCGCCTTCGCGATCAAGTTCTTCGGCATCTTCATCTCGGTCGGCGGCTACGCGCTGCTCTTCGGCTTCAGGTTCGCGGTCGGCTTCGTCCTGCTGATCCTCGTCCACGAGCTCGGTCACTTCATCGAGGCGAAACGGCAGGGTCTGAACCCGCAGCTGCCCGTCTTCATCCCCTTCCTGGGCGCGTACGTGGCGATGAAGAACGCGCCGTTCGACCCGTGGCGGAACCTGCTCGTCTCGGCCGCCGGGCCGTTCGCGGGCGGGCTCGCCTCGCTCGGCGTCTGGATCGCAGGCGAGGCGACGGACTCGCGCTTCCTCGTCGCGCTCGCCTACACGGGCTTCCTGCTCAACCTCTTCAACCTGATCCCGCTGCGACCCTTCGACGGCGGCTTCATCTGGCGCTCGGTGAAGGCGCTTCGCCTCGGCCACCGCGAGCACGTCGCGTGGGCGCCGGCCTGGCGTCTCGTCGCCGGCACGGTCGTCTACGGCGGGCTGATCGCGACGCTCGCCCTGGGCATGTACCTCGCGCACGTCCCCCAAGACCGGCTCTGATGGACGACCGGCGCGTCCTCGAGCGCACGCACGAGGATCTGACGAGCGACGTCTCGGTGATCGCCTCCGAGTTCCTCAGCGGCTTCCAGAAGGTGCTGGAGATCGACCGGCCCGCCGTCTCGATCTTCGGGTCGGCCCGGGTCGGCGAGGACTCCGAGCCCTACCGCGACGCGCGCGAGACGGCACGCCTGTTCGCCGAGGCCGGCTTCGCCGTCGTCACCGGCGGCGGCCCGGGCGTGATGGAGGCGGCGAACCGCGGCTGCAAGGAGGGCGGCGGGCTCTCGGTCGGGTTCAACATCGCGCTCCCGCACGAGCAGGGGCTCAATCCCTACTGCGACATCGAGATGACGTTCAAGCACTTCTACGCGCGCAAGACGATGTTCGTGAAGGCTGCGGAGGGCTTCGTGATCCTGCCCGGCGGCTTCGGCACGCTCGACGAGCTGTACGAGGCGCTGACGCTGATCCAGACCGGCAAGGTGCTGAACTTCCCCGTCGTCCTCTTCGACAGCGACTACTGGGGCGAGATGGTCGCCTGGATCCGCAGCGAGCTGCTCGCCGACGGGATGATCTCGCCCGAGGACCTCGACCTGCTCTACGTCACGGACGATCCCGCGGAGGCCGTCCGCATCGTCGTCGCGAGCTACGACGACCGGAACGTCGAAGTCCTCTCCGGCCGAGCCGGAGAAGGCGGACGCGCAGTAGCGAGCTGCTAGACGGCGGTCTCGACAGGCCGGGCGGCGGCGACTCGCGGGCCGCCCCACAACGTCCACACCCCGGCCGCGATCAGCCAGATCGCCCAGGCGAAGAAGCCGATCGCCATGACGGTCGCGAGCGAGAGCACGCCGAGCGCGACGCTGACCCACACGGCCCACTTCGGCAGCCAGCCGAGCTCGAGCGCGGCGAGCGACGCGCCGACGATCATCGCCCCGATCGAGATCCCTGACAGGCCGAGCAGAACCCAGCCCGCGTCGTCGAACACGAGGTACGCCTCTGCGGCGCCCACCGACAGCGCGTCGGTGTCGAAGAGCGGTGCCGACCAGAGCGTCAGCCCGGTGGCAAGAAACGCGACGAAGAGTGTTCCGCCGAGCAGAACGAGCGCACGGTAGCCCTCGCTCGCGCCGCGCAGACGCACCCAGAGGCTCGCGACGAACAGGCCCATCAACAGGGGCGCCGCGAGCGCGATCATTTGGGTCGTCCAGACCTCGTTCTGATTGTCCTTCGCGAAGGCGATCAGGTCGGCCGCGGTCTCACCCGAGTCTGAGGCCATCAGGAAGCTGTAGAGCATTGCCAGCGCGATCAGGATCGCGCCGATGGCACCTGCTGGGTGGATCCAGCGGCTGCGAGCGTCCTCGGAGTGTGCGTCCAACATGTTCCTTTCTCGATGATTGCCACGAACGGCGCGAGCGTACAAAGCGGCCCGGACGCCGACGCGCCTAGACGCGCGGCAGCACGAAGTACGAGCCCGGGATCGTCCGGCCGGGGCCGTAGATCGCCGTCGGGCCGACCGCGATGTAGGCGCTCGTGACCGAGTCCTCGCGCACGACCTTGCCGCCCTCGCGGACGGTTCGCGAGACGGTCACGTCGAAGCCCATCTGGTTCGAGCCGGCCACCGTCCGCACGGAGCCCGACGGTGCGTACGGATCGAGCGCGTAGGTCGTCTCGGGCGAGCGCCAGTTCGACTGGGGGCCGGTCACGCTGACGACCTTTCGGTTCGGCTTCGTGCCCCAGAAGCTGAACGTCAGGGTCGAGTCGGTGTAGCTCGTCTTGATCAGGATGCCCGTCTTCAAATCGTTCTTGAACGCAAAGTCCGGCCCGCCCCAGGAGACGGTGGCATCGCGGCCCATCGGGTAGTGGCTGATGTAGAAGCTGTGGTTGTAGCGCTCGACGATCGGCAGCCCGAGCTCCCACGCGTTGTTGAAGAGCGTCGTCGCGGTCTGGCAGACGCCGCCGCCGATCGAGGGCAGGAGCAGCGAGCCGATGATCATCTGGCCTTCGAGGAAGCCGCGCTCGGCGGTGCGCGGGCCGACGGAGTCGTTGAACGAGAACGTCTGCCCCGGGCGCAGCAGGGTGCCGTCGATGTACTCGGCCATCAGCTGCACGTTGTGGATCCGGTTCGACGAGGAGACGCCCATGTCGGTCGTGAAGCTCGAGATCTGCTCGCGGATGCCGAGCGCGTCCGCCTCGCGCGTCGTCAGGTCCGGGCGGGTCTCCTGGAGGGCGAGCTCGGCGACTCGCGAGCTCGAATAGGCGGCAGCGGTGACCTGGTTCAGCGCCACCTTCGCGTTCACGTCGAGCCCCGGCTTCGAGGGCGCGATCCGAACGCTCTTCGCGCCGACGAGGAAGCGCGCGTTGGTGGCGCGCTCGCGCCAGGGGCGGAGCGCCGGGCGAACCGCGGCGGCGAGTTGCTCGCGGTCGAAGGTGACGACGAAGTGGTCGCGGCGAGGCGCGAAGCGGATCAGTCGCGCGAGGCGTCTCGGCTCGAGCGAGCCGACATCCTCGCCGCGGTAGGTCAGTGTCACCGGCGCGCTCACGAGCCGTCGCGCGATCCCGGCGGCCTCCTCGGCGGCGGCGGTGTCGAGCTCCGGCCGGCTCTCCGCGAGCGGCGCGTCGATCCGACGCGCGACCGGAGAGCAAAGCCCGCCGGAGCACGCCGAAGAAGCTGTCGCGGTCGATCGCGCGACCGGGCCGCGCGGGCGTCACCTGGGGGGTGCGGCCGCGCATCGCGAGCTGCGCCGGCGCCGGCAGAGCGAGCTTCGCCCGCTGCTCGAGCTCGCCGACGAGCTCGTCGGCCGCGCCGGTCGGCCGCAGCACCGGATCCACGACGATCGCGGGCGCCGAAGGATCGGCGAGCTGCCGCACCCGGCTCCAGAGCGAGTCGCGGCCCGCGGCGAGCGCGGCGGCCCGCGTGGCGGCCACGTCGACGGCCAGGATGCCTCCGCCGCCGCGAATCGTCTTGCCGCCGACGGTGAGGCGCAGGTCCTGGCTCGGATCGACGGTGCGCACCGACACGCCCGGGCAGGGCGTCGTTCGCGTAGGCGGCATCCCGGACGGCGACGACGCCGGCGATGCCGGCTACCGCCACGACGAGAAGCACCACGACTCGCAGTGACGAACACGCCTGAGCACGCGACCAGTAAAGCAGCAGAACCGGCTTTACACTGGCGTTCATGAGGCTGCGAGACCTCCCGTCCGTCGACGCACTCCTCCGCGACGATCGGCTGGCCGCCGAGCCGCGGCACCTCGCGCTCTCGGCTGCCCGCGCGGCGCTGGAGCGCGCCCGGGAGGAGGTGCGCGCGGGCGTCGATCCCGGCGATCTCGTGGAGCGTGCGCTGGCCGAGCTCGCCACGGTGCGGCGCCCGGCGTTGCGGCGGATCCTGAACGCCACCGGGATCGTCGTGCACACGAATCTCGGCCGCGCGCCGCTGGCCGCTGCCGCGCTCGAGCGCGTGGCGGAGGTCGGGGCCGGCTACTCGAACCTCGAGTACGACCTCGCAGATGGCGCGCGGGGCTCGCGACAGGATCACCTGGCACCGCTGCTGCGCCGGCTCACCGGCGCCGAGGCGGCGCTCGTGGTCAACAACAACGCCGCGGCCGTGCTGCTGGCGCTGGCAGCGCTCGCCGAGGGCCGCGAGGTGGTCGTCTCGCGCGGCGAGCTGATCGAGATCGGCGACGGCTTCCGGATCCCCGACGTGCTGGCGCGCTCGGGCGCACGCCTCGTCGAGGTGGGGACGACGAATCGCACGCGGGCTGCCGACTACGAGCGCGCGATCGGGCCGGAGACGGCGCTGCTGTTGCGCGTGCACCAGTCCAACTTCCGCGTGGTCGGCTTCACCGAGCAGCCGCGCGTGGCCGAGCTGGCGGCGGTGGCCGCACGCCATGGCCTGCCGCTGGTCGACGACCTCGGCTCGGGCGCGCTCGGTCGAGTAACAGCTGTTACTTGGCGACGAGCCGACGCCGGCCTCGTCGCTCGCGGCGGGCGCCGATCTCGTCTGCTTCTCGGGCGACAAGCTGCTGGGCGGGCCGCAGGCGGGAATCGTGGCGGGGCGCGCCGACCTCGTCGAGCGGCTGCGCCGCCATCCACTCCAGCGCGCGCTCCGGGCGGACAAGCTCTCGCTCGCGGCGCTCGAGGGGACGCTCGCCCTGTATCTCGACCGGCCGGAGGAGATCCCGGTGCTGCGAATGCTGCGCGAGCCCGCTGAGGCGGTGCGCGCCCGAGCCGAACGGCTGGCGGCGGCGGTCGGCGGCGAGGTGGAGGAGACGGTGGCGCGGGTCGGCGGCGGTGCGCTGCCGCTCGCCGCGCTGCCGAGCTTCGCGTGCGCCGTCGAGGAGGAGCTGGCGGCGGGTCTGCGCGACGGTGAACCGCCGGTCGTCGCCGTCGTCCGCGACGGCCGCACCCTGCTCGACTGCCGCACGCTCTCGGACGCCGAGACAGTCGAGGTGGCCGAAGCGGTGCGCACGTGCCGCTCACGGTAGGCACGGCCGGACACGTCGACCACGGCAAGACGTGGCTCGTGCGGGCGTTGACCGGGAAGGACACGGATCGGCTGCCCGAGGAGCGCGAGCGCGGGATCTCGATCGACCTCGGCTATGCCCCGCTCGAGCTGCCCGACGGACGCCGGCTGTCGCTGATCGACGTGCCCGGGCACGAGCGCTTCGTCCGCAACATGGTCGCCGGCGCGACGGGCATCGACCTCTTCCTGCTCGTGATCGACGCGGCCGAAGGCGCCCGGCCGCAGACGCACGAGCACCTGGCGATCCTCTCCCTGCTCGGGATCGAGCGCGGTGTCGTGGCGGTGACGAAGGCCGACGCCGTCGACGGGCGAGACGCTCGAGCTGGCGCTCGAGGAGGCGCGCGAGCTCGTGCCGGGCGCGGAGGTGCTGCCGGTGAGCGCGAAGACCGGTGCGGGACTCGACGAGCTCCGCGCGGCGCTCGGGACGAGCGGCGGAGCTTGTGGTCAGGAACACAAGCCGGTCTCGGACGGCCCGGCGCGGCTGTACGTCGACCGTGTCTTCAGCCTGCACGGGATCGGCACCGTCGCGACCGGCACGCTCTGGTCGCGGAACCGTCGGGGAAGGGGACGTGCTCCGCGCGGAGCCGGGCGGGCGTGAGGTGCGCGTCCGCTCGGTGCAGGTGCACGACGAGCCCGTGGCGCGCGCCGAGGCAGGGCAGCGCGTCGCGGTCGCCCTCACGGGCGTCGAGCGGCGCGAGCTGCGGCGCGGCGACGCGCTCGTCACGCCCGGAGCTTTCCGGCCGAGCTACCGTCTCGACGTCGCGCTGGAGCCGCTCGCGGAGATCGCGGACGGTGCGCGGCTGCTCGTCCACCACGGCACGAGCGCCGTCCTCGCCCGCGTCGTGCGCTCGGGCGACTGGGCGCAGCTCCGGCTCGCGGCGCCCGTGACGGCGGCCCGCGGCGACCGGGTCGTCCTCCGCGAGGCGACCACCGTCGGCGGTGGAATCGTGCTCGATCCCGCGCCTCCGCGCCACGGCGGAGCCCGGTGGAGAGCGGGTGGTCCACGAGCCGGTGCTCGTCGACGGCGAGTGGCGCTTCTCGGAGGCGTGGCTCGATGAGCTGCGGGACGAGCTGGAGCGCGAGCTCGCGCTCGCGGACGAGCTCGACCCCGGAGTCCACGCGCCGACCGAGCCCTGGGCACGCGCCGTTCTCGCCCGGCTGCCGTTCGAGCGGCGCGGATCGCGCCTGTACCTCCCCGGTGCGACGCCGACGCTCGGCGCGCGGGCAGCAGGAGGCCGAAGCGCTCGAACGCGCGCTCGACGACGCCGAGCCCGGTGCCGCGAAGGTCGAGGACGCCGAGCTCGCCCGGTTCCTCGAGCGGGAAGGTCGGCTCGTGCGCGTCGGCGACGGCTACGCCGTCTCGGCGGCGATCTACGAGCGCGCGCGAAGAGCTCGTGCTCGCCGAGTGCGCGTCCGCCGGCCGGATCACGCTCGCCCGCTTCCGCGACCTCGCCGGCTGCGGACGCCGGGATGCGCAGCTCCTGCTCGAGCGTCTCGACGCGGACGGGATCACCCGTCGGGTCGGCGACGAGCGCGTGCTGCGGCGGCGTGCCGCCGAGGCGGGCTGATCGCTGCGACAATCAGCCGGTGCGCCTCGTCGTCGCCGTCACGTTCCTGCTCGCCGCGCTCGTCGCGGCCGGGTGCGACGTTCGCCCCGGGCGACGAGCCGCGCTTCCCCCGTGGCACCGCGACGATCGCCACCGGCGAGCGGAAGGTCGCCCTCAGGGTCGAGGTCGCGCGCACGGACGAGCAACGGCAACGGGGACTGATGCACCGCCGCTCGCTCGCCCGCGACGCCGGGCATGGTCTTCCAGTATCCGCGGCCCTCGACGGGCGCGTTCTGGATGAAGAACACGCTGATCCCGCTCGACATCGCCTTCTACAACGCGAGCGGACGCATTCTACGGATCATGCAGATGAAGCCGTGTCGCGTCGAGACCTGCCCGGTCTACGACCCGGAGGTCTCCTACCGGGGGGCGCTCGAGGTCGAACGCGGGCTCGTTTCGGCGCTGGGGCGTCCGCCGCGGCGACCGGATCGTGGTCACGGCCGTTCGCTGAGCGGGGTGACCGAGAGGCTCAGCACGTCGGGCCGGTGGTAGTGACCCGCCGGGTCGAAGCGCTGGCGCTCCTCGCGCTAGCCGCGCCGGGTCGAGCTCGGCGTAGAGGATGCCCTCCTCGTCGTAGAGCGGGCCGGCGAGGTAGGCGCCGTCGGGACCGAGGATGGCGCTGCCGCCGCGGCCGAGCAGGTCGCGCCCCGCCAGCTCCTCCCGGAGCGGGAAGTCGTCCGGATAGGACGAGGCTCGCTGGAAGTGGCACGGGGCGATCACGAACGCCCTCGACTCCCGCGCGATGTGCACGAGCGTCGCCTGCCAGGCGTCGCCGTCGTCGGCGGTCGAGGCGATGTACAGCTCGACGCCCGATTCGTACAGCGCGAACCGCGCGAGCGGCATGTAGTTCTCCCAGCAGATCAGGCCGCCGATCCGGCCGATCGGCGTCTCCAGCGCCCGGAGGCCGCGGCCGTCGCCCTGCCCCCAGACGAGCCGCTCGTGGTTCGTCGGCACGAGCTTGCGGTGGTGCAGAGCGAGCTCGCCGTCCGGCGAGTGGTAGAGGAGCGAGTTGTAGAGCGTCCCCGGCCTCGATGGATCGAGCTCGTTCACGCCCGTGACGAGCCAGACGCCGTGCTCGCGCGCGATCTCGCCGATCCGGTCGGCGTCCGGCCCCGGGATCTCGACGGACTCCCGGTGCAGGAGCGCAAAGGCGGCCTTCGCGCGCGGGTCGGCCCAGCCGGCGAGGGCGCGTGCCCAGGCGGACGACGGGTAGGCGGGCACGAAGGTCTCCGGGAAGACGACGAGACCCGCGCCGGCGGCGGCGGCCTCGGCGGTCCGCGCCGCGAGGCGGTCGAGCGTGGCGGCGCGGTCGAGGATCGCCGGCTCGACCTGGACGCACGCGACCTTCAGCGAGTCCTCGCATCGCTACGCCCAGCCCAGCGGCTCGTAGCCGCTCGTGCGCGGGGCGGAGACGATCAGGACGGTGACGGGGCCGTCGCTCTCGTTCACGACCGTACGCACGGGCGCCGGATCGAGGCGCGCGTACGTGCCGGCCGGCGCTGGATGCTCCTCGCCGTCGATCACGCAGGGTCGCCTCGCCGCCCAGCGTGACGAAGACCTCCTCCTGGTCGCGGTCGACCTCGTCGTGCTCGGGGATCGATTCGCCCGGGCGCCAGCTCGACGACGTTGATCCCGAAGGCGGTGACGCCGAGCGACTTGCGGGCGAGCGCCCACTTCGGGAACGGGCGCTCGAAGTCGTCGACGTGGGCGATCGTGAAGGCGGGCATGCTCGGCTCCTCTCAGCCTTTCTCTGGGACGCGCGGGTCGGGCCCGCCGAGTGTGCGGGATCTGTCAGGCGCGTGCAAGCGCAGTGCAAAACGGGCGCCGAGCCGGTTTCCCGCCCATTCCGGAGCGTCAAGAGATCACCTGCACCTCCTGGTCAACGCGAACGGGGAGAAAATCATGAGCTCGACACCATTGCTGCGCGGCCCCGCACGGCGGCGGCTCGGCGGACTGGCGCTTCTCGCGGCCACCCTGACCGGCCTCGTCGCCGCGGCCACCGCCATCGCGGCGCCACCGCAGGAGACTCTGCAGCCGGTGCTCGACGGCACGTTCCGGCGCGGCTCCACGATCACCACCTCGACCGGTGGCTGGTCGAACAACCCGACGTCGTTCAGCTACCGCTGGCTGCGCTGCGACGGCGCGGGCGGGAACTGCGCTCACGATCGGCGGCCAGACGGGCCGCAACTACCGCCTGCGTGCCGCGGACGTCGGTCGCACGCGTGCGCGCGATCGTCACGGCGCGAAACGCCGACGGCGCGGGGAGCGCCAACACGAAGCCGAGTCCTGTGATCGCCGACAACGTCACGCCGCAGAACACGAGCGCCCCGACGATCTCCGGCTCCGCGCTCGTCGGCGGGACCCTCACCGCGAGCCCGGGCACGTGGACGGGCGCGCCGACGGTTCGGGTTCACCTGGCTCCAGTGCGACCAGGCCGGCAACGGCTGTGCGGACACAGGCGCCCGCGGCCGCACCTACGGCGTTCGCTCGCAGGATCTCGGCCGCACGCTCCGTCTCCAGGTGCGGGGCGAGAACCCGCGCGGGGCGAGTACCGCGACCTCCGCGCAGACGGCCGTCGTCCGCTCGACCGGTGGCACCGGCCCCGCCGTGCCCGTCTCGAGCGTCTCGCTGCCCGACCGGCTCGTCGTCTCGGGCGTCTCGTTCTCGCCCACGACGATCCGCGACCGTACGAGCACGGTCACGCTGAGGGTGCGGGTCAACGACACGCGCGGACGCCTGATCCAGGGTGCGCTCGTGCTCGCGACCGGCGTGCCGTTCGGTCGCGTCACCGCCACGCCCGAGACCGCGACCGACGCGCAGGGGATCGCGACGATGACCTTCCGGCCGACGGCACGCCTGCCGCTTCAGCGCGGGGGCTCGATGGTGTTCTTCCTGCGTGCGCGCAAGCCGGGCGACAACGTCCTGGCGGGCGTCTCGTCGCGCCGCCTCGTTCAGATCCGGGTCGTTCCCGGCTAGGAGGACGCGGACAGCGCAGCCCGTGCCGCTCCGGCCGTTACGCTGGCCGCGGAGCGGCACGGGCCCGGTGGCCCAGCCGGTCTTCAAAATCGGCCCGGTCGTGCAACCCACGGCTTGCTCGGTTCGACTCCGGGGCCGCTCCGTCACGCGAGCCCGCACGTGGGAGAATCGGTGCTTCGCGGCGAACACCGAGGCGGGCACGACATGCGCAGGCCGAATCCAGCCGACGTCCTCTTCTGGTCGCTCGCCGCAGTGGCGACCGCGGCCTTCGTGTTCTTCGCGCTCGTGCTCGCCGGGGCGGTGCCGATCGGCTCGTCGGAGCCTGCTGCCGAGGCAACCGAGCCGCTGGCGGCGCCGTCCGAGCCAGAGGATGCCGAAACGAAGCAGCAGCCGTCCACGGCCGCGACGACACTGCCGGCGAAGAAGCCGGCCACGAGACTCGTCACGGTGCTCGTCACGGCGACCCGCGGCGACTGCTGGCTCTCCGCGCGCGTCGGCACGGAGAGCGGACGCGTCCTCGAGGAGCGGATCCTCGCGCAGGGCGAGTCGGTGCGTCTGCGCGCAGCGCGGATCTGGCTCTCGCTCGGTGCGTCGAGCAACGTCGACGTCGTCGTCGACGAGCAGCCACGCGAGGTTCCCGCGGGCACGGTCGAGCTTCTGCTCGCGCCGCGCTCGACGACGTAGGAGACGGGCGCGCCGGCGGGGACTTGACCGCACGGCCCTCTTGTATAGTAATACTATACGTACGTACTTCTCCTGCGATCAAAGGATGCGCATGACTCGGAAGCGCTCGACCATTGCCGCCGCGCTGGCCCTCGGCGCAGCGTCGCTCGTGCTCGTGGCGGCCGGCTGCGGCGGCGGCGACGACGGCGACGACGCGGCGGGCACGACCACGGCCGCCGAGGGCGGTCTCGCCGCCGACCAGACGATCACGGTCAACTGGGGCGCCGAGCCGCCGTCGCTCGACCCCGGCCTCGCGACCGACACGACCTCGTCGGGGATCCTGCTCAGCATCATGGATCCGCTCGTCAAGCTGGGGCCGGACCTCGAGCCGGTCGCGATGCTCGCCGAGAGCTGGGAGACCTCCGAGGACGGCACGACCGTCACCTTCAACCTCCGCGACGACGGCGCCTGGTCGAACGGCGACCCGGTCACCGCGGAGGACTTCGAGTGGTCGTGGAAGCGCACGATCTCGCCCGAGCTGGCGGCCGACTACGCGTACCAGTTCTACGGGATCGTCGGCGCAGCCGAGTACAACGGCTGCGAGAAGAGCTGCGCGGCGCTGCGCGACAAGGTCGGCGTCAACGCGCTCGACGAGCGGACGCTCGAGGTGAAGCTGACGACGCCGCAGCCGTGGTTCGTCCAGCAGGCGGCGCACCACTCGTTCCTCGCCGTCCACCGGCCCACGATCGAGCTCCACGGAGAGAAGTGGACCGAGGCGGCGAACATCGTCTCGAACGGCCCCTTCCTGCTCGACTCGTGGGAGCACAACGCCAGCATCGACATCGTCAAGAGCGAGGACTGGCGCGACGCGGACAACGTGACGCTGACCCGCGTGAACGGCCGGATGATCACCGACGGGATCACCGCGGTGCAGGCCTACGAGGCGGGCGAGCTCGACGCGCACGTCGGCGGGCTGCCGCCGGAGGAGATCCCGCGCCTGAAGGAGACCCCGGACTACCAGCAGTACCCGGGGCTCGGCACCTACACGTACGGGTTCAACGTCAAGACGATCACCGACGTGAAGCAGCGCAAGGCGATGTCGCTCGCGATCAACCGGCGCGAGATCATCGACAACATCGCCCAGGCCGACCAGCTCCCCAGCACCGGCTGGACGCCGGAGGGGATGCCCGGCTTCGACGCGATCAACCCCGATTCGCCGTGGCTGCCCGAGAACGGCGACCTCGAGCAGGCCAAGCAGCTGATGTCCGAGGTGGCCGACCCGAAGGAGGACATCACCCTGCTCCTGAACGACTCGCCGGGGCACCGCGAGATCGCGGTCGCCGTGCAGGCGGCGTGGTCGGAGCTCGGCCTGGACGTGGAGATCAGGCAGCAGGAGTGGGCTCAGTTCCTCGAGTTCACCGGTCCGCCGATCGACCCGTCGATCGACGTCTACCGCTACGGCTGGATCGGCGACTACGTGGACGCGATCAACTTCCTCGAGCTCTGGACGTGCGAGTCGGGGAACAACTCGACCAACTACTGCGACCCGGCCTACGACAAGCTGCTCGAGCAGGCGCGGCAGACGGCGGACAACGACGAGCGGTACGAGCTGTACGGGCAGATGGAAGACCTGCTGCTCGGTGCCGACGGGGCGGTCCCGGTGACGCCGATCTACTGGTACACGTACGTGCAGCTCGAGCACCCGTCGATCCAGGACACGTTCAACGTGAACCTGCTCTCCCAGACCGACCTGACGGAGGTCGTCGTCGAGGAGGAGTAGGCCGCGGGAGGGCAGCGAGGCGCGGCCGGGTGCGTTCCGCAGGCGCACCCGGCGCTCGCTGCCGACTGGGCTGCCGGCCCAGCTACCGTGCCCGGCGTGCTCGTCGAGACGCTCGCCGCCGCGCTGATCTGCCTCGATCCCGGGCACGCGACCGTGCCGGAGGTCGGCCGGCAGCTCGAGCCGATCGGGCCGGGCTCGCGCGAGCTGAAGGTGAAGGACGGCGGCGGCGCGGCCGGCGAGGCACCCGTTGCGCTCGCGATCGCCCGCCGGACGCGGGCGCTGCTCCTCTCGCGCGGCTACCGGGTCGCGTTGACCCGGAACGGCGCCGGCTACCGAGGCGGCAACCGGGAGCGCGCGGAGCACTGCAATCGGCGTCGCGCGGCGCTGATGATCCGGATCCACGCCGACGGCTCCACCGATCCGTCCGCCAATGGGATCTCGACGCTCGTGCCGGCGCTCCGGCGGGGCTGGACCGGGGACGTCTACACGGCGAGCCTCCGCGCGGGGCGACTCGTGCAGCGCGAGCTCGTCCGGGCCACCGGCGCGCGTGACCTGGGCGTCGTCGAGCGCTCCGACCTGACGGGCTTCAACTGGGCGGACGTGCCGGTCGTGCTCGCGGAGACGGGCTTCATGACGAACCCGCGCGAGGGTGCGCTGCTGCGCAGCGGCCCCTACCAGCAGCGGGTCGCGCGCGGTCTCGCCGCGGCGACGACGGCGTTCCTGCGAGGGTAAGGCCTCCGTAACGCTCGGGCGGCTAGAACGTCTGCATGCAGGCGAGAGCCGACCTTCCCTCTGGAGCCCGGATCGCGGCCTGCCGGCCGGCTGCGCTCGCCGTCGCCGGGATCTAGATCGCGGGCGGCGTCCTCACGACGACTTCCGCGCGTCGATGGCCCTTACAGCCCTCTGGTTTGCGGTCGTCCTCGCCGGTGCGTCGAGCTTCCGGCCGGGCTCGAGCTCGGCGACGGCGCAACCGCCGTGATCTGGTGTCGCGCCTTCAGCGTCTCGTTCGGCGCCGCCGCGCTCAGCGCCGCGTGATCCGGTAGATCACGCCCCGACCCCAGTCGCCGACGAGGAGCCCGCCGCCGCGCGGCTCCGTGGTCAGCCCGAGCGGGTGGTCGAAGCCGTGCGCAAAGGTGGACGAGCGGCCCGTGCGTACGTCGACGCGGACGAGCTTGCGGCCCCAGCGCTCTGCTCAGGTACTGGCCCCACTCGGCGACGAAGAGCGAGCCGCGCCAGAACGCCAGGCTGTTCGCCGACGAGTGCGGCTCGAGGTAGGCGATCGGCTCGGCGACACCGCCGCAGGAACCGCGCAGCTGTCGCGCGCGCCAGCTCGCCCAGCAGCGCGGCCAGCCGTAGTGAGATCCCGCCCGGATGCGCACGATCGTCTCCGCCGGCTCGCCGTCGCCGAGGTCGTCGCGGCCGTTGTCCGAGACGTAGAGCCGGTTCGTGCCCGGCTGGAAGGCGAGGCCGTAGGGGTTTCGCAGCCCGCGGGCGACGATGCGCAGGTCGCTTCCGTCCGGGCGCACCGACAGGACGGCCGCGCTGCGCCGGTCGCGCTCACGGCAGACGTCGCAGGTCGAGCCGCTGCCGAGGTAGAGACGGCCGTCCGGGCCGACGACGACGGTGTCCTGCTGGTGGCGGCCGAACGGGAGCCCGCTCAGGATCGCCCGCCGCGACACGACCCGCTTCCCGCTCACCACGAGACGATGGAGCGAGCCCTGGGCCGAGACGTACAGCGTGCTGCCACGCCAGGTCAGCCCGAGCGGTGTCCGGAAGCCTCGCGCGAGCACGCGCGGGCGCGTCGACCCGCGGCCGACGGCGATCACGCTGCCCGACTCCTGCGTCGCGTAGAGCAGCCCGTCGGGCCCGAACGCGAGCGCGGTCGGGCGTTCCAGGCCGGTCGCGTAGAGCTCCGCGGAGAAGCCGGCAGCCACGTCCAGTGCCAGAGCCGAGCGGAGCGACCCGGAGGCCGGCGCCGCGGCTGGCCCCGCGCTCGGAGTCGCAACGACCGCGAGCAAGGCGGTCGCGGCGACGAGCCGGGTCAGACCTCCCACGGATCGGAAGCGGCCTCGGGCGCGCGACGCCGCCACGGCCGGAATCGGCGACGTGGCGTTTCCGCCTGTGGCGCCTCAGCGTCGTCGCTCGCGGCGGGCTCGACGGAGTCCTCGGCCTCCGATTTCGGTTCGGGCTCGTCGGCCGGCGCCGGCAGCGTCGCGATCACCGTGCGCGACTCGGAGTCGTCCGCCGGGGCTACGGCGGTCGCTTCGACCACCGGCATGCTCCACGGGCCGGTGCTGTCGGCGGCCGGATCGCCGTCCGAGGCGACCGAGGGAGCGATCTCGTCGAGGCGCCAGCGAGCGCGCTTCGCCGCCGCCGTCCACTCGGACAGCGCGACGAGCACCCACGCGGCGGTCATCACGAGCACGATCCACACCGCGTCGAGGTCGGCGAGGCCGGCGAGGAGCGCAACCACGAGGAGGAAAACGACCCTCGAGAACGACCCGCGGGACGGCGAACGGGCGCAGGAGCGGCGGTGGGACTGCGGCCACCCAGTCCGCCGAGGACGCCCGCGCGGAGCTCGAGAAGGCATGCTCTGCGGGCCAGTCCTCCTCGTCGTCGTACTCCTCCGGCACCCGCCCCGGGTCGCGGTCCGCCTCGCGTTCGATCCGGAGCGCCTTGAGCTCGGCGCGCAGCTCGCCCGCGACGGTCTCGAGCTCGTGGACGCGCTCGGCGAACGACGAGAACGCCTCCTCGACGCGCGCCGGGTCGAACCCGTCGTCCGAGCGGGGCAGATCGTCGGTCCGCGGCAGCTCGCTCATGCTCTGGAAAACAGTATGCCGCGCTTAGAGTCGCTCCTTCCCGACTCCCGCGGCGATCTCCTCGCTGCGGTCGCCGCCTCGCAGCGGGGGTGTGGCGGCGGAGGCCCCGTCGGCGACGCCCTCGAGCAGCTCGCGTGCGACCTCTTCGGCGGTTCGCTCGGATGCCCAGCCGAGCTCCTCGCGTGCCCGGGTCGTGTCGAGCAAGGGGACGCCGAGCGCGAGGTCGAGCCAGTCGGGCGACGTCGGGTGCAGACGTGCGCGCCAGGTCGCGCCGGCCAGGAGGCGGGCGAGCCGCGCCGGCACGACGACGGCTCGCACGCCGAGCGCGGCCGCGAGCCGGCGGCCGTCGAGCTCCGGCTCGGCGGCGACGTTGTAGGCCCCGCGCGCCTCGGGCTGCACGACGGCGCGCCGGTAGGCGTCGCCGAGGTCGAGCGAGTGGACGACCTGGACGATCGCTCCCGGGATGTGCGGCACGACCGGGAGCAGCCCGGGCCGCACGACCGCGTTCGGGAGGAAGGGACCGAAGAAGAGGCGGCGTACCTCCTCGGCCGCACCGCGCTTCATCACGATCGCCGGCCGCAGCCGGACGACCCGCACGTCGGGGTGCTCCCGCTCGAAGGCGTCGAGCCGGCGCTCGACCTCGGCCTTGTGGCGCGCGTACCAGCTCGTGCGCACGCCGTCGCAGGGCCAGCTCTCGTCGACTCGCTGCTTGTCCTCGCCGGTGCGCGGGCCGGGCGAGTAGACGCCGATCGAGGAGGCGTAGACGAGCGTGCCGACCCCCGCACGGGCGACCGCCTCGAAGACGCGGTGCGAGCCGTAGACGTTCGTCCGCCAGAGCGCATCCTGGTTGCGCGAGGGCTGGATCAGCCAGGCGAGGTGAACGACCGCGTCGGCGCCCGCGAGGAGCGGCACGAGGTCGTCGCTCGTCACGTCCGCAGAGACGAACTCCGTCTTCTCGAAGGTCGCCTGCGGCAGCCTGCGCGCGACACCGAGGATCGAGCCGACCCGCTCGTCCCGGCCGAGTGCCTCCACGCACGCTCGTGCCGACGTTGCCGGTCGCACCGATGACGACGACTCGCATGCCGTCTACGTGCCCTGTCGGGCCAGGATTAGTCGTCCTCGCCGCGCATGTGACCGAGCGCCTCCTGGGCCTTGTCGTGCACGCGACGCCTGCGCTCCTCGAGCGAGCGCTGCCGCTCGGCCTCGTCGTCCGGCTCGTGCGCGGATGGCTGCGCCTCTGCAGAGGTCTGGGAGGCTCTGCTGGGCGGCTCTGTCTCGGGCGGCTCTGCCTCGGGCCTCTCTGCCTCGGAATGCGGTGGGCGCTCGACCTCGTCGAGCGGGGTGCCCTCGGCGGCGTCGAACTCGTCGCGGTCGTCCGCGGCGCCGCGCGCCTCTTCGAGCTTCGCGCGCAGCTCGTCGGCCGGGTCGGCCGGCTGGGGCTCGGCCGGAGGGCGTGCGGGCTGCCGGCGCAGCAGCTGCCGCACGAGCGCGGCGACGCCGAGCCCGCCGGCGACCCAGGTGAGCAGCCTCCTCATGGGCCGGATGCTACGCCGTCTGCTGCTATCCTGGCGCAGCTTCCTGCCTCGCCTCGCACGAGCCGTTCCCGCCCGTGCTTGCCGGTGAGGCCGCCTAAGACCGAAGGAAGCCCAATCCTGAGAGAGGAGCTAGGGAACCCGTGAACGACTATGAAATCCTGCTCATGCTGGACCCCGACCTGGCCGACGAGCGCCAGGAGGAGATCGTCAAGCGCACCCGCGACCTCGTCGAGACCGGCGGGGGGAGCTGGGACGGCCAGGACGTCTGGGGCCGGCGCAAGCTCGAGTACCCGATCGACAAGAAGACCGACGGCGTCTACCACCTGCTCTCTTTCAGCGCAGGGCCGGAGACGCTCGACGAGATCTCGCGCGTGCTGAAGATCGACGACGCCGTCATGCGCCATCTTCCGACGCGTCGCTACAAGCCTGGTTCGACCAGGCCGGTAGCGGCCGGCGGACCTGCGCGCGAGGATGTTGCCGACCCGATCGACACCTCGTTGGAGGAGGAGTAATGCCCCAGAACATCAACAGCGTCGTCCTCGTCGGCAACCTGACCAAGGATCCAGAGCTGCGCCACACGCCGTCCGGAACTGCCGTGACGACACTGCGTGTGGCGGTCAACGACCGCGTCAAGCGCGGTGAGGAGTGGCAGGACGCGGCGTACTACTTCGACGTCACCGTCTGGGGCCGCACGGCCGAGAACTGCGCGCAGTACCTGGCGAAGGGCCGTCCCGTGGGCGTCCAGGGCAAGCTCACGTGGCGTGAGTGGGACGCCCAGGACGGAACCAAGCGCCAGTCGGTCGAGGTCGTGGCCGACAACGTCCAGTTCCTCGGCGGCCGCGATGGCGGCGGTGGCGACGGCGGCGGCCAGTTCGTGCCGCAGGGCGCAGCCGCTCCCGCTGCCGGCGCCGACTTCCCCTCGTCCGCAGCCGACGACGACATCCCCTTCTAGGAGACGCAGATGGCCCAACCGAAGACTCAAGACCGCTCGCGCAAGCGCCCCGGCGCCTCCACGGCACCTGGGCGGCGCAAGAGCTGCCTCTTCTGCAAGGACAAGGTCGAAGAGGTCGACTACAAGAACGTCAACCAGCTCCGGCGTTACATCTCGGAGAAGGGCAAGATCCGCAACCGCCGGATCACCGGCGCCTGCCGGCGGCACCAGCGGCAGGTCGCGGTCGCCGTCAAGCGGGCGCGTGAGATGGCGCTCCTGCCCTACGTCGAGGCACGCTGACGATGGACGTGATCCTGCTCACCGACGTCGAGAAGGTCGGCCTGCGCGGCGAGGTCGTCAGCGTCGCACGCGGCTACGCCCGGAACTTCCTGCTGCCCCGGTCGCTCGCCGAGGCCGCGACGCCGGCGAAGGTCGCGGAGCTGCGCAAGGTGGACGAGCAGCGGGCGCGGCACGAGGCCCGCAGCGTCGACCAGGCCCAGGAGATCGCAGACGTCCTGCGCAAGACCGTGCTCACCTTCGACGTCAAGTCGGGGCCGACCGGCGCGCTCTTCGGCTCGGTCACGCCGACCGACATCGCCGACGAGATCTGGCGCACGCGCAAGATCCGCGTCGACCGCAAGAAGATCGGCACGGACACGCTGAAGCGGATCGGACGCTATGCGATCCCGATCCAGGTGTTCGAGGACGTGACCGTCGAGGTGAAGACGCTCGTCGTTCCCGAGGGCGGTGAGCTGCCGCCCGAGGAGGAGCTCGCGGCGATGGAGGCCGCGGAGGCAGCCGAGGCGGAGGCCCAGGCCGCCGCAGCGGCGGAGACGAGCGCGGAGGTCGAGGCAGTCGTCGAGTATCTCGACGACGAGGAGGCCGACTGCCGGACCGACCCCCGCCGAGGCGGCGGAGGCGGCCGACTTCGAGGTCGTCGACCGCGAGGAGAGCGAGCCGACCCGGTCGTCGGGGCCCCGGTCGTCGGAGGCCCAGTCGTCCGGGCCTGAGTCGACGGAGCCCGTGTCCGAGCCCTCCGAGGAACGCGACACCTAGACGTTCCACAGCGCGCTCCACAAGCCTGTGGAGCGCGCTGTGAACTTCCCGCAGTTTCCGGTCCCGGTGCCTGTGCATTTCGCCGAGCGGACGCGCGCTGCGTTGTCCGAAGGTGGGGATAGTCTGGGGGAACGCGTGTTCCTTTCTCCCGCACAGAGGTACCGGCCGGGGCGTCCCACCCGTCGGATCGGGCTGGGGATTAACACGAGTTGCGCCGGTCGAGCTTCGACGGCACTAATACGGCCATGGCTTCGGTAGCGGCGCACCCCAGATCCGGGGCCCCATTCGGCAGCACGCCCTCGGGCGGCAGTCAGCCCGGTGGTGGGCAACCTGGCGGTGGGCAGTCCCCGCACGTCCCGCCCCAGAATCTCGAGGCAGAGGAATCGGTGCTCGGCGCGATGCTGCTCTCCCCGGGCGCGATCGGAGCCGTCACGGAGATCCTCTCGGCCGACGACTTCTACCGCGAGAGCCACGGCACGGTCTTCCGCTGCTGCCTCGCGCTCTACCAGGGCGGCGAGCCGGTCGATGCGATCACCGTCGTGGACGCGCTCGAGGAACGCGGCGAGCTGGACGGCGTCGGCGGCAAGGCGAAGATCCACGAGCTCGCCGCGCTCGTCCCGGCCACCGCGAACGCGGCCCACTACGCGCGGATCGTGCGCGAGATGGCGACGCTGCGCGGACTCGTGCGCGCCGGCGCCGAGATCGCACGGCTCGGTCAGGACCGGCCCGGCGAGACGACCGACCTGGTCGACCGCGCCGAGCAGATCGTCTTCGATCTCGCCCAGCAGCGCGTCACCGGCGACTTCAGCCACATCGAGGGGCTGCTGAAGGAGAGCTTCGAGCGGATCATGCACCTGTACGAGGCGGGCGCCGACGTGACCGGCATTCCGACCGGCTTCAAGGAGCTCGACAAGCTCACCTCGGGTCTCCAGCCCGGCAACCTGATCATCATCGCCGCGCGACCGTCGATGGGAAAGTCGGCGCTCGCGCTCTGCATGGCCCAGAACCTGGCCGTCCGGCACGAGATCCCGGTCGCGCTCTTCACGCTCGAGATGTCGAAGAGCGAGGTGACGCAACGGATGATGTGCGCCGAGGCACGGGTCGAGTCGCAGAGCCTGCGCACCGGCAAGTTGAAGCCCGAGGACTGGCCGCGCCTGACCGCCGCCTGCGACAAGCTGATGAAGGCGCCGATCTGGGTCGACGACACCGGCTCGATCACGCTGATGGAGATCCGCTCGAAGGCGCGGCGCCTGAAGTCGCGCGAGCCGAATCTCGGCCTGATCATCATCGACTACATGCAGCTGATGACCTCGGGCACGAACGCCGAGAACCGGGTGCAGGAGGTCTCGCAGATCTCGCGCGCGCTGAAGGTGCTCGCGCGAGACCTCGAGGTGCCCGATCCTCGCGCTCTCGCAGCTCTCCCGTGCGGTCGAGCAGCGGCACGACAAGCGGCCGATCCTCTCCGACCTGCGCGAGTCCGGCTCGATCGAGCAGGACGCCGATCTCGTCGGCTTCGTCTACCGCGACGAGTACTACAACGGCGAGGAGTCGGAGTCGCAGGGGATCGCCGAGCTGATCATCGCGAAGCACCGGAACGGGCCGACCGACACGGTGAAGCTCTCGTTCCTGAAGCGTTACGCCAAGTTCTCGGATCACATCGCCGCGTAGCGGCTGGCCGCCGCTACGCAGGGTGCGTGCTGTCCGGGGAGATCGGGCAGACTTCCGCCCGTGCCTGCCACCGTGATCGTCGGCGCGCAGTGGGGCGACGAGGGCAAGGGCAAGATCGTCGACCTGCTCGCCCAGGACTCCGATGTCGTCTGCCGCTACCAGGGCGGCCCGAACGCCGGCCACACCGTGATCGTCGACGGGGAGACGTTCAAGTTCCGCCAGCTGCCCTCCGGCATCGTCTCCGGGAAGCTGAGCGTCCTCGGCAACGGCTGTGTCGTCGACCCTGAGGTCCTGCTCGGCGAGCTGGACGACCTGGAGGCGCGCGGGCTCTCCGTCGAGCCGCTGCGCATCTCGGGCAACGCGCACCTGATCATGCCGTGGCACATCGCGCTCGACGGGGCGAGCGAGAAGCGGCTGGGAAAGCTGCAGATCGGCACGACCCGGCGTGGAATCGGGCCCGCCTACGCCGACAAGGCGGCTCGCATCGGGATCCGCGTCCAGGACCTGCTCGACGCAAAGATCCTGCGCCAGAAGATCGGGACGGCGCTGGCGGAGAAGAACGTCTGGCTCGAGCGCGTGTACGAGCACGAGCCGTTCGAGCTGGAGGACGTGGCGTCGCGGTACGAGGAGTACGCGCGGCGGCTGCGGCGCTTCGTGGCGGACACGTCGCTGCTCGTCGACGAGGCGCTCACGGCCGGGAAGCATGTGTTGCTCGAGGGCGCCCAGGGCACGCTGCTCGACCTCGACCACGGCACCTATCCCTTCGTCACCTCGTCGAACCCCGTCGCCGGCGCGGCAGCGACCGGGATCGGGATCGGACCGACGCGGATCGACGAGGTCGTCGGGGTCGCGAAGGCGTACGTGACCCGCGTCGGCGCCGGCCCGTTCCCGAGCGAGATGGAGGAGCCGGTGGGCTCCGAGGTGCGCGAGCTCGGCCAGGAGTACGGCACCGTCACCGGCCGTGAGCGGCGACCCGGCTGGCTCGACCTCGTCGCGCTCCGGTACGCGGTCAGGCTGAACGGGATCACCTCGCTCGCGCTGACGAAGCTGGACATCCTCTCCTCGTTCGAGGAGCTCCAGGTGTGCGTGCGCTACCGCCTGCCCGACGGGACCGAGACGCCGAACTTCCCGGCTCACCAGAGCGACTTCCACCATTGCGAGGCGGTGCTGGAGACCGTGCCCGGCTGGAACGAGCCGCTCGACGAGTGCGCCACGGTGGCCGACCTGCCGCCGGCTGCACGGGCTTACGTCGAGCGGGTCGAGCGCGAGCTCGGGGTCGGCGTCGACCTCGTCGGAACCGGCGCGGAACGCGAGCAGGTGCTCGCGCGCGTCTAGACGGTCTAGCCCGCCCGACCGGCGCGAAGCGAGTCGTAGACCGTGCGGAGGTTCTCGATCGCCGCGCCGACGTCGCCGGGATCGACGTTCTCGCCGCTCTCGACGCGGTCGGCCGTCTCGCGCGCGGCGCGATACCCCGCCAGCAGCTCGTCGTTCTCGCCGCCGATCTCCTCGACGGCGATCGAGCTCTCGGTGAGCGCCTGCTCGACGAAGTCGCAGGCTTCCGGCAGCGCGCCTGCCGGATCGTCATGGAGCATCGGCTCGAGCTCGCTCCAGCGCGTCTCCCACTCGTGCAGCTCGAGGCCCGGCTCGTTCTGGCTCATGCGTGACGTGATGCGCGCGAGTCGCAGATCGCAAACGCGGTGGCAGTAGACTCCGCCCGCCGTGAAGGTGCTCCTCGTCGGTTCGGGTGGCCGCGAGCACGCGCTCGCCTGGAAGCTGTGCTCGCGGACGGGCCTCGAGCTGCACGCGGCGCCCGGCAATCCGGGGATCGCGACTCTCGGCGACTGCCATCCCGTGCGGGCCGAGGACGGCGAGGCGCTGCTCGGGCTCGCGCGCAGCCTCGCCGCCGAGCTCGTGGTCGTCGGCCCGGAGGCGCCGCTCGTGGCCGGCGTGGCCGACGAGCTGCGGCATGCGGGTCTCGCAGTGTTCGGCCCCGGGCGCGAGGCCGCGCGGATCGAGGGCTCGAAGGCATTCGCCAAGGACGTGATGCGCGCCGCAGGGGTGCCGACCGCCGAGGCGCTCGCGGTCGCGCGACCTCCCTGCGTCGTCAAGGTGGACGGGCTCGCCGCGGGCAAGGGCGTCTTCGTGTGTCGGAGCGCCGCCGAGCTGGACGAGGGCCTGCGCGCAGCGGCGGCGTTCCCGGGCCCGCTCGTGATCGAGGAGCTGCTGGAAGGGGAGGAGGTCTCGGTGTTCGCGCTCTCGGACGGGCGGGACGTCGTCCCGCTGGCTCCGGCGCAGGACTTCAAGCGGATCGACGACGGCGACCAGGGGCCCGAACACCGGAGGCATGGGCTCCTATTCGCCCGTTCCGCTCCTCGAAGCGGGAGCTGCGGAGGAGCTCGTCGAGCGCGTCCACCGGCCGGTTGTCGCAGAGCTCGCCCGTCGTGGCACGCCGTTCGTCGGTGCGCTCTTCGCCGGCTTGATGCTCACCGAGAGCGGGCCGAAGGTGCTCGAGTTCAACTGCCGCTTCGGCGATCCCGAGACGCAGTCGATCCTGCCGCGGCTCGACGGCGACCTGCGCGGCGCGCTGATGGCTGCGGCGGGCGGCGACCTGGCCGGCGTCGAGCTGGCGGCGTCGGACTCGGCCGCCGTGACGATCGTCGTCGCGGCGCCCGACTATCCGGGGCGCGAGGATCACGGCACGACGATCGAGGGCATCGAGGCCGCCGAGGAGCTCGGCGCGCTCGTCTTCCATGCCGGCACGGCACGGCACGGAGCCCGGCTCGTGACGAGTGGCGGGCGGATCCTGAACGTGACCGGGACGGGTGACTCGATCGCCGCGGCCCGCGAGCTCGCCTACGCCGGCTGCGCGCAGATCGCGTTCGCGGGGGCGCGCTACCGATCCGACATCGCGCTCGCCGCCGCCGGGATCGCGTAAGCCGGCCACGGCGACCGGCCTCGCCGGTGCCGTCTCTAAGATCCTCACCGTGATCTCGCGTTACTCGCGTCCGGCCATGGCCCGGATCTGGTCGGACGAAGCGAAGCTCGCACGCTGGCTCGAGGTGGAGCTCGCGGCGCTCGCAGGCTGGGCAGAGCTGGGTGTCGTTCCGCGCGACGCGGTCGACGCGATTGCCGAGCGCGCGATCGTTCCGAGCCCGGCGCGAGTCGCCGAGATCGAAGCGGAGACGCACCATGACGTGGCGGCGTTCGTCGACGCGGTGGCGGAGCAACTCGGCGAGCACGGTCGGTTCTTCCATTACGGGCTCACGTCGTCGGACGTCGTCGACACGGCGCTGTCGCTCCAGATCGGGGAGGCCGGGCAACTGCTGCTCGAAGGTCTCGACCGCTGCGGGGCCGCCGTCGTCGCCCGAGCCGAGGAGCATCGCGAGACGCTGACGATCGGTCGCACACACGGCGTCCACGCGGAGCCGACGACGTTCGGGCTGAAGCTGGCCGGCTGGGCGTTCGGGCTCGATCGCGATCGAGCCCGGCTCCGGCGGGCGCTCGAGGGGATGCGGGTGGGGAAGCTCTCCGGCGCCGTCGGCACGTACTCCGCCACCGACCCGGACGTGGAGCGGATCGCCTGCGAGCGGTTGGGCCTCGAGCCCGCGCCGAGCTCGACCCAGATCCTCCAGCGCGACCGGCACGCCGAGCTGCTCAACGCGCTCGCGCTGCTCGCCTCGTCGCTCGAGCGCTACGCGCTCGAGGTTCGACATCTCGCGCGAACCGAGGTGCGGGAGGTCGAGGAGCCCTTCGGCCGCGGCCAGAAGGGCTCATCGGCGATGCCGCACAAGCGGAACCCGATCATCTCCGAGCGGATCTGCGGGCTTGCCCGCGTTGTTCGCGGTCACGCGCTCGTCGGGCTCGAGAACGTCGCGCTCTGGCACGAGCGCGACATCTCGCATTCCTCGGCGGAGCGGATCGTCGTGCCCGACGCGTTTCTCGCGGTCGACTACATGCTCGATCGCTTCGCCTGGCTCGTCGGCGGACTCGTCGTCCGGACCGAGCGCATGCGCGAGAACCTCGATGCGAGCCACGGCCTCTATTTCAGCCAGCGCCTGCTGCTTGCCCTCGTCGAGTCCGGCTCGAGCCGCGACGATGCGTATCGGGCCGTGCAGCGGCACGCGATGCGCGCCTGGGAGGAGGGGCTCGACTTCCCGGAGCTCGTCCGCGCAGACCCCGAGATCGCCGGGCGGGTCGAGCTCGAGGGCGTGTTCGACCTCGACGTCTACACACGGCACGTGGACGTCGTCTTCGAGCGCCTGCGCGCCGCTCGTGACGCGAGAGGCGCCGGCCCATGTCTGACGCAGCGGTGCACGTGGGCAGCGGCAAGGTCCGCGAGCTCTACGCGCTCGGCGACGACCGGCTGCTGCTCGTCGCCTCCGACCGGATCTCGACCTTCGACGTGATCCTCCCGACCGACATACCCGACAAGGGGCGAGTGCTGACCGGCCTCTCTGCCTTTTGGTTCGCGCGGACGAACGAGATCGTCCCGAACCACATGCTCGCGCTGCACGACGACGGCCGGTCGCTCGAATGCCGGCGCCTCGAGATGCTGCCGATCGAGTGCGTCGTGCGCGGGTATCTCTCCGGGTCGGGCTGGCAGGACTACCGGCGGACCGGCTCGATCTGCGGCCACCGCCTGCCGCCAGGGCTACTCGAGTCGGACCGGCTACCTGCGCCGATCGTCACGCCCGCCACCAAGGCGTCGTCGGGACACGACGAGAACATCGACGCAGGAGCCGCGGCCGAGCTCGTCGGCGTCGAGCTCTACGAGCGCGTGGAGGCGGTCTGTCACCGTCTCTACGCCTTTGCGGCAGCCAACGCGCGAGGCGCGCGGGATCATCCTCGCCGACACGAAGTTCGAGCTCGGCCTCGACGGTGACGGCCGCCTGACGCTCGGCGACGAGGCTCTGACCCCGGACTCCTCCCGCTTCTGGGAGGCGGCCGCTTACGCACCCGGAGGTGCTCAGCCCTCGTACGACAAGCAGTACGTCCGGGACTACTGCGAGAGCCTGGGCTGGGACAAGACGCATCCGGGGCCGGAGCTACCGCAGGAGGTAGTCGCGGGCACGCGGGCCCGCTATGTCGAGGCTTTCGAGCTGCTCACGGGACTCGCGTTCGAGGAGTACCTCGCCGACCCGCAGGTCGTGCTGCGATGAAGGCGACGGTCCTCGTCCGCCCCAAAGGCGGCATCCTCGACCCGCAGGGCGAGGCCGTCCGCGGCTCGCTGCGCAAGCTCGGCTTCGCGGTCGGCGGCGCGCGGGTCGGCCGGCTCGTCGACCTCGACGTCGACGCCGAGACGCCGCAGGACGCACGAGCCCAGGTCGAGCGCATGTGCCAGCAGCTGCTCGCGAACCCGCTGATCGAGAGCTTCGAGATCGAGGTGGAGGGCGAGTGAGCGCGCGGCCGCGTGTCGCCGTGGTCGTCTTTCCCGGCTCGAACGACGACCGGGACGCGCTCTGGGCGCTGGGCGCGCTCGGGGCCGACGCGCTGGCGGTGTGGCACGGCGAGCAGGAGCTGCCGGCGGGCACCGGCGCCGTCGTTCTGCCGGGAGGCTTCTCGTACGGCGACTACCTGCGCTGCGGCGCGCTCGCCCGCTCCGCCAACGTGATGGAAGCCGTGCGCGGGTTCGCCGCCGCGGGCGGGCCGGTGCTCGGGATCTGCAACGGCTTCCAGATCCTCTGCGAGGCCGGCCTGCTGCCGGGGGTGCTGCGGCGCAACCGCGACCTCGAGTTCGTGTGCCGCGACGTCCGCGTCCGGGTCGAGCGCTCCGACACGCCGCTCACCCGCCGTTGCGAGGCCGGGCAGGAGTTGACGATTCCCGTGAAGCACGGCGAAGGCTGCTGGTTCGCCGACGACGAGCTGTACGCCGAGCTGGAGGCGGCGGGCCAGATCGTGCTGCGCTACGCGGAGGACTGCAACGGCTCGGTGGGCGACGTCGCGGGCGTGTGCAACGAGGCGGGCAACGTGCTCGGCCTGATGCCGCATCCGGAGCATGCGGTGGATCCGCTGCTCGGCTCGGGCGACGGCGCCCTGCTGTTGGCGGGGCTCGTGGACGCCGCGCGCGAGCGCGCGCTCACGCTCGCTTAGCTCCGTCACGCGAGACGCAGCGTCTCCTTCAGGCCCGGATGGTTCGCGAGCTCCTTGCGCAGGCGCTCAAGATCGCGCGCTCGCAACGTCACCGGGCCGCGGCGCGCGACCCCGTCGGTCGCGTACGCGAAGCGGACGAGGCGCTCGCCCTTCGGCGTCTCGAGCAGCTGGATCAGCGACGCGAACCGCTTGTCGCCCACCCGCTGCGACAAGCTGAGCTCCTCGACGAGGAGCGCCGCTCCCCACGGTGTCGCTGCTCGTGTAGCTGCTCGTGTCGCCGCTTTCTTCACGACGAGAACGCTACGCGGCGAAGTCGTACGTGTCTGTGCCGATTCCGTGCCGAAACCATCACGGCTGATCGGTCGTTGTAGCGGCATGCCGCGCTCGCTCTGGACCGGCTCGATCTCGTTCGGCCTCGTCAACGTCCCGGTCCGTCTCTACAGCGCGATCGCCGAGACCGACCTGCGCTTCCACCTGATCCACGAGCCCGACGGGGGCCGGATCGGCTACCAGAAGATCTGCAAGACCGACGACAAGCCCGTTCCCGACGACGAGATCGTCAAGGGCTTCGAGTTCGAGAAGGACGAGTTCGTCGTCCTCACCGACGAGGATTTCGACGCCGCCAAGACCGAGGGCGTCAAGACGATCGAGATCTCCGACTTCGTGCCCTACGACGAGATCGACCCGATCTACTTCGAGAAGACCTACTTCCTCGGCCCGCAGTCGGGCGGCGAGAAGGTCTACGCGCTGCTGCGGGAGGCGATGGAGCAGACCGGCCTCGCCGCGATCGGCAAGTTCGTGATGCGCGACCGTCAGCATCTCGGCTGCCTGCGCGTCCGCGAGGGCGCGCTGACGCTCGAGCAGATGTTCTTCCACGACGAGGTGCGACCGGTGGACGAGATCGCGCCGGGCAAGGTCAAGGTGCCGAAGGCGGAGCTCGAGCTGGCCACGACGCTGATCGACCGCTTCTCGGGCGAGTTCGACCCGACGAAGTACGAGGACACCTACCGCGAGGCGCTCTGCGACGTGATCCGCGCGAAGCGGAAGGGCAAGACGGTCACGGCACCGGAGCCGGAGACCGAGGAGGAGCCGGCCGACCTGATGGCGGCGCTGCGCGCCTCGGTCGACGCCGCGAAGCGCTCGCGCGGCGGTTCGGCCCGCACCAAGCGGACGTCGGCGCGAAAGCCGTCGAGCCCGCCGAAGAAGCCGGGCTCGAGGTCGAAGAAGAAGCGCGCGAAGCGCTAGAGCGTCAGACGCGCTTCCACGGATCCACGTAGACGTCGTCGATCCGCCAGTTGCCGCCGCCGCCGAGCCCCCGCGGCGTGAACCGGAAGGACATCTCGGTGGTCAGCCCGTTCAGCGTCAGGGTGCTGACCAGGCCCGCGAGCTGGAGCATCGGCAGGGTCGGCTGCCAGTTGCGCGTCGGCAGCGCCCCGGGCAGGAGATCGACCGAGCGCTGCCTGCCACCCGCGTCCGTGTAGACCGCCTCGACCCGCAGGCTGCTGAGGAAGCCGCCGCCCTCGCTGACGAAGCGGACGACCGGGAGCACGAGACCGACGCACATCGGCGGGCTGGTGGCCGAGCTGCCGGCGGGCAGGTAGAGGGATCGCGACCCGGGCCCGGAGAGCGCAAACGGCTCGTTGCCCGGGACGACTCGTGCGCCGCGTGCGAGCGTCCAGCCGGCGGCGCCGTTCTCGAAGCCGCCGTCCGGGGCCAATGTGTAGGGCAGGGGGTCGAGCCAGCGCAGGAACGGATGTGTCGGCACGTCGCCGCAGCCCAGGCCGAGCAGGCCCTCGCTCGCACGCGCCGAGCCCGTGCCGAGCGTCGTTGCAGCGACGAGCGACGCGAGCACGACGAGCACGCCGCGCCGCGCTGTGAATCTGCCAGCCGTGAATCTGCCCAGAGTCCGCATGTGATCTACCTCTCCTTCGAAGAAGCCGCTGTCTCGCAGTGTCTTCGGCGCGCACAGCGCCGCTATCCCCCGCCCGGGTGAAGGGCGGGCCGACGGCGAAGATCCCTCGATCGAGTGAACGTCGCCCGTCCCTCGAGGCGATATCTCTTGCGGTGAGTGCGGACGCCTACCCGAACGCTCGCGCGGATCTCGATCCCGCCCTCGATACCGCACTCGCGGCGACGCGCGAGCGACGTTCCAGCAGGCTCGGCGGGCGGGACCTCTGGGCGACGCTCTTCATCGGGGGCGCGTTCCTCGCAGTGGCTCTGCCGTTTGCGCTCCTGCACGACTCGGCGCGGACACCGACCCTGTTCGTCGTGGGCGGGCTCGTGCTCGCGTACGCGCTCGTCTACCGCGTCGAGTTCGAGATCAGCTCGGGCCTGGCCGTCCCCACCCAGATCGTGCTCGTTCCGATGCTCTTCCTGCTGCCCCTCGGGCTCGTACCGCTGGCGGTGGCAGCGGGAATCATGCTCGCCAACCTCGTGGAGCAGGCCGAGGGGCAGATCCATCTCGAGCGCCTCTTCGTGAGGCTGGCCGACTCGTGGCACGCGCTCGGGCCGGCGCTCGTCCTCGCCGCGGCGGGCGCCGCCGAGCCCTCGCTGGCCGACTGGCCCGTGTACGTGGTCGCATTCGGGGCGCAGTGCGCTCTCGATTTCGCCAGTGCCGCGGCCCGCGAGCGGCTCGCGCTCGGCGTCTCGCCGCGCGTTCTCGTCGGCCACATGAGCCGTGCCTGGACGGTGGACGCCGCGCTCGCCCCGATCGGCCTGCTGGCGGCGCTCGCCGCGACCGCGCAGCCCGCCGCCTTCCTGCTCGTGCTGCCGCTCGCAGGCCTGCTCCAGGTCTTCGCCCGCGAGCGTCGCGCCCGCGTCGACCACGCGCTGGAGCTCTCGCACGCCTATCGCGGGACGGCGCTCCTGCTCGGCGACGTCGTCGAGGCCGACGACGCGTACACGGGCAGTCACAGCCGCGACGTCGTCTCGCTCACGCTCGGCGTCGCCGACGAGCTGGGGCTCGATGCGCGGGGACGGCGCGACGCCGAGTTCGTGGCGCTGCTGCACGACGTCGGCAAGATCCGGATTCCCGCCGAGATCATCAACAAGCCGGCGAAGCTCACCGACGAGGAGCGCGCGGTGATCGAGACCCACACCGTGGTCGGCGAGGAGATGCTGGTGAAGGTCGGCGGCGTGCTCGGGCAGGTCGGCCGGATCGTGCGCTCCTGCCACGAGCACATGGACGGGCGCGGCTACCCGGACGGGCTCGCCGGCGAGCAGATCCCGCTCGTGGCGCGCATCGTCTGCTGCTGCGACGCCTTCAGCGCGATGACGACCGACCGGCCCTACCGGTCGGCGCGCACGTCGGAGGAGGCGCTCGTCGAGCTCCGCCGCTGCGCCGGCACGCAGTTCGACCCGCGCGTCGTCGACGCGCTCGAGCGGACGCTCGCTCGCGACCGCTGACAGCGGCCCCTGCGGGACTGGCGCTGCGAGACTGCCGCGGTGGACGCCCCGCAGCCGCCGCTCGACACGCTCCGCACGATCGCCTTCACCGTTGCGCTTGCGACGACCGTCGGCCTGGTCGTTCTCGTCGCCGTCTCCCCGTGGTGGGGCGGCAACCACGCCCGCGCTCATGCCGCCGTCGCATTCGTCGCAGCTGCCCTCGCACTGATCGTGACTCTCAGGTGGGCGCTGCCACACGTGCCGGCGGAGCGGCTCGCACGCCTTCTCCTTGTGGGCTCGCTGCTGCTCGTCGCCGTCGCGCAGCTGATCGAGGGGATCGGCGCGCTCGGATTCGACGCGGCTCACGACGCCGGCGTCGCGCTCGGCCGGATCGCCTTCCCGCTCGCGCTGATCGGCCTCGTCGGCGCTCTCGGCGTCGCGCTCGCGAAGTCCAGGCAGGGAGGCACCCCCGACCGGTGGTAGCGTTGCCCGCGTGACGGTCGTCGAGGGAGCGCGGCGCTGGAGCGAGCTGTTCGCGGAGCGGACGCGGGCCGACGTCGGCGGCGGCCTGTACGAGATCCTGGCGCTCGCCGCCGACACGACGCTGATCCCCTTCGCCGGTGGCTTCCCCGATCCGCAGACGTTCCCGGTTGCGCGCACGGTCGCTCTGCTCGACGAGCTGGTGGGCTCAGGCGACCTGAGTGCGCTCCAGTACTCGCCGACACGCGGTCTTCCCGGGCCGCTCGACGCGCTCGCGGCGCGGCTCGAAGCGTTGCAGGGACGACGGCCCGCCGACGGCGAGCTGATCGTCACGAGCGGCGGGATCGAGGCGCTCGAGCTCGTTGCGAAGTCCTTCCTCGACCGCGGCGACGCGGTCGTCGTCGAGGCGCCCACGTATCTCGGCGCGATCATGGCCTTCCGCAGCTACGAGACCGATGTCACCGCGATCGCCTTCGACGGGGACGGGCTGGACGTCGAGGCGCTCGGTCGCGCGCTCGAGGACGGACTGCGTCCGAAGCTCCTCTACACGATCCCCGACCACCAGAACCCGGCCGGTGTCACGCTCGCGGCCGAGCGGCGCCGGGCGCTCGTCGAGCTGGCGCGGACATACGGCTTCCTCGTGGTCGAGGACGTCGCCTACCGCGAGCTCGGCTTCGAGGGCGAGGCGCTCCCGAGCCTCTGGAGCCTCGCGCCGGACGTCGTCGTCCAGATCGGGACGACCTCCAAGACGTTCTTCCCGGGCGTGCGCCTCGGCTGGGCGGTCGGGCCCGGCGGAGATCGTCTCGCAGCTCGTCGTCGCGAAGCAGAACACGGATCAGTGCGCCGGTGCGCTCGGGCAGAAGCTCTTCGAGGCGTTCGCGCGAAGCGGCGCCATGGACGAGCAGCTCGTGCGCTCGCGCGCGCTCTACCGGCGCCGCTGCGAGCGGCTGCTCGCCGCCTTCGAGCGGACGATGCCGGACGGGGTCTCCTGGACGAGCCCGCAGGGCGGCTTCTTCTCCTGGGTGACCCTCCCCGAGGGCTTCGACGCGACCGAGTCTCGCGCGCCGCGCGGCCGCGGCCGGCGTCGCCGTCGTGCCCGGCTCCCCGTTCTTCCCCGACGGGCGCGGCGGCGCGAACCTGCGGCTCTCGTTCAGCCGCGTCGAGGACGAGCTGATCGACGAGGGCGTCGAGCGGCTGGCGGCGCTCGTCGCCGAGACCCAGGAGGAGGTGACGGCGTGAGCGACCCCGAGACCTACTTCGCCGGCGACTCGGACCTGCGGTCCGCGAGCAGCGGTACCTGGGTGCGCTGGGACGAGCTCGAGCCGCTGGTGATGGTGCCGGGGCTCTCGTTCCAGCCGGTGCTCGGCGACCGGCTGATGGTCAACTTCGTCACGTTCGAGCCGCGACACCGAGGCGCCCGTTCACTGGCACGACGAAGAGCAGATCTCGTTCGTGATCGACGGCGAGTTCGAGTTCGAGGTCGCCGGCGAGAAGCGGATCCTGCGTCGCGGCGACGCCGTCGTGATCCCGCCGAACGTGCCGCACGGGGCGCGCACGCACGACAGCTCCTGCGTCGAGATCGACGTCTTCCACCCGCCGCGTCAAGGTGTGCTCGACGCGATGGGCCGCGCGCCGGAGCGCTAGGTGGAGCTCGGGATCGCCGGCCGCCGGGCGCTCGTCACCGGCGGCTCGAAGGGGCTCGGCCTGGCGATCGCGCGGGAGCTCGTCGGCGAGGGTGTGCACGTGGCGATCTGCTCGCGCAGCGAGGAGGAGGTCGCGAACGCGGGCGAGACGCTGCGTGCCGGCGGGACGACCGTGCACGCCCAGCGCGCGGACGTGTCCGACCCCGGTGACGTGCGCGATTTCGTCGCCCGCTCGGCCGAGGCGCTCGGCGGCGTCGACTTCCTCGTCAACAACGCCGGCGGGGCGCGGCCGGGCGGCTTCGAGTCGCTGACCGACGAGGACTGGGAGGCCGACCTCGGCGTCAAGCTCTATGCACTCATCCGCTGCTGCCGCGAGGTGCTGCCCCACCTGCGCGCGGCCGGCGGCGGGCGGATCGTCAACATCGGCGCGGTCCAGGCCCGGGCGCCGGATCCGGCCTTCTTCGCGACCTCCGTCAACCGCGCCGCCGGCAACTCGTTCACGAAGACGCTCGCGCTCGAGCTGGCGAGTGAGAACATCCTCGTGAACGGGGTCAACATCGGCTTCGTCGTCACGCCGCAGTGGGACAACATCCACCGGCGGCGTGCGCCCGAGCTCGAGCGCGAGGAGTTCTTCCGGAGCATGGCCTCGGACGCCGTGCCGCTCGGCCGCTTCGGCACCGCGGAGGAGGTCGCCGGGATCGTGGCGTTCCTGCTCAGCGAGCGCGCGAGCTACATCACCGGCACGTCGATCGACGTCGCCGGCGGCATGGGCCGCTACGTCTAGCGCGTGCGGACTGGGAAGCTGCGCCGCTCGGGCCCGACGTACTCGGACGACGGCCGGATGATCTTGTTGTCGGCCTGCTGCTCGAGCACGTGCGCGGCCTGGCCGACGATCCGGCTCGCGGCGAAGAGCGGGGTGAACAGGTCGGTCGGAACGCCGAGGTAGGTGTAGACCGAGGCCGAGTAGAGGTCGACGTTCGGGTAGAGGCCCTTGTCCTCGAACACGGTTCGCTCCGCCGCCTCGGTGATCGCGTACCAGTCGGGGTCGCCGGCCTCCTCGGAGAAGTCGCGGGAGATGCGCTTGAGGATCGTCGCGCGCGGGTCGTAGGCGCGGTAGAGCGGGTGGCCGAAGCCGAAGAGCTTCTCCTTGCGCTCGAGCATGGCGCGTACCTCGGCGGGTGTGCGCTCGGCCGAGCCGAAGCGCTCGAACAGCTCCATCGCCGCCGCGTTCGCGCCGCCGTGCAGCGGTCCGCTGAGCGCGGCGATCCCGCCGACGAGGGCTGCGTGCAGGTCGGCGCCGGTACCGGCGACCACGCGCGCGGCGAAGGTCGACGCGTTCAGCTCGTGCTCGGCGTGGAGGATCATCGCGACGTCGAAGGCCCGCGTGGACTGCTCGCCCGGCGACTCGCCGTGCAGCATCGCGAGGAAGTTCTCCGCGTAGCCGAGCTCCGGATCCGGGGCGACGGGCTCGAGCTCCTGCCGGCGACGGTGGTGGCGGGCGACGATCGTCGGCAGCTGCGCGATCAGCCGCGTGGCCTTCCGGAGGCCGGCTTCGCGGCCGTTGTCGTCGCGATCCGGGTCGGACGGGCCGAGCGCGGAGACGGCCGTGCGCAGGACGTCCATCGGAGCGGCGGTCGCGGCTGCGTCGACGATCGCCTCCACCTCCGGCGGCAGCGCTCGCTGCGAGAGCGTCTCTCGGAACGCGCCGAGCTCCGCGTCGTCGGGGAGCTCGCCGTGGAGCAGTAGGTGCGCGACCTCCTCGTAGCTCGCCTGCTCGGCGAGCTCGGCGATGTCGTAGCCGCGGTACCTGAGCACGCCCTCGTCCGGGTCGATCGAGGAGATCGCCGACTGGGCGACGACGATCCCGGAGAGCTGGACGGACTTCTTGGCGGCCATGCCGCGCGGACGATACCCGCTCAGACCTGGGTGTCGAGCCCGCTGACGCCCCAGGTGTCGGAGAGCACGTACCCCTCGGGGAAGGGATCGTCAGGGTCGACGTAGAGCTGCGTGGCGCCGGTGATCCAGGCGCTGCCGCGGATCGCGGGGACGATCGCGGCCCGGTCGCCGACGCGGGTCTCGGCGACGATGCGCCCGTCGAAGGTGGAGCCGAGCGCGGAGGCGTGCGTCATCGCGTCGCCCACCTTCATCTCGCCGCGCGCGTGGAGGACGGCCAGGCGCGCCGAGAGCCCGGTTCCGGTCGCCGAGCGGTCGAGCCGTCCGGGCGCGACGACGACGGCGTTCCGGGTCACCTTGCCGACGCCCTGCCACGGCTCCGCGAGCTGCACGATGCTGACGCCCGCGATCTCCGGGTTCTCCGGGTGCGCACACGGAAGCTGCTCTCGGGCCGCAGCCCGGATCCGCTCGCCGGCGAGCGAGAGGTCGCGCGCCTCGTGCGGCTCGATCGCGAACCCGAGCGCGGCGGCGTCGGCGATCGCGTACCACATGCCGCCGTAGGCGACGTCGACGACGAGCGTGCCGAGCCCCTCCACCTCGAGCGGCGCGTCGAGGCGCTCGGCGAAGCAGGGGACGTTCGTGAGCTCGACGCTCTCGCAGCGGCCGTCGCGACAGGTCGCTCGCGCCTCCACGACGCCGGCCGGCGCCTCGAGCCGGACGATCGTCTCGGGCTCTCGCAGCTCGAGCATGCCGGTCTCGAGCAGGACCGTGACCGTGCAGATCGTGTTCGAGCCGGACATGGCCGGATACTCGGTCGGCTCCATGATGATGAAGCCGGCGTCGCAGTCGTCCCGCGTCGCCGGCACGACGAGGTTCGCGTGGCAGGCGACGCTGCCGCGCGGCTCGCGCAGGAGCAGCTTCCGCAGCCCGTCGCCCTCGCGCTGCAGCGTCTGCATCTGCTCGAAGACGGTCGCGCCGCGCGGCGGGAGGACGCCGCCGACGACGACGTTGCCGATCTCGCCGCCGGCATGGCAGCCGACCACCGTGATCGCACGCCGCGTTCGCACGCCGCGATCCTACGACCGCGTGAGCGAGCCGTGAGCGCCGCGTGAGCGGGGGAGCGCATCGTCTGGTCATCCGCACGAGAGAGGAGCAGACAATGCAGCGCGCGGCGGCGCCCCGACCGTAGGGTCGCTCCCGTGCGACACGTGCTCTGGATCGGCGGGCCGCGGCATCGGGCAAGACGACGATCGCCACCCGGCTCGCGAGGCGCCACGGCCTGCGCTGGTACAACGCCGACACTCGCACCTGGGAGCACCGCGATCGCGCGCTGGCCGACGGAAGCGCAGCCGCGGCCCGCTGGGAGGCGCTGACGCCGACCCAGCGGGCGAAGTCGCCGCCCGCGGCGGCGCTCGAGCTGTCCCTCCACCGCGAGCGTGGACCGATGGTCGTCGACGACCTGCGGGCGCTGCCGCGCTCGCCGCTCGTCGTCGCCGAGGGCTCGCCCCTGTCGGCCGCAGCAGTGCAGGATCGCTCGCGCGCTCTCTGGCTGATCCCGACGCCGGAGTTCCAGCGCGCGCGGCTCGCCGAGCGCCGGCTCTCAGGCGGCGCCCGTGGGCTCTTCCTGCTCCTCGCCGACACGATCGAGCGTGAGGCGCGGAAGCACATCATGCCGATCCTCGTCGTGGACGGAGAGCGCGGGGTCGCCGCGACGCTCGCGGCCGTCGAGCGGCACTTCCGCACCGCGCTGGCGGAAGGGCCGCTCGCCGAGACGATCGCCGCGCGCCGTGGGCTTCTGCGGGGGGCGAACGCTGCGGTTGTCGCTCAGGTCCCGCGGCTACTACGCACGTCCGTGGGCAGACGGGGATCCGGACTCGGTCGTGCGCACGTTCGTTTGCGAGTGCGGTGACCGAGGCTGCGAGGCGGGCGTCGACGTCCGCGTCGACGCGGCTGCCGAGGCGCCGGTGCTCGCACCGGGCCACGGCTGAGGCGCGACCCGACCCGTCAGAGCTTGCGGATCGCGTCGCCGGCACGGACCGTGCCGGGCTCGACGACCCTGGCGTTCAGTCCGCGCAGGCGCAGGTGGCGGTGGGCCTTCGTGTTCACGAACGTGTGCGCGGCCGCCCCGAAGCGGGCGCTGAACTTCGCGCAGCCGGTGTGGGGCTGATCGGTCACCTCGATCACCGCCGAGCCGAGCGCGAGCTTCGTGCCCGGAGGCAGGTTCGACTCCGAGAGGTCGAGGTCGACGTAGAGCTGGTCGCCTGCGAGGGCCCAACGCTCCCTGACGCCGGCCGCTACGAGGTCGACGGCGCGCGCGCCCATCACGTTCAGCTGCATGTCCGGGTGCGCGGAGCCGTCGGCGGTGCGCTTGCTCCCGCGCAGGCGCCACGTGTCGCCGACGAGACCCTCGGCGAGGTCGAGGACACCTTCCTCGAGCACTTCCCGCTCGTCCACCGCCGGCCGTCTCACGATCAGCTCGACGACCCCGGCCGACGAGGGCGCGCGCCGGATCTCGTCGAGCCCGGATTCGAGCTCCTCAGTCGTCAGGTGCTTCGCGACCTGCGTGGCCATCGGCCCTTTCTATCACGCTGGCGTGCGATGACTTCCACCGTCGTGCACGGTCTGCACTACGGAATCGACGAACGGAGGACGAGGTGGCATCCACCGCGTTGGATCAGCGCTTCACGGCCGTCCTGCAGAAGAGCCCGGCCAAGGGCGGCTGGACGTACGTCGTCTGGCCGGCCTCGGTCGAGTTCTTCGCGACTCGCGGGCTCGTGAAGGTGCGCGGCTCGATCGACGGGCATCCGTTCCGCAGCTCGTTCATGGCCATGGGAGACGGCACCCACAAGCTGCCGATCAAGGCCGAGCTGCGACGGGCGATCGGCAAGGAAGCAGGTGACACCGCGACGGTGCAGCTGGACGAGCGGCTCGACGGCTGACACAAGACTCGCGAATAGACTCGTCCGGTGCTGTTCACGCCGGAGGCGCACGAGCCGCTCGCGGACGAACCGTGGAACGCCGAACGAGTTCGCGCAGCGATCGCCTCGATCGTCGACGACGCGGAGGCTGCGTTCGACGACGGCTGGGCGATGCATCCGGAGGACGTGGCGGACGGCGACGACCCGGCGACGCGGTTCCGCACGATCTATCTCGGAGGTGCGGGGGTCGTGGACGCGCTCCACCGCCTCGCGCGGCGCGGCTTCGTCGAGCTGCGGCGCGACTACGTCCCGTATCTCGAGCGTTCGCTCGAGGCGCCGCCGGACTTTCCCGACGAGGACCCCGAGCGCAGCCTCTGGATGGGCGAGACGGGAATCCGGCTGGTGCTGCAGCGGCTCGCACCGTCGGAGGCGAACCTCGAGCGGCTGTCGGAGCTGATCGCGGCGAACGAGCGAGACGAGCGCTGCGAGCTGATGTGGGGCAGTCCCGGCACGATTCTCGCGGGTCGCGAGCTCGGGCTCGACGTGACGCCGAGCGTCGAGTGGTTGCGCGGCCGGCGCGACGCGGACGGCCTCTGGACGCAGGAGCTGGCCGGGCGGAGCTCACGGTTTCTCGGCCCTGCACACGGGTTCGCCGGGTGCGTGCTCGCGCTCGGCGATGTCGAGGACGTCTCGGACACGCTCCGGCGCTTCGCCGTCGAGGAGGACGGGCTCGTCAACTGGCCGCCGCTCGCGGGGACGCGGCTCGACGACAACGGCGACGGCCGGATCCGCACCCAGTGGTGCCACGGCGCGCCGGGGATCGTCGCGACGCTCGCCCCCTTCCTCGACGAGGAGCTCGCGGTCGCGGGCGGCGAGCTGGCGTGGCGCGCCGGGCCGCTGCGCAAGGGCGCCGACCTCTGCCACGGCACGGCCGGGAACGGCTACGCCTTCCTCGCGCTGCTCGAGCGCACGGGAGACGAGCTGCTGGCTCACGCGGGCGCGCGCGTTCGCGATGCACGCTGCAGCTCAGGTGGAGAGCAGCCGCTCGGAGCACGGGCGCGGCCGCCACACGCTTTGGACGGGCGACCTCGGCGCCGCCCTCTACCTCGCCGATTGCGTCGACGGGGAAGGGAGGCTGCCCCTCCCCTGAGGTTCAGCCGATCGCTTGCAGAAAGGCGTGGACTCGCTTCTGGAGCAGCGCCGCGGCCTCTTCGTCGTAGTCGTCGAGGCTGCTGTCCGCGAACAGGTGCCCGTCGCCCGGGTAGAGATGGAGCTCGCGTCGTCCGTCTCGGCGACGAGCGCCCGGGCGGCCGCCTTGTCCTCGTCGAACCACTCGTCGGCGTCCATCCCGTGGATCTGGACGGGAACGCCGTCCGGCCAGGGAGTCTCGAACTCCGAGGTCGGGAAGCACGCATGCAGCAGCAGCGCTCCCCGGGCGCCGGGTCGTGTCTGGGTAAGCATCTGGGCCGGCAGGACGCCCAGGGAGAAGCCGGCGTAGACGAGCTCGGTGGGCAAGGCCTCCGCAGCGGCGACGCCGCGCTCGAGGATCGTGCCGAAGCCGACCTGCTTGGCGTAGCCGACCCCGTCGTCGAGATCCGCGAACGTCTTACCGTCGTAGAGGTCGGGGGCGTGCACCACGTGGCCGGCGGCCCGCAGCTCGTCGGCGAAGGCGAGGAAGCCCGGTGTCTGCCCGTGGGCGTGGTGGAAGAGCAGGATTTCGGTCACGAGCGGGATCCTATGCCCCGAAGCTGCAGAGACGGCGTCCCGGGCAGTCAGTCGAAGCCGTAGAGCGGCGGGAGGACGACGACGACCGCGGCGGCCCACAGGGCGAAGACCGGAAGGTAGGCGGTTTGCCAGCGCTCGAGCCGGTGGAGCCTGGTCCGCCGCGTGAGGAATCGGGCGGAGAGCCAGGCGGCCCCGGCCAGGTTGACGAGGAGGACGAGGTTCAGGCCGAGCGCCGCCGTTCGGTTCGGGGTGAACCCGAGCTCGCCGATCCGGGCGATCATCGCGCCGAGCACCATCACGTCGAGCACGAGGGCGGCGACGACGGCGACCAGCTGGATGCCGTCCATCCACTCCGGCGACGTGGACGGGTCGCGCGCGGACATCCCGTACAGCACGAGCGCGAGTACGACCAGCAGCAGGGCGTCGAGCACGACGACGAGGTCGCGATCGAACGCGCCGCCGAGCCCGGTCGCGGCATAGACGACGGCGGCGCCGGCGAGCATCACCGCGAACAACGGTGTGAAGAGCATCGTGAGCACCGGCGCCATGTTCTCCACGACCCGTTGCTTCGACTCGACGAGCCAGGCCGCGACGACCACGGCGCCTGCCGCGCCCGAGGGCACCACCCACGCGAGGATCCGTTCGACGTCGACACCGGTCGGTTCGAGAACGAGCGCGGTCAGCGCCATCAGCACGCCGCCTCCGAGCGCGATCAGCACGTAGTAGATGAACCATTCGCCCGTGAAGCGGACGAAGTCCATGCGCCGCTCGTGGGATCGAACGGTGCCGCCCATGTACGGGTAGGCGACCGCGAACCACAGCACGACCGGCAGATGGAGCGCGACGAGGATCTCGGTGGACGAGTCCGTGCCATAGGGATAGAGGTTGACCACGAGCGCGGCGAGCGCGAACGGCGCCGCCGTCAGCACCCAGCCCCGCAGGTCGAGCTGCCGCCGCCGCGCGAAGTACCCGGCCAGGAACGGCAGCACGAACAGACCGAGGTTCCGGACGAGCCAGGTCGGTTCCTCGTCGGGCGCGTCGGCGGCGAGCCGTACAGCCTGGATCGCGACGGCCGCGGCCACGGCGAAGCCGAGCGTCTCGGGCCAGCCGGCGGCCGGGAGCGCCCGCTCGTCGTCGCGTGGGCGGAGGAGTTGTTTCCACAACCGACCGCTGTGCTCGCGTGCGAACTCCCGGGACAGGCCGTCGACGTCCCCCAGCCGCTTCACCGCGATCAGGAACCCCTCGTCGGCCGTGAGGCCGGCCGCGCTCAGCTCGGCGATCTGGTGGCGGAGATGATCCTCCAGCTCGTCGACGTCGGTGCCGTTGACGCCCGGGGCGCTCTCGACGTAGGCCCGCCACTCCGCGATCTGCGACTCCAGCGTCTCCATGGCTAGGCCTCGCCGGCCGACGTGAGCACTCCGCCCGAGCCGGGCCAGACGTCGCTCATCGCACGGGTGACCGCCGCCCACTGCCGCTGCTGGTTCGCGAGCGCCGATCGCCCGTCGGCCGAGATCGCGTAGTACTTGCGGCGACGCCCTTCCGGTGACGTGCGCCACTCCGTCGTTACGTACCCGAGCCGGCCGAAGCGGTGGAGCAGCGGGTAGAGCATCCCGTCGGTCCACTCGCAGTCGCCCCCGGAGAGCGCACGGACCCGCTTCAGGATCGCGTAGCCGTAGCTCTCGTCCTCCGCCAGGATCGCGAGCACGAGCGGCGTCGCGGAAGCGGCGATCAGGTCCTTGTCGATGTGCACCGGCCGCACCTATGACTCGCTGTGCTATGCATAGAGCTGCAAGGTATCAAAATCTCGGAAGGAGACAGATGAAGACCTACTTCGCGATCCTCGCCATCGCGCTCCCAGTCGTCGCACTCGGCGTCACCGCCGCCATGCACGGGGAGGCCGATGACGCACCCGGCCTTTCGCTCATCGGCATCCTGTTGATCGTCGGCGCGCTCGCGGTGGCGGTGCGAGTCGCCCAGCGCCACTGAGACGCTGCGCATTCGACGGCGGGGATTCCGACGATAGATTCGCTGCGTGCCGACATCCAGAACACGCGAGTTACGGGAGGTGGCAGAGCGGATCGCCGCTGCGCTGCCGCCTGTTGTCGAGGAGGTCGTGCTGACGGGAAGCGTCTCCCGAGGCGTGGCGGACGAGCTTTCGGACATCGAGATGCTCTTCGTCACGAGGACGCGGCTCGAGTTCTCGCCGAGTGCTTCGAGCACGCCAGCGGGGTGGGCCTCGGCGATCTCGACACGTGGGGTGTTCAGGGCACCGAAGTCTCGCGCGTGTTCGGCTACTGCGAAGGTGTGCCGACCGAGACGGTCTGGTGGTCACAAGACTTTGCGGAGGCGTCTGTAGCTGCGCTGGTCTCCGGCGAGCAATCCGCCTCGGCCGAGGCCCTTGCCAACGGAATCGCTCTCCGTACCGGAGGGTTGCTTGAAACCTGGCAACAGCAACTCCGGGTCTACCCGGAAGCACTCGCGGCGGCGCAGATCGAGGAGGCAGCACTGACGTGGGGCGGCTTCCATCCCACGGGTACCTCACGCTCGCGCGGCCGGGTGAGCGGCTTGCGCTCGTCGAGTACCTCTACGGCGACGCCGTCCGCGTGCTCCGAATCGTCTATGCGCTGAACCGGGTGTGGCAGCCGACGAGCAAGCGCCTCGCCGATCGGGTGCGAGCGCTTCCCGTGAAGCCCGAACGACTCGCCGCGAGAATCGAGGACGCCCTCACCGAGCCCGACCCGCTGCGCGCCATGCTCGTGATGAGCGAGCTGCAGGCGGACACCGCCGACCTGGCTCCACCAGGGCCGAACATCGACCGGGCGCGCCGTTGGCTGCGCGAAGTCATAGCCGTGCTGCAGGAAGCGAGCCACACCCGGGAGAGCTAGCCGGACTACGCCCGTCAGCGAAGAGCCTTCTCGAACCGTGGGTCGTCGCGCACGGCCGCGAAGTCGTCGTCTCTGCGCGCGTCCTCGCGAAACCGCGGGAGCAGCTCGACGGAGCGGCGGAGGTGGGCAAACGTGTCGTCGCCGGTGTCGCCCGCGAGCGTTGCGAAGCACGCATAGTTGTAGTGCAGGCCCGCGTGATCGGGCATGCGCTCGAGGGCACCGCGAACCGCCTCGAGCGCGTCGGCGTAGCGCTGCTCGCCGTAGGCCGTCATGGACTCATTGTGGAACGGCCAGGCCTCACCCCAGTCGATCGCCTGGTACGCCTCGCCGGGCGTGCCGCCGAGAGCCAGGACGGTTGCCTTCCCGGTCGCCTTCCGCCGCGACTCGGGCCCGACGTAGACGAATGTTCCCGGCGGCGCCTCGACCGTCTCGCCGTCGATCTCGAAGGTCGCGTTCCCGTCGAGCACGACGTACAGCTCCTCCTGGCCCGACCCGGCCTCGTCGTGCTCGTTGATCAGCGTGCCGTCCTCGCCGGGCGTGAAGGCGTTGATCCCGAACGCGTGGATCCCGAGGTGCTCGCGCACTGGAATGTCTCTGCCGCGCCGCTCGATCTGGTCGAGGCGCGCGACCTTCCACGTCGGGTTGTCGTTCATCGTGTTCACCTCCGAGTTGCACGGGGTCGTCGGGAATCGTCGATCGTAACCGGCTTCAACCGGCTCGCTCGATCTGGCGACGCTGCATGGCCGATCTCCTTGGCGCCGAAGCTCCGTTCTAGCCCGATCCCGTGCGCCTAGCCGTGCGGTTCAGCGCCGGCCGCCGAACTCCCAGTTGTGCACCTCGACCTCGGAGAGCGCGTCGAGCCCCGTCCGCTCGTCCTCCACGAGCGCATCGACAGCTTCGCGATCCGGCGCCTGAATGGCCAGTGCGACTCCGACCGGCTCAGCGCCGTCGAGTGAGGTGAGTGCTCCGTAGAGGACCAGCCGCTCGAGCAGCTCCGGCGGGAGGATCTCCGCTGAGACGGGCCGGTGGAGATGCGAGCGGCCGATGATCAGAAACCGCGGTTCTGCACGTTGACCCGAGAACTCCCACATCGAGCGTCCGAGCAGGTTCTCGAACCGCCAGACCAGGTGCTCCCCGTAGACGCCTGCACGGTTGTTCGGCTCCAGCGCGATGAAGTCGCGCGCCGCACCGACGCTGGGCAAGGAAAGGACGTGAAGGCTGCCGGTCGCGATCTCGCGGTCGTTGTCGAGCGTCGGCCCGCGGGCGATCATCGACTCCGCGAACGAGTCCATGTACGACCAGTGTTCCTCCAGCAGCGCCCGGTCGTCACGAAGCTCTGCCGTATCGACCGTATCTCGGCTGTACACGAAGAAGTCCACTGCAGCGGAGCCTGGGCCTCAGTCGAGGCGCAGGATCGTTTCCTCGATCTCCTCACCGCGACCCGGTGCGAAGCCGCGGTCGACGCCGACGCGTCGGAACCCAGCTTTCTCCAGCACTCGAAGCGAGCCGACGTTGTCCGACGCCGCTCGGGCGTACAGCGGACGTTCGGCGGTCTCGGCGAGAAGGATCTGCAGTGCTGCGCTCGCAATGCCTTTCCCCCACTGCGTTCGGTCGATCCAGTAGGTCACCTCGAGCTGATCGTCGATCCGGAACGACGCGATCGTTCCAGTGATTGCTCCGTCGACCTCGATGACTCGGTTCGAGGCGCTCGCGTCGGCCCGGATGCGCGACATCCGGTTGAGAAACGCGCGGCGATCGGTCTGGTCCTCGGCTGTGAAGGCGGCCATTCGGATCGACTCCGGGTCCGTCACCTGCTGATAGATCGTGTCGAGATCCCCGTCCTCGAGCGGCCTCAGCGAGACGTTCATCTGGGCGACTCTAAGGGTGTCGTTGCCTTTGCGGTCTCATCGACGGGCCACGAAGACGTACTCACGGCTGTCGTCGTCGAGCGGCTCGCTGTCGAATCCACCATAGAGAGCTTCGAGCCGCAGGCCTGCGACGTCGAGGAGACCCAGCCATTCGTTCTTCGTCGCCCACCAGAGCGAACCGGTTCCACCGTCGTCCAAGGTGATGTCGACTCGGTTGTCGCCGACGCTGTAGTGGTTCGTGTGCGGCAGCGGCGAGTCGGCATGGTGGCCGTCCATGGCGGATGCGACGTGATGGTCGAAGGCGAACGCGTTCCAGGCGAAGCGACCGTTGGGCCGAAGCGACGCCGCGACCCGCTCGAAGCAGCGGCGACGGTCGGCCCACGTGGGCAGATGCAGCAGAGACCGCCCGGGGCAGTAGATCAAGGCCGCCGGCTCCTCGATTTCGAGCTCACGTATGTCTCCCTCGCGCAGGTCGAGCTCGACTCCCTCCGCAACTGCGCGCACTCGAGCCTGCGCGAGCATCGCCGGGGAAGAGTCGATCCCTACGACACGCCGGCCGGTTGCCTGAGCAACCGGGATCGCAACGCGCCCGGTGCCAACTGCGAGCTCGACCAGTGGCCCGTCGGCAGCACGGGCAAGCCCGACGTAGAAGGGGACGTCGGCACTGAAGTCGGGGACCAGTCCGCGTATCGGTCCGCCCAGGCGTCGTACCAGCTCGACATCGCAACACCAATCTACGCGCAGAGGAGGCGGATTTCGGCTGCGCCGGCGTTCGCGAATGTCCCGTGAAAGCATTGGCGGCAATGTCCCCCGGGACTACGAACGATCCGCGCGACCGGGACTCGCCGCTCCGTCGGCGGATTAGGTTGTCTCGACCTGTGGCCGAACGAGTCCTCACGTTGCGAGAGCTGAACCGCGCGACACTCGCGCGGCAGCTCCTCCTCCAGCGCACGCGACTCTCGCCGACGGCGGTGATCGAGCGCCTCGTCGGGATGCAGGCGCAGTCGCCGCAGGCGCCGTACGTCGGGATCTGGACGCGTACGACGGGGTTCCGGCGCGGGTCGCTCGAGCGACTGCTCCGGCAGTCCGCGATCGTCAGGGCGACGGCGACGCGGCAGACGCTGCACCTCGTCACCCCGCGTGACTACGCGCTCATCTGGGCGGCGATGAGCGAGACGAGCTTCCCCTGGGAGACGGAGCGGGCGAAGCAGCTCGCGCTGTCGGTGCGCGCGCTCGCGGCGGACCGACCCGTGACGTCGACGGAAGCGATCGCCCGACTTGAGAGCGAGTACGGCCTCGCCGGCGTCGATGCGCGCCGCGCCTGGCGGATGGCGCGTGCCGACGCGGGCATCGTCCACCACTACGAGAGGGCTCTCTGGCAGCCGCGCAACGACCGCCGGTTCGTCGCGATCGCCGAGCCGCAGCCGCACGTCCCCGTCGAGGCACGCGCCGAGATCTTCCGCCGCTACCTCGCGGCCTTCGGCCCTTCGACGCGCCGCGACATCGGGGCCTGGAGCAGGATGCGCGTTGCGGAGATCGACGCTGCGCTGGAGCTGCTCGAGCCGCTGCGTCGCTTCCGCGACGAGCAGGGCCGCGAGCTCCTCGACGTCCCACGAGCGCCGCTGCCGGACGCCGAGACCCCGGCGCCCGTCCGCTTCCTGCCGAAGTGGGACAACGTCCTGCTCGCCTGGGACGACCGCACGCGCGTGCTCCCCGAGCAGTACCGGAAGACGGTGATCAAGGTGAACGGCGACGTCGCGCAGACGTTCCTGGTCGACGGCTTCGTCGCCGGGATCTGGCGCGTCGACGCCGGCCGTGTCGTGCTCGAACCGTTCGAGCCTCTTTCGGCCGCGGCGCGGCGCGAGATCGAGGACGAGGCAGGGCGTCTGGAGGCGTTCCTCGCCGAGCCCTAGTCGCGCTCGGCGAGCAGCTGCTGCGTGCGCGGAGTCGATGAATTTTCGGTGGTCTGCCAGTCTCTACCGCAGACGGTCTAAAGAGGTCTCGCCTGCGGCAACGACTTCAGGAGGCGCGATGAAGATTCTTCTCACATCGAGCGGCATCAGGAATGCGAGCATCCATGATGCGCTGGTCGAGTTGCTGGGCAAGCCGATTGCCGAGTCCAGTGCGCTCTGCATTCCCACTGGGGTGCAGCCGTTCCCCGGCGGGCCGTCACACGTCTATGGGTTCATCAACGGATCGGTCGGCGGCCCAATGTGCGGCTTGGGTTGGAAGTCGTTGGGGGTGCTGGAGCTGACCGCGCTGCCCAGCATCAGAGAGGAGTACTGGGTTCCGGCGGTTCAGGAAGTCGACGCTCTGCTGGTTTGGGGTGGCAGTCCCTTGTATCTCTGTTACTGGATGCGGCAGTCCGGACTGGCCGACCTCTTGCCGTCGCTGCGGCCCGACGTGGTCTACGTCGGCACGAGTGGAGGCGCGATGGTCGCGACTCCCGACTTCGGAGGAGAGACCTACGACGACAGTGATCCACTCACAGGCAGCGACAAAGCGCTGGGGCTCGTTGGTTTCTCGGTGTTTCCACACCTTTATCGTGAAGATGGGTTTCCCGCTACCCCTCTGACCGAGATAGAGGCATGGGCTGCCGGGTTGTCAGTGCCTGCGTACGCGATTGACGATCAAACCGCCATCAAGGTGGTTGACGGCACCGTCGAAGTCGTCTCCGAGGGGCACTGGAAACTGCTCACGCCCTAGGACTGAGACCTGGGCCAGTGTTCGGAGTGTCCCCTGAGCGCCGACGCCTGACCGCCCTACGGAGCCGGCGACACGCTGATCTGCACCGTATGCCCGTGCGGGGCAAACACGTTGTCTCCGTCGTCGAGGATGCCGGTGACGATCTCGAAGAGAAGCGTCTCATCCCTGTTCTCGGTTGTTACCCGACGCTGCCTGACATACGTCGCGATCTCGGCAAAACCGCCCACGAGCGCGAAGACCGCCGCACGGATCTCCCCGACCCGCCACCCCTGCCCCCTCCAGGAAAGGTGGACATCGAACGATCCGTCAGCAGCCAACCGAGCGTCCTCGACCTCAAGCAGCAGCGTCCGGCATGCCCGCTCGATATGAGGGAGGAGATGAACTCCGGGTTCCTCGGCCACCCAACTCGGGCTCCGCATCGCGTCGACCAACTCGAAGACGCCGGCCACAAACCCGGTCGCATCAGCGACGCCTTCGCCGCGCTCGTCCCCGTCCCAACGCCGGCCGACCATTCGGAGAATGATCGCAGAGCCCGATGCTCGCCTGGGCCAGCGTTCGGGAATGACGCCTGACGGCAGGGTGGCGCGCCCCGAGCTGGGCGGATGAGATTGCACGTCGAGGGGAACGGTCAAAGGCGTGACCACGCCGGAGTCGGTCGGATTCGCGGTGGGCTACGGGACGCTTGCGTTGGCGACGGCAATCCAAGTTGGCGATGTGGTGCCGGGCTGCGTGTTCGCTTTGATCGTTCTGGCGTTCGGGGCTTCGACGTTCGCCTTCCGCCGCATCGTTCGGCTGGCGCTGCTCGTCGTTCCGTTCGCGTTCGTTGCGATCTTGACGTGGGCGATCCAACTTGGCCCGGTTGATTGTTGGCCGTCGTGCGGCTCGTCTCGGGAAGCGGCGGAGGTTGCCGCGGTGACGCTTCTCGCCTTGATGGTTGGCATAGCGGTGCTCGGGTTCGCCGTGGCTGCGAGACGCTCCCTGTCCGGTTCAGCGTAGGACAGTCCCCACCCCCGTCTCAGGACATGTGTCGCCTGGGCCAGCGTGCTCTCGCCAGAGTGCCTGGCCCGCCTGGGCGGAGCTGCCCGATCGTCGTTGCAGCTACCCGCTCGGCTCGATCAGCTCGACGCGATAGCCGTCCGGGTCGCGCACGAACGCGAGCCACGAGCCGCCCTCGCGGAGCTGGTACTTCGGTCGCTCCGGCTCGATGCCCTGTTCCGCCAGGCTCGAGAGCGCCGAGTCCATGTCGTCGACCGTCAGGGCGATGTGTCCGTAGCCCGTGCCGAGCTCGTAGGAGTCGACGCCGAAGTTGTACGTCAGCTCGAGCTGGTCGCCGGCGCCGGGGAGGCCCATGAAGACGTTGATCGCCTCCTCGCGGATCGGCATCCGCCGGCGCTCCTCGAAGCCGAGCGCCGTGTAGAAGGCGACGGAGCGATCGACGTCGGTGATCCGGTAGCAGGTGTGGATGAGCTCCATGGCCGCCAGTCTACGATCCCGGCGATGGACGGGTATCCCTTCACGACGCGCGAGCGCGTGCGGTTCCGCGACTGCGACTCGATGGGCCACGTCAACAACGCGGTCTTCTCGACCTACCTCGAGGAAGCGCGGATCGGCGTCCTCGGCGGGCTCGCCGAGTTCATCCTCGCGCGGATGGAGATCGACTTCCGCTCCGAGCTGCGCGCCGGCGAGGAGGTCGAGATCGGCACGCGTTGCCCGCGGGTCGGCACGAAGAGCTTCGAGCTCGAGCACGAGCTGCGCGCGGGCGAGCGCGTCGTCGCGCACGCGCGCAGCGTGCTCGTCGCGTACGACTACGAGCGCGGCGAGAGCGTGCCGGTGCCGGACGAGCTGAGGCAGCGGCTCAGCGCCACGAGCTGACCTCCTCGAGCGCCCACTCCGCCCAGCGGATCCGCGCCTCGAGCGTCATCAGCCCGCCGACGAGCGCAACCCGGTAGGCGCGCTGCTTCGGGTTCGCCGGCTCCTCCTCGGCCCGGATCCGCTCGAGCTCTGCGTGGAGGACGAGATACCGGTCGCGTTCGGCGCGCAGGAAGGCGGCCGCCTCCGCCGGGTCGAGCAGCCAGAGGAAGAAGACGCGTACGGCGGCATCGCTCCGAACCCTGCGGTCGGGCTCGGTGCCGAGCCAGCGCCGCACCTCGTCGACCCCGGCCGCCGTCGCGGCGTAGGTCTTGGCACCGCGTGCGCCCGCGCCCGTCTGCTCGATCAAGCCCTGGTCGAGCAGCCGCGCCAGCTCGGGGTAGATCTGGCTGTGGCTCGCGGGCCACGCGTACGCGAGCGACTGCTCGAAGTGCTTGAGCAGGGCATAGCCCGTGCGCGGCTCGTCCGCGAGGACGCCGAGAAGGGCGTGGCGGAGCGACATCAGCGATATGTCAACATTGACATGTCATCCTGGGCTTGTTACACCTTGGCGGATGAGACGGCTGGTGTCACTCCTCGTTCTTGTGGGGGCGCTCGTCGCCGTCGTTCTGGCGGCCGGAGCGAGCGCGCGGAGCGAGCGCACGACCCACGCCTGCGTCAAGGCCGGCGAGGTCAGGTTCAGCGCGGTGGACGGGACGAAGCTCGTCGGCCACCGCTTCGGCAAGGGGCCGACGGCGGTGATCCTTGCGCATCAGGGACAGGGAAGTCTCTGCGAGTGGGTTCCGTACGCGCGACGGCTCGCCGCGCAGGGCTACTTCGTCTTCCCGATCGACTTCCGTGGACACGGCCTCTCGCAGCGGCGGACGGGCGCGGCGGCGAACCGACTCGCGGCGGACCTCGCGGCAGCGGCGAAGGTCGTGCGCAAGCTCGGGAAGACGAAGGTCTTCGTGATCGGCGCGTCGATGGGCGGGATCGCCACGTCTCGTCGCGGGCGCCAACGTCAAGCCGGCGCTCGACGGCGTCGTCAGCCTCTCGGCACCCGCGCGCTTCCGCGGCCTCGACGCACTCGCGACCGCGCCGCGCCTGCGCGTCCCGGTCCTCTATGTGGCCGCCGAAGCGGACGACAACGCCGGCTTCGACTTCTCCGAGGATGCGCGGAAGCTGGACGCGGCCACGGCGTCGCCGGACAAGCAGCTCGAGGTCGTGGCAGGCGACCTACACGGAATCGCGCTTCTGAACGGTCCCGTACGCAGCCTCGTGGAGAGCTGGCTCGGGGCGCGCTGAGCGCCGCAGGCGCGCCTTCCCCGAGCCGAGCGCGACGCCAGCGAGGATCAAAGCCAGGCCGGCGAGCGCCGCGACGGTCACTGCCTCGTCGAGCAGCAGCGCGCCGTAGGCGACCGCGAAGACGGGGATCAGGTAGGTGACGAGCGTGAGCCTCGCCGACCCGTGCAGCGCGAGCATCTGGAAGAGCATCAGCTGCGCGAACGCGGTGCCCGCCAGCGTCAGAGCCGCCAGCGACGCGGTCGCCTTCCACCCCGGAACCTCGCCGGGGAGCTGAAGGAGCGCGAACGGCAGCAGCACGAGCCCGCCGGCGAGCATCGAGCCGGCCGCGAGCACCGGCCCGCGGATCGACGAGACCGAGCGCTGGCCGAAGACAGCGCCCAACGCGTAGGAGAGCGAGGAGAGCACGACCGCGAGCGTGCCGGCGACGGCCCACCAGCCGCCCTCGGGATGGAGCCCGGTCAGCACGCCGACGCCGACGATCCCGAGTCCCACACCGGCGAGCCGGCCACGGGTGACGCGCTCGTGCGGCAGGAAGCGCAGAGCGACGCAGGAGCGTGAAGATCGGCACCGTCGCCTGCGCGATCGCGGCGACGCCGGTGTCGATGTGCTGCTCGCCCCAGGCGATCAGCCAGAAGGGCAGCGCAGCGTTGATCACGCCGAGCACGGCGACGGCGCGCCACGCTTCGCGGAGCTCGGCGACGGCCGTGACGGTGCCGACGCGCCAGACGAGATAGCCGACGAGCACGGCCGCAGCCACCAGCAGCCGGACGGCCATCATCGGCGCCGGCGCGATGTCCTCCAGAGCCACCTTGATGAAGAGGTACGACGCGCCCCAGACGGCAGCGAGCAGGATCAGGTTCGGCCAGTAGCGGTTCATGCGCTCGACGCTACTCGAGGCTCGGGCCGCACCCGTCGCGTCCCCAGCGCGACGCCGGAGAGCACGAGCGCCAGCCCGAGGAGGGCCAGCGCGGAGATCTCCTCGTCCAGGAAGACGGCGCCGTAGACGAGCGCGATCGACGGTACGAGGTAGGTGACGAGGATCGCGCGCGAGGCGCCCGCGCCTGCGATCAGGCCGAAGTAGAGGAGGTACGCGACGGCGGTGGCGCCGACGCCGAGGCCCACCACGGAGGCGAGCGTCTCCCAGCCGAACGCCGACATCTGGGCGGCGCCGACCGGCAGCGCGAAGAGGGTCGCCCAGGCGAGCGCCCCGAAGGAGACGAGAAGCGGCGGAAAGCCCTGGAAGCGCCGGCCCGCGTAGAGCGCGCCGAGCGAGTAGCAGCACCGCGGCAGCGATCACGGCGAGCGAGCCGATCACGGCGCGCTCGCCGCCGCCCGGCTCGAAGCCGACGAGCGCGACGATCCCCGCGAAGCCGAGCACGAGCCCTGCGAGACGAAGTCCCGTCACCTGCTGCGCGCGGTCGAGCCCGAGCGCGAGGAGCGCCGTGAAGAGCGGGGCGGAGGCGTTGAAGATCGCCGCGAGACCGGAGTCGATGTACTGCTGCCCCCACGCGATCAGGTAGAACGGCACCGCCGTGTTCAGCAGGCCGAGCAGCGCGAGCGGCCAGAGGTACGGCCTCAGCTCGCCGAAGCGCGAGCCCGAGAAGGGGATGTAGAGCCCCAGCGCGAGCGCGCCGAGGCCCAGGCGGAAGAGGATCAGCGACGACGGCGCGAGCTCGCGCAGCGCGATCTCGATCAGGAGGAACGACGCGCCCCAGATCACCGCGAGCGCCACGAGCATGATCAGGTGGCGGCGGCTCATCGCCTTCGGACAACGCGGCGGCCGTCGTCCCACTTCCCGGCTAGGATCGATCACCTGGCCAACGTCGCGGAACAGCCGGTCCACGATGTCCCTGTGCACAGGGCGCTCGGTCTCACCGACGGAGAGCTCGCGCGCATCGTCGAGCTGCTCGAGCGCGATCCGAACCACTTCGAGCTGGCGGTCTTCTCGCTCCTCTGGTCGGAGCACTGCGGCTACAAGCATTCGGCCCTCCTCCTGAGACGGCTGCCCTCCTCGGGTAAACGCGTTCTGCAGGGCCCGGGTGAGAATGCGGGTGTGCTCGACCTCGGCGACGGCGAGGCGGTGTGCTTCAAGGTCGAGAGCCACAACCATCCCTCTGCGGTCGAGCCCTTCCAGGGCGCGGCGACCGGGGTCGGCGGGATCCTCCGCGACATCATCGCGATGGGTGCTCGGCCGATCGCGCTCCTCGACGGGCTGCGCTTCGCCGAGGGCGACTGGCGCTTCGACCGCGCGGTCGAGGGGATCGGCCACTACGGCAACTGCGTCGGCGTCCCCACCGTCGGCGGCGAGGCCGTCTTCGACGACGCGTACGCCGACAACGTGCTCGTGAACGCGATGTGCGTTGGGCTCGTCGCCACCGACCGGCTCACGCGCGCGGGGGCGACCGGGCCCGGCAACCTCGTCGTCCTCTACGGCGCCACCACCGGCCGCGACGGGATCGGCGGCGCGTCGGTGCTCGCGAGCGCCGAGCTCGGCGAGGACGACGCCGACAAGCGCCCCACCGTGCAGATGGGCGATCCGTTCACGGGCAAGAAGCTGATCGAGGTGTCGGTCGAGCTGGTGGAGTCGGGGCTCGTCGAGGGGTTGCAGGACTGCGGCGCCGCGGGCCTCGCCTCCTCGCTCTCCGAGATGGCGCGCGACACGGGCATCGACCTGCACCTCGACCGGGTGCCGCTGCGCGAGGAGGGCATGGAGCCGTGGGAGATCATGATCTCCGAGAGCCAGGAGCGGATGGTCGCGGTCGTGCGACCGCAGATGCTCGAGGCGGTCGAGGCGCTGTGCGAGCGCTGGGAGCTGCACCACGCCGTGATCGGCGAGGTGACCGACTCCGGGACGCTGCGGGCGCTCTGGGAAGGCGACGCCGTGGGCGAGATCCCGGCGCGCTTCCTCACCGACGAGTGCCCGCGCTACGAGGTCGAGCGGCGTGCGCGGCCAAGTGACACGGAGTCACAAGCTCCGCTCGCTGCGCCGGCGCATCCCGCCGCGCTGGTCGAGCTGCTCGGCTCGGCGAACGTTCGCAGCCGCGCGCCCGATCTACCGCCGCTACGACCACCTCGTCGGCTCGCGCACCGTCCGCCGGCCGGGGCTCGATGCAGCGGTGCTGCGTCTCCGCCCCGGCTACCGCGGCCTCGCGGTGTCGCTCGACGGCCAGGGGCGGATCGCGCGGCTCGACCCCCGCACCGGCGGCGCGCTCGCCGTGCTCGAGGCGGCGCGAAACGTCGCCTGTGCCGGCGGCGAGCCGATCGGGCTGACCGACTGCCTCAACTTCGGCAACCCGGAGAAGCCCGAGATCGCGTGGGAGCTCGCCGAGGCGATCGAGGGGATGGCACTGGCATGCGAGGCACTCGGCGTGCCGATCGTCAGCGGCAACGTCTCCCTCTACAACGACACCGAGGGGCGCTCGATCCACCCGACGCCGGTGGTCGGCTGCGTCGGCCTCGTGCCCGACGTGCGGCAGGTGCCGAAGGCCTGGCGGCCCGGCGACGTGATCCTGCTCGCGGGCGCCTCGCCGATCGGGCTAGCGGGCTCCGAGTATCAGGCGCGGTACGGCGCGGCGGCGGGCGCCTGCCGCGGCTCGACCTCGCAGCCGAGGCCGCGCTCGTCGACTTCCTCTGGCGCGCGGCGCCGAGCTGCTCGCTCGTGCACGACGTCTCGGAGGGAGGGCTCGCGGTCGCGCTCGCGGAGGCCGCGATCCACAGCGGGCTCGGCGCCGAGGTCGCGCTGCCCGACGACCCGCGCGCCTGGTTCGGCGAGACCGGCGGCCAGGCTGTGCTCGCGTGCGCGCCCGAAGCGGTCGACCGGCTGCTGGGAGTACCGCTCCGCCGCCTCGGTACGGTCGGCGGCGAGCGGCTGCTCGGCATTCCGGTCTCGGAGCTCGCGGAGGCCTGGTCGTAGTGTGCGGGGTCTTCGGTGTCCACTCGACCGACCGCGACGTGGCGCGGCTCGCCTACTTCGGCCTCTTCGCGCTCCAGCACCGCGGCCAGGAGTCGGCCGGAATCGCCGTCTCCGACCGCGGCCGCCTGACCGTCGTGCGCGACATGGGACTCGTCGCGCAGGTCTTCGACGAGGAGAAGCTCCAGGCCCTTCCCGGCGATGTCGCGATCGGCCACGCGCGCTACTCCACCACCGGCTCGACGCACTGGGCGAACGCCCAGCCGCTCGTCCACCACGGTGCGGCACGAACCGTCGCGCTCGGCCACAACGGCAACCTGACGAACACGAGCGAGCTGCGCGCCGCGCTCGAGCTCGACAAGATCGCGCTCGGCGCGACCTCCGACACGGAGGTGATCGCCGCTTTGATCGCGCACGACGAGGCGCCGCTGCCGGTCGCGGTCGCGCAGGCGATGGCGAAGCTCGAAGGCGCGTACTCGGTGGTCGCGCTCACCGAGGGCAAGCTCGTCGGCTTCCGCGACCCGCACGGGATCCGGCCGCTCGCGCTCGGCCGCCTAGGCGACGACTGGGTGCTCGCGTCCGAGACGTGCGCGCTCGACCTCGTCGGCGCGCGCTTCGAGCGCGACGTGCGCCCCGGCGAGCTCGTCGTGATCGACGAGGACGGCCTCACGTCGGTGCAGGCGCTGCCGGAGGGGCGGCAGGCGCTCTGCGTCTTCGAGCACGTCTACTTCGCCCGCCCGGACTCGACGCTGGCCGGCGCCGAGGTGCACGGCGTCCGTGTGCGGATGGGCGAGCGGCTCGCGACGGAAGACCCGGTCGACGCCGATCTCGTGATGCCGATCCCCGACTCCGGAACGCCGGCCGCGGTCGGCTATTCGCGCGCCTCCGGGATCGCCTACAGCGAGGGGCTGATCAAGAACCGCTACGTCGGCCGCACCTTCATCCAGCCCGACGACGATCTTCGCCGCCAGGGGATCAAGCTCAAGTTCAACCCGCTCGCGGAGGTCGCAGGCCAGCGCCTGGTGATCGTCGACGACTCGATCGTCCGCGGGAACACGATGCGCCAGCTCGTGGCGATGCTTCAGGACGCCGGCGCGGCCGAGGTGCACGTCAGGATCTCTTCGCCGCCGGTCGTCTCGCCCTGTTTCTACGGGATCGACATGGGCGACGACGGCCAGCTGCCCGCGGCACGCCACTCGGTCGAGGAGCTGCGAGAGCAGATCGGTGCGAGCTCCCTGCATTTTCTCTCGCTCGAGGGGATGCAGGAGGCGACGCGGCTGCCGGAGGAGTCGGTCTGCCGGGGCTGCTTCACGCGGGACTATCCGACGCGCGTCCCCGCCGGCCGGAATCTCGCGAAGCTGCGTTTCGAGCCTGCGCGCACGTGAGGCTCGAGTCGGTGAACGTCGGCGCGGAGCAGGTGCTGCGCCTCGGCGCGAGGCAGGTGCCGACGGGGATCGACAAGCAGCCCGTCGAGCGCGCGACGATCGGGCCGCTCGGGCTCGAGGGCGACGTCGTCGCCGACGTCGCGAGCCATGGCGGCCCCGACCAGGCGGTCTACCTCTACAGCCGCGAGGACTACGCGTGGTGGGAGCAGGAGCTGGGGCGGGCGCTCCGGCCGGGCTCCTTCGGCGAGAACCTGACCCTCTCCAGCTTCGGCGAAGAGCCCGTTCGGATCGGCGACCGTTTCCGCGTCGGCGGCGCGCTGCTCCAGGCGACGGCGCCCCGGATTCCGTGCAGCGTCTTCGCCACCCACCTGGGCGAGGACGCGTGGGTGAAGCGCTTCGCGGCAGCCGAGCGCCCGGGGATCTATGCGCGCGTGCTCGAGCCGGGCGTGGTGGCGGTGGGCGACCCGGTCGACCGCCTCGACGCGGGCGGCGAGGAGCCGGAGCTCATCGTTCTCTCTCGGGTCTATTACGACTCGGCACCGGCCAGGGAGACCCTCGAGCGGCTGCTTTCCTCGCCGCTCGCCGTGCGGGCGCGCCGGGACATCGAGGCGAAGCTCGAGCGCGTGAGCGCCGCCGTGCCTTCAGCCTGACGAATCGCCGCCGAGCTCACGGAGCCCGTCGTCGCAGCGTCGCTCTCATCATTGCTGGCCGGGCAGGTCGATTTCCAGCCAGACGACGTTCTCCCCATTCTTGACCACGCCCCAGCGGTGGGCGAGCGCGTCGAGGAAGGCGAGCCCGCGACCCGACGTGGCCTCGTCGTCGGGCCAGCTCGTGCTTCCTCGGTTCGAAGCCACGGCCGCGGTCGCCGATCTCCACCCGCACGCGACCCTCGCGCACGTCGATGCAGAGTCGGATCCGGCTGCCCTCCGCCCGGGTGCCGTGCCTGACGCCGTTCGTGAAGAGCTCGGTGACGAGCAGCCGCAGGGAGAACCGCTGCTCGGGCCAGGCGTCGAGCGCCTCGATCCCGGCGAGCGCCGCCCGCGCCTGCGGGATCGCCGCCTCGGTGGCCGGAAGGTACAGCTCGAGGCGAGCTCGTTCGACCTGCGCAGCCACGAGCACGTCCGTACCCGCTTCGACCCGGGTCTAGTCCCGTAGGGTGGACCGCATGGACGCGCGGACCGAACGACGGGCCCAGAACGAGGTGCGGTTCCGCGCCCTGAACGAGCGCCTCCGCGATCGCGCCGGCGCGGTCGGCGGAAACGGCGGCACCCTCGAGCTCGTCTGCGAGTGCGGCGACGAGGACTGCACCGCGCCGATCAGTGCGACGCCGGCCGAGTACGAGTCGGTTCGGGCCGAGCCGACGGACTTTGCAGTGCTGGCCGGTCACGTCGTTCACGACGTCGAGGACGTCGTCTCCGAGTTCGAGTGGTTCACCGTCGTGCGCAAGCGCGGCGACGCGGCCGAGATCGCTGCAGACGCGGACCCGCGCAGCTGAGGTCACGCCCGGCTCCGTCCGGCTCGTAGCCGATGCTACGAGGGATGCGCATCGTCGTCCGGCACGACAACGATGACCGCTGGTGGTGGACGCTCCTCGGCGAGGACGGTCGTCCGCTTGCCGTCTCCTCGCCGCACGTCAGTCGCAGCGACTGCGCGCGTGCGATCGCGGAGCTGAAGGTCGAAGGACCGTCCGCCCGCGTCGACTACGAGGACGCCGTCGTCACGCGGCCCGCGGCGGCACATGGACGATCTCCAGCTTGAGCCCGTCCGGGTCGTAGAAGAAGACGGCGTAGTAACCGGGGATGTAGGTGTACTCCTGCGGCGGGCTCTCGATCGTGGCCCCGACCGAGCGGAGCCAGTCGTGGCGCTCGTCGACGACGGCGTGCGAGAAGGCCGTGAGGGCGAGATGGTGGAGCCCGATCCGGTAGCGGTCCTGGCCTCCCTCCGCCTGGGCCTGGCGCAGCCCGATCCCCGTGCCCGCGCCGCCGAAATACCAGATCGTCTCGCCGCGCTCGCCCACGACCTCGGAGATCCGGTGATAGCCGAGCGGCCCGAGCAGGTCGCGGTAGAACGGCAGGCTGCGCTCGATCGAGGAGACGACCAGATCCACGTGGTGGACGCCCGTCACTGTGCAGTCACGGGGCCGAGTTCAGCGCCGGCCGGCCAGCTCCTCCGCCCGCCCGTAGCGGACGGCCCGCCGCACCGCGCGCGGGTCGAGCCCGCGCTCGAGCAGCTCCTGTCGCAACTCACCCTCGCGCGCCAGCCGCAGGAAGAGCCACGCGAGCGCCACGAGCGTCACGAGCGAGCCCTCGATCATCATCACCGCGCCGGCGAGCCCCTGGTCGCGCTCGGGCGAGATCCCCCACAGCTCCTCGCCCGCGTCGTAGACCGGGTAGAAGACCGCGCCGGACCAGAGGAAGACGTTTCCGAGCACCGTCTCGACGAGCCGGACGACCGCGATGTAGGCGAGCTTCGCGCCGGTGCCGAACCACTCCGGAGCGGGCAGCCGCTCGAGCACGGGCAGCCACATGATCAGGCCCGCGGTGAAGAAGCAGACGTGCTGGAGCGCGTGCACGGCGCTGTACTCGACCGCCGCCTCGTAGAGGAACGGCACGTGCCAGGCGTAGAGGTTGACCGCCCAGATCGGCAGCGCGACTGCCGGGTTCGCGAGCACTCGCAGCCGCTCGACCGGACGGAACGCGAGGACGGGCCGCAGGATCGGCCCGGTCAGGCCGGCGAGCAGGGCCAGCGGCGCCAGGTCGCCGAGCACCACGTGCTGGAGCATGTGGAAGCTGAAGAGCTCCTCCTCGCCGATCGCCGCGACCGGCGAGGCGAAGGCCAGCACGAGCAGGGCGATCCCGAGCGCGAAGACTGCGATCCGCCAGCGCGCGACCGGCGTGCCGCGCCGGCCGAGCGTCCGCACCCGCGTCCCGTAGGCGAAGGCGGCGATCGCGACCGGCGCGAGCTGGAGCGGGTCGAACGTCCAGCTCGTGAGCAGCGACGGCGTGTCCACGGCTCCACTCTAGAATCGGCCGCGCGTGTACCTCTTCCACTACCACCTGGTCACGAGCCGCGTCCGCCAGGTCGAAGCGCGCTACGTGGGCAAGCTCGCCTTCGAGCTCGTCGCACGGCACGGGCGGATCGGCGAGGAGTACCAGTCGTTCGAGTCGGGCACGTCGTGGGAGCAGCTGGACGGGCTCGGCTTCAAGCTCCGCCTCGCGGAGCTCGAACGTGGCGCCGTCAACGTCGTCGTCCAGCCGGGCCAGTGGGAGCTGCCGCGGGTCGACCACCTCGGGCTGGCGCTCGACGACGACGAGTTCGAGCAGCTGATCGAGCGCGCCACCGAGCGAGAGCTGCGGATCCAGGCCCACGGCGGCCGGCGCACATTCGTCGCCACGAATGCTGGCTACCGGCTCGAGGTGCATCCGCCGCGCGAGTGGCTGGACGACCTGCTCGAGTCGCGCTCCGAGCTCGAGCTGACCGAGCTGCAGCTCCTGGCCGAGGATCCCGAGGAGAAGGCCGCCGCGCTCGCCGACCTGCTCGATCTCGAACGCGTCGACGACGACGTCCAGGTGGGATCGACCCGCGTTCGGTTCCTCTCCGGTGGGCCGCCGGGCCGCCCGCAGCTGCACGCCGAGCTGTTCACGTAGGTCGCGCGAGCTCGTGTCTAGCGTTTCCTGACCGTCGCGCGGGGAGACCACTCGAGCGTGGAGCTCCTACTGCTCATGCTCGTGTTCTTCGCCCTCGTGTCGTTCGCCGGCCGAGCGATGCGACGGCGGGCCCAGAGGGCGGCTGAGCAGCAGCAGGCTGAGTACGAGCGCGCCGTCGAGGCCGGCCAGGTCGAGCCCGGCGCGGGCTCGCCCTTCGGGCTGTTTCCGTTCGGCGGGATGCTCGAGGAGCTGATGCGAGCCCAGGGCATGAGCCGCTCGTACACGATCGATCCCGAGACGGGCGAGTGGGTGGAGATCACCGATCAGGAGCCGGAGGTGCCGGCCGAGCCCGGGCGCACGCCCGAGGCGGCGACCGGCGGGAGCCGCGCCGAGCGGCGTGCCGACGCGAAGCGGCGGCGCCGGGCGAGCAGCGGGCGCTCGACGCGCTCGCAAGAGCCCCTTCTCGATGCTCGGCGGCATGGGCGGGATGCCGAGCGACGGCAGCGGCGAGTTCGAGGTGCAGTCGCCGGACGAGCTGACGACCTTCGACGACGTCGGCGGCATGGACACGCTGAAGCAGGAGGTGCGCGACACGGTCGGCCTCATGCTCGAGCACCCGGACGACGCCGAGCGCTACGGGATCGAGTGGAACGGGATCCTGCTGCACGGCCCACCGGGGGTCGGCAAGACCTACTTCGCGGAGGCGGTCGCGGGCGAGTACGAGCTGAGCTTCATCCACGTCTCGACGGGCGATCTCGTCGCCTCGCTCGTCGGCGGCTCTGCGCGCAACATCGAGAAGGCCTTCGACGACCGCGCTCGAGCACCTACCGTGCCTGCTCTTCTTCGACGAGTTCGACTCGGTGGCGCAGCGGCGCGACAACACGCCCGACCAGGAGTCCCGCCGCACGGTGAATCAGCTGCTGACATCGCTCGAGGCGCATCGCGACGAGCGGCGGTTGCTCGTCGTGGCGGCGACGAACTCGATCGAGCACCTCGATCCCGCCGTGATCAGGCCGGGCCGGTTCGACCGGCACATCCGGATCGACCTGCCGGACGCCGCCGCTCGCCGGGCGATCTTCGAGACGGAGCTCGACGAACGGCCGGCCGTGGACGAGATCGATCTGGAGCAGCTCGTCGGCCGCACCGAGGGGATGACGCCTGCGGCGATCTCGAAGATCGTCGACACCGCCGCGCTCGAGGTCTTCCGGGAGGCGACGCAGAGCGGCGAGAAGCTCGAGCTCGACACGCCGCACCTGCTGGGCGCGATCGAGCGGTACGGCGGACAGGATCGCCCTACCGTCGAGCACTGGACGTGGGACTCGCTCGTCCTGCCCGCCGCGATCAAGGCACAGCTGCAGCAGATCCAGGCCGTCGTCGAGGATCCGGAGTCGGCTCGGCGGTTCGGGGTCGAGCCGCCCACCGGGCTGCTGCTCGCCGGCCCGCCCGGCACGGGCAAGACGACGGTCGCCAAGGTGCTGGCCGCGCAGGCGCGCAGCTCCTTCTATCCCGTCTCCGGAGCGGACGTGATGAGCAAATGGGTGGGCGAGTCCGAGGGAAACATCCGCCGGCTGTTCGAGCGCGCCCGTGAGAACCGGCCGTCGATCGTCTTCATCGACGAGATCGACGCGATCGCCGCGAAGCGCGGCGAGTTCCAGGTGCACGACACGCAGGTCAACCAGCTCCTCGCCGAGATCGACGGCGTCGCCGGCCAGCGCGGCGTCTTCATCATCGGGGCCACGAACCGGCCCGACCAGCTCGACCCGGCGCTCCTCCGCGGCGGCCGGCTCTCCCGGACGATCGTCCTCGGTCTACCCGACCAGGCCGGCCGGCTCGCGATCCTGCAGCTGAACACGGCACGGATGCCCACGATCGGGGTGAGGCTCGAGGAGCTCGCGGAGCTGACCGACGGGATGTCCCCGGCGGACCTCAAGTCGCTCTGCCAGGAGGCAGCACTTGCCGCGATGGCCCGCGACGGCGACGTTCCGACCGTCACACACGACGACTTCGTCGAGGCGCTGAATCGCGTGCGCGAGCCCGCCCCCGAAACCAGCTTCGTCTGAGCCGCCTGGCACCGGCGAGCTTGTTTATCCGGCTTCGAGACGGAAATGAACCTAGCGCTCGTCTTCTATCCGATCGTCCAGCGAGGAGGGGTTCATGTCGAACTACGACGATGGGCGCGACACGATGCAGGATTCGCCGCTCAACCGCGATCCAGGCGGTGAGACCGCGATGTACGCGCCGAACGCTCCGCAGTCACCGTACGGCGCTCCACAGCAGATGCAGCCATACGGCGCTTCCCAGCCGATGCCGTCGTACGGCTATCAGCAGCAGCAATGGGAGATGCGGCCGCGGAAGGTGTATCCGATCGAGACCAAGCCGTTCTTCCTGACGAGCGAGTTCGCCGGAGCCGTCCTGGCGATCGCCGGCATCGCAATCACCGCCGCCTCCTCTGAAGCCTTCGGCGCGTGGCGCGCGTGGATTCTCATTTCGGCCATCATCGGCGCGTACATGTTGAGTCGGGGGATCGCGAAGTCCGGTACGCGCTCGCATGCGGACGACCCGCGCGAGCAACTCGACATGAAGTGGGGGCGCGGAAACCAGCACACCCAGCACGGTCACGACGGACGCTGAGACGGTCGGCGCGGGGGCCGGAGAAGCTTCCGGCTCCCGCGACTCTTTTCGCGGCGCACCTCGTTGACCGGCGCGGGTCGTACACTCGCGCGGTGAACGAGGAGCAGCGGACGTACGCGGCGGCGGGGGTGTCGCTCGCGACCGCCGAGGGCGTCGTCGAGCGCCTGCGCGCCGCTGTTGCCTCGACTGCGACCCCGGGTGCGATCGGCTCTTTCGGAGGCTTCGCGGGGCTCTTCGAGCTCGACGAGCGGCGTTTGCTCGCGGCCTCCACGGACGGCGTCGGCTCGAAGCTCGTCCTGGCGAGGCGCGCCGGGAGGCTGCGCTGGTGTGGCGCCGATCTGGCCGCGCACTGCATCAACGACGTCCTGACCACGGGCGCCGAGCCGCTCTTCCTGCTCGACTACGTCGCGGCCAACCGGATCGACGTCGAGCAGGTGGCCGAGCTCGTCGAGGGCGCGGCCGACGTCTGCCGTGCCGCCGGGCTGCGCGATCCTCGGCGGGGAGACGGCCGAGCTGCCCGGGATCTACGCCGACGAGGAGCTCGACTTCGCCGGAACGTGCGTCGGGCTCGTCGACCGCCGCGACCTGATCGACGGCTCGCGCGTCGAGGCCGGCGACGTCGTGCTCGGCCTGCCGTCCGCCGGGATCCACGCGAACGGCTTCACGCTCGTGCGCGAGCTCGTCGGCGACGACGACTTCGACGCCGACCTGCTGCTGCCGCCGACACGGCTCTACCTCGACGACGTTCGCGCTCTTCGCGCGCGAGCCGACGTGCGCGCGCTTGCGCACGTCACCGGGCGGCGGGATCATGGGCAACCTGCCACGCGCCCTGCCCGGCGGGGTCCGGGCGGACCTCGATTGGGATGCGTGGGAGCGCCCGCCCGTCTTCGGCTGGCTCGCCGAGCGGGGCGTGGGCGAGGAGGAGGCGCGGCGCGTCTTCAACCTCGGGATCGGCTACTGCGCCGTCGTGCCTGCGTCCGACGTGGGGGACGGGCTCGTGATCGGCAGGATCGTGGCCCAATGATCGGGGCAATGTGATCGGCGTGCTCGTCAGCGGCGAAGGTTCGAATCTGCAGGCGCTCGTCGACGCGGGGCTCCCCGTCGCGGCCGTCGCCTCGAGCAGGCCGGCCGTGCGCGCGCTCGACCGGGCGGAGGAAGCCGGCATCCCGGCCGAGAGCTTCCCGCTCGACGAGTTCGCCGACCGCGAGCAGCGCGACCGGACGATGGCGAACTGGCTCCAGGAGCACGGCGACCCGGCTCGTCGTTTGCGCCGGCTACATGCACCTGCTCACACGGGCGTTCCTCGAGCGTTTCCCGGAGCGGATCGTCAACGTGCACCCGTCGCTGCTGCCCCAGTTCCCCGGCGCGCATCCGATCGAGGACGCGCTCGCCGCCGGAGTCGAGACGACCGGCGTGACCGTGCACGTCGTCGACGACGGCCTGGACACCGGTCCGGTGATCCGCCAGGAGCCGGTGCCGGTTGAGCCGCGGGAGACGCTCGTCGAGCGGATCCACGCGGTCGAGCACCGACTGCTGCCCGAGGTCGTGGGAGAGCTGTGCGAGCGCTGCTGAGCGTCTACGACAAGACCGGGCTCGACGGTCTCGCGAAGGGGCTCGACGAGCTCGGCTTCGAGCTCGTCGCGAGCGGCGGCACGGCCGCAGCGCTCGAGGAGCTCGGGCTTGCCGGTGACGCTCGTCGAAGACGTGACGGAGTTCCCGGAGCTGCTGGGCGGCCGCGTGAAGACGCTGCATCCCCGCATCCACGCAGGCATCCTCGCGCGCCGCGGCCTCGAGGAGGACGTCGCCACGATCGCCGAGCACGGAATCGACCCGATCGACCTCGTCTGCGTCAACCTCTACCCGTTCGAGCAGGTCGCCGGCCGACGCGACTCGACGGAGGCGGACACGATCGAGATGATCGACATCGGCGGGCCTTCTCTCCTGCGCGCTGCGGCCAAGAACCACGAGCACGTCGTCCCGCTCTGCCGCCCCGAGGACTACGACGACGTGCTGCGCGAGCTTCGCACCCGCGACGGCGAGCTCTCGCTCGAGACCCGCCGGCGGCTGGCCGGCGTCGTGTTCGCGACGACCGCCGCCTACGAGGCTGCGATCGCGCACTGGTTCGGCGAGGACGAGGAGTTCCCGCAGACCTTCATCCCGGTCTTCGGCAAGGAGCTCGAGCTCGCATACGGCGAGAATCCGCATCAGGGCGCGGCGTACTACGCCGAGCTGGGAGCACGCACGCATCTGCTGGCGCGGGTCGAGCAGCTGCACGGCCGCGAGCTCTCGTTCAACAACCTGAACGACCTGAACGCAGCCCGGCTGCTCGCCCGCGAGTTCACGCTGCCGGCGTGCGTGATCGTCAAGCACGCGAACCCGTGCGGCGTCGCCGTCGGCGCGAGCATCGAGGAGGCGTACGAGTGCGCGCTCGCAGCCGATCCGGTTTCCGCATACGGCGGCGTCGTCGTCCTGAACCGGGCGGTCACGGCGGCGCTCGGACAGCGGCTTTCGGAGCAGTTCGTCGAGGTGCTCTTCGCGCCGGGGTACGACGCGGCGGCGCTCGAGGCGCTGGTGCAGAAGCCCGCGACGCGGATCCTGAACGACCTCGAGCGGCGCACGAGCGCCGCGTCGGAGCGCGACTTCAAGCGCGTTCTCGGAGGTCTGCTCGTGCAGGATCGCGACTGGGACGTCGCCGACCGGGCCGGCATGGAGGTGGTCTGCGGCGAGCCGTCGGAGGCGGCGTGGGGCGATCTGCTCTTCGCCTGGCGGGTCTGCAAGCACGTGGCGTCGAACGCGATCGTGCTCGTCAAGGACCTGCAGACGGTGGGGATCGGCGCGGGGCAGATGAGCCGAGTCGACTCGGTGCGGATCGCGGTCGAGAAGGCGCGCGAGCACGGGCACTCGCTCGACGGGGCCGCGCTCGCCTCGGACGCGTTCTTCCCCTTCCCGGACGGCCCGCGGCTGGCGCTCGAGGCCGGCGTGACCGCGCTGATCCAGCCGGGCGGCTCGAAGCGCGACGAGGACGTCGTCGGTGCGGTCGAGAAGGCCGGCGGCGCGATGGTCTTCACGGACCGCCGGCATTTTCGACATTGAGCGACTAGGTCGTGTCGTCCCGGCGGGTCGTGTTGCCGAACGTGCGGTCGGCGAAGCCGAGTGCGTCGCTGAGGAAGGCGCCGGCGAAGGCCGCGAGCCCGAGCGCGAGGAAGTCGGTGAAGTTGTCGTCCACGAGCCAGGCGAGGACGAAGAGGACGACCGCGACGAGGAGCAGGATGGTGCGCAGGCCCATGTTCATGGTGTCTCCTTGAGCAGGGATACTCGGCGGGTGGACGAGTCTGACCTGCGTATTCGCAATCACCTCTACTCGTCCTTCGTCCGCGATGGCAACGCGCGGACGCCGTCCGAGACGGCCGGAGAGCTCGGGCTCGACGTGGAGCACGCGCGTGCTGCCTACCGGCGCCTGCACGACGCGCACGCGCTCGTGCTGGAGCCGGACGGCGAGACCGTGCGGATGCTCAACCCGTTCTCGGCTGTCGAGACGCCGCATCGAGTGGACGCCGGTGGCCGCTCGTGGTGGGCGAACTGCGCCTGGGACGCGCTCGGGATTCCGGCTGCGCTGCACGTCGACGCACACGTCGAGAGCCCGTGCCCGGACTGCGGCGAACGGCTCGAGCTCGAGGTGCACGACGGCGAGCTCGTCCGCGGCGCCGACCTCCTGGTGCACTTCGTCGTTCCCGCGCGGCACTGGTGGGACGACATCGCGCTTCACCTGAAGCACGATGGTCTTCCTCCGGTCGGAGGAGCACCTCGACCGTTGGCTCGAGACGACCGGCCGCGAGCCGGGCGCGAGCCTGACGGCGCCGCAGCTGAACGAGCTCGCCCGTCGCTGGTGGTGGACGCGCGTCGAGCCCGATTGGCGACCACGGACGGCTGGCGGAGTCGCAGGCGATCCTCGAGGAGCTCGGACTGACCGGTGAGTTCTGGCGACTCGCGTAGGCTTTCGCCCGTGGCGCGCGAGTACCCAAGCCTGCTCGATCTCGTCGGGCGCACGCCGATCGTCCGGCTCGACCGCATCGGCCGCGACGTCCAGCCGCAGCTGCTCGCGAAGCTCGAGTACCTGAATCCCGGCGGCTCGAACAAGGACCGGATCGGGATGGCGATGATCGACGCGGCCGAGCGCGACGGCAAGCTCCGGCCCGGCGGGACGATCGTCGAGCCGACCTCCGGCAACACCGGCGTCGGGACTCGCGATCGCGGCCGCGAGCCGCGGCTACCGCTGCATCTTCGTCATGCCCGACAAGATGAGCCAGGAGAAGATCTCGATGCTGCGCGCCTACGGCGCCGAGGTCGTGATCACCCCGACGGCCGTCGAGCACGACTCGCCCGAGAGCTACTACTCGGTCTCCGACCGGCTCGCCGAGGAGATCCCGGGCGGCTTCAAGCCCGACCAGTACTCGAACATGTCCAACCCGCAGGCCCACTACGAGACCACCGGGCCGGAGATCTGGGAGCAGACCGGCGGCGAGCTGGCCGCGGTCGTGATCTCGGTGGGCACGGGCGGCACGATCTCGGGAGTGGGGCGCTACCTGAAGGAGCGCAACCCCGGGATCCAGATCGTCGGCGCCGACCCCGAGGGCTCGGTCTACACCTCGGAGGAGACGCATCCGTACCTCGTCGAGGGGATCGGCAAGGACACGTGGCCCGTGACGATGTCGCGCGACGTCGTCGACCGCTGGGTTCGCGTGTCCGACCGCGACTCGTTCGTGACCGCGCGCCGCCTCGCGCGCGAGGAGGGGATCCTCGGCGGCGGCTCGGCGGGAACGACCGTGTGGGCGGCGCTCGAGGTCGCGCGCGACTTCGGCCCCGACGCGCCGATCCTGACGATCCTCCCCGACAGCGGGCGCTCGTATCTCTCCAAGTTCTACGACGACAACTGGATGCTCCAGTACGGGTTCCTGGAGCGGAAGGCGCCGGCGCCGACGATCGACGAGGTGCTCCGCTTCAAGCGCGGCGAGGAGCACGAGGTGCCGGACCTCGTCACGATCGCCTCGCACCAGAAGGTCGGCGCGGCGATCGACCTGATGCAGCGCTACTCGATCTCGCAGCTGCCCGTGGTGCGGCACGAGGGAGCCGACTCGCTCGCCGACGTGGTCGGGTCGCTCCAGGAGCGCGGCGTGCTCGACCGCGTCTTCAAGAATCCGGACGCGATGAACGAGGACGTCGCGGTCGTGATGCAGCCGCCGCTCGCGGCCGTCGACGTGACCGACTCGCTCGACCAGGTCTTCGCCGATCTCTCCGGGCCGAGCGCCGCAGTGGTAGTCGCGGCGGCCGGCCGGCCGACCGCGATCCTGACGCGGTCAGACCTGCTCGAGTACCTCGCGCACCAGCGCTCGCAGGTGAACGGGGCCTAAGCTCGACGGGCGAGTTGCTGGGCCGCGAAGCGGCCCTCTTCAGGGGTCTTGCCGTGGGCATGGCTTGACCATGCCCACGCAGCTCTTGACGGCTGCAGCTATTCAGCTTTCCAGCGGGCGGCTGGTCTTGGCCGCGGCGCGCTTCTCGGCGCGCTTTTCCTTGAGCGACTTCTGCGGCGCCTTCTTGCCGACCTTCTTGGGTTTCTGTGCACCCTTCATGGCGCCAGTATCGCACGCACGCCGGGCGGCGGCGGGAACCGATGAGGGGCGACGGGTGTAGCTCTCCTACACATCCGCGAGGAGGAGCCAACCATGCGTCATGCCCTGGCCGCCGCCGTGCTCGTTGCGATCTCCGCCACGTGTGTGGCCGGTGCAGCCACACCGGCCGTCCGGCTCGCGGCGGTTCCGCCCGGGCTCTCCGCGCTGCGTCCCTGGACCGCGACGTTGCTCGTCCAGGGCTCGAGCGCGCGCCCGACGCTCGTAGCGCGCGGGACGCGGGTGCGCTCGTTCGCGACGGTGCGGGCCGGTACGGGCCGTTGGCGCGCACGCGTCGCCCTGCCGGCCGGACGCTGGCGGCTCGAGGCAAGGCTCGGCGGGCGCACGCACCGCCTCCGCGGCGTCACGGTCTCCGCTCGCGTCCCCGATCGCGTCGCTCGCCCGTGGGGGCTGGCACTCCACGACGGCTCGCTCTACGTCGCCGACCGCGACGCGAACCGGGTGCTCCGGGTGGCGCTCGCCTCCCGCGCGGTCACCGTCGTCGGCTCGGCGCAGGAGCCTGTGGCGGTCGACGTCGACCCGGCCGGCGCGGTGCACGCCGTCTCGGGCTGGGACATCGTCCGCTTCGAGGGCGGCTCCAGCGTGCGCGTGGCGGGGAACGGGACGCGCGGGCTCGGCGGGAACGGCGGTCCGGCGACGCGCGCGCAGCTCGGCGGCCCCGGCGGCTTCGGCTTCGACGCCGCCGGACGCCTGTACATCTCGGAGTACGACGACGGGGTTCGCGTGGTCGCTCCGGACGGCACGATCGGGACGCTCGTCCGGGACCTCGGTGCGCCTCACGACCTCGCGGTCGCGCCCGACGGAACGGTCACGGTCGTCCAGAGCCACCGGCACCGCGTCGCCCGGATCGCGCGCGACGGCCGGGTGACCGTCCTCGGTGACGTGCAACAGCCGATCGCGATCGAGCTGGCCGCCGACGGCAGCGTGTTCGTCGCAGGCGCGGACGGGATCGTGCAGCTCCGCCCCGGGGGCGGCACGAGGACGGTCGCAACGGGGCTGGGGACGATCTCCGGCCTTGCGCTCGCCGCCGACGGGACCCTGTACGCCTCCAGCTTCGACCGGAAGGAGGTGCTGAAGATCGCCCCGAACGGGCGCGTCACGACGTTCGTGCGATGAAGCTCGCCTCGTGGCCGCGCCGGTTCGCGTCGACGAGCTCCTGGGCCGTGAGCGCGCCGATCCGTTCCAGCAGCTCGAGCTCGTCGCGGAGGTGGGTGCGCATCATCTCGGGGCCGTCCGTGGCGATCGTGAAGGCGACTCCGTGCTCGACGAACGCCCGGAAGGTCGCGCGCACCGCTGCCTCGTCGGCCAGGGCCTTCGTGAGCAGGTTCGAGGTGGGGCAGATCTCGAGCACGATGCCGGCCTCGCGCAGAGTCCGCATCAGCTCCGGGTCGCCGGCTGCGAGGATCCCGTGGCCGATCCGGTCGGGGCGGAGGTGCTCGACGACCTCGCCGAGCTCGTCCGCGCCGGTCTCGCCCTCCTCGCCGACGTGGATCGTGATCCCGAGACCTGCGGCACGCGCGGTCTCGACCATGGGCGCGACCTGCGTGTAGTCGTAACGGCCACCGCCCGGCCGTGGCCCCGCGATGTCGACGCCGACGACCCCGCGCGAGGCCCAGCGGATCGCCTTCTCGACCACGATCTCGTTCTGCCGCGGGGTGAACGTCCGGTCCATCATCAGGATCAGGCCGCAGCGCACCTCGGGGTACTCGATCGAGGCGCGGTCGAGGCCCCGGATCGCGGCCAGGATGATGTGGTCGAGGTCGCGCTCGCCGCCCCGGTTTCGCTTCATCGGATTGAAACGAAGCTCGAGCGTCGTGATCCCCTGGCTGCGGAAAGCGCCGCCGATCGCCCCGTGCACCGAGCGCTCGACAGCCATCGGCGAGCTCTGGATCAGCTCCGTCCAGTGGTAGATCTTGTCGAGCGCGTCCAGGTTCTCGACGCCGCGCGGGTCGGAGACGGTCACGAGCGCGTCGAACTCCCAGTAGTCCTTCACCGGCAGCGCGATCCCCTGCTCGTGCGCGAGCGACCAGAGGATGTCGGAGGCGACCGAGCCGCCGAGATGGGTGTGCAGCTCGGCGAGGCCCTCCACCCGCGCGAGTCTACTGAGCGCCAAGTAACAGACTGTTACTTGGCGAGCGCGCGCGCGACGAAGTCGCTCAGCTCCGGCACGAAGCCGGGGTCGATCGTGTGCGGGAGCGGATACTCGCGGTAGAGCAGGTCGGGGCGCGCCGGCTCGAGCCGCTCGCGCGCCAGCCGGCCGAACCGCACCGGGATGATCTCGTCGAGGCTGCCGTGGCCGATCGCGACCGGGTAGCTCTCGAGCCCGGCGAGCTCGAGCTCGAGACCATCGACCTGCGGCATGAAGCCGGACAGCGCGATGATCCCGGCCGGGCGCTTCGCCTCACCGCGGCCGAGCCCGAGCGCCCAGCTCATCACGGCGCCCTGCGAAAAGCCGCCGAGCACCGTGCGCTCGAGCGGCACGGGCAGCGCGTCGAGCCACGCCGAAGCGGCCTCGAAGGTCGGCCAGAAGGTGTCGGGATCCGGCGTCGGCAACCCGCCGAGCGCATACCAGTGAGCGCCTCCGGGCGGCAGCGAGAGCGGGCCGCGCGGGGTCACGCCGAGCAGGCGGCGCTCGGGATCGAGCGCATCGAGCAGCGGGAAGAGGTCGTGCTCGTCGGCGCCGCGGCCGTGGAAGAGGACGACGGCGCCCTCGGGCTCGGCGGCCGCCTCGCGCACCCGAGCCCGGATCAGCGGCTCTGCCACGACTCCCTGGGATTCGGCAGCGGCGTCAGCTGGGGCTCGATCTGCTCGCGCAGGTGCTCGAAGGCAGGCGGCAGCGAGAGCCGCTCCCCGAGGTGCTGCGGATCCTCGTCGGTGGCGAAGCCGGGGCCGAGCGTCGCGAGCTCGAAGAGCACCCCGCTCGGCTCGCGGAAGTAGACCGACTTGAAGTAGAAGCGCTCGATCACGGGCGTCGGCTGGTGACCGGCCTCGGCGACGCGCTGCTGCCACGCCTCCTGCTCCGCGATCTCCGTGGCCCACGCGACGTGGTGCACCGTTCCCGCGCCGCCGATGCCGCGCTCTTCGGGCGGTGCGTCGTAGGCGATCCAGCCGCCGCGACGCTCGCCGCGCGCCTCCCACGCGTCCTCGCCCCGCGGCTCCAGGCCGAGCGTCTCCTCGAGCAGCGCCCGGCTTCGCGCTGGGTCGGCGCTGTAGGCGCGCACCCCGTCGAAGCCCTGCAGCGCGTGCTCGCGCGGGATCTCCGGATGCTCGGCGACGAGCGGCTCGTCGTCGGTCTCCACGACCGCGAGCTCGAGCCGGACCCCCTCCGGATCCTCGAACGTGAGCGTGCCCTCGGCGCGGTCGACCGCGACGCCCTCGGCGCCGAGCCGCTCCGCCCAGAAGTCGAGCGCGTCGCTCGAGCGCGACGCGGTAGACGATCGTGTGCACCATCCCCGCGCCCGCCCGGCCGCGCCGTGCGCCCGGGTACTCGAAGAAGGTGATGTCGGCGCCGGCGCTCGCGGCCTCGTCGGCATAGAAGAGGTGGTAGACGGTCGGATCGTCCTGGTTGACCGTCTTCTTGACGAGCCGCAGTCCGAGCACGCGGGTGTAGAAGTCGACGTTGCCGGGAGCGTCGCCGGTGATCAGCGTGATGTGATGGATCCCTTCGAGGTGCATCGCGATTCCTTCCGTGGGTGACAGCTCGTACAACGATGCTTGCGCCGACAAGTATTCCGGATACGTCATAGACTGACACGAGGATGAAGGTCGGGATAGTCGTGCCGTTCTCGTGGTCGTTCTGGGGCGCCGTCGTCGAGCACGCCGAGCTCCAGGCGGCTGCCCTGCGCCGGCTCGGCGTCGAGGTCAAGCTGATCATGGGCAACGACCCACCGGGACAGTTCACGCGCGCGCTCCATCCCCGCGTCGGCCGGCACGGCGAGGCGCCGGACGACGTGATCGCGATCGGCCGCTCGGTGATCGTGCCTGCGAACGGCTCGCTGCCGAACATCATCCTCAGCCCGCGCGCGATCCTGCGCATGCGCCGCGTCCTCGCCCGTGAGCGCTTCGACCTGCTCCACCTGCACGAGCCGATGACGCCGATCCCGTGCATCGCCGCGCTGGCGTTCTGGGACGGGCCGAGCGTCGGCACGCACCATGCGAGCGGCGACCTCGGCTGGATGCGGCTCGCGACGCCGGTCTGGGGCTTCCTCGAGGAGCGGCTCGATCGCCGGCTCGCCGTCTCCGAGCAGGCGCGTGCCTCGGCGCAGCGCTGGCTGCCGGGGGAGTACGAGATCGTCCCGAACGGTGTCCTGATCCCGGACGGGGTGGTCCCCGGTGGACGGGAGCACCGCTTCGTCTTCGCCGGCCGTCAAGAGGCTCGCAAGGGCCTGCACGTGCTGCTGCGGGCCTGGCCGGAGGTGCGGCGGCGGACGGGTGCGCGGCTGCGCATCGTGGGAGCCGACCCGCTCGCCGTGCGGCTGCTGCAGACCCGGCTGCGCGTGCCCGACGACGGGATCGACGTGCTCGGCTTCCTCACCCAGGACGACCTGACGGCGGAGCTGACGTCGGCGAAGGCCCTCGTCGCACCCTCGCTCGGCGGCGAGAGCTTCGGGATGGTGCTGACGCGGGCTTTCGCCTGCGCGACCCCGGTCGTCGCCTCCGACATCGAGGGCTACCGCGACGTGATGACGGCCGAGACCTCGGTGGCAGTGCCGCCCGGGGAGCCCGAAGCGCTCGCGGCGGCGATGGTCGCGCTCGTCGAGGACGAGCCACGTCGCGTCGCACTTGCCGCGGCCGCGCGCGAGCTGGCGATCGAGCGCTACTCGTGGGACGACATCGGCCGCCGGCTGCTCGGGATCTACGAGTCGGTTGCGGGGAGCACCCCCGCGAAGGTCGCCGCGTGAGGTTCCTGCGCAGCCGGTGGCTGCAGGGAACCGGTGTGCTCGTGCTGTTCCCGATCGTCGGCTTCCTGCTCTGGTGGCGAGGCCCCGACTGGAACGTCGTCTACCACGCGTTCGACTTCGTCAACTGGGCGTGGATCGTCCTCGCGATCGCGCTGAACCTCGTCTCCGTGCTCGTGCGCTCGCTCGCGTGGCAGCTGACGATCGTGCAGGCGCTCGATCCGCCCGACCCACCATTCAACCGCGTCTTCTCCGCCTTCGCGATCGGGCTGCTGGGCAACGCCGCGCTTCCCGGCCGCATCGGCGAGCTGGCCCGCGTCGCGGTGCTGCGGCGCAACCTGCCCGAGCACGGCCCGGGTACGAGCGCGACGCTCGTCGGCACGGTCTTCGCGCACCGCCTCTTCGACGTGATCCCCGCACTGCTGCTCGTCGGCTATGTGCTCTCGACGGCCAAGATCCCGACCTGGGCGGTGACGAGTCTCGTCGTCGTGTCGGCTGTCGGCGTCGCGCTGTTCCTGGTGGCCGTCGTCAGCGCTCGCCGCGGCGAGCGGGTCCGGCTCGATCACGCGAAGCCCGTTCGGCGGCTGCTCGGGATGGCGCGTCAGGGGCTGTCCGTGATGAACGCGCCGGCGCCGGCCGCCGGCGCGATCGTGCTGCAGTGTCTGGGGCTGGTTCCTCCAGCTGCTCGCCGTCTACGTCGCGATGCGCGCGTTCGACATCCACGCACCGCTGCCCGCGGCGGCGCTCGTGCTGCTGCTGATGAACGTCGCCACGATCTTCCCGCTCTGGCCCGGCAACATCGGCCTGCTCCAGGCCGCCGTCGCCCTGCCGCTCGTGCAGTACGGCGTCGCCTACTCGACCGGCTTTGCCTACGGGCTCGTCCTCCAGGTGGTCGAGATGTCGGTCGGCGTCGGGGTGGGGCTGGTCTTCCTCGCGCGCGAGGGGCTCTCGTTCGCCGCGCTCCGCGACCTGCCCGAGCCGGTGGACGAGCTGCCCGCCGAGCACGAGCGCGAGGAGCCGGCGGTCGTGGACCTCGAGGCGCGCCGTGCTCGCGCTCGCGTCTCCGGCTAGCCTCAAGGGAGTGCTCGGCGCCGCCGCTGCCGCAGCGGCCCTGGGCGAGGGATTGCGCGCGGGCGGAGCCTCCGTCGAGCTCGCTCCCGTGGCCGACGGCGGCGAGGGGACGGCGAACGTCCTGCACGCGGTTCTCGGCGGCGCATGGCTCGAGGGCCGCGTGACCGATGCGTTCGGCCGGGAGCACTCCGCACGCTGGCTGGTGTTGCCGGACGGGACAGCCGTCGTGGAGGCGGCCGCGGCGGTTCCGCTCGATCCCGAGCGACTCGATCCCTTCGCTGCGTCCAGCCGTGGCTTCGGCGAGCTCGTCCGTCACGCGCTCGACGCCCGCCCGCGCGCGCTCGTGCTCTGTTTCGGCGGCACGGCGACGATGGACGGCGGCGCAGGGCTGCGGGAGGTTCTCGACGAGCTGCCGGCCTCGACCGTGGGGCTCTGCGACGTACGGACCACGTTGTGGGAGGCGCCGCGCGTCTTCGGGCCACAGAAGGGCGCCGCGCCAACGGACGTCGCGCGGCTCGAGCGGCGGCTTGCGCTGATGCCGGAGCTCGTGCCCTTCGCGGAGGTCTCGGGCGCTGGCGCTGCAGGCGGGCTCGGGGCGGCGGTCGCGGCGCTCGGCGCGGAGCTCGTCGGCGGAGCCGAATGGGTGCTCCGGGCGATCGGCTTCGAGGAGCGGCTGCGCGACGCCGATCTCGTCGTCACGGGCGAGGGCCGCGTCGACGTCTCGACCCGGGCCGGTAAGGCGCCCGCGGCCGTCGTCGCCGCGGCTCGGGCTGCGAGCGTGCGCTGCGTCGTCTTCGGCGGCGTCGTCGAGGCGCCGCTGCCGGGCGTCGAGACCGTCGCGCTCTCTGGCGACCCGACCGCTGCCGAGGCGGACCTGCGCGCGCTCGGGCGGGACGCTAGTTGCTCACAGCAACTAGCTCCTTCAGCGTGACTCGGCTGCGCGGAGCTTCTTCGCGAGCGCCTGCAGGAGCTTCCAGGCGATGCGCGCGTCGGACTCGACGAACGGCCGGAACTCCCAGAACGTCATGCCGTAGCAGGTCATCTCGGACTCGGCCGTGATCGTGGCCGTGCGCGCGCCCTCGTCGATCAGCGCGATCTCGCCGAAGTAGTCGCCGGGGCCGAGCGTCCCGCGATCGGCGCCGTCCACCGAGACCGTCGCCGTGCCTTCGGCGATGACGAAGAAGCCGGCGCCCTTCTGTCCCTCGGTCGCGACGGCGTCGCCCGGCGAGTACCGCCGCTCCTTGAACGCCTCCGCGACGTGCGCGAGCTCGCGGCGCCCCAACTCGGCGAAGAGGGGCACCTGGGCGAGCGTGTCGGCGGAAGGTTGCGGCATGGGCGGAGTCTATTCCGAGCTGTCCGGGCCGGACAATGGGGTGACGGCCTCCGTGCGCTTCGCGAGCTCCTCGATCTTCCCCTGCGCGGTGTCGAGCCTCGCCACGCAGAAGCGGAGCAGCTCCTCGCCGCGCTCCCACAGCGCGATCGCCTCGTCGAGACTCGCCCCGCCGCGCTCCAGGCGCTCGACGATCGCCTCCAGCTCCTTCTGCGCCGACTCGAACGTGAGTGGGGTCACTCGCGCACCTCCTCGACGCGGGCGTCGAAGCCGCCGCTGCCGAGCTCCACGGCGACCGCGTGTCCCGGCGCGACCTCCGCGGCCGAGCGTACGATCTCGTCCCGCGCGCGCACGATCGCATAGCCGCGCTCCAGCGTGGCGCGCGGCGAGAGTGCGCCCAGCCTGCCGGCGGTCCGCTCGAGAGCACCGCGGCGCCGCTCGACGAGGAGGGCTGGGCCGCGGCGCAACCGCTCTCCCAGGGACTCGATCCGCCGCGCATCGCGCTCGAGCGTTCGGCGCGCGCCGCGGTGGAGCCCGGCGTGAGCGCTACGCAATCGCTCGCGCTCGCGCTCGAGCGTCCGGCGTGCGCCCCGCTCGAGTGACGTGTGGGCTCGTTCGAGCTCGCGCCGGAGCTCGTCCACGTCGGGAACGACCAGCTTGCCGGCCGCGGTCGGCGTCGAGGCCCGCACGTCGGCGGCCAGGTCGCAGAGCGGCGTGTCCTGCTCGTGGCCGACCGCGGAGACGAGCGGGACGGGGCAGCCGGCCACGGCGCGGACGACTCGCTCGTCGCTGAACGGGAGCAGATCCTCGAAGCTGCCGCCGCCCCGGGTGAGCACGATCACGTCGACCTCGGGTTGGGCGGACAGGCCCTCGAGCGCGGCCACGATCCCGGCGGCGGCGCGCGGGCCCTGGACCAGGGTTTCGGCGACGAGCACGCGCGCGGCCGGAAACCGTGACTGGATCGTCGTCACGACGTCGTGCTTCGCGGCGGCGTCGCTGCCGGTGACGAGCCCGATTCGCCGCGGGAACCGCGGCAACGGCCGCTTCCGGCTCGGATCGAAGAGGCCTTCGGCGGCCAGGGCCTGCTTCAGCCGCTCGATCGACGCGAGATGCGCGCCGAGGCCGAAGCGCTCGATCGAGAGCACCCGCAGGCGCAGCTCGCCCTTCGCCGCGTACAGCTCGGGACGGCCGTACACGTGCACGCGCTCGCCGTCGGCGAGCGCGAGCCGAAGTGCGTCGAAGCCTCGCCGAGGCATCGCGGCGGGCAGGCACGCGCCGTCGGCCGGGTCCTTGAGGGTGAAGAAGACGCTGCTCCAACGTTCATGTCGTCGCAGCTCGGTCACCTCGCCCTCGATCCACAGCGTCGGCAGGCGCGCCACCCAGTCCGCGACGCCACGGTTGAAGCCGGCGACGGTGTAGACCTTGCGGTCGCCGTAGAGCAGCGGCTCGATCTTCACGTGCGCCAGCCTAGAGACTCCGGCTCGCGCTCCGGGGGTCATGGCAGGATCGGCCGATGGACGACGTTGCACCCGTTCCCAGCCCGGGCCGCTACCAGGCGCTCTTCGCGACGCCGCACGCACGCCGGCTGACCGCGTCCGCGCTCGTCGCCCGGATGCCGATGGGCATGGTGCCGCTGGCACTCCTGCTCGTCGTGCGAGACGGCGGCGGGAGCTACGGCGCCGCCGGTCTCGTCAGCGGAGCGTTCCTCGTCTCGGCGGGTCTCGGCGCGCCCGTCGCCGGGAGGCTCATGGATCGCCGCGGGGCGTCGCGGATCCTGCTCCGGCGCGCGGTCCTGTCTCCGGTCGCGCTGCTCGCGGCCGGCGGACTGGCGGTCGCGAGTGCCCCGCTCGTCGCCGTGGGTGCCTGCGCCGCGCTGGCGGGAGCGCTGCTGCCGCCGGTCGGATCCGCCCTCCGCGCGTTGTGGCCACGGCTGCTCGAGGGAGCGACGCTCCGCTCGACGGCCTACGCGCTCGAGGCGTCCTTGCAGGAGATCTTCTTCGTGGTGGGGCCGCTCCTCGTGGCGCTCGCGGCGGGTCTCCTCGCGCCCGTGGTTGCGCTTGCGATCGCCGCGGCAGCGGGTGCGAGCGGCACCTTCGTGTTCGCGACCACGCCGCCGGTCCGAGCCTGGCGACCCGACGCAGGCCGGGCCGATTCGGGCCGCATCGGCGCCCTCGGGTCGACCGGCATCCGCACGATCGTCCTCTTCGGCGGCTGCTGCGGGCTGGCGTTCGGCGGCGCGGAGGTCGGGATGCCCGCGTTCGCCGAGAGCCACGGCAGCGCGGCGCTCGGCGGTGTGCCGCTCGCGCTGTTCGCGGCGGGCAGCCTGGTCGGTGGACTCGTCGTCGGCGCCCGCACCACGCGGGAGCCGCGCTCGCTGCTTCGGCTCTCGTCGGCACTGCTCGCGGTCGGGCTCGCGCCGCTGATACTGGCGCCGTCGCTTCCCGCGCTCTCGGTGCTGGCTTTCGTCGCAGGCCTGCCGATCGCACCGTCGTTCACAGCCGCGTACGGTCTGATCGACCGCGTCGCACGGGCGGGAACGCACGCCGAGGCCTTCGCCTGGATCGGAACGTCCCTGTCGGCGGGACTTGCGGTCGGAGCCTCCGTCGGCGGGATCGCGATCGACGAGTGGGGCGTCGACGCGGCCTTCGCGCTCGGCTGCGGCGGCGCCGTCCTGGGAGCCGCCGTCGCGAGGTTCGGTCCCGGCTTGTCCGTCGGCAAGTGAGGCCGCGAAGCGGACTCCTTCAGGGGTCTTGCCGTGGGCATGGCTTGCCCATGCCCACGCAGCATCTTGACGTCGCGCGAGTCGCGGGCTTGCCCGTGCTCGCTTGCGGACTAGAGCAAAATCTCGGCGGCCGTGCGGGGGTCGCAACCCTTGCCGACGAGCTCGACCGCCTCGTGCAGGTCGGCCTCGAGCGCCGCGGCGATGCGCTCGGCGAGCGGCAGTGGATAGCCGGCTTCCATCAAGACGTGCAGCCGCCAGGACTCCACCTTGGCCCGCTCGTTGCCTTGGCCTATGAGCTCGGTCGTCTCACCCATTGTGCGTCGAGTGTTCGTGCTGGACTAGACGAACCCTCTCGTCCATAGTTGGCCATCCGGCGGGTAGGTGCGCGGGTAGTTCGGCGGGTAGTTCGAGACGTCTACCCGCGTCGAAGGCCGGCATGCAGATCGTCGAGCTTGCGCGCGAGGTCGGCCAGCCGGTTCTCCAGCGCGGCCCGCTCCGCCTCCGCCTCGGCGACGAGCGAGCCGAGCGTGCGCCGTAGGTCGGCGTCGGCGTCCGCGATCCGACGCGCAAATCCCTCGGTCAGCTCGTCGCGCTCGCGCTCGAAGGCCGTCTGCGCCTGGCGCAGCCGCGCCTCGATTCGTTTCTGACCGCTTTCGCCTGTTTGGGCGAGCCGCTCGGCGAAGACGGCGTCCGCCTGGCGGACGAACGTCTCGACGGCACGGTCGAGCTCGCGCGAGAGGCGTGTGGCGGCTTCCTCGCGCGACGTGCGCACGGTCGCGTCGAATTGCAGGGCGGCGGCCTCGGCGAAGCGCTCGCTCTCGCGGGCGACGACGCGCTGCAGCTGCTCGACCTGCCGGCGCTCGACGTCGGCGAAGGACGACTCGATCCGCCGCGTCGCCTCCAGCTCGCCACGCTCGATCTGCTCGGCGAGCGCATCCTCGCGGCGGCGCAGGCGCTCCGCGATCTCCTCGATCACGCGACGCCGCTCGCCCGTGTGCGCCTGAAGCTCGTCGAGCGCCTCCGCCACCGCCGCCTGAGCGGACCTTTCGAGGTCCTCGCGCAGCCGCACGACCGAGGCTCGTTGGGTCTCGGAGGTGGTGACGAGCTCGGCCGCCTCGGCCTCGATGCGCGACTCGGCTTCGGCGATCAGCTGCTTCTGGCGCTGCTCGAGCTTGCCGAGCTGCGCCTCGAGGGCGCTCTGGGCGCGGTCGAGGTCGTCCGACCAGCCGCGCAGGCGCTCCTGCACGCGTGCCTCCACCGCCGCCAGCGCCGCTGCCAGCTCGTGCCCCGCGCCGCGCTCGCGCTCCGCGAACTCGCGGCGCCGTTCCTCTGCGATTCGCCGTTCCTCCTCGGCGAGGCTCGAGATCGAGTCGGCGCGCGCTCGCGCGAGAAGCTGCTGGAGCTCGGCCGCGCGCTGCTCGGCCTCCGCCTCGACGGTTGCCTCGATCGCGGTTCGCGCCCGGTCGAGCAGGCGGTCGTCGGCACGGGAGCGTCGCAGCGCTCGCGCCAGCGCCGCAGCGGCTGCGATCGCGAGTGCGGACGCGGTGAGCCCCGTTGCAGCGAGCGCGAGCTCGCGGTCAGGTTCGAGCGCGACGAACACCCAGGCGACGGCGGCGACGATCCCCACGAGCCCCGCGAGCACTGCCAGCGCACGCGCGCGCAGATGGCCGGTAGCGGCTGCTCCCACGGCCAGCGCCGCGACGACGACGGCAACCGCAGAGGCGGCGTCGAACGCGTTCTCCAGCATCGGCGCATGGTAGTTGCGGCATGCTGCTGCGGTGTCGCTCGCGGACGAGCTCGAGAGGATCGCCGCGCTCGCAGCGGCCGAGGCCGAGCCCGCCGAGCGCGTCGCTGCGGTGCTCGCGACCGAGCCGGCACGGGGCCGGCGGATCTACCTCTGCGCGTTCGAGCGGGACGGCCGCGATCGGTCCTGGCTCGCGCTCGACGGCAGCGGCCTGCCCGTCCGCGGCCGTACGGACGTGCGCGACGCCGTCTCGATCGCGGCGCTCTGCGAGCTGGCGGAGGAGACCGCGGGCGGAGGGGATCTCGACGAGCTTCGCGCTCAACTCGTCGCACTCCGGATGACGGAGAGGCCGGACGGGATCGAGGAGGCGGAGGCCGCTCTGGAGGAGCTCCAGCGCGTCCTCGGCTCACCGCCCGCGCTCGCGAGCCCGGAACGGCTCGATGCGATCGGCGTTGCGGCGCGGAAGCTCGAAGTGGAGCTCGGTGGCGCGCTCCAGCCCTCGCCGTTCGCCGAGGCTCTGCGCAGCTCTGCCGAGGTCGTCGGCGCCCTGGTCGGCGACGTCGAGCGCGCCTATCGCGGCACGCTGGTCTAACCTGTAGGGCATGGAAGGTGGCTTCGGCTTCCCGTTCGGCGGCGATCCCGAGGATCTCCTACGCGGCCTCCAGGAGTTCGCGGCGAAGCAGGCCGAGACGGTGCAGGAGGCTCAGCGCGAGCAGTTCGCGACGCTGACGCTGAACACCGCCGTCGAGCTGACGGCAGCCGCGCTGAAGCAGGTGCAGGCCGCCGGTGGGCCGGATGAGCAGGCGATCGCGCTGCGCGACGCGATGCGGGTGCTCTTCCCCGAGGCGGTCGCGCTCGTCTCGGCAGCCCGCCAGGGCTTCATGCGCGAGCAGTAGCCGCGCCCCTGGCCGGCCGGCTCCCGGCGGGCAGAGCCCGCCTCCGCCGGCCTCGCGCGCCTGAGCGCACGCGGCTCTCCGGGTCCGGCCTAGCGGCCTATCCCCTCCGGCCGCGCACGCTCAGCCACGCGCCAGGAACGCGAGCTACGGGGTAGGCTCAGCCGCCGATGTCACTGCTCGACAAGACGATCGTCCGGCTGCTGCCGGCGGTGCCGCGGCCCGTGGTGCGGCGGCTCTCGGCGCGCTACATCGCCGGGCCCGAGCTCGCCGACGCGCGGCGCGTCGTGGCGGCGCTGAACGCCGAGGGAAAGCTCGCGACCGTCGACGTGCTCGGGGAGGAGATCGCACGGCCCGACGAGGCCGAGGAGATCACGCAGGCCTACCTCGACTTCCTCGACGTGATCGACGAGGACGGTCTCGACGCAAACGTCAGCGTCAAGCTCAGCGGGCTCGGCATGAGCCTCGATCCCGCGCTCGCGCGAGCCAACGTGGAGGCGATCGTCGCTCGCGGCACGTTCGTCCGCCTCGACATGGAGGACTCGTCGACGACGGACGAGACGCTCGAGCTCTACCGCGACCTGCGCTCGGCCGGAGCGGACAATCTGGGCGTCGTCCTGCAGGCGGCGCTGAAGCGCACCGTCCACGACGCAACGGCGCTCGCCGGCGCCAACGTCCGGCTCTGCAAGGGCATCTACCTGGAGCCGTCCGAGCTCGCGTTCCGCGACTTCGAGGCGGTGCGGGCCAACTACGTCGAGGCACTCGACACGCTGCTCGACGGCGGCTGCTACGTCGGCATCGCCACGCACGACGAGTGGCTCGTCGAGCAGGCGATCCGCATCATCGGCGAGCGTCGGCTCGAGCCGCACGAGTACGAGTTCCAGATGCTGCTCGGCGTGCAGACGCGGCTCGGCGATCGTCTCGTGGCAGAGGGCCATCGCCTGCGCATCTACGTCCCGTTCGGGCGCCAGTGGTACGAGTACTCGCTGCGGCGGCTCCAGGAGAACCCGAAGGTGGCCGGCTACATCGCCGCCGACACGCTCAACCGTCTGGTGCCGGGGCGCTAGCCGCTACGGAAGGGGCGGGCCCGGCGCGACGTCGTCTTCCTCGACGACGGTCGTCGCGCGCCGGCGCGGTGCGGCGCTGCGGCGGACAGGCTCGCCTTCGACGTACGCGGTACGGCGGTGGAAACCGCCCCAGCTCGACCAGAAGATCATCGAGACGACGAGGCCGAGCAGGCCGACGATCATCAGGATCACGCCGATCGCGTTCACGTCGAGGCCCTCCGCCTCGGCGGTCACGCCCCAGGTGAGGACGGCGCCGACGGCGATCAGAAGGATGCTGACTGCGATTCCCATGCTTGCTGTATCTCCAATCGCCGCGGTTTCTACGCCTCGTCTTTTTCCGCGGCCACCACGAGCTGACCGGGTACGCGAGGATCTCGGCCCGGCCACTCTTCGACACCACGGAGCCGCAGGCCCGCATCGACGATCGACGTGACCAGCTCACCGACCCCGACGGCCGCGAAGTAGTCGCCGCGCCAGCGGTCGAACGCGTCGAGGCAGACCGACGCCGGATGCTCGTCGTGGAGCAGCAGCACGCCGCCGCCGCGCAGCGCCGCGGCGACGCCGGTCGCCCAGGCGCGCGGATCCCGCAGGCGCCGCGAGGAGCCGGAGCCGAGATAGACGAGATCCCAGCGCCCGAGCAGGAGCTCCGGCGGCAGCGACTCGACGTCGGCGTGCACCCAGGGCACGTCCGGCCCTCGACGGCGCGCCGCCTCGATCGCCTCGGCGTCGTGGTCGACCCCGGTCACGAGCGCCCCGAGCTCGACGAGCTCGAGCGTCTCGCGGCCGCTGCCACAGAGGAGATGAAGCACGCGGCTGCCGCCGATTCCGCCCAGGCGATCTCGGATCCGGGGCGGCAGCCCGGGGTTCGCGAGCACGTTCTCCGACGTCCTGTGTGCGTCGTCGAAGGCGCGGCGATTGTGATCGGTCGGCTCCACCGTTGCAGTGTGCCCCCTTGCGGCGCTACCGTGGAGAAATGGCGACTCGGATCACGCTCGGAGTGGTCGTCGTCGTTGGTGTCGCGATCGGGATTGCGTGGGGTTTCGGCGCCCTCGCGGTGTACATCTTCTTCGTCGCGATCGCGGGCGCGATCTCGCTGGCCGTGGCCTTCGGCGGCGACTGGCTCACCGGCGCGAGCCGCGGCCGCTTCGACGAGGGCAAGCGCCGTCGCAGCTAGTTCTCAGGCGAGCAGCGAGTAGCCGCCGTCGACGACGAGCGTCTGGCCGCGGATCATCTCGGCCTCGGGTGAGCAGAGGAAGGTCACCGCGGCGGCGACGTCCTCCGGCGTCACGAGCCGGCCGACGGGGTTCCGGGCGCCGAGCTCGAGCATCGCCTCCCGGTTCGGGAAGTGCTCGAGCGCGCCGGTGTCGACGACGCCGGCCGAGACCGCGTTGACGCGGACGCCGCGCTCTGCGAGCTCGACCGCGAGGTAGCGCACGAGCGCCTCCAGGGCCGCCTTCGACGTGCCGACGAGCGTGTAGTTCTCCAGCACCCGGTGCGAGCCGAGACTGGAGATGCCGACGATCGAGGCGCCGGCCGGCATCTGGGGCACGGCGACCCGGGCCAGAGAGAGCAGCGCCTTCGCGTTGGCGTCGAGCGTCCAGTCCCAGTGCTTGTCCTCCGTGTCGAGGGCGGGCCGGATCACGCCGCTGGCCGCGTTGTGAACCAGCACGTCGAGCGGGCCGAGGGCGGCCACCTGCTCGAGGACGCGCGTCGACGAGATGTTGCCGCGTACGAGGACGGGCTCGGCGCCGAGCGCCCGCAGCTCCTCGGCGGTCGCCTCGGCGGCTGCGTCCGAGCGCAGGTAGCCGATCGCGACGCGCGCCGCGTCGAGCTCGGCGAACCGAAGCGCGATCGCCTTGCCGATCCCCCGCGACCCTCCCGTCACGAAGACGGAAGACCCCCCGAAGCTCATCGGCGCGGCGGCAGCGGGGCCGAGGCGGGTGCCGAGCTCGGCAACGTCTCCCAGCCGGGCCGCGACCGCTGCTCGGGAGCGGAGTCCTCGGCCTTCGTGGAGGCGTGCCCGAGCCGGTCGAGCAACCCCATCTGCTCCTCGCCGTAGCGCCGCACGGGATGGCCGGGCGGAAGGTCCTGGATCAGCTCGCGGACGCGCGCGCGCAGCTGGTAGGCGAAGTGCGGCGTCGCCGGCCCGATCAGGGCGTCGACGTCACGGGTCGTCGGCTCGGCCATCGGGGGAAAGAGTAACGGCCGTGAGTACTGTCGGACCGATGGTCCGGCCCGTTCACCTGATGCTCTTGCTCACGGTCGTCCTGTGGGCACTCAACCTCACCGTCACGCGCTACATCCTCCAGCACGGCTTCCAGCCGCTGGCGTACGCCGTCGTCCGCTACGGGCTCGCCGCGGCGATCTTCGTCGCGATCGCGGTGCTGGCGGAGCGAACGCTGGGGATCGCACGGCGCGACCTCGGGCTCGTCGCGCTCGCAGCGTTCTTCCTCTACCTGAACCAGATCGCCTTCGTCTACGCGCTCGACACGACGAGCGCCTCGACGATCGCACTGCTCCTCGGTGCGACGCCGATCTTCGCGGCGCTGATCGGGCTCGCGATCGGGCTGGAGCGGATGTCGCGGCGCTTCTGGGTCGCCTCGGTCGTCTCGTTCGCGGGAGTCGGCCTCGTCGCGGCCGGTGCGGGCGAGGTGTCGGCGACCCGGCTCGGGATCCTCCTCGGCGTCCTCACGGCCGCGACCTGGGCGGGGTACTCGGTGGCGATCGCGCCGCTGATGGCGCGCTACTCGGCCTCGCGGATCAGCGCCGTCGTGCTTCCGCTCGGGTGGGTCGCGATCGCCGTCACCGGCGGCGGGCAGGCGGTGGATCAGGACTACGGCGTCTCCGCGTGGGTCTGGGTGCTGCTCGTCTTCGCCACCCTCGGCCCGCTCGTCCTGACGAACGTCCTCTGGTTCCGCGCCCTGCACGGGATCGGTCCGGCGCGGGCGACGCTGATCGCGAACCTGCAGCCGTTCGTCGCGGCGCTCTTCGCGCTCGTGCTCCTCTCCGAGCAGATGACGGCGCTGCAGGTCGCCGGCGGCGCCCTGATCGGCGGCGGCATCCTGCTCGCGCGCCGGCCCGCGGAGAAGACACCCCCACCGGCCGCCGAGTAGAATCCCGCGCGTGGCCGAGCACGACTTCATGCCGCTCGACGGGTGGGATCACCTCGAGCTCTGGGTCGGCAACGCCAAGCAGGCGGCCTACTTCTACGAGCACGCGCTGGGGTTCACGCGCGTCGCCTACGGCGGCCCCGAGACGGGGATCCGCGACCGCGCCTCCTACGTGCTCGAGCAGGGCGAGATCCGGCTCGTGCTCACCAGCGGCCTGGGCTCCGGCAGCGAGGTCGTCCGCTTCGTCTCCCGGCACGGGGACGCGGCGAAGGACGTCGCGCTGGCCGTGCCGGACGCCGGCAACGCGTACCGCGAGGCGGTCGCGCGCGGGGCCGAAGGTCTCGTCGAGCCGCACGTGCTCGAGGACGAGCACGGCCGCGTCGAGCTCGCCACGATCGCGACCTACGGCGAGAACGTCCACACCTTCGTCGACCGCTCCGGCTACACGGGGCCGTATCTGCCCGGCTTCGTCTCGATCTCTCCGAACGGCAATCCCGATGCCGGTGTCGGGCTCGTCGCGATCGACCACGTCGTCGGCAACGTCGAGCTCGGGAAGATGGATCACTGGGTCGAGTTCTACGAGCAGGTCTTCGGGATGATCAACATCGTCCACTTCGGAGACGACCAGATCCAGACCGAGTACTCGGCGCTGATGTCGAAGGTGATGGCGGACGGCGCCGGCAAGATCAAGTTCCCGATCAACGAGCCTGCCGAGGGAAAGCGCAAGAGCCAGATCGACGAGTACCTCGAGTTCAGCGAGGGCCCGGGCGTGCAGCACATCGCCATGCAGACGCACGACGTCGTCGGCACCGTCGAGGCGATGAAGGAGCGCGGCATCGCCTTCCTGGACACGCCCGAGACGTACTACGAGGAGGTGCAGGGACGCGTCGGCGAGATCAGCGAGAGCTACGACGACCTCCGCCGGCTGCGCATCCTCGCCGACCGCGACGACGACGGCTACCTGCTCCAGATCTTCACGAAGACCGCGCAGGACCGGCCGACGCTCTTCTTCGAGGTGATCGAGCGGCACGGCGCGACCACGTTCGGCGAGGGCAACTTCAAGGCGCTCTTCGAGTCGATCGAGCGCGAGCAGGCCTTGCGCGGCAACCTCTGATCGTTCCCGCATGAGCCCCCTGCGGCGCACCGCGCTCGCCTCGATCGCCGCCGCCGCCGTCCTGCTCGCGCTGAAGCTGGCCACCGGGCTCGCGAGCGGCAGCCTCGGCCTCGTCTCCGAGGCGCTCCACTCCGGCACCGACCTCGTCGCGGCCGCTGCTCACCTTCTTCGCAGTCGGCCTCGCGGGCCGTCCGGCCGACCGCGGCCACCCTTACGGGCACGGGAAGGCCGAGCACCTCGCGGCGCTCGCCGAGGCCTCGGTGCTCGCACTCGTCAGCCTCGCCGTCGCGGGCCTCGCAGTCGCGCGTCTCACGGGCGCCGTCGAGCAGGAGATCGAGACCGCCTGGTGGGTGTTCGCCGTGCTCGCGGTCGTGATCGCGATCGACGTCGCCCGCACGACCGCGTCGTACCGGGTCGCCCGCAAGTACGGGAGCGCGGCGCTGCTCTCGAACGCGCTCCACTTCGGCAGCGACCTCGTCGGCACGCTCGCCGTGCTGGCCGGGCTGATCGCGGCGGCCGGGGGCTTTCCGGAGGGCGACTCGATCGCAGCGCTCTTCGTGGCCGCGCTCGTCCTCACCGCCGCTGCGCGGTTGATCCGGCGGAACGTCGACGTGCTGATGGACCGCGCTCCGGCGGCGGCCGAGGAGGCGGCGCGTGCGGCGATCGCCGGGCTCGACCCGCCTGTGGAGCTGTCGCGCCTGCGGCTGCGCCAGGCGGGGGCGCGCCACTTCGTCGACGTCGTCGTGTCCGTCTCGCCGGGAGCGGCGGTGGGCCAGGGCCACGCCGCCGCCGATCGGGTCGAGGAAGCCGTCGAGCGCGTCCTGCCCGGGAGCGACGTCGTCGTGCACGTCGAGCCCGGCGCGGCCGACGAGGAGCTGCGCGAGCGGGCGCACGCGGCTGCGCTGTCGGTGCCGAGCGTGCGCGAGATCCACAACCTGAGCCTCGTCACTCTCGGCGGTGCCACCGAGCTCTCGCTGCACCTGAAGCTTCCCGGCGAGCTGCCGCTGGAGACGGCACACGAGCTCGCCGAGCAGGTCGAGGCCGCCATCACCGGCGCCGTCCCGGAGATCGGCAGCGTCCAGACGCACCTCGAGCCGCTGGCCGAGGCGAGCCCGGCCGTCGAGCTCGCACCGGGAGACGTGGAGCGGATCGTGCGCGAGCTCGAGGGCGCGCCGCCGCGCGAGGTGCGCGTCCTGCGCACCGCCGAGGGGCTCGTCGCATTCCTGACGCTGGGGCTCGACCCGGCGAGCACGCTCGCCGACGCGCACGCCAGGGCCAGCGAGGTCGAGGATCGCCTGCGTGCCGAGCATCCGGAGATCGCCGACGTGATCGTCCACACCGAGCCCTAGCGAACAGCGCTGAGCACGGCGTCCCAGGCAAGCTCCGACGCGACGATGCCGAGGCCGATGCTGTCGAGCCGGCCGGGCTCCACCGTGTTCGTCGTGACGGTGTAGAGCACGTCGCCGTCCACGAGCGCGTGAAAGGGGTGGATCGCTCGCGCCATCGACGCATGTACCTGACGGCCCAGCGTCCGGAGCTCGCGCGTGTCGAGCCGCTGGTTCGTGACCACGAGCGTGAGCGTCGTGTTGCCGGGCCGCGCGCGCACAGGAGTGCCCGTCGCGAGCCGCTGCTCCACGCCGGCTACGAGTGCTCGCCGCTCGCCGGTCGTCGCGTCGAGGTGGCCGCGCACGACCGTGCCGTCTCGATCGACGATCGCCCCGAACGCGTTGACGACCGTGAAGACGGCGATTCGCGTCTCGCCGATCCGGCGGAACGCCGCGCCCTGGCCCGACGGCTCGCCCTCCTCGTACGCGAACGTCTTGCCCACGGTCGCAGAGCGCCCTGCTCCTCGCGGCCCGAGCGGGAACACATCCGGCAGCGCTGCCCGCAGGGCGGCCCGCCCGAGCTCCTTGTCGGGGTAGACGCCGTTGTCACGGGGGCCCCAGTCGAAGACGATCGCGCCACACACGAGCGGGATGTCCAGCCAGCCGGTGGCGTAGCCGCGCTGCGCGAAGATCTCGGCCGCGACGCCCGTCGCCGCCTCGAGCCCGTAGAGGGAGCCGCCGGCGAAGCAGATCGCGTGCACCCACTCGTAGCCGCCGAGAGTCCCCGGCGAGCCGCCGCGAACGTCGGTTGCGCACGTGGCGCCGTCCGGCAGGAACGAGAAGACCGTGCAGCCGGTGGGGCCTTCGTCGTACTCGGCGCAGCCGATCTCGAGCCCGGGGAAGTCGAGCTCGAGCGCCGGCCCGTCGAATCGCGTTCGCGGCGTCAACGCGATCAGGTCGTTCGTCGGGCGCGGCACGGGGTCAAGCGGCACGGAGTCGAGTCTAGGCAGGATGCACGGGTGCGTCTCTGCATGTTCACGCCGCTCGCGGCCGATCTCGAGCGCGGCTGGCCCGGCCGGATCGAGGGAGACCGCGTGATCCAGCTAGCCGCGCAGACGCTGCAGTCCTTCTTCACCGGCGGCTCGCAGGCGCGGGAGCACGCCGAGTACCGGCTCGACGAGGTGAAGCTGCTCGCGCCGGTACTCAATCCGCCGTCGGTGCGCGACTTCTACGCCTTCGAGCAGCACGTCGCCACGGCCCGCGCCGCCCGCGGCCTCGAGGTGCCGCCCGAGTGGTACGAGCAGCCGGTCTTCTACTTCTCCAACCCGGCGGCGATCTTCGGGCCGGGAGCCGAGATCCCGTACCCGGAGGGGACGGAGGAGCTCGACTACGAGCTCGAGGTGGCCGCGATCGTCGGCGCGGAGGGGAGGATCGGCGGCTTCACGGTCATGAACGACTGGTCCGCCCGCGACCTCCAGCGCGCGGAGATGAAGGTCGGGCTCGGGCCGGCGAAGGGGAAGGACTTCGCGACGTCGCTCGGGCCCGTGGTCGTGACCGTCGACGAGTTCCCCGGCGGGCGAGGCGGAGATGGTGGCGCGCGTGAACGGCGAGGAGCGCTCGCGCGGCAACCTGCGTGACCTCCACTTCTCGTGGGAACGGATCCGCGAGCACGCCGCGCGAAACACCGTCCTTCGCGCCGGCGACGTCCTCGGCTCCGGCACGGTCGGCACGGGCTGCATCCTCGAGCTGGGCGACGGCCGCTGGCTGCAGCCGGGCGACGTCGTCGAGCTCGAGGTCGAGGGCATCGGGGTGCTTCGCAACATGATCGGGGCACGTCCGGCGTAGCGCGCGCGGAGGTTCGTGATCGCTCCGTTCGGACGCGTCCGAGCACGGCACGTCTGGGGTCAGACCCCAGGCGTGTCCGGAACGGCCGATGCGTCGCTCATCTCCGCTGCAAGCTGCGCAACTCGGGCGTGAGCGTTGGACATGTCCGGGGTCTGACCCCGGGCAGGTCCGTTTCGGCCAGGCGCCGGTATTCTCACGCCATGCCCTTCTACCAGCGCCTCGGCGACGTTCCGCGCAAGCGCCATATCCAGTTCCGCGAGAACGGCGACGCTCCTCACCGAGGAGGTGATGGGCCTCGAGGGCTTCACGGGGAACGAGTCGATCCTCTACCACCTCCAGTCGCCCTGCCGCGTGATGGAGATCGGCGACTTCGAGCCGATCGAGCGCGACGAATGGGTGCCCGACACGCACCAGCACCGGCTGATGAACACGAAGGAGATCGACGCCGAGGGCGACGAGATCACGGGCCGGCGCCTGCTGATGTGGAACTCGGACGTCGAGATCTCGATCTGCCGGCCGGCGGAGACGATGGAGACGTTCTTCCGGAACGGCGAGCGCGACGAGGTGATCTTCGTCCACGAAGGCTCCGGCACGCTCGCGACGATCTTCGGCGACCTGCCCTACAAGGACGGCGACTACGTCGTCGTCCCGCGCGGCACGACCTACAAGTTCGCTCCGGAAGGCCCGCAGCGGCACCTGGTCTTCGAGACGCCCGGCCTGATCGAGATCCCACGCCGCTACCGGAACCAGTACGGCCAGATCATCGAAGGGGCGCCGTACTACCACCGCGACATCCATCCGCCCGCGCAGCTGAACACGCACCGGGAGAAGGGCGAGTTCCCGGTCAAGGTGCGCGTCCGCGACGGCTACCAGACCTACCTGCTCGACTACCACCCCTTCGACGTCGTCGGCTGGGACGGCTACCTCTTCCCGTGGACGTTCTCGATCCACGACTTCGAGCCGCTCACCGGCCGGATCCACCAGCCGCCGCCCGCGCACCAGACCTTCGCGGGCCGCAACTTCGTGATCTGCTCGTTCTGCCCGCGCAAGCTCGACTTCGACCCGCTCGCGGTGCCGATCCCGTACCACCACTCGAACCTGCAGAGCGAGGAGATGATCTATTACGTCTCGGGCAACTTCGGCTCGCGCAAGGGCGTCGACGTCGGCTCGATCACCCTGCATCCTTCCGGCCTGCCGCACGGGCCGCAGCCGGGGCTGGCGGAGAAGTCGATCGGCATGCACGAGACGGGCGAGCTCGCCGTGATGTGCGACACCTTCTACCCGCTCAGGCTGACGGGACTCGCACGCAACCTCGACGACGGCAAGTACGCGCTCTCCTGGTACGAGACCGGCGACGAGGCTCCGTCGGACGCGGGCCTCACCTCGCACTTCTAGCGCCCTCGAACGCGGTACCCCGCACATCGACTCCTAACGGGGCGCGCACAGACTCCGTACTCCGAGCCCCCGCGGCCTTTACTCGAGCCGCCGATCGTGCGTCCGGGGAGGCAGTCAACAAGGAGGGCAACATGCAGGTGAAGGTGCGTACGTTTGCGGCATGTGCGCTGCTCGTGCTGCTCCTCGTCCCGGCTGCGGCCGGAGCGAGCAAGCTCGAGGTGAACGGCCCGCTGACGCTCGTCGGCAAGGGCTACTTCGGCGGCGAGCTGAAGCTGGAGCTCGGCGAGGGCCAGCGCCCGGTGCGGATCGCGGGCCGGAGCGGCTACGTCGGGTTCCTCGACCTCGGCGGCGACCTGAAGGTGCGGTGTCTGGGTCGCGCTCGAGTGGCCAAGCACGAGAGCGAGCAGGGCATGGTCTATCTCTGCAAGGGCACGACGGTGCAGGCGGTCGTGCTCGGCAGCCACTTCAAGTTCCGTGGAGCGGCGCGGCGGTTCGCGATCAAGCTGCCGGCTGGTGCCTCGGGCACGCTGAACGGCGAGTTCGGACGCGACGGTGCCGAGTCGCGCGAGCAGCCGGAGGAGCGCGCCGAGCGCCCGGAGCGGCAGGAGCAAAAGGCTCCGATTCCGACGGTGGCGCAGCTCGCGGCGATGCTCGCCGCCGCGACCGCCGGCTAGGACAGACCTGCCTCGCGCAGGGGCCGGCGGCCCCAGGCGAAGCGCTCGCGGTACCACCCTTCGAACGGATGGAGGGTGGTACCGCTGCCGGAGGAGTGGACGAACCACCCGCCGCCAAGGTAGATCGCGGCATGGTCGATCTGTGCCGGCTTCGACCGTGGGCCGGCAGACCCCTGGAAGAGGATGTCGCCCGGCTGCAGGTTCTGGGCCTTCTTGATCCGGCGCGCCTGGCCGACCTCGCCGGACAGCTCGTAGGTCGTCCGGCCGCGCAGCACGGAGGCGAGCGCGGAAGCGCCCTCGAACGGCTCGAGCTTGAAGACACGCCAGACGAAGCCGGAGCAGTCGAAGCCGCCCGGCGCGGGCTTGCCGAGCGGCTGCTGCGGAAGCTCGGAGGTGCCGCCCCAGATGTAGGGATAGCCGACGAACGAGACCGCCCGGCTGAGCACCGTGCGCTGCCAGTCGGTCAGCTCCGGCAGGACGAACGTCTCGACGTGGGCGCGGATCCGATCGACATCCCAGCTCGACAGCTCCAGCAGGCGGGCGAGCGAGTAGGCGGCTTCGGCGCGCGTGGCGGGCTCGTTGAGGCCGAGCTCCAGCTCGTCACGGCCGGCGGGATGGTTGAAGCGCAGCCCGAGTAGGCGCGCGACGGTCTCGGTGCCCGCGCCGGCCTTCGGCTGGAGCCCGACCGCTTTCAGCGCAGAGGTGATCGTCCGCGCAGCGTCGCCGAGCCCCAGGTGCCCGACGAGCGCGGCGTCGAGCTCACGGATCGTGACTGCACGGCCGGGCACGGTGACGCGGTAGGCAGAGGGTGCAGCGGGTTCGGTGTCGACCGCGAGCACGTCGAGTGCGTCGCCGAGCGCGCGTTGAGTGAGCGGCTTGTCGGGCGCGAACGTCGCGACGTCGTCCGCGAGGAGGCCGGCGGCGACGACGGCCCTGATCTGCGGCTGCGCCCACGAGCGCTCGGCCGCGGCAGCGTGCCCCGCGACAAGCAGCGCACAGCCCGAGGCGATGACGGCGAGAACGCGCACGATCTCGCTATCGGCAGCACCCCGACCCGGCTTGAAAGTGGCAATCGGTGTCAGAGACGTGCCAGAGACGAGTCTGACACCCTTCGGCCGAATGGCTTTCCTGGCGCTGCCGCAGCCGTACGACTTCGACGTCTCCACCGAGCGCTTCCGCGCTTTCGGGGTCGACCGCGCCAACCTGTGGCACGAGGGAGGGCTGCACCGCGTCGTCGGCGGGCGCGAGGTGCGGATCGAGGCTGCGCCGGGCGGTGTCGACGTCACTCCGCTCGACGACCCGATCGAGGCCGAGCTGCGCGTCCTGCTCGGGCTCACCTTCGATCTCGACACCTTCTATGCCTGGGCCGCGAACGAGCCGGTGCTCGCGCGCCTGACGGCGGCGCTCTCGGGCTTCCGGCCCCCGCTCGCACCGGACCCGTTCGAGGCGCTCGTGACCTCGATCACCGCGCAGCAGGTCTCGCTGCACTCCGCCTTCGCGATCCGCAGCCGCTTCGTCGAGCGTTTCGGCGAGCCGGGCGAGCACGCAGTCGCCTTCCCCACGCGCGAGCGCATCGCCGAGGCGACCGAGCAGGAGCTCCTCGAGCTCGGCTTCTCGGTGCGCAAGTCCGAGTACGTCGTCGGGCTCGCCCGCAGCGAGCTCGACCTCGAAGCCCTTGCCGGTCTCCCGGACAACGACGTGAAGGAACGGCTCGTCGCGATCCGCGGCCTCGGCGAATGGACGGCGGACTGGTACCTCGCGCGCCACCTCGGCCGACCGCACGCCTGGCCTGCCGGCGACCTCGGCGTGCGCAAGGCGGTGGCGATTTTCTATGGTGGCGACGAGGACGTCCGCACGATCGGATCCCGCTTGCATCCCTTCCAGAATCTCTCCGTCCACTATCTCCTGACCGGCCTTCGGCTCGCGCCGCCGGAGCTGCGGCCGTGAACGTTCGCCGGGCCACCGAGCAGGATCTGCCGGTCGTCCAAGCGCTCTGGCGCGAGTTCGCCGACGAATCGCCGGCACCGCCGCCACACGTCGAGATCGACTATGAGCAGGAGGCGCGCGAGATCGAGCAGATCGTGCGCGAGGAGCACGCCTTGCTCGCCCTCGACGAGGCCGGGGAGCCGGTCGGTTTCGCGCTCGCCCGCCGCAAGAATCCGCGGCATGGCGTGCTCTCGGATCTCTACGTCAGGCCGGACGCGCGCCGCGCCGGCGCTGCTCGGACGCTCGTGCGCGAGGTCGCCGCCGCGTTCGCAGCGGACGGAATCGAGACGGTCACGCTGGAGGTCGGCGCGGTGAACGAGCGCGCCCGTTCGATCTATTCCCGCTGGGGGTTCCGTGAGCACACGCTCGAGCTCTTCGTCCCGCTCGAGACGCTCACGAGCCGCCTGCGGGACGACCACACCGGCCGCACCTTCGGCTCCGTCCACGTCCAGTCCGACGACCAGGGCGGGCTCGAGCGCGCGGTGCGCCAGTTCGTGCCGCGACTTCCCGGCGGCTCGCGCGGCAGCATCGTCAGCGCGCCGCGCAACGGCTGGATCGCGATCTACGACGACGTCTGCGAGCGCGATCCGCGGATGCTCCGCCGGCTCGCGAAGGAGCTCGGCGATCGCACCGGCGGGGTCGTGCTGGCGCTCGGCGTGGAGCAGGGCGCCGTCGTGCGCTTCGTCCTCTTCGAGCGCGGCAGTGTCGTCGACGAGTACCTCTCGGTGCAGGAGCACTACGGCCCGCTGCCGCCCGGCGACGTGATCGCGCTCGCAGCGAACCCGCGCGTCGTCGCCCGGCTCACGGGCGCGGATCCGGCGGCGGTACGCGCCGCCGCTCTGCACGGGTCGAGCCCCGACGAGCTCCCGCCGGCCGAGGAGGTGCTCGCCGGCATCGCCGCTGCGATCGGGATCGAAGGCGCGGACCATGCCTGGAGCGACGCGCCCGAGCTTCCCGGCGCGGTCCGGATCGACCGGTGAGCGACATCGACCGCGACGAGCTCGTGCGGCGGCTCGACGACGAGACGCTGGCGATCGTCGACGTGCGCTCCGCCGAGGAGTACACCGGCGAGCTCGGCGCGCGCTGCGACCCACGCCAGGGCCGGATCGCCGGTGCGCGCCATCTCGACCTGCAGGAGCTGATGGAGCTCACGGCGCCGGAGATCGAGCAGCGCCTCGGGTTGCCCGCAGGCGCCGAGATCGCCGCGTACTGCCACTCCGGCTCCCGCTCGGCCCTGGCCGTCCAGATCCTCCGCGCCGCCGGCTACGACGCCCGCAACTACGCCGGCTCCTGGCACGAGTGGTCGCGCGACGACTCGCTGCCGTTCGAGACCGGCCCGGTCGAGGGCGACTAGACCGAGTCGAGGAAGCGGCGGCAGAGGGAGCGGCCGAAAGAGTTCCAGGCACCGATCCGCTCGCGCGTCGCGGCGCGCAGCGCAGCCGCATCGTCCACGTCGTCTGGATCCTCCGCGAGCCAGCTGCCGATCTGCGTCTCGGTCACCTCGGCGTGGAACTGGATTCCCACAGCGCTGCCGAGCCGGAACGCCTGCGTGCATGCCCGGCTCCGCGCGAGCTCGAACGCCCCGTTCGGAAGCGTCGTAGGTGTAGTGGTGCCACTGGAAGGCCTCGAAGCGCTGCGGCGCGGCCGTCGAAGACCGGATCGGTCGCGGCTGCCTCCGTGAGCTCGACGGAGAGCCAACCGACCTCGGACTGCGTCGCGCGATGAACCGACGCCCCGGCCGCCTTCGCCAGCAGCTGCGCGCCCAGGCAGACGCCGAGGACGGGCGTCTCCCGCTCGAGCGCGTCGACGAGGAAGCGGTGCTCGTCGAGGAGCCACCGATGGCGCTCCTCCTCGTCGGGGTGCATGGCGCCGCCGAAGACCAGGATCGCGTCGGCGCCCGCGCGCGGCCTGCCACCCGCGGCGACACGGCACTCCTCGAGCTCGTGCCCGGCGGCCGCCACCTCGGCGCCGAAGACGCCCGGCCCGACGCTCGGGCCATGGGTGAGTGCCAGCACCTTCACGACAGCGCCTTCATGCGGCGACCTTACAATCGCCCGATGGACTCCCGGCCGATCGGCGTCTTCGACTCGGGTGCGGGCGGCCTGACCGTCCTGCACGAGTGTCTCGTGACGCTTCCGCACGAGGATTTCGTCTATCTCGGCGACGGTGCCCGGCTGCCGTACGGGCCGCGTCCGGTCGAGGAGGTGCGGCGGTTCGCGCGCGAGATCGGCGCGTACCTGGAGGCGCAGGACGTGAAGCTGATCGTGGTCGCGTGCAACTCGGCGACCGCGGCGGCGCTGCCCGAGCTCCAGACCGAGCTGCGCGTGCCCGTCGTGGGCGTGATCACGCCCGAGGCGCACGCGGCCGTGCAGGCGACGCGCAACCGGCGCATCGGCCTGCTCGCGACGCAGGCGACGGTGAGCACGGGCCGCTACTCCGAGCTCGTGCACGCGCTCGACGCCGGCGCCGAGGTCGTTCCGGTCGCGTGCCCGCTGCTCGTGCCGCTGATCGAGGGCGACGATCCCTTCGGCGAGCGTACGGCCGCCGCGGTGCGCGAGTACGCCGCGCCGCTGAAGGAGGCCGGCGTCGACACCGTCATCCTCGGCTGCACCCACTACCCGCTGATCCGGCCGATCCTCCAGCGCGTCTTCGGCCGCGACGTCACGCTCGTCTTCTCCGCCGAGGAGACGGCGCGCGAGGTGGCGGAGACGCTCGCGCGGAAGCGGATCGAGAACGACTCCGCGCGCGAGGGCGGCTATCGCTTCCTGACGACCGGCGACCCGAATGCGTTCCGAGAGATGGGGCGGCGCTTCCTGCAGCTCCCGATCGACGAGGTCGAGCACGTCGAGCTCGCGGCGCTCCAGGCGGCGGCGGCCTGATGCGAAACGACGGGAGACAGCGCCACGACCACCTGCGCAGGCTCGACCTCGTGCCCGACTTCATCGAGCAGGCGCACGGCTCGGTGCTCTTCTCGCAGGGCAAGACCCGCGTCCTCTGCACCGCGATGGTGGAGGAGCGCGTGCCGCGCTGGCTGCACCGCTCGGGCCGCGGCTGGATGACGGCGGAGTACTCGCTGCTGCCCGCCTCGACCGGTGACCGGGTCGAGCGCGAGGCCTCGCGGGGGAAGCAGGGCGGCCGCACGATCGAGATCCAGCGGCTGATCGGGCGCGCGCTCCGCTCCGTGTGCGACTTCCAGGCGCTCGGCGAGCGCACGCTCTGGCTCGACTGCGACGTGCTGCAGGCCGACGGCGGTACCCGCTGCGCCGCGATCTCGGGCGCGTACGTCGCCGCCCGCCGCGCACTCGACCACATGGGCCTCTCGAAGGCGCTCACCGGGTCGGTCGCGGCCGTCTCCGTCGGGATCGTCGAAGGCCGCGCGCTGCTCGACCTCGACTACTCCGAGGACTCGACCGCCGAGACGGACATGAACGTGGTCATGACCGGTGACGCCCGCCTCGTCGAGGTGCAGGCGACCGCGGAGCGCGACCCGTTCTCGCGCGAGCTACTCGACGAGCTGCTCGACCTCGCGGCGGGCGGGATCGTGAAGATCGCGGCGGCCCAGGAGGAAGCCGCGACCGCGACCCGTGCCTGACCTCGCCACCTGGGACGCGCTCCTGCGCCTCGTCGTCGCGGCCGGGCTCGGCGGTGCGGTCGGCCTGGAGCGCGAGCTGCGCGACCACGAGGCCGGCTTCCGCACCCATCTGCTCGTCTCGCTCGGCGCCTGCGTCTTCACGCTCGTCTCCGCCTACGCCTGGACGGACTGGACGTTCTCGACCGAGGCCGGCATCGTCTTCGACCCGACGCGGATCGCCGCGCAGATCGTCACCGGGATCGGCTTCCTCGGAGCCGGCGCGATCATCGTGCGCGGGATCAACGTGCGCGGCCTGACCACGGCGGCGACGCTCTGGGTCGTGGCCGCGATCGGGATGGCCGCCGGAACCGGCTACTACGCCGTCGCGGTCGGCGCGACCGCGCTCGTGCTCGTCTCGCTCGGGCCGCTGAAGCTCGTCAGCACGCGGATGCTCTCCCGGGTTCGGCCGGAGGAGGCCGAGCTCGCGATCAACCTCGCGCCCGGCGGGGCCGCTGCGAACGTGCTCGGGCGGATCGAGGAAGCCGGCGGCGTCGTCAGCACGGTCGAGTTCGGCGACGAGCGGACGATGGTCGTCGTCCTACGCGCGTCGCGCCGGGCCGAGTCCGCGCGGGTCGCGGAGGAGGTCTCGAAGCTGACGGACGTCGAGCTGGTGCAGTGGCGTCCGTGAGGGCGCTGCTGTGCTCCCGCAACGAGTCGAAGCTGATCGAGTTCCGTGCGGCGCTGCCCGGCTGGGAGCTCGAGCTGCTGGACTCCGACGGTTATCCGCCGGAGGACGGCGCCACCTACTACGAGAACGCCCGCGGCAAGGCCGAGTTCGGGCGTTCGGTCGAGCAGGCGGCCTGGCTGCTCGCCGACGACTCCGGGATCGAGGTCGCCGCGCTCGGCGGTGCACCCGGGATCGCGACCGCGCGCTGGGCGGACGACGGCGTGACGCGCCTGCTCCGGGAGCTCACCGGCGTCGCGGACCGCCGCGCGCGCTACGTCTGCGAGCTCGTGGCTCTGTCGCCCGACGGTCGGGAGCTGCGCGGGACCGGAATTCTGAACGGTGCGATCACGCACGAGCGCCGGGGGACCGAAGGCTTCGGCTACGACCCGATCTTCGTGCCGGACGACGAGATGCGGACCGTCGCCGAGCTCGGCGATGCCTGGAAGGCGCGCAACTCGCATCGCGCGCGTGCCGCCGCGGCCGTCAGCGTTGCGGTCGACTCCCACTGACGAGCAGCGCCACCCCGGTCAGCGCGAACAGCGCGAACGCCGCCTTGTAGCCGACCTCGCGCTGCTCCCAGCGGCGCTGGATCCGCCCGGAGTCGGGCCCGCCGCAGCGCTCGCCCCGGTTGGCGCAGTACCACTCCGAGAGCTGGGCCGCGTTCCCCATCGTACCCTTGTGACGGTGGTCGAGCACCGCGGCGACGGTGATCAGCGCGAGCGCGGCGACGACGAGGGCGAGCCCCCTCCGGGCGTGCGGAGACAGCCGCACGTGCAGGAACAGCCGCGCGCGGAAGCCCCGTATCCGATCCTCGATCCCCGTCAAGCCGCAGTCCTCGCCCGGAGGGTGCCACGGAACCGGAGTGGGCACAACCGCCCGTCAGGCCAGGCCGGTCACTTCCTCGCCGTTTCGCTCGCGGGCGATCCACCAGTTCACCTCGGCGCCGAACACGATCACGTTCGACATCACGTAGAGCCAGACGAGCAGCAGCGCCGAGCCGCCGAGGGCCTGCACCGCGATCACCTCGCGCGAGAAGCGGACGAACAGCGGCAGTATCTGGAACGTGACCTGCATCAGCACCGCGCCGAGCGCCGCGCCCGGCCACACCGCCCGCAGCGACAGGTTCGCGTTCGTCAGCCGCTCGTACGCCACGACGAGGAAGACAAAGACGGCCAAGGTCGAGATCAGCATCGAGATCGAGTATGCGACGAAGCCGTTCGAGCTGAAGCCCGGTGCGAACCGGCGCAGCAGATCGAAGCCGATCGAGCCGAGCACGAGCGCCGCCGAGAGGGCGATGATCGAACCGGCCATGAACAGCGTCGCCAGCCCCTTCCCGTGCAGGAACGAGCGGTTCGGCCGCCCGTAGACGATGTTGAACGCCGACTCCAGGACGCTGAAGAGCGACACTGACGTCCAGAGCAGGAAGGCGCCGCCGATCAGCCCGAGCGTCGTCGCGTTCGAGGTGATCGCCTCGACGACGCGCACGATGTCCTCGATCGAGCTGGAGGGGAACAGGCGACGCAGCTCCTCGACGAGGTAGCTCGATTCCTCGGCCCGCCCGGTGTAGCCGAGCAGGGCGAGCGCGAGGAAGATCAGCGAGACCGACGAGAGCAGCGCGAAGTACGCGATCATCGCCGCGAGGTGCGGGCCGCGGTCTGCGAAGAACTTGGCCAGCGGCTGGGCGAACGGCCTGCGCATCAGGGCGCAGTATGAGCGGCCGTCCGGAGGCTGTTACGCTCGACGACGTGGAGCCCGCGGCCGCCCTCGCCGACCTGTCCGAGATCTCGTCGCAGATCGAGGCCGCTGCGGCGTTCCGCACGGACGGCTCCACCGCTGTCTCCATCCTGGCTTCGACGTTCGCCGACGACTGCGCTGGCGGAGCGACTCGTCGGACGCGCCCGCGAGCTCCTCGACGTGGCCGCCGCGTCTCCGGCGGGAGCGGATCGGACGCTCACGCAGCTCGAGGTCGCCCTGCACGAGGGGAGCATCTTCGTCGTCCGCGACGGCGAGCTCGCGATCGCCGCGACGACGACGCCGAGCCCCACTGCGGGGCTCGTCCTCTACGACCTGCGGGCCTGTCTGCGCTCGCTCGCGCCGCCGGCCGAGGAAGCCGCCGCGCCGCGCCGGCCGCGCAGCGCGAAGAAGACGGCCGATGCGTAGGCTCGTCGCGCTGCTCGTGCTCGTCGGCGGAGCCGCTCCTCGTGCTCTTTCGCCGCCGCGACCGCCGCGGCGAGCGCGTCAGCCTCTACTTCGACGACGGCTCGATGGTGACGCTCGAGCGTGGCGCGCCGGGCAGCGAACGGCTGCTCGAGCTCGCCCGCGGCGCGCTCTAGCCGTGGACGCCCTGGGCGAGCAGCTGCGCGAGCACGCGCTGCTGGAGGGCGACTTCCTGCTCCGCTCCGGCCGCCGCTCGCGCTGGTACCTCGACAAGTACCGCTTCGAGACGAAGCCGGAGCTCCTCGGCCCGCTGGGCGAGCGGCTCGCAGCCGCCGTGCGCGAGTTCGAGCCGGACGCGACGCGGCTCGCCGGGCCCGCTCTGGGAGCGGTCGCGCTGGCGGCGGCAGCGTCGCTGTCGGGAGGGATCCCGTTCGTGATCGTGCGCGGCGAGGCGAAGGAGTACGGCACCGCGAATCGCATCGAAGGGCCGTTCGAGGCGGGCGAGCTCGTGTGCCTGATCGAGGACGTCGTCACGTCCGGGGGCGCGCTCCTCGAGGCGGTCGCGGCGCTCCGCGAGGCGGGCCTCGAAGTCCGGAATGCGGTGTGCGTGGTCGATCGCGAGGAGGGCGGAGCGGACGCACTCGCGCGTCTCGGCGTGCGGCTGCGGTCGCTCTACCGGGGAGGAGAACTTCTCCCAGCAGGTAAAACCGCCGGAAACCCGCATCGTTGAGCCAATCCGACGACCCTGTTAGGGTTCCCGCGGGTTTCCGACCATCCCACCAACAGGAGGAGTGCACGTGACGAAGCAGGAATTCGTTGAAGCCGTCGCAGCGAAGAGCGATCTGTCCAGGCGCGACGCAGGCGCAGCCGTGGACGCGTTCCTCGACTGCGTGACCGACGCACTCAAGAACCGGGACACGATCACGTTCACCGGGTTCGGCAAGTTCACGACCGCGGATCGCGCCGCGCGCGAGGGCGTCAATCCGCGCAACCCGAGCGAGAAGGTGCACATCCCGGCGGCCACCGTCCCGAAGTTCTCGGCCGGTAGCCAGCTCAAGGCGGCCGTCAAGGGCGGCTAGGGCACCCGCCCGCTCCTCCGAGGACTCGAGGGCCGCGAGGCGTCAGGCGACGCCCGCGGCCCTCTCTTTGCTCTTGCAAGCGAACATACGTTCGCCTAGGCTCTGGCGATGCAGCTCGCCTTCGACTCCGCCGACCGCCTGGTCGAGCTCGTCGAGGCGCGGCGCGGACCGCTTCCCGTGGAGGAGGCGGCGCGCGCGCTCTTCGCCCTGCGGCACGTTCCGACCGGGCTGGCGCGAGAGCTGCTCGCAGACGTCGTCGAGGGCGACGTCCGCCTCGCGTGGCGCGGTGCGTCCGTCGGGCTCGCCGAGCCACCCGGCGCCGAGCTCGCGCTGGAGAGCGCGACGTACGTCGTCGTCGACCTCGAGACGACCGGACTGCGACCCGGCAGCTCGGGCATCTGCGAGATCGGCGCCGTGCGGGTGCAGGGATTCGAGCTGACGGAGACATTCGAGACGCTCGTCAACCCCCGGCAGCCGCTGCCCGCGCCGATCGCGGCGCTCACGGGCATCGAGCCGCGTGCGCTGCGGGGCGCGCCGCCGCCCGAGCTCGCGGTGCGGCGCTTCCTCGAGTTCTCCGGCGACGCCGTCCTCGTCGCGCACAACGCTCGGTTCGACATCGGCTTCCTCGACGTCGAGGTGGAGCGGCTGACGGGCAGGCGGCTCGCCGGGCCGGTGGTCGACACGGTGTGGCTGGCTCGGCGCCTCCTCGCGGGAAGGGTCACCCGAGTGGGGCTGGGATCGCTCGCGTACTTCTTCGGAACCGGCGTCCAGCCCTGTCATCGCGCCCTGCCCGACGCGCAGGCGACGGCGGAGATCCTCGTCGCGCTGATCGGGCTCGCGCAGGAGCGCGGCGCGCGCACGGTGGCCGACCTGGTCGAGCTCGCGGCGCCGCGAGCCCGGCGGCTCGCGACGAAGCGCTCGCTCGTCGCCGGCGCGCCGCCGCGACCCGGCGTGTACCTCTTCCGCGACCGCTCCGACCAGGTGCTCTACGTCGGGCGGGCGCGCGACCTGCGCGCGCGACTGCGGTCGTACTTCCGCACCGAGCGGCAGCGACCGGCGGTCGAGGCCGCGCTCGGCGCGCTCGACCGGGTGGAATGGCGCGTCCTCGGTTCCGAGCTCGAGGCGGCGCTCGAGGAGCTCCGGCTCCTGCGCGAGCTGCGGCCGCCGGCGAACGCCCGCAGCACCCGGCCCGACCGCTACGTCTACCTGCGCCGACGTGGAACGGGCTTCGTCGTCAGCGAGACGCCGGGCCCGCTCGGGCCGATCAAGAGCCGGAGCCTCGCCCGGCGTGCGGCACGCGCTCTCGACGGGCACGAGGGAGACGATCTCGCCGCGGCGCTGCCGCCCTTGCGGGCGCGGTTGAAGCGGCTCGCCTCCGACCTCCGCTTCGAGGACGCGGCTCGGCTGCGCGACCGGCTCGCCGCGCTGGAAGCCGTCGTCGCCGCGCTGGCCGAGCTCGAGCGGCTGCGCGCGCTCGAGGTCTGCCTGCTCGTGCCGGCGGTCGAGGACGGCTTCCGGCGCGCGTACTTCGTCAGCGGCGGTCGAGTGGTGGCCTCGCGGACGCTGCTCTCCGGCGGTGCCGGTCGAGTCGAGGTGGAGGCCGGGCTGGCGGCCGCCCGGCTGGCCACCCGGCGGCAACTGCCGCCGTCGGCCCCGAGGACACGGACGAGCTGCTCCTCGTCGGCTCCTTCCTGCGCAAGCCGCCGCCCGAGCTCCGGGTCGTCCCGCTCGACCGCGAGCGGATCCTCGCCGCCTGACGAAGGCTTGTGTTCCTGAAACACAAGGCCTTCCGTGCATCCGCAGCGTTGCGGGTGGACGGACGCTTGTGTTCCTGAAACACAAGGTGCGTCCGCCGTCCGACCGCCGCTGCGGGCAGTAGCCTGTCGCGCAATGGCACAGGAGCTCGAAGCCGCACCGCGCGTGACGACGGCCGCGTTCGCCGACCGGCTCGCGGATGCGGTCGAGCGCAAGCGCAGCCAGGTCGTCGTCGGCCTCGATCCCCGGCTCGACCTGCTGCCGGTGGAGCTGCGCGGCGAATCCGTGCTCGGCCGCGCCGAGGCCGCGTCCGCGTACGCGCGCTTCTGCTGCGGGCTCGTCGACGCCGTCGCGCCGTACGTCGTGGCGGTCAAGCCGCAGGCCGCCTTCTTCGAGACGCTCGGCTCCGACGGGATCGGCGCCCTCGAGCGCGTCTGCCGCTATGCGCGCGAGGCGGGGCTGCTCGTGATCCTCGACGCGAAGCGGGGCGACATCGGCTCGACCGCGCGCGCCTACGCGTCCGCCTACCTGGAGCCGCATGCCGACGGGCCTGCGCTCGCCGACGCGCTGACGGTCAACACCTACCTCGGCCACGACTCGGTGGAGCCGTTCCTCCAGGCCTGCCGCCTGCACGGAGCCGGGATCTTCTGCCTCGTGCGCACCTCGAACGCCGGCGCGTCCGACGTGCAGGAGCTGACGCTCTCGGACGGCCGCCGGGTCTGGCAGCACGTCGCCGGGCTGGTCGCGGAGTGGGGCGCGGACCTCGTCGGCGAGCGCGGGCTCTCGAGCGTCGGCGCGGTCGTCGGAGCCACCGTGCCGCGCGCGGTCGGCGAAGCGCGCAGGCTGCTGCCGCGCTCCGTGCTGCTGCTGCCCGGCGTCGGCGCCCAGGGAGCGACGCCGGCCGACGTCGCCCGGGCGTTCACGAGCGGGCCGGCGAGCGCGCTCGTGACGTCGTCGCGCTCGGTGATCTACGCCTACCGCGGCGGGCGAGTCGGACTGGCGCGTCGCGGCCGGAGCGGAGGCCGCCCGGCTGCGCTCCGACGTGTGGGCCGTGTCCGGCTGGTGAAGGACGCCCGGCGCACGTCCGCGCGCTTCGCCGCGCCCGGCTGCCTTCCTCGTCGCCGCGACCGTCGCCGTGCTGCTCGTCCGCTCCGCGCTCTCGGACGAGCAGGTGACGCCGCAGCCCCAGCCCACGACGGCCACGACGACCCGGCCGGCGACCACGACCGACACGCCGCCCGGAGCGACGACGCCGGCGGCCGACCGGCGCTTCCACGAGATCGAGGCGGGCGACACGCTCGAGACGATCGCCGCCGAGAACGACACGACGGTCGAGCAATTGCTCGTCCTCAACCCGGACATCGACCCCGTGGCGCTCTCGATCGGACAGCGCGTCCGCGTCGAGTAGCATGGCCGCGGCCCTCGAGGCCAGCATCATGAAGCGAGGTCTCCTTCTTCTTGCAACGGCGGCGCTCGCCTGTCTGCTCGCCGTCGTCGCGACCGCAGCGCCACCTCCCGTTCGGGCGGAGGCGTTCGTCGTCCAGAACGGGGCCACGGGCGAGGTGCTGGCGTCCCTGGACGAGCGCGAGCAGCTGCCGATCGCGTCGATCACGAAGCTGATGACCGCGCTCGTCACGCTGGAGCGCGCCGGCCTGGACGAGGTCGTGACGGTGACGAGCAGGGCCGCCGCGGTGGGCGAGTCGTCGATCGACCTGCGCCCGGGCGAGCGCGTCCTCGTGCGCGACCTGCTCAGCGCAGCGCTGATCCAGAGCGCGAACGACGCCGCCAACGCGCTGGCGGCGCACGTCGGCGGCACGGTTCCCCGCTTCGTCGAGCTGATGAACGCCCGGGCGCGCCAGCTCGGCCTCGGCGACACGCACTTCGCCAATCCCGACGGGCTCGACGCCGCGGGCCACGTCTCGAGCGCGCGGGACGTGACGAAGCTCGCGCGCGTCGCGATGCGCAAGCCCTTCATCCGGCAGACGGTGCAGCTCGTCGACGCCACCGCCGCCGGACGCAGCCTGCACACCTGGAACGACCTCCTCTCGAGCTTCCCGGACCTGCTCGGCGTCAAGACCGGGCACACGGACGGCGCCGGCTGGTCGCAGGTCGCGGCAGCGCGCGCGCAGCGGCGTGACGATCTACGCCACGCTGCTCGGCGGTTCGACGCGGGAGGGCCGCAACGACGATCTGGCCTCGCTGCTCACCTGGGGGCTCGCGCAGTACCGGACGGTCTGGGCGATCGCGGACGACCGGGTGTACGCGTCGGTGCGAACCGCGTACGACCAGCCCGCCGTGAGGCTCGTGGCGGCGGAGCCGACGCTCCGGCTCGTCCGCGTCGACCGCGCTCTCGTCGAGCGCATCGTCGCCCCGGTGGAGGTCGCGCTGCCGGTCGCCGCGGGCCAACCGCTGGGCGAGGTGCAGCTGCTCGACCGCGGCGAGGTGGTCGCCTCCTCGCCGCTCGTCGCGGCTGCCGCCGTGCCGCTGCCGGACCGACTCGACCGCGTAGGCTTCTACGCAGGACGCACCGTCCACCACCTCTGGGAGTCCATCACGTGATCGTCACCGTGACACTGAACGCGGCGCTCGACAGGACCCTGACCGTCCCGAACTTCCAGCGCGGCCACCGGCACCGCGCGAGCCAGGTGCTGACGCTGGCCGGCGGCAAGGGGATCAACGTCGCCCGTGCGCTCAAGCGGCTCGACGTGCCCGTCGTCGCCACCGGCCTCGCGGGCGGGCGGACGGGGACCCGGATCGTCGAGGAGCTGACGGCGGAGGCGATCCTGAACGACTTCGTCCGCATCGGCGAGGAGTCGCGCACGTCGACGGCCGTCGTCGACCCGATGGAGAGCTCGTACACGGAGATCAACGAGTGGGGGCCGCGCGTCTCCCCGGAGGAGCTCGAGGTGCTGCTCGAGAAGCTGCACTACCTCTCCCGCGGCGCCGACTTCGTCGTCTTCGCCGGCTCGCTGCCGCGCGGCGTCGAGGAGAGCTTCTACGCCGACGCGATCAGGGAGCTGAATCGCCGCGGCGTCCCCGTCGTGCTCGACACCGAGGGCGAGCCGCTCCGGCTCGGGGTGGAGGCCGAGCCGTACCTCGTCTCCCCGAACCAGCGCGAGGCGGAGCACGTCGTCGGCCAGGAGCTCGACGACCAGGACGACTTCGTGATGGCGCTCGACGCGATCGCCGAGCTCGGCGCGCGCAACGTCCACATCACGCTCGACACCGGCTGCTTCGGCCTCTTCAAGGAGGAGCGGCAGGTGCGGCGCTACCGTGCGCTCGCCCCGATGCTGGAGCCGGTGTCGGTGGTCGGCGCCGGCGACGTGCTGCTCGCGCAGTTCATCGCTGCGAAGCTCGCCGGCAAGGCGACCGAGGATGCGCTGCGGCTGGCGGTCGCGGCGGGCGCCGCCTCCACGCTGGAGGTGGGCGCGGGCCGCTTCGAGCCGAAGGACGCGAGCCGGCTCGCCGGCGGCGTCGAGCTGCACGAGCTGCAGCCGGCCGCGGCGTAGCCGGCTCCGAGCGCGCTAGCTCTAGCGCTCCTCGTCCTGCTCGACGTCGCCGCGCCAGGCGCCCGTGGGCGTGCCGCGCCGCTCGATCATCTCCTTGAAGCGCTCGAGATCGCCCTTCACGCGGCGGCTGTCGGCGCCGACGGCCGCGCCGGCGCGTCTCCTTGATCCCGTCCGGCTCCCAGTCCATCTGCACCATCACGCGCGTGGTCGCGTCGTCGATGCGGTGGAACGTGACGACGCCGGCATTCTGTCGCCCCTCGGTCGAGTGCCACGCCACGCGGTGGTCGGCGTGCTGCTCGGTGATCTCCGCGCGCCACTCCTCGCGGGTGCCACCCACCTCCGCCGTCCAGAGCAGATGGGTGTCGTCGATCTGCTGGACGCTCTCGATCCCCTCCATGAACTGCGGGAACTCCTCGAACTGCGTCCACTGGTTGTACACGGCCGAGAGCGGCGCCTCGACGTCGATCGACTCCTCGATACGGGCCATCGCGAATCCTTTCGTCTTGTTTTGTCGAGTCTCGTATGCCCGGCGCCGGAGTGCCGAAACGCGGGAGCCGTCCGGGGCGCGGTGCTACCATCGCCCGACTCGTGAGTCGCCCCTTCGCCCATCCGTTCGCGCCCTTCGCAGGGGTTGGCGAGTGGCGGTAGGGGGTGGGTGACCTGGAGTACGAGGCCGACCGCGGCGCGAAGTTCGGCAAGGAAGGCCTGACGTTCGACGACGTCCTGCTCCTGCCGGCCGAGTCGAGCGTGCTGCCGAACGACGTGCGCACCGCGACGCGGCTGACGCGCACGATCGTCCTGGAGCTCCCGATCGTCTCCGCCGCGATGGACACCGTCACCGAGGCGCGGCTGGCGATCGCGCTCGCCCGCGAGGGCGGGCTCGGGATCGTCCACCGCAACCTGCCGATCGAGGCTCAGGTCGCCGAGGTGGACAAGGTGAAGCGCTCGGAGTCGGGCACGATCGTCGATCCGCTCACGCTGGGGCCCGACGACCTCGTCTCCGACGCGCTGGAGCTGATGGCCCGCTACCGCATCTCCGGCGTTCCGATCACCGACGAGGGCGGACGTCCTCGTCGGGATCCTGACGAACCGCGACCTCCGCTTCGAGACGAACACGTCGCCAGCCCGTCTCCGCGCTGATGACGTCCCGCAACCTCGTCACCGCGCCGGTCGGCACGACCCTCGACGAGGCCAACGAGATCCTGCACCGGCACAAGATCGAGAAGCTTCCCGTCGTGGACGCGGAGGGTCGGCTGAAGGGCCTGATCACCGTCAAGGACATCCGCAAGCGGATCGAGTTCCCGCTCGCGACGAAGGACGAGCAGGGCCGGCTGCGCGTCGGCGCGGCGGTCGGGGTGGGCGCGGATGCCTTCGAGCGCGCCGCCGGGCTCGTCGAGGCCGAGGTGGACGTGCTGGTGATCGATACGGCGCACGGCCACTCGCACGGCGTGGTCGAGATGGTGCAGCGGATCAAGAACGAGTTCGACGTCGAGGTGATCGCCGGGAACATCGTGACCGCCGAGGCTGCCGAGGCGCTGATCGACGCCGGCGCGGACGCCGTGAAGTGTGGAGTCGGCCCGGGCAGCATCTGCACCACGCGCGTCGTCGCCGGGGTCGGCGTGCCGCAGGTGACTGCCGTCTACGACGTGCGCCGAGGCGGCCTCGCGGCACGGCGTCCCGGTCGTCGCCGACGGCGGGATCACCTCCTCCGGCGACGTCGCCAAGGCGATCGCAGCCGGCGCGGACACGGTCATGCTCGGCTCGCTGCTGGCCGGCACGGACGAGTCTCCCGGCGACGTGATCCTCGTCCAGGGCGAGCGCTTCAAGGAGTACCGCGGCATGGGCTCGCTCGGCGCGATGAAGGCGGGCTCGTTCTCGAAGGATCGCTACTACCAGGGCGACGTGGAGGACGTGGACAAGCTCGTCCCGCAGGGGATCGAGGGGCGCGTCCCGTACAAGGGCAGGCTGGAGCCGATCCTGCACCAGCTCGTCGGCGGGCTGCGCCAGGCGATGGGCTTCTGCGGCGCGGCGACGATCGAGGAGCTCCAGCGCGACTCGCGCTTCATCCGGATCACCGGCGCCGGGCTGCGCGAGAGCCACCCGCACGACGTCACGATCACGAAGGAAGCACCGAACTACCGCCGCCAGTGAACGTCGTGCCGTTGCCGCTGCCCGAGCCTGCTCCCGAGGAGCGGCCGGTGCTCGTGCTCGACCTCGGCGGCCAGTACGCGCAGCTGATCGCGCGCCGTGTCCGCGACGCCCGTGTCTACTCGGAGCTCGTCCCGCACACGCTCAGCGCGGCGGAGGTGCGCCGGCGGAATCCGGCGGCGCTGATCCTCTCCGGCGGCCCCGCCTCGGTGTACGCCGAAGGGGCGCCCCGCGTCGACGAGGAGCTCTTCGAGCTCGGGATCCCGACGCTCGGCATCTGCTACGGGGCGCAGCTGATGGCGCTCGAGCTCGGCGGTGACGGTCGCCCGCACAGGAGTCTCCGAGTTCGGCAAGACCGACCTCGACGGTGGCTCCGGCGCGCTCTTCGCCGGGCTGCCAGACGCGCAGACGGTCTGGATGAGCCACCGCGACACGGTCACGGCGCCGCCGGCGGGCGCGACGGTGACGGGCCGCTCCGCCGCGACTCCGGTGGCCGCGTTCGAGGACGCCGAGCGCGGCCTGTACGGCGTCCAGTTCCATCCCGAGGTCGTGCACACGCCGCACGGCCAGGACGTGCTGAAGAACTTCCTCTACGGCGTCGCGGACGTTCCGCCGGCCTGGACGCCGGCCGCCGTGATCGAGGAGCAGGTGGAGCGGATCCGCCGCCAGGTCGGGTCGGAGCGCGTGATCTGCGGCCTCTCCGGCGGCGTCGACTCAGCCGTCGCGGCGCTGCTCGTCTACAAGGCGATCGGCGACCAGCTCACGTGCGTCTTCGTCGACCACGGCTTCATGCGCGCGAACGAGGCGCAGCAGGTGGCCGAGACCTTCGGCGGCCACTTCCGGGTGCCGCTCGTGCACGTCGACGCGCAGGAGCGCTTCCTCGCGCGGCTCGAAGGCGTGGACGAGCCCGAGGAGAAGCGGCACCGGATCGGCGAGGAGTTCATCCGCGTCTTCGAGGAGGAGGCGGCGAAGCTCGGGTCGACGCGGTTCCTCGTCCAGGGCACGCTCTACTCCGACGTGATCGAGTCGGGCGGCACCGAGGGCGTTGCCGCGAAGATCAAGTCGCACCACAACGTCGGCGGCCTCCCGGAGCAGATGGACATGGAGCTCGTCGAGCCGCTGCGGCTCCTCTTCAAGGACGAGGTGCGGCGCGTCGGCGAGGAGCTCGGGATGCCCGAGCGGATGGTCTGGCGCCAGCCGTTCCCCGGGCCGGGCCTCGCGATCCGGATCATCGGCGAGGTGACGCGCGAGCGGCTCGAGATCCTCCGGACGGCCGACGCCGTCCTGCAGGAGGAGGTGCGGCGGGCCGGCCTCTACCGCGACCTCTGGCAGAGCTTCGCCGTGCTGCCCGCGATCAAGTCCGTCGGCGTCCAGGGCGACGAGCGCACCTACGCATATCCGATCGTGATCCGGGCCGTCACGAGCGAGGACGCGATGACGGCCGACTGGGCGCGGCTCCCGTACGACCTGCTCGAGACGATCTCGAGCCGCATCATCAACGAGATCCCGGGCGTGAACCGCGTCGCGCTCGACATCTCGTCGAAGCCGCCTTCCACGATCGAGTGGGAGTAGCCTTTCCCGCTTGGAGCTCGCCGACCTCCTGAAGCAGCGTCGGATGGTCAGGCACTACCTGCCCGACGAGATCCCGCGCGAGACGATCGAGCGGATCGTGTCGGTCGTGCGGCGCGCGCCGAGCGGCGGCTTCAGCCAGGGGCACCGGCTCGTCGTCGTCACGGACCAGGCCACGCGCGCCGAGATCGCGCGGCTCGCCGGCGAGGACGAGTACGTCGCGCTCGGGCTCGAGCCGTGGATCTCCGTCGCGCCCGTCCACGTCTTCGTCGGCACCCGCGAGGAGAGCTACCACGAGCGCTACCGGCAGCCCGACAAGCTGCGGGACGGCGAGGAGATCGGCTGGCCCGCGCCGTACTGGTACGTCGACGCGGGCGCGGCCTTCATGCTGATCCAGCTCGCAGCGCTCGACGAGGGCCTCGCGACCGGGGTCTTCGGGTTGCTGCCCGAGCAGGTGCCGGCGCTGAAGCAGCTGCTCGGCGTGCCGGACGACGTCCACTTCGTCTGCGTCCTGACGATCGGCCGGCCGGCCGAGAATCCCCGCGAGAGCGAGCAGGTCTCGCGGCTGAGCCAGCGGCGGCTGCCGCTCGACGAGCTCGTGCGCTGGGAGCATTGGGCATGAGGGAGCTCACGGACTACCGCTCCGAGTTCCCGATCCTCGAGCGCACGACCTATCTGATCAACCACTCGCTCGGCGCGATGCCCGCACAGGCCGAGACGCGGCTCGCGGAGTACGCCCGCACCTGGCGCGAGCGCGGCGTGCGAGCGTGGGGCGAGGGCTGGTGGGAGCTGCCGATGACCGTCGGCGACCAGATCGGCCGGATCGTCGGCGCGCCGGCGGGAACGACGGTGATGCACCAGAACGTCGCCGTCGCCGAGGCGGTCGTCCTCTCCTGCTTCCGGCCTGCGCCGCGACGCAACCGCGTCGTCTACGAGCGCGGCAACTTCCCGTCGGTGCGCTACCTCTACCAGTCGCGCGACGACCTCGAGGTCGTCGTCTGCGAGGACGACGGTGCGATCGTGGAAGCGATCGACGAGCGGACACTGCTCGTCCCGATCAGCCACGTCCTCTACAAGTCGGGCGAGATCCAGGACGTGGCGGCGATCGTCCGGCGCGCGCACGACGTCGGGGCGCACGTGATCCTCGACGCCTACCAGTCGGCCGGAATCGTGCCGCTCGACGTGACCGCGCTCGGCGTCGACTTCGCCGTCGGCGGCTCGGTCAAATGGCTGTGCGGGGGGCCAGGCAACGGCTGGCTCTACGTCCGGCCCGACCTGGCCGAGCGGCTCGAGCCGACGGTGACGGGCTGGCAGGCCCACGCGGAGCCGTTCGCGTTCGAGGAGGAGCTGCGCTACGCCGACGGCGCCGCGCGTTTCCTCACCGGCACGCCGAACGTGCCCGCGCACTACGCGGCGACGGCCGGCTACGACCTGATCGAAGAGGTAGGGGTCGAGCGGATCCGCGAGAACTCGCTACGCCAGACCGACCTGCTGATCGAGCTCGCCACCGCTGCCGGCTTCGAGATCCGCAGCCCGGTCGAGCGCGGTCGCCGCGGCGGCACCGTCACCGTGCACGTGCCGGAGTTCGCGGCCGTCCACCGCGAGCTCGGCGAGCGCGAGATCGTCTGCGACTTCCGCCCCGGTGCGGGGATCCGGATCGGGCCGCACTTCTTCAACGCCGACGACGAGCTGCGGCACGTGATCGAGCAGATCGCGGAGATCCTCGAGACCGGCGCGCACGAGCGCCACCTCGGCGCCGTCGCGAGGCACTGAAACGACAGAGGGCGCGGCGGGTTTCCCCACCGCGCCCTCTGCTTCCCTGCTTGCGAGCGGCGTTTACCGGTGTCGGTAGACGATCCGGCCGCGAGTCAGGTCGTAGGGCGAGAGCTCGACCTTGATGCGATCTCCCGGAAAGACCTTGATCCGGTAGCGGCGCATCTTGCCGGCCGTGTAGCCGAGCGTTTCGTGGCCGTTGTCGAGGGCGATCCGGAACATGCCGCTCCGAAACGCCTCCACGACCTCGCCCTCGAGCTCGATCTTCTCTTCCTTTTCGGCTATGACTGCCTCCCTACGCGGTCGGGACGACGTTGAACGCCTCCGGACCCTTCTGACCCTCGCGGGCCTCGAACTCGACCTTCGCTCCCTCGGTGAGCGACTTGAAGCCGTCTCCACCGATGCCGGAGTGATGGACGAACAGATCCTTACCACCGTCGTCCGGTGCGATGAAGCCGTAGCCCTTCGCATCGTCGAACCACTTCACGGTTCCTGCTGCCATTGAAATAACACCTCCTTACCACTGATCACGAACGGTAAGAGAGGTGCTGAACACCGCAGGTACGCGCTCTTGATAACGACGGAAGTCTAGCGGGAATCGACGTCGACCGCGCGAATGCGCTCTCTCAACGCCTCCGCGTACGCGGGCGCCGTGGGCTCGTCCTCGTGCTGGAAGTACGCGAAGACCTCGGCGCCGCTCTCGAGCACGCCCCGCAGCCGGGCCGCGAGCGCGTCCAGCTCGCTGTCCTCGTAGGGCGGATCGCGGAAGCGCAGGTACCGGAACGGCGCCTCCGCCTCCCAGTCGCCGACCCGCACGGCGGGCCGCACGTCGACGCCCTTCCAGCTCGGGTCGCGGAGGTCGAGCGCGAGCTGCAGGTCGGTCGAGCCGAGCAGCAGGGCGAGCAGCCCGTCGTCTCGCGGGCTCTCGACCACGACCCGGACGGGGCCGAGCCGCTCGCCGAGCCGGCGCACTCGCTCCTCGAAGGTGCCGAACGAGCGCAGCGAGCGCTGGGGCAGCTTCGGCGCGAACGCGAATCCCTCCGGCACCTGCTCGGCCCAGCGCTCGAACTGCTCCTCCGAGGGCAGCCGGTAGCCGGTCGTGTTCAGCTCGACCGTGTCGAAGCGCTCGGCGTAGAAGCGGAGGAACTCCTCGTTCGCGAGCCCGGCGGGGTAGAAGCCCGGCCGCCAGGAGGGATACGACCAGCCCGACGTTCCGACCGACAGGAGGTCCACAATGGAGGCCATGACCTCAGTAGTACAGGACCCCGCGTTGCCGGACACGGTGATCCCGGTGCTCGACAAGGGGTTCGTCGCGCTCGACGGCGCCCTCGCCTCCGACCTCGCCGTCGTCAACGGCGCCCGCGTCTCGTTCAACCAGGAGTCCGACGAGCTCGGCGAGCGTGACGAGGGCCTGATCCGCTTCCTGATCCGCGAGCGCCACGGCAGCCCGTTCGAGCACGGCTACTTCCGCTTCCTCGTCAAGGCGCCGCTCTTCGTCGTCCGCGAGCACCACCGTCACAGAAGCGGGCACAGCTACAACGAGTGGAGTGGGCGTTACTCGAAGATGGACGCCGAGTTCTACGTGCCGGACAACGTGCGCACGCAGGTCGGCAAGCCGGGCGCGTACAGCTTCGAGCCGGTCGACGAGGAGACGCGCGAGGCGACCCGGCGCGAGATCGAGGAGAACGGCGAGCGCGCCTTCGAGGCGTACGAGCGGATGCTCGAGCAGGGCGTCGCGAAGGAGGTCGCCCGCGCGGTGCTGCCCCTCTCCACCTACACGAAGTACTACTGGAGCTGCAACCCGCGCAGCCTGATGCACTTCTGCGGCCTCCGGAACCACGAGAACGCGCAGTGGGAGATCCGCCAGTTCGCCGCCGCCGCAGAGTCCTTCCTCGAGCGCCTCATGCCCGTCACGCACGCCGCCTTCGTCGCGAACGACCGCACCGCGCCGTAGGCGCCACAGTCACGCCTCGTGCTCGGGCGAGAAGCCGCCGGCCGAAGTGAGACTGCGCGTCCATGCCGATCCCTCGAGGGTTAGAGTCGGTCGACTATCGACAAGGAGGCCGTAATGTCACTCGCACGAGTCGTGTCCTTCGATGGTGTCAGCAGCGACCGGATGGCCGAGATGCAGAAGGAGATGGAGGGCAGCGACCGGCCTGAGAACGTGCCTGCCAAGGAGATCGTCGTCCTTCACGATCCGGACAACGATAAATCGCTCGTAATTGTCTTCTTCGACAGCGAGGACGACTATCGGCAGGGTGACGAAGCGCTCAGTGCGATGCCGGCAACCGATACTCCCGGCCAGCGCACGTCGGTCACGAAGTACCGGGTTGCGTTCCGCATGACCGACTAGCGTCTCGGGTCGTCAGCTCAGGAGAGATCCGGTCACCGCACGCAGCACCGCTAAGGCGACCTTCGCGGACGCCGCCCGAGCACAGGACGGCGTTGGGGCTCAGGTCGTGAGCAGCGCCGTCTCCGAGTCGCCGCGCGTGACGACCCAGCCGTCGTAGCCGCGCAGGCCGTACGGCACGCTCAGCGTCACCTCCGTCACGCCGTCGTGCACGGTGAAGCGGCCGCAGGGCGCCGCGAGCTCGCCGTCCTTCGTCAGCCAGAGCTCGTAGAAGTCCTCCCGATCCTCGCTCGGCTCGAGGCCGCGCACGCGGACGCGCATCGGCCAGTTGCCGGCGTCGTCCTGGGCCAGGATCTCGATCGAGCCGCGCGCCGCCTCCGCCTCGCCGACGCCGGTCATCGTGAGCAGGCGCTCCACCGTGGGCTCGGCGCTGCGGCTCCCGATCAGATAGCCGCCGCCGAAGACGGCGAGCGCGAGCGCCGCCGCGGCGATCGCGAACGTCAGCCGGCGGCGTCGCGGGAGCAGCCGAACCGGCTCCTCGCGCGGCGGGGCACGCAGCTCCGGTGCGACCTCCGGCGGCGGCCCGACCTCGAGCAGGAGCTCGTGGACGCGCAACAGGCGCTCGCGCTCGGCGGCCGGCAGCTCGGCTCCGCCCACGAGCTCGTCGAAGCGGTCGTTCACCGGAGCTCCTCGTCGAGCAGGTCCGCGAGGCGCGCGAGCCCCGCCCGGGTTCGCGTCTTCACCGTTCCGAGCGGAATCTGCAGGAACTCGGCGATCTCGCTCTGCGACTGCTCGCCCCAGTAGGCGAGCTCGATCACCCGGCGCTCGTGCTCGGGCAGCTCCTCGATCGCGCGGTGGACTCGCCACGCGAGCCAGCCCTCCTCGGCACGCTCGTCCGGCCCGACGTCGTTCGTCGCCGTCTCGGGCAGCTCGGCCGCAGGCTCCGGATGTCGGCGGGCGCCGTCGACGATCGCGTTCCGGGCGACGATGTAGAGCCAGGCGCCGCCGGGGCCGCGCGTGGGGTCGTAGGTGCCGGCCGAACGCCACACGGCCGCGAACGCCTCCTGCAGCGCGTCTTCGGCGCGGCCCCGGTCGCCGAGCCGGCGCAGAGCAAGCCCGAGCAGCGGGCGCGTGTAGCGCCGGTACAGCTCGTCGAACGCCGCGCGGTCGCGGTCGGCGACGCGCTGGATCAGCTCGTCGTCGGTGACTTCGTCGTGGATCACCCCGGCGATCGTGTTCCCCCTCCGCGCGTGTGACGACACCGGTCCAGCAAGAGTCAGCGCCGCGTCCATGTGGAAGGACTACGCACCGGCCAGAGCCCCGGTTTGCAGCAGCCGGCCTCCGTCGACGACGAGCGAGCTGCCGGTGACGAAGTCTGCGCCGGCGAGGTAGACGATCGCGGCGGCGACATCGGCAGGACTCCCGACGCGTTCGAGCTCCGTCTCGGCGGCGCGGCGCTGCTCCTGCTCCGGCTCGACCGCAACCGGCCCGGGTGCGACCCCGCACACGCGCACCTCGGGAGCGAGCGCCCGCGCGAGCGTCCGCGTCAGCATCGCCTGCGCCGCCTTCGCGGCGCAGTGCGCGGCAAACGACGGCCAGGCCTGATACGCGGCGACGTCCTCGACCATCACGACCAGCCCGCGCGCCGCCCGCAGGTGCGGGGCGGCCGCCTGCGTGACGAAGAAGCTGCCCTTCACCGTCGCGCCGAGCGCCGCATCGACGTCCGCCTCGGAGACGTCCTCGAACCGCGTCGGCACGAATCCCGCCGAAGCGCCGTTGACGACGACGTCGAGCCCGCCGAGCTCGCCGGCCGCGCGCTCGACGAGCGCGTGCGCCTCCGCGCTCCGCGACACGTCGGCGTCGCGGCTGCCGGCTGCGACGACCTGCCAGCCCGCCGCGCGCAGGTGAGAGACCACGCCGGCGCCGAGCTTGCCGGTGCCGCCGGTGACGAGCGCCCGTGTACGGACTTCGTTAATTCTGCCGCCGATCCGGCGTGGGGTAGCGCGTCGCGTGGGAAGCTCGCCTCATGAAGCGCATTCTGATCCTTCTCACTCTCGTCGCGACGCTCGCCGCCGCCCCCGAGGCGCTCGGCGCGACCACGAAGACGGTTCAGATCAAGCGCAGCTCCTTCGCCCCGGCCACGGTCAGCATCGTCGCCGGCGACACGATCAGATGGCGGAACGTCGACACGCGCGACCATCAGATCGTGTCGACGACCGGCACCTTCGCCTCGCCGGTGCTCGGGCCGAATCGCACCTACTCGTTCACGTTCCAGGCGGCCGGCACGTATCGCTACCGGGACGCGCTGAACCCGAGCGTCACGGGCACCGTCAAGGTGGCAGGGGCGCCACCGTCGGTGACGCTCGGGAACCTCGGCTCCGCAGATCGGCTACGGGACGAAGGTGACGATCTCGGGGCAGGTGAACAACAAGCGCGCCGGCGAGCAGGTTCAGATCGTCCATCAGCCCTACGGACAGCCGTCGGCGATCGTGCTCGCCACTGTCGTCACCGGCACCGACGGAACCTTCGGGCTGACCGTCGCGCCGAAGATCCTGACGACCTATCAGGCGCTCTGGAAGACCACCAAGAGCCTCGTCGTCACGACCGCCGTCGCGCCCACGATCTCGTTCGGGCGACTGAACGGCTTCGTCTCGCGCGTCTACGCCGGGCGCTCGATGGCCCGGAAGCAGGTGCAGCTGCAGCGACGCTCGGCGCTCGGCCAGTGGGTGACGATCAAGCGGGTGTTCCTCGACCTGAACTCGCGGGCTCGCTTCGAGGCCGTGCTGCCGCGGGGTGTCTCGCGCCTACGGATCGCGATGTCCGTGAACCAGGCCGGCGCCGGCTACCTCGCGGGCTTCAGCCGCGAGATCAGCTACCGCCGCAAGTAACGCATCAGCCTGCCTGTCCGAACCGCTTCGCCACCTCGTCCCAGTTGACGACGTCCCACCACGCGCTGAGGTAGTCGGGCCGCCTGTTCTGATACTTCAGGTAGTAGGCGTGCTCCCAGACGTCGATCCCGAGGAGCGGTGTCTTGCCCTCGCTGACCGGGCTGTCCTGATTCGCCGTCGACATCACCGAGAGCGAGCCGCCGTCCGAGACGAGCCACGTCCAGCCGCTGCCGAAGCGCTTGACCCCGGCGTCGTTCACCGCTGTCTTGAGGTCGTCGAGGCCGCCGAAGGTCTCGTCGATCGCGGTCGCGAGCTCACCCGAGGGGGCACCGCCGCCGTCCGGGCTCATGATCTGCCAGAAGAGCGAGTGGTTGGCGTGGCCGCCGACGTTGTTCCGCACGGCCGCCCGGATCTCCTCCGGCACGGAGTCGAGCGAGGCGAGGATCTCCTCCGCGCTCTTGTCCGCCCACGGGGTTCCCTCCAGCGCCTTGTTGGCGTTGTCGACGTAGGCCTGGTGGTGCTTGCCGTGGTGGATCCTCATCGTCTGCTCGTCGATCGTCGGCTCGAGCGCCGCGTGGTCGTAGGGCAGGTCGGGCAGGCTCAGCGGCATCGCACACGCTCCTTGTCCGGTTCGAAAGGCTGGCCCGAAGGATATGCTCCGCGCCGTTCACGCCGAGTCGCCAGCCACTGTGGAGGTAGGGATGTCGAGTTACGAGGAGATCAGGCCACGCGAGCTGAAGCCGGCGCTCTTGCAGCTCGACGGCATCTCCCGCGCGTCGATCGAGGCCCACTACAAGCTCTACGAGGGCTACGTCGGCAAGCGCAACGAGATCCTCGGCAAGCTCGCGGCTGCCGATCGCGGTGCGGCGAACCAGGTCTACTCCGAGTTTCGTGCGCTCAAGGTCGAGCTCTCGTTCGCGGTCGGCGGGATCAAGAACCACGAGGTCTACTTCGAGCATCTCGGCGGCGACGGCGGCGACCCAAGAGGGGCGATCGCCGACCTGCTGAAGCGCGACTTCGGCTCGAGCGATGCCTGGCAGACCGACCTGAAGGCGTCCGGGATGGCCGGCCGTGGCTGGGCCTGGACTGCCTACGACTGGGACGAGGGCAAGCTCTTCAACTACGTCGGCGACAGCCAGAACACCTACCCGATCTGGAACGCGACGCCGCTCGTGGCTCTCGACGTGTACGAGCACGCCTACTTCCTCGACTTCCAGACCGATCGCGGGGCCTACATCGACGCTTTCCTGAACAACCTCGACTGGGGCGTCGTGAACGACTGGGTCTCGAAGTATCAGATCCCGCTGAAGTAGGCGGATCGTGGACGCGGCACTCCTGATCCTGGGGGGCTACCTGCTCGGCTCGATGCCGTTCGGTTACTGGGTCGTGCGGGTGGCGAAGGGCGAGGACATCCGCGCGACGGGCAGCGGCTCGATCGGGGCGTCGAACGTCTGGCGGACCTACGGCAAGGGCTACGGGATCCCGATCGTGCTGCTCGACATCGGCAAGGGCTTCGTGCCGGCCCTCGTCGGCACCCTCGTCGCCGGGGAGCTCGTCGGCGTGCTGGCCGGAGGCGCGGCGATGCTCGGTCACTGGCGTCCGCTCTTCCTCGGCTTCCAGAAGGGCGGCAAGATGGTGGCGACGGCGGCCGGAACCTTCCTCGGCGTCGTGCCGCTCTTCGGCCTCCTGAGCGCCGGCGTCTGGCTCCTCTTCTTCGTCGTGACGCGGTACACGTCGGTGGCGTCGATTGCGACGGGGATCGTGCTGCCGATCCTGGCGCTCGTCCTCGGCGAGTCCTGGCCGGTCGTCGTCTTCGCGATCCTCGCGGGTGGGTTCGTCGTCTACCTGCACCAGCCCAACATCGCCCGGCTGCGTGCAGGCACGGAGACGCGCTTCCGCCTGCGACGCACCCCTACGACCGCGCGCTGAACTTTTACAACGTGAAAGGCGGTTTCGTGGCACGCTGCCTCGGATGAGGCGAACCTGGCGTCGTGCCGCGCTTGCGGTCCTGTGCGTGGCGGCTGCGACGCTCGGCTTCGGCCCCGGGGTCGCGCACGCCGCCGACTGGTGTGGAACGGTGTCGACCGTCGACCGCCCCTTCGTCCTCGCCGGCAATCCTGTTCGCGTCGTCTATGCGACTCCCGCCGATGGCGCCGACAGAAGCGCCGAGCTCGCGGCGCAGATCTCCGCCGACATCGACGAGATCGACGCGTGGTGGCGCCTCAACGATCCCACGCGGGTGCCGCGGTTCGACGTCGCTGCGTTTCCGTGCGGCCTCCAGGCCGACGTGATCGCGAAGCGACTCCAGGGGACGGGGGCGGACCTGATCTCGCGCGGGTCGCTGCTCGGTCAGATCTTCGGCCAGCTCGACTCAGGCTCCGAGAAATACCTCGTCTACTACGACGGCCCGGTGGAGAATCCGCGCCTGTGCGGACAGGGTGCCGGCTCTCCGGAGGGTGGGGGAGCCGCGGTCGTCTTCCTCGCCGCTTGCACCTCCGTCGACCCGGCGACGACCGCCACCCACGAGCTGTTGCACATGCTCGGTGCGTTGAGCGGCGCCTCGGCGCCGCAGGCGTGCCCCGACAGCCGCGGGCACGTGTGCGACTCGACGGGCGACGTCCTCTATCCGTTCGCGCAGAGCACCCCGCTCTCGTCGCTCGTGCTCGACCTGAACCGGGACGACTACTACGGGCACGGCGCCTCGTGGTTCGACGTCCGGAGCTCCGCCTGGCTGCGACATCTCGACGCGCAGGTCCCGCTGTCCGTGCTCGTCACCGGGCCCGGGAGCATCGCGAGCGATGTGCCCGGCGTTGCCTGCGCCACCACCTGCCAGAGCGAATGGAACGCGGGCTCGAGCGTCGTCTTGCGCGCGCGGCCCGCGCAACGGCACCGCTTCGTCCGCTGGGGCGGCGCCTGCACGGGCACGTTCGACAGCTGCGACACGCGGCTCGACGCGGCCACGCAGGTGACGGCGTTCTTCGCCCCCGCGACCTTCCGTCTCGCCCTCTCCGTGGCCGGCCGCGGCCGTGTCTCGGGGCCGGGCGGGCTCGCCTGCACGAACCGCTGCGCTCGCGCCGTCGTCTCGCACCGGTCACTCGTCCTCCGTGCGACGCCGACGAGGGGCTGGCGCTTGAAGGGTTGGAGCGGCGGCTGCCGCGGCGCGAAGCCGACCTGCAGGTTGCCCATGACCGCGGCGTCGTCGGCGCGCGCGAGCTTCGTGCGAAAGAGCTAGGCGCGCAGCCAGTCGGCGAGCGCGGTGTGGTGCGCGGCCGGGGCGCCCGTCTCGAGCTCGCGGCGGAGCTCGCCGACCGTCCCGGAGCGCTCTGCGAGGACGTCGTGGGCGTGGATCGTCTCGAAGTTGACCTGCCGTGCGAAGAGGAAGTCGCCGTCCTCGAGCTCGGGCAGCGACTCCAGCGCACCCTTCAGCGACTGGCGCACGGAATCCTCGACGAAGCGCGGGCGGAGGTGGGCGTGCTCCACGACGAACAGCTCGTCGGGTCGCTTCAGCAGCTCGTAGACCGGAGCGCTCATCGAGCTCTCGACGATCCGGACGAGATCGTTGGCGTCGAGCTGGCGGGCCGTGCCCACGTAGAGCGTGCCGCGACCCCGCTGATTGTGCGTGGCGAGCGGGACGAGCTCGAGGATCCGGTCGATGTCGATCGACTCGAAACCGGCCTCGCCGAGCCGCTCGGCGGCGCGGCTGCGGACAAGCCCCTGCGCGCACGGGCAGGCGTTGATCCCGTTCGCCTCGACGCCGACGACTCGGCGGACGGCGTTCCCGGTCGCAGCCGCGATCCCGACGAGCGAGACGATCTCCTGCGTCGGCAGCCCGCTGACGGGCGTCTTTCGCCGAACAGGCCAGTGCGCCGTGATCCGCACCTCCGCGCGCAGCGCGCTCTGTCGCTCGACGATGTGACGAGCGATGTGCTCGGCGAGCGCTTCGACGTGCAGCGACTCCGAGTCGACGACGGCCTCGATCGCCTCCTCGAAGAGCTCGGGGAAGCGGGACATGTGCACGCCCTTCTGGGCCCGGTCGAGGTCGACCGTGCACTCGATCTCCGCGGCCATCACCGTCTGGCTGCCTTCGTGACTGACGCGGATCGCCTTGGAGACGCCGGTGACGCCCGCGCGCGTCAGTGAGAGCTGAATCGCAGGCTCGGAAGCCTGGAGGTCGTCGGCGAGCAGGTCGAGGCCGTCGGACACGGGGGCTACGCTAGCAACGCCGTGAGCACCGACTTCCCTCCGCTCGTCTCGCTCGCCTGTCACGACCTGCGCACGCCGCTCGCGACCGTGCAGGGCTTCGCGAAGACGATCCTGCGCCAGGACGTCGTCGACGAGACGACGGCACGCTGGCTCGGGATGATCGACGCGGCAGCCGACGAGCTCGTCCACCTGCTCGACGAGCTCTCGGTCGCAGCGCGCATCGAGGCCGGCCGTTACGAGCCCGTTACACGCGAGGTCGACTCGCTCGAGCTGGCGCGCGCGGCCGTTCCCACGGCCTTGGGCGTCGGTGCTCCGGCGCAGGTGGACGCCGACGTGGTCGTGCGCTCGCTCGCAGCGCTCGCGCGTGCGGCGAGCCGTCACGGCGGGGTGGACGTCGGCGTGCAGGTGACCGGCACGCAGATCGTGATCGCACCGGTGACGCCCGATGCTGCGCAGGTCGTGCTCGGCGAGGAGCTGAAGGATCTCGGCGCAGCCGTCGCGGTCCGGTGCGTGCGCGCCCTCGGCGGCGGCGTCGAGCTCGACGGCGAGCGCCTCGTCGTGACGCTGCCCTCGCCCTGACCTCAAGCCTCTAGCGCAAGAGGCGAGACAGGCGGCGATCCTTGAGGATGCGGCCGTCGGTCTGGCAGGCCGCGCAGTAGAAGACCGTGTGCTCGTCGTAGTCGACCTGCCGTAGCGCCTCGCCGCAGCGCGGGCAGGGCTCGCCGAGGCGCCGGTGGACGAGGTAGACGTCCTTGTCGCCCTTGCCGCTCTCGCGGAGCTCGAGCGCCCGCGCGAGGTCCTTCTCGATCGCGACGGCGAGCCGTTCGATCTCCTCGTCACCGAGCTGAGTCGACAGCGCGAAGGGGGACAGCCCCGCGCGGTTCAGGATCTCGTTTGCATGCGCGCGGCCGATCCCCGCGAGCGCGCGCTGGTCGCGTAGCAGGGAGTGCAGGCGCCGGTTGTCGCCCGCCAGGATCGCGCGCAGCGCTTCCGTGCCGAGCCCGAGCGCCTCGGGCCCGAGGTGTGCGAGCTCAGCCTCCGTCTGCGTCGGGGTCTCGAGCCAGACTCCCGCCCGCTTCTTCTTGCCCGCCTCCGTCAGCACGAGCTCGGCGCCACCCGCGAAGCGCAGGCGGAAGGCAGGCGTCTTCGGCCCTTTCGCGCCGGGCTCGAGGTAGCGCAGCCGCCCCGCGCTCATCAGGTGAATCCGCAGGACGAGCTCGCCGTCGTCGGTCGGGAAGAGCAGGTGCTTGCCGCGCCGGCGCGCACCCTGGAGGCGGCGACCCTCGAGGGCGGCGAGCGGAGGGTCGAAGGTCTTCAGGGTCGCGATGTGCGCCGGGCCGGCCCGCTCGACCGGCGCGGCGGCGACAGGAGCGTCGAGCTCCCGCACCCAGGCTTCGACCTCAGGTAGCTCAGGCATGCGACTTGTAGCCTCCCAGCGTGGACCCGATCAGCGTAGTCGTCCGCCGAGGCGGCGTCGTCGAGTCGCGCCATCTCGTCGACGCCGTCGTCGTGCAGGACGGCGCCGTCGTCGAGGAGGCCGGCGACGCGATGACGGTTGCGCTCCTCCGCTCCGCCGCCAAGCCCTTTCAGGCCTTGCCGCTCGTGCGGGCTCGGAGCGACCTCACGACCCAGGAGATCGCCATTGCCTCGGCGTCGCATCTGGCCAGGCCGGCCCAACTGGACGCAGTGCGCTCGCTGCTCGCGAAGGCTCCGGCCACCGAGGACGAGCTCGAGTGCGGTCCCGACCCGACGAGGCTCGAGCACAACTGCTCGGGAAAGCACGCGGGCATGCTCGCGCTCTGCCGAGCCGAAGGTTGGGACAGTGTCGGCTACCGCCTCGCCGACCACCCGGTTCAGCGCGCCTGCGCCGCCGAGATCGCCGACGCCGCCGAGGTGTGGCAAGCCGAGCTGGAGACCGCCGTGGACGGCTGTGGCGTGGTCACCTTCGCGTTGCCGCTCGAGCGGATGGCGCTCCTCTTCACGCGGCTCGAGGAGCGGCCCGGCGGCGCGGACGTCGCGGCGGCGATGCGCGCCCATCCCGAGTTGATCCGCGGCCCCGGCGCGCCGGACACGCTGCTGATGCAGGGACTCGAGGGCTGGACGGCCAAGGGTGGTGCCGAGGGCCTGCTCTGCGCGTGCGGCCCGGGAGGTGTCGGGCTCGCGCTGAAGGTGGCCGACGGCAGCGGTCGCGCGGTCGGCCCGGCGCTCGCCGAGCTCCTGCGGCGCCTCGGGCACAAGGCACCCGGCCTCGCGACGGTCGGGCTCGAGAACTCGCGGGGCGATCGCGTCGGCGAAGTTGTGTCCGAGTCGTCCTGACCCGGTGAAAATCCGGCTGACACGACACCCGGAATCCGATGTAGTATCGAGTCCTTCGATGGTCAGAGCCGGCGCAACGCGAACCGGCTCTTCGTGTGTCTAGGCAGGTCCCGTCCGGTCAACTCACGAGGAAAGCCGAGGTCCATGCTCACCGTCGACATTGCGCCGCCCGAGGTCGAAGAGCTCCAGAAGCTCGTCACACAGGGTCAGGAGAAGGGCTTCCTCACGTATGACGAGATCGTCGCCGGCCTCGATGAGGTGGAGCTGACGAAGGAGCAGATCGAGGACTTCTACACCTACCTGATCGACCATTCGATCGAGCTCGTCGAGGGCGAGCAGTACAAGTCGCCGCCGCACGAGCAGCCGGCGCTCGCCGAGGACGACAAGCCTGCGCCGAAGCTCGACCTGACCGTGGAGCCTTCGCTCGACTCGCTGCGGCTCTACCTGCGCGAGATCGGCAAGGTGCCGCTGCTGACCGCCGACCAGGAGATCTACCTGGCCAAGCGGATCGAGCGTGGTGACATGTCCGCGAAGACGCAGATGGTGGAGGCGAACCTCCGCCTCGTCGTCTCGATCGCGAAGGGGTATCTGGGCCGCGGCCTCTCCTTTCTCGACCTGATCCAGGAGGGCTCGCTCGGGCTGATCCGCGCGGTCGAGAAGTTCGACTACCGCAAGGGCTTCAAGTTCTCGACCTATGCGACGTGGTGGATCCGCCAGGCCGTCACGCGCGCGATCGCCGACAAGGCGCGCACGATCCGGATCCCGGTGCACATGGTCGAGAAGCTGAACAAGGTCGTGCACATCGAGCGCCAGCTGGTGCAGCGCCTGGGCCGCGAGCCGCGGCCCGACGAGATCGCCGAGGAGCTCGAGATGACGACCGACGAGGTGCGCGAGATCCTGCGCATGGCGCAGCTGCCAGTCTCGCTCGAGAAGCCGATCGGCGAGGAGGAGGAGAGCTCGCTCGGCGACTTCGTCCCGGACGACTCGGCCGAGTCCCCCTTCGACACCGCGTCGCTATCGCTGCGCCGCGAGGACGTCGAGATGGCGCTCTCCGCGCTGCCCGAGCGCGAGCGGAAGGTGATCGAGCTGCGCTTCGGCCTCTCCGGGACGCCGCCGTGCACGCTCGAGGAGGTCGGCCGTGCCTTCGGCGTCACCCGAGAGCGGATCCGCCAGATCGAGAACAACACGCTGAAGAAGCTCGAGGGCCTACCCGAGGCCCAGGCGCTCAAGGATTGCGTCTGAGCTAGGCGGCCGACTCAGGGGCGTCGGGCGCGCGCTCGAGCGGCACGAAGAGGCGGCAGTGCGGGCACTTGAAGCCGCGGTGCCGGGCGCTCGGGCGGGCGAGCGGATCGGGCGTGAAGGCCTTGTGGCAGTGCGGGCACGTCACCTCGACCACGTTGCCTCGAAGCACGTCCTGGCCCATCGCCGCACGGTAGCGCAAGCCATCTTGCCAGGCTTCTCTTGCCGAAATCTGCCGTCCGACGCGGGTCGTACGGTTCGCGGCGATGGAGCACGATCCGTTCCGTCGCGGAGTCGCCGAGTTCGTCGGCACCTTCACGCTCGTCTTCGTCGGCATCGCAGCGATCGTCAGCGGCGCGGAGCTCGTCGGCGTCGCGCTTGCGCACGGCCTTGCGATCGCGGTGATGGTCTCGGCCGTCGGCCACATCTCGGGCGGTCACTTCAATCCGGCGATCACGTTCGCCTTCGTGCTCACGCGGCGGATGGCGCTGCCGCTCGCCGGCGTCTACGTCGTCGCCCAGCTCGCAGGCGCCCTCGTTGCGACTCTTGCGCTGCGCGCGATCTTCCCCGACATCGCGAACCTCGACGCCGGCGTACCGGTGCTGAACGACGCGATCGGAGCAGGTGCCGGCGTTCTCACCGAGGCGATCCTCACCTTCTTCCTCGTTTGGGTCGTCTTTGCATCCGCCGCCGACCCGCGCGGAACCTTCAAGGCGATCGCGGGCCTGGCGATCGGGCTGACGATCACGGCGGACATTCTCGCCGGGGGGTCGCTCACGGGCGCCGCGATGAACCCCGCGCGAGCGCTCGGGCCAGAGCTCGGCTTGAACGTCTGGGACGACTGGTGGGTCTACATCGTCGGCCCGCTGCTGGGCGCGGGCGCGGCGGGCTTCCTCTACGAGCTGCTCTACCTGCGCCCTGTTGCCCCCGTTCCGCCCGGGCCGCCCGAGACGGGGCTCGACGAGCCCCGTCCCGGAGACGCCGCGGCGTCGTGACGATCAGATCGGCGGGCTAGAAGCCGCCGTAGTAGCCGCCGAGGCGGCCGCGGTACTGCTCGTCGTCGCGCATCGCGTCCGCGTCGAACTCGGGCGCGCTCTTGATCTCGTCCTTGCTGCGGCTGACGAACACTGTCTCGGCGTCCATGTCGACGCGGTCGACGACCCCCGCCGGCAGCATGACCTTCTTGCCGAAGATCCAGGGGCCGGTGTCGACGATCAGGTGGCCGCGACCAACCTCGTCGGTCGCCTCGTCGATCTTGCCGATGCCACCGTCGCGAGCCTCGACCGAGAATCCGACCAGGTCGGCCCCTCTGAGAGACGGCTCGGTCCTGAACGTCCAGATGTCGGCGGTCACGACCTGGTCGCGACCTCGAGTCTGACGATCGTCCATCTGTTCCCTCCTCTGTGGGTTATGTCTCGCCTACCCCGACTCACGCGGATCAATCATTGGTACGGCGGTCGAGCACGAAACCGGTAACGGCCCCGTAGGCGAGGTGATCCGCGAGCTGCGGCAGTGCCGGCAGCGCGCGCACGCGAGGGAAGCGGCGCCCGACGACACCGAGGTCGATGGCGGCGATCGCGAGCCCGGCGGCCGCACCGCGGCCGGCCCCGCGGATCCCGGCCCGTTCGAGCGCGAGCGCCCAGCCGAGCGAGAGCGCGAGATGAATCGGCACGGCCGCAGCGACGAGCGGCAGCGTGCGAGTCTCACGGGGCAGCAGGATCGAGCCGGCCGCCTTCGTGGCCTCGAGCGGATCGCGGCCGCTCGCGAGCGCGTGGAGCGTCGAGGGCGCGCCGCTCAGGACGGCGGCCCAGCAGCCGGCGGCGATCGCGTCTCGGCTCGGCATGGTCGAGAGCGTACGGTGCGGTGATGCTCTCACCCGGGCTTCCGCCGGCCCTCGCGACGGCGATCGACGAGCTCGTTGGCGACTCGGACCGGGCGCGCCTCGAAGCGGCCGCGCGTCGGCTCTCGGACGCCTACCGAGCAGAGTCCGGAGCTCGGGCTGCGCGGACGGCCGAGGACGCGTTGGCCTATGCGGCGGTTCGCGCGCCGGCGACCTACGCCGCGGTCACCGCCGTCCTCGGTCGGCTCCGAGCTCAGCGGCCGCACTGGCAGCCACGCTCGCTGCTGGACGTGGGCGCCGGCTCCGGCGTGGCCGCCTGGGCTGCGGCCGCCGCCTGGCCGGAGCTCGAGCGAATCACGCTGGTCGAGGCGGAGCCCGAGCACGCAGCGCTCGGCCGCCGGCTCGCCGCGGCGGGCCGCCGCGTGCTCTCCGAGGCGTCCTGGATCGTTGCGGACGCCGCGGCCGTCACGGGTTCGTTCGACCTCGTGCTCTCCTCGTATGTCTTGAACGAGCTGGAGGGCGGCCGAGTCGACGAGGTCGTACGCCGGCTCTGGGCGAGCACCGGCGATACGCTCGCCGTCGTCGAGCCCGGCACGACGACCGGCTACCAGCGAGCGCTCGCGGCACGGGCGGTTGCGCTCGCGGCCGGCGGGACGACGCTCGCGCCGTGCCCGCACGACATGTCGTGTCCGCTCGTCGCGCCGGACTGGTGTCACTTCGCCGTCCGGCTCCCGCGCGGCGAGGCGCACCGGGCGGTGAAAGCGGTGTCGCGTGGCTTCGAGGACGAGAAGTTCTCCTACGCCGTGCTGTCGCGCCATCCGGCAGACCGGGCCGCCGCACGGATCATCCGGCCGCCGCAGCTCCGGTCGGGCCACGTCCTGCTCGAGCTGTGCGAGCCCGCCGGTACTCGCAGCGCGATCGTCTCGAAGCGTGATCGCGACCTGTACCGGCGGGCCCGCAAGTCCGCGTGGGGCGACGCCTGGGAGGAGTGAGAACCCTAGAGCGCCCCGAAGCGCGGATCGTCACGCAGCGAGTCGAGATCGGTGTCCGTCTCCGCGTTCTCGCGCAGCCCCGGTGCCGCGTCGAGCGCTTCCCGCAGGTGCTCGAGCGCGTCGTCGGTGCGGCCGAGCAGCGCCTCGCAGCAGGCGAGGTTGAAGAGCGCCAGCCCGCTGCCCTCGTACTCGGCGAGCACGGAGCGACAGACGGCGGCCGCCGCCTCGTAGTCCCCGGCCTCGTGCGCGGGCCAGAACTCCGCGAGTGCCTCGCCCGGCGTCAGTCGATACGGCTCGCCGGGGCGCCCGCCGAGCCCGAGGATCGTCGTTCCGGCCTCTTTCGCCGTCGCCGAGCGCTTCGCCTCGGGCACCGGCACGTGCACGACCGTCCCGGCGGGCGCGTCGATCTCCTCGCCGTCGACCGTGAACACGGCGTGTCCCGACAGCACGAGCCACACCTTCTCGTGCCTGTCGCCGCCGTAGCCGACCTCGTCGTGCTCGCGCAGCAGCTCCTCGCCGGCGACGGCGCGCAGCGCGTTGATGTTGAAGGACTGGACGCCGAGGTCCCTCCGGATCCGGACGGTGCGCCGATCGCCTTCCTCCGCCTCGAACCCCTCCTCGAGCGACAGCGTGCTGAACGTCGTCACCGACATCGTCTACCTCCGAATCACTTGACATCGAACTACTTCGGCTGAAGGTAACAGGCCAATAGATCGACGTCAAGAAGCTTTGCTTGGAGAGAACCTCCGTCCAGTCCCCGCTCGATAATCGATCGTTCTTGCCGTCGCCGCACGGACGGGCGTAGAGTCGCTCCGACATCACCCCGAACCGAAAGGGGGCACGGTGACGAGCACCGACACGGGCCTCGGCATCGACGCCAGGTCGAACGCCATCTACGAGCTCGTCGAGGAAGGGGCCCAGGTCGAGCGCCTCGCGACGGGCTTCACCTTCACCGAGGGGCCGATCTGGCATCCGACCGAGCACCACCTGCTGTTCTCAGACATGCCCGGCAACGTCCGCCGCAGGTACACGCCGGACGGCAAGGTCGTGGAGGTCAGGAACTTCTCGAACAAGTGCAACGGGATGACCTACGACGCCGACCTGAACCTGCTCGTCTGCGAGCACGTGACGAGCTCGCTCGTGATCGAGCGCACCGACGGCACGCGCGACACGCTGGCCCAGGAGTTCGAGGGCGAGGAGCTGAACAGCCCGAACGACGTCGTCGTCCACTCGAGCGGGGCGATCTACCTCTCCGATCCGTGGTACGGGCGCATGCCCGGCTTCGGCCATCCGCGCAGGCGGCGGCTCGGGTTCCAGGGCGTGTACCGGATCCCGGCGGGCGGCGGCGAGCTCGAGCTGGTCGTCGATCGGGACGAGTTCGAGATGCCGAACGGGATCTGCTTCTCGCCGGACGAGTCGCTCGTCTACATCAACGACACGCCGCGCGCGCACATCAAGGTCTGGGACCTGGGCGCCGACGGCACCTTCTCGAACGGCAGGATGTTCTTCGAGGGCGTCGGCTCCGGCGTGATCGAGGAAGGCATCCCCGACGGGATGAAGTGCGACGAGCGGGGCAACATCTGGGTCACCGGGCCGGGTGGGATCTGGGTCATCTCGGCCGCCGGCGAGCACCTCGGCGTGATCAACGTCCCGGAGAACACCGGCAATCTGACGTGGGGCGGCGAGGACTGGCACACGCTCTACATCCCGAGCTCGACCTCGCTGTACTCGATCCGCACGACGGTCGGACCGCGCCGCGAGCCCTACATGCGCTAGACGGAGAGGAGTTGCGATGAACGAGGAGGCCCTGAGCCTGGATCCGGCGCGGTGCGTGCTGATCATCCAGGACCTGCAGAACGACGTGATCATCGAAGGCGGCGCGTTCGCCGAGAGCGGCTCGCCCGAGCACGCGAAGGAGCAGAATGTCGTCGAGAACGTGAAGTCGCTGGCCGGCGCCTGCCGCCGGCTCGACATTCCCGTCATCCACGTCCACTACATCGTCGAGCCGGGTGCCCCGGGGCTGAAGCTGAACGCGCCGCTCTTCCGAGGCGTCAAGGACGGAAACGCGCTCGTCAGGGGAACCTGGGGAGCGGCCGCCGCCGACGGCGTTGAGCCGCAGGACGGCGACTTCGTCGTCGAGAAGATGCGCATGAGCGCCTGGCAGGGGACGAAGCTCGAGACGATGCTCGCCGGGATGGGCCGCGACACGATCATCGTCACGGGCGCCTGGACGAACATGTCGATCGAGCACACCTCGCGAACCGGCGCCGACAAGGGCTTCAACGTGGTCGTGCCCGAGGACGGGTGCTCGACGATGAACGCCGACTGGCACAACGCCTCGATCAACTACGCGCTGCAGAACGTCTCGACCGTGACGACCTGCGGCTCGGTCGCCGAGGCGCTCGGAGCCGCCGCGCCGGCGTAGCCGCAGGCCTGATTGCCGCCGTGACCGCGATCGAGCTGCCGCTCCTGCGCCGCCAGGCGTACCTCGACGGGACGTGGGTCGACGCCGACTCCGGAGCGACCTTCCCGGTCGTGAATCCCGCGACCGGCGCGGTGATCGCGGAGGTGCCTCGGCTGGGTGCCGCCGAGACGCGTCGCGCGCTCGCAGCTGCCGAGCGGGCGCTGCCGGAGTGGCGGGACCGAACGGCCAGGGAGCGGGCCGGCGTCCTGCGGCGCCTCGCCGAGCTGATGCTCGAGCACGAGTTGGAGCTCGCGCGTCTCCTCGTCACCGAGCAGGGAAAGCCGCTCGCGGAGGCACGCGCCGAGATCGCCTATGCCGCCTCGTTCTACGAGTGGTTCGGCGAGGAGGCGAAGCGGGTCTACGGCGACACGATCCCGCCGCCGACCTCCGACCGGCGCATCGTCGTCCTCAAGCAGCCGGTCGGCGTGACCGCGGGGATCACGCCGTGGAACTTCCCGGCCGCGATGCCGGCCCGGAAATCCGCTCCGGCGCTGGCCGCCGGGTGCACGATGGTGCTGAAGCCCGCCGAGCAGACACCGTTGTCCGCGCTGGCGATCGCCGCGCTCGCGGAGGAGGCCGGCCTGCCGCCGGGCGTCCTGTCGGTCGTGACCGGGGCGGCGGAGGACGCGCCGGAGATCGGCGGCGAGCTGACCTCGAATCCGCTCGTGCGCAAGCTCGGCTTCACGGGCTCCACCGAGGTCGGGAAGCTGTTGATGGCGCAGTGCGCGCCGCAGCTGAAGCGGCTCTCGCTCGAGCTCGGCGGCAACGCACCGTTCATCGTCTTCGACGACGCCGACCTCGACCAGGCGGTTGCCGGAGCCGTGCTCTGCAAGTTCCGCAACTCCGGCCAGACCTGCATCACCGCCAATCGCGTGCTCGTCCAGGACGGGGTCTACGACGAGTTCCTCGAGCGTTTCACGGGCGCGGTCTCGGGACTCGCGGTCGCCGACGGCTTCGCTCCCGGTGTCGACGTCGGGCCGTTGATCGACGAGCCGGCCGTGGCGAAGGTCGAGCGCCACGTGGCGGACGCGCTCGAGCGCGGCGCCGAGCTCCGGCTCGGCGGGAACGGGCTCGGCGGCACCTTCTTCGAGCCCACGGTGCTGACGGGGCTCACGTCCGACGCGGCGATGAGCTGCGAGGAGACGTTCGGCCCCGTCGCGGGGATCACGCGCTTCGCACACGAGGCCGAGGCGGTTCGCGTCGCGAACGACACGCCGTACGGGCTCGCCGCGTACTTCTACTCCGAGTCGAACGCGCGCACGTGGCGCGTCTCGGAGGCGCTCGAGTACGGCATCGTCGGCATCAACACGGGCTTCATCTCGACCGAGGTGGCGCCGTTCGGCGGCGTCAAGGAATCGGGCTTCGGCCGCGAGGGCTCGAAGTACGGGCTCGACGACTGGCTCGAGTTGAAGTACCTGGCGATCGGCGGCGTCGGGAGCGGCACGTGATCGTCGAGCAGCGCGACTACCACGTCTACACGGGCAAGCTCCCCGAGCTCGTCGGCCTCTACGAGCGGGAGGGGATCCCCCTGCAGCAGGAGCTGCTCGGCGGCCTCGTCGGCGCGTTCACGACCGACGTCGGCGCGCTCTCCACCTACACGACACTCTGGCGCTACGACTCATACGCCGAGCGCGAGGAGAAGCGCGCACGCCTGCAAGCGGACGAGCGCTGGCAGCAGTTCCTGCGCAAGGTGCAACCGCTCATGCACACCCAGCAGAACCGGATCCTCGTCCCAACCTCCTTCTCGCCCCTGAGCTAGATGGGCGCGCTCGACGGCAAGGTGGCGATCGTCACGGGAGCGGCCCAGGGGATTGGGCGGGCGATCGCCGGCGGTCTCGCGCGGGAGGGCGCCCGCATCGTCGTCGTCGACCTGCAACGGGCCGAGGAGGCCGCGGCCGCGTTCCCCGGCGCCATCGGCATCGCCGCGGACGTCTCCTCCGAGGAGGACACGGAGCGGCTGGCGCGCGACACGATGGAGCAGTGCGGCTCGATCGACATCCTCGTCAACAACGCCGGCCTCTACGCCTCCCTGGCGATGCGCCCCTTTACCGAGATCCCGCTCGAGGAGTGGCGCCGGGTGATGGACGTGAACGTTGCCTCGATGTTCCTCACGAGCCGTGCCGTCGTTCCCGTCATGCGCGAACAGGGTGGAGGCAAGATCGTGAACATCTCCTCCGGGACGCCGTTTCGCGGCGTGCCGTTCCTGCTCCACTACGTGACGAGCAAGGGCGCGATCGTCGCGCTGACGCGCGCGCTCGCGAGGGAGCTCGGCCCGGACTCGATCCACGTGAACTGCATCGCTCCGGGCTTCACCATCTCGGACGGCGTCGAGGCCCATCCGGAGGTGATCGAGCAGCTGCGGGACGTCTCGATCGCCTCGCGGACGATCCAGCGCGACCAGCTGCCCGAGGACGTGGTCGGTGCGACCGTCTTCCTCTGCACGAGCGCCGCCGATTTCGTCACCGGCCAGACGATGGTGATCGACGGCGGGCAGTACTTCCATTGAGGCTCGCGCTCCACGAGCATCCGGACGGGGTCGAGACGGAGGCGGGCCCGCGCGTCGTCTACGACCTCGAGCGGAACGAGGCCCACTTCGGGGCGGTGCGGGTCGACGGGCCCGCGCTCGTGTGGGAGCTCGTCGAGGATCCCGGGCCGGGCGAGTGGGTGCTGCGGTGCGACCGTGTCGACTTTCCACCGGGCGGGGTCGCCCACCGGCACGTCCATCCCGGCCCCGGGCTGCGCCGCCTCCTTCGCGGCGAGCTGACGATCGATCGCGAGGGCGAGCGGACGACCTTCGGGGCGGGCGAGTGGTGGTACGAGGAGGCCGATGAGCCTGTGCTCGCAACGGCGTCGGCGACGGCGGAGACGGCGTTCGTCCGCGTCCTCGTCCTGCCGGCGGCGTGGGCCGGGAAGCGCACGATCCGCTACCTCGACCCGGTCGACGAGGCAAAGCCGAAGCTGCAGCGTGCGGCGATCCTGCTCGAGGAGCCGCTCGTCCTGTGAGGAGCGGCGGCCGCATCCTCGTCGATCAGCTCGAGCTGAACGGCGTCGACCTCGCCTTCTGCCTTCCCGGCGAGAGCTTCCTGCACGTGCTCGACGCGCTCTACGACTCGACGATCCGGCTCATCTCGTGCCGCCACGAGCAGGGTGCCGCGAACGCGGCCGAGGCGTACGGCAAGCTCACGGGCCGGCCGGGGATCTGCTTCGTCACGCGCGGGCCGGGAGCGACGCAGGCGGCCGTCGGCGTCCACACCGCGAGGCAGGACTCGACGCCGATGATCCTGTTCGTCGGTCAGGTGCCCCGCGCCTTCGAGGGCCGCGAGGCCTGGCAGGAGCTCGACTATCGCCGCTCCTTCGGTTCGATCGCCAAGGCGGCCTGGCACGTCGACCGCGCCGACCGGATCCCGGAACACGTCGAGCGCGCGTTCGAGCTCGCGCTCTCCGGGCGTCCCGGTCCTGTCGTGCTCGCGCTGCCCGAGGATGTGCTCGCCGAGGAGGCGGACGTCGGCGACGCCGCGCCGTACCGAGTGGCGCGGGCGTCTCCGCGTCCGGATGAGCTCGGGCGCCTGCGCGAGCTGCTCGCTGCCTCGGAGCGGCCGCTCGTCGTCGTCGGCGAAGGCGGCTGGACGGCGGAGACGGGTGCCGGCGTCCTCGCGTTCTGCGAGGCGAACGAGCTGCCTGTCGCCTGCTCCTTCCGCTGCCAGGACTTCGTCGACAACCACTCGCGCTGCTACGCCGGCGTGCTCGGGGTCGCGATGGACGAGCGGCTCGCGTCGCGGCTGCACGACGCGGATCTCGTCCTCGCGCTCGGCGGCCGGCTCGGCGAGGTGCCGACGCGCCGCTACACGCTGCTCGAGCCGCCTCGATCGCGACAGACGCTCGTGCACGCGCATCCGGATCCCGAGGAGCTCGGCTTCGTCTACCAGCTGGATCTGCCGATCGTCTCGGGTCTGCCCGAGCTCGCGGCCGCTCTCGGAGAGCTCGAGCCGGTGCAGCCGCGCTGGCAGGAGTGGACGGCCGCCGCCCGTGCCGACTACGAGACGAATCTCCGGCACGAGCCGATGGAGGGGCCGCTCGACCTCGGCGCGATCATGGCCTTCCTGCGCCGGCGCCTGCCGGCCGACGCGATCCAGACGTGCGGTGCCGGCAACTTCACGGTCTGGGCCCATCGCTTCGCCGAGTTCACCCGGTACGGCACGCAGGTCTGTCCGCGCAGCGGCTCGATGGGCTACGGCGTCGCCGCGGCGAACGCGGCGAAGCTCGTCCACCCGAACCGGATCGCGATCTGCTTCACCGGCGACGGGGACTTCGTGATGAGCTCGCCCGAGTTCGCGACAGCGGTGCAGTACGGCCTGCCGATCCTCGTGCTGCTCGTGAACAACGGCATGTACGCGACGATCCGGATGCACCAGGAGCGGCAGTTCCCGAACCGCGTGATCGGCACCGACCTCGTCAACCCGGACTTCGTGGCCCTGGCGCAGGCATACGGCGGCTACGGGGAGCGGGTCGAGCGGACGGCCGACTTCGAGGCTGCGTTCGAGCGCGCGCTCGGGTCAGGCCGGCCCGCGCTGCTCGAGCTGCCGGTCGACCCCGAGCGGATCAGCCCGCGCGTCACGCTCAGCGGGCTGCAGGGGGCCGCTCGATGAGCCGGCGCGAGTATCGCGTCGAGACGCTCGCGGAGCCGATCTCGCACTACACGGACGCGGTCCGCGCGGGCGAGCTGCTCTTCGTCTCCGGCCTCGTCGCCGTCGACGGCGAGGCGAGGCTCGTCGGCGGGGAGGACGTCGCCGCGCAGGCGCGCCAGGTGTTCGAGAATCTGCGCGAGGTGCTCGCCGCGGCCGGGTGCGGCTTCGAGGACGTCGTCAAGGTCACGATCTTCCTCACCGACGTCGACGACCGTCCGGCGATCAATCCGGTCCGGCAGGAAGTGTTCGGCACCACTCGCCCGGCGAGCACGCTGGTCGAGGTGTCGCGCCTCGCCGTTCCGGGCGCGAAGATCGAGGTCGAGGCCGTCGCCCTGATCCCGTCGTGAGCAGCGACCCGTGGAACGCGTTCATCACGCGCGTCGACCCGCGTCCCGCGGCGGCCGGCGGTCCGCTGGCGGGACGGACGCTCGCCGTCAAGGACCTCTTCGACACGGCCGGTCTTCGCACGACCTACGGCTCCCGTCTCTACGCCGAGCACGTCCCGGAGCGGACGGCGGTCTCGGTGCAGCGGCTGCTCGACGCGGGTGCCGTGCTCGTCGGCAAGACCAACCTGCCGGAGTTCGCGTGGGGCGTGCTCGGGGACAGTCCCTGGTACGGCACCTGCCACAACCCGGCGGCGCCGGGACGGACGACGGGCGGCTCCTCGAGCGGCTCGGCGACCGCGCTGGCAGCCGGTCTCTGCGAGCTGGCGCTGGGCACCGACACCGGCTGCTCGATCCGGCTCCCGGCCGCCGCCTGCGACGTCGTCGGGCTGAAGTCGCAATGGGGCTTGATCCCGCTCGACGGGGTGTATCCGCTCTGCCCGACGCTCGACACGGTCGGGCCGATGGCACGCAGCGTCGCGGACGTCGCGCTGATGTGGTCGGTGCTGACAGGAAGGCCTCGTCCGGCGCCGCGCCTCTCCGGGCTCACGGTCGGGGTTCTGCGACAGCCGCCCGGGATCGGCGACGGCCGGGCGACCGAGACGAGCGACGCAGCCGAGGCGTGGGTGGCCGAGCTCGAGCGGTTGGGCGCCCGCGTCGTCGAGGCACGTGTGCCCGAGCCGTCGGCCGCGACGTGGCCGCAGTTCCAGCACGAGGCGGCGCAGTCGCACGCGGCGACGTTTCCGAGCCGCGCAGACGACTACGGCGACCTGATCCGCATCAAGCTCGAAGCGGCGCAGCACGTGCGCGCGGACGACGTGGCGGAGGCCTATCGCGCGATCGAGGAGTGGCGCCGGTATCGGCCCGACGTCGATCTCTACGTCAGCCCGGGCTACGCGATCGAGCTGCCGCCCGAGGACGCCGACGAGCTCGAGGTGCGGCTGCCGCTGACCTCGTTCCTGCGCTGGGTGAACCTGATCGGCTGGGCGGGCCTCGCGATCGGGAACCTGCAGCTCGTCGCGCCGGCGGACGAGGTCGTCCTCGCCGCCGGCCTCGCCTGGGAGGGGCGCTGAGCGCCGCTCGCTCGCTAATCGATTATCGAGCGTCGCCGCATTGAAAGTCGCCTGACAGCTTGGTACGTTCGCGCTCGGGGTGAGCGACCAGCGACTGTCCTTGGACCTCCGTCTGCTGCCGAAACTGGCGGCGGGCCTGCTCGTCCTCTTCGCGATCCTCTACGTGCTCGTGCTCTCGAACCCGTCGCCGATCGACGGCACCTTCGGCGATTGGCGGTCGACGACGTACGGCTCGGCGCTCGACGACCCGGGCTCGTTCCTCCTGATCCTGCTCGACGCGCTCACGTTCGCCGGGCTGCTCTTTATCGTCGCGAGCGGCTTCTCGCTGATCTTCGGGCTGATGCGGGTGGTGAACATGGCCCACGGGTCGTTCTACCTGCTGGCCGGATACATCGCCTACGAGGTTCAGCAGCGAATGACCGGGCTGGGGGGCTTCGCGATCGCGGGCGTCGACGTCTCGACCTGGGAGTGGGTGCTCCCGATGCTCATCGCCGCCGTGATCGTCGCCGGCGTGGGGCTCGTCGTCCAGCAGCTGTTGCTCCGCTGGAACCAGGGTCAGGATCTCCGACAGGCGCTGCTCACGATCGCGGTCTCGGTGATCGTCGCCGACCAGGTGATCGCGCACTTTCCGCGACAGGGAGTCGAGCAGGTCGGCGGCGGCAACGCCGTCAGCCTGACGTGGCCCGGCTGGACCGAGCGCCGGATCGACCTGCGGGCCTGGAACGTCGACTACTCGCTGGCCCGTCTCGTCATGCTCGCGCTCGGTATCGCCGTCGGGATCGCTCTCTGGCTCTGGCTCTACCGCACGAGGACCGGGAAGATCATCCGCGCCGGCGTCGACGACCCGCAGATGACCTCGGCCCTCGGGATCAACATCCAGAAGACGTTCGCGATCGCCTTCGCCATCGGCGCGGCGCTGGCGGCGCTCGGAGCAGCCGTCGGGACCTCGCAGGGCAACGTCGCCTCGGGACAGGACGCGCAATGGCTCCTGAACGCCCTCGTCGTCGTGATCGTCGGCGGGATGGGCTCGCTTCTGGGTGCGGCTGCGGGCGCCCTGCTCTACGCGCTCGTGCTCACCTTCTCCGCCGCCTACCTGCCCGTGACGAGCAACAACTGCTGCTCGCAGTACTCGATCGTGCTCACGTTCGTGCTGATCGCAATCGTGCTCGCGTTCCGGCCGCAGGGGCTCTTCGGGAGACCCGGATGAGAACGAGGCTCGGTCCGAAAGGGACTGTCGAGCGCGTGATCGGGCTCGCCCTGCTCGTGCTCCTCGCGCTGGGGCCGGCGATCTTCAACGACTACTGGGTGAACACGATCCTCACCCAGATGTTCATCTTCGGGATCGCGGCGGCGAGCCTCATCTTCCTCTCCGCGTACGGCGGGATGACGTCGCTCGCCCAGACCGCGCTGATGGGCATCTCCGCCTACCTGATCGGGAACATGGTCACGAAGGGCGGTGCCGGCGGCGAGACCAAGGGCTTGACGCTGGGGTGGGACCCGACACTGGCACTCGTGCTCGCGCTCGGGATCACGACGCTGATCGGGGTGATCTTCGGACTCATCGCGGCGCGCAGCCTCGGCATCTACTTCCTGATGCTGACGCTGACCTACGGCGTGATCGCGAACTACTTCTTCGGCCAGGTGACCCAGTTCGGCGGCTTCTCGCCGATCGCCGGGATCAACCGCTACACGCCGGGGTTCGTCGGCGACATCGTCGGCCATCCGGACAAGCTCTACTACATCGGGCTGGGGGCCTCGCTCGCGGTCTACGGGGCGATCCGGTACCTGATTCGGACGCCCTTCGGGCTCTCGTTGCAGGGGGTCCGGGACGACCCGGTCCGCATGAGCTCGCTCGGCTACACCGTGCCGATCCACCGGGCGCTCGCCTTCGGCTTCGCCTCGTTCGTCGCCGCCCTCGCGGGAGTCCTGCTCGTCTGGTGGGACGGGCAGATCGCACCGGGCAACATCGGCCTGGCAGCCACGATCGAGCTGCTCGTGATGGCCGTCATCGGCGGCCTTGCCCGGATCGAGGGCGCCTGGGTCGGCGCCTTCGCCTTCATCGTCATCAACAACTATGTCCGCGACGTCGAGCTGCCCGTGATCGGCGGCAGCTTCAACACGATCATCGGCCTGATCTTCCTGGCCATCGTCATCGTCTCTCCGGACGGGCTCATGGGACTTTGGGACCGCCTCTGGCGTTCCCTGGGAAGGAGCGGTGGCGGCGGAGCGCCGGAAACCGCCTCCGTGACTCGCCAGGCTGCCCCGGAGGCGAGCACTCCGTGAAAGGGGGTCCCTGAGACAACGAACCGTTCGTCTCGTCGTCACAACACAAGGAATGCTGGGTCAACCAAGGAGGGTACAAATGAAGAACGTGCGTAGCTGGAAGCTCTTGCTTCCACTCGCCGCGCTCGTGGCTGTTGCGTCGGTCTGGGCATCCGGCTCGTTCGCCGCAGCCCAGTCGCACACGATTCGTGTGGCGATCATGACCGACTGCAAGGGCGCGTTCGCCTTCGGGTACGAGCTCGACATCGGCGGCGCGCAAGCCGCCTTCGCCCAGTACGCGGGCGGGAAGGTCAAGAACAAGAACAAGCCGTCGGCGGGCATGACGGGCATCAAGGTCGGAGGCCACAACGTCCAGATCGTCGGCTACGGCTGCGGCGACGACACGGGGCCGACCGCGCTGAAGGAGACGCGGCGGTTGATGGAGCAGCTGAAGGCGGACGTGATGATCGGCCCGCTCTCCGGCGACGAGGCCGTGTCGGTCGCGAACTACGCCAAGTCGCACCCGACGAAGACGTTCATCATCGGGACGGCGGGCTCGCAGGATCCGACCCTGCAGATCGCACCGAAGAACGTGTTCCGCTATCACGGCGACGGAGCCCAGTGGAACGCGGGCCTCGGCGAGATCCTCTACAAGAAGCTCGGCTGGCGTAAGGCCGCGATCGTGATGGACGACTACAGCTTCGGCTGGACGTCCGGCGCGGGCATCATCGCCGACTTCTGCGGGATCGGCGGACAGATCACCAAGCGCGTGTTCCCGCCGCTGAACACGACGGACTACGCGCCGTTCGTGCGGCAGCTGCCGCGCCCGGGCACGGTCGACGGCTACATCTGGGTCGTCGGCGGAACCGGGACCGCATCCAGCCTGAAGGCGTTCGAGCAGGCCTACGGCCGGATCAACCCGAGACAGCACGCGGGGAACCTGTTCTTCGCGTTCCTCGGCGCCGACAAGGTCGTCGGGCCGAAGGTGGTCGGCACGTACGTCGGTGGCTTCGGCACCGGTCCTGGTCTCAAGACCGTCCGCTCGCGGGCCTACGAGGCGATCATGAGGAAGTGGTATCCGAAGCTGCCGGCAGCCGACGGCTTCGTCTACAACTACTACAACGCCGCCTGGGCGCTCGTCCGGGCCCTGCAGGCCAACAACGGCCAGGTCGGTGCGGCGTTGCAGAGCGCGATGCCGAAGACGCAACCGGTCGGCCTACGAGATCTCCGACGGCGGAGTCGTGAAGCTCGACTCCCGCCGCCAGGCGATCCAGGACCAGTACCCCCTGCAGGTCGTCAGGAACGCGGACGGCTCGATCGGCACCAAGATCGTCGGCTTCGTGCCGAACGTCGATCAGTCGTTCGGCGGTCTGTTCAAGCCGTCGAGCCCGGCTCCGGGTCGCTCGCAGCCGGCGTGCGTGAAGAAGAAGCTGCCGTGGCAGGGCAAGATCCGCGAGGTGCGGAACGGCATCGTCACGAACAGGATCATCAAGTAGCGATGACGGAGGCTCCGACCGTCGTTCCGAACGCCGCGCCGACTCTCCGCTTGCGGGGAGTCGGCCGGCGCTTCGGCGGTCTGCTCGCCGTGAGCGACGTCGATCTCGACGTCGCTCACGGCGAGCGTCGGGCCATCCTCGGCCCGAACGGGGCCGGCAAGACCACGCTCTTCAACGTCATTTCCGGCGACCTCGCCGCGTCGTCGGGCAGCGTCGAGCTCTTCGGCGAGGACGTGACGACGTTGCCGCCGCGGAAGCGCACCAAGCGGGGGCTGGCACGCACCTACCAGCAGTCCCGCATGCTCCTCGGCGTCAGCGTCGAGGACAGCATCTATCTCTCGGCGCTCGGGGTCGGCGCGGGACACCTGCGGCCTGTGACGCTGCCGCGGCGTGACCAGGACCTCCGCGAGCGGGCGCGCGCGGCGGCCAAACGCGCCGCGATCGACCATAAGCTCTCGGAGCTCGTCGGCAGCCTCTCCCACGGCGAGCACCGTCAGGTCGCGATCGCGATGGCGCTCGCGTCCGAGCCGAGGCTGCTGATGCTCGACGAGCCCGCGTCCGGCCTCTCCCGCGGCGAGCGGCAGCTCCTGACCGAGCTGCTGCTCGGGCTCGATCGGGACATCACGCTGGTCTTGATCGAGCACGACATGGACGTCGCGCTGACGGTCGCCGAGCGGGTGACGATGATGCACAACGGCCAGCGTCATCGTCGAGGGCACTCCGGACGAGATCCGGGCCAACACGCTCGTCCACGATCTCTACCTGGGCCGGCATCGCGGGGCGCGTGATGAGTGACGTCCTGCTTTCGGTGGAGAACCTGCGCGCGTACTACGCGAGCGCCCAGGTCCTCCGAGGGGTGACGTTCTCGATGGGCAGGGAGTCGGTGGCGATCGTCGGTCGCAACGGGATGGGGAAATCGACCCTGTGCGCAGCGATCATGGGGTTCACGCCGCCCCGCGCGACCGGCTCGGTTCAGTTCGACGGCAAGGAGCTGGTCGGCAAGCCGCCGCACAAGATCGCCCGCGCCGGCCTGGGCTACGTCCCGCAGGGCAGGCGCCTCTTTCCGTCGCTCACCGTCCACGAGCACCTCGTGATCGCCGGACGGAAGGGCGACGCCGGCTGGACGGCCGATCGCGTGTACGAGCTCTTCCCGCGACTCGCCGAGCGCAAGCGCAACGGCGGCGCCGAGCTCTCGGGCGGCGAGCAGCAGATGCTCGCGATCGGGCGGGCGCTCCTCGGCAACCCGCGGCTCCTGATCATGGACGAGCCCTCCGAGGGGCTGGCGCCCGCGGTCGTGGACACGATGGTCGACGTGTTCAAGCGGCTGGAGGCGGAAGGCCTCGCGATCCTGTTGATCGAGCAGAAGCTCGACGTTGCGACCTCGCTCGCCGACCGACAGCTCGTGCTCGTCGGCGGCGAGATCGCGCTCGAGACGACCGCCGCCGAGCTCGAGCGGGACACCGATCTGCAGCGACGATTCCTCGGCGTCGAGCCCGTGGCTCACGCGTGAGGGCCCGGCAACGGCTCGTAGCAGCGGCGCTCGCCGCGGTTCTCGCACTCTCGCTCGCGGCCTGCGCCGGCGACGACGAGCCCACGGCGGCTGGCGGCCTCGTCTTCGTGAGCACACGCGACGGCGACTACGCGATCTACTCGATGGACGCTGACGGCGGCGGCGAGGAGCGGCTGACCGAGAGCGAGGCAGAGCCGTCCTCCCCGCAGGGGCTGTTCTTCCAGATCGAGCCCGCGCTGTCGCCGGACGGCGAGACGATCGCCTTCGCGAGCAGGCGCAGCGGGACGTTCGACATCTACGCGATGGCGGCCGACGGGACCGGCACGCGGCGGCTGACCTCGACTCCCGAGGACGACGGCCATCCGACGTGGTCTCCCGACGGACGCCGGATCGCTTTCGAGCGCGGTGTCCCGGGTGACCTCTACGTGATGAACGCCGATGGCTCCGGCGCCCGCCGGATCGGCGACGACACGGCGCCCGAGCTCCAGCCGGCCTGGTCGCCCGACGGCCGCTGGATCGCCTATTCGAGGCGGGAGCCGGGCACCCCCCGTCGCGAGCTCTGGCTCGTGCGCCCCGACGGCACCGGCGCCCGGCCCGTGACGTCTCTCCTCGCGGTGAGCTACTCGCCCAGCTGGTCGCCGCAGGGCGGCCGCCTCGCGTTCAGCACGAACCTCGAGGGCTCGCAGTTCGAGATCTACAGCGTCGGCGTCGACGGCAAGGACATCCGGAAGGTGACGACGACCCCGGAGGATTCGTTCGAGCCGTCCTGGTCTCCGGATGGAACGGCGATCGCGTTCTCGGAAGGCGGGTCGATCGTGACGACCGAGCTCAAGGAGGGCGAGGCGGGCGAGGGCGAGGCCGGCGGGGGCGAGCAGCGGAGCTCACCGATCCGGCGGGCAACGACTCGAGCCCGGCCTGGAAGCCTGTGCCGGCTTCCGGCGGCTGACGTCAGAACGTCCCGAAGCGCTCGTACGCGTCGAGCGGCGAGAGCCCTTCGCGAACGGCGGTGCGGATCTCGCTCTCGGTCGAGGCCTTCCCCTCGGCCTCGGCGAGCACGCTCTCCACGAGGGCCTGTGGCACGACGACCACCCCGTCGTCGTCGCCGACGACCCAGTCGCCCGGCTCGACCCGCACTTGCCCGATCGAGCCCTGTCCGATCGAAATTGGCACCTGCGTCGACTCGAGCTCCCAGCGCCAGGTCGAGTCCTCCGGCGTGACATGGGCGCAGAAGACCGGGAAGCCCTGCTCGACGATGAAGCGCACGTCCCTGCAGCCGCCGTCGAGCACGCAACCCGCAACGCCGCGCGCCGCGAGCGAGGTGACCGAGAGCTCGCCCAGGTGCGCGGAGGCCTCGTGCGCGCACGCGTAGACGGCGACGTTGCCCTCGGGAACCTCGCCGAGCATCCGCAGCACCTTGCGCAGCGAGGCGTCGTAGTCGGCATCCCGAGTCGGAGCGCCCTGAACGGTGAACGCTGGCCCGGCGAGCCTCATGCCCCGCTCGAGCGGCCGGATCGAGGGCGGCAGGGTTTGCGCGCGGTAGCCCCGCGTGTCGAGGATGTCCGCGAGCACGGCTGTGTAGATCGCCTCGAAGCGCTCTCTCATGGCCGCGTCACGGTTGGGGGATGCCGAGATCGGCCGGCCGGTCGGCGCCGCGGCCCTCGACAAGGTCGGGCGCACGCTCCTGCAGTAGCCGCAGCACGAGCTCCGCCCGTCGCACGCGCTCGCGCCCGAGCTTGACGGCCGTGTCCAGGAGGTGCAGTCCGGCGGGGTAGATGTTCGGCGCGTTGCGGATTCCGAGCTTGACGTAGATCGGCGCCGCTGCGCGGATCAGCTCCGGCACCTCGTAGAAGCGCACGAACCCTCCCTGGTCGTCGGGCACCTCGACGTAGACGTCGAGCGGCGCCGCGCATGCGGTTCGCAGCTCGCCGAGCTCACCGGCCGAGAGGTCGGTCGCCGCATTGATCGTCGTCGCGCCCAGCTCCTCGAGTGTCCGGGCAGTCGCGGGGTTCGCGCAGGGGAGCAGCACCGACGTCTTCAGCACGAGCGTCTCGGGCAGGTCGCCGTCTCGCCTCATCCGCCCGAGGGTCGCGAGCACGCCTGCGTCGGCGACGAGGAAGGAGCGGATGCCGAGCGCGAGGCCACGGCGCACCTCGGCCACGCACGACTCGATCCCGGCCGCGCCCCGCGCCACGCCTCCGACGGCACCCGTCGCGAACGACTGCCCGCCGGCGTCCCAGGCGCCGCGCGGCCCGAGGAAGAGCGACACCTCGATCGCGTGCTCCGCGCCGAGCTCCGCGAGCTCCGAGATCTCGGCGTCCGTCAGCATCATCACGCCGGAGCCCTGCGAGACGCGCCGCACGGGGACGCCGCGCGCGTCGGCCTCTTCGAGCACCGCCCGGAAGACCGCCGGTCCCTCGACCGACGGGATCTCGATGCGATAGCGGAGGCCGTCCGCGAAGCGTGCGGTGGACATCGAGGGCACCTTCTCGCAGTTTCCCTGCTCGTCGCAACCGGCTCCTGCAGCGCCGGGTTGACGCCGACACAATCGAGCATCGATGATCGTTCACGCTGGTGAGCGTCGCGCGAACCGTCCTGCGTGAGCAGATCAAGGAGATTCTCCTCGAGCGCATCCTTCGCGGTGAGCTCGCGCCGGGGGAGCGCCTGATCGAGACTCGGCTCGCGCGCGAGCTCGGAACGAGCCAGGCGCCGGTGCGCGAGGCGCTGCGCGACCTGCAGCTGCTCCGGCTCGTCGAGTCGGAGCCGTTCCGCGGCGCTCGCGTTCGCGCCGTGGACGACTCGCAGCTCGTGCTCGTTCTCCCGGTCCGGGCGGCGCTCGAGGAGCTCGCCGCCCGGGAAGCCACGCGCAAGGCCATGGGTGATGTCGACTCGCTCGAGCTTGCGCTCGACGCGATGCGGGAGGCGGCGGCTCGCGGGGACTGGCGGACGCAGATCTCACTCGACGTCGCGTTCCATCGCGCCATCGTCGAGCTCGCCGACAACGAGCCGCTGCTGCAGAGCTGGCTCGTTCTCGGCCTCGAGGTCTCGATGGCCTTCGCCACCTACTGGACGGACTGGGACCAGGCGGAGCTCGTCGAGTTCCACGTTCCGCTCCTCGAGGCGATTCGGGCCGGAGACGCCGCTCGCGCGGGCACCGAGGCGCGCAGGCACGTCCGTCGCACCGAGCGCGTCGTGCGCCGACGGATCCGGTCGCACCGCCGCCGCGTCCCGCCCGCATGAAGGAGCCGGCGGAGCTGAGGGCGGCCGTCGTCGGGACGGGCTTCATCGGCGCCGTCCACGTCGCTGCGCTCCGGCAGCTGGGAATCGAGGTCTGCGGTGTCGTCGGCTCGACGCCCGAGCGGGCGGTTGCGAAGGGCCTCGCTGCCGTGTACGACTCGCTCGAGGCGCTGCTCGCCGACGACCGGGTGGACGTCGTCCACATCACGACGCCGAACCACCTGCACCATCCCCAGGTGAAGCAGGCGCTCGCCGCCGGGAAGCACGTCGTCTGCGAGAAGCCGCTGGCGATCACGTCCGAGCAGTCCGCGGAGTTGCTCGAGCTCGCCGAGCGAGCGGGCGTCGTGCACTGCACCAACTTCAACCTCCGCTTCTATCCGCTCGTGCTGGAGTCGCGAGAGCGCATCCGCGCCGGCGAGGCCGGCGAGGTCTGGGCTGTGCACGGAGGGTTCCTGCAGGACTGGCTGGCGCTGCCGACCGACTGGAACTGGCGGCTCGACCCGGGCCGGGCGGGCGCGCTCCGTGCCGTCGGCGACATCGGCTCGCACTGGCTCGACCTGACCCAGTTCGTGACGGGCCTCCGCATCGTCGAGGTCTGTGCCGACCTGTCGACGGTGCTGCCGACGCGCCGACGGCCGGTGGGAGACGTGGAGACGTTCGCGGGCGGAGGAGACGTCGAGCGCGAGGAGGTCGCGGTCGAGACCGAGGATCTCGCCAACATCCTGCTGCGCTTCGACTCGGGCGCGCGCGGCTCGCTCGTCGTCTCGCAGGTGAGCTTCGGCCGCAAGAACTCCCTCCGCTTCGAGGTCGACGGCTCCGCCGGGTCGATCGCCTGGGACTCGGAGCGCCACGAGGAGCTGTGGCTCGGCCGGCGCGACCGGCCGAACGAGCTGCTGCTTCGAAACGCGGCGCTCATGCACCCGGCCGCGGCGGCTCACACGCATCTGCCGGTGGCGCACGCGGAAGGCTTCGCGGACACGCTGCGCGAGCTGTACCGCGCCGTCTACGCCGACGTCGCGCGCGGCGGGCCCGCCGGCGAGCCCGACTATCCGACCTTCCGCGACGGCCACCTCGGGAACGTCCTCTGCGACGCCGTGGCCCGGTCGAACGCCGAACGGCGCTGGGTGTCGATCCCGAACGAAGGAGTGACGCAATGAAGCTGGGACTGCTGACCGCGGCCTTTCCGGACTCGACGCTCGAGCAGGTGGCCGAGTGGGCCGCCGCGAACGGCTTCGAGATGCTCGAGGTCGCGTGCTGGCCGTCGGCGAGCGGCGAGCAGCGGCGCTATGCGGGCGTCAGCCACATCGACGTCGACGCGCTCGACGTGGAGTCGGTACACGGGACGCTCTCCCGGCACGGGCTCGAGCTCTCGTCACTCGCGTTCTACCCGAACAACCTGCACCCCGATCCCGAGGAGCGCGAGGCTGCGAACGCGCACCTGCGGAAGGTGATCGACGCCGCCCGGGCGCTCGGCGTCGGCCTCGTCGGCACCTTCGTCGGCCGGGACAAGACGAAGAACGTGCCCGACAACTTCGTCGAGTTCCGCTCGGTCTGGCCCGGGCTCGTCGACTACGCGGCGGAGCGGGGCGTGCGGATCGCGATCGAGAACTGCCCGATGATCTTCTCCTACGACGAGTGGCCGGGCGGCACGAACCTCGCGTCGTCCCCGGCCGCCTGGGACGAGATGTTCTCGATCGTGGACAGCCCGAGCTTCGGGCTCAACCTCGACCCGTCGCACCTCGTCTGGCTCCAGATCGACTACGAGCGGGTCGTGCGGGACTATGCCGCCAAGCTCTTCCACGTCCACGCGAAGGACCTCGAGATCGACCGGGACGGCCTCTACCGCCACGGGACGATCTCGCTCGGGATGGGCTGGCAGGTGCCGCGGCTCCCCGGGCTCGGCGAGGTGCGGTGGGACCGATTCGTCGCGGCGCTCTACCGCGCGGGCTACGACCACGTCGTCTCGATCGAGCACGAGGACCGGTCGTTCGAGGGCGACGAGGAGCTCGTCAAGCGCGGCTTCCTGATCAGCCGCGACGTTCTCCGCCCGCTCCTGAAGTAGGGCTCAGTCGAGCGGCGCGTCCTGGTAGACGGTGACGACCTGCGTGTAGAACTCGAGCGCGGCACGGCCCTGCTCGTGCGGGCCCCAGCCCGAGCCCTTGATCCCGCCGAACGGGACGTGGACGTCCGCACCGGCGGTCTGCGAGTTGACGTGGATGATCCCCGCGCCGATCTCGCTCGTGAAGCGCTGCACCGCGTGCAGGTCGCGCGTGAAGATCGCGGCCGAGAGGCCGAAGCGCACGGCGTTCGCGCGCTCGAGGGCGTCGTCGAGCGTCGAGAAGCGATAGAGGGAGGTCACCGGGCCGAACACCTCCTCGCAGGAGAGCTCCGCGTCGTCAGGGAGCCCCTCGAACAGCGTCGGCGCGACCACGTAGCCCTCGCCGTCTGCTCGCTCACCGCCGGCGAGCACCGTCCCGATCCCGCGGGCGCGCTCGATCGCAGCCAGGATCTCCTCCAGCGCGCCGTCGTTCACGACCGGCCCGACCTCGACGTCCGGATCAGCCGGGTCGCCGACCTTGCCGGCGGCGATGCGGGCCACCAGCCGCTCGCGGAACGCCTCGTAGACGTCCTCGTGCACGAGGATCCGACGGGTCGCGGTGCACTTCTGGCCCGCCGACCAGAACGCGCCCGCGTACGCGGCCTCGGCAGCGCGGTCGAGCTCGGCATCGGCCAGGACGACCAGCGGGTTCTGTCCGCCCAGCTCGAGCTGCACCCGGCAGCCGCGCGCGGTCGCCTCCGCCCGCACGGACGTGCCGACGGCGACCGAGCCGGTGAACGAGATCGCATCGACGCCCGGATTGCGGACGAGCTCCGCGCCCGCCTTGGAGCCGGAGCCGGTGAGCACGTTCAGCACGCCGGGCGGCAGGCCGGCCTCGGCGAAGGCCTCGGCGACGTGGAGCCCGGTGCGCGGCGCTTCGTAGCCGAGCTTGAGCACGACCGTGTTCCCGTGGATCAGCGCAGGGGCGAGCTTCCACACCGGGATCGCGATCGGGAAGTTCCAGGGCGTGATCAGCCCGACGACGCCGAGCGGCCGCCGCAGCGTGTAGAGCCGCTGGCCCGGCACCGAGGGCTCGTACAGCTCGCCGATCGGCCGCCAGGCCTCACCCGCAGCGAAGCGCAGGATCGTCGCGGCGCGCAGCGCCTCGAGGCGCGACTCGCGCAGCGGCTTGCCCATTTCGGCGGTCATGTCCTGGGCGATCTGCTCCGCCCGCGCCTCGAGCGCGACCGCGGCTCGCTCGAAGAACGCCGCGCGGCGGGCACCGGGGAGCGCGGCCCAGGCGGGGAAGGCCTCCCGCGCGGCGTCGACCGCGGCGCGCGCGTCGTCCGCGTCGGAAGCCGGGTAGACGCCGACGACCTGCGACGGCCGCCACGGGCTCCGCTTCTCGTAGCTCTCGCCGCTCGCGCTGTCGCGCCACTCGCCGCCGACGTAGTTCCGGGCCGGCGAGGTGGTGAGGGTCTCAGGCATGAGCGGTGCTCCTTTCGAGGAGGCTGGAGGCGAGGACGACGGGGTTCGAGAGTGTCCCGATCCGCGGCACGTGGATCTCGACCACGTGACCCGGCTCGAGCGTGAAGTCGTCGGGCGGGACGAGGCCGGTGCCCGTGAGCAGGACGCTGCCCGGCGGGACGGGGTTCTCGCGCAGGAGGAACTCGACGAGCTCGTCGAACGATCGTTTCATGCGCGCGGTGGAGGTCTCGCCCGCGAAGAGCTCGTCGCCCGCCTCGCCGAGGATCCTCATCCGAAGCTCCAGCGGCTCCTCCGGCGCGGGCGAGAGGATCGCCGGGCCGAGCGCGCAGGCGCCCGCGTAGACCTTGGCCTGCGGCAGGTAGAGCGGGTTCGCGCCTTCGATGTCGCGGGACGACACGTCGTTTCCGATCGTGACACCCACGATGGCGGCGTGCTCGCCGAGCACGAGCCCGATCTCCGGCTCGGGGACGTTCCAGGCCGAGTCCGAGCGGATCCCGATCGGCTCGCCCGGCCCGACCGTGCGGCGGCATGCCGCGTCCTTGAGGAAGAGCTCGGGCCGCTCGGCCTCGTACACGAGCGTGTAGACGTCCTCGACGGCGCTCTCCTCGACGCGCGCGTCGCGCGAGCGCTCGTACGTGACTCCCGCGCACCAGACCTCGGGCGGCTCGAGCGGCAGCAACAGCTCGTAGGGCGCGGGCAGCGAGATCCGCTCCGTGTCGAGCAGCGGGATCTCGCCGCTGCTATCGCCGACGACGACGGTGTCGCCGACGGTCGCCTCCTCGACGCCCTGCGGGCCGCGCAGGCGGATGCGGCGAGAGAATCGATAATCGTTCATCCGGTTGCTCACGTTACAGCGCCGCGGCTAGAGTCTCACCTCATGGCGCAGGGCTTCGATCCGGAGCGCGACTACCCGATCGGCGCGCGCCGACCCGAGCTCGTCTTCACGCCCGGAGGCGTCCCGCTCGCCGACGTGACGCTCGCCGCGCTCCGCGACGGGCGGGTCGACGGCGACCAGATCAGGGCGACGCCGGAGACGCTTCGCCTGCAGGCGGACGTCGCTCGCGCCGCTGGACGCGCGCCGCTCGCCGAGAGCCTGCAACGCGCCGCCGAGCTCGCTGCCGTTCCCGACGAGCTCCTGCTCTCCGTCTACACGGCGCTGCGCCCGCGGCGAGCGACGGCGGCCGAGCTCGAGGGCTGGGCGGAGCGGCTCGAGGGCCATGGCGCGGTGCTCACGGCCGGGTTCGTGCGCGAGGCCGCAGCCGCCTATGCGGAGCGGGCGCTCCTGGCCGATGCGTAGCCGGCGGTTCGCCTCGCGCGAGCAGCGCGAGTTGCATCGCGAGCAGTTGATCTCGCCGCTGCCCGAGCTCGGGCTCGTCGCCGCCGGCGGGCCGAACGACCCGGTGCCGGAGCTCGTCGTCGAGGACGGAATCGTCACGCGGCTCGACGGACGAGACGCCGCCGAGTTCGACGTGATCGACCGCTTTCTCGTGGCTCACGGGCTCGACCTGGAGATCGCGGCGGAAGCGATGGAGATCGAGGATCGAGAGCTCGCCCGCATGCTCGTGGACATCGACGTGCCGCGCGCCGAGCTCGTCCGGCTCGCGCGTGGCCTCACCCCCGCGAAGCTCGCCCGCGTGATCGGCTTCCTCGACCCCGTCGAGCTGATGCTCGCGCTGAAGAAGCTCCGAGCGCGGCGGGCGCCCTCCAACCAGGCGCACGTCACGAACCTGAAGGAGAGCCCCGCGCTGCTCGCGGCGGACGCGGCCGAGGCGGCTCGGCGCGGGTTCGCCGAGATCGAGACGACGGTCGGAGTCGCCCGCTATGCGCCGCTGAACGCGATCGCGCTCCTCGTCGGCTCCCAGACCGGGCGCCCGGGGGTGATGACGCAGTGCGCCGTCGAGGAGCGGCGGAACCTCGAGCTCGCCATCCGCGGGCTCGTCACCTACGCCGAGACGCTCTCGGTCTACGGCACCGAGTCCGTCTTCGTGGACGGCGACGACACGCCCTGGTCGAAGGCGTTTCTCGGCGCCGCCTACGCGTCGCGCGGCGTCAAGGTGCGCTTCACCTCCGGCACCGGCTCGGAGGCGCTGATGGGCCACGCGCAGGGATTCTCGATGCTCTACCTCGAGGCACGCTGCCTGGCGTCGGTGCGGGCGGCCGGATCGCAGGGCGTCCAGAACGGCTCGATCTCCTGCGTGGCGCTCGTGCTGTCGGTGCCGGGAGGCACGCGCGCGATCCTCGGGGAGAACGTGATCGCCGCCTGGCTCGACCTCGAGGTGGCCTCGGGGAACGACGCGATCGCATCCCACTCGGAGATCCGCAAGACCGCGAAGCTGATGGGCCAGTTCCTCCCCGGAACGGACTTCGTCACCTCCGGGTACTCGGTGATGCCGCGGCACGACAACACCTTCGGCGGCGGGAACTTCGACGCCGACGACCTCGACGAGTGGCTGACCGTGCAGCGCGACTGGCAGGTGGATGCGGGGATCGAGCCGGTGACCGAGGCCGAGGTGCTGCGCGTACGCGAGCGAGCCGCCCGCGCCGTCCAGTCCGTCTTCGCGGAGCTCGCGGCTGCCGCCCGTCTCGGACGAGGAGGTGGAGGCCGCGACGGTGGCGTACGACTCGCTCGAGCTGCCGGACCGCGACCGCGCCGCCGACGTCGCGGCCGCCGACGAGCTGCTCGCACGTGGTGTGTCGGGGCTCGACGTGGCGCTCGCGCTCGACCGGCGGGGGTTCGCGGAGGTCGCGGAGGCCGTGCTCTCGATGCAGCGCCAGCGCGTCTCGGCGGACTACCTCCAGACCGCGGCCGTGATCGACGCCGACGGTCTCGTCCGTTCCGCCGTGAACGACCCGAACCTCTACAGCGGCCCCGGCACCGGCTACCGGCTCGAAGGCGAGCGCTGGGCGCTCCTCCAGGCACTGCCGAACGTCGTCGAGCCCGCCGACCTCCTCCTCGGTAGCGAGCCCGCCGACGAGGCGATCGTCGTCGAGCTGGGGGAGGCGACGAGGGGCGACGATCCGGCCGAGGTCGTCGTCGCGGTCGGGCCGGCGTTCGCGGACTCGATTCGGAGGACGATCCGCGAGCTCGGCCACCGCGACGTGCTGCAGGCGATCTGCGACGGGATCCGGGACGGAGGCTGCACGCCGCGGCTCGTCCGCGTCCGCCGCGTCGCCGACGTCGCTTTCATCGCCCACGAGGGCGCCCGCCTCTCCGGCTCGGGGATCGCGCTCGGGCTGCAGTCGAAGGGCACCGCCGTGATCCATCGCGGCGATCTCGAGCCGCTCGACAATCTCGAGCTGTTCGGCATGTCGCCGCTCTACACGCTGGCGTCCTACCGCGCGATGGGACAGAACGCGGCCGGGTACGCGCTCGGGCAGCGCGTCGGCCCGGTTCCGACCGAGCTCGACAACTTCGCGCGCGCCAAGCTGATCGTCCGGACGACGCTGCTGCACGCACGCGAGACGCAGGCGATCCGGCCCGGCGCCGCGCCCGTCGAGCTCGAGCTCGCGATCCCGGTCGCCGTCGAGTAGGCGTCGCTCCTACTCGCCCGGCTTGCCGCCCTGGCCCCAGCGCGCGGGCTCGACGCCGTGGATGATCACGTGGATCGCCTCCTTGGCGGCGCCGCTCGACTCGTGCAGGGCGTTCGTGAGCGCCTCGATCATCTTCGGGACGGACTCGTCGGTGACGCGGCGGTCGTAGAGCTTGACCTCGATCAACGGCATCCGGGCCTCCTGTGTCGACGTGGCGGTGCGACGTTACGGTATGCGCCGTGCGCATGCGCCTCCAGCACTGCGGGCTCGTCGTCGGCGAGCTCGAGCGGTCGCGGCGCTTCTACGGCGAGGCGCTCGGGCTGGCCGAGGTGCCGCGGCCGTCGAACTTCACCTTCGCCGGCGCCTGGTTCCGGCTCGGGGAGACGGAGCTACACCTGCTCGCCGAGGCGGACACGACCGGCCGCGCCGGCATGCCGCATCCCGGCCCGGGCCTGGCGGGCGGCCTCGCGACCCACATCGCGCTCGAGGTCGACGACCTCGACGCGCTGGCAGGACCGCCTGCGCGCGCACGACGTCCCGGTCGAGTCCGGCCCGATGCCGCGTGGTGACGGCGTCGTCCAGCTCTTCGTGCTCGATCCGGACGGCTACGTGATCGAGCTCTTCCAGCGCACGGACGACGACCAGAGCGACGCGGCCGAGCGCGCGCCGATCCGCAGGCTAAGAGCTAGCGCTCGACGTGCAGCGAGTCGCCCTGCGCGCCGAGGACGAGGTCGCGCTCGGGATCCGGCACGTGGTCGCGCGGTACGGGGGCGAGCGCCTCGACGAAGGTGACGCCGGCCGCCGAGTGCAGCTCGTGCTCGATCCCGCGGTTGACGACGACGACGTCGCCCGCGCGCGAGCTCGCGCGTCTCGTCGCCGACGGTCATCGTCAGCGAGCCCTCGACGATCCACATCACCTGCTCGGTGGCCTCATGAGCGTGACGCGCAACCGTCGTCCCGGGCTCGTAGGTGACGTGGCAGAGCAGCGCCTGCTCGCCGCCGACGGCGCGGAGCCCCACGCCGGGGAAGAGCACGTGGGGCTCGACGTCGTTCCAGCTTCGAAACGCCGAGCTCAGGCCGGGACCTCGAAGCGCATCGCGCCGCTCGAGAGCGTGTTCACCGAGAGCTCCTCGTCGAAGACGACCTTCCTGCCGTCGCGGCGCGGCTCACTGGTTCCCGCGGCCTTCGCCTCGAGCGCCCGCAGCACGCGCTCGGGCGTGATCGGGAGCTCGGTGATCCAGACGCCGACCGCGTCGTGGACGGCGGCGGCGATCGCCGGCGGCTGCGGGTTGTTCGCCATCTCGCCGATCCCCTTCGCGCCGTAGGGGCCGTTCGCCGACGGGTTCTCGATCAGGATCGTGTCGATCTGCGGCATGTCCTCCATGCCCGGCGCCAGGTAGCTGCCGAACGAGCCGCCGCGATGCTCGACGTCCGGGTAGTACGGGTAGCAGGTCTCGAGCACGCCGAGCCCGAGGCCCATCATCGCCCCGCCCTCGATCTGGCCCTCGACCTGTGTCGGGTTGATCGCCCGGCCGACGTCGAAGCACTGCGTGAGCCGGAGCACGCGCACCTCGCCGGTCTCGTCGTCGACCTCGACCTCGGCCCCGCAGGTCGCGTAGGAGATCGCCGCGTGGGGCGGGGAGTCGACGGTTCCCGTCTCCGGGTCGAGGATCGCGGCGTACGGCGTCAGCTGCGCGCCGGTTCCGGTGATCAGCTCCCCGTGGGTGAAGGTGGCCGCGCCGGCGACGTCGGCGACGGAGAGCTTCGTCTTCGGCGCTCCCTTGGCGATCACCTCGCCGTCCACGATCTCGAGGTCGTCCGGGTCGATCTCGAGCTCCTTGCCCGCGATCTCGAGCAGCTTCTGCCGCACCTGCTGCGCGGCCTTGAGTGCCGCGTTGCCGGCGACGAAGGTCGCCCGGGACGCGAACGTGCCCGTGCACAGTGGCGACGAGTCCGTGTTCGAGTTGTCGTAGGTGACCCAGTCGTAGGGCACGCCGATCGCCTCGGCGACGATCTGGGTCTGGATCGTCTTCGAGCCGTTCCCGATGTCGGAGGTGCCTGCGAACACGTCGACGCGCCCGTCCGGCTTGACCTTGATCCACGCCTGCGACGGGTCGCCGTTCTGGTTCATCCCCGTCGGGTACTCGATCGCGGCGACGCCTCGTCCAGTGTGCTTGGCCATCAGTGATCCTCCGGATTCCCGAGCTGGGCGGCGACGTGCTCGGGCAGCCACTCGCCCGTGCGCGGCTCGTTCGTCATCGTTCGGTACTCGGCCGAGAGCTCGTGTCCGAGCGAGTCCGCCATCGTCTGGATCGTCTGGACGGTCGAGGGATCCGTGTAGACGACGCCGTTCGGCGAGGTGTCTCCGATCCGGTTGGCGTTCTTCAGGCGCAGCTCGTACGGGTCGATCCCGAGCACCGAGGCGATGCGGTTCATGTGCGTCTCCATCGCGAACGAGACGGACGTGACGCCGAACCCGCGCATGGCCGTCGTCGGCACGCGGTTCGTGAACACGACGTAGCCGTCGAACTCGAGGTTCGGGATCGTGTAGGCGCCCGTGTGGTGGAAGCTGTGCTTCGTCAGGCCGTACGGGGAGAAGCGGGCGTAGGCGCCGGAGTCGTGCATCGTCAGCATCTTCAGCCCGAGGATCCAGCCGTCCTTGCTCACGGCCGCGGCGAGCTCCATGTGCCACGGCGCCCGGGTCGACGAGACGAGGAACTCCTCCTCGCGCGTCCAGCGCCACTTCACCGGGCGCCCCGACTTCAGGGCGAGCAGCGAGCACATCGTCTCGGTGGCCGTGTCCACCTTGCCGCCGAAGCCGCCGCCGGTGGTGCCGCCGACGAACTTCAGCCGGTTCAGCGGCACCTGGAGGTGCGCGGCGACGACGCCCATCGAGAAGTAGAGCGCCTGCGTGCACGAGTAGATCGTCAGGCGGCCGCTCGGCTCGGGGACGACCTGGCAGACCTGCGTCTCGATCGGCGCGTGCTCGATCGCGGCGGGCCGGTAGACGCCCTGGACGATCGTGTCCGCCTGCTCGAACGCCCAGCCGATGTCGCCTTTCCGGATCTGGCGGCGATCCATCTCGCCCTCGAAGTGCGGGTACCAGTTGCCCCAGTGATGGATCTGCGGCGCGTCGGCGTCGAACGCCTTGCGCACGTCGAGGAGCGCCGGCCGCTCCTCGTACTCGATCTCGATGCGAGAGACGGCCTCGGCCGCCGTGTCCTCGTCCTCGGCCGCGACGAGCACGATCGGCTGGCCCTTGTAGCGCACCTGATCGACGGCCAGCAGCGGCTCGTCCGCCGGGATTCCCAGCCCCGAGAGGTGGCCGTACTCGTTCAGCGGCACGTCGGCGTGGGTGACGACGGCGTGGACGCCGGCGAGCTCCTCGGCGGGACGCGTGTTCAGCCGCGTGATCCCCGCATGGTGGTGCGGCGAGCGCAGCGCCTGCGTCCAGAGCGTGCCGGGGATGCGGACGTCGTCGACGTAGGTGGTGCGGCCGGTGACGTGGGCGACCCCGTCGTAGCGCGGGATCCGGGCGCCGACGACTTTCATTCCGCACCTCCCGTCGTCATCGTCGTGTACCTGCCGGCCGCCGTCACCGTCAGGTCGAAGGAGTCGTTCCGGGCTGCGGCGGCCACGGCGTCGACGATCTTGGCGTAGCCGGTGCAGCGGCAGATGTGCCCGCCGAGCGCCGCCTGGATCTCGGCCGGGTCGTCGGAGCCGCCACGGTCGAGGTACGCCCTGGCCGGCGAGCAGCATCCCCGAGGTGCAGAAGCCGCACTGAGCCGCGTAGTGGTGGACGAAGGCCTGCTGCAGCGGCGAGAGCGCCTCCGGCGTCCCGAGCCCCTCGACCGTCGTGATCTCCGTTCCGTCGGCATGCGCGACCGGAATCAGGCAGGAGCGGCGAGGCGCGCCGTCGACGAGGACCGTGCACGCGCCGCAGCCTCCCTGGTGGCAGCCGGCCTTCGGGCCGGTGATCCCGAGCTCCTCGCGCAGGACGTCCAGCAGGGGTGTCAGCGGGCTGCTGTCGACGTCGTGCGCGACGCCGTTGACCGTGAGGTTCATGCGCTCTCCTTCAAGCTCGGTGAGAACTCGCCGGACGAGCACCGGCAGCACCTTCGTCCGGTACCAGGCGGAGGCGAGCGCGTCGTCGTGCGGCGTCACGTCCTGCAGCGCAGCCTGTCCGGCGGCGTCGGGATCGCCCGCCGCGGCCTCCGCAGCGGGCAGGCGCACGCCCCACGTGCCCGCGCCTGTCGCCGCAAGCCGAACCGTCCCGTCGGCCGTCCGCGCGGCCGACACCGCGAGGGCCGTGTAGTCGTGCGTGTGCGGCCGGTCGAGGGCGGCGAAGGCGCCGGCGGCGGGCTCGTCGAAGCCGATCCCGAGCGCGAGCCGCTCGTGGCGCCGGGGCAGGAAGTCCTCCAGCGGCTCCTCGGCGATCCCGCCCGCTCCGGCCGAGCGCACGGTTGCGCCGAGCGCGAGGAGCGCCCCCTGGAGGTCGCCGCGTGGCGCCTCGAAGCTCTGTCCGGCGCAGAGGTTCCCGCCGACGGTCGCGACGGAGCGGATCTCGCCGTCGGCGATGCCCGCTGCGCACGGCCCGAGGGGCGCCGGCATCCCCACGAGCTCCTCGACCGGCGTCGTCGCGCCGATCGTCACCCGGGAGCCGTCCCGCGTCACTCCCGCGAGGGCGGCGCCGTGCAGGAGCAGCGCCCGGGCCGGTCGGAGCCGGCGGTAGCTCAGCTCCGACATCACGATCGTCCCGCCCCCGACGACGAGCACGTTCCGGCCGTCGCCGAACGCTTCGACCGCCTCGCTCTCGGAGCCGGGACGGAGCACCTCGATCGCTTCGTTCGACGCCAGACTCGCTGTTGCCATGTGCGCTCCCTCTGCTCGAGCTTCACGCGATAGCCACTTCGGCGAGTCTAATCCGCCGGTCGCGGATCGCGAAAACGATCGATTCTCGATCAGGGCGAGGCGAAATCCGACGTCAGCCACCGGTGTACGCTTTCGGGCGTGAGCTTCCGCACGATCGACGAGCTCGACGAGGCGCTGCGCGAGGCCGACTACCTCCCGGACCGAGGGCTCGCGACCGCGCTCTTCCTGGCGCTCGCGCTCGAGAAGCCGCTGCTCCTGGAGGGCGAAGCCGGCGTCGGGAAGACGGAGGCCGCGAAGGCGCTCGCGCAGGCGCTGCCGGCGCGGCTGATCCGGCTCCAGTGCTACGAGGGGCTGGACGTCTCCCACGCGGTCTACGAGTGGAACTACCCGCGCCAGCTGCTCCACATCCGGGCCGCGCAGGAGGGCACCGTCTCGGAGGAGGAGCTCTTCGGGCCGGAGTTCCTGATCCGGCGGCCGCTCCTCGAGGCGATCGACACGGACGAGCCGGTGGTGCTGCTGATCGACGAGGTCGACCGCGCCGACGAGGAGTTCGAGGCGTTCCTGCTCGAGGTGCTCTCGGACTTCCAGATCACGGTGCCCGAGCTCGGGACGATCAAGGCGCGGCGCAAGCCTGCGGTCGTCCTCACCTCGAACCGGACGCGCGAGCTGCACGACGCGCTGAAGCGGCGGACGCTCTTCCACTGGATCGGCCACCCCTCGCTGGAGCGGGAGGTCGAGATCGTCAGGCTGCGCGTGCCGGGGATTCCCGAGCGGCTCGCGGCCGAGGCTGCTGCCTTCGTCCGGGGCCTGCGCGGGCTCGAGCTGGCGAAGCAGCCCGGCGTGGCGGAGACGATCGACTGGGCGCAGGCGCTCGCCGCGCTCGGCCGCGAGGAGATCGACGCCGAGGTGGTCGAGCAGACGCTCGGCTCGGTGCTGAAGTACCGCGAGGACATCGAAGCCGTTCGCGACGAGACCCTCGTCGGCCTCGTCGTCGCGGCCCGCGCGGCGGCCGACCGGTAGGGAGTCGGCCGTGCCGGGAAGGGTGATCGTCCGGCACGTCGTCACCTTCAGCCGCGTCCTGCGCGAGGTCGGGATCGAGGTCGGCCCGGGCCGTGTCGTCGACGCCGTGAGAGGGCTGGGAGCGGTCGAGCTCACCTCCCAGCGGGACGTCTACTTCACGCTGCGCCAGACGCTCGTCTGCCGCCACGACGACCTCGAGCTGTTCGACCGCGCGTTCGTCGCCTGGTTCCTGCGCGGGCCGGTCGCACCGCCGGTCCGCGGCAAGCGTGGCACCGAGCCCGCCGGCGCGATCAAGACGGGCGTCCTCGAGACCGTCCGAGCCGGCGCCGAGCCGGAGCGACGGGTGCTCCGCTCGAGGTCGGCGCCTCCGCCCACGAGCTCCTGCGCAGGAAGGACTTCGCGGAGATGAGCGCCGAGGAGTTCGAGCGCGCGCGCGTGCTGATGGCGGCCATCGCGCGGACCAGGCCGCGCCGCACGTCGCGGCGCCGCGCGCCCGACCCGCGCGGCGACCGGCTCGACCTGCGCCGCCTGATCCGGCGCTCGCTCGGCTCGGGCGGCGACCCGGTCGAGCTGGCGTGGAAGGCCCGCAAGTCGGTGCCCCGCAAGCTGGTGGTGCTCTGCGACGTCTCCGGCTCGATGGACGCCTACGCGCGCGCCCTGCTCCTCTTCCTCCATGCGATCCTCGGCACGGGGCGCGGGGTCGAGGCGTTCGGGTTCGGCACGCGGCTGACGCGCCTCACGGGAGATCTCGGAGCCCGCGATCCCGAGGCGGCGCTCGCCCGCGCCTCGGAGGTCGCCGTCGACTGGGGCAGCGGCACCCGGATCGGCGCCTCGCTCGGCGAGTTCAACGCCCTCTACGGCCGTCGTGCGCTCTCGCGCGGAGCCGTCGTCGTGATCGTCTCCGACGGCTGGGAGCGGGAGGACAACGAGCTCGTGGGCCGGGAGATGGCCAAGCTCGCGCGGGCGGCGTACGCGGTCGTCTGGGTCAATCCGCTGAAGGGCGATCCCAACTACCAGCCGCTCGCCGGCGGCATGCGCGCGGCGCTGCCGTTCGTCGACCGGTTCCTCTCGGGGCACAACGTCGCGAGCCTCGAGGAGCTCGCGGGAGTGCTCGCCGGGATCGAGCGCCGGCACGCAGCCTGACTCAGTTCGGGGCGGAGCCGCGTCGGCCGCGGCAGCCGTCTCTCTATAGTCGACGCCATGAAGCTCGGAGCGCTGCTCGCGATCGCCTTCGCCCTCGTCCTCGCCGGCTGCGGCGGCGGCTCCGACGACGACGGCGGTACCGCGACGCAGGCCGGGGAGCCGAGCGGGGCCGAGCGCGGGAACCTGCTGCTCGACTCGGAGGTGGCGGGCTACAACCTCTGCATCGACCTCGGCATCGAGCCGTGCGGCAACGAGGCGGGCTCGGTCGAGACGACGAACACGTTCGTGGCCGCGGTCGAGCAGATCGCCGCCGACAACGGCCTCGCCCGCGCGGCGGTCACCGATGCGCTCTCGAGCGCGTCCGCCGAGCTGGATGGTGCCTGTCCCGAGTGCAAGCAGATCCTCGACGCGGAGATCGCAGGGCCCTAGCCCGTCACGGGCGCGTCACGGCCCCTTCGGACGCCGACGAGACGAGCGCCGCGTACTTGGCGAACGCGCCGCGGTCGTACCGTGGAGCCGGAGGCTGCCAGCCGTCGAGGCGCCGCTCGAGCTCGCCCTCCGGCAGCTCGACGCGGAGCTCGCGCGCGTCGACGTCGATCACCACGAGGTCGCCTTCGGCGAGCGCCGCGAGCGGCCCACCGCGGGCGGCCTCGGGTGCGACGTGGCCCACCATCAGCCCGCGCGTCGCGCCGGAGAAACGACCGTCGGTGACGAGCGCGACCGTGTCGCCGAGCCCAGCTCCCACCAGCGCTCCCGTGACGTGCAGCATCTCCCGCATGCCCGGGCCGCCGGCCGGCCCCTCGTAGCGGATCACGACGACGTCGCCCGGAACGATCGCCCCCGCCGCGACGGCTGCGAAGCAGTCCTCCTCCGAGTCGAACACGCGCGCCGGCCCACCGTGCCGCAAGCGCTCGTGACCCACGAGCTTCACGACGCAGCCCTCCGGGGCGAGGTTCCCGTACAGGATCGCCAGGCCGCCGGTCGGCTTCAGCGGGCGCGACGCCGCGACAACGACCTCCTGCCCCGGCTCCTCGCGCGCGGCCTCGCCGACCTCGGCGAGCGTGCGCCCGTCCACGTTCAGGGTGCCTCCGTCCGCGAGCCCGGCTCGCACGAGCTCGCGGGCGACGAGCGCGACGCCGCCCGCGCGGTGCAGGTCGGTGGCGACGAAGCGTCCGCCCGGCTTCAGATCCGCGAGGACGGGCGTGCGCGAGGCGATCGCGTCGACGTCGTCGAGTGAGAGCGGGACGTCGAGCTCGCGGGCGATCGCGAGCAGGTGCAGCACGCCGTTCGTGGAGCCGCCGGTGGCGGCGAGCGCGACGACCGCGTTCTCGAGCGCCGCGCGCGTGATGATCGCCGACGGCCTCACGTCCTTTCGCACCAGCTCCAGCACGAGCTCACCGGCGCGCTCGGCCGCGGCCGGCTTCGCCGGGTCGAGCGCCGGAATGTCGTTGGCCCCGGCCGGGCTGATCCCCAGGAACTCGAGCAGCATCGCCATCGTGTTGGCGGTGAACTGCCCGCCGCAGGCGCCCGCGCCGGGGCAGGCGACACCCTCCAGCTCGTGGACGTCCGCCGCGCTCATCGTCCCGGCCGCGTGCGCTCCGACCGCCTCGAAGACGTCCTGGATCGTCACGTCGCGCCCGCGGAAGCGGCCGGGTGCGATCGAGCCGCCGTAGAGCACGAGACCCGGCAGGTCGAGGCGCGCGAGAGCCATCACCGCGGCCGGGATCGTCTTGTCGCAGCCGACGAGGCAGACGAGGCCGTCGAAGAGATGCCCGCGCGCGACGAGCTCGATCGAGTCGGCGATCACCTCCCGCGAGACGAGCGACGCCCGCATCCCCTCGGTGCCCATCGAGACACCGTCCGAGATCGCGATCGTGTTGAACTCCAGCGGCGTGCCGCCTGCTGTGCGGATTCCTCGCTTGACGTTCTGCGCGAGCTGCCGCTGATTCAGGTTGCACGGCATCGTCTCGATCCACGTCGTCGCGACGCCGATCAGCGGCCGCGCCAGCGCGTCGTCGTCGAGACCGGCTCCCTTCAGCATCGCCCGCGCGGCGGCCCGCTCGACCCCGTCGGTGAGCGCGGCGCTGTGCCGCTTGGCCGGGTCGGACGCGCGGTCGTAGGGCGTACCGCCCACGTGCCTACCGCTTCTTGCCCGGGTTCAGCAGTCCCGCGGGATCGAAGGCGGTCTTGATCGCGTCGTGCGCCGCGAGGGCTGCCGGCGCCCACCGGCGCTCCAGCTGGCCGCCCTTGACGAGGCCGAGCCCGTGCTCGCCGGAGATGCTGCCGCCGAGCCGCCCGGCGAGCTCGAAGAGCTCCGCCGCCGCGGCCTCGGCGCGCGCCAGCTCCGCCGGCTCGGCGGGATCGACGAGGAAGGTGGAGTGCAGGTTGCCGTCGCCGGCGTGACCCCAGCTGCACGCCGGCAGGTCGTGTCGCGCGCCGATCGCAAGCGTCTCGTCGATCGCCTCGCCGAGACGGTCGAAGGGCACGACGATGTCCTCGCTCACCTTCCCGCCGCGCTCGACCTGCACCGCGATCGAGACGCCGTCGCGCCAGCGCCAGAGCGCGGCGATCTCGGCGGCGCTTTCCGGAGCCCAGACGAGCAGCGCATCGTCGCTCACGGCCTCGAGCACGTCGGCGCGCAGCCGCGCGACCTCCTCGACCGAGCCGTCGACGTCGACGAGCACCATGAAGCCGCCGCGCTCGAGCGCAACCGGGAAGGCATCGGCGGCGCGACGCACCGTCTCGGCGTCCAGATACTCGAGCGCGGAGACGGGCAGGCCGCTGCCGAGTACGCGTGCGAGCGCCTCGCAGCCGCTCGCCGTGCCGTCGTGCAGGGAGACGACGGGCGCGACGGCCTCGGGCGCCGGCGTCAGGCGCAGCCACACGGACGTGATCACGCCGAGCGTCCCCTCCGAGCCGACGAGCAGGCTCGTGAGGTCGTAGCCGGCGACGTCCTTGCGGATCGCGCCGCCGACCCGGATGAGCTCTCCGGGCGCGACGACCGCCTCGAGCCCCGTCACCCAGTCGCCGGTGACCCCGTACTTGAATGCGTGCGGGCCGCCGGCGTTCGTCGCCACGTTGCCGCCGATCTGCGACTGCTCGGCCGCGCCCGGGTCGGGCGGGAACAGCAGCCCGCTCTCGCGCGCGCGTCGCCGGACGTCCAGTGTCGTCACGCCCGCCTCGACCTCCATCCGCCACAGCTCCGGCTCGAGCGAGCGCACGGCGGTCAGCCGCTCCAGACCGAGCACGACGCCGCCGCGCGGCACGGCGCCGCCGGCGAAGCCCGTGCCGCCGCCGCGCGGTGTGAGCGGCGCGCCGTGCTCGTAGCACCACGCGACCACCTCGGCCACCGCCTCCGCGCTGCGCGGCAGCACGACCGCGTCGGCGCTGCCGTGCAGGCCGCGAGCTTCCGTCGCGTCGGAGAGATAGTGCGGCGGCACGCCCCGCAGGACGACATCGTCACCGAAACGAGCCCGGAGCTCGCCTTCCAGCGAGGCCGGCGCCACGCTCACGCGCGGCGCACCGGGTTCGTCAGCGTGCCGACGCCCTCGATCTCGACCGACACCTCGTCGCCGTCCTGCAGGAACACGGGCGGCGTCCGCGCGAAGCCGACGCCCGGAGGCGTTCCCGTGAGGATCAGGTCGCCCTCGAGCAACTCGATCCCCTCGCTGACGTAGGCGATCACTTCCGCGACCGAGAAGATCATGTCGGCGGTCGTCCCGTCCTGCATCGTCTCGCCGTTCAGCAGGCAGCGGATCCGCAGCGCCTGAGGGTCGGGGATCCGGTCGGCGGGCACGAGCTCCGGCCCGACGGGGCAGAAGGTGTCGAACGACTTCCCGCGCGTCCACTGGCCGTCGGCGAACTGGACGTCGCGGGAGCTGACGTCGTTCGCGCAGACGTAGCCCGCGACGTGGTCGAGCGCCTCGCCGACCGCGATGTTGCGGCCGCCGCGGCCGATCACGACGCCGAGCTCCGCCTCGTAGTCGGTCTCCTTCGCGTGCGACGGCAGCACGATCGGAGCGCCGTGGCCGACGAGCGCGTTCGGCCATTTCGCGAAGAGGAGCGGCGCGTCGGGCAGCGCCATCTTCGACTCGCTCGCGTGGTCGCGATAGTTCAGGCCGACGCAGACGATCTTGCTCGGGCGGTCGAACGGCAGGCCGTCGGGTGGCATTCAGCGCTCCTCTGGTGTGGGTGCCGGGGTGAAGACCTTGCCCGGGTTCATGATCCCGTACGGGTCGAAGACGTCCTTGATCCGGCGCATCAGCGGGACGAGGTCGCCGTGCTCGAGCTCGAGCGCGCGCGAGCTTGCCGAGGCCGATCCCGTGCTCGCCGGTGCACGTGCCGCCGCGGGCGAGGGCGTCCGCGACGAGGCTGTCGACGAGCTCGTCGGCGAGCGCGGCCTCGGCCGCGTCGTCGGGATCGACCCACAGCGAGACGTGGACGTTGCCGTCACCCGCGTGGCCGAGGATCGCACCTTCGAGTCCGAGTCGGCCGAGCTCCGCGCGCGCGAAGGCGACCGCGGCGGCGAGCTCGGAGACGGGGACGCAGGTGTCCGTGGCGCGCTCGCGCCGACCGGGCGAGGCGGCGGCTGCGGCGTAGGTTGCCTCGTGGCGCACGGCCCACAGTCGGGCCCGTCCGTCCGGCGTCGCGCTCGTCGACGATCGCTGTCGCGCCCTCGGCTCGTGCGCGGCCTCCCGGACGAGCGCGAGATCCGCCTCGACGGTCGCCTGGCTGCCCGCGGCCTCCACGAGCAGGCACGGCCCCTCGTCGTAGGCGGTGCCGAAGTGCGCGTTGATCGCGGAGATCGACCGAGGCGTCCAGCAGCTCGAGCCGGGTGACGGCCGATCCCGCGGCGACGACGGCGGCCGCCGTACGGCAGGCGGCCTCGAGCGTAGGGAAGGAGATGCGCTGCGCGACGACGTGCTCCGGGATGCCGTAGAGGCGGACGCGCAGCTCGGTGATCACGGCGAGCGTGCCCTCGGAGCCGACGAGCAGCGACGTCAGGTCGTATCCGGCCGAGGTCTTCGGCGCGCTGCTGCCCGTCCGGATCACGCTCCCGTCGGGCAGCACGGCCTCGAGCGCGAGCACGTTCGCGCGCATCTTGCCGTAGCGCATCGTCGTCGTGCCCGGCGGCGTTCGTCGCCGCCATCCCTCCGAGCGTCGCATCGGCGCCCGGGTCGACGGGGAAGAAGAGGCCGTGCTCGCCGGCCGCGCGGGCGAGCGCGCTCCTCGTGACGCCGGCCTGGACGGTGCCGGCGAGGTCGTCCGGGGCGAGCTCGAGGATCCGGTCGAGCCGCGAGAGATCGAGGCTGATACCGGCTCGAGTCGGGATCACGTGCCCTTCGAGGCTCGAACCGGCACCGAACGGCGTCACCGGAATGCGACGCTCGTTCGCCAGTGCGAGGACGCTGGAAACCTCGCGGGTGGAGGTCGGATACACGACGATGTCGGGCCGGCGCGGGCGGTGGAAGCTGATGTCGGCGGCGTGCAGGTCGCGATCCGAGTCGCCGGCGGAGACGCGGCCGCCGTCCGCGAGCGCGTTCTCCAGCTCCGTGCGCAGCTCGTCGACGGCCAGGCTCATGCCTCCGGCTTCCGAGGGCAGTCCGGTTGCCACGCGCTCCACCGCCCAGCTGAGGCTCTCCTGCACGGCGCGCTCGGCAGCGGCACCGTCTCGCGCCTTGCACGCGGCGAGGAAGGCGGCGTAACGGCTCACGGACTCCCGGAACCGTTGCGGCGTCGAGAGCACGATCCGGTTGTAGCGCTCCGAGCGGTGGTAGAGCCGTTCGACCTGCTCGACCAGCCGGTGCCGGCCGCTCGCGCGGTAGCAGGTGCCGTGGAAGTCCCAGCGCAGGCTGAGGTACTGGTCGACGTCCTGCTCGCGCGCTGCATGTCGGAGAAGGGCGAGAAATTCGCGCATCTCCTCGAGCTCGACGGGTCCGACGGCGGCCGCGCCGACCCGGGCGGCCAGGCCCTCGAGCCCGTACCGCGAGGCATAGATCTCCTCGAAGTCCTCGCGGGTGAGCCTGTTCACGACGGCTCGACCCGTGGGACCGATCGCCACGAAGCCTTCGCGTTCCAGTTGGCTGAGGCCGGCGCGGATCGGCGTCTGGGAGACCCCGAGCCTGGTCGCGAGCTCGCGCTGAACTAGCGGTGTGCCCTCCTGCAGGTGCCCCGAGACGATCAGCCCGCGCAGCGACTCTGCAACCCGCTGCTCGATCGACTGGCGCTTCCTGAGCGGAAAGAGCGGAACATCGTTGCCGAGGTTGCCTTCCATTCGCTCGCAGTCTCGTTTACGCTCGCCCAAGTGCGCAACATGAAATTTCAAATTTCATTCAGCAGACACTAGACGGCAGATGACGGATCTCATCTCCACCGCCGCTGTGCTCCAGGCTTCGGGTGGACGAGCTGAGGTCGTCTCGGGGCTGGCGCACCTCACGTTGATGGATGCAATCTGCGGGCCAGCGGCAACGTGTGCGTGCGCGCCCGCAGACAATCTCGCCCTGCACCGGCTGCTGCAAGCGGCCCCGGAGGGAGCGGCGCTCGTCGTCGATGCGGGTGGCCGCACGGATGGGGGTTACTTCGGCGAGTTGATGGCGATGGATGCCGAGGAGCGCGGCGTCCAGGGGCTCGTGATCGCAGGCTCCATCCGCGACGGGGGCCTGATCGCCGTGCTCGGCTTTCCCGTGTTCCATTCGGGGTTCGCGCCGGCGACGTGCGCGAAGGAGTTGGCGCCTTCCGTCGGCGAGCCCGTGGAGGTCGGCGGCATCACGATCGCCGAGGGCGACCAGATCGTCGCCGACAGTGACGCGGTGCTCGTCGTCGCCGCTGCAGACTGGCCCGCCGTCGAGGCTACGGCTCGCGAGCTCCAGGCCGTCGAAGACGACCTGCGCACACACATCCTCCAGGGTGGCCGGCTCGCCGATCAGCCTCGAGCTCCCAGAGTGAGCACGACGGAGTGAGCACGGCGGAGCAGACCGCCGCGCGGGTCGGCGTCGACGTCGGCGGCACGTTCACCGACGTGATCCTGCAGGGGAGCGACGGACGCGTGCTCGTGCGCAAGCTCCTCTCCACGCCGCCCAGCTACGACCGCGCCGTCGTCGAGGCCGTGGGCGCGCTCGCAGGGGAGGATCACGGGTCGGTCGCCGAGGTCGTCCACGGCACGACGGTGGCGACGAACGCCGTCCTCGAGCGCCGCGGCAGCCCCACCGCACTCGTCACGACAGCAGGATTTCGCGACGTGCTCGAGCTTCGCCGGCTGCGCATCCCGCACATGTACGACCTCTTCTGGCGCAAGCCGCCGCCTCTCGTCGAGCGCCGCCTGCGCTTCGAGCTCGACGAGCGCATCACCGCCGACGGCACCGTCCTGCGGCCGCTCGACGAGGCGGAATGCCGCAGCCTCGCGGAGCGCCTGCGCGCGACCGGTGTCGAATCCGTCGCCGTCTGCTTCCTCCACTCCTATCTCTATCCCGATCACGAGGAGCGTCTCGGCGCCATCCTCGGCGAGGCGCTTCCAGCCGCTTCGATCTCGCTGTCGAGCCGGATCCTGCGCGAGCAGCGCGAGTACGAGCGGTCGGCGACGACGGTCGTGAACGCCTACGTGCGTCCGCTGATGGCGTCGTACATCGACCGGATCCGCACCGGGCTCGACGAGATCGGCCTCGACGGTCCGCTGCAGATCATGCAGTCGTCGGGCGGCGTGATGACCTCCGACGACGCGAAGCTGAGGCCGGTCTTCGCGCTCGAGTCCGGCCCTGCGGCGGGTGTCGTCGCCGCGCGAGGCGTCGCGGAGCAGCTCGGCTTCGCGAACGCGATCGCGTTCGACATGGGCGGCACGACGGCGAAGGCCTCGCTGATCGAGGACGGCGCCATCTCGCGCGGCCGCGAGTACGAGGTCGGTGGGTCGATGTCCGCGGGGAGCCGGCTGATCCGAGGCGCCGGTGAGCTGCTGCGCATCCCCACGATCGACATCGCCGAGGTGGGTGCGGGCGGCGGCAGCATCGCGTGGATCGACCCGGCCGGTGGCCTGCAGGTCGGGCCACGCAGCTCCGGCGCCGATCCTGGCCCCGCGTGTTACGGCCGCGGTGGTGTCGAAGCCGACCGTCACCGACGCGAACGTCGTCCTCGGGTTCATCCCGACCGGCGCTGTCGCCGACGGGCAGATCACGATCTCGGTCGAGCTCGCGGAGGAGGCGATCCGCCGCGTGGCGGAGCCCCTCGGCCTCGGCCTGCGCGCCGCCGCGAGCGGCATCCACCGGATCGCGAACGCTCGCATGACTCGCGCCCTGCGCTCCGTCTCCTCGGAGAAGGGCCGCGATCCGCGCGACTTCGCCATCGTCGCCTACGGCGGCTCCGGCCCCGTGCACGCGGCGGGGCTCGCCGACGATCTCGGCGTCCGCACCGTCGTCGTGCCCGCCGTCGCCGGGCTCTTCAGCGCGGTCGGCCTGCTCTTCGCGCGACCCGAGTTCCACGAGGTGCGCACGTGCCATCTCGACGTCGACGTGTGCCCCCCGGCCGCCGTCGCCGCGCTCTTCTCCGAGATGGACGCGCAGCTCGCGCCCGCGCTCGAAGGTCGCGACGACGTCGAGTGGTCGCGGAGCGCCGACCTGCGCTACGGCGGTCAGAGCTGGGAGGTCGAGGTCGAGCTGGAGCGCGGTTCGATCGATCGTGCCGGGCTGGCCGCTCTGCGAGCGCGCTTCGAGGACGAGCACGAGCGGCTGTACGGCGTTCGCGACCGGCCCGGCTCGCCGGTCGAGATCCGCGCGCTCCGGCTCACCGCGTTCGGCGCCCCGGCCGCGTCCCGTTCCTTCCGCCTCGACGGCGGTGGGCCGGCAGGCGCAGCGAAGAGCCGGACGATCGAGCTCGACGGCGACCGTCACGAGACTCCAGTTCGCGAGCGCGAGTCGTTCGGCGAGCTCCCCGAACCGGGGCCGCTGCTCGTCGACGAGTACGACACGACGGTCGTCGTGCCTCCCGGCTGGACGGCGTCCCGCCACATCGCCACCGGAGCGCTCCTGCTCGAGCGGAGCCCGTCGTGACGGCCGTCACACGCGTCGACCCGGTCACGCTCCAGATCGTCGGCAACGCGCTCGCCTCGATCGCCGACGAGATGGCGACGACGATCTTCCGCACCGCGCATTCGAGCGTCGTGCGCGACGGGATGGATTTCTCGGCGTCGGTCTGCGACGCGCGGGGGCGAACGGTCTCGCAGGCGGTCACCGTGCCGTTCCACCTCGGCTCGGTGCCCGCCGCGATGGCGACGCTGCTCGACCACTACGAGGGCCGGATGCGGCCTGGCGACGTCTTCCTGATGAACGACCCGTTCGACGGCGGCATCCATCTCCAGGATCTCTTCGTCTTCAAGCCGGTTTTCGTGGACGACGAGCTGATCGGCTTCACCTGCACGACGGCCCACCACGGCGACGTCGGCGGCCGCCTGCCCGGCTCGAGTGCGTGCGACAACACGGAGATCTTCCAGGAGGGCATCCGCCTGCCCTGGCTCAAGCTCTACAGCGAAGGCGAGCCGGTCGAGGACGTCCACAAGATCGTCGAGGCGAACGTGCGCATCCCGCGCATGACCTTCGGCGACCTCGGCGCACAGGTCGCGGCGTGCGCCGTCGCGGAGCGCGAGCTCCAGTCGCTCGCGGCGCGACACGGGAATGCGCAGCTCGCCGCGCTGACCGAGGCGCTGATCGACCACACCGAGCAGCTCGTCCGCCAGGAGATCGCGACCTGGCCCGACGGGACGGCGTCCTTCACCGACTACCTCGGCTCGGACGGGATCGACGTCGTCGACGTCCCCATCGTCGCGCACGTGACGATCGCCGGCGACGAGGTGACGGCCGACCTGACCGACTCGGCGCCGATGGTGCGCGGCTCGCTGAACAGCACGCGCTCCTTCGTCGAGGCCTGCGTCTACCAGGCCGTGCGGGCGGCGCTGACGGTCGAGGTGCCGAACACCGCCGGCGCGTTCCGCCCGATCCACGTGCTCACGAAGCCGGGCACCGTCGCGGAGGTCGTGATGCCCGGCGCCTCGTCGATGCGCGGCGTGACCGGCTTCCGCGTGCTCGATGCTGTCAACGGCGCGCTCGCGCAGCTGCTGCCGGAGCGCGTCGCCGCCGCCGGCGAGGGCGGGAACACGCTCGCGATCTTCGGGGCGGAACGGCCGGAGGGGGGCCGCTTCGTCTTCTACGAGCTCGTCGTCGGCACCTGGGGAGCGACGCCGGAGGGAGACGGCAACGACGGCTTGACGAACCCCGCGAGCCTGGCCGCGAACGTCCCGGTCGAGGTCGCCGAGCAGGAGTACCCGATCGTCGTCGAGCGCTACGGGCTCGTGCCGGACTCCGGCGGAGCCGGCCTGCACCGGGGCGGCCTCGCCGTCGAGCGGGTGTGGCGCTGCCTGACGCCGCGCACCTCGCTGATCGTCCGCTCCGACCGGGCCACGCACCCGCCCTACGGCCTCGCCGGTGGCGCGCCCGGCGCGACGTCGAGCAACGTGCTCGAGCATCCCGACGGGACGAGCGAGGTGCTGCCGCCGATGTTCTCGACCGAGATCGACGTCGGCGACGTCTACGTCCACCGGACGGCAGGCGGCGGTGGCTGGGGCGACCCGCTGGCGCGCGAGCCTGCCGCGGTCGCGCACGACGTCGCGAACGAGAAGGTGAGCGTGAAGGCGGCACGGGAGCTCTACGGCGTCGCGCTCGCGTCCGACGGGACGCCCGACGACGACGCCACGAAGGCCCTGAGGGCCGGACGGAGGAACGCGTGATCGCGAAGGCTGATGCGGTCGTGCTCGGAGCGGGGATCGTCGGCGCGAGCACGGCGCACTTCCTGACGGAGCTCGGTTTCGGCGAGGTGGCGCTCGTCGAGAAGTCGAAAGTCTGTGGCGGCTCGACGCAGTACTCCGCCGCGCACGTGCGCCAGCACTACACGAACGAGGTTGCGATCCGGCTCGCCGTCCGCGGCGCGGAGATGTTCGCGAACGCCGAGGAGCGTCTCGGCGGACCGGCCGGCTTCGTCCAGCACGGCTACGCGGTGGTCGTCGGGCCGGAGCAGGAGCAGGCGATCCGCGACGTCGTTCCGGTGCAGCAGCGGTTCGGCGTGCGCACCGAGATCCTCACGCCCGAGGAGGTGCAGCACCGCTGGCCGGAGCTGAACGTCGACGGGATCGCACTCGCCTGCTTCGAGGAGACCTCGGGCTACGCCGACCCGGTGCAGACGACGCAGTCGCTCGTCCGCTCGGCGCACGCGAAGGGACTGAAGCTGTACGAAGGCTGCGCCGCGCTCGACATCACGGTCGACGGCGGTCGCGTCACCGGCGTCGTCACCGGCGACGGCACGATCGCGACCGGGGTCGTCGTCAACGCCTGCGGCCCCTGGGGCGACCGGATCGGCCGCATGGCCGGAATCGACTATCCGCTCACGTTCAGCCGCGAGCACGAGGCGATCTTCGCGGCGCCCGACGGCTTCGGCGAGCTCCCTGTCATGTCCGACGCGACGCAGCAGCTCTACTTCCGCCGCTACGGCGACGGCAAGGTGCTCGTCGGCGAGGGGTGGCCCAAGCAGAAGGAGCCGGCCGACCCGGAGAGCTACGACGACGGCACCGACGCGGCGCATCTCGAGCGAATGGTGCCGAGGCTGCTGAACCGGCTTCCGTCGCTGCGTCCGACGCTCGGCGCCGAGGACTACGGCGGGGCGTTCGTGACCGGCTACTCGGGCGTGTACGACATCACCGAGGACTGGTACCCGATCGTGGGCGGCGAGGAGGTCGAGGGCTACTACTCGGCCTTCGGCGGCAGCGGCCATTGCTTCAAGCTCGCGCCGGCGATGGGCGAGTCGCTCGCGCACGTGATCGCCGGGCAGGAGCCGCCGATCGACATCTCGAGCCTCTCGGGCTCGCGCTTCGCCGAGGGGCGCACCTTCGGCTCGGTCTGGGGGCCGGGCAACCGCGCGTGAGGATCACCGCCGTCACGACGACGCCGCTCGCGATCCCGCTCGTGCGGCCGTTCCACTGGCGCTCCGGCGTGCAGGAGGGTGCGAATCTCGTGCTCTTCACCGTCGAGACGGACGCGGGCGCGACGGGGTACGGCGAGTCGATCTGCGAGCACCCGGCCGCGGTGGTGGCGTACGGCGAGCTGATGGCGCGCGCCTTCGTCGGCCGCTCGCCCGGCGACGTCGAGGCAATCCTGGGCGAGCTCTGGCGCGACGGCCGCTGGCGCTTCACGCCGCACTGGTCGCACCAGATCCTGAGCGGCATCGAGGTCGCGTGCTGGGATGCGCTCGGCAAGGGGCTCGGTGTTCCTGCGTCGACCTTCCTCGGCGGCCGCGTCCGCGACGAGGTCGACTTCATGGCCTTCCCGCAGGGCGACACCGCGGAGGAGCTGGCGCGCGACGCGGCCGCGCTGGCGGGGGAGGGGCACCGCGTCGTCTACCTCAAGGTCGGTCGCGCGCACCGCGACGACGAGGAGATCGTGGCTGCCGTTCGGGAGGCGATCGGACCCGAGCCGCTGCTGCGCGTCGACGCCAACGAGGCGTGGGACGTGCCCGGCGCGGTCGATGCGATCCGGCGGCTCGAGGCGTACGACCTCGACTGGGTCGAGCAGCCCGTGGCGGCCGCGAACGTGGCCGGGCTCGCCTGGGTCCGGCGCCGCGTCGAGACGAAGATCGCCGCCGACCAGGCGGTCTACACGACCGCCGAGCTGCGTGCCGTGCTCGAGGCGGAGGCGGCCGACGCGATCGTCCTCGGCAGCCACGAGTCGGGCGGGCTCTGGCGCTGGCGGCAGCTGGCCTACCTCGCGGAGGCGCACGGGATCCCGCTGAACCGGCACGCCTGCGTGGAGAGCTCGATCTCCACCTTCGCGGCGCTGCAGCTGATGGCGTGCCTGCCGAACCTGACGCTCGGCAACCAGGTCATGCACCACCTGCTCGCCGAGCAGCTCGTGACGACGCCGCTCTCGCTGGAGGGTGGCCGCGTCGCGGTGCCGGACGCGCCGGGGCTCGGGTTCGAGCTCGACCACGAGGCGGTCGAGCGCGCGCGCGAGCGCTACGAGCGCCGGGGGCCGTACTGATGGACCCGATCACGTTCGAGGTGATCCGCAACGCGCTCGTCGCGGCCACCGACGAGATGGTGCTCGACGCTGCGCCGCAGCGCCTACTCGACGAACATCAAGACTCGCTCCGACTTCTCCTGCGCCTTCTTCGACGCCGAGCTGCGCTCGGTTGCGCAGGGATTCACGCAGCCCGTCCACCTCGGCTCGATGGTCGAGCAGGTGCCGCGCGCGGTGCGCGACTACGGCCCGGACAACCTCGGCCCAGGCGACGTGCTTGATCACGAACGAGCCGTTCCCGAGCGGGGTGCACCTGAACGACGTCTCGCTGATCTCGCCGGTACACCACGAGGGCGAGCTGCTCGGCTGGGTGGCGAACCTCGCCCACCACGTCGACGTCGGCGGCGGTGCGCCCGCGTCGATCGGCGCCTTCCGCGAGGTCTTCCAGGAGGGCGTGATCATCCCGCCGGTCAAGGTCGTCGAGGACGGGCGGATCGTCGAGGACGTCTTCGACCTGATCCTCGCGCAGATCCGCTCGAAACACGAGACGGCCGGCGACTTCCGCGCCCAGATCGCGGCGAACGCGACCGGCGTGCGGCGCCTGCGCGCCCTGGCCGACCGGCACGGCCGCGAGACGCTCGTGGGCGCGATGCACGAGCTCTTGGAATACACAGCACGGCGTACGCGATTTGCGATCGCAAATCTGCCACACGATGTCTACAGCAGCGAAGGGTCGGTCGACGTGGACGGCTACACAGACGAGCCAGTGCGCCTCGCGGCCCGGATCGAGATCAACGCCGACGGCGTCGCCTTCGACCTCGCCGGCTCCGATCCGCAGCGGCGCGCGCCTGTGAACTCCACCTACGCGCAGACGTTCTCCGCCTGTGCGTACGCGCTGAAGTGCCTCGTCGACCCCGATCTCCCGGTGAACGACGGCTTCTACCGCTCGATCTCGCTCGACGCCCCGCTCGGCAGCGTCACGAACTGCACCTGGCCGAGCCCGGTCGTCGGCGGCTGGGAGACGCAGACTCGGCTCGTCGACGTGATCTTCCGCGCGCTGTTGCCGGTGCTCGCAGACCGGCTCCCGGCGGGGACGAAGGCGATGATGTGCCACGCCGGCTTCGGCGGCGTCGACCCGCGAGACGAACACCTACTACTGCTTCCTCGAGACCTTCGGCGGCGGCTACGGCGCGCGCGCAGCGAGCGACGGACCGGACGCGGTGCAGGCGCACGGCCAGAACACCGAGAACGCCCCGGTCGAGGAGACGGAGCTGAACTACCCGGTGCGCGTGACGCGGCTCTCGCTGGTCGAGGATTCCGACGGCCCGGGGCGCTTCCGGGGCGGGCTCGGGCTGCGCAAGGACTTCCTCTTCGACCGGCCGACGACCTTCACCGTCCTCGCCGACCGTACGCGCGCGAGGCCCCGCCGGCGCCTTCGGCGGCGGGGACGGAGCCGTCGCCGAGTACGTGCTGATCCGGGATGGCGTAGGAGAGCCGCCTGTCCGCGAAGGGCACGGTCGAGCTCCTCGCCGGCGACACGGTCAGCTACCGCACCTGCGGCGGCGGCGGCTACGGGCCGCCGGTCGAGCGCGACCCCGAGCTCGTCGCGCGCGACGTGCGCGAGGGCAAGGTCAGCGCCAGCGGGCCAGGGAGGTGTACGGGTGGCGCAGGCGGCGAGGCTCGACGGAGCCGCCCAAGAGCGGAGGTACCGGCTTTGCCGGTGCCGGGAGCGTGATCGACCCGATCTCGTTCGAGGTGATCCGGAACGCGCTCGTCGCGGCGACCGACGAGATGGTGCTGGCGCTGAAGCGCAGCGCGTACTCGACGAACATCAAGACTCGCTCCGACTTCTCCTGCGCCTTCTTCGACGCGCAGCTGCGACCGGTCGCGCAGGGCTTCGCGCAGCCGGTGCACCTCGGCTCGATGGTGGAGCAGGTGCCAAAAGCGGTGCAGCGCTACGGCGCGGAGCGGCTCCAGCCCGGTGACGTGATCGTCACGAACGACCCACATCCGAGCGGCGTGCATCTGAACGACGTCTCCCTGATCTCGCCGGTGCACGACGAGGACGGACTGATCGGCTACGTCGCGAACCTCGCGCACCACGTCGACGTCGGCGGCGGTGCACCCGCGTCGATCGGCGCGTTTCGCGAGGTCTTCCAGGAGGGCGTGATCATCCCGCCGGTGAGGCTCGTCTCGAGCGGCCGGATCGTGCCCGACGTCTTCCGGCTGATCCTGGCGCAGATCCGCTCCAAGCACGAGACGGGCGGCGACTTCCGCGCCCAGATCGCGGCGAACGCGACCGGCGTCCGCCGCGTGCAGGCGCTCGTCGCGCGCCACGGCCGCGAAACGATTCTCGCGACGATGGCGGAGCTGCTCGAGTACACCGAACGACGTACGCGATCCGAGATCGCAAATTTGCCGCACGGTGTCTACGAAGCCGAAGGCTCGGTCGACAACGACGGCTACACCGACGAGCCGGTGCGGCTGAGGGTGCGCATCGAGCTCGGCCCCGACGGCGTCCGCTTCGACACTGCCGGCTCGGACGAGCAGCGGCGCGCGCCGGTCAACTCGACCTGGGCGATGACCTTCTCCGCCTGCGCGTACGCGCTCAAGTGCCTGGTCGATCCCGACCTGCCGGTGAACGACGGCTTCTACCGGCTCGTCCACCTCGACGCCCCGCCCGGAACCGTCACGAACTGCACGTGGCCGGCACCCGTCGTCGGCGGCTGGGAGACCCAGACGCGGCTCGTCGACGTGATGTTCCGCGCGCTCTTGCCCGCGTTCCCGAAGCGCCTGCCCGCCGGAACGAAGGCGATGATGTGCCAGGCCGGCTTCGGCTCGCTCGACGTCGCGGCCGGCACGTACACCTGCTTCTACGACACGTTCGCCGGCGGCTACGGCGGCCGGTTCGCGAGCGACGGCCCCGACGCCGTGCAGGCGCACGGGCAGAACACCGAGAACGCGCCCGTCGAGGAGACCGAGCTCAACTATCCGGTGCGGATCGACGGGCTCTCGCTGGTCGAGAACTCCGAGGGGCCGGGCCGCTTCCGAGGCGGGCTCGGCCTGCGCAAGGACTATCGCTTCGACCTGCACACGACGTTCACCGTGCTCGCCGACCGCGATCGCAGCGGCCCCTGGGGCGTGCTGGGCGGCCACGACGGACGCGTCGCCGAGTACGTCCACGTGCGCGACGGGGCGGAGACGCGACTCGGCTCGAAGTCCACGATCGAGCTGGTGCCGGGAGACGTGATCAGCGTTCGTACGTGCGGCGGCGGAGGGTACGGCCCGCCCGAGGAGCGCGAGCCGCTGCGCGTGCTGCGCGACGTGCTCGAGGGGAAGGTCAGCCCCGAGCGGGCGCAGGACATCTACCGCGTCTCGATCGCCGACCGCCGGCTCGACGAACCTGCGACGGCGGAGCTGAGGCGAACGAGCAGGCTTGTGTTGGAACAACACAAGCGCTCGTCGGCTCACGGAGCGGAGCCGGTTGGAGGGGGGAAAGTGTTGTTCCAACACAAAGTCTCGTGAGCGTCCGCCTGGCGATCGACATCGGCGGCACCTTCACCGACGCGACCCTGATCGACGAGGAGACGGGCAGCGTGGCGATCGCGAAGGTGCTGACGACACCGTCCGACCCGTCGGAGGGCTTCATGCAGGCGGTCGAGCGAGCGCTCGCCGAGGGCGGCGTCGACTCGAGGGCGGTGGGGTTCGTCGTGCACGCGACGACCGTGGCGACGAACGCGATCATCGAGGGCAAGATCGCGCGCAGCGGGTTCGTCACGACCGAGGGCTTCCGCGACCTGCTCGAGATCGCACGGCAGGTGCGCCCGAGCCTCTACGACACGCAGTTCGAGAAGGCGAAGCCGCTCGTTCCCCGCGACCGCGCCGTCGGGGTGCGCGAGCGCCTCGGACCCGCCGGCGAGGTGCTGATCCCGCTCGACGACGTCTCGGTCCGCGATGCGGCCGCGCTGCTGCGGCGCGAGGAGGTCGAGTCGGTCGCGGTCTGCCTGCTGCACTCCTACGTCAACCCCGCGCACGAACAGCGGATCGGCGAGATCTTCGCCGAGGAGCTTCCGGGCGTCCCCGTGTCGCTCTCGGCCGAGGTCGCCCCCGAGTTCCGCGAGTACCTGCGCGCCTCGACGACGGTGATCAACGCCGTGATCAGGCCCGTCGTCGAGCGCTATCTCGAGCGGATCGAGAGCAGGCTGGCCGATGCCGGGATCGAGGCGAAGCTGCTCGTGATGCAGTCGAGCGGCGGCGTCTTCAGCGCCGAGGCGGCGCGCGAGCCGGCCGGTCTTCATGGTCGAGTCCGGCCCCGCGGCGGGCGTGATCGCCTCGGCCTACCTCGGCGAGACGCTCGGCCGGCCGGACATCCTCTCCTTCGACATGGGCGGCACGACAGCCAAGGTCGGCCTGATCCAGGGCGGGCAGCCGTCGGTGACGAAGGACTACAACGTCGGCGGCCACGCGGGTGCGGGCATCGGCGGCATGTCGCTCTCCGGCTACCCGGTGCGGACGCCCGTCGTCGATCTCGTCGAGATCGGCGCCGGCGGCGGCTCGATCGCGTGGGTCGACTCGGGCGGGCTCCTGCGCGTCGGGCCGCAGGAGCGCCGGCGCCGACCCCGGGCCCGTCTGCTACCGGCGCGGCGGCGCCGAGCCGACCGTCACCGACGCCAACGTCGTGCTCGGCCGCCTGAACCCGGCCTACTTCCTCGGCGGCGAGATCGGCCTCGACGTCGACGGCGCGCGGAACGCGATCGAGGAGCGTTGCGCGCTGCCGCTCGGGCTTTCGGTCACCGAGGCCGCGAACGGGATCGTCGAGATCGCGAACGCGGCGATGGTGAACGCGCTGCACCTGATCTCCGTCCAGCGCGGCTACGACCCGCGCGACTTCGTGCTCGTCGGCTTCGGCGGCGCCGGGCCGGTGCACGCGAACGCGCTCGCGCGCGACGCGCAGATGCCGACGCTCCTGATCCCGCGCAGTCCCGGCATCTTCTCCGCGACCGGTCTGCTCACGACGGATCTGAAGCGCGACGCCGCGATCACGATCATGCAGCGACTCGACGAGCTGGACGAGCCAGCGGTCGAGTCGCAGTTCGCGCAGCTCGAGGCGGACGGGCGCGCGGAGCTCGAGCGCGAGGGCCTGAGCGGGGACGCGATCGAGTTCGTCCGTCAGATCGACCTGCGCTACGTCGGCCAGAGCTACGAGCTGACCGTGCCGGCCGGCGGCGAGCTGCTCGAGCGCTTCCACGTCGAGCACGACCGCACCTACGGCTTCAGCGCGCCGGCCGAGCCGGTGGAGGCGGTCAGCCTGCGCCTGACGAGCGTGGGGCGGATCGCGAAGCCGCCGGCGCGCCCACTCGAGACCGGCGGGGCGGCCGAGCCGAAGGAGCACCGCCCGGTCTACTTCGCCGAGGCGGGCGACTACGTCGACTGCCCTATCTACGACCGCTACGCGCTGCCCGCCGGCGCGGTGTTCGCCGGCCCGGCCGTGATCGAGGAGTTCGACTCGACCACGGTCGTCCATCCGGGCTTCACGGTCGCGGTCGACGCAACCGGCAACCTGATCATCGAGAGGGAGAAGGCATGAGCTACGGGATCGTCGTGTCGAAGGACGTGCTGGTGGAGATGCGGGACGGCATCCGCCTCGCGGTCGACGTCTACCGCCCGGCGCGCGACGGCGAGCTCGTCCCCGGCCGCTACCCGACGATCGTCTGCATGACGCCGTACGACAAGGGCGAGCGCCGCTACACCGAGGTCGCCGACTTCTTCGTGCCGCGCGGCTACGCCGTCGTCCTGCAGGACCTGCGCGACCGCCATCGCTCGGAGGGCACCGACGAGTACTTCCACAGCGCGACGCCGCACACCGGCACGGACGGCTACGACACGATCGAGTGGATCGCGGCGCAGCCGTGGAGCAACGGCCGCACCGGCACGGTCGGCAGCTCGTACGCGGGGATCACCCAGATCCGCACGGCGCTCGAGAGCCCGCCGCACCTCACGGCGATCTGGCCCGACGTCGCGCCGACGAACACCTTCGAGAACCAGACCCGCGAGGGCGGCGCCATGCAGCTGCACATGTTCTGGGCGCTCTACATCCACGCCGCCGACGCGCAGGGCGTGAAGGAGGACTGGGAGCGGCAGCGCGAGGTCTTCGAGGACCTCAAGGATCTCCGCAAGCTCTTCTGGCGCTCGCCCATCCTCGGGGAGAGCAACGGCGCCGAGCTCGCCCTGCGCCATGTGCCGACGCTCGCAAAGACGCTCGAGGACTACTGCACGCGCGGTGCCTACGACGAGTACTGGGCCGCGAAGGAGAACGACTTCACGCGGTTCTGGGACGAGCACGCCGACATCCCGGCGACGATGACGACCGGTTGGTACGACCCGTTCCCGGGCGCCGACAGCGAGTACTTCGCCGCGATGGCCGCGAAGAACAAGTCGCCGCAGCGGCTGATCATCGGCCCCTGGAGCCACGTCGGCATGCGGGGCGACGCGACGTGGACGCTCGACGTCGACTTCGGGCCGACGTCGGTGTGGGGCGTCCAGCGCTACTTCGAGGAGCAGCTCGTGTTCTTCGACCGCTGGCTGCCGGAGGATGCGACGGGCCAGCCCGCCGGCGAGGCGCCGGTGCAGATCTTCGTGATGGGCGGCGGCAGTGGCCGCCGGACGGAGCTCGGCAAGCTCGATCACGGCGGCGGGTGGCGCGACGAGCAGGAGTGGCCGCTCGCCCGCGCCGTCCCGACGACGCTGCACCTGCACGGCGACGGCTCGCTCCGCCCCGATCCCCCTGCCTCGGGCGCCGACCCGCGCCGGTTCACCTACGACCCCGACGATCCCGTACCGACGATCGGCGGGCTCTACTGCGCAGTCGGCGAGCTCCCGTCCGGCTCGGGCGAGATCGAGCCGATGTGGGCGCGGCTCCTCAACCCGGCGCTCCTCCTCCGCAACATCCAGACGCCGGGGCCTGCCGACCAGAAGGAGTCAGCCGATTTCTTCACCGCGCGCGAGCCGTACCAGCGGCTGTCGGAGCGCGCCGACGTGCTCGTCTACCAGACGGAGCCGCTGGAGGAGCCGATCGAGGTGACCGGCCGGGTGGCCGTCGAGCTGTGGATCGCGTCGAGCGCCGTCGACACGGACTTCACGGCCAAGCTGATCGACGTCTACCCGCCGAGCGAGGACTACCCGGAGGGCTACGACCTGCTTCTGAACGACACGATCGTCCGCACGCGCTACCGCGAGGGCTTCGACCGCGAGGTGCTGATGGAGCCGGGTACGCCCTACTTGGTGAGGATGCTCCTGCCGCCGACCTCCAACCTGTTCGCGCCGGGACACCGGATCCGCGTCGACGTCTCGTCGTCGAACTTCCCGCGGCTCGAGCGCAATCCGAACACGGGCGAGCCGATCGGCCGGCACACCCACCACGTCGTCGCCGAGCAGTCCGTCTTCGCCGACGCCGAGCACCCGTCGCACGTCGTCCTGCCCGTGATCCCGCGGTGAGCTTCCTGGTCCCCTGCCCGAACTGCGGCGAGCGCGACGTGAACGAGTTCGGCTACCGCGGCGAGGTGACGACGCGGCCGACCGCGCGCCCGACGCGGCGTGAGTTGAGCGACTACCTCTACGTGCGCCGCAACGTCGCCGGCCCGCAGCGGGAGTGGTGGCACCACCGGCTCGGCTGCGGCGAGTGGTTCGTCGCCGAGCGCGACACGCGTACGAACGAGATCTTGCGGATCGAGCAGCCGTGAGGCTGCCGCCGCAGCCGGCGGAGCTGCTCGACCGCGCGCAGCCGGTGACGTTTCGCTACGGCTCGGAGCGGATCGACGGGTTCGCGGGCGACACGTTCGGCTCGGCGCTGTACGCCTCCGGTCGCCGCGTCTTCTCGCGCAGCTTCAAGTACCACCGGCCGCGCGGGCTCCTCTGCTGCTCTGGCCACTGCGCCAACTGCATGATGACCGTCGACGGCGTCCCGAACGTCCGGGTCTGCGCGGAGCCCGTGCGTGACGGCGCGGTGGTGACGGCGCAGAACGTGTGGGGCTCGCTCGACCGCGACCTGCTCTCGGTGGTGGACAAGATCGGCGGGCCGTTCACGCCCGTCGGCTTCTACTACCGGACGATGATCCGGCCACGACGCGCCTGGCCGCTGTACGAGCGGGCGCTGCGCCGGGTCGCCGGGCTCGGGAAGGTGCCGGAACACACCGCGCACGGCCGCTATGACACCGAGCACCGCCGCGCGCGCGTGCTCGTGATCGGCGCCGGGAGAGCGGGACGGGAGGCGGCGCTCGTCGCCGCGATCGAAGGCCCGGGCGTCGTCGTCGTCGACGAGGCGCTGCGCTACCGCGATCTCGAGCTGCCCGGCTGCGAGGTGCTCTCGCCCGCCCGCGCGCTCGGCGTGTACGAGGGCGGGCTCGTCCCAGTCGCAGCAGGAAACCTGCTCCTGCGCTACCGAGCCGAACGCATCGTCGTCGCGACAGGTGCTCTCGAGCAACCGCTCGTCTATCCCGGCAACGACCTCGTCGGCGTGCTGCTGCCGCGAGCCGTCCTTCGCCTCGTCGAGGACTGGGCGGTCAAGCCCGGGGAGCGCGCCGTGGTCGTCGGCGGCGAGGACGCCGTCGAGGCGCTCGAGCGCGCCGGCGTCGAGATCGCGGAGGTCGCCGATCCCGGTTCGCTCCGCTCGATCTCGGCGCGCGGCAGCAAGGGCCGGCTTGCCGAGCTGGAGCTGGATGGGAAGCGGATCGAGTGCGACCTCGCCGTCGTCTCCGGCGGCCGCCAGCCCGCCTACTCCCTGCTCGCGCAGGCCGGCGCGCGTGTCGAGTACGACGCGGGCAGCGGCGTCTTCGTCCCGCGTGACCTGCCTCCGGACGTCGCGGCCGTCGGCTCCGTTCTGGCCGGCGGCTCGGCGGCCGCACCCACGTACCGCGCGAGAGACGCCAAGGGCAAGTGTTTCGTCTGCGTCTGCGAGGACGTGACCGAGCAGGACCTCGACCGCGCGGTCCGCGAGGGCTTCGACGGGATCGAGCTGTCCAAGCGCTACACGACGGTGACGATGGGCCCGTGCCAGGGCAAGCTCTGCCAGCTCGCCTCGATCCGGCTGCACGCGGCCAAGACGGGCAGCGACGAGACCGCGATCGGGACGACGACGGCGCGGCCGCCGTGGGCGCCCGTCGAGCTCGGCCAGCTCGCCGGCCGACACCACGAGCCCGCGCGCCGCACCGCGCTCCACCACCGGCACGAGCAGGCCGGCGCGACGATGATCTGGGCGGGCCCGTGGCTGCGGCCGCACTCCTACGGCGACGTCGACGCCGAGGTCGCGGCGGTGCACGCCGACCTGGGCGTCATCGACGTCTCGACGCTCGGCAAGCTGCTCGTCGAGGGTCGCGACGCAGCCGCGTTCCTGGAGCGCCTCTACCCGAACCGCTTCACCGACCTCGCCGAGGGCCGCGTGCGCTACACCGTGCTCGGCTCGGACGGTGGCCGCATCACCGACGACGGCACCGTCGCCCGCCTCGGGCCGGAGCTCTTCTACGTGACCACCACCTCGACGGGAGCGGATGCCGTCTACGAGTGGTTCGAGTGGTGGAACGCCGTCTGGGGCCTCGACGTCGACGTCGTCAACGTCACGGGCACGCTTGCCGCGCTCAACCTCGCGGGACCGCGCGCGCGGGAGGCGCTCGCCACGCTGACCGGGGCGGACGTGTCGAACGACGCCCTGAGCTATCTCGACGCCCGGCAGCTCGAGGTCGCGGGTGTCACCTGTCTCGCGCTGCGGATCGGCTTCGTCGGCGAGCTCGGCTACGAGCTCCATTGCGCGAGCCGCTCGGCCGAACAAGTCTGGGACGCCCTCGCCGGCGCCGGCGCGCGACCGTTCGGCCTCGAGCCGCAGCGCGTGCTCCGCCTGGAGAAGCAGCACGTGATCGTCGGCCAGGACACCGACACCGAGTCGAACCTCCACGGTGCCGGGATGGGCTGGCTGCCGAAGCTCGACAAGGACGACTTCGTCGGCAAGTGGGCGCTCGAGCACGCGGACGTACGGGAGCGGCTCGTCGGCTTCGTCGCCGACGTGCTGCCGCTCGAGGGTGCGCAGGTCGTACGCGAGGGCCGTCCGGTCGGCCGCGTCACGAGCGCACGTCGCAGCGCTCTCGTCGGCTCGGTCGTCGGTCTCGCCTGGGTGCCGCCCGAGCTCGCCGTCGAGGACGCAGAGCTCGAGCTGCAGGTGGACGGCGAGCCACGGCCGGCGCGGGTGCGGCTCGAGCCGTTCCACGACCCCGCCGGGGAGCGCGTCCGCGCGTGAGCACGCTGGCGTTCCTCTCGGCCGGAGCCGCGACGGGCGTCGTCGAGCTGCGCGGCGACGTCGCCGACTTCCAGCCGGAGCGGATCGTGCGCCTGACTCCGCGCCGCGCCGTCGCGCTCACCGACGACGCTCCCGCCCTCGTCGCTCGTGCGCGGGCGGCCGGCCTGCGCGCGTACGACCTCAGCGCCGGTCACACCGAGATCCGGATCGAGGGCGAGCTGCTGCTCCGCCGCCTCACCGAGGTCTTCGTCGACGCGCCCACCGCCGCCCCTGTCGCGCGCGGCGTGCCCGCGCTGATCTTCCCGCGCGACGGAGGCTACGACCTCTTCGTCCCGCAGGAGCTGGGCGAACATGTCCGAGACGTCGTCCGCGACCTCCAGGCCGGTCTCGCGTGAAGGACGTCTTCCGCATCCGCCGCATGTGGCGCCCGCCCGCCATGCTCCGGCCCCGCTACGACGTCGTGATCGTCGGCGGCGGCTCCCACGGGCTCGCGACCGCGTACTACCTCGCGCGCGAGCACGGGATCGCGAACGTCGCCGTGCTCGAGAAGTCGTACATCGGCTCGGGCGCGTCCGGCCGCAACACGACGATCATCCGCTCGAACTACCGCACGCCCGAGGGCGTCGCCTTCTACGACGCCAGCGTCAAGCTGTACGAGCGCCTCTCGGCGCAGCTCGACCTGAACCTGATGTTCTCGCAGCGCGGGCACCTGACACTGGCCCATTCGGAGCGGTCGCTCGCGACGATGCAGGAGCGCGCCGAGGTGAACACGCTGCTCGGCGTCGCGTCGCACGTCGTCGATCCCACCGAGCTCGGCCGCCTCTGCCCGCAGCTCGACCTCTCCGAGCGGCAGACCTGGCCGATCCAGGGCGCGCTCTACCACCCGCGCGGCGGGATCATCCGCCACGACGCCGTCGTCTGGGGGCTTGCGCGCGGCGCCGACAGCCGCGGCGTCGAGATCCACCCGAACACGGAGGTGACCGCGATCGAGCGGGCGAACGGCCGCGTCACCGGCGTGCGCACGAACCGCGGCGTCGTCGAGGCGGACACGGTGATCAGCGCGACCGCGGGCTGGTCGTCCCTCGTCGCCGGCCTCGCCGGGATCGAGCTGCCGATCACGACGCACATCCTGCAGGCCTACGTGACCGAGCCGGTGAAGCCGTTCCTCGACAAGATCGTCGTGTCGGCGCAGATGCACGTCTACGTCTCGCAGACCGACCGCGGCGAGTTCCTGATCGGCGCCGAGATCGAGCCGTACACGACCTACAAGTCGATCGGCACCTTCCCTTTCCTCGAAACGTCGTCGCGGCACGTGCTCGAGCTCTTCCCGCAGCTCGAGCGGCTGAAGGTGCTGCGCACGTGGACGGGGCTGTGCGACCTCTCGCCCGACTACAGCCCCATCCTCGGCAAGACGGAGCTCGACGGCTTCCACGTCTCGGCCGGCTGGGGGACGTACGGCTTCAAGGCCGCGCCGATCGTCGGGCAGGACGCTGGCCGAACTCGTCGCGACGGGCCGCACGCCCGCGCTGATCGCGCCGTTCGCGCTGGAGCGGTTCCACACCGACACGCTCGTCTCCGAGCTGGCCGCGGCCGCGGTGTCCCATTAGCGAGCTCGACTTCGTCTCCGTCCCGGGCGGGCCGTTCGCGTTCGGCGTCGACCCCGCGCGCCTGTATCCGCCGGACGAGGACGAGACACCGCGGCGCGTTGTGCGGGTCGAAGGCTTCCGGATCGCGCGCCTGCCGGTGTGCGACGACGACGGCATGCCGCTGACCTACGTCTCGCGCGCCGACGCCGAGGAGTTCTGTGCCGCGAACGGCGTGCGGCTGCCGACCGAGCTCGAGTGGGAGGCGGCCGCGCGCGGCGGCGACGACCGGCTCTGGCCGTGGGGAGACGAGCTCCCGGACGCGACGCGGGCGACGTTCGCGCGGGGCATCGGCGGGCCGTCCCGCCCCGGGCTGCATCCTGCCGGCGCCGCACCCTGCGGCGCGCTCGACCTCGCCGGGAACGTGTGGGAGTGGACGGCCGACGGAGCGGCGCGCGGCGGCTCCTACCTGAGCGGCCTGGGCGAGCTCTGCTGCTCGGCTCGCTTCCCCGTGCACCCGGAGGCACGCGACCCCTACGTCGGCTTCCGCGTCGTCGCGGTGGCGCCGGCGCGGGGCTTCGACTGGGTCGAGGTGCCCGCCGGCGAGTACGTGATCGGCCGCGACGCGGGCGAGTCGCGGCAGCGGCAGGTCGAGCTGAACGGGTTCGAGCTGACGCGGACGCCGGTGACGAACGCGCAGTACGGGCGCTTCGTCGCGGAGGGAGTCGCGCCTGAGCCGCCGCACTGGCCCGCTCCGGGCGACCACCCCGTCGCCTTCGTCGACTGGCACGAGGCGTCCGCTTTCTGCACGTGGTCCGGCGGCCGGCTGCCGACCGAGGCGGAGTGGGAGAAGGCCGCCCGCGGCACCGACGGGCGCTCCTATCCGTGGGGCGACGAGGAGGACGAAGTCCGCGCGACGGTCGGGGGCGGGATGAAGCACGGCACGACGTCGCCCGTCGGCTCCCATCCGGACGGAGCCAGCCCGTACGGTCTGCTGGACATGGCCGGAAACGTGTGGGAGTGGACGGCGACCGAGTATCCGCCCGGCCAGCGCGTGCTCCGCGGCGGCTCGTTCGCGAGCCCCGGGCTCGCCTGGGCGCGCTGCACGATGCGCAGTCACAGCCGGCCTGCGCGCAGGCAGGCGCACATCGGCTTCCGCGTCGCGCGAGATGCCTAACAGCGAGTCTCGGGGTCGTAGCTGATCGTCGCTCGCCCGAACCCGGCGCCGACGCCGGCTCGGTAGACCGTCTGCTTGGGGCCATAGCTCGACCCGCCGCCGCCGTGGCCGCCGCTGAAGGAGCGGCTGGAACCGCCGCCTCCGCCGCCGTAGAGCCCGCCTCCGCCGCCACCCCCGCCGCTGGCTTCGCCCGCGGCACCGCCGCCGCCGAGTCCGAGCGACCCGGCTGTCGCGGTGACCGAGAGATCGGGAGCGTTCCGGCCCGGCGCGCCACCGCTTGTCTGGGTTCCGCCCTGCCCGCCCGTCGCCGGGTTCGCCGAGCCGAGAACGACGAAACCCTCGTGCCCGGTCCGGTCGCCGCCGTGGCCGCCTCCGGTGCCGATCGAGCCGCCGATCGCGCCGCCCGCGCCACCCGACCCCCCGGCACCGACGATGATTCGATGCTCGAGGCCATCGCCGCCTCGGCGAACGTCGGTCGCTCCGCCCCCGCCGGAGCCGGGTTTCCCCATCGACCCGCCGCCGGCGCCACCCCCGTTCCAGCCGCCGGCTCCCGGAGCCGACTGCTCAGCTGCACCGCCCCTGCCGCCAACCCGGACGCGCAGGGTCTCACCCGGAGCGACCTCGAAGTCGGCGATCGCCAGGGCGCCGGCGCCGGGTGTGCCGGATGTCCCTGCCGGGCCGCCCGCCGCTCCGACGACCTCGATCCGAACCCGGCAGACGCCGGCGGGCACGACGTAGTCCTCAGCGTGCCGCGTGAACTCGAAGTCGGTCGCGATGCGAGAGCTCGCTCTGGTCACCAGCCAGGCGGGCGCGGCGACGACGATCGCTCCAACCAGGAGATAGGACGCGCGCAAGCTCCGTCGCTTCATGCCGAGAAAACGATCGGCGCGGCCGGTCCAGTGGTGGTAGAGCGCCGGTATAGCCGTTAGGCTCGGGGAGGAGCCGTCTATGGATTTCCGCATACTCGGGCCGCTCGAAGCGGTAGCCGGAGGCCGCGTCGTCGCGCTCGACGCGGCGAAGCCACGTGCTCTCCTGGCCATCCTGCTCCTGCATGCGAACGAGCCCGTGGGGAGCGATCGGCTGGTCGAGGATCTCTGGGCGGGTCGTCCGCCGACCACCGCCGCGAAGATCCTGCAGACCTACGTCTCCCAGCTCCGCAAGGCGCTCGGCAACGACGCGATCGTCACCCGACCGGCGGGCTACGAGCTCCGCGTCGCGCCCGACGGTCTCGACCTGCACCGCTTCGAGCGCCTTGTAACCGAGGCCCGGGGAGCCGAGCCGCCGGCCGCAGCCCAGAGGCTGCGCAAAGCCCTCTCGCTCTGGCGGGGGCCGCCACTCGTCGAGTTCACCTACGAATCGTGGGCACAGGATGAGATCGGCCGGCTCCGGGAGCTTCACCTCTCGGCGCTCCAGGATCGCATCGACGCGGATCTCGCTCTCGGTCGCGACGGAGAGCTCGTCGGCGAGCTCGAGTGCCTGGTAGCCGAGCACCCACTGTCAGAGCATCTGCTCGCCCGGCTCATGCTCGCCCTCTACCGTTCGGGCAGGCAGGCGGAGGCCCTGGCTGCCTACCGGGCGGCGCGGGAGATGCTCGCGGAGGAACTCGGGATCGAGCCGGGAGCGGAGCTGCGGCAGCTCGAGCGCGCCATCCTCGAGCAGGATCCGTCCCTGGACGTCGCTCCGGTCGGGCGGTCGGCGCCGAGCCTTCCGGCGCGCGCCACATCCTTCGTCGGCCGCAAGCGCGAGCTGCGAGAGGTTCGCGCTCTGCTTCGCGGAGGCGACGTTCCTCTTCTCACTCTGACGGGGGCCGGCGGAACGGGCAAGACCCGCCTCGCCATCGAGGCGACAGCCGGCCTCGGAAAGCGGTTCCCGGACGGCGTGGTGCTGGTCGAGCTCGCACCGGTCGTCGACCCCGAACTCGTCGCCGCGGCGATCGCCGACACGCTCGGTGTGAGCCAGCTGCCGGGAAGAGACCTGGCCGAGATCCTGGTCTCCTGCTTCCGCGGCCGGCGCGCGCTGCTCGTGCTCGACAACTTCGAGCACGTGCTTGCGGCGGCGCCGCTGCTTTCAGAGCTGGTGGCCGGCGCGCCCGAAGTGACGCTCCTGGTCACGAGCCGAACGGCACTCGACATCTCGGCGGAGCGGCTCTACCCCCTCGGTGCGCTCGAGCTTCCCGAGCCGGCGCGCCCGTACGAGGTCAGCCGGCTCCGGCGGATGGAGGCGATCCGGCTCTTCGTGGATCGCGCACGCGGCGCGAGGGGCGACTTCGAGCTCTCCGAGGCGAACGCCGACGCGGTCGCGGAACTCTGCCTGCGCCTGGACGGGCTGCCGCTCGCGCTAGAGCTCGCGGCCGCGCGGATCAAGCTGCTCTCGCCCGGCGACATCCTTCTGCGGCTCGGCGGGAGCCTCGAGCTGCTGAAGGCCGAGCCGGGCGCAGGCGTGCCCGAGCGGCACCGCACGCTGCGCGCCGCGATCGCGTGGAGTTACGACCTCCTGACGGTGGAGGAGCAGGCGTTCTTCACGAGCCTCGCCGTCTTCGTCGGTGGCTTCACCCTGGAGGCTGCCGACGCCGTCGCCGTCGCCGGCGACCTCGAGCTCGACATCGTCGACGGACTCGAGTCGCTCCTGAACGACAACCTGCTCCGGACCGAGCGCATGGCCGGCGATGAACCGCGCTTTGGAGTGCTGGAGACAATTCGCGAGTACGCCCTCGAGCGGCTGGCCCAGCGCGGCGACGGCGAGGCGGTGCAACGCCGCCACGCGGGCTTCTACGCTCTGCTCGCGGAGCAGGCCGAACCCGAGTTGCGCGGACCGCAGCAGCTGAGGTGGGCCGATCGGCTCGACGCCGAGCTCGCCAACATCCGCGCTGCGATGACCTGGGCGACGGAGACCGGGGAGGCGGAGCCCGGTTTGCGGATCGGCGCGGCGCTGTGGCGCTTCTGGCAAATGCAAGGTCGTCTCACGGAGGGACGCGAGCGGCTCGAGCGGCTGCTGGCGCTGGGTTCCGGGTCGAGCACCGCCCGCGCTTTGGCCCAATGGGCGGTCGCCAGCATGGCGGTAGTCCAAGGCGACCACGACGCGGTGCGTCGTCTCCACGAGGCGAGCCTGCCCGTCCTGCGCAGGCTCGGAGACGATCGGAGGGTTGCGAGCGCGCACGCCGTCCTGTGCGCCTCTGCGCTGGCGACGGGTGACGCCGACCGGGCTCTGGCGCTCGCCGAGGAAGGACTCGGCAGCGCGCGCCGGTCGGGCGACCTCTCGACGGAGGCCATGCTGCTCTTCAACGTCGGCCTGGCGCTGGGGGCCAGAGGTGAGCTCGAGGAGGCCGAGCGAGCGATCGAGGAGAGCGTGCGCGGCGCACGTCAAGTCGGAAACGTCACGAGCGTCGGGAACTGGCTGAGAGCGCTCGGCTCGATCGCATTGGCGCGGCGCGACTACGAAGGGGCGCGCCCTCGATTCGAAGAGAGCCTCGCCCTCGGGCGCGAGCTCGGCCAACCGTGGTGCATCTCCCACTCGCTGTCCAACCTGGCGCTCGTGGCGCAGGAAGCACACGACTACGACACGGCACGTCGTCTGCTGGAGGAAAGCGTGGCGATCGAGCGGGAAAGTGGCGAGCTGCTCGGACTCGCGGCCAACCTCGAGGTGTACGGACGTCTCGCGGCCGCTGAGGATCATTCCATCCGGGCCGTCCGCCTCTACGGTTGCGCGAGCGTCCTTCGCGAGTCGGTGGGCGTCGACGCGTGCGAGCTCGGCTGGCCCGACCCCGAGCCGGACGTCGCTCTCCTCCGCCGCGCGGTCGGTGTTGGATTCGCGGAGGCATGGGAACAGGGACGCGCACTCACGCTGGACGAGTCGCTCGACTACGCGCTGGGCAATGAGGCCGAGCTCGACCGCTCGTTGGCCCGGCGACTACAAATCCACCAAGTCTGAGGACGTGCCTCGAAGCCGCTCGAGGCCGTCGAGGATCAGCTCGAGCCCGAACTCGAACTCGGTCGCGCCGTCGGGGCTGGAAGGGGCGAGGTGCTGCTCGGCGTGCTCGATCACGTAGGGGTACTCGTCGGCGGGGATCTCTCGCAGGAAGTCCTCGGCCAGGTCGACGAGCTCCTCCTTCGTCTCGAACGGCATGCTCACCTGCCAGAGCGTGAAGCCGGTGATGTGGCTGTCGAGCGCGTGGTACGCGTGATGGGTCATGTCGGCCGAGAAGCCCGCCTCCCGAAGCGTCCGCAGCACGGCTTCCATCCAGCCCAAGCGCCTCGGGCTGACCCTCGGTCGGCGCATCAAGAGGCTGCACGCCCAGCGGTGCTGGACGAACACCTCGTGCGACGAGATCGCGGTCCGACGGAGCTCCGCCTTCCAGTCGCCTGCGCCGGCCGGGTTCTCGATCTCGCCCAGGACGATCTCGACGATCCCGTCCTCCATGTCTTCCTTGTTCGCGACGTGGTTGTAGAGCGACATCGCCTCGACCCCGAGCTCCTGGCCGAGCTTCCGCATGCTGAGCGACTCGATCCCGCCCTCGTCGGCGAGAGCGATCGCCGCGTGCAGCACTCGCTCCCGGCTGAGCGGGGTGCGTGGCTCGGGGCGTGGGTGGGGGTGAGCGGTCATGCTTGACAACCTTACGGCGTACGTTGTAACTTACACCATAAGTTTACACTGTACGTAGCGCGGGAGGACGGGATATGAACGCGATCGTGTGCGAGCGGTACGGCGTCGACGAGCTCGAGCTCCGCGAGGTGGGAACGCCGGCGATCGAGGACGACCAGGTGCTCGTGCGGGTGCACGCGTCTTCGGTCAACCCGGTCGAGTGGTACGGCGTGACCGGGTTTCTCCTGGGACGCGTGATGGGCGGAGGGTTGCGCCGGCCGAAGGACACGTCCGTGGGCTCCGATCTGGCGGGCCGGGTCGAGTCGGTCGGGAAGGACGTCATGGAGTTCCAGCCCGGTGACGAGGTGTTCGGCACCTCGGGAGCCGCCTGGGCCGAGTATGCGCCTGCCCGAGAGGTTCGCCTCGCTCGGAAGCCGGCCAACGTCTCGTTCGAGGAAGCGGCTGCCGTCCCTGTTGCAGCCATCACCGCTCTTCAGGCTCTGCGCGACGAGGGATGCGTCCAGCCGGGGCAGAAGGTGCTGATCAACGGCGCCTCCGGCGGCGTCGGCACCTACGCCGTCCAGCTCGCCAAGGTGTTCGGCGCGGACGTGACCGCCGTCTGCAGCACGGCGAACGTGGAGACGGCGCGGTCGCTCGGCGCAGACCGCGTCGTCGACTACACCAAGGAGGACTTCACGAAGCTCGGCGAGCGCCACGACCTGATGCTCGACATCGCGGGGAGCCGGTCGTTCCGCGCGTTCCGACGCGTGCTGACACCTGAGGCGACCGTCGTGATCGTCGGAGCGAAGTTCCCGTCGAACAAGGGGATCGGGCCGCTGGCCCACGTGATCGGAACCCTGCTCGCGGCGCTGGGCAGGAGCCAGAAGGCCACGTTCTTCGTCGCGAAGATCACGACGGAGGACCTCGGCTTCCTGGGGGAGCTCCTCGAAGCCGGGAAGGTGAGATCCGTCATCGACAGGCGCTTCGAGCTGAAGCAGGCGGCAGACGCTCTCCGCTATCTCGGTGAGGGCCACGCTCGCGGGAAGGTCATTATCTCCGTGTGAGCGTCGACGCCGACCGGCTTCGAGACCTGACCCTGGAGCTCGTCGTGTGCGAGAGCCCGACGGGCGACACGGCAGACGTGGCGCGGCTGTACGCGCGCCGGTTGGAGGAGTACGGGCTGGAGGTCGAGCTCCTGGACGAGGTCTTCCCGGCGACACCGATCGTCGTCGGGCGGCTGCGCGGCGGCGAGCCCGGGCCGACGGTCGTCCTCAACGGCCACCTCGACACGGTCCCGATCCCTCACGAGGTGCCGCGCTTGGACGGCGACACCATCTATGGCCGCGGCTCGGCCGACATGAAGGGCGCGCTCGCCTGCGCCGCCGAGGCGGCGGCCGTCGTGGCCGCCCGCGGCGGCTTCCCCGGCGAGCTCGTGGTCGTCGCGATCGGGCTGCACGAGGCGCCGACCGGCCGCGGCGAGGACCTGACGTGGCTACTGCGGGAGGGGGGCTTCAGCGCCGACTACGCCGTCGTCTGCGAGCTCGCCGGCGACTCGTTCGTCGCCGCGCACATGGGTCAGGCCACGGTCGAGATCGAGATCACGCGGCCGGGGATGCCGACGCACGAGCTGCAGACGCCGGCGGGGACGCCGCATCCGCTCCTCGTCGCGGGCAAGGTGATCGCGGCGATCGCAGCGCGCAACGCTGAGCTGGCGGCGACCGAGCACGAGTGGGTCGGCGCCGAGACCTACTTCCTCGGCGAGCTGCACGGCGGCGACTTCTACAACCGCTTTCCCACCACCTGCCGGCTCGTCGGCACGCGGCGCTGGCAACCCGGGAAGCCGCTCGACGAGGTGCGCGAGGAGTACGAGGCCCTGCTCGTTCCGATCGCGGCCGAGACCGGCTGCGCGATCGCGCTCGACCTCCGGCTCGTGCGCGACAGCTACCGGATCGACCCGGACGAGAAGCTCGCGGTCGCGCTGCGCGAGGCCTACCGCGAGGTGACCGGGGCCGAGCAGGCGCTGATCGGGATGAAGGTCGTCGCCGACGGCGCGATCTTCCACCAGGCCGGGATCCCGACCGTCTACCACGGCCCCGTCGGTACCGGCGCGCACGCGGACGTCGAGACGATGGACGTGCCCGAGCTCGTCCGCGCGACGCAGGTCTACCTCGCCCTGCTCGAGCGCCTGTGGGCCTGAGCTACGACGAGCTCTACGCCGGCTTCCGCTGGCGCGTGCCCGAGGCGGTGAACATCGGCGTCGACGTCTGCGAGCGGCAGCCGCGGGACGCCGTCGCGATCCTCGTCACCGACGGCCGCGACGTCACGCGGCGCGTCACCTTCGGCGAGCTCTCCGACGACTCGAAGCGGCTCGCGAACGCGCTCGCCGCTCTCGGAGTCGGGCCTGGCGACCGGGTCGGGATCGCGCTGCCGCAGCGGCCCGAGACCGCCGTCGCGCACATTGCCGCCTACAAGCTCGGCGCGATCGCCGTCCCGCTCTCGACGCGCTTCGGCCCCGACGCGCTCGCCGTCCGGCTCGGCGACGCCGGCGCGAAGGTGGTGCTCGCTGAGACGGGGATGCTGGAGCGGATCGCGGAGCTCGACCTGGAGCTGCGCCCGATCGACGCCGACCGCGAGCTGCCCGCGCTGCTCGCGCAGGCCTCGGCGAGCTTCGAGCCGGTGCGGACGAGCGCTGGCGACCCGGCGTTGATCGTCTACACCTCGGGCACGACCGGGCCGCCGAAGGGCGCGCTCCTCGCGCACCGCACGCTGTACGGCCACCTGCCCGGCTTCGAGCTCTCGCACGATTTCTTCCCCCAGCCGGACGACGTGATCTGGTCGCCGGCCGACTGGGCCTGGATGGGCGGCCTTTTCGACGTGCTCCTGCCCGGCCTGTACCACGGCCGTCCTGTCGTCGCCTTCCAGACGACGAGGTTCGATCCGGAGCGGACGTACGAGCTCGTCGAGCGGCTCGGCGTGCGGAACCTCTTCCTACCGGCGACGGCGCTGCGGATGCTGCGCGCCCACGGCGGCCGGCGGCTGGCGCTGCGCACGCTCGCGAGCGGCGGCGAGACGGTGGGCGAGGAGACGGCCGCCTGGTGCGAGGAGGCGCTCGGCACGCGGCTGAACGAGTTCTACGGCCAGACCGAGGCGAACCTGCTGATCGGGAACTGCGCCGCCTGGCCGGCGGTCCCCGGCGCGATGGGCCGCCCGTACCCCGGTCACGACGTGCGCCTGATCGACGGAGAGATCGCAGTTCGCGCCGAGGGCGATCCCGTTGTCTTTCTCGGTTACTGGGGCAACGAGAACGCCACGAGGGCGAAGGTGCGAGAGGGCTGGCTGCACACCGGCGATCTCGCGACGCAGGATGGCGCGGGTTACCTCCACTTCGTCGGCCGCGCCGACGATCTGATCTCGAGCGCCGGCCACCGCATCGGCCCCGGAGAGATCGAGGACTGCCTCGTCCGCCACCCCGCGGTCGCGCTGGCGGCGGCGATCGGCGTCCCGGACGAGGTCCGCGGCGAGGCGATCAAGGCGTTCGTCGTGCTCGCCCCGGGCGCATCGCCGTCGGACGAGTTGGCCGCGGAGCTGCAGGCGCACGTCCGCTCACGCCTGGCGGCGTACGAGGTTCCGCGCCAGGTCGAGTTCCTGCGCGAGTTGCCGCTGACGGTCAGCGGCAAGATCCGCCGCAACGAGTTGAGGTCGCGACATCAGGGTGCAGCGCGCGTGACTTGACACTGACATCAAAATGATGTCATAGTGCCGTCCGCGTGCGCCTCCTCCTTCGAAACCGCGACTTCTTTCTCGCCTGGACGGGCGGGCTCATCTCGATGCTGGGCGGCTGGGCGATGTGGATCGCGCTCCCGCTGCACGTCTACGAGCTGTCCGGCTCGACGCTTGCGACGAGCGGGGTCGTCGCCGCCCTCGTCGCCCCCGGCATCCTCTTCGGCTCCGTTGCCGGCGTCTTCGTCGACCGCTGGAACCGGAAGACGACCCTCGTGGTCGGGAACGTGGTGCTCGCCGGCGCGACGCTCCCGCTGCTGCTCCTCACGGACGAGTCGCAGCTCTGGGTCGTCTACCCGCTCGTCTTCCTGCTCGAGGTGGTGGAGCAGTTCACCGGCCCGGCGGAGAACGCCTTCCTGCCGAGGCTCGTCCCCGCCGAGGAGCTCGTCGCCGCGAACTCGCTGAACGCGCTGAACAACAATCTCGCGCGCCTCGGCGGGCCTGCGCTCGGGGGCGCGCTGTACGCGTGGATGGGGCTGACCGGCGTCGTGCTTGCGAACTCCGTCTCGTTCCTCGTCGCCGCCGTGCTGCTGGGTGCGATCGCCGCTTCCGGCGCCGTGGCGGCGGCCGGCGACATCTCCGAAGCCGCCGGCCGGCGCTGGCGACGAGTATGGAGCGAGCTGCACGACGGCCTCGCAGTCGTCCGGCGGAGCCGCCCCGTCGGCGTCGTCTTCGGCGTCACCTCGATCACGGCTTTCGGCGAGGGGATCTTCGCGGTCATGTTCGCCGTCTGGGTGCGCGACGTGCTCGAGGGCGGCGTCCCGGCTTTGGGGCTGCTGCAGACCTCGCAGGCGATCGGCGGCCTGCTCGGCGGTGTCGTCGGGGTCTACGCCGGGCGGTACCTCGTGCCCGAGCGGCTCTACGGCGTTGCTCTCCTCACCTTCGGGATCTTCGACCTGGCGCTCTTCAATTTCCCGCTCGTCCTCGACGGGCTCTGGATCGGCAGCGCGCTGATGATCCTCGTCGGCATCCCGGCCACCTCCACGCAGTCGGCGCGCGCGACGATCATGCAGACGAACGTCGAGGACGCCTACCTCGGCCGCGTCTTCGGCTCGCTCGGCACGAGCTCGTCGCTCCTGATGTTCGTGGGCACCCTGACCGCGGGTGCAGTCGGCGGTGTGTTGGGCCCGATCGCCCTCCTGAACTTCCAGGGCGGTGCGTACGTCGTTGCCGGGGTGTTCGTGCTGCTGATGCTCGCGCCGAGCCGGACGCCGCGCCGCGACCCGGCTTCGGCGACGACGACCTGACATCGAGCGACGGTGCGACGAGGCTGCTCGGCTCGCCTCGGTTCTGCGTCAGCCGAAGTACTCGTCCACTCAGTACAGCGACCGGCGGCAGCTCCGAGGTTTTGGGGCCTCATGAGCCGTGTTGGAGCTTCGGGCATGCGTGCCGACCGCGCCGGTTAGATCGGACGACTGACTAAGGGCTTAGGACTTAGGGCCGCGAGCGGTCAGACGCGCTGGAGGTGGGTGTCCTTGAAGTTCGTCGGGTACTTCAGGCCGTAGCCGACGGCTCGGTCCATGCCGATGTGCGCGAGCCAGATCAGCCCCAGCTTCAGCGCGACGTCGCTTCCTCCGAGATAGCCGCCGACCGCGAGCGCCAGCGGAAGCGCCTCCAGGTGCGCGATGTCGTACGCGGCCGTGCCGACCCGCTGTCCGGCCAGGAAGCCGAGCGCGCTCAGGTCGGGCGCGAGGAGGAGCAGCGCGAGGAGCCACCACTCGTAGCCGAGCGTCGAAGTAGAGGACGAGCGCGGCGACGAGGACTGCCGCACCCTCGATCCGCAGGAACAGGGACGGGAGTCGGTCGATCACCGGCCGAGCTTACGCCCGCGCTGTGACGAGGCCGAGGCGGTCGGCGCAGCTCGTCTTCGTGCTCGGTCGCGCCCGCGAAGGGGAGCCGCGCGTGGCCGGGTGCTCCGAAGTGCGTGCCGTCGACGACGGCGATGCCCGCGGCGAGCAGGTTCTCGGACGGGATGCCGCCGAGGTCGAGCCAGAGGAACGGCGTCGCCGGCGGGAGCGCGGCGCTCAGGATCGGGTGCGTCGGCGATCGCGGCGTGCGCGGCGTCGCGGTCGGCGCGGTAGCGCGGCGGCCAGGTCGTCGAGCCAGTCCTGCGGGCCTTCCAACGCCGCTTGCGCGGCTCGCTGGGCGACGTGGCTGACGCGGATCACGTCCCACTCGAGCTCGCGCAGGCAGGCGTCGACGAGGGCCGGCGCGCCGGCGAGGAAGCCGATGCGCCAGCTCGGGCAGCGCGAGGCTCTTGCCCAGGCTGCGCACGAGCACGACGTTCGGCGCGCCCCAGGCGCTCGCGAGCTCGCCCTCGTGGATGCAGCGCTCGTACGCCTCGTCGGTCAGGACCGTCAGGCCGTGGCGGTCGGCGAGCGCCAGCATGCCGTCGACCTCGGTGCGGGTCGGGAGGTAGCCGGTCGGGTTGTTCGGGTTGGTCAGGACGAGAACGCGCGAGCGCGGCGTCACCGCCGCCTCGATCGCGGCTGGATCCCACGTCATCGCCGGCACCGGCACGAAGACGCCGCCGGCGCGTTCGACCAGGCCGCGGAAGAAGTAGCACGGGCGTCGGCACGATCACCTCGTCGCCGGGCTCGAGCAGCGCGCGGAAGAGGATGCTGAGCGCGTGCATGGCGCCGTTCGTGACGAGGAGCTCGCGCTCCGGGTCGGCGGGCGCGGGGAGCGAGCGCGCGATCGTCTCGCGAAACGACAGGTGGCCGCGGCTCGGCGGCGTCACCGCGTGCTCGTCCAGCGCGGCCGTGACCGCTTCGCGCACGTGCGGCGGCAGCGGCGCGCCGATCGAGCCCTTCAGCGGCAGCATGTCCCGGCCGGTGAGCGCGCGCTCGGCCGCGATCGACGGCATCTCGTCGTGCCTCACCGGACGACTCCTCCGGGGCGTGCGCCCGTGTGGGAGCCGTCGACCCACACGCGCTCGCCCGCAACCCAGACACCGGCGACTCCCTCGGCCAGTTGCAGCGGCTCCTCGTAGGTCGCGGCGTCCACGTACGCCGCAGGATCCAGCAACACGAGGTCGGCGCGCTTGCCGGGCTCGATCCGGCCGCGATCGGCGAGTCCGAAGCGATCCGCCGCGCGCGCGGTCAGCCGCGCGATCGCCTCCTCCGCCGGCAGCAGTCCGTCGCGCAGGCAGAGGCGGCCGAGGAACCGAGCCGCGCTCCCCGACAGGCGCGGATGTGGTGTCGTCCCGAAGATCCCGTCGGAGCCGAGCAGCATCAGCGGGTGCCGCGCGATCGCGCGCACGGCCTCTTCGGAGGCGTAGTGCATGATCATCTGCGCCCCGAGCTCCGACTCGACGACGAGGTCGAGCACCGTCTCGACGGGGTCGCCGCCGCGGTCGGCGATCGACTCGCCCTCGACGACGATCGCTGTCGGCCCGAGCGTGCCGAGCAGGTTCTCCCAGCCCGGCAGGCCGTCGGCGACGTCGCGCGCGATCCGCGCCCGCGCCGTCGGGTCGACGAGCCGCTCGAGCGTCGCCGCCGCGCCGCCCTCCTGCGCCCACGCGGGCAGCAGGCTCGCGAGCAGCGTGCAGCCGGCGCCGTACGGGTACTGGTCGAAGCTCACGTCGACGACGTCGGCGGACTCCAGCAGCTCGAGCAGCGGCTCGATCAGCGCCTCGTCGGCGAGCGACTTCAGGTGCGAGACGTGCAGGGATGCACCCGAACGGCGGGCGACGTCGAGCATCTCCTTGATCGCACCGAGCAGGCCTGCGCCCTCGTTGCGCACGTGCGGCACGATCGGCGCGCCGAACTCCGCGGCCACCTCGGCCAGCGCGACGAGCTCGTCGGTGCCAGCGTGCGCGCCCGGGAAGTAGACGAGGCCGAAGGAGAGGTTCGTCGCACCGGCGTCGAAGCCGGCGCGCACCTCGTGGCGCATCGCCTCGAGCTCGCCCCTCGTCGGCGTCCGCCGCTCGCCGCCGAGCACGGTGTCGCGCACAGCGCCGGCGCCGATCGAAGGCACGAGCGAGATCGCGGGACGGGTCGCGTCGAGCGCGTCGAGGTACTCCGCGAAGGTCGTCCAGCCCCACTCGTCCGGCCCAGGCCCCTCCAGCGCGGTCAGGTACGCCTTCCGTTCGCGCCACCGCCCGACCGCGACCGGTGCGGGCGCGAGCCCGTCGGGGTTGATCACCTGCGTCGTCACGCCCTGCGCGACGGCTTCCGCGAGCAGCGGGTCGTCGAACGAGCGCGAGCGCCGTGTGCGCGTGCACGTCGATGAAGCCGGGGCAGAGCCAGAGCGCCTGTCGCCGTCGACGACCTCCTCGCCGCCGAGCCCGCTCCCGACCGCCGCGATCCGCCCGTCCTCGACGACGACGTCGCCCGAGCGGCGTTCGCCGGGAACCGTCGCGCCGCGGATCACGAACACGGCGCGTCGCCCGGCTGGTCAGACAGGTCGCGCCCGGCGGCGCGACGAGGTCGACACGGCGCTCGCCCGGCGACGACCGGCAGCAGCACGTGCGAGGGGTACGCGTCCGTGTGCAGCACCGTCTGGTGGGCGACCTCCATCCGCGTGCCGGTGGCGACGTCCTCGCCCGTGTTCAGGTTGCGGCTGAAGCGCGGGAAGCTCGAGCTCGTCACGTCGAGCCGGATGCGATGGCCGCGCCGGAAGACGTTCGCGACGGGGTAGAGGCGGATCGTGTAGAGCGCGACCTCGCCCGGCTCCAGCAGCTCGGTGCTCTCGCCGCGCTCGGAGCCGCGGTAGCGCGCGCGGATGATCCCCTCGGTGAGGAAGATCGAGCGGCCGTCCGGGTAGACGTCGCAGAGGCGGACGACGAAGTCGGTGTCCTTCGCGCTCGAGGCCGCATAGAGCGTCAGCTCGACCGGGCCGATCACGTCGAGATCCTGCTCGAGCTCGGCGCTCGTGTAGACGAGCACGTCGTCGCGCGCCTCGAGCACGCGCTGGTCGCGCGGCCCCGGCAGCACCGGCTCGCGCGCGCCCTGGGTCATCGTCAGGACGGAGTTGACGCCGCCGATCGTCGGCACCGGGTTCTCGGGGTCGTACGCGTAGCGGTCGGCGGGCTCGTCGGAGCGGGGCGGCTCGAGGTCGAGGGCATCGTCACGGCGCAGGTACCACGGCGTGACCTCGGTCCCGGGCAGCGGCCACTCGCGCTCGCCGCGCCACTCGCCGACACCGAGGACGTAGAGCTCGAGCGGCGGGCGCTCCTCCCAGTCGTTGCCTTCGTCGCGCAGGTAGCGGTCGTAGAAGGCGAGCTCGTGGTCGCGGATCACCGTCACCCCCGGAGAGAGGTCGACGTCGGCGGTGAACTTCTCGACCTCCTCCTCGTGCGACCACGGCCCCATCAGGACACGGTTCGGGACGTCGACCTGGCGCCGATCGCGGCGAACGAGCGCAGGTGCGAGCCGGAGTAGGGGTCGAACCAGCCACCCTGCTGGAAGATCGGCACGGTGACCGTCTCGGGGCGGTGGTGAAACTGGTGCCAGTACGCGTCGTTCTCCTGGTGCTCCCACCACTCGCGCCAGAAGCCGACCTTGCGGCCGATCGCGACCTCGTCCAGATCGATCAGCGGCAGGTGCCGGAAGACGCGGTCGTTCAGCATCACGTCGCCCGCGCTCGGGCCGGTGATCAGGCTGATCGCGCTCGACCAGAGCGCCGCCGCGCCCAGCGTGAGCGCGAGCTGGAACGCGCCGCCCGTCCAGTAGCCGTCCCAGAAGTAGTCGTCGTGGATCACCTGCGGCGCGATGCACTGGAGGTTCGGGTGGCCGAGGTGCATCAGCTGCCACTGCACGAGCCCGCCGTAGCTCCGGCCCCAGGTGCCGATGCGGCCGTTGCACCATGGCTCCGCGGCCGCCCAGGTGAGCGTGTCCTGCGCGTCGACGCCGTCGCGCGTCCACGCCTCGAAGACGCCCTCCGACTCGTAGCGGCCGCGAACGTCGAGGACGACGGCCGCGTAGCCGCGCTGCGCGAACCAGGCACCCCAGCCGACGAAGCGCTCGCGCGTCGACTCGTACGGCGTCCACTGCACGATCGTCGGGTGCGGGCCGCCCGAGAGCGGCAGGTAGACGTCGGCGGAGAGCGTGATCCCGTCCCGCATCGGCACGCGCCGGTCGTGCAGCAGCCGGACGTCGTGCAGGCTCACACGGCGAGCGACGGCTGCGTGTCCGGCAGCGGCGTGCCGGCGAAGTGGCAGGCGGCGCCGTGATCCGGGCCGTCGTCGTGCGGCACGAGCAGCGGCTCCACCTCGGCGCAGATCGGCTGCGCGATCGGGCAGCGCGTGCGGAAGCGGCAGCCCGACGGCGGGTTGATCGGGCTCGGCACGTCTCCCGTCAGCACGACACGGCGGTGCTTGCGGCCGGGGATCGGCTCCGGGTTCGCCGAGAGGAGCGCCATCGTGTACGGGTGCAGCGGCCGGCGGAAGAGGTCCTCCGACGAGGCCAGCTCGACGATCTTGCCGAGGTACATCACGGCGATCCGGTCGGAGATGTAGCCGACGACTGCGAGGTCGTGCGCGACGAAGAGATAGGTGAGGTTGAACTCCTGCTTCAGCTCGACGAGCAGGTTCAGCACCTGCGACTGGATCGAGACGTCGAGGGCCGAGACAGGCTCGTCGGCGACGATGAACTTCGGCTGCAGCACGAGCGCGCGCGCGAGGCCGATGCGCTGGCGCTGGCCGCCGCTGAACATGTGCGGGTAGCGATCGGCCGCCTCCTTGCTCAGCCCGACGCGCTCCATCACCTCGAGCACGCGCTCGTCGCGCTCCTTGCGGTGCAGGCCGTGGATGCGCAGCCCCTCGCCGACGAGGTCGCGCACCTTCATGCGCGGGTCGAGCGAGCCGACGGAGTCCTGGAAGACGATCTGCATGTGGCGGCGCATCGTCTTCAGGTCACGGCTCCCGAGGCCGCGCAGGTCGACGCCGTCGAACTCGATCTCGCCCGAGGTCGGCTCGAGCAGGCGCAGCAGCGTGCGGCCGAGCGTCGACTTGCCGCAGCCGGACTCGCCCACGAGCCCGACCGTCTCGCCGCGGAAGACGTCGAGATCGACGCCGTCGACCGCCTGCAGCTGGCCGACGGTGCGCTTGAGCCAGCCCTTCTTCACGGGGAAGTGCTTCTTCACGGCGCGCGCCTTGAGCAGCACCTCCGCCGGCGTGTATTCCGGAACGAGCTCCGTCTCGTGCCGCTGATCGGTACTCACGCGACCACCTGGCGCACGCGCGGCACCCGGCGGCCGTGCTCGCAGAGCCAGCACGCCGACTCCTGCGGCGGCACCGGCAGGAGCGGCGGATCGTTCGAGATGCACTTGTCGAAGGCGTAGTCGCAGCGCGGTGCGAAGCGGCAACCCGCCGGCCATTCGAGCGGGTTCGGAACCGTGCCGCGAATCGCCTTCAGCCGGTCGGTGTAGCGCATTCCGAGCAGCGGGATCGACTCGAGCAGCGCCTCGGTGTACGGGTGCTGCGGGCTCGAGAAGATCTCCTCGACCGGCCCCCGCTCGACGACGCGGCCGGCGTACATGACGGCCACCTCGTCCACCATCTCCGCGACGACGCCGAGGTCGTGGGTGATCAGCATGATCGCCATGCCGAGCCGCTCGCGCAGCTCCTTCATCAGCTCGAGGATCTGTGCCTGCACCGTCACGTCGAGCGCGGTCGTGGGCTCGTCGGCGATCAGCAGCTTCGGGTCGGAGCTCAGCGCCATCGCGATCATCACGCGCTGCCGCATGCCGCCGGACATCAGGTGCGGGTGGTCGTTCACGCGGCGCTCGGCGGAGGGGATGCCGACGAGCCGCATCAGCTCGACGGCCCGCGCCGTCGCGTCCTTCCTGCTGAGCCCCTGGTGCAGCCGCACCGCCTCCGAGATCTGGTTGCCGACGGTGAAGACCGGGTTCAGCGAGGTCATCGGCTCCTGGAAGATCATCGCGATGTCGTTGCCGCGGATCTTCCCGAGCTCGCGCTCTCCGAGCGTCACGAGGTCGCGGCCCTCGAAGAAGATCTTCGAGCCGGGCTCGATCCGGCCGGGCGCGTCGACGAGCCCCATCACCGAGAGGGCCGTGACGGACTTGCCGCTGCCGGACTCGCCGACGACGCCGAGCGTGCCGCCCTGAGGGATCTCCAGGTCGACGCCGTCGACCGCACGCAGGGTGCCCTTGCTCGTGCCGAAGTACGTCCGCAGGTTCTCGACCCGTAGCAGCTCGGTCACGGCCGGCGTCCCTTCGCAGCCACGGCCAGGGGAGGTGCGGGAACGGCGATGTGGCGCTCGAGCTGCGTGAGCGCGATCTCAGGGTCACGCGTCTGCAGCGCAGCGAGCAGGATGCGATGCTCCTCCACCGTTTCCTCGAAGCCGCGGGAGCGCTCGTAGCGGAAGAAGTAGCCCCGGATCCGCGGCGAGATCGTGCGCCAGATCTGCATCGTGTGCAGCTGGCCCGAGGCCGTGATCACGATCTCGTGGAAGCAGATGTCGGCCTCCACCAGCTTGACGAGGTCGTTCGCCCTGCCCGCCTCCTCCATCAGCCAGATCTGCTTCCCGAGCTCCGCGAAGTCGTCGTCGGTCAGCCGCTCGAGCGCCCGCGCGAAGCTGTAGCGCTCGAGCGTCAGGCGGATCGGGATCAGCACCTCCTGGACTTCCTCGTCGGAGACGCCGAGCACGACCGCCCCGCGGTAGGGGAACGACATCACGAGGCCTTCGTTCTCGAGCAGGCGCAGCGCCTCGCGCACCGGTCCGCGGCTCGTCCCGAGCTCGGCCGAGAGCGCCGTCTCGATCAGCCGCTCGCCCGGCTCGTAGCGCCCCGCGATGATCGACATGCGGAGCGCCTCGGCGATCTGCTGGGCCCGCGGCAGCGTCTTCTGGGCGTTGCCGACGAGCGGCGTGGCGGGCGCCGTTTGCCCTGGATCAACGCTCATGTAAACAATCTTGAAATGGTTGACAATCCCAATTCACGGCCCTAGTGTAACCATCCTGGTGAGGATCACCAAGGTCGAGACGATCGCGGTGCGCACGCCGATGCGTGAGCCGCTGGTGTGGCCCGGCGGCACCCGCGAATCGGCTTCCGGACTGCTCGTCCAGATCCACACCGACGAGGGTATCGTCGGCATCGGCGAGGCCCCGGGGCCGACGCTGCCCACGATCCAGACGATCATCGACCAGGAGCTGACGCAGTTCCTCGTCGGCCAGGATCCGCTGCGGGTCGAGTGGCTCGTCCACCGGATGGCGGAGTTCGCGCGCAACTGGAGCAGCATCGCCAACTACGCCATCTCGGGCATCGAGATCGCGCTCCTCGACCTGAAGGGAAAGACGCTCGGCGTCTCGGTGACCGAGCTCCTCGGCGGCTTCTGCCGCGACCGCGTGGCAGTCGTCGGCTACCTCTTCATCGACGAGCCGGAGGCCGCGGCGAGCAAGGCCGGCGCCTTCGTCGACGCCGGCTACACGGAGCTGAAGCTGAAGGTCGGCCGGAGCTTCGAGCAGGATCACGACACCCTTGCGGCGATCCGCGACCGCGTCGGCTCGGACGTGAAGATCCGGATCGACGCGAACATGATCTGGAGCGTCCCGGCCGCGATCAAGTGGATCCGCGGCCTCGAGCAGTTCGACCTGCAGTACGTCGAGCAGCCGGTGCTCGACTTCGACCTCCAGGGCCTGGCGCAGGTGCGCCGCGCCGTCGCAGTCCCGATCGCCGCCGACGAGGGCTGCACCGACGTGCGCTCGGCGCTCGCGCTGCTCGAGGCGGATGCCTGCGACGTGCTCGTCGTCTACCCGTCGGAGGCCGGCGGGCTGACGAAGGCTCGGCAGATCGGCGCGCTCGCCGACGCGGCCGGGAAGTGGTGCACGATCGGCAGCTGGGCCGAGCTCGGCGTCGCGACCGCCGGCAACCTCCACGTGGTCGCGTCGTCGTCGAACTTCCCCTTCGCGAGCGACACGCACTACCCGCTGCAGGAGTTCGACGTCCTCGACGAGCGCCTCGAGATGAGCGACGGGCTCGTCGAGGTGCCGCGCGCGCCCGGCCTCGGCGTCGCGCTCGACCCGACGCAGGTCGGGCGGCTCGCCAACTTCGACGTCCGTGAATCCGTCTTTTACGACGACATCCAAGGAGAAGCACCAAGGGTCGGTCAGATCCTCTGAACGATCACGAGGAAGAGGAGGGCAGGACGATGTCAGACGAATCGTCGGGCGACATCCCGACGGGTGGCGACCTCAACCGTCGCGACCTGCTGGTCAAGGCCGGTGCGATCGGTGCCGGTGCTGTCGCCGCGGGGTCGCTTGCGGGCGCAGCGAAGGCGGCGCCGAAGCGCCGGAAGGCGGCTCCGCCGCGCGGCGGCAAGGTGACGTGGGCGCTCGAGCAGGATCCCGCGCACATCGCGCCGTTCGGCGGCATCCTGACCGCCAACCACTGGGGCAAGGCGCCGATGTACGAGTCGCTGATCGAGTGGGACGCGAAGCTGAACGAGCGGCCTGCGCTGTCGACGAGCTACAAGGTCGTCGACGCGAGGACGATCGACTTCACGCTGCGGCGTGGGGTCAAGTTCCACAACGGCAAGGAGTTCACGGCCGCTGACGCCAAGTACTCGTTCGACCTGCAGCTGAACCCGCCGGCGCCGGGCAGCGTCGCGGTGCTCGGCCAGGTGCCGGCGATCGCGAGCACCGAGGTGCGCAGCAAGTACGTGCTGCGGATGAAGCTGAAGAACCCGGACGCGCGGGTGTTCGGCTACCTCGCCTGGAACCGCTACTCGGCGATCGTGCCCGAGGGCATGTACGGGCAGGTCAACGCGGGCCGCGAGGGCATCGGCACCGGGCCGTTCCGGCTCGTCGAGTACCAGCCCAACAGCCACGTCGAGTACGTCCGCAACCAGAACTACTGGAAGAAGGGACTGCCCTACCTCGACGCGCTGTCGTTCAAGATCCTGTCCGACGAGCAGGCCCGCGTGGCGGCCCTGCGGGCCGGCGCGATCGACGGCGGGACGTTCTCGGCCGACAGTGCGAAGGCGCTCGGCCAGAACCGCAGCCTCAAGGTGCTCCGCGGCCTGACGGCGGCGTTCCGCGAGCTGCAGATGACGATCAAGCCGGGCGACCGCAAGCCGTGGCACGACATCCGCGTGCGGCAGGCCGTCAACTTCGCGATCAACCGCCAGGAGATCATCAACAAGGTCTACAGCGGCTTCGGCGAGTACAGCGGGCACGTGCCTCCGGGCTACGGCCCCTGGCCGCTCACCCGCTCGGAGCTGCGGGACAAGTACGAGAAGCACGACCTGGCGAAGGCGCGGGCGCTGATGCGTCAGGCCGGGCTCGCGAACGGCTTCTCGGTCACGATGACGACCTTCTCCACGCCGCTCGACTTCGCGTCGGTGGCGGCGGTGATCAAGGCCCAGCTCGACAAGATCAACATCGACGTGAACATCGTCGCGCAGGAGCCGGGGACGTTCGCGGCCAACAACGGCCGCGGCAGCTTCGACTGGGACCTCACCGCGCGCGGCATGCGTGGCGACGTCGACGGCTACATGGCCGAGTTCAACCCGAGCTCGACCGCCTACCAGGCGTGGTATCCGCTGTACAAGAACCAGCGGGTGTGGCGCCTCGTCGGCAACGGCCGGATCCAGCTCGACCAGAAGAAGCGCATCCCGATGTACAAGGAGGCACAGCGCCTGCTGATGAACGACGTGGTCCAGGTGCCGCTCGTCGCGGTGTCGAAGTTCCAGGTCGTGCGCCCGCGGGTGGCGAACATGTACGTGGCGTTCAGCGACTTCAACACGGGACTGCACACGTCCGTGTACATCAAGCGCTGACCGACGAGCCGAGGTCACGGGGGAGGAGCGCGCACCGCGGCGCTTCTCCCCTCCGGCCGCACGCCTGAGAGGGGACGGGGGACCGTTGTTCGGATACATCGCAAAGCGCACATTGCTCGTCATCCCGACGCTGATCGGGGTCTCGATCGCGATCTTCCTGATGGTGCGCCTGCTGCCCGGCGACGTGATCGACGTCCTGCTCGGCGCGGACACGCAGGTGACGCCGGAGGTGCGCCAGCAGGCGCGCGAGCAGCTCGGCCTCGACGGCTCGTACCCCGAGCAGTACTGGCGCTGGGCCTCCGGCGCCGCCCAGGGCGACCTCGGGGACTCGGTGCGGAACGCCGAGCCGGTGGCGTCGATCCTCCGCGACGCCGCGCCGATCACGCTCGAGCTGGTCTTTCTCTCGCTGATCATCTCGGTCCTCGTCGGCGTCCCGCTCGGGGTCGTCTCGGCCGTCCGGCGGGACGGGTCGAGCGACTACCTCGCACGCGTGGCCGGCCTGATCGGCGTCAGCATCCCGAGCTTCTGGCTCGCGACGCTTCTCCTCCTCTTCACCTCGCGGGTCTTCGGCTGGGTGCCGCCGCTGACCTACGTCTCGCCGCTCGACGACCTGGGCGCGAACCTGAGCCAGTTCATCCTGCCCGCGATCTCGATCTCCGTCTTCACGATGGCGATCGTGATGCGCATGGTGCGCGCGACGATGCTCGAGGTGCTCTCGCAGGACTACGTCCGCACCGCCCGCGCAAAGGGCGCGCCGCGCCGCAGCGTCGTCTACCGCCACGCGCTGCGCAACGCGCTCATCCCCGTCGTCACCGTCGTCGGCTTCGAGGTCGGCGTGCTGATGAGCGGGGCCGCGATCGTCGAGATCATCTTCGGCCTGCCCGGAATCGGGAACCTGCTGCTGCAGGCGATCTTCAGCCGCGACTACCCGCTGATCCAGTCGACGACGATGCTGATCGCCATCATCTTCATCACCTTCAACCTGATCGTCGACCTGATCTACGGCTTCCTCGACCCGAGGATCGTGGACGCGTGAGCTGGGGTAGACGCAGGCCCGTGCTGGCGGCCGAGGGCGTCGGCGAGCTTGCGCCGACGGCGTGGTCCGAGGTGCCTCGCGGCCGCCTCGCCTTCCTCGGCAAGTGGCGCAACCCGATCGGCCTCGTCGGCGCCGGGATCGTCGGCTTCAACATCTTCATCGCGATCTTCGGGCCGTACATCTGGCGCATCGACCCCGACGCACAGGAGGCCGAGCGGCTGCTCCCGCCCAGCTGGGCTCATCCCTTCGGCACCGACGAGCTCGGTCGCGACACGCTCGCGCGCGTGATCCACGGAGCACAGGTTTCGCTGCAGGTGGGGGCGATCTCGGTCGGGATCGCGTTCGTCGCGGGTCTGACGATCGGCCTGCTCGCGGGCTACTACCGAGGCACCGTGGACGGGGTGCTGATGCGGCTCGTGGACATGATGTTCGCGCTCCCGGCGCTCGTGCTCGCGATCGTGATCGCGGGCCTGCTCGGCCCCACTCGCACGAACGCGATGATCGCGATCGGGATCGTGATCACGCCGGCGTTCGCCCGGGTCGTGCGCGGCGCCGTGCTGGAGGTGATGGGCTTCCCGTACATCGAGTCCGGCCGGGCGCTCGGCGCCTCCGGCTTCCGGATCATGCTCCGCCACCTGTTGCCGAACATCGGCGCGCCGCTGATCGTGCTCGTCACCACGTATCTCGGAACTGCGATCCTGGCCGAGGCGGCGCTCAGCTTCCTCGGGCTCGGGACGCAGCCGCCGGAGGCCTCGTGGGGCGGAATGCTGAACACGGGCCGCGCCTACGTCGACCTCTACCCGTGGCTCTCGATCTTCCCCGGCGCGGCGATCATGCTCGTCGTGCTCGGCTTCAACTTCCTCGGCGACGGGCTGCGCGACATCCTCGATCCGCGCCTCGGGCCGGTCGTCGGCGAGATCACCAAGAAGTAGCGGTGCTCGACGTCCTGATCCGGAACGGCTGGGTGGCCGACGGAACGGGCAGCCCGCCCTTCCTCGGCGACGTCGCGATCGACGGCGGCCGGATCGCGGAGGTCGGCCGGCTCGGGGCGGGCGCGACGGCGACGAGAGTCGTCGACGCCTCGGGCAAGACCGTCTGCCCGGGCTTCGTCGACCCGCACAGCCACAGCGATTTCTCGATCCTCGCGAACCCGACCGCCGAGAGCACGATCCGCCAGGGCGTCACGACCGAGGTCGTCGGCAACTGCGGCTGGAGCTACGCGCCGGTCACGCCCGCCTCCGAGGCGTACATGCGTGGACGCCTCCACACCTTCGGCTACGACAAGCCGACGATTCCCTGGACGAGCTTCGGCGAGCACCTGGAGTTCATCTCGGAGGTCGGCCACTCGCAGAACCTCGCCTGGTTCGTCGGGCACAACGCGGTCAGGCTCGCGGCGGGCGTCTCCGGCCCGAGCCCGACCGGCGAGCAGATGACGCTGATGGAGGGCTTCGTGCGCGATGCGATGCAGTCGGGCGCGCTCGGGATGTCGACCGGGCTCGAGTTCAACCCGGGCCGCGAGGCGACGACGGAGGAGCTGCGGCGCCTGAACGCCGTGGCCGGCGAGTACGACGGCATCTACACGAGTCACGTTCGCAACCGCGACTCCGGTCTGCTGGACGCGATCGACGAGTTCCTCGAGGTCGCCTGGGCCGGGAGCTCGAAGGCCGAGATCTCGCACCTGAACGTCCGGCACAACACGAACGCGCCGGAACGCGGCTGGGAGCGAGCGGTCGAGAAGATGGCCGCGGCGCGGGAGCGCGGCCTCGACGTGCTCGCCGATACGACGCCGTTCCGCGAGGGGCTCGGCCAGATGGCGGGAATCCTGCCGCCGTGGGTCGCCGAGGGCGGCACCGACGCGGCGCTCGCGAGGCTGCGCGATCCGGCCACGCGTGAGCGGCTGCGCACCGAGTGCGACCGCTACTGGCGCTTCATCCACAAGGGCGAGTGGAGCCGCGTGCGCCTGCAGGCGAGCCCGCAGCACCCCGAGCTCGACGGCCTCGACTTCGCGGAGATCTCGAAGCGCCTCGGCCGCGACCCGTGGGACTGCTACTTCGACATCCTCGCCGAGGGCGGGGAGGGCTACGAGAGCATCCTCCAGGTGGGCACGCTCTTCACCGACGAGCACCTGGCGGAGATGATCGGCCACCCGCTCTTCTGCCTCGGCGTCGACACGTTCACGGTCGACGTGGACGGGCCGCTCTCGAAGCTCATGCGCCACCCGCTCGGCTACGCCGGCCACGTCCACTACCTCACGCACCACGTGCGCGAGCAGCGGACGTTGCGGCTGGAGGAGGCGATCCGCAAGATGACGAGCATGCCGGCGGCGCACTTCGGGCTCTGGGATCGCGGCCTCCTGCGCGCGGGCTACAAGGCGGACGTCGTCGTCTTCGACTTCGACGAGCTCGACGACGTCTCCACGACGGAGCAGCCGCTCGCCTATGCGCGCGGCGTCGAGCACGTGCTCGTGAACGGCGAGACGGTGGTCGAGGGCGGCGAGCACACGGGCGCGCGGCCCGGGCGCCACCTCTTGCGCCGCCCCGGGGGTGATCGACCTCCGCTCCGACCTGCACGGGCTCCCCACGGAGGAGATGTGGGAGGCGATGCACGAGGCGAAGCTCGGCTGGGCGACCTACGGCGAGGACGCGTCGGTGAACCTGCTGCAGGCGCGCGTCGCGAGCCTGCTCGGCAAGGAGGCGGGGCTCTGGGTGCCGACGTGCGGGATGGCGAACCTCGTGGCGCTGATCACGCTCGCGCCGCGCGGCACCGCGGTCGTGCTCGAGTCGCAGTCGCACGTCCTCACCTCGGAGGCGATGGGGATCACCGACATCGCCGGGCTCGAGCCGCGCTCGTTGTGGGCGGCCGACGGCCGGCTCGATCCCGCGGAAGTGGAGGAGCTCGTGGTCGAGGAGCAGGCGTCGCTGCTCGTCCTCGAGAACACGCACACCCGCGCGGGCGGAACGGTGCTCTCGCCCGAGCTGACCGCGGAGCTCTCGCGGGTAGCGCTCCGGAACGGCGCGCGGGTGCACCTCGACGGTGCCAGGCTCGCGAACGCCGCGATCGCGCTGGACGTGACGCTGCGCGAGCTCGCAGCGCCCGTCGACACGGTCGCGTTGAGCATGAACAAGGGCCTGTGCGCCCCGATGGGGACGATCCTCGCCGGGAGCGAGCTCGCGATCGACGGTGCCCGCGAGAATCTGCGCCGGCTCGGCGGAGCGTCCGTGCACAAGGCGGGCATCCCGGCCGCGGCAGCGCTCGTCGCGCTCGACACGATGCTCGACCGGCTCACGGACGACCACCGCCGCGCGCGGGAGCTGGGCGCGCTGCTCGCGGAGATCCCGGGCCTGCGCCTCGTGCCCGAGACGGTCGAGACGAACATCGTCCTCGTCGACGCGGGCGACACGGGTCTCGCACCCGACGAGCTGGTGCGGCTCCTCGCCGAACGGCGAGTGCTGGCGCTGGAGCGCGACACGACGCGGATCCGTTTCGTCACGCACCGCCTGATCGGCGACGCCGAGGTCGCCGGTGCCGCCGAGGCGGTCGCGGCGGTCGTCGCGGAGCACGCGACTGCGGTCTAGCGATCCGCGAGCAGCGCGTCGAGCGAGAGCACGCTGGCGCAGGCGAGCATCGGCGAGCCGCTCGTGAACGTGGCGATCTGGCCTTAGCTGTCACAGATCGGCTGCGATCGGCAACGTATGAGTATGGAGGGCGGCAGCGAGATCGCAATGGACGTTCGTGCGCGTGAACGAGCTCTAAGTCGCGCGACCGCCGACGAAGCCTGGATGAGGGATGTCGAGCAGCTCTTCGTGAGCTGCGAGGCAGCTCTCGGCAAGTTCCTCGTGCAGATGGTCACGGATCGAACGTTGGCGGAGGATCTCCTGCAGGACGTCTTCCACGATGCTGTCCGCGGCCGCCACCAACTCGCGGTTGCCGACATCCCGGTTGCTTGGCTCTACGGGGTCGCGCGAAATCACGCACTCAACGCTGTTCGCCGTCGAGGCAGACTTCACCGTGCGCTGGAAGCGCTCAAGCTGCAGCGAAGAAGCGATGGCGCTGAGTCGGACTACGAGATTCTCGCCGTCCGCGACCTGCTCGAACGGCATCTGAGCGGCGAGGATCGGGCGCTGGTCGTGCTCCGGTACTTGCACGGGTTCAACGCAGCGGAGCTTGGCTCAATCACGGGGTTGTCCCGGACGCTGTCCGGCAGCGCCTCTCGCGCGCTCGCCGCGCGCTGCTCGAGGCAAGCAGCCACTCCGGATCCAGTTGGGAGGAATCGCAGTGAGCCAGTCCGACCGTGCGCGCGCAGACGCGCTCGTTGAGTCAATTCTCCGGCCGCTCGATCGTGTTGAGCCGGTGCGTCGGAGAGCCCGCTCCCGCCCCCGGCGAGCGCCGCTTATCGTCGCACTCGCCGTGGCGGCAGCCGTCGTCATCGGCGGCGCCGCGATCGCCGCGACAGGTTGGGGTCCGCTCGCCGGCATCGGGGCAGCAGAGCGTCCCACCACTCCGGAGGATGAGATCAGCCCCGCCGTGGTGGCGCAGCTTCGCGCCTCCGCCATGCCTCTCTCCGCGCCCGATTCCCCAGTCGGCGAGTGGCTGTTTACCGAGGCGCGTCTGCTCGGGACGCTGCCCGACGGAGACAAGGTCTATGTAGTCCCGACCGCGAAGGCGAAGCTGTGCGTCGTCGTCGCCGGTTCCACCGCCTCATGCAGCGACCCCGTCACGCCTGACAACCCGATCACGATGACCTCGAGCGACGTAGGGCCGACCGCACCGCCCGTCGTCTGGGGCGTGACGACGGACGACGTCACCGCTGTCTCATTCGACGTGGGCGGGAAACCCGTCACGGTGCCAGTCCGCGACAACTTCTACGCATGGCAAGGCTCTCCGAGCCAGACCCTCAGATACGTCTCCACCGCGACAGTGAGCTTCGCGGACGGCTCGACCACGACCTGGCCCGATCGAGGATCGTGAGTCTGGTCATCAGCATGAGGCCGTGCACGACCGGCGTCAGGCGTCATTCCCGAACGCTGGCCCAGGCGACGAGTGTCTTAGGGAAGAGCCGCGAAGGACCCACCGGCACCGCCGACGCCTGTGAATCCGAGCAACTCGCGGTAGCCGTAGGTCGTGTCCGCAGCGCCCCCACTCATGCTCCAAAGACCCCACGGCTTGCCGTTGTTGAGCAGTCGAACCTGCTCAATGCCTGAGAGTCCGATGAGCGACCGCGCGATCTGGGTGATGACTCGCACGCGGTCAACTGGACTGCCGTCCGCGGGAAGGCCCCTCAAGCGAACTTCGGCAGTCGTGTTCCGAATGATGCGCAGCGACAAGAGCTTGGTTCCATCCGGGATGGCAGTGCGCACACCCCGGTTCTTCTCCGCCTCCGTCCGCCCCGCCAGGAGCGCGCGCATCGCCTGGATAGCGAACGGAGACGTTCGTTCGAGGGAACGTCGGACACCGAGCGGGGCAGATTGATCCGAAGTCAGGAAGTAGAGCGTCGTCTCAACGGTGGTCGGCCGGGCCGTCGTAGCGGCACCAGCCGACTGCTCAGCACCTACCCCACAGCCTGAGGTGACGAGCGACGTTAGTACGGCGACGAGGGCCACCATTGCGACGGTGGGCGCGTTACGCATCTCGACTCCTCTACACCGAGACGACACAGGAGGTTCCAGCATCAAAGTCTGGCATGGGTGCCTAGCTACCGCGCCTCAGGCGTCATTCCCGAACACTGGCCCAGTCGAGCCCGCGCCGAAGCGAACGCCTCTCAGACGGCATCACTCGAAGATTCCCTCAGGGAGCGCATAGAACCAGACCAGGGTGAGTAGAGCGACGAGCAGCAGGAGCAGCGCCACTGCAATCGCCACACCACGCAGGAGGAAGTGCCGAAACGACCTGGAGTTCCTTGACATGCCGCGACTGTACGACGCCAACAGCTCAGGCGTCATTCCCGAACGCTGGCCCAGGCGAGGGGATGGAATCGCGCGCATTCAGCAACTGCTCGTCGAGCGCGACTAGGGCTCGGCGAGGAACGCGTCCAGACGCCCTGCCTCGTCCTCGACCTCGCGCCGCGCCGCGGCCGAAAGTGGCTCGAACGGCTCCAGCACGACACGGCCGTCGTCGACGCGCCAGATCCCGGCGACGAAGCCGTCAACCAGGAACGTCTGCGCGACGTCGCCGTTCGGCTTGATCACCGTCTTCCGGTAGGCCTCCGGGAGCAGGCGGGTGCGGTCGGCCCAGGCGAGCAGGACGTTGTCCCACTTCGGCAGGAAGCGGACGGGCGCCGGGGTCTCGGCGTCCGGCAGCGGCGCTCGTGGGACGTCGAGGAGCTCGCGGCCCTGCTCGTCGCGGAAGCGGCGCAGCGGCTCGAGCAGCTCCAGCGCAGCGTCGATCTCCGCAACGCGCATCCTGCTCCAGGCCCCGATGTCGCGGCGCGTCGAAGGGCCGAAGGCCGCGAGGTAGCGGCGGAAGATCTCGGCGCGCGCCTCGACCGGGACGTGCGGCTGCGGCTCGGCGATCGCGACGAACCGGCGGTCGTTGCGCGGCTGCCAGAGCGCCCTCTCGTGGTGGTGGACGATGCCCGCGTCGGCACGCGCCATCCGCCAGGCGCGGCGCGCATCGACGCCGGCGAGGCCGTACTCGCTCTCAAGTTGGGCGATCGCTTCCGTCGACGTCACGGGTCGGTCCGCCGCGAGCGCGCGCACCGACAGCGCGAGCTGCTTCGCAAGCTCCGTCTCCCCGGGGAAGCTCGTCTCGCTCATCGCCGCCCAGATGAGCGCGTAGTCGCGCGGGGTGACGAGGTGCAGCGTCTGCCGCGTCGCCGTCGCCCTCACGATCGCGGACTGCCGGAGCAGTCGCTCGAGCGACCCGCGCCGGAACCCCGTCGTGCGCGTCCAGATACCGACGTACGGAGCCTGCGGCGACTGCGCCTGCATCCCGACGAGGCGCTCGATCACCGCCGTCGGCGAGAGTCGCGTGCGCTGGAGGAGGAGCTGCCGCGCGAGTGTCGCGCGGTTCAGCTCTCGCAGCGTGAGGACTCGTTCGGCCACTCAGGTCGAGACACTCTAATCCGCCGACGGAGCGGCGAGTCCGGTCGCGCAGATCGTTCGTAGTCCCGGGGGACATTGCTGCCAATGCATTCAGGGGACATTCGTGAACACTGGCCCAGGCGAGGCAGCCGCCAAATGGGACTGCGAGAATTCGGTACGTGAACGAAGCGAGGCTCGAGGACGCCGGCTCTGGGCTTGCCCCCGTCACCGAGGGTTGGTTTGTCGTCAACGTCGGCGATGCCGAGTGGTTCTCATCGGATACGCGGGGCGCGGCGTGTTGGTTCGCGAGCGAGTACGGCGAGCCTCCGATCGAGTTCCCGCAGCTCGGAATCAATGTGACTGTCCTCGAGCCCGGGCAGAGCGGGGTCTACCACGCCGAGGCGAATCAGGAGGCGTTCCTCATCCTGGCGGGTGAGTGCAGGCTGCTGGTAGAGGGCGAGGAGCGGCGGCTCCGAGCCTGGGACTTCTTCCATTCGCCTCCCGGGACTGAGCACGCATTCGTGGGAGCTGGCGAAGAGCCGTGCGTGATCCTGATGGTTGGCGCCCATGTAAGCCCGGACGTGCGGTATCCAGTGTCGGATCTCGCAGCGCGCTACGGCGCGGCGGTGGAGAAGGAGACGACCGATCCTGACGAGGTCTATGCGACGGCCGAGAGGTTCCGGCGGGAGCGGCCGCCGTACTGGTCACGCCTGCCCTGGGCCTAGAGCCGCTCGGCGTAGTCGTCAGGCGTCATTCCCGAACGCTGGCCCAGCGGACGTTTCACCCCTGACGCGTTGCGGTCGCTATGTGTGCAGACAGGGGCGAGTCCTTGCCATCCCACGGTTCGAGCGCCCGTTCGACCGCTTCGGTTGCCCGCTCAAGCGCGGAGCCATCGAGGCGTTCGATCTCAGCCCGGAACGGAGACCCGAGCACGATCCCGTGCGCAGCATCGCGCGCCGATACCCGACTTGACAACTCGATGGTCTCGACCTCGACAGCCTCAAAGCCCCCCGCTCGTAGATCCTCCTCCATTACTGCAGCGTCGGTGTAGCTGAAGGGTCCTCGCTCCATGTAGCGCGGATCTTCGGGGAACAGGCTGGCGACGGCCTCACCGGCTGCTCTTGGGATCGGATTCAGGTCAAGACGGTCGAACGCCACCACTATGTAGCGACCCGGCGGCCGGATAACACGCCGCGCTTCCGCATTCGCACGAACCTTGTCGGGGAAGAACATGATCCCGAAGAGGCAGACGACCACATCGAAAGTCCCGTCTTCAAACGGCAGATTCTGTGCGTCGGCGATCTGGAACTCGACTCGCTCCGACTGCACTTGCTCCGCGGCGAACCCGACGACGCCCGGATTGATGTCTGTCGCGACAATCGTCGCCTCGGGCGCGACGTCCCTCAGCGCGCGCGTGACAATGCCCGTACCCGCAGCCGTTTCCAGGATCCTGCTCGGTCGCAGTAGCGCCACACGCTCGGCCACGTACCTCGCGTATGGCTCGAACAACAGCGGCCCCATGTACCGGTCATAGAGCAACGGGGTGGAATGCTTGAAGACATCGGTCTCTGCCATCGTCACGCCTCCTGCTTCGCCGCGCGGCCCCGGCGAGGTTGTCATGCAACTCGTCGGCCCGTCAACCTTCCCTGTCGAAAGCCTCAGGCGTCATTCCCGAACGCTGGCCCAGGCGACGCACTTAGGACGCGCGCCACACCGGCGTAGGCCGCGACAAGCTCCAGGCACAGCCGCTCGAACTGCAGCCAACCCCAGTTCGTCGAATCGGAAAGGATGCTGTTGTTCGCGATTGGTTCCCTGCCGCTGCACGGACGCAGCCGTCGTCGGCCGCTGCGTGCACATCTCGGCAACGCACCTCTCGGGTACGCGGTCGACTGGCGCTCCGCAGCGACGGCCTCCCACCCGACGCGGCGACTGCTTCGTCGAGCCGGCTGACGACACGGTGCGGTTTCCCGAACGCATGCGCACCTGCCGGCCGTACCGCCGGGGCAACAATCGGGTCGTTTGAATAGGCACAGGCGCCGAAGACAGCGCGCCCGATCAGGAGGCCAAGCCCGACATGAAACTCACCGCACTCATCAGCGCCGTCGCGTTTGCCGTCGCAGCGGCGGCTGCGACGGCAGCGCAAGCACCGCCCGCCAGGGCCCCCGGCCTCGTCGTCTCCGACGGAGGGGCCGTGTACGTCGACGGTGTCCGCATCGCACAAGGCTCGCAGCCGACCTGGAGCCCGGATGGGAAGCGGGTCGCGTTCACCCGCTTCGGCCAGATCTTCGTGATCGACGCGAACGGCAAGAACGAGCGCCGGCTCACCAGACGCCAGCCGGGGCTGCACTGGCCGGCGAGCTTCCCCGCCTGGTCGCGAGACGGCACACAGATCGCCTTCGGGGGCACCCGCAATCTCTTCACCGTCTCAGTTGCCGACGCGAAGCTGACGCCGCTCACGCGTAGCCAGCACTCGTGGATCGGCAACGTCACGCCCGCCTACTCGCCCGACGGCAGGATGATCGCCTTCAGCCGCAGCACCGACGCCTTCAACAGCGACATCTTCTTGATGGAGGCAGACGGCTCGAAGCTGCGTCGCCTGACGAGGAGCCAGGGCACTCACGACGAGCTCGGTGAGGAGATGACACCCGCCTGGTCGCCGGACGGGCGCACGCTCGTGTTCACCTCGAACCGAGACGGCAACCTCGAGCTCTACGCGATCGACCGCAGCGGCCGCAACGAGCGCAGGCTCACGTCGACGCCGCGGCTGGACGAGGAGAACCCGCGCTTCAGCCGCGACGGCAAGCGGATCCTCTACGTCGCCAACGGCCGCGTCCTGACCAGCAAGGCCGACGGCAGCCGCGTCCGCGTGCTCGGGTCCGGCAACGCCGCAGACTGGAAATAGAGAAGTGGAAGGCGGACCGCCGAGCGCGGACGCGATTGGCGACCAAGCCTCGGCTTCCGTCGGGGGACATTCCCGAACGCTGGCGCATGCGAGAGAGGGCTGATTGGTGCGCTGTGGTCGCCGCTCGTTCGCGTGCATACAGCGCCACAACATCGCGTATTGAGTTTTGTGGCAGATCCTGATATCGGTTGTAGAACATAGGCGGGCGGCGGTCGTCTGCCGTTTCAGTTAGGGGTCAAATCATTATGAGACGCTTCATCGGACGCCTCGGTTGGCGCGTTTTTCTGTCGTCGCTCGCGACTCTCGTCGTCGCGGGAGGCATTGCCTACGCGGCGATCCCGGACGCCAGCACCTCGACGTACCACGCGTGCCTCCTCAAGAACGTCGGCACGATCCGCATCATTGATCCGAGCCTTGCGCCCTCGTCGGCGCTGCAGCATTGCAATCCGAAGTTCGAGACCGAGATCACGTTTGCGCAGCGGGGCCCGAAGGGCGACCAGGGCCTGCAGGGCCTGAAGGGCGACACCGGCCCGCAGGGCGAGAAGGGCGACCCGGGCCCGCAAGGCGCGAAGGGCGACCAGGGCCTGCAGGGCCTGAAGGGCGACACCGGCCCGCAGGGCGAGAAGGGCGATCCGGGGAGGGACGCGCCGACCTACTCGGCGGCGGGCGGTCTCACGCTCGACGGCACGACCTTCAAGGTCGCCCCCGGCGGGATCACCGGCGGCCCGAGCGGCCTCGTCGCGCCGCTCACGATCACGAGCGGCGAGCTCGCCGACGGCGCCGTCACCGGGGCGAAGCTCGGACCCGTGCTGTGGACGACCACGACGACCACCCCCGCATCCGTGCCGGCTGCGATCCCGGCGGGCGGCATCGGTGAGCTCGTCTTGACCATTCCGGAGATCTCTGGAAACGACCTCCTGAACGTCAACACCAGCCCGGCGACGCCGCTCCCCAACGGACTGCTGATGACCAGCTTCGATGTCGACCCGGTTGGCGGGCTCGTGCATGTCCGGGTCTTCAACTCGACGGCGGCGGCAATCACTCCGGTCAACATTGACTGGAAGGTCGTCCACACGCACTTCCGCTAGAGCAGCCGGACCGAACGAGGAGCGGCGGCACACCGGCGGCCGCCGCTCCTCGAGAATCCGCCACGTGAAAGCTTCACCTGGATGGCTCGCCAGGTGCATTCGCGAACTCACTGTCAGTCTCGCTCGATTCCGACGTCGCCTGACGGCTGTTTGCGAGCGTTTCTCACCACCGCCGGCCGAGCTTAGGATCGATTCATGGCCGAGTTCGTCCCGCCCCACTTCGAGGTGCCGCTCGGGCTCGAGACTTCCGAGTTCGTCGTCGAACCGCTCGAGCCCGAGCACAACGAAAGGGATTACGACGCCTGGACGTCGTCGATGGAGCACATAGCGGAGACGCCTGGGTTCCCCGACGGCTCCTGGCCGCGGGAGATGACGCGGGACGAGAACCGCGCCGACCTGCAGCGCCACGCCGACGACTTCCGCAACCGGACGGGGTTCACGTACACGGTGCTCGATCCGGGCGGCCGTGACGTGATCGGGTGCGTCTACATCTACCCGCTCCCCGACAGCGACCACGCCGCCTCCGTCCTCTCCTGGGTGCGGAAGAGCCACGCGCACCTGGACACCCCGCTCTGGCGCGCCGTGACTGAGTGGCTCGAATCGGACTGGCCATTCGCCACCGTCGAGTACGCGCGGCGAGCTTAGGCGTCCCCAAGTAGCAGTTCAATGTGATCTGCGCGCCGAAGCCGAGAAGGCCCGGCGACTCCGCGAGCTTGGCTAGCACTGGGCTCACCCTGGTCCGGTGCGAACTCGAGAGCATGCGCGCCCGCCCACGCTGTCACAACCTCGGTCTTTGCGCTCCAGAAATGGCGCCGGCAGTAGTCTGAGTCCGGTCCGGTGAACGCGGGCGCGCATCAAGGGAGTGCAACGGGATGAGACCCCTTCGATACTCGATCAACGTCACGCTCGACGGCTGCTGCCATCACGAGGCAGGGCTCCCGCCGGACGAGGAGTCGATGCGCTACTGGACCGCTGAGATGGAACGAGCCGATGCCCTCCTATTCGGCCGGGTGACCTACGAGATGATGGAGTCGACGTGGCGGAAGCCGGCCACGGGCACGTGGCCTGACTGGATGAATGAGTCGGAGGTCCCGTTCGCCGAGACCATCGACCGGGCGAAGAAGTACATCGTGTCGAGCACGCTGAACGGGGTCGATTGGAATGCCGAGCTGGTGCGAGGCGACTTGGGGCAAGCGGTTCAGCGGCTCAAGCAGGAGCCAGGCGAGGGCCTGTGGGTGGGCGGCGTGACGCTCCCCCTGGCGTTGGCAGATCTGGGACTGATCGACGAGTACGAGTTCCTTGTGCAGCCGGTCCTTGCCGGACACGGGCCGACGTTGCTCGCCGGTCTGCGCGAGCGCATCCAGGTCGAGCTCGTGGATCGCCATGAGTTCCGGTCGGGGGCGGTCGCCCTGCGATACCGGTCCACGCGAGTTCCGGCTTGACGTGATTTGTCCTGGCACGTTGGCCGCTCCCTCGCGACGGAAACGGCTCGGGGTCGCGTTGCCCCGCGCTGGCCGTGCCCCCGAACACGCGAACATCAACCTCCAGAAACAGGACGCAACACACAGAGCCCCGGTTAGGGGACATTCCCGGACGCTGGCCCAGGCGAGCATCTACGGTGTCGCCGCGGCGAGGTGGTCGATTCGTGCCGGGGCGCTCGTTAGGCTGGGTCGCCTGGTTTTCCCGCAACCCGAAGGAGGACGGCCGAGTGAACGGTTACGCGGTGGCCCAGATCGACGGGATCGACGAGATCAGTGACGGCCGCAGTCCTTACCGGCCTGTCCGGTTCCACTTCGGCATCACGTCCTTCGGCGTCAATGCCTTCACAGCTCATCAGGTGGGCGATCGGCTCATCAACGAGCACGACGAGTCACAGGATCATGACCTGCAGGAGGAGCTTTACCTCGTCCAGCGCGGGCGCGCGACGTTCGAGCTCGACGGCGAGCGGGTGGACGCACCCGCGGGCACACTCGTCTTCGCTCGCCCCGCCGTGAAGCGGACAGCGTTCGCTGAGGAGCCGGGGACGACGATCGTCGCGATCGGCGGAACTCCGGGGAAGGCGTACCAGGCCCAGGGCGGCGAGATCTGGATGCCGCTCCACCATCTCTACGAGTCAGGCCAATACGCCGAGGCCGCCGATCAGGGACGCGAGTTGATCGAAGCTCATCCTGAGTACGCCGGGCCGCTCTACAACCTCGCGTGCTGCGAGAGCCTCGCCGGTCGGACAGACGACGCGATCAGGCATCTCCGGCTCGCGATCGACCGCAACGAATCGTTCCGTTCGCTTGCTGCCGAGGACAGCGACTTCGACCCGATCCGCGACGAGACCGCTTTCAAGGAGTTGGTTCAGGGCAAGGCAGACGAGCCGACTACGGGGTAACAGACTCGCATCGGTCGCTTCGGGTGACATTCCCGAACGCTGGCCCACGCCGCTGCCCGTTCGCGTGATGACTCGGTGAGACGATCTCGACGAGGTGACAGTCAGGAGCAGCATTGCCGAGGGACGCCCCGCGGCGACATTCAACGACGCGCGACACCGCGTAGTCCGGCGCGCCGCGCCCGTTAGCTCGCATCCCGGCTCTGGTTGAGTAACTCCCAGCGCCCCTCGGAGACGACCTCGACGATGCCGTCGACCACCTTGATTGCGGTGTGGTCGTCGATCACGTATGCGGGCACGGAGAGCCCTGCCGCCCATGCCTCGATCTCGTCCGGTGGGGTGGGAGGATGTCCGTCCTCGCGATCGAGGTGCGGGAAGACCGAGAATCCGACCAGCCCGAGCGCGTTGTCGCTGCCGGTTAGCAGCTCGCTGTCGTCGTAGGTCACTCCTCCGAAGTCGGGAGTCGCGACCATTGCACCGCCGCTCGTGCCGACGTACACCGTTTCGGGTCGCAGCGTCCCCAGGATGTCGGCGAGGCCGGATTCCCGCATCCAGTACGTGAGATACCGGGGGCTGCCGCCCCACACGAGCAGGGCATCGGTCTCCTCGACGGCAGGTGCCCAGACGTCTTTCTTGATGCTGGGCAAGGCGGTGAGCTCGAGCACGCCGAGCGACTTCCAGCCCAAGCCACAGATCGAGTTCTCGGTCGCTCCGCGGATGAACCGGTAGACATGTGATGGCCCGCCGGGGAACGGCTGAACCCCGGTAGGGATGCAGAGCGCATTCGACTCGGCGATCGGCCTGCCCAGCAACTCGACCAGCGTGTCGCGGATGCTCGCGTTCACGATGCCGCTGGAGGTGAGAAGAAACCTCATGCTGCCTCCTGGATTCCCGTAGCCGGCTGGTACACCGGAATCGAACCCTCGCCCGACTCGCCGACACTACCCGGTCTGCGCGACCCGCTCAGGGGACGTTCCCGAACACTGGCGCAGCCGAACGCCGGCTCGCTTGCGCGTAGATTGGTGTTGCCATGTCGGGCTGGTACGACTCCTGGGCGGATCGATACGCGAGGTCGTCGACTGGCGTCAGCGCTGACGTCCCGTTCTACGTCGGGCTTGCCCTCGAGGCTGACGGGCCACTGGTCGAGCTTGCCGTTGGTACCGGGCGAGTTGCGATCCCGGTCGCTCAGGCAACGCGCAGGCTTGTGGTCGGGATCGACTCTTCTCGGGGGATGCTCGCGCAGGCACAGCTGCGCGCGGCTGAGCAGGGAGTCGAGCTCGACCTGCGCGAAGGAGACATCCGGGAACTCGAGCTCGAGGATCCCGCGGCCTTGATCTACTGCCCAGGCCGGTCTCTGCTGCATCTGCCCACCTGGGCCGATCGTCGCCGCTGCTTCGAGCGCGTCGCGGCGTCGCTCCTGCCTCACGGTCGCTTCGCCTGGAACGCGTTCGCCTTCGACCATCACGTCGCGGCTGCCATGGACGGCCAGCACGCCGACGCGAACACCGGAGTACCGTTGCCGCACACGAACCACTACAGCGTCAGCGACAACCGAGTCGACATCACCTTGGACGACGGTGGAACCGGTTCGCTCTGGTGGGCAACCAAGAACGAATGGCTGGGGCTCCTCGACGTCGCGGGCCTGCGGCTCGAAGCTCTCTATGGCGGATTCGCCGGGGAGCCGCTCGACGACGACAGCCGCGAGTACGTCTTCGTGGCCCGTCGGTAGGCCCTGCGGGCAGGGGCGATCTTGCGTCCGCGATAATGGCCGCGTGGCGCTTCAACGGATGGACAACGTCGCCATCGTGGTCGAGTCGCTCGATGCCGCTATCTCTTTCTTTACGGAGCTGGGCCTCGAGCTCGAGGGGCGAGCCATGATCGAAGGAGACTGGTCAGGGCGCGTCACCGGACTGCGCGACCAGCGCGTCGAGATCGCCATGATGCGGATGCCGGACGGCCACGGAAAGATCGAGCTCTCGCGCTTTCTCACGCCGCCTCCGGTCGCCGATCACCGCAACGCGCCGGTAAACGCCCTCGGCTACCTCCGCGTCATGTTCGCGGTGGACGACCTCGACGATACGCTGGCCCGGCTCCGCGAGCACGGCGCGCAACTCGTCGACGAAGTGGTCCAGTACGAGGACGTGTATCGGCTCTGCTACATCCGAGGCCCCGAGGGCATCCTCATCGGGCTGGCCGAGCAAATCGGCTGACGGCCGACACGGCGCTCAGGCGTCATTCCCGAACACTGACCCAGCCGAATTCGCGCCGCTACGCCGCCCTTGCTTCTGCCGCTCGCGGCGACCGGGTTGATCCTTCTGGCCACAGCTCATCGGCACGACCCATCCCTGCCACGTACCAGTCGGATGGCGTTGCTGACGATGGGGATCCTCCTCGGCGTCGCATTCCTCATGAGCGCAGTGATACCGCTCGAGGCGAACGACTCGATCCAGGGGTACCGGCTGTACGGAATCCTGTCGAACGTGCTCTTCGGCTTCGGGTGCGTTGTGCTCGGCGCCAGCCTCGCCAGACACCCGAAGGCCGAGTTGACCCCTCCAACGGCAATCGAGGCAGCCTGAACCGGGCTTGCGTAACGGGGGCCAGCCAGGGACGCGTGGCTCGACGCACCGACCGAGTTGCGCTCGACGCGATCGCTCGCGTCTGGGTCGCGAACGTTACGATCTCGCCGTGGATCCGGCGACGAGATAGCGGGCAGACGCGGCGACCGCCGCGCGTGATTGGCGCAGGCACCGAGGCTGCTCTCGAGGCGGCCTCGGACGCTGCGTGCCACCGCTACGACTTGGAGGTACACGGAATGAATCGTCAGAACCTGTTCTCCGACGCCTGGGACGGGGAGAACGACGAAGCCCGGACTCGGCATCGAGTCTTCTGGCGGCCGGACGACGCCAGGATGGGAGCAACGCTGTACGAGCTGGCCCCCGGCGCGCCTGAGAAGCGCATGCATATGCACTTCGGCGCCGAGGAGATGTTCTTCGTCCTGAGTGGTCGTCCGGTCTTCCGCAACCAACACGGCGAAGAGGAGCTTGCTCCGGGCGACTTCGTCTTCTGCCCCGAGGGACGTGCCGGACTGCACACGTTCAGCAATCCCAGGGAAGAACCCGCTCAGATCCTCGCGACCAGCGCCGGGGGCTTCCCGGACGTCGTCGCCTACCCCGAGCACGGTTACGCATGGGTGGCGACTCGCGATCCCGATCCGGAGCTACTCACGAGAGGCGGCGACCCCGGCATCATCGCTCGCTTCGAGATCCCGATCGAGTAATCGGCTCGGCCCTATCGACTCGCTCGCCAGAAGAGGCCGCGCCAGCGGCCTCTTCGCTAACCCGACGCGTCCCCTCTAGCCGTCCCTACCTCAACCCAGGCGGCTCCAATTCCGGCGTATTCGTGCTCGGCTTGCAGAAGTGCGTCGTCCAGCGTGGCATGCCAGGTGTCCGTGACCTCGTTCCCGGCTGCGTCGAGATAGAGCAGGTAGTACCCGTTGTCGGAGGGGTACTGGACGACCGCAAGCGCCGCGGCCGGAGGCATCAGCTCGCCGCCCACCCAGTGCTTCGTCGCTCCCGTCGGGGTTGCTTCGGACGTGACCTGCGCGTACCGAAGGGTCCGGCCGCGTCCGATCTCGCTAGGTGGCTCTATCTCGCCGCTGGGCACGTCGAAAGCCTAGTGCTCACGCCTACCGTCCTTCGCCCTGCTTGAGGTACTGGTGCACGAACGCGATTGCCATGCTGCCCTCGCCGACGGCGGCTGCGACGCGTTTCACGGGGCCGAACCGAACGTCGCCGCACGCGAAGATGCCCGGGGCACTCGTCTCGAGGAGGTACGGGTCACGCTCCGTGCTCCCACCGGCCTGCTTCACGCAGGTCGGAGCCCGTGAGCACATAGCCGTTCCGGTCGAGGGCGATCTCGGGCGGGAGCCACCCCGTCTCGGCGTCGGCTCCGATCAAGATGAACAGCCCTCCCGACTCGAGCCGGGTCGTCTCCCCGGTCGCGGCGTCGTGGACGTCGATCGCCTCCAGGGACGTGTCGCCGTGGGCGGCCACCACTCCGGTCCGGGGCAGTACGCGGATGTTCGACCGGGCTGCGAGCTGGTCGATGAGGTAGCGAGACATGCTCTTCTCGAGGCTCTCGCCGCGGCAGAGGATGCTCACGCTCCGTGCATGGGTGGAGATGAACATGGCGGCCTGCCCCGCGGAGTTGCCCGCGCCGACGATGTGAACGTCCAGGCCGTGGGTACTCGCTGCCTCGCTGCGCGCCGCGCCGTAGGCGATGCCCTTCCCGGCGAGCCGATCGAAGCCGTCGATCGACAGCTGCCGCCACGCGACTCCGCACGCGAGGATGATCGTCCGGCCCCGCAGAACGTCGCCGCCGTCGAGGTGCACCTGACGGGTCACGGCATCGATGCGGGTGATCGTCCGGGTCACGAGGATCTCCGCGCCGTGCCTCTGCGCCTGCTGCAGTGCACGGCTCGCCAGCTCGTCGCCGGACACACCTGACGGAAACCCGAGGTAGTTCTCGATCCTCGACGACGCACCGGCCTGACCGCCGGGGGCCTCCCGCTCCACGACGATCGTCCGCAGCCCCTCGGACGCTCCATACACGGCTGCCGCCAACCCTGCCGGACCGGCGCCGACGATCACGGTGTCGTACTCCGCAGCGGCGGGCTCGGTCGCGAGGCCCAGCAGCTCGGCCACCCGCCGGAGCTGCGGTCGCACCACGGTCTTGCCGTCGACGACGCGGATCGTCGGGCAATCCTCGTCGGACGGGACGGGGCCGCCCCACCACTGCTCGGCAGCGTCCGGCGCATCGGGCGTGATCCACTTGAACGTGATCTGGTTGCGGTCGAGGAAGTGGCGTAGCTCGGTGCAAGCGGGATCCCAGCGGTGCCCGACGACGATCGCGCGCCGCGGCGGCGGATCGGCAGCGATGCCCTGCAGCCCGCCCGGCCCGCCGATCCGATGGCCGGCTAGCCTCCCGACCTCTTTGCCGACGTCCGGCGCCACTGCCGCAACCGCGTGATAGTCGTGAGGCTCGATCCGCAGGACGCGCGACTGCTCCGCCGCACGAAACCCGACGGGGAACACGGTTCCGAGCGCGATCGGAACCTCCCCGAAGATGTCCCCCGGGTGGCGCTCGCCGACCACCCGCTCGATCCCGTCGACCAGCTTGATCGGCTCGATGCGACCTTGGAGGACGGCGAAGAGCGCGCGTTCCCCACCCTCGTGCACCGCGTACTCGCCCGCCGCGAGGCTGATATCTGCTGCCACGCGGGCCAGCCGCTCGTGGTCGCGCGGATGCAGAGCCGCGAAGATCGTGATCTCGCCGATCTCGGTCGCCGTCACCACGTGAGGCACCGCGGAGGCGTTCGCGCCGACAGCGTGCGGGCGCAGACCGGCATTGCCGGCGCGGGCGAGGGATGGTCATCTTCTGTGCGGCGCAACACGGGCAACGCTACTCCCTAGCAGGCGTCCGCAGGCTGGATGCCGGTGGGTAAAAAGTTCCTCGCTGACACCAAGCGGCTCTCCTCAGGCCAGTGTCCCGTAACAGGCCGCCCGTCTCTCAGAGCCGGCGCGACCGAGCGGCGTCACGCCACTCCTGCACTACGGGTGATCGGGGGACGTTCCGATGCTGGCGCAGCCGGGATCCTGCTGCGTGTGCGACCTCGATCAGCCGCTCAAGAGTCGTTTCGGTGCCTTGTGCTCCCACGCGTCGGTGAGCAGTTCGCCCAGCAGCTCGCGATCAGCATGGGCAAGGCTGACGCCGACCGCCGCTAATCGCTTCCCCCACCAGATCTTCTCGCAGACATCCGGCGATTGCCCGACTGCCGTCAGGATCCCGCCCTCGTCCAGCATCACGTTCATCCGACCCTCGTTCCACAACGTCGCGAAGATCTTGCCGCCGACACGGAACGACGGACGCCCGTGATGATCCAACTCGACGGTTTCGGGCAAGGAGAGGGCAAGAGCGCGGGCCTCGTCTGCAGAGACAGCCACGGCCCGCAGCGTATCGGGCATCCTCGACCCAGATTCCTCGTCAGGTCAGCGTCGCGCGTGCCAGGCCGCCTGGTTCCGAGTCGGCGCGGGCGAGGGGTGTGCCGTCCGGCGCCCAGATCGACGAGACGCCGGCGGTGCGGTCGTAACCGCCCCCGGTCGGGCCGGCGAAGCTGGCGAAGGCGACATAGGCCGCGCAGGCGCGGGCGATCCTGATGCCGCGCTCCTCCTGCTCGTCGAGCTCCTCGGGCAAGTGCACGAGCCCTGCGACGTAGAGATCGACGTCGAGGGCTGCCGTGTCCGCGATGTGCCGGTCGGTGCCGGTGTCCTTGCAGACGCCGAGCCCGATCCGCCAGCCGTCGACCTCGATCGCAACCGCGCCGCTGCCGGGGGTGAAGCGGGTCGTCTCGTCGCCGCCGAGGTACGACTTGCCGTAGACCACCTCCGTGCCGGCGGAGCTGACTCGCAGCGTCCCGATCTGCGTTCCGCCCTCGCCCGCGACGGGGGCGCCGACGAGGGCGACCGTCTCCGTCTCCGCGCAGGCGCCCGCGATCGTCTCCAGGGCAGCGTCCTCGGGCCGCACGACGTCGGCGTCGAGCTCGTAGCCGGTCAGCGAGAGCTCGGGGAAGACAACGACGCGCGCCTGCGCTGCGCGAATGGCGGCCGCGTGCTCGAGCGCGTTTTGCCGCACGTCTTTGGCCGTGCAGGCCGGCTGCGCGGCGGCGATCGTCAGCGGCGCTCTCGTAGCTCCCATCGCCCCAACCTATACCGCGACGGGAGCGGATCTGATGTCGTCAGAGCGACTTTGCGAGATAGCTGAGGGTGTCGTCGACCTCGACCGCGCGGCCTCTCAGCGTGATCTCGCCGAGCACGCGAACCGGCGCGACGCCGGCATCGCCGTACCCGAGTGCCTCGTACAGTCTTCGCGCCGGCTCGTTGCCGTGAGCGCTGACCGAGAGGCTGATCCGATCCCAGCCACGCCGGCGAGCCTCGGCCTCGGCAGCCCTCGCCAGCTGGGTCGCGATCCCTTGCCGGCGGAGCTCGGGCAGTACGAAGACGTCCTGGATCTCTGGAACTTCAAGGTGCGTCTGCTTCCACGCGATGTGAGCGTGACCGACCGGGCGATCACCCTCCCAGGCGATCAGGTACGTCGAGCCGTCCTCCACCTGCTGATCGAGGCGATTCAACGGCAGTTGCCGGTCGACGATCTGCAGCTCGGCAGGAGACATTTCGGCAACTCTCAGCACACGGAGAGTCTTCAAGGCGCTGCCTCCCGAGCCGGGCCCGGCTAGTCGCGGATCACGACGAAGCGGACTGGCACTCCGTCGACGGAGTGCTGCGGAGCGGTGTCCGTCGCGGTCGACTCGACCAGCCCTTCCTGCTCCTCCGGACGAACCGCCACGACGATCTCGTCCGCCGGGAACGTCGCGAGGGCGTCGCGGATCGCGAGGCCGACGTCCGCCTCGCCGGCTGCCGCGTCGACAGTCTCGCCCGGGAGCCGCTCGGCTGTGCGCTCGGCGACGTCCTCGGCATGGCCGAAAGCCTTCTGGTCGTTCGCGAGCCAGTCGAGCACGCCCTGTTTCACGACCGGCACGACCACCTTGATCGTGTCGGCGTCTCCGACCTCGGCGCGCAGGACGTCGTCAGCGCCCTCGACAGTGCTGACGATGAGGACTTTCCGTGCCACGACGGAAACGTACCGGCGATCCGTACGATGCGACCGTGCCGGACGATCCGTTCGCAGACGTGCTCGCCGCGAACGCGGCGTACGAGCGCGAGTTCCGGCTCTCCGGGCTCGAGCCGCACGCCGCCAAGGGGCTTGCCGTCCTGACGTGCATGGACTCGCGGATCGAACCTCTCGCGATGCTCGGGCTCAGGCCAGGCGACGCGAAGATCCTGCGCAACGCAGGCGCGCGAGTCACCGACGACGTGCTCCGCACGCTCGTGCTCGCGTCGTATCTGCTCGGAGTCGACCGCGCGATGGTCGTCGCGCACACGAGGTGCCGCATGGGCGCCGGAGACGAGGACGACGTGCACGACGGCGGTGCACGAGGCCGGCGGGCCCGACACCCGCAGCCTCGCCTTCCTCGTCACGAGCGACCAGGAGGAGACCGTCCGCGAGGACGTCCAGCGGGTGCGGTCGTGGCCGTACCTCACTCGGCTGCAGGTGGGCGGGTTCATCTACGACGTCGACTCCGGCCGCCTGACCCGGCTCTGCTGAGGCGCTGCTCGGCGGGCGCTCGGTTCCCTTGCCTCGACGGGGCGATTGGTGCATCATGCGTCGAGCCGATGCCGTTGTTCTCAGTCCGATCAGCCCTTGGCCGTGATCGCCGCGGCCTCCCTGTGTGCCCTCGCGGCGGTGTCGACCGCGGATGGCCGCGGTGAGCCGACCGGTGCCGCGCGCGCTGACGGTGTACGCGCCGTCGCGTGCAGCGGCCCCCAGCTCAGACAGCTGGTCGTCGGCTTCATCGCCGCCTTCAACAGCGGCTCGGCGACGAAGCTCGACGGGCTGTGGACTCGCGTGGGCTTCCGCGAGTACTCAGTGGCGCGGAGCCTGAAGGAGCGCTACGCCGCGTACAGCCGCGCCAAGATGCTTCGGTACTTCGCGGCACGGCACAAGCAGTCGGAGAAGCTCGCCCTGAAGTCCTTCAGGTTCATCGGCGTCGACGGCGACTACGGGCGAGTTCCGGTACACGCTGACCCGTCAGGCGAAGGACGTCGCCAGGGGTGCCCGCGAGTCGTACATCGGCGAGGGCTCGGCGGTCTGTATCGCTCCCGGCCCGCGGTTGGCCATGTGGAGCATGGGTCGCTCCGCTCCCGGCCACGAGCTGACGTCAGGCGAGCTCGGCGGGTCGATCGGCTGGCCGAGCGTGAAGGCGCCGTCGCCCGCCTCGGTCGCGGGGATCGCGCGGATGCAGGCGAGCACGCCGTCGAGCGGCGCTCGCAGCACTTCGGGCGCACGAGCGGGGGTGTCCGGGAACCAGAGGCGCGCGACGGGCTCGCCGGCGCGCACGGTCTCGCCGGGCTCGAGCAGGCCCTCGAAGATCCCGTCCTCCTCGCAGATCACGTAGTTCGCCGGGTCGCGGCCGTCGAGGATGACGGCGTCCGGCAGGCCCAGCGAAGCGCGTGTCTGAACGTCGCCGGCGAGCACGCCCTGGTGGCGGAGGACGTTCGTGAGGCCGCTCCAGGCCAGCCCGTGCACCGGCGCCGGCACGCGGCCGCCGCCGCCGAGCTCGGTCGTGATCACGACCTTGCCCTGCTCCTCGGCCTCGACCGGCAGGAGCCCGGTTCCGTTCACGTCGATGTAGAGGAAGTGCCAGTCGGAGTTCCAGGCCTGCATGCCCTCGAGCATCGCCCGGCGCTGCACCGCGTCGTCGACGACGTGCATGTGCGAGCACGGCAGGAACCAGGCCGTGCGGCCGCCGGAGTGCATGTCGATCACCGTGTCGGCGAGCGGGAAGAGGACGCGCGTGAAGAAGTCGGCGAGCTGCTCGTTCGGCGGCCCGTCCGGCCGGCCGGGGAAGGAGCGGTTGAAGTTCGCGCCCGAGGGCCACATGCGCGTGTTCGCCCTCGACGCGTCGGTCGAGACGACCGGGATCACGATCACGCGGCCCGTCACGTCCTCGAGCTGAAGCTCCTGGATCAGGCGCAGCGCCGCCACCTGACCCTCGTACTCGTCGCCGTGGTTGCCGCCGGAGACGAGGACGGTCGGCCCGTCGCCGTTCGCGAAGCAGGCGATCGGGACGAAGCTGTAGGCCCAGCCGCCCGTGTTCGTGATCTTCGGGAACTGCAGCCGCCCGATCTGCCTGCCCGGCGCGGTCAGGTCGATCGTGCAGGTGACTGCGACGTCCGCCGTCGCCGTGCTCACGAGCGCGCCTCGAGCGCGCGCCCGACGGCGGCCTCGGTCGCCTCGAGCAGGCGGTCGACGTCCTCGCCGGTGTGCGCGTAGGAGAAGTGGCTGCGCTTCAGGTTGAGCGGCAGCTCGAAGATGCCCTCCTTCATCAGCTCGCGCCGGTAGCCGACGAACAGGTCGACGTCGTTCCGCAGCAGGTCGTCGTAGCTCTCGACAGGCCCTTCGAGGAAGTACGTGACGAAGACGGAACCGAAGCCCGCGACGACCGCCGGCACGCCCGAGCCGCTCGTAGAGCGCGCGCAGGCCCTCGCGCGCCCGCTCGCCGAGCGCGAAGACGTGCTCGTGCACCGGCTCGCGCTGCAGCTTGTCCACGGTCGCGAGCGCCGCGGCCGTGGTCGCGGGATGGCCGTTGAAGGTGCCGGCGAAGAAGGCCGGCTGCCCGGGCGTCGTCGAGAAGAGATCCATCAGGTCGGCGCGGCCGCCGAGCGCGGAGACCGGCCAGCCGTTCGCCATCGCCTTGCCGAGCGTCGTCAGGTCGGGCGTGACGCCCGCGATCGCCTGGTAGCCGCCGAGCCCGTGCCGGAAGCCCGTGATCACCTCGTCGAAGACGAGCACCGTTCCGTGCTTGGAGGCCAGCTCGCGCAGGCGCTCGAGGAAGCCGGGCTTCGGGCAGCACGCAGCCGATGTTGTGCGGGATCGGCTCGAGGATGATCGCGGCGACGTCGTGCTCGACGAGCGCGCGCTCGACCGCGTCGGCGTCGTTGAAGGGGCAGACGATCGTCGCCTCCAGCACCTCCGGCAGGATCCCCTGCGAGAGCGGATCGCGCCCGCCCATCCGCTCGGCGCGGCGAGATCACGTTCATCGCGACCGCGTCGTGCCAGCCGTGGTAGCAGCCCTGGAACTTGACGATGTGGCGGCGGCCGGTGACGGTGCGCGCGAGTCGCAGCGCATGGAACGTCGCCTCGCTGCCCGTCGCGGTCAGCAGCACCTTCTCGAGCGACGGCACGGCGTCGACGAGCCGCTCGGCGAGCTCGATCTCGACCGGCGTGACGCCGACGCCCATCAGGCCCGGCGGCGCCGGCCGCGGCGGCGTCCACGTCGGGGTCGTTGTGGCCGAGGAGCGGCGGGCCGAAGGCGGCGTGGTAGTCGGTGAAGACGCGGCCCTCGGCGTCGGTGAAGGTCGAGCCGCTCGTCGCGGTGACGACGAGCTCCTCGAGGCCGGGCACGCGGCGCTGGCCGCTGTTGACGCCGCCGGGGATGACGGCGGAGGCACGCGCGGCGAGCTGAGCGGCCGCGTCGGAGGAGAGCTGGGTCATGGCGTCAGTCACAGTGTCACTACCTCCACTCGGAGCGATTCGAAGACGTCTGGGTCGAGGTCGACTCCCAGGCCGGGTGCGGTCGGGACGGCGACGCAGCCGTCGGCCTCGAGCGGCAGGCGCTGCTGGGTCAATCGCGTGTTGATCTCGGTGTCCGCCACGCAGTACTCCTGGAAGAGCGCGTCGGGGAGCACCGCGTTCACGTGCAGCGAGGCGGCCTTGATGATCCCGCTCTTCCAGGCGTGGGGAACGGTCGGCACGCCGTGCTCGCGGGCGAGCTCGGCGATGCGGAGCGTCTCGGTGATCCCGCCGCAGCGGGTCACGTCGGGCTGCACGAGGTCGACGTGGCCGCGCTCGATCAGCTCGCGGAAGCCCCAGCGGGTCACGTCCTGCTCGCCGGCCGCGACGGTGATCTCGACGCTGTCCGCGAGCTCTGCGTAGGCCTCGTACTCGTCCGGCTCGAACGGCTCCTCGAGCCAGTAGATGCCGAGCTGCTCGAGCTCGCGCGCGACGCGGATCGCGGTCGCGGCGTCGGCGACGTAGCCGAGCCCGGCGTCGATCATGATCTCGGTGCCCTCGCCGCCGGCCTCCTTCGCGGCCGCGGCGAGCCTCACGTCGTGCTCGGCGTCGCGGCCGAGCGGGCCCCAGCCGAGCTTGACGGCCGTGAAGCCCTGGTCGCGCAGCGCGGCGACCCGCTCCGCCGTCTCCTCCGGCGTGTCGGGCATCAGCATCGACGCATAGGCGCGGACGCGGTCGCGGACCGGGGTGCCGAGCAGCTCGCAGACCGGCTTGCCGAGCGCCTTGCCCTTGATGTCCCAGAGGGCGATGTCGATCCCGCTGATCGCGTGGATCGCGATCCCGCGCCGGCCCACGTAGATGACGCTCCGGTACATGCGGTCCCAGAGCCGCTCGACGTCGAGCGGGTCCTCGCCGATGAGCGCGTCGCGCAGGCCGGTCGCGACGGCGTGCGAGCCGCGCTGGTGCGACGAGCGCCCGCACCGCCTCGGGCGCCGAGTCGACCTCGCCGATCCCCGTGATGCCCTCGTCGGTCGAGACGAGGATGACGAGGTCGTCCTGGCTGCCGTCCGCGATCGCCCTCGTTCAGCGTCTGCCTGCCGCAGGACGACGGCCTCGACGTCGGTGATCTTCAACCGCTCTCCCTCGAATCTCGCGCGCGGCCGGGCTCGGCCGCGGTTGACGAGCCACAAAGATTGTCGATCATAGAGAAATTGTCAACAATCCACTAGGATCGCGCAGAGTCCGGTGAGCGCCTCTCCTCTCACGTGCACGCTCGATCTCGACGCTCCGGGCAAGCAGTTCGGGGTGCTGCAGCTGCCGCGCTCGTCGAACCAGAGCGGCTGGTCGACCCTCTGGATCCCGATCGTCAGCGTCGCGAGCGGCGAGGGGCCGACGGCCCTCGTTCTCGGCGGCGTGCACGGCGACGAGCCGGAGGGCCAGGTCGCCGCGCTCAACCTCGCCCGCGAGCTGCAGCCCGAGCAGGTGACGGGCCGCGTGATCGTGATCCCCTGCCTTTCCCCGGAGGCTTCGCGCGCCTACTCGCGCCTCTGGCCGTCGGGCGCGAACCTGAACCGCTCCTTCCCCGGCTCGCCGACCGGGCCGCCCGACGAGCAGCTCGCGCACTACCTCTCCACCGAGCTCTTTCCGCTCGCGGACGTCGTCGTCGACATCCACAGCGGCGGTCGCACGGGCCTCTGCCTGCCGTGGTCGGAGATGCACTGGGTCGAGGACGCCGACGCAGCGACGCGCGATGACCGACGGGATGCTCGCGTGGAACGCCGACTGGTGCTGCGTCTACATCGACATCGCCGGCACCGGCCTGCTCGTCGGCGAGGCGGAGCGGCAGGGGAAGATCGTCGTCTCCACCGAGCTCGGCGGCGGCGGTCACGTCACCGCCGCGATCCACCGGCTGGCGCGGAGCGGGCTCGCGAACGTGCTGCGGCACTTCGGCGTCCTGGCAGGGCGAGGTCGAGACGCGCGAGTCGCTCGGGCTGCCGCCGCAGACGCTCCTGATGGCGACCGACGCGGACAACTACCTGCTCGCGCCCGTCTCCGGCCTGTTCGAGACGCTCGTCGACCTCGGCCAGCGTGTGCACGCGGGCGACGTCGTCGGCCGGATGCACTCGCTCGAGCGACCGGAGCTCGATCCGGAGCCGGTCGTCGCGCTGAACGACGGCGTCGTCTGCGTCGTGCGGGCGATCGCGACGACCGACCAGGGCGACAACGTCGTCGTGATCGCCCGCGAGGTCGACCGCTCGGAGCTCGCGTGAGCCTTTCCGCCGGTGTCGCACGCGTCGACGTCACTCCGCCCTGCGGGCTGTCCGGTCGGCTGCTGGTCGGCGCGGAGCGCGCTCGCGACCGGTGTCCACGAGCCGATGCTCGGGCAGGCGCTCGTGCTCGACGACGGGCGCTCGCTGCTCGCGATCGTGGCCGTCGACCTCGTCTTCGCGGGCGCCGACCTGACCGCGAGCGTGCGCGAGCGCGTGCGCGAGCTGACCGGGATCCCGCCGGAAGCAGTGCTCGTGAACGCGGCGCACAACCACAGCGCGCCGAGCATCTCGCGCGGCTCGTCGGTCGCCGGGCTCGCAGACGCGCCGGCCTTCGACCGGTACGTCGAGGTCGTCGAGCAGCAGCTCGCGGGCGCGGTCTACGCCGCCTGGCGGAACCGCAAGCCGGCGCGCGCGGGGTGGGGGATGGGCCGCGCGCCTGGGATCACCGTCAACCGCGTTCGCCGCGAGCGACCCGTCGACGACTCCGTGCCCGTGCTGCGCGTCGACGCGGCGGACGGCTCGCCGCTCGCCGTCGTCGCCAGCATCGCCTGCCACGCGACGCTGATCGGCGGCGAGACGACGCTCTGGAACGCCGACTTCCCCGGGCCGCTGCGCGAGGCGGTCGAGGCCGGGGCGGCGGGCGCCGAGTGCATCTTCCTCTCAGGGAACGCCGGAGACGTCGCCGCCTGGGACTACTGGTTCGGAAACCGGGACGCCAGCCGCCACAGCTTCGAGCGGCGCGACGAGTTCGGGCAGGCGGTCGCGCGCGCGGTGCTGGAGACGCTGCCCGGGATCGAGACGAGCGGCGAGGTCGAGCTCGGCGCAGCCTCGACGACCGTCGAGCTGCGACGCCGCCGTATCCCCTGGAGCCTCGACGAGCTCGAGTCGCGCCGGGCAGAGCTCGCGCAGCAGCCGGTCGGCGAGCTTCCCGAGACCTGGGCCGAGGACGTGCACACCGCCACGTCCGCGCAGGACTTCCCGCTCGGCTACCAGCTGGGGGCGCTCGCGATGTACGCCGACATGATCGAGCGCGCCGACGTCCCCGTGCGCGCCGAGCTGCAGGCGCTGCGGATCGGCGGCGCCGCGATCGCGGCGAATCCGTTCGAGCTCTTCAACGAGCAGGGACAGCGCATTCGCGCGGGCAGCCCGTTCGAGACCACCTTCGCGCTGGGCTACTCGAACGACTACGCGGGCTATCTGCCGGGCGACGAGGAGCTCGACCTGCTCGACGGCGTCGCGCTCGACGACCTGCTCGATCAGGATCGGTACCGGTGGGCGTACGGAATCACGAACTCGAACGTCGACCGCGGCGAGGTCGACCGCGTCGTCGACGAGAGCGTCGCGCTGCTCCGGAGCCTGGCGTGAAGATCACGGCCGTCGAGGCGCACGTCTGCAACGCGCGGATGCGGAACTGGATCTTCGTGCGCGTGCTCACCGACGAGCCGGGCCTGCACGGCTGGGGCGAGGCGACGCTCGAGTGGCACACGCGCGCCGTCGTGGGCGCGATCGAGGATCTCGCCGAGCTCGTCGTCGGCGAGGACCCGACGCGGATCGAGCACCTCTGGCAGACGATGTTCCGGCAGCACTTCTGGCACGGAGGCGACATCGTGCGCGGCACCGCGCTGTCCGGGATCGACATCGCGCTCTGGGACATCCTCGGCAAGGTGCACGGCGTTCCCTGCCACCGCCTCTGGGGCGGACGCGTTCGCGACTACGTTCGCCTCTACGGCCATCTCGGCGGCGGCCTGATGGAGGACTTCTACGGCAACGACGAGCCGCAGCGCTTCGCCGAGCTCGCGAGCGCGATGGTGGCGGAGGGCTTCACGGCCTTCAAGACGATGGCGGTGCCGCCGACGATGCCGCTCGAAGGGCTCGGGCCGGTCCGCCACGCCGAGCGGTGCGTCGCCGCGATGCGCGAGGCGGTCGGCGACGAGATCGACCTGATGGTCGACTGTCACGCGCGCCCGAGCCCGCGCATGGGCCACCTCTTCGCCGCGGCGCTCGAGCCGTTCGGTCTCTACTGGCTCGAGGAGCCGTGCTGGCCGGAGCGCGCCGACGACATCGCCGCGATCCAGGCCGCCGTGACGACGCCGATCGCGACGGGCGAGCGGCTCACCGGCATCCACGGCTTCCGCGAGCTGCTGGAGAAGGGCGCCTGCAGCGTCCTGCAGCCCGACATCACGCACTGCGGCGGGCTCACCGAGGCGCGCCGGATCGCCGCGCTGGCGGAGGCGTATCGGGTCGCGCTCGCGCCGCACAACCCGCAGGGGCCGGTCTCGACGGCCGCGTCGATCGAGCTCGGCCTCGCGACGCCGTCGTACGTGATCTGCGAGGCGGTCACGGCGGACGTGCCGTGGCGAGCCGAGGTCGTCGACGGCGTCACATCCAATCGAGCGTGACGGCATGCGCGCGCTCCCGAGCGAGCGGCCCGGCCTCGGCGTCGAGATCGACCTCGACGTCGTGCGCGCGCATCCGTTCGAGCCCGAGCTTCCGCAGCGGGTCTACCACGCCGACGGCAGCGTGGGCGACTGGTGAGCGGCCGGTTCGCAGACCGGGTGGCAATCGTCACCGGCGGCTCCAGCGGGATCGGCGCCGCGGTGGCCGAGCGGCTGCGCGACGAAGGCGCGCGCGTCGCGTCGTTCGACCTGGCGGAGACGGCACCGGAGGGCGTGCTCGCGCTGACTGGCGACGTCCGCAGCTCGACCGACATCGAGTCGGCGTTCGACCGCGCCGAGGCCGAGCTCGGACCGCTCGACGTGCTCGTCTGCTCGGCCGGGATCACCGGTGACTCGCTCCGCACCGTCGACGTCGGGCGACGAGGAGTGGCGGCGCGTCTTCGCGATCAACGCCGACGGCGTCTTCTTCTGCAACCGGGCCGCCGTGGCGCGGATGGAGGAGCGCGGCTACGGGCGGATCGTCAACGTCGCCTCGATCGCCGGCAAGGAGGGCAACCCGATGGCCGCCGCGTACTCGGCCTCCAAGGCGGCGGTGATCGCGCTGACGAAGGCGATCGGCAAGGACCTGGCCGGCACGAACGTGCTCGTCAACTGCATCGCACCGGCGGTGATCGACACGCCGATCCTCGCGCAGATCTCCGAGGAGCACATCGGCTACATGGTCGAGAAGATCCCGATGGGCCGGCTCGGCCAGACCCACGAGGTGGCGGCGCTCGTCGCCTGGCTCGCGAGCGAGGAGTGCTCCTTCTCCACGGGCGCGACCTACGACATCTCCGGCGGCAGGGCCGTCTATTGAGCGAGCGCGTGCTCGTCACCGGTGCGCTCGGCTGCGTCGGCGCCTGGGCGGTGAAGGCGATCCTCGACGACGGCGACGAGCCGGTCGGCTACGACCTCGGCGACGCCGATCACCGGCTGCGGCTCGTTCTCTCCGAGGCGGAGCGCGCGCAGCTGACGCTCGTGCGCGGCGACATCACCGATCTCGACGCCCTCGGCCGCGCCCTCGACGAAGAGCGAATCACACGCGTCGTCCACCTCGCGGCGCTGCAGGTGCCGTTCTGCCGCGAGAACCCGGCGCTCGGCGCGCGCGTGAACGTGGTGGGCACGGTCAACGTCTTCGAGGCGGTCAAGGCGAGGCTCGAGCGGATCCCCGGCGTCGCCTACGCGAGCTCGACCGCGGTCTACGGCCCGGGCGATCCGTCCCCGGCCCCCGAATCGGGCGGCGTCGCGCCGACCACTCTCTACGGCGTCTACAAGCTGGCGAACGAGGGCACGGCCCGGCTCTACTGGCAGGAGAGCTCCGTGCCCTCGATCGGGATCCGGCCCTACATCGTGTACGGCCCGGGCCGCGACCAGGGGATGACGTCGGGGCCGACGCTCGCGATGGCGGCGGCGGCGCGCGGCGAGGGCTTCGAGATCGGCTACGGCGGCGCCGCGCAGTACGACTACGCGCCCGACGTCGGCCGCGCCTTCGTGCGTGCCGCCGGCTGCTCGGCGGGCGCGGTGGTGGCGAACTTCCCCGGTGCTCGCGCCGAGATGAGCGACGTCGTGGCCGCGATCGAGGCGGCCGCCCCGGCGAGCGCCGGCCGGATCTCGTGGGAGGAGACCGCGCTGCCGTTTCCCGGCCCAGCTCGAGTCGCACGCGCTGGAGCAGGCGATCGGGCCGCTCCAAGCAGCGCCGCTCGCCGTCGGCGTGGCGGAGACGATCGCGCGCTTCCGCGCCGCTTGACGGACACTCACCCGACCGGGGTGACAGTCGTGTCACCCGGGAACGAACGAACGTGCTGCTCGAATCGACGAAGGGGGCGCACCGACGTTGAGCACGCCGGATCCCTCCGAGGCGCGCCACCGGAGTCGCGGCTTCACGGGCGCGCCGGCGGGCGCGTCGCGCCGGCGATCGGGCCGGCGACTGGGCGGGCGAGCATGTTCCCGGCTCCTCCCTGGTCGTCGCGGCGCTCGAGCGCGAGCGGCTGGCCGCCGCGGGGCTGCTCGCCGGCGGCCTCGCGTACAGGCTCTTCTTCTGGCTCGTCCCGCTCGGGCTCGTCCTGGCATCCCTGTTGAGCTTCTGGGGCGACGAGGACCAGGTCGGCCTCGAGGACGCCGCACGCGACTTCGGGATCGGCGGCGCCGCCACCGACTCCGCCATGAGCGCGATCGCAGCGGAGCATCATGCTCGCTGGTACTTCCTGCTTGCCGGGCTCGCGCTGATCACGTGGTTCGGCATCGGCGTCGTCCGCGCCCTGGTCGTCGCGCACGCGGTGGCCTGGGGGCTTCGGCCGGAGAGGCTTCGGCGGCCCCTGGTCGCGGGGCTCGCGTTCTCGGGAGTCGTGATCGGGCTGATCGGCGTTTCCGCGTCGACGCAGCTGTTGCGCAGGCAGCTCGGCGGCATCGGGATCCTGGCGACGCTGATGCTTTTGATCCTCTATCTCGCAGCCGCCGTATGGATCATGGACAAGCTTCCCCACCGCAGCGAGTCGTGGCGCGACCTGCTGCCCGGCGCGGCGCTGGTGGCGGTCGGAGCGCAGGCGATTCACCTCGTGGTCGCGCTCTATCTCGCGCCGAGGCTCGGGCGCTCGTCCGAGCTCTACGGCTCCCTCGGCGCCGCGACGGTGATCCTGCTCTGGCTCTACCTCGTGGCGAGGCTGATCGTCGCCGCCGCGTTCCTCAACGCTGCCCTGTGGAACGACCGATCCGAAGCTGTTCCGAGAGCGTGACGGCGTGTGCAGGCCGAGTCAGTTCGGTGTCGTGCCGGCGAAGACGGTCGCCCAGTCGTGCCGGACGCTGACCACCGTCCATTCCTTTGCAGCAGCGATCTCGAGAGCTCGGTCGGCTCCGGCGACGTAGTCGAACTCCCGCTCCGCGTCGTCGTGGAGGATCAAGAGTTGCAATGCGGGCCGCGACTGGTCACTCGCGTACGTGAGCATCTGAATGTCGCCGTTCGAGTTGCCCGCGGCGAGGATCGGTCGCCGGCCCCGACGCGACTCCAGATCCGGATCGGCTTCTGCGGGCCGTCGTCGAGAACATCGGCTTCGGGCCTGCGCATGATCGTCCCGCCTGGGCCGTCGGTCGTGTACTCGAACGCCGTCGAGCTCCCGATCACGCGCTCTCGTGGAATGCCGTAGTGGGCAGCCAGTCGTGGTGCTGGTGCTCAGGTTCGTCGATCCCGATGTCGTCGCCCCAGATCACGAGGATGTTCGGCTTGTCGGGCATCAGCTGGGTTCTCCTGTCGTCGGGGTCGCGGAACGGACGACGCAGCGGAAGCCGAGATGCGCCATCGAGGTGTCGACCATCTGGGCCTGCCGTGCGGCGGGCCGGTAGCGGAGGCAGTAGTTGGGCGCGCAGAGGTGCGAGCCGCCCTTGATCACCCGGCGCGGGAACCGCTCGCCGGGCTGTCCGAGCAGATAGCTGTCGTCGGGGGAGGTGACTCGCGGGTTGCTGGGGGCGCAGCAGGGGCTCGCGGCCTCGTCGGGGTGACGGGGCGTGTACCAGTCGGATGTCCACTCCCAGACGTTCCCCGTCATGTCGTAGAGCCCGTAGCCGTTCGGCGGGAAGCTCCCGACCGGGGACGTTCCCTCGAAGCCGGTCGAGCTTCAGGTTCTGCCAGGGGAACTCGCCCTGCCAGGTGTTCGCCTGCGGCGTTCCGTTCGGCATGTGCTCGTCGCCCCAGGCGAAGGCGGCGCCGTCCAGGCCTCCGCGGGCGGCGAGCTCCCACTCGGCCTCGGTCGGCAGCTCCTTGCCGACCCAGGCGGCGTAGGCCTCGGCGTCCTCGCAGGCGACCTGGACGACGGGGTGGTGGTCGCGGCCGTTGATCGTCGTGCCCGGCCCGCCGGGGTGCTTCCAGCTCGCGCCCGGGACGTACTCCCACCAGTTGCGATAGTCGTCGAGGCCGACCGGGCCGTTCGTGCGCCGAAAGACGAGCGAGCCGGGCACGAGCAGCTCCGGGTCGGCGTCCGGATAGTCGGCCGCGTCGAGCGGACGCTCCGCCACCGTCACGTAGCCCGTCGCGCGCACGAACCGCCGGAACTCCGCGGCGGTGACGAGGTGCTCGTCGATCCAGAATCCGTCCACCGACACCTGGTGAACCGGACGCTCCTCCGGGTAGAAGTCCTCCGAGCCCATCGCGAACGTTGCAGACGGGACCCTCTGCATCCCGGCAGCGGGTGCGCCGGTTCTCTCGCGCGCGTCGTTCGGAACCATGCCGTCGAGCAAGTGTCGATGGCGTGCGGGTGAGGCGCACTCACCCTGCGCGGGTGGGTTTGGATCCGGGCCAAACCGGTCTATCGTTCGCGTGTGGAACTGCTGGAGCGCGACGAGGCACTGGCGGCGCTGTCGGAGGCGCGCGAGTCGGCAGCGCGGGGCGAGGGTCGCGTGGTCGTCGTCACCGGCGAGCCGGGGATCGGCAAGACCTCGCTGGTGAGGCGATTCGTGCAGGATCTCGACGAGGGGGCGAGGGTGCTCGTCGGCACGTGCGACGACCTCTCGATCCCGCGGCCGCTCGGCCCGCTTCGCGACCTCGTCGGCGTGTCCGCGGAGCTGGAGCAGGCGCTCGCCGCGGGCGCTGCGTCGCACGAGATCCACGGCCTGCTGATCGCCGAGCTGGCGCTGCCGCCGCAGCCGACGGTGCTCGTGCTCGAGGACGTGCATTGGGCGGACGACGCGACGCACGATCTGATCACCGTGCTCGTGCGCCGGATCGGCGCGCTGCCCTCGCTGCTCGTGCTCACCTGCCGTGACGGCGAGGCACCGCATCACCCGCTCCACGCCGCCGTCGGCGCGATCCGAGCCGGCGACTCGGCGTTCCTCGCGCTCGCGCCGCTGTCGTGGGAGCTGTCGCCTCGCTTGCCGGCGACGCCGCGGACGACGTGTACGCGGCGACCGGTGGCAACCCGTTCTACGTCACCGAGCTGCTCGCGAGCAGGACCGACGCCGAGGTGCCGCCGTCGGTCGCGAACGCCGTGCAGGGCCGCGCGTCGAGGCTCGACCCTGCGGCGCGCCACCTGGTCGAGCTCGTGTCGGTGGTGCCGAACCGCGTGGCCACGTCGGTGCTCGACGCGGTGATGCCAGACTGGGCGGCCGCCGCGGAGGAGCCTGAGCGCAGGCAGCTGCTGGAGGTGGATCCGCGATACGTGCGCTTCCGGCACGAGCTGGCTCGGAATGCGATCAGGTCGAACGTGCCGATCGCGACGCGCCGTCGCCTCCACGCCGAGATCCTCGAGGCGCTGCTGGCCGCAGGCGCCGATCCGGCCGACCTCGTCCACCACGCGGAGGCAGCCGGTGCGGAAGACGTCGTCGCCGAGTACGCGCTCGTCGCAGCGCGGCGCGCGGCGTCGCTCGACTCGAATCGAGAGGCGTACTCGCACTTCCGGCGCGCTTCGCACTTCGCGGAGCGTCTGCCGGCGCCTGAGCGGGCGACGATGTTGGAGGAGTTGGCGATTGCGGCATACGCGGTCGGCCGGATCGATGACGCCTTTTCGGCGATCGAGCGCGCGATTGCGATCTCTCGAGGGCTCGGCGACGACGAGGCCGTCGGCCGTTGCACCCGAGTCCTGTCGCGCTACCACTGGGTCGCCGGCGACGGCGACGCCGCGCGCACGGCGGCACTCGAAGCGATCGAGATTCTCGAGCCGCTCGGCGCGTCGGTCGAGCTCGCGCGTGCCTACAGCGTCGTCTCTCAGCTTGCGATGCTGGCGGAGGACGCCGAGCCCGCTCACGCTTGGGGGGAGCGCGCGCTGGAGCTCGCGACCCGACTCGGCGACGAGCGGACGCGTGCCCACGCGCTCGTCAACATCGCCACCGCCAGGATCAACCTCGACGGTGAGGTCGCGGGGTTGCTCGAGGCTCACGGCGTCGCGGACGCCGCCGGAGACCCGCACGAAGCGGCGCGTGCGCTCGACAACCTCGGTATCAGCCTCATGTACTGGGTACGGCCGGAAGAGGCCCTGCGGTACGCACGGCAGGCGGTCGCCTACGGTGAGGAGCACGAGCTGCTCATCATCGCGTCCTATGCCGCGACGGTCATCGCCTGGCTGCGGCTCCGTGCCGGCGAGTGGGACGAGGCCGAGCGTCTCACCCGTCGCGAGATGGAGAGCGGCGTCGTCGTCCGGCTGCTCGCCAAGACGGTTCTCGCCGAGCTCGCTGTTCGCCGGGGCGACGACGATGCTTCCGAGCGGCTTGCCGAGCTGGCGGCCGAAGCCGATCGCACGGGCGAGCTGCAGCGGATCGTGCCCCTCCTCGAGCTCGCCGCCGAGTGGGCCTTGACCACCGGCGCAGCGATGCCGACCGAGCGATTCGAGCAGCTCGTCGCCGAAACTCCGCCGGGCGGCAGCTTCACCGGTCGTTTTGGGATGCGAGTGGCGGCCTGGGCCGCCGTCGCAGGCATCGAGGTCGCTGTCGGCCAGCCGATGTCGGCGCCGCACGCCGCCATGCTCCGGCGCGACTGGGTGGGAGCGGCCGACGCCTTCGGCGAAGTGGGCTGGAGCTACGACCGGGCCTTGATGCTGTCGCTCCTGGACGACGAGGAGTTGCTGGTGGAGGCGATCGGGATCGCCCGCGGGCTCGGCGCCGAGCCTCTGACGCGGCGCCTGGCCGAGCGCCTGCGCGAGCTGGGGTTGCGTGTGCCGCAGGGGCCGCGGGAGTCGACGCGGGCGAATCCGGCCGGTCTGACGGCTCGCCAGCTCGAGGTGCTCTCGCTCGTAACCCAGGGCCTCACGAACGCGGAGATCGCCGACCGACTCGTCGTGTCGCCGAGGACGGCCGAGCACCACGTCGCCGCCGTGCTGAGCAAGCTCCGCGCCGAGACGCGCCGGGACGCTGCCCGCCGCGCCGCGGAGCTCGGGCTGACCGCCCGCAGCTGACTCGGAGTGAGCACGCCGGCTCCGGAGGAGCCGGCGTGCGGGATTCGGACCTAGTCCTCGTCGTCGGGCTCGCCGTGGTCTCCGCCGGCGAGGAAGTGCTGCCGGCCGACCTTGCGGGCGATCCGCGGGAAGTGCTTCGCGGTCTGGGTCATGGTCGTCCGGAAGTGGAGGCCGCCCCAGACGCGGGCGTTCTCGACGTCGCTGACGAGCTCGTCGAGGTGCTCGTACGTCCGGGTCGTGCCGGTGGTGGTGCTGGAGACGACGAGCTGCACGTGCTTCGTTCCGAAGTAGCTCCGGAGCGACTCGGTGTAGCCGGCCGTCAGACAGGCGTGACCCGACGGAGACTCCGGGTGGTTGCCGACGATCAGCGGCACCCACGTCGGGTCGGGGGAGGTGGCCGGGTTGCCGTCGGTGTCGGCCCGCTGGATCGCGTGGGTCGGGCGCCAGAAGGCGTGGTGGTACTTGGCCTCCCAGCAGGCGATCATCGTGTCCGCGGCCGCGACGTGGGCGTATCCCAGCAGCCGCGCCGACTCCCGCAGCTCGAGACCGCGAGCGCTCGCCAGCCCGCGCAGCGCACGGCTGATCTGGACGAACGCCTGGTCGGTGAAGAACCGAACCGTCTCTGTCTGCCCCGCCGTGCGAACCGTGCTGGTGGCGCGGCCGTATGCCTGCACCTCGGCCACGTCCTTCGCGTACCGCTTGCTCGTCAGCTCGAGCGGCTGATCGGGCCGGTAGTGCGACGGCGAGTCGAACGTGAAGGGGCGAACTCCGCCGAGCTTGACGTCGACCGGAGGGGTCGGCGCGATCGGCTCGAACACGCCCGGCCCTGGCGTCCGCTGGACGTACGGACGACGTCGTCGAAGTGATCTCCCGTTCGCATCGCGAGCATTCCCGCCGCGGCCGCCGTCCCAACTGCCTTGCCGGCATCCTTCCCGGGCCCTGCCGGAACCGAGGCCATGTACGTGTCGTACGCGGCCTGGACGGTCGCCGCCTGCCCCGGCACGCGAGCGACGAGAACGTCTCTCGCGGCTTGCGCGACTGCCGCGGCGGCCGAGCGCCCGAGGTGAGGTCACACCGGTCGCGAACGGGTCGAGGCCTCCCTCGACCGCGGCGACGGCGTCGTACATGGCCGCGTGAACCATCCCGGCGAGCACCGTGCTGCTACCCGGGGGACGAGCCGGCGGCGATCGCACCTTCGGCGACGCCGCTCCAGTGGATCACGGCGTTGCTCGGCCGGCGCGGGAGGCGCGGTCGACGAGCTACCGGCCGGTCCCAACGTCAGGGCGATGACCAGCACGAGCGTCGACGCGAGGCCGATTCGGAACTTCAGTGGTTTCCTTGCGTTCATCGGAAAGTGCTCCTTCGGTTTGTGATTTGGTGGATGTCGGGTGGTCCGGGTGGCGGTCAGCGCCTGACTGCGCACGGTCTCGAGCCACGTCGCCGGGATCGCGACAGGACCGGTACCCGGTGCCGGCATAGCGCCGGACGAGGTCGACGAGGTCGGCGAAGAGCGCGTCCTTGCCCCCGCCTCGCCGACGGCCTCGAACGCCTTCAGGGTCGGGCCGTAGTAGGTGCGGAAGTGGTCGACGAACGCCTCGGCCGAGCGGAAGCGGAAGGTGAAGGTGCGCTCCGTGCACGTCGAGGCTGTCGATCGCGTCGCCGAACAGCTCGCGCAGGTACGGCTCCGTGCCCCAGAGGATCGGCGAGGCGACACCGGGCGGGGGCGGCACGTGCGAGGCGACGATCTTGAGCAGCTCGCCGATGAAGCCGTTCGGGCGTCCAGGTGGCGAGGCCGATCTTGCCGCCGGGGCGGCAGACGCGCGCCAGCTCGGCCGCCGCCTGATCGTGGTTCGGCGCGAACATCGCGCCGAAGACCGACAGGACGGCGTCGAAGCTGCCGTCCGGGAACGGGATCGTCCTCGGCGTCGCCCTCGATCAGCTAGGACCGTCACGCCCTCCGCCTCGGCGCGACGGCGGCCGCGCTCGAGCAGGGCCGGGACGTAGTCGATGCCGACGACGTCGCAGTCGCACCGGGCCGCGGCGATCGCCGCGTTGCCGCTGCCGGTGGCGACGTCGAGGACGCGCCAGCCGGCCTGCAGGTCGATCGCACTCGCAGAGCGTGTCGGCGACCGGCTGGATCAACGTCGCGACCGCGTGAAAGTCGCCGCTCGCCCACATCTGCTGCTGGCGCTGCTTCACCTGCGTCAGATCGGGGGCGGCGGATTCGGAAATGGTCATTCTCGGCTCCTTCGGTGTCATGACTGAACGCCGTCGAAGGTATGGCCGCGGAGCGTCGATCCGGCATCGGTGCCGGCTACCCATCTACAGCGAGGGGCGTACCTATCTGGGGCGGCGCAGCTCCGGGCGGCCGCTCGGCGTTAGGGTTGCGTCGTGAAGGCAGCTGTCGTACGGGAGCTCGGCGCGGAAGCCGAAGTGAGCGACGTCGCGGAGCCTTCCGGCGAGACGATCGAGGTGCTCGCGGCGCCGATCAACCCGATCGACCTCGCGGTGTCGCGGGGCGTTCTCGCCTCCGGCCACCCCGAGCTGCCCTACGTTCCCGGCTGCGAAGCCGTGGGTCGCGTCGCCGACGGCAGGGTGGTGTGGATCTTCGGCGGCTCGCTGGGGCGGACGTCGCAGGGCGCGATCGCGGAGCGCGCACCGGTTGGGGACTCGCACACGATCGACGTGCCCGAGGGTGCCGACGTCGCGCTCGCCGCCGGCCTGGGGATCGCCGGGCTTGCCGGTTGGTTGCCCTTTGCGTGGCGAGCTCCGCTCACCGGCGGCGAGTCCGTGCTCGTGCTGGGCGCCACCGGCTCGGTCGGCCTCGTCGCCGTGCAGGCTGCCAGGCTGCTCGGCGCAGCCCGGGTGGTCGCGGCCGGTCGCAGTGCTGCAGGGCTCGAGCGCGCCGGCCGGTACGGCGCGGACGCGACGCTCCGCCTCGACGAGTCCGCCGACCTCGTGGCGGCTTTCAGGGATGCGTTCGGGGGCGAGGGCCCGAGTTATGTCTTTGACGCGCTGTGGGGCGAGCCGGCAGCGGCCGCCGTCAAGGCCGCCGCGCCGCGCGCGACGATCGTCAATCTCGGCCAGTCGGCGGGCGCAACGGCCGAGCTTTCGTCAGCGGACGTGCGCTTCAAGAACCTGTCGATCCTCGGCCACACGAACTTCGCAGTCCCTGCCGACGAACTCGCGGAGCACTATCGGCGGCTCGTGGAGCACGCGATCGCCGGCGAGATCAGGCTCGACGTGGAGCGAGTGCCGCTCGAGTCGGTCGCCGACGCATGGCGCCGGCAGGCGGAGGGCGCCGGAACCAAGCTCGTCGTCGTACCGTGAAGGAGAGAAAACGGGTGGAGCCCGTGTACGTTGGGCCTCCGGATGCTCTTCCTCGTCTATAGCCGGGACGCCCCGGGCACCCAAGCGCTGCGCGAGGACGACGATCTGCTCGAGGAGCACTGGTCGTACATGGACGGTTTCGCGGACTCGCTGATCGCTCGCGGGCCGACTCTGGCTCCCGATCGTCAGACGCCGACGGGGAGCCTTCACGTTCTCGACCTGCCGAGCCTGACCGCCGCGATCGAGTTCGCCGAGCTCGAGCCGAACAATCGCGCGGGTGTGTACTGCGAGCATCGGATCTGGGCCTTTCGAAACCTGCTCGGTCGCACGATGTGGGAGTTCGCCGGTGAGGCCGACGAGCCTCGCTTCCTCGTCATCGCGGACTCGGGTCGCGATCGGAACACGCCCGTCTCGGCGCGCCCGGCGCCGTCGGCGGCGCTCGGAGCGGAGCTCCGCGAACGCCTGATTCTCTACGGCGCGCTGACGGACCCCGAGAGTGGTGGGTCGATCGGCGTCGCTCTCGCGTTGCAGGCTCCGCGTAGGGACGCGGTCGAGGAGCTCGTAGGGGACGAAGCCGCGGCGCTCGACGCGTTCCCTGCTCTCGAGGTGCACGACTGGGAGCTCGGCGGCCGCCGGTGACGTTTTGCACGCGCCCTGCCAAGGAGGTTCCGTTGATCGAAGAAGCACGACTCGAATCTGTCGCGTCCGGCCTCGCTCCGGTGACGCCGGGATGGTTCGTCGTCAACGCCCGAGATGCCGCATGGATGAACAACGACCTGACGCATGCTGCATCTTCGAGTCCGACGACTTCGTCTTACGCGGTCGGCCGGATCTCACCGAGTACGTCAAGCCCGGGGCGGGGTTCGTCATCCGTGTCCTTCGGCCCGGCCTGCCCGCCTCGATGTACCACGCCGAGTCGGTGCAGGAGGACTTCCTCGTGCTCCTGGGCGAGTGCGTCCTGATCGTCGAGGACGAGGAACGTCGCCTCCGTGCCTGGGACTTCGTGCACTGCCCGCCCGGAACGGCGCACACGTTCGTGGGCGCGGGCGACGGTCCGTGCATCCTCGTCTGCGCCGGGAACCGCGACCTGAACGACGAGACGTTCCGGCGTGTCGCCAAGCGCTCGGACGTGGCCTTCCGCCACGGAGCGAGTGTGGAGCGAGACACGAGCTCGGATGCCGACGTCGACACGCCGTGGCGAGGCGGCTGGCGCGTCGAGCGCCCGGAGAACTGGAGCGAGCTCCCGTGGAGCTCCAGCGTGACCGCTTGAGCCTATCGAGGACGGTCGGTGAGACGACTGCTCATCGTGGTTCGGCGGCCCTTGCGCGGGCGGCCTGGCGGACCAGGTGGTCGCGCTCGACGACGTTCGTGGCCCGGCGGGCGGCAGCCGCGTACGCGGTGGCGGCGGCGGGGAGGTCGCCGCTGAGCTCGTGCAGGTGGCCGCGGACGGCGTGCCAGCGGTGCCGCTCGCCGAGCACCTCGCTCAGCCGGTCGGTCTCGCGCAGCCCGGCGGCGGCGCCGAGGACGTGGCCGACCGCGACTGCGCGCCCGAGCACCGCGGCGGGGTCCTGTCCTACCGGGTCGTCGCTGAGCCCGACGAGGTCGTCGTACCAGGCGAGGATCTGCGGCCAGTCGGTCTCCTCGGCACTTGCCGCGTCGTCGTGCAGGGCGGCGATTGCGGCCTCGACCTGGTAGCGGCCGGGGCGTTGAACGGCCAGCACCGACTGCAGGATGCGCACGCCCTCGGCGATCTCGCGGGTGTCCCACAGGCCGCGGTCCTGCCGGTCGAGCGTGATGATCCGGCCCTCGGGGTCGAGTCGCGCCGGGAGGCGGGCGTGGTTGAGGAGCATCAGTGCGAGCAGTCCGCGCGCCTCCGGTTCCTCGGTGGCCAGGGTGAGTTGGCGGGCGAGCCGGATCGCCTCGCCGGCCAGGTCGACCCGGCCCGCGTGGCCGGCCGCGTAGACGAGGTAGAGGACGCGCAGCACGACGGCGAGGTCGCCGGGCTGATCGAGGGGGCGGCCATGCAGGGCGCGCTTGGCCCGGCTGATCCGCTGCGCCATCGTCGCCTCCGGCACGTAGAAGGCGTCGGCGATCTCCCGCGTGGTGAGGCCGGCTACGGCGCGCAGGGTCAGCGCCACCTGGGAGGCGGGCGCGAGGTCGGGGTGGCAGCAGCAGAAGAGCAGGAAGAGGGTGTCGTCGCCCTCCTCCTCGCTGTCGGCGGGTCGCGGCTCGGCGTACGTCACCTCCTCGCGGCGGTGGCGGGCGGCCTCGCTGCGGCGGGCGTCGACGAGCCGCCGCGTTGCGACCGTAGCCAGCCACGCGCGCGGGTCGCGCGGCGGATGCGCGGGCCACACCCGCAGTGCCTCCAGCAGCGCCTCCTGCAGCGCGTCCTCGGCGGCATCGAAGTCCTCGCCCTGCCGAACCAGGCCCGCGAGTACCCGCGGGACGAGGGCGCGCAGAGCGCCCTCGTCCAGTGTCGGCTCGTCGATCACGGGCGGGGTCAGTCGCCCGTAGACGTGCCGGACATGACCTCCCGGACGTCGATCCACTCGTACAGCGGTTTCCCGCCCGGGCCGGGCTCGGAGGAGACGTAGGCCGCGAGCTCGACCGCGCGCTCGTGCGACTCGACGTCGATCATGTACCAGCCCGCCACGAGATCGCTGGTCTCGGGCAGCGGGCCGTCGGTGGTGACCGGCGCGGCTTCCGGGCCGCCGTAGCGCACCCAGGTGCGCGCCGGCGTCAGCGCCTGCGCGTCGACGTACTCGCCGTTCTCCTCGAGCAGCTCGCTGACGTGCCTGAGGAAGGCCATGTGCGCCTCCACGTCCTCCGGGGCCCACTCGTCCATCGGGGGCACGCGAAGGTGCGGCTCCGGGCCGCCGCGGTAGTGCTTGAGGAGCAGGTACTTCGGCATGGTGATCTCCTGGTGTCGTGGGCCACGCCTATCGTGGCCCGTCACCTGGTGAGCGGAGCCGGTCAGAGCTTCTCGACATGAAATCACTCATCGAGCGCCGAGACCGGTGCCCACCGGTTCAGCGTTCCCGGTGCCAGGCGGGATCGCTGTTGCTGAGGTCCGCCCGAACCGCTCGGCCCACACGTCGCAGGCGCGACGCGATCCAGACCCGCGCGATCAGCAGCCCGGCGCCCGCCCCGCTCACCAACGGCAACAGGGTCTCCTCCAACGGAACCCCTCCGAAGTGGCCGATCACTTGGCCGAGCTCCTCGTTTGCCCGGCCGCCCGGCCACGCTCGATCTGCACGGCCATCGCGTTGGCCGCCTCCGAGCCGGCCGGCGCGTCGTACTCGTCGTGGCGCCGGATCCACACGTTGGCCGGGGTCTGCGGGTAGCCCTCGGGCGAGTCCTCCCAGTCCTCCTGGCGTCCGAGCGGGGTGATGTCGAGATAGGCCCAGAGTCCGCCCAAGGCCTCATCGCCGCGGCCGTCGACGAAGTAGGTACGGAAGATCCGGTCGTCGTCGCGATAGAAGACGTTGGTTCCGTGCCACTCGCGGACTCCGAAGTCCGCGTCGAAGTCGTCGGTCAGCGTGTACCACGGGAGTACATCCCAGCCCATCCGCGCCTTCCAGCGCTCGATGTCGGGCTGAGGGGCGCGCGAGACGAGGGCAATCGTCGTGTCGCGAGCGTTCAGATGGGCAGGGTTTGTGATCTGATCGGCGACCCAGGAACAGCCGGGGCACCCGCTCTCGGGCCAGCCGTGGACGCCGGGCTCGAAGAAGAAGCGGTAGACGATCAGCTGACGGCGTCCCTCGAAGAGGTCGAGCAGGCGCGCGGAGCCGTCCGGGCCCTCGAACTCGTACTCAGTCTCCACCGCCTGCCACGGCATCCGGCGGCGCCTGGCGGCCAGCGCATCCCTGGCGTGGGTCAGCTCCTTCTCCTTCACCAGGAGCTCGTCGCGCGCGGCCTTCCACTCCTGCGGGGACACGATCCGGGGCGTCTTCATCTCTCCATCTCCTCTGTAGTCCTTAGCGTTTGTCGTTTGTCGAGACACTCACGGGTGAATGTCTGTGGAGCCGCCGTCGCGGCCGGTTCCGGCAACCCGACGGGGTCGTTCCGTCAAGCTCGTTCTGCCGGATCTCCTTCCTCGGCCAGTCGCTTCAACGCGGCCAGCCGCGTGTCCCAGTCCGACGCGAGGCTCGCCATCCAGCGCGCCGTTTCGGCCAGCGGCTCCGTGCGAAGCGCGAAGACGACCTCGCGTCCCACCCGCCGTCGCTCCACCAGTCCGGCTCGACCGAGCACCGCGAGGTGCTTGATCACGGCCGGGCGCGACACGGGCAGCTCGGTCGCCAGCGTCGTCGCCGTCCCGCGGCCGCGGCGCCCCAGCACCTCCAGCAGGCGCCAGCGGGTCGGGTCGGCGAGAGCCGCGAAGACCTCGGTCCGGGTGTCGCTCACACACGAACCCTGGTCGCGTAGTGCGCGAGCTCGCCGAGCTCGAACGACCAGCCTTCGCTGTTGCCCTCGTGGTTTCTGGCCTGCTGATCCGGTGAGGTGTCGAGGCTGGCAAAGCCGGTCTCCACCACGCGGAGTCGGGTGCCGTCGCCCTCGGCGACGAGGGTGAACTCGACCAGGGTCGAGTTGCCTTCGACGGGCTCGACGCCGCCCGGGTCTCTGAACGGAGCCCATCGGAATGCGAATGTCCTGGGCTCGTCGACGCGCTCGATTCGGCCGCGGTTCGTGCCGTGGCTCTCCCAGCGCAGCTCGAGGTCGCCGCCCTGCCGCAGGTCGATGTCGGCTCCCGCGTCCCCGAACCACTTCCCGAGGTGCTCGGCCTGGGTGATCAGCGCCCACACGCGCTCCACGGGCGCGTCGATCACGACGTCCCGCTCGATCCTGTCTTCGGCCATCGGTCCTCCTTGAGTGAAACCATTGGGTTACACCTGAACTGTAACACAGAGGTTACTCCTGGGTGGCGCGCTGGATTCAGACGGTCTCGACTGCGCCCGGGACAGCCTCGTAATCGGGGACGTGTGCTGCTACGTTCGTCGGAGCGTCGTTGAATGCTGGACGGTGCACTGGGGTCCGGCTGCCAGCCTCTGGCCGGCGTAGAGCTTCGACCAGCAGCGGGTCGGCGCAGAACGATCGTAAGGAGCTTGGCGTGTCTTTCTCCACGGAGGGTCTCGCGCGTGCATGCGCCGATCATCCGAAGCGGACGCTCGGCGTCGTGGCTCGTCGCGGTGCTCGTCTCGTTCGTCGTGATCGCGCTCCTGCTCGGGGACGCGCTGACGAGCGACGGCGACGTCACGAGCAACCCCGAGTCGAAGCAGGCGGAGGCGCTGATCCACGAGAGCTTCCCGCCGGAGCCGACGCCGAGCGAGATCGTGGTCGTGCGCTCGGAGCGCTACACGGTCGACGATCCCGCCTTCGAGGCGAAGGTGCTCGCGCTCAGCGAGCGCGGGGAGGCGCTCGGTCTCGTCGCCGACGCGCAGAGCTACTACGCCTCGCGCGAGGAGTCGCTCGTCTCGAAGGATCGCCACGCGACGATGGTGCCGCTCGTGATGCGCAGCGACGAGGTCGCGCCGCTGGTGGACCTGGTGCAGTCGGAGGACGGCAAGGACGGCTTCCAGGTCTCGATCACCGGCTCCCTGACGGCCGACGCCGACTTCGAGAAGCTCTCCGAGGAAGACCTGCAGAAGGGCGAGCTGTTCATCGGGCTGCCGGCGGCGCTGATCATCCTCCTGCTCGTCTTCGGGGCGGTCGTGGCGGGTCTCGTGCCGGTGCTGCTCGGGCTGCTCTCGATCGTGATCGCGGTCGCCTTGACGGCTCTGGTCGGGCAGGCCTTCGAGGTCTCGTTCTTCGTCGTGAACATGATCTCGGCGATGGGGCTCGCGCTCGGGATCGACTACGCGCTCTTCATCCTCTCCCGCTTCCGGGAGGAGCGTGGGCGCGGCCTGGAGAAGATCGACGCGATCGTGGCCTCCGGAGCGACGGCGAGCCGCGCGGTGCTCTTCAGCGGCATGGCCTTCGTGCTCGCGATGTGCGGGATGCTCCTGGTGCCCGACACGATCCTGCGGAGCCTGGCGCTGGGCGCGATCCTCGTCGGCATCGTCTCGGTGCTCGCCGCGCTGACGCTGCTGCCCGCCGTGCTGAGCCTGCTCGGCGACCGCGTGAACGCGCTGCAGGATCCCGGTGATCGGCCGCAGGGCGATCAAGAGCGCCGGCTCCGAGAGCCCGTTCTGGTCCTGGCTCGTCGGCGGGGTGATGCGGCGGCCGCTCGTGAGCCTCGTTGCGGCGACGGCGCTCTTGCTCGCGGCGGCGCTGCCCGTGCTCTCGATCGACACGGGCTTCTCAGGGCTGAGCACGCTGCCCGACCGCTTCCCGTCCAAGCAGGGCTTCGACGCGCTGAACCGCGACTTCCCCGGCATCGGCGTCGATCCCGCGCAGATCGTCGTCCAGGGCGATGTCTCCTCTGCCCCGGTGCAGTCGGCGATCGAGCAACTCACGGCGAGCCTTGCCGACGAGGATGCCTTCGGCCCGGCGACGCAAGCCGTTTCGAACGGCGGCGACATCGTCCTGCTCTCGGTTCCGGTCGCCGGCGACGCGGACGGGTCCGAGGCGACGAGCGCGATCCGCAACCTGCGCGCCGACCTGATCCCGCAGGCGTTCGGCGAGCTCGAGACGACGCGTTCTGGTCGGCGGAGCGACGGCGGAGAGCGTCGACTACTTCGACATCGTCGGCGGCTGGCTTCCGATCGTGTTCGCCTTCGTGCTCGGGCTCAGCTTCATCCTGCTGACGATCGCCTTCCGCTCGATCGTGATCCCCGCCGTCGCGATCGCGCTCAACCTGCTCTCGGTCGGCGCCGCCTACGGATTGCTCGTGCTCGTCTTCCAGAAGGGCGTCGGCAACGAGCTCCTCGGCTTCCAGCAGGTCGACACGGTCGAGGCGTGGGTGCCGCTCTTCCTCTTCTCCGTCCTCTTCGGCCTCTCGATGGACTACCAGGTGTTCCTGCTCAGCCGGATCAAGGAGCGCTACAGCCAGACCGGCGACACCGCGGGCGCCGTCTCCTTCGGCGTCGGCTCGACCGCGCGGCTGATCACCGGCGCCGCGCTGATCATCATCGCCGTCTTCGGCGGCTTCGCCGCCGGCGACCTGGTCATGTTCCAGCAGATGGGCTTCGGCGTCGCCGTCGCGCTCCTCGTCGACGCCACGATCGTCCGCTCCGTCCTCGTTCCGGCCAGCATGAAGCTCCTCGGCGACTGGAACTGGTACCTCCCGTCCTGGCTCAGCTGGCTCCCGGACGTCCACGTCGAAGGACATGCCGCAACGGAAGCCGGTCGGCCCCACCACCACCAAGCCGCCCGAGAGTCCTGCCCCCGCCGCCGGTTGAAGGAAACGATGACCTCCTCGTCAGCACACCAGCTCCCAGCCGCCGACGGCGGGAACGCTCAGCCGGCCCCGCGTCTGGGCGTGGCCACTCGCCGCGCTGCTCGGCTTTCCGATCGGCGGCTACGTCGCCAACCTCATCGTCGGCGCGGTCGACTCCGTCGGCGCAGCGATCGCCGGCGGCCTGATCGCGGGCGCCGTCGTCGGCGCCGCGCAGTGGCTCGCGCTCAGGCAGTTCGTCCCGTGGCTCTGGATCGCCGCGACGAGCCTCGGCATGGGCGTCGGCCTCGCCGTCGGCGCGGCAGTCGTCGACTACGGCATCGATCGAGGCGAGCTCATGCTCATGGGCGCCGTCACCGGCCTCGCCGTGGGTGGGCTGCAGGCGCTCGTGCTCGCACGACAGGGCTTCGCCGGCGCGGTGTGGTGGGCGGTGGCGAACCCACCCACCTGGGCGCTCGCCTGGCTGATCAGCTCGTACGTGATCTCGGCGAACATCGACGAGCGGTTCACGAACTTCGGCGCCAGCGGCGTGCTCCTGTACGCACTCGTGACCGGTCTTCTCCTCGCGTGGATGTTCCGCCGGACGGAGGGGTCACGATGAAGGGTCGGAGTACTCGCAGCGCGGGCACCTCGGGGCGCGGCTCGATGACCGCACTGACCGACTGGGTTCTACGCCACAAACGACTCGTCCTCGGTCTCTGGTTGGTGGTCTGGGTCGCCGCGGTCGCTGCGCTTGGGCCGTCGGGCAGCTCTCTGTCGCAGCAGTTCAACGTTCCGGGGCGTGAGGGCTTCGAGACGAACAAGCAGCTCGCCGAGATCTACGGGGCGGGCGGCGACGTCGCGCCGATCGTGCCCGTGGTGACGCTCCCGCAGGGGACGACGGTTGATTCGCCCGGCGTGCGCGCGGAGCTCGATGCGGCACTGGCGAAGGTGGAGGCGGCGCTGCCGGAGTCGATCAGCGCCTCCTTTGCCTCGACCGGCGACCGGGCGTTCGTCTCCGACGACGGCCGCACCACCTTCGCGCTCGTCTACATCCCGGCCAAGGGCGGTGTCGACCCCGGCTTGGAAGAGGCCCGTTCCGCGCAAGCCGCGCTCGACGGCGTCACCGTCGGCGGATCCCCGGTCGAGGTCACCGGGCTCGACGCGCTCCGGGCGTCCGCCGGGGACATCGAGGGGGCGGGCGCCGGCGTCGTGCTGGGGACGCTCGTGGCGGCACTGGGCGCGCTGCTCGTGCTCGCCTTCGTCTTCCGCTCGTTCATGGCCTTTGTGCCGCTCTTGATGGCGCTGGTCGCGATCCCGACGACGTTCCTGCTGGTCTGGCCGCTCGCGAGCGTGACCGACGTCTCGGTGATCGTCCAGTTCCTGGTTGCGTTGATCGGGCTTGGGATCGCGATCGACTACGCGCTCCTTGTCGTCGTCCGCTGGCGGGAGGAGCGCGAGCGGCCGGGCGTGACGAACGAGCTGGCGGTGCGGAACGCGATGCAGCCCGCCGGTACCGCCGTCGTCTTCAGCGGCACCACCGTGGCGATCTCGTTGCTCGCGCTGCTCGTTCTGCCGGTGCCGTTCATGCGCAGCATCGGCATCGCCGGGCTGATGATCGCGCTCGTCAGCGTCGTTGTGGCGGTCACGTTGCTGCCGGTCGTGCTGGCGACGATCGGGCCGAGGTTCGACTGGCCGCGGAACCGACGCGACGCGCAGGCGAGTCGTGGCTGGTCGGCCTGGGCGCGTCTGATCGTCCGCTACCGCTGGCCCGCGGCGATCGCCTCGACCGCCGTCTTGGTCGGCCTGGTGGTCGCGGCCGCGAACATCCAGCTGGGGAACCCGCTCGCTTCCTCGCTCTCGAAGGAGGGGCCTGCTCGCTCCGGCCTCGAGAACCTGGAGGGCTCCGGCATCGGCACCGGTCCGCTCTCGCCCTTCGACGCGCTCGTTCGCTCGGGCGAACCCGGCGATGTCGCGCGGGCGCTCGCGCAGGTCGACGGTGTCCGCAGCGCCGCAGCACCGGCCGAGTGGCGGCGAGACGGGAGTGCGATCGTCGTCGTGATCCCGACCTCGGACGGGAACTCGCCCGCGGGACGAGAGACGCTCGACCGCCTGCGCGCCGACGCGGAGGCGCTGCCGGCCGAGGTAATGATCGGCGGTGAGGCGGCGCAGGGCGCGGACTTCCTCGAGGCCGTCTACGGCAACTTCCCGCTGATGGTCGCGCTGATCTCGATCCTCACCTTCATCCTGCTCGCGCGCGCGTTCCGCTCGCTGATCCTGCCGCTCAAGGCCGTCCTCCTGAACCTGCTCTCCGTCGCGGCCGCCTGGGGGCTGATCGTGCTCGTCTACCAGAAGGGCTTCGGCTCCGAGGCGATCTGGGGCATCGAGGCGACGCAGGCGATCAACGTCGAGCTGCCGGTCGTCATCTTCGCCTTCCTCTTCGGCATCTCGATGGACTACCAGGTCTTCATCATCAGCCGGATGCGGGAGGCGTACGATCGCACCGGCTCCACCGAGACCGCCATCGTGGAGGGGATCGGACGCACCGGCCGGCTCGTCACGAGCGCGGCGCTGATCCTCTTCCTCGCCTTCGTCGCCTTCGCACTCCAGCCGGGCACCGAGGCCAAGATCTTCGCCACCGCGCTCGGCGCCGGCATCCTGATCGACGCCACCATCATCCGGGGCGTCCTCGCTCCGGCTGCTGTCGCTCTCTTCGGCCGCTGGAACTGGTGGCTGCCCGACTGGGCCGCACGAATCCTCCGCGTGGAGCCATCGCCTCTCGAGCCCGAGGAGACGCCTTCCCAACCTGCCGCCCAGGTGGGGTAGGCACAGCCGGTCGAGAGGAGATACCGATGAAGGTGTGCATCGTTGGAGCCTCCGGGAAGCTGGGGCAGTACATGGTCGAGCACTCGCTGGATCGCGGCTACGAGGTGGTTGGCGTCTGCCGGCCCGCGAGCGTGGCGAAGCTCGATGCGTTCGCGGGGCGGATCACCGTGATCCCGGGCGCGACCGACGACCGCGAGGTGATCGAGCGCGCCGTCGCGGGTTGCGACGGCGTGCTCGTCGTGCTCGTCCCGCGCGGTGTGCACGGGTACGCGACCGGGACCGCCCAGGCGGTGCTCGACTTCGCGCCTCCGGACGCTCGCCTCGTCTTCTCGTGCGGCTGGCACATCACGCTCGATGGCAAGGACGTGTACTCGTGGAAGTTGAAGGCGCTCGTGAACATCGCCGGGCCGCTCGCGAAGCTCGCCCGCTTCGCCGACCTCGACGACCAGGTCGAGGCGTGCCGGCGGGTGTTCGCCAGCGACGCCCGCTGGACGGTCGTGCGCGGGAGCGACCTGGAGGAAGGCGAGAGCCAGGGCCTGCCCGTCTGGAGCCGCCACGTGGGCGACCCGATCCTGGAGAGTAACCTCACCCGCCGAGTCGACTTCGCCCTGTTCATGATCGAGGCCCTCGAGAACAACGAGCTCGTCCACGAGGCACCGGCGATCGTCGGCCGCCAATCGCCCTCGGCACTCGCGCACGCCGCTCCTGCACTTTCGAGGTAGGAGTCGAACGGCCGTCGAGGCGCCCAGCTACGACGTGGTGGTCGGCGGCGGCCCGGCCGGCTTGAGCGCTGGTCTCGGGTGGTCGAGGACGACCGGCGACCCCTCCCTCGAAGCTCCCTGAGCGACCCTGGAAACTCCCTGACCTGTCCCCAGGACCTGCCCCCAAGACCTGTCCCAAGAGGATTCGTAGAGACCCTGCTTGCCAGCTATCGGAGGCGTCGGAGTAGCGTCCCCGTTCGTGTGTACGAGCCGGTTCAGGTCGTCTCCGCCGCTGCCGTGGAGCGCGAGCCGGGCTGCAGCCCTGGCGAATCGACGATGATCTAGCCGTGCCGGTCAGACCTCTGAGCGACGTGCGAGCGATCGCTGCCACCGCGGTGGGGCTCCTGCTGGTGTCACTCGTGGCGCTGGCAAGCGGCGGGTCGCCATGGCACGCCGGCGGCCGGCAGGACGTCCCGGTCGGCGTCGTCAGCGCGCTCGCCGCCGCCGCGGGCGCGCTCGTCGTCGGGTCGCTGCTCCTCGTCTGGGCGGGGACGCCCTCGGTGGAAAAGCGCCGGCGACGGAGGCGACGGCTCGGCGCGAGAGACCTCGAGGGGCTCGGGGCGTCGCTGTCGGCGGCCGGGAAGGCCGCTGCGATCGTCGGCGGAGCGATCGGCTTGTTCCTGCTCCTCACTCTGCCGTTCCTCGTTCCCAATGCGGCGACACCGCCCGGCGCCACGCCCGGGAACGCCGTGCCGCGCGGCCACACGAGCACTTCCGCGCCGGCGGGACACCCGACCTCGACCGCGCTGACGTGGCTCGTCGTCGGCTCGGCGGCCGCACTGCTCCTGGTCGCGCCGGCGGCAGTCTTCGTCCGTCGTCGGCGCGCGCGGCGCGAACGTCAGGCGGTGGTTCCCGATGCGGCGGCGCGGGTCGGCTCCGACCTCAGGCGGTCGCTCGCAGACCTGGAGTCCGAGCGAGACCCGCGGCTTGCCGTCCAGCGCGCCTACGCGCGCATGGAGGAGTCGCTCGGCGAGATCGAGCTCTCGCGAGCGCCGGACGAGACCCCGACCGAGTTCACGGCCCGCGTCCTCCGAGTGCTCGGCGCGAGCGCTGCGGCAGCGTCCGACCTCACCGGCCTCTTCGAGATCGCCCGGTTCAGCGACCACCCGATGGACGAGGACGACCGCCGGCGCGCGATCGCGTCGGTGCGGCGGGTCGAGGCGGAGGTGGCGCCGCGGTGACCGCCCGCCGCCCGCTGCTCGTCGTCACCGCCGGTTGTGTCGCGGCGACCGCCTTGGGTCTCGTCTTCGGGCAGGGCAGCACGGTCGCGCTCGCCTCCGCGCTGGCGCTCGCCACCGCGCTCGCCGCCGCGGCCGCGCTGCAGCTCCGACCCGCGCGGAGGCAACAGCCACCGCCGCGTGCGCGGGACCACAAGATGCCGTTGCGGCTGCGCCAGATCGCGAACGACCTGCGGGAGAGCGAGCAATCGGAGGTCGGCGTCGACCGGTCGCTCCGACCGCTGCTCGTCCCGATCGTCGCCGCACGCCTCGGCCGCCGCGGCGTCGACATGGCGCTCGCGCCACGGCGCGCGCAGGAGCTGCTCGGCGACGTGCTGTGGGAGATCGTCCGTCCCGACCGTCCGTCGGCCGCGTACCGCGTCGGCCGGGGTCTCGCCGGCGACGACCTGCGAACGGCGATCGAGCGGCTGGAGCAGCTGTGACCGACGAGGCGAAGGCAGGCGTCGCCGTCCAGGAGCTGGCGACCGCGGTGGCCGACGCCGTCGAGCAGGCGATCATCGGCAAGCGAGAGGCGGTGGAGCTGGTGTTGTTCGCCCTGCTCGCCGACGGCCACGTGCTGATCGAGGATCTCCCAGGGCTGGGCAAGACCCTGCTCGCCCGCTCCTTCGCGCAGGTGTGCGCGATGGACTTCGCCCGGATCCAGTTCACCCCGGACCTGATCCCGAGCGACATCACCGGGGCCTCGATCTACGACCGCTCCAGCGGCAGCTTCACGTTCGAGCGCGGGCCGATCTTCACGAACATCCTGCTCGCCGACGAGATCAACCGCGCGCCGGGCAAGACGCAGGCCGCGTTGCTCGAGGCGATGGAAGAACGGCAGGTAACGCTCGAGAACACGACGCGGCAGCTCGAGTCCCCTTTTCTCGTCCTCGCGACGCAGAACCCGATCGAGTACGAGGGGACGTACCCGCTGCCGGAGGCGCAGCTCGACCGTTTTCTCGTCCGCATCGCGATCGGCTACCCGTCGGAGGACGCGGAGCGCGACATCCTCCTCGAACGCTCCCGTCGACGGCGCGAGCGGATCGAGCTCGAGCCCGTCTGCGACCGGCAGACGCTGCGGGCGATGCAGGCGGCGATCGAGGAGGTGCACGTCGCCCCGCCGCTCGCCGAGTACGCGGTCGCGATCGCGCGCGCGACGAGGGACTCGCCGCAGCTGGCCGTCGGGGCCTCGCCGAGGGGCTCGCTCGCGCTGATGAAGCTGGCCCGCGCCCGCGCCGCGTATCTCGGCCGCGACTTCGTCACGCCGGACGACATCAAGGCGGTGTCGATCCCCGCCCTCGCGCACAGGCTCACGCTGGCGCCGGAGCTCTGGGTGCAGCGGATCGATCCGGCCGAAGCGGTGCGGGCGGCCGTCGCGTCGGTTCCGGTGCCGGTCCTGGACGAGTCGTCGTGACGTTCGAGCAGCGCGCCGTCGTCTGGTTCGTCGTCGCTTCGGCAGGGCTCCTCGCCGGCCTCGCGACCGCGCAGCCGGCGCTGGTCGCGGTCGGGGCCGGTTTCCTGGTTCCGCTGCTCTTCGGGCTCGCCGGCGCGGCCGCCTCGTCTGCCCGAAGCGACCGTCCGGGTCTCGGCCGATCGCGTGATCGAGGGCGGGCGGGTCGAGCTCGAGCTGACGCTTGCCGCGACGGACGCATGCCCCTGGCTCGACGTCGAGCTGCGGCTGCCGGAACGCCTCGATCGGGACGGAGCGCCCACGTGGCGCGTGCTCGCCCTCGATGCGGGCGAGACGCGGACGCTCGAGTATTCGATCAAGTGCCCTCGCTGGGGCGCCTTCCGCATCGCCTCGATCCGGCTCTCGGCACGCGATCAGCTTCACCTCCGTCGTGCCGAGCTCGTCGTCGAGCCGACCACGACGCTGCGGGTCTACCCGTCGGTCGAGAGGCTGCGACGGCTCGCCGGGCCGCGGGCGACACGCCCGGTGACCGGCAGCCGTCCGGCCGCGGTCGCCGGCGAAGGCATCGAGTTCGCGGAGCTCCGGTTCCTCGCCCCCGGCGAGCGCGCGCGGAGGATCAACTGGCGTGCGACCGCCGCCCGCGGCCGGCTGCTCGTCAACGATCGGCTGCCCGAGCGGAGCTCCGACGTCGTCATCTTCCTCGACGCGCTCGGAGCCGCCGCGACGAGCGCGGCGAGCACGCTCGACCACGCCGTGCGCGCGGCCGCCTCGCTGAGCGAGGCCTATCTCCGCCAGCGCGACCGCGTCGGGCTCCTCCGCTTCGGCGGCGACATCGAGTGGATCATCCCCGGCTCGGGCCTGCGCCAGCAGTATCGGATCGCGGACGCCTTGCTCGAGAGCGAGGTCGCGCGAACGCACCGCTGGCGCGACACGAGCCTCATCCCGCGCCGGATCCTCCCGCCCCAGTCGCTGATCGTCGCGCTGACGCCGCGGCTCGACTGGCGCGTCACGCGCGCGCTCCTCAATCTCCGCCGCCGCGGCTACCAGGTCTCGATCGTCGAGGTCGATCCGCTCCCGTACCTCGCCGACGCCGAGGCCGCCGCCGGGCCGATCGCCTGGCGAACCTGGTTGCTCGAGCGGGACGCCGTCCGAACGCGGCTCGCCGGCGCGGGGATCGCGCTCGCGTCGTGGGGACCGGACGAGCCGATCGCCGCTCCCGTCGAAGCCCTCGCTGCAGCACGATGAGCGGGAGACGATTTCGGCGCGCCGCCGCAGCTGCGGCGCTCGGCCTCGGCGCCGTTCTCGGTGCGCTCGCGGCCCTCTACGGCGAAGACGCCCCCGTTTGGAGCATTCCGCTCCTCGCCGCCGCCGTCCTCATCCTGTGCGAGCTCGTCTCTCTGTCCCGCGGCCCGGCGCCGGACGCGGCGGTCGAGCGACCGGCTGTCACCGCCGTCCTGGTGGGGCGCCTGCTCGTCGCTGCGCTGCTCGCGTTCGCCGGCGCGACCGTCGCCCTCCTGGCGGCCGCTGTTCCCGCCCGACACGGCCTCGCCACCGGGCTCCTCGGCGCGGCAGCCGCAGCGGCGCTGTTCCTCCTCGTCGCGGCGGTCGCGCGGCGGGGCGGCGAGGCCTGAAGACCAACCGCCGGGAAGCCTGCGCGGCGCTACTGAGCCGCCGCGCCGGCGAGCTCGCGCAGTGCCACGACCGCCTCGTCGACCGACCAGCACACGCGGCCGGCCGACTCGATCGCGCCGATCACGAACAGATTCATGCCGTCGCCAGCCGCGTGGCCGCGGCGACGCTGCAGGCGGAGGTCGGTGACGAGCCCGACGATGCCGCGGTAACGCGGGTCACCGCCGGCGACGAGCTGGGCAAACATGCCGATCTCGCAGGCGGTGCCGTCGTCGACGACCGGGCCGTCGAGCCACGCCAGCAGAATGTTCGCGTCGCGTACGCCGCGCGAGTCGACGCGAAACACCTCCTCCGGCGTGAGCTCCGTGAGCTCGGCGAAGTTCTCGTGCGGGACGAAGCAATCGAAGCCGTCGGCGCGCAGCCGGGCCGCGAGCCGATCGAGCCACTCGCGCTCGGCGTCAGAGAAGAGCGGGCCGGCGACATAGATCAGCACGGCGCAACGCTACTAGCGGCGGCCCGCGCCCGCCGAGCTCGTCGGCGGCCTCTGCCCGACGGGGCTGTGACTCCTGCGGACGGCTGAGACGAACGGCGGCACTGAGCGACAGGGCCGACTCCACTGCAGCGCGAGGGAGGCCGAGAAGCTTCGATCTCAAGCTCGCACACGGGCGCGCGCTTACCACCCACCCGATGACTTGTCGCGCCCCTCCCTCGCGTGCGTAGGATGCTCGCGTTCTACGTCGAGCACACGGCTCTCGACGAGGACGGGTTCGAGTCGATCTCGCGGAACATGACGTCGGCAACGGGGTATGGTCTACGCTTGCGTTCAGATCGACAGGCGATCGAGGGCAAGTGATGGCGAAAGGTCTCACGCAACGCATCCTCGTTCCTTCCGTATCAGTGCTAGCGCTGGTCCTGGTGGGATGTGGAAGCGACGAGCCGTCAGCAGGATCCGGCACAGATGAGACGACCACCGAATCGTCGGCGCCAGTCGCCAACGCCTGTCCCGCGGAGGGCTGCGAGATCAAGATCGTCGATGTCGCCCGAGACGGCGACGAGATCGCGGTCACCTGGGACGCCAATTTTCTTCCCGACGTCTCCAAGAACCACATCCACGTGTACTGGGACCGGTACTCGGCCGATCAGGTGAGCAGCGACGCCGAGGCGCGTGGTGTGACCCAGGGCGAGTGGGTTCCGACCGACATGGTCCCCACCTACGTGACCGAGTCGGCCGTTGCCGTCGCGACCCGTGGTGATTCCACGACCGTCTGTGTCACGGCCGGCGACCGAGACCATGCCGTGATCGATGCCGAACGCGTCGACTGTCGAGACGTAGCCGATCTCCTCTGAGCCGAGGGCGGGGACCGTGACGCCCCGAGCGACGAGCGGCATCGCCGGACCGACCCTTCAGATCTTCCTGATCGCCGACGTTCGCGGATACACCTCGTTCACGCAGAAACACGGCGACGAGGCCGGAGCCGCGCTGGCGACGAGGTTCGCGTCGATCGCTCAAACGACACTCGAGGCGGGTGGCGGCACGGGCCTCGAGCTCCGCGGAGACGAAGTGCTCGCCGTCTTCGGGTCGGCCCGCCAGGCGATCCGGACCGCGATCGACCTCCAGTCCGCGTTCGTCAGGGCGACGATCTCCGATCCGTCGCTGCCTCTCCCGGTAGGGATGGGACTCGACGCGGGTGAGGCCGTCCAGGTCGAGGGCGGGTACCGGGGCGGTGCGCTGAACCTGGCGGCGCGGCTCTGCTCACTCGCGGGTCCGGGTGAGATCCTGGCCAGCCAGGGAGTCGTGCACCTCGCCCGCCGCATCGAAGGCGTGACGCAGGTCGATCGCGGATCCTTCCGGCTCAAGGGGCTTACAGACCAGGTGCGCATCACCCGACTCACCCGCGACGGCTGGGACCCCGAACACGACATCGAATACCGACGTGCGCTCGGTCCCATGGCGGTTCCGGGTGCCACTGCGCGAACGAACGTCTGTCCATACCGAGGCCTGGCCGCGTTCCAGGCCGAGGACGCGGACCGGTTCTTCGGGCGGGACAGGCTCGTCGCCGACCTCGTCGCGCGCCTCGACCGCGAGCGCGTGCTGTTCGTCATCGGTCCGTCAGGCAGCGGCAAGTCGTCGGTGGTTCGAGCCGGACTCATCCCGGCGATTCAGGGCGGATCGATCTCAGGGAGCGATCGCTGGCCGATCGCGCTCTTCTCGCCGCGGGCCGATCCGACGGCGGAGCTTGGATACCAGCTCCGGCTCGTCGACGGCGCCCCGGCGTTGGGTGTCGAACGCAGCGAGGCGTCGTCCATCGTCGGCCCCGGGGAGGCGCGTCGGCTCGCCGACCTCATCTGCCGCGACAGCGGCGGAATGCTGATGGTGATCGATCAGTTCGAGGAGTTGTTCACGTTGAGTCAGCGTCGCGCGCAGGAGCGGTTCCTGGAGACTCTGGCTGCGGTCGTCGACCCTGCCGACAGTCGCGTGCGCGCCGTGCTGGCGATGCGCGCCGACTTCTACGGGATCTGCGCGACCTTCCCTTGGCTCGCGAGGCGGATCACCGCCAACCAGGTGCTGGTCGGGCCGATGAGCATGGCCGACCTGAAGAAGGTGATCGAAGAGCCCGCAGTCGGGGCGGGGCTCCGGCTCGAGGAGGGACTGGCGGACGCGGTGCTCGAGGATGCTGGGAGCGAACCCGCCGCGCTCCCGCTCGTGTCGCACGCGCTGGCCGAAACCTGGCGACGCCGGGACGGAGAGACGTTGACGTTGGCGGGGTACCGCGAGGCGGGTGGCGTCGCCGGGTCGATTTCCCAGACTGCGGACTCGCTCTTCGAGGCGGTGTTCGACGATGCGGAGAAGCAGGCCTGCCGTCGCCTCATGCTCCGACTCGTGACCCCTGGGGAGGGCACTTCCGACTCGCGCCGTCGTCTGCCACGCGTCGAGCTGGACCGCGATCCGAACCCCGAGGTCAGCACGTGGGTGGTCGACCAAATGGTGGACGCCAGGCTGCTGACGGTCGACCGCGATTCCCTCGAGATCGCGCACGAAGCGCTCCTTCGAAGCTGGCCCCGTCTCCGGAACTGGATCGAGGAGGCGCGGGACGATCTGCGAACGCGGCAGCGGATCGATCGTGCCGCGGCGGAGTGGTTCGCGCAGGATCGCGACCCCGATCTGCTCTATCGGGGAACCCCGCTCCAGTCCGCGCTCGAATGGCAGGAGGTGCACGGCGACACCCTCGGGTCGGCCGAAGCGGACTTTCTCGCTGCGAGCGAGGAGGCGCTCCGGGAGGCTACGGCGCGATCCGAAGAGGCGGCGCGACGCTCACGTCGGATCCGACGGCTCGCGGTTTCGGCCCTGGCGTTGCTGACCCTCGCGGCGGCGGGAGCCTCGGTGATCGCCTTTTCCGCACTCTCCGAGGCCAGATCGCGTTACGGACAGGCTCTCGCGACCCAGGCGAGGTTGCTCGCGGACTCCGATCCGCGGACGGCGATCGCGCTCGCCGCAGAGGCATCCGTGAGGACGGGGGAAGACCCGATCGACGCCCGGGCGGCGTTGGTGGATGCGAGCCAGACGCTCGCAGCCCGGTTCGTACCCTCGGGTCCGGAGCTGTCGGTCGGGGATGCCTCGACGGTCGCGGTCAGCCCCGACGGGTCTCTCATCGTCACGGGGAACCGAGACGGGTCGATCTCAACGTGGAGCTCGACAGGAACACGTCTGGCCAGCAACGTCGCGGGGCACACCCTTGCGATCGAGGAGGTGGACTTCACGCCCGACGGTCGCTGGCTGATCAGCGGGAGCGATGACGCCTCGGTCCTGTTGTGGGATCTCGCCGATCCCCGAGATGTGCCGAAACCGAGACTGCTGGGCGAAACGAGCGGTTACGTTTGGAGCGTGGCCGTCGCCCCGGACGGGTCCACCGCCGCGTCGGCGTCCGAGGACGGCACGATCCGCATCTGGGACCTGGTAACCCGGCGCCAGATCGGGCCGGCGTGGGTCGACCTGGAGTTCGACGCGCTGACGGTGGCGTTCAGCCCCGATGGGGAGATGCTCCTGGTCGGGACCGGTCGTGGCGAGGTAACGGGTTGGGCACTGGACGATCGGCGAATCGTGATCCCCACGTTCAACGCGCACAAGAGCGATGTCTGGGAGATCGAGTTCAACTCCGACGGATCGAGGTTCGCTACGGCTAGCAGCGACGGCCGGATCCGCGTCTGGGATACGTCGACCCAGAAGCTGATCGCCGAACCGTTCGCGCGTTCCGCGTACGACGTGCGTGGTGTGCTCCTCGACGGGGACGTGGTGCTTGCCGGCGACGAGAAGGGGCGTCTCCTGGTCACGTCGCCGGACGGCCCGGCGAGGCCAACAAGCTTCGCTCCACTGGGCGCACAGGTCGTCGACGCGTCGCTGGCCTCGGGCACGCTGGCGACCCTCGGCGGCGATCAACGGCTGCAGGTGTGGTCGCGCGGTTCGGAGCAGATCGCGACGGTGGTCGAGGAACACACCAAAGGCGCGTTCGCACTCACGGCGAGCTCGGACGGGGCGCGGATCGCGACGGGCGATGGCGACGGCAACGTGCGCGTGTTCTCAGCGACGAGCGGCAAACGCGAGTTAGGTCCAATCCGGCTTCACGAAGGGAGCGTCTGGGGACTCACATTCTCCGAGGATGGGACTCGACTGGCATCGGGCGGGGAGGACGGGGATGTCCAGGTGATCGATGCCGCGACGGGTGAGCAGCTCGCTTCACCCCCTCGTTCCCTCAACGAGGTCAGCTCCGTGCTGTTCGTCGACGACCGTCTGCTCACCGGCGCCGCCGATGGGATCGTCGGCATCTGGGAGGGCGCGAACCTGGAAGGGACGCTCGGCCCGCATGGGGCAGGCGTCACCGCGATGGCACTCTCGCCGGACGGCGTGTTGGCTGTAGCCGACCGGCAGGGTGGCGTCTCGCTGTGGGATGTCGAGGGCCAGGACGCCGCCGACGAGCCGATCGCCGCCGACGACAACACGATCTGGGGCTTGGCCTGGTCGGCCGACGGAACGATCCTGGCAACCGCGAGCGACGACGAGGTGGTGCAGCTCTGGGACGTGGGGGCAAGGAGGCCGACCGGAACGCTCACCCCGCATCCGGGCGGCGCTGCAAGCGCGACCTTCCTCAGCGACGGGGCCACGATTGCGACCACCGGCCGCCGGGGATCCGTGCAGTTGTGGGATGTCAGCGAGGCGGTGCCCCTAGGGGGTGAACTCGTGGGCCACGAGGCGGCCGTGTGGCGCGTGGTCGCGCTGCCCCGAATGCGGCTCGCGACCAGCTCCGAAGACGGAACCGTACGGATCTGGGATGTACTGGACCCGGATCGAGCGTGCGAGCGTGCCGAGGGCTCGCTCGGTTTGGAAGCGCTCGGCGCCTTCCTCGGTGAAGGGGAGAAGCCGGTCGCCTGCGTGCCCGAGTAGCGGATCTGGGCGCGGGTCTTCTCATCGTGCTGCGCGAGCCGCTGGGTAAGGATCGTGGCGGGGGCGACGGCGTTGTCGCGGATGTTGCTGGTGCCTTAGTCATACTCGACCAGACAACAGCAAAGTGCCGCTTTGCAGGCACTTTGAGCAAGCCCTCTGACGGACTCGAACCGTCGACCCCCTCCTTACCATGGAGGTGCTCTACCAACTGAGCTAAGAGGGCAAGACGCGAAGTCTAGCCGCCCGGCCGCGAGGGTTGGAGCACGGCCGGGCGACCGATGCAGGGGGAAGGATTCGAACCTTCGTAGGCTGAGCCGGCGGGTTTACAGCCCGCTCCCTTTGGCCGCTCGGGCACCCCTGCGCGAGCCGCAGTGTAGCTTCCGTCAGACCCCGGGCGAACGCAGGTGACGGATCACCTCGACGCCGACTCCGAGGAGCGAGACGGCGAGCAAGGCCAGCACGGCGAGGCCCAGCAGAGCCGGCAGCCGCTCCGAGTCGCCGAAGACATGTGGCGGCGGGAACGTCAGCAGAGGCGGGCTCTCCTCACCACGGACGCCGCCCGCAGCGGGCGCATCCGGCTGCACGCCACCGGTGGCAGTCGACGGGGTCGACGGGCCATCGGCGGCCAGCGGACTCGCGGCACTGGGGCCGCCGAAGCCCTCGAGGCCGGCGAGGAACGGCCCGGCGAGCCCGCTCTCGACCGTGCAGTCGGGGAGGACGCGCGCGGTTGACACGCTGCCCGGGGAGGCGATCGTCACGAACGCGCGACCGAGATTCGTCTTCGTGCCTCGCACCCGTGGCGTCAGGAGGTACGTGCCGGGTGCAAGCGGCCGGCCGTGAATTCGTCCGTTGAAGCGGACGCGATTTCGCCCGGCGTGACCCCGGAAGGGAATCCGGGCCACGATCCCGCAACTCGGACCGGGCCCCCGAACGACGAGCACGAGTCGCGCAGCACGCGAGAGCTTGAAGCGGAGAACGGTCGCACCGCGCTTCTTGCCGCGATTGAGGAACCGGTCGCGGGACAGGTCGAAGCGTGCGAGGCTCACCGACGCGTAGTCGCGGCGAGTGTCCGATCCGGCTCCTGCCGCCGAGCTCGGCGCGGGCGCGCCGGCGTACCCGGGCGAACCTTCTCCGCCCGACGGCGTCGGCGAGGCTGCTGGGGAGGACGAGCCGCCCGCACGCGAAGACGAAGCCCCCGCCGGCGGTGCGGCTGCCGCCGAAGCGGAAAGACCGGGAGTAGATGTGGGCCGTCGAACCGACGGGGCCGGCGGTGCCGGCCGGCTCGGCACGGAGGCGGGCGGCGCCGGCGGCGTGACGACTGTGGGCGTCGGGGCCCGCGGCGCCGTGACAGCCGGCGTCGTCGGCGCCGGCGCGGTCGGGGTAGCGACGGTCGGCGCGGTCACGGTCGGCGGCGGTCACGGTCGGTGCGGTCACGGTTGGCGCGGTCACAGTCGGAACCGGCACGGTCGGCACGGTCACCTGCGGCACCGTCACCGTCGTGAGCGTCACGGAGGTGGTCGGCGCGATCGCCGCCGTTGCGGACCCTGCGAACGAGTACGCCGCACCGAAGCCGAAGGCCCCGAGCACGGCGATCCCACAGGCACGCCAGAGTGTGTGTCTCATCGAACCGCCGGTACAACGCCGCCGAGCCGATTCTGGGTACGGGCTGGGGCGTTAGCGGAAGCGCTTCGCGCGCTTCGAGAAGCCGGTGGCCCGGATCGTCGCGCGGCGACGGCTCGCGAGCTTGCGGGCCGAGCAGATCGGAACTCGACGCTTGGGCCTGGGATTCACGAGCCGAGGTCTATCGCGCGGGCCGGACGGCACCACTTCCTAAAGCCGACACCGGTCGCTGCCGATTCAACGGCGCGACCGTCTATGGACCTGAACATCCTTCTCCGGCGCGCCGTCGAGCTCGGCGCGAGCGACATCCACCTGAAGCTGGACCAGCCGCCGATGCTGCGTCGCGACGGCGCGATCGCGCCGCTCGCAGAGTGTCCACCGCTCGGCGCGGCCGACCTGCTCGCGGCCCTCGAGACGGTCACCAGCGTCACCCCGGAGCGCCTGCGGACTTTCCACGAGAGCGGCGACCTCGACATCGCGTACACCGCCGACGGGCTGCCGCGCTTCCGTGTCAACGCCTTCCGCCAGCGCGGCGCGATCTCGTTCGCGTTCCGCGTGATTCCGCGCGACGTGCCGAGCTTCGAGCAGCTGAACCTCCCGCCCGGCGTCGGCCGGCTGGCCGGTGAGCACCGCGGCCTCGTGCTCGTCACCGGCGCGACAGGATCGGGCAAGACGACGACGCTCGCCGCGATGCTCGACCACATCAACCGGACCCGGCACCAGCACATCGTCACGATCGAGGATCCGATCGAGATCCTGCATCCCGATCGCAACTGCATCGTCAACCAGCGCGAGATCGGGCTCGACACCGAGAACTTCGCGCAGGCACTGCGGCGCGTGCTGCGACAGGACCCGGACACGATCCTGATCGGCGAGCTGCGCGACGCCGAGACGGCGCAGACGGCGCTCCAGGCGGCCGAATCGGGGCATCTCGTCTTCTCGACGCTGCACACCGTCGACGCCGCGGAGACCGTGGGACGGATGATCGAGTTCTTCCCGCCCGGCAAGCAGCAGCAGATTCGCTCCGTGCTCGCCGGCGTGCTGCGCGGCGTGATCAGCCAGCGACTGCTGCCGCGGCTCGGCGGCGGGCGCATCGCGGCGGTGGAGGTGATGCTGACGAACGCGCGCATCGCAGACCTGATCCGCGAGCAGCGCTCGGAGGAGATTCCCGACGCGATCGCCGAGGGCGCTTTCTTCGAGATGCAGACCTTCGAGCAGGCGCTGATCGAGCACGTGCTCGCGGGACGGGTCGAGCGCGAGGTCGCCGCCAACGCCGCGTCGAACGCACACGACTTCGTCGTCTCGCTCGACCATGCGATCAAGCGTCAGACCCATCAGGTCGCACAGGCCGTCGCGCAGGCGGAGGCCGACGCGGTCGCCGCTGCAGAGGAGGCGACGCCGACACTCCGCGTCGTCCGGCCCGCGAGCGCATGAGACGCCTGCTCGTCCCGGTTGCCGCGGCGGCCGCCCTGGCGCTCCTCGCAGGCAGCGCTTCCGCCGAGGGCTTCGAGCTCGTCCCGTCCGAGCCGACGGTGCTGCGACCGGCGCTGCGACCGGCGCTGCCGAGCAGCGAGATCCCGAACGAGCCGGGCGGGATCCTCTTGCCGCCGAACGTCTTCGACGCTCCCTTCGCGCCCGTGCGCGTCCTCTCCGACCAGGAGCTGCGCGACCTCTGGCTGCGCGCCGGCGGTGCCTACGGCGTCCCGTGGCAGGTGCTCGCGGCGATCAACAAGATCGAGACGAACTTCGGGCGGAACATGGGGCCGAGCTCCGCCGGTGCGGTCGGCTGGATGCAGTTCATGCCCGACACGTGGCTGCGCTGGGGCACCGACGGCTCGGGCGACGGGATCGCCGATCCGTGGGATCCCGAAGACGGTGTCTTCTCGGCCGCGCGCTATCTCGCAGCGGCGGGTGCGCACACCGACCTGCAGCGGGCGATCTTCGCCTACAACCACGCCCAGTGGTACGTGGACGACGTGCTCGAGCTCGCCGGTCTCTTCGGCGGAGGAAGCAGCGACGGCGCAGTCGTCTTCACGCTCGACCGGCTCGGGATCGCGCTCGAGGAGGCCCAGGCGACCGTCGCCTCCGTCAGCGAGGCGCTGGGCGCGGCCGAGGCTCGCGAGCAGGAGCTGGCCGCCGCGCTCGGCGGTGCCGCTGCAGTTGCGGACGATCCCGCGCTGCTCCTCTCCGACAAGCTCGTCGCGCAGAGAGAGCTCTTCGGGCTGGATGCCGAACGAGGCCAGGCAGCCGCCGAGGTCGAACGACTCCAGGCCGAGCTCGCCGAGGCCGAGGTGGCCCTGGAGGCTGCGCGCAGCGGCGCTCATGCCGCCTCCTTCGCTCCGGCAGCGGCCGGTCTGCTCGCCGCGCCGACGCGCGCCGACGGCTACGTCTTCCCGGTCGGCGGCGGGCCTGCGTCCGTCTCGGTCGCCCATGACCATCACGACTATCCGGCTGCAGACATCGCCGCGCCCATGGGCGCTCCCGTCTACGCGCTGGCAGACGCCGTCGTCCTGGAGTCGGTGGACGACGGGCGGTGCGGCACCGGGCTGACGCTCCAGACCCGCGACGGCCTCGTGTGGATCTACTGCCATCTGTCGCATCGCGACGGCGCCGTGATGCCCGGTGCGTTCCTCACCGCCGGACAGTGGATCGGGCTCGTCGGCTCGACCGGCAACTCCACCGGACCTCACCTGCACCTCGGGCTCCGTCCCTCGCGCTACCCGCAGGAGCTGCCCTGGTTCCAGGAGTTCGCCGGGCTCGCGTTCTCGTGGCAGGACGCGCCGACGTTCCCGCACGTCCAGAGCGGGCCGATCTTCGCGCTCGTTCCTCCCGCCGAACCCGCCGCCGAGGCGGGCGGCGACGTGATCGAGTTCACGCTCTCGGGGGGTTGAGTTCCCGCGTGTTCCTGCCGAAGGAACCCGTATGACTGCGGGTGTCATCGGTCGTGTGCCGCGCGTTGCGCTGATCGCGCTCGTGCTCGGGCTGGGCACCGCGACGTTCACGCTCGCCGCCAACTCGACCGCGCCGACCACTCCGCCCGCCGCGGTCGCGCCCGCCGCTCCCCAGGAGCTCGTCGTCCCCGACGTGCGCCGACAGGCGTACGTGTTCGCGAAGGGCTCGCTCGAGGAAGGCGGTTTCGCCTGGCGCGTCCAGGGCGACGTCCCCGGCTACGCCGCGAACATCGTGGTCGCGCAGACCCCGGCGCCGGGAGCGCGCCTCATCGCCGACGGCAACCCGATCATCGTCCTGCGCCTCGCCCGAAACAACGCCTACGCGCAGGAAGGCCTGCCCGAGAGCACGTCGCCGTACGCCGGCAAGCCGGCGCGGCTCGTCGGCTCGAAGCCGGCTCGGAAGCCGAAGCCCGCCCGGAGGATCGCCGCCGCCACGGCGCCGAAGCCGGTCGCGAAGGCGAAGCCGGCCGCGCAGGCGAGGCCGACCGCAAAGCCGCGGCCGGCCCGGAAAGCTCCCGCACAGCGCCGTCCCGCGTTCACGCTCCCCGGCGCACCTGCCGAGCCGCTGGACGAGATCACGCTCACCGCTCGCGCGCGACAGCTCGCGGCGTGGGTCGAGGCACACCCGCGCCGCACGCCTCGAGCCGTCGATCACTGGTCGTACCAGCACAGCTGGATCGTCACCGGCGCCCGCTTCGGCTGGTCGGGCGGCGAGGCTGCCCTGCGCACGCTGATCGCCGTCGACGCCCGCGTGCAGAAGCTGTGGGGAATCGGCGCCGACAGCCGGCGAGTCGCCCGCCGCGCCCTCGCCGAGGTCGAGGCGAGCTCGAGGTGAGCCTGCCGAGGCGCCTGAAGCTTCTGCGCGAGGAGCGCGGACACACGCTCGTGGAGCTGATCACGAGCATGGCGATCCTGATGACGGTGATGGGATCGCTGACCGGTTTGCTGGTTGCGGGAACGAATGCGGAGGTCGACATGAACAAGAGATTTCAGGCACAGACACAGGCCCGACTGGGCTTCGACCGGCTGCGGCGCGAGATTCACTGCTCGAGCGCTGCCACACCGGCGGGCCCCTCGTCGTACGTGACGCTGAGCACCGCCGGTTGTCCGAGCGCGGGCGGCGCCAGCGTGACCTGGTGCACGGTGGCCAACACGAGCGGTAGCTACGACCTCTGGCGCTACGCGGGCTCGGCCTGCAGCGGCACGGGGCGGAAGATCGCGGACTACCTGACGACGCAGAATGCGTTCACGTACCTGTCGACGACCTCGGGGAGCCTGAAGAAGCTCAGCGTCGTCCTCGCCGTCAACCTGACGCCGTCGAAGCCCGAGAAGGCGTACCGGCTCGACGACGAGATCGTGCTGCGGAACAGCACGCGCACGCCATGAGCACCCTGCTGCGACGGCTGCGGGCCGAAGGCGGCATCGCGCTGCCGCTCGCACTCGGCGTGATGGTCGCGACCGGCGCGATGGTCGTCTCGATCGTCGAGTACTCGAGCTCGAGCGGGCGCACCGCCAACCTCGCCAAGGCCGGCATCAGCGCAGAATCCCTCGCCGAGGCGGGGCTCGCGAACGCGTTCGCCGTCCTGAACAACGAGCCAGAACAACCCCGCCTCGGCGACGTTGCTCGGCTGCGATGCGGCCGGGACGACGTGCACGCCGATCGTCTCGACCTACCAGGGCGGGACCGCCACCTGGTACGGCGTCGCTCAACCCGTGACGTCGACCTGGACGATCACCTCCATCGGCGAGGTCCTGAACCCGACCGGCGCGTCCGCGGTGAGGAAGACGCTGACGGCGACGGTGCCGCTCGTGGCCGGCGCCGGCACGCCGAACGCCTCCGTCTGGAACTACGTGTACTCGACGCGGCCGCCGGGCGCGGGCTGTGAGGTGGACATCAATGGCTCCAACGTCATCATCGACATCCCGCTCTACGTCACGGGCGACCTCTGCCTCACTCGGGACGAACGCCATGATCGACGAGCGCGGCGAGGGCCAGACGCCGCGCGCCGCAGCCGATCGACCTGCGCGTCGGCGGCAAGCTCGTGTACAGCGGAACGAACGCGACGGTCGGGTCAGTCGAGCGACTACATCACGAGCGCCGGCGTCGCCGGCGGCTGCACGACCATCGATCAACGGCTCGACGCAGACGTGCGCTCGGCCGCCGTTCAACTGGTACGTGACGACCGTCAAGCCCGTTCCAGCGCGATCACGGCGCCGACGGTCGACTACGCGAGCTGGTTCGCGCGCGAACGACACGATCAACTCGACCTCGACCGTCGCCGGCCAGGACGGCGACTGCGACGTCCGCTCCGGTACACCCCCGATCGATCAATCCCGACACGCTGCTCGACGCCGATGCCGGAACGATCAACCTGACGCCCGGCTCGGCCTACACGTGCCGCAAGACGATCGACGGCACGCGCCGGCGGCGCAGTTGTCGCCGAGCTGTCGTGGAACGGCTCGACGACCCTCACGATCAAGGGGGCGATCGTCGATCGACGGCAACGTGACGTTCAACGACCTCGACAGGACGACACCTATCAGGGCTCGGCCACGATCTACGCCAACGGCACCTTCACGCATGCAGCGGCTCGAACACGCAGATGTGCGCGAACGCGACCTGCGACTTCACGACGTGGAACCCGAACAGCGGAGATGCTGATCATGGTCGCCACCGCGATCTCGATGAACGGCTCGAACGCAACAAGTGGCAGGGCGGCCTCTTCTGCAACCCGACCGCGACGGCGAACTTCGCCGGCACCAACGTCGAGATCCAGGGGCCGGTGATCTGCGGCCGCTTCGCCTTCGGCTCGAACACCGCGTTCAAGCCGCTGCCGGCGATCACGCAGCTGCCGATCGGCGCGCCCGTCGAGCCGAACGTCAGCGTCTCGCCAGGCCCGCCGGTGTACGGGGGCTAGCCGTGAGCTTCGCTCTCGCCGCCGTCACTCTCGCACCCGGGCTCGCGATCGGCAGCTTCCTGAACGTCGTCGCGGCGCGAGTGCCGCTGAAGCGCTCGGTCGTGGCTCCCCGCTCGGCCTGCATGAGCTGCGGGCACGAGCTCGCGTGGTACGACAACGTCCCCGTGGTGTCCTACCTCGTCCTGCGCGGGCGCTGCCGCGGCTGCGGAACCGGGATCAGCTGGGTCTACCCCGCGGTCGAGCTCCTGACGGCGTTCCTGATCGCTGCGTGCTTCCTCGCTTTCGGCTGGAGCGGCAAGTCCTTCGTGGCCGCCTTCTTCTGCGCCGTGCTCGTGGCGATCTCCGCCACCGACCTCTCGCACCGGATCGTGCCGAACGTGATCGTGCTGCCCGCCGCCGCGCTCGTCCTCGTGGCACAGACGGCGCTCGAGCCGAGCGCCGAGTGGGCGGTCGCCGCCTTCGGAGCTGCGTTCTTCCTGCTCGTCGCAGCACTCGTCTATCCGCAGGGCATGGGCATGGGAGACGTGAAGCTCGCGCTGCTGATGGGGGCGATGCTCGGCCGCACCGTCCCCGTGGCGCTGATGCTCGGCATGGTCGCGGCGCTCGTGCCGTCGGTCGTGCTCTTCGCCCGGCACGGCAGCGCCGCGCGAAAGATGGCGATCCCCTTCGCGCCCTTCCTCGCCTTCGGCTCGATCGTCGCGCTCTTCTTCGGCGAGCGGCTGCTGGACGCGTACCTCTCGTTGCTCTGAGTGCCCCTGGTGTCAGACTCGTCTCTGACTCGTCTCTGACTCGTCTCTGGCACCGTCCCTGACTCGGGTCTGACACCGGTGACGGTCGTCGGGCCAGACCGTCCCTCGTTCGAGGGAACGCGCGAGGAACCGGTCGCCGCGCCGCGAACCCCTGAGCCCCTTGACGCAAGCGATCAAGGGAACACGTCCGCCTGCCGATAACTCGAACGAGGGATATGGACAACGACCGTCCGCCCAGCCTGCGCACCGTCGGCCCCGCCGGCGACGAGAAGACCGCCCCTGCCGGCGGCGCGCTTCCGGGCGCGCAGTTCGCCGTCAACGAGACGGCCGAGCTCGTCGTCGACCTGCTGTCGGCAACCGGCCTCGTTCCGCTCGACCGGCTCGCGCTCGTGCGCGGCCGCACCGGCAACGGCTCGCTCGCCCAGGCGATCGTCGACGAGGGAATCGCACCGCCGGAAGGCGTGGCGCGCACGCTCGCGCTCCGCCATCAGGTGCCGTACGTCGATCTTGCGTTGTCGGGCATCGACAAGGACGCGGCGACGCAGATCCCGCTCCACGTCCTGGAGCGCGTGGTCGCGATCCCGTATGCGCTCGAAGGCGCAACGCTTCGGATCGCGCTCGCCGACCCGGGCAACCTGCACGGGCTCGACGAGCTCCGCCTCGCCACGCGCCACTCGCTCGATCTCGGCGTCGCTTCGCGCGAGGACATCCTCATCGAGCTCAAGCGGATGGCGCGGGCCTCGGAGGCCTTCGGCGCCCGGGCCGTGCTCGAGGAGGCCGAGGAGAGCATCGCCGAGGAGGAGGACGCCGACGATCTCGAGGCCGACGACGGGATCTCCGACGCGCCGCTCGTCCGCCTCGTCAACTCCGTCATCTTCCAGGCCGCCGAGGACGGGGCCTCCGACGTCCATTTCGAGCCGCAGGAGGACGCGCTCGTCGTCCGCTTCCGCGTCGACGGCGTGCTCCAGGAGGTCCAGCGGATCCCAAAGCGCATGACCCCGGGTGTGACCACGCGCCTGAAGGTGCTCGCGAAGCTCGACATCGCCGAGCGGCGCAAGCCTCAGGATGGACGAATCTCCCTGAACGCCGCAGCGGCGGGACGGATGCTCGACATCCGCGTCGCGACGCTGCCCACGGTCGAAGGCGAGAAGGTCGTGATGCGGCTTCTCGACAAGTCTCGCCGCGCGCCGACGCTGGAGGAGCTCGGCCTCTCCGACGCGATGCGCGACCAGTTGGCGGACATCATCTCGAAGCCGACGGGCGCGCTGCTCGTCACCGGCCCGACCGGCTCCGGTAAGTCGACGACGCTGTACGCAAGCCTGACCCAGATCAACCGGCCCGAGATCAACATCATCACCGTCGAGGATCCGGTCGAGTACCGGCTCGCCGGGGTGAACCAGGTGCAGATCAACCAGCGCGCCGGGCTCACGTTCGCGAGCGCGCTCCGCTCGATCCTGCGCTCGGACCCCGACGTCGTGATGGTCGGCGAGATCCGCGACGGCGAGACCGCCAAGATCTCGATCGAGGCCGCGCTCACAGGTCACTTCGTGCTCTCGACGCTGCACACGAACGACGCGCCGAGCACGATCACGCGGCTGAACGAGATGGGCGTCGAGCCTTTCCTCACGGGCGCCGCGGTGACCGGCGTGATCGCGCAGCGTCTTGCGCGCAAGCTCTGCTCACATTGCTGCGAGATGTACCAGCCCTCCGTCGAGGAGCTGCTCTCGTCGCGCGTCTCGCCCGAGGTCGCGCTGGCCTCGGACGGGATGGCCTTCTACCGCAAGCGCGGTTGCCCCCGCTGCAGCCAGACCGGCTACAAGGGCCGAGTCGGCATCTACCAGCTGCTGACGATGACCGAGTCGATCGCGAAGCTGGCCGTCGCCCGCGCGAGCCGCGACGAGATCGAGCGCGAGGCGATCGGCGCGGGCATGAAGACCCTGTGGGACGACGGCCTGGCGAAGGTCGCCGCCGGCCTCACGTCGGTCGAAGAGCTGGCCAGAATTCTCGTTTGACCATCTGCCGCGTGGTCATGAACGGAGCGGCCGTAGCGCGTTCCTGACGCGGGGCTGAGAGTGCACGGCCGAGGGGATAGGCCGAATGGCCAGACCCGGAGAGCCGGGCGCTCTCAGGCGCGCGAGGCCGGCGGAGCCGGGCTCCGCCCGGCGGGAGCCGGCCGGTCAGGGGCGCGCTACTGGGCTTGGACGTCGCAGCCGAGGACCATCAGGGCCTCGACTGCTTCGGTGACGAACCGGGTCGCGCCGCGCGCGTCCGCGAAGGTGTAGGGACCGGGGCGGACCGGATCGGGCTCCGGGCCGCCGCCGGTGCGGGCCGGGAAGACCTCGGCCTCGACGACGCAGGAGTCGGCGTAGTCGACCGCGCGCAGCACCGCGACGGAGCGGCCGTCCTTGCGGGCGTGCCGGACGAAGAGCTCGTTGGCGGATGCGGCCGCGCTCACGAGGAGGCGGTTGCCGCGGCCTGCGCGACCGTGTCGCGGTCGACGAACCCGCTCAGGCGGAGCGCGACCTCGCCGGGGCGCTTGACGACGAGCAGGCTCGGATCCTCGAGCGTGCCGAGCTTCGCGAGCAGCGCCTTCGCCGTGCGCTCCTCGAGCACGTTCAGGGCGACGAAGCCGGCGCCGCCGAGGGCCGCACCGGCGCGCGCCTCGTCGGTCGCGAGCCGGTCGACGCGCGCGTTCGGCACGTAGAGCGAGACGACGACGACCTCGTGCGAGCGCAGGGCGGCGTCGACGGCGACGGGCAGGCCGCTCGGCGCGAGCGGCGGATTCTTGGGAGGGGCAGCGGCTGCGGGGCGCGGCTCAGGCTTCGCCGCCGCTTTCGTGGGCGTCGCCGCTTGCGCTTTCGGCGCGGCGACCTTCGCCGGCCCGGGCTGCTTTGCGACCGCGCGCGGGCGGCGCGTCACGGAGATCGGCTCCGACGAGCCGCGGCCGAGCGTGAACATCGCGAGCGCTCCGGCGACCGCGACGAGCGCGGCGACGAGCGCGAAGATCCGGACTGGGGGGCTGAGCTTCTCCATCACTGTGTCTATCGGCATCGGCGCGGTCTACTTGAAGGGAAAGAGAGAGGGCGCGGTCTCCCGCGCCCTCTCGTCGTGCCGAATGTCAGGCTGGCTTACGGACAGGCCGCCTGGACGATCACGCCGCCGGGCACCGAGTACGAGAACAGGTGCGTGCCGGCGCCGGAGTAGACGCAGTACGAGTTGGTCGTCGGAGCCGTGCCGGGGTTCGTGTCCGCACCCGCGATCAGCAGTGCGGGCGAGAGGCCGGCGTCGATCGTGAGCAGCTCGGCGCGGACCATGCCCGCATATCCGGTCGTCGCTGCGCTGGCGTCGATGTCGCCGGCCGCGCCGTAGTTGTCCGCGGCGTAGGTCTCGACGGCGGTGATCGCCGAGCGGACGTTCGCCTTGTTGGCGGAGTCGGTGGCCCGGTCGCGGAAGCCGAGGTACGACGGCACGGCGATCGCCAGCAGGATGCCGATGATGATGATCACGACGAGAAGCTCGATCAGGGTGAAGCCCTGCTCGCTCTTCGCATCGAGACGCCTCTGAATCGCAGAAATCATGTGTTGCGTCTCCTTCGGAAGGGATGGGTGGTGCAGTGGCCCACCAGACATCGACCCGCGGCGGGCGCCGTCGCACCCCTCGAATGGGTGAACCCATCCCTCAGGGCATCCCTCACCGTGGGGGATGCGGTCGTTCGGCGAGGAGGAGAAAGAACGCGCGCGCGTGCGCGAGGCTCGCGGATCCCTCACTCAAGTTCCCCTGTTCGAGTGCCGATAGCCAGCCTCGTGGACGGGACTGCGCACGCCATCAGGTCGGTGGACGACCTCCTTGCGACCATGGTCGAGCTGGGCGCGTCGGATCTGCACCTGACGGTGGGGACGCCGCCCGCGATCCGCCGCCGCGGCGAGCTCGAGCGGCTCGAGGGGATCGCGCCGCTCACCCCGCAGGACACCCAGCAGCTTCTCTACCGCGTGCTCTCGACCGACCAGCAGAAACGGCTCGAGATCGATCGTCAGATCGACACCTCGCACTCGGTGCCGGGGCTCGCGCGCTTCCGCGTCAACGTCTACTTCCAGCGCGAGGCGCTCGGCGCCGCCTTCCGCGTCATCCCCGAGGAGCTGAAGACCCTCGAGGAGCTCGGCCTGCCGACGTCGCTCGCCGAGCTCGCCATGCTTCCGCGCGGCCTCGTGCTCGTCACGGGCCCGACCGGCTCGGGCAAGTCGACGACGCTCGCCGGGATGATCGACGAGGTCAACCGCAACCGCACCGACCACATCCTCACGGTCGAGGATCCGATCGAGTTCGTGCACCGCCACAAGCGCTGCATCGTCAACCAGCGCGAGATCGGCGTCGACGCGATCAGCTTCGCCGAGGCACTGCGCGCGGCGCTCCGCCAGGACCCGGACGTGATCCTCGTGGGCGAGATGCGCGACCTCGAGACGATCGGGACCGCCCTCACGGCGGCCGAGACCGGCCATCTCGTGCTCGGCACGCTCCACACCTCGAGCGCACCCGGCACGATCGACCGCATCATCGACGTCTTCCCGGCCGAGCAGCAGGAGCAGGTGCGGATCATGCTGGCCGGCTCGCTCCAGGGCGTGATCACCCAGGCGCTGCTCAAGACCGCCGACGGACGAGGCCGCGTCGCCGCGCTCGAGATCCTGCTCCCCGACGACGCCGTCCGCAACCTGATCCGTCAGGGGAAGGTCGAGCAGATCTACTCGATCATGCAGACGAGCACCGGCCGCGGGATGATGACGATGGAGCAGTCGCTGGCGAATCTCGTCCTGCGCCGCGTGATCGACATCGAGATCGCGCTCGAGTGCTCCAGCCGTCCCGACCAGCTCCAGGGTCTGCTCGAGCGCGGCGGCTTCGAGCCGCCGGTCGCGGATCACGCCCCGATCAACGGCGCGCTGCGCGTGGCGGGGGCATAGGCAGTGGCCCGCGACCGTGACGAGCAGCCCACCTCGCTCTGGAAGAAGGAGCTCTCCTTCAAGCGCAAGCCGGTCAAGGACGATCCGCCCATCGAGGAGCATCCCGAGGAGCAGCGGGAGGAGCACGCGTCAGCCTCGCCGACCGGCTCCGTCTGGAAGAAGGAGTTCTCGCTGCGCCGCAAGCCCAAGCCGTCCGCTGCCGATCCAGTGGCTGCCACGGACGAGACCGCCGCACAGGCTCAGGCCTCGGAGTCTCAGCTGCCCGCTCCGCCGGCAGCTCAGCCGGCAGCCCAGCCGGCAGGGCCGGTCGAGCCAACGGCGACGATCGATCACGGCTGGCTGACGCAGCCGCTCGAGGAGGTCTCCGAGCCTCCCGCCGAGGCAACGACACTCGCCCCGGCAGCCGACGTCCTGCCGCCGCCGCGACCCGTTCTGCACGCCCTGCCGCAGACCGAGACACCGGCCGCTGACCCGACCCCGCTGCCCGTGCCCGAAGACGAACCCGACCTGCCCCCGCCCGCAGCCTCGGCAGCCGAGCTCCTGCTGCCGCCCCAGCCCGTCCTGCCCGACGACGTGCTCGCGGCGCTCTTGCCCGGCCCTGCTTTCCAAGACCTTGCTCTTCCTGGCCTCTCCGCCCCTCTGCCGGTTGCGCCCGTGCCGGTCTGCGCCGCAGGCCGCCGCTCCGCCCTTGGCACTGGCGGCACCCGAGCCGGAGCCGGCGCCCGAGCCCGAGCCCGAGCCCGAGCCGGAGCCGGAGCCAGCGGCCGGGGCGGCCGAGACCGCCGTGCCGTTCTACAGGCGCGAGCTGTCGTTCGGCCGGGGGCCGAAGGCCGCGAAGCCGCCGAAGCCGCCGAAGCCCGAGAAGCTTCGCAAGCCGCGGCGCCAGCGCGCGGCGCAGGACGAATGGGACGAGACCCCGTTCTACAAGCGCAAGCTCTCGCTCGGGCGAGCCGCCAAGCCCGCCGGCGCCACCGAACCGGTCGACGCGCCCGTCGCTCCCGACGAGCCGTCGGTCGGACAGGTGCCGAAGTCGAAGCGCGAGCGTCCGCAGCTGCGGTTCGCGCGCCGGCCGAAGGCGATCGTGCCCGGCGGCAAGGCGACCAAGCTCGTCGGGCTGAAGATCGGCTCGTCGCAACTCGCGGCCGCGCGCATCCAGAACGGCGTCGTCCCCGAGCTGGTGCAGGCCGTCCGCGGCCCGCTCGAGCCGGGCATCGTCGTCAGCGGCGAGCTTCGCGACCCCGAGGCGCTCGCGCTCGCTCTGAAGGACTTCTTCAAGCGCCACAAGCTGCCCCGCCGGGGCGTCCGGCTCGGGATCGCCAACAACCGGATCGGCGTCCGCACCTTCGACCTCGCCGGGATCGACGACCCGAAGCAGCTCGACAACGCGATCAAGTTCCGCGCGCAGGAAGTGCTGCCGATCCCGATCGAGGAGGCGGTGCTCGACTACCAGATCCTCTCCGAGTTCACCGATGCCGAGGGCCGGTTGACGCGGCGCGTCCTGCTCGTCGTCGCCTACCGCGAGCTCGTCGACCGCTACCTCTCGGCCTGCAGCAAGGCCGGTATCCAGGTGGTCGGGATCGACCTCGAGGCGTTTGCGCTGCTGCGTGCGCTCGCCGAGCCGCGCGCAGTGGTCGAGGGCGACGAGCGCGGCGCCCTCGTCGCCGTCTCGGTCGGTCACGAGCGCTCGACCTTCGCCGTCTCCGACGGCCGCGTGTGCGAGTTCACGCGGGTGCTCGAATGGGGCGGCTGGTCGATGAACGTCGCCATCGCCCGCGCGCTCGACACCGCGCCGAGCGAGGCCGAGGCGATCAAGCGCGCGCTCTCGTTCGCCGGCCCCGAGGAGCTGCCCGCGGGGATCACGGAGGAGCAGCTCGGAATCGCACGCGACGCCGCCAGGCGGCAACTCCAGTCGTTCGCGCGAGAGCTCGTCTCCTCGCTCCAGTTCTACCAGAACCAGCCCGGATCGCTGGGGATCGGCGAGATCGTCGTCACCGGCGGCACCACCCATCTGCCCGGCTTCGGCGAAGAGCTCGAGCGGTTGATCGGCGTGCCGGTGCGCGTCGGCGATCCGCTCGGCCGCGTCAAGGTCTCGAAGAAGCTCCGCGAGCGCGAGCAGGTCGGCTCGCTCGCCGTCGCCATCGGCCTCGGGATCGAGGACTGAACGAGTCGTGCGCGCAGTCAACCTCCTCCCACGCGACGCACCCGTCAAGAGCTTCGCCGCCAACCGCGGCGTCGTCTTCGGCGGCGTCGGCGGCGCCGCGCTCGTCACGGCGGCGCTCGCCACGATGGTGATCTCCGCCGGCGGTGCGATGAGCCAGAAGCAGGCCGAGCTCGACTCGCTGCGCGCGCAGATCGCCGCGGTGCCACGCCCCGTCGAGCAGGATTCGGGCGGCCGAGGCTGCAGCTCGCCGCCGAGACGGGAGCCCGCGTCGGCGCGTTGTCGGCTGCGCTCGGCGGCAGGGTCGCCTGGGATCGCGTCCTGCGCCAGGTCTCGCTCGTGCTGCCCGAGGACGTCTGGCTGACGACGCTCTCGGCGACCGCTCCGGCCGTCGAGGCCGAGGCCGCTCCAGAGGGCGCCCGAGCCGCCACGGGCTTCACGCTGATCGGCTCGACCTACTCCCAGGACGGCGTTGCGCGCTTCCTCTCGCGGCTCTCCGTCGTGCCCGACCTGGCCAACGTCAGGCTCCTGTCGAGCGAGGGGATCCTCGTCGGAGAGCGCGAGCTCGTCCAGTTCACCGTTCTCGCGGACGTCCGCGCGCCGGGAGCCGACTCGTGAAGCGGAAGCTCGACACCCGCACCCTCGGAGTGCTCGTCGGCGTCGCGCTGCTCGTCTTCGCGGCCGGCGGCTACTTCCTGATCGTCTCGCCCAAGAAGAGCGCCGCAGGCAGCCTCGACGCGGAGATCACGGCTGCGACTGCCGAGCTGGCCGCCGCGCGCGCGGCGGCGACGGCGCCGGACGACACCCAGCCGATCGCGGTCGCCGACATCTTCCGCCTCGCCAAGGCGATGCCGAGCACGCCCGACATGCCGGGAATCCTGCTCGAGCTGGCGCGGATCTCCGAGGAGACCGGGATCAGGTTCAAGTCGATCTCCCCGCAGGTCTCGTCGACGGTCGGCACCTATCAGGTCGTGCCGATCGCGGTCCGCTTCGAGGGATCCTTCTACGCGCTCTCCGACCTCCTCTTCCGCCTGCGCACCCTGGTCTCCGTGCGCCGCGGCGAGCTGCACGCGACCGGTCGCCTCTTCGCCGTCCAGAACGTCGACTTCGCAGAGTCGGACCGCGGCTTCCCCAATCTGACCGCCTCGCTCACGCTGAACGCGTACGTCTACGGGACGGACGCGCCGGCCAGCGACGTCCCGCCCCCCGTGGCGGAGACGCCGCCTCCTGCCGAGGGTGCAGAGGCGCCGCCGGCCGACGGCGAGGTCGCCGCAGTGGGGGCGTCGGGCTGATGGCCGCGCGCAAGCGAGTCGACCCGCTGAAGGCGAAGGAGGCCAAGCAGAAGAAGATCGCGATCGGGGGCATCGTCCTCCTCTGTCTCGTGATGGTCGATCCAGGGCCCGAAGACGCTGAAGATGCTGAAAGGCGCCGAGGCCGCTCCCGTCGCCGCCCCCGCTCCGGTGACTCCGGCCGCGCCTGTTCCGGGCGCGCCCACCGCGCCGACAGGTGCGTCGGGCGATCCCACGACAGCCGTCGCCATCGACCTCGCGCTGGTCGCGGACTCCGACGCCCCGCCCGTCGCCGGCGACGGCCAGCTCGTCAGCTTCGAGCGCTTCGCGAGCAAGGATCCGTTCGTGCCTCAGGCCGTCGTCGAGGAGACGCAGGCTCCGGCCGAGCCGTCCGCCGACGGCAGGAAAGCCCGATGCCGAGCCCCGATCAGGGCTCGCCGCGCGAAGCCCGCAGGCGGCTCCGGCGTCCGTGGACGGCGGCTTCACGCCGACGCCAGAACCGGACGGCGGCTCCTCGGGCGGCTCGACTGGCGGCTCGTCCGCACCCGCGCTCGCCACGGCCACCTCGATCTCCGTCAACGGGACCGCCGAGGACGTCGAGGTCGACGAAGCCCTTCCCGGCCGCCCAGCCCACGTTCGTGCTCGTCTCCGTCGCGAAGAACGGCAAGTCCGTCGAGCTCGGGATCGCAGGCGGCACCTACGCGAACGGCGAGCAGACGATCCGGCTCGAGCTCGGCCAGCCGCTGACCCTGCAGAACACGGCGGACGGCACCCGCTACGTGCTCGAGCTGCGAGCCGTCGCCGGCTTCGCCGCGCCGAAGCAGTGAGCCACGCGAGTGCACCGGTGCGGCGTTCGCGGCTGCGCCGGGACTGAGGCCGTCGAGAGCGCGGCTGACGCCGCCTGGGCACGCGGGCCTGATCGTCGACGCGCTGGATCGCAGTCGCTGACAGCAACACGGTCCGCGGCTGATCCACGGGCGGGCGATCGACCGACTGTGGTCTGCTAGCCGGTCGACGCGTCGAAGGTCGACGTGATGCGCGCCAGCGAGCGTGAATCGCTCGCCCTGCGGACGACGACCGTCACCCGCTTGACCGCACGCCCGTTCGGCGGCGTCTCGGCGACGATGTAGGTGTCGACGCGGTAGCTGCGGCTGTCGGGGCCGGTGCGTCGTGCGACGCGGATCGCACTGATTCGGCGTCGGTGACCCGCGGACACGTCGCGGTCACGACCTGCGTGGCGCTGTAGGCGCTGTCGCCGGTGTAGACCGAGTCGCTGCCGGCCGTCGTCACCGCGGACGAGAGCAGCGCCACGTTCGCGTAGCGTCAGCGCGCGGTAGAGCTCCATCTGCTTGTCGGCGACCACCGTCGCCGTCGACGTCTCCGACGCGCGCTGGATCGCGAGCCCGCCCGAGTTGAAGGCGGCCACGATCGCGAGGATGCCGACGTTCAGCATCACCATCGAGATCATCAGCTCGATCAGGCCGAAGCCCTGCTCCGCTCGGAGACGTGCCCGCACCACGACTCTCATCGGCACGACGCCTCGGAACCTCAAGCGGAATCCCACCCTTGCCGATAGCCATGGGAGCGATGGCGGCGTTCAGCTACAGCGCGATCAACTCGGTCGGCATCGAGTCCGCGGGCGAGGTGCACGCCCCCGACCCGGCTCGTCGGCGCGCGAGCAACTCCGCGTCCGCGGCCTGCTCGCCACGCACCTGCGACGAGCTGCCGGCGAGCGGCGAGGCCTCGGCCCGCACCACCTTCAAGAAGATCAAGCCGAAGTCGCTGCAGATCTTCTCGCGCCAGTTCGCGACGATGATCGAGGCGGGCCTGAACATCGTCAGCGCGCTCGTGATCCTCGAGCAGCAGACCGACGACAAGTACCTCGCCGCGATCATCCGCGAGCTGCGCGCCGACGTCGAGGGCGGCATGCTGATGTCGCAGGCGATGGCGCGCCACCCGAAGGTCTTCAACCGCCTCTACGTCTCGATGGTCGAGGCCGGCGAGGCGGCGGGCATCCTCGACACGGTGCTCGACCGCGTCGCCTTCCAGATCGAGAAGGAGACGAAGATCAAGCGCCGCGTCAAGGGCGCGATGATCTACCCGACGATGGTGCTGATCTTCGCCACCCTCGTCCTCGTCGGGATGCTGCTCTTCCTCGTCCCGGTCTTCGTGAAGATCTTCGCGCAGCTCGGCGGCGACCTGCCGACGCTGACGAAGGTGGTGCTCGCGCTGCTCGAACTTCATCAAGGCGACCTGGTTCATCCTCTTCCCCGGCACGATCGCGGCGATCTTCGGGATCAAGCGGTTCCTCAAGACCGAGACGGGCCGCAGGCGCTGGGACCGGATCAAGCTCCGGCTGCCGATGAAGATCGGCGACGTCGTGCTGAAGGTGACGATGGCGCGCTTCTCGCGGACGCTCTCGACGCTCGTCGCCGCCGGCGTCGACATCATCAAGGCGCTCGAGATCACCGGCCAGACGGCGGGCAACTGGGTCGTCGAGGACGCGCTCGCCGACGTGCGCGTGCGCGTGCACGAGGGCGTGCCGATCGCGCAGCCGCTCGTCGAGAACCCGGTCTTCCCGGCGATGGTCAGCCAGATGGTGAAGATCGGCGAGGAGACCGGCGAGCTCGAGAAGATGCTCGGCAAGATCGCCGACTTCTACGAGGACGAGGTCGACGCCTCGATCCAGTCGCTGACCTCGATCGTCGAGCCGATCATGATGCTCGGCGTCGGGATCATGGTCGGCGTCGTGATCATCAGCATGTACCTGCCGATGTTCAAGCTGCTGACGCTGATCAAGTAGCGCCGCAGCCGCCGCCCGCCGCCCCGTTGCGGCGACGGGGGAGTTCGGGCGAGTGCCTGCCGCACATTCGACATTCTTCACCCCATGCGAGCATGGCTTCAAGCCAGCGACCTACATGCCGCGGCGGTCTAGGTGCCGGAGCACTCGCCTGCACTGCAGACGGCATCGGGGAAGGAGCTCCTCCTCTTCCTCGCCGACCTGGGCGCGGCGCTCAGCGCCATCGGTGAGACGGTGGATGCGGTCGAGGAGCGCCTCGGCCTGATCGCTCGCGCCTACGGGCTTCGAGGAGGCGCGCTTCAGCGTCTTCCCGACCTCGCTCTTCCTGACGCTCGCCCGCGGCGAAGCGGCGACGATCGAACCGACGAAGCGGCTGTCGGCGACGCCGCGTCTCGACCAGATCGCTGCAGTCCATCGCCTCGCCGAGGAGGCGGAGCGCGGGGCGCTCGAGCCCGCGGAGGGCATCGCGCAGCTCGAGCAGATCCGCGCCACGAGAAGCCGCTTCGGGCCGTTGCCGAGCGTGCTCGGGTACACGACGCTGACGATCGGGATCGCGCTGATCCTTCGTCCTGCTCCACGCGACGTCGCAGCCGCCGCCGTCCTCGGCACCGTCGTCGGCGTGCTGCGGCTGCTCGCGCACGGCCGGCGCTCGCTCGAGGTGCTGATGCCCTTCGTCGCCGCCTTCGCCGTCGCCGCGTTGAGCGCGCTCGCGGTGAAGCACGAGATCACCGATCCCGGCCTCCGGGCGATGATCGCGGCACTTGTCGTCTTCATCCCCGGCGTCGCGCTGACGACGGCTTTCCTCGAGCTGACCGAGGGCCAGATGATCTCCGGCTCCAGCCGACTCGTCTGGGCCGCGACCCAGCTCGGCCTGATCGCGTTCGGCATCGTCGCGGGCGTGAGCGCCGCTGGGGTCCCCGCGGAGCGCGCGTTCTCCAGCTCGGACGCGCTCCTCGGCGGCTGGGCGCCCTGGCTCGGCGTACTCGTCTTCGGCGTCGGCGTCACGGTCGCCCATTCGACGCCGCCCGGTGCGCTGCCGTCGCTGCTCGTGGTGCTCTACGCCGCGTGGACCGGCCAGGTCCTCGGCGACGCGCTGTTCGGCGCCTACTCGAGCGGCTTCGTCGGAGCGGTCGTGATGACGTTCGTCGCGTACCAGCTCGCCCGGCTCCGGTGGACGATGCCGGTGTACGCGATGTTCCTACCGGGGTTCTGGCTCCTCGTCCCTGGCTCGCTCGGGTTGATCGGGCTGACGACCTTCCTCGCCTTCCCGGACTCCGCCTCCGGCACGGACGTCTTCGCCGTGATCGGCGCGATCGCAGCGGTCGCGCTGGGCGTCCTCTGCGGCGTCGAGCTGCACCGCTGGCTCCTCGGGGCGGAGCGGCGAGCCCAGGCGGTCACACGACGCGTCAGGCGGCCCGATGCCTGAGCGCGCCGCGGGCGAGCTCGACGGCTCGTACGACGGCGGCAGCGGTCAGAGACGGCGCCACCCGCCAGCACGAGCACCAGCCCCGGAGCGGCGGACGCCCCGATCGTCGCGCGGGAGTCGAGCCAGTTCTCGAGGGCCGTCCAGAAGATCACGAGCCCGCTGCCGAGAACACCGATCACGCCTACCCACGAACCGAGCATTCGGATCCAGAGCAGCGCGAGCCCGGCCATGATCACCGCCAGCCAGCCGTTGTTCGGCCCCTGCGTTCCGTCGAGCCTCACCGGCCCGTCGGCGACCCACGTCACGAAGACGCCGACCAGGACGGAGACGACCGCGACCCGGCTTGCCAGCCGCCACGTGGCCGCTCGGTCACGACGCACGGTAGGGTCGCTCATGGGTGACGACGCTACCACTGGCTCGCGGCGCGCCCAGGGACGGCGCGGTGCGGCGATCGCCGGACTCGTGCTCGCGGCGATGTTCGTCGTCGTGTACCGGCAGGTGCTCGGGATCACGCAGCGGCCGAGTTGGCCGCCGCCGGCCGAGGCGGTCACCTCCGCGGGCGCGCAGGCGGCGACCGAGGCGTTCGTCGCCCGCGACGGCACCCGACCGCACGATGCGGCGCTGCCGTTCGCGTGGTCGACCGCCGCGACGATCGAGCCGTTGGTCGAGGGCGTCAGCTTCTTCCCGCGGATCTTCGCGGACGTGGAAGCGGCGCAATCGTCCGTGCACATCCTCATGTTCGGCTGGCGCGAGGGCGAGGTCGGGATGGAGATGGCCGCGCTCCTCCGGCGCAAGCTCGCCGAGGGCGTCGAGGTGAGGGTGATCGTGGACAGCTTCGGCTCGCGGCCGTACGAGCAGGCTCGCGAGATGTTCACCGGCCTCGCTGCCGCAGGCGCGCAGATCGTGGTCAACGACGTCCTGCCGCTCGACCGCGACGGCCTCTTTCCCGACGGCCAGCACATCGACTGGCGGCAGGACGAGGTCGGCCGCGCCGACCACCGCAAGCTGTACGTGATCGACGGCGCCGTCGCCTGGACCGGCGGCGCCGGGATCGAGGACCACTTCCGGAACGGCGGCTTCCACGACGTGATGGTTCGCGTCACCGGCGCCGTCGTCCGGCAGGCGCAGGCCGCCTTCCTGACCAGCTTCCGCGGTCACGGCGGCCCGCTCGGAGCGGACCTCTCGACCTACTTCCCCGAGCCCGCCGACGAGGGCTCGACGCCGATCGCGCTCGCGCAGGTGATTCCCGGCGGCCACGTCGCGGCATCGCAGGCGATTCGGGAGCAGATCGACGGCGCGCGCCGGCGGCTCGATCTGATGAACCCCTACGTCACCGACGCCGACATGATCGGCCGGATTCTCGCCGCGGCGCAGCGCGGCGTCGCGGTGCGCCTCGTCGTCTCGGAGACGTCGAACAACGCGCAGGCGACGGCTGCGCTGAAGCACTACTACGGCGAGCTGGCCGAGGCCGGCGTCGAGCTCTGGGAGCTTCCGGGCACGGTCGTCCACGCCAAGGTCGTGGTCGCGGACGACGTCGTCAGCTTCGGCACGGTCAACCTCGACGCCTGGGCTCTCTACCGCAACAACGAGATCATGCTGCTCGCGCAGAGCGCCGAGACGGCCGAGCTGATCGAGGAGCGGCTGTTCGAGCCGGACATCGCCCGCTCGCAGCGCGGCGTGCCGCCGGAAGGCGTGCGCGAGCGGTTCGTGAGCCGGGTCTGGAGCACCCTCTCGTCGTTCTTGTGACCTGTCCCGTGCGACAGTTCATCCCCTTGGGGTGATGAACAGGGCGTGCTGCCCCGGCTTAGTATCGGCGTTCCGGATACGAGCAGCAGGAGGACAAGGCAGTGGCTACACAGACCTCGGTGTTGACGGACTCGAGCCTCGCTCCTTCTGGAGGCACTTCGAGACGCTGACGAGGATCGCGCGGCCGTCACGCCACGAGGAGCCGGCGATCGAGCACGTTCGCGAGTGGGCCGACCGGCACGGTTTCGAGCTGCAGCAGGACGCCGGCCGGAACCTCGTCATCCGCGTCCCGGCGAGCGCCGGCCGCGAGGCTGCGCCGACCGTCGTGCTCCAGGGGCACCTGGACATGGTCTGCGAGCGCGATCCCTCGAGCCCGAACGACCCGGCGGAAGGGCGCATCGCGCTCGTCCGCGACGGCGATTGGCTGACCGCCGACGGGACGACGCTCGGCGCCGACGACGGCGTTGCGATCGCGGCGATGATGGCGCTGGTCGAGGACGAGTCGCTGCCGCACGGGCCGCTCGAGCTGCTGATGACCGTGGCCGAGGAGGTCGGGCTCGAAGGCGCGAACGCGCTCGACCCTGCGCTCGTGACGGGCTCGATCCTGATCAACCTCGACAGCGAGGAGGACGGGAAGCTGACGGTGGGGTGCGCCGGCAGCACCGACACCTGGATCCGCATCGAGGCGCCGCGCGGAGCCGGCCGCCGACGACGCGGTGACGCTGGCCGTCACGGTCGAGCGGCGGCCAGGGCGGCCACTCCGGAATGGGGATCGCCCTGGGACGGTCGAACGCGGTCAAGGTGCTCGGCCGGGCTCTGCGCGAGGCCTCGACGACGGTGCCGTTCCGGCTCGTCTCCCTTTCCGGCGGCAAGAGCCGCAACGCGATCCCGCGCGACGCGATCGCGGTCTGCTCGGTCTCGGCGCGACCAGGAGGAAGCCTTCCGGGACGCGGTCGCCACCGCGGCGGAGACGATCCGCGACGCGTTCGCGAAGACGGACGCCGGCGTGTCGATCGACGATCGCGGCGGCCGAAGCGTCCGCGACGCCGTGGACCGACGCGGGCACAGCCGCGCTGCTCGATGCCGTCGCTCTCGTGCCGACCGGTCCGCTCGCGCTGAGCCCGGACTTCGACGACCTCGTCGAGACGAGCACGTCGCTCGGGGAGGCGATCACGGAGGGCGACCAGCTGACGCTGCACAGCCTCTCGCGCTCGTCGAACGACTCGGCGCTGCCAGAGGTGATCGCCACGCTCGACGCCGCCGCACGCCTCGCCGGTGGCACGCTGGAGGTGAAGCACAACTATCGCGGGCTGGCGTCCGGATCTCGACTCGCGGGCTCTCGCCTCGGCGAAGGCCGTGTACGAGCGCCTGTTCGGAGCAGCCTCCGATCGTGACGGCCGTGCACGCCGGGCTGGAGACCGCGGTCATCGGCAGCAAGGTGCGGCCGGCCTCGACATGCTCTCGTTCGGCCCGCAGATCGAGTTCCCGCACTCGCCCGACGAGCGCGTGAGCATCCCCACGGTCGAGCGCTTCTGGCAGTTGCTCGTCGCAGTCGTCGACGAGCTGTCCGCTCCGGGGAAGAGGTAGGACGTGCAGCGCGGGCCGCTCGCCTGGATCCTCGTCGCAGTCGGGATCGTGCTGGTGCTCGTCGTCACCGGTCTGATCGGCGACCGTGACGACCGCGGCGAGACGGTCACGGCCGGCGAGTGGGCGCAGAACGTGTGCGGCGCCGTCGGCGTCTGGCGCGGCGAGGTCGAGGCGATCGTCGAGGACCTGCGGACGCCGAACGCCAATACGGCCGGAGGCGAGGAGCCGCAGTCGGAGACGCCGCAGGGCCGGACGGGCTTCGTCCGCAAGGGCCTCGAGCGAGCCGTGGAGGCGACCGAGACGCATGGTCGAGGGCGTCGACAACGCGGGCATCCCCGACACCGAGGATGGGTGAGGAGGCGGCTGAGCAGGTCTCCGACTGGGCCGACTCGGCCAAGAGCGACCTCGAGGAGGCGCAGGACTCGCTCGACGACGAGGCGGAGACGATCGAGGCAATCGATCGAGCAGCTCGCCGGAGCGGCGGCGAACGATCGCGGCCGTGCTCGCCAGCGGCGCGCAGACGATCGTCGACGTCGCGCGGCTCGACCCCGAGCTCGCCGCCGCGTTCCGTGACTCGAGCACGTGTCAGCAGGTGCGAGAGGAGACGGCTCGATGAGCACGACCGACTGGATCCTGATCGCGCTCGAGGGCCTGGTCGTCATCGGCTTCATCGCGCTCGGCGTGCGCTCCGGCGGGATGGGCCTCGGCCTCTGGGGCGGCGTCGGCACGCTCATCCTCGTCTTCGTCTTCGGGCTCGATCCGGGCGAGCCGCCGATCAGCGCGATGCTGATCATCGTCGCCGTGATCGCAGCCGCCGCCGCGATGCAGGCGGCGGGCGGCATCGACTACATGGTCCTGATCGCGGGCAAGGCGTTGCGCGCGCGGCCGAAGATGCTGAACTTCGTCGCGCCGTACATCTCGTACCTCCTGACGATCCTCACGGGCACCGGCAACACGTTCTTCTCGCTGATCCCGGTGATCAACGAGCTCGCCTACGCGAACAAGATCAGGCCCGAGCGCGCACTCGCCGGCTCGGCCGTCGCGTCGACGTTCGGGATCACGGCGAGCCCGGTCGCGGCCGCGATGGCGACGATGCTGCCGCTCGTCGAGATCTACAACTACGACATCGTCGACGTGATGCTGATCACGGTGCCGGCCAGCATCATCGGCATCTTCGTGATGGCGCTCGTTCATGAACGGCTACGGCAAGGATCTGGCCGACGACGTCGAGTACCAGCGCCGCCTCGACCGCCGGCGAGATCGAGCCGCCGGCGCCGGCCGGTGAGATCACGCTGCTGCCGTACGCGAAGCGCAGCGTCGGCATCTTCCTGGTGGGCGTCGCCGCGATCTGCGTGTTCGGCGTCTTCGAGGCTCTGCGACCGACGGTCGCCGCCGAGGGCGGCGGCGTCGAGCCGATGTCGGTGACGCCGCTGATTCAGATGTTCATGCTCACCGCCGCCGCTCTGATCCTGCTGCTCGCGCACGTGCAGGCCGGCGACGTCGCGAGCGCGCCGATCTTCAAGTCGGGCATGGTCGCGATGATCGCGCTGTTCGGGATCGCCTGGATGGCAGACACGTTCATCGCCAACAACGAGGACGCGATCGTCGACGCCCTCGGCAGCCTCGCCGAGAACTGGCCGATCACGATCGCGATCGCGATCTTCGCTCGTCGCCGCGCTGACGACCAGCCAGTCCGCGGCGACACGAACGATGATCCCGCTCGGGCTGACGCTCGGAATCGGGGCCGGATACATGATCGCGATGTGGACCGCCGTCGCCGGCGTCATGTTCCTGCCGGCCAACGGCACCCAGATCGCGGCCGCCGAGGCCGACAAGACGGGCACGACGACGCTCGGCAAGCGCGTGATCGACCACTCCTTCCAGCTTCCGCTGCAGATCGCGTGGATCGTCACCCTGCTTGCGGGATGCGTGATCGTCTACCTCTTCTTCGGCGACCACACGCCGCGCTGCGCCCGTGCCGGCCGCGCCTTGATGTGAGCACTCGCGAGAGCGACGGACCGTGCGGCCGCGGGCGGGGTGCTCGCGGCCGCGTGCGTGTCGACCTTCGTCGTCAACGCGAACACCTCTGCAGTGACCATCCTGCTGCCGACGATGAGCGAGGACACAGGCGCTTCCGTCGCGCAGCTGCAATGGGCGGTGACCGGCTACATGCTCGTCGGCGCTGCCGTGATCGTGACCTCTGGCGCGCTCGGAGACGTGTTCGGCCGCAGGCGCGTTTTCCTCGCCGGGCTCGCGCTCTTCATCGCTTCGTGCGTGCTGATCGCGCTGTCGACGAGCGGCGCCGGGATCATCGTCGGGCGCCTGATCCAGGGTGCGGCCGGCTCCACGATCCTGGCCTGCGGGATGAGCCTCCTGTCGGTCGCCTCCTCGGGCAAGGGACAGATGCGGGCGATCACGCTCTGGGGCGCCGCCTCGGCGGCGGGGGCGGCCATGGGCCCGCTCGTCGGCGGAGCGCTCGTCGAGCTGAGCGGCTGGCAGGGCCTGTTCTGGCTCGACGGTGCGATCGCGGCCGGGTGCATCCTGCTGACGCTCGCCAAGGTGCAGGAGTCGCGCGACCCGAAGCGGGCCCGCTCGATCGACTTCGCCGGCACGGTCCTGATCGCAGTCGCTCTCGTTCCGCTCGTCCTCGGGTTCAGCAAGGGCGGCGACTGGGGCTGGACATCGGCGGCCACACTCGGATGCTTCGTCGCCTCCGTTGTCGGCGCCGTGCTCTTCGTGCGTCGTCGAGAAGCGCGTATCCGCCCCGATCGTCGATCTCGCCCTGCTCCGCAACCAGGTGCTCGTCGGTGCGACGTTGGCGATCCTGATCGTCGCGGGCACGCTCAACGGCCTGATGTACGTCCTCAGTCTCTACTTCCAGGATCCGGCGACCTTCGGGATGAGCCCCCTCAAGACGGGCGTGGCGACGCTTCCCGCGGCTGCCGGCCTGATCGTCGTCACCCCGTTGATCACGCCGCTCGCGGCCCGCATCGGAACGAGGCTCGCGATCGTCGTCGGCTTCGGCCTGGGCGCTGCCGGGTTCGGAGCGCTGGCGTTCGTCGAGTCGTCCTGGACCTACGCGACCCTCGTCCTCCCGCTCGTCGTGCTGGCGGCCGGGCTCGGCCTGGCGAATGGGCCGGCGTCGTCGGCGTCGACTGCCGCGGTGTCGCAGGACCAGGTGGGGCAGGCATCCGGGATCTCGAACATGGCGCGGTACATCGGCGGGTCGGTGGTGGTGGCCGCGGTCGCGACGATCTTCAACTCGGTCACGGTCGAGGAGACTGCTGCGGGCGCATCGGCTGCGGAGGCGCTTGCGTCCGGCCTCTCGCGGGCCGCCGTGCTGATGGCGATCTGTGTCCGCGCTGGGCGTCGCGCTCGCGCTCCTCATGGCGCGTCATCAGCAGGCGCGCCCGAGTGCAGTCGACCTCGCCGCCGCGGCGGCAGGCCACCTCGCACACGATCCCGACGGTCACTGCGGAGAAGACGTACGACGCGGAGAGGTCGATCCAAGGCGAGAGCCCTGTGACCGGTTGACCGAGGCGACCGGCCGACGGCGGTCGTCGAGCTCGCGGTGGGGACGATGTAGCCGCCGGCCGGCTGCTAGCCGCGGTTGTGGTTGACGAGCTCGACGTTGTTGCCGTCGGGGTCGAGCACGAAGGCGCCGTAGTAGCCCGCGTGGTAGACCGGCCGCTCGCCCGGGCGCACCGTTGTCGCGGTAGCCCGCCGCCGTCGCGGCGGCGTGGAACGCGTCCACGGTCGCGTTGTCGGCGGCGGGGAACGCGAGGTGCACGTGCTCGGTCGGCGGCGCCCGCGACGACCGAGAAGGAGCCGCTGTCGCCGCGAACCGCACGCGCTCGGGCGTGTCGCTGCCAGCGCGGAAGCCCGCATGCGGCGCGATCGTCTCGTAGAAGCGCCTCGAGGCGGCGACGTCGGCGACGCGGATCCAGAGGTGGTCGATCCGCCGCCGCACCCGCATCGCCCCGTGGTGCACGGCCTCGGCGCTGTTGCCGTCCGGGTCGAGCAGGAAGGCGCCGTAGTAGTCGTCCCTGTACTGCGGCCGCGGGCCCGGCGCGCCGTCGTCGCGGTAGCCCGGCCTCGGTGCCGACGCGCCAGAACTCGTCGACGTGCGCGCGCGACGGCGCGACGAACCCGATGTGCAGGCCGCGCGTCACCGGGTGCTCGCCGTCGGCGGCTGAGAGCGAGAAGTCGTCCCACTCGGCGAACTGCTCGCCGGGTGCGTCTGCTCGATGCCGAGCGTCCGCAGCACGGTCTCGTAGAAGCGCTCCGACGCCTCGCGGTTCGCGACGCGGATCGTGACGTGGTCGAACACGCGCCGACTATGCCAGGGACCGAAGTTTGCGGGCTACTCTCCGGACGCGATGGAGGGGGAGAGCCGCCAGGAGCTCGTGCGCTGGGCCGCTGCGCTCGCGCGCTCCGAGGTCGCCGAGCTCCGCGCCGCCGGCCGCGCGATCAGCACGCTCTGCGCCGAGAACGAGCAGCTCGAGGGCCGGCTCGCCCGACTCGAGCCACCCGACAGCGAGCGGCGGCGACGAGGCGACGATCGGCGCCGCGGCCGATCGTGCGCGCCGCCGGCCGAAGCCGAAGCGGCACGCTGCCGTGGCGGCGCGCGCTCGTCGTGGCGGGGGTGGCGGCGCTCGCCGTCTCCGGCGCCGCCGTCGCCTCGCGGGCGGCCGGGCCCGACCTCGTCGCGACGGGCCCCGAGCAGGACGCGCTGATCGGTCGCGCGGCGCTCGCCGCGCTCTCGTTCAGCGGCCGGCGGCGCACGGGGCGGAGTGGCTGCTCGACGGGCGTCCGGTCCGAGCGCGGTGCTGCGGCGACGAGACCGTCTCCGGCCTCGCAACCTCGCCGACGGCCCCCACGAGCTCGTCGTCCGTCGCGACGGTCGGCTCTTCACCAGCACGACCCGCACGTTCCGCTTCACCGTCGACACGACCGCGCCGAAGCTCACCGTCGGAGGTCCTGCGGTCGTGAACGCCCGGCAGGCCGCTCGTGCTCCGAGGCCGGATCGAGCCCGGCGCCCGGCTCGACGCACGAGGGCGACGCGATTGCGCTCGACGGGCGAGGGTGCGTTCGAGCTCCGCGCCGAGCCCGCGCCGCGCCGGCTCGAGCTCGTCGCGACCGACGCCGCCGGCAACGCGAGCCGCGGCGCGTCCCCGTCACCGTCGTCCCGCGCCGCCCCGTCGCAGCCGATCCGCGCCGTGCACGTGACCGCGTTCGCGTGGGCGAACGACGAGCTGCGCAAGGGCGTGCTCGCGCTCGTGCGCGCAGGGCCGGATCAACGCGGTCGAGCTCGACCTGAAGGACGAGTCGGGCGTCGTCGGCTGCGACGCCGGCGTGCCGCTCGCGAAGCGGATGGGCGCGCAGCTCGACATCTACGACCTCGGCCGGGCCGTCGACGACTGCACGCGCGCGGCGTGCGCGTGATCGGTCGCCTCGTCTGCTTCCGCGACCCGATCCACGCGAGGCCGCGTGGGAGGCCGGGCGCCGCAACGAGGTCGTGCAGAGCGCCGACGGCGGCCCGTACGCGGGCTACGGCGGCTTCACGAACTTCGCCAACCCGGCGGTGCGGCGCTACAACATCGACCTGGCGGTCGCCGCGGCGAAGCTCGGCGTGGACGAGATCCTCTACGACTACGTCCGGCGCCCGGACGGGCCGATCGACTCGATGCGCTTCCCCGGACTGAGGGGGACGCCCGAGCGGTCGATCGTGCGCTTCCTCGCGGAGACCCGGCGGCGCTCGCCGGCACCGACACCCTGGTCGGCGCGTCGGTCTTCGGCGTCGCCGCGACCCGGCCCGAGGAGGTCGCGCAGGACATCCCGGCGATGGCGCGGCAGGTCGACTACATCGCGCCGATGCTCTACCCGTCCCACTGGGGGCCGGGCGAGTACCGGGTCGCCGACCCGAACGGCCAGCCGTACGCGATCGTCCTCCGCTCGACGCGCGACTTCGTGAAGCGCGTGCGCGGCACCGGGCGCGCGCGTCGTGAACTGGATCCAGGACTTCTCGCTCGGCCGGGACTACGGGCCGCGGGAGGTGCGGGCGCAGATCCGACGCCTCGCGCGACGCCGGCGTCGACGAGTTCATCCTCTGGGATGCGGCGGTCACCTACACCGCCGACGCGCTCGACGCATCGGCGCGCGTGCCCGCGCTCGAGCTCACCTCCGAGCCGCCGCCGGGGACGGCGCTGCCCGTGCGGCTCCCGGACGCCGGCAACTAGTCTTTCTCCCCTGTGAGGGCTCCGCGCGAAGCGGTCGACATCGTCTTCGACGCTGCGACCAAGCGGTACCCCGGCCGCCAGGCGCCCGCGGTCGACAACCTGTCGTTCTCGATCGCCGCCGGCGAGATCTGCTGCCTCGTCGGTCCGTCGGGCGGCGGCAAGACGACGGCGATGAAGCTCGTCAACCGCCTGGTCGAGCTGACCTCCGGCGACGTGCGCATCGACGGTCGCAGCGTGCGCGACCTCGACGAGACCGAGCTCCGCCGCGGGATCGGCTACGTGATCCAGCAGGTCGGCCTCTTCCCGCACATGACCGTGGCCGAGAACGTCGCCACCGTGCCGCGCCTGCTCGGCTGGCGCCGCGACGAGACGCGAACGCGCGTCGACGAGCTGCTCGACCTCGTCGAGCTGCCCGCCGTCGACTACCGCTCGCGCTACGCCTCGCAGCTCTCCGGCGGCGAGCGCCAGCGGGTCGGGCTCGCGCGCGCCCTCGCGGCCGACCCGCCCGTGATGCTGATGGACGAGCCGTTCGGCGCGCTCGACCCGATCACGCGCACGCGCCTCCAGAAGGAGCTGCTGCGGATCCAGGGCGAGGTGCGCAAGACGATCGTCTTCGTCACGCACGACATCGACGAGGCGATCCTGATCGGCGACCGGATCGCGATCCTCCGCGAGGGCGGCCGGCTCGCCCAGGTCGACACGCCGGAGCAGATCCTCGCTCGCCCCGCCGACGACTTCGTCGCGCGAGTTCGTCGGCGAGGACCGCGGCCTGAAGCGGCTCTCGCTGACGACGCTCGCCCAGATCGAGCTCGATCCGCCGAACGGCGTCGTGATGCCGTCCGCCGGCGCGGAGACGACGCTGCGCGACGCGCTCTCGCTGATGCTCTCGGAGGGATCGCGCTCGCTCGTCGTGCTCGACGGCGACGAGCGACCGCGCGGCGTGCTCACGCTCGATCGCCTCAGCGAGCTGCTGAAGTGAGCCAAGAGCCGGTCATCCCCGACTTCGGCGAGGCGTCCTCCTGCGTCGCGGAGAACAGGATCTTCTGCCCGGACTGGGTGCGCGAGAACTGGAGCTACGTCTTCCAGCCGGCACTCGTCGAGCACGTGAAGCTGACGGTGATCGCGGTCGCCGTCGGGTTCGTGATCGCCTTCGCGGCCGCGCTGCGTCGCCCACCGCTACGGCGCGCGCCGAGCGGCCGTTCGCGATCTTCAGCGCGATCGTCTACACGATCCCCGGGATCGCGCTCTTCCAGCTGCTCGTCCCCTTCACGGGCCTCAGCGTCCTCACCGTGGAGGTTGCGCTCGTCGGCTACACGCTGTTGATCCTGTTCCGGAACGTGCTCGAGGGGCTGCGCGCGGCACCGCCCGAGGTGCTGGAGGCGGCGCGCGGGATGGGGCTGACGCGCCGGCAGACACTGTTGCGCGTGGAGCTGCCGCTGGCGCTGCCGGCGATCGTCGCGGGCCTCCGCGTGGCCACCGTCTCCACGATCGCGCTGGCGACGATCGCCGCGTTCGTGATCCCCGAGGGGCTCGGACAGCCGATCTTCGCCGCGCTGCGCGACTACTTCAAGACCGAGATCATCACCGCGGGCATCCTCGCGATCCTGCTCGCGGTGACGGCCGACCTGCTGCTCGTCTTCGCGCAGCGCGCTGCTCACGCCGTGGGCCTCGGCGCGGCGGGTCGCGACGTGAGCACCTTCGTCGATGCGCTCAGGTTCATCGTCGACCGGCGCGAGCTCATGCTGGACAAGACCATCGAGCACCTCGTTCTCTCCGGCGCGGCGATCGGGGTCGCGCTCCTGATCGCCGTGCCGCTCGGGGTCGTGCTCGGCCATCTGCACCGCGGCTCCTTCATCGCGATCAACCTCGCGAACGTCGGCCGGGCGCTGCCCAGCCTGGCCGTGATCGCGATCGGCCTCGGGTTCCTCGGTTTCGGCTTCACGAACGTGCTGGTGGCGCTCGTGATCCTCGCGATCCCGCCGATCCTGACCAACGCGTACGTCGCCGTCGACGAGGTGGATCCGGAGGCCGTCGAGGCGGCACGGGGCATGGGGATGAGGCCGTCGCAGATCCTGCGGCGGATCGAGCTGCCGCTGGCGCTCCCGTTGCTCTTTGCCGGCGTCCGCACGGCCGCTGTGTACGTGGTCGCCTCCGCGACGCTCGCCGCCATCGCCGGCGGCGGCGGGCTGGGAGAGATCCTGTTCAACCAGGCGAGCTACCGCGTGGAGGGGCTCGTCGGCGCGGCGATCGTCGTGTCGGCGCTGGCGTTCGCCGCCGATCTGCTCTTCGGCGGGCTCCAGCGGCTGCTCACGCCGCGCGGGCTGCGCACCGACGTTCCGACGTTCGAGCCCGATGTCGTGCCGGCCGGAACGAGCGGCGCCCACTAGCAGCTCACCGCTCGCTTCCGCCGGCGGTCGCTCCGTGATATGCCGTCGTCGACAACGAGGGAAGGAGAGGTGATCGTGAAAGCTCTGCTCGTCGTGCTCGCGACGCTCGTGCTCACTCCGGCCGCGCTCGCGGGCCAAGCGCCGGCGGACGTGCGGTTCTCGACCTTCAACGCGTCGCTCAATCGCAACTTCGCCGGGCAGCTGATCGCCGATCTGTCGACGCCGGCGAACCAGCAGGCGAAGAACGTGGCGGAGACGATCCAGCGCGTCCGGCCCGACGTCGTCCTGATCAACGAGTTCGACTACGACGCCAACGGCACCGCGTTGCGTCTCTTCCAGGACAACTACCTGTCGATCTCACAGAACGGTGCCGCGCCGATCTCGATACCGCGTATCGCTTCGCTGCCGAGTCGAACACCGGAATCCCGTCCGGCTTCGACCTGAACAACAACGGCGTGGTCGGCGGGCCCGACGACGCGTACGGCTTCGGCTTCTACCCGGGACAGTTCGGGATGGCGGTGTACTCGCTCTACCCGATCGACCCGACCGGGATCCGTACCTTCCAGAAGTTCCTGCTGGAAGGACATGCCGGGCGCGAAGCTGCCGGACGACCCCGCGACCCCCGCTCCTGCCGACTGGTACTCACCGGCCGAGCTGAACGTCTTCCGGCTCTCGTCCAAGAGCCACTGGGATCTGCCGATCGTGATCGGACGGAAGGTCGTCCACTTCCTCGCGAGCCATCCGACCCCACCCGTCTTCGACGGGCCCGAGGATCGGAACGGCACGCGCAACTTCGACGAGATCCGTCTCTGGGCCGACTACATCTCGCCCCGTAGAGGACGGTATCTCTACGACGACGCGGGCCGGCGCGGCGGCTTGAAGCCGGGCTCGCTGTTCGTGATCGCGGGTGACCAGAACTCCGACCCGCTCGACGGCGACAGCATCCCGGGCGCGATCCAGCAACTGCTGGAGCACCGGCTCGTGAACGCTCGCTCCACGCCCTCGAGCGCCGGTGCCGTCGAGCAGAACGCGCTCCAGGGCGGCATCAACCTGACGCACCGGTCGGATCCGAAGTTCGACACGGCCGACTTCGCGGACAGCGCCCCGGGCAATCTGCGAGCCGACTACGTGCTGCCACGGAGGAACATGAGGATCGTCGGCTCGGGCGTCTTCTGGCCACTGATGTCCGATCCGCTCTTCCGGCTCGTCGGGGTCTTCCCGTTCCCGACCTCGGACCACAGGCTCGTCTGGGTGGACGTGAAGCTACCGGGTGGGCACCGCGACGACGACGAGGACGACGACGAGGAGGAAGACGACGACGAAGAGGAGGACGAGGAGGGCGAGGACGACTAGCGCGTCAGGCCGCGACTGCTGCGAGGTCGGCGCCGGCCTCGTGGCAGTCGCGGCAGCGCGCCTCGTACTGCTCGTTCGCGCCGACCACGATCGTGTCGCCGGAGTACGGCGCCGCCGTTCCGTCGACCAGCCGCTGTGTCGTCGTCGCCGGACCACCGCAGCGGTGGCAGACGGCCTGGAGCTTGTCGACGAACTCGGCGTGGGCGAGCAGGTCGGGCATCGGCCCGAACGGCAGCCGGCGGAAGTCCTGGTCGAGCCCGGCCGCGACGACGCGGACCCCGGCATCGGCGAGCCCGAGCGCCACCTCGACGACGGCGGTGTCGAAGAACTGCACCTCGTCGATCCCGATCACCTCGTGGCCGCCGGCGCGCGCCAGCAGCTCGGGAACGCCGGCCACCGGGACACCGCGCATCCGCGCGCCTGCGTGGCTGACGACATCGGCTGCGTCGTAGCGGTCGTCGATCCGCGGCTTGAAGATGACCACCCGCTGCCCGGCGATCTCCGCACGGCGTAGCCGACGGATCATCTCCTCGCTCTTGCCGCTGAACATCGGCCCGCAGATCACCTCGAGCCAGCCGCCGCTGGGGTTGTGCCTGATCACGCGCCGGATCGTAGGAGACGCGTCGGATGAGCCCGATTCGGCACCGAGATCGTCGGTCGGTACGCGGCCGTTCAGGGGAATGGCAGCCGAGCGCGTTCGGGCGGGGCGCTGCTACACTCAACCGTCCGCGGCGGCGTAGCTCAGCTGGTTAGAGCAGCGGAATCATAATCCGCGTGTCGCAGGTTCGAGTCCTGCCGCCGCTATCCTCAAGCAGCTTTTCACCCCGAAACCGAGAGAACACGACTAGATGGCAGCCGGAGTACGAGTCGCAATCACGCTCGCCTGCACCGAGTGCAAGCGGCGCAACTATCAGACGAACAAGTCCAAGCGGAACACGCCGGACCGCGTCGAGTTCAAGAAGTACTGCCGCTGGTGCGGGAGCCACACGCCCCACCGGGAGACCCGCTGATGGCGCGTGAGACCAGGGGTCAGCGCCGCCGCGCCAAGGCGCAGGCGAGCGGCAAGGAGCTCGAGCCGAAGAAGCCGGCTGCTCAGAACAGCACGCAGCAGCGCGCGCGGCAACGTCAGGCGCAGGTGCGCCCTGCCGCGCAGCCGACGTCGGTGCAGACGGGGCGCCGCGAGCCGCGCGTGCGCGGCAAGTTCGTCAAGGAGTGCTGGGCCGAGCTGCAGAAGGTCGAGTGGCCGAGCCGCGGGCAGGTCGTCCAGGGCACGATCGTCGTCCTGATCGCGTGCATCATCGTCGGCGCATTCCTGTACGGGGTCGACCAGGTGGCCAAGCCCTTCGTCCGCAACGTTCTCCTGGGTCAGTAGAAAGGCGACGAGATGTTCCTCTGGTACGTGATCAACACCTATTCGGGGCACGAGAACAAGGTCAAGGCCAACCTCGAGCACCGGATCGTCTCGATGAACCAGGCGCCGCGGTTCCGCCGCGTCGTCGTGCCGACCGAGCAGGTGATCGAGACGAAGGACGGGCAGAAGGTTCAGATCGAGAAGCGGGTCCTGCCGGGTTACGTGCTCGTGAACATGGATCTGAACGACGACGCGTGGTCGGTCGTGAAGAACACGCCGGGCGTCACCGGCTTCGTCGGCGCCGGCGCCAAGCCCGTGCCGCTCTCGCAGCCCGAGGTGGACAAGATCCTGCACACGGGGGCAGCCGTGAGCGCCGCCGCGCTCCGCTCGCAGGTCGCGTTCGAGCTCGGTGAGTCCGTGAAGGTAACCTCCGGGCCGCTCTCCGACTTCGACGGCGAGATCGTCGACGTCAACGGCGACCAGCAGAAGCTGAAGGTGCTCGTGGACATCTTCGAGCGCCAGGTTCCGGTCGAGCTCGGGTTCGACCAGGTCAAGAAAATCGACTGAGAGAAGAGTTGTGGCGAAGAAAGTCCTGACATTGATCAAGCTGCAGATCCCGGGCGGGCAGGCGAATCCTGCGCCGCCGGTCGGTCCTGCGCTCGGCCAGCACGGCGTGAACATCATGGAGTTCTGCAAGGCCTTCAACGCGCAGACCGCGCAGGAGAACGGGCGGATCACGCCGGTCGAGATCACGGTTTACGAGGACCGCTCGTTCACCTTCATCACGAAGACGCCGCCGGCGGCCGTGCTGATCAAGGAGGCGCTCGGACTGGAGAAGGGCTCGGCCGAGCCGAACCGGAACAAGGTCGGCCGCCTCTCCCGCAGCCAGGTGCGCTCGATCGCCGAGACGAAGTTCGTCGACCTGAACGCGCGCGACCTCGACCAGGCGATGCTCGTGATCGCCGGTACTGCTCGAAGCATGGGCGTCGAGGTGGAAAAGTAATGGCGACGCACGGGAAGCGCTACAACGAGGCGCGCGCGAAGATCGACCGCGAGCACCTCTACTCGCCCGCCGAGGCGATCAAGATCCTCAAGGAGCTGCCCGACGCGAAGTTCGACGAGACGGTCGAGGCGCATTTCCGGCTCGGCCTGAACGTCCGCCACGCCGAGCAGCAGTTGCGCGGCACGCTGATGCTGCCGCACGGCACCGGCAAGAGCGTCCGCATCGCCGTCTTCGCCGAGGGCGACAAGGCCCGCGAGGCCGAGGAGGCAGGAGCGGACGTCGTCGGCTCCGCGGACCTCGCGAAGCGGGTCGAGGAGGGCTTCACCGACTTCGACGTCGCGATCGCCACACCGGATCAGATGGGTAACGTCGGCAAGCTCGGACGCGTACTCGGCCCGCGCGGGCTGATGCCGAACCCGAAGACCGGCACGGTGACCTTCGACGTCGGCAAGGCGGTCTCCGACGCGAAGGCGGGCAAGCTCGAGTACCGGACGGACCGAGGCGCGAACGTCCACGTCTCGATCGGCAAGAAGAGCTTCGGCGAGCGCGACCTGCTCGAGAACTATGCGTCGCTGATCGAGGAGATCATCCGCGTCAAGCCCTCGGCCGCGAAGGGCCGCTACATCCACCAGATCACGCTGACCAGCACGATGGGTCCGGGCGTGCGGGTCGACCCGACCCGGGTCCGCGGCATTCTCGAAGAGCAGCAGGAGGCCGTTCCGGCCTAGGTTCTCGTCCACAGCCCGTCGCCACAGACAGCCGGCAGCGCCCATGACGGACGCAGAGGACCGGCCGAGGCGGCCCGGACGACGATTCTCGTCGCCTCCGAGCCCGCCTCCGTGCGGGCTCGATCGATTCAGGAGGTGACAGATGCAGAAAAGTGAGAAGGAGCAGGTCGTCGCGGAGCTGACGGAACGGCTTCGCACCGCCGAGACCTTGATCGTGGCCGACTACCGCGGCCTGACGAACTCGGAGATCGACGGCCTGCGCAGCAAGCTGATCGAGCACGGCGCCCGCTTCTCCGTCGTCAAGAACACGCTCACCAGGCGCGCCGCGGAGGCGGCCGGTGCGGACGCGCTGCTCGCGCTCCTCGAAGGGCCGAGCGCGATCGCTTTCGTCGAGAGCGACGGCGACGCGGTCGCGGTGGCGAAGGCGTTGAGCGACGCGGCCCGCGACACGAAGATCCTCGCGATCCGCGGCGGCGTGTTGCAGGGAGCATCGCTGTCGGCGGAGGAGATCGAGCGCCTGGCGAAGCTGCCGCCCGCCGAGGTCGTGCGTGCGCAGCTGCTCGGCACCCTGCTGTCGCCGCTGACGACCGTCGTGGCACTCGTGTCGGCACCGCTGCGCGACCTCGTCGGGCTGATCGACGCTCGCATCGCGCAGCTGCAGGAGCAAGGAGACACGACGGCGGCCGATGCCCCAGCGGAGCCCGAAGCCGAGGCCGCGGCCCCAGAGGCGAGTACGGAGGCAAGCGTAGAGGCGAGCTCGGAGGCAAGCGCAGAGCCGGAGACCACCGACGACACCACTGATACCCAGGAGGAGCAGGAGTAATGGCAACCGATACCGCGAAGGTGCTCGAGACGCTCGGCAAGATGACCGTGCTCGAGCTGGTCGAGCTGAAGAACAAGATCGAGGAGGAGTGGGGCGTCACCGCCGCCGCTCCGATGGCCGTCGCTGCCCCCGGTGGCGCTGCGGCCGGCGGCGACGGCGGCGGTGCGGCGGAGGAGAAGTCCGCCTTCGACGTCATGCTGACCGCCGCCGGCGACAAGAAGATCCAGGTGATCAAGGTGGTGCGCGCGATCACCGGGCTCGGCCTGAAGGAGGCGAAGGACCTCGTGGACGGCGCGCCGAGCGCCGTCAAGGAGGGCGTCGCCCAGGACGAGGCAGACTCGATCAAGGGTCAGCTGGAAGAGGCAGGAGCCTCGGTCGAGCTGAAGTAGCTCGCGCGAGCAGGACGTTGGACGTGAGGCCGGGCTCCAGCCCGGCCTCACGCGTTTTCCCTCGTTCGAGGGCGCTGGGAACGGGTCTGGATGCCGTCCTAGACCCTGACCCCGACGAAGGGAACGTCGATGACGAAGACGATCGTGCTCGTGGCGGCGCTGGCACTGCTCGCGGCGCCGCTCGCGGCTGCGGAGGAGCGTCCACCCGCGCCCAGCGAAAAGGCTGCCGAGAGCTCCGACGCCGCGAAGAAGCGCACGGACGAAGCTTCGACGCGCGGCGACGAGAAGAAGCAGCGCGGCGACGAGAAGAAGAATCGGGCGAATCGGCACCCGCGGAAGGCCGAGCTGAAGCAGGCGAAGCGACAGTGTCAGGCGCTCAGGAAGCAGCTCGGCGCTGCGGGCTTCGCCGCCACGTACCCGACGCTCCGAGCCTGCGTGCAGGCTCGCCTCGAGGCCGAGCGCGCGAATCGGAGTGAGGCGAAGGCCGGCTGTCTCGCGAAGCTCGAGAAGCGCGAAGCAGGACAAGGGGCTGGGCAAGCGAGACCGGGCGAAGCGTCTCGCCGCCTGCACCGAGAAGACCGCGGCCGAGGACTCGGCGCTCGAGCGCGAGGCCGTCGTCGGCGCTGCGAAGGCCTGCGCCGAGGAGCTCGCTGCCGATCCGGCGGCCTTCCGGGCCGAGTGGGGCGAGGGTCGCACGCTCGCGAACGCGTTCGGCAAGTGCGTCGCCTCGAAGGCGAAGGCCGACGGCGAGGACGAGGCTGAAAGCGACGAAGAGGAAGAGATCGTCGACGAGGACGATGAGAAAGACGACGACGAGGACGAGGTCGTCGAGGACGACGTCGACGACGAGGGCGTGAACGAGCACGAGTAAGCCGGCGCTCGGTCGGGAGTCGTTCGCCGGGGGCGCCGTGAGGCGCCCCCGGTCGTTCCGCCGCCCAACTGCCCGGCCACACGCGGTGGCGAAATGTGGCCGCGGCGGCTACACTGAGGCCCGAGACGAAACCGCCGCAGCTCACGCTTGCGGTGGGAGGGTCGCGTCCGCTAACCTTCAGGGTTGCGCCGACGCACCTCGCGATTCGCTCTGCCCGTCTCTGTTTGAGCCCCGTCCAGGTTTTGGGCCGTCCACGTTCTGCATTACCACACCTTGTACGCCGTAAAGGGAGGCTGTTACCACCTTGAGCAGCACTGCTGTCGCGCCACGCGCGCGTAAGAGCTTTTCACGTCTGAAGCACGTCCTCGACCTCCCCAACCTGATCGACATCCAGAAGGCCTCGTTCGAGTGGTTCCTGGCCGAGGGGCTCCGCGAGACGATCGACGACATCTCGCCGATCGAGGACTACACCGGAACGCTTGCCGTCGAGTTCGGCGAGTACGAGTTCGGCGAGCCGCAGTTCTCGATCCAGGAGTGCCGCGAGAAGGACCTGACCTACCAGGCTCCGCTCTCGATGACGGTCCGCTTCGTCAACAAGGACACGGGCGAGATCCGCGAGCAGCGGGTCTTCATGGGCGATTTCCCGATGATGACCGAGCACGGCACGTTCATCATCAACGGCACCGAGCGCGTCATCGTGACGCAGCTCGTCCGCAGCCCTGGCGCCTACCTGATGGAGCCGAAGGACGCGACGAAGCAGGTCTTCACCGCGAACCTGATGCCGAGCCGCGGCTCGTGGCTCGAGCTCGAGATCGACAAGAAGGGGATCGTCTACGCCCGGATCGACCGGAAGCGGAAGCTGCCGGTGACGACGCTCCTGCGTGCGCTCGCGCGCGAGGACTTCGCCGACGGGCTGAAGCTCGACTCCGACGCGGACCTGCTCGCCCTCTTCGACAACTCGCCCTTCATCCAGAACACGCTGGACAAGGACACGACGACGCGCGAGGAAGAGGCGGTCGTCGAGGTGTTCAAGAAGCAGCGTCCGGGCGAGCCCCCGACGCTCGACAACTCCCGCAACCTGATCAAGGCGCTCTTCTTCGACCCGAAGCGCTACGACCTGACGAAGGTCGGCCGCTACAAGCTGAACCAGCGCCTCGGCGTCGACGTGCCGGACGACACGCGCACGCTGACGACGATCGACATCGTCGCGCTCGTCCGCAAGCTCGTCGAGATGCCGATGAAGCTCGGCGTCGACCTCGAGTCGAAGGACTTCGCGGCCGACTCGATCGTCCTGAACCGCGACCCGATCCGGAACGAGCTCGACGAGTACGAGCACTTCGGCAACCGGCGCCTGCGCACCACGGGCGAGCTGATCCAGGAGGCGTTCCGCGTCGGCCTCTACCGGATGGAGCGCGTCGTGCGCGAGCGGATGACGACGGAGGACGTCGACACGATCACGCCGCAGACGATCATCAACATCCGGCCCGTCGTCGCGGCGTTGAAGGAGTTCTTCGGCTCCTCGCAGCTCTCGCAGTTCATGGACCAGACGAACTCGCTCGCGGGCCTCACGCACCGCCGGCGGCTGTCGGCGCTCGGCGCGGGCGGCCTCACGCGCGAGCGCGCTCCGATCGAGGTGCGCGACGTCCACCCGACCCACTACGGGCGCATGTGCCCGATCGAGACGCCGGAGGGCCCGAACATCGGCCTGATCGGCTCGCTCGCCTCGATGGCGACCGTGTCCGAGTTCGGCTTCATCCAGACGCCCTACCGCGTGGTCAAGGGCGGCAAGGTGACGGACGAGATCATCTATCTCGACGCCGCCGAGGAGGCGCAGTACACGATCGCCCAGGCCTCCGAGCCGGTCGACACGAAGACGGGCAAGTTCCTGAACGACTCCGTGCTCTGCCGTTCGAGCCTCGGCGAGGCCGTCACCTCGACGCCCAAGAACGTCGAGTTCATGGACGTCGCGCCGGCGCAGATCGTCTCGGTCGCGA
>CAVTJQ010000003.1:0-19994 GCA_963734975.1 uncultured Gaiellaceae bacterium
CTGGTGCGGGGAAGGCGGCGTCCTGCAGAGGCTCGAGGGCTATTCCGGGCTCGCGTGCCTCTCGCTTCTCACTTCCCAAGTGACCGCGTTCAGCTCTGCGCCCCAGACGACGCCGCGACCGATGGGGGGAAGTAGAGCGTGGTCGTCGCCAGTCCGAGCGCGCCGTAGAGCTCGGAGGCGTTCTCAAGCTAGATCTGCAGGTAGTAGACCGTGAACACGCCTCCGGCCATCGCGACGCCGACTAGGCCGCGGAGGAGCCCAGCGTCGCCAGTAGCTCGCGGCGGCTGTGGATCCCGACCTTGTCGAAGACGGACTTCAGATGGTCCTGAACCGTGTAGGGAGTGATGAAGAGGCGCTTGGCGACGGCGCGTGTGTCGAGTCCAGCGACGAGTAACGCGACGACGTCGCGTTCCCGGCCGGACAGCGCGTAGACGCGGCACAGCAGCTTGAACGTCTCCGTCGGCATTGCCGACCGGAGGCTGACAGCGATCTCGCCGTCGCGTTCACCTTCGAGCGGCGCGGCCTCGATCATCACCCACCGTCCGTCGACAGCGTGAACCAGCGCACGCGCGTGTCTGGCCTTCGCCCGCGCGAGCGTCGCCGCCGGATACACCACCGACGGCAGCACTCCCCAGGATGCAAAGAGCCTTGCGGAGGGCAAAGCATCGATCCAGTCCCGAGCCCCGTCGGTCCAGCTGACAGCACGGAGATCGCGGTCGAGCACGATGACGCCGGGCGGGTCAGGCTTCAGGGTGACGCTGTCGCGGGGTCCCATGGCGCTGCGCCGTAGCGCCGGCCCCAGGCTCGACGCGACCTTCTCCAGGAGCTCGATGTCGGCTTCCTCGAACGGCAGGTCTGCGCGGTCACGGTACGCCTCGATCCAGCCCCAGCAGCCAAGTGCGTCTCGGCACGCGGCGATCGCGACGTCGCCGATCCCTACCGGCCGCATCACCTCGTCCCAGCGCGCCGAGCGTGCGAGGTCGCCGCCGGTGTCGAGCCTGAGGCTCGCGGCACCGTTCTCCCGCCGAGCGACGACGTGCTTCGCTGCAAAGTCGTCGCCGGAGTACTCCAGCTCCAGCGACCGGGGCACGCCGGGTCCGTAGTCGTGTAGCGCCAGGCCGCTGTTCGGGAGCAACGTCTCCGGATCGGAGAGCGGCCAGCACCAACGATCGAAGCCAATGACTCGCTGCAGGTCGGCAATCGCTTCGAACCGAAGCGAGTCGGAGTCGAGCCTCGACTCGGCGAGGCGATCGAGTCGTTCCCGGCAGCGGGCTCGCTCCCGGTAGGTCGGCATGAGTCAAGGATCCCGCTCCCCCCGGAAGAGGTCAAGAGGAAGCTCGCGGGTCATCGAACCCCAGCTTCCTGGGATTGCTCACGCCGGCGTACCGGTTTCCAATTCAGTCACGCAAGCGACGAGGGAGGAATCATGAACAGACGGCTGCTCGCAGGGGATCGCCGGCAGCGGCGCAGGCGCGCGGCTATCGCCTACGACCGGATGGTGGAGGCCGTCGAGTCACCTGCCTCGGGCCAGTTCGGATCTGACAAAGCAGTGAAAGGAACCGACATGCAACGAGTTCGATATCGAATCGTCCTTGTGGCCGCGCTTGCTGTTCTGGGGCTTGTTTCGGCGCTCGGCACGGCCGGTGCCGCCCCGCCCGGCGCGACGGTCGTGATGAGCGGCCTCGACAACCCGCGGGGACTGGCGGTCTCCGGCCATGGTCGCGGCTGGAAGCTCTACGTAGCCGAGGCCGGTGAAGGCGGGGCGGGTCCTTGCGTCATGACCGGTGATCCCGCCCGGCCGGTCGTTTGCTACGGGCCGTCCGGCGCGATCAGCGTTCTGCACCGCGGCGCGCAGCGACGGGTCGTGAGCGGCATGCCATCGAGCGCGGCGGTGGGCGGTGCCAACGCCGACGGCCCGCAAGACATCTCGCTCCGAGGCGGTAAGTACGTCACCATCGGGCTAGGCACCAACCCCGCCCTTCGGCCCGGCTTCGGGCCTGGTGGGAGCGACCTCGGGAAGGTCGTCCGGCTCCGGGGTAGCGGCTGGAGCCCGATTGCCGACATCGCGGCCCACGAGGCGGCAAGCAACCCGGACAACGGTTCGTTCAACTCGAATCCGTTCGGGCTCTTGAAGACCTTTTCGGGCAGGTTCGTGACGGACGCCGCCGGCAACAGCCTCCTTCGGTTCAGGCGGAGCGGCGAGGTCTCGACCGTCGCCGTGCTCCCTTCCCGACCGCAGGGCCGGCCGACGGACGCGGTTCCGACATCGGTCGTCCTCGGGCCTGACGGCCACCTCTACGTCAGTGAGTTGACCGGCGTACCTTTCGCCCCGGGCGCTGCCCGGATCTATCGCGTCGCCGGCGGGACGGCCGAGGTGTGGCAGCACGGCTTCACGACGATCATCGACATGGCGTTCGCGTGCGACGGGACGCTCTATGTCCTTCAGCACTCATCGCTGGCGCCGTTCTTCGGCGGACCCGGCGAGGTCGTCCGGGTCGAGCGAAACGGTTCCCGAACGACGGCCTTCACGGGCCTGGAGCGCCCGACGTCGATTGCCTTCGGCCCGGATGGCAACCTCTACATCTCCAACCGCGGCAACATGCCGAACGTCGGTGAGGTGCTCCGCGTGAGTGTCGGCGAGCAACCCTGCCGCGACGACGAAGACGACGAGGACGACGACGAGGAAGAAGACGACGAAGACGATGACTAGCGGCTAGCGAGGCGGTGCGAGCGCCGGGCCTCCCGGCGCTCGCCCCATCGCTGCCGGGCTCGTCAGAGTCGGCTGAACGCGGCGTCGGACATCACGGCCCGCCGGGTTGGACAAGCCCGGATTCGTAGGCGAGCACCGCCGCCTGCACGCGGGCGCGCAGGTTCAGCTTTGCGAGGATGTGCGTGACGTGCGTCTTCACCGTCGCATCGCTGACGAAGAGCAACGCGGCTATCTCTGTATTCGAGAGGCCGCGTGCGACGAGCTTGAGCACCTCGAGCTCGCGCGCGGTTAGCTCGGCGAGCTCCGTCGGTGCGGTGGAGCCGGGCGGCGGGCGGCGCACGAACTCCTCGATCAAGCGACGGGTGATCGCCGGAGCGAGCAGTGTGTCACCGGAAGCGACGACTCGGACGGCTTCGGCGAGCTGTTCGGGCCGCACGTCCTTGAGCAGGAACCCGCTTGCGCCTGCCTTCATCGCCTCGTAGACGTACTCGTCCGCGTCGAAGGTGGTGAGGACGAGGACGCACGCGGAGCCGTCGCCGGCGACGAGCCGGCGCGTCGCCTCGAGGCCGTCGAGCTCCGGCATACGGATGTCCATCAGCACGACGTCAGGCTTGAGCTCTCGCGCCTGGGCGAGCGCCTCGCGGCCATCCGCCGCCTCGCCGACGACCTCCATGTCCTTCTGGGAGTCGAGGATCAGGCGGAAGCCGCCCCGCACGAGCGCTTGGTCGTCGGCGATGAGGATGCGGATCACGGTTGTGCAACCTCGACTGGCAGGCGTGCTCGAACGACATAGCCGCCGGTCGGAAGCGGCCCGCACTGGAGCTCGCCTCCGTACAGAGCTGCTCGCTCGCGCATCCCGACGAGGCCGTGCCCGGAGCCGCCTCCGTTACCTCCGCGGCCCCGTTCGTTGGCGATCTCGAGCTGGAGGCCGTCGTTCTCGTAGCTGACTTTCACCTCCGTGTGCGCCGGTCCAGCATGTCGAAGCGCGTTCGTGAGCGACTCCTGCACGATCCGATAGGCCGTGAGGTCGATTCCCGGCGGGAGTGCGTGCGGCTCGCCTTCGAAGCTGACCTCGACGGGCAATCCGGCCGCCCGCGTGTGCTCGACCAGGGCGTTCAACGCCGCCAGACCGGGCCTCGGTGCCAGGCCCGGCTCCTCGTTGCCGAGCATCCCGAGTAGGCGGCGCACCTCGACGAGGGCTTGATGCCCGGTCTCCTCCACCGCGGACGCCGACGCGCGCGCCCGCTCGGGGTCGTCGTCGAGCAGCAGGCGTGCTGCTCCAGCCTGAACGATCATCACGCTGAGGCTGTGCGCGATGACGTCGTGGAGGTCGCGTGCGATCCGGCGCCGCTCGGCGGCAACGCCGGCGCGTACGAGTTCCTCGTGCTCACGCTCGAGCCGGGACGCCCTCGCCTCGAGCTCGTCGGTGCGCTGCGCCCGCCGTCGGAGCGCGTAGGCGATCAGCCAGACGACGCCCCCGATCACGATGCCCACCACCGCGTCGCTCGGCACGACGCGGCGGTCCAGTTGCGCGACGACGACGATGCTCGCGAATCCGATCGCGGCGCCGACCATCGCCTGGCCTCCGTCGTTGTGGGAGCCGACAACCCAGAACGAGAGCAGGAGCGCGAGCAGCGAGGTTGTCTCGACCCCCAGAGTCGGAATCGCGGCCGCCGAGCCCGCCTGCACGGCGAAGGTGAAGACAGGAGCCGCGAACGGAAACCGATGACGGAGGAGGAGCGGCAGCGTCCAGAGCAGCGAGCCGACGATGAAGACGGCTTTCGGCTCCAGGCCCGGAACGAACCAGACTTTGATCTCGGCGACGACTGCGAGCAGCACGACGAGCGAGTCGAACGGGTAGCGCCTCGGCAAGGTGGCGAACCTCATCGCGCGAGGCCCGGCGTAGGAGACGTCAACACGAACCCGGGCTCGGTCGCGGGCAGCGACAGCTGCGCGTGCACGGTGTATCGCCCGTTCGCGCGCAGACCCGCATCGAGGGCACCGCCGTAGAGCGCAACCAGTTCGCGCACTGCGACGAGAGCGTCGCCCCGGCCAGCGGCGCCGGAGGTGCCGCCGGCGTCGGCGGAGATCTCGAGGTCGAGCGTTTCGCGCGCGTAGCGCACGGCCACCTTTGCCCGAGCAGCGTGGGCATCCTTCACGAGATGGGCCAGCGCCTCCTGGACGACCCGGTAGGCGGCGAGGTCGAGCCCCGGAGGCAGCGCTGCGGGCTCCCCGTCGACCTCAACCTCGACCGAGACGCCCGTACTGCGCAGCTGATCGAGTAGCGCGTCGAGATGGGCCATACCGGGCTGCGGGGTGAGAACGACGTCACCCTCGTCGCTGCGCAGGATTCCGAGCAGGCGACGCATCTCGGCGAGGGCCTGCCTTCCGGTCTCCTCGACCGAGAGCAGCGGCCCGCGCGCACGGGCCGGATCCCCGACGAGGAGGAGCCGGGCGGCCCCGGCCTGCACCGTCATCACGCTCACGCTGTGCGCGATCACGTCGTGGAGGTCGCGGGCGATGCGGGCGCGCTCCGCGGCGACGGCGGCGCGGGCGCGCTGCTCACGCTCGCTCTCGAGCCGGGCGGTCCGGGCCTCGAGCACGACGGTGCGCTGCGCGCGCCGTTGAAGCGCAAAGGCGGCACGCTGCGAGCCCGCCGTTGATGAGAAGAAAGTTGAGGACGCCGAAGTCGGAGTCGTCGCCCACGAAGGCGAACTCCCCGCCGGCGCCTCGGATGAAGACCGTGGTGCTCGCGAGGCCGATCGCCACGGCGGCGATCATGTGCTCTCCTCCGTTGTACGCACCGGCGGACCAGAACGCGACTGCGAGCGCGATACCTCGCGACCGGCCCAAGGGCCGAATCGCCGGCCGGGAGCGAGGGATCGGCGAGGGCCAGGGCGGCGAGCGCGGCAAAGACGACCGCAGGAGCCCCGAACGGGAAGCGGCGCCGCCAGAGGAGCGGCAAGGTCCCGAGCAGCGCGGCCGGCACGACGACGAACTTCGACCCTGAGCCTGGAGTCGACCAGAGCTCGAATTGGGCGGCGAAGGCCAGCAGCACGATGAGCGCATCCACTGCGTGGCGCTTGAGCAAGGCCGAGAGCCTCACGGGTTCACGGTAACGCCGGTGACGTCGTCTCGCATCAATCGTCACGACGATCTGCCTCAGACCTGGGTCGTAGACGAGCCGCCTCGAAATCGCCCACCCGGTCGACGGCCGTTCGGAGCAGCGGCCGACGATTCTTGCGGTCGTTCCGCCTAGCGTCCACGGCGTACCCAGCGTCGAGTGAACGGAGGCCTGAAAGTGAGTGCAGCAATCGCAGTTCCAGCGGCAGACGTCGCCGAGCTGGCTCCGCCGGCCGTCATCGCGACTCGCGAGCTGAGCCGGCGCTACGGCGAGGGCGACACCGCCGTGGAGGCGCTGCGCGAGGTCTCGCTCGACGTCGCGCGAGGCCAGCTGACCGCCGTGATGGGGCCTTCGGGGTCAGGCAAGTCGACCCTGATGCACCTGCTCGCCGGCCTCGACCGTCCGACCGCGGGCGAGGTCTGGATCGACGGTACGAACATCGCGACGGTCGGCGACACCGAGCTGACCAAGATCCGGCGCAGTCACATCGGCTTCGTCTTCCAGTTCTTCAACCTGCTCCCGATGCTGACCGCCGCCGAAAACATCCTCCTGCCGCTCGACCTCGCCGGACGCAAGCCGGAGCCCGAGTGGGTGGCCGAGCTGATCGCCAAGGTCGGCCTCGCAGACCGCTCCACACACCGTCCGTCCGAGCTTTCCGGCGGCCAGCAGCAGCGGGTCGCGATCGCGCGGGCGCTCGTCTCGAAGCCGACCGTCGTCTTCGCGGACGAGCCGACGGGCAACCTCGACTCGACGACGAGCGGCGAGATCCTCGAGCTGCTGCGCGACGCGGTCTCGAGCTACGGCCAGACGACGGTGATGGTGACGCACGATGCGCGCGCGGCCGCGATCGCCGACCGCATCCTCTTCCTCGCCGACGGCCGCATCGTCAGGCAGCTCGGCCCGTCGAGCGCCCACGACGTGCTCGCCGCCATCGAGGAGGTGAGCGCACGATGATCGCCGTCTCGCTCAAGGGCCTGCTCGGACGCAAGCTCCGCACGGCGCTCACGGCCTTCGCGATCGTCCTCGGCGTCGCGATGGTGAGCGGCACCTACGTCCTCACCGACACGATCGACAAGGCGTTCGCAAACCTCTTCAGCCAGACCTACGCCGAGACGGACGCCCGCATCACCGGCAAGGCCGTGGACATCAGCGTCCAGGGCGAGTCCGCCCCGACGCCGGGCGTTCCCGAGCAGCTGCTCGACGACGTCCGCGCCGTGCCCGGCGTCTCGGCCGCGGCCGGAATGATCTTCGACGAGCAGACGAAGCTGATCGACAAGGACGGGCAGGCCATCGCGCCCGAGGCGCCCACCTTCGCCTTCGGCGTCGACGTCAGTCCCGCGCTCCAGCGGTTCAACCCGACGGAGCTGATCGAGGGCCGCTGGCCGTCGGGCCCGGACGAGGTCGTGATCGACGCGAGCACTGCCGACCAGGAGGGCTACCGCGTCGGCGAGACGATCGGCGTGCTGGCCGGGGGGCCGAGCGAGGAGTTCGAGATCGTCGGCGTCGCGCAGTACGGCGGCGTCGATTCGCTCGGCAACGCCACGTTCGCCGTCTTCGACGTGCCGACGGCGCAGAGCCTGCTCGACAGGCGAGGCGAGCTCGATGAGATCTTCGTCGGCGCGCGGAACGGCGTCTCGGACGCGCAGCTCGTGCGCGAGCTCGAAGCCGCCCTGCCGGGCTCCGTCGAGGTGCAAACCGGAACGGAGGCGGCGGAGACGGAAACGGACGAGGTCACCTCGTTCACGAATGTGATCGAGTACTTCCTCCTCGCCTTCGCCGGCATCGCGCTCTTCGTCGGCGCCTTCGTCATCTTCAACACGCTCTCGATCACGGTCGCGCAGCGCACGCGCGAGCTCGCCACGCTGCGAACGATCGGCGCCTCCAGACGGCAGGTGCTCGGCTCGGTCGTGCTCGAGTCATTCGTGATCGGCCTCCTCTCCGCCGCGACCGGACTCGGCCTCGGGGTCGCGCTCGCCTACGGCCTGAAAGCACTCTTCGCCGCCGTGGGAGCCGAGCTGCCGGAGGTGGGCATGGTGCTCGCCCTCCGGACCGTGATCGTCTCCTTGCTGGTCGGCGTCGTGGTGACCCTGCTCGCGGGACTGTTCCCGGCGCTCAAGGCGACACGCGTACCGCCGATCGCGGCCGTTCGCGAGGGAGCAGAGCTGCCCAAGTCGCGCCTCGCGTTCATCGTGCCGTGGGCCGGCGGCGCGACGGTCACGCTCGCGGTCGCGCTGCTCGGCTACTCGCTCTTCGTCGACGGTCTGGGGATCTGGGAGCGGCTGCTCTCGATGGTCTGCGGCTGCCTCGCCCTCTTCATCGGCGTCGCACTCCTCTCGTCCCGGCTCGTGCGCCCGCTCGCCTGGGTGGTGGGCTGGCCCGCCCGCCGGATCGGCGGCGTGGCCGGCAAGCTCGCGTATCGGAACTCCCGGCGCAATCCCGGGCCGAACGGCCGCGACCGCCGCGGCGCTGATGATCGGCATCGCGCTCGTCACCTTCGTCGCGGTGCTCGCGAACGGGATGAAGGTCTCCAACCGCGCTGCGATCGAGCGGCAGCTGGCCGCCGACTACATCGTCACCTCCCAGGATGGCTACTCGCCCTTCGTCGCGGCTGCGGGAGAGGCGGTCCGGCGTGCGTCGGACGCGTTCGCCGTCACGAACGTCCGCACCGACCTCGGCAAGGTCGCCGGCTCCGGCAAGTACATCACCGGCATCGAGCCGGGCTCGATCGCAGCGGCCTACCGCTTCGACTGGAAGTCCGGCTCGAACGCGGTGCTGGCGAAGCTCGGACGGAACGGCGCGATCATCGACGACGCGTTCGCCGAGGAGAAAGGCCTCCGAGTCGGAGACGCGCTTCCCGCTGCTGACCCCCTCCGGCGCACGCCTCGAGCTCGAGGTGAAGGCGATCTTCGAGCCGCCGCCCTTCTACCCGCTGCTCGGGAGCGTGAGCGTGACCAGGGCGACGTTCGACTCGCTCTACAAGCACCCACGCAACGCGTTCACGTTCGTGAACGTCGCCGGCGATCCGAGCGTCGAGACGACGAGCTCGCTCGCAGCGGCGCTGGCCGGCTTCCCCGAGGTCAAGGTGCAGACGCGCGGTGAGTGGATCGCGGCGCAGGATGCCGAGGCCGACAGCTTCCTCATCTTCCTGTACGTCCTGCTCGCCCTGTCCGTGATCGTCAGCCTCTTCGGCATGGTCAACACGCTCGTCCTCTCGGTGTACGAGCGGACGCGCGAGCTGGGCATGCTGCGCGCGGTCGGGATGACACGCCGGCAGGCCCGCCGCATGGTGCGGCACGAGGGCGTGATCACAGCCCTGATCGGGGCGGCGCTCGGGCTCCCGCTCGGCGTCTTCCTCGCCGCACTCGTCACGCAGGCGCTCTCGCAGTACGACGTTCAGTTCTCGATTCCGCTCGTCCAGCTGGTCGTCTTCACGGTCGTGGCCATAGGCGCCGGGATCGTGGCGGCGGTCGCCCCCGCCCGGCGAGCCTCGCGGCTGAACGTCCTCGACGCCCTCCAGTACGAGTGAAAGGACCCGCCATGCGCACGAACCTCTCGATCCTCGCGGCGGCGGCAGCGTTGTCGGTGCTCGCCCCCGCCGCCTCGGTCGCCACAGCTTCACCGAGTGCGGCGCCGACGAAGACCGTGCGACTCCAGCAGGCGCTCGACGCAGTCGTGGCCGCCGGAGTCCCAGGCGCGATCGTGCTCGTCCGCGACGGGGATCGCACGATCCGGCTCGCAAGCGGATACGGGAACCTGGCCCGGCGGACGCCGATGCGCGCGAGCGACCGCTTCCGCGTCGGGAGCGAGACGAAGATGTTCGTCTCCACAGTCGTTCTCCAGCTCGTCGGCGACGGCAAGCTTGCACTCGCCGACACGGTCGAGCGCTGGCTGCCGGGACTCGTCCCCAACGGCATGAGCATCACCGTTCACCAACTCCTCAACCACACGAGCGGGCTCTTCGACTACGCCGAGGACAAGGCGTTTATCAGACAGATCGACGACCCCCGAAAGCGCTGGACACCACGCCAGCTCGTGGAGCTCGCCACGGCCCGCAGGCCACTCTTCGCCCCCGGTACGAGGCACTCGTACTCGAACACGGGCTACATCCTGCTCGGCCTGATCGTCGAGCAGGCAACCGGCAACTCGCTTCAGGCGGAGCTCCAGAGACGGATCTTCGCGCCCCTGCGCCTCCACGCCACCAGCTTCCCGACGACGCCGCGGATCGCCGGGCGCTACTCACACGGCTACACCCGCTACCGCAGGCCGCGCCTCACGGACATCAGCGTCTTCAGTCCCTCGATCCTCGGGGCGGCGGGAGCGATCGTCTCGAACGCCGATGACCTCGCCCGTTTCCACCGCGCGCTCTTCCACGACCGCCTGCTCCGCCCCGACCTTCTCAAGGCGATGAAGACGACCGTTCCCGTCCCCCAGAGCGGCGGGCACCAGGCGTACGGGCTCGGTCTCATCATGACTCGGTATGGACCATGCGGCGTCTTCTGGGGTCACGGAGGGGGGACGATCGGCTACGAGACGTTCACCGACTCGAGCGGAGACGGCAAGCGTGACCTCGTGATCTCCGTCAACACAGACGGCAGCGTCCTCAGCGCGCGCGCCGAACAAGCGCTGGGCCGTTTGACCGAGATCGCGCACTGCGGCTAACGGTGTCCTCCGACTTCGTCTGCGACCCGGAGCTCGAACGTCGGATCAGCGCGCCTCGGCGCTCGACCTCCGGGACTGCTGTGCCATGGCGGAAAACCCCCTGCAAAACGTCAATCAATCAAAGCCGACGCGCGGACTCGAACCGCGGCCCCCTTCATTACGAGTTATCAGGATGATGTCTGAATACCCCTGCAAATCGCCGTTATCGCTTTCCCCGGCCAGCCTTGAGCCCACCGTGAACCCGCCAGTGCACAGCAGCTCGGCGCAGACCTGGACACGCGGATGACCCGAGTAGGAGTTCGCCTCGGGCCGCCGCCCGCCACAGGCGGCGGAGGGGCGCGACGATGAGTGCGTTCCCTGATCTCCTACGCAGTCCAACAGTCGGCGATCGCAGTCGACGGTCGTCCCCTGTTGGACATGAGGCTCCGGGCGCGCGCAAGATGCCAAGAGGATGCTCGACGCACCAAGGGAGTTGATCGGACGAGACGAAGAGCTCGCGATCCTCGCCGACTTCGTGGCGGGGGTCGACCGGTTCCCGCGTGCTCTCGTCCTCGAGGGCGAGGCTGGGATCGGCAAGTCGACGCTCTGGGCGGCGGGCGTCGCAGCCGCCGACGCTGCCGGCTGCACCGTTCTCGCCGCGCGGCCTGCCGAGGTCGAGACGAAGATCGCTCACGCGGTCCTGCGCGACCTCCTCGCGCCGTCGTTCGCGGAAGTCTCCCCAGAGCTGCCGGCTCCTCAGCGGCGGGCGCTCGAGGCGGCGCTCCTCCTCTCTGATATCGGGGCCGGGGCCGATCGCGGTGCGATCGGTGTGGCGACGCTGTCCGTGCTGCGCGCGCTCGCTTCCGGCCGGCCAGTCGTCGTCGCACTCGACGACGCCCAGTGGATCGATGCGCCGTCTACGTCGGCCCTGGCCTTCGCTGTGCGTCGGCTGGATGATTTGCCGGTTGCCCTGCTTCTTGCAGTCAGGTCGGCAGACCTCGAAGCTGATCTGCCTGCGCTCGCCGCCGCGCTCCCTGACGAACGGTTGCGCCGAGCGCGAGTTGGGCCGCTGAGCCTCGGAGCGCTCCACTCGCTGATCCGGCAGCGCCTCGGGCTGACGTTTCCTCGGCCCGTGCTCGGGCGGGTGCACAAGACCTCAGGCGGCAATCCGTTCTACGCGCTCGAGCTCGCCCGCGCGCTCGGACGGCGCGGCGGCAGCGCCGACCTTGGAAGCGAGCTTCCTGTACCCCGATCGTTGCGCGCGCTCGTCGAGGAACGGCTCGCCGCGCTGCCTGCCGAAACCCGCGAGCTGCTCGTACACGCAGCCGCCCTGGCGCAGCCCTCGGTGCTGCTCCTCGAGGCCGCGCTCGACACGGACGTCGAAGCGCAGCTTCGGCCGGCCGTCGAGGCGCAGGTGGTCGAGCTCGACGACACGCGCATTGCGTTTGCCCATCCGCTACTCGCGTCCGTCCTCCTGTCGGCTCTCTCCGCTGCCGAGCGGCGCCGGGTGCACAGCCGTCTCGCCGAGGTGGTACAGGATCCCGAGGCGCGGGCGCGCCACCTCGCCCTCGCCGCCGACCAACCCGACGTCGCCGTGGCCGATGCTCTCGACACGGCGGCAACCCTGGCGCTGTCGCGAGGTGCCCCCGACGCCGCGGCGGAGCTCCTCGAGCAGGCCCGGCACCTCACCCCTGCGGATCACACCGAGGATCGGCGGCGGCACGCCGTCCGCGCTGCAGAGTTTCACCTCGAAGCGGGCGAGCCGACGCGAGCCGAGGAGCTGCTCGAGGAGGCCATCGCCACATCTCCGTCGGGTCCCTTACGCGCAGAGGCACTCCTGCGCCTGTTCTGGGTGCGCGCGCAGAGAGACAGCATGGCGACGGTCGATGTCCTGATCGAGGCGCTCCGAGAGGCGGAAGGGGAGGTGCGCTTGCGCTCCGAGATCGAGGACGCTCTTGGGTGGTCGAGTCACATGGCGGGCGATCTCGAAGCAGCCGCACGACACGTGCGCTCTTCGGTCGACCTTGCCGAGAGCCTGGGTGGAGGGCCGTTCTTCGCCCGAGGTCTGGCTAATCTCGTGCTGCTGGAGTTCCTCCGGGGCCGTGGAGTCGATCGGGCGCGGCTCGACCAAGCACGCGCTCTCGAGGCGACCACCACGGGCCTCCGGATCATCGGTCAACCGAGCTGGGTGCTCGCCCTGCTCCAGGTGTGGACGGGCGAGCTCGACGCGGCCCGGACGACGCTGGACACGCTGCACCGGCGCGCGACGGAGACGGGGGACGAGTTCGCGATCCCGTTCATTCTGAATTTCCAGAGCCGGCTCGCTTGGGCCGAGGGCGACTGGACGGCTGCCGATCGTCTCGTCGACGAAGCGATCGGCGCGTCGCTCCGGAATACTCAGGAGCCCCAGCGCGCGTTGGCCCTGGCCACCAAGGCGCTCGTCGCAGCGCATCGAGGACGCGTCGATGCCGCGAGAGAGATCATCGACAAAGGCCTTGCCCTCGCCGCCCAGACCGGAATGCGTCCCGCCGAGTTCGAGCTGCGGGCGATCTCCGGCTTCCTCGAGCTCTCGGTCCGCGACTTCGCAGCCGCCGAGGCACAGCTCGGGCCGCTCCGCCGGGACCTCGCCGCTGCAGGCTTCGGCGAGCCGGCGGTGATCGCCTTTCGCTTTCATCAGAACGAGATCGAAGCGCTCGTCGGGCTCGGTCGACTCGACGAAGCAGCCGAGCTCGTCGAGGAGCTCGAGGAGCGCGGGCGTCGGCTCGATCGACCATGGGCGCTCGCTACGGCCGGACGCGGCCGAGCGCTTCTCTGCAACGCGCGCGGCGACCTGCAAGGAGCGATCGCCGCTGCCGACGGCGCCGTTCGCACGCATGCGCGGCTCGCCGAGCCCTTCGAGCTCGCCCGAACCCTGCTCGCACTCGGGATCGTGCAGCGGCGGCTGCGCCGCAACCGGGCGGCGCGGGAGACGCTCCACTCGGCGCTCGGCCGCTTCGAGGCACTCGGGGCGCCGCTCTGGGCAGACAGAGCCCGAGCCGAGCTTGCGCGCGTCGGCGGTCGCGTCGGCTCCCCCGGCACTCTCACCCCGGCCGAGGGGCGCATCGCCGCGCTCGTGGCCCAGGGCCGGAGTAACAAGGAGGTCGCCTCGGAGCTCTACCTCAGCGTGCACACGGTCGAGGCGGCGCTCACTCGTGCGTACGCGAAGCTCGGCGTCCGCTCACGGACGCAACTCGCCCGCCAGTTCGCGAGCCGGGGCGACGGCGTCAAGATGTAGAGGTTTCCAGGTTTCGGCGGACCGGGCTGCCTGCGAGCGTCCCTGGCATGCCGAGCTACCTGGTCGAGTCCTATCTCTCGCGGGCGCGCCCCGAGGAACTCGCGACGACGACGAACCAGGCCCGCCAGGCCGCCGAGGCGATGTGCGGAGAAGGGATTCCCGTTCGTCATGTGCGGACCACGTTCCTCGCCGAGGACGAGGTCTGTCTTCACCTCTTCGAGGCTCCCTCGCCCGAAGCAGCGGGAGAAGCGAGCAGGCGCGCGGCCATTGCGTACGAGCGGATCGTGGAGGCGGTCGAATGACCTGCCTCGGCCCCAGCTCGGATCTGATCAAGCAGTGAAAGGAGTCGACATGCAAGGAGTTCAACAGCGAATCGTCCTTCTGGCCGCACTTGCTGTTCTGGGGCTTGTCCTGGGACTCGCTTCGGCACTTGGCACGGCCGGTGCCGCCCCGCCCGGCGCGACGGTCGTGATGAGCGGCCTCGACAACCCGCGGGGACTGGCGGTCTCCGGCCAGGGTCGCGGCTGGAAGCTCTTCGTGGCCGAGGCCGGCGAAGGCGGGGCGGGGCCGTGCGTCATGACCGGTGACCCCGCCCGGCCGGTCGTTTGCTACGGGCCGTCCGGCGCGATCAGCGTTCTGCACCGCGGCACGCAGCGGCGGGTCGTGAGCGGCATGCCATCGAGCGCTGCGCCGGGCGGTTCCAACGCCGACGGCCCGCAAGACATCTCGCTCCGAGGCGGTAAGTACGTCACCATCGGGCTGGGCACCAATCCCGCCCTTCGGGCCGGCTTCGGCCCCGGTGGCAGCGACCTCGGGAAGGTCGTCCGGCTCCGGGGTAGCGGCTGGAGGCCGGTGGCCGACATCGCGGCCCACGAGGCGGCAAGCAACCCGGACAACGGTCCGCTCAACTCGAATCCTTTCGGGCTCTTGAAGACCTCTTCCGGCGGGTTCGTGACGGACGCCGCGGGAAACAGCCTCCTTCGGTTCGAGCGGAGCGGCGAGGTCACGACGGTCGCCGTGCTTCCTTCCCGACCGCAGGGCCGGCCGACAGACGCGGTCACGACCTCGGTAGTCCTCGGCCCTGACGGCCACCTCTACGTCAGCGAGTTGACCGGCGTGCCCTTCGCCCCGGGCGCGGCCCGGATCTATCGCGTCGCCGGCGGGACGGCCCAGGTGTGGCAGCAAGGCTTCACGACCATCATCGACCTGGCGTTCGCCTGCGACGGGACGCTCTACGTGCTTCAGCACTCGACGCTGGCACCGTTCTTCGGCGGACCCGGCGAGGTCGTCCGGGTCGAGCAGGACGGTTCCCGCTCGACGGCCTTTACGGGCTTGGAGCGGCCGACGTCGCTGGCCTTCGGCCCGGACGCCAACCTCTACATCTCCAACCGCGGCAACATGCCGAACGTCGGTGAAGTGCTCCGCGTGAGCATCGGCGAGCAGTCCTGCCGCGACGACGAAGACGACGAAGACGAAGACGAAGACGACTAGCGGCTAGCAAGGCGGTGCGAGCGCCGGGCCTCCCGGCGCTCGCCCCATCGCTGCCGGGCGCGTCAGAGGTCGACGCCAGCTACGCCGAAGGCCACGATCACGCTGCCCATGAGTGAGAGCCGACGCGCGGACTCGAACCGCGGACCCCTTCATTACGAGTGACGGACAAGGAGGGCAGCCAGTCCCCGCTAGTCCCTCCAGGCCCCGGAGACAAGCCAAAGCCGCGGACTCCGAAGGACAGCGAGGAACCCGAGAACCCTTAACCGTGTTCGGCTGGTGTTCGGATGGTGAGTGTTTTTCGAGATCGACAGGCTGCGTGCAGTACATCTGCAGGACTCTCCTGAACGCCGGCGTGACAGCTAGCGATTGAGACCGCCGTTCATGCCTCGACGCCCCTCTCTCCGGGCAGCTTGTTCGGCGGAACGACTGCCGCCGCAAGGTCGTTGAGATGTCGCGGCTCACTCAGGCGTGAGCACGCTTGCCCAGCCGACGGTTCGGGACGATCTCGTCTACTGAGAGTGGCCTCTTCGAAGGTTACGAGGTGCTCGTCCATTGCGGCGGCCTCGGTGGCCTGACGCTCCCACCGGGCCGCAGCAACCGACGTCTGCCTCGGTGTGTTCTCCTCCGGTCTCGCCGTCGACACCTCCGGAGCCGCCTGGTGCGGCCGAGATCACGATCACAATTCTTCGATAACGAGGGCAGCCCGAAGAACGTCACACCGCGGGTAGGGATTGCCTGCGGGCATTCGGCGATGCGCGCTCATGCGGTTGTAGACGAGGTCTCCCTAACCGCTGGGTTCGGGTCCCGCCGCTCGGCGCTCCGAACGAGTTCGGTCACCGCTGCCGGAAGGTTGTGTTTCGCGATGTCGGCCAGGCTGACGGTTTCGAGCATTCGCCGGAGCCCTTCGCCGACGGCGATCCACACCTCCCGGAGTGGCTCGGCCATGCCGCGGTAGCGGACGGCTTCGGGTGGGCTGCTCCGCACGTCGGTGAGGGATCCGTCGAGCGCATCGATGATGTCGGCCAGCGTGATCGTGTCGCTGGGACGGTTGAGCTGGTACCCGCCCCGGTGGCCACGGTGTGTGCGAACGAGCCCATGTCTGGCGAGCTCGGTCATGATGTTCCCCAGGAACAGCTCCGGGATTTCCTGCGCAGCCGCGATACATCGACTGCCGACTACCTCGTCGCTTCTGGCGGCCAGTTCCACCAGCGCCCTGATCGCGTAGTCGTTCTTCGCTGAAACACGCATCCAGCGTTCTAGGAGAACGTGGTCTGGCGGGTTGGCCTGACGTAGACGGTCTGGCCGGTGACGAGCTCGAGCTGCTCGGCGTGGTCGCGGGTGATCTGGACTGAGAAGCGTTCGTTGTCGTCGCGTATGAGTTCGAGCCGGACGTCGAAGCCGAAGTGGACGATGCGTTCGATCGATGCCTGGCGGGTGTTGCCGTTCGGTTGCAGGGTCACGTCGAGGTGGTGTGGTCGCACGAAGGTGCCATCGAGCCGGTGCGCCTCTCCGACGAAGGACATGACGAACTCATTTGTCGGGTTTTCGTAGACGTCGCGCGGGGAGCCGACCTGCTCGATCAGTCCGTTGCTCATGACGACCACCTCGTCAGCGACCTCCATCGCCTCCTCCTGGTCGTGCGTGACGATCACCGTGGTGGTGTGCGTCTCGTCGTGGAGACGGCGCAGCCATTCCCGGAGCTCGGCTCGTACGCGCGCGTCGAGTGCGCCGAACGGCTCGTCGAGGAGCAGCACGGTCGGCTCGATCGCAAGCGCCCGGGCGAGCCCCATGCGCTGTCGCTGTCCGCCCGAGAGCTGCGACGGGTACCGCTTGGCGAGTCCCTCCAGCTGCACCAGCTTCAGGAGCGCGTTGACGCGCTCGGCGACTTCAGCTTTCGGCCGCTTGCGGATTTTCAGCCCGAACGCGATGTTGTCGTGCACTGTCTTGTGCTTGAAGGCCGCGTAGTGCTGGAAGACGAAACCGACGCCGCGCTCCTGTGGCGGCCGGCTCGTGACGTCCTTGCCGTCGATGACGACGCTGCCGCGGTCAGGCTTCTCCAGCCCGGCCACGATCCGCAGCAGCGTGGACTTGCCGCTGCCGCTGGGACCGAGCAGCGCGGTGAGGGAGCTCGGGGCGACCTCGACGGACACGTCGTCGAGCGCGACGAAGTCGTCGAACCGCTTCGTGATGCGCTGAACGGAGATCGACATCAGTTCCTGCTTTCTCTTGGTTGGACGACGATCATGAGGACGAGGATGAGGATCGCAGTGGCGGCGAGCACGAACGAGATGCCGTACGCGGGGGCGTAGTTGCCGTAGGCGAACTGGTACGCGTCGTCGACGCGGAGCGTCGCTGTCTGTGTCTCACCGACGATGTTGCCGGACACGATCGCGACCGCGCCGTACTCGCCGATCGAGCGGGCCGCGGTGAGGACGACGCCGTAGACGACGGCCCAGCGGATCGAGGGGAGCGTGATCTGCCAGAACGTCTGCCAGCCCGAGGCGCCGAGCGTCTCCGCGGCCTGTTCCTGCTCGGTGCCGATCTCGCGCAGCGTCGGCACCACTTCGCGCGCGACGAAGGGGAGCGTGACGAAGATCGTGGCCAGAACGATGGCCGGCGTTGCGTAGAGGATCTCGTGGCCGTTGTTCTGGAACCACGAGAACCAGCCGTTGATGCCGTAGAGCACGACGAGCGAGAAGCCCACGACGACGGGCGAGAGGGAGAGCGGCAGGTCGACGAACGCGTTCAGGAAACCCCTGCCGCGCAGGTTGCTGCGCACGATGACGAGCGCGCAGACGATGCCGAACACGGTGTTCACGACCACGGCGATCGCCGCGACCATCAGGGTCAGCTTGAAGGCCGAGACCGTGGCTGGGTCCGTGATCGCAGCCCAGGCGCCGTCGAAGTCCTCGGCGGTGCGCACGATCATCATCGCGATCGGCCCGACGAGGATCAGCGTCAGGAACCCGAGCCCGAGGAAGCGGAGCACCCACTTACCCACGCTCGTGCCTCGTGACGTACCAGCGCAGGGAGCCGATCCCGAGCAGGACGGCGAACGAGATCAGGAGCAGGACGGTCGCGATCGCCGCCGAGCCCTCGGGGTCCTGCTCGATGCGATAGAAGAGATGGATGGAGGCGACCTCCGTCTGAAACGGGAGGTTGCCCGCGATCAGGACGATCGCGCCGATCTCGCCGACAGCCCGCGCGAAGGCCATGGCCACTCCCGACAGGAGCCCGGGCAGGATGCCCGGCAGCACGACGTGCCGGAACGTCGCGAAGTTGCTCGCCCCGAGCGACTTCGCCGCGTCCTCGAGCTCCGAGTCGATCTCCATGAGCACGGGCTGAACGGTCCGCACGATGAAGGGCAGAGTGACGAAGAGCAGCGCGAGGTAGATCGCGCCGCGTGTGAAGGTCACGTTGGCGTCGAACTGGAATGAGCCGATCGTGAAGTCGATCGGTGTGCGCGGGCCGTAGAGAGCCATGATCACGAGGCCGGCGACGATCGTCGGCAGGGCGAACGGCAGGTCGATGATGGCGTTGACGACGTTCTTCCCCGGGAACGAGTCGCGCACGAGGAGCCACGCGATGATCGTCCCGAACACGGCGTTCGTGAGCACCGCGATCGTCGAGATGATCATTGTCAGCTTCAGCGCGGCGACGGCCTGCGGTGACGAGACGACCTCCCAGAAGCCGGACCAGCCGTTGCCGGTGGATTTCCAGACAACGGCCGCAATCGGGAGCACGACGACGACGAAGAGGAAGGTCGTGACGAAGCCGACCTGCAGGGAGAGAGCCGTCGAGGCTCTCTCCCTGCGATGCGTTGCAGGCGCCGGCACGCCGACGCGCTCGGTGACGGTGCTAGCCGCCAGAGGGACTCCCGAGGATGCTCTGCATGATGCTCTTGTTCGGGTCGAACCACTTCTTGTCGACCGCGCGCCAGCCGCCGAGCAGCTTGTGCGTGATCTTCGTCTCGCCGGCGCGCACCGGGTACTTGCGGCGCGACTCCGTGAGAGCCTGCTTGTTGACGGGGCGATACCCGTTCTCGGCCAGGATCTTCTGCGCCGGGTACGTCTTGAGGTACCGCGAGAAGGCGTCCCACTCGGCCTTGTGCTCGCTCTTCTCGATCCTGGCGATGTAGACGTCGATCAGCATCGTCTGCCGCGGGATCACGAACGGGATCCGGCCGTTGAGCGCCTCGCTCTCGAACGTGAGCAGGACGTCGCCCTTGCCCGAGAGGAAGGTGTTGGTGGCGTTCGAGCCCGACGAGTCCTGCGAGACGACGTTGTTCTTGTAGAACTTCCGCAAGTAGTCGACGGACTGCTTCTCGGTGCGCCCGAGGCGCCGCTGGGCGACGTAGCCGGCGAGGATGTTCCACTTGGCGATCCCACCGGTGAACGGGTTGACCGTCACGGCCTGGACGCCGGGCTTGGTCAGGTCGTTCCAGCCCTTGATCTTCTTCGGGTTGCCGTTGCGCAGGGCGAAGACGACGACCGAGTTCCAGACGACGCCGTTGTAGCTCTGCTTATCCCAGTTCCGGCTGACGAACCCCCTGTCGACGAGATCGTTGATGTCGTTGCCGGTGTTCAGGATGACGCCGTCCGCAGGCAGCCCGTTCGCGAGAGAGCCGACGCGCGGACTCGAACCGCGGACCCCTTCATTACGAGTGAAGTGCTCTACCAGCTGAGCTACGTCGGCAAGGGGACGCGTCAGAGTGTAGCCAGGCGCACGGGGCGCTTCGGCTCGTCAGCCCGCGAGGA
>CAVTJQ010000004.1:0-20261 GCA_963734975.1 uncultured Gaiellaceae bacterium
CGGGGGTCGCGCTCGCGAGCAGGGCTCGTAACACAGTGTCACAAGCCTGGCTCGTCCGGGCCGCGCTCGCGCTGGTGCTCGCCTGGGGTGTCGCCGGCGTGACCGTGCTGCCGCGCTCCGACGTCGCCGGCGCGCTCGGGGCGGGCCTGCTCGCGCTCTACCTCCTGCGCGGCCGCGCACCCGAGGTCTACGCGGGCGTCTTCCTCGTCGTCGCCTGGCTCGAGCTCTACGGCACCGCGATCGGCACCTGGGAGTGGGCCGCCGTGATCCCCGGCACGAGCGTCACCCAGGGCAACCCGCCGAGCGGCGTCGCCGCGGGCTACGTCTGGTTCGACATCGTCGCGCTCGCCCTCGCCCGGTCCTGCTCGCAGCGTGGCGTCGGGTCCGAGCGCCTAGTGACTCTGTGTCACTAGGTCGGGTCGGCGGGTAGCGAGAAGCCGACGCGGCGCTCCGGCTCCGCTGCGGCGATCGTCAGCTGGCGGATCGCGCCGAGCGGGACGATCAGCACGTGCGGCTCGGCGTCTGAGTGCGGGCAAAGCGTGACGAAGCCGTAGCCGGGCTCCGCCGAGATCGACCTGAGGCGGTGCAGGGAGCCGTCGGCCAGCTCGACCTCCACCATCGCCTCCACCCCGTGCTCGTTCGCGAACTCGTCGATCCGGCGGTGGATCCGCGCCACCAGCTCGTCGAGCGGGCCGGCCATCCCGGGAGTCCAGAGCTCGGGCATGGCCGAACTCTAGGAGAGCGGGTGCGGCAGCGGTCGCGCGTGGACGACCACGAGCGTCCTGGTGGGCCGCGTCAGCGCGACGTAGAGCTCCCGCAGGCCCTGCTCGCGTGCCGCCAGGAGCGCGGGCTCGACGACGATCACGTGGTCGAACTCGAGCCCCTTCGCCTCCCTCGCCGTCAGGAGCGGGACGCCCTCGAACGCGCTCTCCTCCTGCAGCGCGGGCTCGACGAGCTCGTCCGCCACGATCAGCGCGACGAGACCCTCCTCGCGTGCGAGCTTCGACGCCTCGCGATACGCCTCGCGGAGCAGAGCGTCCTCGGCGACGCGGAGCACCACCGGCGGCGCGGCACCGGTGCGGTACGCGACGGGTCGCTCGATCCCGGGCGCGATCACGTCGAGGAGCGGCAGCGAGAAATCCATGATCTCGCGCGGGACGCGATAGGCGTGGCGCAGCTCCTCCACGTCGGCGTCGTCACCGCCCGGGAGGAACGGCAACACCTCGTCCCAGCTCGAGTACGTCACGGCGCCGGTCGCCTGCGCGACGTCGCCGAGAATCGTCAGGGCGCCCTCGCGCGCGCGGCGGCCGACCATGCGCAGCTGCATCGGCGTCAGATCCTGCGCCTCGTCGACGACGACGTGACCGAACCTCGGCGCCGGCTCGCCGATGAGCGCATGCGCCTCGTCGAGCAGCGCGACGTCGCCGTCGCTCCAGCCGGGGCCACGACGGCGCAGGAGACGCTGCTCGTCGGGCTCCAGGATCCCCTCCGCGGCCCGTGCGAGGAAGGCCGGGGTCGTGAAGAGCGAGCGCACGAGCTTCTCGGGCGTGACCGCCGGCCACGCTCGGTCGAGCATCCGGGTCAGGTAGCCACCCGAGCGCAGGGCCTTCTCGACCTGCTCGCCGTCGCGGATCGCTGCCCCGCCGAGCACGCTGCCGTAGTCGGCGTAGAAGCTGCGGAGGAGGGCCATCCGGAAGCGCTCGCGCCCGGCGGTTGTCGTTCCGTGCTGTTCGCGAGTCTCCCGCAGCAGGTCGCGCACGTCGCGCTCGCGGACGCGGACGTACTCGCCCTCGAGCCGTAGCAGGAGCTCCTCGGGCGCGCCTTGCAGCCGCAGCTCGGCGCCGCGCGCGAGCACCTCCGCGAGCCGCACGTCCGCCTTCAGTCGTGCGACCGCGGGCGGATCGGCGAGCGTCGGCGCGATCCCGTCGACGAGATCAGCCACGGCGCGCTGCTCGACCGCGTTCTCGCCGAGCGCCGGCAGCACGTGCGAGACGTACTCCATGAAGGTGCGGTTCGGGCCGACGACGAGGACGCGCGCCCGCGAGAGCTGCTCGCGGAAGGTGTAGAGGAGCCAGGACGCGCGGTGCAGGCCGACCGCCGTCTTGCCTGTGCCCGGTCCGCCCTGGATCACCAGCGGCCGGCCGGGGTCGCGCGTGATCAGGCGGTACTGGTCGCCCTGGATCGTCGCGACGATGTCCCTCATGTGGGCGTCGCGGCTGCGCTCGAGCTCCTCGAGCAGGAAGTCGCCGACCGCGGCCCCGTCGAGTGTCGTCCCGTCGAGGCTCTCGTCGGCGATGTCCAGCAGGCGCCGGCCCTGCGTGCGGAAGCGGCGGCGCAGCGTCACCCGCTGCGGATCCGCCGGCGTTGCCGTGTAGAACGGCCGCGCCGCGGGCGCCTGCCAGTTGACGACGACCTGCTCTTGCTGCTCGCCGTGCACCCAACGCCGCCCGACGTAGAGCGGCCGCTCGACGCTCTCGAAGTCGAGGCGGCCGAAGAGCAGGCCGCGCTCCGCGTCCTCGAACGTCGCGAGTCGCCGCGAGCTCCAGGCGTCGAGCGCGGCCTGGGCGATCTCGCCGTCCGCGGCGTCGCCCGCGCGCGCGACGACGTCGCGCATCCGCTCGAGGTACTCGTACGCGCGATCGACGTACGCCTGCTCGGCCGGAAGCTCGGGATGGCTCACGGTCCGAGCCTACGCCAGCCGTCAAGCTCGATCAGGCCTTGTGTTCCTCGCGCCTCCGCGCAGGGAACAGGAGCGGCTAGAAGAGGCTGGCGGAGTCGGGCGCGGGCGGTGCGCCGACGTGCGCCCTGCCGAGCTTGGTGATGACGCGGCCGCGGGGCGTGCGCTGGAGGAAGCCGAGCTGGAGCAGGAACGGCTCGTAGACGTCCTCGATCGTGTCCGTCTCCTCGCCGAGCGTGACGGCGAGCGTCGAGAGGCCGACCGGGCCGCCGTCGAACTTGTAGGCGATCGCGTGCAGCAGCTCCCGGTCGGTGCGCTCGAGGCCCTCGTCGTCGACCTCGAGCAGCTCGAGCGCCTCGCGGGCGATCTCGTTCGTGACGGCGCCCTGGTGCCGCACCTCGGCGACGTCGCGGACGCGGCGCAGGATCCGGTTCGCGATCCGCGGCGTCCCGCGCGAGCGGCGCGCGATCTCCTCGCAGGCATCGTCCTCGATCGAGACGCCGAGGATCCCGGCCGAGCGGCGCACGATCGTGGCGAGCTGGCCGGCGTCGTAGTAGCCGAGCCGGAAGGTCATGCCGAAGCGGTCGCGCAGCGGCGTCGTCAGGAGCCCCGTGCGCGTGGTCGCGCCGACGAGCGTGAAGGGCGGCAGGTCGAGCGTCAGCGTCCTGGCGGCCGGGCCCTGGCCGACGATGATGTCGAGCCGAAAGTCCTCGAGTGCCGGGTAGAGGATCTCCTCGATCGCACGGTTGATTCGGTGGATCTCGTCGACGAAGAGCACGTCGCGGTCCTCGAGCCCGGTGAGGATCGCGGCCATGTCGCCCTTGCGCTCGAGCGCCGGGCCGGCGACCGTGCGGATGCCGACGCCGAGCTCCTCGCGCACGATCTGCGCGAGCGTCGTCTTGCCGAGCCCTGGCGGGCCGACGAGCAGCACGTGGTCGAGCGCCTCGCCGCGCGCCTTCGCCGCGGCGAGCGCGATCGCGAGCTGCTCCTTGACGCTCTCCTGGCCGACGAAGTCGGCGAGGCGGCGCGGGCGAAGCGAGCGCTCGAGCTCCTCTTCCTCGGGCAGTACGGCCGCCGCGGTGACGACGTTCAAGCGGCCGCCTGCCTCAGCGCCAGCCGGACGCGCTCCTCGGCGGGCAGGTCCGGGTCGACGCCCGCGAGCGCCTGCTCGGCCTCGAGCACCGAGTAGCCGAGCTCGACGAGCGCGTCGCGGGCGGTGACGTGGCCGACGGTGCCCGGCGTGACGGCGATCGGCGTCACGTCCTCGGTGCCGAGCTTGCCCTTCAGCTCGAGCACGATCCGCTCGGCCGTCTTCTTGCCGATGCCGGGGATCGCCTGGAAGCGGGCGATGTCCTCGAGCGCGATCGCGCGGCGCAGCTCGCCCGTCGAGGAGCCCGAGACGATCGCGAGCGCCACTTTCGGGCCAATCCCGTTCACGGTCAAGAGCTGCGTGAAGAGCTCGCGCTCGGAGGCGTCGGCGAAGCCGTAGAGCTGGAGCGCGTCCTCGCGCACGTGCAGATAGGTCTCGACGACGACCTCTCCCACGCCGTCGGCCTTGCGCAGCGCCGCCGCCGAAGCAGCGACGAGGTAGCCGACTCCGCCCACCTCCAGCACGAGCCCCTCGGCGCCGCGTCCCACCGGGACCCCGCGGAGACGGGAGATCACCGCTTCCTCCGGCGTCTGCTCATCCGCCTAACGGTACGCGGGGAGGCGGACGTCTCCTGCCAGAGCGCCGCCCACGCGCGCGCGTCGAGGTCGCGCGGATCGGCGCGCGGGTCGATGCCCAGCTCGGGGGCGAGCGTACGGGCGCACGGCGGCAGCGAGCCCGACCGGTAGGCGCCCCTCAGGAACGCTTCGTAGGTTGCGGCGTGCCGGACCGGGACGAGCGGCTCGGATCGTCGTCCGGCCCGAAGGAGCGCCGCGGCGACACGCGGCGTGGGCGCGAACGCCGCCGGCGCGATCCGCCTCAGCACGGCCAGCTCGTACCACGAGCCCCAGAGCACGCCGAGCAGGGTGCTCGGCCAGAGGCGCGTACGCTTGAGCGCGGCGTCCCACTCGACGATCACGTGGGCCGACCGAAGCTGGACGAGCGGGTCGGAGAGCAGCGCGCGGCAGATGTCGGTGGCATGCGCGAACGGCAGGTTCGCGACCACCCGGAACGGTTCGCTCGGCCACGGCGCTGCGAGTGCGTCCGCCTCGACGACGACGGCCGCCGGGCAGGCTCGACGCAGTCGCGCAGCGAGCCTGGGGTCCGGCTCGAGCGCCTGCACGCGGGCGCCGGCGCGGAGGAGCGCGGCGGTGAGCATGCCGGAGCCCGCCCCGATGTCGACGACGAGGTCGCCGTGCGTGACGCCGGCGTCGCGGACGATCGCGTCTGCGAGGCGGCTACTGCGGAGAAGGTGCCGTCCGCGCGGCCGCGCCGCTGCGCGGTCTCGAACGGAGGACACGGACCATCACGGTCGTCATGCTCCGGACGCTACCAGGCGAGCTCAGCCGGCGACCCGCAGCAGCGGCGGCGCGAGCGCATGGCAGATCGCAACGGCCAGCGCGTCCGCGGCATGGTTGGGGGTCGGGATCGCGTCGAGCGCGAGGATCGCGCGCACCATCCGCTGCACCTGCGCCTTCTCGGCCCGTCCGTAGCCGCAGACCGCCTGCTTCACCCGCGCCGGGGAGTACTCAGTGCACTCGACGCCGGCGGATGCGGCCGCGACCAGCACGGCGCCGCGTGCCTGCCCGACGGAGAGCGCGGTGCGGGCGTCTGCCCCCACGAAGGACTCTTCCACTGCGACGGCGGCCGGCGCGTGCTCCGCAATGAGGGCTTGCACCCCGTCGAAGATCGTCTTGAGGCGGAGCTCCGGACGCTCCTGCGCGGACGTTTGCCACCACCCGTGGTCGATGGCCTTGATCCGGCCTCCGCTTTCGTGGACGATCCCGTACCCGCACGCGGCAGTCCCTGGGTCGATGCCGAGAACCTTCACGAGTGGAGGTTAGGCCGCCGGTCGGACGATCCTCCTGCGTACGCTCCTCACTCGACCAGCGCAATCCCCCGCTCTCCCGTGTCCGGGCCTTGCCCGATCATCTCGAAGCCGTTGCCGTTGATCTCGACCTGCAGGCCCTCGATCAGGCCCTTGAGGATCGAGGACGAGTCGCCGTTGAGCTTGATCTTGCCCTTGGGATGGAAGATCACTCCCTCCCAGTCGTAGCCGTTGCCGTCGAGAATCAGGTCCTTGACAGGCGTGCCGTTGGCGAAGAAGAGCACGTCGAGCTGATGCGGCCGGAAGAACTGGTTGTCACCGTCGATCTTGATCTCGGGCGCGATGACGGTGATCGTGCCGCGCTGGTTGTTGCCGTTCGCCTCGAACAGCTCGGAGGCGCAGTAGGTTCCGGTCGGAATCGTCTGTCCGGTCGTGTTGAAGTTGAACTTCGCGGCGGTGAAGGTGCACGTGAACTCACTCTTCGTGTAGTAGCGCGGCCACGGCTGCAACTCGTTCTCCACCACCGGCTCGTCGCTGCCGCCGCCGAGGTCGATGTTCTCGCCGTTCACGACGGGCTGGCAGTGGTTGGGCCCGCCCGCACTCGTGTAGCCGGCAGTGAAGTTGTTGCCGTTGACCTCGAGCTTCCCGTTGCTGTGGATCGCGCCGTCGACCGTCGTGTCGCCGCCGTTGACCTTCAGCACGAGACCGCCGCAGAGGTGGTCGTACGCGAAGATCGCCCAGGGCGTGCCGCCACTTCGCTGCCACGCGACGGCGCGCGCCTTGACGGTGAACGTGTCGATCCCGAGGACTCGCGCGAAGTGCGTATCCACCACGGCCGTCTGCTCCACCTCGATCGCGTTGATCGGAGAGCAGGGTGCTCCCGGCCGGCAGAGCGTCTGCACCGCCGCGGTCACGGTGGGAAGGTTCGGCTCGCGGTTCTTGCCGCTCGGAATGCCTGAGTACTGCCGGGCGAGGTTCGTGGCGACACCGGCGTTCGGGAGCGCCTGCGCGCCCGCGAGCGCCGCGGCGTCGGTGGACGCCTGCAGGGAACGCTGCGCGTAGTACGCGTAGCCGACGTCGACCACGAGCGCAGCCATGCCGAGCAGCACGAACATGAGCAGTGCCGTGAGGACGACCACCTGCCCTCGTTCCGACTCGACCCCTTCACGACGGCCGGCGCGTGACGTTGCTGCGACCACTTGGGAACCTCCCCTTCGGATCGGCGGCCGCCGCGCCATTCCATCTGTGTGTGTGCCTTGGGAGGATTGTCGGCTGAGAACGTCGCGAGCGCCGCCCTCTAACGAGGGATTCCTTACGAAGCGACGAGCTCGAGGATGGGCTCGGGGATGTCGAAGTTCGCCCAGACGTCCTGGACGTCGTCGTTCTCCTCGAGCGCCTCGATCAGCCGCACGAGCTTCTTCGCCGACGACTCCTCGGCTACCGCCACGGTCGTCTTCGGGATCATCGAGAGCTCGGCCGATTCGATCGCGAACCCCGCGGCCGCGATCGCGTCGCGCACCGCAGCGAGGCTCTCGGGCGGCGCCGACACCTGGAAGACGGAGCCGTCTAGCTCGAGGTCGTCCGCCCCGCCCTCGGCGGCCGCGAGCATCAGCTCGTCCTCGTCCGCGCTTTCGGCGTCTACGAGCACGACGCCGCGCCGCTCGAACAGCCACGCGACGGAGCCGGTCGTGCCGAGGTTGCCGCCGTTCTTCGCGAACGTGTGACGCACGTCGGAGGCGGTGCGGTTGCGGTTGTCGGTGAGTGCCTCGACGAGCACAGCGACACCTTCCGTGCCGTAGCCCTCGTAGATCACCGTCTCGAAGACGGCGGCGTCGGCCTCGGTGCCGGCGCCCTTGGCGATCGCGCGCTCGATGTTGTCCTTCGGCATCGAGTAGCTCTTCGCCTTGTCGATCGCGTTCTGGAGCGAGGCGTTGCCGGAGGGATCCGGGCCGCCCTCCTTGGCCGCGACGATGATCGCTCGCGAGAGCTTGGTGAAGAGCTTGCCGCGCTTGGCGTCCGCGGCGCCCTTCTTGTGCTTGATCGACGACCACTTGCTATGCCCGGACATGCATCTCCTCTCTCACCAGATCCAGAAAGCGCTCGTGCACGCGCGGATCGTCGGTCAGCTCCGGATGGAACGACGCGACGAGGAACCGTCCCTGCCGCAGCAGCACAGGCTCGCCCGAGTGGGTGGCGAGCACCTCGACGCCGGGGCTGCGATCCGTGACGCGCGGCGCTCGGATGAAGACGCCGCGCAGCGGCTCGTCGTCACCTACCAGCTCGATGTCTGCCTCGAAGCTCGCGACCTGCCTGCCGTAGCCGTTCCGGTCGACCTCGACATCCACCAGGCCGAGATGAGCGCGGTCGAGCAGGATCATCCCCGCGCAGGTGCCGAAGACGGGCGCAGCGAAGGCCCGAATGGCGTCCTCGAGCCCGTACAGGCGCATCAGCCGGGCGATCGCCGTTGACTCCCCGCCGGGGATCACGAGCCCGTCGAGCCCGTCGAGCTGCTCCGGCAGCCGTACCTCGACGACCTCCGCGCCCAGCCGGCCGAGCGCGGCCGCGTGCTCGCGAAAATTGCCCTGGACGGCGAGGACACCGATCTTCATGCGCTGGATTCTAGGCCGAGTGGTCTTACCAGCCGCGCGTTTCGAGCAGCTCGGACGGATCGAGCTCGGAGGCGGAAATACCCACCATCGGCTCGCCGAGACCGGCGGAGACCCGCGCGAGGATGTCCGCGTCGCGGAAGTGGGTGGTCGCCTCGACGATCGCCTTCGCGCGCAGCGCGGGATCGCCGGACTTGAAGATCCCGGAGCCGACGAAGACGCCGTCGGCGCCGAGCTGCATGCAGAGCGCCGCGTCGGCCGGAGTGGCGATGCCACCCGCGGTGAACGTCACGACGGGCAGCCGCCCGTTCTCGGCCACCCAGCGGACGAGCTCGTACGGCGCCCGCAGCTCCTTCGCCTCGGCGTAGAGCTCCTCGCCGCGCAGCGACCCGAGCCGGCGGATGCCGCCGTAGACGGCGCGCATGTGCGTGACCGCGTTGACGACGTCGCCGGTGCCGGCCTCGCCCTTCGTTCGGATCATCGCCGCGCCCTCCGCGATCCGCCGCAGCGCCTCGCCGAGGTTCGTCGCGCCGCAGACGAACGGGACGGTGAACGCCCATTTGTCGACGTGGTGCGCGATGTCCGCCGGTGTCAGCACCTCGGACTCGTCGACGTAGTCGATCTCGAGGGCCTGGAGGATCTGCGCCTCGACGAAGTGGCCGATGCGGCACTTCGCCATCACCGGGATCGTCACCGCCTCCTGGATCGAGGTGATCATCTCCGGATCGGACATCCGGGAGACGCCGCCGTCGCGCCTGATGTCGGCGGGAACGCGCTCGAGCGCCATCACCGCGACGGCCCCGGCGTCCTCGGCGATCTTCGCCTGGTCGGCGGTGACGACGTCCATGATCACGCCGCCCTTCAGCATCTCGGCGAGACCGCTTTTCACCCGCATCGTGCCGGTTTCGCTCATGTCGCTGAGTGTAGCCGTCTGGCAAACGTCCGCGGGATCTGAGAGGAATACGCCTACCGAACGCGACTCCTCTCCCCCTCCAGACGGACCATCCGTTTCGGCGGAAGAGCCGTCTGGCCCAGAAAGGAGCGTTCGGTAGAGGGGCCCCGTCTTGGCGGGGCCCCTCGCCGAGTGTGTGGCTAGAGGATGCCGCGGTTCTCGAACGCAGCCCGGACCTGAGCCGCGGTGGCCGGTCCGTACAGCCGCTGCGCGGTCGCAACCGTCCGCTCGGCCGCGTACGCCATCGTCGTGACGAGGCCCATCGAGAAATGGGCCTCGAGGATGACGGTGTCCGCCTTCACGCGGCCGACGGCGTTCCGGATGTCCCAGAGCGCACCGGACCAGATCAGTCCGTTGGCGTGCACGCTCGTCGCGGAGAGGTTCTCGGGGTAGTGCGCAGAGGTGTCGGTACGACGGAGGCAGTGGGGTGCCGTCGGATCGTACGACGTCGCGTCCCAGTCGGCGACGCACGGCGCGTCCGGCGTCGGCGCCACGTGATCGGCGACCGTGACGGCGAAGTAGTCGCCGAAGCCCTCGCCGATCCCGCCGGCCTCCACGCCCTGCAGGTCGACGCCCTGCGCGTCGTGGATCGCGTGCCCGTACTCGTGCAGGATGACGTCGGCGTCCTCGGCATCGTCGACGCCGCCCTTGCCGAAGCGCAGCACGTCGTGCTTGTCCCAGGAATAGGAGTTGTCCGCGCCCCACTGATTGATGCGGACGTCCTGCGACTCGTCGTTGACGCCGCGGAAGGTGCTGCCGAAGCCGAGCCCCCGCAGGTAGAGCTGGGCCTGCGTGACCCAGTAGTACGCCATCACCTGCTCGAACTCGTCCTGCGAGCGGTTGAAGCGGAACGTGTTCGTGGCCGAGTAGGCAGCGTTGCCCGTCTCGCTGCGGATGTTCGCCCAGTCGCCCACAAGCCGCCCGCTGCCGTCGAGATTCGTCAGCGTGACGATCCGGTAGGCGGGCTGGAGCGCGGCGTAGTCCGCGTCCTTTTGATCCCGGAGCGTCTGATCCTGCTGAGACGCGACCGGATTCGGCAGGAAGACCCTGCCGCTGCCCGTGCTCGTGCCAGGACCGGGTTTCGCGGCGGCCGCGACGGCGACCACGAGCAGCGAGACCAGGACCACGCCGAGCGCGGAGACTCGAATTCGGTTCATGTACACCCTCCCCCTGAGGTTCGAAGAGGAGCAAGTGTAGTCGCGTGCGTCAGGTGTGGCCGACCGGGCTCCCGAGTTGCTTCTCCCACCAGTCGGACTCGCGGCGGTCCATCTCGTTCTGGAGCTGGCCGACGTACTGCGCGAGGTCGCTCTCCTTCTTCCCGAGTCGCAGCTCGAGCTCGCCGATCGTGCGCTCGCGCTGCTCGAGCTTGACGTCCCGGAGCTCGAAGTCGGCCTCCAGGCGCGCCCAGCGGCCCTCGATCTCCGCCTCGCGCTCGTCGAGCTCGCGCATCCGGTCGGAGATCGACTCCTCGGTCGACCCGAGCCGCTTCTCCCGCCGCTCGACGCGCGCGCGCTGGGACTCGACCAGGGTCTCGCTCGACGTGACCTCGGCTTCGCGCGCGGCGAGCTCGCGGCGGAGGTCGTCGAGCCGGCGGGCTTCTTCCTCGAGCATCGCCTCGGTCTTCGTGTCGGCTTCCTCCCGGCGCACCTGCGACTCGCGACGGTTGAGCTCGGCTTCTCGCGCCGCCAGCTCGCTCTCCTTCGCGGCGATCTCGGCGGTGCGTGCGACGGCCTCGCCCTCGACCTCGCCGGCGCTCGAACGTGCCTGGTCGAGCCGCTCGAGGTCGGCCGTGAGCCGATCCGTCTTTGCACGCAGCTCGGCCTCCCGTGACTCGAACGCTTCCTCCCGCGCGGTCACGGTTGCTCGCGCGCGCACGAGCTCGCGGTCGCGTTCCGCAACGGCCTTGTCGCGCGCGGAGAGCTCGCCCTCCTGCTCCCGCAGCAGCGCCTCGCGTGACTCGAGCACGGAGGCGCGCGACTCGACGCGCGCTGTCAACTCGGCTTCGAGTGCGGCAAGCTCGGCGTGACCGCGCTCGAGTGCTCGCTCGCGCTGCGCGATCGCAGCTTCCTGCTTGGCCAGGTCGGCTCCGGCCTCGGCGCGGTCGCGGTCGACGCCCTGGAGCTCGCGGAACTTGGCGGAGATCTGTCGTTCCCGCTCAGCCGTCCGCGACTCCGCGGCGGCCAGCTCCGACTTCAGCTCGGCGAGCCGCTGCTGCTCCGACGCGGCCGCCTCGGCCCGCGCGACGAGCTCCTGCTCCCGCTCCTCGAGAGACGCCTGAAGCGCGGCCACCTTCGCCGCGCGGGCGTCGATCTCGGACGAACGGGCGTCGGCGCTCCGTCCGCCTTCCCGCTCGGAGTCGACGTACGCCTGCAGCTCCAAGAGCTCGTTGCGGAGGTCCTGCTCGCGGGTCCGTCACCGCTCGCAGCTCTTCCTTGAGGGCCTCGACGTCGCCCGTCTCGTAGACGACGAACGCCGGCTCGGTGGTGCGCTGCGCGACAGGCTCGTCGGGTGCTGACTCGGGCGTCTCCTCGTCGCCACCGTTCCGACGCTGCTCGAGCTGCGCCCTCAGGCCGGTGCCGAATCCCTTCTCGGTGTCCATTCCGTCCTCCGTGTCGGCCATTGCGGGAGTCCTAGAAGATCTTCGAGATGTCGATGAGCGCAGGCCCGAGGATGACGAGGAACATCGCCGGGAAGATGAAGGCGACGGTCGGGAAGAGCATCTTGATCGGGGCTTTCGCAGCCTTCTCCTCGGCGGCGGCCTGACGCTTCAGGCGCGTATCCGTGGCCTGGAGCCGCAAGATGCGGCCGAGAGAGATTCCCAGCTGATCGGCCTGGATGATCGCCCTCGAGAAGGTGGCGACCTCCGGCGTCGCCACACGCTCGGCCATCTTCTTCAGCGCGTCCTGGCGCGACTCGCCGATCCGCATCTCGCCGAGCGTGAGCGAGAACTCGTCCGTCAGCGAGCCCTCCATGTGCTCGGTCAGCTTCGCGACCGCGCCGTCGAAGCCGAGCCCGGCCTCCACGCTCACCGCGAGCAGATCGAGTGCGTCGGGCAGCTGCGCCCGGATCTCCTCCCGGCGGCGCCGCGCCTTGCCGGAGACGTAGACGCCCGGAAGCGCGAAGCCACCCGCGGCAAAGAGACCGGCGAGCGCGATCGCTCCGAGCAGGCCCGCCGAGCTCGCACCGAACATGAGGCCGAAGACGGCTCCCAGGCCACCGAACGCAGCTTTCGCTGCGAGAAAGGTCGTCGGAGTCACCTTCCGGCCCATCCCGGCGGCGAGCAGTCGCAGTCGGACCCCTTCCACCGTCACACGTGGGTTCAGCCGCAGCGCGAGCCGGGCGAGACGGTCGGACGCAGGCGTGAGGACGCGCTCCTTGAACCGCAACCGGTCGGGGCTCGCACTCTGGAAGCGGAGGCTTCCGTAGTTGGACGCACGACGGAGCGCCTGCTGCCGTTGGCGCGCGGGCTGGGAGACGAGCTCGGCCGCCAGGTAGGCAGCGGCGGCGAGCAGGAGGACGGCGAGCGCAAGCAGCATGTGATCAGCCCCTGAAGGAGACGATTTTTCTGAGGACGAGGGTGCCGAAGAACATCATCGTCGCGCCCACCGCGATCAGCATGTGACCCATCGAGGTGTGGTACAGCGAGCTCATGTAATCCGGATTCATGAACGTCAGCGCGGCGGCGATGAAGAACGGCAGCCCGACGAGGACGTAGGCGGACATCTTTCCCATCGCGGTCAGCGAGCGGATCTTCCGGGCGAACTGCTGCCGGTTCCGCACGGCCTCGGCGACCATGTCGAAGATGCCGGCGAGGCTGCCGCCGACCTGACGCTGGATCGTGACGGCGGTGACGACGAAGGAGAGGTTCTCCGAGCCGACCCGCTCGGCCATCTCGGCGAGCGCGTCGTCCATCGGCCGCCCGAGGCTGGTCTCGGTCAGGACCCGCTTGAACTCCTTGCTGGCAGGCGGCATGCCCTCGTCGACGACGGCCTGGATCCCCTGCCGGAAGCTGTGTCCCGCCTTCAGCGACGCCGCGAGCGTCGTCAGCAGATCCGGCAGCTGATCCTCGAGCGCGATCAGCCGGCGACGCGCCTTGTTCCAGACGTACCCGATGGGAGCAGCCCCACCGATGAGCATCACGGCGAGCAGCACGAGCGTCGAAGCCCCGGAGACGGCGAACAGCATCGCCGGGACGAGCGCCGCACCGGCGGAGATGTAGACGAGCTCGACCGTTCGGAGCGGCACGTCGGCGCGCTCGAGCAGCCGGTGCAGCGAGTGCCAGACCTTCAAATGCCCGAGCGCCTGCTCGGTCGCCCGCATCACCGTCGAGGCCGTCGCGAAGCGTTCCTGCACACGGCCGCGGGAACGTTTTCGCTCCTTCTGTCCGAGGTGCGGTGCCAGCTGGCGCCGCAGACGCGTCCCGTGCGGCGCGCGCAGCGCGAACGCTGCGGCGAGGAGGATGCAGATGCCGACGAGCAGCGCGGGGAGCAGCGGACCGGCCTTGAAGAGCGGCCCGGGCAGCGCCGACGGCTCCGTCTTCACCGTGACCGAAGCACCGGGCGCCACGAGGGTCGTCGACGTGCCCACGGCGGCCAGGCGAAGCTGCTCACCAGGACGCGCGGCCGTCGTGTAGCTGAGCTGCCAGGTTCGCTTCAGCTCCTCGGCGAGCGCCGTGTAGGCCGCGGTCAGCGCACCGGAGTCGCGCGCGCCGAAGTACCGTCCTCCGGTCGCCCGCGCGAGCTGCTTCAGCGGCGCCGGGGAGAAGCTCGAGCTCTCGATCGCGATCGGATAGACGGTCACTCCGCCCCGGCGGGCGGCCGCGATCGCGTCGGCGAGCGACGACTCGCTGGAGACGTCGGCGCCGTCGGTGAGCAGGATCAGCACTCGCGACGCGTTCGCCTCTTCCGACAGCGCCTCGGCGGAGAGCACGATCGCGTCGTGCAGCGCGGTTCCCTGGACGCGATCGACCGCGATGCCACGGAGGGCGTCGTCGATGTCGCTGGTCGACGAGGTGAAGCCGGCGAACTGCACCGCCCGCTTCCCGAAGCCGACGACCGCAACTCGATCGGCGACCGGCTTACGCGCGACGAACGACCTCGCTGCCTGAATGGCGTCGCGCATCGCCTGACCGTGCATCGACTGGGAGCGGTCGACCGCGGTGACGACGCTCTTCGCCCGCCCCGCGTTGGCGACCTCGAGGCCGGCGACGGGCAGCCCGTTCTCGGTCAGCTTCGGCGCGCTGGCCGTCGGCTTCGCGGTCACGAGCACGACGCGCAGGGTCGGGTAGGCACTTGTGTCCACGCCGCCGAAGCGGGCTTCCGCAGCGCCCGCGGCGGGCGGCAGCACGAGGACGGCGGCCAGCAGGCCCAGGAGTGCTCGCCTCACTGGTGGCTCCCGTAGCCCGCAGCCGCAAAGCCAGGCCGCTGATCGGCGCGGAAGAACGACGCCGGCAGGACGACGCCGTTGGCGGCCATCTTCTCGAGGAAGTGTGGCTTCAGGCCCGTGCAGGCAAGCGGGAGCAGGAGCCGGGAACCGCGGGTGGCGGCGATGGTCTCCTCGTCCGGCTGCTTCGAGACGAACAGATCCTGCAGCGTGATCACGTCCGACTCCATGCGCAGCACCTCGGTGACGTGGGTGACGCGGCGGGAGCCGTCGACGAGCCGCGTGATCTGCACGAGCAGGTCGAACGCGCTCGCGATCTGCTCGCGGATCGCCCGGTGGGGCAGCTCGACGCCGGCGGTCATCACGAGCGTCTCGAGCCGCGAGAGCGCGTCGCGAGGCGTGTTCGCGTGGATCGTCGTCAGGGAGCCTTCGTGGCCCGTGTTCATCGCCTGGAGCATGTCGAGCGTCTCGGCGCCACGAACCTCGCCGACGATGATCCGGTCGGGCCGCATGCGCAGGGCGTTGCGGACGAGCTCGCGGATGCGGACCTCGCCCTGGCCCTCGATGTTCGGCGGCCGGGACTCGAGCGTGATCACATGCTCCTGCTGGAGCTGGAGCTCGGCCGCGTCCTCGATCGTCACGATCCGCTCGTCGTCCGGCACGAACGAGGACAGCGCGTTCAGCATCGTCGTCTTACCGGTGCCGGTACCGCCCGAGATCAGGACGTTCAGCTTGCCCTTCACGCAGGCGGCGAGGAACTGCGCGGACTGCGGGTTGAGCGAGCCGAAGTTGATCAGGTCGTCGATCGTGTACGGGTCGCGCGAGAACTTCCGAATCGTCAGCGTCGGGCCCTTGAGCGACAGCGGCGGGATGATCGCGTTCACCCGGCTGCCGTCCGGGAGCCGTGCGTCCACCATCGGAGAGGACTCGTCGATCCGGCGGCCGACCTGCGAGACGATCTTGTCGATGATCCGCATCACGTGCGCGTCGTCGACGAAGGTGGCGTCCGTCCGCTCGAGGCGGCCGTCCCGCTCCACGAAGATCCGATCGTGCGAGTTGACCATCACCTCGCTGACGGAGTCGTCGCGCAGCAGGGGCTCGAGCGGGCCGTAACCGAGCACGTCGTCGGAGATCTCGGCCTGGATCCGCCGCCGCTCCTCGCGGGTCAGCGGCGTCCGGTCGAGCGCCAGCTGCTCGGTCACTGCGTGCAGCACCCGCTCGGCGAGGTCCTCGGCGCTCTCGCGCTTGAAGAGCTCGGGACCGAGCTTCGCGATCACCGCGTGGTGGATGCGCGTCTTCAGCTCGGCGTAGGGATCCCCAGCGCCGCGCTCGCCATCCGGCGGATGCTGGTTGGCCGTGCGAGCAACGGGACCGGCGAGCGCGGCCGGACGCTCGGCGGTCGTGCTGCCGGCCCCGTTTCCGTTCTGCTTCGAGAGTCTGTCGTGGAGGCCCATGACGCTACGCCTTCGCCAGCGCGGCGAACATCCGCCGCTTCTTGGGCGCCTCGGGCGTCAGCAGCGACTTCGCCACCTCACGGATCGCGCGGGCGAAGTCGGAGCTCGACTCGCCGATCGCGGGTGGCTGGCCCCGGTTGACACCGAGCGGAACCGCCCGGTCGGACGGGACCTCGAAGCGGATCTTGACGTCGAGCGCACCCTCGACCTCCTTCTTGCTCATCCCCACCTTGGAGTTGGCGCGGTTGAGCAGGAACCGGATGCGCCCGGCCGGGAACGAGAGCAGCTCGAGCGTCTGCATCGAGAGCCGCACGTTCTTCAGCGTGGGCACGTCGAGGCCGCAGACCATCAGCAGCTCGTCGGTGCGGTCGAGTGTGGCGAGCATCGGCCCGTGGAAGAACGGCGAGGTGTCGACGACGATCACGTCGTACGACTCCCGAGCCACCTCGAGCAGGCGCGTGAGCTTCGTCTCGGTCACGAGCTCGGCGTCCTCGGGGCGAAGCGGTGCCGGCAGGATGTCGAGCCCGCACGGGTGGCTCGTCACGTAGCCGACGAGCTTCTCGGAGTCGAGCTCTCCCGGTGCGGTGACCAGGTCGTAGATCGTCTTGTCGGGCTCGATCCCCAGCATGATCGCGGCGTCGCCGAACTGCAGGTCGAGGTCGAGCAGCAGTGTGCGCTTCTTCTCGTACTTGGCGAAGGACACGGCCAGGTTCGTCGCCGTGACGGTCTTGCCGGTGCCTCCCTTCGGCGAGAAGACGGTGACGATGCGGCCGTGACGGCCCTGTGCGCCCTCCGACTGGAGCCTGCGGCCGGCATGGGCGGCCTTGCGGAGCGCGAAGACGACGTTCTCGGTCAGCTGCGGCAGCAGCAGGACGTCGGCGACGTCGGCGTCGAGCGCGTCCTCGAGCAGCGCCGAGGACTCGCCGGAGGCGAGCACGACGATCGGCGAGCGCGTCTGCTCGCGGATCGCCGCCAGCTCGATGCCCGGCAGCGTCGTGTCGCGGGTGGCGTGGACGACGACCTGCAGGTGCCCGCCGGCCAGCGCCGCCGTGGCCTCGGCCACGTGCTCGCTCCAGCCGACGAAGTCGAGGTCCGGATGGGTCGAAAGCGCCTCGCGGAGCCGCTCGATGCCCTCGCAGGAGCCAGTGATGTAGATGCGGATCTTGTCGCTCATCAGTTGCCCTCCACGCCCGCGTCGTCGAGCTGCTTGGGCCGGACGCCCTCGCGCAGCATCGAACGCGAGCTCTCGACGTTCTCCACGCTGTCCGCGCTGTCCACGACCGGGCGCAGCTCCAGGTGCCAGCCCTCGGCATAGGACATCGCCCAGTAGAGCTTCTGCACCTGCATGTCGGTGACGCCGAGCGTCGCGGCGAAGCCGCCGGCGCCGTTCGCGGCCAGCTTTTCGCTCGCGGCTCCACTCGCGGCCGGCTTCAGCACCGGAATGTCGCGGAGCACGATGCGGGTGAACCGCTCGTCGTTGTGAGTGAAGGACGCGACGACGTCGACCTTGTCCCCCGCCTTGAGCGTGCCGACGAGAAGCTGCTGCTGGTCGCCGGCGACGGCGATCGCCCTCTGCGTTCCCGTCAGCTGGGCCCGGAGACCCTGTGCCTGCGGCGTCGCGAAGCGGCGCGCCGTGACCTGCTCGCCGGCGAACGTCGGCTGGACGGCGACGAGCTCGCCGAGCTGGTCGGGCGTCGAGATCGCGCCGGGAACGACGCTGCGACGGACGATCTCCGTCCGTTCGAGCATGCCCCTGCTGGCCGCCTCGGCGCCGGAGGTACCGACGGGGATATCGCGCGCGGCGACGAAGACGGTGACGTTCGTCTCGTTGCTGCGGACGTCGCGCTGGTAATTCGTCACGTAGAAGCTCGTCAGCAAAGCCGCGACCAGCGCGAGCGCGATTGCGACGACGATATTTCTCAGCCTGTACGTCATGAGCGTCTCTTTTCTTCCTCTCTGGATTACTGATTCAGACAGCGTGCGTGCGAGCGCGTCGTTCATTCCACGCGCTCCGTGGTCTTGCTCTTCAGAAAGCCGTTGGCAGCGGTGAAGCCGAGCAGATTGATCGAATACGGATACTTGGCTTCGACCGTGACGTCGTCGCCGTGCGCCCATCCGGTCGCCGTGACGTCGACGACCAGCACAGCCGGATTGCTGGCATCCTTGAGATCGCCTGCAGCGAGGCGCACGCGAGCCTTCGTGGTTGCCACCGGATTGGTCTCGCTGCCACTGACCGCGGCCGTTCGCGCGCCTGCGCGCACGGCGTCCGTCAGCGTCAGGTAGTTGTTGAAGAGGATTCCAAACTGGATCACCGCAAAGAGGACCAGGCAGAACACCGGCAACACGATCGCGAACTCGGTCGCGCTCTGGCCGTTCTGTTCGTGATAGACCCTGCGGCGGATACTCATAAGCGTCTTTCGTTAGGCGAAACTGCGTTTGGTTGGCGGGCCCTCCGAGCTGGGAGGGCCCGCCGGTTCGTACCGTTTCGTCTTATCCAGGAAGGAGGTCGGCGGCCCGCTGTACCACTGCCAGCGACACTGTCTGCGAGCGCGATGAAGATGGCGACCGTGGTGATGGTGATCACGGAAAGCACGACTCCGTACTCGGCCATCGTCTGGCCATCTTCCTCACCGGCAACGCTAGTGCGATTGGAACGGTAGAGCGGAATCATTCGATACGTTCACCTCATTCCTGAAGGTCGGGCGTTGGCGACTTAGCTTGTCGGCGCGGTGTAGCCCGGCAGATGGGTCCGAACCTGGTTGATCGCTCCGGTGATGCCACCGGCGAGCAGCGTGAAGACGCCGACGGCGCCGATCGTGATGACGGCCAGCACGACTCCGTACTCGGCCATCGTCTGACCCTCCTGGCGATAGCGAACGTTGTCGTACGTGTTCATCGCGAAGGTCTGAGCTGCGACGAAATACTTCAGCATGTATTTCACCTCCTTCCGAGCAAGAGATGGCTAAGCGAGCCGGAAGACTGCGGCTCCGGACACTTGTGGAACTGAAGTTGGAGATAGGCGGTACAGGTGGTCACGCGGGAAAGTCCCTTCCCATTCATCTCGGCGTGCCGCGCCGCCTAACTTGGTGCTTCGTTGGCCAACAATCGGGTACGACGGCGGAACCTGCAGAAGCCTCGAAAGGGTGACTTTTCGAATCGGTTTTTCAGGTTCACCCGAACGAGTGACCGGCGCTAAAGGTGCTGCCGATAGAGAAGACTCGACGACCGTTGCGGCGCGGTGGGAATCTCGCGCCGGGCACAGATTCGGCGCTCACCCCGAAAGTGAGGAGCTGGGTCTCGTGCCAAACCGGAATCGAAGTTCACACCGTCTCGTCCTTGCGACCGCCGCGCTCGTTCTTGCGGCCCTCGCCGTACTCCGCAAGCAGCCGGAGCCGATCGCAGTGCTTCGGCCCCCGATGCTCGAGCCGCTGCCGGAAAGCGCTCCGCCGCCCGCACCGCGCCCACGTCCGGCGGCAGCGCGCATCGCTCTCGCCGCTACCTTCACCGTCCTCTTCTTCGGCGGTGCAGCGTTCACGGCCGGCGCCGGCGACCAGGTCGCTCTCCTGCTGGACGATCCCGGGGTCGCCCAGGAGCTGACCGAGACCTCTGAGCTTGCAGGCGCCTCCGGTGCGCCGGCCGACGAGGCGGCTCCGCCTTCCGATGCCGCGCCCGTCGATGCAGCCGAGGTCGCTCCGGCCTCCGCGGTCGACCTCGAGCCCGCTCCTGCGCCGGAGCCTGCAACTGCACCCGAGCCCGCGCCTGAGCCCGCACCCGCCACGGAGGCGGCAGCTGCGCCCGCAACTGAGGCGATCGAGCTCGAGCACGCGCCGGCCGCCGCCGCACCGGAGCAGCGCTCCGCGAGCGCCGAGACCCGGCAAGCTCAGGCGAAGCCGGCGGCGACGAAGCCGACGCTCCGCGCACCGCGGGCAACGCGAACGGCAGCTCGCAATCGCAAATGGGTCACGGCGCGCGCCGCACTGGCGCCGGCCCGCCCGGCTGAGGTCGAGCACGAGCACGGTGGCTCGCCGACGATCTGGCTGAACCGGGCGCTGCCCGACCCGACGCCCGCGTCCGCACGACTGTCCCGGTCCTTCGCAGCGTCGCTGGCCCGGTCTGCGCGTGCCCAGGGCGCCGACTGGGCGACCGTGCTCGGCGCCCTCCGCGCGCAGGGGAACCGCAGTGCCGCGCCGGCAACCCGAGTCGAGCTCGACCGGC
>CAVTJQ010000005.1:0-17852 GCA_963734975.1 uncultured Gaiellaceae bacterium
CCAGGACCGGCACCGGAACCGACGCGACGGCCGCCCGCACCGCTTCGGCCGGATCGATCCGCTGCACCCAGAGCTCCGGCGCCAGCGTGAGCCTATGCGCGAGGGCGGGGATCGACACCGCCTTGATGTCGTCCGGCGTGACGAAGTCGCGGCCGAGATACGCGGCGCGGGCACGGGCCAGCTTCATCAGCGCGAGCGAGCCCCTCGGCGAGGCCCCGACGGACAGCTGCGGCGAGTCCCTCGTCGCGCGCGCGATCGCAACGGCGTACTCGGCGAGCGGCGGGGCGACGTGCACCTCCTCGATCGCTGCCTGCATCGCCCGCAACGCCCGCCGGTCGCAGACGGGCTCGAGCTCGATCCGCTCGCGCCGTCGACGTGAGCGTTCAAGGAGGATGTCACGCTCCGCGTCCTCCGACGGATAGCCGATCGCGATGCGGACGAGGAACCGATCGAGCTGCGCCTCCGGCAGCGGATACGTACCCTCGTACTCGATCGGGTTCTGCGTCGCGAGGACGAGAAACGGCGGCTCGAGCTGCCGTGTCGTGTTCTCGAGGGTTACCTGCCGTTCTTCCATCGCCTCGAGCAACGCGGCCTGCGTCTTGCCCGGCGCGCGGTTGATCTCGTCGGCGAGCAGGATGTTCGTGAAGATCGGCCCGGGCTCGAACGAGAAGCTGCCACTGGAGCGGTCGTAGATCGAGGCCCCGGTGATGTCGCTCGGGATCAGGTCCGGGGTGAACTGGATCCGGGCGAAGTCCATCGCGCACACCTGCGCGAAGGAGCGGGCGAGCAGCGTCTTGCCCAGCCCTGGAAGATCCTCGATCAGCACATGACCGTCGGCGAGTAGGGCGAACAACACCATCTCCACCGCCTCTCGCTTGCCGATGATCGCCTGCTCGACGGCATCGACCACGGCGGTCGCCAGCTCCTGGACGGCGACGCCTGCCTTCGCCTCGTCGGTCACAGCTGCTCCAGCCGCGCGATCGCCGTTCGCAGGTCGTCGCCGGCGAGACCCCGGCCGACGCGGTACGCGGCCGACGGACGGTCGGGACGGACGATCTCCCACAGCACGTCGCCCAGCAGCTCCTGCGCGCGCCGGGGCGCGAGCGCCATGTCGACACCGCGCCGGCCGAGGCGCGCGACGACAATCGGGACGAGCAGGGGTCGGAGCGACCGGTCGACGCCGAACTCCGATTGCTCGCTCTCCCGCAGGTCGTCCGCGATCTGGCGCAGCCGCAACGGCATCTCGTCCTCCCGCGCACGCGCCGGTGGCTGTTGCCTCCGCGCGGGTCGGAGCTGCAGCGCGGCAGTGGCGGCGAGCGCGGTGGCGAACGCCAGCGCGGAAGCGAGCGCGACCGTGCCGCCCTGCCCGACGACGAGACCCACGGCGGTCGCCGCGACACAGCCGGCGGTGACGACGAGCGGCGCGCGGCGCGCGGTCACCGCGGCGCCACCTCCGCCTCGACCCGCCGCACCGACGCGATCGCGCGCCTGCGATCGGCCTCGTCCATCGGGTGCTCGCTGAACCGGGCGATCTCGAAGAGGCCGGTGAGGTCTGACGCTGCCGCAGCGCTCGCGCCGAGCACTCGGAGAGCGCGGGCCGTGAACTCGGTCGGAGTCTCGTCCGGCGCTCGCGAGAGCTCGATCTCACCGAGCGAATCCTCCATGCGCGCGTAGGCGCGCTGGACGGCAAGCCGCGGGTCTCGTTCGGACTCCAGGTCTGCGAGCGACCGCCTGAGGCCGGAGCCGACCCGCTCCGCCGCATCGGGAACCACCGCCTGACGTGTGCGCCGCGCGCGCCGACGACGGACGACGGCTGCCGCCGGCGCAATCAGGAGCAGTGCCGCCGCCGAGCCGACGACGAGCCACGTCAGCGAGACGGAGGTCGGGTGTCCCGCCGGAGCGGTGGTGCTCGTGCTCGCGTCGCCGCGCGCCGCGTTCCCGGGCGTCGCGCCGGGCGGTGTCGCCGCATCGGAAACGAGGAACGGCAGAGTGAGGAGCAGGAACACGCCGATCGCTCCGCCGACGATCGCAGCGGCCTTCCCGGCCGCCGACAGCGACCCCCCGAGCCCCTCGAGGTCTCCCGCGCCGAGCCGTCGCCTCCGTCGCCGGAGCCCTTCCACCGAGGGCGTCCCGGCCCAGAGGAGGAGCAGCGACCCGACGACGAGCGCGCCCGCGGCGGCGGCGACCGCGTTGACGACGCCGACCGGGACGTCCTCCCGGCCGCCAGCGTGCCACGGCGACCCGCTGCTTGCCAACGCCACGAGTGACACCAGGAGGAGCCCCACCGCGGTGGCAGCGATCGCTCGCACGTCGCTCAGCGGTCTGACCGGCACGGGTAGATCATCTTCGATTCGCCAGGGCTGCCAGGCATCGAGCGGAGCTGACACGTCGGCCCGTGCAGGAAAAGCAGGTGAACGGCGGGAAATCGCCGGGGTGCCTCGCGTTGTAGCCACCTGCGGCGGCGGGTAGTGACCGAGGCCCCCAATCGGTCGACCGGCTCCGGCTCCCGGTGGAGCCTCGCTCGCGCGCGCCGCGACCGTACGCTGCGGCGGGAGGCCGACGAGATGGCCTTCACCGCCTGCATCGCCCTGCTCGCCGCCCTCACCTTCGGCAACGATCACGTCCCGCACTCCAACCTCGACGTGCTCGTGATCGTCTGGGGAACGACGATCGGCCTCGCGCTCGCGCACTGGTTCGCGCTGACGTTGTCGGTTCGGCTCGTCGATGATCCCACCTTCGTCTACTCGCCGCTCGAGCTGCTGTTTGCGCAGCTCGCGATGGCCGCGCTGGTCGCGGTCGTCGCGACGGTGACCGTCCTCGCCCTCTCCGACGACTACGACCGCGTCGGGGCACGGGTCACCGCGGCGTTGTTCCTCGGGGTACTCGTGGGCGTGGAGAGCCGGGCCGGCGGGTCGGGGTGGCGCCGCTCGGCCGCCTTCGCCGTCCTCGCGCTCGTCACCGCAGTGACGATCGCCACTGTCAAGTGGTTCCTGACCGCGTGACCCGGCACCGCACGGCCGACCTCCTGACCCACGGCTTCGGCGGGGTGCTCGGCGGGCTCGCCGGAGCGACGGCCGCCGTGCTCGTCACGGAGCTGATCAAGTGGAACCTCGCGCTCGTCTCGGATCAGGCCACGTGGGTGCTCGTCGCAGCGCCGCTCGTCGGGCTCGCGCTCGCCGTCGTCGTGTTGCACGGCTACCACCGCGGCGAGGCGCTGCAGACCCTGATCCCGGAGCCTGCGCGCCGGCGTACGCCCCGGTTCTGGAAGGGGCCGTCGCGCGACGTCATTCGCGCCGACCTGACCGCCGACGTCCTCGCCACGGCGGGCGAGGAAGAGCGGTTTCCCTGGCGCCTCGCTCCCGCGCGTGCCGTTGCGATCTTGGCGACCGTTGGCCTCGGCGCCCCGATGGGCACCGAGTCGCCGGCCGCGCACATCGGCGTCGCCGCGGGAGCCTGGCTCGGGGATCGCGGCCGGCGCTGGCGCACGCTGATTCGTCCGGCCGCGGTCGGCGGCGGGGCCGCGGGCGTGGCCGCGCTGATCGGCAACCCGCTCGTCGGAACGGCGTTCATCCTCGAGCTTGGCCGGCGCCGATCCGCACCCCTGAGCGCCGAGCGGATCACCGCGGCGCTCGCGGGCGGGCTCGTCGGCCGGGGGATCAACCTCGCCTTCGATCTCGACCTGATCCGGCTGAACGTTCCGGAGGTGGCGCCGGACGATCTCTGGCAGGCGATCGGCACGGCGCTCGTCGTCGGGGCGATCGCCGGCGCGCTCACGTCGCTCACCGGTGCCGCGATCTACCGGGCGCGAGGCTGGCAGGCATCGCCGCTGCGGCGGCTCGCCGTCGGCGGGCTCGCCGTGGCGTGTGCAGCGATCGTCGTCGCGGCGATCGCCACCCCGTCGGCGGCGATCGGACCCGGGGCGGGCGCCGCCGCCTGGGCGGAAACGGCCGACGCCGCCGCCTTCACATTGCTCGCCGTGGCGCTCGTTCGCGCCGCGGCCACCACCGCAGCGGTCGCGGCGGGCGGCTGCGGCGGCGTCTTCGTGCCGTTCCTGGCGATCGGCGACATCTCGGGGCGAGCGTTCGCCACCACGTTCGGGATGCCGAGCGACCTCGCCGGCGCGGCCGGCGCGGCGGGCGGAATCGCCGGCGGATACCGGCTGCCGATCACCGCCGCCGCCATGGTGCTCGGCCTCGGTGGGCCTGCGACCGCGACGCTCACCTGCCTGGCGACCGTCGCCGTGGCGACCATCGCCGGCCTCGCGGCCGGCATCGCGCTCGATCGCCTCACGGACGCCCGCGCGCGGATAAGGGGCGCCGCGACGCAGGAGTAACCCATCTGTTACAGTTGAGGTGTAACCCAATGGTTCCACTCAACGGAGGACACGATGGCCGCAGACAAGATCGAGCACGACGTTGTTATCAACGCGCCCGTGGAGCGCGTCTGGGCGCTGATCACCGAAGCCGAGCACCTCGGGAGGTGGTTCGGGGACGCGGGAGCTGACATCGACCTGCGCGAGGGAGGCGAGCTCGAGCTGCGCTGGGAGGAGCACGGCACGAGCCGCGGCCGAATCGAACGGGTGGACGAGCCGAACACATTCGCCTTCTGGTGGGCGCCGTTCAAAGACCCCGGCGGCGTCGAGCCCGGCAAGGGGAACTCGACCCTGGTCGAGTTCACGCTCGCCGCCGAGGGCGGCGGCACGCGCCTCCGGGTCGTCGAGACCGGCTTCGCCAGCCTCGACACATCGCCGGAACAGCAGGCCAAGAACTACGAGGGCAACACGAGAGGCTGGTCGTTCGAGCTCGGCGAGCTCGCGGACTACGCGACCAAGGTTCGTGCGTGAGCGACACTCGGACCGAGATCTTCGCCGCCCTGGCGGATCCAACCCGCTGGCGCCTCCTGGAGGCGCTGGGGGGTCCCGGCCGTGCGACGGCGACGACGCTGGCGACCCAGGTGCCCGTGTCGCGCCCCGCCGTGATCAAGCACCTCGCGGTGCTCGGCCGAGCGGGTCTCGTGGAGCGACGGCGAGTGGGACGCGAAGTCGTCTTCGCGCTTCGCACGGAGCCGCTGGCCGACACGGCGCGCTGGATGGCGAGCCTCGCAGCGGATTGGAACACCCGGCTGGCCGCGTTGAAGCGCCTGGCTGAAGACGGAGATCCCGAAAGGAGACGAGAGCCATGAACACACCCCCGATCGTGTCCCCGCAGGAATGGAAGGCCGCGCGGGAGGAGCTACTGGTGGAGGAGAAGGAGCTGACCCACGCCAGGGATGCGCTGGCCGCCAAGCGCCGCCGGCTGCCGTGGGTGGCGGTGGAGAAGGAGTACGAGTTCGAGGGCCCGGACGGCCTCGCGCGCCTGCTCGACATGTTCGAGGGACGCCGGCAGCTGATCGTCTACCGCTTCTTCTTCGAGCCCGGCGTCCACGGCTGGCCCGAGAGCGGGTGCCCCGGCTGCTCCTGGGTCGCCGATCAGATCACCCACCCCGCCCATCTGAACGCTCGCGACACGACGATCGCGCTCGTCTCGCGCGCCCCGCAGGTTGACATCGAGCGCTGGAAGGAGCGGATGGGCTGGAACATGCTTCCCTGGTACACGCTGACCGACGAGTTCGACGCGGACTTCGGCGTCGACGAGTGGCACGGCACCAACGTCTTCTACCGCGACGACGACGATCGGATCTTCCGCACGTACTTCGTCGACGGCCGCGGCGATGAGGCACTGGGCGGGCTGTGGGCGTATCTCGACATCACCCCGCTCGGACGCCAGGAGGATTGGGAGGACTCACCCGAGGGGTACCCGCAGACTCCGGCCAACGTGTGGATCAGGCGCCACGACGAGTACGACGCGCCGGCCGACTCAGAGGCCGCCAGCGCGATGGCCGTGCAGGTCGAGCGTGGCCGACTCGCGGGACAAACGAGGAGCTCAGGCTAGTGATCGCTCACCTCGGAGGGGTGCCGCTGGAGGAGGGGCTAGTGGCGTTGGTGAGCGGGACGGGCGCGGGGCTGCTTACGGCGCGGGCACTGGTCGTGTCTGCACGGCGCCGTTGGGGCCGGCCTGGAGCTCGCGCCGCCAGCCGGCGAGGATTCCGTGCACGCTCGCGGCGCCGAGGATCGGCCCCGGCGGCACCTCGAGGCGCGCCGGGTGGAGGATGAACGGGCGCGTCTGCAGGCCGCCGATGCCCCCGTGGAAGGAGATCAGCTCCTCAAAGGCACAGCCCTCGTCGAGCGCGGGGTCGTAGAAGCTGCCGACCATGATGTCGCCGACGTGCTCGAAGCCGTCGGTGCGCAGCAGGTGGCCGGGCGCGGTCGGCGAGAAGGGCGCGAGCGGATCCTCACCCTCGATGCGGCCGTCCGCGAGGTGGTGGGTACCGCGCGCGCCGAGCACGAGCGCTCCGTGCTCGGACGACCGGACGAGCAGCCAGCCGACGTGAGGATGCGACCGAAGGGCGGGCACCAGCTCCGGGTGGCGCCCGTCGATCTCCTCGAGCGTCAGGCGGCGCTGCTCCTCCATCAGATAGATGAGGCCGAGGTTGCCCGAGCCGAGCACGACGACGTCCCGGTCGGAGACGTCGTTTTTCGGCCGCTTTCCCGTCGTCCCCGTGGCTTCGCCGACGGCGTTCCCGACCATCGCGTGCTGCTCGTCGCCGCCGGCGATCCCCTTGACGTCGCCGCGCGCAAGTGAGCGCTCGACCAGATCTGCGAGGCCGTAGCCGTTGCGCTGCAAGAAGGTCGCGCCCTGCGTCTGCCCGTGGTCCGAGAGGACGACGATCTCGTACGGCCGCGGGGCGTAGCGGCGCGCCCGCTCGATCTTCCCGAAGTGATCGTCGAGCTTGCGGAGGGCCTCGAGGGTGTCGGCGCGCTCGAGGCCCGAGTGGTGGGCCACCTCGTCGTAGCTCGAGAAGGTCGCGTAGACCGCGGGCCGCCCGCGCATCATGTCGGTGAGAACGCCCGACACGATCAGGTCTCGGACGAAGACGCAGAGCGCTCCTCGCATCAGCGGGTAGATGCCGCCGCGATGGCCGCGCGGCCGCACGTCCCTGCGAATCGCACGCAGTGCCGCTGTCCACTCGAGCAGCACCTCCCAGATGAAGAGGACGAGCGTGCGCGTGACGTTGTCGCCGTTCGCAAGAAACGCCCGGTAGCCCGGGTTCGACTTCTTCTCCGCCTCAATCCTGCTGACGGTGAGGATTACGTCCTCCGCCTCGCCGGAGAGCAGGTTGCCCCGGCTCGAGCCGCCGTCGGTGAGCAGGCCGACTCCCGTGGCAAGCCGCCGTTCGATCTCCTCGCAATCGGGTGGGGCCGAGCACGTCATCAGCGTCCCGGTCTCCTTCTCGACCCAGCGGAAGGCCGAGATGTCCTCGTTCGAGCCGAGCAGGATCCCCGCCTGGCTCGCGCCGGTCTGCGAGGAAAGATCGGTCTCCCACTCGGCCAGGCTGTGCGTACCCTCGGCCACCCAGCGGGCCATGTTCGAGGCGTTGCCGTCCCGCATCGCGCGGCGCAGCACGGGCAGCGCCAGCCCGTCGATCTCGAGGAAGATGATTCCCGGTACGTCGGTGTCGGCGATGATCCCCTGCCGGCGCGCGATCCGGTGCGCGATGCGTACAGGCGACATGTCGTCCGTGCCGAAGATGACGGCGAGCACGACGCTGACGGCGGCGACGACGAGGGCGGCGAGCAGCGCCCAGCCGAAGTTGTCGACGGTGAGCGCCCCGTCGGTGATGTCCAGATCGGCGGCGATGAGGAGGATGAGCGCGTCCGCGATCAGGACGAGCAGGAAGCCCAGAACGAGTGTCAGCGGCAGCCGCAGCGCGGCGAGGAACGGCGGGATCACCGCGTTGAGCGCTGCGACGACGACGGCGACCAGCAGTGCGCCCCAGAAGCTCCCGATGTCGACGCCGGGCAGAATCGCGGCTGCGACCATCAGCGCGACCCCGGTTGCGAACCAGGAGATGAGGACCGGGAAGACCTTCAAGCGCGGACGCTCAGGCCGCCATGCCGTCGACCGGCCGTACGTCGGCTCGGAGCCGCTAGGCATCGGGTTCTTCTGCTCCGGCGTCGTCCTTGCGTCGGCGGTGGAACCGGCTCTGACCGGACGCCTCGCGGGTCGCCTTCTTCTCCGCCCGCTTCTCGGTCCGCTGGGCCTTCTGCTCGGCGACCTTGCCCTTCGCGTCGGTATAGGACTGGCCGACGAGCAACTTGCCGCCCGTCCAGCCGAAGACCGAGACGGTGAGAACGATCGCGACGATCACGTTCCATGCGGTCGTGATCAGCTGCTGGGCGGTCGAGTAGTCGACCGCAGTGCTCTTGGCGACGTCGCAGCAGGCATCGAGCGCGAGCGCGTTCGTCGCCTGAGTGATCCCGACGGCGCCCGGCGTGACGGAGACGACATTGGCGAGCGAGCCCGAGCCCGTCACCCACATGATCGACTCGAACGTGACCGGAATCGCGAAGGCAGCCAGGAAGATCCCGATCACGGCGAGCTTGCAGAGCCAAGAGAGGAGCGACGGCAGGAACGCGTGGGTCAGGTACTCCTTCGGGCGCGTGAGGATCGCGCCGCCCTGCTTCGCCTTCTCCCAGAGCTTCTTCACCTGCGCCCAGAAGATGCGGCCGAGAACGACGAGCAGGAAAAGGGCACCCGCCACGATCAGGATCGTCAGCGCGGGATTCTCGGTGAGATTGCCGAGGCTCTCGCTGAACGAGCCCGGCACGGAGAGGAAGAGGTAGAGGTAGACGAAGGTGCCGGCGATCGTGAAGAAGATCTTCTGGACGAGGTAGGCGGCGATCGCGCCGGCGAATGTGCAGGCCGGGATGATCGCGACGAACATGACGAGCGTCGCGAACGTGCCGATGTTCGCGGGCAGGAAGTTGTTCATGGCCACGCCGACGGCGTACGCAGTGACGACCGGCCAGAACTGGACCTGGCCGGGATAGGCCGCACGCAGGATCCCGTAGTACGACAGGCCGGCCAGGAGCGTCTGGGCCGTCTGGAAGGCGATCGCGGCGATCATGTAGCCCGTCGGGATGGCCTTGATCTCGTTCCAGAGGTCCTTCAGCCAGCCGATCACGTCGACGCCGAGCAGGTTCAGGACGACGACGGCGAGCAGGACGCCGACGAGCCAGCCGACGACCTTGACGAGCCGGCTGCGGCGCGACGGGTCGTGGAAGGGCAGCACGGCCGAGGGATGGGCGCTTTCGCTCATCGCTGCAAGGGTCGCCTGCGGCGATTCGGATCGCGTCATCCGGATCGTATGAACGTGCCCGCGCGACCGGCGCTGGCGCGTCTCACCCCGAACGCATGACGCTTGGCGTCGGCGGATTGTCCATGCTCGTCCCGTGGAACACCGTCAGACGGACGATTCTGTGCGGGACGAACGCGCACCGCGCATGGAGTCACGGCGCGTCGAGCTCGTCCTGCCGATGCGGACGGTGCTGCTGGTTGCCGCGGCGGCCGGCGTGCTCGCCGCGTTCTGGGCGATCGGCGAGACCTTCTTGATCGTCTTCATCGGGATCTTCCTCGCGCTCGTCTTCGAGTACCCCGTGCGGTGGGTGATGGCGAAGACCGGGATGTCCCGCGGACTGGCGGCCACACTCACCGTGCTCGGCACCGCCGTCGCGGTGCTGGTGCTCGCACTGCTGTTCCTGGTACCGATCGTCGGCGGCATCCGAGACTTCCTCCAGGAACTGCCGCTGCTCGTGGAGCAACTCCGCGAGTCCGACGAGCTGGCCTGGCTGGGTGACAGCGGCGCCGCCGAGAACGTCCAGGCCGGATCCGAGCAGATCTCGGCATCGGTGCCGGACGCGATCTCGGCCGTGCTCGGCATCGCCGGCAGCTTCTTCTCCGGCTTCCTCATCTGCTTCACGATCATCTTCATCTGCATGTTCCTGCTCAGCGACATCGCGAATATGAAGCGGGCGCTGGGCAGCGTGCTGATGCCGGGTGAGGACGAGCGCTGGATTGGCGTCTGGGAGCGCGTGACGACCTCGGTTTCGCGCTGGGCGATCGGCGTCGTCGTGATCGCGGCGATCGCCGGCACGACGCAGGGAGTCACGGCCTGGCTGCTCGGGTCGAGCTACGCCCTCGCGCTGGGCGTGATCGCCGGGCTGCTCGACATGATCCCGAACATCGGGGCGACCATCGCCGGCGTCGTCCTCGTCCCGGCGCTCTGGGCCGAAGAGGGTCTCACCGCGGCGATCATCATGCTCGCCGTTGTGCTCGTCTACCAGCAGGTGGAGAACAACATCCTCACGCCCAAGATCCAGGGCGTGGCCGTCAGCCTTTCCGGGTTCTTCATCATCGTCGCCGTCACCTTGTTCGGCGCGCTCCTGGGCGTCCTCGGCGCCCTCACAGCAGTCCCGCTCGCCGCGACGATCCAGATCTTCATCCAGGAGTTGACGAAGGCCCGCCGGGCAAAGGTCGACGCGGCACGCGCGGCGCTCGGAATCCCCGTCGAACCCGGCTAGCGACGATCGCGATGGACGACTGGGCCCTCGCGACCATCGCTGCCGTCCTGCTCGTGTACGCCGCCACGTCGGGGTGGCTGCAGCGGTCGTACGTCAGTGCCGCGATGTTCTTCGTCAGCGCCGGTCTGCTCGCCGGGCCGGCACTCGGGCTGCTCGATCTCGGTCTCGGCAGCGAGCCCGTCAAGCTGCTCGCCGAGGTGACGCTGACGCTCGTGCTCTTCGCCGACGCCTCTCGCATCTCGCTCGCCGCGCTGCGCTCCGAGTTCGCGGTGCCGGCGCGCCTGCTCGGGATCGGGTTGCCGCTGACGATCGTCGCCGGCGTGGCCGCCGGCGTGGCGCTGCTTCCCGGCGTGGGCCTCGCAGAGGCGTTCCTGCTCGCCGTCATCCTCGCGTGCACGGACGCCGCGCTCGGACAGGCGGTCGTGACCGACGAGCGTCTCCCCTCACGGATCCGGCAGGGCCTGAACGTCGAGAGCGGGCTCAACGACGGCCTCTGCGTGCCGCTCTTCTGGATCGCACTCGGGATCGCCGAGGCCGATCAGGGCGTCCTCAGCGACAACGCCGCGCTGCACCTCGTCTTCGAGGAGATCGGCTACGGGATCGTCGGCGGTATCGTCGCCGGAGTGATCGGCGTCATCGCGATCCGGGCTGGAACCGCACGCGGCTGGATCGAGGGGCACTGGGTGCAGATCCTGACCGTCGCCACGGCCTTTCTCGCCGCCGGGATCGCGACTGCCCTGCACGGCAGCTTCTTCATCGCCGCGTTCGTCGGCGGGCTCGTCTTCGGGTCGTTCCGGCGCGCGGGCGGAGCCGAGGTGACGTCTCTCGTCGACGAGGGCGGCGAGTTCCTCAGCGCCGTGACGCTCGTCGTCTTCGGGGCGGCGATCCTCGGGCCCGCGCTGGACGAGATCACCTGGCAGATCGCGCTCTACGCGCTGCTCAGCCTCACGGTCGTCCGGATGGTGCCGGTGGCGCTCGCCCTGCTCGGCACGGGCGCCAGGTGGCCGACGGTCGCGTTCCTGGGCTGGTTCGGGCCGCGCGGTCTCGCGTCGATCGTCTTCGGGGTGATGTTGCTCCAGGAGAGCGCGTTGCCGCACGAACGTGAACTGCTGCTCGCGATCGTGCTCACGGTCGCGATCTCGGTCTACGCGCACGGCGTCAGCGCGGGCCCGTTCACCGACCGCTATGCCGGCTGGTTTGCCTCGCACCCGCGGGATCGGAAGCCCGCGATGGAGAGCATCTCGGCTTCCGAGCACCGCTGGCGACGGCCGGGCGGGCCGCGGCGGCCGTAGCCGCCGCGGCCCTCCACACTCAGCGGAGCGAGACCGCGACCTGCTCCAGCAGGTCCATCGCCTCCTGCATGCCACCCTCCATGCCGGAGTCGATGTGGGCGTCGCGGTGCTCCTTGCTCGAATGCTGGACGAGAACCGTGAGCGTCGTGCGCCCGTCCTCCTCGGTCAGCGTCAGCGTGTCCAGCGCCTCCCCGTCGGGGAAGCCCTCGTAGACCTCGGTCGAGACGAGCCGCTCGTTCGGGACGATTTCCTGGTACTCGCCGTGGAACGCGACCTCCAGGCCCTCGTGCGCGACCATGACGTACCGCCACGTCCCGCCGACGCGCAGGTCGATCTCGACGCTCGTGACCTCGCCGCGCTGGCCGCTCCACCAGCGCTTGACCAGCTCGGGGGTCGTCCACGCCTTGTACACGAGGTGCCGGGGCGCGGCGAACTCGCGCGTGATCAGGATCTGCTCGTCCGTCGGGAGCGTCACGACCGCCGTGCCGCTACTCGTCATTGCCACCATCTTCGTCCTCCTTCTGCTTGAGCTCTGCCAACACGTCGTCCAGCCGCTCGAACCGCTCCGACCACGAGCGCTCGTAGCTCTTCACCCAGTCGTGGATCGGCTTGAGCGCGGGGCCGTGCAGCCGGTAGAAGCGCTGCCGCCCCTCTTCGCGCACCTCGACCGCGCCGACCTCTCTGAGCACGCGCAGGTGCTTCGACACCTGCGGCTGGGCCAGGCCGAGTAGGACGACCAGCTCGTTGACGGGCTGCTCACCGCCCGCGAGCGCGTCGAGGATCTGCCGCCGCCGGGGCTCGGCCACGGCGTTGAACGCATCGGTCGTGGTCGCTGCTCGTGCCATGTCGACATTATATATTCTTATATCGGCATATGTCAATTAGGTAGGGCCATGCCCAGAGATGGGTAGCGGCCCCCGATGCCGTCCGGAGGACGCAGCCGTACCTTCGATCTCCTGATCCGAACGACCCCAAAGGAGACCGATGACCAACACGCTCGACCCCATCACCCCCGACCTCGGCGCGGTCAAGGAGCGCCAGCAGGCGGCCTGGGCGAGTGGCGACTTCGCCGTCGTCGCGGCCCGGATCGTGCTCGTTGCCGAGCATCTGTGCGACACCGCCGACCTTCAGGCCGGCTGGCGCGTCCTCGACGTCGCAACCGGCAGCGGCAACGCCGCGATCGCGGCGGCACGCCACGGCTGCATCGCAGTCGGCGTCGACTACGTCCCGGCGCTCCTCGACCGCGGTCGCCGCAGAGCGGATGCCGAGGGCCTGGATGTCGAGCTGCTCGAAGGCGACGCCGAATCGCTGCCGTTCCCGGACGGTTCCTTCGACGCCGTCACATCGGTGTTCGGCTCGATGTTCGCTCCCGACCACGCCAAGGCCGCGGCGGAGCTGCTGCGCGTCTGCCGCCCCGGCGGCACGATCGCGCTCGCCAGCTGGACGCCGGAAAGCTTCATCGGCGAGCTCTTCCGGACGGTCAGCGCCCACGTGCCGCCGCCCGCCGGCGTGCGGTCGCCGATGCTCTGGGGCACCGAGGCGCACCTCCGCGAGCTCCTCGGCGACGGGATCGCGTCGCTCGAGCTCGAGGAGCGGACGTTCACGTTCCGGTTCCGGTCGGCCGAGGAGCTCGTCCTCTTCTTCCGCACCTGGTACGGGCCGACGCTGAAGGCGTTCGCGGCGCTCGCCGACGACGATGCCCGCGACGCGCTGGAGCAGGATCTCGTCGCGCTCGCGCGGCGGTTCGACCGCCTCGGCGACGCGGGGGCGATCGCCATTCCCGCGAGCTACGTCGAGGCCGTGGCGGTGACGAGGTGAACCGGGAGGCCGATGCCTCGACGCTGGTCGACCGAGCCGAGCTCGAGCGGCAGGTGCAAGACGTCTACCGCGGCGTCGCGCGCGACCCGCTCGCACCGCGTCACTTCGAAACCGGCCGTAACCTCGCGCTGCGGCTCGGCTATCCGGAGTCGCTGCTCGCGGCGGTCCCGTACGCGTCGCTCGCCTCGTTCGCGGGGGTCGGCTATCACCTCGATCTCGCGGAGCTCCGACCCGGCGACCGCGTGCTCGATCTCGGCTCGGGCTCCGGTGCAGACGCGTTCTGCGCCGGCGCTCTGGTCGGAGAGACGGGCCGCGTCGTCGGCGTCGACTTCACCGACGCCCAGCTCACACGTGCCGCGGGCCTTGCCGACCAGCACGGGATCCGCCACGTCCGCTTCGTCGAAGCGAGCATCGATCAACTGCCGTTCGACGACGCCGGCTTCGACGTCGTCATCTCCAACGGCGTCATCAACCTCTCCCCCGTCAAGCACCTGGTGTTCGCCGAGGCGGCCCGCGTCCTGCGGCCAGGCGGCCGCCTCGCGATCGCGGACATCGTCAGCGAGACGCCGCTGAAGGAGGCAACCCGTCGCAACACGGAGCTCTGGGCTGCGTGCATCGCGGGCGCGATTCCTTCGACCACCTACCTGGACGAGCTCGCCGCGGCCGGTTTCGCGATCACTGCGACGCGTCCGAACGACTACCGCTTCCTCACCGACCGGGCGCTCGACGCCTGCCAGACCTACGGCGTCCAGAGCCTGACCATCACCGCCACCCGAGAAGGAGACACCACATGAACTTCCACCCCGATCTGCACCACCAGTACGCCCTCGACCGGCAACAACGTCTGCTGGCCGACGCTGCCGCAACCCGGCTAGCCGGCGCCGTTCCGGCCCGGACCCGGATCCTGCACCTGCTGCGGCGCGCCCCCGTCCGGCCCGAGCCGGCACACCCGTGCCCACCGGTCGGAGCTCCGCTCACCGAGCGCGGCTAACCCACTCCACTCACCGGAAAGGACTCTCCATGCATGGAATCACGTCCCCTGCCCGCGTTGGACTCGTCAGCGTCGTCCTGGCCGTGCTGTTCGGCATCGCGGCCCGCCCCGCCGAGGCCGGCTACACGGCTCGGCTCGACGCGGGCACCCTGCTCGTCCTCGGCAACGGCGCGAGCGACGTCCTGCACGTCGACGCGTCGTCGGCCGACATCCGGCTCGATGTCGGCGGCGACGGCACCTTCGAGCACACCTTCGAACGCGCGTCGTTCACCGCCGTCGACATCCGCGGCGGGAGCGGCGACGACGAGATCCGCCTGATCGGCTCGGGCTTCCTCGAGGAGACGGCGTCGATCCGCGGCGACGGCGGCAACGACATCATCGCCGGCGGGATCGGCGAGCAAACGATCCTCGGCGGGTCGGGCAACGACACCGTCACGGGCGGATTCGGGAACGACCGAATCCTGCTCGGCGGCGGCGCCGACCGCCTGACCTGGAACGCCGGCGACGCCAGCGACGTCGTCGACGGCGAGGCGGGCGTCGACACGCTCGCGTTCAACGGCACGTCGATCGGCGAGATCATCGACGTCTCGGCGGTAGGAGCCCGGATCCGCTTCACACGCAACATCGCCAACATCGCGCTCGACCTCGGCGGGATCGAGCACGTCGGCTACAGCGCGTTCGGCGGCGCGGACGCCGTCGACGTCCACGACCTCACGGGCACCGGCGCGCGCACGGTCGACGTGACGCTCTCGGATGACGCCCAGGTCGACACCGTCACCGCTCACGGCACCGAGGGCGCGAATGCGTTCGCGTTTTCCGCGACGCCCGGATCGGCGCGCGTGGCGGGCGGCGCGGTGCCCGTCGTCACGATCGGCGGCGAGGCGGTCGATCGACTTGCCGTCGCGTCGGCCGGCGGCGACGACACGGTCTCGACCGGCATCGGCGTCTCCGCTCCGGTGACGCTCGCCGCCGACGGCGGCGCCGGGCTCGACACGGTCCGCTACAGCGGCACCGCAGCTGGCGACGCCATCCACGCGATCGCGAACGGCGCGTTCGCCAGCGTCGACGTCCCCGGCACCTCCCGGTTGGACGCCTCGGTCGAGAGCATCGTCATGCTCGGGCTCGCGGGCGACGACACGATCACCGCGACCGGCAACCTCGCCGCGCTCACCGTGCTGACGATGGACGGCGGGGACGGAAACGACACCGTCCTCGGAGGCAACGGGGCCGACCTGCTCCTCGGCGGCCGCGGCGCCGACCACGTCGACGGCAACCAGGGCGCGGACCGGGCGCTGCTCGGCAACGATCCCGACACGTTCCAGTGGGATCCGGGCGACGGCAGCGACGTCGTCGACGGCGGGACGGGCGCCGACACGCTCACGTTCAACGGCAGCAACGGCTCCGAGATCTTCGGTGTCTCCGCGCTCGCCGACCACATCAGCTTCACGCGCAACCTCGGCAACATCGTGCTCGACCTGGACGAGCTCGAGCACCTCGGGATCGACACGCTCGGAAGTGCCGATCTCGTGAACGCGTACGACCTGAGCGGCACGGACGCGAGGTCCGTCGACGTCGCGCTATCGAACGACGCGCAGATCGACACCGTGCTCGCCCACGGCACGGAGGGCGCTGACGCGTACGCCTTCGCGGCCTCGCCCGCGGGCGTCACGATCGTCCGCCCCGGCGCCGACGTCAATGTGACGGGGAGCGAGGCGGCGTTCGACAACGTCGACATCGCCACGGCCGGCGGTGACGACACGATCGCGACGACGACCGGCCTCGTCGGCCCGGAGTCGCTCGGCGTCGACGGCGGCGAAGGCTCCGACACGATCCGCTACGCCGGCACGGAAGGCGCGGACGCCCTCCACGCGATTGCGAACGGCACCGCCGCGAGCGTCGACGTCCTGGGCTCGTCCCGCCTCGACGCGACGATCGAGAGCATCGTCCTGCTCGGCCTCGGCGGCGACGACACGATCACCGCCGTCGGCAACCTCGCCGCGCTGACGACGCTGACGATGGACGGCGGCGACGGGAATGACACGCTGCTCGGAGGCAACGGAGCAGACGCCCTCCTCGGCGGCCTCGGCAACGACTACGCCGACGGCAACCAGGGGACGGACACCGCCACGCTCGGCGGGGGCGACGACGGCTTCCAGTGGGATCCCGGCGACGGCAGCGACGTCGTCGACGGGCAGGCCGGCGCCGACTCGCTGTACTTCAACGGCAGCAACATCGGCGAGGCCTTCGACCTGTCGGCGGCGGCCGGCGGCCGCGCCCGCTTCACCCGCAACATCGCGACCGTCGCGCTCGACCTGGGCGGGATCGAAACGGTCGCCGTCTTCGCCCGCGGCGGCGCCGAGACGATCACGGTCGGCGATCTCTTGGGGACGGAGGTCGATGCGGTCAACCTCGACCTCGGCCTTTCCCCCGGCGGCGCCGCAGATGCGCAGGCCGACACGGTCGTCGTCAACGGCCGGGCCGCCCGCGACGTCGTCGACGTCTCGCTCGTCGGCTCGCACGCGTTGGTCGCCGGCCTGCCCGCGCGCGTGCAGATCGGCGGCGCCGAGCTCGCCGACCTGCTCCGGATCCAGACGCTCGGCGGCAACGACGACGTCACCGTCGCTCCGGACGTCGCCGCGCTCCTCACGCCGGTGATCGATCTGGGGGCGGACGAGTAGCCACGAGGCCAAGCTCCGCGGCGCGCCGGGCGGCATCCCGGCGCGTCGCGGTGCCCAGTTTCGAGAGCACCGCGGCCACGTGGTGCTCGGCGGTGCGCGGCGAGACGACGAGTCGTTCGGCGATTTCCGCGTTCGTCAGCCCGGCGGCGACGAGCGCGAGCACCTCGAGCTGACGGGGGGTCAGCCCCGCCGGGTTGGCACGGGTCGTCACGCGCTGACCGGCCGGGACGCGATGCCCGAGCTCGCGCAGCCGGCCCGCGATCCGCCTCGTCAGCGGCTCCGCACCGAGCCCGCGCGCGATCCCCAGCGCCTCGACGAGCCGGTCCTCGTCGTCGAGGAGCGACAGCAGCAGCGCCCGGTCGTAGCTCCAGCCGACCGCGCCGAACTCGTCGGCGGCGGTCTCCCAGTCCCGGCGGAGCATGGCCGCATGCGGCGCCGATGCCGGTGGATCGAGCTCGACGGGGATCCCGGCGACCGCGGCCCAGGCGGCGACTCTGATCGCCCCCCAGCCGACGAGACCGCCGGGCGGCCGCGCCTCGTCGAGCAGCGCCTCGAAGCGCTCGACCGGCATCGGCGCGCCCGTGGTCAGCGCCCATTCGGTCTCCAGCTCGACG
>CAVTJQ010000006.1:0-11360 GCA_963734975.1 uncultured Gaiellaceae bacterium
TTCGGTCCGCTCGAGGCGTACGAGCGGTATGGGGACGTCCCGAACGTCGTCTTCCCCTGCGGGCTCGTCCACGACGAGGGCAGCGGCGAGATCAGGCTGTACTACGGAGCCGCCGACACGTCGATCTGCCTCGCGACGGCGAAGCTCGAGGATCTGCTCTCGGCCGTGCTCGCCGCACCGGCCTAGAGCCGCCTCCCGACGACCTCCGCGTACACCCGGAGGTACTCGTCGACCATTCGTGCGATGCCAAAACGCGCGACCGCACGGACGCGGATCGCCGCACGGTCGAGGCTCGCCGCACGCGCGACCGCGGCGACGGCCCCCTCGACGTCGTCGACGAGGTAACCGGTCGTCCCGTCCTCGATCAGCTCGCCCATCGAGCCGCGTCTGAACGCGATCACCGGCGTGCCGCAGGCCATGCTCTCGACGACGCTGTAGCCGAACGGCTCGTCGAAGGCGATCGGATGCAGGAGCGCGTGCGCACCGCCGAGCAGCGCCGACCGCTCCGCCGTGCTCACCGGGCCGACGAAGGACACTCGCTTGCCGTCGACCCGCGGCGCGACACGCCCGTCGAAGTACGGCTGATCCTGGACGATCCCGGCGATCACGAGCGGGATCCCCGACTCCAGGGCGATGTCGATCGCTTCCGCGGTGCCCTTGTCCGGATGGATCCTGCCGAAGAAAAGCAGGTAGCCCCCCGGAGACGGGTGCAGCGAGAACGTGTCGGTGTCGATGCCGTGATGGATCGTCGCCAGGTAGTCGAGACTCGGATGCCGATCGGAGTCGCTGATCGCCACGTACGCGCTGCGCGCGTCGTACCGCTGGTACACCGGCAGGATCCGGGGCGACGAGAAACCGTGGATCGTCGTGACGACCGGCGTCGCGACGAGCCCGCTGTAGCTCAGCGGCAGGAAGTCGAAGCTGTTGTGGATCAGGTCGAACTCGCTCGCGCGCTCGAAGACGTGCGCGATGTGGAGGCACTCGACCACCTTCGGCTCGACGTCCTGATCCTCCGAGTACCCGCGCTCGACCACCGCGGCGAGACGGCCCGCGGTCACCGAGTCCGCCGTCGCGAAGAGCGTCACGTCGACTCCCCTGGCGACGAGGCCTTCGGCGAGGAGCGATGCAAACTGCTCCCACGGCCCGTAGTGCCGGGGTGGAACGCGCCACGACACGGGCGCCAGGACCGCGACCCGCAGCGGAGCGACGTCAGGCACGGCCGGGACTCTAATGGCCGAGACGGTTCGGCTCTACGGCGCTGCCGGAAGCTCGAGCTCCCGGCGGAGCACCGACCCGACCGCGGTCAACGCGACCTGCGTGTCGGCCAGCTCCGGCTCCCGCGTCGTCAGGTGCTGGAGCGCCATGCCCGGAAGCAGCAGCGGTTTCAGCAGCCCGGAAGGGTGCTGCACGGCCTTCCACAGCTCCATCGTGACGGCGAGCGAGAGGACCGCGACGGCCGCGCTCGCGACAGCGGGTGCGGCTCCGAGGGGGATCATCCGGTCGAGGACGGCAGTGATCGGCAGCGCCAGCGCGACGAGGTTCGTGCCGCAGCGAGGCGAAATCCGCGTCGGCCGCGCATGCCCGGACCAGGTGGCGCCGAGCGCCCTGGATTCCACGGCCGCAATTGCGCGGTGCTCGGCTCCGTGCAGCCGCAGCGTGCGACCCCGCATCAGCCAGCAGACGAGAAGCAGAGTGAGGGCGATCGCGGCCGCCGGCTCGTACCGGTTGGGCAGCGCCAGCAGGAAGAACGGGGCGACGAGCGCGAGCAGCAGGAAGAGCCGTTCCCGTCGTCTGGCGACGCCTGCTCCACGCAGGAGGGGTTTCACGGACGACGCCAGCTGCAGCAGTCCGCGCACGAGCGGCGCGCGGGCGGCCGCACTGCCGTGCCGCGTCATCGTTCCCTCGTGCAGCTCGCCGGAGAGGGTCGCGAAGGCCCAGAACCGCTCGCTGACGATCACGACTCCGTGAGGCCTCGCCATTCCCCCCAGACGCGGCAGCCCGTCTGCGCGGTCTGCACGTGCGAGAACGGCTTCGAGCGCTGCCTGTCGGGCCATCTACAGCAGAGTGCCCGAAACGAGGGCCGCCCGGCAAGGGCCGGGCGGCCTAACTCGGTTGTCGCGCGGGCCTAGTAGCGGCCGCGGCCGACAAAGCCGAGCAGTGCGAGCACGAGCACGACGATCAAGATGATCCAAAGCAGACTCATGGAATCTCCCTTCCGTCCGGTGTCAGAGAGACAACGCAGAACGCGTCCGCGGAGGTTCGCTCCCATCGCCCGGAGGTCTATGCTCGTTGAGGCGATGGCCGATCTCGAGCTCACCCGTGCGCCTCACGATCGTCGCTGCTACACGCTCGAGGGAGTCGGCACGTTGCGCCTGCAGGGACTGTTCTCACGGACGGCGACCGCAGAGGCCGACGGCTCGAGTTGGCACCTGGCACCCAGTGGCTTCTGGCAGCGCGGCATCGTGGCCACCGACACCGCGGGCGCCGTTGTGGGCGAGTACGAGCCGCGGAGCGTGCGTCGCGGCGGGATGGTGCGTTGGGCCGGCCGCGAGCTCGCGCTTCGTCCGGCCAGCAGTTGGCGCGAGCGTTACGCGCTCGCCGAGGGCGACCGCGAGCTCGCCGTTCTCGACGGCAAGGGCTGGGGCCGGCGGCCGGTAGCGATCAGCGCCGATGATCCCGGCGCGGTCGAGCCGGGGCTGTTGCTCTTCGCTGCGTTCGTCGTCCGCAGGCTCGCCGACGACTCGGGCGCCACAGCCGCCACGACCTCGTCGACGGCGGCCGCGGGCGGCTGAACCGCTCGAAACGAAGAGCGGCCGGCCCCAAGGTGCGACGGCCGCGCCGCGAACTGGCTCGGCGCGGCCGTCGAGAACCGGCGTTAGCTTCCGAAGGGGACCGCGACAAGACGCCGTGTCGAGACACCGGCGAGCGGGTCCTCGCCCGGCTTCGTCGCGCGGATGAAGAGCGTGAGCTGCTGCTGCTGGTCGCTCGCGGGGAAGTTCGCGTCTCGGCGGAAGACGAGGGTCGCGGTGCCGTCGTCCCCGGTGAGCTCTTCTGCTGGGATGCTGAACTGGTTGTAGGGCACTGCGGTCACGTAGACGCTCGCGCCTTTGATGTTGACGCTGCAGGTGCTCCCGACGCGTACCTTCATCGTGTAGGTGTCCGTCTGCTCGTTGATCGGTCCGGACAGCACGTCGAACGCGGCGATCTGGAGCCGCGCGGGTGGCGCGAGGTCGGCGATCGGCGCGGTCTTCAGGCTCTTGTTGGTCGGACAGCCGTTGGGGCCGGGTGCCGACGTCGCGGCCATGCCCACCGCGGCCACGACCACGAGCGTAAGTGCGGTGACGGCAGCGATCACGAGACGTCGTGCGATCCCGGCGTGCCACCATCGTGGATGCCAAGGAAACTTCTCCATGGTGTCCTCCTCCGTCGTTGGCGATTGTTTTCGCCGCCGTGTGCTCTCAGGCGGTCGGCGAGCGACGCGTTCGTTAAGTGTCCGACCGTGACGCGATCGAGACACGCGAGGACGGCGACGATAGCGCTCTCCGCCGCCGGGCCTGCATCGTCCGACGCCAGGGTGATTAGCCGGTCAGAATGCAGAAGGCCGCCATTTGCGGCGGTTTCGAGTCGGGGCGCCGAGATTCGAACTCGGGACCTCTAGTCCCCCAGCACTGCGCGGGGCGTTGGCGGGTCGTGTCGGGCACGGTGGCGGGAACGTGGCTCGGCCAAGCGGGTTTGCGCCGATTCGCCTCAGCTTGGCTTCGCAGGATCCGTTTCGAGGGGTTTGGGCGCACGATTGGGCGCACGGATGCTACCGTTGCGATGGGAAGTCTTCGCCGGCGCTCGAACAGCTCCACGAGACGGTCGACCTTCTGCCTCAGTGCAGGCGAGCACGGCGCCCGTTCGGATACACTTGTCCGCGTCCGCGAGCGAGGTTGATCTGCACGCGGAGGCCTGCAGCCTGGGACGCGATCGACGCCATCGTTTGTCTGTTCCGATCGACGCATGCGGCGGGATGGTAGAACTCGTCTTCTTGGGGCGTTGGCCTTGTCAGACGTGCCGCCTCGACATTCCGCAGCTTCTGGCACGTCGGCGCACATCCGCGGCCGGCGCGCGCAGGATACCCGCGGCCGCGACAGAGCCTGTCGAGCCGGCGCTTTGTGGATGGGCCCAGCTCGCGGCACGGCGGTCGATGGACTTGCCCTGTCATCCGCGTCGGCTTCTCACCGCCTGCGAACCTGATTAACGCGACGCCCCTCCTTGGGCCTTGGGTGCAGGCAGGATGGGCGTTGAGGCCTATGCGATTACGTGGATCCGGGCTACTCTCTTTCGGGCAGGCGGCGCATCCGGGCACCGCCCATCAGTTAGGGGGATCTCATGCGGCAACTGACGCTAGGCTTGCTTACGCAGCGGCTGCCTGCGCGATCGTTGCGGTCGGCACGCTTACAGCGTCCGCTCTCGCATCTCACGGTGGGCCCGCCGATGGCCGAATCGTGCCGTTTACCCACTGCGCCGATGGCACCCACACGGTCCATGCGGGCCAGGAGCTGTACATCCGATACGGATGGGGGACGTCGGCGCCTGGACAGGCGGACAAGTTCATCAAGGCGCAGCGGGCGACCTGGTCCATCTCGGACTCCAGCGGACCGCTCAGTTCAAGCACGCCGACGTCCTTTGGTGATCGCACCTACTGGACCGGGCCCACCTACGTGCCGGACGCCCTGATCGACGGGATCAGGCGTAAGTCGTACTTCTGGTGGTACTACGGCTACACCGGGATCACCCTCGCCGCCGGCGAGTCGGTGACGCTCGACTTCACACTCGAAGTCAAATCGCCGCTGAACGACGGCTTTGGGTATTCGACGCCCGCGGGTGTCGTGACTGACACGCAGGACTGCGTCATCACTGCCGTAGCTCCATAAATTCCGGATCAGGGGCGGCTGCTGAAGCCGGCGCGGCCGCCCCCGCTCCCAGAACCCCTGGTCGGCGGAGCCAGCATGGCGTGTAGCTCCGCGAGCTCCTGCGGCGGATCCTCGAGTGCCACGGTTTGCCGACTCTATCGCCCATCCTTTCCTGCTCGGAAACGTTTGGGCGCAGAATGGGCGCAGACCCGCCCGGGTCTTTCAGACAGAAAGCCCCGGTTTACCGGGGCTTTCGGCAGTCGGGGCGCCGAGATTCGAACTCGGGACCTCTAGTCCCCCAGACTAGCGCGCTAACCAGGCTGCGCCACGCCCCGCGACGTCGCCCACGGTAGCAGGCTCGCTAGAGGAGGACACGCCGAGCGCCGACGGGCAGCCGCGGACGCAGAGTGTCGCGACCACGTGGAAAGCGACCACGCGGGTCGCTGGCGCGGCGGGCGGCTCATCGGTACAGTGCTTTCGAGAATTAGTCATGCCTAAATCTCGGATCACACGACGGGGGCTCCTGGTCGGCGCGGCCCCGCTCGTGGCCGCGGGGCCGCTGGCGAAGCTGGCGCTCGACAGCCGTGCGGAGGCCGCCGGACGGACACTGCACGGACACGTCCACAACCATGCGGCGCTGGGTCACGCGGCGATGATCGGGGAGAACGTCCCCGCGGTCGGGGGCCCTCGAGACCTCGACGAGCTCCTCTACCCGCCGCCGGCGACGCCGTACGAGCCGGGCCGGGTCAGCGAGCACACGCTGATCGCCACCGACAGGGACATCGAGATCGCGCCTGGGATCTTCTTCCCCGCCTGGACGTACAACGGCACCGTGCCCGGGCCGATCATCAGGGCGACCGAGGGCGACACCCTGCGCGTGCACTTCCGCAACAACGGCTCGCATCCGCACACGATCCACTTCCACGGCATCCACCCGGCGAACATGGACGGCGTCTTCGAGATCGTCGAGCCGGGCGGCGCGCTCACCTACGAGTTCGAGGCGCGACCGGCCGGCTTCCACCCCTACCACTGCCACGCGACGCCGCTGAAGAAGCACATCCACAAGGGGCTCTACGGCGCGATGATCATCGACCCGAAGGAGCCGCGCGCACCGGCGCAGGAGCTCGTGATGGTGATGAACGGCTACGACACCGACGGCGACGGTGGCAACAACTTCTACACCGTCAACGGCCGCAGCTTCTACTACGCCAGGTACCCGATCACCGTCCGGCGAAGCGAGCTCACGCGGATCTACCTCGCGAACCTGACCGAGTTCGACCTGATCAACAGCTTCCACCTGCACGGCGACTTCTTCCGCCACCAGCCGACCGGCACCGGTGAGCAGTGGGAGTACACGGACACGGTGATGCAGTGCCAGGGGCAGCGCGGCGTGCTCGAGCTCGAGTTCGCCAACACCGGCCTGTTCATGTTCCACGCGCACCAGTCCGAGTTCGCCGAGCTCGGCTGGATGGGCTTCTTCAACGTGGTCGCATGAGCACTGAGCTGGCATGAGCACTGGCGCCGAGGTCGCCTCGGGCTCGAGCTGGTCGCGGTTGTGGCCGGTCGCGCCGCTGGCGCTGCTGCTCGCGATCGTGCTTGCCTTCAGCGCCTACGGCGAGTCGATCACCGACCTGCTCGGGCGCACGCCGCCTCCCGCGGACGAGTTCGACGTCCGCCGCGTCGAGTTCCGCCCCGGCGAGATCAGGATCAAGGTCACGAACCCGCAGCCCGAGGACCTGACGATCGCGTCGGTCACGGTCGACGACGCGATCGTTCCGTTCACGCTCGACGGGCCGCGCGAGCTCGGCCGTCTGCGCTCGAGCACGATCGTCGTCCCCTTCGAATGGATTCCCGACGAGCCGATGGCCGTCGGCGTCACGAGCTCCACCGGGATCGAGACGGTCGAGGAGATCCCGGCCGCCGTCGAGACGCCGGTGGCCTCCTCGCGCGGCGTGCTCGGCTACGCGTTGATCGGCGCGCTCGTCGGGCTCGTCCCCGTCGCGCTCGGGCTGTTGTGGCTGCCCGCGCTTCGCCGCGCCGCCCCGCACTGGCTCGCCGCGTTCATGGCGTTCACCGCGGGCCTCCTCGCCTTCCTCGGGGTCGAGGCGCTCTCCGAGGCGTTCGCGCTCCAGGCCGGTGTGCCCGGCGCCCTCGGCGGCGCGGGGCTCGTGCTGCTCGGCGTCGCGACCAGCTGGCTGACGCTCACCGCGATCTCGCATCGCTTCGCGGCGAGCGGGCAGGGACGCGCATTGAACGGCGTCGCTCTGGCCACGCTCGTCGCTCTCGGGATCGGGCTGCACAACCTCGGCGAGGGGCTCGCGATCGGCTCCTCGTTCGCCCTCGGAGAGCTGGCGCTCGGCTCCTTCCTGATCGTCGGCTTCATGGTGCACAACGTCAGCGAAGGGCTCGGGATCGCCGCGCCGATCGCCGACGGCCAGGCGGCCGCCAGCCGGCTGCGGCTGCTCGCCCTGGTCGCGATCGCGGGGGCACCGACGATCCTCGGCGCCTGGATCGGCGGCTATCTCACGAACGACCTGCTCGGCGTCCTCTTCTTCGCCGCCGCCGCCGGCGCGGCCTTCGAGGTCGTCTCCGAGGTCGGTCGCTATGTCGCCCGGCGCGCGCCGGGCGGGCTGACCTCACCCTGGGTGCTCGGCGGCTTCGTCGCCGGGATCGCGGTCATGTACGTCACCGGCATTCTCGCCGGCTGAACCGCCGCGCCGCGAAGGGCGAAGTGGGCGCGCCCGGGGAGTGCGGCCCTCCCACAACACGATCGCGCGACAGCGTCGGGCGCCTTCTGGGCAGTCGGCACCCGGGCGGCACGGTCGCGGGGCGCGCCCGGTGCTGCGTTCGACCATTCGGCGCCGAACCCTGCGCTCGACTAGTCGCGGGCGACGAGCTCCTGCACGGCCCAGCCGTTTCCGTCCGGGTCGCTGAAGAACACGAACTTGCCCCAGGGGAACTCCTGGATCTCGCTCACGGCGACGCCGCGCCCGGCCAGCTCGGCGTGGGCGGCCGCGATGTCGGAGACCACGAGTTGCATTCCCTGCACCGACCCGGGCGGCGTCTCCACGATCCCGACCCCGAACGCGATCGAGCAGGCCGAGCCGGGAGGCGTCAGCTGCACGAAGCGAATCTCGTCGCTGACCTTGTGGTCGTGGTCGGCGACGAAGCCGGCCTGCTCGGTGTAGAAGCGCTTCGCCCGGTCGACGTCCGACACGGGGATCCCGACGAGCTCGAGCTTCCAGTCCATGACCGGCGAGTCTAGTAGAGGGTCAAAGGCGACGAGCTCGAAAGGCGGCGCCGGCCAGGGGCCGCTAGGCGCTGAGGCGCTTGTACAGGCGGTCGATCAGGTCCGGTCGCGTCTCGAGCCGGTCGGTGATCACGCGGAGACGGTACTCGCGGAAGTGCTCGGGCTCGACGGCGAGAGCCTTTGCGAGGCGCTCGACGACGTCCTTCGACGGGACCGGGCGGTTGCCGTGGACGAGGTGGTTGAGGTAGCCGGCCGACAGGCTCGTCTTCGCGCCGAGGCCGCGATACGTGAGCCCGGTCTCGCCCATCAGGCGCTCGATCGTGGTGCCGAACGGCTCCTCGCTGTACTTCTTGCGACGGGACATCAGCGTCGGACTACCCGTTTTGCAAGCTCTAAACGCGCGACGCGCCCCTCCTCCCCCGTCGCCCTCCACTTCACGTCGACCGCATCGTCGTCGAGCGTCTTCCTGCCGACGGTGACACGCACCGGGCAGCCGATCAGATCCGCGTCGGCGAACTTCTCTCCCGGCCGGAGCTCGCGGTCGTCGAGCAGGACGTCGAGACCCTCCGCCGAGAGCGCCACCGCCACCTGCTCGCCGGTCTCGACGAGCTCGGGGTTGTCCCAGCCGAGCACCACGACGTGGACGTCGTACGGCGCGAGCTCAGCGGGCCAGATCATCCCCTCGTCGCTCCCGTGCTGCTCGACGGCCGCCGCGAGCACGCGGCCCGGCCCGATGCCGTAGGAGCCCATCACGATCGGCTTCTCGACCCCGTCCTCGTCCAGGTACTTGGCGCCCGACGACTCCGAGTAGCGCGTGCCGAGCTTGAAGATGTGCCCGACCTCGATCGCCGTCTGGAAGCCGAGGCTGCCGCCGCACTCGGGGCACGCGTCGCCCTCCCGGGGCTGACGGATGTCCGCGAGCTCCGGCTCGAAGTCGCGTCCCGCCTCGACGCCGCGCAGATGCCAGCCCGAGCGGTTCGCGCCCGCCACGAACTGGCCCTCGCGCAGCGCCTCGTCGGCGATCACAGGCCCCGAGAAACCCACGGGCCCGAGCGAACCGCCCTCGGCGCCGAAGCCCGCGACGATCTCCTCGTCGGTCGCGGGCCGAAAGTCCGATCCGAGCACGCTCTGCAGCTTCGCCTCCTCCAGCCGGTCGTCGCCGCGCAGGAGCGCGAGCACGAGCGTGCCGTCGTCCTTCACGACGGGCATCGCCTTCGAGGTCGCGGCAAGGTCGATCGAGAGCAGCTCTGCCAGCGCCTCGCAGGTGCGCGTGTCCGGCGTCTCGATCTCCGCCGGCGCGTCGAGCAGGTTCGGGAACTCCGGGGCGCGCGGCACGCCCCGCGCGATCTCGAGGTCGGCCGCATAGTCGCCGTTCTCGCAGGTGACGAGGGTGTTCTCCCCCGAGCCGGAGGGGGCGAGGTAGTCGAGCGACTCGCTGCCGCCCATCATCCCGCTCTCCGCCTGGACGCCGTAGGTCTCGAGGCCGCAGCGCTCCCAGATCCGCTCGTAGGCGCCCTTGTGCGCCTGGAAGCTGATGTCGAGGCCGGCCTCGTGGCGGTCGAACGAGTACGAGTCCTTCATCACGAACTCGCGCACGCGGAGGAGGCCGCCGCGCGGACGCGGCTCGTCGCGGTTCTTCGTCTGGAAGTGGTACCAGGACTGGGGCAGCTGCCGGTAGCTCTGGAGCTCGCGCGCGTGGAACGCGAACGTCTCCTCGTGCGTGAGCGGGAGGACGTAGTCGCGGGCGTTCCGGTCCTTCAGCTTGAAGAGCTCCGGGATGCCGTAGCGGCCCGACGTGATCCAGAGCTCCGCCGGGGTCAGCACGGGCGCGAACATCTCCTGCGCACCGATCGCGTCCAGCTCCTCGCGGATGATCTGCTCGACCCTGCGGTGGACGCGCCACCCGAGCGGCAGGAACGTCCAGAGACCGGCGCTGACCTGGCGGATGAAGCCGCCGCGGACGAGCAGCTTGTGCGAGACGGCCTCGGCGTCCGCGGGCGCGTCGCGCAGGGTCGGTAGGTGCAGCTGGGACGCGCGGGCGATCATCGCGTGAGACTAGTCGAGGGGAATGAGCGAGGCTTCGGCCATCGCCAAGGCGGCGGGCTTGGCCATCTTGAGGCGCTTCGGGCGCGGCATCCCCGCCTCGAGCCAGCGCTCGATCTCGAAGAAGAGCTCGTCGATCAGGATGTCGGACGAGACCTTCTTCAGCACTCGGCCGTGCGCGTAGATGAAGCCGACGTCACGGCCTCCGGCGATCCCGAAGTCGGCGTCGCCCGCCTCCCCCGGTCCGTTCACCGCGCAGCCCATCACGGCCACCTCGAACGCCTGCGGGTACGCCTTCAGCCGCTCCTCGACGACGACCGCGAGCTTCTCGACGCCGACGTTGTCGCGTCCACAGGACGGGCAGGAGATCATCACCGGGCCACGTTCGCGCAGCCCGAGCGCCTTCAGGATCTCGAAGGCGGCTTCGACCTCCTTGACCGGGTCGGCGGTGAGGCTGACGCGGATGGTGTCGCCGATCCCGTCCGAGAGCAGCGCACCCATCCCGACGGCGCTCTTGATCGAGCCCGCGAAGGGCGTGCCCGCCTCGGTGACGCCCAGGTGGAGCGGGTACGGCACCTTCGCCGCCAGCGTCCGGTACGCGCGGATCATCGTCGGCACGTGCGTCGACTTGACGGAGATCTTGAAGTCGCGGAAGTCGAGCCGCTCGAGCAGCTCCACCTCCTCGACCGCGGCGGCGACGAGCGCCTCGGCCTGGTCTGCCTGCGCGAGCTCGTGCAGGTGCTTCGGCAGCGAGCCGGAGTTCGCGCCGATCCGCATCGGGATCCCCGCCTGCTTCGCAGCTCGGACCACCAGCTCCACCTTGTCGTGACCGCCGATGTTGCCCGGGTTGATGCGCACCGCTGCGACCCCCGCCTCGATCGCCTTCAGGGCGAGGCTCGCGTTGAAGTGGATGTCGGCGATCACCGGGATCGGCGAGAGCCGGACGATGCGCGCGAGCGCGACCGCATCCTCGCTCTTCGGAACGGCGCAGCGGACGACCTCGCACCCCGCGGACGCGAGTGCGGCGATCTGCGCCGTCGTCGCCTCGACGTCGCGCGTCGGCGTCAGCGTCATCGACTGCACGACGACGGGCGCACCGCCGCCGATCGGGACGCCGCCCACCCGGATCTGCACGTCGGAGGCCATCGCGGAAAGTGTAGAGAGAGTCG
>CAVTJQ010000007.1:0-19627 GCA_963734975.1 uncultured Gaiellaceae bacterium
AGCACGCTCGCGCTCGCCGGCCGGTCTGTCCAGCGAGGCGTGCGCGGCTTCGACCTGCCCGATGCCTTCGTCCGGCAGCCGCCGACGTCGGCCTGCTTGTAGGCGCTGCCGGCCACCTGCCGATGACGATCCAGGAGAACGGTTTTCCAGTTCCAGACCGGTCGGTGCCGATCGGCTGCGGCTTGCGATGGGGGAGACCGAGGCTCGCTGGGGACTGGGCCTGCCGAGGTTCGCGACGATCTCGCGGTAGGACTGGCGCGCGCGCCTTGCACACCCGGCGACCCGGCGGCGGCCGGCGCGCCGCTGTCGCGGTGGGCCTTGCCGCCACGGGACATGACGCCGTGGACGCGCATCCGATCATCGGCCCGCTCGGCGAGGGCTCGCACCCCGCCAGCTTCTCCGGCCTCACTGCTTCTCCACCAGCCCCGGCCGGGGCGGCGGTCGCGGCCGAGCTGCTGGGGGAGTGCGCCGCTCGTCGACCTGGCGCCGTACCGGCTTCGAGCGCTTCGAGGCGGGTGACAGTCGAGACGCTCGGCGTGTGACGCGAGGCGACGGGGAGGTCGTCAAGGCGGCTTGTGTTGTTCCAACACAAGCCGTTCCCGCCGCCGCGTTCCGCGAGCCGCTTGATCGCACGGCGCTGGTCGAGGCAGCGTGCCTCTGACCGGCATCGCCTCGAACACGCCGACCGCGTCACGGGTTGCTCTCCTGGCATGCCGCCGTCGCCGCTCGATGCGGCGAACGAGTTCGCGCACGACGTGGTGAAACCGGGTGGCGCAAGCCCAGCTTCCAGGCCTTGATCGCCATCCGCACGCCACGTCGCTGCGATCGAGACGCCGTCCTGGCTGTCGAGCGCGACGACGAGATCGCGAAGGCAGTTGGGGTTGCCGAGATCGCGAACCGCACTATTCCCACGATGCCGCGTCTCGCAGCTGCCCCTCGCGTGTGCCGATTTCGCAACGATCGACGGACGAGCTCTGCGTCGGACAAGATGAAGTCGTCCTCACCGACCCGCTCCAGCGGCCAGTTGTTCGCCGCGTCAGCCCTGCCACGCGTAGAGCAGGAGCCCGATCGCCGCGAGTGCGGCGAGGCCGACGGTGATCGCGTTCACGACGAGGAGCACCAGCAGCGTTCGGCTCGAGCCCGGTGCTGCGGGCCTCGAAGTGGGTTCTTCCTTGCCGGCCCCCCCGTCACCGAGCGACTTGCTGGTCGAGCCGATCGCGCTCGCGAGCGTGCCCGTGATGAGCTGATTCAAGCTCGTGCCGTCGCGCTCTGCGAGCTTCGCCAGTTCGCCGTGCAGCGAGCGCGGCATTCTCAGCACGTCTGGATCAGGTCACCTGCGCGAGCCGCGCTCGGTCTCAGCCAGTACGCGCTGTGCGGACGAGGCGCCCATGGCGGCCGATCGGGACGATCCGCGCAGGGTCTACAACGCGAGAACGTAGTATCACGCGGCGGGACGGCTCGACGCTCGGCGCGCAGCTTCCCGAGCGAGTCCCGCAGTAGCCTCGAAGATGTGCACCTGCGCAATGCCCAGCTCGGCGGCGATTCCACGCTGGCGAGCTCCGCCGCAGGCGGGGCTGCACGATCCGCCGCTCACGGCTCGGCAGCGCATCCGCAAGCCTCCGGCAAGGAGCGCGCGATCCTCGCCCTGCTCCAGACCCGTTTGCGCCGCTGCGCACCGGCGACCGCGCGATCGTGCTCTCGAGCGGCAGCGGGAATCGCGCGGGTGCCTCCGGCTCTGCATCCCGGGCAGCCGGACGTCAACGTACCGCGGTCGCGCAGGTGGTTCCTGATCTCACCGGCGATCGTCGGGGCGGCGTACGCGCCGAGGGTGACTCCGCGCCTCCGGTCGAAGCGGTCGACCGCCTTGATCAGCCCGACCGCGCCGACCTGGACGAGATCCTCGAGCGACTCGCCGCGATGTGCGAACCGACGGGCGATGGAGCGGACGAGCGGAAGGTGCTGCTCGATCAACTCCCGGCGCGCGCGGTGATCCCGGCGCTCGCACCATGCTTCGGTCAGCAGTTGCGACTCGGTCGTCGTCACGACTCTTCGACTACGCCTCCGATGGGAAGTTCAAGAAGGCATTCGCGTGATTGACAAGATCGCGAGGCGAAAAGGTAAACGAATCATCGATTGGCGGCTCGGGTATTTCCATTGCATGACGCACGAGCGCCGCTCTGGGGCGATCCGGATTCGTGTCGGCCTGGGACTGGCTGCGCTCTGCCTTGCTGCACCGACGGTTCCGCCAGCGCTCGCACAGGACAGCGTGCCGATGCCGGCCGTGGCCGAGGTGGCAGACGCGGTCGTCAACGGGACGGTGGACGCGGCTGTGGACGCCACGCTCGCGGCAGCTTCTCCTCTCGTTCCGTCCCAGCCGGCCGCGGCGCCCGCGGCGGCTCTCCCCGCCGTCGCCGCTGCAGGCCCCACGGAGGCGCCACCGGCGGCCGCGCCCGCTGCTCCTCCTTCCCCGTCCGTGCCGCCGCCGATCCTCGCTCCAGTCTCGGAACCGCAGGAGTCGGCCGGAGATGCACCAACGCCGGACGCACCGCCCGTTCCGGAGGCCGGCACGCAGGTATCGGAACCCGTTGCTGGCCGCTCACAGGTGCAGCCGGTATGTGAACGTGTCCGTGCGCATCGACAGCCCTGGCGACAACGGCCCCGTCACGCAGGTGAACGCAGCGGAGGTCGGTGCCGACGCCGCCTCGCCGACGGCGAGCCCGGAGGAGTATCAGCCGGCGCCACCGCAGTATCAGCCCGCGCAGCCGCAGACTCAGGCGCCGGCCGCTCCCGCCGCTCCGGCCGCAGGATCGCCGACGCCTGCCGCTGCTTCGCCCGAGCCCGGATGGACGTGGACGTGGAGCTGTGGCGGTAAACGACCGATGTTCTGCCGCCTGACGTCGGCGGCGAGATACTGCCTACGAACTGGAGCTGGAACTGGACCTGGAACTGTGGCGAGCCGACGGACGGTGTCCCGAAAATAGCGACGTGCAAAACGCCGGGCAGTATCACGCCGGAGTTGCGCAGTATCAGCCGGTCAATATCAACATCTCGATCCGCATCAACAGTCCGGGCAACGATGGGCCGGTCACGCAGACCAATAGTCCTCGTGGTCGTCGCACCGGCAGTTCCCGCGCTGCCCGCTCTTCCGGGCTCGATCCCCGCGCCGGTGCTCAGCCCAGGGTCACCGAGCGCGCAGGCGATCGCTGCGCCGGCCCAGACGGCGCTTTTCTCAGAGATCGTTGCCGTCGGGTTCCTGCCGGCCGCCGACGCCGAGGTGATGGACTGGATCTTCCGGGGTCTGAGCGGCTCAGATGGCGGCGACCCGGGCGACTTCGCGGCGCAGCCCCCGCTCGACTCCGCCTCGGACTCGCCGACCTCGGTCGGTCCGACAGGCACGCCCGTGCCGCCCACAGCTTCCGCATGGACGCTACGCGCCGTCGCGGTCACGCACGCCCAGGCGAGCGTGCGCCCCGACCGGCCTGCCCGCGCCCCGTCTCCGCGGAAAACACTCCGGCGTCCGCTGCCGCCCACGCGGGCGCCGGTTCTTGCATCAGGCTTTGCCGGGGCAGGCCCCGGCGGGACCGACGGCGGCGGTTGGCCGCTCCTCGCGTTGCTGCTCGTTCCGTTCTCCCTCGCGCTTGTCGACAGCTCGAGGCGGATGGGGCGAGACGCAACCCTCCCCGCGGCGGCGGAGCTCCGCACACGCCGCGACCGCCCCGGCTGAGCTTCTCCCTCTCACCAGAGCCGTGGGACGAAGACCGTCCCAAGACCTCAGATGTTTCGAGAAGGAGAAGAACCGATGAAACATCGACTCGTGGTGCTGGCCATAGCCATGCTCGCGCTCTTCGTGAGCGCCGGGCAGGCCGTGGCGAGCGACGGGGCAGACCCGGCGCAAGCAGCCGGACAGGCCGCCGGCAGTGGCCAGACTGCCGGCGCGCTCTCGGGCGCGTCGCAGAGTCACCCCGGAAACCAGAACATCTCGGTTCGCGTGCTGAGCCCCGGCAACGCCGGTAGCGTCACGCAGACCAACGCCGTCAGCTCGAACGCGACGGCAGCGAACGCAAACCTGACCGGCCAGTCGGCCACCCAGAGCTCGGGCGGCTCGTGCGGCTGTGCAGGTGGAACGCAGGCGATCGGCCAGTCGGCAGCGAACGACCAGGCCGCAGCCGCGCTCTCGCTCGCCTCCCAGGCGAACGCGAGCAACTCGAATCATCCCCGTGCGTGTCCTGAGCGACGGGAACGACGGCTCCGTCGAGCAGACGAACAGCGTCGACTCCAACGCCACCGCCGCAAACATCAACGCGACGGGCCAGTCCGCGGATCAGACCGCAGCTGGTGGTTCGGGCACGCAGGCGATCGGCCAGTCGGCCGACAGCGAGCAGAACGCCGCAGCGGCCTCCAAGGCCGAGCAGACCGGTGCGAAGAACACGAACATCTCCGTTCGTGTCCTGAGCCCCGGCGACGACGGCGACGTCTCGCAGTCGAACACGGTCGAGTCGGACGCCAAGGCGGCGAACCTGAACCTGACCGGGCAGCACGCCGGTCAGACTCAGTCCGGCGCCGGTGGGACGCAGGCGATCGGCCAGTCGGCGAAGAGCGACCAGGGAGCAGCTGCTCTCTCGGCCGCCAAGCAGGACGGGGCGAGCAACACGAACGTGCCGGTGCGCGTTCTGAGCCCCGGCAACGGCGGATCCGTCACCCAGACGAACAGCGTCAAGTCGGATGCGACCGCGGCGAATCTGAACGCGACCAAGCAGCACGCGGATCAGACTCAGTCCGGTCACAGCTGCGGCTGCTCGTCCGACGGCATCCAGGCGATCGGTCAGTCGGCGAAGAACGACCAGACCGCGATCGCTCTGTCCGCCGCGCTGCAGTCCGGCGCGTCGAACGCCAATACGCCGGTTCGCGTCGGCAGCAAGGGCGACGACGGCGACGTCACTCAGACGAACAGCGTCGATTCCGATGCAAAGGCGCTGAACCTGAACGGCCTCCACCAGGGTGCCGCTCAGACCCAGTCCGGCGGCAGCAGCGCCAGCAAGTGCTGCGAGTCGGGTGGGACGCAGGCGATCGGTCAGTCGGCTGAGAGCAGCCAGGGCGCGTTGGCCGCGTCTCTGGCGGCGCAGGCCGCCGGTCACGACAAGTGCGGTTGCTCCTCGGGTGGAAACAGCAACGCGCCCGTGCGGGTCGACAGCAAGGGTCACGGTGGCTACGTCGATCAGTCGAACAGCGTCGACTCGGATGCGACGGCGGCGAACCTGAACCTGACCGGGCAGCACGCCGGTCAGACTCAGTCCGGTGCCGGTGGCATCCAGGCGGTCGGCCAGTCGGCCAAGAACGAGCAGGCCGCTGCCGCGTTCTCGGCTGCGCTCCAGTCGGGCGCGTCGAACAAGAACACGCCCGTTCGGGTCGACAGCTACGGCCACGACGGCTCGGTGTCGCAGGCGAACAGCGTCGACTCGGACGCGAAGGCGCTGAACGCCAACCTGGTCAAGCAGGACGCCGATCAGACCCAGAGCGGCTCATGCGGCTGCCATGGCGCGATCGGGATCCAGGCGATCGGCCAGGAGTCGAAGAACCACCAGTCCGCGGCGGCTCTGTCGGCCGCGTTGCAGTTCGGGGCGAGCAACTCGAACACCCCGGTGCGCGTCGACAGCCCCGGCCACGGTGGCAAGGTCGACCAGTCGTCGAGCGTCGAGTCGGACGCCACCGCTGCGAACCTGAACGCGCTCCACCAGGACGCGGATCAGACGCAGGCCGGCGGTGCCGGGATCGCCATCCAGGCGATCGGTCAGTCGGCCAAGAACGAGCAGGCCGCTGCCGCGTTCTCGGCCGCCCTGCAGTTCGGCGCGTCGAACCGCTCGACCCCGGTTCGGGTCGACAGCAAGGGCGACGACGGCGACGTCTCGCAGTCGAACAGCGTCGACTCGGACGCGACGGCGCTGAACGTCAACCTGGTCAAGCAGGACGCCGACCAGATCCAGTCGGGCCGCAAGGACTGCGGTTGCGACGGGATCGGCATCCAGGCGATCGGCCAGGAGTCGAAGAACCACCAGGCCGCACTGGCCGCCTCGCTGGCCGCGCAGGTCGGCGGGCACGGGAAGTGCGGTTGCCCGTCCGACGGGAACTCCTCGACACCCGCGCGTGTCGGGAGCCCCGGCTGGGACGGATCGGTCGACCAGTCGAACACGGTCGACTCGGATGCGACGGCGGCGAACCTGAACCTGCTCGGGCAGCATGCCGCGCAGGCTCAGGGCGGCGGCGGTGGCATCCAGGCGATCGGCCAGTCGGCGAAGAACCACCAGGCGGCGCTCGCGCTGTCGGTGGCGCTTCAGCTGGCCGGTTGGAACAGGAAGCCGGTGCTCGCCCCGTAGGGGAGCGCCGTGCCCGCAGGCCGGTTCCGGCCGGCCTGCGGGCACGTTCGTGCTCATTGACACACGTGAAATCGAGTACTACCGTCCAGAGTCGGGACACCGAGAAGGGGGGCGGCCGTCATGCCCGCTGGGAAGAGGAGATCGCTGCGGCGATCCGGGCCTGTCGTGGCCGTCGGTTTCGTCTGCCTTGCCTGCGTTGCGCCGGTCGGCTCTGCGGCGAGCTCGCCTTCCCCTGACCCGCCTCCGCCGCTTGCGGTTGCGCCCGATCCGCAGCCCTCGACCCCAGCAGTGGCCCCACGTCGCCCGCGTGAGGCGCCTGTGGCCGCCCGCGCGCCGGCAACTCGGGCCGTCGCTCCCGCTCCCGCGAAGACGGTCGCGGTCGCGCCCGCGGTCGTGGAGAAACCCGCTGTGAGCAAGCCCGCGGCTCGAACGACCAGGAAGAAGCCGAAGCGGGTCTCCTCGCCGCAGCCGGCCGTGCCGCCGGCGCGCTCCGCTCCGCGTGAGGTCAGGTCGGCCGTCCGCGTGATCGCCGGTCCGGAAGTGGAAACGATCCAGCGCAGACGCTTCGCGCTTGCCGGGGCCGCGCTCGCACTGGTGGCGATCGGCGGCGGCGTGCTCCTCGGCGTCGGCGGGCGGACACTGAAGGAAGGCCTGGCATGAGCGCTCGGATCCGTCTCGCGCTCCTACTCGCGCTCGTCCTGCCGCTTCTCGTCACCCCGGACGTCGGTGCTGCGCCCGGTCCGCCGGTCGCGCAATGCTCCCCTGCCCCGACCGACTGCAGCGGCTGGTTCAGGACGAACGTGACCGTCTCATGGGCGTACGACCAGAACGGCCTCACGGCGACCGAGGGTTGCAACGTGCGAACGATCACGAGCGACACGACCGACTCCCCGCAGTCGTGTGTCGTGACGTACGGCAGCGACACGTACGGAAGGACAGCCCACGTGAAGCGCGACGCCACGCCGCCGCAGGTAACCGCGGCCGCGCCGGACCGCGCCCCGGACGCGAACGGGTGGTACAACCGACCCGTCGCGGTTGCGTTCAGCGGAACGGACGCGACCTCCGGCCTCGCCTCGTGCGACCGGCCCACGTACGCCTCGGACAGCGCCTCCGCCCAGGTAACGGGGACCTGCCGCGACGCCGCGGGCAACACGAGCGCTCCCGCGGCGGTCACGCTCAAATACGACGCCACGCCGCCCACCGTCACCGCGGCCGCAGACCGGGCGCCGGACGGCAACGGGTGGTATCGCAAGCCGCTGACAGTTGCGTTCAACGGCGCCGACGCGGTCTCGGGCATCCAGGCGTGCACCCAGCCGGCTCGTTACGCCGGACCCGATCGAGCGCAGGCGAAGCTGACGGGAACGTGCCGCGACCAGGCCGGTAACGCCGCCGAGGCGGCGTTCACCGCGAACTACGACGCCACCGCGCCGAAGCTCGCCGCCGTCGAGGCGAAGCTGACCAAGGGCGTCGCGCGGCTGGGGTGGAAGAAGCCCGCGGACGCCGTGCTCGTCAGGATCGACCGGATCCCCGGGGTGAACGGCGCGAAGAAGACGCGCGTCTACCGCGGCAACGGCCAGGCCTTCGTCGACCGCACCGTCCGCAAGGGCGTGCGCTACCGCTACGAAGTCACCGCCGCCGACGCCGCCGGCAACGTCGCCGCCGCCGCGGTCACTGCTGCCGCGCTCTCGGCGCTCTACGCACCGAACAACGGGGCAGTCGTCCGCGGTCCGGTTCGCCTCGCCTGGCAGCCGGCCGAACGTGCCCGCTACTACAACGTCCAGCTCTACCGGAACGGCGTGAAGATCCTGAGCTCGTGGCCGCAGAAGCCGAGCTTCCGGATCGCCCGGACGTGGCGCTACCTCGGCAAGCAGCGGTCGCTCGAGCCGGGGCTCTACCGCTGGTTCGTCTGGCCCGCGCTCGGCACGCGTGCGCAGCCGCGTTTCGGCCGTCCGCTCGGCTCCAGCACGTTCCGGGTCAAGGCGCGCTAGCGGACGCTCACGTCGCGCGTACTTTCGCCAGCGTCGACTTCGCCTGCCTGAGGACGTCCGCTTCGTCATGGCCGAAGTCGTCCATGTACGAGTGCATCGCGGCCTCGAGCACGCGGAGGTCCTCGGCGTCGAGCCCGATTCCGCGCGGCTGGTCGAGCCGCTCGACGATGAACCTCGCGTACCAGGTCGGCCAGTCCGGATCGGCGTGGCCCAGCCCCCGCTCGTACTCCGCGTGCGCTGCTTCGGCCTCGCGTAGCTCGAGCGCAAGCTCCTCTGCTGTGATTGCCATGGTTCCTCCTTACATGCGGAAGATGCCGAAGGTGGACTCGGGGATCGGTGCGTTGAGAGCCGCCGAGAGTCCGAGCGCGAGCACGCGTCGGGTGTCGAGCGGGTCGATGATGCCGTCGTCCCAGAGCCGGGCGGTCGAGTGGTACGGATTTCCCTCGGCCTCGTACTTGGCGCGGATCTCGTCCGGGTCGGAGTCGCCGACCATCGAGAGCACGGTCGCGGCCTGCTCGCCGCCCATCACCGAGATCCGGGCGTTCGGCCACATCCACAGCTGCCGCGGCTCGTAGGCGCGCCCGCACATCGCGTAGTTGCCCGCGCCGAACGACCCGCCCGTGACGATGGTGAACTTGGGCACGTCCGCGCAGGCGACGGCCATCACCAGCTTGGCACCGTCGCGCGCGATTCCGCCCTCCTCGTACTCCTTGCCGACCATGAAGCCGGTGATGTTCTGGAGGAAGACGAGCGGGATCCGCCGCTTCGCCGCCAGCTCGATGAAGTGCGCGCCTTTCTGCGCAGACTCGGCGAAGAGGACGCCCTTGTTGGCGAGGATCGCAACCGGGTGGCCCTCGATGCGCGCGAAGCCGCAGACGAGCGTCTCGCCGTACAGCGCCTTGAACTCCGAGAACCGCGAGCCGTCGACGATGCGCGCGATCACCTCGTACGCGTCGAGCTCGTGCTTGAAGTCCTCCGGGACGAGGCCGTAGAGCTCGCGCGGGTCGAGCGCGGGAGGTTCTGGCGGGGCGATGTGCCACGGCGGTGCATGGGTACACATGTGCAGGTTGCGGACGATTTGCCGAGCGAGAGCGAGCGCGTGCTCGTCGGAGGTGGCGTAGTGGTCGGCGACGCCCGAGCGGCGCGCGTGAACGTCCGCGCCGCCGAGCTCCTCGGCGGTCACGTCCTGGCCGGTCGCCGCCTTCACGAGCGGCGGGCCGCCGATGAAGATCGTGCCGGTCCCCTTGACGATGATCGTCTCGTCGCACATCGCGGGTACGTAGGCGCCGCCCGCGGTGCACGAGCCCATCACGACGGCGATCTGCGGGATCCCCGCCGCCGACAGCCGCGCCTGGTTGAAGAAGATGCGCCCGAAGTGGTCACGGTCGGGGAAGACCTCGTCCTGGAGCGGGAGGAACGCGCCGCCGGAGTCGACGAGGTAGATGCACGGCAGCCGGTTCTGCGCCGCCACCTCCTGCGCGCGCAGGTGCTTCTTCACGGTCAGCGGGAAGTAGGAGCCGCCCTTCACGGTGGCGTCGTTCGCGACGATGACGCACTGCTGACCCTCGACGACGCCGATTCCGGTGACGATCCCCGCTGACGGCGCTGCACCCTCGTACAGCTCCCATGCGGCGAGCGCATTCAGCTCGAGGAAGGCGGAGCCGGGGTCGACGAGCCGGTCGATCCGCTCCCGTGCCGGCAGCTTGCCGCGCGAGCGGTGACGCTCGAGCGCCTTCTCGCCGCCGCCTCCGGCGACCGCCGCCGTGCGCTCGCGCAACTCGGCGACGAGCGCCTCCATTCGGCGCTCCCGCGCTGCGAAGATGTCATCGCGCTCGAGCTGCGAGGTCAGCAGAGCCATCTGGCAAGCCTAACGTCCTGCCCGGGCGGAATCGCCGTCGCGCTCTGGACGGCGGCCGACTTGAGGGGCATGCTCTGCCCTGACGTCGTGAAGGGGAGAGCGGGACGCATGAGGAGGATCGTCGGTGCTGCGGCAGCGGTCGCACTTGCGTGCATGGCGCTTGCGCCCGGGGCCGCGGCACGGATAGACGGCGGCGCGCCCACGAGGGGGACGCAGTCCGCGTCGGCCACGCCGAGCGCGAATCCCAGGCTCGAATCCCTGCTCGCACAGGTCGCGTCGGTCGCCGCGGGTCAGGGAGCTACATCTGCACTGGCCGCCGCTCGACGTGGAGGGCTCGACACCGCGTCGGGCCGTGTGCGCGTCGTGATCGAGGGGGTACCCGCATACACCCGGGCCGCCGTCGAGGCGAGCGGGGGCATGGTCGAAGGCACTGCCGACGCTCTGACCGAGGCACTCGTGCCGGCCACCGAGGCTCGTCGCTCTCTCGCGCTCGGACGGCGTGGCGCGCATCCGCGCCCCGTTCGCCGCCTATCCGCTCGGAACGAGCAGCGAAGGCGTCGCCTGGACCGGAGCGAATCAGTGGCACGCGCGGGTCACGCGCGGGAGCCTATCGCTACGGTCGTGACGTGATCGCCTTCGTGCACGGGCTCGGCGTCGGGCAGCGGTACTTCGAGCCGCTCGCGCGTGAGCTCGGCAACGGCCTCGTCCGACCGGAGTTCCGTGAGCCTGCGTCGATCGCCGAGCTCGGCTCGCAGCTGGGCGATCTGCTCGACGGCCCGACGCTGCTCGTCGCCAACTCGATGGGCTGCCAGGTCGCGACGGCGCTCGCCGTGCAGCGTCCGGAGCTCGTCCGTTCGCTCGCGCTCGTCGGGCCGACGGTCGACTCGCGGACGCACAGCTTCGTCCGGCACGTGTTCCGGCTCGCGGCCGACGGCTGGTTCGAGCCACTCCGGCTCACCGCGACCGTGATCTCGGACTACGCGACCTTCGGGCCGCGCGCCCTGCTCCGCCAGGCCCGCCACGCACTGGACGACCGGATCGAGGAGCGCCTGCCGCTGCTCGACGTCCCCGCGATCGTCGTCCGCGGTGCGCACGATCCGCTCTGTCAGGCCGGGTGGGCGCAGGAGGCTGCTGGGCTGCTGCCTCAGGGCCGGCTCGTGACGATCGCCGGTGCCGGCCACGCCGTCCACTTCTCGCATCCGCGCGAGGTCGCCGACGCGATCAGGGCTCTGCCAGGAATGCCAGCAGCTCGCGGCTGAACATCGTCGGTTGCTCGACCATCGGCACGTGCCCGGCCTCGAGCACGCGCACGCGGCCGTTCGGCAGCGCCCGCGCGAGCGCCTCGCCGTCCACGAGCGGAACGAGGTGGTCGTTCCGGCCGAGCACGACGAGCGTCGGCGACCGCACCGCGGCCAGGTCGGCGCGGACGTCTGCAGCCAGCAGCGCCCGGGCGGCGGTGCCGATCGTCACGGGCCCGGAGCGGGCCGCGTCGCGAACGAGCAGCGCGAGGAAGCGAGGGTGGGAGGCCAGCAGCGCGCGCAGGAGCGGAGCCGTGCTCCCGGCCATCGTGCGCCCGGGCAGACCTGCGGGCGCGACGAGCACCAGCTTGCGCACGAGTTCGGGGCGGCGCGCGGCGAGTCGAGCGCAGAGGAATCCGCCGAGCGAGTGACCGACGACGTCCGCAGGACCGATCTCCGCGGTCTCCCACCACCGCGCGAGCCAGGCCACGGACGCGTCGAGTGCGAACGGACGGGCGCGGGGGAGCCGTCCGAAGCCGGGCAGATCGACGAGCAGCACCGAGCGCTCGGCGGCGAGCGTGGGGAGGATCGGCCGCCACCACCGCCACGAGCCCGCCAGGCCGTGCACGAGTACGAGCGGCGGCCCGCTGCCGGCCTGCCGCCAGCGGCAGCGCCGGCCGTCCAGAACAGCGGTGTACAGACGTGTCTCCACCTTCACATCTTGCCGCCGGTGGGTAAATCGCCGGAGCTCGGGCATACTGGGGGCGATGCGTGCCGTTCTGCTCACAGGACTCGTGCTCGTGCTCGCCGTTCCCGCCATGGCCTCTTCCACCACCCGAGCGCCGACGCTGCGGGTCGTGGGCGCCAGCCCGCTCACCGTGCGCGGTGAAGCCTTCGCTGCACGCGAGGCCGTCGTGGTCACGGTCAGGCAGGAAGGTCGGATGCGGGCGCGCCGGTCGCTGCGCGCAGGCTCCCGCGGCGGCTTCGCCGTCGCCTTCGCCGGCGCTGCGGTGCACCGTTGCGGCGGTGGAGCCACGATCACCGCCGTGGGCGCGACGGGTGCCGTGGCGAAGGCGAAGCTGCCTCAGACGGCCTGCCCGCCGCCGCTCGCCTCGCCCTAGCAGGGCCCGGCCCGAGAAAAGCGGAGGGCCGCCCCGTGGGGCGGCCCTCCCGACTTCGCCGCCGAGCGCGTGGCTACGGCGTGCCGTCTCCTGGGCAGCGCGTGACGAGGAACATCTTGTCCTCGGGCTTCGGCTGCTTCTGTCCTGCGTCCGCTCCGAGGCTCGAGTACTCGTCCATGAACACGTCCGACTGCTCGCAGATCGGGTTGCGTCCCGGCTGCGGCCCACTGCCGCCTGCCGGCCCACCCGAGGAGCGGCCGTTGCGTGCGTCCGTCCAGTAGCCGTATGCCTTCGAGTCGGTCGGCGTCACGGCGACGTTGTTGTAGTCGCCGGCGAAGATCCCGGCCCGGAACGTGTAGTCGAAGTTCGACGGCACGTCCGTGATGCCGAAGTTCGCGAGGCTCCCGAGGAACGTCGAGCCCTGACCCGGAACCGGATCGACGCCTGGGTTGATCGGGCCGGTCGGCTGCGGAACCACCGCAGCACCCGGAGCGAGGCACTCGCGCGAGTCCGGGTTCTTCACGTGACACTGGGCGCCCCACGTCCAGACCAGGTAGTTGCCGGGCTGGTTACGGCTCGTCGGCCACTCGTGTGCAACCGAGTCGAGGTCGAGCCGGCGGTCGTGGAAGATCACGTTCAGGTGCCCGAAGTCGTTGATGTCGATCCACGGCCACCATTGATCGGCTCCGAAGTCGCCACGACACACTTCGGCGAGTGCCGGCGGCACGACGCCGAAACCGACAAAGCCCTCGGGCCGGAGGCAGTCGCGCCCTCCGAGGACGCCGAACGGAGGTCCGACATTGACGCTGCCGGCCGTCAACTGCGACCGGTCGTTGTTCACGCGGGTCGGACCGACCCAGGTCGAGCCGCCGTCAGTCGACTTGAACAGGAAGATGTCCGCGTTCGAGCTGAAGACGGTGCCGTTGCGGTTGTCGGAGAAGACCAGGTAGAGGTCGTCTGCGAAGGCACCGCCGCGGCGGTCGATGACAACGTTTCCACCGGCATTCGAGCGGAAGCAGCTGTTCGTGTACACGATCCGCGCCTGCTGCTGGCCCCGAGCAGTGCAGTCCTGCCGGTTGCTCACACCCGCGCGCGGGAAGTTGACGTCGAAGACCGGGCTGACGAAGAACGGTCCTTCGTAGGTCGTACCTCCGTCCCGCGAGCGGACGAACAGGTACTGGTTCTCGTCCGGCGTGTTGAAGTTCTCGAACGCCACACCGAGGAACCCGGTGGTCGGATGCACCGTCGGCGTCGAGAACTGGTTCGAGTCGCACGCGCCGGCCGATGCGCCGAACGCGCAGAACGAGGCCACGCCGCTGATCGGCTTCTGCGGCGACCACGAGCGACCCTGGTCGTCGGAGTGGCTCTCCATGATGTTCCCCGTCGTGGCCGTGAACTTCGTCCACGTCACGTAGACGCGGTCGGGGCTGATCGGCCGGGAGCCGCACGGCGTCGGCGCGTGTGCCGCGTTGAAGCACTGGGCGGCGATCCGGTCGTTCGGGTCGGCCGTCGTCGTGTCGAGCGGCCTCGGGCCAGCCGCGATGTACTCCTTGTCGTCGAACGGGATGCTGCCGTTGATGGCACGTCGTTGTCTCGCTGGAAGGAGACGACGCCGTCGCCGGGCAGCCGTGGGTCCCCGGGGCCGCCACACGCCGGCATCGTGACCGGGTCGACGATGCAAGCACGGCTCCAGGTGTAGCCGCCGTTCGTCGAGCGCTGCACGGTGATCCCGTTGGTGTCGTCGTCGCGGTTGAAGGCGATCTGCGCGTAGTAGACGACGCCCGGCGCGGTCGAACACGACCGCCGGGTCGCCGCCGCTGACGAGGAAGCCCTGCGTCGTTCCGGCCGGGTTCACCGACGGGAACGGGATGATGCCGCTGTACCAGGTCTGGCCGTTGTCGTTCGAGGCCGAGAACCCGGACGAGCCGGTGCCGAGACGGTAGTCGTTCGCTCCGGCCACGATGTTCTTCTCCTGCCCCTTGGCCGGGTTCGTGTCGATGCTCGTCTCGTTCTGCGGGAAGCAGCTGAACTCCTCGTTGGTGCGGCGGTCGTCGCCGCCCTGTGAGTACTGCTCGACCGTGTCCTTGATCCGCCGGTCGAACGGCTCTCCGAAGAGCTTCTTCAGACCCGCCTGGGGGCACTCGGTGATCCCGGTGCCGAAGTTGAAGTCCTTGAAGTCGTAGATGCCCGAGGTCTCCGGCGTACTTGGCGCGTTCTGGCGGGTGAACTTCGCCACCGGATCGCTCGGACCCTCTGTCGACTGCGCGAATCCGCCGCCGGAGCTGAGTCCGAAGGCAGCAGTCGCCGCGAGCGCGAGCACTGCAAGCAAGCGCCTCATCGATCCCCCTCTCGTCCATCCTCGGTGCCCGGTTGGCGCCGAGCGACGCGGAAATATAAACAACCGTCTCGAGCGCGTGCAACAGTTGCCACAAACTACTCGAAGGTACGCACGAGGCGCTGCTGCTGCTTCCGGGCGAGTGCGACGACGTCGGCTGACGCGAGCTTTCCGGAGAACCCGTTCGCGGTCAGCATCGCCACGACGTTCTGCTCGCGCCAGACGATCGTCACGGTCTTGAACTGGCCCGCCTCGCTGCTGCCGCTCTCGACGCTGCGCGCCTCGTCGCCCAGCTCGACCACCTCGACGGGGCGGGACGGGCGGCGACCCGTTCCAGATCCTCGATCGCCGCGCCGAAGTCCTCCTCGGCGCCGGAGACGTCGGCGAAGAGGTCGGCCCGGGACTCGATGACGAGCGGGCCCGCGGTGTCCGGCGAACCGGGCCGCCGGTACCGGGCCTTCCAGCCGTCCTGCCGATCGAACCGTGCGGTGTCGCCGCGTCGACCTGGCAACGCGTCGGCCCGAAGCTGCCGACCCTCGTCGAAGCGCGTCCACGATCGCCGGGTGAGATCGGCCGGCTGGAGCACGACCCGTGGCAGGGTCTGCTCGGTCAGCAGTTGCTCGTCCTTCGCCTTCGCCCGCACACGCTGCGAGGAGCGACGCGAGCAGGACGAGCGCGAGCGACCGTGTCGCTCGCGAGCCCTGGCCACGCGGGCTCCGGTCCTCATCGGGTCGGCAGTCTACGGGCTGCCGTCGGCGCACCACTTCCAGGTGGTAAAGAATCGGCCGCGACCGGCCGATAACGCGTTCGTGCGGCGCGATTCCTTCGTCCCGTTCGCCCTCGCCGCTGGCGCGATCGCGGTGTTCCCACCGGCCGTCATGCACGCGTTCGGTGGCCGCCAGGTCGAGTTCTCGGGCTCGTTCCACTTCTGGGCGGTCGGTGTGAGCGCGCTCGTGGCGACGGTCGCCGGCTTCGCGCTCGCCGTCGCCGGCAAGCGGCGGAGCGACGCTCGACCGGCGCTCGTCGGCTCCGCGTTCACGGTCATGGCCGCCCTGCTCGTCGTGCACGGGCTTGCCACCCCCTACTTCCTCGTCGGCCAGAACGGGGTCTCCTCGCTCACCGGCGCCGCGACGCTGCCGGTCGGCGGCGCGATCCTCGCGCTCGCGGCGTTCCCGACCGTGCGCGAGCACCGGAACATCGCCTGGATCATCTGGCTCCAGGGCGCGCTGATGACGGGTGATCACGCTGGGCGTGCTCGCGCTGGTCGTGCCCTCGCTCGTTCCCGACGTGCCGGAGCCCGGCAGCCCGTCCGCGATCGCCCTGCTCGTCGCCGGGTTCGCCTTCTACGGCCTCGTCGGCCTCCGGGCGCTTCGGACGATCACGCTCTCGCGGCGCGCCGCCGACCTGCTCGTGCTGATCGGGATCGTGTGGCTCGCCGCCTCGCTCGTGCCCGCGCTGACGCAGGACTACCGCACGCTGGGCTGGTGGGTCGGCCACTTCCTCGAGGTGCTCGGCATTCTCGTCGTCGCCACTCCGGTGGCGCTCGACCTGATGCGCGCCGCGCCCTCGCGCCCGCTGGCGGGAGACCTGAGCGGCGCCGAGCTGGTCGCGGCCGAGGAGGCTTTCCTCGGCTCGCAGGTCGGAGCGCTGACCCGTCTCCTGGCCGAGAAGGACGAGTACACCGAGGGGCACACGCGGCGCGTGGCGCTCCTCGCGGTCGAGGTCGGCGAGGAGCTCGGGATCGCGCCGGCGCGCCTCCGGGAGCTCGCGATCGGTGGCCTCCTGCACGACATCGGCAAGCTCTCCGTCCCGGACGAGATCCTGAAGAAGCCAGGCCCGCTCGACGACGAGGAGTTCGGCGTCGTGCGCCGCCACCCGGCCCGCGGTGACGCGCTGCTCGGTGAGCTCGGGTTTCGCGCGGCGTGCGGAAGCTCGTCCGCGACCACCACGAGCGGCTGGACGGCGCCGGTTATCCGCACGGAGCCACGGCCGAGAAGCTCTCGCTCGAGACGTGCGTCCTCTCGGCGTGCGACGTCTACGACGCGCTGTGCTCGCGCCGCGTCTACCGCGACGCGTGGCCGCCCGAGCGGGCGCTCGCGCTGCTCCGCGAGGAGACGGGCAGCGCGTTCGACGCCCGGTGCGTCGCCGCCCTCGAGCGCGTGCTCAGCCGCTCGTTCGCACCCGTCGCCGTCGCCGTCTGATCGCCCCCGGCCGGGGGGTTGTATCCCGAAGCCGGACGTGCCTACCTGGTCACGTGAGGAGGGGTCTTCACCTCGTGGCGGCGTCTGCTGCCGTGCTCTGTGCCGTCGCCGGCGCGGCGTTCGTGCTCGCCGACGCGACGTCCGCGGCGTCGAGCGGACGCTTCGTGCAGCGTGGTACCGTCGTCCAGGTCGTCGACGGCGACACGGTCGACGTCCGGCTGAAGGGCGGCAAGCGTGAGCGCGTGCGCCTGATCGGGATCGACGCGACCGAGCGCGGCGCCTGCTTCTCGGCGCAGGCGACGAGCCGGGCTCGGGCACTCGCACTCGACGAGCAGGTCGTGCTGCGCGGCGATCCGACCCAGGACACGCGCGACCGCTACGGCCGCCTCCTCGCGTACGTCTGGCTTTCGGGCGGCAGGGATCTCGGCCACCAGCTCACGGCCGAGGGGTTCGCGAAGGTGTACGTCTACCGCGACGTGTTCCAGCGGCACTCGGCGTACGTGCGGGTCGAGCGGCAGGCGAAGGCCGCCCCGCGGGGGCTCTGGCAGCACTGCGAAGGCGGCGACCGCGCCGCAACCGTCGCACCGCCGCCGGCCGCGTCGGCGAGCTGCCACGCGAGCTACTCGCCCTGCCTGCCGATCGTCGGCGACCTCGACTGCGACGACGTTCGCGCGCTCGGCAAGGCGCCGGTGCGGGTGAGCGGCTCGGATCCCTACCGGCTCGACGGGGACGGCGACGGCTTCGGCTGCGAGTAGCGCTGCGTAGCCGCAGGCTCCGCGGCTGACAAGATGGGCGATGCCGACCACCGTCGTCGATGCGTGCGTGTGGCGCTCGCCGCGCTGTTCGCTCCAGGTCGTTCCGGGTGCGGAGGCGAGTCGGAGCGGATCTCGCTGGGCGGTCGCAGATCGAGTCGCCGGAGCAGCGCCAGTGGAAGAACCAGGTCGGCCGGCGTGGAGGCAGAACCAGGCAGGCTTCAGGGCGGGGCGGGACGAGGGCTGCAACGCCGTGCACGAGGCGGTCGCTGCCGAGTACGACGAGGACTTCGCCGACTAGGCTGATTCATCGATCTCGACGGCGCGCCGCCGTTCGGCTATGGCAGCGCTTCGACCAGGTTCCGGCGGGAAGCTGATGCCAATCGGCCACGTCGACGGTGTGGCAGAGGCCTGTTACGTGCCGCCGTCAGGTGACGCGTCCGTCGAGCCCGACTGCTGAGCGAGCGCGCGTTCGGAGCGGGACAGGGGCGACAGGACTCGAACCTGTGCATTCGGTTTGGAGACCGACGCTTACCAACTCAGCTACGCCCTCGGTCTCGTCGGATTGTAGTCGGCCGCGCGGCGGGAAGCGCATGGTGGGGTCGTGGCGTGCAGCAGCGGCACGCGCCGGCTGCTCTTCTCCTCCTGGCTGCGTCTTCGTCGGGATCGCGGTCGCGCGGGGCGGGCCGACCCGTGGGTGGTGGCGGTCGCAGTGGCGCGGCTCGTGGCTGGCTTGCGTCCGATGGGGTTCGCGATGGAGCCGGCGTGGTCCGGCACTGAGGAATCGGCGCGCACGCGGCGTATTCTCTCGTCGTGGCCACGACCGAAGACACGAGCGCTCTCTGGCAGGAGTACGTGCGAGACGAAGGACTGGCGCGTCCGCGACCGGTTGATCCTCACCTACGCGCCGCTCGTCAAGTACGTCGCGGGCCGGCTCGGCAGCGGGCTGCCGGCCCACGTGGACGAGGGCGACCTCGTGTCGTACGGGCTGCTCGGCCTGATCGGCGCCATCGAGCGCTTCGACCCGGACCGCGAGATCAAGTTCGAGACCTACGCGATCGCCGCATCAAGGGCTCGATCATCGACGAGCTGCGCGCGCTCGACTGGGTGCCGCGCTCGGTGCGGTCGCGGGCGCGGGAGATCGAGCGCGCGATGCTCGACCTCGAGAACAAGCTGCGCCGGCCGCCGACCGACGCCGAGATCGCGGCGGTCGGGATCACCGAGGAGGAGTTCCAGGACCCCTGACGGCGATTCCCGCACCTCGGTCGCCGCGCTCGACGAGCTGTGGTCGATCTCCGCTCGGGGGCGACGCGGTGTCCCTGATCGACATGATCGAGGACCCGCACGCGGCCGGAGCTCGCGGGGGGCTCGGCGAGACGGAGCTGCGCGAGGCGCTGGCCGACGCGATCCAGCGCCTGCCCGACCGCGAGAAGCTCGTGATCACGCTCTACTACTACGAGGAGCTGACCCTGCGCGAGATCGGCGAGGTGCTCGGCGTGACCGAGTCCCGCGTCTCGCAGCTGCACACGAAGGCCATCCTGCGGCTGAAGTTGCGCGTCGCCGCGCGCTCGCCGCCTGGACACTCCGGCTCGACCGGCGTAGGCTCTCCGCGAGGGCGAGGACGGATGGCGGCGTTCGGCGACGCCTGGCGGCGGCGGCGGTGAAGGACGGCGATCCGAGATCTGCTCCGCGGCACCAGAACATCCGCCCGAGAGGGCAACTCACCGTGTAGCACCCCGTTAGGATTCGCCTCCCGAGTCGTC
>CAVTJQ010000008.1:0-17716 GCA_963734975.1 uncultured Gaiellaceae bacterium
GACCCTGGTCGACGCAGTCGGCCTGGGTGCGGTCTTCGCGTTGATGGCAGTCGGGATCGGGCTCGTCTTCGGCGTGCTGCGACTCGTCAACTTCGCCTACGGCCAGCTCGTGATGGCCGGGGCGTACACGCTGGCGTTCACGTCCGGCTGGCCGGTCGTGGCGAGCATCGTCGCCTGCTTCGCAGTCGTGCTCGCGCTGTCGCTGGCGATGGAGCGCGCGATCTTCCGGCCGCTCCGCACCCAGTCGCCGGCGGTCATGCTCGTCACCACCTTCGCCGTCGCCTTCTTCCTGCAGAGCGTGGCGCTGATCCTGGACATCCGGGACGACACGATCGGCGAGTCCGCCGCGTCGCTGGCCTCGCTGAACCGAGCCGTCACGGTCGGCGGTGTCGAGGTGCGCAAGGTGACGATCGTCGCGATCGTCGTCGCCGCCGTCACCCTCGGCCTGCTGGCGCTTCTGCTCGCGCGAACGACGATCGGCCTGCACATGCGCGCCGCGGCGGCCGACTTCCGCACGGCTCGCCTGCTTGGCGTCCGGGCCGACCGCGTGATCGGCTCGGCGGTGCTCCTCTCCGGACTGCTCGCCGCCACCGTCGCCGTCATCCTCACCGTGCAGTCCCCGCTCGTCACCCCGGACTTCGCCCTGAAGGAGACGATCGTCGTGCTGGTGGGCGTCGTCGTCGGCGGGATCGACCGGCTGTGGACGGCCACGCTCGGCGGGTTCTCGATCGGCTTCGCGACGGGCGTGATCAACGGCGCGCTTCCCACCGACAAGACCGTTTACCTCCCGTCCGCCGTGTTCGCGCTCGTGATCCTCGTCCTGCTGCTGCGTCCGGCCGGGCTCTTCGCCGGCAGCCGCCCGCCGGTGGTGGAGCGGGTATGAGCGGCGTAGGCTCGACGAGCCGCCGAGGAGCGGAGGTGCCGGCTTTGCCGGCTCCGGAGCGGCACAGACTCGAGCCGCTCGTCCAGCTGCTCGGCCCGGTCGCGCTCGTCGCGGCAGTCGGGGTCGGCGCGACGCAGGTGTCGCTCTCGACGCAGATCTCGTTCCTCAACGCACTCGTCTCGGTCGCGATCGTCGTGGCGATCTACGTCTTCGTCGGGAACTCGGGCGTGGTCTCGTTCGGCCAGATCAGCTTCGTTGCCGTCGGCGCCTTCGCGGCCGGTGTGCTGACCGTGCCGCTCGAGTCGAAGACGTTCGTGCTGCGGGAGCTCTTTCCCCTGCTGCGCGACAACACGATCGGCAACATCTCCTCGTTGCTGCTCGCCGCGGTCGTGGGTGGTGTTTTCGCGTTCCTCGTCGGACTGCCGCTGATGCGGCTCTCCGGGCTGGCCGCCGGCATCGCCACCTTCGCGGTGCTCGAGATCACGCACAACGTGCTGCGCGAGTGGACGCGGATCGGGCCCGGCGCGACGACCCTCTCGCTCGTGCCCGAGACGACGGGGCCGCTTCAGGCGACCCTTGGCGCGCTCGCCGTGATCGCGGCCGCGTTCGCCTACGGGCGCAGCCGGCTCGGCCGGATGCTGCGCGCGACGCGCGAGGATCCGGCTGCGGCTCAGGCCACCGGGATCGACGTGCACCGGCAGCGGCTCTGGGCTTTCACGCTCTCGGGCGCGCTCGCGGGCTTCGCCGGCGGCCTGCTCGTGCACATGCTGGGCTCGATCACCACGGAGCAGGTCTATCTCGAGCTGACCTTCCTCACCCTCGCGATGCTCGTCGTCGGCGGCGTCACGAGCCTCTGGGGCGCCGTCGTCGGCGCGCTCGCCGTGAGTGGGCTCGACTCCTTCCTCGGCCGGGCCGAGGACGGCGTGAACGTCGGTGGCCTCACGCTCGACGTGCCCACCGGCACGCGGCTCGTCGCGGTCGGAGGACTGATGGCGCTCGTGCTCGTCCTGCGCCCATCGGGCCTGACCGGCGGCCGAGAGTTGACTCTGCGCAGGAGGCCGGCGTGAGAGTTTGCATCGTGGGCTGCGGCGCCGTCGGAAGCCTGTTTGCGGCCGCGCTCGCCCAGGTCGACGGACGTCGAGGTGTGGGCGTACGACCTCGCGCAGGCGCACGTCGACGCGATCAACGCCGACGGGCTGCGGCTGACCGGAGCGGGGGAGGTGCATGCGCGCGGGATCCAGGCGACGAGCGACGCGGCGATGCTGCCTCCGTGCGAGCTCGGGCTCGTCGCGACGAAGGCGATGCACACCGAGGCCGCGATCGAGGCGACCGCGCATGCGTTCCGCGACGGCTGCGTCGCCTCGGTTCAGAACGGCGTCGGCAACGAGGAGACGATCGCGGCTCACGTCGAGCGCGTGATCCGCGGAACGACGTTCCCGGCCGGCAGGATCGTCGGGCCGGGCGTCGTGCAGTGGGACGTCAAGGGCGACACGACGTTCGGGCCGTTCGAGGCCAGCCCGGCGCCGACGGAGGCGATCGAGCGGCTGGCGAACGCCTGCACTCGAGGGCGGGATGCCGGCCGAGGCCGTCGACGACGCTCGCGGCGCGCAGTGGCGCAAGGTGATCTTCAACGCCTCCACCAACCCCGTCGGCGCGCTCACCGGGCTCACGCACGGGCGCGTCTGCGAGCTGCCGCCGCTCCGCGCCTTCGTCAGCGGGCTCGTCGACGAGGGCAAGGCGGTCGCCGCCGCGCAGGGGATCGTGCTCGACGCCGACCCCGAGGAGCTGATCGACCACGCGGCGAGGCCCGAGGTGGCGTACGGGCACAAGGCGAGCATGCTGCAGGATGTCGAGGCGCGGCGGCAGACGGAGGTCGACTACCTGAACGGCGGCATCGTCCGCTTCGGGCGCGAGCACGGCGTGCCGACACCGCTCAACGAGGCCGTCGTGGCCCTGATCAAGGGAATGGAGCACGCATGGACACAGAGCTGAACCGGCGGTACGCGAACGTCCGGAAGGCGATGGCCGAGCACGAGCTCGACGCGCTCGTCGTCTCCGGCAGCGAGTACTCCGGGTTCGAGGGATCGGTCACGTATCTCTCCGGCTTCCAGATCGTGCATCGCTACGCCTACGTGGTGGTTCCGGCGGACGGCGAGCCGCAGATCGTCTTCCCGACCGAGGCGCGCTACGTCGGCGAGCACGCGACGGCTCAGCTCGAGCAGGTCTTCCACGATCGGCCCGGCGAGCACATCGCGGCGATGGCGCGCGACCGCGGCTGGAACCGCATCGGTGTCTACGGGCTCGACTACATCATGTCGGTGCGCGACTACCGCGCCCTCGAGGGAAGCGCAGAGCTCGTCCCGTTCGACGTCGAGTTCGACCTCGCGCGGGCGGTCAAGAGCGAGGCCGAGCTGGAGTCGGTGCGCGACAGCGTCCGGATCAACGAGGACGGCTTCGAGGCGTTCCTCGACGCGTACGAGCCGGGCGCACGGCCGCCGAGGTGATGGCGCCGGCCGAGCAGCTCTTCGTCGAGCGCGGCTGCGGCCGGCTGACGATGAACATGGTGCTGATCGGCCCCGAGTTCGGGATCGCGAAAGCCGGGACGGTGCTCGGCGACTTCGTCCTCCCGTCGCTCGAGGTCGCCGGGCCGGGGATGCACTGGGTCGAGGTCTCGCGCGCGATCGGCGAGGCCGATGCCGAGACGCAGCGCATGCTCGAGGCCTACGAGGAGTACCACGCCGCCGCGCCTGCCGCGATGAAGCCCGGCGCGTCCGCGCACGACGTCCACCGCGCGGTCTCGAAGGGCTTCACCGAGCGCGGCTACCACCTCGGCCACGTGACGGGCCACTCGATCGGGATGACGATGATCGAGCACCCCAAGCTCGGCGAGGGCGTCGATACCGAGCTCGCGGCCGGCATGGTCTTCTCGCTGCACCCGCACGCGATCGGCGCGGACGGAGAGGCGTGCCTCTACATGCAGGACACGTGGCTCGTCACGGAGGCGGGCGGCGAGTCGCTCTCGCGGCTGCCGCTGAAGATCTTCGAGAAGATCTTCTAGACCGGGGTGCAGCCGCAGATCGGCTCGCCGAGCTCCTGGCGCTCCAGGTGCCGGCCGCAGCGCCCGCAGGAGGCCGGGATCACGCGGGCGCGGACGAGCAGCGGCTGCAGCAGGGTGAGCCAGAACGCCGTGTACGCGAGGGAGAGTTGCATGGTCATACTGGCTTATCGACGCGTTCCGGGAGCTCGGTGAATGCCGCTGACGGGTGATCTTGCCCGCCGCCTGGCGGTCGCCCGCGGTGACGAGCCGGCCGATCTGGTCGTCCGCGGCGGCCGGGTGCTGTCGGTGTTCACGCGGGAGTGGCTCGAGTGCGACGTCGCCGTCTGCGACGGCGTGATCGCCGGGCTCGGCAGCTACGACGGTGACGAGATCCTCGACGCCGGCGGCGCGTACGTCGCGCCCGGTCTGATCGACGCGCACGTCCATCTCGAGACCTCGAAGCTGCTCGTCTCCGAGTTCGCCCGGCTCGTGCTGCCACTCGGAACGACGGCGGTGGTGGCGGATCCGCACGAGATCGCGAACGTGCTCGGCACCGACGGCGTGCACTGGCTCGTCGACATCTGCGAGCACCTGCCGCTCGACGTCTACTTCACGGCCTCGTCGTGCGTGCCCGCCTCGTCGTTCGAGTCGCCGCGCCGGCCCTTCACGCCCGGTGATCTGGCGAGCCTGCTGCGACGCAGGCGCGTGATCGGCCTCGCCGAGATGATGAACTTCCCCGGCGTGATCTCGGGCGATCCGGCCGAGCTCGCGAAGCTCGCCGTGGCCGGTGACGCCCACGTCGACGGCCACGCGCCCGGCGTGCTCGGCAAGGAGCTGCAGGCATACGCCGCCGCGGGGATCCGCTCCGACCACGAGGCGTTCACCGCCGAGGAGGGGCGGGAGCGCCTGCGCGCCGGCCTCTGGCTCCTGATCCGGGAGGCCTCAGCGGCGCGCAACCTGCGTGCTCTCGTCCCGCTCGTCGCCGAGTTCGGCCCGGGGCGGATGGCCTTCTGCACCGACGACCGCGAGCCGGAGCACATCGCCGCCGACGGGCACATCAACGCGATCGTGCGCGACGCGGTCGCGCTCGGCGTGGCACCGGCGGACGCTCTGACGATGGCCTCGCACCACCCGGCGCTCTGGCACGGTCTCCGCGACCTCGGCGCGATCGCCCCCGGCTACTCGGCCGACCTGCTGATCCTGCCCGATCTCGAGCAGTTCGTGCCGGAGATCGTCCTCAAGCGGGGACGCGCGGTGGAGGAGATCCCGCCGACGCCCGTGCCGGAGTGGGTGCGCCAGAGCGTGCGCCTCCGGCCCGTGCAGGCTGCCGATTTCCGGATCGCCTGGGACGCCGGCGCCGCACGCGTGATCGGCCTCGTTCCCGGCCAGATCGTGACCGAGTCGCTCGTCGAGGAGCCGGCTGTCCAGGACGGAGCCGCCGTCGCCGATCCCGAGCGCGACCTCGCGAAGATCGCCGTGATCGAGCGGCACCTCGGCACCGGGCGGATCGGGCTCGGCTTCGTGCGCGGCTTCGGCCTGCGCCGCGGCGCGTTCGCCTCGACCTTCTCGCACGACGCGCACAACCTCGTCGTCGTCGGCACGACGCGACGCGGACATGGCGCGAGCGGTCGAGCGCCTCGCCGGGCTCGGCGGGGGCCTCGTCGTCGTCGACGGCGGCGAGGTGACCGCCGAGCTGCCGCTGCCGATCGCCGGGCTGATGTCCGATCGTCCGCTCGCCGAGGTGATCGCGTCCAGCGAGGCCACCGTCGCGGCGGTGCACGCCCTCGGCTCCGAGGTGGAATCGCCGTTCCAGTCGCTCGCGTTCCTCGCGCTCTCGGTGATCCCGAGCCTGAAGATCACCGATCGTGGCCTCGTCGACGTCGACCGCTTCGAGCTCGTTCCGCTGCGTGCCGACGCGCTCGTGGCGGGCTAGACTCAGAACCGTGAGCTGGCCTTTCATCGTGCTGCTCGTGCTGGCGGTCGCCGTGGTCGTGGGCGCCGAGTGGTCGCGGGTGGGAAGCCTCGTCGGCGCCGACGGACGCCGCGCCCGCGAGCGCCGCCGCCGCAAGTCGAACCTGAAGCTCGTCCGCTCCGACGAGGAGGAGTTCGAGGAGAGCGTCCAGCGCGATCTCTCGCAGCTCCCGACCATCGAGGAGCGCGACCGCCTCTGACGTCCCTGGCCGGCCGGCTCCCGGCGGGCACGGTGTTGCTAGGTCTGGCCGCCTCCGCCGGCCTCGCGCGCCTGAGCGCACGCGGCTCTCCGGGTCTGGCCATCCGGCCTATCCCCTTCGGCCGCGCACGCTCAGCCACGCGCCAGGAACGTCAGAGGGAGAGCTCGGCGACCGACTACTCGAGCTAGCGGACGGTGAAGCGCGCGCGCAGGATGCGCGTGTTCGGCAGGATCGGCCCGACGTTCTCCATGTTCCGGCTCTCCTGGTAGTCCGAGACCTGAAGCACGAGCCGGTGCCGTCCGCGGCGCAGGCCCTTCGTGCTGACGAGGACTCGGCCGTTCCGGAAGCTGCGCCGGGCGCTCGCGCCGCCGGCCCGCGCGACGATCGAGCGGTGATCCACGCCTGAGCCCGCGTCGGTGGCGGCCACCACGAGGGGCGTCCCTCGCTTGACGACGCGCGTGCGGAGCTTGAGCACCGGCGGCTTGGTGTCGCCGATCCAGAAGCGGAACGTGAACGCGCCCGCGCGTTCGCCGCTGGGGCTGTCGAAGACGACGTCGTAGGCGCCGCGCGCCGGCAGAATCGCCCCCGAGGCCGGCACGGGCTCCTGGAAGATGCGCAGGTACGGGTTCAGGTTGAAGGGCAGTGCCGGGTAGCCCGTCAGGCGGTTCTCGTCGCCGGCGCGGACGATGCGTGGCTCCACTGCGACGCCCTTTGCGTGCGCGGTTACGACGACGCCGAAGTTCGCGACCGGACGGGCGAGGTTGACGCGAAACACGCGCTCGGGTCCGGGCAAGTCGGTGGCGAAGCCGAGTCCCTTGGGGCTCTCGGGGTAGCGGTAGCTCGAGACGAGGGTCGTGCCGCCCCGGGTCGTCGCCCGGTACACGCCCGGCTTCGCGAGCTTCGTCGTCTTCGCCCGTGCCAGTGCCGGCACGGAGACGCGAAGCCAGTACGGCACGCGGCGGCGCTCGGCGCCGCGCGTGAGCACGACGAAGCCCGACAGCTCGGCGCTCGGTGTGCCGACGGTCGTCAGCGTCACCGGCAACGTGCCGGGAACCGTCGCGGTCGGGGGAACGGACACGGTCGCGCCGGTCGCGCCGGCCTGCTGCTCGACCGTGACGGCCCAGTCGCCCGCGCCGCCGCCGGCGTCGCTCAGCGAGAGCGTGCGTGCGGCGGTCCCGGTCGCGGGTACGAGGCCGAAGGAGAGTGCGGAGGGACTCGCAAAGAGCAAGGGCTGGTCGGCGCGGCGGAGGTTGACGATGCCACCACCCTCGCGGGTCGTCGGCGCCTCGGTCGTGCGGCCGCCGTCCAGGAAAGCGCGGTCGCCGGTGCTCGCGAGCGCGGACTTGACCTGCGCCGGCGTCCACCCGGGATGGCGCTGCTGCAGCAGCGCGGCGGCGCCGGCGACGTGCGGTGCCGCCATGCTCGTACCGGAGAGCGCGGCGTACGTCCCTCCGGGGCTCGCGGAGACGATCGAGACACCCGGAGCGCTCACCTCGGGCTTCAGCTGGAGCGAGAGCGGCGTCGGGCCGCCGGAGGAGAAGGAGGCGACGACGCCGGGCGCGCCGGAGCGAGTGGTGGAGACCGCGCCGACCGTGATCGCCTCGGGCGTCGAGCCGGGGGAGGAGACGGAGCCGCGCCCGAATTGGTCGAAGTCGTTGCCGGCGGCGACGACGGGCACGACGCCGGCGCGCGCCGCTGCCCCGAGGGCCTCGGCGACGATGTCGCGCGACGGCTCGATCTCGGGCTCACCGAGCGAGAGGTTGATCACATCCATGCCGTCGGCGACGGCCGCCTCGATCGCGGCGACGAGCTGCGGCGAGTTTCCGTCGAGACCGACGTCCGCGGCGGTGGGGATCGTCAGCGCCTTGTAGTTGCCGAGGTAGGCGCGTGGCGCGACGCCGGAGATCCTGCTGCCCTCGGCCGGCGTGTTCGCGTTGCCGGCCGCGATCCCGGCGACGTGCGTGCCGTGAGAGGAGAACTCGGGATCGAACGGCTTCGAGGCGTGCCGCCAGACGGGCCGGGGCGGTGGAAAGGCGCGGGCGACGATCACCTTCGCCGTCGTGTACGCCTTCTGACCCTTCGGATACCCGGCGGGCATCGAGAAGCCGCGCGGGTCGAAGAGCGGGTGGGTCTGGTCGATGCCCTCGTCGATGATCCCGATCTTCATCCCCTGGCCCGCGTTCTCGAGCCCGGCGCCCCAGAGGGAAGGCGCGCCGATCTGGCCGGGGCTGCGGTCGAGCAGCGTGCGGTAGCGGACGCTCGGATAGACGCGCGCGACACCTCCGACGGAGGCGAGCCTCGAGACCTGATCTCGAGGGACGAGCACGGCGAGGCCGTTCGCGACGACGCGGTAGCGGCGCGTCACCTCCGAGCCGGGCAGAGCCGCCTCGATCCGCTCCTCGAGCACGCCCTGGTGCGACGCGAGCGTGCGGAGGTACGAGCGGCTCGTGGCCGTGCTCAGGCTGAGTCGCCTGCCGCCCGTCGCGGCGAGCGTGCGGCCCGGACGGGCGACCGCGAGCGGCGCCCCTTCGAGCCCGATGACGACCTCGACGAGCTGCTGAGACGGCGCATCCGGCCGCGCTTGCGCGGCGCCCGCGAGGAGCGCGAACGCGGCGATGAGCAGCAACAGGAGTCCCCGGCGCACGGCCGCAATCTAGCCAGATGCCATGAAGATGCGGTTAAGGCGCCGAGGAGACGACGCGGTTGGCGTCCGTCAGCGCGTGATGGGTGGCTCGCACATGTCCGGATAGGACGTGTGGCAGACCGGCACGTCTGTCGTCGCCGTCGTCGTATCGCCCTCCGTCTCACCGGTGAGCGTGCCGGCAGTCGTCGTGCCCGCCGACGCGTCCGGTGGTGCGGGCGGAGCCGGAGCTGCCGATCCGGCCGTCGAGGCGCCGGCACAACCCCACAGGCCGAGCCGTTCGAGCCGCGCGGCGGACTCCGCCGAGCGGTACGGAGCGACGCGAAGGAAGCTGCTTCCGTCGACGACGGTTGCGAAGCCTCCCCGCAAGAGGCTCCGGCCCAGATCGTTCCCGTCCGGAAGTCGCACGTAGGCGACGAGTCTGCGCTTCTGATCGCGCGCCGCCTGCGACCGATCGCCGGCGAGGCGGACGAGCTTGCCCAGCGCGAGCCGCCGTGTCGCTGCGATCGCCTGTGCAGCGTGGCACTCCCGTCGCGCCAGCTCCGGCGCGTCGATGCCGAGCACTCGAACCCGCTCGCGCACGCCACTTCGGAGCCGCACGTCCATCGTGTCGCCGTCGAGCACGCGGACGACGATTCCGGTTCCTCCGAACGGTGGTGTGGCCGGGGCCGCGGAGGCAGTCGAGCTGCCGTCGAGGGTGACGCCGATCGCCGCGGCGAATCCGACGACGGCGAGCGCGCACAGCATGAGCAAGCGACGCAACATCGGCTTCCCTCCCCTAGCCACGGGAAGCCTAGTCCGGTCGAGCTCGGCTGGCAAGCTGTCTGGCTAGACTGGGCGTCCGCGCGGATGTGGCGGAATTGGTAGACGCGCACGGTTCAGGTCCGTGTGCCCTTCGGGGCGTGGAGGTTCAAGTCCTCTCATCCGCACTCTCGCTCGTCCCTGGCCGGCCGGCTCCCGGCGGGCAGAGCCCGCCGCTGGCGGCCGAGGGCCAGGCCCGATCGTGGAAGATCGTGCGATGACGGTTCCCGAGCCTGCCGCTCCGAAGCGGCTCGAGTTGCCCGACGATCTGGACGACGTCGAGATCGGCGACATGTCGCTTGCTGGGCTGCGGCTGGAGCGTGTCGCGCTGCGCGGCCTCGTCCTCGAGGAGCGCGCGATGCCCGACCTGCGACTCGAGGAATCGCTGCTCGACAACGTCACACTCGACGGCTGCGAAGCCGCCGGGCTGACGCTCTCCGACGTGCGTGTCGACGGCGGCAGCTGGGCGAACCTCCGCGCCGTCCGCGGCTCGTTGACGCGCGTCGAGGTACGCGCCCTGCGCGCCACCGGCGTGGACTTCGCGGAGGCGGAGCTGCGCGACGTCGTCTTCGAGGGGTGCCGCCTCGACCTCAGCTCGTTCCGCTTCGCGAAGCTCGTTCGGGTGGCGTTCCGCGACTGCCGGCTGGAGGAGGCCGACTGCCACGGCGCGACTCTGTCCTCGGTGCGGCTCGAGCGCTCCGGGCTTGCCGGTGCGAACGTCGACGGTGCCTCCTTCTCGCAGTCCGAGCTGCGCGACTGCGAGCTCACGGGGCTCACAGGTGTCGGCAGCCTCGACGGCGTCCGGATGCCCTGGGGCGACGTGATCCAGATCGCCGGGCTGCTCGCGGCGGCGACCGGGATCGAGGTTGTCGACTAGGGGGCCAGGACGGCGAGGACGGCGAGGACGTCGTCGGCATGCGTGTCGGGCTTCACCCTCCGCATCACCTTGGCGACGTTGCCTTCCGCGTCGATCACGAACGTGGAACGCTCGACGCCCATGTACGTCTTGCCATACATCGACTTCTCGCCCCAGACGCCGTACTCCTCGGCGACCTTGTGGTCGTGGTCGGCGAGCAGCGTGAACGGCAGCTCGTACTTCTCCCTGAACTTGACGTGCGAGGCCTCGCTGTCGGGGCTGACGCCGAGCACGACTGCACCCGCGCGCTCGAACTCGCCCCACGCGTCGCGAATCCCGGTGGCCTGAGCCGTGCAACCGGGCGTGTCGTCCTTCGGATAGAAATAGAGAACGACCGGCTTGCCGCGCAGGGACTCGAGGCTGACCTGCTCGCCGCTGTCGCTCGTCAGCTCGAAGTCCGGAGCCGGCTTCCCTTCTTCGATCACCTGATCTCCTGTCGCTAGGGTCAGCACCGATGCTAACGGCGCACAACGCTCTTGCGTTCCTGGTCGTCGGTGTTCCGGCGCTGGCGGCGCTCGTCGGCGGGCTCGTCTACTGGCGGCGGCGCGGGGCGGGAAGGATCGTCGCGAACCTCCTCGCGCTCGCGCAGACGCTGCTCGTCGCGCAGGTCGGGCTGGGCCTGCTGTTGCTCTCGGACGAGCGGCGCACGGCTGACGAGCTGCACTACGTCTACGGCTCGCTCTCGCTCGGCGCCATCCTCGTTCCGTGGCTCTACGCGCCCGCCGAGGGGCCGAAGCGGCTGGCGTGGTTCGCCGGCACCTCGGCGCTCGCCGCCGCGCTCGCCGTGCGCGCGTTCATGACCGGAGGATCGTGAAGCGTTTCTTCACCGACATGAACGCGACCCTGCGCGGCTTTCTGATCATCGCGCTGATTGCCGCGGTCGTCGTCGTGCTCTCGCTCGACGAAGTGCTCGCGACGGTCGGTGGACTGCTGCGGATCGCGTTCTTCCTCGCGATCGCGTTCTTCCTCTTCCTGCTCTGGCGCGAGCGGCGCTCCGACATCGAGGCCTGGTCGGACCGGAGTCAGAGGGTCTTCTACGCCGCGATCGTGCTTGCTGTCGTCGACATCGGCGCCTTCATCGGCCTCAGTCCGGGCGGCCCGGACGCGCTCGCGTTCTTCCTCGTCCTCGGCGCCTGCGCGTATGCCGCCGTACGAGTCTGGCGCGACGAGCACAAGTACTCCTAGTAACAGACTGTTACTCCAGGCTTGTTGTTGGGCGCCGACGCGGCTGGCAGCGCCGTCGAGTGCGTCGAGCGCCGCCCGGAGCTCCATCGCCTGGCCGACGAAGATCGGGGTGTCCCGCTCGGTGTAGCGCGACGCCTCGCTGTCGCGCAGCGTCAGCATCAGGTGCATGAAGTCGGACGGCTCCTCGCACTCGAACGCGGTCATGAACTCCTGGTCGTCGATCCCGAACGAGTACGTCGTGTGGTTCTGGATCGACGCGAAGCGGGCGCCGATCTGGATGTGCTCGTCCATCGCGCGCTGCCGCTCCTCGGCCGAGAGCGCGTACCACGGGCGGACCTTCACGAAGGGATAGACCACGAGGTAGGGATGCCCGCGCGGGACGATCTTGCGCGGCCGGCGCGCCGAGGTGTACTGCGAGGCCTTCGTGGTCGCGAGGTAGGAGTAGGGCGTCTCCAGCCACCCGGCCAACGGCGTCCCGTTCAGCGCCGCGCCGAGCTCGCCGAGATCCTCGTAGCGCTCCGTGATCTTCCAGAGGAAGAAGTCGCAGTCGGGCCGCACGCCTGCGGTCGAGTACGCCCGTAGCTCCAGCCGCTCGGCCCACGACTCGGCGACGTCGGCGAACGCGTCCTTCGCGGCGACGCGCTCCTCGATCGGGAGCCGTCGCCAGGCGGGATCGACCTTGAAGAAGGTGTACGCGACGTACTGCCCGGTCGCCTGCTCGCTCACGGCCGAAAGCTAGCAGCCGTCGCGGGCGGCTCCGATCGCTGCGCGCACCGGTCGAAGGCTCGATTTCGGCGTGCCGTCGACGTAGTAGACGCCGGACTGGAAGCCGGTGAGGGCGGGCTCGTCGTGGGAGTGGAAGAGCAGCATCCCCGCGACACCCTCCTGGCAGGAGGCGAGCTCGAGCGCGCGCCGGTAGAAGTCGGCCTGCGTGGCCTCGTCGACGGGGCTCGCCACCTCCTCACCCTCGTAGAGCGCCTGCTTCGAGGCCGGGATCTCGGTCTCGACGCCGAGCTCGCTGTAGAGGATCGGCAGCTCGCCGCCGAAGGCCTCGCGCACTGCCGCGCGCAGCCGCTCGACGTCGGCCAGCCCGATCGTCTTCGAGCGCGGGTTCGGATGGGCCACGTCGGGCGGCGTGCTCGACGACTCCGGGTAGGGGTGGAAGGCGAAGCCGTCCATCAGCGGTCGCGTCCGGCCGCTCGCGCGCAGCGCCTCGCCCATGCCGTCGATGAAGGCGGTCGGCGACTGCGTGTGGCGGATGCCGCTCGGCCGGTCGCTGCCGCGCGGTGCGAGCGCGCCGCCCCAGATCCGGACGTCGTCGTCGGCGGACTTGGCCGCGTCGTAGACCTCTGCCAGCAGCTCGACGTATGCCGGCGAGGCCACGTTCGATCCGTCCGCGCCGTACTGCGGCAGCCAGAAGCGGTTCAGGTTCGGCTCGTTGCCGACGATCACGTCGCGGATCGCAGGAACGCTGCGCACGATCGCGGCTACGTAGGCCGCGAGCTGTCCGCGGGCGGCCGGCGTGAGCGGCGTCGTCGACGAGCCGCGGTGGAAGATCGCGACGAAGACGCGCACGTCGCGCTCGGCTGCGCGGGCGGCCGTGTCGCGCAGGACGGCGAGCTCGGCGGAGGTCGGTCTCGACCGGCCCGGCTCCCAGTAGCTCGTGATCCCGAGCGCGCCGAAGCCGGCTTCGGCCAGCTGCCGGAGTACGGGGCCTCGGTGACGCGCGGCGTCGTCGACCGCGCCGACGACGAACGTGTCGGCTGCGGCAGCGGCGGGCTGGTCGGACTGGCCCTCCGAGGACGGCGCGGTTCTCGGCGGCGGGATCGTGAACGTCCTCGTCCGCGTGGTCGTGCGCGGCCGCGTCGGCGGCGGGGCTGTCGAGGCCGGCTCCGTGGTCCCGGGCGCAGGAGGCGGAGCGTCGGGCGCGTCGTCGTTCCCGCCGCAGCCGGCGAGCAGGACGACGAGCACAGCGGCCGCCAGGAGACCCCGAAACACGCGGATACGCTAGCCACAGATGGCGGACGTCCGCGACAAGCTCCGAGGGATCCCGACGACGTCGGGCGTCTATCTCTTCCGGGACGAGGCCGGGAACGTGCTCTACGTGGGCAAGGCCAAGTCGTTGCGCCCGCGGGTGCGCTCCTATTTCCAGGCGGGGCGAGGCGACAACCGGCACCAGATCCCGCAGCTCGTCGGTCGCATCGCCGATCTCGAGGTGATCGTCACGGGCACGGAGGTGGAGGCGCTCCACCTCGAGCAGAATCTCGTCAAGCGCCACCGGCCGCCGTTCAACGTGCGGCTGCGCGACGACAAGTCGTTCCCCTACATCGCGGTCACCGTCGAGGACGAGTACCCGCGGGTCATGTTCACCCGGGAGCGGCACCGCCGGGGTGTCGTCTACTTCGGGCCGTACGCGAACGCGAAGAAGGTGCGCGAGACGCTCGACGTGCTCAACCGCGTCTTTCAGTTCCGCCCCTGCGAGGGGCCGAAGCCGGGCCGCCACAGCGGGATCCCGTGCCTCGACTACCACATCGACCGCTGCCACGCCCCGTGCGTGGGCTACATCACGAAGGAGCTCTACGGCGAGCTGATCGACGACGTGATCGAGTTCCTGTCCGGGAACACGAAGCCGATCGTGCGTGCGCTCGAGCAGCGGATGCGCGAGGCGGCGGCGGAGGAGCGTTTCGAGGACGCGACTCGCTACCGCAACCGCCTCTTCGCGATCGAGAACCTCGCCCAGCGGCAGGGCGCGGATCGGCGCGACACGGGCTCGATCGACGTGATCGGGATCGCAGCGGCCGGCGAGCGCGCCGCCGTCCAGGTCTTCCCGCTCCGCGGCGGCAAGATGATCGACCGCCACGCGTTCCACCTGGAGAACGTCGAGGGCCAGGACGTGACCACGATCCTGGAGGCGTTCTGCCTGGAGTACTACGGGAACGCGCCCGCGATCCCGCCGCAGATCGTGGTGCCGCCCGAGGCGGGTGACGTCACGGCGCTCGGCGAATGGCTCTCGGAGCTGCGCGGTGCGCGCGTCGAGGTCCGCGCTCCCGCACGCGGAGAGAAGAAGCGGCTGGCGGATCTCGCGGCGCAGAACGCAACCGTCGCGCTCGAGTCGGAGGCGGCGCAGAGCGAGCAGAAGCGACTGCGGCGTGTGGAGGCGCTCGAGGAGCTCAGGGAGGCGCTCAACCTGGAGAGCCTGCCGCTGCGGATCGAGTGCTACGACATCTCGAACATCCAGGGACAGGAGATCGTCGGCTCGATGGTCGTCTTCCAGGACGCGATCGCGAAGAAGGCGCACTACCGCAAGTTCGCGGTGCGTGGCCAGGAGGGCCAGGACGACTTCGCCGCCATGGCGGAGGTGATCGCGCGCCGCTTCGCGCGGCTCGGCGTCACCGGCGAGGAGTACGACGAGGGATTCGCGAGCGCGCCCAACCTCGTCGTGATCGACGGCGGCAAGGGGCAGCTCTCGGCGGCGCTCGCAGCGATGCAGGCGTACGACCTGCCGCGCGTGGCGGTGATCTCGCTCGCGAAGCGCGTCGAGGAGGTCTTCCTGCCGGGGCAGGCCGACCCGATCCTGCTCGACCGGCACAACCCGGGGCTGCAGCTCCTGCAGCGGATCCGCGACGAGGCGCATCGCTTCGCGCTCGGCTTCCACCGCCAGCGGCGCGCCGTTCGGGCGCGTGAGTCGATCTTCGACACACTCGAGGGCGTCGGCCCGTCGCGTCGGCGGGCGCTGTTGCAGCATTTCGGTTCCGCCGAGAGCGTGCTGGCCGCGAGCCAGGAAGAGCTCGAAGGCGTCGCCGGCGTGCCGGCCAAGACGGCGCGCTCGATCTATGCGCAACTGCACAGATCTGGCCGCGGCTAGGCATCCTGCACGTATGGCAGCTCGGGTATCAGTCCGTCTGGCCGAAGAGGATGTGCCTGCTCTGGACGCGCTAATCGCGGTCGGCACGTTCAAGACCCGGAGCGACGCGCTCCGGACGGCTCTCGCGGCGCTGCTCCATGAGCAGCGCGGCTACGGCAAGTACCCGCAGGAGGAGTGGATCGGCCGCGACGGCCTCGCCGCGCTCGAGGCGTTTCACCTCGCGGAAGGCGGCGATCCTCTCTGAAGCGAGATGCGATCTACGACGTCCAGCGCGCCGGCGTCCTCCGGACGGCTCTCGATCTCAGCTACAGGCTTGGCGAACGACAATTGCCAGCGTCGCGGGGACACAGCCGCTGCGACCGACCATGTCGTACGAGCCGGCATGGCGGATCGTGAACCTGGGTTCGACGAAGTGCCTTCGAATGGTCTCGGGAGTGACGGGATGCTTGTGTCGGCCTGCTTCGGACATGCCGCGGACGACGAAGATCCCGCCGGGACGGAGCACTCTGAAGACTTCGGACGCGTACTGCGCGCGCTCCGCGTCGGGGATGTGATGCAGGCACCCGCGGTCGGTCGCTAGATCCACCGACTCGGATGCGACTGGGATCTTCAGGGCATCGCCCGTCAGCCAGTGGACATCGACTCCTGCTGCGCGGCAGCGTTCTTCGGCCAGCTCAAGCGCAACCGCACTGAGATCGAGACCGATGACCGTCAGGCCCAGCTTCGCCATGAAGACGGCGTCGGCGCCCGTGCCGCAGCCGATGTCGAGTGCGTCACTCCCCGCGTGTGGATCGAGCGCAGCCAGCACGCCGGCCAACTCAGCGGACGCCCAGGGCGTGTCCCACTGCCGTTCGTGTGTTCCGTCTTCGTAGGCGCGATCCCAATCTCCAGCGTTCAGCATGCTCAGCCCTCGGGCGCCGGCTTCTCGCCGCCGACGACGTCGCGCCACCGGAAGTGGCCGAGCATGAGGAAGAGCGCGGCGAAGCCGACGATCGCGTTCACCGTGGTGAGCGTCAGCCGCATTCCGACGGAGAACGCGAGCAGCGAGCTGCGCGGGACGGCGTCCTTGAAGACGAAGACGATGAACGCCTGCTCGGTGCCGATCCCGCCCGGCGACACCGGGACGAGCGTTGCCAGGCTCTGCGTCACCTGCACGAGCAGTACGTTCCGCACGCTCTGCTCGATCCCGAATGCACCGAGGAAGAACCAGATCGAGAGGAGGCGCAGCGACCAGTCGCACGCCTGCCAGGCGGCGACGGTGCGTACGTAGCGCTTGCGGTCGCGCAGGACGACGAGCCCCTGCTGGACGCGTTCCTTCAGGTCGTGCACGCGGAAGCGCAGCCAGAATCCGCCGAAGATCGCGAAGATCAGAAGCGCGATCAGGAGCGCGATCGCGAGCTCAGGGCTCTCGCCGACCCAGCGGAAGTCGAATCCGGGCAGGCTCGGCAGCACGCCGAGCCCCGGCAGCGCTCCGAGCGTGAGCGCGTAGACGAAGATCAGCATGGCGACCGCGCTGTCGAAGATCGCCATGACGAGCAGCGTCGCCGCGAGCGTCGCGTAGGTCGCTCCAGGGACGGTGCGGTGCGCGAGATAGAGCTTCACGGCGTCGCCTCCGCGTACCGGCACGACCGCGTTCACTCCGACCGCGGACATGTAGGCGCCGTAGATCGGACGCCACGGCACCGACTCGGCCGGGTAGGCGGCCGCGATCGCGTTCCGCCAGGCGCGGCTCGTGCAGGCGGACTTCAGCAGGTGGCAGCAGATCGCGAGTGCGAGCGGCCCGAAGTCGACCGAGGCCAGCTGCTCGAAGAAGACGCGGATCGCGTGGAAGACCTCGCCCACGGTTTCAGGCTAACGCTGCCTCAGGCTAACGCCGTCGTCGGCGCTGGATCGTCTCAGCGTGCGGAGCCGCCGTCCCCGTCCGGATCCATCGACGGGTAGCGGTAGTCCGTGGGCGGTACGAAGGTCTCCTTCACGGTCCGGGGGCTGACCCAGCGGATCAGGTTCCAGAGCGACCCGGCCTTGTCGTTCGTGCCGGACGCGCGGCCGCCGCCGAACGGCTGCTGGCCGACGACGGCCCCGGTCGGCTTGTCGTTCACGTAGAAGTTCCCCGCCGTGTAGCGGAGTGCGGCGTGCGCCTGCTCGATCGCGCGGCGGTCGTCCGCGAAGACCGCGCCCGTGAGCCCGTACTCCGAGGTCTCGTCGACGAGCTCGAGG
>CAVTJQ010000009.1:0-9787 GCA_963734975.1 uncultured Gaiellaceae bacterium
TAGCGATGCACGTCCTCGCGATCAGCGGCAGCCTCCGGAGCGGCTCGCACAACACCGAGCTGCTGCGGGCGGCTGCCGAGGTTGCGCCGGACGCGGTCGAGGTCGAGCTGTTCGAGGGTCTGAAGGAGATCCCGCCCTACGACGCCGACGACGACGTCCACGGCGACCAGCCCGGGGCCGTGGCGCGGTTCAAGGCCGCTTTGGCCGAGGCCGACGCGGTGCTCGTCGCAACCCCCGAGTTCAACCACTCGATCCCCGGCGTGCTGAAGAACGCGCTCGACTGGGCCTCGCGGCCGATCCTCGACTCGCCGGTGCGGAACACACCTGTCGCGGTGCTCTCGTCGAGCACGGGCGTGTTCGGCGGTGTCTGGGCCGCAGCGGAGACGCGCAAGGTGCTGGGGGCGCTGGGCGCGCGGGTGCTCGAGGAGACGGTCACCGTGTCGCAGGCGCACGTCCGCCTGGCCGACGGCGCCGACGAGGGCCTCAGCGAGGGGCTGCGGACCGTGCTCGGGGCGCTCGCGCGCGAGGTCGAGCTCAGTGCGACGCCTGTGCTCGAGCGCGCCGTCTAGCGGAGAAAGCGCTCGACGGCCGAGGCCGTTTCGTCGAACGCGTCCCAGAGCACTGTGTGCCCGCCCGGCACGCGCACGACCTGCAGCTGGTCGCCGAGCGCCGCCACGTGCGCGTCGAGCAGGTGGTCGTAGGGCAGGTACGACTCCTCGCCGAGCACGAGCAGCGTCGGCACGCGCGCGAGCTCGAACGGCGGTGACTCCCGGCTCATCTCGCCGTAGGCGGCGACGACGGCGCTCTGGCAGTAGCGGTAGCGCCAGCGGCCCTCGTCGTCCTCGAGCAGGTGGGTCCCGAGCTCGTCCGCCACGACCTCGCGCGGCGCGCGGTGGAGCACGCTCTCCTCGAAGCGTCGCTCCACACCTTCGTCGAAGCTCGCGTAGGAGCGGTCGCGTCGCGCGTTCTCGGCGCCGTAGAGCGCGATCGGCGGCTCGATCCGGATCGCGGGATCGAGCAGGACGAGCCGCTCGACGAGCTCCGGGGCCGCGGCAGCGAGCTCGAATGCCACGCGCCCGCCGAACGAGTGGCCGATCCAGCCGCACGGCGTCCCGGCGAGACCGGCGAGCGAGAGCGCGGCGATCGTGTCCTCGACGTACTGCTCGAGGTGCCAAGGCGGCTCCCACGTGGAGTCGCCGTGCCCGCGCTGGTCGAGCGCGACGACGTGGAAGCGGCCGGCGAGCCGCTCGGCAAGTCGCGCAAAGTGGCGGCCGTGGCCCGTGACGCCGTGCAGGCAGACGAGGAGCGGCGAGCCTCGTTCGCCCCACTCGTGTGTCGCGATCATTCGACGGCGGTTGCGAGCGGCGCCGACGTGAGCTCGGTGCGGCGCGTGTCCGCGTCGTTGACCAGCGTCCAGACGACGGTGCCGGCCTTGTCGATCAGGAACGTGCCGCGCACGGGCGCTCCGGTCTCCTCGTCGAAGACGCCGTAGGCGCGCGCCGTCTCGCCGTGCGGCCAGAAGTCGGAGGCGAGCGTGTAGGTGAGGCCGAGCGCGCGCCTCCAGGCCTGGCGCGCCGGGGCGCTGTCGCACGAGAGGAGCACGACGTCGGTCTCGGCGTTCTCGAACGACGGCAGATTCTCCTCGAGATCGCGCGCCTCCTCCTCGCAGACCGGCGTGAAGGCGAAGGGGTGGAAGACGAGCAGGACGTTGCGGCGGCCGCGGAAGTCCGAGAGGCGCACGCGCTCGTCGCCCTCGACCTCCAGGTCGAACTCAGGTGCCTCCGCTCCCGTCTCGATCGCCACGCGTTCCCTCCTCGCCGCTTCCGCTCGGGCGATAGTAGCGCCGTCCCTTCAGCTCCTCGGGGAGGTAGTCGAGCTCGAATCCACGCGGGTCGGTGTGCGGGTCGACGTAGCCCGTTCCGTGGCCGAGCTTCTTCGCGCCGGCGTAGTGGGCGTCGCGCAGCATGGCCGGCGGGCGCAGGTTCCCAGCCTCGCGCACATCCTTGCGAGCGTCCCAGATCGCGAGTGCTCCGGCCTTCGACTTGGGCGCTCCCGCGAGGTAGATCGCGGCCTGGGCGAGGTTGAGCTGCGCCTCCGGCAGGCCGACGTGCTCGAGAGCGTGCGCGGCTGCGACTGCGACCTGGAGCCCGCGCGGGTCGGCGTTGCCGACGTCCTCCGAGGCGAAGATGACCATCCGGCGCGCGATGAAGCGCGGGTCCTCGCCGCCCTCGAGCATCGCCGCGAGGTAGTAGACGGCCGCGTCGGGGTCGGAGCCGCGCATCGACTTGATGAACGCCGAGACGAAGTCGTAGTGCTGGTCGGCGCCCTTGTCGTAGCGCAGCGGCCGCTTGCGGGCGGCGTCCTCGACGTGGCGCTCCTCGAGCGGCACTCCCTCCGCCTGCGCGGTCTCCCAGGCGAGCTCGACCGTGTTCAGCGCGGTGCGTGCGTCGCCGCCGGCGCGCCGCACGATCTCGTCCGCCACGTCGGGCGAGATCTCGGCCTCGATCGCGGCCGCGCCGCGCGTCACCACCTCGCGCAGCTCCGGCTCGCCGAGCGACTCGAGCTCGACCACCTGACAGCGGGAGAGGAGCGCCGAGTTGACCTCGAAGTACGGGTTCTCGGTCGTCGCCCCGATCAGCGTCACGAGCCCGTCCTCCACGCCGGGGAGCAGCGCGTCCTGCTGGCTCTTGTTGAAGCGGTGGATCTCGTCCAGGAAGAGGATCGTGCGCTGCCCGTTGCCGCCGAGGCGGTCTCGGGCGGCCTGCAGGATGCGGCGCACGTCGTCGACGCGGGCCGAGACGGCCGAGAGCTCCTCGAAGGCGGCACCGGTCGTCTCGGCCACGATCCGCGCGAGCGTCGTCTTGCCGACGCCGGGCGGGCCGTACAGGATCAGCGACCGGAGCCGGTCTTCCTCGATCGCGCGGCGGAGCGCCGAGCCGGGGCCGAGCACGTGTTCCTGGCCGACGAGCTCGTCGAGCGTGCGCGGCCGAATTCGCTGCGCCAGTGGCGCGACGGTGTCGGCACGCTCGCGCGCCGCATCGGCGAAGAGGTCTCCCATCGCCCGAAGTATGCTCCGCGGGGTGGCGACCCACGAGACGGAAGACTTCTCGCAGCCGGTCTTGCCGGGCGGCGCGAAGAGCGACTACGAGCGCTATCTGAACACCGACGAGCTGCTCGCGCTGCAGAAGGGGCCGGACGACTGGGTCCATCGCGACGAGCTGCTCTTCCAGACCGTGCACCAGTCGTCGGAGCTCTGGCTGAAGCTCGCGTGGAACGACGTGGAGGCGGCGACCGGGCACTTGGGTGAGGCCGAGATCGATCCGGCCCTGCGGCTGCTGCGCCGGAGTGCGCTCTGCCTCGTCTACGCGACGAACCAGCTCGACATGCTCGAGCAGATGTCGCCGTGGGAGTACCAGGAGATTCGCAAGGTGCTCGGTCACGGCAGCGGCTTCGACTCGCCCGGCTGGCGGGAGCTGCGGCGCGTGACACCGATGCTGGGGCAGGCGTTTCACCGCGTGCGCGAGGAGGCGGGCCTCAGCGTCGTCGAGCTCTACGTCCACGGCCGCGAGCACGAGGCGCTGTACCAGCTGGCCGAGGCCCTCGTCGAGTGGGACGAGCGGATCACGACCTGGCGCGTGCGCCACTACAAGGTCGTGGCGAGGATCATCGGCGACTCGGTCGTCGGCACCCAGGGCACGCCGGTCGAGGTGCTCGGCCGGCTGATCCACCACAGCTTCTTTCCGGAGCTCTGGCGAGCGCGCAACGAGCTGACGGCGCTCTCGCAGGAGCAGTCGTGAGCGAGCCGTCCGCCTGGTGGGGCGACGGGACGTACGAGCGGCTCGCCGAGCGGCTCGCACCCGTCCACGACGCGCTCGTCGACGCGCTCGCGCCACAGAAGGAGCAGGAGTGGCTCGACGCCGCGACCGGGACGGGGGAGGTCGCGCTCCGTGCCGCTCGCGCCGGCGCCAGCGTGACGGCCTTCGACTTCGCGCCGGTGATGCTGGAGAAGGCGCGTGATCGTCTCGACGGCCTCGACGTCCGCATCGAGCGCGCCGACGCCCAGGAGTTGCCGTATGCGGACGCCTCCTTCGACGTCGTCGCCTCCTGCTTCGGAGTGATCTTTCCGCCCGACCGGGATCGGGTCGCCGCCGAGCTGGCGCGTGTCTGCCGACCCGCCGGACGGCTCGGCCTCACTGCGTGGCTGCCGGACAAGGAGATGGACGAGGCGTGGGCGCCGTACATCGGCAGCGAGCCGCTCCCGATCGACGCGTGGGGCGACCCGGCCGAGGTGGAGCGATTGCTCGGCGACGCGTTCGAGCTCACGATCGAGCCGCGCACATGGTGGCTGACAGGTCGGGACGGGCAGGACGTGTGGGCGTTCCTCTCCTCCTCCGCGCCTCCGATTCGCGCGCTGCTCGGGCAAGTCGGCGAGGAGCTCGGCGGGAAGCTTCGCGATGCGTTCGTCGAGATCCAGGAGCGGCATCGCGAGGGCGACGAGGTGCGGCGGCCCATGCACTATCTCCTCGTGCTCGGCACGCGACGCTGATGGCTACGCCGGCGCTCCGGGACGAGGCCGTCGGCCTGCTCCAGCAGCTGCTCCGGCTGAACACGGTCAACCCACCGGGGAACGAGACGCTCGCGGCCGAGTGCCTGCGCGACTACCTGGCGGCGAGCGGCGTCGAGGCAGAGCTGTTCGCTCGAGATCCGGCGCGCGCGAATCTCGTCGCGCGCCTGCCCGGTGGCGCCGGACCGTCGCTCGCGTTCCTCTGTCACACCGACACGGTGATTGCCGACGCGTCCGAATGGACGCGCGACCCCTGGTCGGGCGAGCTCGTCGGCGACGAGGTCTGGGGCCGAGGCGCGCTCGACATGAAGAACGAGGTCGCTGCCAACGCGGTCGCTCTCGCTTCGCTCGCCCGCGAGGGCTTCCGGCCGCCGGGCGACATCGTCCTGATCGCCGCTGCCGACGAGGAGGTGGGCAAGAGCTTCGGCCTGGAATGGCTCTGCGAGGAGCACCCGGATGCCGTCCGGGTCGACTACGCGCTCAACGAGGGCGGCGGCGAGCGAGTCGTGCTCGGCGGTGACCCGTACTACCTCTGCGCGAGCGCGGAGAAGATGACGGCGCCGTTCCGCCTGCGCGTTCGCGGCCGCAGCGGCCACGCGTCCATGCCGGGGATCGCCGACAACGCGCTCGTCAAGGCGGCGGGGCTGATCGAGGCGCTCGCCGCGTACCGGCCGGAGGCCGAGATCGGCCCCGAGGTCGCCGGCTTCCTCACGACGGTGCTCGGCGAGGAACCGCCCGCGGGAGAGGTGCTCGCGCGGCTGCGCGCCTTCGACCCGCTCGCGGCCGATCTGATCGAGCCGCTCCTCTCCTTCACGCTCTCGCCGACGATGATCTCCGCCTCCGAGTCGCGCAACGTCATCCCCGGCACTTGCGACGTCACCGTCGATTGCCGCATCCTCGCCGGCCGCTCGCCGGAGGACGTCGAGCCGATCGTGCGCAGCGTGCTCGGCGCTGTAGCCGGTGTGGGCGACTACGAGCTCGAGTGGATCGAACGCTTCGGCGGCACGCGTTCCTCGCTAGAGACGCCGCTGTGGAGCGCGATCGAGGAGTGGGTCGCCGAGGCCGAGCCGGGTGCGCGCGTCGCCCCGCTCTGCTGCACGGGCTTCACCGACTCGCACTGGCTCCGCGCGGCGTTCGGCACGGTCGCATACGGCTTCTTCCCGATGCGGACGATGGATCCTGAGCTCGCCACGCGTCTGATCCACTCGGCCGACGAGCGGGTGCACGTCGACGATCTCGCGCTCGGCGTCGAGTTCCTGCGCCACGTCGCTCGCTCGCTCGGGTAGCCGTGCTGGAGCTCTCGTCGCCGGAGGGGGCGTTCGATCGGATCGAGTCGTATTTGCGCGAGCGCGGCTTCTTCGCGCCCGGCGGCGAGGCGCTCGAGGCGGATCTCTACCTCGGCTACGGCCTTTCGCAGCCGCTGCGCCGCGGGGGGAGCCCAGCACCACCCGAGCCGTGCCCTTTGCCCCTTGCGGCCGTGTCCCGTCGAGACACGTCCAGGGGTTTGACCCCAGGGCATGTCCGCTTCGGCCAGTGGGACCGAACCTGGACCGAGGCTGACTACGGTACCGCGATCGAGGCGGTCCGGGAGGCGATCGAGCGCGGTGACGTCTACCAGGTCAACCTCGTCCAGCACCTCGCCGCTCGGTTCGAGGGGGATCCCGGCGGGCTTGTCGCGGCGCTGGCGCCGTTCAGGCCGCGTGCGCCCTTCCTCGCCGGCGAGGGGTGGGCGATCGCGTCGGCCTCGCCCGAGCTCTTCCTGGCGCGGCGCGGCCGTCGGGTCTGGACGATGCCGATCAAGGGCACGCGCCCGCTCGGTGAGCACGTCGAGGGCGACAAGGACGAGGCGGAGCACGTGATGATCGTCGACCTGGAGCGCAACGACCTCTCGCGGGTCTGCGAGCCGGGCTCGGTGCGCTGGCCCGAGCTGATGGCCGAGCGCGAGCTCGCGGGAGTCACGCACCTCGTCTCGAGAGTCGAGGGAACGATCAGGGAGGACGTGGGCCTGGCGGAGTTGCTCGCAGCCGTGTTTCCCGGCGGCTCCGTCACAGGCGCGCCGAAGCTCGCGGCGCTCGACGAGATCGCCCGGCTCGAGCCGGTGGGCCGCGGAGCTTCGATGGGCGCTCTCGGGGTCGTCCGCGGAAACGGAGACCTCGAGCTGGCACTCACGATTCGGACCTTCGCGGTGGCCGAGGGGCGCATCCACCTGTGGGTCGGTGGTGGCATCGTGTGGGACTCCGATCCGCACGAGGAGATCGAGGAGTCGTGGACGAAGGCTCGCCCGCTGCTGGCCGCAATCGGCGCACCCGTCGAGGTGACCGCGTGACGTTGCTCGCCGTTGCGGTCGGCGGCCGCGGTGTCGTCGATCCGTCGGAGCCCGTGCTGCGGGCGGACGACGACGCGCTGCTGCGGGGCCGCGCCGCGTTCGAGACGGTGCGTGTCTACGACGGGAACGCCTTCCGGCTCGACGAGCATCTCACGAGACTCGCTCAGTCGGCGGAGCGGATCGGGCTGCCGACGGTGAACGCGCTCGCCTTCGAGGAGCTCGCCCGGCAGGCGATCGACGCCGCCGGCACCGCCGATGCGGTCCTCCGCCTCTACTGGACGCCGACGCCGCTGGCCCTGGCGCTCGTGAGCGAGCTTCCCGACCACCACGACGGGCTGCGCGAGCGCGGCCAGCGGCTGATCTCGCTGCGCGGGGTGCGCGCCGACGAGCCATGGCTGCTCCCCGGCGTGAAGTCCACGAGCTACGCCGTCAACATGGCGGCCGAAGCGGAGGCGCGCCGGCGCGGCGCGGACGACGCCGTCTTCGTCGACGCCCAGGACGTGGTGCTCGAGGGGCCGACGACGAACATCTGGTGGCGGCGCGGTCGCACGCTGCTGACGCCGTCGCTCGACCTCGGCATCCTCGCGGGAGTCACGCGTGCTGCGGTGATCGAGCTGGCCGCCGAGCTGGAGTACGAGGTCGCGGAGGGGGCGTTCCCGCTGGCCGAGCTCGCCGGCGCCGGGGAGGCGTTCACGTCGTCCTCGGTCCGCGAGGTGATGCCGGTGGTGGAGCTGGACGGAGAACCGCTCGGCCGCGGACCGGCAGCCGATGAGCTCCAGGCGGCTCTGCGCCGAGCGGCTATCGTCCGACCATGACGGAGAAGAAGGTCAGGCTCGGTGGGATGGCCCTCTCGAACGGCGTGCTCGTGCACGGGCCGACGAGCTGGGCCTGCGCGGTGCGGACGCCCGAGGGGGAGATCAAGGTCGTCGCCGCGCGGAAGCGGCTGCTCGCGCCGCGGATCCAGCAGCCGTTCCTGCGCGGGCCGCTTCGGCTGGCGGAGGCGTTCGCATTCATCCCCGAGTTGCGTCGCCGGCTGCCGGAAGCCCGGCTGCCGTTCGAGCGTCCGGCCGTCCTCGCGGCGACCGCCGCCAGCGCGGTGACGGTGCAGGTCGTGCGTCGATCGGACCGGCTGGGCTCCTCGAGCCTCGGCGGGGCGGCTCGCGAGCTGCTCGCCGGCACGCTCTCGCTGGCTCCGGCGCTGCTGGCCCTCAGGGGTGGTGAGCTCGCCGCCTACCACGGCGCGGAGCACGTGTCGATCGGCAGCTACGAGCACGGCGAGCGGCGCGCGAAGGAGCACGAGCGCTGCGGCTCTCATCTGATCGGGCCGCTGCTCGCGGCCTCTGCCGTCGCGAACGGGCTCGCCTCGCGCGCGCCGCGCTCCGTTCGCGGCCCTGCCCGGATCGCGGGGTCGATCGGGGCTGTCGGTGCTGCCGTCGAGGTGTTCGGCTGGATGACGCGGCACCCGGGGCATCCACTCGCGAAGGCGCTCGCGCGGCCCGGCCACGAGCTGCAGCACAGGGTCGCCACCGCCGAGCCTTCGGCCGCCCAGCTCGAGGTGGCCGAGGCAGCGCTCGCCGCGTGTCTGGAGCTGGAAGATGGCGACGGCGCAAGCTCCTAGGGAGCGGCTCGCACCCGAGGTCTTCGACCTCCCGGTCGAGAAGATGCGGGAGGGCTACTACACCGACGCCTACTTCAACCACACCCGCGACGCGCTGCTCGCGGACGGCCGGCGGCCCCGCGTCGTGATGCAGGTCTTCCAGCGCGAGGAGGCGATGCTCGGGGGCGTCGACGAGGCGATCGCCGTGCTCAAGCTCTGCTCGCACGACTGGGAGGCGCTGACGGTGCACGCGCTGTACGACGGCGACCCGGTCAGGCCCTGGGAGACGACGCTGACGATCGAGGGCGACTACACCCTCTTCGCGCACCTCGAGACCGTCTACCTCGGCGTGCTCACGCGGCGCACGTTGATCACGACGAACGTCGAGCGGGTGGTGAAGGCGGCCGGCGGCAAGCCGATTATCTTCATGCCTGCCCGCCACGACCATCATCGCGTGCAGACCGGCGACGGGTACGCCGCATTCGTGGCCGGCGCGATGGTGGGCCAGTCGATCGGGGTCACCTCCGACGCGCAGGCGTCGTGGTGGGGCGGCCGGGGCGTCGGCACGGTGCCGCACGCGCTGATCGCCTCCTACGGCGGCAACACGGTGCTCGCGGCGACGAAGTTCGCGGAGTGGGCGAGCGACGACATGAACATCGTCGTGCTGGTCGACTTCGAGAACGACTCGGTGCGTACGGCGCTCGAAGTGGCCCGGGCACTCGGTCCGCGGCTCTGGGGCGTCCGGCTCGACACGTCCGGCCAGCTCGTCGACCGCTCGCTCTGGGGCGAGATGGGCGACTTCGACCCTCGCGGGGTCAACGAGGAGCTCGTGCGCAAGGTGCGAGCCGCCCTCGACGCGGACGGCTTCGAGCGCGTGAAGATCGTCGCCTCCGGCGGGTTCACGGTCGAGAAGCTGGAGAAATTCGAGCGTCTGGGCGTGCCCGTGGACGCCTACGGGATCGGCTCGTCGCTGATCCGTGGCCAGAACGACTTCACCGCCGACATCGTGCTGACCGACGGCCGCCCGTCGGCGAAGGTCGGCCGGCGCTACCGCCCGAACCCGCGCCTCGAGCTCGTCACCTAGCAGCCTCACCGTCAGCAGCGGACATGTTGGGGGTCAAACCCCGGACATGTCCTTCGTCACGGTCGTGTGCTGATTCCGTGCCGATTTCCGCACGTCTCCCTACCGGTTGAGTAGCCCATCAAGCCTCCGTAGACGATGGCTCGAAACCACGTCAACAGGTTCCAGGTGGCATGTACGACGTCACGCAGCGGGCGACCGACGACGAGATTCTCTTCG
>CAVTJQ010000010.1:0-11543 GCA_963734975.1 uncultured Gaiellaceae bacterium
AGGAGCGGGGGTCGCGGCGCGCCGTTGTTGTTCAAGTCGAAGCCGGACGGGATTCCGGTGTTCGACTCGGCAGCGAACCGATACCCGTATCGGATCGGCGCAGCTCCGTTCTGTGAGATCGACAGGTAGTTGTCCTGGAAGAGACGCAACGCGGTGCCATTGACGTCGTAGTCGAACTCGTTGATCAGAACGACGTCGGGCCGAACGCGCTGGATCGTCTCCGCCACGTTCTTCGCCTGCTGGTTCGCCGGCGTCGAAAGATCGGCGATCAGCTGCCCCGCAAAATTGCGATTGAGCGACGCGTTGAAGGCCGAGAACCGCACGTCCGCCGGCGCTTGGCCCCCGAGCGCGGCCGGAGTGAGCACGAGCGTCGCGAGCACGACGAGCAGAGCTTTCACGATCACCTCTCCTTCCTCGTTGTCGACGACGGCATATCACGGAGCGACCGCCGGCGGAAGCGAGCGGTGAGCTGCTAGTGGGCGCCGCTCGTTCTGGCCGGCACGACATCGGGCTCGAACGTCGGAACGTCGGTGCGCAGCCCGCGCGGGGTGAGCAGCCGCTGGAGCCCGCCGAAGAGCAGATCGGCGGCGAACGCCAGCGCCGACACGACGATCGCCGCGCCGACGAGCCCCTCCACGCGGTAGCTCGCCTGGTTGAACAGGATCTCTCCCAGCCCGCCGCCGCCGGCGATGGCGGCGAGCGTTGCGGAGGCGACCACGTACACAGCGGCCGTGCGGACGCCGGCAAAGAGCAACGGGAGTGCCAGCGGCAGCTCGATCCGCCGCAGGATCTGCGACGGCCTCATCCCCATGCCCCGTGCCGCCTCGACGGCCTCCGGATCCACCCCGTCGACGGCGACGTACGCGTTGGTCAGGATCGGCGGGATCGCGAGGATCACGAGCGCCACCAGCACGTTCGTGAAGCCGAAACCGAGGAACCCGAGGCCGATCGCGATCACGGCCAGGCTGGGCAGCGCCCGGCCGACGTTCGCGAGGTTGATCGCGATGAAGGAGCCGCGGTGCAGATGGCCGAGCACGACTCCGAGCGGCACGGCGATCAGGAGCGCAACCCCGATCGCCGCGCCGGAGAGAACGAGGTGCTCGATGGTCTTGTCCAGCATGAGCTCGCGCCGGTCGACGATGAACCTGAGTGCATCGACGAAGGTGCTCACGTCGCGACCCGCCGCGCCGAGGCCCACGGCGTGAGCAGGCGCTGCGCGAAGACGAGCAGCAGATCGGCCGTCACCGCGAGCAGGATCGCGAGGATGCCCGCGGTGATGATCTCGGTCTTGAAGTAGTCGCGCAGCGCGGCGAAGATCGGCTGTCCGAGCCCCTCGGGGATCACGAACGCGGCGATCGTCGCCAGCGCGATCGTGGAGACGGTGGCCACGCGGAGGCCCGCGACGATCGCCGGGAGCGCCAGCGGCAGCTCCACGCGAAACAGTGTCTGCCGGCGCGTCAGCCCCATCCCGCGCGCCGCCTCCAGCACCTCGGGCGGAGCCGCGCGCAGCCCCTCGAGCACGTTCCGGAACAGGATCAGACAGCGTGTAGCCGACGAGCGCAACCTCCACGGTGAGGACGCTGAGGCCCGTGAAGGGGACGAGCAGCTGGAAGAGCGCGATCCCGGGGATCGTGTAGACGATCGCGCTGATGGTCGCGAACGGCCGCTCGGCCCGGCCGTAGCGGTGGGCGAGCAGCGCAGCCGCGAAGGCGATCACGAACCCGACAGCGACCGCGATCACCGTCAGCTTCACGTGCTCGACGAGTGCCGGCTGGAAGACGGAGCTCCAGTTCTCGCGCACCCAGTCCGGGCAGAAGATCCTGTTCTCCGCGACGCAGGAGGACGCCTCGCCGAAGTCGGGGATGACCGGCTCTTGGCTCACTTCAGCAGCTCGCTGAGGCGATCGAGCGTCAGCACGCCGCGCGGTCGCTCGTCGCCGTCGAGCACGGACAGCGAGCGCGATCCCTCCGAGAGCATCAGCGACAGCGCGTCGCGCAGCGTCGTCTCCGCGGCGGCGGACGGCATCACGACGCCGTTCGGCGGATCGAGCTCGATCTGGGCGAGCGTCGTCAGCGAGAGCCGCTTCAGCCCACGGTCCTCGCCGACGAACTCCGCGACGAAGTCGTCTGCGGGACGAGCGAGGATCTGCTCGGGCGTGTCGACCTGGGCGAGTCGGCCGCCCTCACGGAGGATCGCGATCCGGTCGCCGATCAGGATCGCCTCGTCGATGTCGTGCGTGACGAAGACGATCGTCTTGCGCACCTCGCCCTGGATCCGCAGCAGCTCCTTCTGCAGGCGCGTGCGCGTGATCGGGTCGAGCGCACCGAAGGGCTCGTCCATCAGCATCACGGGCGGGTCGGCCGCGAGCGCGCGGGCGAGCCCGACTCTTTGTCGCTCGCCGCCGGAGAGCTGCGAGGCATAGCGCGAGCGGTAGTCGACGGCCGGCAGCTCGACCAGGTCGAGCAGCTCGTCCACGCGGGTTCGCGTCTCGTCGCGCCGCCAGCCGAGCAGGCGCGGCACGGTGGCGACGTTCTCGGCCACGGTCATGTGCGGGAACAGGCCGACCTGCTGGATCACGTAGCCGATCCCGCGGCGGAGCTCCGTTTCGTCCAGGTCGCGCACGCTCCGACCGTCGATGCGGACGTCGCCGGAGGTCAGCTCGACCAGGCGGTTGACGAGCTTCATGGCCGTCGTCTTGCCGCCGCCCGACGGGCCGACGAGGCAGCAGATCTCGCCGGCGGCGATCGAGAACGACAGGTTGTCGACCGCGGGCGCCTGGCGGCCGGGATACCGCTTGGTCGCAGCGTCGAAGACGATGTCGACCGCTTCGCGCGGAGCCCTCACTGACCGAAAAGACTAGTGGAGCAGCTACGGGGCTACGCGCGAGCGAAGCCGCGGCTTCGACACGCTCGAGCTCGCCGTCGCGAACGGCGATCGTGTCGGGATCGCCGTCGGAGACATAACGCGTCCGCGGATTGCGCTCGAGCTCCGTCATCCAGTAGCCGAACGCGAAATCGGCTTCGCCCTTCCAGCTGGCGTGCGAGGTCCGGATGCGCGGGATCGCACCGGGATCGAAGTCGGTCGAGTAGGGCGACGCAGCGGGATTCGCTCCCACGAGCAGGACGCCGTAAGGGCCGTAGCCGCGGCCGTTCCAGCTGCCCCGCACGGCGAGCCGCTCGTCGGTCGGCATCGAGCCCATCGGCAGTGCGAACGACCGGATCCGGTAGCCGGGAAGTGCCGCGTGGATCACGCCGGCGCCGCGGACGAGCTCGCGTTGCACTTCGGTCGCGGAGAGACCGCGCAGCGGGGTGTGGTCGTGCGTGTGGTTGCCGAGCTCGAAGCCGTGCTCGACGAGCCAGGGGAGCAGCCTTCGTCCGGCCTCGGCGCTGCCGAAGGGCTCCCGGTTCACATAGAAGGTGCCCGCCGGCCCGAAGCCGGGGTGCGTGCGCGCGAACTCGAGCAAGATGCCGACGGCCGTGTCGGGCTTCGGCGTGCCGTCCGGTCGCAACGCCAGCTGCTCCTTCGTCGCGTCGTCGAAGGTGAGGACGACGGGGCTCGTCCCGGCCGGGATGTCGATGCGGCCGTCGATCAGGTCGGAGACGGCGATCGGCACGTAGCCGCTCTTCCAGAGCCGGTGGAGCTCGGCCCGGAACTCCTTCGGCGTCTGGTCGTACTCGCCGACGCGGTCGGAGCGGATCTGGTGGTGCATGACCACCGGGATCCGGCCGAGCTCGTTCGGAGGCAGCCCGGGTAACGGGCGCTTCACGGCTGTCGAGCTCTCCTTCGAGGGCTGCGGCTCGAGGTCCGGAAGCCGAACCGGCATCGGCGCGTCTTTCGGCGGCGCGGTGGTCAGCTCGAGCGCCGGCACTTTCGCCGTCGGGTCGAGCGCGCCGGCGGTGTACGTGACGGCCGCGTCCCAGAGGATGAACTCGTCGACGCCCTGCGTCGCGCGAGGCCCGGATCTGCGCCCGCACCTCCTGCGGCGCCGTAGTCCCGGCCGTACGAGAAGTCCTGCAGCCAGTTCACCACGCGCGCCCCGGTTCCGCGCACCTGCTTCACGAAGTCCTCGGTCGAGCGGCGGACGATGTCGTAGGGCTGGCCGTTCGGATCGGCGACGCCGTACTCGCCGGGCCCCCAGTGGGACGGGTAGAGCATCGGGGCGATGTAGTCGACCTGCCGCGCCATCGCGGGAATGTCCTGCGCGACCTCCTCGGGCCTCGTCGCGGCGACGCCGAAGACCGACGCGCCGACGAGCGTGTCGGTGCCGGCGAGGGCTCGGCGGGTCTCGGCGAGGAAGCGTACGATCGACCGCTCGGGCGTTCCCTGCAGACCCGGGAAGCGCATCGAGTCGATCGGGCCGTCGGGGCGGCGGACGTAGTCGAAGAGGATCTCGTCCACGCCGAGCTTCGCCGCAGCGACCGCCAGGTCGATGTTGTAGCGCCGCACTGCCGGGCTGGCGAAGTTGGTGAAGCCGCCGTAGCCCGCGTACGCTTCGCCGCCGGGGCTCTGCACGACCTCGTTGCGACGACCCGCATCCCAGGCAGCACGCGCGTGGATCGGATCGCGGAAGCAGACGAGGCGCCCGATCACCCGCACGCCGCGGCGGTGCAGGTCGTCGACGGCCTGGCGCAGGTCGTAGATGTCGAGCTGCGCGCCCATCTGCTTCGCGAGCGGCACGCCGGAGGCCCAGCCGATCTCGCCCGACTCGTCCTTCAGGTCGAGCTCGACCGCGTTGAGCTTCCCCGCTCGCACGAGCGCGAGCACGTCCCCGCGCAGCTCGTCGTTCGCCCAGGCGTACGCCGTGACGTGGACGGCGCGGATCGGCTGAACGGGACGGCGCGGGACGACGGTGACCGGCACGCGCCAGCGGCTCGTGTTGCCGGCTGCGTCGGTCGCGAGGAGCTCGAGCCGGCGCGGCGCGGGCGCTGCGCGAAGCTCGAACGCGCCCCGCTCGTCGAGCGGGATCGTCGCGCCCTCGTGCTCGAGCCGGGCGCCGGGCTCGATCCGGCCGCGAAACTCGAGCGGTTGCCGGACGTTCACGACCGCGGGGCCTCCGACAGAGAGCTTCGGGGCCGTCGTGTCCACCGTGAAGGTGAAGGTGCGGGTTGCACTGGTGAAGAGGCGCCCGGCGCGGCGGATCACGAGCTCGTGGGAACCTTCGGTCAGCTTGCGCGGCCGGAAGACCACTCGGTCGCCTTCAGCCCGGGCTCGCACGGGGCGTCCGTCGAGTAGCCAGTCCGTGCCCGTGCCTGCCGCCGAGAACGAGAGCCCCGCGAGCGCCTCGCTTCCGATCAGCGCGTTCTGCTCCGGCCCCGTCGCAGCGAGGTCCGGGCCGGCCGCTCGCGATGCGACGGCGGCTCCCGAGACGGCGAGCGCCGCCAACCCCGTCACGATGATCGCGCGCCGCCACGGCAGCGGCCGCTTCGTCTTCGGCCGGGCGGCGCGCGACGAGCGTGGTGGCAGTGCCGACTCGTCGCCGTCACCGTCACCTCGGAGTCGGGCGGCTCCAATCGCGCGAGCCGCTCCGCCAGCTCCGCGTTCTCGGCGCAGAGCGTGCTGATCGCCCGGCCGGCGGCGCGGAGCTCGGCGACCTCGGATCGCGCCAGCGCAGCGGCCCAGCGCTCGAGCTCCTGGCGGCTCTCCTTCTCCATCGCGACCCGAGAGTAGCCCCCAAAGGTAGCCCGAGCTCAGCGCTGGCATAGTCCGGCCCGTGTTCGACCACGTCACGATCCGGGTGTCGAGCCGCCTCGCTTCGGAGCAGTTCTACGAGACGGTTCTGAGGACGCTCGGGATCGAGCAGTCGCATTCCGGCGAGCAGTTCGCGGAGTGGGACGACTTCTCGCTCGCCGCGGCAGACGACGAGCATGGAGTGACGAGGGGCCTGCACGTCGGCTTCGTCGCGCGGTCGCACGCTCACGTGGACGAGTTCTGGCGCGCCGGCACGCAGGCGGGCTTCCGCCCCGACGGCGCGCCGGGCCGTCGGCCGCAGTACCGGGACGACTACTACGGCGCGTTCCTGCTCGATCCGGATGGAAACAGCGCGGAAGCCGTTCACCACGGAGCGCTTCGGGTCGGAGGCGGAATCGACCATCTCTGGATCCGCGTCGCAGACGTCGCGGCCTCGAAACGCTTCTACGAGACGGTCGCTCCCCACGCGGGCTTCCGGTTGCAGATGGACACGGCCGAGCGGGCGCAGTTCGTCGGCGAGACCGGCTCCTTCTCGGTGGTGGCCGGCCCACCGGCCGAGAACGTGCACCTCGCGTTCCCGGTCGCGGAGAACGCGAACCGTCGACGCCTTCCACGCCGCCGCGCTCGCGGCGGGCTACGCCGACAACGGCGCGCCCGGCGAGCGGCCGATCTACCACGAGGGCTACTACGGCGCCTTCGTGCTCGACCCCGACGGCAACAACGTCGAGCTCGTCAAGCACAACCGCGGGGAGTAGCCGCCGTCGGCTACATCGTCCGCACCGCGAAATCGACGACCGCCGTATCGCAGTTCGAGTCGCCCGCGTCGTTCACGACGACGTAGAGAAGATCCCCGACCGACACCGTCGCCGTCACGTCGAAGGTCGCCTTTTCGCTCGGGCCGAGGAACCCCGATCGCAGCGTCGCAGCGCCGTGGTCGAGCGTCCAGACGACTCCGTTCTCCGGCACGCCGCAAACACCGTCGAAGTTGTCGACTCGTCCGGTCGCTCGTACCGAACCGCTACAGGGCTCCGCCAGCCCAGGACTGCGTTCTGACCGAGGTTGAAATGGCCAGGGTGCATGACCATCCGGTTGTTGCTGAAGCCGATCGACGACCCGGCAGAATCGAACGGCCCGCCGGTGTGGCTGTGCCAGATCTCCCAGGTGGGATTGATAGCCGCGAACGTCGGCAGTAGGTGGTAGTCCGCCGGTTCGTGTGCGGGAGTGCCACTGCGGAGGTAGAACCAGGTCGTGTTCCCGTACCGATCGCGGCCCGGATTTGCGGGCCGCGGCGCCCGCTCGAAGTCGTTTGCAGCGTCCCAGCTGCCGATGACCTTGAAGGTGAAGGACGCGAGGCGACTGCCGTTTCCCGCCAGGTCGATCGCCCGCACACGCAGCGTGTGCTCGCCGAACGCCAGCGCGTCGTTCGGCCGGTGGATGCGTGCGCAGGGTCGAAGGGCGGAGCCGTCGAGCGCGCAACGGAAGCGGAGCTTGCCGCGAGGCGTACGACGATCCGTTGCACCGAACGTGAAGACCGGGCGCAGAACACTCGGCTGCCTCGGGCCGTCGACTGTCGGTTTCGTCGGTGGCTGCCTGTCCCGTGGAACCGTCGCCGCCAAGGCGCCGCTGACCATCACGGCCGCAAGGACGACACCGGCAGCACCCTGGCAGGAGCGCCATACACACCGAATGGACATCGCTGCTCCCTTCTCGCGAGTACGTCAGCGACATCACAACAGCTACCGCTCACGCAGCGCTCACCCGGGAGTCACGTAGCGCCAGGTCGCCGATAGGCGCTATCCCGGCTCGACGCCGCGATCTTCACCAGCAGTGCGTCGATGCGCGCGAAGCCCGCCTTCGCGCCCTCCTCGACGCCGTACTGCATCGTGGTGTCCCGCTGCTCGGTCGTCTCGAAGCGCATCGTCTGAGTCAGCTTCGTCCGCTCGCCGAGATCCTCGAACTCGAGCGTCTGCAGGTGGTTCTGGAACGTCTGCACGAGGCGCGCGGGTGGCTCCACCTCGCGGAACTCCCCCTCGACGACGCCGAACGCGGTTCGGAACCGGTAGGTGCCGCCGGCGCGGACGTCCATCTCCTCGACGACGGTGCCGTCGCCCCACCATTCGGGGATCAGCTCCGGATCGGTCCAGACGGCGTAGACGTGTGTGCGTGGTGCGTCGAAGACCCGCTCGACGCGGATCTCGAGCTCGTTCGGGGTGGTGACGGAGGTGCTCATCGTGCTCCTTTCGTGCGTTCGACGACCTGCGCGAAGCGGTCGAGCCGCTGCAGCCACGTGCTGATGCCCTCGAAGGCATAGGGCACGAGTGTGCATCGGCGGGAACGGCCGACCTTCTCCGTGGCGACGAGGTTCGCCTCCTCGAGCAGCCGGACGTGCTTCTTCATCCCGGTGAGCGACATGCCGAAGGGTTCGGCGAGCTCGCTGATCGTCGCGCTGCCGGGGCCGAGCCGTTCGAGCACGGCGCGACGGGTCGGGTCGGCGAGGGCCGCGAACGCAAGGTCGACGCGAGTTGAATACTGAACCATTGAGTTCAGTATTGCAGACCTGAACCCACCGTCGCAACCGAGGGCGAGCCGACGCCCGACATCAAGTCGCGGAAGCTTCAGTGGTGGCGGCTGACTCCCACCGTGGGGGTACATTGACACATTCGATACAAGTGGGTTAGTGTCGGAGGCTCAGCGGGTTTGAGGCGCGCTAGTCGCAACCGCATTCGTGCCTCCGGTCGCCTAGCCCATCTTTCCTCGCTGGATCATCATCCCTGCTCCAATCGAAGCCGGGAATCGCGCGAAGGGAGGAAGCATGGAGCACCCAGTGATCACCGACCGCGCCACAGTCAGCCGAAGAACTGCAATCGGCGGGGCACTGATCGCGCTGTCACCCCTGGTATTCCCGAGAGGCGCCTGGGCGGGAGGGAAGGCGCACAACGACTCGTTCGTAATCCTGCTCAAGGGGCTCTATCAGCCCGTGACTCGTACACCCAAGTTAGGCCTCTCCACCGTCGATCTGAGCGACGGGTCGTACTCGACCACGAAGATCTACCCCGTCAGCGGCACTCCGGGGAACCAAAACCAGAGCAAGGCCATCGGCGACTTCTACGTGCAGTTCAACGGCGACTTGTGTGCCTACCACATTCCCGGCGGCTCGTTCGCGATGCGGTTCACCGGCAGCAATGTCGTCTTTGTCGACGACGGGCACGGTGGAAGGTTCTTGGAAGGAACCTTCGAGCTGACGATATTGGAGGGGACGGGCATCTATCGATCCTTCGTCGGCGGTCACAACCACATGGTCGACAGGCTGCATTTTCTCCCTCCTGGAGACGGCTCCGGCGGTATCGACGAATACTGCTTCTGCTTTGTCACCCGGTGATGCACGAGCTACACGCGCAGTAAGCCGAACGCAGACCACTCAAGCTCACACAAGTCCACCGATCAGCAGTCGAGACGATCCCTCGCCGGCCCGAGGGCGAGGCTAGAAGCGGCGCAGGATCCCGTAAACGACGCCGACGACACCCGACGTCCCCTAGAGGGCGGGGTGAGCGCTACTTGATCAGCGTCAGCAGCTTGAACATGGGCAGGTACATGCTGATGATCACGACGCCGACCATGATCCCGACGCCGAGCATCATGATCGGCTCGACGATCGAGGTCAGCGACTGGATCGAGGCGTCGACCTCGTCCTCGTAGAAGTCGGCGATCTTGCCGAGCATCTTCTCGAGCTCTCCGGTCTCCTCGCCGATCTTCACCATCTGGCTGACCATCGCGGGGAAGACAGGGTTCTCGACGAGCGGCTGGGCGATCGGCACACCCTCGTGCACGCGCACGCGCACGTCTGCGAGCGCATCCTCGACGACCCAGTTGCCCGCCGTCTGGCCGGTGATCTCGAGCGCCTTGATGATGTCGACGCCGGCGGCGACGAGCGTCGAGAGCGTCCGCGAGAAGCGCGCCATCGTCAGCTTCAGCACGACGTCGCCGATCTTCATCGGCAGCCTCAGCTTGATCCTGTCCCAGCGGCGCCGGCCCGCGTCGGTCTTGAGGAACCGCTTGATCCCGAAGATCGCCGCGATCGTGCCGGGAAAGAGGATGAACCAGCTCGCCTTGATGAAGTTCGAGCAGGCGAGCACCGCCTTGGTCAGCGTCGGCAGGTCGCCGCCGAGTTGCGCGAAGATCTTCACGAAGACCGGGACGAGGAAGAGCAGCATCCCGACGAGGACGAGGGTGGCGAAGATCAGCACCATCGTCGGGTAGATCATCGCGCCCTTGACGCGGCGCTTGATCTTCGTCTCCTTCTCGATCTGGAACGCGACGCGGTCGAGCACCGTGTCGAGGATGCCGGCGGCCTCGCCGGCCTCCACCATCGAGACGTACAGACGGTTGAAGACCTTCGGGTGGCGCGCCATCGCCTGCGACATCAGCATCCCGCCCTCGACGTCGGCCCGCAGCTCCCGGATGATCGCGGCCAGGTACTTGTCGTCGGTCTGCTGCTCGAGGATCACGAGCGCGCTGACGATGTTCAGGCCCGCCTCGATCATGGTCGCGAACTGGCGCGAGAAGATCTGCAGCGACTTCGGCTTGATCTTCTTGAACGTCGTTCGAGCCGAGGCCTCGCCGCTCGCCGGCAGCTCGCGCAGGTGCGTGGCGAGCAGGCCGCGCACGCGGAGTTGCTCCCGCGCCGACGAGGGGTCGGGGGCATGCACCTCGCCCGCGGACTCGACGCCGACCGAGTTGATCGCGCTGTAGCTGAACGCCGCCATCGCTCCCATGGCTATCGGCAAGGGTGGGATTCCGCTTGAGGTTCCCCGGCGTCGTGCCGATGAGAGCCTGGTGCGGGCACGTCTCCGAGCGGAGCAGGGCTTCGGCCTGATCGAGCTGATGATCTCGATGGTGATGCTGAACGTCGGCATCCTCGCGATCGTGGCCGCCATCAACTCGGGCGGGCTCGCGATCCAGCGCGCGTCGGAGACGTCGGCGGCGACGGTGGTCGCCGACAAGCAGATGGAGCTCTACCGAGCCCTGACGCACGCGAACGTGGCGCTGCTCTCGTCGGCGGTGACGACAGCCGGCAGCGACTCGGTCTACACCGGTGACAGCGCCTACAGCGCCACCCAGGTCGTGACCGCGTCGTGTCCGGGGTCACCGACGCCGAATCAGTGCGATCCGCGTCGCACGACGCCCGGCCCCGACAGCCGGAGCTACCGCGTCGACACCTACATCGTCGCCGAGACGCCGCCGAACGGGCGTGCGGTCAAGCGGGTGACGGTCGTCGTCCGCAGGGCGAGCGATTCACGCTCGCTGGCGCGCATCACGTCGACCTTCGACGCGGCGACCGGCTAGCGCGCTCCCGCGCTACTGCTTCGGCGCCGCGAAGCCGGCGACGGCTCGCAGCTCGAGCACGTAGCGGGTGCCGTCCGCCGTGTTCTGCAGGGTCAGCGGACGGCCGAGCTCGAGCCGGATCGTCTGCTCCCCGTTCGCGTAGGTGCCGCCTGCGATCCCGAGCTCGACGGACTTGCCGTTCTTCGCGACGGTGACGAGCACGAACGTGGGCTGGGCCACCGGGAAGGGCTTGTCGACCTCCACGTCCTCGGCGGTCCCGTTCACGGAGATCGAGGTGGCCGTGGCGAGCGCGGGTGCGGACGAGCCGCCAGTCGAGCCGCCCGAGGAGCCGCCGTCCGGTTCTGGCGTCGGCGTGAAGCCGCCGTCCACGGACGCGGAGCCGCCTGCGGGCTTCGCCGGCGAGCCCTGATCTGGGCTCGCATCGGGCTTTCCTGCCGTCGGGGACGGCTCGGCCGGAGCCTGCGTCTCCTCGACGACGGCCTGAGGCACGAACGGATCCTTGCTCGCGAAGT
>CAVTJQ010000011.1:0-16026 GCA_963734975.1 uncultured Gaiellaceae bacterium
GATCACCGAGCAGGCGTGGATCGTCGGGACCGTCGTAGAGATCGGAGAGATCCCACTCGACGGCCTCGGCACCGGTGACGGTCGTGCTCACGCCGAAGAACCTACCGGAGCGCGCTCCTCGATCCCGTGCGGAGCGCCGTAGTCCGCGATCAGCTCGAGGAAGGGCTGCGGCTCGAACGCCTCGGGGCCGAGGACGCCGGTGCCCTCCCAGACGCCGGCGGCCAGCAGCTCGAGCGCGACGACGGGGTTCAGAGCGGTCTGGAGCACCACTGCCTGGTGACCCCACTCGCGCATCGAGTGCTCGTTGTCGAGCACCTGGTAGAGGTAGACGGCGCGCGGCCGGCCGTCCTTGCCGGTACCGGTCACGTAGGTGCCGGCACAGGTCTTGCCGCGCATCCGGTCGCCCAGTGTGGCCGGGTCGGGCAGCGCCGCCGCGACCATGTCCCGCGGCGCCACGTCGATCCCGCGCACGCTCACCGGCACGGTGGAGTCGAGCCCGAGCTTGTGCAGCGTCCTCAATACGTCGATGAACTCCTCGCCGAGGCCGTACTTGAAGTCGACGCGCCGGCACTCGACCCAGCGCGGGATCAGCAGCACCTCCTCGTGCTCGACGTTGACGCACTCGACCGGGCCGATCCCTTCGGGGAAGTCGAACGTCTCGGGCTCGGAGAACGGCTCCGTCGTGTACCAGCCCCGCTCGCGCTCCCAGATCACGGGTGGGTTGAGGCATTCCTCGATCGTCGTCCAGATCGAGAAGGTGGGCGCGAAGTCGTAGCCCTCCACGACGAGGTTCGCGCCGTCGCGGATCCCGATCAGGTCGATCTCCGAGAAGAGCTCGTCCGCAGCGTGACGCGCGAAGACGTCCGAAAGCCCTGGCTCGACGCCGATCCCGACGAGCGCGAGCAGCCCGCGCTCGCGCCAGCGCTCCTCCTCCGCGAACTGCGCGTCGCCGAGCTTCTCGCCGGTCTGTGCGTTCGAGAGCGTCATCGCCATGTCGAGGTAGGTGCAGCCCGCGTCGAAGGCTGCCGCGAAGACGGCCTGGTTGAAGCGCGGGTCGACGGCGTTCAGGATCGCGTCGACGCGCTCCGTGCGAGCGAGCTCCGCGATCTGCGCCCCGTCGGAGGCGTCGACCTGGGCGGCGCCGAAGCGCGGGTCGCCCTCGCGGTCGACGACGGCCTGCGCGCGCCGCGGGTCGACGTCGGCGAAGACGATCCGCTCGAAGACGTCGCGCCGCTTGGCCACCGCCGCAGCCGCGGCGCCGACTCCTCCCGATCCGACCACGAGCACGCGCACCGGGCGAACCTATCGCCTCCGGGGAAGGTGCGGCCAGCCGTACCCCCAGACGCCAGCGCGCCGCATCCCGGCGTCGCTCCACGAGTGGCAGGCTGTGACCACATAAGAGCGTCGAGCAGGAAGGCCACAGCGGCTCCCCCTCTCCCCGGCCGCCACCCTCTCCGGCCCTTCCCGCTCCGCTTCTCCCAGACGCGCCCGTTCTCCCCGGGCGCGTCGTCCTGTCGGTAGGCGGCCCCCGTCGCGGGAGCCGCCCACCTGGCGCCGCCTACCGCAGGATCGGGCGGCGCCGCTCGCGCGTCGCGGAGGCGCCGACGACCGCGAGCAAGAGCACGAGGCCGCCGACGAGTGCGAAGAGCGCCGCGTTCGTCCAGCTGCGGCTCGCATTCGAAACCGGAGCGCTCGAGCCGAGCCCTCCCGTGCGGACTCCCGGCGAGTCCAGGTGCGTGGCTGCGCCGGTCGCGTGGTTTCGCAGGTAGCGGTCGAGCGCATCCGGCTGCCCGCCGCTCCGGCTCGCGTTGGCCACGTAGCGGTCGACCGCGTCGGGCTGGACGCTCGTCTGTGACAGTGATTGGGGCGCCGACCGGTACGTGTCCGGGTCGGCCGCCGCGACCGGGGCGCCGAACGCCAGCGCCGCGATCATCAGTGCGAATGTCGTCCTGATCCTCATGCTGTCCGCCTCCTCTCCGGATCTGCGATCCGGCGTCGTGAACTGGTGCTTCGAGGTTAGGAAGCGGCAGACACGCGAAAAACGAGGGAACTACGCGACTTTGCTCGTCAGGAGTCGGAGTGGTCGAGCCGACGTGCGAGCTCGACGCGCGAGCGCACGCCGAGCTTGCCGTAGATGCGGGACAGGTGACCCTCGACGGTGCGGGTGCTGAGGAAGAGCGATGCGGCGACCTCGCGGTTCGTCTGACCGGCAGCCGTGAGCGCCGCAACGCGTGCCTCGACCGGAGTCAGCTCCCCCGTCGAAGGCGCGCGGCCGCCGATGCGGGCCAGCTCCGCCGTTGCGCGCCTCTCCCAGACGACCGCACCCTGGGAGGCGAACAGCTCCTGCGCCGCGGCCAGGGTCTCGCGGGCCGCCCGGCGCTCGTTCGCGCGTCTGCGCGCCGAGCCGAGGGCGAGCAGCGTCCGCGCCAGGTCGAACGGCATCGGCGCTCGCTCGTGGTATGCGCGGGCGCGCTCGAACGCGACGAGAGCGACCTCGAGCTCGCGGGCCGCGGCGGCGATGAAACCGCGGCAGCGCGCCGACGCTCCCTGAGCCGAAGCCCGCTCGAGCCGCTCGGCGTTCGCCTCGTACCAGGAGAGCTGATCCTCGGCCTCCGCGAGCCGGTCGCAGGCGACGAGCGCCTCGACGAGATCCGGCACGAAGCGCGTGAGCCCAGGCTCGGCCATGCCATGCTCCCGCGCGAAGGCCACGAGCGGCGCCAACACGTCGACCGCCTGCTCGGGCCGCTCCAGCGAGAGCTCGAGCAGGCCGAGCGCGGCGGTCGCGAATTGCTCAGCCGGACGGCCACTCGTGCTGCGTGCGAGCTCGAGCGCTCGACCCGCCGTGCTGCGGGCCTCGTCGACGTCACCTCGATGCGTAGCCGCCACGCCGCGCAGGGCGAGCGAGTACGCGAGGAGCGTCCGCTGGCCGGCCTGCTCGGCACGATCCGAGGCGATTTCCGCGTGCCCGGCTGCCTCCGCGTAGCGAGCGCGCAGGCAGTCGGCCTGAGCAAGCAGTACGTGGAGGTAGGGCACCGAGCTCTCGTCGCCGATCTCGGCGGCACGCTCGAGCATCCGCTCGAACGCGTCGTGGGCGACGTCGAGCTCCTCCCACCACATTCGCGCGACGGCCAGCGAGAACCCCGCGCCCTGGAGGAGCCGCGGCGTCGGGGTGTCCGCCAGCGCCGCCGCCGACTCGGCGGTCCGCCGTGCCTCCGGCAGCCCCAGCGAGGTCTCGGCGAGGAGCTGCGACCCGAGGGCCGACGCGACGAGCTGGCGATCGCCAAGCGCCTCGCCGAGAGCGACTGCTGCTCGGGCGTGGTCGGCGGCTTCGGGGAAGCGCTCGCGCAGGCGGAAGAGGTTGCCCGCGATGCCCTCGTGTGCGGCACCGAGCACCTCACGGTCGCCTCCGGCCTCGGCAAGCGCCTGCTCGTAGAGAGCGACGGCGGCCCGAATGTCGTCGTCGTAGGAGCGCAGCGGGGCGAGCACGAGCAGCGCTCGCCCTCGTTCCGCTCCGGCCGGCAGGTGGGCGATCGTCGCTTCCAGGAGGCTTCGCGCCCGCCGTGAGTCCCCGGACTCGAACAGACAGCGCGCGGCGTCGACGGCTCGACGTCTAGCTCCCGCCCGGTCGGCCGGTGGCGTCAGCGCTCTCGCCTCCTCGTAGAGCTCGGCGGCTGCGACCGGCGCGCCGCGCGCACGAGCCAGCTGTGCCGCGTCGTCCAGCGCGCTCGCGACCTCGGCATCGGGTCCTGCCGCCGCAAGCGCGAGGTGGCGAACCTGCTCCTCCCGATCACGCACGGCGACCGCGAGCTTCGAATGCACGTCGCGCCGCTCGCGCGGCCCGGCCGCGTCGTAGGCAGCCGCGGCGAGCAGCGGATGCGCGAAGCGGATCCGCCCGGCCGCGAGCGAGACGATCTCCGCTTCGACCGCGGGGCCGAGCGCCGCGGCTGCGTCGCCGTCGCTAGCGGCGCCGACGAGAAGGAGTGTCGGCTCCGCCAGGGCTGCGGCGGCGCACAGAGCGGCCTGCGTCTCCGCCGGCAAGCTCCCGATCCGCGAGCCCACCAGCTCCCGCAGCGTCGGCGGAACCGGTCGCGTCTCGCCCGGTTGCTGTACCACCCGGGCGAGCTCGAGCGCGAAGAACGGGTTGCCGGCGGCGGTCTCGTACACGGCGCGAAGCGTCGGCTGTGGCAGCACGACCCCGAGCCGCTCCCGGATCAGGCGGTAGATCGACTCGACGTCGAGGCCGCGGACCGGGAGGTTCGTGCAGTTCGGCAACACGCGCTCGGGTACGAACGACAGCCGCGAGCGCTCCTCGGCGCGAAGCGCGAGCAGGAACGCGACCGGCGCTTCGCCGATTCGGTGCGCTGCGAAGGCGAGCACACGCGCCGACTGCCGGTCGAGCCACTGCAGGTCGTCGACCGCCAGCAGGACCGGCGCCTCGGAGACGAGCAGGGCGAGAAAGCCCAGGGCGACCGCGCGCTCGTCGACGACTCCGGCATCCGGCGGCTCGAGCAGGAGTGCCGCTCGCAGCGCCTTCGCCTGCGGCTCTGGCAGCGATCCGAGCTTGTCGTGGACTCCCTCGAGCAGGTCTCCGACGCCGGCGTACGCGAGCTTCGTCTCCGTCTCGAGCGGCCGCGTGGCCAACACGAGCCCGTCTGCTCCGTCGACCGCGGACTGCCAGAGGGTGGTCTTGCCCGCCCCGGCCTCGCCTTCAAGCACGAGTGCCCTCGGCCAGGCGGCCGTTGCCGTCACGAGCTCGAGCAGCGTCGCGAGCTCGTCCTCCCTGCCGACGACTGCCCTGGCTGTCATGGAGGGAATTGTCCGCTTCTCGGCGCGGTGAGCAAAGCGTCGGCGATACTTGCCGTGGTGGACGGCTACACGATCTTCCACGCAGCCGACCTCGACTGGCAGCCGCGGCGCGAGGGTGATCCGCGCCTCGCCGCCGGGCTCTCCGAGGGACTGACCCGCTCGCGCGCGAACCTCTTCCGCTACCCGCCCGGCGCGGTCGGGCGCCGGCACATCGACCCGCTCCAGGAGGAGGTCTTCGTCGTCCTCGCCGGGACGCTGACGATCCACATGGGCGAGGGCGACGAGCCGGAGCGGCACGAGCTCGCGCAGGGCAGCGTGCTCGCCGTCCAGCCGGGCACCGCACTACAGCTCTCGAACCGGGGCGACGAGGAGCTCAAGCTGTTCATCTACGGCGCGCCGCCCGAGCGCGGCGAGGCGACCTTCCTACCGGCGGTCGAATGAGCGCGTTCGACGACGTGCGCTCGATTGTCCCGAGGCAGGTCTGGGACGGAATCACGGCTCGCGCCGTGCACGGCGAGCAGCTGACACTGGCGGTCGTCGAGCTCGAGCCCGGCGCGGTCGCCGAGGAGCACAGCCACGAGCACGAGCAGCTCGGGATGGTGCTGCGCGGATCGCTCCGCTTCCGGGTCGGCGACGAGGAACGCGAGCTCGGGCCGGGCGAGACGTGGGAGATTCCCTCGAACACGCTGCACCGTGCCGAAGCCGGCCCGGACGGCGCGACGGTGCTCGACCTCTTCGCACCGCCGCGCTCGGAATGGCAAGCGGCCGAGGCGGGCGAGCCCGGCCCCGGCCGCTGGCCTTAACTAGTCGTCGGGACCGTCGCCCTCGTCCTCGTCGTCGCCGTCCTCGTCGTCATCGTCCTCGTCCTCGTCATCGTCGTGAGCGCCGTCGTCGCGCGTCGTCACGTAGATGTCGCTTCCACCCTCGGGCCCCGGCGCCCGGCCGAAGAGCAGTTGCTCGCCGTCCCACGAGAGCGAGGGCCGGGTCTCGGCGGCGGCGGTGTTCACGGCCGCGCCCAGGTTCACCGGAGCAGACCACGGTACGCGGACGCTGTCACGCGTCGCCACCCAGAGGTCCTGACCGCCGAGGCCACCCGGGCGGTTGGAGGAGAAGACCACCTCGCGGCCATCTCTGCGGACGTTCGGCTGGATGTCGTTCGCCGCGACGTCGTTCAGCTCGGCGACGGCGACCGCCGGGCCGAAGCCGCCTCTCCTCAGCTTCTCGCTCGCGTAGATGTCCCCGGGGACTGTCGCGGAGCCGCTGGAGAAATAGAGCAGGGCGCGTCCTCCTGCCTGGACGTACGAGGGGCCCTGCTCGTCGAGGCTGCTGTTCGGACCGACCGGCGCGCATGCGAGCCGCTCCGGCTCCGCCCATCCCCGCGTCGGATTGCCGCGCGTGAAGTAGATGTCACCTTGTCCACAGGCTCCGGGCAGCGCTTCCCGGCTCACGAAGAAGAGCCCGTTCCCGCGGACCGGCGTCGGACAGAAGTCGTCGGCTGCCGAATTGACCGGCTCACCCAGGTTGGTCGGCGCACCGAACGGCTGACTCGACGTCGCGCGCCGAGCGACCCAGATGTCGAGCCCGCCCAGCCCGCCGGGCCGGTTCGAGGCCATGTACAGGCTCAGCCCGTCGGGTGACTGGATCGGGCAGCCGTCGATGAACGCCGTATTCAGCTCCGAGCTGTTGCCGTCGATCTCGTCGATCTTCTGTGCCGCCGCCCAGGCAGAGAAGTGCGGGGCCGCGGCGGCGATCCCCGCCAGACACCGCCACCACACCCACGAGCCCGCCCAGTACCGCGGCCCGTGCTGGTACTCGTCGCCACATGAGAGCTCCCCTTCCGATCGCTTGACGTCGCACTGAGCGTCATCGCATCGGCTGAGGGGAGGCTGAGGGACTGCTGAGGAGTGAACGCCTCAGTCGCGGCCGACGGCCGCCCAGACACTGTCAGTGCCGGCTGCGATCGAGGTGACGGTCAGGTCCTTGGCCGCGGCGCCCGCCGGCAGCACGCGGATGATGCCTGCCGGATCACCTGTGCGAGCGTCGAAGCGCATGACCGTCCCGCTCGGAAGATCGTGCCTCCACAAGGAGCCGTGGCCCACGGCGAAGCGGCCCTCCTCGGCCGGAAGTGCATTCCGCGAGAGACTGCTCCGAAGCGTGTGCGGATCGACGCGCAGCATCGAGCGCCGTCCGTAATCCAGGCGCAGACCCAGATCCAGCCGTAACCGACGATCGGCGGCGTCGAGGACGCCCCGAGATCACCCGACTGAACCGCACCCGAAGCGAGATCGACGCGGTGCAGGATTGCCGAATGCGACTCCGTTGCCCACACGGCACCATTGCCAACGTCGAGCCCGTCGATCGAGCTCCTCCCGCCCCCGTCTGGCGGAAGACGCACCTGGCGTGTGGCGACGCCGGTTCTACGGTCGACGCGCACCACCAGGGCTCGCTCTCCTCGGTAGACGAGCGCCCAGGCTGCGCCGTCCGGCGACCACGACCGCCTGCACCTGACCGCCGAGCTCGTACTCGCGCTTGCCTCGACCACCCGACCGGATCCGCGTGAGCACAGAGCGTGCGCTTGTCGATGTCGTACCCGGCGAGCCAGGCGCCGGCTTCGTCGGCGGCGAGCATCGGCCCGGTGAGCGGTGCCACCCCGAGCGGCACGGTGGAAACGGGGGTCGTGTGGCGAACCTCGTCGGCCACCGCGTCGATCTCCGAGACGGTGCTGTCGTCCAGGTTGTAGACCCAGACGCTGCTCCCGCCCACGGCGGTGGCGGCGGGCGCCCGGCCGACGCCGATCACCTCGGTGACGGCATTCGTCTTCGGATCGATGCGGACGAGGGTGTTCGCGCGCACGACGAGGGCCGACCCTGCCGCCTCGCCGTCGTCGCGGGCGAGGAGTGCAGCGAAGATCGCCGCCAGCGCAGCCAGCACGACGAGCGCTACGACGAGCGTCGACTTGCGGCGAGCGCGATCCTTCCGCCCGTCGAGTCCAGACGCCGCCTCGACCGCCGTCATGAGCTCCGAGCAGGTCGCCTGGCGGTCGTCGGGCTCCTTCGCCATCGCCTGCTGGATCACCGGGTCGAGTGCGGCCGGAAGCCCAGGATTGCACCCGCTGGCAGTCGGCGGGTCCTCCTCCAGGTGTGCCCAGATCACCGCCATCCGCGAGCCACCGGAGAAGGGGGCGTTGCCCGTCGCGCATTCATAGAGCAGGCAGCCGAGCGAGTAGACATCCGCCCGGCCGTCCACCGGGCGGCCTTCGATCTGCTCGGGAGCGAGATAGGCGGGAGTGCCCAGCGATCGGGCGCCCGCCAGCGGAACGTCCTGATCGGAGACCCTCCGCGTCAAGCCGAAGTCGCCGAGGTAGACGTGCTCACGCTCGTCGATCAGGACGTTCGAAGGCTTGACGTCTCGATGGACGAGCCCCCTGTCGTGCGCGGCGTCCAGAGCTTGGGCGACCTGTCGGCAGATCGCCAACGCCCGGGCCGGCTCGAGCACGCCTTCTCTGCGGAGCAGCTCCTTCAGATCGCTGCCCTCGACGTAGCGCATGGCCAGGTACAGGTGGCCGTCGGTCTCACCGGCGTCATAGATGGGCACGACGTTCGGGTGCTCGAGCGACATGGCGAGCTCCGACTCCCGAGCGAACCGCTTGCGGAAGCGCTCGTCCAGCGCGAGCTCGGGCGCCATCAGCTTGAGCGCCACGATTCGCCTCAGCCGCATGTCGAAGGCGCGGTAGACGACTCCCATGCCGCCCTTGCCGATCACGGCCTCGATCCGATAGCCGAGAGACTCGACGGCGCTGCGCTCGGTGGTTGGCATGCTCACGTGTTGTCAGCGCCTCGTGACAAAGATACGCTCCGCTCCACGCCGATCCAATCCCAGCCTCGAGCTCGTGGTAGACCTGACCTGCCGTATCCCAGCCTGGACATCGCCGCTGAGGCATCGCTGAGTCTCGGCTGATAAGAGACGGGCGAACGTGGAGTTCCGGATCCTGGGGCCGCTCGAGGTCGTCGAGCGCGGCCGTGCCCTCGAGCTCGGTGGGTCGAGGCAGCGGACGCTTCTCGCCCTGCTGCTCACACGCGCGAACGAGGTCGTCTCGGCTGATCGCCTGATCGACGGGCTCTGGGCAGCTCGACCGCCGCGCACGGCCGCCAACGCGCTCCAGTACCACGTCTCCCGGTTGCGCAAGGTGCTGGCGCCGGCCGAGCCGATCGTCACCCGCGAGCCCGGCTACGTGATCCGCGTCGGGCCAGACGAGCTCGATCTCTTCCGCTTCGAGCGGCTCGTCGAGCAGGCACGGCGGAGCTCACCCGACGAGGCCGCGCAACTTCTCCGGGACGCGCTCGGGCTTTGGCGCGGCCCGCCACTGGCGGATCTCGAACACGAGGCTCTTGGACCCGAAACCCTTCGCCTGGAGGAGCTCTTCTTGGGCGCGCTGGAGAGCCGGCTCGAAGCCGACCTCGTCCTGGGCCGCCATGCCGACCTCGTCGGCGAGCTCGAGACACTCGTCTCCGAGCACCCGCTGCGCGAGCGGCTGCGCGGGCTCCTGATGCGAGCCCTCTACGGAGCCGGCCGGCAGGCACAGGCGCTCGGCGTCTACCGCCAGGCGAGAGCCCTGCTCGTGGAGGAGCTCGGCATCGAGCCGGGGCCTGAACTGCAGGAGCTCGAGCGCGCGATCCTGCGCCAGGACGCAGCGCTGCTCGTGCCGCGTGACGACACCGCCGGATCGCGCTCCGAGCCGCGGCTGCGCGCGATCCTCGTGGTCACCCGCGACACGGACCTTCTCGGCAGCTTGCTTGCGATTGCCGAGCCGCTCGCCTGTCGACCACCGCACGAGCTGATCCTGGCGCGACTTCTGAGCGAGGACGGGGATCTGACCGGCGCCAACGCAGCTCTGGGAGAGCAACGCCGCGCTCTGCTCGAGCGAGGCGTGTCGTCGCGGATCGCCGCGTACACGACGGCTGAGCCCGCGAGTGAAGCCATCCTGCTGGCGACGGAGCACGATGCCGATCTCATCCTCGTTGACGCACATCCGCAGCTCTTTCTGGAAGGCAAGCTCGACGAGGAGCTGGGAGTCGTGCTCGCGGGCTCGCCCTGCGATGTGGCCGTCCTGGCGGGCAGCGGCGAGCTCGGCGTCGGACCGGTGGTCACGCCCTTCGGCGGCGCCGAGCACGACTGGTCGGCAATCGAGATCGCCGCTTGGCTTGCCGGGTCGCTCGGGACGACTCTCCGGCTGCTCGGGACGGAGGCCGACCTCGCCCGCGGACGTCGCGACGCGAGCAGGCTCCTGTCGCGAGCGTCGCTCGTCGTGCAACAGGTGGCCGGCATCGTGACCGAGCCGGTCCTCGTCGCCCCGGGCGCCGACGGCGTCGCCGCTGCCGCGCGCGACGCTCGCGTGCTCGTGATCGGCCTGTCGGATCGGTGGCAGAGCGACGGCATCGGGCCCGTCCGGCTCGAAGTCGCCGCGCGCGCCGGAGTGCCGACGCTCTTCGTCCGGCGCGGCCTGCGACCCGGCGGTGTCGCCCCGAACGAGACGTTCACGAGGTTCACGTGGACGCTGGCAGCGCAGGGCCTCGAGACGCCTGCCTGACCGGGCGGGGCGAGGTCAACGGCCGAGGAGGTCGCACCGCCGCGCTCGGAATGGCAAGCGGCCGAGGCGGGCGAACCCGGCCCCGGCCGCTGGCCCTAGCTAGTTGTCGTCCTCGTCGTCGTCGTCGTCATCGTCCTCATCGTCGTCCTCATCGCTCATGGTCGTCGTCTCGTCGTCGTCCAAGGGCTCGAGGTAGTGGTTGTCGAGCCAGCGGGCGACGTTCTTCCCGAGCCGGGCGCCGTCCTCGTCGGACGACCGGAAGTGGATGCCTTGCCACACGCGGGCGTCGATCGTGTCGTCGATCACGTCGGTGTAGCGCTCGTAGGGACGCGTCACCGTGATCGGAAGCGTCCCTGGAGGCGATCCCGGCGGAACGAAGGTCGCGGTCAGGCCGAACTGCTGCTTCTTCGAGCCGAAGAACGCGGTCGCCGCATGCATGAAGGCACCCGTCTGGCAGTTGTAGCCGGACGGATGATCCGGATAGGGCGGCGCGACGATGAGCGACGTCCAGTTCGGGTCGCCGACCGTCCTAGGGTCGCCGTCGGTGGCGCCGAGCCGGATCGCGGTGAGCGGACGCCAGAAGTGCCAGAACTCCTTGTCGTCCCAGCACCCGATCGCAGCGTCCGCACCGGACAGGTTCAGCATCGCGAAGAGCCGCGCCTGCTCGACGAGCGTCAGCCCCTTGCTGGTGGAGAGCCCGCGGAACGTGCGGTTGAACATCTCCACGGGGTTCACGGTGAAGAATCCTGCGGCCGCGGTCTGCTCGGCGTTCCGAAGCGTCGGCGTGGTCGTGCCGTTCCCGCCCAGGTCCTTGACCTCGTTGTACTCCTCCCTGTATTGGCGGCTGCCGATCCTGGCTGGGCCCTTCGTCCTGAACTGCGACGCGCTCTTCATCACGAACGGATCGACCACGCGTACCCAGGCGTTCGGGTCGTTGGTCGTGATGACGCGCCAGTCGCCGACTTCCGTGCCGGTGGTGAACGAGATTCCCGGCGTGTAGCGGCCGTCGTCGTCACGCTTCGTCGAGCATCGCTTCCGCCGCAGCCGCTCCGGCCGCGATCCCTGCTGTGACTGCTGCCGCGCCGTCCGCGGCGGTTGCCGCGGCGATGGAATCACCGAGGTGACCGCCGAGCCTCGACACGATTGCAGGTGACAGGGCCGGGGTGATCTCCATCCCGACGAGCACGTTGTGGGCGGCCGTCGCGACCGCAGCGGCCTTCGATGCCGACGCCGGTGCCGGCGGCAGGCCGTCCAGATACGGCTCGTGACCGCCGTCGATCATGTTGACGGCGTCGTACACGGCGCCCTGCACCATCCCCAGGTGCAGCACGGACACCGGCGGCGGCTGGCCGACGCCCGCCGGCGTAGCCGTTGAACCATTGATGAGTGCCTGAGCCGCATAAAGGTTCCAGTCCAGGACGGCGTCGTTGGGTCCGGCCGCATCCGCGGCGGACTGTGCACTCCCGAGCAGAACCGCGATGGCCGTCAGGAGCACGGCGCCCATGACCAGAGCCAACTTCGGCTTCGAGTCTCGTTGCATGTCCCATCTCCTTTCTCCTACCACTCCACGTTCGCGCCTTCTCATGCGTTTCACGAGCAACTCTCCTTTCGCGACGAGACCGCCTCGACGACCCGGAACGGCTCGAGCCCGGCAAGCTGCGCGACCAGCGCAGCGTCCCGGCTCGAGCCGGCGTCGAAGACGAAGAAGCAGATCTCGTCCTCGGGAATGTGGATGGCTCCGTCGAAGCGGATCCGCGTTCCGGCGCGGGTCTGCTCTTCGGCGGCCGAGCGCGCTCTCCGCTCGCGCGCGCCGCGCTCCCCGGCGCGGCCGCGGGCGAGATACGTCTCGACGAGATAGCTCGGCATGCGACTCGAGGCTAGGCCGATCAAGCACGCAAGGAAACGTGGGAACCCCTGAACTTTGCTCCGCTTGCACGCGCCGCCTCTCTGCAGCCTCTCGATTTCGTTGCCCGCTTGCGGGCACCCCGTGCCCACCAATTCGACCGCAGGGCGCGCGTTGGTGGAATACGACGAACGTCGTATCTTGTGACGATGACCACGATTAGCGAGCGGGACACCGCTGCGCTCCTCGAGCTCGTGCACGACGGCGCCGACGACGTCGCTCGCGAGCCGTTTCCCTCGCGCGTGCTGCTCGCACTCTCGCAACTCATCCCGTCCGACGCCTGCGTCGGCTACCAGGAAGCCGACGTGACCGGGAGGTTTCGCGTCGTCGAGCAGGTCGAGGTCGTGGGGGAGCCACCGTCGCCGGCGACCGAAGCCGCCTTCGACACCCTCGGCTGGCAGAACCCGATGCACTGCCGCCTCCACGCAGCCAACGATCGTGTGCTCCGGCTCTCGGACTTTCTCCCGCGTCGTCATCGACGCAGCCTCGAGTACGACGCCGTCGTCTGGAGGCCACACGGAATCGACGACTCTCTCCGGCTGTGGCTACCGGCCGAGCCCGGCCGCTCGCGATCCATTTACCTCGAGCGAAACGGGAAGAACTACACGAACCGGGAGTTGATCCTCCTCTCATTGCTTCGACCGCACCTGATCCGAATGCACGCCAACGCCGAATCCCGTCGCCGCTTCGATCGACACAAAGGGATGACGCCCCGTGAGGCGGAGGTGCTCGGCTGGATCTCCCGCGGCAAGACGAATCGGGAGATCGCGACGCTCCTCTTCATCTCGCCGCACACCGTGCGAAAGCACATCGAGAACGTCTTCGAGAAGCTCGACGTGCGCACCCGCACCGCTGCGGCTCTTTACGCCGCGGACGCCATTCCTTTGGCCGTCCTTCCCTGAGCGTGCTCAGTGCAGCGTCCGCGCGAGCTCCGTACGCGAGCGGATGCCGAGCTTCGCGTACACGTGCGAGAGGTGGGTCTCGACGGTTCGCTCGCCCAGGAAGAGCGCCCCCGCGACCTCTCGGTTCGTCCTGCCCTCGGCGACGAGCGCCGCGACGCGCTGCTCGGCCGGGGTCAGCCCGTCCTCTCGCGTGCGACCGCCGATGGTGCCGAGCTCGGCGCGCGCCTTCTCGGCCCACCCCGCCGCGCCGATCTCCTCGAATCCCGCCAGTGCCGCCTCGATCGCCTCTCGCGCCGAGCGCTTCTGCCGCGCGCGCCGCCTGGCGGTGCCCAGCAGAAGGAGCGCCCGGGCCCGACCGAACGGGTCGCCGGCTTCCTCGTGCAGCTCGAGCGCCTCCTCGAGCAGCACGATTCCCTTGGTCACGTCGCCGTGATGCGTCGCCACGACCCCGCGGCAACGAACGATCTCCGCGATCGCCCAGCGGGATCCGAGCTTTCGAGCCTGTGCTTCCCACTCTTCGAGCAGCTCCAGCGCGTCGGCGGCGAGACCGACCTCGAGGAGCGACTCGACGTGATCTGCGGAGTGGGCCGCAATCGAACGGGAGAAGCCGGATGCCTGTCGGCTCCGGTCGAAGGCCTCGAAGCGCTCGATCGCACGCAGCGGCTCCCCCGCCCAGTGATCCAGCGAGCCGAGGAGCGCGACATGAAAGCGGCCTGTCGACATGCCTCCACGAGCTTCGGAGGAGGCGCAAGCGCGCTCGGAGAGCTCCCGGGCCAGGTCGACGTCACCCTGGGAGGCAGCGACCCGCGCAACCGGCGCAAGTACGCCCGCGTCGTCGGCCAGCTCCGGGCCTCCGTGCTGCAGCATGATCTCCCGCATCCGGTCGGCGTACTCGCGCGCAAGCGCCAGGCGGCCTCCGCGGTCCTCGACCAGCGCGAGATACCAGAGGAAGTTCGCAGCGGCCGGCTCGTCCCGCTCGACAACCGCGTGCAACGCCGTGCAGAGGACGTGCCTCGCCTCGTCGATCCGCCCCGACCAGTAGAAGCAATGACCCAAGGCCGTCGCAGCCTCGCCGATCGCGCTCGCGTCCCCCGATCGCCGAGCGAGGTCCGCCGCGTGCTGCGCAAGCGCGAACGACTGGGGCTGACCCCGGTTGTAGAGGACGATTGCGAGCGCCGCGAGGGCCCGGGCCGTTAGCCCGTCGTCGCCTAGTTGCTCGCCGAGCCGGACCGCCTCTCGCGCGTGGTCCTCCGCGACCGCGAGTCCTTCCGTGATGCGCAAGCCGTGCGCCAGCAGCTCGTGGATCGGCAGCTCGAGCTCCGGATCGCCGTCCGACTCGCGCAGGGCTTCGCGAAGGTGCTCCACCGCGGTCGGCATCGTCCCAGCCCTGCTCTCGAGGTCTCCGAGCAGCGCCAGCGCCTCCGCGCGAGCCCGCCCGGGACTCGCCCGCTCGAGCAGCTCACGCGCCAAGACGAAGCCGCGCTCGGCCGAGCCCGCTGCCAGATGGTCTCTCGCGGCTCGCACGACGCGACGACGCCGGTCGCCGTCCCGGTCGGGCGGGGTGGACCTCCCAGCCGCCTCGCCGAGCTCCGCGGCCACAGCGGGAGCACCGCGCACCCTCGCGAGCTCAGCTGCATCCTCCAGCAGCTGCGCGGTCTCGGCGTCCGGTTCCTGCACCGCTGCGGCGATGTGCCGAGCTCGCCTGACGGGATCGTCGACCACGGTGGCGACGAGGCGGTGCGCGTGGCGGCGCTCGGACTCCGTGGCCTCCGCGATCACACCCGACGCGAGCAGCGGATGGACGAACCGGAGCTCCCCGTTCGCGGCCTCGAGCACCTGCGCCGCGACGGCCGGAGCAAGCGTCTGCACGGCGATCCCGGCGGCATCGACCAGCTCCGGCGAAGGCGCGCCGAGGACGGCGACGACGAGCAGCGCCGCCCTCGTGTCCTCGGGCAGGGCGCGGAGCCGGTCGCAGACGAGGTGCTCGAGCGAGTCCGGCACGGGCAGCGGCTGCGCGGGGTGCGGCGGAGCGGCTGCCACGTCGAGCGCCCGGGCGAGCTCCAAGGCGTAGAAGGGATTGCCGCCCGAGACCTCGTGCACGCGAAGCATCGTGGGTCGCGGGAACGTCCGGGCGAGCCGGTCGCGAACGAGGCCCTCGATCGCGCCCAGGCTGAGCGGGCCGACAGGCAGCCGGTCGATTCCGCTGGGAAGGGCACGCTCGAGTTCGGAGATCTGATCGCCGCGACGAGCAAGGAGAACTCTCACCGGCTCTCGGTGGAGCCGCCGCAGAGCGAACGACAACGCCGCGGCCGACGAGGCGTCGAGCCACTGAACGTCGTCGATCGCGACCACGATCGATCCCCGTGCCGCGAGCGCCACGACGACGCTGTGCACGGCTACCGCCAGCGCACGAGGATCGGCGGACGCGTCGTCGTCGCCATCGAGCAGGAGCGCCGCCTCGAGCGCCCGCCGCCGCGGAGCCGAGAGCTCCGGCAGCACCTCCGCCGCACAGGCCCCGAGCAGGTCGCCGAGCGCAGCGTGCGCAAGTCCCTGCTCGGCCTCTGCGGGTCGGGCGGAGAGCACCCGTAACCCACGCTCCTCGGCGGCCTCGACCCCGGCCAGCCAGAGCGTCGACTTGCCGATCCCGGCATCGCCCTCGAGCACGAGGCCGGCCGGCCCTGCGCCGTCCCACGGGCCAGCCCCGTCGAGGAAGGCGTGCAACGCGGCGACCTCGTCGTCTCTGCCGACGATCTCCACTGCCATTTCGCACCCATGCTGACAGGGTGCGAGCGCGATATCGAGTGCGTCAGGCGGCCGTTGGGTGTGGC
>CAVTJQ010000012.1:0-698740 GCA_963734975.1 uncultured Gaiellaceae bacterium
GGACGAGCTGCTCCACTGGCTGCTGGCGAGCCGACTGTGCGAGTCGGATCTCCTCTCCGCAGCGGGCGTGGGACCTCTTCGGCGGCACGGTACTGGGGAGTGGAGCGCGTGCAGGCGGTCTGCGACTGGATCCACTTGAACGTCGAGTACGGCGTCTCGAGCATTCCAACGACCGCCACTGTCGAGGTCTTCGAGCGTCGCGGCGGTATGTGCCGCGACTTCGCTCATCTCGGCGTGACGCTCTGTCGTGGCCTCGGTATTCCGGCTCGGTACGTGTTCGGCTACATGCCGGACATCGGCATCCCTGGGCCGTACCCGCCGATGGACTTCCACGCCTGGTTCGAGGTCTGGCTCGGCTCGAGCTGGTGGACGTTCGATGCGCGCTTCAACACGCCGCGGATCGGCCGGCTGCCGATCGGCCGCGGCCGCGACGCGATCGACGTCGCCATGGTGACGACCTACGGCGCCGCTAGCCTGCGGCGCATGATCGTGTGGTCGGACGAGGTGGCGGACGATGCCGACCTGACGGCGGAGTTGCCCGTGCCGTCGGAGTCGGTGGCCGGTGCGTGGCGTGGCCGATGAGTCGTATGGCCGGTGAGCAGCATGGTTGACGAGAGTCTCGGCGACCTGATCGCCACGCTCGGCTCGATCGACGACGAGGAGATCGACTGGCAGAACGTCCAGCAGACGACCGTCCTGATCCAGCAGAGCTTCGCCTACGAGTACCGGGGCCGATCACCGGCCTGCGCCAGCGGCTGATGGTCGTACCGCCGGACTACCACGCCGACCAGCGCCTCCTCACGCACAAGCTCCGCGTCTCGGGTTGCGACGTCGACACCGAGCGTTCCTATGACACCTTCGGGAACGTCGTCCTCGATCTCAGCCTCGAGCACGTCGAGCGCGAGGTGGAGTTCACGACCTGGGCTGTCGTCGAGCGCGAGGCCACCGTCGACGGCAAGGACCTGTCCGACGTGATCCCGTTCGACCAGCGCTTCGCCGAGCCCTCGCGCCTGACCCGTCCCGACGAAGCGCTCGGCACGGTGGCCGACGAGCTCCGCCGCACGGGCGCAGTGGGCCTCGAGCTGGGCAAGCAGATCTGCCACCGTGTCTACGAGCACCTCGAGTACCGCTGGGGCGTGACCGCGGTCGCGACCACCGCCGCCGAGGCGTGGGCGGGCGGTGTCGGCGTCTGCCAGGACTACGCGCATTGCATGCTGGCGCTTTGCCGAAGCTGCGGGCTGCCCGCCCGCTACGTGTCGGGCCACGTGCTCGGCGAGGGCGGCACGCACGCGTGGGTGGAGGTGCTCGTTCCGCATCCCCAGGACGCGAAGGCGCTGAGGGCCGTTCCCGATCGACCCCACCCACGACCGCCGCGCCGGACTGCGCTACATCACCGTCGCCGTCGGTCGCGACTATTGAGACGTGCCGCCGACCTCGGGGACCTTCGACGCGCCGTACGCGGGCGTGCTGACGACGCACAAGCGCGCGGCGGTCACCCGCGTCGAGTACCTGCGGCCGCGACGGCACCCCGGCCGGGGCCGGTCCGCACGGCCTAGGCGGAAGCGCCGTTCGCGCGCAGCAGCGCCTCGAGCCCGGGCAGGTGGCGGGTGCAGAGGGCGGGAAGACCGGCGTGCTCGACTTCGTAGACGATCGCCGGGATACCGACGTCGACGAGCCAGTCGTCGAATGCGCCCGGGACAGGGCCGCCCACGTCGTCCACGATCGGGAGGCCGGCCGCGCCGCTCAGCGACGTCGACGATTTCGGCAGGCACGTCGCCACGCGGGAGCAAGAGCTCGAGCGGACTGTGGACGTCGACCACGAGCGGCGGCTGAACGCGCTCCACGAGGGCCATCAGCGCGCGGGTCTCGGGCTCGGAGCCGGCGTGCTCACCCGGTGAGGACAGGTTCGTGCGATTCGCGAGCACGCGCCGCTCCGGGTCGATCCCGGGTGGGTAGGTGAACGAGTCGTGCGGCAGCCACGTCGTGGCGGGAAAGTTGCGGTTCAGGTCGACGCCGGCCGCGTTCTGCCGGGTGCCGTTGAGCAGCCCGTCGGGATTGGCGACGGGAACGACCACCCAGCGGGTGCTCCGTCCGCCGGGACTCGCTCGAGGAGACGACGGACGAGCAGTGCGGTCACTGCCTCCTCGCCGTGCTGGGCCGCGACGAGGAGACCTGCCGCGCGGCCGTCGGCGGCCGGGATGAAACACTCGCAGCGCGACGCCGTCCCGCGAGCTCCCGTACTCCTCGACTCGCCAGCCGTCGAGGAGGTTCCCGGTCACGTGCGCCACCGTATCCGGCTCCATCCGCGCCGGCACTCACGCGTAGGATCGTCACGTGAAGGTCGCGCCGTGATCAAAGTCGCCCTCCGAGGCCTCGCCGGGCGGAAGTTCCGCGCCATCCTCACGGCCATCGCGATCGTGCTCGGCGTCGCCATGATGAGCGGCGCCTACGTGCTCACGGACACGATCGACGAGGCGTTCGACACGATCTTCGTCGAGTCCTACGCGGGCACCGACGCCGTCGTCACCGGCAAGGAGACCGGGATCAGCTTCGAGGGCGAGCAGTCCGAGGCGCCGCCGATCCCGGCGGAGACGCTCGACCGCGTGCGCGAGGTGGACGGTGTCGGGTTCGCGGCCGGCTCGGTGCAGGATTTCCAGACGAAGCTCGTGAGGCCCGACGGCGAGGCGATCGGTACCGGCGGCTCGCCCGCGTTCGCCTTCGGGCTCGAGACCGAGGGCGAGGCAGACCGCTTCAACCCGCTCGACCTCGTCGAGGGCCGGTGGGCCGGTGGAGACGGCGAGGTGGTGGTCGACGAAAGCACGGCGAGCGACGAGGATCTGCAGGTCGGCGACCGCATCGGCGTGGCCGCGCTCGGTTCCGCGGAGGAGGTCGAGATCGTCGGCGTCGCCAAGTACGGGAACCTGAGCACGCTCGGCAGCGCGACCTTCGCGATCCTCGATCTGCCGACGGCGCAGCGGCTGCTGGACAAGGAAGGCCAGCTCGACGCGGTGCAGGTCGCGGCGGAGGAAGGGGTCGTGCCGGAGGAGCTGGCGCGGCGGCTCGAAGCCGAGCTCGGCTCCGACGTGACGGTCCGCACGGGCGTTGAGCAGGCGGCTGAGCAGTCGGGCGAGATCGCGACCTTCACGAAGATCATCCGCTACTTCCTGCTCTCGTTCGCCGGCATCGCGCTCTTCGTCGGAGCGTTCGTCATCTTCGATACGCTGTCGATCACGGTCGCGCAGCGGACGCGCGAGTTCGCGACGCTGCGGATGATCGGCGCGTCGCGCCGGCAGATCCTGGGATCGGTGATCGTCGAGGCGCTGGTGATCGGGTTCACCGCCTCGATCGTCGGTCTCTTCAGCGGCCTCGGCCTGGCAGTCGGGCTGAGCGCGCTCTTCCGCGCCTTCAATCTCGAGCTGCCTCAGGCCGAGACGGTCTTCGCGACCCGCACGATCGTGGTGTCGCTGCTCGTCGGGACGCTGGTGACGCTCGTCGCCGGGCTGCTGCCCGCCGTGCGCGCGACCCGCGTGTCACCGATCGCCGCCGTGCGCGAGGGCGCGACGCTCCCGCGTGGCCGCTTCTCGCGGCTCGTCCCGTACATCGCCGCACTGATCGTGGCGCTCGCCGTTCTGACGCTCTCGTACGGAACCCTCGCCGAGGGCATCGCCACGGGCGACCGGTTCGCGGTGCTCGGGCTCGGCGTGCTGGCGCTGTTCATCGGCGTCGCGATGCTCTCGTCGAAGCTGGTCAAGCCGCTCGCAAGGCTCGTCGGCCTCCCAGCTCGCCGGCTCGGCGGTGTCGCCGGCCGGCTCGCCGACGGCAACGCACAGCGCAACCCCGGCCGCACGGCCTCCACGGCCGCGGCGCTGATGATCGGCATTGCGCTCGTCACCTTTGTCGCGGCGGTGGCTCAGGGAGTGCGCGTCTCGAACGTCGACGCGATCGAGCGCCAGATCCAGTCCGACCTGATCGTGACCTCGAGCGACGGCTACTCGGAGTTTCCGGCCGCGGTGGGCACGGCCGTCGAGGACGTGCCGGACGTCGAGACGGTGAGCAACGTGCGCCAGGACATCGCCGAGATCGACGGCAGCGCCGGCAATCTCACCGGCCTCGACGACCGGATCACCGACGTCTACGGCTTCCGCTGGAAGGACGGCTCGAACGCGGTGCTCGCGGAGCTCGGCGACGACGGCGCCGTCATCCCGGAGAACGTCGCCGAAGATCACGACCTCGCCGTCGGTGACAGGCTCACCGTGCGCTCGACCGCGGACGACACGAAAGAGGTCGTCGTGCGTGGCATCTACGAGGGCAGCCCGTTCTACCCGCTCCTCGGCACCGCGAGCGTCTCGCTGGAGGCCTTCGACGAGCTCTACGAGCGGCCACGCAACCGCTTCACGTTGCTGAACCTGTCCGGCGATCCGGTGGCGGCGAAGCCGGCGATCGAGGCGGCGCTCGCGGGCTTCCCGGACACGAAGGTGCAGACGCGCGACGAGTGGATCGAGAAGGAGGACCGCGAGATCCAGCAGTTCCTGCTCTTCCTCTACGTGCTGCTCGCGCTGTCCGTGATCATCAGCCTCTTCGGCATGGTGAACACGCTTGCGCTCTCGGTCTTCGAGCGGACACGCGAGCTCGGGATGCTCCGCGCGGTCGGGATGACGCGCCGCCAGGTGCGCCGGATGGTCCGGCACGAGAGCGTGATCACGGCCCTGATCGGCGCGGCGCTCGGCCTGCCGCTCGGGATCTTCCTCGCGCTGCTCGTCACGCGCGCGCTCGCGCAGTACGACCTCCAGTTCGCGATCCCGACGGTCTCGCTCATCTCCTTCGTTCTCGTCGCGGTCTTCGCCGGGCTGCTCGCGGCGGTCCTGCCGGCCCGCCGCGCCGCGCGCCTACGCGTGCTGGAAGCGCTCCAGTACGAGTAGCGCAGCGGCAGGACCGCGGCAGGACCGGCTCCGGCGAGCACGAACTCGACCGCGATGGCCCCCGGACCCGACTCTCAACCTCGTGAGGTGCTTGCCTGATGTGTTGTTTCCTTCTTCTCTTCGCTGCGCTCGGCCCGCGCTTCGCGATCGTCGCGATGTGGCTGTTCGGGAGCCGCGTCGACCTCGCGTTCGACTCGTGGGTGTGGCCGCTGCTGGGCCTCTTCATCGCGCCCTGGACGACGCTCATGTACCTCCTGGCCTGGTCCCCCGTCGGTGGGGTCTCGGGAGGAGAGTGGTTCCTCGTCGGCCTCGGTGTTGCGCTCGACCTGGCGACGTATGTGGCCAAGCCCGCGCAGGCTCGGTACGCGACCAGCTGAGCTCACTCGCTTCGCGAGGGCCGACGTCCTACACGTCGGCCCTCGTCGCGCCGCAGCGCCGATCATCCGGCCGGGTGTGAGGCCGCCGCAACGACGCTAGAGCGTCGCTTGGACGCGTGCGATCACTTCCCCCTCGGCCTCCTCTCCGCCGCCGGCGGCAGCCGACACGGCGCGGACGAGCTCAACAACGAACGACCGGTACGCGTCGAGCTCCTCGGGCGCCTTCGTCTGTAGCACCTCTTTTGCAGCCCGGAGCGCCTCGAGGGTCTCGGACTCGATCGCCTCCGGCTTGGCGGAAAGCCCGAAGCCGGTGCCACGCCCCTCTGCCACCTGCCGAACGACTTCGCTGTTGGAGCCGGACTTCGCCGCCGCGAGGTGCTTCGCCATGGCACCGGCTTCCTTGAAGCTGTCGAAGAAACTGCGGTCGCTGATGGCGACGAGCATCCCGGCGCCGGTCGCGCCCTTGCGCAGGGTCTCGATCTCGGTCTCGCTCAACGGTTGTGTGTTCACTCCTCGCTCCTTTGCTGGCTGGTGACCCACAGTTCCCGCCAATGTGCTCACGCAACCTGCCCTGCTCGTGACGATCGAGGAAGGAACGCATCCCGTTAGATGCGCACGAATCGCGTGATGCCTCCGACCGAAGATTCGATCCGTCTTGGGCAGAGCGCGCGCCAGTACGTGCGCCAGCCACCTCGCGATCTGGCTCACCGCATTCGTCAATCGTGCCGGGCGAGTGATGAACCAGCTAGCCCCTCGGCAGCCGCAGCCTGCATCCTTGGATCGTGCGTAGGGTCGGCGTACAGGGGAGGGCAACCCTGATCGAGGGCTTCGGGGCGCAGTTCGTAGTGCCAGGGCTCGTTGCCGTAGATCTGGCACAGCCCGTACTCGGCGCCGTGTTCGGACAGCCACGCCGCGGCATCGAAGGGCCCGATGTCGACCGCGTCACCCGACACGTGAGCGGATGTCTCCGCCGTGGCGACCCACCGGCCGGCTTCCTCTGCGGATCCGTACTCGGAAACCGCCTCACGAAGAAGCTCATTCTGGTAGTCCGGGGAACGCCAGCCACTATCGACGAAGAGCTCGACCCCGTGGTCAGCGGCATCAGTTGCAGCTTGGCGCAGGGCACCGAGCAGATCGGGGTCGAGGTTGGCTACACCCGGAATCTCGTCGGCAAAGACCGTCGCGCCGTCGGGGACGGCACCGTCAGCCTCTCCAAGCGCACCACGGTGCTCACTGCGCAGGGTGGCGATGGGTGATGCGACCGTTGAGGAGGGGGACGCCATCAACTGGTAGCCGAGGGCTGCGGAGATTGCCGCGATGACGACGAGCAGGCCGGCGACACGGTTCCAGCGAATCCCAATCCGACGGGGGGTTGTTCGTGCTCGTTTGCTGTAGGTCATGCCTGGATTCAAGGCAGCGTGGTGTTGCCAGCACGTATCTCGTTATCGATATGCCGACGACATGCGCCACCTCGTAGCATCGGAGGATGCGGGTGTTGATCGTTGAGGACGAGCCCTACATGGCGGAAGCCATCCGCGATGGCCTACGCCTGGAAGCGATCGCAGCAGACATCGCAGGCGACGGCGACACCGCTCTCGAGCTCCTGAGCGTGAACGCCTACGACATCGCCGTCCTCGATCGAGACGTTCCCGGACCTACCGGTGACGAGATCGCCACACGCATCGTCGCCTCCGGCAGCGGCATGCCGATCCTCATGCTCACCGCTGCCGACCGTCTCGACGACAAGACCACCGGGTTCGAGCTTGGCGCCGACGACTACCTCACGAAGCCGTTCGAGCTCCAAGAGCTCGTGCTCAGGCTCAGAGCGCTCGACCGCAGGCGCGCCCACAACAGGCCACCCGTGCGAGAGATCGCAGGGCTGCGGTTGGATCCGTTCCGCCGAGAGGTCTACCGCGACGGCCGCTACGTCGCGCTCACGAGGAAGCAGTTCGCAGTGCTCGACGTCCTCGTCGATGCCGAAGGCGGTGTAGTCAGCGCCGAAGAACTCTTAGGGCGAGCATGGGACGAGAACGCAGACCCGTTCACGAACGCCGTGCGCATCACGGTCTCGGGACTGCGAAAACGCCTCGGCGAACCCTTGATCATCGCCACCGTCGCCGGTGTCGGCTACCGCATCGACACTCAACCAGAGACCGGGCGTGAGGTAGGAGATCGTGGATAGAGCCCCTGGTTTGAGCGTTCGCCTCAAGCTCGCCCTCAGCTACGCCGGCTTTCTCATGCTCGCAAGCGCCTTGCTGCTCGCGGCGGTGTGGCTGTCCCTTCTGCGATACATACCCGACGAGGTGACCTACGGGCTCCCGTGGCTTCCACCCAACCGCTCCGGCCCTCAGAACGGCTTCGCCTATCCCGCGGCCATCGTGCTGGCGTTCCTGCTGGTGTTCGGTCTGCTAGGAGGATGGCTTCTCGCCGGCCGGATGCTGGCCCCCCTGACTCGCATCACCGACGCCACACGCATGGTCGCGACCGGATCGCTCGGCCACCGGATCCGGCTTCCGGGCCGGAGAGATGAGTTCCGTGACCTCGCGGACGCCTTCGACACCATGCTCGCGCGGCTCGAAGCACACGTCGCCGAACAGCAGAGATTCGCAGCCAACGCCTCCCACGAACTGCGCACGCCGCTGGCGACGACGCAGACACTTCTCGACGTGGCCCGCAACGATCCGAACCGCGACAACGGCGAGCTCGTCGACCGTCTCCGCGCCGTCAACGCCCGAGCGATCGACCTCACTGAAGCGTTGCTCCTGCTCAGCCGCGCCGACCAGCGGTCCTTCATCCGAGAACGCGTCGACCTGTCCCTCATCGCGGAGGAAGCCACTGAGACGCTCCTCCCCCTCGCAGAGAAGCGCGGCCTCAGCATCGAGACCTCCGGCGACGTGACCCCCACCGTCGGCTCACACGCGCTCCTGCTGCAGTTGGGTACGAATCTCGTACACAATGCGATCGTCCACAACCTGCCTGAACAGGGCACCGTGTGGGTCACGACCAGCGTTCACGCGAAGAGTGTGGTGCTCACTGTCGAGAACACCGGCGAGAAGCTCACCGCACAGTTCGTTTCCACGCTCGTCGAGCCGTTTCTTCGCGGCACCGAACGCATACGCAGCGACCACGCAGGCGTCGGCCTCGGCCTGGCAATCGCCAAGAGCATCACCCAGGCACACGACGGAACCCTCACCCTCACCCGCCGGGCCGCCGGCGGGCTCTGCGTCACGGTACGACTACCCGTCGCGCCAACGCTCACCGGCGGATGACGATCAGGAATTGCCGGCGCGGCCCGAGGAATCGTCAAGGCCCGTGGAGAGCGTGTCATGCGGCGTGAGTGTCATCGCTTGCTGACTCGGCGAGTCGCTCGATCTGACATCGACGGATGCCCCCGACAAGAATCGAACTTGTGCACGCGGTTTAGGAAACCGCTGCTCTATCCACTGAGCTACGGGGGCGCAGGAGCGCGTCGAGTCTAGCCGCGGGGCCGGCGCCGAACCCTGTCCGCGGCTTTACCAAGGCTTTGCCTTGCGTTGTCCTGCCCTTGGGCGGGCGGCGGGCACCCTCTCTTCGTGCACTCGAAACGAAGGGAGAGCACGATGACGAAGCTCCTGATCGGCGTCCTCAGCCTGGCTCTGCTCGGGACGGGAGTGCTCGTCGGCGTCGCCGGCGGACTCGACGCCGAGCCCGTGCGGTCGGTGTCGCTGCCGGGAAGCACGACGAGTGACGACACCACGACCGGGCGACGACGACCGGCACGACGACCGGCGACGCCGACATCTGGCGTGCGACGAGCCGAGCACCGGACGACCGATGCGCCGCGAGCGGTACGACGACGGGCGCAACGACGACGGCGACACGACCGCGGCGACATCTCGGGCCCGTGCGACGAGGCCGAGCACCGGAACGACCCGCGCTGCACCGGTGCAGCGCGCGCCGACGACGACAACTCCGGCCCGGCTCCGGCGGCGAGACCCGCGACGACGACCGCGACGACAACTCCGGTCCCGGCTCCGACGACGACGCCGCGACGACGACGAGCGACGACGACCGCTCCGGCTCCAACAGCGGCAGCGGCTGATCCCAACACAACGAGAAAGGAACCACCATGCGCAAGCTCATCCTGCCCGCGCTCGTCTCCCTGGCCGCGGTCGCGGCGCTCGTCCCGGCCGCGTTCTCGGCCTCGAGCGCCCAGACCGTCCGCGTCACCGAGACGAGCTACCGGATCAAGCTGTCCGCGCCGCCCAAGGCCGGAACCGTCCGCTTCGTCGTCCGCAACGCCTCCGACGACGGCCACGACTACTGGCTTCGCGGCGGCGGCAAGACGTTCAAGACGCGCGTGCTCGGCGAGGGGCGCAGCGCCACACTCACCGTGAAGCTCCGCAAGGGCGTCCGCTACCAGTTCTGGTGCGCGGTCGGCGACCATCGGGAAGAGGGCATGAACGGAGGCTTCGTCGCCCGCTGACCACGGTCTCGCGCTGTTCGCCGTTGCCCGCTCCTCGGGTATACCGAGGGGCGTGGCGACGGCGAAGCGCACGATCCTGCTGGTCGAGGACGAGGAGTCGATCACGACGCCGCTCGCGGAGGCGCTCGAGCGGGAGGGGTTCGCGACGGAGATCGCGCGCACCGCGGCGGAGGCGCTCGAGCTCGGGAGGCGGGTGCGCCCCGACCTCGTCCTGCTCGACCTGATGCTCCCCGACGGCTCCGGCTTCGACGTCTGCCGCGAGCTTCGCGCCGCCTCGCCCGTGCCGATCATCATCCTCTCGGCCCGCGGCGAGGAGGCCGACCGGGTGGTCGGGCTCGAGCTCGGCGCCGACGACTACGTCGTCAAGCCGTTCAGCGCGCGCGAGGTGATCGCGCGGATTCGGGCGGTGCTGCGCCGGGCGAACGCGCCCTCCGGTGCCGTCACCGGCCCGCTCGAGGTCGGGGAGGTCCGGCTCGACGGCGCGCGACGCAGCGTCACGCTCGCCGGCGAGCCGCTCGAGCTGTCGCGGAAGGAGTTCGACCTGCTCGCGCTGCTGATGCGCGAGGCCGGTTCGGTCGTCGGCCGCGAGCGCCTGATCGACGAGGTGTGGGACGTGAACTGGTTCGGCTCGACGAAGACGCTCGACGTGCACGTCAGCGGGCTGCGCAAGAAGCTTCGCGACGACGCGGCCGAGCCGCGCTACCTGCACACGGTGCGCGGCGTCGGCTTCCGCTTCGCCGGCGCGGACGAGGTCGCATGAGCCTGCGCCTCCGCCTGCTCGCGGCGTTCGCGTACGTGCTCGTGCTCGTCCTCGTCGCGCTGGAGATCCCGCTCGCGCTCAGCCTCTCGAGCCGCGTGGACGCCGAGGTGCGGGCGCAGGCCTCGTCGCAGGCGCAGATCGTCGCCGCAGCGGCGTCGGGCCGGCATCGACGAGCGGGCGCGCCTCGAACGGACGGTGCAGGACGCCGGACGCGACCTCGGCGCGCGGGTGATCGTCGTCGACCTGCGCGGTCGCCTGATCGCCGACTCGGCCGGCGACGGCCTGCGCGGCGCGTCCTACCGCGACCGCCCCGAGATCGTGGAGGCGCTCGCCGGGCGCCCGGCGCAGGGCACGCGCGACAGCACGACGCTCGGCGAGGAGCTGCTCTTCACCGCCGTTCCCGTCATCGACGACGGCCGGCGCGTCGGCGCCGTCCGCGTGACGCAGAGCGTCGAGGCCGTGGGCGCGCGCGTCCGGCGCAACGTGCTCGTGCTCGTCGGGGTCGGCGTGCTCGCGCTGGCGCTCGGGCTCGCGCTCGCGTGGGTGCTCGCGGGCTCCCTCTCGCGGCCGCTGCGTGCGCTCGCCGACACGGCCCGCCGGGTCGAGCGGGGCGAGCTCGACGCCCGCGCCGAGCCGACCGGCGCGAGCGAGCAGCGCGACGTCGCGCACGCCTTCAACGACATGACCGAGCGCCTGGCTCAGGTACTCGCAGCGCAGCGCGAGTTCGTCGCCAACGCGTCCCACCAGCTGCGGACCCCGCTCACCGGCCTGCGGCTCCGGCTCGAGGCCGCCCAGGCTGAAGACGGACGATCCCGCGCTCGAGCGCGAGCTCCGTGCGGCCGAGAGCGAGGTTGAGCGACTGACCCGCTTGCTGAATGCGCTGCTCCTACTGGCTCGGGAGGGCGACCGGCCGGAGCTGCACGCACCGACCCCGCTCGAACAGGCCTGCGAGCACGCCTACGAGCGCTGGCTCCCGCGCGCGCAAGAAACCGGTCACGATCTGCTGCTGGAGTCAGGGCCGGAGGTGTTCGTCCGTGCACGCGAGGAGGACGTCGCGATCGTGCTCGACAACCTGATCGAGAACGCGCTCGTCTACTCGCCGGGCGGGACTCGGGTGCTGCTGACCTGGGACGGCGACGGGCGGCTGGCCGTGCTCGACGAGGGCTCCGGAATCGCGCCCCGGCGAGGAGCAGCGGCTGTTCGAGCGCTTCGGCCGCGGGCGCTCCGACCGGCCCGGAACGGGGCTCGGGCTGGCGATCGTCGACACGCTCGCCCGGCGCTGGGGCGGGTCGGCGTCGATCCGCAACCGAGTCGGTGGCGGCGCGCGGGCCGAGGTCGCGTTCCCCGTGCTCCCGCAGACGCGACCCGTGGCGCAGGTGACGTCGTGACGCGTACCGTCGTCCTCGGGCTGCTGGGGCTCGTGCTCGCAGTCGCGGTCGGCGTCGGCATCCATCTCGTCACGCGCGAGACGATCGCGTTGCCCGTCGTGCGGCTCGAACCGCGCGCGCAGCTAGCGCCGCCCTCGGCGACGACGACTGCTTCGAGCACGACCACCGCGCGCACGGAAACGGAGACCGGGACGGAATCGGAGCCCGAGACCGAGACCGAGGACAACTCTGGCTCCGGCTCCGGCTCGGACGATTCCGGCCGTGGTCGCGGCCGTGGTCGCGGCCGGGGCAGCGACGACTGAACCCGTTCTGGTAGACACCTGCCGTGGCGCAGCAGTCGTTCACGGTCTGGTTCACCGGCCTCTCGGGCGCGGGCAAGTCGACGATCTCGCACCTCGTCGCCGAGGAGCTGGAGCGGCACGGCCTGACCGTCGAGCTGCTCGACGGCGACGCCGTCCGGCGGCACCTCTCCAGCGAGCTCGGCTTCTCGAAGGCGGATCGAGACACGAACGTGGAGCGGATCGGCTGGGTCGCATCCCGGCTGGTACGCGCCGGCGCGGTCGTCGTGGTGGCGGCCATCTCGCCCTACCGGGAGGCACGCCGGGTCGCGCGGGAGCTCGTGGAGGAGCACGGCGCCTTCGTGGAAGTGCACGTCGCGACCTCGCTCGAGGACTGCATGAGCCGCGACACGAAGGGCCTGTATGCGCGCGCGCTCGCTGGTGACGTCCAGAACTTCACGGGCGTGAGCGACCCCTACGAGGAGCCGGAGTCGCCGGAGTTGCGCATCGACACCGCCGGCGCCGCGCCCGAGGCCTCGGTCGCGCTCGTGCTCGAGCAGCTCGAGTCGCTCGGCCTGCTCTCCCGGTGAAGTCGCTCGCGGAGCGGATCCCGACGCTGCCGGGGCCGGTGCGCTCGGTGCTTCGCAACGCGGTCTGGACGTACGGGACGGCGACCGCACGCCTCCGGCCGCTGCCCGACTTCCTCATCCTCGGCGCGCAGAAGGCCGGCACGACCGCCCTGTACGAGTACCTCCGGCGCCACCCGGGGATCACCGGGCCGCGCTGGAAGGAGGTCAGCTACTTCGACCGGCACTACGCGCGCGGACGGGCGTGGTACCGCGGCAACTTCCCGGTTCGGGACGGTGGTCTCGTCGGCGAGGCGAGCCCGAGCTACCTCTTTCATCCACTCGCGCCGGAACGCGCGGCCGCGCTCGTGCCGGGCGCGCGGCTGATCGCGATCCTGCGCGACCCGGTCGAGCGCGCGTACTCGCACTACCAGCACGAGCTCTCGTTCGGCCGCGAGCCGCTCTCCTTCGAGGAGGCACTCGAGCGGGAGGAGGCGCGGATGGCGGGCGAGCTGGAGCGGATGCTCGCCGACCCCGGCTACTTCAGCCATGCCTGGTGGAACTTCACGTACCGCTCGCGCGGTCTCTACGCCGAGCAGCTCGAACGCTGGCGGGCCGTCTTCGGGCCCGACCGGCTGCTCGTGCTCGCGAACGAGGAACTCGTCCATGGAGCCGGCCTCGACCTATGCGCGCGTGCTCGAGTTCCTGGGAGCGGCACCGCACGAGCTCGACGCATACCCGCGTGTCTTCGATCGCGACTACCCGGACATGCGAGCGGAGACGCGGGAGCGGTTGGCCGCCTACTTCGCAGAGCCGAACCGCCGTCTCTACGAGCTGCTCGGCCGCGAGCTCGGGTGGACGTAGACTCGCGGCCTTGAGCCCGACGCCGCTCACCCGCGCCCGCGAGCTGGTCTCGGCCGCATCGCTCTACGGTCGCAGCTCGATCCGCGTTCTCCAGCAGCGCCGTACCCACGGCGCCGAGGAACGGCTCGTCTTCGTCACGGGCTGCCCGCGCTCGGGCACGACCTTCGTCGCGGGCGCGCTCGGCTCGCAGCCGGGGTTCGTCGACCTCGGCGAGGTGCATCCGCTGAAGGCGGCGCTGCCCTCGCTCGCGGGCCTGCCGGCCGGCGACGCGGCGCCGCAGCTGCGACGGATCCTCGATCGCGTGCGGCGGCTCGGCCTGGCCGGCCGCCTGCGCGGGGTCGAGCAGACGCCGGAGACGGCGTTCGTGCTCCCCGCCGTGCTCGCCGCCTACCCGGAGGCGCTGATCGTGCACGTCGTCCGCGACGGTCGCGACGTGGCCTGCTCGCTGCTCGAGCGAGGCTGGCTCAGCTCCGGCCGCGAGGGTGCCGACGACGCCGGTCTCTCCTACGGCCCACAGGCGCGCTTCTGGGTCGAGCCGGAGCGCGAGTCGGAGTTCCAGAAGCTGAGCGACGCCGGCCGAGCGGGCTATGCCTGGCGCCGCTACGTCACCGCCGCGCGCGCGACGACCGAGCGCCTCGTCGAGCTGCGCTACGAGACCCTGTCCGCCGACCCCGAGGCGGCCGCGGAGCCGGTCGCCCTTCGGCTGCACGCCGATCCGGCGCCGCTCGCGCAGGCCTTCGCTGAGGCGCACCACCGCTCGGTGGGGCGTTGGCGAGCACGACCTCGATGAGGAGCAGGCCGCGGATGTCGAGCGCGAGGCCGGTCCTCTGCTCCGCGAGCTCGGCTACTCGAGCTAGCTCTCGCTGATCTCGGCGTGGCGCTCGGAGATGCAGCTCTCCGCCCACCGTTCGGCGAGCGCCGTCATGCGCGTCCCGAGAATCGCGATATCGGCGTTCTCGGGCAGAGCGTCCGGGGCGATCTCGATCCGCACCTGATGGACGGAGACCTCCACGTCACGGTCGATCTGGTGTCGCTCCTCCGAGACGATCGACACCTCGGGCACCTCCTCCAGGAGCAGCATCGTCAAGTCGTCGATCTCGGCGCGCGTCACGTCGCGGCCGGCGAAGATGCCGAAGTTGACGCGCACCTCGATGGCGGCCCCCTCACGGGGCTCGGCGACGAAGGCGATGGGGGCAAGCTCCTGCACGGTTTCCTAGTGTGCCCGGGAGCCGTGCTTTCTAACGCTCGCGCGGCTCCCAGCCGAAACGCCGCAGCGCCAGCACCACGCCGCCGAGGCCCCAGGCCGCGACGACCGCCAGCGCGCCGGGGTTGCTCCAGGCGCTCTCGTTCTCGAGGTAGACGCCCCGGAGCAGGTCGATGTAGTACTTCAAGCGGCAGCACGTCCGCCAGCGCTTCCAGCACGGCTGGATAGTCGCGCCCGCCGAAGGCGCCGGAGAGGAAGGCCATCGGCAGCAGGATGAAGTTGACGACCGCGGACGAGCCCTCCGCCGAGCGGATCAGCGCCGCGGTGCCGATCCCGAGGCCCGCGAAGGCGGCTGCGCCGAAGACGACGAGAAAGGCCAGCGAGCCCGGCCGCTCGGGCAGCTCGGTGCCGTAGAGCAGGCGTCCGAGGCCGATCAGGACGAGAGCCTGGATCGCGAAGACGAGGAGCGTCGAGGTGAGCGCGGCGGCGAAGTAGGTGGCAGCCGGGAGCGGTGTCGAGCGGATCCGCTTCAGGATCCCGTACTCGCGGCGGACCACCTGCGTGATCGCCATCCCGGCGAAGCCGGTGTTCGCGGCGCCGTAGCCGAGCATGCCGGCGAGCAGGACGGCGGCGGCCGCGTAGCCCTCGTCGGTCGTGTCGTCGCCGTAGAGCGAGCCGAGCAGCAGGAAGAGCATGACGGGGAACGCGAAGATGAAGACCGCGGACTCGCGGTTGCGCCAGAAGATGAGCTGCTCGGAGCGCAGCTGGTGCAGGTACACCCTCACCGGCGCCCGTTCACGGGCCGCCCTCGTCCACGAGCTCGAGGTAGACGTCCTCGAGCGTCGCGCGGCGCACCTCGAGACCCTCGAGCTCGCGACCCTCGGCGAGCGCAGCCGCGGTCAGCTCGTGCAGCACTCGCGTCGGCTCGTCCGTCTCGACGATCTTCGGCTCGCCGTCCTCGCGGTAGCGGATCTCGACCTTGGAGGAGGCGGTCAGGTCGGAGGGCCGGCCGATCCGCACGATCTCTCCCGCCACGAGTACCGCGACGCGGTCGGCGAGCTGCTGCGCCTCGTCGAGGTAGTGCGTGGTGAGGAGCACCGTCTTGCCGAGCCCGCGCAGCGAGCGGACGAGCTCCCACGCGTTGCGGCGGGCGGCGGGGTCGAAGCCGGTCGTCGGCTCGTCGAGGAAGACGAGCTCGGGGTCGCCGACGAGCGCCAGGCCGAGGTCGAGCCGGCGCTTCTGGCCGCCCGAGAGCGTCTTCAGCCGCTCGTCGCGCTTGTGCCCGAGCCCGACGAGGTCGATCGTCTCGTCCACGTCGCGCGGTTTCTCGTAGTAGCCGGCGAAGAGGCGGTGCAGCTCGCGCACGGTCAGGCTCGGCCAGAGCTCGGACGACTGGAGCACGACGCCGATGCGCTCGCGGAAGCCACGCTCGGCGCGCCCGGGGTCGAAGCCGAGCACCTCGACCTCGCCGCCGTCGCGCGTGCGGTAGCCCTCGAGCACCTCCACGGTCGTCGTCTTGCCGGCGCCGTTCGGACCGAGCAGGCCGAACACCTCGCCGACGGCGACGTCGAAGCTGATCCCGCGCACCGCCTCGACTCCGTCGTACGACTTCCGCAGGTCGCGGACCGAGATCGCCGTCACTCGAGCACGAGCTCCCGGAAGGCGGCGGGTGAGAAGGGCACGTCACCCTCGCCGAGCGCGGCGGCGATCTCGGAGCAGTCGGGCTGGTGGCCGACCGCGACGACGACCTCGCCCGCGCCTTCGACGAGCTCGACCACGATCTCCGCGGTCGCGCCGGGCGCGAGGCGGTCGTCGATCCGGAGCTCGGCGCCCGAGGCCTTCGCGATCGCGCTGCCGGTCTCGCGGGCGCGCAGCAGCGGGCTCGTGAAGACGACGGAGGGCCGAGCGGCCGCAAGCCGCTCGCCGAGTGCCCGCGCCTGCTCACGCCCCTCGGATGTCAGGGGGCGTAGCTCGTCGGGGTGACCCGGCGCCGCCTTCGCGTGCCGCGCGAGGAACAGGCGCATGCGCGCAGGATAAAGCCCACGCGTCGTGCGAGTCAGGCAGGATCCGACCGTGGTCGATCTCCGCGCCGTCGGAGCCTGTGCGGCGCTCGTCCGGGTCGTCAACGCAGGCTCTAGGATTCCCCATGCGCGCATTCCGGTACGTGCTCGCGGACGTGTTCACCGACGTGCCGCTCGCGGGAAACCAGCTCGGCGTCTTCACGGACGCGCGGGATCTCGACGGGCCGACGATGCAGGCGCTCGCGCTCGAGCTCGGTTTCTCCGAGACCGTCTTCGTGCTGCCGCCGCGGGAGGGCGGGCATGCGCGGATCCGCATCTTCACGCCCTCGCACGAGCTGCCCTTCGCGGGCCACCCGACGCTCGGAACCGCGTTCGTGCTCGGAGGGCCGCTCCAGCTCGGCGTGATCGAGCTCGAGTGCGACGGCGGGCTCGTACCCGTGGTGCTCGAGCGCGACGGGTCGGGCCGGATCGTCTTCGGACGGATGACCCAGCCGGTGCCGACCTTCGCTCCGTTCGAGCGCGCAGAGGAGCTGTGCGCCGCGCTCGGAGTGTCGGGCTCGACGCTCGCCGGTCGAGGCTCTACGACAACGGCGATCGGTCACGTCTACGTCGGGCTCGAGAGCGAGGCCGAGGTGGCGGCGCTGCGACCGGACTGGCGCGCACTGGGCTCGGACGAGCTGATCCGACGCTCTCGTCGGCGTCAACGCGTTCGCCGGCTCGGGCGCGCAGCTGGAAGCTGCGGATGTTCTCGCCGTGCGACGGCGTGGACGAGGACGCCGCGACCGGATCGGCGGCCGGCCCGCTCGCCTGTCACCTCGGCGCGGCACGGCCTGATCGGTTGGGGCGAGCAGATCGAGATCTCGCAGGGCTCGGAGATCGGCCGGCCCTCGACGCTCTACGCCGTCGCTGCCGGCAGCGGCGACGAGATCGAGGCCGTCGAGGTCGGCGGCTCGGCCGTGATCGTCGCGCGTGGCGAGTTCCGGCTGCCGTAGGTCTCAGGCCCAGGCGACGGCTTCGATGTCGGGCAGCTCCGGCTCGAGCGCGCGCCAGAAGCGCGCGCCGTCGCGGGAGAGGTAGAGGCGGTTGCGAGCCGCGAACACCACCGTGTCGGGGTCGTCGGGGTGAACCGCGACGGCGAAGCCCGCGGGCAGGCCGCCGCCCGCCTCGCGCCAGGTGGCGCCGGCATCGGAGGAGACGAGGAGCGGAGGCCGGCGATCGACGAGCGCGACGACGGTCGAGCCCGAGGCGGAGGCCGCGACGAGTCGAGGCAGCTCGAGCGCCACCCGCTCGCGCTCGACCGGCGCGTCGACGAGGCCGAGGACGATCTCCTCGTCGACGTCGACGGCGACGACGCCTTCGGTCGTCCGGACGTGGCAGATCACAGCGCCAGCTCGAGCGTGCGGGCGGCGGTCGAGGCGGCATGCCGTGCGGCCGAGAGCGGGCGATGTCCGCACGCGCGCGCCCAGACGTAGCCGGCGAGGAAGGCGTCTCCGGCGCCGGTCGGGTCCCGGCTTGCGATGCGGCGAACCGGCACGACGTCGCGCCGGCCGGCCGCGAGCAGGAGGGCGCCGCGGGAGCCGAGCGTCACGAGCACCTCGGGCACGCCGAGCGCCACGAGCCGCTCCTCGCCGCCGAGCACCTCCGCCTCGGCCTCGGCCAGCTTCAGCACGGTCACATGGCGCAGCACGGCCTCGTCGAAGTCGGCGTCGAGGCGCACCGGCCCTGTGCGCGCCGGCCGGACGAGCGCCTGACCGTCGAGCGCGAGCCGCCGGTCGTGGGCCAGTAGCGCGAGCACCGCGGGCGGGAACTCCTCGCGCGTCAGTGCCCCGACCTGCACCCATTCGGCGCGCCCGACGTCATCCACGTCCTCGGCCGACCACGGCTCTCCGGGCTCGAGCAGGTTCAACTCGCGCTCCTCGCCTTCGTACCGGAGCTCGAAGGACGTCGTCGTGCTGCTGGGCTTCCAGAACACCGGGACTCCGAGCGCGATCACGGGTGTCAGCAACGCTCGCCGGTCTGCGCGCGCGCAGCGCGCGACGATGCGCGTCCGGCCGCCCAGGAGCCGCAGCGCGCGGGCGGCGTGGATGGGAGCCCCACCGGAGCGCGGCGGGCCGCCCCCGACGACGTCGCGGGCGAGGTTTCCGATCACGGCCATTCCGCGCACCGCTCGAAATCTACGGCCTAGAAGCGGCGGCGACCGGCGATCGCGATCCCGCCGGCGAGCGCGAACGCGAGCGCGAAGCTCGGCAGCGTCGCGCCGATCCCCGCGTCGGGCGGGTCGAGACGACCGACGAGGTCGACCCACCAGCCCGGCCCGACGGGATGCAGCCACTGGTACAGGGCGAAGCCGGCGATCCAGCTCGCGACCATGCCGAGGCGGACGGCCGGTGCCGAGAAGACGTCGCTCTCGCGGTAGCTGGGCGCCGGCGACCAGCCAGTCCGCGAGCAGGACGCCGAAGAGCGGCACGAAGAACGAGCCGAGCAGGATCAGGAACGTCTCGTAGGAGAGGAGGTCGATCGTCAGCGCGCCGAGCGTCGCGACGGCGGCGACCGCCACGATCAGCGCGCGCTGGGGCATCCGCGGCGCCAGGTTCTGGAGCGAGACCGCGGTCGAGTAGACGTTCGCGAACGCCTCGTCCGTCTCGTCCACCGTCACGGCGAAGAGCGCGATCGCCGCGCCGACCCCGCCCGCGACGACGGCGGCCGGAAGCGCCGCCGCGTCGGTGATGTCGCGCGAGAAGAAGAGGATCGCCCCGAGCGCCCACAGCCATGCGCTGGCGACGAGGTAGCCGACGCCTGTGCCCCAGAAGGCGGCGCGCCGGGTGCGCGAGAAGCGCGTGTAGTCGGCGGCGAGCGGGATCCAGGAGACCGTGATCGCGACGACGAGATCGGCACCCTCGAGCACCGAGGTGCCGCCCTCGCCGGGCCGGTCGAGCAGCTCCCCGATGCCGGCGCCGTCGAGCGCCCACCAGCTCAGGTAGACGAGCGATGCGAGCACCGCCCACACCGCGAACTTGCGGACGAACTTCCGCACGAAGTCGACCGGCCCGAGCAGGGCGAGCACGAGCGCGATGCCACCGAAGACGATCGTCCAGAGCCACTGTGCGCCGAAGCCGAAGAGCTCCTCCGAGAGCGCGGCGACAGCCGTGGCGATGATCAAGCAGCTCGAAGATCGACCAGCCGACGCACTGCGCCGCGTTCAGCACGGTCGGCCCCCACGAGCCGCGGCGGCCGAGCGGCGCACGCATCAGCACCATCGCGGGGACGCGGCCGTCCGCGCCGATCAGCCCCGCCAGCCCGAGCATCGTGTTCCCGATCAGGCTGCCGAGCGCGATCGCGAGGAACGCCTCGGGCAGCGAGAGCGCCGGCACGAGGTAGGTGCCGGCGACGAGCACGAGCAGCGAGACGCCGAGGTTCCCCCAGAGCAGGCCGGTGTCGAGCCCGCCGAGCACGCGCAGCCGCTCCGGCACGGGCTCGATTCCCCACGCGGGCGTCCGCTCCATCTCGTCTCTACCTCCCTTCGCCGGTACGAGCCGGATCAGGTTCGACGGGTGTGATCTCAGCCCCGTTCAGGGCACCCCGGTGCGGCGAGTCTAGCGAGGCAGCCTGTGGATAAAGAGTCACGGACGCGGCGCGGGCGGACACGGCGGTTCGAGGCTACCGCGGGCTGCTCTAGGCGGCGAGCAGGCGGCGGAGGACGTACGGGAGGATGCCGCCGTGGCGGAGGTACTCGCGCTCGCGCGGGGTGTCGAGCCGCACGCGGGCGGTGAAGGAGATGCCGTCGGCGCGCACCGTCACCTCGCGCGCCTCGCCGTTCTCGACGCCCTCGATCGAGAACGTCTCGCGCCCGGTCAACCCGAGCGTCGCCGGGGTCTCGCCGTCCGGGAACTGGAGCGGCAGGATCCCCATCATCAGCAGGTTCGAGCGGTGGATCCGCTCGTAGCTCTCGGCGATCACCGCGCGCACGCCGAGGAGATTCGGCCCCTTCGCCGCCCAGTCGCGCGACGAGCCCGAGCCGTACTCCTTGCCGGCGATCACGACGAGCGGCGTCCGCTCCGCGAGGTAGCGCTCGGACGCCTCGAAGATCGTCGTCTCCTCCCCCGACGGCAGATGAACCGTCCACGTGCCTTCCGACTCGGGGACGAGTAGGTTCCGTAGCCGCACGTTCGCGAAGGTGCCGCGCACCATCACCTCGTGGTTGCCGCGCCGCGAGCCGTAGGAGTTGAACTCGCGCCGCTCGACCCCGTGCTCGACGAGGTAGCGCCCGGCCGGGCTGTCGGGCTTGATCGCGCCGGCAGGCGAGATGTGGTCGGTCGTCACCGAGTCGCCGACCATCACGAGGCAGCGCGCCCCCGAGACGTCGGCGACCGAGCCCGGCTCGCGGCTCATCCCGTCGAAGTAGGGCGGCAGGCGCACGTAGGTCGACTCGTCCTCCCAGGCGAACAGATCGCCGGCCGGGACGGGCAGCTCGCGCCACGCGTCGGTGCCGGTGAAGACGTCGGCGTAGGCGCTGCGGAAGAGGTCGTCGCCGACCGCGGCCGCAATCGTGTCCGAGACCTCCTGCTCGCTCGGCCAGATGTCGCGGAGGAAGACGTCGTCGCCGGCGCCGTCCTGGCCCAGCGGCTCCGTCGTCAGGTCGAGATCCATCGTCCCCGCGAGCGCGTAGGCGACGACGAGCGGCGGCGAGGCGAGGTAGTTCGCCTTCACCTCGGGGTGGATGCGCGCTTCGAAGTTGCGGTTGCCCGAGAGCACCGCGCAGGCGACGAGGTTTCCCTCCTCGACCGCGCGCGAGATCGACTCGGGCAGCGGGCCCGGAGTTCCCGATGCAGGTCGTGCAGCCGTACCCGACGGTGTGAAAGCCGAGCTGCTCGAGGTAGCGCGTGAGGTCGGCGCGCTCGTAGTAGTCGGTCACCACGCGCGAGCCCGGCGCGAGGCTGGTCTTCACCCAGGGCTTGCGCGCCAGGCCACGCTCGACGGCCTTCTTCGCCAGCAGCCCGGCGGCCACCATCACGGCCGGGTTGGACGTGTTCGTGCAGGAGGTGATCGCCGCGATCACGACGGCGCCGTGGTCGAGCTCGTGGATCTCGCCCTCGATCTCGCACGCAACGCGCTGCCGTGGCGGCGGGCTCGTCGCGACCGGCACCGCGCCCTCGGTGGCGTGGTCGCCCCCAGGCGCCTGCCCGGTGGTGGGGTCGCTGGCGGGGAAGGTCTCCGCGAGCGCCTCGTCGCCGCCGTTCCCGTAGTCGACGCCGAACGTGCCCAGCGCCTCGCCGAACGACCGCCTGGCGTCCCGCAGCGGCACCCGATCCTGGGGACGGCGCGGGCCTGCGAGCGACGGCTCCACCGAGGAGAGGTCGAGCTCGACGACCTGCGAGTACGTCGGCGCCTCGTCCGGCATGTGCCAGAGCAGGTTCTCCTTGCAATACGCCTCGACGAGAGCGATCCGCTCGGGGTCACGTCCCGTCAGGCGCAGGTACTTGATCGTCTCGTCGTCGACCGGGAAGAAGCCGCAGGTGGCGCCGTACTCCGGCGACATGTTGCCGAGCGTCGCGCGGTCGGCGAGCGGCAGCCCGACGAGCCCGTGGCCGAAGTACTCGACGAACTTCCCGACGACCCCGGTCTCGCGCAGGATCTGGGTGACGGTGAGGACGAGATCGGTCGCCGTCGCGCCCTCGGGCAGTGACCCGCTGAGCCGGAAGCCGACCACCTGGGGCACGAGCATCGAGATCGCCTCGCCGAGCATCGCCGCCTCGGCCTCGATCCCGCCCACGCCCCAGCCGAGCACGCCGAGCCCGTTCACCATCGTCGTGTGGGAGTCGGTGCCGACGAGCGTGTCCGGGAACGCGACTCCGTCGCGCAGCTCGACGACGCGCGCGAGGTACTCGAGGTTGACCTGGTGCACGATCCCCGTTCCGGGCGGCACGACCTTGAAGTCGCGGAACGCCTCCTGGCCCCAGCGCAGGAAGGCGTAGCGCTCGCGATTCCGCTCGAACTCCCGGTCGACGTTGTGCGCGAACGCGACGCTCGTGGCGAACTCGTCGACCTGCACCGAGTGGTCGATCACGAGCTCGACCGGGATCAGCGGGTTGATCTGCGAGGGCTGCTCCGCCGAGGTCGGCCATCGCATTCCGCATCGCGGCGAGATCGACGACGGCCGGCACGCCCGTGAAGTCCTGGAGCAGCACGCGCGCCGGCGAGAAGGAGATCTCCCGGCTCGGCTCCTCGGTCGCGACCCAGGTCGCGACCGCCTCGACGTCGTCCGCGCCGGCCGTGCGCAGGACGTTCTCGAGCAGGATGCGCAGCGTGTAGGGCAGGCGCGCGACGTCGAAGCGGGATTGCAGCGCGTCGAGCCGGTAGATGCCGACCTCCTGCCCTCCGACGGAAAGCGTCGAGCGGGTGGAGAACGGGTCGGCGGACACGACTCGAATCTACCGGCTGGAGCCCAGTCTCGGCCGTAGCTCCTGCTCCCAGAAGCGGAGGAACCCCTCCTGGTCGGGCCGCATCCGGCCCGCACGGGACGTTCTCGGTCGCCTGCTCGATCGTGACGCTCTCCGCCACCGCGTCGAAGTCGGACGGCCGCGGCAGCTCCTGGTTGAGCGTGCCGCCGAGGCCGCTGTGGCGCCAGAGCCGGAACACAGTCTCCCTGGCCTCCTGCTCGTCCTCGGCCCAGCAGAGCTTCACCTGGCCGTAGCAGGGGCCGTCGCCGCCGGCCGAGCGGTAGTGCTTCACGATCTCGGCGTCCGGCACGGTGTTGACGAGCGCGTCGCCGAGCCGCGATCGAGCCGAGCTCGCGGAGGCGGCAAGGCTACGATGATCACATGGCCGCCACCGACACGCTGGAGTCGCTCCTGCGCGTTGCGTTCCCCGACGCGAGCGAGCTCGCCGTCGACGATCGCACGGGTGGCGGCGACCACTTCCAGGTGACGCTCGCGACCAGCCGGTTCGACGGTCTTTCGCTCGTCGACCAGCACCGCCTCGTCTACGACGCGCTGTCGGAGCCGCTTCGGGACGGAACGATCCACGAGCTCCGGATCAAGACGAGAGGAACCCAACAGTGAGCGAGCTCCGCGACCAGATCCAGCAGATCATCTCCACCGAGCCGGTGAGCCTGTTCATGAAGGGAACGCCGGAGCTGATCATGTGCGGCAACTCCGACCGCGCGCTGCGGGCGCTGCGGGCCGAGGGCGCACCGGTGACGACCGTCGACGTGCTGCCCGACCCGCAGATCCGCCAGGAGCTGTCGGCGGTCTCGGGCTGGCCCACGATCCCGCAGGTCTTCATCAAGGGCGAGCTCGTCGGCGGCGCCGACATCGTCGAGGAGCTGCAGGCAAGCGGCGAGCTCCGCCGGCGGCTCGACGACGCGCTGGGGACCGAGCGCGACGCGACGGTCAAGACCGCGGCGATCGCCGGCTAGCGGCCGGGCTCTCGGTTCGACGCAACGCAGCCTTAACCACGCTCTTAGCAGGGGTTAAGACGATGTGGCTACAACGAGCAGCATGAAAGCGCGTGCTCTCGCTCCTCGCCTGCTCGGCCTCGCCGCCGCCTCCCTCCTTGGCGGCCTGGTCGCGCTCGGGGGCGTCGCGCTCACCGGCGAGCTCGGCGGCGGCACCACGACCGTGGTGCAGACCTCCCCCTCTCCTGCGGCCGCAACACCTGCCGTCGCCGAGAATCGCCTCTCGATCAGCGACATCTACGAGAGCGCCTCGCCCGGCGTCGTCCAGATCACCTCGAGCAGCACGCCGGGCGACGACGACTTCACGCGGCGCTTCGCTCCGCCGGCCGCCCAGCAGGCGCTCGGCTCGGGCTTCGTGCTCGACAAGGCCGGCCACATCGTCACGGCCTATCACGTGATCGAGGGCGGCGATCAGATCGAGGTCAGCTTCTCCAACCAGGACACGCTCGAGGCGAAGCTCGTCGGCAGCGACCCCTCCACCGACCTCGCGGTCGTCCGCGTCGAGGCCAGCTCACGCGGCCTGACGCCGCTCCAGCTCGGCAACTCGGATCGTGTCCGCGTCGGCGATCCCGTCGTCGCGATCGGAAACCCGTTCGGCCTCGACCGAACCGCCACCGCGGGGATCGTCAGCGCGGTTCAGGAGCGCACGATCACGGCGCCGAACGGATCGCCGATCGACCACGTGATCCAGACGGACGCGCCGATCAACCGCGGCAACTCGGGCGGCCCGTTGCTGAACGGAGCGGGTGAGGTGATCGGCGTCAACTCGCAGATCTCGACCGGTGGGGACAACGACGTGGGCGACGACGGGATCGGGTTCGCGGTGCCCTCGAACACGGTCCGAAACGTCGTCGCTCAGCTCGTCGACAAGGGTCGGGTCGACCGGGCCCACATCGGCATCGGCGGCACGACGATCACCTCGGAGCTCGCACGGCTCTTCGGCCTGCCCGTCGACGCCGGCGTCCTGATCGAGCGGATCGGCTCGGCCACGCCGGCCTCGAAGGCGGGTCTTCGCGCGGGCACGAGCGACGTCGTCGTCGCCGGCGAGAGCTACTCGCTCGGCGGCGACGTGCTGGTGGCGATCGGCGGCGAGCGGGTCGCCTCGCTGTCGCAGCTTCGCGACGTGCTCGCTAGTCACAAGCCCGGCGACACCGTTCGGCTCGAGCTCTACCGCGGCACCCGCCAGATCTCGGTGCCGGTCGTGCTCGCGCGCCAGCGCTTCCTAGCTGCGGCCTGTCGGGCGTGACTAGGCTTCCGGCGTGGAGCCGCGTCCGTTCGAGCCGAGGCCGGGCACCGTCCTGCTGGAGGACGAGCTGCTCGAGCAGGAGGAGCAGCTCTGGGAGGACGATGCCGACAGCGATCGCACCGGCTGGTACTGCGTCCGCACCGATCCGTTCCCATGCCCGGCGATCGGTTGCACGTACGTCGCCGACTACATGACCGCCGCGCACCTGATCCTCGTCTGGGAGGAGCGGGACGATCCGAACCTGCTCTGGCACGCGCAGCGCGCGAAGGAAGTCGGCCGCAACCCGCGCATCGTCGGGTACGAGCGGAGCTTCGGCCCGAGCGCGTCGTACTACGCGTGGGAGGCCGCCGGCCGGCCCGTTCACGCGGTTCGTGGGAAGTAGCGGTCACAAAGGCAGTTGGGGCCGGGCGCTGACGCTCGGAGCCGAGGAGGAGCTCTTCCTCGTCGACCCGGCGAGCTGGGCGCCGGCCGGGGGCGTGGAGCGGATGCTGGGCCCGGCCGGCCTGAAGACGGAGCTCTTCTCCTGCCTCGTCGAGACGAACACGCCGGTCTGCGAGACCCCGGGCCAGGCGCTCGTCGAGCTCGAGCGGCTGCGGCAGCTCGCGCGCGACCGCGCCCGAGCGCTGGGCCTCGAGCTGCTCGCGTCCGGGTCGCATCCGTTCGGCCGCGGCGAGGAGCAGGACGTCGTGCAGGAGCCGCGCTACCTGACGCTGCTCGCAGAGCGTCCGGCCGCCCGGCGCCAGCTCGTCTGCGGGCTGCACGTCCACGTCGGGATGGAGAGCTCCGAGCGCTGCTTCGAGCGGCTCGAGGCGGTGCTGCCCTGGCTGCCTGCGGTGCTCGCGCTCTCGCTCAACTCGCCCTACCTCGACGGCGCCGAGACCGGAACGCTCTCGGGCCGCGCGGCACGCCTGCTGGAGCTGCCGCGAGGCGGCGCGCCGCCCCGGCTGGACGGCGGCGGCTGGGAGCGCGTGGTTGCCGAGGCCGGCGATCCGACGAAGATCTGGTGGGACGTGCGCCCGCACCCGAAGCTCGGCACGCTCGAGGTGCGGGTCGCCGACCAGCCGACGGACGTGCGCCGCTCGGCCGGCCTCGTCGCGCTCGTGCAGGCGCTCTGCGTCGCGGCGGAGCCACGCGACCCGCTCGACCGCGACGCGTATCTCGAGGCGCGGACGGCGGCGGGGTCGGGAACGGCGCCCACCGGCGATCTGCTCGCGCTCGTCGAGCCCACGGCCCGCGCGCTCGGCTCCTGGGAGCTCGTCGAGGTCCTGCGCGAGCCGCCGGAGGCGCACCGCCAGCTCGAGCTCGGCCGGGAAGCGGGCCTCGTCGCGCTCGCCGCCGACCTCGCCGCGCGCACCTGAGCGGACGGAGGAAGCTTGTGTTGTTCCAACACAAGCTTCCCTCGCGCACGGCTCCGTTGCGCGGGTCGAAGAGCGCTTGTGTTGTTCCAACACAAGCAGCTCGACCCGGCAGCTCCAACACCGACGTGCGTCGCTAGGATCGCTGGCGATGGCGCTCCAGAGCGAGACGATCCAGGTCAGCGGCGTCCGCTGCGAGCGCTGCGTGAACCGGCTCGCCGGCACGCTGCGCGGCCACGAGGGTCTCGAGGCCGCGAACGCCAACCTGATGGGCCAGGTGCTGCTCTCCTGGGACGACGAGAAGACGTCGCGCGACGCGCTCGTCGAGGCACTGTCGCGCGGCGGCTTCCGCGAGCTCGGTCCGGACTAGCCTCCTAGACGCTTCGGAGCTGCATCGTTCGGGCCCTCGCCGGCACCCTGATGTTGCTGGATCTGCACCCGCTGCTCGTCGCCCGACGCGATCCCGCTTCGGCGGCCGTCATGCTCTGCGCTCCACGCCGGATCGTCCGCCGCCACGTCGCCGTAGCCCAGCGTTTCGGGCTCGTCGTCGCCGGATGCCAGGCCGTAGTGGAGCGAGACGGCGCGCTCGTCAACCTTGCTGCCCGCCTTGTCGCTCAGCTCGGGCGCGCCCTCGAGGAGCTCGCGCGAGAGAGTCGTTCGCACCACACGCTCGCCGTCGTCGACCGTCGCGAAGACGGCGGGCACCGCTCGGCGGTGCTTGAAGATCGCGCCCTGCTCCACGATCAGATAGCCGCCCTCCTTGCCGACGACCGTTCCGGCCTTGTCCCCGTCGAACGTCAGCACGTTGTATCCGTCCACGGATCCTCCTCCTCGGTTTCGTCGTCCGTACCCATTCGGCGCCGGGAATACGCGTTCCGTGGGCCTCGTTGTGAGGCCTACGACCGTTAGTGTGGCCCGGTGAGCGAGACCGAGTCAGGCTCCGAGGCCGATGCGGCACGACGGATCGCGGGCGAGGCCCGCGACCGGGTCCGCTTCGAGGAGGAGGCGCTCGAGCTCGCAGACCAGGTCTATCGGGTGGCGCGTCGCCTGGTCGGGACGCGAGAGGAGGCCGAAGAGCTGGTGCAGGAGACCTATTCGAGAGCCTTCCGGAGCTGGCGCTCCTACACCCACGGCACCAACATGCGCGCCTGGCTGCTCCGGATCCTCACGAACCTCAATCTCGACCGCGGCCGCAAGATCCAGCGCACGCCCGACCTCCAGCCGCTCGAGGAGGGCGACTACTACCTCGCGAACAAGGTCGCGGCCGCGGAGGGCGAGCAGGCACTCGAGCAGGACCAGGTCGTGGAGCGGCTCTCGCAGGGCGGCGTCGTCGACGCGCTCGCCGACGTGCCGCACGACTTCCGCGACGTCGTCGTGCTCGTCGACATCGGCGAGTTCAGCTACGCCGACGCGGCCCAGATCCTCGACATCCCGATCGGTACCGTGATGTCACGGCTGCACCGCGGCCGCCGTATCCTGAAGCAGAAGCTCGCGGAGGAAAGTCTCACGTGACGGCACACGACCCCGGTTGCGAGAAATGCGAGGAGCTGCTCCAGGGCTACCTCGACCGTGATCTCGCCCCCGACGAGGTCGTCGTCGCCGAGGGACATCTCGACGGGTGCGACTACTGTCGTCGCCGCTACCGCTTCGAGGAGACGCTGCGGCGCTACATCCGGGTCAGCGCCAGCGAGCGGATGCCGGCCGGGCTGATGGCGAAGCTCGCGGAATTGCGCGAGCGCCAACCGCGCACGCTGCCGTAGTCGCTATCCCGGACCTCGCTGAGGCCCGACGATCACGACGAGGCGGTTCGGGTCGGAGCCTCCGGGGAGCGGCTTCGTGACGATGCCGAGCTGGCGGGCGAGCCGCACCGCGACGAGCCGGCCGCCGGGCGAGTAGTAGACGGCCGATCGGGGGTAGTCGAAGCGATCCGCCTTGCGGACGGTCTTGACGGTGTAGGCGAGCGACTGGATGTCGCTCGCGACCTGCCGCGTCCAGGTGATGTCGCCCGCGCCGTTCAGCACCTCGACGTGGATCTGCCACGGCTTCGGCAGCGACGCCGCCTGGGCGACGATCGGGTCGACCGGCTCGGGGCCGCCCGAGAGGACCGGAACGAGGACGAAGGCGAGGAGCGCCATCAGCGCGGCCGAGAGCGCGGCGACGCCGACGAGCCGGCCGGCGGGGTTGATCCCCAGCGGCCGCAGGGGCACGGGCAGCCCGACCCGGTTGCGCGCCTCCCGGTGGTCGAGGTCGTACGCCGTCGCGAGGAGCAGGGCCGCCTCCAGCGCGTGCTCGGAGGAGGGGAAGCGGTAGACGCGGCTCTCCTCGAGCCACTCGACCTGATCCGGCGTGAGGCCCGGCGCGTCGTGCGGCCTCCTCGACGGTCAGCCGGCGTTGCAGCCGCGCGCCGGCCAGCGCGGAGCGGTCGGTGGCGCGGTCGCGGACGACCTCGAGCAGCGGTGCGGCAGCCGGTGCTGCGAGAGCGGGGTCTCCGAAGGCGGGACGGGCGGGCTCCATGACCGCTACATCGGTTCGTCGGCCGCGTTCCTGAACCTCTTCGGCAGATCGTCCGGCACGTCCACGTCGCCCGGAGAGCCGAGATCGTCGCAGGGCACGAGCAGCGGTGCGTGCCCGCGCAACCCCTCGTCGGGGACGTCCTTCCAGCACGAACGTGCGAGGAGCAGGGGGTGGCCGCGCACGCCGCCGTAGCTCGCGGCGACGAGCGGCGCGTCCCGGTCGCGCCAGGTCGCGACCACCCGCTCGACCGCCGCCGCCGAGAGTGCCGGTCCGTCTGCGAGCACGACGATCGCCGCCTCGACCCCTGCGGAGAGCGCCGCGAGACCGCACCGGAGCGAAGCGCCCGGTCCGCGCTCCCAGTCGGGGCAGTGGACGCTGCGCGCGCCAGTCTCCGACGCATCGGTCTCGAACAGGTGGGCGCCGAGCACGACGACGATCTCGTCGAGCCTCGCTGCCCGCAGCTGCTCGAGCACGACGGGGAGGAGCAGGCGCTGCTTTGGCGACCCGAAGCGCGTGGCGGCGCCGGCGGCGAGCACGACCGCCGCGAGACCCACGACTACGACTCCTCGACGGTGACCTTCTCCATCACGATCGGCGTCGACGGCGGGCCGTCTCCGGTACCGAGGGCCTCGATCTGGAGCACGGCGTCGAGCCCCTCCGTGACGGTCCCGACGATGGCGTACTCCGCCGGGAGCCCGATATCGCCGCCGGTGACGACGAAGAACTGACTCCCTGCCGTTCCGGGCGCCTCGTCCGGGGCCTTCGCCATCGCCACGACGCCGCGCGTGTACCTCGCGTCGGCCGGCGGCGTATCGACGGTCGAGTAGCCGGGGCCGCCCGCGCCCGTTCCGGTCGGGTCGCCGCCCTGGATCACGAACCCCGGCACGACCCGGTGGAAGCCCGTGCCGTCGTAGAAGCCGTCCTCCGCCAGCGCGACGAGGGACGCCGCCGTCTTCGGGGACTGCTTCTGGTCGAGCGTGATCGTGAACGGGCCGCAGTTCGTCTCGACCCTCAGCCGGTACGTCGTGTCCGGATCGAGCTGCTCGGTCGGGGCGGTCTGGCCGCCGTCGTCCTTCGCTTCGGCCGGGTCGCTCGTCTCGCAACCCTGAGTCGCCTCCGTGCCGGTTTCCGGTGACGCCTCGTCGTCTCCGCCGCCACAGGCGGCGAGCGTGAGGAGGAGCAGCAGGACGAGCAGGCGCCTCATGCGGCCACCGATCCTAGTGCGCGCCGTACGAGCGCGCGGGCGATCTCGACTTTGTAGGCGGTCTCGGGCAGCGGCGTCGCGCCGTCGAGCGCTCCCGCGGACGGGAGGAGCCACGGAATCGGCGCGGCGCCGGCGAGCGCGATCCGCGTGTCGGCCCCGGTGCGAACTGCCGCGACACCGACGAGCGGGAACGACCAGCGCTGCCGGTCCATCGCCTTCAAATACACGCTCGCGTCGGGCTGTGGGACTTCGAGCGCGACGATCAGCTCGCCCGCGGCGAGCGTCGTCGTCGCCGGATCGTCGGCCGTGGGCAACCGGTACAGCTCCGCGAGGTCGAGCTCCCGCCGGTCGGTTCGTACGCGGGCTCCGAGCGCCAGCAGGGCGGCGGCCGGGTCGGACGGATGTGCGGAGGCGCAGAGCTCGTTGCCGAAGAAGGCGTGCTCGCGGTGTCGGCCGTCCCGCGCGTGGCAGCGCTCGCCGCCGTGCAGCCGGCAGGGGAAGCGCAGCCGCCAGTACGCGCACCGCGTCGCCTGGAGCAGGTTCCCGCCGATCGTTCCCATCGCCCGCAGCTGCGGCGACGCGGCGAGGCGGCAGGCCTCGCGGAGCGCGTCCGGAAGCTCCGAGGCGGCCTCGAGCTCGGCCAGGGTCGTTCCGGCCCCGATCGACCGTCCGTCGATCCCGCGCGGCACCGCCGCTCGCAGCTCGACGAGCGTCTCGGCCGCGACGATCCCGTCGCGAAGCAGCGGCACGAGGTCTGTGCCGCCCGCGAGCGCGACCGAGCCGTTGCCGAGCGCTGCGACGGCGTCCTCGACCGACTCAGGCCGCAGGAGCTGCAAGTCTCTCCTTGCGCCGCGCCTCCGCCAGCGCGCGCAGCATCTCGTCACGGGTGATCGGCAGCGAGCGCACGTCCGCGCCCGTCGCGTCCCGGATCGCGTTCGCGATCGCCGCGGCCGTGGGAATGATCGGCGGCTCGCCGAGCCCCTTCGCACCGAGGTTCGTCAGGTGCGCGTCCGGCTCGTCGACGAACTCGCAGACGATCTCCGGCACGTCCGCGATCGTCGGCAGCCGGTACGCGTCGAGCGTCTGCGTGAGCACGATCCCGGTCTCGGGATCGAGGAGGCGCGCCTCCGAGAGGGTGTGCCCGATTGCCTGGATGATCCCGCCCTCGACCTGGCTCCGTGCGCCCAGCGGGTTGACGATGCGGCCGACGTCGTGGATCGCCGCGACGCGGCTGACGCGTACCTCGCCGGTCTCGACGTCGACCGCGACCTCCGCGACCTGCACGCCGAAGGTGAGCACGCGCATCCCGGCCGGGTTCGGCCCGCGGGCGCCCGACCCGAGGATCTGCGAGTCCTCGAGCAGGCCGAGCAGCTCCTCGACCGGCCACGAGTCGCCGGCCACCGAGACCACGCGGCCGGCCTTCAGCGACAGCGTGCCGGGCTCGCGCTCCCAGCGCTGCGCGGCGATCTCGAGGATCTGCCGCGCAGCGTCGCCGGCCGCCGCGCGCACAGCCGGCCCCATCGACGGGATCGTGGAGGAGCCGGCCGAGATCGACGCGAACGGCCCGCGCGCCGAGTCGCCCAGCTCGACCCGCACTCGGTCCAGCGCGAAGCCGAGCTCCTCGGCGGCGATCTGGGCCATGGCGGTGCGGGAGCCGGTGCCGATGTCCTGCATCGCGGTCACCACGGTGGCCGTCGCATCGGCGCCGACGCGCACCCAGGCGTAGGAGGGCGGGCCGCCGCCGCCGTACCAGATCTGACTCGCGAGGCCGACGCCGTGCTTCCAGACCTCGTCCGAGCGGGCGCGCACGTCGTGGCGCCGCTCCCAGTGCGGCTCGGCGAGCCGGTAGCAGGCCTCGAGGTGCTTGGACGAGAACGCGCGACCGTCGAGCAGATCGACGTCGGAGTGGTTGCGCCGCCGGAGCTCGAGCGGATCGAGGTCGAGCTCGGCGGCGAGCTCGTCGAGCAGGCATTCGAGCCCGAACGTCCCCTCGACGAAGCCGGGCGCGCGGAAGGCGGCCATCGGGCCGGAGTTCAGCTTCGCGCCGTAGACGGTCGTCGCGACGTTGTCGCAGGCGTACAGCATCTGCATCGGCCCGTCCGTCCCGGCCACCCAGCCGCCCCAGCCGACGGCGTTCGTGAACTCGCCGCCGAGGGCGACCAGCGTGCCGTCGGCGCGGGCGCCGACGCGCAGCCGCTGGATCGTCGCGTTGCGGTTGCCGGCCGCCTGGCTCTCCTCACGCCGCGTCAGGGCGCAGCGGACGGGACGCCCGGTTCGGCGAGCGAGCTCGGCCGCGATCCGCGTGTACTCGCCGGCGCCGTTCTTCGCACCGAAGCCGCCACCCATGAACTCGCAGACGACGCGCACGCGGTCGGGCGGCAGACCGAACTGCTCGGCGAGCTCGTCGCGGATCCCCCAGATGTACTGCGTCGAGATGTGGACGACGAGCGTGTCGCCCTCCCAGGCACAGACGGCGCAGTGTGTCTCCATGGCGCTGTGCAGCACCGATTCTGTGCGGTACTCGGCCTCGACCACCACGTCGGCGGAAGCCAGCGCGCCGGAGACGTCGCCGCGCGCGTAGGTTCGCGGCTCGCTCAGGAACTGCCGGCGCTCGACCGCCTCGTCGGGGTCGAGCAGCGGGGTGCGCTCCTCCCAGTCGACTGCGATCGCCTCGACCGCGGCGAGCGCCTGGTCGAACGTGTCGGCGGCCACGGCCGCGACGGCGGCTCCCGGGAAGCCCGCCTCCGGGTCGAGAAAGTCGGCGTCCTCGAATGAGAGCGCCGCGTGAACTCCGGGCAGCGAGAGGGCCGGCGTCAGGTCGAGCGAGCGCGCGACGGCGTGGGCGAAGGGGCTCCGCAGGACTGCCGTGTGCAGCATTCCCGGCAGGCGGACGTCGGCGGTGTAGCGCGCCTCGCCCCGAGCGCGCTGGGGTCCGTCCTGACGTGGCGCCGGCCGGCCGACGACGTCGAGCGGCCCGGCGGGCCATTGCTCGAGGGCATCCTCGTCGACGACCGTCCAGACCTCCTCGTAGCGGCCCTCGACCTCCTTCTCGGTGCGGATCAGCCTTGCCATGAGGCGATCGCCTCCTCGATCCTCGGGTAGGCGCCGCAGCGACAGAGGTTGCCGGCCATGCCGTGGCGGATCTCCTCGCGCGTCGGCTTCGGGCTTGCGGCCACGAGGGCTGCGGCCGAGACGATCTGCCCCGGGGTGCAGAAGCCGCACTGCAGGGCGTCCTCGCGCACGAATGCGTCGACGAGCGGATGCTCGCGCAGTCCCTCGATCGTCGTCACTGCGCGGTCGCCGACGGTGTGTGCCAGCGTGATGCACGAGAGCACGGGCACGCCGTCGAGCTGCACCGTGCACGCACCGCAGTGTCCTTCGCCGCACGCGACCTTGGTGCCGGTGAGGCCGAGATCGTCGCGCAGCACGTCGGCGAGCGAACGCCCGACGGGCGCCTCGAACGCGTATGCGTGACCGTTGACGCGGAGCTCAGGCACCCGAGGTCACGGTCAACGCGTGCGCCAGGTGGAGGAGCCGGAAGGCGGCGCGGGCGGCGCTCGCGCGGTCCGCACCGTCTTCGGTCTCGGGGAGGACTCTCCAGAGGTCGCGTGCCACGAGCAGCAACTCGCGGATCTGCTCCGTCTCTTCGCGGTGACCGTTCGAGCGCTCGTCGCAGGCGTTCAGCGCGAGGCCGAGCACACCGATCGTGTCCGCCTGACGCGTCCAGAGGAGCGGCGTCGCCATCGAGAGGTACTGGTGGATGCGGGCGAAGGTGATCGGCGTCGCGAGCGAGTCGATCCCTCGCGGCGGCGTCAGCTCGAGCGCGGTCTCGCCGTCGGCGATCCGCTGAGCGCTCCCGCCGAGCATCGCGCGCAGCTGCGTCTCGTCGAGGCCCGACATGCGCGCGGTGCGCAGCGCGATCAGGAGCGAGGCCGGCTGGCGCCCGTACGGGTAGTCGGAGGCGAAGAGCACCTGCTCGGGCGAGACGAGGCGGTAGAGATCGAGCAGGTCGATCGGGCTCCAGACCGACGTGTCGAAGAAGACGTTGGGGCGGCCGCCGAAGTGGTGCGCGAGCGCGGCCAGGTCGGCGATCCCGGCGTGGGCGATGATCAGCTGCGGCTCGTAGCGATCCATCAGGAGCGCGAGCTGATCGGCGATCGGCGGCAGCCCGCGGCCGCCATGGATCAGGATCGGCACCTTGCGGTCGGCGGCGAGCTCGAAGACTGGAGCGAGGCGCTCGTCGTCGAGCAGGAACTTCTGCGCGCGCGGATGCAGCTTGATCCCGCGTGCGCCGCGATCGATGCAGCGGACGGCCTCGTCGATCGGGCTTTCGCCGAGGTCGAGCCGGACGAACGGGATGAGTGCGTTCTCCGAGCGCTCGGCGTACGCGAGCGTGCGGTCGTTCGGTGCCCGGAAGCCCGGATGCCGGTCGGGCTCGTCCAGGCAGAACATGAAGGAGCGCGAGACACCAGCCTTCTCCTGGACACGCAGCAGATCGTCGAGCTCGCCGACCATGCCGTCGATGTCGGTGCCCAGGTGGACGTGGGCGTCGAAGATCTCCGCGCCGTCGGGTAGCTCCGCGCGCACGACCGCCTCGAAGCTCGTCACGAGCGCCTGCGATCGGCGGAGCACGTCGTCCATTCCGGTTCGGAGTCTACGGACGGCAGCCTGTGGACAAAGAGTTACCCTTTTGTTGCACTTCCGGGGACAGTCCCCGGTCATGTCCAGAACGGACGTGGCCGGCGAGGCGGGGTTGCGGACCTGTCCGTTCCGGCCGCGCTACGGGCGGAGCGAGTCGACTTTCTCGCGCAGGTAGGCGAGGTAGGGCTGCGGGTCGATCGCGCTCTCGCCGATCGCGCGCTCCAGCGTCTCGAGCGGCGTGAACTTGCGTCCGTGCCGGTAGAGCCGGTCGCGCAGCCAGCCGTAGAGCTCGCCGAACTCGCCTGCCTCGATCTGCCCGTCGAGGTCGGCAGCGCCGCCTGCACGTGCCGCCAGATCTGGACGGAGATCGCGTTCCCCAGCGCGTAGGTCGGAAAGTAGCCGTAAGCCGCTCGCGACCAGTGCACGTCCTGGAGCACGCCCTGCGCGTCGCTCGGCACCGCCACGCCGAGCAGCTCGGCCATCCCGGCGTTCCACGCCTCCGGCAGCTCCTCGAGCGAAGAGCGAGCCGTCCACGAGCTGCTGCTCGAGCTCGAAGCGCAGGATGATGTGCAACGAGTACGTGACCTCGTCCGCGTCCACGCGGATCAGTCCGGGCTCGACGCGGTTGACGCCGCGCACGAACTCGTCGAGCCCGACGGAGCCGAGCTGCGGGAACAGCTGCTGCAACTCGGGCAGGAAGCACGCCCAGAACGGCCGCGAGCGTCCGACGAGGTTCTCCCAGGTGCGGCTCTGCGACTCGCCGAGGCCGAGCGAGGCGCTGCCAGCGAGCGGAGTCCGCTCGAGCGCGGGGTCGGCGCCCTGATAGGTGAGGCCGTGCCCCGCTTCGTGCATTCCCGCCCAGAGCGCGCCGAGATTCCCGGGCTTGAATCGCGTCGTCATGCGGATGTCGGAGCGCGAGAACGAGGTCGCGAACGGATGCACCGTCGGGTCGAGCCGCCAGCCGCCCTCCTCGAAACCGAATCGCCGCAGCACCTCGTCCAGAAACTCCTGCTGGCGCGCCACCGGAAAGTCGCCGTACAGGAACGAGTCGTCTGCGGGCTCTCCCGCGCCGGCGACGATCGCGGTCAGCTCGGGCCGGAGCACGTCGAAGACGGCCTTCACCTCGGCCGTCCTCATCCCCGGCTCGTACTCGTCGAGAAAGACGTCGTAGGGCGAGTCACCCGGGTCGAAGCACTCGGCCCAGCGGAGCGCGATCTCGTGGACGCGCCGGAACGCCGGCAGGAAGAGGCCGTAGTCCGAGCCCGCGCGCGCCTCCAGCCAGGCGGCCTGCGCCTTCGCGCCTTCGCGCAACCAGGCCGCGGCGAGCTCAGACGGCACGCGACGAGCCTTCTCCCAGTCGCGCCGGGTGACTCGGATCAGGCTCGCGTCGTCGGAGTCGTAGTCGAGCGAGTCCTCGAGCGGCGCGAGCCGCTCGAGCAGCCGCCCCGTCTCGTCGTCGACGAAGCGCTCGTGCACGATTCCGCCGAGCGTGGCGAGCGCCTCCGCACGCGCCGGCGCGCCGCGCGGCGGCATCATCGTCCGTTGGTCCCAGCCGAGCACGCCGAGCGCGCGCTCCAGATCGTGGATCTCCGCGAGGCGCTGCCTCAGCTCCGATAACGCCTCGCTCACCGGCTGGAAACCTAAGCGAATAGGATCGCTCGCGATGACGGATGTCCTGATCGTCGCCGACTCGATCCGCTCGCCGGAGCTGCGGCACGAGGTGCCGCTTGCGATCCCGGATCCTTTCGTCTACGTGGAACGGGACGGCGAGAAGCACGTGGTCGCCGCGGCGATGGAGCTCGTCCGGCTGCCGGGGGTCGCGCCGGAGATCGTCGCGCACCCACTCGAGGATTACGGGGTGGATGCGCTCTTCGGGCAGGGTCTGAAGCTCGAGGAGATCCAGCTCGAGCTGCTGGTGCGCGCGTGCCGGGCGCTCGGCCTCGAGCGCGCGGTCGTGCCCGCCACGTTTCCGCTCCGCGACGCCGACCACCTGCGCGAGCACGGAATCGAGCTCACGGCCGACCAGGCGTTCTTCGACGCACGCCGCCGTTCCAAGAGCGCAGCCGAGATCGAGGGGATCCGGCGCGCCCAGCGCGCCGCCGAGGCCGGCATGGCCGCCGGCCTCGACCTGTTGCGCCGGGCCGAGCAGAACGGCGCCGGCCTCGTCGTCGACGGCGAGCCGCTCACCTGCGAGCTGATCAAGCTTCACGCCGAGCGGGCTTTCGGCGAGCACGGTGCCTCCGCCGAGGAGTTCATCGCCTCGCACGGTGCGCAGACCGCCGTGGGCCACGACATGGGCTCGGGCCGGATCGAGTCGGGCGACGTCGTCCTCTTCGACTTCTTCCCGCGCGACCGCGAGTCGGCGTGCTTCGCGGACATGACGCGGACGTTCGTGGTCGGCGGGGAGCCCTCGGAGGAGATCCGGGAGTACCACCGCCTCGCGAAGGAGGCGCTCGAGCGCTGCGCGGACGCGATCAAGCCGGGGCTCAGCGGCAAGGACTTGCACGCGATGGTCTGCGAGTTCTTCCACGAGCACGGCCACCCGACGCAGCTGCACAAGGAGGAGGGGCAGGTGCTCGACTCGGGCTTCTACCACGCGACCGGCCACGGGGTCGGGCTCGAGGTACACGAGAAGCCGAACATCGGCCGCACCGGGCAGCCGTTCGTGCCCGGCGACGTGCTCGCGATCGAGCCGGGCCTCTACCGCGCCGGCTACGGCGGCGTCCGGCTGGAGGACCTGATCCTCGTCACCGAGGACGGCGCCGAGGTGCTGACGGACTTCCCGTACGACCTCGAGCCTTGACCGACGTCCTGCTGATCGGCGACACGTTCCGCTCGCCCGAGCTCAGGCACGAGATTCCGCTGGGCATCCCGGACCCCTTCGTCTACATCGAGCGGGAGGGGGCGCGACACGTCTTCATCGGCTCGATGGAGGTGGAGCGGATCGACCAGCTCGGCAGCGGCATCGAGGTGCACCCGAACGAGGAGCTCGGGAGCGACGAGCTGCTGCGCGACGGTGTGCGCTGGTTCGAGGCGCGGCTCGAGTTGGCCGTGCGCGCCTGCCGCAACGTCGGCCTGAGTCGCGCGCTCGTGCCGCACACCTTTCCGGCCGGGCACCTGGAGCGGATCGGCGCCGGCGGTGTCGAGCTCGTCGTCGACCAGCCCCACTTCGACGCGCGCAGGCGCGTCAAGAGCGGCCGCGAGCTGGAGGGCATCCGCCGCGCGCAGGCGGCCGCCGAGGCCGGCATGCGCGCCGGGTCCGAGCTGCTGCGGCGTGCCGAGCGCCGCGACGGCGGCCTCGAGGTGGACGGGGAGCCGCTGACGGTCGAGGCCGTGAAGGCGGCCGTCGGGGCGGCGTTCGATCTCCATGGCTGCACGGCCGAGGAGTACATCGTCGCGCCCGGAGCGCAGGGCGCCGTGGGACACGAGATGGGGCATGGGCCGATCCGTCCCGACGAGCCCGTCGTCTTCGACCTCTGGCCGCGCGACCGGCAGTCGGCGTGCTTCGCCGACATGACCCGAACCTTCGTCGCCGGCGAGCCGACCGAGGAGCTGCGCGAGTGGCAGCGGCTGACACGCGACGCGGTCGCGCGGGCGACCGAGCTCGTCCGCCCGGGTGCATCCTCGACGTCCGTGTTCGACGCGGTCTGCGACCTGTACGAGGAGGCCGGTCACCCGACGCTCCGCACGAAGCGGCAGGGCGAGGTGCTGCGCGACGGCTTCTTCCACGGGCTCGGCCACGGTGTCGGGCTGGAGGTGCACGAACCGCCCTACCTGACGGTCGTCGACGACGGCCAGCTCGTCGCCGGCGACGTGCTCACGATCGAGCCCGGCCTCTACCGCGCCGGGTACGGCGGCGTCCGGCTCGAGGACCTGGTTCTCGTCACCGAGGACGGCGCCGAGGTGCTGACAGACTTCCCGTACGACCTCGAGCCGTGACCGAGCGGACGATCGAGACGCATCAGGTCGAGGAGCGGCGCTACCCGCCGCCGCCGGACTTCGCCGCGCAGGCCATTGCGCAGCCCGACATCTACGAGCGCGACTTCGAGGAGTTCTGGGAGACCGAGGGCCGGGAGCGCATCAGCTGGTTCGAGCCCTTCACGAAGCTGTACGAGTGGGAGCCGCCGTTCGCGCAGTGGTACCTCGGCGGGAGGCTGAACGTCGCCTACAACTGCGTCGACCGCCACGTCGACGCCGGGCTCGGCGACCGGGTCGCCTACCACTGGGAAGGCGAGCCCAGTACTGCTGAAACCTCGGACACGAGGACGATCACCTACGCGGAGCTGCAGCGCGAAGTCGTCCGGTTCGCCAACGCGCTGAAGGAGCTCGGCGTCGAGAAGGGCTCGAAGGTCGCGATCTACCTGGGGATGGTTCCCGAGCTCGCGATCGCGATGCTCGCGTGCACGCGAATCGGCGCGGCACACACTGTCGTCTTCGGCGGCTTCTCGGCCGACTCGCTCTCCGACCGGATCAACGACATGGGCTGCACCGTGCTCGTGACGCAGGACGAGGCCTGGCGGCGCGGATCGCCGGTGCCGCTGAAGCGGATCGCCGACGAGGCGCTCGCGGACGCTCCGGGCATCGCGCGCTGTCTCGTCGTGCGGCGCACCGGCGCCGACGTGCCGGTGACCGCCGGCCGTGACACCTGGCTGCACGAGCTCGACGTCTCCGACGACCCCGCGAGCTGCCCGCCCGAGCCGATGGACGCCGAGGACCTGCTCTTCCTGATGTACACGTCGGGCACGACGGCGAAGCCGAAGGGGATCGCGCACACGACCGCGGGCTACCTCGTCGGCGCCGCCTCCACTCACCGCTACGTCTTCGACCTGAAGCCGGAGCGGGACGTCTACTGGTGCGCGGCCGACATCGGCTGGATCACCGGCCACAGCTACATCGTCTACGGGCCGCTCTGCAACGGCGCCACCTCCGTCCTCTACGAGGGCACGCCCGACTTCCCTGACAAGGCGCGGTGGTGGGAGATCGTCGAGCGCTACGGCGTCACGATCCTGTACACCGCCCCGACCGCGATCCGCGCGCACATGAAGTGGGGGCCGGAGCACGCTCAGAAGCACGATCTCTCCTCGCTGCGGCTGCTCGGCTCGGTCGGCGAGCCGATCAACCCCGAAGCGTGGATGTGGTACCGCGAGCACGTCGGCGGCGACCGCTGCCCCGTCGTCGACACGTGGTGGCAGACCGAGACCGGGATGATCATGATCACGCCGCTTCCCGGGGTGACGACGACGAAGCCGGGCTCGGCGACGAAGCCGTTCCCCGGCGTCGAGGCGGCGGTCTACTCCGAGGCCGGGGACGAGGTCGGCCCGGGCGGAGGCGGCTATCTCGTGCTGAAGCGGCCGTGGCCGGCGATGACGCGCGGGATCTACGGCGACGAGACTCGCTTCCGCGAGACGTACTGGTCGAAGTACCCGAACGTCTACTTCGCCGGCGACGGCGCGCGGATCGACGGGGACGGCGACTTCTGGCTGCTCGGACGCGTCGACGACGTGATGAACGTCTCCGGCCACCGCATCTCGACGATCGAGGTCGAGTCGGCCTTGGTGGATCATCCGCGTGTCGCGGAGGCGGCGGTGTGCGGCCGCGCCGACTCCCTGACCGGGCAGGCGATCGTCGCCTACGTGACGCTGAAGGGCGGCGACGAGGGCTCCGTCGAGATGCTCGAGGAGCTGCGCAACCACGTCGCCGTAAAGATCGGCGCGATCGCGAAGCCGGCGAACATCGTCTTCACGCCGGAGCTGCCGAAGACCCGCAGCGGCAAGATCATGCGCCGGCTGCTGCGGGACGTCGCCGAGCAGCGCCCGCTCGGCGACACGACGACGCTCGCCGACCCGGCGGTCGTGAACGAGATCGCCGACCGCGCAGCCGTCGACGCTGCCGACGACTGACCGGGGCCGAGGGCGGTAGGGTCGGCCGGCCGATTCGTCGATCGAAGGGAGGCCCGGTGGGCGCTGCATACCTGCACCAACCCGAGGAGAGCGAGCTCCGCTGGATGGGCCAGACGTCCACGTACTTCCTGGCCACGGGTGAGCAGACGGAAGGGACGTTCGCGCTCGTCGACGAGCGGGCGAAGCGCGGCGAGAGCGTCCCGCTGCACCTGCACCGCGACGACATGGAATCCTTCTACGTCGTCGAAGGCGAGCTCACGCTCTGGATCGGCGACAACCCCGGGGCTCGGGTGGGTGCCGGCGCGTTCGCGCACATACCCGGCGGCATCGTTCACGGCTTTCGGATCGAGTCGGAAACAGCCCGCTACCTGATTCTCACGACGCCTCGCCACGGGCGGTTCTACCGCGCCATCACCCTGCCCGCGCGAGCCGGGGGCCTGCCGCCGCTCGAGACGATCGACGGGTCGCAGATCAAGCAGGCGAGCAGGGAATACGGCGTCGAATACGTCGGGCCGTTGCCCGACGAGCACTGACGCTTCCTAAGAGCTCCGGAGCCGCTGCGCGAAGCCGACGTTCGGCGCGTGGACGTTCAGCATTCGCAGCTCGCCGTCGCCGGCGTTGCGGAAGCCGTGCTCGACGCCGATCGGGGCGGCCACGTAGCTGCCGGGGCCGGCGCGGAAGACCTCCTCTGCGAACGCGAACTCCGCCTCACCCTCGAGGACGTAGAACGAGTCGACATGGTCGGTGTGCGAGTGCAGGCCGACGCCTTCGAAGTCCGGGCCGAAGCGGAGCTCGATCACCTCGAGCTCGGGCAGCTCCGCGAGGATGCGATGGTGCCGCGCCGCGCGGACGACCTTCTCGCCGCCGTCGGGCCTATGGGCGATTCCATCCACGCGACGAGTATGTCTAACGCTTCCGCCCCACTGCGAGCAGGTACTCGTAGTGGTACTCCGACGGGCCTTCGGGCGTGCCCCGGTTCAGGCGCGTCGCGAAGGCGAGGAAGTCGCGGTCGACTGCAGCGGCCTGGCCCGGATCGGCGTACGCTGCGACGGCCGGGCCGAAGGTCTCCCGGTAGAAGTCGCAGTACGCTCGCGGCCCGCCGGGGCTGCGCTCGACGAGCCACCTCCGTTGGAGGTCGAGCTCAGCGCGATTACCGAACAGCTCGCGCACGTGCTGCTCGTCACCCCAGAGCACCGGCGGCAGCGAGTTGGGCGGCGGTGCGGGCAGATACGGCGCGAAGACCCCGAAGAACTCGCCGACGCCGCCGTCGGGCGTGAAGCTGGCCAGCCCGATCGTGCCGCCGGGCCGGCAGACCCGCAGCAGCTCGTCGGCGACCGCTTGGTGGTCGGGCGCGAACATGGCGCCGAACGAGGAGGTGACGACGTCGAACTCGGCATCTGCGAACGGGAGCGCCTGTGCGTCAGCGACGACCCACTCGAGCGCGACACCACGCTCGCGCGCCTCGCGCTTCCCGGTGTCGAGGCTCTCGGGCGTCAGGTCGGACGCGACGACGTCCGCGCCCGCCTCCGCCGCTCGGATGGCGACGTTGCCGGTTCCCGCGGCGACGTCGAGCACGCGCTGCCCCGGCCCGATCCGGCACGCGGCCACGAGCTCCGGGCCGACACTCCAGACCATCTCCTTCGCGAACCGGTGGTAGTCACCGAGCGCCCACACGGTGCTCGGAGCCTTCAACTGAGCTGCCATCGTCCCTCCGATCTCCGTGATCCGAGCGAGCGCGGCGACCTCGGTCATGAGTCTCGAAGCGCTTCGCTCCATGACGTCGACGCTAGTGCGGTGAACGTCGGCCCGCTTCGCCCGGATCGGCCATCTTGCTGGCGCGCGGGTGTGGCCCGCACGGGCTACAGCCCGGCGCGAGCGGCGTACGCCGCCGCGGCGGCCCGCGAGGGGAGGTCGAGCTTGCGCAGGATGTTCGCCACGTGGCGGTGCACGGTGTGCTCGCTGAGCACGAGCCGTTCGGCGATCTGCCGGTTCGTGAGGCCGTCCGCGAGCAGCGCGAGCACCTCGCGCTCGCGTGGCGTGACCTCGCCTGCGGGGGAGGAGTTGTCCGGCACGGCGCCGAGCTGCCGCAGAGCGCTCACGGCCGCGGCCGTCTCGCTCTCCGCACGCTCGGCTCGGCCGAGCGCCGCGAGCGTCCCGGCGAGCTCGATTCGCGCCTGCGCGGCCTCGTACGGCGCACCGCTCCGTTCGTAGCGTTCGACGGCATCCTCGAGCAGCGGCCGCGCGTCCTCGTGCCCGCCGCGCACGGCCAGGAGCCTGCCCTCGGCGAGGTCGGCGCCGGCCTTCAATGGTGTCGTGCCGATCAGCCGCTCGAGCTCGCGCAGCTCGGTCAGCGCCGCTGCGGCGAAATCGAGCTCGCCGCGGGCGATCGCTGCGCGTCCGAGCAGCTCCAGCACGGGAGCCGCCGCCGGGCCGGACTCCCGGCGGCGCAACCGCTCCAGCAACTCGGACGCCCGCTGCACCTCGCCCGCGTCGAGCGCGAGCCGTGCCCGGCAGAGCTCGGCGCTCGAGGAGGCCCCGGCGCGTTCGAGCAGCTCGGCCGCTTCCTCCGGCCGGCCCTGCCGCCGCCTCAGCTCCGCCAACCCGGCCAGCGGTCCGGCCGCGTACGGAGGCCGCGAGCGCGTAAAGGCCTCGATCGACTCTTGGAGCAGCGACTCGGCCTCGGCCCAGCGCCCGCGCCAGAGCTGGACCGCGCCGTACTCGGCCCGGCAGAAGCCGAGCATGTAGCGGCTGCCGTAGCGCTCCGCGAAGTCCGCGATCCGGTCGCACCACTCCGCGGCCCGTTCGTAGTCGAGCACGGCCGTGCAGGCGGAGACGAGGAAGCAGCAAGTCCACGCGCTCGAGATCGGGATCGTCGCCTCCCCTTCGAGCGCCGCTGCGGTCGCCTCGTCGAGGCAGCGCATGCCCTCCTCGACCCTGGCGGTCGCCACGAGCGCGGCTCCCTGCAGGCCGAGTCCGAGCATCTCCAGGTCGGCGACGCCGAAGCGGCGGCCGATCTCCGCCGCCTCGATGGCGAGCTCGATCGCCCCGGCGCCGTCTCCGCCCGCGTGCGCGACGAAGCCCTCGTGGAAGGCGAGCCAGCCGTGGTCGGGACCGGAGTCGAGCGGCTCGAGCAGGCGTCGGGCCCGCTGGAGCCAGCCGCTTGCTACCGCGGCCGCTCCGTGGAAGTCCAGCTCGTCCGCGGCGAGCCAGGTGGCCATGCGGGCCGCAGCGGCTGCGTGCCCGTCTCTGCGGTAGCAGCGGTAGGCGCGCTCCCGGGCGTCGAACACCGTGTCGGCGTCGTCGAGCCACCAGGCAGCCCAGCTGAGGCCCTCGAGCGCAGCCCCGGTCTCCGCCGCGTCGAGCGCCTCTTCGAAGGCGGTCTTCGCCGCGGCCCAGTCGCCCTGCCGAAGGCTTGCCCAGCCGAGCTCGCTTGCGCTGCTCGCCACGACTGCATTGTCGCCCAGCGCCCGGTACAACGTAGGCATGCGGTGGCTGACCGTCCTGTTCGTGCTCATCCTGCTCGTGCCGGCGTCGGCGCTCGCCGGGGACGCCGAGCTGCTGCAGGCGCGCGACCGCTATCTCCCGGCCGCGAGCGCGTCGTACGGCAGGTCGCCCGACGGAGTGCAGGCGAGCTACGACGCGGGCCGAGATCTCGTCGAGGCGGTTCGCGCGGCAGGCGTGGTGAGCGCTTCGCTGAAGTCGCTTCGCGCCGATCTCCTCCGGCAGGGACGGGTCGCGGTCGCGCGGGCCGAGGCACTCGACCGGCCGGACGGCTCGAAGGGCACCGGTCGCTACGAGCCGCTCGCAGGCGGCTCGGCGCACCGGGGGCCGAGCGCGCCCGACGCGACGCTCGACCGGAAGCTGACGACCCTCGCGGAGCGGTTCGACGGCTGGGCGGGCATCTGGGTTCACGACCTGCGCACGGGACGCTACGCGGGTGTCAACGAAGAGCTCCGCTTCCCCGCAGCCTCGGCCGTGAAGCTCGGCGCGCTCGCCGCAGCGCTCCGGACGTCCGCCGTTCCGCACCGGGGCACTTTCTGGTACGACGCCCGCCAGATCGGCGCCTGGTCGTCGAACCTGGCCGCCAACCGGATCCTGGCCGGTCTCGGGTACGGGGCGGTGGCCGACGGTCTGCGCCGGCTCGGGATGACCGCGAGCACGTACCCCGGCCCCTACCGCGCCACGACCGCCGTGGGTGCCCCGCCGCCCGGCTACCACACCCGCGTCACAACGGCGCGCGATCTCGGCCGTGCGCTCTACCGCCTCCACGCGGGCGCGCAGGGGGATGCGCGTGTCCTGCGGCTGCTCGGCCTCTCGCGCGCGCAGGCGCAGGCGGGCCTGCGCATCCTCCTCTCGGCCCAGTACGTGAGCGAGAACAGGGGCCTGCTACGGCCGTGGCTCGGCGCCACGCCCGTCGCCGAGAAGAACGGTTGGATCTCCGACACCCTGCTGACGGCGGCGATCGTCTACGGCAGCCGTGGACCGGCGATCGTCGTCGTCGAGACCTACCGGGCCGAGGGCGTTCGGGACGCCGAGGCGCGCCGGCTCGGCCGCGACGTCCTCGACCTGCTCGGACTGCGATGACGGATCACCGGCAGCTCGGCGTCGACCTGTTCAACCACGTCTGGACGCTGCTCGATCAGCCGGAGCGGACGCGGGAAGAGGACGACGAGCTGCTGCACGCCGCACATGCGTCGCGCCACCACTGGGCTCACGCCGGCGCCGGGCCGGAGCACCTCGCCCGCGGCGAGTGGCAGATCTCGCGCGTCTACGTCGTCCTCGGCCGGCCGGAATCCGCGCTGCACCACGCCCGCCGGTGTCTCGAGCTCTGCGAGCAGCACTCGATCGGCGACTGGGATCTCGCCTACGCGCACGAGGCCCTCGCGCGTGCGTACGCGCTGGCCGGGAGCGCCGACGAGGCCGCGCGGCACAAGCAGCTGGCCCGTGACGCCGGCGACGCGATCGCGGAAGCAGACGATCGCGAGCACTTCGACGAGGACTGGGCGACGCTCTAGCCGGAGCCTGCCCAGGGCGGGAGCTCGAGCGCCCGTTCGTAGGCGGCGCGGTCGTGCACGGGCTCGCCGTGCGAGACGATCACGTGCTCGAACGGAAGCTCGAGCAGCTTCCTGAGAGCGGGAAGCGTCCGCTCCTCGTACCAGGGGGTCGACCAGACCAACAGGACGCCGTTCGGGGCGGTGAGAGCGTCTGCGAAGACGAGCGTCCGCTGCTCCGGCAGCCAGAGCGGCGTCTCGTTGCGGCCGCGCCCGTCGTGGAGGGCGACGAGGCCTCCCGGCAGCTCGGTGCCGGGCTCGATCCCCTCGAGCTCGGTTTCCGGGATGTTGTCCCGCCAGAACCAGTGCGGGCCGAACGCGCGGGCGCCGTAGCGGTCGACGAAGAGATCGACGTCGCGGACGTGATCGGGCTTGAGCACAACGATGATCGTCGGCGGTCGCGCGTCGAGCCGGGCCCAGACCTCGGTCGCCTCGACAGGAGGCGCGAGCGGGTCGAGGAGGGCGACCTCGCTGCCGGACTCGACGCAGGTCGAGCTCACGGACGGCCCCCATTCGAGGCCTGGCTCCCAGTCCGGGTGCGCGAGTCGCCAGAGCCAGAGGCCCTGCGCCACGTCCCGAAGCTCGACGTTCACGACCGGCGCAACTGAGTGCTCGTCCCGATCGCGATCACCGGCTGGGCGCCCGGGCGCAGCCAGCGGAGGACGGTGCGCAGCTCGCCCTTGCGCAAGCTGATGCAGCCGATCGTCGGGCCGCCCGTCTGCGCGTGCAGGAAGATCCCCGAGCCCTTGCCCGGCACGACCGGGCGCATGTTGTACTCGACCACGGCCAGGAACGGATACGGCGCCGGCTGCTGCCACATGCCCTCGCTGCCGCCGCCGAACGGCGGCGTCGTCCCGCAGCGGACGTGCTGGAACGAGTTGTAGGTCGGCGAGGACGGGTCCTCGTCCCACCAGTCGCCGCACCGGAGGCGGCGATACCGGAAGCGCACGCCGGGATTCGGCGCGTTGCCGTACATCCGCGAGCCGATCCGGTAGGTGCCCGTCGGCGTCGTTCCGTCGCCCTCGCGGCGGTTCGACGAGAGGCCGTTCTTGCCGAGCCGGGCGTCGCGCGGCTTGCCGACGGCGACCCAGCAGCCGTTCGCGCGCTTCCAGGTCTGCAGGCTCGCGTACGTCGTCCGGGCGACCTTCGCCTCGACCGTGATCAGCTGCTTGGCGCTCGCCGGGACGCTCTCGAGACCCTGGGCGAGGTTCTGCGGACAGGCGGCGATCGCGGCCGCGGCGGCGAGCGTGGCGAGCACGGAGTGGAGGGTACGCTGGATCGATGCGGATCGCGGCACTCGTGCTCGCGGTGGCTAGTGTCACTGTGTTACAAGCCCACCCTGCCGGCGGTGCGTCGGAGGCGTTCACCGCCAGGATCGAGCCGGTGCGCTGGAGCGAGTTGCGTCACTCCTACCGCGCCGGCTGCCCGGTCAAGCCGGCGCAGCTGCGGACGGTGCACGTCTCCTACTGGGGCTTCGACGGCGAGCCACACGAGGGGGCGATCGTGGTCGCGCGTCGCGTCGCACCGCAGATCGTCACCGCCTTCCGCAAGCTCTGGGCGGCGCGCTTCCCGATCAGGCGCCTGCGGCCCGTCTCCGCCTACCGCGGCGACGACGACCGCTCGATGGCCGCCGACAACACCTCCGGCTTCAACTGCCGCTTCGTCGGCGGCACCTCGCGCTGGTCGCAGCACGCCTACGGCGAGGCGATCGACGTCAACCCGGTCGAGAACCCGTACGTCCAGGGCTCGCGCGTGTCACCGCCGCGCGGCCGCGCGTTCCTCGACCGCAGCCGCCACCGCAAGGGGATGGCAACGCGCGGCGGCGCCCTGGTGCGCGCCTTCGAGTCGGTCGGCTGGCGCTGGGGCGCCTCCTTCGGCGACTACCAGCACTTCTCGACGACGGGCTCCTAGCCGAGCAGCTGCTCGAAGCGGTCGGCGTCGTCGAACGGGCCGATCACGGCGAGCCGGAAGCCGGACGTCGAGCACGTCTCGCGCGACGCGCTGGATGTCCTCGGCGGTGACGGCGTCGAGCGCGGCGAGCACGTCCTGTCGGCTCCGTCGCCTGGCCCTCGAGCACCTCGCGGCGCAGTCCGAACATGATCGTCCCGTGCGGGCTCTCGAGCTGGAGCACGAAGCGGCCCTTGGCGAAGTTGCGCGCCTTCTCCAGCTCGTCGCTGGGAACGGCCTCCGACGCCAGCAGCCGGAACTGCTCCACGATCGTCGAGACCGCCTCGTCGATCCGGTTGATGTCGACGCCCGACTGTGCGTGCAGCGAGCCCGCGTCCGTGTAGGAGTGGTTCGTGCCGAAGACGTAATAGGCGAGGCCGCGGCGCTCGCGCACCTCCGTGAAGAGCCGCGACGACATGCCGCCGCCGAGCACCGTCGCGAGCAGCTGGAGCACATAGCGGTCGGGATCGACGAGCGGTCGCGAGGGCACGCCGAGCACGACGTGAGCCTGATCCGACTTCTTCGTGTGCACCTTCACGCGCGAGCCGTTCGTCGGCAGCGCGACGGGAGCCGGAGAACCGGTGTCGCGCTGCTCGAGGTCGCCGAGCAGCTCCTCGAGGCGGGGCAGCAGCCCCTCGCCGACCTGCCCGCCGACGCCGACGACCATCCGGTCGGGCCGGTACCAGCGGTCGACGTAGTCGAGGAAGGTCTCGCGAGTGGCGCCGCGCACCGTCTCCTTGCGCCCGATGATGTCCCAGCCGAGCGGCTGGTCGCCGTAGAGCAGGCTCTCGTAGGTGCCGCCGATGAAGTCGCGGGGCGTGTCGAAGTACATGTTCATCTCCTCGACGATCACGCCCTTCTCGCGCTCGATCTCCTCGGGGTCGAAGCTCGAGTTGCGCAGCATGTCGACGAGCACGTCGAGCGCCGTGTCGCGCGTGGCCGCGGCGCACCGGACGTAGTAGCCCGTGTACTCCTTGCCCGTGAAGGCGTTGAACTCGCCGCCGATCCCGTCCACCTCGCCCGCGATGTCGCGCGCGGTCGGCCGCCGCTCCGTGCCCTTGAAGAACATGTGCTCGGCGAAGTGCGCGATTCCGTTCGTCTCGGCCGTCTCGTAGCGCGAGCCCGCGGCGAGCATGACGAGGCAGGAGACCGACTGGGCGTGCGGCTGCGGCGCGGTCAGCACCCGCAGGCCGTTCGACAGCGTGTGTCTCTCGAAGACCCCCACGCGGCCATGCTATAGAGGCGACCATGGCGGGCGAGAAGATGACCGCGGCCGTCGCCGCGCAGCCGGAGTGGCTCGCGCGCGTGCCGACCGACCTGCGGCTGCCGCCCGCGCGCGTCGCCGCGGTGGGCTGCGGCACCTCCTTCCACGCGGCGCAGACGACAGGGCGGGGGATCGACTCGCTCGAAGCGGTGCTGCGACCGCCCGACGTGGACGTCCTCGTGCTCGTCAGCCACGAGGGCGAGACGAAGCTGACGCTCGAGGCCGCACGCGCGTTCGCCGGCCCGAAGTGGCTCGTGACCGGCAAGGTCGAGAGCGAGATCGCGGCGCTGTGCGACGAGGTCGTGGTCGCGACGCCGGAGGTCGAGTCCAGCTACTGCCACACGGCGAGCTACACGTGCGCCGTGGCCGCGCTCGCGGCGCTGCGCGGCGAGGACGTCTCGTGGCTGCCGGACGCGGTCGCCGGGGCGCTCGCCTCCGAGCCGCTCGCCGTCTCCGCGCACGAGCGCTTCCTCCTCGTCGGCGCGGGCCGCGACTGGCCGACCGCGCAGGAGGCGTCGCTGAAGCTGCGCGAGGGCGTGCACGTGGCGGCCGAGGCGCACACGACCGAGGAGCTGCTGCACGGACACCTCGCCGCGATCGACGAGTCCGTTCGCTGCTTCGTGCTCGAAGGCGAGGGGCGCGCGGCGACGCGAGCGGCCGACGCGGTCGCCGCGCTCGCCGAGCTCGGCTGCGACGTCACGCTTCTGCCGACGCGCCACCCGGTCGTCGACATCGTCCTCTTCCAGCGGCTCACGCTCGACCTCGCGAAGTCACGCGGCGTCGATCCGGACTGGATCCGCTGGGACGACCTGCGCTGGAAGCGCGCCCGCGACGCGCATGGCTGAGGCCCATGTCTGAGTCGTGGTGGCGGGAGGGCGTCCTCTACCAGATCTACCCGCGCTCCTTCGCCGACTCGAACGGCGACGGGATCGGCGACCTCCGCGGCGTGATCGACCGGCTCGACCACCTCGAGTGGCTTGGCATCGACGGGATCTGGCTCAGCCCGATCCATCCCTCGCCGAACGAGGACTGGGGCTACGACGTCAGCGACTACCTCGGCGTCCACCCTGACCTCGGCACGCTTGCGGACGTCGACGAGCTCGTGGCGGAGGCGGGACGGCGCGGGATCCGCGTGCTGCTCGACCTCGTGCCCAACCACACCTCCGCCCGGCATCCCTGGTTCCGCGAGCGGCCAGAGCTCTATCTCTGGGCCGACGAGCCGCCGAACAACTGGCGAAGCGTCTTCGACCACGGGCCGTCGTGGACGCTCGACGGCGAGCGCGGCCGCTACTACCTGCACACCTTCGCGAGCGGCCAGCCCGACCTGGACTGGCGCAACCCCCAGGTGCATGCCGCGTTCGAGCAGATCCTGCGCTTCTGGTTCGACCGCGGCATCGCCGGCTTCAGGCTCGACGTCGTCAACGTCCTCTACAAGGATCCCGAGTTCCGCGACGACCCGCCCGCGGGTCCCGAAGATCACCCATTCATGCGCGAGCTCGGCATGCGCCGCGTCAACTCGATGAACCAGCCGGAGACCCACGACCTGCTGCAGGAGTGGCGACGGCTCTGCCAGGAGTACGAGCCGCCCAGGATCCTCGTCGGCGAGGTCTACGCCTTCGAGCTGCCGCACTGGGCCACCTACTACGGCAGCGGCGGCGACCAGCTCCATCTGTCCTTCAACTTCCAGCTCTTCTACAGCCCACTCGACGCGGCCGGGATGAGCGAGATCGTCTCCGAGGTCGAGCGCGAGCTGCCGGAGGGTGCCTGGCCGTGCTGGGCCGGCTCGAACCACGACGGTGGTCGCCTGGCGAGCCGTTGGGGACGCGGCGACGAGCGGCTCGCGAGATGCGGTCTGCTGATGCTGATCGGCCTGCGCGGGACGCCGTTTCTCTACTACGGCGACGAGCTCGCGCTGCTCGACGGCGACGTGCCGGCCGCGCGGCGCCTCGACCGGGCCGAACCGCCTCGCGACACCGGCCGTACGCCGATGCCGTGGACGCCCGGCGACGGCGGCTGGCGCGAGCCGTGGCTCCCGCTCGTGGACACGTCGCAGAAACGTCGAGGAGCAGCGCGCGGACGCCGGCTCGACGCTCCACTTCACGCGCGACCTGATCGCGACGCGGCGCCGGTTGGCCGACTCTGCGCTCCGGCTCCTACGACGTGCTCGACTCGCCGACGAACGTCTGGGCGTGGCGGCGTGGCGAGGGCTGCGCGGTCGCAGTCAACCTGGGCACGACCGAGGAGCGCCTCGACCTCGCCGGCCTGGTCGAGCTCTCCACCGATCGCGCACGCGAGGGCGAGGCGTTCGACGGTCGCCTCGCAGCCGGCGAGGGAGTTGTCCTAACGCTCGATCTGTGAGCCGCCGACGATCGCGTCGCGGCCGTCGGGGTAGCGCACCCAGGCCTTGTGCGTGCCGTCGTAGTCCGGGCCGAACAGGATCAGCGTGGCCGCCTCGCCGCGCACGCGGCACGACTCCTCGCCCTCCGGATCGAGTCCTCGCCAGATCCGGATGAACGGGTTCCGCTCCCACTCCTCGCCGACCGTCGAGGGCAGCGTGTGACCCGGATGGATGCGCGTCTCGGGCGGCAGCGACATGAGCGTCTCCATGATCGAGCGGTGCTGATCCGCGTAGCCGGTCGGCCCGCCGCCGACCGTGCCGCCGACGGTGCCCTTGAAGAGACAGTCGGCCGTCAGGCAGTCCGTGCCGTCGACGAGCAGCGCGAGATGGTCGCGGCAGTGACCGGGCGTCGCGAGCGCCCGGATCTCGAGCCCGCCCGAGCGCACCGTGTCTCCGTCGGCGATCGTCTCGTCGAGCTGCACTCCCGCCTCGGCCGCGAGCACGCTCCCCACCACCGGGACGCCGAAGCGGCGCGCCAGCTCGGCGACGCGGACGACGTGATCGGCGTGGTGGTGCGTGACGAGGACGTGCGTGATCGCGATGCCGTCGCGCTCGATCTGCTCGAGCAACGGCTCCTCGACGCCGTTCGAGTCGACGAGCACGCCGCTGCCGCCGGCACCCTCGGCGACGAGATAGGCGTTCGACGTCCACTGTGGATGCTCGGCGCGCTCCAGGATCATCGAAACTCGATCACGCTCCTGATCCCGTCCTGCGCCTCCATCAGCTCGAAGCCGCGGTTGACCTCGTCCAGCGTGAGCCGGTGGGAGACGAACGAGTCGACGTCGATCTCGCCGCCGAGCCAGCGTTCCACGAGCTGCGGCACCTGGTCGCGGCCCTTGACGCCGCCGAACGACGAGCCGGCGATGCGCCGCCCGGTGATCAGGAAGCGCGGGATCACGTCCAGGGTCTCGCCCTTCCCCGCCACGCCTGCGACCGTGCAGAGCCCCCAGCCCATCCGCGCCGATTCGACCGCCTGCCGCATCACCGCGACGTTACCCGTCGCCTCGAAGGTGTAGTCGGCGCCGAAGCCGCCGGTCAGCTCGAGGATCCGCTCGACCGCGTCGGAGCCGCCGGTCATCGTCTCGGTCGCGCCGTGTGCGGTGGCGAGCGCGAGCCGGTCGGCGGAGAGGTCGACGCAGACGATCCGCTCGGCGCCCGCGAGCCGGCAGCCGATCACGGCGCCGAGGCCCACCATCCCGGCGCCGAACACGACACAGGTCGACCCGGCTTCGACCTTGGCGGTGTTCAGCGCCGCGCCGAGCCCCGTCGAGAGGCCGCAGGCGAAGAGCGCGGCGCCGGCGAGCGGCGCCTCGGGGTTGACCTTCGCGAGCGCGATCTCGGGCATGACGGTGTACTCCGCGAAGGTCGACGTGCCCATGAAGTGCCGCACCGGCTCGCCGTCGCGCGAGAGGCGCGTCGTCCCGTCGGGCAGGTGGCCGAGGCCCTGCTGCTCGCGGATCGCCAGGCAGATGTTCGTGCGTGGGCTCAGGCAGTGGACGCACTCGCGGCACTGCGGCGAGAAGAGGGTGACGACGTGGTCGCCCTCGGCGAGCGATGCGACACCGTCGCCGACGCGCTCCACGACACCCGCGCCCTCGTGCCCCAGCACCGTCGGCGCGTAGCCGGAGGGGTCTGCGCCCGAGGCCGTGTAGAGGTCGGTGTGGCAGACACCACAGGCGACCAGTCGCACGAGCACCTCGCCCGCCCGGGGCTCGGACAGGTCGAGCTCCTGCACCTCGAGCGGGGCGCCGAACTGCTCCAGGACGGCGGCCCGGATCTTCACGTCGCCCGCGCCTGCCAGGCGGAGAGCAGGTCGGCCTCGCGCTCGGGCGTCAGACCGACGCCGTCGACGTCGGGTGCCTCGGCTGCGCCGTCCAGCGTGTCGGCAAGCGGCCGCGTGCGCAATCCCTCGCCCACGATCTTGTCGACGTCGACGCGCAGCCCGGTACCGGCGATCCAGAGCGGCAGCTCCATCCACTCGCCCACCTCGTGCTCCTGGAGGAACTCGTCGGGTACCCAGGTCACGTTCGCGCCCGCGAGCAGCTCGCCCCAGGGGATGCCCGGGCTCGTCGCGTTGAAGACGCCGCTCAGCTCCCGCTCGACCGCGTCGACCATCCACTCTCCGAGGTCGCGGACGTCGATGAACTGCGCGAGCCGATCCGTCGGCGCGGGCGCGAGGATCTCGCCGCCGCGCGCGAGCCGGTGCGGCCAGTAGGTGAACCGGCCGGTGGGATCGTGCGGGCCGACGATCAGACCCGGCCGCACGATCAGCGCGCGCTCGCCGAAGACGGTCTCGACCTCGGCCTCGCAGAGCGCCTTCAGCGGGCCGTAGTTCGAGTAGTCCGAGGCGAGCTCGTCGGCCGGTGCGTCGCCGAGCTCGGCGAGCGGGCCCGACTCGTCCCAGGGCTCGTCGAAGTTCGCGTACACCGAGATGCTCGAGACGAACACGTAGCGACCGGAGTCGCGCAGCAGCTCGGCCGAGCGGCGCACGACCCCCGGCACGTAGCCCGCCACGTCGACGACGGCGTCCCAGGTGCGGCCCTCGAGCGCAGAGAGATCGGACGTCCGGTCGCCCCGCAGCTTCTCGACCTCCGGATAGAGCTCCGGATTCGTCTCGCCGCGGTTGAAGAGCGTCAGCTCGTGGCCACGCGAGAGCGCGGCATCCACGACCGCGCGGCCGAGGAACTTCGTCCCGCCGAGGACTAGGAGTCGCACAGGTCCTCCAGCGCGGCGAGCAGGCGGTCGACCTCGTCCGGCGTGTTGTAGTGGACGAAGCCGGCGCGCACGGCGCCGGCCTCCGCGAGCCCGAGCCGCCGCATGATCTCGACGGCGTAGTAGTCGCCGTGCCAGACGGCGATCTCCCGCGCGGCGAGCTCGCGTCGCCACCTGCTCCGCCGTGCGGCCGGGCAGGTTGAAGCAGAAGGTCGGCACGCGGCCGTCCAGCGTCCGCAGGCCGTACAGCTCCACCGGCTCGGGGAGCCCGTCCAGAAACCGTTGCCCGAGCTCGCGCTCGTGCGAGACGATCGCATCCCAGCCGAGCGACTCGACGTACTCGACGCACGCGACGAAGCCGGCGAGCAGCTCGTGCTGGAGCGTGCCGTGCTCGAAGCGGCGGCCGACCGGCTCGTCCGCCGCGGGGCGCACCTTGTACGGCCGCCACGACTCGAGCAGCTCGCGCTTCCCGAACGCGAGCCCCAGGTGCGGCCCGAAGAACTTGTACGGCGAGCAGAGGAGTACGTCCACGTCCCAGCCGGCCACGTCGATCGGTCCGTGCGGCCCGTAGTGAACGGCGTCCGCCCACGCGAGCGCACCGGCGCCGTGCGCCAGCTCGACGATTCGCGCGCACGTCGGGCGTCGTGCCGACCGCGTTCGAGGCGATCGGGAAGGCGACGACCCGCGTGCGGTCGGAGAGCTGCCGCTCGAGATCGTCGAGGTCGAGGCTGAGGTCGTCGTGGACGCCGGCGAAGCGGACGACGACGCCCAGGTCGCGCTCGAGCTCGAGCCAGGGGGCCACGTTCGCGTCGTGGTCGAGCCGCGTCACCAGGATCTCGTCGCCGGCCGACAGCGTGCGGGCGAGCGTCCGCGTCAGCAGGAAGTTGAGCGACGTCATGCTCGGCCCGAATGCGACCTCGCCCGCGTCGCACCCGAGGAAGCGCCCGGCGGCGTCGTGCGCTCGCTCGACGAGAGCGACGGTGCGAATGCTCGTGCCGTACGGCGCGCCGGTGTTCGCGTTGTCGGAGCGCAGGTAGCCGGCGATCGCGTCGATCACCTCGTCCGGGCACTGCGTGCCGCCCGGTCCGTCGAAGAACGCCATCGGCCGGTCGAGCGCCGAGAATCGTGCCCGCACCGCGTCCACGTTCAGGTGTGCGCCGACGGCCATTCGCAGAACCTACACTCGTGCGATGACCCTGGCCGTGCTCGGCGCCACCGGCTACACGGGGCAGCTCGTGCTCGCCGAGGCCCGCCGCGCCGGGCTGCCGCTGCGGCTGGTCGGTCGCCGGCACGACGCGCTCGCTGCGCTGGCGGAGCCCGGGGAGGAGGTGCGCGTCGCGGACGCGCGCGACGAGCCCGCGCTGCGGAAGGCGTTCGACGGCGTCGCGGTCGTCGCCTCGTGTGCCGGGCCGTTCCTCGAGCTCGGTCTCGCTCCGGTTCGGGCGGCGATCGCCGCGGGCGCGCACTATCTCGACACGACGGGCGAGCAGGAGTTCGTCCGGTTGCTGCAGGAGCGAGATCGGCGGCGACGCGAGCGTCGTGCTGCTGCCGGCGTTCGGGTTCGACTACGTGCCCGGGGATCTCGCGGCGCGGCTGGCCGCCGAGCAGGTCGACGGCCCGCTGGACGAGCTCGTGGTCGCGTACTCGACGAGCGGCGTCGCGACGAGCCGCGGCACACGGCGCACGATCGGCCGCGTCATGGCGCAACGGCAGGTGGCCTGGGAGGACGGCCGGCTCGTGGACTCCCGCTTCGGGGCGACGACGCGCGTGGTCCGCTTCCCGTTCGGCGAGCGCACGGTCGTCGAGTGGAGCGGCACCGAGCCGCTCACGGTCCCCCGGCACACCGACGTCCGGAACGTCCGCTCCTACATCCGCGCGCCCGCGGTTGCGGCGAAAGCCGCCGCTCTCGGCCGGTTCGCGGCTCCGTTCGTCCAGCTCGGAGCCCGGTTCGGCCGCGCTGGTCCCGTCCGACGCGTCACGGCGAAAGAGCCGCTTCGTCGTCGTCGCCGAGGCGACGGGGGCCGGCGGCAGCGGTCGCGCGGTGCTCAGCGGCAGCGACGTCTACGGCCTGACGGCACTCCTGATCGTGCGCGGCGCCGAGGCCCTGAGCGCGGGCGAGGCGCGCGGGGCCGGCGTCCTCGCGCCGGCGGAGGCCTTCGACGCTCGCACGCTCGTCGGCCGTCTCGATCCGCTGCTGCGGCTCGAGACGTGATGCCGTCCGGCCGGGCGCCTACGCTGCGGTTCGTGCAGCGACTGCGAACGCTGAGCGAGGCCGAGTGTTACGCCCGGTGCTACGGGGGGCGAAGCGAGGACTCCGTCAAGGTCGTGAAGCTCTCGCCGCGCCTCGTCGAGCCAGCGCGCCGTCTCCGGCGAGTGGCTCCGCTCCTTGTTCGAGGACAAGCTCGACAGCCGCGAACCTGAAGCCGCCTGACGTTCGGAGTGACGGCGACGTCCCGGACGTCCTCGCGCCGGGGTTGACGGCCGTCTTCTGCGGGATCAACCCCGGCCGAGTCTCGGCAGCCGCGGGCGCGCACTTCGCGAACCCGCGCAACGACTTCTGGCGCCTGCTGCACGAGGCGGGCTTCACGCCGCGGCCCCTCGAACCGGACGAACAGCACGAGTTGCTCGGGCACGGCTACGGCGTCACGAACGCGGCGCTCCGTACGACTCCCGGCTCCGGCGACCTCCGCAGCGCCGACTTCGCCGGCGCAGCGGAGCGCCTCGAGCGGATCGCGCTCGACCTGCGCCCGCGCGCGATCGGCTTCGTCGGCAAGGAGGCCTACCGCGGCGCCTTCCGCGAGCGGCCGGAGCTCGGTCTCCAGGAGCGGACGCTCGGTGGGACGATGCTCTTCGTGCTGCCGTCCACGTCGCCCGCGAATGCTGCCGTTCCGTACTCGGAGCGCCTGCGCTGGTTCCGTGCCTTCCGCGACCTGCTGCGGTGACGGCACCACGCATCCGGCAGGCGGCGCGTGCGGTCGTGCTCGACCCCGCGGACCGGATCCTCCTCGTGCAGTTCCAGTTCCCGACCCGGCGAGTGTGGGCCACGCCGGGCGGCGGCCTCGATCCCGGCGAGACGCACGAGCAGGCGATCCTGCGCGAGCTCGCGGAGGAGGTCGGGCTCGTCGACTTCGAGGTCGGTCCGTGGATCTGGACGCGCGAGCACATCTTTCCATTCGAGAGCGGGCTCTGGGACGGCCAGGCCGAGCGCTACACGCTCGTGCGCACCGACGCGTTCGAGCCCGCGCCGCACTTCACGCCGGACGAGTTGGCCGCCGAGTTCGTCACCGCCGTGCGTTGGTGGACGCCGGCCGAGCTGGCTGCGAGCGACGAGCTCTTCGCGCCCCGCCGGCTCCCCGAGCTCGTCGCCGCGCTGCTGCGTGACGGCCCGCCCGGGGAACCGGTCGACGTCGGTGTCTAGCTCGCCGCCTCGACGTACGGCGCCAGCACCACGTCCCAGCCGCTCGCGTAGTTCTCGCGCGAGTCCGAGACCGCGAAGCCGCGGTGCGCGAGCTCGACGCGCGAGCCCTGCCCCTCCGGCGTGAAGCGCACCTCGACCTCGGTTCCCGAGGCCTCGCCGATCAGCCAGTCGAGCACGAAGCCGTCCGGCGGATCGAACGCGCGCACCGTGCCCCAGTCCTGCTGGCCGGCCTCCGTTACCTCGTAGACCCGGCCACCCACCTGCGGCTCGAAGACGACATCGGTGACGGCGTCGCCACCGTAGGAATGCGTCCCGACCGGCCACCACGAGGCGATCCCGGCCGTGAAGAGCTCGAACGCCTCCTCGGGTGCGAAGTCGACGAGGACGGTCTTGCGAACCGCCTCGATCGTGGTCGTGCTCATCGGTTCTCCTTTCTCGCCTCGGCGGCGAAGCGCTGAAGCGCCTCGCCCCAGAAGCCGTCGAAGTAGTCCCGGAGCCCCGCCAGCCCGTCCGGGTCGATCCGGTACAGCCGGCGCGTGCCCTCTTTCCGGTCGCTGACGAGGCCGGCCTGCTTGAGCACCCGCAGGTGCTGCGACACGGCCGGCCGGCTCACCGGCAGTCCGGCGGCGAGCTCACCTACCGAGCGCGGCCCGTCCCGCAGCGATTCGAAGATCTGTCGCCTGGTGGAGTCGCCGAGCGCGTCGAGGGTTCCGTTAGTGTTCACTTACCGTAAGTAAAGACTTACGGATGCTCGTTGTCAACCCCGCCAGCGATTGGTGATCGGCGTTCGCCGGTCGCGGCCGAAGGCCTTCGGCCGCAGCTTCACGCCGGGAGGAGCCTGGCGGCGCTTGTACTCGGCGCGGTCGACGAGCGCGAGCGCGCGCTCCACCACGGCCGGATCGAAGCCGTCTGCGAGCAGCTCCTCGCGCGAGCGATCGAGCTCGACGTAGCCCTCGAGCACGGCGTCGAGCAGGTCGTACGGCGGTAGTGAGTCCTGGTCGCGCTGGTCGGGCCGGAGCTCGGCGGAGGGTGGGCGCTCGATGATCGAGACGGGGATCAGCTCGCCGCCGGCCCGTTCGTTCAGGTACCGCGCGAGCCGGAAGACGTCGGTCTTGTAGACGTCCTTGATCGGGGCGAAGCCGCCGGCGAGGTCGCCGTAGAGCGTCGAGTAGCCGACCGAGAGCTCCGACTTGTTCCCGGTCGCCAGCACGAGCCAGCCGTGCGTGTTCGAGAGCGACATCAAGAGCATCCCGCGGATCCGGGCCTGGAGATTCTCGGCCGCGAGACCGCCGAGATCGGGCAGCACCTCGTCGAACGCGCCGACGACCGCCTCGATCGCGAGCTCGCGGAAGTCGCAGCCGATGCTCTCGGCACCGCGCCGCGCGTCGGTCTGCGTCTCGGCGGACGAGTACCGCGACGGCATCGAGACGCAGTGCACGCGCTCCGGCCCGAGCGCGTCCGCCGCGAGCGCGGCAACGAGCGCCGAGTCGATCCCGCCCGAGATTCCGAGCACTACCTCGGCGAAGCCGTTCTTGCCCGCGTAGTCGCGGAGCGCGAGCGTGAGCGCGCCACGCATCTGCTCGAGCGGCGGCGCGAACGGGACGATGGTTCCGGCGGCGACGAGGTCGGTGACGAGCAGGTGCTCCTCGAACCCCGGCGCGCGTGCGACCACCTCGCCGCTCGCGTCGAGCACGACCGAGTGCCCGTCGAACAGCAGCTCGTCCTGGCCGCCGACCGCGTTGCAGAACACCAGCGGCACCGCGTTGTCGCGCGCGCGTGTCGCCAGCATCTCCTCGCGCTCCTCTGCCTTGCCGACGTGGAAGGGGGAGGCGGAGAGGTTGACGAGGAGCTGCGCGCCGGCCTCGACGAGGTCGGCGGCAGGCTCCGGCTGCCAGACGTCCTCGCAGACCGTGAGGCCCACTCGCAGATCGCCGAGCGGGAGCACGAGGCTCTCCTCGCCGGCGTCGAAGTAGCGCGCCTCGTCGAAGACGCCGTAGTTCGGCAGCAGCCGCTTGCGGTAGAGCGCCTGGATCTCGCCGTCCACGCAGACCGCGCAGGCGTTCGCGAGCTCGCCGTCGAACGACCACGGCGTGCCGACGAGCGCCACGATCCCGTTGCAGGCCGCGGCGATCTCGCGCGTCGACTCCTCGGCCGCGCGGACGAACGCCGGGCGGAGGAGCAGATCCTCGGGCGGGTAAGCGGTCACCGCGAGCTCGGGCGTGACGAGCACGTCGGCGCCGGCCGCCAGCGCGTCGCGCAGCGCGGACAGGATCCGCTCACGGTTGCCGTCGAGGTCGCCGACTACGGTGTTGATCTGTGCGAGCGCGAGCCGCATTGGCCTCCAGGTTTCCGACTATCAGGCTAAAACCTAACCTAGCATGAGCAGACGTCTTCTCTTCATCGGCGGAATCCCGATTCTCGGGCTGCTCGTGCTGTTCGCCGGCCTCGCGCTCGCCACGCGTGATCTCGCCGACGTCTCGGTCGCCTATGCAGGCCGTGAGTACACCGGCGGCCTGGTCGTCTCGGCCTCCGAGGCGGACGACGAACGGCTCCTGCCGACCGAGTCGCGCATCGACGGCCTGCAGGTGTGGCTGCCGGGCGCCCCCGCCGCGACGCCTCAGTTCCTCTACCTCCAGCGGGCAGACGGGCGCTTCCACCGCTACCGGCTGGCGGACGCGCCGTGAGCGACTCCGTCGTGATCGAGCGCCGCTATCGCGGGCCGCAGGGCTCGGCCAACGGCGGCTACGCGGCTGGGCTGCTCGCCTCGTTCGTCGACGGGCCGGCGGAGGTGACGCTGCGCTTGCCGCCGCCGCTCGAGCGCGAGCTTGTCGTCGAGCGGCGCGAGGGCATCACGGTCCTGCTGGACGGCGAAAACGTCGTCGCCGAGGCGATTCCGGTCACGGTCGAGTTCGACGTGCCTACCGCGCCGAGCCCCGAGGAGGCCGCGGTCGCGAGCGCCCGCTACGCGCCGATCGGCCCCGAGACCTTCCGCGGCTGCTTCAGCTGCGGCGCGATCCGGGAAGAGGGCGACGGCCTGCGCATCCTGCCGGGTCGCGTCGCTGGGCGAGAGCTCGTCGCCGCGCCGTGGGTCGCGCACGAACTGTCGCTCCCGGTCGTGTGGGCTGCGATCGACTGCTCCGGCGCCTACGCGGTCGCCGAGGAGGGTCGCGGCGACGCCGTGCTCGGGCGCATGGCGGCGCGGGTCGAGCGCCTGCCCCGCGAGGGCGAGCGCTGCGTCGTCGTCGGCTGGCCACGCGGCGCGGAGGGCCGCAAGCTCCACGCCGGAACGGCGCTCTTCGGCGAGTCGGGCGAGCTGCTCGCGGTCGCCGCGCAGACCTGGATCGCGCCGCGCGAGCCCTCCACGTAACAGTCTGTTACGTGGGCTCGCGGCGGAGGCGGAGCGTGTTCAGGTCGTCCGCGAGGATCCGCTCGACGCGGCGCTCGAGCTCGTCCACCGGGTCGTGCTCCGCGTGGAGGTAGCGGCCGGAGAGCGCGTCGAAGCGGCCCGAGGCGAGCTCGAGGACGAGTCGCGGCGCGAGCTCGGGCGGCGTCCAGGGCGCGTCGTCGGCGAAGTGTCCGTCCGTCATCTCGGTGCGGACGAGGCCGGGGCTGATCACGAACACGGGAATCCGGCCCTCGAGGGAGTTCGCGAGCGTCTCGCCGTAGCGTCCGACAGCGGCCTTGCTGGCGGTGTACGCCGTCGCGCTCGCGCCCGGCAGGTACGACGCACCGCTGCCTGTGATCACGATCCGCCCCCGACCGCGCTCGAGCATGCCGGGGACAACGGCGCGACAGCAGAGATGCACCCCGAGCACGTTCGTCTCGAACACCCGCCACCACTCGTCGACGTCGGTCTCCCAGGCGGCGTCCTCCCACAGGCCGATCCCCGCGTTCGCGACGAGCAGGTCGAGCGGCTCGGCCGCCGCGACCATGCGCTCCACGTCCGCTTGGCGCGAGACGTCGCCGACGACCGCGGTTCCGCCGAGCTCGCTTGCGACCTCCTCGACCTGCCCGGCCGTGCGGCCGGTCACAGTCACGTGCCAGCCGGCGCCGGCGAGCTCGCGCGCGATGCCGGCGCCGATGCCGCGCCCGCCGCCGGTGACGAGCGCCCTCATCGCCGCCGCCTCCGGACGAGCGCCGCGCCGGCGCCGAGCGCCGACGCTCCTGCGCCGACCTGGCTCCACAGCCGCAGGCTCGTGACCCGGGGTCGCCGATGCAGCTCGAGGAAGCCACCGCGTGTCGATCCCGTGCGCACGGACTCGATCTTGCCATCCACGCCCCGGGTGAAGCGAACCTGAAGCACCTCTCCCTCGTGGCGCGCCTCGAACGCGAGCGGATCCTCTGCGTCCGCAGGGTGCAGCCGCACGCCCTTGCGCAGCAGCTTCACGGGAGACGGCGCGCGGGCGACCAGGTGGCCGCCGCGGACCGCGATCTCCACCTCGCCGCCGATCAGCGGCCACCAGCGGAAGTTCGTGCCGAGGCCCGGCAGCGGCTTGTAGACGCCCGCGAGCTCCGGCCAGAGGTGCGGGCTCGCCGCGACTGCGGGGCGTTCGGACTCCGCAGGCAGCGGGACGTCGAGCAACCGGGCGAGCACGCGCTCGGTCACGGCGTGCGGCGCGAAGGCGGCTGATGTGTTCGTGAACGCGACCACACCGACGCCGGCGTCCGGCGCCACGAGCAGCGAGGAGATGAAGCCCGGCCAGCCGCCGTCGTGGCCGGCGATGCGGTGCTCGCCCAGGTGGGCCAGCATGAACGCGAGACCCATCGCCGGCATCTGCGGGTCGCGTTCCCCCTGCGGGGCGAGCATCTGCTCGTAGCTCTCGCGCCGCAGCAGCGGCGCGCAGCCGTTCGCGAGGGCCGCGACGTAACGTGCCATGTCGGCGGTCGAGGAGAAGATCGAGCCCGCGGGAGCGACGACGATCTCGGTGTCCTTCACAGGCTTGAGCCCACTCCGCTTCAGGGCGTAGCCCACCGCAAGCCGGTCGCTCACGCGCTCGGAGCGCAGGAAATCCGTGTGCTCCATCCCGAGCGGCTCGAAGATCCGCGACCGCATCCGTTCGGCGAACGGCTCGCCGCTCACGTCCTCGACGAGCTGCCCGAGCGCGGCGAAGCCGTGATTCGCGTAGGCCCACTTCGGTCCGGGCGCCAGCTCGGCTCGCAGCACGGGCGCGTAGAAGTCGACGAGCGACGGCAGCGGCCGGTCGAGCTTCCCGGCGAGTCCGATCGTGGGCCGGGCGAGATCCGACCAGCGGCGCAGCTCGCCCAGCCCGGCGGTGTGCGTCAACAGGTGGCGGATCGTGACGGGCGGCGTCGCGGCGTCGTCGTGCTCGATCCGGAAACCGCGCAGGTGCTCGTTGACGGGGTCGTCCAGCGCCAGCAGCCCTTCCTCCGCGAGCTGGAGCACGGCGATCCCGGTGAACGTCTTCGAGATCGAGCCGATCCGGAAGACGGTGTCGGCGTCGACGGCGCGACCGGCCACCGCGTCCGCCAGCCCGACGCCGGAGAAGTGGACGAGCTCGCCGTCCCGGACGACGCCGATCGCGAGCCCGGCGAGCGTGTGCTCGTTGAAGATCTCGACCGCCAGCTCGTCGACCCAGCCCAGCTCGCGTCACCTGACGGCGCTCGCGATCTCGTCCAGCGTCTCCGGGTTCTCCAGCGTCGAGAGGTCGCCGGGATCCTCGCCGAGCGCCGTCGCCCGCACCGCGCGGCGCACGATCTTCGCGCTGCGCGTCTTCGGCAGGGCGCTGACGAAGAGGATCCGCTCCGGGGAGAAGGGCTTGCCGAGCGCCGCCACCACCGCGGCCGTGATCCCGTCAGGATCCTCCTCGGCCCCGGGCTTGAGCGCGCAGAAGAGCCATGCCGTCTCGCCCTTCACCTCGTGCGGGACGCCGATCGCGGCCGCCTCGGCGACCGACGGGTGGTCGAGCGCGGCCGACTCGAGCTCGGCCGGCCCGATCCGCTTGCCGGCGATGTTCAGCGTGTCGTCGGAGCGCCCGTGCAGGAACCAGTAGCCGTCCGCGTCGATCGACGCCCAGTCGCCGTGCGTCCACACGCCCGGGAACCGGCGCCAGTACGTCTCGAGATAGCGCTCGTCGTCGCCCCAGATCCCGCGCGTCATCCCCGGCCACGCGCGCGTGCAGACGAGCTCGCCGACCTCGCCGCGCAGCGGCGCGCCGTCCGGCCCGTAGACGTCCATCGCCTGGCCGAGCGCGGGAAAGCCGAGCGAGACCGGCTTCGTCGGCGCCATCGGCGTCACGGAGAGGAAACAGGCGCCGACCTCGGTGCCGCCGGAGATGTTGACGATGGGGACGCGGCCGCCGCCGGCGACGTGCTCGTTCAGCCAGTCGTACGGGCCTGCGTTCCAGGGCTCGCCGGTCGTCGTGATCGCACGCAGCGACGAGAGGTCGGTCGTCGGCTCGCCCTTGGGAATGAGCGCTCGCACGAGCGTGGGCGAGACGCCGAGCATCGTCACGCGTTCCTCCTCTACGAGCCGCCAGAGGCGGTCGTCGGGCCAGTCCGGTGCACCCTCCATGTAGATCGCCGTCGCGCCGAGCGCACCCGCGCCGACCACCGTCCACGGGCCCATGATCCAGCCCATGTCGGTGGAGAAGAGCACGCGGTCGCCCGCGCGGATGTCGGCCTGGTAGGCAGCCTCGCGTGCGATCGAGAGCAGGAAGCCGCCCTGCACGTGCAGCGCGCCCTTCGGCCGGCCGGTCGTGCCGGAGGTGTAGGCGAGCAGGTACGGGTGCTCGGCTTCGACCTCGAGCGGCGGGAGCTCACCCGGCCCCAGCTCGACTTGCCAGCTCCGCTCCGCACGCGACCACTCGACGACGTGCTCGACCGCCGGCGCCGAGCGCAGGGCCTCGTCGATCGTCTCGCGCATCGGCCCGCGGCGGCCGCGCCGGTACGACCAGTCCGCGGTGAGGACGACGGACGCCTCCGAGTCCCGAAGGCGCTGCACGACCGCGGGCGCGGCGAAGCCGGAGAAGATCGGCACCTGCACAGCGCCGATGTGCGCACAGGCGTGCGAAGCGACGGCCGCGTCGGGGCACATCGGCATGTAGATCGCGACGCGATCGCCGGGCCGGACGCCCAGGCCGTGGAGCGCCTCCGCGAGCCTCGTCACCCTCGCAGGAGAGCTCGGCGAACGTCCATTCGTCGCGCTCGCCGTCCTCGCCGGCCAGGACGGCGGCGACCGCGTCGGGGGTCCGTGATGCCCACACGTGCAGGCAGGCCGTCGCCACGTTCAGCCTCGCGCCCTCGAACCAGGTCGTCCACTCGATCCCGCGCGACTCGTCGAGCACCGAGTCCCAGGGCCTGGCCAGCTCGAGCTCGAGGTCGGCGGCGACCGTGCGCCAGAAGCGCTCGGGCTCGTCGACCGAGACACGCTGGAGCTCCGCGTAGTCCGCGCAGTCGAGCCTGCTCGCGAGGCGGACGACGTTCGCGTGCTCGAGCTGCTCCGGCGACGGCGTCCAGGCCCAGCTCTGCGTCGACGAGGTCACGGGTCGATCCTCTCAGAGCAGCGGGGCTCGTCCGGGCGAGACCGTTCCGGACCGCGGAACGTCCCCGGCTGCGGCTCCGGGGACGATCCTTGAAGGCAAGCTGCCACTCCGGCGACACTCCGTAGGGCGTGACTCTGCGGCCCAGTCACGGTCCTGCGGTTGCGGCGGTCGCCTTTCGGGTGGCGCGCCCCTTGCATCGGCCTGGCGTCCGGCCGTGCAAGTTGACCCCACTGTAGGAGCGGTGTCCGGAAAAGTCAAGTAGCTCGGTCAAGTGGTTTGGTGTTACAGTCGCTTCACTTCCACAGAGCCGACGGATATCCCCGCAAAGGGGTATGCGCCCGGCGCGACCCACCGGTTCACTATGTCCCACGCCGCTATGAACGAGACCACCCCCGCCACCCGCCGCACCGCTGTTCCCGCAGGAGCCCGCCTCGGCGATCGCCTGCGCCTGCTGCGGGTGTCCGTGGGGCTCACGCAGACCGAGCTCGCCGGCGACCGCTTCAGCAAGGAGTACGTCAGCCAGATCGAGCGCGGCAAGACGCGCCCGACTGCCGAGACCGTCGAGTGGCTCGCGACCCGCCTGAACGTCGATCCGGCGTTCCTGACGAGCGGCGTCTCCACCGACGAGCGCGGCCGCGTCGAGACGCTGCTCTCGCGCGCCGAGGCGCTCACGCAGGCGTTCCAGTACAAGGAGGCGATTGCCGTCTACGCGGACGTGCGCAGCTCCGTCTCCGCGACGAACTCGGTCGAGCTCGACGTCCGCGCGCGTGCCGGTGAGGCCTGGGCGCGGATGGAGGAAGGCGACCCACGCACCGGCATCGAGCTCCTGAACGAGGCCAGGGCACTCGCGGAGGGCGCGATCTTCTCCGATCTCGATCGTGCCGACATCGCCTACCGGCTCGGGGTCTGCCGCTACAAGCTCTCCAGCATCGGCACGGCGATCGCGCTCTTCGGCCAGGCACTCGAGCTGGCCGAGCGCTCGGAGCTGCCGTGCGACCTGCTCCGCTCCGACATCTTCCACTGGCGTGCCCGCTGCCATCGGCGCCAGCGCGACTTCGAGGCCGCCCGCGAGGACGTCGAGCACGCGCTCGAGCTCGCCCAGGGTCTCGGCGACCGCCGCAAGACCGCCGCTGCGTACTTCCAGGCATCGCTCGTCGTCGAGCGCACCGGCCGCTGGCTCCTCTCCCGTAGCTATGCGGAGAAGGCGAAGGCGCTGTACGAGGAGCTCGAGGACGAGCGCAACGTCGGCCGCTTGCTGAACAACCTCGGCGGACTGAATCTGCTACTGGGCAAGCCGCAGGACGCGATCGCCCAGCTGAAGGCCTCGTTCGCCGTCGCGGTCGAGGCGGACTCCCAGGCCGAGGCCGGTCAGGCGCTGAACGGGCTGGGCACGGTTCACCTGCACCTCGGTGAGTGGGAGGAGGCCGAGCAGCACGTACGCGAGGCGCTGCGCCTGCTCGACGGTCGCGAGGACATGCTCGACGAGATCGGCCAGGCACAGCTCGTGCTCGGCCGGTCGCTGATGGAGCGCGCGCGGCTCGACGAAGCCGAGGAGTGCTTCCGCGCCGGCGATGCCTGCTTCGAACAGCTCTCGTCGGTCAGCCACCGCGCGGGTGCGTGGGTGGCGCTCGGAGATCTCGCCGCGCGGCGCGGCGACGACGGAGAGGCGGCGCGGCAGTACCGGAACGCCGCCGAAGCGCTTCAGGACATGCGGTTCTAACGATGGAAAGGAGGAGGCACATGAAGACTCGGCTGATGTCGCTGCTGCTGACGGCGTCGATTCTCGCTGCCTCGTGGGGCGGCCTGGTTCCAGGCCTGCGCTCCTGGGCTGACGGCGGCTAGCTCGAAGTCGACGGCTAGACTCGCCCGGTGCTTCGCGCCGCGGCACTGGCTCTAGCCGTCTCCTGCCTCGCGGCAGGCTGCGGCGGCTCCTCCGACGTTCGGGAGGAGCCGGAGGTCGGGACGCTCGAGGCGCTCTGGCGGGCCCCCGGCCCGGACGTGGCGATCGTTCCCGGTGCGGCGGACTTTGCGCCGGGGCGCGTGCGCCTCTCCTTCCTCGTCGTGGACGACGAGGGACGTGTCGTCACGCGCCCCACCGCGCGCGTCTGGGTCGCGCGCGGTCTCAAGGAGAAGCCCTTCGCGGAGGCCACTGCCCGCGCCGAGCCGATCGGAGTCGACGGCTCGGACGAGGCCGATGCGGACGAGATCTTCGTCACGCACCTCGAGCTCGACGAGCCGGGGACGTACTGGGTGCTGGCCGAGCCCGTCGGCGGGCGGTCGATCCAGGCGATCGGCAACGTCGTCGTGGCCGACGCATCCGCGGCTCCGGCGGTCGGCGATCGTGCAGTTCCGTCGAAGACGCCGACGATCGCGAGCACGGACGGCGACTTCGCGGCGCTCACGACGCAGCGACCGCCCGACCGGGAGCTGCTGCGCCACTCGGTGGCGGACTCGCTCGCCGCGAAGGTGCCGTTCGTCGTCACCTTCGCGACGCCGCGCTACTGCACGTCCCGCACCTGCGGGCCCGTCGTCGACGTCGTCGACGCCGTCCGGGAGCAGTACGAGCGGGACGGTGTCCGCTTCATCCACGTCGAGATCTTCGAGGACAACGATCCGGCGAACCCGTACAACCAGTGGGTGCGGGAGTGGAAGCTGCCCTCCGAGCCGTTCACGTTCCTCGTCGGCGCCGACGGGCTCGTGAAGGAGCGCTTCGAGGGCACGTTCTCCGTGCGCGAGCTCGGCGAGGCGGTTCAGCAGCACCTGCTCGACGCATAGCGTTTCGGCGCCGGGGCAAACTCGGCCGATGGGGCAGAGAGCACGCCGGGCGCGCCGCGCGCTCGAGGTCACGCGCGTCGCGCGGCGGGGGCGGCTGCTGCGGGTGCTGCGCGAGGTCGGCGCGGTCGGCTCGGAGCGGCCGGCCACCGTCGAGGGCGCTCGTGCGTTCCGCCGGTCGCTCGAGGAGCTCGGCACGACCTACGTGAAGCTCGGGCAGCTGCTCTCGTCGCGGCCCGACCTGCTCCCGGATCTGTACATCGAGGAGCTCTCGGGGCTCGTGGACGACGTCCCGCCCGTCGCGTTCCCGGAGGTTCGGGAGGTGATCGAGGCCGAGCTGGGGCTCGATCTGTTCGCGCGGCTCGACGAGGTGCCGGTCGCCTCCGCCTCGATCGGCCAGATCCACGGAGCGCTCCTGCGCACCGGGCGCGACGTGGTCGTCAAGGTTCGGCGACCGGGGATCGCCGAAGAGGTCGCGCTCGACCTCGACCTCCTGCGCTCGTTGACGTCGCTGGCCGAAGGACGGTCGCAGACCGCCCGGCTGCTCCAGCTCTCGGCCCTCGCGGACGAGCTCGAGTCGCACCTCACGAGCGAGCTCGACTTCGTCGAGGAGGCGCACGGGTCGGAGGTCATCGCGGGGCTCGTGTCCGAGTTCGAGCATCTACGTGTGCCGCAGGTGATCCACCCGCACGTCACCGAGAGCGTGCTCGTGCTCGAGCGGATCGACGGCGAGAAGGTGACCCCCGCGCACGGCCTCGATCCGGAGCGCGCGCAACTGCTCGCGCGCGAGCTCTTCCGCGCGTATGTCCAGCAGATCACCGTGCACGGCGTCTACCACGCCGACCCCCACCGCGGCAATGTCCTGCTGACGGCGGACGGGCGGCTCGTGCTGCTCGACTTCGGCCTGCTCGGGCGGCTCGACGACGACACGCGGCGGACACTCGGCCTGCTCCTGCTCGCCCTCGCGCAGAATCGCGCCGAGGACGTCGCCGACCTGATTCTCGGTCTCTCGCTGACGAGACTCGGCTCCGACGAGGCCGGTTTCGCGCACGAGTTGCGGCGCAAGCTGCCGCGCTACCACTGGCGTCCGCTCTCCGGCGTCCGCACCGGAGAGGCGCTCGCCGACCTGCAGCGGATCGCGCTCCGGCACGGGATCGCGCTGCCCACGAGCTTCGCCCTCGTGGGCAAGACGCTCTCGCAGGCCGACTCGGTCGCGCGGGCGCTCGATCCGACGCTCGACCCGATCGAGCTGCTCGAGGAGGACGGGATGGCCGCGATGGTGCAGGAGGCCGGGCGGCAGCTCGAGCCCAACCAGCTGCTCGCGCTCGGCTACACGCAGCTCGAGCCGTTGACCCGCCTGCCGCGGCGCGTCAGCCAGCTCCTCACCCGGGCCGAGACCGGCACGCTCAAAGTCGGGATCGTTCCCACCGACCTCGGCGAGCTCGAGCACCTGGTGCGCTCGAGCGCGAACCGGATCGGGGCCGCGATGATCATCTCCGCGCTCCTGGTCGCATCCGCCCTGATGGCGCGCGTCAACGAGACGCTCGCGGTCGTCGGGTTCATCCTCTCCGGCGCGCTCGGCCTCTTCGAGCTCTGGCGGATCCTTCGCACGCCGGGGGATCTCTAGCGCGTCAGCCGGCCCCGCCGCCCGCGCCGGCGCGGCGGATCACGACCTCCGGGATCTGGGCGCGGGGGCTGAGGCGCAGGCACATGCGCACCACCTCGGCGCAGTCCTCCGGCTGGATCATCTCGTCGGCCGGCAGGCCCGAGAACTCGGCCATCGGCGTGTCGACGAAGCCCGGGCAGATCGCGATCGCGCGGATGCCGTCGTCCTCGAGGTCGACGCTCAGCGAATGGGTGAGCGAGATCACGGCCGCCTTCGAGGCTGCGTAGATGGGGAGGATCGGCACGGGCTCCGTGCCTGCGATCGAGGCGAGGTTGACGATCCAGCCCTTCGAGCGTCGCAGGTGCGGGATCGCCGCCTGGGTCACGAGCACGAGCCCGCGCAGGTTGATGTTCAGCTGCCGGTCGACGTGCTTCAGTTGAGCATCCTCGACCCGTCCGGCGATGCCGACTCCGGCCGAGTTGACGAGCACGTCGAGCCCGCCGTTGCGGGCGACGTGCTCCTCGACGACCCGAGCGCAGTCCTCCGGCTTCGAGACGTCGGCCGCGGCGGCGTCGCAGCCCAGCTCGGCGGCCGCGCTCTCGACCTTCTCGGCCGTCCTCGACGCAAGCGTCAACGCGAACCCTTCCTCCTGGAGCATGCGCCCGATCGCGAGCCCGATGCCCGAGGAGCCACCCGTCACGAGCGCCGACCGCGTTGCCGCATCCATGGTTCGACTATCTCAGAACGTGCGAAAAGGAACTGCTAGAGGAACGGCGAACGTGAGCGCAGACGCACAGGCTCCTCCTCTCCCCTGAACGACCGACGGCCGGGCCCCTCCCGGCCGTCGCGTATTTTGGAAGCCGTGGCGGTCAAGCTGACGGATCTCGCGAAGAGCGGCGGCTGCGCGGCGAAGTACTCGGCCGCCCGGCTCGAGGAGCTGCTGCGGGGGTTCGTCCCGGCCGAGGCGGAGAACCTCCTCGTCGGCCTCGCGCCTGCGGACGACGCGGCCGTGTACAAGCTGGACGACGAGCGGGCGCTCGTCTTCACGCTCGACTTCTTCCCGCCGCTCGTCGACGACCCGGCGCTGTACGGCAGGATCGCCGCGACGAACGCGCTCAACGACGTCTTCGCGATGGGCGGCTCGCCGTTGCTGGCGCTCTCGATCGCGGCCTTTCCCGAGAGCCTGCCGAACGAGACGCTCGCGGCGATCTTCGGCGCCGCGGACGAGCAGGTGCGCAGCGCCGGTGCGATCCTGGCCGGCGGCCACACGCTCCGTGACGACGAGCCCAAGTACGGGCTCGCCGTCGTCGGCACGGTGCATCCGCAGGGGTTCTGGTCGAAGGCGACCGCCCGGCCGGGCGACGCGCTCTTCCTGACGAAGCCGCTGGGGACGGGACTCCTCCTGCACGCGGCCCGCGAGGGCCGCCGCGACGAGGCCGGATTGGAGGAGGCCTACGCGTGGATGACCGTGCTCAACCGTGGTGCAGCCGACGCGCTGCGTCCGTTCGCGCCGAGCGCCGTCACGGACGTTACCGGCTTCGGGCTGCTCGGCCACGCGCACGAGCTCGCGGAGCGCAGTGGCGTCCGCGTAGCGCTCGAAGCCGCGAGCCTGCCGGCGATGACGGGCGCCGTCCAGGCAGCGGCCGCGGGCGTCCGCACCGGCGGCGACAGCCGTAACCGCGACTTCGCGGGGCCGCACGTCGAGGCCGACGGTGTGCCGGAGGAACTGCTGGCGCTCGCCTACGACCCCCAGACGGCCGGCGGCCTGCTCGTTGCGCTGCCCGCGGAGAAGGCGGTCGTCTTGCACGCGACGTTCGGGCGGAGAAGCTCTTCCTGTGCCGCGTCGGCGACGTGACCGAGGGAGACGGCGTCGTGCTGCGCTGACGGCGCTGCTCGCGGTCGTCGCGCTGGCCGGTTGCGGCGGCGAGCCGCAGCAGGCCGACCTGCTCGTCACGGCGCCGCTCCTGTTCGACGGCGAGCGGCTCGTGCGGGACGGCGCGGTCGCGATCCGAGGCGACGAGATCGTCGCGGCAGGCGCCCGCGAGGACGTCGACGTGGACGCGACGCGCACCGTCGAGCTCGAGCGGGCGACGCTGCTGCCCGGCTTCGTCGACCTGCACGTCCACCGGCTCGCCGAGGCGCATTCGCTGTCGCTGGTCACGACCGTGCGAGACCTCGGGGCGCCGGACGCGGCTCTGCCCGCGCGACCGTCGTCGGGCGCGGAGCCGCGGTTGCTGCTTGCCGGGCCGCCGATCACCGCCCCCGGCGGCTACCCGATCGCGGCGCGCGGGCCGATCTTCGCCCACGTCGTGCGAAGCGTGGCCGAGGCGCGGCTGTACGTCCGCTCGCTCGCCGACCGCGGCGCGGATCTCGTCAAGGTGTCGCTCCAGTTCGGCTTCCCCGTCCTCACGTTCGACGTCGTGCGAGCAATCGTGTCCGAGGCGCATGCCCACGAGCTCCGTGTGACTGCGCATGTCACGGAGCCCCGCGGTGCCAGGCTCGCGCTCCTCGCCGGGATGGACGAGCTCGCGCACATTCCCTGCCGGACGGATGCGGCGTTGATGCGGGAGCTCGCGGAGGCCGAGATCGAGATCGTGGGCACGCTTCACGTCGTCGAGCTCGATGGCTGTCCGAACGCGATCGAGAACGCGAAGGAGTTCGTCGCGGCAGGCGGGGAGCTCCTCTACGGATCCGACTACGACGGCAGCCTCGGGATCCCGGGCGGACTCGATCTCGTGGAGATCGACCGCATGCAGCGAGCCGGGCTCAGCCCGCTCGACGTGCTCACGGCCGCGACCGCTCGCGCGGCCGCCGTGACCGGAGTCGATGGCCTCGGACGACTCGCCGCCGGCAGCCCGGCCGACGTCGTCGCGGTGCGGGGAGACCCGACGCGGGATCTCTCGCGCCTGCGACGCACCCGGCTCGTCGTCCTCCGCGGCCGGATCGTCCTCGGCCCGTGAGCCACGGATGCCTAGACTCGACGCCGATGGACGTCGTTCAAGCCCGCACGAGGCTGCGCGAGGTCTCGCCGGAGCGGTTTCTCCGGATCGCGGCCGCCTCGGCGCTCTCGCTCTACCTGATCATCCTCACGGGCGCGCTCGTCCGCCTCACCGGCTCCGGGCTCGCCTGCGAGTCGTGGCCCGGCTGCGAGAGCGGCGCGTTCTTCCCGGCCGTGGGCGATCACTCGACGATCGAGTTCGGGAACCGCGTGTTCGCGCTCTTCCCGCTCGTGCTCACGCTCGTCGCCTGGCTCACGGCGCGCCGGACCCCGGGTTTGCCGCGCTGGGTGACGTGGGTCGCCGCGTTGACGTTTCTCGGCACGGTCGCGCAGGCGCCGCTCGGCCTCTTGACGATCACGCTCGACCTGCATCCGTTGATGGTGATGACGCATTTCCTGCTCGCGCTCGTCGTGCTGGCCGGGGCCGTCGTCGTCGCGGTCGAGGCGCTCGGCAACGCGCGAGGGCGGGTCCCGTCGCCGGTGCCGCCTTGGCTGCGCGGCGTCGGCCTCGTGCTCGTCGTCGCGTGTGGCACTCTCGTCGTCACGGGCGCGCTCTCCACCGCGGCGGGCCCGCATCCGGGCGACAGCGCCGAGATCGACCGCTTCTGGAACCTGCTCGACGCCGTGTACGTCCACGTCCGGGCGACGGCTGTCTTCGGGATCGGCTTCCTCGTGCTGCTCGCGTACCTCGTCCGCCATCGCGCTCGAGTCGGCCTGCTGCTGCCCGTCGCCCTCGGCCTGCTCGGGCTGCTGCTCGTGCAGATGGCCGTCGGCGAGATCCAGTACCGGAACCAGCTTCCCTGGTGGCTCGTGCTTGCGCACGTCGTGCTCGCGGCGGGGGTCTGGGCCTGGACGGTAGGCCTCGCGACGGCGCTCTGGCGCACTCCCGCGGCGCCGAACCGCACGTAAACTGGCTCTGTGGCGAGCCGTGAGCTGCGGATGCTCGGGAAGCCCGAGCTCGAGCGTCCCGTCCTGGTGGCGGCCTTCCGGGGCTGGAACGACGGTGGGCAAGGCGCGACGCTGGCGGCCGGCTATCTGGCGCGCCTCTGGAAGGCGCAGCGCTTCGCCGAGATCGAGTCCGAGGGCTTTCTCGACTTCCAGGCGACGCGGCCGCACGTGTCGCTCGACGAGGGCCTGACCCGCAGGATCGAGTGGCCCGAAAACGCCTTCTACCACGCCCGGATCCCCGATTCGGGTCGCGACGTCGTCCTGCTCCTGGGCGTCGAGCCGAACCTCCGCTGGCGGACGTTCTGCGGGCTCGTCACCGACCTGGCGACGGAGCTGGAGGTCGAGCTCGTCGTCACGCTCGGCTCGCTGCTTGCCGACGTTCCGCACACGCGTGCGGCGCCGGTCACGGGGGCGGCGAGCGACCCCGAGCTCGTGGCGAGCCTCGGGCTTCAGCATTCGCGCTACGAGGGGCCGACGGGGATCGTCGGGGTGCTCGGCGACGCCTGCCGTGGCGCCGGGCTTCCGGCCGCCAGTCTCTGGGCGGCGGTGCCGCACTACGTCTCGCTCGCGCCCAGCCCCCGGGCGGCACGGGCGCTTTGCGAGCGCCTCGCCGCGCTGCTCGAGGTGTCGGTCGACACGGCCGAGCTCGCGGAGGCGGAGTCTGCGTACGCCGATCAGGTGACGGAGGCGGTCTCCTCCGACTCGGACACGGCGGCCTACGTCGAGGAGCTCGAGCGGCGCACCGACGAGCTCGACCTCGAGGAGCACGAGAACCTGCCCACGGGCGACACGCTGGCGGCCGAGCTGACGCGCTACCTCCGCGAGCGCGACGCCGAGCGTCCCGACCAGGGGGACGACGACTCGCGGCGCGAGCAGTAGGAGTTAGCCGAAGGTGAACGCGTAGGCGGCGACGCCGGGCGCGAAGCGCAGCTCGAGCAGGTGGTCGGCGATCCGGTCGCGCTCGACGAGGGTGTAGAGCCGGTCGCCCGTCACGCTGACCCGCCGTTCCCGCTTGCCGTCGACGAGCACGTCCACCGAGCCGCGGCCGGTCAGCACGAGGAAGACGTCGCGCGCGCGGTAGTCGAGCTTGAGGCGGGCGTCGGCGCCGGCGACGGCGCGCTCGTGCTCCACCTTCCAGCTACCGCCGTAGGCGAGCTCGTTGTCGGCGAGCCCTCCCGGCAGCTCGTAGGAGGCCAAGGAATCCCGCACCACGGGCGTCCCGGCGTAGCGGTCGAGCCGCTCGTAGCCGAGGTACGACTCGGGGGTGACGAGTCCGCGGGGGCTGTCGTCGGAGAGCTTCGACGCCGCGGGAACGGCGCCGCCGCGCGTCGAGAGCAGGTTCCTGATCGCCTCCTCGGTCTCGGCGTAGTCGCCTTCGCCGAAGTGGTAGTAGCGGACGTGTCCATCGCGGTCGATCAGGTACTTGGCGGGCCAGTACTGGTTGCGCCAAGCGCTCCAGGTGCCGAAGGCGTTGTCGAGCGCGACCGGATAGCGGATCCCCAGCTCGTCGACGTTCTCCTGCACGTTCGCCTGCTCGCGCTCGAAGGCGAACTCGGGCGAGTGGACGCCGACGATCGTCAGGCCGGAGTCGCGGTAGCGGTCGTCCCACTCCTTGATGTACGGGAGCGTCCGCAGGCAGTTGATGCACGAGTACGTCCAGAAGTCGATCAGGACGACGTTGCCGCGCAGTCGCTCGAGCGTCAGCGGCTTCGAGTTGAGCCAGCCGACGATTCCGGAGAACTCGGGCGCCTGTCCGTAGTCCTCGAGCGACGAGTCCTCGAGCGCCGACTCCTCGACCGAATCGTCCTCGGCCGGATCGCCCGAAGCCGCTGCGACGGGCTGCGGCGCCCGGGCGCCGGTCAGCTCCTCGAGCTCGCGCTGAGCCGCGCCGGAACGCTCGAAGCGCTTCTGCAGCGACTCCGTGTAGCCGGGGACGGCGGTCTGGAGATCCTGGTCGACGCCGTAGGCGATCGCGAGCGCGGCGATCCCCACGAGCACGCCCGCGGTGCGACGGACGGCGACGGCATGGCTGCGGAGCGAGCGCGAGGCGCGCTTGCCCACGAGGGCGATCGCGAGCAGCGGCACGGCGACGCCGGCGGCATAGGCGAGGGTCAGGAGCACGCCGTCGAGGCCGACCTCCCGTTGCGCCGCGATCACGGTGACGGCCGCGAGCACCGGGCCGGCGCAGGGGACGAACACGAGCCCGAGGCTCGCGCCGAGCAGGAAGCCGCCGCCGAGGTCGCCCGAACGACGACGCGAGAGCGCCTGGAGCGGTCGTGCGAGTAGCTCGCCCACCTTCGGCCACAGCAGGGTCGCCGCCACGAGCAGGAGGAGGACGATGGCGAGGTTCCGCAGCAGGTCGGCGGGTAGTCCAAGCACGTCGAGCAGCCAGGCCGCGAAGAGCGTGAAGACCGTGAAGCTGACGACGATGCCGGCGATGATCGCGAGCGGCCGCCGGCCGGTGGCGCCTCCGGCGAGCACGATCGGCAGCACGGGGAGGACGCACGGCGAGAGCGCGGTGACGATCCCCGCGACGAAGCCGATGGCGAGCAGCACGAGCACGCCGTCGAACGGTAGCCGCGCGAGCTTACGAGGGGATTACGGTGTCAGGGCTGGACGGCGCGCTGGACTGCGCGCTGGACTCCGCGCTGGACTGGCGGACCCGGCCGGTGGTCCGTCCGGCGTCGTCGCGGCGGGCTTGCGTCGGCGACGGCGGCGCTTCGCTCCCGACGGCTGCCCGTTGGCGTCCGCTGAACCGGTCTCCGCGGCCGGCGTGCCGCCGTTCTGGCCGGCCTCGGGCTGCGCAGCTCCGCCCTTCTTCCGCTTGCGGCGTCGGCGCGACTTGCGCGCGGGCGCCTTCGGCGCGGGCAGGTTGTCGGCGAGGGCGTTCGCGACCTCCTGGGTCGGTCCGAGCTCTTCGCGCCCACGGTCGAGGGCCGAGTTCGCCCGCGGCGTGTAGCCCTCGGACGAGGCGAGCAACGCTGCTCCAACCTCGAGCGGCAGCGCTTTCGCGACCGTCACCAGCTTGGCGACGTTCTCCTCGTGGCGGTGGCCGCGCGAGTTCGCGACCGCGCCGAGCAGACGCTTCGCCTCGGGGAACTCGGCGCTGGCGCGGCGGTCCTGGACCTTGCGCGTCGCGCGGGCGAGCTTCCACGTCCAGCGCTGGAGGATCTGGTCGGGCGCATTCGCCTTGCCCTCGCCGATCGCGCGCAGCAGGATCCGGACACCAGCCGACCGGTCCTTCTCCCAGGGCGGCGCCTGCGTCACGAGCGTGACGAGGTCGTCGAAGTCGGCGCGCTCGACGATCATCGAGACGCGATCCTGCAGTGCCGTCATCCGCAACCGGCGGTTCGGATTCTCGGCGGCGCAGATCGAGAGAAACGTCTCGAGCGCCGCCTTCGAAGCGTGTGCCTCGGTGAACTTCTTCGCAAAGTCGGCGCGCTGGTCGAACCGGATCTGCCGCGCGGCGATCGTCGCCCAGTAGCGCTGCTCGTCCTCGTCCATGTACTTCGGGTCGATCCGCTGCCATTCGCGCTGGATCACGGCGAGCCGGCGCGCGACGTCCGGGGTGACCGGGACGAGCCACGGCGCCGGTGAGAGCTTGCGGCGCGCACGGCGCTGCACGCGGCGACGCGGGGCCGGCGTGACGCGTGCACCTTCGCGGTAGAAGTCGGCGTCGAGCAGCGAGTGCAGCGAGATCACGCGGTCGGAGTGCGTGGACGACTTCGGCACGAAGTCGACGACGATGCCCGCCTCCTTGCGCGGGTGCGTGCGCATGATCCGGCCGATCCGCTGCTGGTAGACCCGTTTCGAGGCCGTCGGCGCGAGGTGCATGCAGACGGTCGCGCGCGGCGAGTTCCAGCCCTCGGCGAGCAGCATCGCGTTGATCAGGACGTTGATCTCTCCGCGCTCGTAGGCGGCCAGCGTCTCGGCGAGCCGCACGGGAGGCGTCTTGCCGGAGACGGCCTCGGCCTTGATCCCGGCGGCGCGGAACTCCTGCGCGAGGTTGTAGGCGTGCTCGACGCCGGCGGCGTAGACGATCCCGGGAGTGGAGTCGAAGCGGCTGCGGTAGAGGCTCGCGGCCGCCTGGTTCAGCGCCTGGTGGTCGAGCGCCGCGGCGAGCGCGCGCTCCTCGAAGTCGCCGCCCACGATCGGGACGGAGTTGATCGCGGCCGCCGGCGGCACGCGCAGCGAGCGGAGCGGCGCGACGAGCCCGCGCCTCGCGGCGTCTGCGAGCGGCAGGTCGTCGACCGAGGCGGGGAAGACGTCGGAGACTTGCTTCGCGATCAGTTGCTCGGTGGCCGTCATGCCGATGTAGACCGGCTCGGGGAAGCTGCGGATCGCGGCGCTCGTCTTCTCGCCGAGCGCCGTATGCGCCTCGTCGCAGATCACGAGCTGGTACGCCTCGCGCGAGATCGTGCCGACGTGGCGCGCGAACCAGGCGTAGGTCTGGATCGTGATCGGGTTCGGGCGGAGCGGCTCGAGACCCTTCTCGATCGCATCCGTGAAGCGGTCGCCGTAGCCCTCCGTCGTCAGGTCGCGCTGGAACTGCGAGACGAGCAGCCGCCGGTGCGTGAGGATCAGGATCCCGAGGCTCCGCGCCGACTCGACGAAGCCGGCCGCGGCGATCGTCTTTCCCGACGCGGTCGGGTGGCGGAAGCGGTAGCGGCGCGACGCGCCGGGGTCCTCGCCGGTGAACGACTCGGGCTCGTCGTCGTCGTCGACCTCGAGCTCGTCCTCCTCCTCGAGCTCCTCGGCGTCCTCCACGTGCGCGGCGCCGTTGCCGTTCTCGTCCTCCTCGGCGTGCCGCTGGTTCGCGGCGATCAGCTCGGTGAGCATTCCGGCGAGCGCGTCGATCTGGTGCTTGCGCAGCTCGGTGCCCGCGGCGGTGGCGGGTGGCTTGGAGGAGAGCACGCGCTCGAGCCCGAGCATCAACGCGAAGCGCACCTTCCAGCGCGGGGACGGTGTGCGTCGTCCGGACTCGATCTCCGCGAGCGCCTCGTCGAGCCCGGCTCGTCGCGCCGTGCCAGGGGCCAGGACCTCGCCCGGCTCCTCGCCTGGGTGCAGGAAGGGCTCGCCCGCCCATTCCTGCGCGCGGAGCGCGTCGGCTCTGAGGCCGTCCGCCGCGTCCGACGTGTCTGTCGGGTTCAGTGTCGCTTCTGACATGTGCGCAGCACGCAAATTCGCTGCTGCTCCTCCTCAAGGGATAGCGCGCCTCTCGGATTGCCAGGTGAGGGGGCGGCGCTTCCCGCAGCATATCCGAATTCCGTGTCGGCTGTGGGAGGCGATACTGACGGCGATGAGCGACTGGGAGCGGCTCCACGAGCGGGCGCGCGAGCGCTACGCCGACGGCGAGCGGCGCCTGCCGGAGTCCGGCGACGAGCGTCAGCGGCAGCTCACCCGGATGGGGAACGCGGCCGGCGCGGCCGGGCTCTCCGCGCTGATGGCGGGACGTGATGGTCGTGAGTGGTTCGCGCGTGCGGCCGAGCGCTACCGCGAGAGCTGGGAGGGCGCGCCGCCCGGCAGCTGGGGACGTCCGATCGGTGCGATCAAGTCGCGGCTCCTCGGAGGCGACTGGGAAGCCGCTGCCGCCGACGCGCGCTGGGCGCTCGAGGAAGGCGCTGCCGAGGCCGAGTCGCCGATCGGCCGCTATGCCGCTGCGCTCGCGTTCCTCGTCCTCGGTGAGTGGGACGACGCTCGCATCCACGCCGACTACGCGCGCACCCACGAGGCGTTCCCGAGCGAGGTGGCCGACGCGCTGGCGTTCATCGCGGCGGAGGACGTGGTCGGCTACGCCGAAGCAGTCGAGGACGTGCTCAGGTCGTTCGAGACGCGTGAGGCGTATCTCGAGGACATCCCCGTCGCCGACACCGTGCTCGTCCTCCAAGCCCTCGCCGCTCGTCGCCAGATGGCAGCCGAGCTCGACTCGCCCCTCCTCCCCGGGTAACCGGTGTCAGACTCGTGTCAGAGACGAGTCAGAGACGAGTCAGGCACGCGGGTCGAGAAGCGAGGCTGCGGCGGCGTCCAGCAGTGCGATCGTCTCGCGCGCCGCGGACGAGGCTCGCCGGCGTCGCCGGGCTCGGGTCGGAGGCGAACGCCCGCCGCACGGCGTCGGCCTTCGCCTCGCCCGTGACGAGGTAGACGAGCAGGGCGCAGCGCCGCGAAGACCGGCGGTGTCAGCGTCACGCGCGGGACGAACGGCTCGAGGCCGGGCTCGACGGCGAGTGCGCGCCGCTCGACCTCGTCGAGCGCTTCCGCGCCGGGGAAGAGCGAGGCCGTGTGCCCGTCGGCGCCGATCCCGTTCAGCGCGAGCTCGAGCGTGACGCCTTCGAGCGCCGCGTCGTAGAGCGCCGCGGCCTCCGACGCGGGCTTCTCGCCGCGGATCCGGTGCACCGCCGGAGGAGAGCCCAGCGCGTCGACGAGCTTCTCGCGCACGAGGCGGTAGTTCGAGCGCTCGTCGTGCGGCGGCACGATTCGCTCGTCGCCGAACCAGACGCCGACGTCGCGCCAGCGACCCTGCAGCCGCGCGGCGGCCTCGTACGCGCGGCCAACCGTCGTCCCGCCGGAGAGCGCGAGCTGGGCGCCCGGCACCGCGGCCTCGGCGAGCAGCTCGCCGGCTGCCCGCGCCGGATCGTCGACCACGCGCAGCTCGACGCTCACCGTGCCGGTCTCATTGGCCCCGTGCGAGCTCCCGCGAGCGATCCATCGCCGCCTGGATCGCGTTCAGGAACGCGGCGCGCACCCCTGCTTGCTCGAGCTCGCGGATCGCGGCGATCGTCGTCCCGCCCGGCGACGTGACCATCTCCCGCAGCTCGACGGGGTGCATCTTCTCGTCGCGCAGCTGCTTCGCGGTCCCGAGCATCGTCTGCACGACGAGCTGCGTCGAGATCTCGCGCGAGACGCCGAGCAGGATCCCGGCCTCGATCATCGCCTCCGCGAGCAGCGCGAAGTAGGCGGGGCCTGAGCCCGAGATCGCGGTCACGGCGTCCATCAGCTGCTCCGGCACGCGGACGACGGCGCCGAGGTGACGCAGCGCCTCCTCGGCCAGCTCGAGATGCTCCTCCGCCGCGTGCGAGCCGGCGCAGATCCCGGCCATCCCCTCGTGCACCGTCGACGGCGTGTTCGGCATCGCCCGCACGACCGGGACACCCCGCGCGAGGTGACGCTCGATCGCCGCGGTCGGCACCGCGGCCGCGATCGAGAGCACCGTCTGATCGGGCTGGACGAGCGTGCCCAGCTCGCCGAGCAGCGTGTCGATGTCCTGCGGCTTCACCGCGATCACGACCAGCGCCGCGCCCGCGGCCGCCTCGGCGTTCGAGGTCGTCGCCGCGATCCCGAAGCGCTCGCCAGCTCGGTCACGCGCTCCTCCCGCCGGGTGGACGCGGCGAGGTCGCCCGGGTCGCGCCAGCCGGACGAGAGCAGCCCGGAGATCAGCGCCTCGCCGATCTTGCCGGCGCCGAGAATCGCGATCCGCCGCTGGTCCACCGCCATTCGCTGAGTCTAGGCGCAAGCTAAGAGGCTGTGTTTCAGAAACACAAACCCCTCGTCCTGCCGCAAGGCTGGGAGTCGACGACGCGTGTGTTCAGGAACCAAGGTCGGCTCAGGCGGCGCGGCGCGCGGCGACGCGCACCGCGCGCGCCACGTCTGCGTTCGCACCCGGAACGAGCCCGGCGCCCCAGCCGCGCAGCAGGTAGACACCCGCCAGCCCGGCCCACTCCTCGTACGGCTCCAGCAGCTCGGCCGTCTCCTCCAGCTCGACCCACCGGCCCTTCAGCGCGGACTGGAGCTTGACGAGCGAGAGGTCGCCGACGAGCCCGTGGCGATAGCTGCCGAGACCCTCCAGCGCGACGATGCCGAGCGACCACGGACCGAAGCCGCGCTCGCGCAGCAGCCGCGCCTCGACCGCCTCGATCGGCAGCGAGCGCAGCCGCTCGAGGTCGATCGTGCGGCAGAGCCGGACGAGGGCGGAGGCACGATGAGTCGCGAGCCCGAGTCGCCGCAGCTCGGCCGGCGAGAGCGCGCCGATCCCCTCTCGCGTCGGCGCCGGCTCGCCGCAGGCGCGGATCACGGCGCGCTCGATCGCACGCGCGCGCCGCGCCTCGATCAGCTGGCCGCAGATCGCCCGCAGCACCGCCTGCGCAACCGTCGGCAGCCGCAGCGGCCGCAGCCCGTGCAGGTCGCGGATCGAGCGCCCGAGCAGCGGATCGCCGCGGAAGCGGCGCACGAACTCGGTGTGGTCGTCGTCGAGCGCGAGCATGAAGCGCAGCAGCTCGAGCCCCGCCTCGTCGGGCGCACGCAGCAGCAGCGAGCCGTCCGAGCGCTGCCACGCGAGCCCCTCGCCGCCGCCGGGCAACGACGCGCGGAACTCGTCGCGCCGCGCGCTCAGCCGGAGCGAGAACGGCCCCCGTGCTCTGACGGTCGCCTGGATCACCGGTCCCGACCTTACTGTTAGCTCCCAGATGCGCCTCGTCGACGCCGTCTCGCTGCGCTCCCGCCGCCGCAAGCTCGCCCTCTTCACCGAGACGATGCGGCCGACGGCGGAGACGACCGTCGTCGACGTCGGGGTGGACGACTCCGGCTTCGGCGAGCGGCCCGGCACCTGCGGGACGCTGAACTTCTTCGAGGAGCTCTACCCCTGGCCCGAGCGGATCACCGGCGTCGGCCTGCACGAGGGGCGGCGCTTCGTCGAGCGCTATCCGGCTGCGAGCTACGTCCAGGGCTCCGCACTCGAGCTCCCGTTCGAGGACGGTGCCTTCGACGTCTACTTCTCGAACGCCGTGATCGAGCACGTCGGCCGACGCGACGCTCAGCGCCGCTTCGTCGCCGAGGCGCTCCGCGTCGCGCCGCGCGTCTTCATCACGACACCCAACCGCTGGTTCCCGGTGGAGCTGCACACGCGCGCTCCCGCTCGTGCACTGGCTGCCCGGACGCCGCCGCGCACCGCGCGTACGACCTGATCCGCAAGCCGTGGGCGAAGGAGAACCACCTGCTCGGCCCGCGCGACCTGCGCGAGCTGTTTCCCCTCGAACGGCGGAGCGACGTGCGGATCGTCAACCTCGGCATGACGCTGGTGGCGATCGTTGGCTGAGCGGTTTCCCAGGTACGCCCTCTACGCGTTCATCGTCCTGCTGCCGCTGCACAACCTGGCCATGGCCGGCCTCTGGGATCTCGGTGTCCGGGGCGCCGCGCTGGACGTCGTCTCGGCGTGGAAGGAGGTGCTGCTGGCGGTCGCGCTCGGCCTGTTCGTCTGGCGGCAGCGCGGCCTGCCGTTCAAGGCGACCGCGGTGGACTATCTCGCCCTCACCTATGCGGGCTTCGTCGTGCTCTACGGGCTGATCCCCCAGGACGTACTCGGCGGAGACGCCTCCGCGCGCGGGATCGTCCTCGCGGCGCGCCACGACCTGACGCCCGTCGCCGCGTACTTCCTCGGACGCAGCCTGCACTTCGATCGCGACGAGCTGCGGCGGATCGGGATCGCCGTGCTCGCGGCGCGGCCGCGGCTGTCGCCGCCTGGGGGCTCGTCGACATCTACGCGATCCCGCTCGACACCTGGCGCAACTCCGGCGTGCCGGGCTGGTACCGCGAGCAGCTGGGCCTCGACTACGGGCCCGGGTCTCTCCGGCCTGCCGGAGAACTTCGTCTACAACCCCGGCGACGAGCGGCCGCTGCGACGGCTCGTGTCCACCTTCCTGAGCCCGCTCGCGTCCGCGTACATGCTCGTCGTCGCGCTTGCTCGTGGCGGCGACCTGGCAGCGGTCACGCTGGCTCTCGGCGCTCACGGGCTTCCTGCTCGTCGGCCTGCTCTTCACGTACTCGCGCACGGCGATCGTCGCACTCGCGGCCGGGCTGGTCGTGCTCGCGTACGGCCTGCGCAGCTGGTGGCCCGTGGCGGCGTCGGCGGTGCTGCTCGCCACGGGCGCCGCCTTCGTCAAGGCCTACCCGGAGCTGGGCCCGGAGACGCGCTTCACGCCGGCCGAGCTCGAGATCCAGCGGGCGGGGGGCAGGAGGAGCCGACGAGCGGCGACCCGTTCGATCCCGGCGAGTCGTCGATCGACAGCCACTGGGACAGCCTGCGCGGCGGGATCGAGACGATCCTCCGGCATCCGCAGGGCTTCGGGCTCGGGAACGCCGGCGTCACCGCGTCGCGCACCGACACGGACGTGAAGGCGGGCGAGTCGACCTACACGGAGCTCGGAGTCGAGCTGGGGCTGCTCGGGAATGCTCGCCTTCATCGCCTGGAACGTCGCGCTGCTCCGCCGCATCCTGCCGCGGGCTCCCTGGCTGGGCGCAGCGCTCGCGGCCGTCCTCGTGCTCGGGATCCAGACCGACGTGATCGGTGTCCACTGGCTCGCCTTCGTCCTCTGGACGCTGGCGGGCGAGCGCGCGTGAGGCCGCCCGGAACACCTTTAGTCGCGCTCTGAAAGCGCCGATAACAAGGGACTGTGGATGCGGCCCGCGAGACCCGGCGACACCTCGGACAGATCCTCGTCGAGGAGGGCTTTCTCACGCCCGACGCGCTCGAGAAGACGCCCTCGAGGAGCACGAGCGAGCGCAGCGACCGCTCGGCGAGATCCTGGTCGAGCTCGGCATGGTCTCGCCCGGCGCGATCGCGAACGCGCTCGCCGAGCAGCACGGCGGCCTCCTGCGCACCGAGTACGGCATCAGCGCCGGGCTCCGACCTCGTGAGGATGCCGAGCCCGAGAATCCGGAGTCGGAGCGGGAGCCCGAGTCCGATCCGGACGGCGAGAGCCGACCGCTGCTTCGCGCGGTCGCGGCGCCCGAGCCCTCCGCGCACCCAGCCTTTCGAGGCTCAGCTCGAGCCCGCAATCGCAGCGCCGGTTCCGCCGGCAGTCGGGCCGGACGTCCTCGAGGCATGGCGCGCCGCGGTCGCCGAGCGCGACGGCGTGATCGTCGAGCTCGGCGACGCCGTTCGCGCCCGCGACGCCGAGCTTGCCCAGCTTCGAGCGGACGTGGCCGAGGCGGCCCAGGCCGCCGACACACAGCAACCGCCTGTGCCCGACGCGGCGGCGGTCGCCGCGCTCGAGGAGCGTCTCGCCGCCGCGGACGCGGAGCTCGAGCAGCTGCGCGCCGGGCTGCACGAGCGCGAGCGGCAGCTGACCGGCGCCGTCGAGCGGGTGTCACAGCTCACGGGCGAGCTGGAGGCACTCCAGGCCCGGCTCGCCTCGGCCGGCTCGTCGGCCGACGACCGCGGTCGAGAGCTCGCGGAGGTGCACATGCAGACAGCGAACTTCAACGCCGAGCTTCAGACGCTTCGCCCTCGGCTCGCAGCCGCGGAGTCCGAGGTCGCCGAGTTGCGCTCCCAGGTGGCCGCAGCCGAGATCAGATTCCGAGCCGAGCGAGACGCCAGGGCGAACGACATCGAGTCGTCGGCCCGCAAGGTCGCGAACGCCCAGGCCGCGGTCGCCCGCACCCAGGCCCAGCTCGACGGCCGCGAAACCGAGCTCGGCGCGCTGAAGAGCGAGGCGGCCGAACGCCTGCGCGAGCTCGACTTTCTCCGGTCCCGGCTCGGCGCGAGGCGAACGCCCGGCCGCGTCGCGCCGCCGACAACGGCCCGCACGTCCTCTTCGTTCCCAGGAACGGCGGCTACGAGCTGGTCGAGCGAAACGGCCCCGCGCCTGCACGCGGCGCCACCGTCGAGGCAGACGGCGCCGCATACCTCGTCGCGAAGGTCGGTCCGTCCCCGCGGCCAGGCGAGCGTCGCACCTGCGTGTACCTCGTGCAGCGCCTGATCAGCCGTCGCAGGTCGGCCGCGTGGCACGATGCGCGCATGGCGATCGATCCGCGCGTCGACATCGGCCACGTCCACCTGAAGGTCGCCGACATCGAGCGCTCGCTCGAGTTCTACTGCGGCGTGCTCGGCTTCGAGCTCCAGCAGCGGATGGGCGACCAGGCCGCGTTCGTCTCGGCCGGCGGCTACCACCACCACATCGGGCTGAACACGTGGCAGTCGAAGGGCGGCCCGCCGCCGGCGCCGGGCACGACGGGGCTCTTCCACGTCGCGATCCGCTATCCCGACCGCGCGGCGCTCGCCGACGCGCTGCGCCGGCTCGCCGAGGCGAAGGTGCCGCTCACCGGCGCTTCCGACCACGGGGTCAGCGAGGCGCTGTACGTCGCAGACCCGGACGGAAACGGGGTCGAGCTCTACCGCGACCGGCCGCCGGAGGAGTGGCCGAGAGGCGCCGACGGCGCGGTCGCGATGGTGTCGGAGCCGCTCGACGTGAACGCGCTCCTCGCCGGGGGCTAGGCGGAGGGCACCTCTCGGGCCGGCGGCGAGTACTGGCCGGCGACGCGGAAGCCGAAGCCGACGAGCCAGAGGCCGACGCGCTCCCGTCTGCCGCGGCCGGACAGCGGTCGCGTGCGGCTCATCTCGGTCCGAAGGAGCGCCATCCGCTCGTCTGCCAGCATCCGCACTGCACGATGATCGAGTCCGTACACGCTGCTCACCTCCACATCAAGTATCTCTACGTTCACTTAGTGAGTGGAGCATATCGCGATGAGTCGCTTGACGTCAAGCTAATTCACGTCAAGAATGCGCGCATGGCCGACGAGCGGGACATGATCGACGAGTGGATGGCCGGCTGGACGGCGGATCTGCCGCTCGACCCGCGAGGTGGAGGGGATCGTCGACCGGATCGCGTTCCTGAACAAACGGATCAAGCGGATGCTCGAGGAGACGCTGCTCGAGTTCGGGCTCAACATCGGCGAATGGCACGTGCTGAGCGCGCTCTGGAACTCCGGCGAGCCGTTTCAGAGCTCACCCGGTCACCTCGCGAAGCGCTCCGAGCTGACCACCGGCGCGATGACGAACCGCATCGACGGGCTCGAGGCCGAGGGGCTCGTCAAGCGCCTGCCCGACCCGGACGACCGCCGCGGCGTGATCGTCCAGCTGACGCCGAAGGGGCGCGAGCTCTGGGAGCGCTCGGTCGGGTGCGCAGGCCGCGAAGGAGCAGTTCGTGGCCTCGGCGCTGAACGAGACCGAGCGGAAGCAGCTGAACAAGCTGCTGCGCCGGATGGTGCTGCGCGCCGAGCAGGCTGCGCCGGCACCTGCCAAGATCGGCTGATGCCGAAGGGATACGCGGAAGGGCCTGCCGCCGAGGAGGCCGAGCGCCGCCTCGAGGAGCTCGAGCTTGCCAGAGCGAACGGGCAGAGCGAGGAGGCGCCCGAGGAGCGGCTCGCCGTCTTCGGCTCGACCGCCGCCGAGCCCGAGAAGCACTTCCTCGGCTGGCGCGACGACGTCGACCCCGAAGCGCTCTTCGAGACCGGCGAGGCCTGGGGCCTCACCGTCTCGCGCCGTCGCGCCGACTAGCGGAGCCGACGAGCCGCTCGTTCGGGCGATCCGGTCGTGCGCTATACCTTTAGTTCATGGCGAAGGCGGTCGAGCAGCTCGACCAGGTGATCATCCGCTTCGCGGGCGACTCGGGTGACGGGATGCAGCTCACCGGCGACCGCTTCACGAGCGAGACCGCCATCTTCGGGAACGACCTCTCGACGCTGCCGGACTTCCCCGCCGAGATCCGCGCGCCCGCAGGCTCGCTGCCGGGCGTCTCCGGCTTCCAGCTCCACTTCGCCGACCACGACATCCTCACCCCGGGCGACGCGCCGAACGTGCTCGTCGCGATGAACCCGGCGGCGCTGAAGACGAACCTGCGCGACCTGCCCAAGGGCGGCACGCTGATCGTCGACACCGACACCTTCAAGGAGCGCAACCTGCAGAAGGCGGGCTACGAGGCGAGCCCGCTCGAGGACGGCTCGCTCGCCGGCTTCCACGTGCACGAGGTCGGCCTCACCTCGATGACGGTGGAGGCTCTGAAGGGGATCGAGGGGATCACCTCGCGCGAGGCCGAGCGCTCGAAGAACTTCTTCGCGCTCGGGCTGATGAGCTGGCTCTACAACCGGCCCACCGAGGGGACGCTCGGCTTCATCGAGAAGAAGTTCGGCAAGCGGCCCGAGATCGCGCAGGCGAACGCGACCGCGTTCAAGGCCGGCTACGCCTACGGCGAGACCTCCGAGGACTTCGCCGTCTCGTATGAGGTCGCGCCGGCGAAGCTCGCGCCCGGCGTCTACCGGCAGATCACCGGCAACACCGCGCTCGCCTACGGGCTGATCGCCGCGTCGAAGCTGTCGGGGCTCGACCTCTTCCTCGGCGCGTACCCGATCACGCCCGCCTCCTCGATCCTCGAGGAGCTCGCGCGCCACAAGTCCTTCGGCGTGCGCACGTTCCAGGCCGAGGACGAGATCGCCGCGGTCGGCGCGGCACTGGGCGCGGCGTTCGGCGGCTCGCTCGGCGTGACGACCTCGGCGGGACCGGGCGTCGTGCTGAAGGCGGAGACGATCGGGCTGGCGATCACGCTCGAGCTGCCCCTCGTCGTGCTCGACATCCAGCGCGCCGGCCCCTCCACGGGGATGCCGACGAAGCCCGAGCAGGCCGACCTGCTGATGGTGCTGCACGGTCGGAACGGCGAGAGCCCGGTTCCCGTGATCGCGGCCTCGACGCCGTCGCAGTGCTTCCACGCGGCGATCGAGGCGGCGCGGATCGCGCTGAAGTACCGGACGCCGGTCTACCTGCTGAGCGACGCGTATCTCGCGAACGGCTCCGAGCCGTGGCTGATCCCGGACGTCGGCGCGCTCCCGGACATCTCGGTCGAGTTCGCGGTCGTCGGCGAGGAGCCGTTCCGCCCCTACGGCCGCGATCCCGAGACGCTCGCGCGCCCGTGGGCGATCCCCGGCACGCCCGGCCTGGAGCACCGGATCGGCGGGCTCGAGAAGGCCGACGTGACCGGCACGATCTCCTACGACCCCGACAACCACGACCTGATGACGCGTCTGCGCGCGGCGAAGGTGGCCGCGATCGCGAACGACATCCCGCTGCTCGAGGTGGACGATCCCGACGGCGCGCGCACGCTGGTGCTGGGCTGGGGCTCGACGTACGGCCCGATCGGCGCGGCGGTGAAGCGCGTGCGCCGCGCGGGCGGCAAGGTCGCGCAGGCGCACCTGCATCACCTGAATCCGTTCCCGCGCAACACCGGCGAGGTGCTGGGCCGGTACGAGCGCGTGCTGATTCCGGAGATGAACCTGGGTCAGCTGTTGCAGCTCGTGCGGGCGGAGTTCCTCGTCGACGCCGTCGGCTACAACCGCGTTCGCGGCCTGCCGTTCAAGGCGAGCGAGCTGGCGGAGGCGATCACGGCGCTGGTGGAGGCGTGAGGCCGAAGAAGAAGCCGACCCGGGGCGTGACGCTGAAGGAGCGGCCGTTCTCGCACCGCGCGCGCCGCGACGGCAGCGTCGAGGTGCTCTGGAAGGGCCGCCACGCGGTCACGCTCACGGGCAAGCTCGCCGAGAACCTGCTCGAGGCGCTGCCCGGCGAGGACGAGCACGGCCAGCAGCTCCTGATGGCCAGGGCGACCGGCAACTTCAAGCGCGGCAACGAGAGGCGGACGCGGTGACGGACGGCAACGGCAACGGGCTCGTGCAGCTGACCGCGAAGGACTTCAAGTCCGACCAGGAGGTGCGCTGGTGCCCGGGCTGCGGCGACTACGCGATCCTCGCCGCCGTGCAGTCGTTCATGCCCGAGCTCGGCCTGAAGCGCGAGAACATCGTCTTCGTCTCCGGGATCGGCTGCGCCGCGCGCTTCCCGTACTACATGGAGACCTACGGGATGCACTCGATCCACGGCCGCGCGCCGGCGATCGCGACGGGGCTCTCAGTGTCCCGCCCGGACCTGTCCGTGTGGGTCGTGACCGGCGACGGCGACTCGATGTCGATCGGCGGCAACCACCTGATCCACGCGCTGCGCCGCAACGTCAACCTGAAGATCCTGATGTTCAACAACCGCATCTACGGGCTGACGAAGGGCCAGTACTCGCCGACGTCCGAGCTCGGCAAGGTGACGAAGTCGACGCCGATGGGGTCTTTCGATCATCCGTTCAACCCGCTGTCGCTCGCGATCGGCGCCGAGGCGAGCTTCGTCGCGCGCGCGATCGACACCGACAAGAAGGAGCTGACCGAGGTGCTGCGCGCCGCCGCGCACCACAAGGGGAGCGCCTTCGTCGAGATCTACCAGAACTGCAACATCTACAACGACAACGCGTTCGACTTCGTGCGCGACCAGAAGGAGAACCGGCTCTATCTCAGGCACGGCGAGCCGATCGTCTGGGGCGAGAAGGGCGTCCGGCTGCTGCCCGACGGCTCGCCGGAGGTGGTCGCGGCGTCGGATCCGGGCCTGCTGGTGCACGACGCCCACGCGCCGGAGCCGGCGCACGCGTTCGCGCTGTCTCGGATGACGCAGCAGGTGATCGGCGCGACCCCGATGGGCGTCTTCCGCGCGGTCGACCGCCCGGTCTACGACGAGCTGATGGCCGACCAGATCGCGACCGCGAAGGCCGACGGCGAAGGCGAGCTCGCGTCGCTGCTCGCCAGCGGCGACACCTGGACGATCTAGCGTGAAGCGTCGTGTCCGCCGAGCTTGAAGCCGCACGCGCGGAAGACCGCCTCGCCCGCCCTCAAGATCCGGGGTCGAGTCGAAATACGGGGAGCTCTGACACCTCCTGCGCCAGGGCTCTGCGGGCTTCCTCGCGCATGGCGGTGGCTAAGTAGGTCTGGATAATGGGCGATCGCTGATCTGGAGGGAGCTCGATCGCATTCACTGTCTCCGCAGAGGCGGCCGGAGAGAATGCGAGCTCGCGGTTCCTGCCGGAGGTTGCGCACCCAGCTCGACTCACCACGCAACGAGACGACGTAGCGTCCGTTATCGAGTTCAAGCAACTTGACGGGAGTGCGCCTCCTACGGCCTGTGCGTCGCCCGGTCGTTTCGAGAGTATGGACACCGTCGATGTCGCGCCCGAGCCACACGCCGACGCGCACGGCGCGGTTCACGAGGTGCCGTTCGACCCAGGCAGCGCTCATCGGCGATGAGCTTATGCGTCTGCCGCTGGCTCGTCAGCATGGCAGATCGTGAGAGACGGCTTCTGGCTCACATGAGCATTCACGCCGTCGGATCACGGAGCACATCGGGATTGTCCTGTCTCGGCCCACGTGCCAGACTGACCGGCGTGATCGTCGCCGAGACACAGATCGACGAGACAGCCTTCCGAGGGGAGATCCTCGGTCCCGCGGACCCGGCTTTCGACGTTCACCGACAGATCTGGAACGGGTCGTTCGACCGGCACCCGGCGGTGATCGTCCGCTGCGCCGGCGTCTCGGATGTGATCGCCGCCGTCAAGTTCGGGCGCGAGAGCGGGTTGCCCGTCGCGGTGCGCAGCGGCGGCCACTCGTTCCCGGGCCTCTCGGTCGCCGACGACGCGCTGATGATCGACCTCTCGCCGATGAAGGGCGTGCGCGTCGATCCCGAGAAGCGCACTGCGAGAGTCCAGGCCGGCGTCCTGCTCGGCGAGCTCGACCGGGAGACGCAGGCGTTCGGGCTCGCGGTGCCGTCCGGGATCGTCACGCACACCGGCGTGGCGGGGCTCACGCTCGGCGGTGGGATCGGCTGGATCATGCGCAAGCACGGGCTGTCGGTCGACCAGCTCGATCTCGGTCGATCTCGTGACGGCCGAGGGCGAGTTCGTCAAGGCGAGCGCGGACGAGAACGCGGATCTCTTCTGGGGCCTGCGCGGCGGCGGCGGCAACTTCGGGATCGTCACGGAGTTCGAGTTCAACTGCGTGCCGCTCGGGACACATGTCCTCGCGGGTCCGATCATCTGGCCGATGACGCAGTCGGGCGAGGTGCTCCGCTTCTACCGCGACTGGATCGCGGACGCGCCGGACGAGCTGATGACGATCGTCGTCCATCGCAAGGCGCCGCCGCTGCCGATCATCCCGGCGGAGCTGCACGGCGAGCCGGTCGTGATGGTGATCCCCTGCTGGGTGGGCGACGTCGAGGCGGGAGAGGCGTTGATCCGGCCGCTACGCGAGTTCGGCCCACCGGTCGCGGACGTCTGCACGGTGAAGCCGTTCCTCGCACACCAGGCGATGCTCGACCCGAGCTTCCCGCCGGGGCGCTGGTACTACTTCAAGAGCTGCGACATCGCCGAGCTGAGCGACGACGTGATCGACATCACGGTCGAGCGCTCGCTGCAGATCGAGTCGCCGTTGACGTCGTTCCCGATCTGGCAGATGGGCGGGGCGGTCGCGCGGGTCGGAGACGACGACGCCGCCTTCAACGGCCGCGGAGCGGGCTTCACCTACAACATCGGCGCCTGTACCGAGACGAGCGAGGGCTTCGACGCCGAGCGCGACTGGGTGCGCGGCTTCTGGTCGGCGCTCGAGCCGTGGCACCAGGGCGTGTACGTCAACTTCCTCGGCGACGAGGGCGCCGGCCGGGTGCGCGAGTCCTACGGGCAGGCGAAGTACGACCGTCTGCAAGCGCTGAAGCGGAAGTACGACCCGGACAACTTCTTCCGGATCAACCAGAACATCCCGCCGGCCTAGCTCCCGGTCCTAGCCGATTGCCGAGTCGAAAACGCCATCAGGGCGTGTTACGGTCTGGGCGCACAAAGCTTCTACAAGGTAATTACAACCTCTAGAGGGGTCACATATGAAACGTCAGATTCTTGCGGCCGTGGTCGCCCTTGTCGGCGCCACGATGTTCGCGGTCGCAGCCGTTGCGGCGGTTGCGCCGGGAACGTACAAGGGCGACCTGTACGTCAAAGGCGCGAAGGTCGCCAAGGCTCCGGCCACGATCAAGGTCGTGGGGACGAAGGTGACGATCACGGCGCCGAAGCTGCCGGTGATGTGCCTTTCGCCGATGGGCACCTACACCCAGCCCGGCTCGCCGATGAACTACATCTTCAAGGGCACGCTCAAGGGCAACGCCGTCAGCGGCAACTACGTCAATCCGCTCGGCGGCACCGGCGAGTACTTCGTGGCGAAGGGCAGCTTCGCGCCGGCGACGAAGACCTTCACCGGCAAGCTCTCGTTTGTCGGCAGGTGCAAGGGCACGGCCACCGTGAAGGCCAAGAAGGCCTAACGCCCGATCGGGATTCAGGGCGAGGTGGGCGCCGGCCAGACGGGCCGGCGCCCATTCCCGCGGTTATCACCCGTCAGCCTGAGACCGGCTTCGGCTCGGGCACGACGTCAGTCGGCTCGGCGGTCGGGCTGGGCGTCCCTGTCGCGGTGTCGGCCGGCGCGTTCTGCCGACGCGAGAGCCACACGAACGGCAATGCCAGCGCGGAGATGCCGGCGCCCAGCAGATACGAGCCCGGATAGCCCCACACGTCGGCCGAGCGTCCCAGCACCGGCTGGACGACGACGCCGCCCGTCGAGCCCAGCATCGAGTCGAAGGAGAGGATGGTCGCCCGCTGCTGCGACGGGATCAGGCCGTTCAGGTACGCCTGCCGGATCGGCATCGACGCGGCGAAGAGCAGGCCCCAGATCACGATCAGGCCGATCGCGGCCCAGAAGTTCTCGAACAGGCCGATCAGCGCGAGCGTCGCGGCGCTGGCGGCCGTGATCAGGAGCAGCGCGGACGTCCGGCGCGTGAACAGCTTCCGGATGAACGGTGCCGCGATCCCGCCGACGATCTGCGCGCCGGCCACGATCGCCGCGACCAGCCCCGCGATCCCGTACGCCGTGGGATCGCCGTACAGCTCCAGCAGGTACGGCTGCAGGGCGTAGAAGGCGTAGAAGCCGACGCCCGCGGTGAACGGCGAGGCGAGCATCATCCACTTCACCGCCGGCACCCGCCAGCCGTACTCGATCGACGCGCTCGAGATCTTCTGTACGCCGCGCCTGAGCCCGGCTCCGCGCGCCGGGGTAAAGCCGACGTCGCGCATCAGCACGAACGCGAGCCCGAACATCACCGCGAGCACGACCGCCCGCAGGATGAACGGGACGCCGAGATTCGTGGCCTGGGCGATGTAGCCGCCGGCCACCGAGCCTGCCAGCATCGCCGACCCCATCACGATCTGCCCCTTGCCGAAGACGGACTCCAGGTTCCCCTCGAAGCCTGTCGCGTTGAGCGCATCCACGAGCCACGCCTCCACCGCGCCTGAGAAGAAGGTGAAGCCGAGCCCGAGCCCGATCGAGACGAGCGCCCACGCCCAGAAAGCCGCCTCGAGCTGCCAGAGCAGGACGTAGAGCAGCGTCGTCGCAGCCAGCGTGACCGTGCCGAGCAGGTAGGAGACGCGGCGGCCGATCGTGTCGGCGACGATCCCCGTCGGCACCTCGAAGATCACCATTCCGGCAGTGAAGAAGGCGTTCGCCGCGAAAGCCTCCAGGTTCGAGAGCCCGGCGTCGAGCAGGAAGATCGTGTTGATCCCCCAGATGAACGACGCCGCCAGCGTGTTCCCCAGCAGAAGCGTCAGGTAGATGCGTTGGATGGAGGCCGGCGTGGGAGTCATGTGCGGGAAGGCCTATCGTCCCATGCACAAACGCCCCTATCGTCGCGGAGATTCCGGTAGTTTCGCCGTCGTTTCCGAACCGGTGTCTCGGGAACTCGCCTTCTGGCAACCGAAGGAGGCAGAGATGGACACCACCGTGATCGTGATCCTGGTCATCGCCGCGCTGATCGTGCTCGGCATCGCCGCGTACGTGATGAAGCAGCGACAGGAGCAGAAGGTCGAGGAGCACCGCGCCGAGGCGCAGAGCCACCGCGAGGAGGCGAATGCCTCGGCCCGGCACGCAGAGCAGGCTCGCCTTGAGGCGAAGGAGCAGAGCGAGCGCGCGCGGCGCGAGCAGGCGGCCGCGGACGACCTCAGACAGCGCGCGGACGAGGTCGACCCCGACGTGGAGGTCTCGGACGAGGCTCGCCGCTAGCAACTCGACGCGCTGCCTGAACGTGTGATTCCACCTTGGGAGGATCCCGCCTGGCTCGCCGGTGCGCACGAGTGGGTCGAAGGCGAGCTCGCGGGCCTGGGGCTGAGTCGCACCGGGGAGATCGAGCAGCCGCACGTCTATCCGTGGTCGACGGTGCTGCGCGTGCCGACCGACTCCGGCGACGTCTGGTTCAAGGCGAACGCGGACTCGACCCGGTACGAGGCTGCTCTCGTGTCGCTGCTTTCCGTGCGGCGCCCCGACTGCGTACCGCCTCTGCTCGGCGCCGATCTCGAGCGCGGCTGGATGCTGATGGTGGACGCGGGCGCGCAGCTCAGGCAGCTGCAGGAGGAGGAGCGTGACCTCGACCGCTGGCTCGACGTGCTGCCGCTCTACGCCGGCCTACAGCTCGATCTCGCCGGCGATGTCGACGAGCTGCTGGCGCTCGACGTTCCTGACCAGCGGCTAGCGACGCTCCCGGAGAAATTCGAGCGGTTCGTGGAGGAGATCGAGGTCGAGGAACGGTTCCGCGCCGCGGTGCCGTACGTCGCGGAGCTCTGCGAGCAGCTCGCCGAGTACGGGATCCCCGAGACGATCCAGCACGACGACCTCCACGACGGCCAGATCTTCGTGCGCGACGGGCGGTACCTGCTGATGGACTGGGGCGACGCCTGCGTGTCGCACCCGTTCTGCACGCTCTCGGTCACGCTCGAAGGCGCAGCTCGCGTGGGGGCTCGACGACGTCGAGAATTCGGTCGACACCGCGCCGTTTCGGGATGCGTACCTGGCGCCCTGGGCGGAGCGGTTCGACGGCGACCTCGTCGCGGCCTGCGAGCTCGCTCAGCGGCTCGGGTGGGCCGCACGCGCCGTCAACGGCCACGTTCCGGGCGAGGACGGTTCGACCGAGGCACGCCTCCGGATGTTCCTCGACGGCCGCGTCGACTAGTGCACCCGTTCGCACAGGCACGTGCCCGGCGGCGTCTCGCCGCCCGTTGCTGCGTCCTGGGTCGCCCCGATAGAACCACTTTCAGGACTCCCTGCGTCCTTGCCACGAACGACGATCCATCCCCCGGATCACGCACCAACTTACGGACGGGTGCACTAACGGGCGCGTTCGTAGCGCAGGCGCACGCCGTCGTCGCCGAAGCGGCCGAGCTCGGTCAGGCGGAAGCGGCGTAGCGGAAACGTGCCGTCAGCGAGCGTCGGGCCCGCTGCCGACGAACGTCGGCGCGACCGTCAGCACGAGCTCGTCGACGAGGTCGGCCTCGAGTAGCTGTCCCGCGAGCGAGCCGCCGCCGAGGAGCCAGGTGCGCGTATGGCCTCGCTCGCCGATCAGTCGAACGAGCTCGGCGAGGTCGCCCGCGAACCGCTCCACTGCACTCGCCCCCTCGAGCACTTCGAGCGCGCCCGCGTGCGTCACGATCCAGGACGGGGTGCCGCCGTAGGCCCACGAGCCGTGGTCGACGAGGAAGCGCCACGTCTCGGCGCCCATGATCAGCGAGTCGACGTCGGCGAAGAAGGTCTCGTAGTCGTTCTCGGCGCCGGTGAGCGTCTTCAGGAAGCCGAGGTCGTGCTCGTCCCCGGCGATGCGGCCGTCCAGGCTCGAGGCGGCGTAGTAGACGACGCGAGTTGCCACGAGCCGACGATAGCGATGGGAGTTTGTGTTGGAACAACACAAGCGCCGTTCGACCCACGCAACTGTGCAGGCTGACGCGGCGACGAGCGGACTTAGTGTTGTTCCAACACAAGCGCTGTTTACGATCGGGAGTGTGAGCGAGCAATCCGCCTGGCGCGCCGAGTTCGCGCGCGGCTACATCGAGCCGTACCGCGAGAACGACGGCGCGCTTGTCGCCGTGCTCGGTGGCTCGGTCGCACAGGCGGTGGCCGATCGCTGGTCGGACTGCGACACGGTCGTCTACTGGGACGAGATCGACTCCGCCTGGCTGGAGACGCCGCGGGCGCAGAACGCGGAGCGATTCACATGGCTCGAGAGCCATCCCGGCAACGCCTGGATCGAGCAGTACCGCTTCGGCCGGCTGAAGGCGGACATCGCGCACGTGCGGCTCGGCTGGCTGCGACGAGCTGATCGACGGCGTGCTCGCGGGCACCGACACGGACACGACGAGCCTCGACGTCCTCCGCGGCGTGCAGGAGTCGATCGTCCTCTTCGGCGAGGAGCGATACGAGCCGATCCGCGCGCGGGTGCTGGACTATCCGCACGAGCTGCGGCTCGCGATGGTTCGCAACCACCTCAAGCTGACGCCGAGCTGGGTCTACGACGGGATGGGCCGCGACCGCGGCGACCTCGTCGTCTTCTACGAGTACGTGCTCGCGACGATGCGCAGCCTCGTCGGCGTGCTCGCGGGGCTGAACAGCGTCTACGTCGCGCCCGACAAGCTGAAGCGGGTCGGTGCGGTCGTCGGGCGGATGGAGCTGACGCCGCCGGACGCAGCCGCGCGCCTCGACGCGCTCCTCGACCTGCCGCGCGAGCAGGTCAAGCCCGAGCTCGACGATCTGGTCGAGCGGACGCTCGAGCTCGTCGAGCAGCACCTGCCCGAGGTCGACACGCGCTCACGCCCGCAGGATCTGGTCGCTGCCCGCCGAGCCCTGCGAGGAGCCGCCCTGGTGACGGGAGTCGTGACGGAGTCGTGGCGGATCGCCCTGATCTCGATGGTGCAGCCCGTCGTGGAGCGGCTCGTGCCGGTGCTGCGCGAGCTCGGACACGAGCCGGTCGGCGTCGTCAGCGCGCGGCTCGAGCGCGACCGGCCGCCCGATCTGACGCTCACGAACGAGACCGTGCCGCACGGGCATCGACCTGCTCTTCGCGAGTGACAAGTGGCGCATCGAGCCGCTGCTCCGCGTGCTCGAGCCGGATCTGACGATCTGCTGGGGGTTCGCCTGGAAGCTGCCGCAGGCTGCGCTCGACGTGGCGCGGCTCGGCTCGATCAACCTGCATCCGGGCCTGCTGCCGCGCCACCGCGGGCCGGTCCCGCTCGCGTGGGCGCTGCGCGACGGCGACGGGCAGCTTCGGCGTCACGTGGCACCGCATGGACGCCGAGCTGGACACCGGCGGCATCCTCGCCCAGGGCTCGATCCCGATCGAGGACGACGACACCGAGATCATGCAGATCGGGCCGAAGCTCGGCGCCGAGGCGTTCCGGCTCCTGCCGGGCGTGCTCGCGCGCGTCGCGGCCGGCGAGCCCGGCGAGGCTCAGGACGAGTCCGGCGCAACCTGGGCCGGCCACTTCGAGGACGACGAGTACGCGCGGATCGACTGGGGGCGGCCCGCGCGGCGGATCCACGACCAGGTGCGCGCGTGGCACCTGACGATGGGACTTTCCCCCGTCGTCGCGCCGGTGGCCGAGCTCGACGGCGAGCGTGTCCGGGTCGTGCGCACGAGCCTGCGCGACCCCGGCGGCGACGCGCGCCGCGTGGAGTGCGGCGACGGGCCGCTCTGGATCGTCGCGAGCGAAGCGCTGTAATCGTCCCGCAGGACGACCCGGAATCGTCCGCGTGACCGAGGGGGCCGCGCGCTAGATTCGCGCCATGTGGCGTCTCCTCCTCGCAGCAGTGGCAGGAGCGGTCCTGCTCGCGCCCGTCCCGGCCACAAGCGGCACCGCGCCTGCGCCGTTGCTGGCGTTCACGCGCGCGGGCGACATCCACACGATTCGTGCCGACGGAACGGGAGCCCGCCTGCTGCTGCGCCGGGCGCATTCGCCGGCCTGGTCGCCGGACGGCTCGAAGCTCGCGTTCGTCTCGGGCCGGTCGGGCGACGAGGAGATCTATGTCGCGAACGCCGACGGCAGCGGCGTGCGACGACTCACCAGGAGCGGCGGCCCCGACCTCGGCCCGGCCTGGTCGTCGGACGGGCGGCAGCTCGCCTGGAGCAGGAAGGCCGAGATCTGGAGGATGAGCGCGTCCGGAGCGAACCAGCGCCGCCTCGTCCGAAAGACGAAGGTCTGGCACGAGCACCACTCGCCGACATGGCACGGCCGCACGATCGTGTACTCGTCGAACCGCGCCGACTTCTTCAACCCCGAGCTCTATCGCGTGCCGGCGAAGCGCCTGACGTTCACGAAGGGCTCGGACGGCGTGCTCGGCGACGACGGCATGCCCGACTTCTCTCCCGACGGCCGCCGGATCGTGTTCACGTCGAACCGCGACCAGAACGGCGAGGTCTACGTGATGAACGCGAACGGCTCAGGTCAGCAGCGTCTGACGCGCCGCCCCGGCGACGACTTCCTGCCGCGGTTCTCGCGCGACGGGGCGCAGATCGCGTTCGTCGCGCTGCCCGGAACGGTCTACGTCATGAGCGCCGACGGAACGGGCCTGCGCCGCCTGACGAGCGGAACCGACGTCGACTGGCGACGCTAGCCGACGACGTCGACCGAGACGATCGAGGCGGGGCGGAGGTGTCGTCCTTCGATCTCCGGCCACTCGCCTTCGGCCTCGGCGGCGCTCAGGCAGGCGACGAGCTCCTGCGCCCGTGCACGAGCCTCGTCGTGGCTGCCGTAGGTCGCGACCTCGAGCTCGTCTCCTCCGGTCAACCGCACGACGAGTCGCAGCCGCTCCGTGTCTGCCGAAGCCGGCGCGACGACGGGAGCCGCCGAGACGACAGCCTGAGCCGCGGCCTTCCGGCGCACGAGCTCGTCGAACGGCACGAGTGGAACAGGCGCATCGAAGTTGGAGGGAGCGCGTCCGATCGTCTCGGGGCTGAGCGGAGGCTCTCCGGCCGCAATGGTGTGCATCGTTCTCCTTGTTCCGGCCGCCGCACGACCGGGTTGTACGCCGCAGTACCCGCACTATCGTCGTTCGGGATCGACTGCGCCGTCCCTCCACCGGGGGAAATCGTCCTTCTGGACGACGGCCGGTCGGCCGCGCGGCCGACGACGGCGAGCAGCGCTCTCCGTAGCCTGAATCGCATGAAAGGAGGTGCGATGCTGACTCACGCGACCTATCACGAAGCGCGCAGGCAGGGCCCCGTCCGGCGTCCCAAGAGCGCGCGACGCATCACGCTCGCGGCCCGTGCCGCGCAGCGGAATCACCGGCGCAACGTCCAGCGCAGCCGGTGACGACGGCCGACTGCGGCCGGAGGCATCGCACCCTCCGGCCGCACCGGCCAGCTAGCTCCTAGCTGTCGCCGCCGTCGCCGGCGACCGTGACGGTCTTCACGACCTCGCAGTTCACGTGCGTGTCCTGCTCGGTCGCGCTCAGCCAGACGATGTCGTTCCCGGCGCCGCAGTCGATCTGATCGAGCTGCTTGTCGCGCGCGAGTGCGTGCAGACGGTCGTCGCCGTCGCCGCCGCGCTCGATGTCGGCGCCGTGGCCGACCCAGATCACGTCGTTGCCGGAGCCGCCGTCGACGACGTCGTCGCCGGGCCGCCCGCGGAGGACGTCGTTGCCGTCCCCACCGTTGATCGCGTCGTTGCCGTGGCCGCCCCAGACGCGGTCGTTGCCGCCGTCGCCGTTCAGCGTGTCGTTCCCCCGCTGACCGTGGATGCGGTCGTTGCCGTCGCCGGCGTTGACCGTGTCGTCGCCGGCGCGGGCGAAGATCCGGTCGGCCGCGGGCGTGCCGGTGAGCGCGTCGGCCCCGTGCGTGCCCTTGATCGTGACGATGCGATGTGCGCCCGCCACGGCCACGAGCGACAGGGCGAGCGCCCCGACGATCGTGAGAATCGTGAGCTTCTTCATCTGCGTTCCCTCCTTGGCGAAACTGACAGGCTGATCCTCGCCGCGCGCTGTGAGCCTGCCGTTCGTCGAACGTAAAACCGGCGTAAAACGGATCAGGCGCGAACGGGGTGTGCCTCGAGGGCGAGCGTCCGCCGAAGCCGGGGGCAGGCGGACGACGAAGACGGTCAGCTGCCCGGGAGAGCTGGTCGCCGCCACGGAGCCGCCCATCCCCTCGGCGAGCTCCTTCACGATCGCGAGGCCGAGGCCGGTGCCGACCGGCGCGCTCGCGGCCGTAGCGGGAGTAGAGGTAGAAACGCTCGAACGCGCGCTGAAGCTCCTCAGGCCCGAGGCCGGGGCCGGTGTCCTCGACCCGCAGCTCGCCCGGCGCCGCGACGACCCGGACGGAGCCGCCCGAGGGCGTCAAGCGCAGTGCGTTCTCGACCAGGTTCGAGACGATCTGCAGCGTTCGGTCGGCGTCGCCGGTCGCCCACGCGTCGTTCGCGCCGCCCGTTTCGAGCGTCACGCCGAAGTCGCGCGCCTGGCCCTCGTACCGACGCAGCGCCTCGCCCGCGACCGCATTCAGATCGATCCGCTCCCTGCGAACGCTGAACTCCGCCTTGCGCATGCGCGCGAGATCGAGCACGTCGCCGACGAGCCGCTCGAGGCGACGCGACTCGGCGACGATCGTCGCCGCCGCCTCGTCGGCGGGAAGCGCTCCGTCCTGCAGGCCTTCCGCGTAGCCTCTGATCGCGGTCAGCGGCGTCTTCAGCTCGTGGCTGACCGAGAGCAGGAAGGCGCGCTCCGCCTCGCGTGCCTTCGCGAGCTGGACGGCCACCTCGTTGAAGCTCTCTGCCAGCAGCGCCAGCTCGCGCGGGCCCTCGACCGGGACGAGCGGCGGCTCCCCGGTGGCGCTCGCCAGCCCGCGCGTCGCCTCGGCCACCCGGCGCACCGGCCTCGCGATCGCGCGGGCGAGCAGGAACGCGATCAGCGCTGCGAGGGCGGCGGTCGCGGCGGCGGCGAGGATCAGCCCCTGGACGTGTGGGCGCCAGGCCGAGTTCGTCGAGCTCGCCGGGCGCAACAGCATGAAGCCCTTCCCGTTCACGAGGCGGGCCGCGTAGAGGTAGCGCGTTCCGTCCGCCTCGACGGTGCCGTCGAGCCGGACGCCGCGCCGCACCTGCGCCGCGCGATCGGGCGGGAGCAGCTCGGCGGAGCCGTCCAGCTGCACCCGGACGATGCGCTGGTCCTGCCGGCCGACGAACTCCTGCAGCGACCGGAGGTTCGAGAAGGGCAGGATCGCCTTGCGCTCGCGCTCGACGAGCAGGTCGAACTGGGCCGAGACGTCCCGCAGCGTGTTCCGCTCGACGGCCCGGCGAGTCAGGATCGCGCCCAGCGCCAGGGCAAGCGCCAGCGAGAGCAGGGCGACGAGTGCGATCGCTGCGAAGAGCCGCGCCCGCAGCGACGCCAATCTCATGGACGCAGCCTCACGGCCTGATCGCCTTGTAGCCGGAGCCCCGGAACGTCCGGATCGACTCCGGCCGGCCGAGCTTGCGGCGGAGCTGGGCGACGTGGACGTCGACGGTGCGCGTCCCTCCCGCGTAGCTCATGCCCCAGACGCGGTCGAGCAGCTGATCCCGCGAGACGACGATGCCGGCATTCTCCAGCAGGTACGCCAGCAGGTCGAACTCCTTGCCCGTCAGCTCCACCGGCTCGCCGGCAACCGTGACCTCACGCGCGTCGGGATCGAGAACCACGTCGCCGAGCTCGAGCCGCTCGGTTCGCGCAGGCTCGGTGCGCGCAAGCGTGGGATCGGTGCGGCGCAGCACGGCCTTGACGCGCGCTGCGAGCTCACGCGGGGAGAACGGCTTCGTGACGTAGTCGTCCGCGCCGACCTCGAGCCCTGCGACCCGGTCGACCTCCTCGTCCCGCGCCGTCAGCATCAGCACCGGGACCGGCGAGCGCGCGCGCAGCTCTCGGCAGACGTCGAATCCGTCCTTGCCGGGCAGCCCGATGTCCAGGATCACGAGCCGAGGTTGGAGGCGCTCGAACGTCGACAGCGCCTCCTCTCCGGACCGTGCCCACGCGACTCGATAGCCGGTCTGCTCGAGGTAGGCGGTGACGAGCGAGCCGATCGACTGGTCGTCCTCGACGAGCAGGAGCTGCGTTCCCGTCGTGCTCGGAACCGGTGAGTCTGCAACCGGCGCCGCGGTCATTTGCGGCCGGTACGGACTTCGATCGCCGGAGCGTCGCCCTCGCGGATCACCGTCACGAACATACCGCGCCGGAGCGCCGAGAACGCGGCCGGCCGCCCGTGGACGGAGATCGACGCGCTCGGCGAGACGGCGATCGTCAGGATCGTGGCGTCGCGCTCGCGGAGGGTCAGCGACCCGTCCGCCTTCGCACGGATGACGCCGCGGTCGATCCGGTAGGCATGGAGAGCGCCGCCGTCGTTCACGAGCACCTCGGCGCGGATCAGCTTGGGGCCGAAGAAGTAGTTCGCGAGCGACCCGGGCAGCGCGCCCGACAGAGCGAAGCCGGGCTGGGCCGCGAGCAGCACGGCGTTCACGACGAGGAGCGCCGCGACTGCCCACAGGGCCTTCGATCGCCTGGGCGCGCGCATGCGCCCACTCTCGCTGCCGATCGTCAGCGTGTCGTGGCCGCCGTGTTAGGGCTATGTAAAACCGGTGCCGGCGCGCCGGGTGTTACGAGCCGAAGCGTCCGCGGCCGAGGAAGCCCAGCACGAGGATGACGACCAGGACGATGATCAGGATGGTGATGATGTTCACGAGCCCTCCGTTTCGTTGAGTTCCCGTCTCATCCCCGCACGAGGCTTGCGCCAATCGCGGCATCGCGTCTTTGTTTCAGCTCGCGTGCGGCGAAGAGCGTCATCGCGAGCCCCGTTGCGCCTGCGACGGTGAAGCTGAGCGATGTGCCGCCGACCTCCGTCAGCCAGCCTGCGAGCAGGCCTCCGACGGCGCGAGCCCCGCGAACGCCCACAGGAAGATGCTGACGACCCGGCCGCGCAGGTGGTCGGGCGCACCGAGCTGGAGGATCGTGTTCGCGTTCGCCGTCCAGAGGCTGAAGCACGCGCCGGTGACGAAGAGCAGGAGCGCCGCGAGCCAGACGGCGGTGACGGGCGCGAGTGCGAGCAGCGAGAGGCTGAAGCCGCCCGTGCCGGCCACGAGCACCTTCCAGCTCGCTCGCCCGAGCGCGGCCGAGAGCAGCGCGCCCACGAGCGCGCCCGCCCCGAAGCAGGCGGACAGGATCCCGAAGACCCGCGGCCCGGTGGCGAGCGTCTCGGAGGCGAGCAGCGGCAGGATCACGTGGAAGTTGAACCCGACCGTGCTGACGACGACGACGATCGCGAGCACGAGCCGCGCCTGCGGCGTGCGGCGGACGTACGAGAGGCCTTCGCGGATCCCGCGCATCATCGTCGGCGGCTGGCCCTCGCGCACCAGGGGGACGAGCTCCGCGGGCCGCATCAGCAGCAGGCTCGCGAGCACGGCCAGGAAGCTGACGGCGTTGACGGCGAAGCAGACGCCGACGCCGAAGGCGGCGATCAGCACGCCTGCGATCGCCGGGCCGACCACGCGGGAGGCGTTGAAGAGGCTGGAGTTGAGCGCGACCGCGTTCGGCAGCTCCTCGCGGCCGACGAGCTGGAAGGTGAGCGCATGCCGGCCCGGCGCGTCGAAGACGAGCGCCATGCTCGAGAGCACGGCGAGCACGTAGATCAGCCAGAGCGGTGGCGGACCGGCCAGCACGAGCACGGCAAGGAGCGCGGAGAAGGTCATCGAGATCGCCTGGGTCCCGATCACGAGCCTGCGGTTGTCGAACCGGTCGGCGACGACACCCGCGAAGAGGCCGAACACCGTGAAGGGGATGAAGCGGCAGAATGCGAGCAGCCCGACGGCGAGCGGCGAGCTGGTCAGCTCGACCACGAGCCAGGCGAGCGCGATGTTCTGCATCCACGTCCCGATCACCGAGACGAGCTGCCCGGTGAAGAAGAGGCGGTAGTTGCGGTGGCGCCGCAGGCTCGCGAACGTACGCGCGTTCAGCGCAACAAGCATCCCACTCACAGGAGCCGTCCGAGCGGCTCGAGGGCGGCGTCGATCGCGGCCACGTCCTCCGGCTCGAGGCCGCGGAGGCGGTCCGCGAGCCAGCCGGTGCGGCGTGCGCGTACGCGTTTGAGCAGCCGCGCGCCCTCCTCGGTCAGCTCGAGCCCGACCCGGCGGCGATCGCCACCGTCGCGCACGCGCTCGACGAGACCCGCCCTGACGAGCCGGTCGACGTGACCGGAGAGGGCAGGGGCGGAGATGCGTTCCTCAGCGGCGAGCTCGCGCAGGCTGACACCGGCGCGGCCGCGGATCAGCCAGAGCAGGGTGACCTGGCGGCTGGTGACGCCGAGCCCTTCCGTCTCCTGCCGCAGCTCGCGAGCCAGTCGCAGCAACACCGGCCGCAGCTGGTTCGCGACGGCGAGAGGATCGGCGGTAACGTCGTTAATCATTAACGTCGTTAACTTTAACACACGCGCACCCGCACCGGCGCGCGACACGACCGGCCTGCTCCGGTTACGAGCTAGCCACGAAGCGAGCGATCCGGGCGCCGACCTCCGCGCCTCTGTCCTCCTGGAGGAAGTGGCCGGCGCCTGCGACGATCTCCGGTTCGCCGGCGCCGGGGATGTGCGCGGCGATCCGCTCCGCAACACGTGGCGTGAAGATCGGATCGGAGTCGGAGAAGAGCACGAGCGCGGGCTTCTCCCAGCGGGCAAGAGCCTCGCGCACGCGCAGCATCGGCTCGGTCGACGGGTGCTCGGGCTCGGTCGGCACGAGCTCGGGAAAGGCGATCACGCCGGCCTTCGACTCGGGCACCGGCCAGGGGGCGCTGTAGGCCTCCTCGACCTCGTCGCTCATCGCCTGGATGCACGAGATCCGCACGAGCCGCCCGGGGACGAGCTCGGGGCCGTTGCGACGGACGAAGGCTCGGAAGCGCAGCCACTCCTCGGAGGGCGGCCTGCCCGCGTCGATGCCGGTGTTCAGCACGACGAGCCGGGCGACGCGCTCCGGCTGCTCGACTGCGACGCGCAGCCCGATCGGGCCGCCCCAGTCCTGCACGACGACCGTCAGGTCGCGCAGGTCGAGCTCCTCGACTAGCCGCCGGATCGAGTCGACGTGGCGCGTCGTAGGAGTAGTCCTCGATCCGCAGCGGCTTGTCGGAGCGGCCGAACCCGAAGAAGTCGGGCGCGATCGTCCGCGCGACCGGCGGTCGAGCTCCGGGATCACGGTTGCGGTAGAGGTACGACCACGTCGGCTCGCCGTGCAGCAGCAGCACGGGCGACCCGGCGCCCTCGTCGAGATAGTGCAGCCGCAGCCCGTCCTGCTCGACGTAGTGCGGCTCGAACCCGTAGCCGGGCAGGCCGTCGAAGCAGCGGTCGGGAGTGCGGTAGGCATCGCCGCGGGTCGACGTGTTCACGATCCGGATCATCGCGGTTGCGCATCGAATCGGCGCGCAGTGGGAACACGGTGACGATGTCGCTTCCTCCCCAGCCCCCGCCGGACGACGACGAGACAGTCGTCCCGCCGGACGACGACGAGACGGTCGTCCGCGACACGTGGGGCGAGGAGACGGTGGTCGTGCCCGAGGAGACCGTCGTCGCCGAGGAGACCGTGGTCGCCGAGGAGACCTGGTCGAGGAAGCGCCGACGCGTCGGCCGCCGCTGCTCTGGCCGTGGCTCCTGGCGCTGCTGCTGCTCGTCCTCGGCGGCCTGGGGGCCTACGTCTACTTCTCCCAGGAAGACGAGCGCACGGTGCCCACGGTCGTCGGCGAGCCGCGCGAGACCGCCGAAGCGCAGGTCCGCGAGGCGGGGTTCGAGCCGCAGGCGGAGGAGCGGGAGAACGCCGAAGCCGCGCGGGATCGTGATCGACCAGGATCCGGAGGGTGGCACGGAGCTCGAGGAAGGCGAGACGGTGCTGCTCACGGTCTCGAGCGGCCCGCCGCGGGAGACGGTGCCGGACGTCGTCGGCGCAGACCGTCGAGCGCGCGACCGCCAGCCTGGAGGAAGCCGGCTTCGAGGCCGACGTCTCGGAGGCGTTCTCCGATCGTCCGGTCGGCGTCGTCGTGCGCCAGAATCCAGCGGCCGGTGCGAATCTGAAGGAAGGCTCGACCGTCGCGCTCGTTGCGTCGAAGGGCCGCGAGCCCGTGACGGTGCCCGACGTGGTCGGCGCCCAGTCGTCGGCCGCGACGGCGACGCTGGCGGACGCCGGGCTCGAGTCGAATCTCGTTCAGGTGCCGTCCGGCGAGCCCGCCGGCACCGTCGTCGCGCAGAACCCGGGACCGGGGCAGTCGGCCAAGCGCGGGGACACGATCCGTCTGAACGTCGCCCGGGAGGGCGGCAGCACCACGCCTGCGACCACAGCGCCCCCGCCCGCAACGACGACGTCGCCGTCGACGACGACCACCGCGCCGCCTCCCGGTCCCGCAGCCGTGCCCGATGCCGTGGGCAGCCCGTTGGCGGACGCCGCGCGTGCCTTTGCGGGCGAGGGTCTTAAGGTCTCCGTGCAGCACGTACCGTCGAGCGAGCCGGCCGGTCAGGTGGTCGCACAGGCGCGCCCGGCCGGGAGCGAGGCCCCGCGGGGTACCACGGTGCAGCTGAACGTCTCGACCGGGCCGGAGCCCGGTCCGCAGACCTCCGTTCCGGACGTCGTGGGGCAGCAGGCGGCAGCTGCGCGTAGTCGAGTCGCCGGGGCAGGCTTCGAGGTGCTCTCGATCGAGCTCGACGACGGCTCGGCGCAGTCCGGGGCCGTCGGCTCCCAGACCCCGGTCGGGCGCGCGCTCGCCCCGGGCGGGTCGCTCGTGATCCTCTACGTCGGCGCGTAGTCGACGCCGGGCTATTTCGGCGTGGCTTCGAGCTTGTAGCCGACGCCGTAGCGCGTCTGGATGAACGTGTGGCTCACCGCGCGGTGGTCGATCTTCTCGCGCAGCTTCCGGACGAAGACGTCGACGGTGCGGTCGCGATGAGATGCTCGTCGGCCCCAGACGCGCTGGAGCAGCTCGTCGCGCGTGAGCACGCGCCCCTGCTCGAGCGCGAGTGCATAGACGAGACGGAACTCCGTCGGGGTCAGGTCTGCGCTCGCTCCGTCCACGTAGGCCTGCACGTTGCGCGGATCGAGCCGCAGCTCCTCGATCTCGACCTCCTCGCCGCGCCGTGAATCCTGTGCGCGGGTACCGCGGCGCGCAGCTGCACCGACGCGCGCGGCCAGCTCCTTCATCGAGAACGGCTTCACCAGGTAGTCGTCGGCGCCGATCTCCAGCGCGTGAATCCGGTCGTGCTCGGTGCCGCGCGCGCTGACGACGACGATCGGCGTGCCGATCCCTTCGCCGCGCGCCTGCTCGAGCACCTTCCAGCCGTCGAGGCCGGGGAGCATCAGGTCGAGCACGCACACGTCGGGGTGCTCGTAGCGCAGCCGGGCGAGACCCGTCTCGCCGTTCGCGACGCTCACCGCCTCGAAGCCGGCCGCGCCGAGATGCCGCGACATGCCCTGGGCGATCACGTCGTCGTCCTCGATGATCAGAACCTTGGTCACCGGTGCATCATGCAAGTCGGAGGGGCTGTCGAGGGGTGAAGGAGTGGTAACGAAGTGGTGAATGCCGATGCGGCGCGCGGTCAGATGCTCGTGGAAGAGAGCCGCGAGGCGGTCGTCGTGCTGGACGCGGACGGGATCGTGGTCGCCGCGAGCCGGCGCGCACGGCAGTCGCTCGAGGGCGTCAGCGAGGGCGCGGCGCTGCCGGCGGAGCTGCTCGTAGGCGAGCGCGCGCTGATCGTCCCCTACCTCGTCGACGGACGCGAGGAGCGGCTCGTCTATCTCTCCGAGGTCGGTGACCTCGCCGCCTACGAGGAGCTCCGCTCGGGCTTCACGGCTGCCGTCTCGCACGAGCTGCGCACGCCTCTGGCGCGCCTGCTCGCGCTGCTCGAGCTCGCCCTGCTCCCCGGCGAGGACGTCGCCGACCACGTCGAGGCCGCGCGTCGCGAGGTCGAGCAGATCCGGGAGCTGATCGACGAGGTGCTGTTCCTCTCGGAGCTCGAGTCGGGTGCCCGCGTGGTGTCGCTCGGAGCTACGCCGGTTCTGCCCGAGCTGGATGCCGTCGCAACCGAGCTCGCGGAGAGCGCCGCCCGCGCCGGAGTGCAGCTCGAGGTCGGCGGCGACACGGGCGCCGCGGTCGAGGTGCGGCCGCGCATGCTGCGAGTGGTGGCCCAGAACCTCGCCGAGAACGCGATCCGCTACGCCGGTCCGGGTGCAACCGCGCGGCTCACCGTCGAGCGCGAGCCGGACGGCGTCGTGCTGGCGGTGGCGGACGACGGCGCCGGCGTGGACGAGGCCGACGTCCTGCGGCTCTTCGAGCGTTTCTATCGTGCCGACCGCTCGCGCGCCTCGCGCGGCACCGGGCTCGGGCTCGCGATCGTGAAGCACGTCGTCGCCTCGGCAGGAGGCACGGTCGAGGCGCGGAGCTCGCGCGGCCGGGGACTCGTGGTGCGCTGCACCTTTCCTCCGACGCGTTAGGTCACTTCACCACCCTTTAACCAGATCTTCACCAGGCGGCAGCCCATCCGGTTCTCGTGCGCCGGAACACTCGGGCCATGACAAACACCAGGCCAAGGAAGATCGCGCTGCTCGCGCTCCTGCTCGTGCTCGTAGCCACGGTTGCGGCCGGCTGCGGGGGAGAAGGGCGGGGCGGCGACGACGAGGCGAGCGACGAGACGACTGCGGAGACCACCGAGCCCGCCGGCGAGCAGCTGTCGGGCCGCATCCAGGCGGACGGCTCCAGCACGGTCGGGCCGTTCACGACGGCGGCCGCCGAGCGCTTCGGCGAGCTCCAGCCCGACGTGCAGATCACGGTCGGCGTCTCCGGCACCGGCGGCGGCTTCGAGCGCTTCTGCCGCGACGAGACCGACCTCTCCAACGCGTCACGCGCGATCAAGGACGAGGAGGCGACGATCTGCAAGGACGCGGGGATCGACTACACCGAGTTCCAGGTTGCGAACGACGCCCTCACGGTCGTCGTGAACCCGGAGAACGACTGGGTCGACTGCCTCACGGTCGGGCAGCTCAACATGATCTGGGAGCCGGACTCGAAAGTGGACAGCTGGAGCGACCTCGACCCGTCCTTCCCGGACGAGAAGCTGACGCTCTTCGGTCCCGGCACCGACTCCGGCACCTTCGACTACTTCACCGACGAGATCAACGGCGAGGAAGGCGCGAGCCGCTCCGACTACGCCGCCAGCGAGGACGACAACACGATCGTCACCGGCGTCTCGGGTGAGACGGGCGGCCTCGGCTACTTCGGCTTCTCGTACTTCGAGGAGAACCAGGACACGCTGAAGGCGCTCGAGATCGACGGTGGCGACGGCTGCGTCGCGCCGAGCGTGGAGACCGCGCAGGACGGGACCTACACCCCGCTCTCGCGTCCGCTCTTCATCTACGCGAAGAACGAGTCGTTCGCCCGGCCGGAGGTCGCGGCCTTCGTGGAGTACGCGCTCGACAACCAGGCTGAGATCGCGGAGGCGTCGCAGTTCGTGCCGCTGACCGACGAGCAGCTCCAGACCGCGCAGGGGGACTTCGACGCCGCGGTCGAGGCAGCAGGCTAGCTCGTTGGCAGCAACGGAAGTCACCGCGGGCGCGGGGCCTCAGCTCCGCGCCCGCCGCAGGCGGATCGGCGAGGACGTCGTCAAGGTCGTCCTCGCCGTTTGCGCGCTGATCTCGCTCGCGACGACCGTCGGGATCGTGATCGCGCTCTTCGTCCCGGCGTACGCGTTCTTCCAGGAGATCTCGATCGTCGACTTCCTGACCGGCACGAACTGGTCGCCGCTCTTCGAGCCGGCAAGCTTCGGCGTCCTGCCGTTGATCGGCGGCACCCTGCTCGTCACGGGGTCGCGTGCCTCGTCGCGCTGCCGCTCGGCCTCGGCGGCGCCATCTACCTGAGCGAGTACGCCGGCCCCAAGGCGCGCGGCACGCTCAAGCCCGCGCTCGAGATCCTCGCCGGCATCCCGACGATCGTCTTCGGCTACTTCGCGCTCACGTTCATGACGCCGCTGCTGCGCGACATCGGGATCCAGGTGGACATCTTCAACACGCTCTCGGCCGGGCTCGTGATGGGCGTGTATCTGATCCCGACCGTGGCGTCCTTGTCGGACGACGCGATGGGGGCGGTGCCGCGCGACCTGCGCGACGGCGCCTACGCGCTCGGCTCGAGCAAGATGCAGGTGGCGACGCGCATCGTCGTCCCGGCGGCCGTCTCCGGCATCGTCGCCTCGTTCGTGCTCGGCATCTCGAGGGCGATCGGCGAGACGATGATCGTGCTGGTCGCGATGGGGCAGCAGCCGAACCTCACGTTCGACCCGCGCCTCGCCGCCGAGACGATGACGGCGTTCATCGCCGCCACCGGCGCGGGTGACGTGCCCACGGGCTCGACCGAGTACAAGACGATCTTCGCCGTCGGCGCCACGCTCTTCCTGATGACCTTCGTCATGAACATCGTCGCGATCAGGCTCGTGCGGCGCTACCGCGAGGTCTACGAATGAGTCGCCGGTCAGCCGACTCGTCCATCGAGCCCGTCGAGGAGCGGCCTCATGAGCAGGGGGCTAAAGGCGGCCTCTTCCAGCTGGCGCTGCTGCTCTCGCTCGGCGTCGGCTTCCTGATGCTCGGGACGTTGCTCGTCGACGTCTTCCGGGACGGGCTGCCCTACCTCGACAAGGCCCTGTTCACCAACCCGCCGTCGACCGACCCGGAGATCGCCGGCGCCCGGCCCGCGATCCTCGCGACGCTCTACATCGGCGGCCTGCTCCTCCTCTTCGCCGTGCCGATCGGCGTCTTCACCGCGATCTACCTCGAGGAGTACGCCGACAAGACGGCGCTGGTACAACCGCCTGCTCGAGATCAACATCCAGAATCTCGCCGCCGTGCCGTCGATCGTGTACGGCATCCTCGGGCTCGCGTTTCTCGTGCGCGGGCTCGGACTGGGGCGGGTGCTGCTCGCCGGCGCGATGATCCTGACGCTGCTCGTGCTGCCGACGGTGATCATCGCCTCGCGGGAGGCCATCCGCGCCGTCCCCGACTCGATCCGGCAAGGGGGCTATGCCCTCGGCGCGACCCAGTGGCAGGTCGTTTCGCGGCAGGTGCTCCCGGCGGCGATCCCCGGCATCGCCACGGGCTCGATCCTCGCGCTCTCGCGGGCGATCGGCGAGACCGCGCCCCTGATCCTGATCGGTGCCGTCACCTACATCTCCTTCGACCCGACCATCCTCGGCCCGTTCACGGCGTTGCCGATCCAGATCTACAGCTTCCTGCGGCTCCCGCAGGAGGAGTTCAAGCTGCTCGCCGCCGCCTCGATCATCGTCCTGCTCGGGATCCTGCTGACGCTGAACGCGTTCGCGATCTGGATCCGCAACCGCTATCGAAGAACCTGGTGACCATGACGACCCAAGAACGAGCCATTACGATCGAGCCCATGAGCCTGGCCCAGATCGCCCAGGAGAACGGCGAGGAGAGCTTCGCCGACCGCGAGGCCGTGTTCCAGGTGAACGACCTGGCGGTGGCCTACAGCGGCGCGACCGCGATCCGGGAGGTCACGCTCGACGTCTACAAGAACTCCGTCACCGCCTTCATCGGCCCGTCGGGGTGCGGCAAGAGCACGTTCATCCGCTGCTTCAACCGGATGAACGACCTCGTTCCCGGCGCCGAGGTCTCCGGCGACGTCCTCTACCACGGCAAGGATCTCTACGCCGGCGACGTCGATCCCGTCGAGGTGCGCCGGCGGATCGGGATGGTGTTCCAGAAGCCGAACCCGTTCCCGAAGTCGATCTACGACAACATCGCGTTCGGCCCGCGCGTGCTCGGGATGAAGTCGAAGCTGGACGAGCGGGTGGAGTCGGCGCTGCAGCGCGCTGCGCTCTGGGACGAGGTGAAGGACCGGCTGAAGGAGTCGGCGCTCGGGCTCTCCGGCGGGCAGCAGCAGCGGCTCTGCATCGCACGGTGCCTCGCGGTCGAGCCCGACGTGATCCTGATGGACGAGCCGGCCTCTGCGCTCGACCCGATCTCGACGACGCGGATCGAGGACCTGATGCACGAGCTGAAGCGCGACTACACGATCGTGATCGTCACGCACAACATGCAGCAGGCGGCGCGGGTCGCCGACATGACCGCCTTCTTCAGCGTCGACGTCGCGCCCGGACGGCGGCAAGCGGACGGGCATCCTGGTCGAGTACGACCGGACGTCGAAGATCTTCACGACCCCGGCCGACAAGCGAACCGAGGACTACGTGACGGGCGGTTCGGATGAGCGAGACGCGGCCGGTGGCGCGGATCAGCTTCCAGGAGGAGCTCGACGGGCTCGAGCTCTCGCTGAGAACCGAGGGCGAGCTCGTGCTGCGCTCGCTGCGCGGAGCCGTCGAGGCGGTCTGCTCGCAGGATCTCGAGCTCGCCGACGAGGTGATCGCCTTCGACGACGACATCGACGCGCAGTACTTCGAGGTCGAGCAGGGGATCGAGCTCCTGCTCGCGCGGCAGACGCCGGTGGCGAGCGACCTTCGCCTCGTGCTCGCGCTCCTGAAGGACAACCTTCACCTCGAGCGGATGGGCGACCTCTGCGTGACGATCGCCAAGCTGACGAAGCTGACGAAGGGCCTGCCGCCCGACGAGGCGCTGCTGGAGGGGTTCAAGGAGATGGGCGAGCGGGCCGAGCAGATGATCCGCGTCGCGCTCCGCTCGCTCGAGCAGCGCGACCGCGTCGCGGCCGAGTCGCTGCTCGAGCTCGACGAGCTGATCGACCGCGCCAACCGCAGGGTCGTCAATCACCTGCTCGAGCTCGGCACCGAGCCGGAGCGGCGCGAGTGGGGCCTGCGCATGATCCTCGTCTCGCGCTGCCTCGAGCGGATCGGCGACCACGCCGTCGACGTCGGCGAGCAGACCGCGTACCTCGTCACCGGCGAGTTCCGCGAGTTCACCGACGCCTCGCACTAGCGTCCCTCCGGCGGACATGTCCGGAGCGTGCAAACCCCTGCAAGCGGGCTTCGTTTCGGCGAATCGTCTCTGGCACCCGCTCTCGTCCGCCCCGACCGTCTCTGACTCGTCTCTGGCACGGTTGACTCGTCTCGACGCGACGTCAGCTCTCCTGACGCACGGGGTTGCGTTCACCGCTTCGCCACCAGACCGTTCACCTGCTTTCAGCCCACGCTCCGCCGGTGCGGATCGACACTCCTCGCGATCGTTCAATCGAACAGGGGAGAAGCATGAAGAGGATCATCGCGCTGACTGCGCTCGCCGCTGCCGCGCTCGCGGCGTCTGCGGCCGCAGGCGTCACCGCACTCAGCGGCACGATCACCGTCGACGGCTCCAGCACGGTCGGGCCGTACGCGATCGCTGCCGCCGAAGGCTTCCAGAAGAAGAACAAGGGTGCCCGCGTCACCGTCGGCATCTCCGGCACGGGCGGCGGCTTCGAGCGCTTCTGCCGCGGCGAGACCGACGTCGCGAACGCCTCCCGGCCGATGAAGAACTCGGAGGCGATCATCTGCCGCGACGAGGGCGTCAAGTGGGTCGCGTTCACGGTCGCCAACGACGGGCTCAGCATCGTCGTCAACAAGTCGAACACGTGGGCGAACTGCCTCACGACCGGCGAGCTGAAGGCGATGTGGAACACCGGCTCGAAGATCAACAACTGGAAGGACGTGCGCCAGGGCTTCCCGGACGTGCCGCTGAAGCTCTTCGGCGCGGGTACCGACTCGGGCACGTTCGACTACTTCACCGAGGCGATCAACGGCAAGGCCAAGGCGAGCCGCAGCGACTACCTCGCGACCGAGGACGACAACATCACGGTCCAGGGTGTCAGCGGCGAGCGCGGCGGGCTCGGCTACTTCGGCTACTCCTACTACGAGGAGAACAAGTCGAAGCTGAAGGTCGTCGCAGTCGACGGCGGCAAGGGCTGCGTCACGCCGAGCATCAAGACGGTGCAGGCGAACACGTACCGCCCGCTCTCGCGGCCGCTCTTCATGTACGCCAAGCGCGACTCGTTCCGGCGCCCGGTCGTGGCCGGCTACTTCGGGCACATCTTCAACAACGAGAAGGCGATCGCGAAGCGCTCGGACTTCATCGCGCTGACCGACCGCCAGCTCAAGAAGGCCCGCTACACCTACCTGCAGGCACTGAAGGCGAACAGCGCGGGCTGACCGCCTCGCACCCAGCGGACGACCGAGCGCCGCGCGAGCGGCGTTCGGTCGTTCACCAGGCTTCGCGCCGGAGGGTGCTCCTCATGCCGGCCCGGCTTACGCCTCGAGCTGCACGGCGGTCAGAGGCTCGGGTGCCGGCAGCGGTTCCACGAACGGAACCGGGCGGCCCAGCGTTGGGCGACCCAACGGTCCCGCGGGACAGCCGAGCGCGACGCGCGCGAGCTCCCAGGCCGCGGCCGCGAAGGGATCGCGGTCGAGGCCGTAGTCGGACGTGAAGTCGACGGCGCCGTTCAGCTCGAGCACGCAGTAGCCCCCCGACCCGTCGGGAAGCAAGTCGACCCCGAGCAGGTCCGCTCCGGCCGCGGCGGCGGCGCGCACGGCCAGCTCACAGGCCTCGGCTGAAGGGATCGCTCGCTTTCGCTTCGCGCCGAGCGCGACGTTCGTCCGCCACTCGCCCGGCTTGGCGACCCGCGAGATCGCTCCGACGACGGCTCCACCGGCGACGATGATCCGGAGGTCCCTGCCCTGTGGCGGCACGAGCTCCTGGACGAGCGCTCCCTGCCGCCGGTACCAGGGTCGCTGCTCGAGCTCGGCGACATGGCGCAGCAGCGCACGGTCGTCCTCGCAGAGCATGACGTCCCGTCCCCAGCTGCCGAAGCGCGGCTTCAGGACGACCGGAAGCTCGATGTCCGGCAGCGGATTACCGAGCTCGAGCAGGCGCGTGCGTGGATGCGGGAGTCCCGCGCGCTGCAGGACGCGTGCCGTCAGGAGCTTGTCGTGCGCGGCGAGGAGCGTGCTGGCGCGGTTGAGCGTGCGGACGCCCTGGGACGCGAGCGCCCCGAGCTCCCAGAGGCCGTCGTCGACACCGTCGAGGGTCGGCAGGACGTCGAGCCGGCCGAGCGCCGCATCGCCTGGCGCCAGCTCGGCGAGCGCGTCGGAGGGCGTCAGGATCCGGAAGTCGATCCCGCGCGGCGCCGCACGAACGAGTGAACGGTTCGTGTCGGTGACCCGCTGGGCGACGAGGGCGAGTTGCATGGGACCTGTGTGCCAGCTTACTCGCGCGAGCGCAAGTCTCAAAGCAAGCTCTACGCAGGAGATTCACCACTTCGAGACGTGGTCAGGCAGGCGCGGTGGCGAGCCGGCGAGCCTGCCAGCGTCGCGCCGAGAACGCCATGGCTGCGATCGCCGAGACGAGCGCGAAGACGAGCGCGTCGCCGGCGGGCAGCCGGGTCAGCAGCTCCATCGCCGCGCCGACGGCGGCGGCGCACGGGATCGTCATCACCCAGGCGAGCATGATGTTGCCGGCGACGCCCCATCGGACCGCGGAGAGCCGCCGGCTCGCACCGGCGCCCATGACCGAGCCGGTGATCGTGTGCGTCGTCGAGACCGGGAAGCCGTAGTGAGCCGTCGTCCAGAGGATCGCTGCGCAGGCGGTCTGGGCCGAGAAGCCCTGTGGCGGATCGAGCTTGGCGATGCGCGTGCCGAGCGTCTTGATGATCCGCCAGCCTCCCGCATAGGTGCCGGCGGCCATCGCGAGGGCGGCGCTCGACGATCACCCAGAGCGGCGGGTCGGCGCCCGCGTCGAGGTGCCCACCTGCGACCAGCGCCAGCGCGATGATCCCCATCGTCTTCTGGGCGTCGTTCGTGCCGTGGGTGAACGCGACGAAGCCGCCCGACACGAGCTGGAGCCGGCGGAAGACCCGGTTCACGGTGCCCGGCGACCGCCGCTGGATCAGCCACGTGATCGCGATCATCAGCGCCGCTGCTCCGAACAGTCCGGCGAAGGGCGCGATCAGGGACGGCAGGAGCACCTTCTCGCGGATGCCTTCCCACTTGACGACGTCGAACCCGGCGGCCGCGACCGCGGAGCCGAGCACGCCGCCGATCAGGGCGTGACTCGAGCTGGACGGCAGCCCGAAGTACCACGTGACCAGGTTCCAGGTGATCGCGCCGACGAGCCCGGCGAGGACGACGTCGAGCGTGATCGCCTCGGGATTGACGATCCCGCTCGCGATCGTCGCTGCCACCTCGAGCGACACGAACGCGCCGGCGAAGTTGAGCACGGCCGAGCTCGCGACGGCCGCGCGCGGCGACATCGCCCGCGTCGACACGCTCGTGGCGATCGAGTTGGCGCTGTCGTGGAAGCCGTTCGTGAAGTCGAAGAAGAGCGCGACGACGACGACGGCGGCAAGCAGCAGCTCGTCCATGCGCGTCGTCTAGGCGTTCTTGACGGCGATGTTCGCGATCACGTTGGCAGCCGTCTCGCAGGCGTCGATCGCCCGCTCGAGCCCCTCGTAGATGTCCTTCCACCGGATCACGATCAGCGGGTCGATGCGGTCGTCGCGGAAGAGCGCGGCGATCGCGTCGTGCACCACGCGGTCGCCCTCGTCCTCGAGCCGCTTCAGCTCGACGAGCGGCTCCTGGATCCCGCGCAGGCCCTTCAGCCGGGTCAGTGCGAGCGAGAGCTGCTCGACCGCCTGGACGAGGATGCGGCACTGGTCGACCGCGTGCTTGGTCGTCGACTCGATCCCGTACAGCCCGAGCAGGTCGCTGACCTCCTCGACGTAGTCGACCACGTCGTCGAGCTTCGTCGCGAGCTCGTAGATGTCCTCGCGGTCGAACGGCGTCACGTACTGGGTGTTCAGGAGCTGGATCAGGTCGTGCGTGATCCGGTCGCCGGCGGTCTCGATCGCCTTCACGTCCTCCTGGCGGACTGTCGAGTTCGGGTAGTCGCGGAACCGGATCTCCGTCTGCCGCGCGCACTCGAGCGCGTTCTCTCCGGCGAGCGCGAACAGGTCGTAGAACTCGGTCGGTCGGGGGACGAGGCTCAGGCGCACCCGGCGGTGTTTACCAGAAGTTCACCAGCGCCGGTTACGCGAGCGCGTCGACGAGCAGGCGCTGGAAGTGAGCGATCAGCCGCTCGGACTCGAGCAGCAGGTGCCCGTGCTCGAGCCCGCCGGCCCGCACGCCCTTCTGGACGCGTTCCACGAGCGCGGTGTCCTCGGCGCCGACCTGGGCGTCGAACGCCAGCATCTCGTCGAACCACGCCTCGTCCACGTCCGGGCCGACGAAGTAGTCGAGGAACCGACTCGTGCGCTCGGGGCCGAGCGGCAGGATCGGCCCGAGCGAGAGGTTCGCATGGCCCGGCATGATGTTCAGCGTCAGATTCGGCCAGACGAAGTGGAACTGGCCGCGGGCGATCTCCCCGGTCGGATCGAACGCGCCCTGCGGGCGCGCCTTGACGGGGCCGTACTGGCTCGAGAACCAGCGGCTCTCCTCCAGTCGGTACGCGTCCTCGGAGACGTCGACCACCTTGGCGAAGCCCGGGTGCGCTATCTGGCAGTGGTAGCACTCGAGGAAGTTCTCGGCGCAGACCTTCCAGTTCGCCTCGTACTCGGATTGCGACCGGTGGTGGATCCTGAGCGCGTCGACGTCGATCCCGGCGGCGGCGACGAGGTCGGGCAGCTCGCCGAGCGTGTCCGCGAGCGCCTCGGCTTTCGGGTTCGGGTTGACGAAGACGAACGGCCCCCAGGTGTCTGCGGAGACCTGGAAGAGCCCGAGGGCGTCACGGTCGAACGCCGGCTCCCGGTCGGCGCGTGGCGCCGGTGCGGAGCGAGCCGTCGAGCTCGTACGTCCAGGCGTGGTACGGACACTGGAGCGTCTCTCGCGCGCCCTCGCCCTCGCACACGAGCGAGCCGCGGTGCCGGCAGACGTTCAGGAACGCCCTCAGCGCGCCGTCGCGGTCGCGAACGACGACGATGGGGACGCCGCCGAGGTCGCTCGTGAAGAACGTGCTCGGCCCGGCTACCTGCCCGGTGTGGCCCGCGTACTGCCAGGTGCGGCGGAAGATGCGCTCGCGCTCGAGCTGCAGCACCGCGGGGTCGGCGTACCAGTCGAAGGGAATCGTGCGGCTGCCGGCGATCGTCGACACGCCCGGAATCTAGATCTTTCGGTAGCGCGCCTCGACGAAGCAGTAGAGCGCGTAGGCGAACAGGCCGATCGCGACCCCGCCGAGCAGGAGCCCGCCGTACGGGGCCTGCGCGACCTCGAGGAGCGCTCCGTCGAGGCCGCGGGCCTCCTTCGCGTCGAACTCCCACGCGGCGCGGACGAGGAAGACGCCGATCAGCCCGAAGACGACGAACCGCGCGAGATGCCCCACCACGCCGACGCCCGTCGCTGCCGTTTCCTCGGGCTCGCTCATCCGGCCCGTCTCCAGCTTCTTCTCGAAGGTGCGTGCGAGCGCCGCGGTAGCCGTTGAAGATCGCTGCCGCCAGGAACGCGAGTCCGGCGGCGTAGACGAGGTAGCGCCCGCCGGGCCGGTCGAAGACACCCGCGGTCTGCTGTCTGCTCGCTGCCACCTCCGCTACCTCCGCCTGACGAGCGTCGAGACGGTCAGCCCGCAGAGCACGCCGTACCAGACGCCCTTTCGCAAGCGAGCCGCCGCGCTTCGCGAGCCCTTTCGCGCCCTCGCCCTCGGCATCGCGGTCGAGGATCGCCTGGGCAAGCCGCCAGAGCGCATACGCGGCGAGCCCGATCGCAAGCAGGATCAGCAATCCCCGGCCGAACGGCTGCTCGGCGATCGTGCGGAGCGCACCGCCCTTGTCCGGGCTCTCCTCCCGCGCGCCGAGCGCGACCTTGATCGCGAGGATCCCGACGACCGCATAGAGGACGCCCTTCGCGACGAGGCCGGTGCGGCCGAGCCGCTCGACCCAGCGGCTCTGCCCGGCCCGGCGTCCCTTGGAGGCGATCGTTCCGGAGCTCATCCCTGCGTCCTGCCCGCCGAGCGCCGGAAACAGTCCACCGTGTGGTCGTCGACGAGACCGGCCGCCTGCATGAACGCGTAGCAGGTGGTCGGTCCGGTGAAGCGGAAGCCGTGGCGCTTCAGCTCCTTGCTCAGCGCCAGCGACTCGGGAGTCTGCGCCGGGATCTCGGCAACGGTGCGCCAGGCGTTCACTCGCGTCTCGCCGTCGACGAACGACCAGACGAGCTCGGAGAGCGGCCGGTCGAGGGCGAGCGTCGCGCGGGCGTTCCCGATCGCCGCCTCGATCTTGCCGCGATGGCGGACGATGCCCGAGTCGCCGAGCAGGCGCTCGACGTCGCGCTCGCCGAAGCCGCGATCGCCTCGACCTCCCAGCCTGCGAAGGCGCGCCGGTACCCCTCGCGCTTGCGCAGGATCGTCGACCAGGAGAGCCCCGCCTGCGCTCCCTCGAGGTTCAGCAGCTCGAAGAGCGCGCGCTCGTCGCGCAGCGGCACGCCCCATTCGTCGTCGTGGTAGGCGACGTAGAGCGGGTCGTGCTCCGGAACCCAGCTGCAGCGCGTGAGCATGTGCTCACGCTACCGGCGCGTTAGGCTGCCGCTCGAATGGCGACCGTCCTCTGCGTGCTCTACGACGATCCCGTGACGGGGTACCCGACCGCCTACGCCCGCGACGACGTTCCGCACGATCGCGCGCTACTTCGACGGCCAGACGACCCCGAGCCCCGAGCGGATCGACTTCACGCCCGGCGAGCTGCTCGGCTGCGTGTCGGGCGAGCTCGGCCTGAGGTCGTTCATCGAGGAGCGCGGTCACCGGCTCGTCGTCACCTCCGACAAGGACGGTCCCGACTCGGTCTTCGAGCGGGAGCTGCCGGAGGCCGAGGTCGTGATCTCGCAGCCCTTCTGGCCCGCGTATCTGACCGCCGAGCGCATCGACGCCGCGCCGAACCTGAAGCTCGCGCTCACGGCCGGGATCGGCTCCGACCACGTCGACCTGGCGGCAGCGATCGAGCGGGGGCTCACGGTCGCGGAGATCACCTACTCCAACAGCATCAGCGTCGCCGAGCACGTCGTGATGCTGATCCTCGGCCTCGTGCGCAACTACATCCCCTCGCACCAGTGGGTGCTGGACGGCGGCTGGAACATCGCCGACTGCGCCGCGCGCTCGTACGACCTCGAAGGGATGCAGGTGGGAACGGTCGCGGCGGGGAGGATCGGCTCGGCGGTGCTGCGGCGGCTGAAGCCGTTCGAGGTCGGGCTGCACTACACCGACCGGCACCGGCTCCCGCCAGAGGTAGAGCAGGAGCTCGGCGTCACCTTCCACCCGACCGTCGAGTCGCTCGTCGAGGTGTGCGACGTCGTGACGATCAACGCGCCGCTCCACCCCGAGACGGAGCACCTCTTCGACGCGGAGCTGATCGGCCGGATGAAGCGCGGCGCCTATCTCGTCAACACGGCGCGCGGCAAGATCTGCGATCGCGACGCGGTTGCGCGAGGCGTGCGAGTCCGGGCAACTGGCGGGTTACGCCGGCGACGTCTGGTTCCCGCAGCCCGCGCCGCAGGATCACCCCTGGCGCACGATGCCGCATCACGGGATGACGCCGCACGTCTCGGGCACGAGCCTTTCCGCGCAGGCCCGCTACGCAGCCGGCGCCCGCGAGATCCTCGAGTGCTGGTTCGACGGTCGGCCGATCCGCGAGGAGTACCTGATCGTCGACGGCGGCAAGCTGGCGGGCGCGGGCGCACACTCGTACAGCCCCGGCGACGCGACGGGTGGATCGGACGAGGCCGCGCGCTTCAGCGCGTGATCACGCTGCGATAGCGCCAGATCGCGAGCGCGCCGAAGACGACCGCGATCGCGATCGACCAGACGACCGCCAGCCAGATGTCGTTCCCCGCCGGCGTGCCGACGAAGAGCGCGCGCGCGGCGTCGACCATGGTCGTGAAGGGGTTGTGCTCGGCCACCGGCTGCAACCAGCTCGGCATCGACTCGACGGGGACGAACGCGGAGGAGAGGAACGTGACCGGGAAGAGGATCGTGAAGCCGTACGCGTTCGCCGCCTCCGGTGAGGAGGCGGTGAGCCCGAGGAAGGCGAACACCCACGAGAACGCGTAGCCGATCAGGAGCAGCAGCACGATCCCGGCCACCACCTCGGGAACGCTCGTCGAGAAGCGGAACCCGACTGCGAACCCGACCGCGAACATGACCACGAGCTGCACGACGTTCGTGCTGATGTCGGCGAGCGTGCGGCCGGTCAGCACCGCCGAGCGCGACATCGGCAGCGAGCGGAAGCGATCCATCAGGCCCTTCTTCAGGTCCTCCGCGAGCCCGAGCGCCGTGACGAAGCCGCCGAAGACCATCGACTGGACGATGATCCCCGGGATCAGGAAGTCGACGTAGTCGAGCCCGTCCGGCAGCCCGCCGATCGCGCCGCCGAAGACGTACACGAAGAGCAGCACGAACATGACCGGCTGGATCGTGAAGCCGACCAGGAGGTCGGGCTGGCGCGGGATGCGCAGCACGCTGCGCTTCGCGAGCACGAGCATGTCCGAGATCTCGTGGTTGACGGAGCTCACCGCTCCCTCTCCTCCTCGTCGCCGGGCTCGGCGGCGTGGCCGGTCAGCTGCAGGAAGACGTCGTCGAGGGTCGGCCGGCGCAGGGCGATGTCGTCGATCCCGAGCCCGGCGTCGTCCAGGCGCCGCACAGCCTCGGCGATCGCACCGCTCCGCTCGCGCAGCGGCACGAGCACGGAGCCGTCGTCGAGCGACGGCTGTCCGCTCGCGAGCCCGTCGAGCGCTGCGATCGCGTCCTTCGCCGCGCGCGCCGTCCTCGAGGCGGATCTCCAGGCGCTCGCCTCCGACCTGCGCCTTCAGCTCGTCCGGGGTGCCCTCGGCGATCACGAGCCCATGGTCGATCACCGCGATCCGGTGGGCGAGGCGGTCGGCCTCGTCGAGGTACTGCGTCGTCAGCAGCACGGTGGTGCCGTCGGCGACGAGCGCCTCGATCGCCTCCCACAGCGTGATCCGGCTGCGCGAGATCGAGGCCCGTCGTCGGCTCGTCGAGAAAGAGGATGGGCGGGCGCGCGACGAGCGCAGCGGCGAGGTCGAGGCGACGGCGCATCCCGCCGGAGTACGTGCGGACGAACCGCTTGCCCGCGTCGGCGAGGTCGAAGGTCTCGAGCAGCTCGTTCGCGCGGTCGCGCGAGACGCGCCTGCCGAGGTGATAGAGGCGACCCACCATCTCCAGGTTCTCGAAGCCGGTCAGGTTCTCGTCGACGGCCGCGTACTGTCCGGCGAGCCCGATTCGCTCTCGAATCCGTGGCGCGTCGCGGACGACGTCGAAGCCGGCGACGCGGGCCTCGCCGCCGTCGGGCTGAAGCAGCGTCGTCAGGATCCGCACGGCAGTCGTCTTGCCGGCGCCGTTCGGGCCGAGCAGCCCGAAGACGCTCCCGATCTCGGCGCGGAGGTCGACGCCGCCCAGGGCGACGACGTCGCCGTAGCGCTTGCTCAGTCCCGTGGTCTCGACGGCGGCGGTGCTCGACACCGTCCAACGCTACCGGAGCGGTACGCTCGGCCCGGATGGAACGGGATCCGGACGTGAACGTGGTCGGCGGCGAGCTGCTGCCGTGCTCGACCGAGCCGTTGACGGGCTTCTTCCGCGACGGCTGCTGCTCGACCGGGCCGGAGGACGCCGGGCAGCCACACCGTCTGCGCGGTGATGACCGAGCGGTTTCTCGAGTTCAGCCGTGAGGCGGGGAACGACCTCTCGACACCGCGTCCGGAGTGGGGCTTCGCCGGCCTCCGGCCCGGCGATCGCTGGTGTCTGTGCGCGTCCCGCTGGCTCGAGGCGCACGAGGCCGGCTGCGCGCCGCCCGTCGTGCTCGGCGCCACGCACGCTCGGGCGCTCGAGCTCGTGCCGATCGAGGCGCTGACCGCCGGCGCCCAAGCGCACGACGCAAACTGACGCTAGGATCGCCGACGGCGGTAACGGGCCGCCGGACATCTCTAGACGAAGGGGTTTCATGCAAAGGATCAACAGGCGGGTGCGTTTCGGCGTGCTCGGTTCGCTTGCGGCAGTGGCCGTGAGCGTTATGGCGATTGCAGGGAGCGCGGCTCCCACGACGACCGTCGTCGTCACTCAGAACAGCACGAACTGGGCGCCGATGGATGTGCGCGCCAGCGGTGCGCACGAGTTCACGACGGAGTACGGCGCGCCGAGTGGCCTCGGGTCGAGCTCGCTCGAGCTCACGACCGCTGCTCTCGATACGGCCGCGAAGTCGGACTACTGGACGGCAGCGCACGTCGGCACTCCGCTCGTCGATGTGAACGAGCTCTCCTACTGGACGTTCCAGGCTCCGACCGGCAACCCGCCCCACGCTGCCGTCTCGTACCAGGTCCAGATCGACGCGGACGGCACGATCGGCGACGGGCAGGGCTTCACGACGCTCGTCTTCGAGCCGTACCAGAGCGGCATCGCAGGTGGTGTGATCGTGCCCGAACGTCTGGCAGCAGTGGGACGTCGACTCGGGCCAGCTTCTGGTCGACGCGGACCGTTACGAGCGGCACGTGCGTGACTCGCTCCGGGCGCCGGTGGCCCGCCGTTCTACACGCTCGCGACAGCTGAAGGCGCACTGCCCCGAACGCTGTCGTGCTCGGGATCGGCGTCAACATCGGCACGTTCAACCCCGGCTACACGGTTGCGACCGACGGGGTGCAGTTCAACGACACGATCTACAACTTCGAGCTCGGCCGCAGGCCGGCCACGAAGGACGACTGCAAGAACGGAGGCTGGATGACCTTCAACGATCCGGCCTTCAAGAACCAGGGCGACTGCGTCAGCTACGTGAACAACAGCAACAAGAGCTGATCGCCTGCCGCACCGGGGGACGCGTTTCGTCCCCCGGTGCCTCCTCTCTGCATACTCGCCTGCGATGAGCGTCCTGGAAGCGATCGTGCTCGGCATCGTCCAGGGGCTGACCGAGTTCCTGCCGATCTCGAGCAGCGCGCACCTGCGGATCGTCCCCGCCTTCGCGGGCTGGGAGGATCCGGGCGCCGCGTTCACGGCGGTGACGCAGCTGGGGACGATCGCCGCGGTGCTGCTCTACTTCCGCCATGACCTGCTGCGCATCGGTCGCGCCTGGTTCGCGAGCATCTTCCATCGCGACCGGCGGCTCGGGCCCGACGCGCGGCTCGGCTGGATCATCGTGCTCGGCACGATCCCGATCGGCATCCTCGGGCTCGTCTTCAAGGATCAGATCGAGTCGGGCGCGCGGAACCTGTACCTGATCGGGGCGACGCTGATCGTGCTCGGCCTCGTGCTGCTGCTGGCGGAGCGCGTCGGCACGCGTGAGCGCGGCGTCGACTCGATCGGCCTGCGGGACGGGCTCGTGATCGGAGTCGCCCAGGCCGCGGCGCTCGTCCCGGGCGTCTCCCGCTCGGGTGCGACGATCACGGCCGGCCTCTTCCTCGGGCTCGAGCGCGAGGCGGCGGCGCGCTTCTCGTTCCTGCTCTCGGTGCCCGCGATCGTTCTCAGCGGCCTCTTCGAGCTCGGCTCGATCGGCTCCGGCGAGCACGACGTCGGCGCCGGCGCGCTCGTCGTCGCGACCATCCTCGCCTTCGTCGTCGGCTACGCGTCGATCGCCTTCCTCCTGCGCTTCCTCGCGACGCATTCGACGGGGATCTTCGTGGCCTACCGGATCGTGCTGGGAGTCGCCGTGCTCGCCCTGGCCGCGACCGGCACGATCGAATAGTCATCATGTTCGCGTGATCGTCGACTGCGCGGTGTACGACCGGGGCGTCCGGCTGAAGCGCGACGCGACGATCGAGGGCGTGCGCGCGCTCGGCCGGCGCGACGACTCGTTCGTCTGGGTGGCGCTCGTGGAGCCGACCGCCGAGGAGTTCGCCACGGTCAGCAGCGAGTTCGACCTGCACGAGCTGGCCGTCGAGGACGCTGTCAAGGCTCACCAGCGCCCGAAGGTGGAGCGCTACGGGAACGTGCTCTTCGTCGTCCTGAAGACGGTGGTGCACGAGGGGCCGGTCGAGATGGTCGAGACGGGCCAGGTGATGCTGTTCGTCGGGCCCGGACTTCCTGATCTCGGTGCGACACGGGCCGAGCGGCGGCCTGGGCGGCGTCCGCGAGCGGCTGGAGCGGCGGCCGGAGCTGCTCGCGCACGGCCCGACCGCCGCGATGTACGCCCTGATCGACCGCGTCGTGGACGGCTATCGCCCGGTCGCCGAGGCGGTGGCGGACGACATCGAGGCGCTCGAAGGCGCCGTCTTCTCGGACGACCGCGCGAACCCGGTGGAGCGGATCTACAAGCTGCGGCGCGAGGTGCTCGAGTTCCATCGCGCGGTCGCCCCGCTCGACGACGTGCTCGGGACGCTGATGGCGCAGGACTCCGGGGTCGTCGGCGGCCCTGTGCGGATGTACCTCCGGGACGTGGCCGACCACGTCACGCGCCTGAACGAGCAGGTCGAGGGCTTCCGGGAGCTGCTCACCGGGATCCTGCAGGCGAACCTGACCCAGGTGAGCGTGCGCCAGAACGAGGACATGCGCAGGATCTCGGCCTGGGTCGCGATCATCGCCGTGCCGACGATGATCGCCGGGATCTACGGGATGAACTTCGACCACATGCCCGAGCTCGGCTGGCGGTTCGGCTACCCGGGCGTGCTCGCCGTGATCGCGATCGCCTGCACGACGCTCTACGTCCGCTTCCGCCGCTCCGGCTGGCTCTGATCGGCGGCGGCTACCCTCATTCGGTGTCGAACGGCGAGCACGACGATACGACCGACGTTGCGGAACGGCTGAACCGGCTCACCGACGAGCTCGAGTCGATCGTCCGCGACCGCGGGCTCCTGCGCTCGCTCTCGCTCGAGGAGCGGACGCGGCTGCTCGCAGCCGCGGGCGACGTGCACAACCCCGACGTCGTCCAGCGCCGGCGCTTCAACAAGGTCGCGCGGCGCGAGAAGAAGGCGGCGCGGCTGCGGCACGACGACGCGGTGCTCGCCGGAACCGGCATCCGGGTGCTGCGCGAGCAGCCTGTCTACACGTCGCCGAACGTCTTCCCGCCCGCCGGGTTCGAGCAGCGCGACGTGGACGACGCGGAGTTCCGCGAGGCGGTCGAGCCCCAGCACTGCTACGTCTGCAAGCAGGACTACCTCGACGTCCACCCCTTCTACGACCAGCTCTGCCGCGCGTGCGGCGACTTCAACCACGCGAAGCGAACCGAGACCGCCGACCTGCGCGGCCGTGTCGCGCTGCTCACCGGCGGCAGGGTCAAGATCGGCTACCAGGCCGGGATCAAGCTGCTGCGGGCGGGCGCGCAGCTGATCGTCACGACCCGCTTCCCGCGGGACTCCGCGGCTCGGTACGCACAGGAGCCCGACTTCGAGGAGTGGAGCGACCGGCTGGAGATCTTCGGGCTCGATCTGCGGCACACGCCGAGCGTCGAGGCCTTCTGCACGCACCTCGGCTCGACGCGGGAGCGGCTCGACTTCATCGTCAACAACGCCTGCCAGACCGTGCGGCGGCCCGCCGCCTTCTACCGGCACATGCTCGAGGGCGAGCAGGCCGCCGAGCACACGATGCCCGAGCACGTCCGCGGGCTGCTCGGCGCGTACGAGGGCCTGCGCCGGTCCGAGATGCTGCCGGCGGCTGCCTCCGCGCCTTCGCTCGCAGGTCTCACGAGCCCGGCCGACCTCTCGCAGGTGGCGCTGCTGCCGGAGGATCTCGTCGACGGCGGCGAGCTCTTCCCGGAGGGCCGGCTCGATCAGGACCTGCAGCAGGTCGACCTGCGCGACCGCAACTCCTGGCGGCTCCTGCTCGCGGAGGTCTCGTCGGTCGAGCTGCTGGAGACGCAGCTCGTCAACGCCGTTGCGCCGTTCGTCCTCAACGCGCGGCTGAAGCCGTTGCTGCTGAGAACGGCGGAGCGCGACAAGCACATCGTCAACGTCTCGGCCGTCGAGGGGCAGTTCTACCGCCGCTTCAAGACGACCCGGCACCCGCACACGAACATGGCGAAGGCGGCGCTGAACATGATGACGCGCACGTCCGCCGCCGACTATCAGGCCGACGGGATCCACATGAACAGCGTCGACACGGGCTGGGTGAGCGACGAGGACCCGGCGGAGATCGCGGAGCGGAAGACCGCCGAGCACCGCTTCCGGCCGCCGCTCGACATCGTCGACGGAGCTGCCCGGATCGTCGATCCGATCGTCGACGGCTTCAACACCGGCGAGCACGTGTGGGGCCGGTTCCTGAAGGACTTCCGGCCGACCGACTGGTAGCGACTCCAAGGCGACGCCCGCTGCGTGTTGACAAGCGCAGGCGAAGTTGCGATGGTCGGCCTCGGTAACGAAGGGGAGTTCCGTGGCAGCGCAGGAATCGGATCGTTACTGCGGCAGCTCGTCCACCGGGTCCTCGGACACGGCGAAGGCTTTCGGGGCGGACGTCTCTGTGCGCTCCGCCGGGCGGTCGCTCTTCTTCGTGCTCGGCCGCAGCGGTGCGCCGGACGAGGCCGTCGCCGCCGCCGGGGGGCAGATCGTGACCCGGCTTCCCGACCCGCGCCGCGTGCTCGCCGTCGCCCCGCTCGACGCCTACGCGGGCCTGAGCCGTCATCCCGCGGTCGCCGTGGCGGGGCCCGTGTCGATCGACGCCGAGCGCTTCGAACGCTTCGCGCAAATGGTCGCTCTCGACCGCGCCTCGCCGTAGCGACGGGAGGCATAACCACCACGACCCTGCGGCCGAGGAGGAACGAGGATGGCAAGTGTAGGACAGGAGCTTCTCGATGTACCGCTGCCGGACATGGTCACGAAGCTTGCGCTCGGGATCGCCGAGGCCCAGCGGGCGCTCGACGAGAACTCGGTCGAGACCGCTCAGGAGCTCGGCGGCACCGAGATCGAGATCGTCCCCGCGCTGACGCAGACGATCGCCGCGAACGGTGACGTCACGTTCACCGCGGCTCCCGCGATCGACGTGTCGTTGCTGCAGATCGGCCTCTTCCCGACCTTCTACCAGTTCTCGGAGGCGACGATCGAGGTCACGATGGACATCAAGACGACGACCTCGTCGGAGACGAACATCAAGGTCGGCTTCAAGGCGAAGGTCGGGTTCGCGATGTGGAGCTCGTCGGTTCGCGTCGACGTCTCGCACAACCGCAAGTTCCAGAAGGAGGTGCGCGGAACGAGCCGGCTGTACACGAAGATGGTGCCCGTGCCGCCGCCACCCCGGCTCTTCCCCGAGGTGACGGTGGTGGACAACCGCGTGCCCGCCGCGCCTCCGGCTCCGCCCGAGACGTAGGAGGCGCCGTGGCGCTGATCCCCACCGCGAACCGGTTCGCCGTGCGCTCGTTCCGCGACCCGATCGTCGCGCCCGAGGTTCCGGTCCGCGAGAGCCCCTCCGTCAGCTTCGGCGACCTCGTCCGGATGTTGGCGGAGGGCATCGCCGACGCGCAGACGAGCCTCGACCGCGCTTCCGCCGCGCTCGTCGCCGAGCTCGCCGAGGCGAAGGTGAGCATCGTCCCGAGCGTGACCGAGACGATCGACGCGGACGGGAACGTCACCTACGTGCACGGCGACCCGCAGGTGGTCTCGCTGCTCAGCCTCGGCGTGACGCCGACCTTCTACCAGTTCTCCCAGTCGACGGTGGAGGTCGTGATGGACATCAAGATCGTCGAGGAGGAGCAGGTGCGCGAGGACGGGAAGCGCCGGTACGGCCTCTTCGCCGGCACCGTCGACGTTCGTGCGGAGCGGAAGCTGAACCGCGACGTCAGCGTCCATTCCAAGGTCACCGCAACCCTCGTGCCGGTGCCGATGCCGCTCCGCCTGGAGCCGACCCGGACGACGACGACGCCGCCGGTGGAGACGTAGCGGTGCCGGAGACCGGAGCCGACCTGGGCGGGTTCTTCGAGGCGGCCGGGCGCTCGCTCGCCGATGCGCAGGGATCGCTCGCCGGCGACGTCGCGGACATCCCGGCGGCGGTCGCGATCTCGGAGGCCGAGCTGGAGCTGAAGGCGGCCGTCGCGCGCCGGGCCGACGGGTCACTCGGGCTCGAGACGATCTCGACGCAGGACATGCGCCAGGGGAACATCACGCCCGGGCTGCTCTCGACGGTGCGCGTGCACTACGTCGCCGTCGCCACCGACATGCTCACCGCGGCGCCGCCGACCCGGACACCGAAGGACGTGATCGACGGTGTCCGCGGCCGCGAAGACGTGGTCGTGCTGGACAAGATCCTCGGCGGCCTCGCCTACGACGCGGTCTACGTGCCCGCGGGCAGGCGTTGGCTGGTCACGGCGCGCGACGCCGAGCAGCGCCTCGTCCGCGAGGTCCTCGTTCCCGACGAGAAGCGGTAGCGCGCCGTGCCCGAGATCAGCGCGCAGGATCTCCGTCGGCTGAACGCGCTCGAAGGCCGGCTCGAGCGAGCCCAGGACGATCGCCGCAGCCTCTCCGAGGAGCGCCGCGAGCTGCGGACGCGGGCGACCGCGGCCGAGCGCGCCGCGAGGGCGGCCGAGAAGGAGGCGGCGGAGGTCGACGGTCGGCTCGCGGCCGTGCTGGAGGAGAACGCTCGGCTCGCCGGACGGCTCGACGAGCTGAGCGCGGACCTCGAGCGCCTGCGGACGGCGGGGACGAAGCTGCGGGACGACCTGAGTGCCGCGCGGGTGGAGCTGAAGCAGGCGCTGTCGGCGGGCAAGCAGGCCGAGCGGGCGTTGCAGAAGGCCGATACGGAGCGAGGGCGGCTCACCGAGCGCCTGAAGCTCGCGGAGGCGCAGGTGAAGACGAAGACGACCGCGCCTGTGCTGCCGGCCAGGGAGGTGGCGAAGCTGATCGACGGCTTCGTCGACGAGATCGGCGCGGGTCTACCCGGGATGGTCGTTCGCGACGGGGAGATCCGGCTCCAGGTCGCCTTCGGCAAGGCGGGTCAGGCCACGGGCTTCGTCGTCCCGAGCGCCGACAGCCCGCCGGAGGTCCGCAAGAACCTGCACGAGGTCTCCGTCCGCTTCGACCGGACGCTCGACGAGCCGGAGCGGCCGGAGTAGAACGGCTACTCGAGCAGGAACGTCACCTTCAGGTGGACGTGGAAGTGCTTGATCTCGCCGTTCTCGACGATCACCTCCTGGCCGTCGACCCAGGCTGCCTGGATGTTGCGGATGGTCTCGCCGGCCTTCGCGATGCCCTGTCGGCAGGCATCCGCGAAGCTGTCGGGCGAGGTCGCGGTGATCTCGACGATCTTGGCAACGGACATGAGACGCTCCTTTCGGCTGCTCGACTCAGCTGCTCGACGGGCCGACTCTACTACCGGCCGACTCTCACGACCGATTAGCCTGCCCCGGATGCCGTTGCGAAACCGCGTGACGCCGCTCGGCGAGCTGGTGGCGGATCCCGCACGAGGTCTCGTCTACGGCAACCGCGGCTGTCTCCACGACGCCGACGGGCGGATCCGGCGGCGCTTCGCGGTCAAGCGGTGGATCGCCTGCCGCCTCGAGTTCCGCGGCTGGCAGCGCGGCCCGCTGCTGCAACCCGGCAAGTTCACGGAGCTCTTCTTCCTCGACGAGGTCACGGCGCTCGCCGCCGGGCATCGGCCCTGTGCTCTCTGCCGCCGCGAGGACTATGTCCGCTTCGGCGAGATCTGGCGCGACCTGCATCCGGGTCGCGTGGGCGCCGACGCGATCGATGCGCAGCTGCACGGCGAGCGCGTGGATCCGGCGGCGGGCGGCCGGCGCTTCCACCGCGCCCCGCGCGCCGGGCTCCCCGACGGTGCCTTCGTCCTCGCGGACGACGAGCCGTGGCTCGTCGTCGCCGGCGAGCTCCTTGCCTGGTCGCCGGCGGGCTACGGCGCTCGCAGGCCGAGAACCGAGCGGGAGCAGGCCGTGGTGATCACGCCGCCCTCGCTCGTCGAGGTGCTGCGCGCCGGCTGGGCGCCGCTCGTGCCGCTCGTTCACCCGTCGGCCGGCAGGGAGGAGCGGTGAGCGACGTCCGCATCCTGACGCGCGTCCCGATCACCTTCGAGGCGGCGGACGGCGACACGCAGCACGCACCGTTGATCCGCGGCCGCGTCGGCGGTCTCGACACGCTCCTGGTGCTGGACACGGGCTCCGACGTCCACCTGCTCACGAAGGAGCTGGTCGACGCGCTCGCGCTCGTCGTCGACGAGGGCGAGGAGGGAACCGACCACAGCGGTGCCACGATGCCGAGCTGGACGGTCGAGGACGTGGCGCTCGAGCTCGGCGAGCTCGCGACGACGCTGCACGACGTCGTCGCGATCCCTGCGCCAAGGCCCTTTCCGGGCTGGGGGATCGGCGGCATCGTCAGCCCGCAACACCTCCATCCGAGTGCCTGGACGGTGATCGACCTCGTCCGCGACGAGCTCCTGCTGGCCGAGGCGACCGCCGCTGAGCTGGCCACTTGGCTCTCGGAGCGCTCGCCGGCGCTGACGACGCTCGCCCTCGAGCGAGACGAGGCGTTCGCAAGCGTTGTCGTCCCCGCGGCGATCAGCCCGCATCCCGAGCTGCCCGTGCTCGTGAACACCGGCGGAAAGCACACGGAGTTCTCGGCCGCGGCCGTACCCGGTGTTCACGGCGCGGCCGGCGAGCGGCTGGGCGAGGGCGTCAGCGGCGAGGCCACGCTGGGCTCGAAGGCCGGGCCGGCGACGCTCGTCGTGGCCGGCCACGACGTCCCGGTGCCGATCCTCGCGGTGCGCGAGGTCATGCACGACCCGCAGGGCATGGTGGGCATGGACGTCCTGCCCGGGACGATCGTCGCGGTCTGCACCGATGTCGGCCAGTCAGTGCTCTGGCAGCTCGGCGGCGGAGCCGGGTGAGGCTCCGCCGCCTGCGTCCTCGTCGCTAGACGGGTTGCTCGGCGGGACGCTCCTCGATCGTGGGCACCGGCCTGTCGTCGTGCGGCGCCTCGATCGTGATGTTCGGCAGCGTCCTGTCGAGCCAGCGCGGGATGTACCACGTCTTCTCGCCCAGGAGCGTGAAGAACGCCGGGACGAGCGTCATCCGTACGATCAGCGCGTCGGTCAGGATCGCGACTGCGAGCAGCAGGCCGAACTCCTTCGGGATCCGGTCGGCGCTGAGGATGAAGGCCGCGAAGACCGTGCCCATGATCACGGCGGCGGCGACGACCACGCGGCCGATCGCCGAGATCCCGTGCTCGAGCGCGGCGCGCGTCTTCAACCCGTGGACGTGCTCCTCCCGGACCCGGCTCATCAGGAAGACCATGTAGTCCATCGAGAGCCCGAACAGGATCGCGAAGGTGATCGGCGGCACGAACGTCTCGATCGGGCCCGTCCTGTCGAGCCCCGTGAGGCCGAGCAGGTGACCCTCCTGCACCACCAGGGTGAGGACGCCGAAGCCGACGAAGGCGGAGATGATCGTCGTGATCGCCGCCGTCAGCGAGACGACGATCGACCTGAACGCCATCGCCAGGACGATGAACGTGACGCCGATGACGAAGAGCAGGAACAGCGGCAGCCGCTCCATGATCCGGTCGCCGATGTCCTTGAACGCCGCGGTCTGGCCGGAGACGTAGGCGACCGCGTCGCCGTCGGCGACGGCGGCCGGCACGACGTCGCTGCGAAGGCGGTCGACGAGCTCGTCGGTCGCCTCGTCCTGGGGCGCGGAGATCGGAGTGACGAAGACGATCGCGACCGTCTCCTCGTCGTTGAGCTGTGGCTCGCCGACGGAGGCGACGCCGTCCAGTCCCTGGACTCCGTCGAAGACTCTCCCCGGCGCATCCGCGTCGTCGTTGACGTCGACGACGATCGGGATCGGCCCGTTGAAGCCCGGTCCGAACCCTTCCGCGAGCAGGTCGTAGGCCCGCCGGCTCGTCTGCGCAGTGGGCTGCGTCCCCTGGTCGGCGGCGCCGAGGCGGACGAGGCCCGACGTCGCCGCGAGTGCGAGCAGCCCGAGCAGCACGACCGGGAAGACGATCTTGGCGTTCGCCGTCACGAACCGTCCCCAGCGCGCGACGAGGGTCTTGTCGCGGGCTGCCTCGGAGTCGTCGAGCGGCGGCAGGAACGGAACCTTGAGGCGGTCGATCTTGTGGCCGAGCAGCCGCAGGACGGCGATCAGCAGCGAGTTCGCGATCAGCACGGTCGTCAGGACGCCGAGCGAGCTGCCGATCCCCAGCTTGGTCACGAAGTCGAGGCCGAAGAAGGCCAGGCCGGCGACCGAGATCGCGACCGTCAGACCGGCGAACAGCACCGCCCGCCCCGCGGACGCGCCGGCCTCGGCCGCCGCGTCGGCAGGCGACAGCCCTTCGTGCAGCAGCTGTCTGAAGCGCGTGACGATGAAGAGCGAGTAGTCGATCCCGACGCCGAGGCCGATCATCGAGACGAGGATCGGCGTGATCGTGTTGATGTCGGTGAGCCCGGCGAGGATGAACAGGAGGAGGAACGCCGTCATCAAGGCGACGATCGCCAGCACGATCGGGATGAACATCGCGACGAACGTGCGGAAGACGATCAGCAGCACGAGGATCGCCGCGAGCAGGCCGAGCAGCTCGGACGTCCCCTGCTCGACCGGCGGGAACTCGGCGTCGCCGTTGTACTCGACCGTGACGCCGACCGGCTCGACGGCCTCGCGGACAGCATCCTGGACGGCCAGGACCGCCTCGCGGTCCGTGTCGAAGATGACCCGGTCGAACTGGGCTTCCGCGTACGCGATCCGCCCGTCGTCCGAGAGCGTCTCCTCGCTGAACGGGTCGCCGACGCTCTCGATCCCCGCATCGTCCTCGGTCGGCGCGAACTCGTCGGTCTCGAGCTGAGCGACGGCGTCCTCGATCGCCTCGCGGCGCTCGGCCGTGTCGACGCGCTCGCCCGGCGGAGCGGCGAAGACGACGTTCAGGACACCGCCTTGCTCGGACGCGAACTCCGTCTCGATCAGGTCGGTCGCCTTCTGCGTGTCCGAGCCGGGGATGTCGAACTCGTCCTTGAGGCTGCCGCCGACGGTCGCAACGAGGACGATCAGGGCCGCGATGATCCCGATCCAGGCGAGGACGACGCGCCACGGATGAGTGGCGCACGCCCGCGTCCAGCGCGCGAACCCGCCGGTCGCCAAGCGCTCGTGGGCTGCCCGCCGGTCCGACGACGGTTGTGTCTCGGTCCCGGCCCTGTGCTCGGTCATGCGTCCTGCCCCCTTGTCGCGGCGATTTCACGTGAGACCGGCCTGGCTCCCGGAACTCATCGTTCTGGCTGGACACTTGCACGTGCGGCGGCCCGCGTACAGTGCGGTGGGCTGGCCAACCGGAGTGCGGTTACCCGTACGCAAATGTGAACCGGCTGCTCGCCGCTGGCCTATCGTCAGTGGGTATGGCCGAGCAACTGAGCTCGAAGCTGAGGGCGGTCAGCGACGCCGTGCTCGCGGTCGCTGCCGAGCTGTCGGTGGACGAGGTGCTGCAGCGGCTCGTCGAGAGCGCCCGCGAGCTGGCCGGCGCGCGCTACGCCGCGCTCGGTCTCCCGGACGGGGACGGCGGCTTCCGGCGCTTCCTCACGGCCGGCATGGACGACCGCCTCGTCGCGTCGCTCGGCCCGCTGCCGCGGCAGCACGGCGTGCTGGGGGCGATGCTCGAGACGCCGTCTGCCTACCGCACCGCCGACATTCACGAGCACCCGCGCTTCCGCGGCTGGTGGCCGGACGCCCATCCGGACATGCGCTCCTTCCTCGGCGTCCCGATCGTGGCGCCGACGGGAGTGATCGGAGCCTTCTACCTGACCGAGAAGCTCGGCGCGCCCGACTTCGGCAACGAGGACGAGGAGCTGATCGGGCTGCTCGCGGCCCACGCCGCAATCGCGATCGCGAACGCCCGACTGCACGAGCAGACCCGCGAGCTCTCGATCGTCGCCGAGCGGAACCGGCTGGCGCTCGACCTGCACGACGCCGTCAGCCAGAAGCTGTTCGGGCTGGTGCTGAGCGCCGAGGCGGCGCGGACGCTGCTCGAGCGCGACCCGCGGGCAGCGCGCGAGCAGGTGGAGAAGTTGCAGGACCAGGCACAGGAGGCGCTCGAGGAGCTGCGCTCGCTCGTCTTCGAGCTGCGCCCGCCCGAGCTCGACGAGGACGGCCTCGCCGGAACGCTGCGCAAGCACGTCGAGCTGCTGCGCAGGCTCGGCGAGCACAACGTCGAGCTCGTCACGGCCGGAGAGTTCCGTCCCGACGCGACGCGCGACGCCGAGCTGCTCCGGATTGCACAGGAGGCGCTCCAGAACGCGCTCAAGCACTCGCAGGCGAGCCACGTCGCGGTGCGGCTGCGGGCCGACGGAGACGGGCTGCTGCTCGAGGTCGAGGACGACGGCGTCGGCTTCGACCCGGAGGCGCCCGGGACGCGGTCGCGCAGGCTCGGGCTGACCTCGATGGAGGAGCGGGCGCAGCGGCTGGGCGCGACGCTCGAGCTCGTCTCGGCCCCCGGCGCGGGTACGACGGTCAGGCTGAGGGTCGGCGGTGCCTGACCCGATCCGGGTGCTCGTCGTCGACGACCACGCCGTCGTCCGGGAGGGTCTGCGCGCCTTCCTCGAGCTCCAGGACGGGATCGAGGTCGTGGGCGAGGCCGGCGACGGCCGCGAGGCGATCGAGACTGCGCGCGACCCTGCGTCCGGACGTGATCCTGATGGATCTCGTGATGCCGCGCCTCGACGGTGTGGCGGCGATGCGGACGCTGCGCGAGACGCGTGCCCGGAGGCGCGCGTGATCGTCCTGACGAGCTTCCTCGACGACGACAAGCTGCTGCCGGCGATACGGGCCGGGGCGGCCGGCTACCTGCTCAAGAACGCCCGTCCCGAGGAGCTCGTGCGGGCCGTGCGCGCCGCCCACGCCGGCGAGGCGCTGCTCGATCCGGTCGTCGCCGCCCGGCTCGTCGAGACGCTCGCCGCCGACGGCGGCGCCGAGCCGCTCGACCGGCTCACCCCGCGCGAGCGGGAGGTGCTGGTGCTGATCGGCCGCGGCTTCCCGAACAAGCTGATCGCCCGCGAGCTCGGGCTCTCGGAGAAGACGGTGAAGACCCACGTCGGCCATGTGCTCGCGAAGCTCGAGGTCACCGACCGGACTCAGGCGGCCGTCGTCGCCGTCCGGGCGGGTCTCGTGCCGAGGTCCTAGGACCAATTGCCGCTGGCGGCCGGGACTCGGCCGCGGCGATCCTGAGGGCAGCGAGCGAGAGGAGCACCGATGAGCACGGCGAGCGAGCGGATCACGGCTGAGGTCACGTCCTGGCCCGGAGTGGAGGCGGGCTTCGGCGAGCGCAGCGAGTTCGCCTTCCGGGTCGGCCGGAAGGAGATCGGCCACCTGCACGGCGACCGCGTCGCTCCACTGCCGGCTTCCCGAAGGCCGTCTGGAAGGAGCTCTTCGAGCAGGGCCGGATCGGCTACCACCCGGTCTTTCCGGGTCGCCCGGGCTACGCCTCGCGCGCGATCGAGACCGAGGCCGACGTTCAGGACGTGATCGCGCTGCTGCGCCTGAACTACGATCGGGCCGTCGAGCGGCACGGCGTGCCGGCGGGGGCCTGAGCCGTGCAGGGGATCGTCACGGGCGCGTCCCGCGGCCTCGGCCTGGCGCTCACGCGCGCCCTCGTCGAGCGCGGCTGGAGGCTCGTTGTCGACGCCCGCGACGGCGACGCGCTCGACCGGGCGGTCGCGGGTCTCGACGGGGTCGTCGCCGTCGCCGGTGACGTGGCCGACCCCCGGCACCGCGAGCGACTCGTGCAGGCGGCCGGCGGACGCATCGACCTGCTCGTCAACAACGCGAGCACGCTCGGCCCGACGCCGCTGCCGGAGCTCGGGAGCTATCCGCTCGACGAGCTGCGCTCGGTGTACGAGGTCAACGTCGTCGCACCGCTCGCCCTCGTTCAGCTCGCCCTGCCCCGGTTCATCGGCGGTGCGCGCGTCCTGAACATCACCTCCGACGCGGCCGTCGAGCCATACGACGGCTGGGGCGGCTACGGCTCGTCGAAGGCTGCGCTGAGCCAGCTCACCGCGGTTCTCGGGGCGGAGCATCCCCACTGCCGCTTCTATGCGGTCGACCCGGGCGACATGCGCACCCAGATGCAGCAGGATGCCTTCCCGGGCGAGGACGTCTCCGACCGGCCACCGCCGGAGGAGAGCGTTCCGGGCCTGCTCGCGCTGATCGAGGGCGAGCTGCCGAGTGGGCTCTATCGCGCCCGCGACCTCGTCGGAGCGCCTGCTTGAGCGCGGCGACCGCGACGCGGATCGAGGCGCACGAGCCGCCCGAGGCGCGAGGGCTGGCTCGCGACGGCGTCCGCCTGCTGGTGGCCGACCGCGAGCGAGACTCGATCGTCCACAGCCGCTTCTCCGACCTGCCCGGGTTCCTCGCGCCCGGCGACCTGGTCGTCCTGAACACGTCCGCGACGCTGCCGGCGGCATTGCCTGCGACGAGGGCCGACGGAACCGAGCTCGAGCTTCGGCTCTCGACGCCCGCGGAGGATCACGAGGGCTGCTGGATCGTGGAGCTCCGCTCGGGCGACGACCCCTTCGGCGCGATCGAGGTCGGTGAGCGGCTGCTGCTCCCCGCGGGTGGAGCGGCGCGGATCGTCGCGCCCTACGCAGGCGTCCGCCTGTGGTTGGCCCGCCTCGAGCTGGCCCGGCCACTCGCGGCCTACCTGGACGAGCACGGGCGCGCGATTCGCTACCGCTACGTGCCGCGCCAGTGGCCGCTCGAGGCGTATCAGAACGTGTACGCCGACGAGCCCGCCAGTCCGGAGACGGCCAGCGCGGAGATGGCGAGCGCCGGCCGCCCGTTCACCACCGAGCTGATCACGCGGCTCGTCGCCGCCGGCGTCCTCGTCGCGCCCGTGACGCTCCACACCGGCGTCTCGTCGCAGGAGCGGCACGAGCGTCCGTACCCGGAGCGGTACCGCGTCCCGGAGCACACCGCGCGGCTCGTGAACGCGGTTCGCGGGTGGGGCGGCCGCGTGGTCGCCACCGGGACGACGGTCGTCCGGGCGCTCGAGACGGTCGCGCAGCCCGACGGGACCGTCGCCGCCGGCGAGGGCTGGACGTCGCTCGTCGTCACCCCGGAGCGTGGCCTCTGGACGGTCGACAGCCTGCTGACGGGACTGCACGAGCCCGAGTCGTCGCACCTCGATCTCCTCCGCGCCGCGGCGGGCGAGGCGCTGCTCGCGCGGAGCTACGCAGGCGCGGTCGAGCACGGCTACCGGTGGCACGAGTTCGGCGACAGCCACCTCGTCCTCGGAGCGAAGCGGGTCAGCTCGGCTTCGCCGTCATCGCCCAGACGGCGACGAGGTACGCGACGAGCAGCACGAGACTGATCACGCCGACGGTGCGTCCGAAGCGGAGCCCGGTCCCGCTCCGCAGTTTTCGCAGACCGAGGACGGAGAGCACGATCGAGACGACGATCAGCAGGACGCCGACGTCGGCCGTGACGTAGCCGATCCCGAGCCAGGCCGGGTCGAAGCCATCCGGATAGTCCTGCTCGGCCTCGACCCACTGAGCGCCGACCCGCATCACGATGTACGACGGCAGGACGCCGATCAGGAGCGTGCGCAGCCCGAACCGGGTCAGGCCGATTGCGTCGTCCGTCCGGCGCCAGCCGAGCGCTGTCGCCAGCGCCACGGCGAAGAGCGCCCCGACGAGCAGCATCGCGCCGAGCACGTGGACGAACAGCGCCAGGTTGACCTCGTCCGGGCGGATCGCGGCGAGCATGCTCACGCTCCGGGCTTCCAGATCATCAGGGCGAGGATGACGAGGACGGCCACGGTGTTCACCGACTGCAGGCGAATGCCCTTCTGCCGCCCGTCGGCCGCGTCGTCGGTGAACGCCTTGCCGGACTCTCCGCCGGCCCAGCCGGCGAGCGCCCAGAGCACGAGCGAGGCGAGGATCCAGCCGTCCCAGAGCTCGTAGCCGTCGACGTCGATCGCGAGCCAGATGCCGAAGACGAGCGCGCCCATCATTCCCGCTCCGACGAGGATGCCGGAGACGCGCCCGAAGCGCATGACCGAGTCGGGGGCCAGGATCGGCGCCGCCGGTCTCGAGGCGAGCACGAGCGCCCAGAGCGCCGTCAGCGCGCCGAGGGCGAGGAACGCGCCCAGCACGTGCAGGAAGAGCAGCCAGTCGTACAGGTTCACCGCCGGCCGATCCTAACCCGTGGCGAAAGCAGCCTTCAAAGCCTCGCCCGAGATGCCGGCTTCCGCGTACTGCGAGGTGCCGCTCTCCAGCAACTCGTGTGCGCCCGCCTGCAGCGCGCCGTACGCGGCCGAGGCGAGCAAGCTGCCCGTCGAGACCCGTCGCACACCGACCGCCTCCAGCTCGCCGATCGTCGGCCCGCCGGGCAGCGCGAGCACGTTCACGGGCACACCGACGGCCTCGACGACGGCTGCGATCTGGTCGAGGTCCCTGAGACCCGGTGCATACAGAGCGTCCGCGCCGGCGTCGCGGTACGCGATCAGGCGGGCGATCGTGTCGTCGAGATCGTCGACCCCGCGGAGATGGTTCTCGGCCCGGCCGGTGAGCAGCATCGGCTCGGACAGGCCGTGGGCGGCCTCCGCCGCCTCGGCCACCCGTTCGGCGGCCAGGCCGACATCGTCGATCGTGCGAGTGGCCGGGTCGTAGTCCTCGATCGAGAAACCGGCTGCCCCTGCGTCCGCGAGCTGGGTCACCGTCTCGGCCACGCCGCCGGGCTCGTCGGGGAAGCACCGTTCGCTGTCGACGTTCAGCGGCAGCGACGTCGCCTCGGCCAGCCTGGAGACGTGGGCGACCAACTCCTCGCGCGACACCTGCTGGTCGAGTCTGCCGAGCGACCAGGCGAACCCGGCGCTCGTCGTGGCGAGCGCCTCGAAGCCGAAGGCTGCAAGGAGCCGGGCCGAGCCGACGTCCCACGGGTTCGGCAGCACGAACAGCTTCTCTCCGGCGTGCAGGGCCCGGAAGCGGGTGCGTCGATCGGCGACGGACATCTCCCTCACTCTCCTCGGCGGGTCTTGTGCGGGAAGCCACACGATCGTAAACTGGGGGCACTGCGGCGCGTGCGACAAGGCGTGCAACAAGGTGAGAGAGGTTGATCGATGGCGATCGCGCAGCCACTGCCGCAGACCCGTTCCCGCCTCGGTAGCGCCTGGGACGCCTTGCTCGGCCGCAGCGCAGCGACCCAGGTCGCGACACCGGCGGTCTCGTTCGGAGAGGTCGTGTGGGCGCATCACCAGCGCCAGCAGAAGGAGGTCTACAAGGACGCGTTTGCCGGTGAGTGGCACGACGAGTACCAGCGTCGACTCGAGCTCTTCTGCGCCCAGCACGGAGACATCGTCGAGGCGTACTGGTGTCGTTACGAGGCGTCCGGCGTCGCCCTGACGGAGAATGCGCTGCCGAGAAAGCTGACGAGCTTCTACCGCCGCGACTGGATCCTGAAGCTGCACACCGCCACCGACTGGCGGACTGCGGAGGCGCCCGTGGTCGCCTCGACGCTCTTCCGCTGGCAGACGGCCGCGATCAAGGCGGGCGAGATCCTGCGCGACACGAGCGAGCGCATCGCGCTCTACCGGATCTTCGCGGCAAGCACCCGGCTGCTCGCATTCGCCGACCGCAAGCGGGATCACGCGATCAGTGACGCCGAGCTCGACCTCGTCGTGGCGGATCACGAACGCGAGATCGCCGACCTGAGCAGCTACTACGCCCGCGCGGGCGAGAACGGCGCGCGCATCGTCTACTTCCGCGGGATGATCTGGGGCACCGCAGCGCTCGCGGCGCTTCTCGGTGCGAGCTTCCTTGCAGCCTGGTGGTTCGAGTGGATCGAGCCGAGCGAGGTGCCCACCTACACGCTCTTCGTCACCATCGCGATGGGGGCCGCCGGCGCCGTCTTCAGCGTCATGACGCGGATGGCGAAGGAGAGCTTCAGGCTGGAGTTCGAGGTCGGGCGGAAGTCGATTCGCCACCTCGGTGGGATCCGACCGTGGATCGGGGCGCTGTCGGCCTTCGTCGTCTATGTCGCGCTCAAGAGCGACCTGATCGTTTTCCTCGACGGGGTCGAGAAGGGGATCTACTTCTACGCGACGGTCGGCTTCATCTCCGGTTTCTCGGAGCGTCGCGCGAAGGTGCTGATCAACAGCATCGCGGGTGACGACGACCGCAGCGGCGGCGACGGCGCCGACGACGGGCGAGGAGGCTCCGGCGGCGGCCCGGCGCCGAACGGCGGCGCGGCGACGCCGCTCATCGTCGAGACGGAGCTCGACGAGCGCCGAGGCTAGCTCCGTCGTGCGACGATGCCTCTTCGGCAGCGACCAGGAGGTAGTCGATGAGTTGGGGCGTCATCCCGTCGATCCGGGTTCGAAACATGGCCGAGGCGCTCGCCTTCTACCTCGGGCCGCTGGAGTTCACCCTCGAGCGGGGCGGCGCGAGCGAGACCAACTCCTCGCTCTCGCGCGGCGATGCCCGGGTCATGCTCGAGACCGCGGCGAACCACTACGGCGACGAGTACAACACCGCCATCCGTCGGCGAATGGGCGCGCCGTCGTCCGTGGCCCTCTACATCGAGGCGGCGGATCTCGAGGGCTTCCAGGACCGGCTTCGAGCGGCCGGAGCGACGATCATCGACCCGCTCGCCGACCGGCCGTGGGGGCAGGCAGAGCTCACCGTGGAGGACCAGGACGGCACGTGGCTGAGCTTCTGGCAGGCCCTCAGCGCCGGCTGATCTCGGGATCGAGACAGACGACGTAGCGTCGACGAGAGGTGCATCGGCGATGTCAGCCCCTACGCGGACATCTGAGCTCCGCGACCATTCCGACACGCTGACGTAGCCTCCCGTCCGTGCACCGGCTCACGAAGGCGCAGGCGCGGCGCATCGCCGTCCGCGCGCAACTGCTCGACGCACCCCGGCCGACCGACCTGCTCGCGGTCGTGCAGCAGCTCACCCTGCTCCAGATCGACCCGACCGCCGCAATCGCCCCCAGTGCCGACCTCGTCGCCTGGAGTCGCCTCGGCTCGTCTTACAGGCCGGCCCACCTCGAGCACGCCCTCGAGCGGGAGCGCACGCTGTTCGAGCACGTCGCGCTCGTTCGGCCGATGGGCGACGTCGGCCTGTATCTCGCCGGTGCGGCGGAATGGCCGCCCTGGGAGCACACACGTGCCTGGATCAGCGACAACGAGCCCTTCCGCCGCGACATCCTCGAGCTCCTCGGCGGCTCCGGCCCGCTGAGCTCTCGCGAGATTCCGGATACGAGCGTCAGGCCCTGGGCCTCGACGGGATGGACGAACAGCCGCAACGTCACCCAGATGCTCGAGTGCCTGATGATGCGCGGCGAGGTCGCGATCGCCGGGCGCGTCGGGCGAGAGCGGTTGTGGGATCTGCCCGAGCGGGTCTATCCGGACGGCATCGAGGTTCCGTCGGCCGGCGACGCCCTCCGGATCAAGAACGAGCGGCGCCTTGCCGCGCTCGGAATCGCCCGCCGGAAGACCAGGGCGATGCCGGGCGAGCCGGCCGGCGTCGGCGAGGCCGGCGAGCAGGCCGTCGTCGAGGGCGTAAAGGGCGAGTGGCGCGTCGACCCCGACGCGCTCGGCGACGCGTTCGAGGGGCGCACGGCGCTCCTCTCACCGTTCGACCGGCTCGTGCACGACCGTGTCCGTGCCCAGGAGCTGTTCGACTTCGAGTACACGCTCGAGCTGTACAAGCCCAAGGCGTCGCGCCGCTGGGGTTACTACGCGCTCCCGATCCTCCACGGCGACCGGCTGGTCGGGAAGGTCGACGCCACCGCCGACCGCAAGGCCTCCGTGTTGCGGGTGCACGCGATCCACGAGGATGTGACGTTCACCCGCACGATGACGCGAGCCGTGCAGGCCGAGCTGGAGGACCTCGCGTCGTGGCTCGGGCTCGGCGCGATCGACTCGCGCTAGCTGGTCGATCGGGCGCTCAAGCCGGCACTTCCTCGTGCTTCGCCGCGCGCTCTGCCTCGACGGGCGGTGCAGCCTCGCTCACGCGCAGGACGACGTTGCCCGTCTTCTGGCCGGTCTCGACGTAGCGGGTCGCCTCGACGACCTCGTCGAGCGCGTAGCTCCGGTCGATCACGGGCCGGTACTTGCCTGCGTCGACGAGCTCCTTGACGAGGAGGAGATCCTCCTTGCGGTAGCGACCGATTGCGAGCTTCGCGCGCTTGTCGCCGACGAAGCGCGTGAGCAGGACGACGAGCGGCACGTGGTACATGAACCCGAGGTCGGCCGTGAGGTACATCCCACCCGGCTTCAGCGAGCGCCTCGAGCGGCGGAACGAATGCTTGCCGACCGCGTCGAAGACCAGGTCGTACGTCTTGCCGTTCTTCGTGAAGTCCTCGCGAAGGCGATCGAGCACGCTCGCAGCACCGAGCGACCGCACGAGCTCGACGTCCTTCGTGTCGCACACCGCCGTCACCTCGGCCCCGAAGTGGTGGACGAGGAGCTGCACCGCGCCCGTGCCGATCGAGCCGGCCGCGCCGTAGACGAGAACGCTCTTCCCCTGCAGCGGCTCCGCCGGCCGCAGGCAGGTGAGCGCGAGCAGCGAGCCGTCGGCGATGGCCGCCGCCTCCTCGTCGGTGAGCGCGGACGGCTTCGTCGCGATTGCGCCGCTCTCGGCCACGGTCACGTACTCCGCGTTGGCGCCCCACCCGATCCCGAACACCTCGTCGCCGACCCGGAGCTCGGTCACACCCGCGCCGACCTCCGCGACGCAGCCCGCGAACTCCATCCCTGCGGTCGTCCGCTTCGGTCGGCGAATGCCGGTGAAGAGTCGGCTGAACGGATACTCGAGGCTGCGGAAGCCGGTGTCGCTGCGAGTGACCGTCGAGGCGTGAACCTCGACGAGCACCTCGCCCTCTTGCGGTGCGGGCCGCTCGACCTCGGCCACGCGCAGCACCTCAGGCGGGCCGTAGCGGTCGTGGACGACTGCTCTCATTTCAGTTCCTCTCGTCGTTTTGGCTGGATGCGCTGGATCGGTGTGCCGTGCTGCCAGGCCCGTCCGGCCCGGTAGAGCTCGGCGGGCCTACCGCCGCCGCGTCCGGGTTGGGCCGTGCGGCCGGTCGGGATCACCCAACCGCTCTCGCCTACGAGGCTGCGGCGGAAGTTCGCGGCGTCGAGCTGCACGCCCCAGACCGCCTCGTAGACCGCCCGGAGCTCCGCCACCGTGAAGGTCGCGCCGACGAAGGCCGTCGCGATGCCCGAGACCTGGAGCTCGACCCGGACGCGCTCGACCGCGTCGCGGACGATGCGCAGGTGGTCGAACGCGAGCTCGATCCTCTCTTCCAGGATGTCGGAGGCGGGCACCAGCGCGGCGTGCGCCGCGTCGGTGCCGGCGACGATCGCTCCGACGTCGCGAAGGACGGCGAGATACGCGACCGTGACGACGTTCGTGCGCGGGTCGCGTCCGGGATCGCCGTAGGCGCCGAACTGGGTCAGCAGGCTGGGGATGTCGACGCCGGTCTCCTCGGACAGCTCGCGTCGCGACGCCTCGTCCAGCGTCTCGTCGGGACGCTTGAAGCCACCGGGAATCGCCCACATCCCCTGGAACGGCTCCTCGCCCCGCCGGACGAGGAGAACCTGGAGCACGCCCTCCGCCATCGTCAGGATGACGACGTCGACGGTGACTGCGAAGGTCGGAAACTCAGCCGCGTCGTACCCGGATGGAACGCTCTGGGCAGTCGTTCTTGTCATCATGACTCTTACCATTGCAGATGGTTTGAGTCATGTCAACCAAAACGACATCGTGGGTTGGAGCGCTAGACGTTCGTCGCGAGCGTGACCATCGCCTCGATCGCCTGCCGCTGCGTCAGGCCCTGACGGCGCACGAGCGAGCGCCAGGTCTCGAAGTCGAGTGCGTGGCCGATCGCCGCACGGACGGCCCGCGTCCGCGGGAGGTCGCGCGCGAGGATGTCCGCGGCCGCGGCGAGGGCGGCGGCGTCGTCCTCCATCCGGGAGGCGTAGACGGGGACGAGGGAGACGTCTCGCACGAACAGGGCGAGGTGGGGTTCGACCCGCTCGTACCAGGCGTAGACCTCCGTGAGCGCGCGACGCAGCCGCTTCAGCGGATCCGAGACGGACGTCCAGGCCCCGACCTCCGGGAACGGGTGCGTCTCCGTCCAGTGCCGCGTGCACGCGTCGAAGAGCGTCCGCTCGTTGGGGAAGTGCGCGTAGACCGTGTGCCGCTGCACGCCGGCGCGTTCCGCGATCGCCGCGATCGACGTCCGTGACGGGCCGACCGAGGTGTGCAGGTCAACCGTCGCCTCGACGATGCGGCGGCGCGTCTCCGCCTGCCGTTCCGCGCGCTTCTTCTGTTCGTATCGTCTCGCCACTTGACTGCACACCAGTGTACCGTTATATTCGCGGTACATCAACGTGCAACGAAAGGAGTTACTGTCCCATGATCGTTCTCGACCTCAACGACATCGAGCTGAACCAGGGACTGACAGCCGGCGGTCCGATCAGTTTCGCCTTCCCCTTCCACAGCGGTACGGGCACGGCGAGCACGGCCGCCGTCCTCTTCGAGCTCGAGCCCGGCTCGGCGCTCGCCACCCACACCGACAGCGCCGAGGAGATCCTGCTCATCCTCGAGGGCGAGGGTGACGCGCACGTCGGCGACGAGAGCGGACGTGTCCGTGCCGGCCAGGTGGCGATCGTGCCGGCGATGGCACCGCACGGGATTCGCAACGTCGGCGAGACGACTCTGCGCGTCTTCGGCTTCTTCTCCAGCTCCACCGTCGTCTCGAAGTTCGAGTTCATCGGCCCCGAAGGCGAGGACATCACCGTGATCGGAGGAACGGTGCCGATCTTCGCGCGAAGCGAGGAGCCTTCGCTGGCAGTCTGATCGCCGTCGGGCGCCGGAGCGGCTGCACAGACCCGCGCAGCGGCGGCCGGCCGGCCCCAGTATCGGACGCGGTAGTGCATGTGGGTGACACCGTTCTCGCCCTCGAGGATCCGGGTGCGCTCCAGCTCGACGTGCTCCGGACCGAGGCCTTCGAACAGACGCCTCCCTTGGCCGAAGAGCACCGGGACGACTGGAGCTCGATCTCGCCGAGGACGCCGGCGGCAAGTGCGAGCTGCGCCGTTCCGGCGCCGTGGACGAGCACATTCCTGTCACCCGCAGCCTCCTTGGCCTCTGTCATCGCAGTCGCGACGTCGTCCACGTAGGTGACCAGCGGCCATGGCCTCAAACCGCCGGAGTAACCACGACTCGGCGGAGGGCGCGTCGTCGTGCAGTCGACGCTGATAATCCCCCCATGGACGAGACGTCCCTGACTGAGCGCCTCCGCGGCCTCATCGATGCCGGGATCGCGCTCGGCTCGGAGCTGACCCTTGACGATCTGCTGCAGAAGTTGGTCGAGACGGCCGCCGATCTCACCGGGGCACGCTACGCGGCGCTTGGCGTCATCGACGGAACCGGCACCGAGCTCGAGCGGTTCGTGACGACTGGTATGGATTCCGAAACGCACGCCGCGATTGGTGAGCTGCCGCGCGGGCGCGGCATCCTCGGCGTCTTGATCAAGAACGCGGAGCCACTGCGCTTGCAGTCGATCGGCGACGACCCGCGCTCAGTCGGCTTCCCGCCGAATCATCCGCCCATGCGCGGCTTCCTTGGCGTACCAATCCTCCTCCGCGGGCGGTCGTACGGCAACCTGTACCTGACCGAGAAGGCGGGCGGTCTGTTCACCGCCGAGGATCAAGAGCTGGTCGAGACGCTCGCCAGCCAAGCGGCAGTGGCGATCGAGAATGCTCGGTTGCTCGAAGATTCGACGAACTGGTCCGCGCAGCTCGAGGCGCTCAACGACGTCGGTGCGGCGCTCGCCGGCGAGATCGAGTTGCCGCGCCTCCTGAAGCTCATTTGCCACCATTTGCGGGGCCTGATCGGGGCGCGAGTGGTGACGATCGCATTGCCCGCCTCGGAGGGGACATTGCGTATCGAAGCGGCGGACGGCGCCGGCTCGGACGAGATTCTCGGTCTACGACTTGCTCGGGCCGGCTCGAAGAGTGGCGGCGTACTCGCACGCCGGCGAGCCGAACTCGTAGATTCGCTCGCGGAGGATCCCGAGGTCGACCAACACGCGACGAGTCCGATCGGTGCGCGGACAGGTCTCTACGTGCCGCTTGTCGCCGGGGCGCGGCCGATCGGCGTCATCGTCGCCCATGACAAGGATGGGCAAGACGCACGCTTCAGCGACGACGACCTCCGCCTCGCTGAGATCTTCGCGGCCCGCGCCGCCGTGGCCGTCGACCTGTCCGCGCGAGTAGCACGCGACGCGCTCCGCCGCATTGTCGAGGCCCAGGAGCTCGAACGGCGCCGCCTTGCCCGCGAGCTGCACGACCAGACCGGGCAGGAGCTGACCTCGGTGTTGCTCGGTTTGAAGGCGGTCGGAGAGGCCAAGAACGACGCCGAGCACGCCGATGCCCTAGCCGCTGTTCGCGAACAGGTGCTCGAGACATTGCACGATGTGCGCCGTCTGGCTGTCGAGCTGCGGCCCAAAGCGCTCGACGACTTCGGGCTGACGCCGGCGCTCGAGCGCCTCCGCGACACGTTCTCCCAACAAACAGGAATGCGCGTCGAGCTCGAGTCGCGGATCCGCGAGCGACTGCCCGCCGACGTCGAAACCGCGCTCTACCGGATCGTGCAGGAGGCGCTGACGAACATCGTCAAGCACGCCCAGGCCAGCACGATCAGCATCGTCTTGGCGCACCAGGCTGGCGCGGTCACGGTGCTGATCGAAGATGACGGCCGAGGTTTCACCCACGGCGACGGCAGTGACGAGGGCCTCGGCCTCCTCGGCATGGGCGAACGGCTGGCACTCTTGGGAGGCAGGCTGAAGATCGAGTCCACGCCGGGCTCCGGGACGACGATCGTCGCCGAGGTGCCGCTGGCATGAGCGATACGCCCATTCGAGTTCTGATCGTCGACGACCACCCTGTCGTCCGAAGTGGCCTGCGCCGGGTGCTCGAGTCCGAGGCCGACATCGAGGTCGTCGGTGAGGCCGCTGACGCCCAGCATGCCGTCTTCGAGACGCGGGCCCTGAAGCCCGACGTGATCCTGATGGACGTCGTCATGCCGGGGAAGAGCGGCATCGAAGCCATCCCCGATGTCCTCAAGGACGCTCCAGACGCGAAGGTCTTGGTCCTCTCGATGCAAGACGACCCGAACTACGTTCGCCAGGCCTTCGTCGCCGGCGCGACCGGCTACATCCTCAAGGAGGCCGCTGACATCGACCTTGTCGCTGCCGTACGCGAGGTTGGTGCCGGTCGCAACTACGTCCACCCGACGCTCGGCGCCAGCATGGTCGTCGCCGAGGCCGCGGAGCGGAAGCGGAGCGAACAGGATCCCCTCTCAGACCGCGAGCGCGACGTGCTCCGACTGCTCGCGCTCGGGCACACGAACCAGGAGATCTCCGACAAGCTCTACATCTCGGTGCGCACCGCCGAAACGCACCGGGCACACATCATGCGGAAGCTCCGGATCACGACTCGCGCCGAGCTCGTCCGTTACGCGCTCGAGCAGGGCCTGCTCGAGCCCGACGCCGACTGAACCGGCCGGCGGCGACCTTTCGCACCGACTCGGCGGCGGCACCGGCGGCGACGAGCGCCGAGCAGAGGAGCAATGCGGCGCCTACGCGGGCCGCGATGCCAGAGCTCGCAAGGACGCCGAGCGCCAGCAGCTGCACACCGGCCGCGAAAGTCGTCGCCTCCACGAGCCAGAGCGCTCGCGGGTAGAGGTCTGCCTGCCGCGGACGCGGGCCCGGCGGCCACGAGCCCCAGCCCGAGAGCGAGATCAGCTTCCCGAGGTGCCCGGCAATCACGCCGACGGCCCAGCCGAGACCGAGCAGGATCACAGTCGCGATCACCGCCCTGCGCAGCTCGCCCACGCCCGCGAGCGCCGCAAGCGCGACCCCGGCCGCCTCGAGGAGAAAGACGAGGCCGATCGCGACGTGCGCGACCGGACCCTCGCGCCAGCCGACCTTGCCCTGCGCGGCAACGCGTACGAACAGGCGCGCGGGAGCCGTCAGCCCGGCGAGCGCGACGAGGATTCCGGCGGCGGCGAGGGCATCCGTCGACGTCGCGATGCCGCCGATCAGCAGCCACAGCCCGGCGACGATCCCCAGCTCGGCCAGCGGCGCCCGCCGTCGCGGCGCGGACGCTGCGAGTCCGAGGATGGGCACGAGCGTGCGGCCGACGGCCGCGATCATCACGGTCAGCCACCCGACGAGCGCGAGCAGGAGGTGGATGAGCAGGAGGCGCTCGTACGGGATCCCGAACGGCTCCGACCCGTCGCTTCCGAAGACCGCGCCGCCGAGTCCGAACGCCAGAGCCGCGTGCGCTCCGGCGAGCGCGACGGCCGGCCGGCTGACGACCAGCACCTTGGTGCTCGGCGCGCGCCGCACGAGCGAAGCGAGCTCCGCGAGCAGCAGGAGGAGCCCGGCGCCGAGCAGCAACGCGGCGACCATGACGAGGGCACCGTTGTCGGCTGAGATTCCGTAGGCCATCGGCGCACCGGCCGCTGTCAGCGCGAGCACCGTCCAGCGTGCCTGCGGCCAGGCCGGATCGGTGCGGAGCATGACCGGCAGCAGCTGCCACACGGCCGCGGCGACGGCGAAGGGGAAGAAGACGAGCCCCACGAGGTGCGCCGCGCCGACGACGCGCTCGCTGCTCACCGTCCCGGCCGCGAGGGCGGGCGCGCCGAGCAACAGCACAACCGTCGCGCCCATCCAGCCGGCGAGCGCCGCTGCGTAGGCCGGGCCGGTGATCCGGAACGGGGCGGGCCGTCCCACGTGCACTTGCGGCAGCGGCCGCAACGACCGCTCGCTCTGCGTCACGCCCACGTGGCCGGTTACCAGGTCTTGGTGCGAGCCGCGAGCTCCGGACGTCGCACGCGCACGCGTGCATCGACGGCAACGCAACGGTCGGGCAGCGCGAGCACTGGATTGAGGTCGAGCTCGGCCACCGCGGGGAAGTCCTCGCAGAGCCGCGCGAGACGGAGGAGCAGGTCGGCGAGCGCTGCTTCGTCGGCCGCCGGGGCGCCGCGGAAGCCGCGCACGAGCCGGCCCGCCTTGCCGCCGGAGACCAGCTCTTCGGCGTCGCGGTCGGTCAGCGGCGCGATCCGGAAGGACGCCTCGCCGATCAGCTCGGCGAAGACGCCGCCGGGGCCGAAGGCGACGAGCGGACCGAAGACGGGATCCTGGAGGACGCCGGCGAGCAGCTCGGCGCCGCCCGGGATCATCGGCTGCACGATCACCTGCCCGTCGATCCTGGCTGCCGCAGTCCGCACCGCGTCGGCGTCGGGAAGGTCGAGGGCGATGCCGCCGAGCTCGGTCTTGTGCGCGCCGGCGACCGCGGTCTTGAGCACGACGGGAAAACCCAGCTCCGCGGCCGCGGCGACCGCCTCGTCGGCGTCGGCGGCGAGGCGCTCCGGCACGAGCGGCAGGCCGTAGGCGAGCAGGAGCTCGCGCGTATCGGCCGGATCCAGCCACGCGTCGTCGCTTGCGGCGAGCGCCCGCTCGACGATCCGATCCGCCCGGGCGCGGTCGATGTCCTCGAGCACGGGCACGGTGCCGTACGGCTGCCGCAGCCACTCCGCGCGCTGGGCGAGATGCCCGAGCGCGCGTGCTGCGGACTCGGGATAGAGAAAGGCAGCCACGTGGGCGCCCTCGCGCCGCAGCGCTTCCGGGATGCCGTCCGCGCTCAGCACGACCGCCAGCACGGGCTTGCCGCTCGCGGCTTCGGCCGTCGCGCGGTCAACGGCTTCCGCGACCTCGTCGGCGGTGGCGGTCACCGTCGGCACGAAGAGTACGACGGCGGCGTCGACCTGCGGGTCGGCCAGCACGAGCGGCAGGGCCGTGGCGTAGGTCGCGGCGGTCGAGCCGCCGAGCATGTCGACTGGATTCGTGACGCTCGCCTCGGCGGCGAGCAGCGCGGAAAGAGCGGCGCGCGTATCATCGCAGAGCTCCGGTAGGGAGAGCCCGGCTGCCTCGCACGCATCGGCGCAGAGGATCCCGAGCCCGCCGGCGTTCGTCAGCACCGCCACGCGGCGGCCCTTCGGCTCCGGCTGGTGCGAGAGCAGCGTGGCAACGTCCACGAGCTCCTCGAGCGAGCCGGCGCGGATCACACCGGCCTGGTGGAAGAGGGCGTCGACCGCCGCCTCGGAGCCGGCGAGCGCCGCCGTGTGCGAGCTGGCCGCGCGCTGCCCGCTGGCGGTCGTGCCACTCTTCAGCGCGAGGATCGGCTTGCGGCGGGCGACGCGGCGTGCGAGCCGGCCGAAGCGCCGCGGGTTGCCGAACGACTCCACGTACATCAGCACGAGGTCGGTCGCCTCGTCGTCCTCCCACCATTCGAGCAGGTCGTTGGTGGAGACGTCGGCCTTGTTGCCGATCGAGACGAACGCCGAGAGGCCGAGGCCGCGCGACTCGGCCGCTTCGAGCAGCGCCAGGCCGAGCGCGCCGCTCTGCGAGGAGAAGCCGATGTTGCCGGCGGGCGCCGAGCGGGCGGCAAAGGTCGCGTTCAGCCTCGGGCCTGCGACCGCGATCCCGAGGCAGTTGGGCCCGATCAGCCGCGCGCCATGCGAGCGGACGAGCGCGAGCAACTGCTCCTGCCGCGCGATCCCTTCGCTGCCGATCTCGGCGAAGCCCGCCGAGATGACGACGAGCGCCCGCACGCCCCTGCGCAGCGCCTGCTCGGCCGCGCCGAGCACGGCCGCGCCCGGGAGCGTGATCACGGCGAGGTCGGGCGGATCCGGGATCTCCTCGATCGTGCGGTAGCCGCGGACGCCGGCGACGGGCTCGCCGTCGCGGTTGACGGGATAGGCAGCACCGATGAAGTCCGCCTGAAGGATGTTGCGGAAGAGCTCGCCACCAATCGAGCCGCGCCGCTTGGAGGCGCCGATCACCGCGACGCTCGTCGGGGCGAAGAACGGTGTGAGCGAGGCCACGACCGCCTGGTGGTCGCGGGCGTCGACGTGCTCGCGGTAGGTCTCCGTCGGCGCGATCGGGAACTGCACCTCGAGCTCGCCGCTCTCGAGCTGGCGCGTCAGCTCGAATCCCGCGGCCTCGAAGACGCCGAGCATCGCCCGGTTGTCGGGCATCACCTCGGCTACGAAACGCTCGATCCCGACCTCGGCCGCGCGCTGGGCGAGTTGCTCGAGGAGCCGGGTGCCGATGCCGCGTCCCTGCTGGTCGTCGGCGACGGCGAACGCCGCTTCGGCGAGGCTCGGGTCGCGTAGGCGGACGTAGTCGGCGAGAGCGACGATTCGCTCGCGACCGTCCTCGACGAGCGCGCCGAGGAGAGCGCCGCGTTCGTGCCAGTCGGGCTCGACGACCGCTTCGGCGAGACGCGGGCTGAGCTCCGCGAAGCCGTGGAAGCGTAGGTAGAGACTCCGCTCGGAGAGCTCGCCGAAGAAAGCCAGCACCGCGTCGGCGTCGTCGCGCTCTGGCGATCGCAGCCGGAGCGTGCGGCCGTCCCGGAGGATCACATCGGCGTGCTCGGTCGCGAGCATCTGGGGCACCCTAGATGCGCTCCTCGGCACGAGCGCCCAGGCGGAGTCGCAGGAGTGCCAGACCGGCAATCGCCGTCACGACCGCATCGGTGCCGACGCACCACTGGCAGATTGCGTCGATCACGGCGAGTTGGACGTAGAGCAGATAGGCGCCGAACAGGACCGCCGTGAGCGCGAATGTCGCCTGCGCGAGTCGTGCGAGCTCGCCACGGAGGGTCGCGGCGGCGAGCAGTCCGAGGAAGCCCGCGACCCCGAGCGCCGCAACCGGCACGCCGAACAGCTCGGCGTAGGTGGAGCTCTGCACGGTCTCGCAGCCGCCCGTCGAGCAGGCGATCGTGCCGCCTGTCTGCCGGACGTAGAGCAGGTACGCGGAGATCGCTGCACCGAGGACGGCGAGGGCGGCGCTCGCGGCGCGAACCACGTGCTCGTTCAACGGGCGAGCACCGCTTCGACGGCCGGAACGACTCCCTCCGGGCCGAGAGAGGAGATCTGGACGAGCTCGAGCGCTCCGCCGGTCGGGCCGACCTGGAAGCTCGGCGTGCTGTTGATTCCCGCCGCCGCGGCGGCTGCCGTGGCTCGCTCCAGCTCCGTCGCGACGGAGCTTTCGAAGCGCAGCGCGAGGAGCGCGTCGATGTCGAGCGCGGGAACGCCGGCCGCGATCCCGGAGACGAGCTCGTCGGTGACCCAGCCGGCGTTCTCCTGTCCTTGCTGCGCATAGAGGCCGTGGACGACGTCCCAGAGGTGGTTCTGCCGGCCGGCGGCGAGCGCGGTGCGGAGCGCCTTGTCGGAGTCGGGGCCGATGAACGCCATGCCGTTGAAGACGATTCTCAGCTTCCCGGCCCTGACGTAGTCCTCGACCAGCGTCGGCAGTGCGTCGCGCGCCCAATCGGCGCAGAACGGGCATTGCAGGTCTGCGTACTCGACGAGGGTCGCCGGCGCGTCCGGCGAGCCGAGTGCCGCGCCGTGCTGCTCGATCTCTGCGAAGAGCGAGGGCTCGGGCGAGGACGGCGACGCCGCCGTCGTGGTCGACGCGGCCGCCGGTGCAGCGGTCTCGGCGCTGTCGGCGCTGAGACGGCTGGCGCCGACGAGGATCGCCGCCAGCACAACGGCGGCGCCGAGCACGGCCGCGAGGCGCCGTTGTTGCGTGCGAAGCCCCCTCATCAGTGGGACATCGTTCCCTTGGGGTTCCCGACCTTCAGCAACCCCACCTGTCCGAGATCCACGTCCGCGAAGGCGTGACTGACGAAGGGGTACAGGCCTTCCTGGTCGAGCTTGACGTCGAAGACGGCGCCGCCGCCGGCCGGGACGAGCACCGTCTGCACACCGTTCTGGGGCGGGTTCGCCAAGTCACCGTTGACCCAGGCGCGGTCGAGCATCCCGCCGACGACATGGAAGTTGACGTTGTTGGTCGGACCGGCGGCGACCACCCAGAAGCGGGTCGTCTCGCCCGGCTGCGCGGTCAGCGGATGTGTGACGTACTGGTTGGCGTAGCCGTTGAAGGTGACCCAGTCTGGCATGCGGGCTCGAGCCTTTGCCATGTCGAGCGAGGCGGGCGCCGCGATCCCGTCACCGTTCAGGTACCACTCGCTGCCGACGAGCACGTACTCGTTGTCGACCGGTGGAAGGGCTTCCTTCGGCTGGACGATGATCGCGCCGTACATGCCGTTGGCGATATGGGCAAGCACCGGCTTCGTGCCGCAGTGGTACATGAAGACGCCCGGATCGGACGCCGTGAAGCGGAACTTGATCGACTCGCCGGGCTGCACGTCCTTGAACGCGACGTTCGGCGCGATCCGCGCGGCGTGGAAGTCGATCGAGTGGGGGATCGCGCCACCGTTCGTCAGCGTCATCTCGACGGTCTGACCCTGGCGGACATGCACGACCGGGCCGGGGGCGCCGTGGCCGTCGAAGGCCCAGGTGTTGTACTTGACGCCGGGGGCGATCTCGACCGTCATGTCCTTGAGGGTCATGTGCACCTTGACGAGGTCGCCGGCCGGGATGGCCGGCAAGGTCGCGTTGGCAGCCTTGTGAGCTTCAGCGAGCTCGGCCGCGTTCTCGGGAACCATGCCCGCGAAGCTCGCCAGCGGCAGCGCGACGTTGTGGTCGGCTTGCGGCGTGGGGGTTTCGGAGGCGATGGGCTGGGCCCCTGCGTCGCGCGCCTCGCGGGCATCCGCCCACATCAGCAGCGAGAAGAATCCGAGCACGGCAACAAGAAGGCCGAGCAGTACAACGCCGACCTTGGCAAGTACGGCAGACTCGGTCTCGACTGGTGCGGGTCGGTGGTGCTTGGAGGCGGAGTATGAGGCCACGTGGTTGTCTCCTTCGACTGAATGGTGTGAATCAAACGTAGGGCGCACCCACAGGTTCAGCCCCCTGGCCGGGCCGCAGATCACTCCGCGTCTGGCCGCAGACCTTGCTGTGGTTTTCCCGCAAGTCGCCTACTGCAAGGCGACGCGCAGGCTCGGGTTCACGCGAGCAGGAGCCACTCGAAAGTGAGCGCCCTCGAACCGGCGAGCGGCGCCAAGACCGCCCGTCGCGAGCTGGCTGCGGTGGACATTCAGTTCCCCTTGGACGAACGCCGAGGGCGGCCGGAGCCGCCCTCGGGTCGGGGCACGAGTCCCGTTTCGTCAGCCGGTGTTGACGGCCGGACGCGGCTTGACCTTGCTCGTGTTGCTCGTAGCCACTTCCGGTGCCTCGCGGCGGCGCAGGGCGCCACCGAGTGCCAGCACGATGAAGCCGATCCCGCTGAGTAGCAGCGCGATCCCGACGACGATCCCGAACAGGGCCATCTGCTCGGCCATGTAGCTCATGTTCAGCGCCGAGGACAGTGCCGTCGCCGTGACCCAGGTGTTGCGGGCCGAGTTCGAGACGGGGCTGCCCTGCTCGTCCTTGAGCGCTGCGGCCTCGTCGCTCGTGCCGGCGGGGCTCTCCGGGTCGTCCGCGGAGATGAATCGTCCCATCTGGGCGTAGGTCAGCCCGCCGGAGCCCTCGAGCGCGTGCTCGTGGATGACCTCGGCGAAGGCACGCGCCTGGGTGCCGGTCGTGACCTGCTCGTCGGCCCACTGCGGCGCGAACTTCGCGACTGCCGGGTCGTCAGCGGCGCCGAAGACGATCTGCTCCTGCTTGAGGCTGTCGCGAACCGTCGCGCGGCCGTCGACGCCCATGTAGATCGCGGCGCGCCGAATGCGATCAGCACCGCTCCGGCGATCACGCCACCGATCTGAAAAGGCTTTCTCATCTCGTGCCTCCTTCGTTCGTCGTTGTGGGTCCAAGGTAGGCCGAGTACGGCGCCTGCCCATCAGGGGCAGCGCGCAGACCTGCTGCGGGTTATCCGCAGATCTCCGAAGCAGCGTGAGCGTGTCCGGGTGCAGGTGTGGGGACGCCACGCAAGACCCGTGGGCGCCTCCCATCCAAACGCCCCGTCGCACCTCGGGACGAGCTCGTTCCGGCTCGTCAGGTGGAGCTGGGGCGCAGCGCGGCCCGACGGAAACCTGCGAGCCGGTCGACAACCTCTTGAATGACGCCGGCGCCGACGCCTGCGCTCGTGACGAGGTACTGGCCGTCTGCCCGCTCGACGATCAGCGCTGGTTGACCGTCGAAGCGGTCGCCACGGTTACCGATCCGAAAGCCAAGGATCTCGTCGTAGCCGATCTGCCGATTGACGGAAGGCCCGCCCTGCCACCGCCCTTCGAGATCGAAGGTCAGCGGGCTGAGAGACAGTCGCCCGAGATAGGTCTGCCCGTCGGGCTCACGCCACTTGACTGCGTACGTCGTGTTCACAATTCAAGGGTAGGTCGACGTTCACCAGTTGGTATCCGTGGCCAGCACTGAACGGCTTGCGGACAATCCGCAGCGAGGCACGGCCGAAGCTCGTCGGGAATGACGTGCGGGTGATCGAGCGGGCCGGTTCGCGGTCGCGACGAGCCAGCATCCGCCAGCTTGGAGCACCAGCTGCGCGGGCATCGAGTAGCGACGTCGGTTCCTCCTATTCGATGAGTGCGAGCCTGTCGATGCGTCCGCGCCAGTAGACGAAGCGGCCTTGGGGAAGCTCCCACCAGGTCTCTCCGTAGGTTGGGACGCGAGTGCCGTTGAAGCTCTTGTAGTCCCCGAAGTCACCGCCCCAGGACGTGGGCACAAACTTCTTGCCGACCGGCATCGGCCTCGTTCCCGTCGCACCGACGATGTCGCCTGCAGCGTCGAACTTCAAGGCGACGACCGCGGTGGTCGACACTCGCGGGCTCGCCACTTCGACGGTTCGCTCGTCGAGCTCCCGCCAAACGATTTCCCGGTTAGCTGCAATTGCTTGCGGTGCCCACGCCAGCTCGGACAGGTAGCGCATCGCCTCCCCGACGTTCGTCTCCGGGCCCTCGATGGTCTTCAACGGGATGCCGAGCAGCGAAAGGCGTAGTCGCCCGTCGCCGTCGGCGAACTCGTCGACGACCGTCAGCGCCAGGGGCCCTACGAGCGGAAAGCGCGCTCTCCAGGTGAAGGCGACGCGATCGATGGAGAAGTCCTCGGTCGCTCGGAAGGGCATCACGCGTCCTCCGGGCCGCTGCAGCATCGACCCGGTTTGCTGAACCCGAACCGTTGCCGGCAGCTGTCCGCCGGCTGGAAGCGACCGTGCCAGGTACCTGCGTACGAGCTCGGGCAGGTGTTCGTGCTCGGCAGACGACCGTAGCGCCGCCGAGTGCTGGCGCACGGTGGCGCTCACTGCCCGACTCCGCGCCGATTCGCTGCCAGGTGTTCGCGGACGATCAAGACCGACGACCGCGCCTGATGGGCGACCCGCTCGGAGACCGAGCCGAGTGCCTTCAGACCGCGCAGCCCGCGGCTGCCGACGACGAGTAGATCGGCGTCGGCCGACGCCGCAACGAGCGCCTGAACCGGCTCGTCGGCGAGGTCCTCTCGGTAGTGGCCAACCAGTGGGTCGACCAGGCATCTGTCCACCGGCTCGCCTCCGTGGGCGACCACCGCGACCAGCTCTGTCCCGAACCGCTCCGCGACCTGCTTCGCCACCGCGTATGCGGCAGCCGACTCCGGCGAGCCGTCGACGCCGACGACGATCTTGCGCGGAAACGCGTCACTCCCCTTGCGCGCGACCAACACCGAGCAGGGCGCCTTGTGGATCACGTTGGTAGCGACCGCACCCAGGGTGATGCCGGCCATCCGTCCGACCCCGTGGGAGCCGACGGCGATCAGCGTGTCCTCGTCGCGCTCGGCTTCGTGGATGAGAGCCTCCCAACCGACCCCGCGGACGACCTTCCCGGTCGGGTCGGCCGCGGCGACGTCCTCCCGCACTCGGCTGAGTGCGTCCTCGGCCGCCTCGCGGTGCAGATCCCCGTCGTAGTAGGCAGGAATGCCCATCGGGGTACGGGCGGCGAAGTCAGCTCCGACGTCGTAGGCGGCAAGCAGGGTCAGTTGGCCGTGGGCGAGCACGGCCCCTTGCCGGGCCGCCTCGCGGCTCTCCTCGGAGCTGTCGACGCCGACCAGCACGCGGCTGAACAGCGTTTGCGGCGCGAGCTTGGCTCGCTCGGTGAGCACGGTCATGACGCGTCTCCTGCCAGGCCGGCGGCGGCGCCGACCGGCACCAGCTGCTGGTGCTTTGCACCTTCGAGCACGACCTTGAACGCGCCGGTCTCCGCCGCGGCGCCGAAGGCGTCGTAGGCCTCCTCCGCCTGCTCGAGAGCGAAGCGGTGGGTCACGAACACCAGCGGGTCGAGCTTGCCGGCGCTGACGAGACTCATCAGGCGCGGCGTCGAGAAGGTATCGACGAGCCCGGTGGTGATGGTCACGCCCTTGATCCAGAGGCGCTCGAGATGCAGCGTTGCCGGCTTGCCATGGACGCCGACGTTGGCGACGTGGCCACCCGAGCGGACGATGTCGGTGCAAAGCTCAAACGTCTCCGGGATGCCGACGGCTTCGATCGCAACATCGACGCCGATGCCGTCGGTCAGCTCGAGCACACGCTCGCGCGCGGCCTCGCCGGTGAGCTCGATCGCATCCGAGGCGCCGCACTCGATGGCGCGGGCGAGCCGCGCGGAATCGAGGTCGATGGCGATGATCCGACTGGGTGTGAAAAGAGACGCAGTCAGAATCGCGGCGAGCCCGACAGGACCGGCGCCGACAATGGCGACCGTGTCGCCAGGCTTCACCTGACCGTTGAGCACCCCGACCTCGAAGCTCGTCGGGAGGATGTCGGCCAGGAACAAGACCTGCTCGTCCGTGAGGGCGGGCGGCACCTTGTAGACCGACGTGTCGGCGAACGGAATCCGTGCGTACTCGGCTTGCACGCCGTCGATCAGGTGGCCGAGGATCCAGCCGCCGCCGCCGGTGCAAAGCCCGTAGCGCGCCGCCTTGCACTGCTCGCAGCGGCCGCACGAGGTGATGCATGAGGCGAGGACACGGTCACCGACCGCGACCGTCGTAACGGCCTCTCCCACCTCGGTGACCGTGCCGACCGCTTCGTGGCCGAGGATCGTCCCCGGCTTCACCGCCGGCACGTCGCCCTTGAGAATGTGCAGGTCGCTACCGCAGATCGTGCTGGCGTCGACCCGGATGATGATGTCGGTCGGGGCCTCGAGCGTGGGCTCGGGAACTTCCTCCCACTCACGCGAGCCTGGACCGTGAAAAACGAGCGCTTTCATTTCGGCTCCTTTGGTTACCTCGAACTCTGCCCCGCAGCAGCGTTCGGCGGATCCGCGCTTTACCGTCGGATCGGCGCGGGAACTACTGATTCGATCGCACAAGCCCCGGAGGGGACTACACGATCGCCGGCCCGGCACAGGAGAACGGTGAGAGCCTCGGCCGCACGTCGGGCACCGCTCTGCTCACGCACGACATCCCGGCAGGGCCTGTACTCGTCTCGCCCAAGGGCGCATCGGTGCCCGTCGGTGACGCGGTCGCCCGCTGGAAGCCCGAGTCCAAGACGATCACGGGTGAGCCGGTCAAGATCATCGCGTACCAGCTCATCATCGAAAAGGACGTTCCGCCGCACCCGCACATGATCGGGAAGTTCGGGCTGAGCATGTATCTGCCGCCGTCGGTGACGAGCATCGAGGTGCCAGACGGGTTCCTCGAGCCCGGGACAGCCTACAAACGGGAAGTGCTGGCGATCGAGCGCAGCGGCGCGGCTGACCTCGACTGACTCGCTTCCGGCCGACGGTGTGGTCGTGATGCGCCGTCGGCCGGTTCGGGCTTTCGCAGGTCCGCGCCAGCGTTCGGGTCGGCGGGGTCCTGGACGTTTCGGTCTAGCGGTAGCGGTCTCGAGGAAGCGCGAGGAGCGAAGCTGGAACGGGAGCGACGGGACTCGAACCCGCGACCTCCGGCGTGACAGGCCGGCGTTCTAACCAACTGAACTACGCCCCCAGGGCCGGGGCATTCTAGCCTGAGTCGCGTCAGATGCCGTTTGTAGGGTGGGACGGTGAGGACACTCGACTGGATCGCTGCTGCCGTGATCGCCCTGGCGGCGCTGAACGGGCTGCGGCGGGGGCTCGTTGCGGGGGCGCTGTCGCTCGGCGGAATCGTGGTGGGGGCGTATCTCGGGGCGAAGCTGGCGCCGCAGTTCTTCTCGGGTGGCGAGTCGGCCTACACGCCGCTCGTCGCGCTCGGCGGCGCCGTTCTGCTGGCAGGTGTGCTCCAGAGCGTCGGCGGGATGGCCGGTACGACGATCCGCTCGAGCCTGCTCGTGCTGCCGCCGCTGCGGGTGCTCGACACGTTGGGCGGCGTCCTGCTGGGGGCAGCGACGGGCATCGCGCTCGTGTGGGTCGCAGGCGCGGTCGCGCTGCACGTGCCCGGCCAGACGAACCTGCGCGAGGAGGTACAGCGCTCGCGCGTCCTCGGTGAGATCAACGAGCGCGTGCCGCCCTCGAGACTGCTCGACGCGATCGCGCGCGTCGACCCGTTCGCGCGCATCGCCGGGCCGCAGGCGCGTGTGGCGCCGCCCGACCCGGAGCTCCTGCGCGACCCCGGAGTGCGCCGCGCCCGGGCGAGCGTCCTGCGGGTGACGGGAAGCGCGTGCGGCCTCGGCATCTCCGGCTCGGGTTGGATCGCGCGGCCGAACGTGGTCGTCACGAACGCCCACGTCGTCGCCGGGATGAAGGACGCGCGGGTCGGGCGCGGCAACGGCGACACGCTCGCTGCGCGCGTCGTCGCCTTCGATCCCACGAACGACATCGCCGTGCTGCGCGTCCCCGGTCTCCGCGGCCGGCCACTGCAGCTCACGGAGCCGGACGAGGGAACGGCCGTCGCGATCCTCGGCTATCCGGAGAATGGGCCGTTCACGGCGGTGGCGGGCCGGATCGGCCAGACGGGAAGCGTGCTCACCGACGACGCCTTCGGGCGGGGGCCGATCTCGAGGCGAATCACGACGCTGCGCGGGGCCGTGCGCAGCGGGAACTCGGGTGGGCCAGCGGTCGACTCCGCCGGACGCGTACAGACCACGATCTTCGCCGCGCGCATCGGGTCGCCGGCCGGGTACGGCGTGCCGTCCGAGCTCGTCAGTGCCGCAGTGGCACAAGCCGGCACGGAGGTCATCTCCACCGGCCCCTGCGTCCGGTAGCGCAGCGACGACTACGTCAGCAGGTCGAGGATACCGAGCGGCTGCTTGAACGGCGCCACGACGTAGACGCCCGCCGCCTTCTCGCGCGCCTCGGCGAGCAGGTCGCGCGCGATGCCGGTGCCGACCTCGGCGGCGTTCGAGCCCGCGTCGCGCAGACGCTGCTGGATCGCCTCCGGGATGACGATCCCGGGAACCTCGTTGTGCACGCGGACGGCGAGCTGATGGCTTCGCATCGGCCAGATCCCGACGAGCAGCGGGATGGGGGAGCGCCCGCCGAAATGAGCCAGGAAGGCGTCGAGGTAGGCGAGGTCGTACAGGACTTGCGTCATCGCGAACTGAGCGCCCGCGGCCAGCTTCCGCTCGAAGCGATGCAGCTCGACGTCGAGGTCGTCCGCGGACGGGTTGACCGCGACGCCGGTGAAGAACGAGGTGGGTGCGTCGATCGAGCGGCCGTGGTAGTCCTCGCCCCGATTCAGGCCGGCGATCAGGCGTGTCAGACCGATCGCGTCCACCTCGTACACGCCCCGCGCGCCCGGGTAGTCGCCCTCCTCCGGCGGGTCGCCGGTGACGGCGAGGATGTTGCGCACCCCCTCCGCGTGCGCGCCGAGGAGCAGCGACTCGAGGCCGGCGATCGCCATGTCCCGAGGGGTCAGGTGCGGGATCGTCTCGACGCCGCACGCGCGCTCGATCGCGACCGACGCCATCACGCCGCTCATCCGGGCCCGCGCGCGCGGGTTGTCGTTCACGTCGACGAAGTGCGCCTTGCCGGTCTCCTTCAAGACCCGCGAGACCTCGAGCAGCGCGCCGTTGTTCGCGCCGAGCGGCGGGTCGAGCTGCACCGAGACCACGAACTCGCCCTCGCGCAGCATCCGCGCCAGCTCGGTCTCCTCGGGTAGGTCGTCGCTCGCAGCGACCAGCTCGCGCTCACGCACGACCAGCGGAGCGGATGGTGCCCGGTGCTCGTCGACCGCGGCCCGGATCGCCTCGATCTGAGCGGGCGTCGTCCCACAGCAGCCGCCGATCAGCCCGGCGCCGAGGTTGCGGGCCTGCGCCGCGAACTCCGCGAAGTAGTCGGGCGTCGCGTGCGGAAAGATCACGCGCGAGCCGGCCAAGCTGGCGAGGCCGACGTTCGGCAGCGCGGCGAGCACGAGCCCGTCGACCTGCATCTCGGCGAGGGCATTCAGGGCGGCGGCGGGACCGGCGCTGTGGTTCGCGCCGATCGCGGCGAGGTCGAGCGTGGAGAGCCGCTCGGCAGCTTCGCGGGCGGAGACGCCGCCGAGCGTCTGGCCGTCCGCGTCGAAGGTCATCAACGCTACGACCGGCAGCTGCGACACGGAGCGCACCGCGTCGATCGCGGAGACGAGCTCCTCCAGGTCGTAGAAGGTCTCGAGCATGATCAGGTCGACGCCGCGGCCCTCGAGCAGCTGGGCCTGCTCGGCGACGAGCGGAGCGGCCTCCGAAGGGTCGAAGGCTTCCCTCTCGCCGAGCGGCCCGATCGCGCCGGCGATGAAGACCTCGCGTCCGGCGACCTCGCGAGCCTCGCGGGCAAGCCGGACCGCAGTCGAGTTGATCCGCTCGAACTCGTCCTCGAGATAGAAGCCGGCGAGCTTGCGGCGGTTGGCGCCGAACGTGTTCGTCTCGATCAGGTCGGCGCCCGCGCGGATGAAGCTCGCGTGCAGCGCGACGACGCTTTCCGGCGCGCGCAGGTTTGCCTCCTCGGGGCAGCGCAGCCGCGCGACCGCGCCCGAGATGAGCGCGCCCATGCCCCCGTCACCGACGAGCGGCGTGCCCGAGCGCAGTCGTTCGACGAAGCGGGCCGACATGGCCGTGACTGTAGGTGAAGCTCATTCGTCAACCCCGATCGAGGGACGAGTCAACCGCGGACGGGTGATTCCAGCCTGGAAGGCGACCCCGATACTGAGGACATCTTCCGAGCGCCCTGGCGGCGGGCCGCACGGAAGAAGAACCGGCTCCGATCAGGAGCCACCAGGACGGGGCCCCAGGCGGCGGGGCCCCGTCCCTCTTACTAGCTCGAGCGACGAGGCATCCGCTTCCGCGGATGCCTCGTCGCGCTAAAGATCCCTGAAAGGCTGCTTCGCGGCCTATTCGCTCGTCGTTCGTTCGGTCGCTCAAGCTCCGGCGGCTTGCTGCCGATAGGCGCTGCGACTCTTCCGCGTCGGGGACTGACGGCAATCATCCTGCGGCCTGGCGGAGTACGAAGCGGCGATCCTCGGGTCGCCGCTTTCTCGTTGCGCTCAGTCCTCGTGGAGGACGCGGCCTTCCATCCCGCCGGCGACGACGACGACCTGGCCGGTGACGTGGCCGGAGAGCTCGTCCGAGGCGAGCACGACCACCTGCCGAGCCACGTCCTCGGGCCGGGCGACCTTGCGCAGCGCCATCGTCCGCGAGACGCGGCGGACGGCCTCGGGGTCGACGTGGCCGCGGGTCATCGGCGACTCGGTCCAGCCCGGGGCAACGGCGTTCACCCGGCCCCTCGGCGCCACGCGCACGACCTCGTTCTTCAGGCTGAGCAGCAACCCGCCGAGGATCGCCGACTTCGCGGCGGCATAGTCGGCATGGCCGGCCTCGCCCACGAGACCCGCGGTCGAGCCGACGAGAACGAGCGATCCCGCACCGTTTCGCTCCACCTCGCGCAGGAACCCGCGCGCAGTGAGGAACGTCGACGTCAGGTTCTGGCGGAGCGTCGCCTCCCAGCGTTCGAGCGGCAGCTTCCAGACGGGTACGTCCTCCGACGGCCAGACCCCTGCGACGGCCGCGCAGACGTCGATCCGGCCGAGCTCGGTTCGCGACTCGGCAAAGAGCCGGTCGACCTCGCGCTCGTCGGTGAGGTCGGCTCCGACAACGGGTGCACCGCCGAGCTCCGCGGCGACGTCCCGTGCGCGCTCCTCGCCGCGGTGATAGTGGACGACGACTCGTGCGCCCTCCGCCGCGAAAGCGCGCGCGCAGGCGGCGCCGATGCCACCCGAGGCGCCGGTGACGAGCACGCCCTTGTCGTCGAGCCCGGTCTGCACGCGCGGAGCCTACGCGACGGACCTTCGCGCGTCCGCCCGCCGTACTGCGCACGAGGCCCAGCCGTGCTCGAGCGCTCTCGCCGGGCGAGTGCGATAACGTCGCGGCCCGTGCGCGTGCACATCATCACCGACATGGAGGGCGTCTCCGGGATCGTCAGAGGGGCGCAGACCGCCGGCGGCGCGCCGATGTACGACGAGGGGCGCAAGCTCTACACCGAGGAGATCAACGCGGCCGTGCGCGGCGCGAAGGCGGCCGGCGCGACCGAGATCGTCGTGATGGACTGCCATGGCGCCGGCAAGGAGTGGTCGTTCAACTCGCTCGTGCCCGATCTGCTCGACTCCGCCTGCGAGTGGGTGGTGCAGGACAACTGGACGGAGTACACCGAGTTCCTGGAGGAGGGCTGCGACGCCACGCTGCTCGTCGGCATGCACGCGAGGGCCGGCCAGCGCCGGGGCGGGATGAACCACACCGTCTCGGGCATGGACTACTACAACCTCTCCTTCAACGGCACGCTCGTGGGCGAGACCGGGATCCACGCGGCACTGTGCGGCACGTGGGACTGTCCGGTGCTGCTCGTGACAGGCGACGACGTCGCCTGCGAGGAGGGGCGGGAGCTGCTCGGCGACGGCGTCACGACGGTCGCCGTCAAGCGGGGCCTCGGCGCGAACTCCGCCCGGCAGATCCCGCCGGTACGGGCCCGGGAGCTGATCGAGGCCGGCGCGCGCACGGCGCTGTCCGATTTGAAGGCGGTCGCACCCTGGAGCCCCGGCAGCCCCTGCGAGATCCGCGTCGAGTTCAAGCACACGAAGGCTGCCGACGACCTGCGCTTCAGGGACGGAGTGGAGCGCGTCGACGACCGCACGATCTCCGTCACCGCGGACACCTGGTGGGAGGCCTGGAAGCGCTTCTACTTCTAGGGCGACGCTGCCGGCGCGACGATCCCCAGTTCCTCGATCAGCGTGAAGAAAGCGCGCGCGAACGGCGAGTCGGCGGTGCGCTCGCGGACGATCTCCCAGTCGATCTGTTCCCGTAGCGACCGTGCCAGCTCGAGCACGCTCGCGAAGTCGGGCGACTGCTCGTTGATCGCGAGCAGCTTGGTCGCGACGACGTCGTCGAGCGACGCCACGAGCATCGGCTGCGCCATCACCTCCATGGCCTCCGCGCGGTCGAAGTGACCCTGGCCCACCGGCCCGCCGGTCGGATGGAAGATCAGGTCGATCAGCGTCTCGCCGTGCCAGGCCTTCAGCAGCCAGCCCTCGGGCGGGCGCTCCGCCTTCATGCCCGCCTCGACGAGAGCGGCGAGCGCGCGCTCGGCGTCCTCCTCCTTGACGAAGAAGTCGACGTCGTGCTCGGTCGGGGGCCCGCCGCGCGCCCAGGCGGCGAGCCCGCCGCCGAGCAGATAGGGAACGTCGGCGTCGCGCAGGGCGGCGGCGGCGACTTTCATCGCCTCGATCAGGTCGGGAAAGTTGTCGGATGCCGTGTAGGGCATGCGCTCGCCGGTACCCGCTCCGTCGTTTGCAAAGCGCGACGAGGGTGGTAGACGGAAGCCAATGAGCGGACCCGTGCGCATTGCCGCCGCAGGCGACATCCACTGCTCGGAGCCGTTGCGGGAGCACATCACGCACGCGCTCGCGGCAGCGGCGGAGCAGGCCGACGTGATCCTGCTCGCGGGCGACCTCACCACCCACGGCGACCCCGAGCAGGCCGCCGTCCTCGCGGATGCCTGCCGCGAGCTCCCGGTTCCGGTCGTCGCAGTCCTCGGCAACCACGACTACCACGCGAATCGCTGCGACGAGGTGGTCGCCGTCCTGACGGAGGCGGGGATCACGGTGCTCGGACGCAGCTTCTCGATCCACGAGGTGAACGGTCTCGAGGTCGGCGTTGCCGGAGCGAAGGGGTTCGTCGGCGGCTTTCCCGGCGCCGAGCTGCCGGACTTCGGCGAGCCGTTACTGCGCCAGGTCTATCGCGAGACGACCGACGAGGTGGCCGGGCTCGAGTCTGCGCTCGAGGCGATCTCGGGCTGTCACGTGCGCATCGTGCTGCTCCACTACGCGCCGATTCCGGAGACGCTCATCGGGGAGCCCGAGACGATCTGGGCGTTCCTCGGCTCCTCGCGGCTGGCAGCTCCGATCGGCGCGCACCGGCCCGACCTCGTCCTGCACGGTCACGCGCACCGCGGCTCGTTCGCCGGTGCGCTCGGGCCCGTTCCGATCCGCAACGTCGCCGTCCACGTGACCGGCAAGGATTTCGAGCTCTTCGAGCTGCTAGCTCGCATCGGCGCGGGCAGAGCCCGTGCTCGCGCCAGGTCAAGAGCTGCGCGGGCATGGTCGAGCCATGCCCACGGCAAGACCCCTGAAGGGGCCGCTTCGCGGCCCGACCAGCTCGCGCTAGGACGGCTCCGGAAGACGCGGTGCTTGCCGACGCCGGCGATCAGCTCGCCTGTGTGGATGTGGTCGTCGTGCAGCTCGTACGGAAGCGCGATGTCGACGGGGTCGTCGTCGCGGTGCTCGAGCTGGACGACCGCGGCCTCCGAGTCGCCGGCGTCGCTCGGCAGCGTCACGTTCGCGCAGACGCCGGTCGCGCGGATCTCGTCGCGCTCCGCGGCCGCAGTGAGGCTGGCGACGAGTCCGTCGACGAGCTCCTGAGGCGAGCGCTCGTCGTTCTCGGGCTCGAGGCCGAACACGCGCAGCTCGCCGCGCCGGTCGATCGCCGCCGCGAACGGACTGAAGTCGCCGTCCGCCTCGAGTCGCTCGACCGCGTGGGTGAGCAGGTGGTCGAGCAGCGCGTCCATGTCGTCGCTCGGCTCTGGCGTCTCGTCCGGCACGGCCGCGGAAGACTAGTACGTCTCCAGCGAGGCGCGCCGCCGGCCTTCGGCCTCGAACAGGCGGAAGAGCCCGTACGCGGCCACGGCGTAGGCGATCCCGATCATCGCCTCGGTCGCGACCAGCCCGCCGACGTCGCCGAGTGTCTCGCCCGTCGACGACCCGGCGCGCCGCCTCGATCCCGTGCGTCAGCGGAAGCGCGCGGCCGATCGCCTCCATCCAGCCGGGCAGGTCGGAGACGTCGACGTTGACGCCGCAGAAGAGCAGCATCAGGAAGTAGACGAGGTTGGCGGCGAAGAAGACGTCGCGGGCGCGGAGGCCGATCGAGCCGATCAGCGCGCCGAGCGCCGTGCACGAGACAACCGTGACCGTGACGACGAAGGCGAGTGCCGGCAGCACCGACGGATCAGGGCTGAAGTCGAGCAGCGCCCAGGCCGACAGGAAGCCGAAGGTCGAGACCGCGAGCCCGTTGACGATGAACGGCAGCCCGCGGCCCGCGAAGACGGCGAGCCGGTTCGCCGGAGTCGCGAGCAGCGGCGAGAGCGTCCCGAACTGCCGCTCGTTGGCGATCCCCATCACCATTCCGTAGATCCCGGCCATGGCCGATACCTGCACGGCGTTGCCGACGATGAAGAAGTCGTCGCCCTGCCCGCCCGCGTAGCGGCCGAGGTACGTGAAGAAGAGGATCTGGAACAGCGGGCTGCCGAGCATCGTCGTCACGTACATGCCGGGGCTGATCCAGTTGAAGAGCGCGTGGTACGAGATCCGCCCGCCCACGAAGAAGACGCTGAGGGCGGGACTCACGGCACGACCATCAGGTCAGGGACAGCGTCGCGCGCTGCCGCGCCAGCCGCTCGAAGTTCTGCATGAAGAGCGCGCCGAGCGCGAGGTAGATCGCGCCGAGGAGGAAGCACATGGCGATCCCGGGCCACACGTCCCCGCCGAGCGCCGCATTCCGCACCGCCTCCATCCCCCAGGTCGGCGCGAGCACCCAGGAGAGCGGCTCGACCCAGCCGGGCAGCAGCGAGAGCGGCACGAGCAGGCCGGTGACGAGCCAGATCGGGTACTCGAGCAGGTTCGAGAAGGCGCTCGCCTGGCGGTAGAGCACGAACGTCGACGCGAGCACGAGCCCGAGCAGGCCGAGGCTGAGCACGGTGACGGGCAGCGCGAGCACGAACAGCCACGGGTGCACGAAGTCGAGCGGCACGTCGAAGAAGACCCGGCCCCAGAAGAGCGTGGCGACGATCGAGTAGAGCCCGATCGACGCGGTCGAGACGGTCAGCGGCAGCATCACCCAGAGGAAGCGCGCGGGAGCGGCGACGATGATCTCGAGGGTGCCCTGCCAGCGCTGCCACTGGATCGCGCCGCCCGAGCCGAAGAGCGTGGACGACCAGATCCCCATCAGGCCGGCTCCGAGGGCCGCGTAGAGGAGCCCGCCGGAGCGGTTGCCCGCGTCGAACATGAAGAAGGCGATGGTGGCGAAGATCACCGGCTGCAGCACGGAGATCAGCACGAAGAAGAGCGAGTTGGTCAGGTTCTTCAGGTGGAAGAGCCAGCCGATCGCGAGCAGCCGCACCATGCTGAAAATCTAGCTACGAGCGGTCGAGTGTCGCGTGCCGCCGGCCGACGACCTCCATCGCGCGGATCAGCGCGTAGCCCGCTGCTCCGTAGATCAGGCCGATCAGTGCTTCCGTGCCGATCAGGCCCCAGACGTCGCTCAGCGGGACGCCGTCGACCAGCCGCCGGACCGCCTCGATCCCGTGCGTGAACGGGATTCCCTCGGAGACGACCTGCATCCACTGCGGCAACTCGTCGATCGGGACGTTCGCTCCGGTGAAGACGAGCAGCAGGCCGAAGATGATGTTCGAGAGCACGGCGGTCTCGCGGACGACGAAGCCGAGGCCTGCGTTGACGAGGCCGAGCCCGGTGCACGAGAAGGCGCTCACCGCCGTCGCGAGCGCGATCGGTGCCCACGCGCCCGCAGGCACCTCCATGCCGACGATCGCGCCGCCGACGACGAGCGCGAACGCGGCGACGAAGAAGCCGTTCGTCACGACCGGCAGCGCGCGCCCGACGAAGAGCGGCAGGCGCTTCGCGGGCGTGATCAGGATGTAGCCGAGCGTCTGCTGGAAGCGCTCGCCGGCGATCAGGTGCGTCATCGCGAAGAGGCAGGGGATCGCGGCGTACTGGATCGCGTTCCCGATCACGTAGAACTCGTCCGATTCGAGCTGCGCCGAGCGGCCGATGTAGACGAAGAGCAGGATCTGGAAGACCGGTGCGACGAGCAGGCTGGGGATGAACACCCAGGGCGAGAGCCAGCCGAAGAGCGCGCGGTAGCTCATCAGCCCGCCGATGAAGAAGACCCGCGCGGAGCTCACGACAGCGCCAGCGTCGCCTTCGCCCTCGCTGCGTTCAGCGCCCGCCGCACGAAGAGCACCCCGATCGCGACGTAGGCGGCGCCGAGGCCGAGCGCCAGCAGGACGTCCAGGTACGGCGCCCCACCCATGGCGGCCTCGCGGATCGCGTTGATCCCCCAGGTGGGCGCGAGCACCCACGAGATCGGCCGGACCCAGTCCGGGAAGAGCGTGAGCGGGACGAGGAAGCCGGAGATCAGCCAGACGGGGTACTCGAGCATGTTCCCGAGCGCCCACGCCTGGCGGAAGCGGACGAACATCACCGCCAGCAGGAAGCCCAGCGCTCCGATCGAGAGCACCGTGGCCGGAACCGCGAGCGCGAACGCGAGTGGATCACCGATCTGGATCTCGATCCCGAAGACGAGCCAGCCCCACAGCAGGGTCGCGACCATGCTGTAGATCCCGATCGACGCCATCGCGATCGTCGTCGGCAGCAGGATCAGCGAGAAGTGCGCCGGGGCGACGACGAGCAGCTCGAGCGTGCCGTGCCAGCGCTCGCGGGCGAGCGAATGGCCGGCCGACGTGCTCGTCGTGCTCCAGATGCCCATCACCGCGGCGCCGAGCGACGCATAGAGCAGCGGCTTGGGGTCGTCGCCCGCCTGGAACATGAAGAACGCGACGGTCGCGAAGAAGAGCGGGTAGACGACCCCGAGCAGCGAGTTGAACGACGACTGCGTCAGCATCTTCATCTGGATGAGCCAGCCCAGCCCGAGCAGGCGCAAGGCGCTCACGCAGCGGTGACGAGCTGGACGTACGCGTCTTCGAGCGTCGGCTCGCGCGAGGAGACCCGGCCGATCGAGGCGCCGTTCAGCTGCGAGAGGATCGCGTGCGTCAACTCGAGTCCCGGCGCCGTCTGGACGATCAAGAGCTGCTTCTGGTCGCGATCCTCGAGCGTGGCGGTGCGGACGCCGTCGAGCGCGCGCACCCGCTCGACCGAATCCTCCTCGACGCCGAAGAGCTCCACCTCGACGACGCTGCCGTCGGCGACACCCGCCTTCAGCTCGGCCGGCGTGCCCTGCGCGACGATCTCCCCGTTCGCGATCACCGCGATCCGGTCGCACAGCGCGTCGGCCTCGAACATGTAGTGCGTGGTCAGGAGCACCGTCTTCCCGGACGCCGTCAGCGAGGCGATCGTCGCGCGCAGCTCGCGCGCGCCGACCGGGTCGACGCCGATCGTCGGCTCGTCCAGGAAGACGACCGGTGGGTCGTGCAGGAGCCCGCGCGCGATGTGGAGCCGCTGGCGCATGCCGCGCGAGTAGCCCTCGACCCGCTCCTTCTCGCGGCCCTTCAGGCCGACGAGCTCGAGCAGCTCGTCGATCCGCGCGCGCTGGCCGCGCGGCTCGACCGCGTACAGCTCGGCGAAGTAGCGCAGGTTGTCGAGCGCGGAGAGCCGCTCGTAGAGGCCGCGGTCGCCGCCGAAGACGTACCCGATGTGCTTCCGCACCCAGCCCGCGTCGTCGACGACGTCGTGGCCCAGCACCCGCGCCGAGCCCGAGGTGGGGATCAGCAGCGTGATCAGCATCTTGATCGTCGTCGTCTTGCCGGCGCCGTTCGGCCCGAGCAGCCCGAAGAGCTCGCCCTCGGCGATCTCGAAGCTGACCCCGCGCACGGCCTCGACCTCGAGCGAGCGCCGCCGGATCGTCCCGGTGGTGGTCTTGTAGGTGCGGCGGAGGTCGATCGCTTCGACGACGTTCATGCATTCGAGTCTAGTCCGAGGCTCTGCTGTAGACGGGGGCCGCTGTTGACATGACAGGCGCGACACGGTTCGATTGCCGGATGCGGCAGCGATTCGTAGTCGCCGAGGCCGACGTCGAAGGACGGCGTGCCGAGGGCGACACCGCGCTCGAGAAGACGACCCTGGACCGGTCGACGGGCTCCGACGTGCTCGAGCAGCGGGTGCTCCGCTTCGCGACCGGCCGCTCGCTCGAGCGCGGCGAGGACGGACGCGACGAGCTGCTGTTCGTGGTCTCCGGCGCAGGCACAGTCGAGGTCGACGGCGTCGCCCACGAGCTGGAGCCCGACGCCGCCGCCTACGTGCGCTCCGGCGAGCGCTGGCTCGTCGAGAACGACGGCGCCGAGGAGCTGCTGCTGGTCGCGGTCTCGGTGCCGGCCGATCCGGACCCGCCGGCGCAGCGGCGCGTCGTCGTCCGCTTCGACGAGCAGGCGGAGCTGCGCGCCGACGACAGGCGAACGTTCCGCTACCTGGTCAACCAGGACGCGGGCTGCATCGACGCGACCCAGTTCCTCGGCGTCGTGGAGCCGTGCCGCGCGCCCGACCACAGCCACACCTACGACGAGGTCGGCTACATCGTCGAGGGCCAGGGCTTCGCCCACGTGAACGGCGAGTCGATCCCGCTCGAACCCGGCTCCTGCTTCCACCTGCCGCCGGAGCAGGTGCACTGCATCGAGAACTCCGGGCCGGGCGTGATGCGGATCCTGGGTGTATTCCACCCGTCCGGCGATCCGGCGTCGCGCGCGTACGACGCCGCCGGCAACCGTAGCGCCGTCTCGTCGTCTCACTGACCAGTCCACCCACAGTCCATCAGTTCAAAGCAGTAGGTCTACAACAGGAGGGCAAGGATGCACGGAACTACAAGGAAGGCCGTCGGCGCTTTGACGGTGCTCGGCCTCGTCTCGCTCGCGGTCGTCGCGTCCGCGTTTGCGCGGCCCGACGGCGCCACCACCGTGGCGGCTCCGAGCGCGGGCTGCGACAACAGCAAGATCGGCTTCATGGGGCCGATCACGGGCGACGCCGCCTTCATTGGCAAGGAGCAGCTCGGCTTCGCCAAGTACGCGATCCGGAAGCTCGGCAAGGGCAAGGTCTCCCTCGTCGAAGGCGACACGCAGCTCGACCCCGCCCAGGCCTCGACGGTTGGGTCGCGGTTCCAGTCGAACAAGGACATCCTCGCGGTCGTCGGCCCTGCCGGCAGCCAGGAGGTGTCCGCCGTCGCACCGATCTTCAAGAAGTCGGCTGCGATGCCGTTCGTCTCCGGCTCCGCCACGGCCACGACGCTGACGAACGGCTCGATTCCGACCTTCTCCCGGGTGGTGCCGAACGACTCGGTGCAGTCGCCGACGATCGCGCGCTACATCCGGCAGATCCTGAAGGCGAAGAGCGTCTTCATCATCGACGACCAGACGTCGTACTCGAGGCCGCTGGCGAACGGCGTGCAGGCAAACCTGCGGGCGGGTGGCGTGAAGGTGTCCCGTCAGTCCGTTGGCCGGACGGTGACCGACTTCTCGGCGCTCGTCTCGAAGATCGGCGACGACGTCAACGTGGTCTTCCTCCCCTGGCAGATCGCTGCAAACGGCCAGATCTTCGGTCAGCAGATGAAGGAGCAGGGTAAGAAGGCCATCATCTTCGGCTCGGACGGGCTCGACTCGGGCGACTTCAAGATCACCGGCTCGTACGTCTCGGCCTTCGCCCCGGACATCCGCGGGATCAAGGGCAACGCAGCCTTCATCCGCGGCTATGGCGCGAAGTTCGTGTCGAACTTCGGACCGCCCAGCTACGTGGCCACGCAGGCCGTGATCGCGGCGATTCAGAAGTCGTGCGCAGACGGCAACGCCACCCGGGCCGAGGTGCAGAAGAACCTGAGGGCGACCTTCATCCCGAAGACCGTGCTCGGTGGCAACCTGCAGTTCACCCGGCGCGGAGATGTGAAGGGCTCGAAGTTCTACATCTTCAAGCTCGGTTCCGGCGGGAAGAAGACCCTGGTCGGCTAGCACCACCCGTACCACGCTCGGTCGCTGCGGCCGCCCTCTGGATGATCCGGCAGAGGGCGGCCGCAGCCGTTGAACGCACGGCTCCAGGGCCCGCCGTTTCTGAGATTGTTTCCCCGTGGACTGGGACTTCTTCGTCCAGCAGCTCGTCAACGGGCTGACTCTGGGATCCGTCTATGCGCTGATCGCGCTCGGGTACACGATGGTGTACGGGATCCTCAAGCTGCTGAACTTCGCGCACGGCGAGGTCTACATGATGGGCGCGTTCGCGGGCTACGGGGTCCTCACCGTGCTCGGCGGGCCGCTCGCGCTGACGGTGCCGGTCGCCGCGCTGATCCTGCTGATGCTCGCGGGAGCGATGGTCGGGGCGGGCTTTCTCGGAGTCCTGATCGAGCGCGTCGCCTACCGCCCGCTCCGCAACGCCCCTCGGATCGCGCCGCTGATCTCGGCACTCGGGGTCGCGTTCTTCCTCCAGGCGTCGGCGTTGCTCCTCTTCGGCGCCGACTTCCGCACGTACGAGACCTACGAGTACATCGACCTCGCGAAGGGCATCCACTGGGGCCCGCTGCACATCTCGATCGTGCGGATCCTGGTCATCCTGACGTCGTTCGCACTGATGTTCGCGCTGACGCTGCTCGTCAAGAAAACGCGGCTCGGCAAGGCGATGCGCGCGACGGCCTTCGACCGTGAGGCGGCCGCGATGCAGGGGATCGACGTCGACCGGGTGATCGTCTCCACCTTCCTGATCGGCTCCGCCCTGGCGGGCGCGGCCGGCGTCATGGTCGGGCTCGTGTTCTACAAGGTCTTTTTCCTCATGGGCTTCATCGCCGGCCTGAAGGGCTTCACAGCCGCGGTCGTCGGCGGGATCGGCTCGATCCCCGGCGCGATGCTCGGCGGCCTGCTGATCGGATTCGCCGAGGCGTTCATCACCGGCTACGTCTCGTCGACCTTCCAGGACTTCTTCGTCTTCTCGATCCTGATCGCGATTCTGCTCGTGCGGCCCAGCGGGCTGCTCGGGCGGGGGGAGATCAAGAAGGTCTGATGTCCGAGCACGAGGACAAGGGCCCACGGATCGGCGCCGACGAATGGGTGGCGCGCGAGGGCGAGCGCACGGCATTGCGCACGGGCTGGGCCGCGCCGCTCGTCCGCGGATTCGATCGCGTGCCGCCGTGGGCGCGGCTCGCGATCGTCGTCGGGCTGACCGCGCTCGTGCCCTTCGTGACCGACTCGGACTACATCGTCCGTGTGGCCGTCAACACCGTCCTCTTCGGGCTGCTGGCGCTCGGCCTCAACGTCGTCGTGGGCTACGCCGGCCTGCTCGACCTCGGCTACATCGCCTTCTATGGCTTCGGCGCCTATGCCTACGCGATCCTCTCCTCGGAGCAGTTCGGGATCCACTGGCCTACCGAGCTGACGATCGTGGTCGTGACGGCGGCGTCGGCTCTGCTCGGGCTCGTGCTAGGGCTGCCCTCGTGGCGTCTTAGCGGCGACTACCTCGCGATCGTGACCCTCTTCTTCGCGCAGATCTTCGTCGTGCTGACGACGAATGCGGACCGGATCACGCTGCCGTGGAACAACTCGCCCACCGACTTCACCGGCGGCCCGAACGGGATCGCGGGGCTCGACCCGATGGAGATCTTCGGGATCCAGTTCGGCTCGACGCAGAGCTACCTCTGGCTGGCACTCGTCGTGTTCGCGCTCGTGTTCACGGGCCTGCGCCTGCTGAACGAGTCGCGCACCGGCCGGGCCTGGCGGGCGCTGCGAGAGGATTCCCTCGCGGCCGAGGTGATGAGCATCCCGGTCAACCGGATGAAGCTTCTCGCCTTCATGTTCGGGGCCGCCACGGCTGGGCTAACCGGCACGATCTTCGCCGCCATCCAGCTCGGCGTCTTCCCGCAGAACTTCGATCTGCCGCTCCTGATCACGATCTACGCGATGGTGATTCTCGGCGGCGCCGGCAGCCTGCCGGGCGTCGTCGTCGGCGTGGTGGTGATCTCCGTCTCGCTCGAGCTCCTGCGCGACCCCGCCAACGCGCGGCTCCTCTTCTACGGCGCGATCCTGCTCAGCCTGCTCGCGTTCATGCGGCCGTGGGCGAAGTTGGCGGTAGTCCTGGGCGGGACGATCCTCTTCGGGATCGTCACGTACCAGATCGTCGACGCGATCCGGCCGGCCTGGACGTCGGGCACGATCGAGGGTGGGAAGTTCGCCTCCCTGCTCGACGGCTGGGTCGTGCACCCGATCTACTCGACCCGGCTCGGCAACATCGGCTTCGTGCTCCTGGTCGCGGCCGTAATCGTGCTCACGCAGCTGCGTGGGCCGGTGCGAACGGTGCTGTTGGTGCCGACGCTGTATCTGGCCGCGTTCGTGTGGGAGAACCGGCTTGTCGCCGAGCCCAGCGTGACGCGCATCCTGCTGCTCGGAGCGCTGCTGATCGCGCTGATGACCGCGCGCCCGCAGGGCCTTCTCGGCAAAGCCCGGGTGGAGATCGTCTAGTGGCCGGCGTAGGCTCGACGGAGCCGGCGAGGAGCGGAGGTGGCGGCTTTGCCGCCGCCGGAGCGGGGATGCGCCTGCTGGAGCTGAAGGGGATCTCGAAGGCGTTCGGCGGCCTGCAGGTAATCGACGAGCTCGACCTGCACGTCGACGAGGGGGAGATCGTCAGCGTGATCGGGCCCAACGGAGCCGGCAAGACGACGCTCTTCAACCTCGTCACCGGCATCTACCGGCCGGACCACGGCGAGATTCTGCTCGAGGGCCGGTCGCTCGTCGGCCTGCCGCCACACACGATCACGAGCCGTGGCGTCGCGCGGACGTTCCAGACGCTGCGGCTCTTCCTGAACATGACGGTCAAGGAGAACGTGATGGCCGCTGCGTACGGCCACACGAAGGCACGGGTGTGGCAGTCGATCCTGCGCACGCCCGCGGCGCGGCGCGAGGAGCGGGCGATCCATGCGCTCGCGGAGGAGAGGCTCGGCTTCTTCGGTCAGCGCCTGATGGGCTATCGCTGGAACCAGCCGGCGTACTCGCTCTCGTACGCGAACCGACGGCGGCTCGAGATCGCCCGCGCGACCGCGACGAACCCGCGGATCCTGCTCCTCGACGAGCCCGCCGCCGGGATGAACCCCTCCGAGACGCACGAGATCACCGGTCTGATCGAGCAGCTGCGCTCTGAGGGCGGCTACACGATCCTCGTGATCGAGCACGACATGCACGTGGTCGAGGGGATCTCCGACCGCGTCGTCGCGCTCGACCACGGCGTCAAGATCGCCGAGGGCACGTTCGAGGAGGTCGCGACGTCGCCCCGGGTCGTAGAGGCGTATCTCGGTACGAAGGCGGCCTCGACGAAGTGACGTCTACTGGGACATCTATTGGAAGCGCGACCGCTCCTCTCCTCGAGCTCGACTCGATCGATACCTACTACGGTCAGATCCACATCCTCCAGGACGTCAACCTCCGGGTCGGGAGCGGCGAGCTCGTCTGCCTGCTCGGCGGCAACGCATCCGGCAAGTCGACCACGCTGAAGACGATCCTCGGGATCGTCTCGCCGCGGCGCGGGGCGGTGCGCTTCGGCGGCGAGGACATGACGCGGCGGCCGACCGCGCACCGGATCGCGCGCGGCCTCGCGATCGTGCCGGAGAACCGGCGGGTGTTCGCGCCGATGACCGTCCTCGAGAATCTCGAGATGGGTGCGTACCTGCGTCCGCGCGCCGACCTGAAGGAGGAGTTCGAGCGCGTCTACACGCTCTTCCCGCTCCTGCACGACCGGCGCAAGCAGCTCGCGGGCACGATGTCGGGCGGCGAGCAGCAGATGCTCGCGATGGGACGCGCGCTGATGTCGAAGCCGAAGCTGCTGCTGATGGACGAGCCGTCGATGGGGCTCGCGCCGATCCTCGTGGAGCGCAGCTTCGAGATCATCCAGGAGGTGCATCGGTCCGGGGTCGCGATGCTCGTCGTCGAGCAGAACGCGAACGTCTCGCTCTCGATCGCCGACCGTGGCTACGTGCTCTCGACCGGCCGCGTCGTGCTCGAGGGCAAGGCCGCCGACCTGCTCGAGGACGAGGACCTGCGGAAGGCTTATCTTGGCCGCTGACGGCGGCTTGGTCGACCACCGGTGTCAGACTCGTGTCAGACTCGTGCCAGACTCGTGCCAGAGACAGGTGATCGCGGCGTGATGCTTCCGCGTGAGTCTTGCGAGGGTTGGCCGCTCTGAGCGGCGTCGGTGATGCGGTTCGCGGGCGGTTCCCCGTCCTCGCCTCCAAGGTCTACGTCAACTCGTGCTCGCAAGGGGCGCTCTCGGAGGACGTGCGCGCCGCCTACGAGGAGTACCTCGACGGCTGGAACGCGAACGGCGCGGAGTGGGAGTTCTGGGTCGAGCGCGCCGAGGCGGCGCGCACCGCGTTCGCCGGCCTGCTGAACGCCCGTCCCGACGACGTCGCGATCCAGACCTCCGTCTCGGCGGCGGTGAGCGCGCTCGTCAGCGCAATCCGCTTCGACGGCGAGCGCAACCGGATCGTGATCACCGAGTACGAGTTTCCCGCGATCGGGCAGATCGCGCACGCGCAGGAGCTCCGCGGCGCGGAGGTCGTGCAGGTCGAGGCGACACCGGAGGCGTTCGCGGCCGCAGTCGACGAGCGCACCGCGCTCGTGTGCGCGACGTTCGTCTCCTACCGGACGGGCGCGGTGCACGACGTCGAGGCGATCTACGGGATCGCGCGCGAGCACGGCGCGCTGATGCTCGTCGACGGCTACCAGGGAATCGGTGCGCTGCCGCTCGACGCGACCAGGGCGGGCGACGTCGTCGTCGGCGGCACCGTCAAGTACCTGCTCGCCTCGGCCGGTCTCGCCTTCATGGCCCTCCGGCCGGGCCTCGTCGAGGAGCTCGTGCCGACGCAGACCGGCTGGTTCGCGGACGAGGACATCTTCGAGATGCAGATCGCGCGCTACCGCCCCCATCGCAGCGGACGGCGCTTCGACGCCGGCACGCCGCCCGTGCCGAACATCTACGGCGGCCTTGCGGGCGTGCGGCTGATCCTCGAGGCCGGCGTGCCGGAGATCCAGCGTCACGTCGCCGGCCTCGTCGAGCGGCTGCTCGCCGGCCTCGACGAGCTCGGAGCCACGGTCGCGGCGCCGCCGCACGGCCCGCTCGTCTGCGTCCGTTCCACCGACGCGCCGGCCCTTGTCGAGACGCTCGCGGCCGAGGACGTCGTCGTCTCGGAGCGCGACTCGAGCCTGCGCGTCTCGCTCCACCTCTACAACAACGAGGCGGACGTCGACGCCGTCCTCGCCGCTCTGGCTCGGAACCGCCACCTCATCGCGTAACCAATGGAGTTGAGAGCCTGCGCCGCTGGCGACGCAGGCCCTCGATTGCTCACCGCCTATGGATCTGGATGTTGCCGCCTTCCGTGAGCGCGTCGACGGCGGAATAGCCGTTGGAGATGACGATGCGGAAGCGGTCGGTCCGGCCCGGCTCGCCGTTGTCTTCGGCGTGGACCGTGAAGCTCGCCGGGTTGCGGTTCCAGGTTCCCGTCCCGATGATCGTCGCCTGAGTGTCGCGGCATGCGACACCCGTGATCTCGGTCCCCTTCAGATGCCCTGCCGCCTTGTCCTGATAGTTGACGTGTCCGCTCGCCCCGGCGCTCGCGGAGAACTGCGCGTTGAAGCCGAAGTTGTGCTTCGCAGTAGTGATGAACCCGCCACCCGTTACCTTGCAGGGCGTGCTCGTGAATCGGGGATCGCACGCGTCTCCGATTCCGTCGAAGTCGGTGTCGGCCTGATCGTTCGGACCGAGCGTGCGTGCGCTCTGGGCGTCGCGGCCCCACCAGTAGATCGTCGTGTTGTCGCCTCCGCGCGCTGCGCCGCACGGGGAGGCGACGGTGGCGACGTCGCGGCCCGGAACGATCGCGTAGTCGAAGGCAGTCGAAAAGGCCTCCGGCCAGCATCCGTAGGTGATCTGCGTCGGGTTGGTCGGCGGGGGCGTGACCGTCGTCGGCCCGGTCCCGGTTCCGAGCACGGTGTAGAGCGGGCTGGTCGGGTCGGGAAACTCGTTGTCCTCGATCTCGTAGTACAGGAACGGAGCGGGCCTGAACTCCGCCTCGTGGATCCTGGCCGGGCCGTCCGGGAAGCGCTCCCGGAACGTGGGGCCGTCGTCCTGTCCGATCTGGTAATCCCAGAGGTAGCGGATCCCCAGGCCGGTCGCGCCCGTGCCCGTGTTCGTGATCGTCGTCGTGACCTCGATGTTCGAGTCCGAGAGCGTCGTGCCGTTGACGTTCACGACCTGCACGATGCGGAGGTCGTCGGCTCCGGTGACCTGCCACGTCGTGCGGACTCCCGTGCCCCCGATCGGCTCGGTCAGCGGCGCGAAGGCGTTGAGGTTCGTCCCACCCGGCACGCTTCCCTGCGTGTACGTCAGGCCGCTCGTGAAGGAGCGGTAGCTGTTGAAGCTAGTCCCGGGTGCCGAGCTCTCGCCGGCGAACAGGACGTTGCGGCCCGGCACCGGGTGAGCAGCGCCGGTGCGGGCCGTGTAGCGACCGATGTTGCCGATGTCGTCGACGCACACGACGTAGATGCTGTTTCCTGCGCAGATCGTCCCGCCGAGGTCGGCCTTCGGCGGTTCGTCGGCGGCCGGGGCGGATGCCGCCAGCCCGAAAGAGATCGTGGTCAGCGCGATTGCGAAGATCGACACCGGCGTTCGGCGGCGGCGGCGTCCTCGAGTCGACTCCTGTGCCGCTGGATCGACCGGCGCCGCGAGCAGTCCCCTCATCGGAGTCCTCCTTCATCTGCGCGGGCACGCTCGGACCGCCCAAGACGCCGACGCGCGTTGTCTCCGGGAGAGTCGAGCCTTGGGAGGCGCAATTCAATCCCCAATCTGCGCCAATCGTCGGGCGTCGGCCCTGCGATTGGCGCAGATTGGGGGTGACCGCGCGCAGCGAGACGTGGACAATCGTCGCTCGCGTCACTCACGCTCGGAGGTAGCGGTGCTGATCCTGCGGAATCCACTGACGGTGTCCCTCGCGGCCGCGTTGGCCGCAGGCATGCTCATCGCGGGCTGTGGCGGGGACGACGATGGCTCGGCCGAGGGCGAAGGCGGCGATGCGCAGACTCTGCGTATGGCTCTCGGCTCCGAGCCGCCGTCGCTCGATCCGGGGCTCGCCACGGACATCACGTCCTTCTACGTGATCCAGGCGCTCATGGACCCGCTCGTCAAGCTGGGGGACGACCTCGAGCCCGAGCCGGCAGTGGCCGAGAGCTGGGACGTGACGGACGGGGGGAAGACGGTGACGTTCTCGCTGCGCGAGGGTGGGCGCTGGACAAACGGCGATCCGGTGACGGCCGGGGACTTCGAGTACGCGTGGAAGCGCTTGATCGCACCGGAGACCGCAGCCGGGTACGCCTACCAGTTCTATGGCATCGTCGGAGCGCAGGAATACAACGGCTGCGATGCCAAGAAGGTGGACTGCGAGGCGCTGCGTGACGACGTCGGTGTGCGAGCGCTCGACGAGCGTACGCTCGAGGTGAAGCTGACGTCGTCACAGCCGTGGTTCGTCGCACAGGCAGCGCATCTGTCGTTCCTGCCGGTCCACCGCGCCACGGTCGAAGCGCACGGCGAGAAGTGGACGGAGCCCCGCAGCATCGTTACGAACGGCCCCTTCCGGCTCACGAAATGGAGCCACGACGAGACGCTGACGCTCCAGAAGTGGCCCGAGTGGCGCGAGGCCGGCACCGTCTCGCTCAACCAGGTGCAGCTGAAGATCATCCCTCAGGCGACGACCGCGATCCAGGCTTTCGAGGCAGGCGAGATCGACGTGTGCCTGGAGCAGCCGGCCTGCATCCCGTCCAGCGACTTCGAGCGGATGCAGGAGACGCCGGAGTACGCGGAGTTCCCTGCACTCCTCACGACGTACCTGGGGGTGAACGTCAAGAACGTTCCGCTCGCGCAACGCCGGGCGCTTGCGCTCGCGATCGACCGTGCTTCGCTCGTTGAGAACGTCGTGAAGGCCGGCTCCCCGGCCACGAGCTTCACGCCGAAGGGGATGCCTGGATTCGATTCGATCGCGCAGGACTACCTGACGGAGGGAGCCGACCTCGAGCGCGCCCGCGCCGCGCTCGGCAGCGAGAAGCCGGACACGCTCGGCGTCTTCGGAAACAGCGACGAGCTCTCCAAGGAGACCCTCGTCGCCGTGCAGGCGATGTGGCAGGACCTGGGGATCAAGGCTCAGATCAAGACGCAGGAATGGGCGCAGTTCCTGGAGTTCCTCGGGCCGCCTCCCGACAGTTCCGTCGATCTCTTCCTGATCGGCTGGATCGGCGACTACGTGGACGACATCAACTTCCTCGAGCTCTGGACCTGCGAGTCCGGCAACAACCCGACCAACTACTGCGACCCCGCCTACGACCGCCTGATCGACGAGGCGCGCTCGACGCCCGACGACAGTTCCCGGCACGAGCTCTACGCGCAGGCCGAGGCAATGCTGACCGGGCCGGAGGGTGCCTTCCCGATCATCCCGCTCACGTGGGGAACGGCGCCGATCCTCCGCCGGGAAACGATCGAGGGGCTCGAGCTCAACCTCCTCGGCCAGTTCGACTGGACGAAGATCTCGATCGAGAAGGAGGGGTAGGCGGGGCTGCCTGGAGCGGCTGGGTGCCTTGAGACATATGTAACGCAGTGTTAGGCTCGGCCCGATGCTCGTGGGGCGGCGGCGCGAGTTGGGGTTGCTGCGGGGTCGGCCGGTGGATGCCCGGCCCGTGGTGCTCGTCGGCGAGGCCGGGATCGGCAAGACGTCCCTGCTGCGGGCCGTAGCCGAGCACTTTCCCCGACGATCGTTCGTTGGCGGCGGCCTCTCGACACTTGGCTGGGTTCCCTATCTGCCGCTGACGCGGGCGCTTGGCGATCGCGGGTTGAACGGCGACCAGGCCGCCGCCGCCGCCCTCGTGCGCGACGGGGTCGGAGACGGATTGCTCGTCCTGGACGACCTCCACTGGGCGGATGCGGAGACGCTCTCGTTGCTGGCGCTGCTCGTCGGGAAGATCGAGCTGTTGGTAGCCGTCCGTCTGGGCGACCCCGGCACCACGCGCGCGCTCGCGGCCGTGGACGCCGCGGGCTTCGAGCAGTTCCAGCTCGGCCGGCTCGACGATGACGACGCCCTTCGCCTGCTCGAGGGTGCGCGGCCCGACCTCGGTGCCCTGGGGGCGACACGTGTGCTTGACGGCGCGCGTGGCAATCCGCTGCTGTTGCTCGAGCTGGCTGCCGACGGAGAGCCCTCGCCCACGTTGCGGGTTTCACTTGAGGCGCGATTCCGCCGCTGCTCGCCGGCCGCCGAGGAAGCTCTCGCGCTCCTCGCCCTTCTCGGCCGCGCGGCCGGCGCCGATCTCCTCGGGCCGGGAGCGGCCGAGCTCGTCGCAGCCGGCCTCGCCACGCAGGACGACGGATGTCTCAGCCCGCGGCACGCGCTGATCACCGAGGCTGCGGCAGCCCGACTCGAGGCGGCTCGGCGGCGCGAGCTTCACGAACGACTCGCGCGCGAGCTGGACGAGCCAGGCGAGGCAGCGCGCCATTACGAGGCCGCTGGCCTCCACGAGCTCGCCCGGGCGCGCGCCCTCGAGGCGGCGGCAGCGACGCGCCGCCCCGGTGAGCGGGCGGAGCATCTCAGGGTGGCGGCTGCATGCTCCAGTGGGCAGGCCTCGGACCGCCTGCGGCTGGACGCCGCGGACGCCCTCATCGAGGCAAGCCGCCCGTGGGAGGCCCTCGAGCTCGCTGAGTCCGTCGAGGGAGCAGGAAGCGTGATCCGGGCTCGGGCGTGCCTGGCACGGGGTCGCGCTCGGTGGGCGCTCGAAGACGCGCGAGCCGCGACTTCCGCCTTCAATGACGGACTGGCGGTGGCGGACGGGGAGGCCGTCGACGTCTCCGTCCGGCTGGGCCTCGAGCTGGTTCGCGTCGCCCTCTGGTCGGGTGACCCGCAGATCGAGGAGAGCGCTCGTACGGGACTCGCGCGCGCTCAGGACGCCGGAGCCCACATCGCGCTCGCGCACTACCTCCTCGGCTGCGCCCTCTTCTATCCCGTCTGCTCGATCGAGTCGCTCGAGCAGCTTCGAAGCGCGTACAGGCAGGCGATGCAGGATGGCGATCAGGATCTGATGCTGGAGGCCATGGCCGCGCGGGCCTCCGCGATGTATCAGGTCGGGGGCAACGCGCAAGCGGCTCTCCAGCTCGCCGAAGAGGGAGCGCGAAGGGCGCGCTCGCTGAAGGCTCGAGCGAGGGAGAGTTGCTTTCGGTGGCTCGCCGCACGCTTGCTGGGGGCCTCGAAGGCCGACTATTCGCATCCGATCGAAGAGTTTCGCGCCCTCCTCGACGAGCCCCTGTTCGGTTATCCGAGCCGTGATCAGGTCGCTGCCGACCTGGCGATTGCGTTCGCCCACACCGGCCGCACGGACGAAGCGCGGGCCGTCCTGGCGCGGGAGGGGAGGGGCGGTTCGACCTGGTGGGGCCGGCAGGCGCTTGGTGAGGCGATCGCGGAGATCGAGCTTGCCGCCGGGCAGCCCGATCGCGCCGCTGCGGCCGCCGAAACAGCCCTCGAGGAAGCCGTCAGCACGGCGGTCCACTTTCACACCATCGCCCGCGACTTCGCGCGACTCGACCTGGGGCTGCCGCCAGGCCCACACCCGGTCGATCTTCCGACGGACGCACTCAGCGGGTTCGCCCCCGCTGTCTACGAGGCGCTCTCATCGTTCGCGGAAGGCCGGTTCGAGCCGGCCGCGCTCCTGTTCGACGAGGCGGCGACGACTGTCGCCCCGGTTCTCCGGATCGAAGAGCTGCGGTGCCGGTGGGCGGCCGGAGAGGCGGCGCGCCGCGGAGGCGATGTCGCGCTCGCCCTACGTCATCTGCTCGAGGTCGAGGAGCGCGCAGCCGCACTCGACCTCCTGCCCCTCGTTGCCCGCACGCGTCGCTCACTTCGGCTCGCCGGCGAGCGCCGATCGCTCTCTGCAGCGCGAGCTTCGAACGGCTCGCTGACAGAGCGCGAGCGCGAGGTGCTCCTCCGTGTCGGTGCCGGTGAGACGAGCAAGCAGATCGCTCGCCGCCTCGGCCTCGCGCCGGCAACGGTGGACGACATCGTCAAGTCCAGCGTCGCAAAGCTCGGTGCGCGCACTCGCCGGCAGGCGGCTGCAATCGTGGCCCGCTCAACCCACGCGCGCTGACGGATCCGGTCGCAGGCGAACGATCGCCTCTGCGGTGCTGTCCGCCCCGAGCGCCTGCCGGGCTGCACGGAGTCGTCGGTCGGCCGTGCGCCTCGACACGTGAAGCCGCGTCGCCGCCTGGGCGAGGGAGAGCCCCTCGGCGAGAAGCTCGAGCATGCGACGCTCCTCCGCGCCGATGCCGGAAGTCGCGGCCGGCTCTCGCCAGACCACTCCGCCGAGCCGGCTGAGATCCTCGAGGAAGCCGGGCGACGGTTCGTGCCTGTCGACGAGCGCGATGAGCCCGGCGCCGTAAGCCGCGGCGAGAAGCGCGACGCGCTCCTCACCTTCGCTCTCGAGCGGGCCGAAGCAGCACGAGCCCGGCCCGAGCAGGCTCGAAGCCGTCCTGGAGAGCGCAGCGCCCGCCCGCGGCCGCGAGCTCCGCCTCGAACGAGCGACGGTCGCGGCACAGGACGAAGCGCGCGCTCACTCGGCAGCCGCAGGATCGCCGGCGGGGAGCACGTCGCGGGCCCACTCGCGCCGCTTCCAGTCGGGCACGGGCGGCTCGCTCGCCGCGCGCGGCACGAAGCGCGACCGCTCCACGAGCTCCAGCTTGTGGATGTAGCGCGGGCAGTTCGGAAAGACGTGCGTCGCGCGCACCCGCACGACAAACTGCGCGCGCTCGTAGTCGGCGAGGAGGGGGTCGTCCGGGTCGATCGACGCGATCCCGTTCAGGCGGAGCCGGCTCGGCCGCTCGAAGTCGACGAAGAGCAGGCCGACCTGCGGGTTCGCGAGCACGTTCCCCATCGAGAGGAACATGCCGTTGCCGTCGTAGCAGGGAAACGCGACCGTGCTCTCGTCGAGGACGCGGACGAAGCCGGGGTCGCCGCCCTTGTAGGAGCACTGCGGCGCGCCATGCTCGTCCGCGGTGGCGAGGAAGAACATGTCCCGCGCCTCGATGAACGCGCGATCGCCGGCGTCGATCGTCGTGCGAACCTTGCGCTCCTCGAGTCGGTCGGCGAGCCGTCGCGTGTCGAAGCGGTCCTGCCAGCTCCGGTTGCCGTCGTGGTAGACGGACATGGCCTGCATCATGCGCGGCATGAGGCCGCCTGTCTACGTCGCCGCGCCGGTGCCGGACCGGGTGCGCGAGGAGCTCGAGCGGGACTTCGAGCTCGTCGAGGAGCCGGAGGGCGCCGCGGGGCTCGTGACGATCCCGAGCGTGAGGGTCGACGCCGGCCTGCTCGACCGGGCCGGCCCCGGCCTGCGCGTCGTCGCGAACTACGCCGTCGGGCTCGACAACGTCGACCTCGACGCAGCGCGCGAGCGTGGGATCGTCGTCGCGAACACGCCCGACGTGCTCACGCGCGCGACGGCGGAGCACACGATCGCGCTGCTGCTCGCGCTCGTGCGGCGCGTGGCCGAGGGCGACCGGCTGATTCGTCGCGGCGAGCCGTGGCTGCTGCGACCCACCTTCATGCTCGGGCAGGGACTCGGCGGCCGCACGCTCGGCGATCGTCGGGCCGGGCCGGATCGGCCTCGAGGTCGCGCGGCTCGCGGAGGCGCTCGGGATGCGCACGCTCACCGCCGGAAGGCACGAGCCGCTCGACGACGTCCTGCGCGCCGACGTCGTCAGCCTCCACTGCCCGCTCACCGACGCGACCCGCCACCTGATCCGAGAGGAGACCCTGGCGCGAATGAGGAGCGATGCGGTGCTCGTCAACACCTCGCGCGGTGCAGTCGTGCACGAGGACGCGCTCGTGCAGGCGCTCCGCAGCGGTTCCATCGCAGGCGCGGCGCTCGACGTCTTCGAGGACGAGCCGGACGTGCACCCGGGCCTGCTCGACCTGGAGAACGTCGTGCTGACGCCACATATCGCCAGCGCGACGCACGAGGCTCGCGAGGCGATGGGCCTGCTCTGCGTCGAGGCGCTCCGGGCTGTCCTGCTCGAAGGGAAGCGGCCGTCGAACGCTGTCTGAGCGCGCTCGGCTACGTTCTCGTCGCGCTGGCGATCGCAGGTTGCGCCCGGGCCGATGGAGGGGAGATTGCGACGGTGAACGCGCAGGGTGAGACCGTGGTCGCCGCGCTCGGCGACTCGATCCACGCCGGCTCGCCGTACTGGGATCCCGATCCCGACGTGCGCAAGCAGATCGGTGACGAGCTCGACGAGCAGAGCCAGTGGGAGTACTGGGCCGCCCGGAAGCACCCGAGCCTGCGCTTCCGCAACTGCGGCGTCTACGGCGAGCGCACCGATCAGATCGCCGGGCGGCTCGAGCGCTGCGTGGCCGGCGCCGACGTGCTCGTCGTCCAGGGCGGGATCAACGACATCGCCCAGGGACGGGACGTGGAGGGCACCGCCGAGAACCTGCGCGGAATGATCCAACGTGGGCGGGCGCTCGGCCTGCGCGTGGCGATCGCGAACGTGCTGCCCTGGAATCGCGGCTGGCCGACGACCGAAGGCCCGATCGACCGGCTCAACGAGTTGATCGCGGAGCTGGCGCGCGCGGAAGGCGTCCCGGTGCTGCCGTTCTTCGAGACGCTCGAGAGCCCCGACGCCGAGGGGCGGATGCGGGACGAGTGGACGTCCGACGGCGACCATCCGTCGGTCGAGGGCTACAGGCGGCTCGGCGAGCTCGCGTTCAGCCTCCCGCCCGGGTAACCTCCGCGCCCGTGCCCGCCTCCGACAGGATCTTCGCGGCGATCGGCGACGGAGACGACGAGCGCGTTCGCGAGCTCGTCGAGTCGAGGCCGGAGCTCGCGTCAGCGCGCGACGAGGACGGCGTGTCGGCCGTCCGCCGGGCGGCCTATGCGCGCGAGGACTCGATCCTGGCGCTCCTGCTCGACGCCAACCCCGCGCTGGACGTCTTCGACACGGCCACGGTCGGCAGGACGCGCGGGCTCGAGGAGCTGCTCGCGGCGGAGCCCGGCCTCGCAGGCTCGTGGTCGTCGGACGGCTTCACGCCGCTCCACCTCGCCGCCTTCTTCGGTCACGAGGACGCGGCGCGCCTCCTGCTCGAGCACGGCGCGGACGCGAACGTCGTGGCGCGCCACCAGACGATCGAGGTGGCCCCGCTGCACAGCGCCGCCGCGCGCGCTCACTCGAGCATCGTGCAGCTCCTACTGGAGGCCGGCGCGGACCCGAACGCTCGCCAGGAGGGCGGGTTCGCGCCGCTCCACGCCGCCGCCCAGAACGGCGATCGCGAGAGCGCGGAGCTGCTGCTCGAACAGGGCGCCGACAGGTCGGCGACGACCGACGACGGGAAGACGCCGGCCGAGCTGGCGGGAGCCGCCGGCCACGACGAGCTCGCTGATTTCGTGGCGCCTATCCCGATGCGCTAGGGTCCTCGCGTGCGTCGGATCGCGGCAGTCCTTGCAACGCTTCTCCTCGCCCTCGCCGGTTGTGGCGGGGACGACGAGGGAGGCGGTGACGGCGACGCCGCCCCGAGCGACCGCACCGTCACGATCGGCTCGAAGAACTTCACCGAGGCGATCATCCTCGGCGAGCTCTACCGGCAGGCGCTCGAGGCGAAGGGCTACACCGTCCAGCTGAAGAGCTCGATCGGCTCCACCGAGATCATCGATCGCGCGCTGACGAGCGGTGAGATCGACATGTACCCGGAGTACACGGGCACGATGCTGACCGTCGTCTTCGGCGAGGACGAGCCGCAGGAGGACGCCGAGTCGACGTACGACCGCGCCAAGGAGCTGTACGAGGAGCGCGGGGAGACGCTCTTCGACATGACTCCCTTCTCCGACTCCGACGCGCTCGCGGTGACGAGCGCGTTCGCCGAGGAGAACGGGCTCGAGTCGATCGGCGACCTGGCCGAGCTCGACACCTTCAAGCTCGGCGGCCAGCCGGAGTTCGAGACCCGGCTCCAGGGACTTCCGGGCGTCAAGGAGGACTACGGGATCGAGAACGTCACCTTCGTCCCGTTCACCGGGATCAGCCCGTACGAGGCCCTCGATCAGGGCGCAGTCGACGTGGCGGCGATCTTCTCCACCGATCCGCCGCTCGCGTCGGGCGACTACGTCGTGCTCGAGGATCCCGAGGCGAACTTCGGCTTCCAGAACGTCGCGCCGGTCGTGAACCAGGAGCTGGCCGACGAGCTCGGCGACGACTTCCGCAGCGCGATCGACGCGGTCAGCGAGAAGCTGTCCGAGGAGGCGATCATCGCGATGAACTCCGCAGTCGCGATCGACCAGCGCGCGGCCGACGAGGTCGCCCGCGAGTTCCTCGAGGCGAACGACCTGCTGGAGGGCTAGACCGCAGCCTCTTCGAGGCTGAGCTGGCGGTAGTCCGAGAGGCCCGAGAGGCCGACGCCCACCAGTCGCAGCGCGCCGGGACGGTCGCGCAGGCCGCGATCGAGGAGGGCGCACGCGAGGTCGCCGATGCGCGAGGCGTCGTCGATCGCGACGTCGAGGCTCGTCGAGCGGCTGCGGATCGAGAAGTCCGCGTAGCGGAGCTTCGTCGTGACCGTGCGGGCCGAGAGGTCTTCGCGGCGCAGGTGCGCCCCCAGCCGTTCCGACATCCGCCGGAGCTCGGCGTGGAGCAACTCCCGATCGTGCAGGTCGCGCTCGAAGGTTTCCTCGACCGAGATCGAGATCCGCTCGGAGCCGGCTTCGATCCCACGCGGGTCGACGCCGAGCGCGCGCTCGCGAAGCATGCGTCCGACCTGCCCGGGAAGCAGGGCGCGCAGGTCGAGGTCGGAGAGCGCGGCGAGCGCGCCGATCGTCGTCACGCCGGCCGCGCGCAGCCGCTCCTCCGCGCGCGGGCCGACACCCGGCAGCGCTCGAACGGCGAACGGCGCCAGGAAGGCGGCCTCGGTGCCCGCCGGCACGACCGTGATCCCCCCGGGCTTGCGACGATCCGACGCGACCTTCGCGACCACCTTCGAGGGTGCCACCCCGAGCGAGCACGAGAGGCTCGTGGCCGCCCGCACCGACGTCTGCACCGCCTCCGCGACGACGCGGGCGCGGCGGAAGTCCGCGGTCAGCTCCACGAAGTCCAGGTAACCCTCGTCCAGCCCCGTGCGCTCCACGGTCGGCACCACCTCGCGGACCGCCGTCCACACCGCCTTCGAGTAGTCGCGGTAGAGCGCGTGGCGCGGACGGACGAAGACGGCGTGCGGGCAGAGGCGCAGCGCCTCGGCGCAGCTCATCGCCGAGTGGATCCCGAAGCTGCGCGCGACGTAGTTCGCCGTCGCGACCACGCCCCGGCTGCGCGGGTCGCCCCCGACGACGAGCGGACGCGACCGAAGCTCCGGCTCCTCCAGCTCCTCGACGGCGGCGAAGAAGGCGTCCAGGTCGAGATGGGCGAGCACGGACATTTCCCGAAGGCTACGGAGCGAGCATGATGGGACGGTGATCGACGCACCTGCTCCGCCTCCACCGGCCGTGGTCGCGCCCGCGCCGCGCGAGGTCTCCTTCGGGCTCGTGCGCGGATCGGCGCCGCCGGGAACGCGACGGGTGATCGTCCGGGTCGGCGAGCGCGTGCTGGCCGACCGGCCGTTGAAGGGAACGCGGATCTCGCTCCGCGTCGAGCTCCCGCGCCGGGTCGTTGCGTTGCGCGTGACGGCGGTCGACGGAGCGGGGCGGCGCTCGTCGACGTTGATCCCACAGGTCGCCGGGCTGCCCGCCGTCGCCTCGCCGAGCCTGCGTGAGAGCTCCGCCACGCCTCGGCTCCACGCGGGGCTCGGCCGCAGTGTCCGCGGGCTGGCGCGCTCGTTCCCGGGGACGAGCGCCGTCTACGTCGAGGATCTCGCGAGCGGGTACGGCGCCGCCTGGAATGCACGAGCGCGGTTTCCGGCGGCCTCGACCCTCAAGCTCGCGATCGCCGTCACGGTCCTGCGCGCCGAGCGGGAGAAGCCCGTCGCCGGCAGCGAGACCGCGACGTTGCTGGAGTCGATGCTCGTGCGCTCCGACAACGAGGCGGCGAACAGCCTCCTGGCCCGTCTCGGCGGCTCGTGGCAGGTCGAGCAGACGCTGCGCGTGCTCGAGCTTCGCGACTCGCTGATGTACGGGGGCTACGAGGTCGAGGACCGACGCCAACCGTCGGCGCGAGCCCCGATCCCGATTCGGGTCGACAGCCAGCCGAGCTTCGGCGTCGGCAAGCAGACGAGCGCCTGGGACCTGGCACGCCTGGCGCGCGCCGTGTACCTCGCCGCCGCCGGACGCGGCCCACTGGCGCAGCTCGGCGTAACGCCCTCGGAGGCACGTCACCTGCTGTGGCTCCTCGCCCGGGTCGGTGACGGAGGCAAGCTGGGCCGGTTCCTGGGCGGCTCCGCGACGCTCTTGCACAAGGCGGGCTGGCTCGCCACTGCGCGGCACGACCATGGGCTCGTCGTCTGGGACGGAGGCGTCTTCGTCGCCGCGGTGCTCACGTGGAGCGCGAGCGGCGTCGGCACGGCGTCCGACGTGCTGGCCGGCAGCGTGGCGCTGCGGGCGCGCGATGCCTTCCGCGGAGTCGGCTAGGGCGGGTTCGGGCTTTGCCATGCGGGCTGCGGCGGGCTGGGCCCGGCGGGCCGCGGGAGCGGCCCCTTCAGGGATCTTGCCGTGAGCATGGCTCGACCATGCTCACGCAGCTCTTGACGTGCGCGCGAGCGCGGGCTTGCCCGTGCTTGCTTGCGCAGCTAGTACGGGTTCGGGACGGAGACCCAGAGAACGCGGAGGGTCTCGGTCTGCGAGGGGTTGCGCCAGGTGTGCGGCTTCGTCAGCTGGTACGTCAGTGCATCGCCGGCTTCCAGCACGTGCGTGTCCTCGGAGACCTTCAGCTCGAGCGTGCCCGCGAGGACGTAGACGAACTCGACCTCGCCGGGCAGCGAGTTGAGCTCCTCGCCTGCGCCAGCACCGGGTGCGATCTCCGACTCGATCGCCTGAAAACGAGGCTCCTCATGTGACGAGAGCAGGTAGTTCTGCGTGGGGTGTCGACCGCCGCTGGCGGGCCGTTCCCCCCGGCGGACGAGCGCCGGCTCCGGATCGTGCTCGAAGATGTGGCTGAGGCGCACGCCGAGCGCGTCGCAGATCCGGGCGATCGAGGAGAGCGAGGGCGCGGTGCGATCGCGCTCGAGCTGGCTGATGAAGCCCTTCGTCAGCCCGGTGGCCGCAGCGAGCTGCTCGATCGTCAGCCCGCGCTCGCGCCGCAGCGAGCGGACGCGCGCGCCCACCTTGGGCGTCTCGTTGCGGGCAGCGAGCGGGGTCGCGCGGGGCACCTCAGGATCATACGCAGGTTTAGCGACAAGCCAACGTGAGCCGAGTGGGAATAGCAGGTATCCTTTTTGTAGTTGATACCGGGTAGAGACCTAGCCAAGGAGTGTCGCCCGTGAGCAAGTTGCTGCTCGTCCCGCTCGAGGACATCGTCGTCTTTCCCAACATGAATGTGACCCTGACCGTGGACGTGGGCTCGGAGGATCGAGTCCTCCTGATTCCGCGCCACGAGAACGACTACGCCCAGGTCGGCACCGTCGCCGAGGTGACCGATCGCGTTCGCCTGCCCGGCGGCGGCCGGGCCGTCGCGCTGAGCGGCCTGCACCGCGGCATCGCCGGCGTCGCCGAGACGGACGCACGCGGACAGCTGCGGATCGAGGTCGAGGAGCGTCCCGATTCGGAGGAGTCCGACGGGCGCACGCGTGAGCTGGAGCGCGAGTACCGCGCAGTCGTCGAGGAGATCCTCGAGCTGCGTGGCGACGACGGCCGGATCTCCGCCTTCGTCCGCTCGATCACCGAGCCGGGCGCGCTGGCCGACACGGTCGGCTACTCGCCCGACTTCACCTTCGAGCAGAAGGTCGAGCTGCTCGAGACGCTGGACGTGAAAGAGCGCCTGGAGCTCGCGATCGCGCTTGCAGCGCGACCGCCTCGCCGAGATGGAGGTGCGGCGCCGCATCCGCGAGGACGTCGAGTCCGGCGCGCAGAAGCAGCAGCGCGAGTACATCCTGCGCCGCCAGATGGAGTCGATCCGCAAGGAGCTCGGCGAGGACGAGGGCTCCGTGGTCGACGAGTACCGGACGAAGATCGCGGAGGCCGAGCTGCCCGACGCCGTGCGCGAACAGGCCGAGCGCGAGCTCTCGCGGCTGGAGCGCCAGGGCGACAGCTCCCCCGAGGCCTCGATGATCCGCAACTACCTCGACTGGCTGCTCGCGGTCCCGTGGGGTAAGCGCTCGGAGGAGCAGCTCGACCCGATCCTGACGCGCGAGGTGCTCGACGCCGACCACGAGGGGCTCGAGGACGTCAAGGACCGGATCGTCGAGTACATCGCCGTGCGCAAGCTGCGCGAGGAGCGCGGGATCGAGCCGGACAAGCGCTCCGGCGCCATCCTCACCCTGGTCGGCCCACCCGGCACCGGCAAGACGTCGATCGGCGAGTCGATTGCGCGGGCTCTCGGCCGCGAGTTCGTGCGCATGTCGCTCGGCGGGGTGCGCGACGAGGCCGAGATCCGCGGTCACCGGCGCACCTACATCGGCGCGCTGCCCGGTCGTCTCGTCCGCGCGCTTCGCGACGCCGGCACCATGAACCCGGTGATCCTCCTCGACGAGGTCGACAAGGTCGGCGCCGACTGGCGCGGCGATCCTTCGGCGGCCCTGCTCGAGGTGCTCGACCCGGCCCAGAACGACTCGTTCCGGGATCACTACCTCGACGTCGAGCTCGATCTCTCGGAGGTCGTCTTCATCGCGACCGGGAACGTCGCCGAGACGATCCCGGGCCCGCTGCTCGACCGGATGGAGATCATCCGGTTCGACGGCTACACGACCGACGAGAAGGTGGCGATCGCACGCGGCTACCTGTGGCCGCGGCAGCGCGAGCGGAACGGTCTCCGCGAGGACGAGGTCGCGATCACGGACATCGTGCTCGAGACGGTGATCTCGGACTACACGCGCGAGGCGGGGGTGCGGCAGCTCGAGCGCGAGCTCGGCAAGCTCCTGCGGAAGACCGCGACGCGCATCGCCTCGACGACCGTTGCGCCTCCCGTGGAGCTGGGTCTCGACGAGGTGCGCGACGCTCTCGGCCGACAGCGCTTCTACCGTGAGGCGGCGGAGCGGACCGCGGTACCGGGCGTCGCGACCGGTCTCGCCGTCACCGGCACGGGCGGCGACGTTCTCTTCGTCGAGGCGACCGCCTCGAAGGGCGACAAGCTCGTCCTCACCGGCCAGCTGGGCGACGTGATGAAGGAGTCGGCGCAGATCGCGCTCTCATCGCTGCGCTCGCGTGCCACGGAGCTCGGCATCGACGAGGACGCGTTCGAGCGGGCTTTCCACGTCCACGTTCCCGCAGGCGCGATCCCGAAGGACGGGCCGAGCGCGGGCATCACGATGGCCACGGCGCTCGCGTCGCTCCTCTCCGGCCGGCCCGTGCGGCACACGATCGGGATGACCGGCGAGGTGACGCTGCAAGGGCGGGTGCTGCCGATCGGCGGGCTGAAGCAGAAGGTGCTCGCGGCGCACGCCGCCGGGCTCACCGACGTGATCCTGCCCGAGCGGAACCGGCAGGATCTCGACGACGTCCCTGCGCACGTCCGCGACGAGCTGACGTTCCATCCGGTGATGTCGCTCGACGAGGTGCTCGACCTGGCGCTCGAGCCCGCAGCTCGGTCGTTGCATGCGCTGTAGGCGCTGCGTGCCGGTTCCCGAGGAGGTCCGCCGCGCGGCGGGCCTCCTCGAGCGGCGCTGGACGGTCTCGATCCTCTGGGCCTCCTACGAGGGCGCGATCCGCTTCAACGAGATCAAGCAGTCGGTTGGGGAGATCCCGCCGCGCACGCTGGCCCAGCGACTCGTGGAGCTGGAGGACGCGGGCGTGCTCGAGCGGCGGGTGATCGATGCCAGGCCGCCGCGGGTCGAGTACCGGCTCACGGACGAAGGGCTTCGGCTCAAGCACGTCGTCGACGCCGTCGTCCGCTTCGCCCGCGCCTGAACGGGACGTGTCCGGGGTTTGACCCCGGACACGTCCCAGTTGCGACGGTTGCGCTAGATCGCGAGCGCGACGTCGTCGGCGGTCTCGCCGCTGTAGGTCGGCTCGTAGCCCATCAGGCGGCCGATCGGCGCGCCCATGGCGAGGCCGGCCTTCTGCACCCAGGCGGGCGGGAACGGCAGCCGCACGTCGTCGAAGTGGGCGTTCGCGATCACCGCGAGGCGAAGCGGGTTCGGCATCCCCTTGCGGCTCGTCTTGCCGTCGTTCGCGAGGGCGAACATCGTCTCGAGCAGCTGCTCGAACTGCAGCGCGGGCCGCACCTCGCACACGAAGCGGGCCTCGGTCTCGCCCATGTTCCAGAACTTGTGCGAGCTGCCGGGAGGCACGACGACCGTCTCGCCCGGGCCGGCGACGATCTCGGCGCCGTCGAGCCGGAAGCCGAGCGTGCCCTCCTCGATCTCGAAGCGCTCGGTCTGCTTCGGATGCATGTGCGCGGCCGCGACGAAGCCGTTCGGCTGCACCGTGCACTCGACGAGGACGTACTCGCCGTTCGTCTCCTCCGAGGTCTCCAGGAAGCGCAGGCGCTCGCCGGTGACGGGGTTCTCGATCGACATCTCCCTTGCGGATCATCTGTGCTTCCTTTCGGTCGGTTTGCAGCGGAATCTCTGCCAGGGAGTCTCGTGCTCCAGCGACGTTCTTTCGTCGGCCGGGCAGGCGATCTTCGGCCGTCCGCACGGGCGAGCTTGCAGGCCCCGCCGTCATCCGAGCGGAGGACTAGCCGTCGAGCTGGAGGACGAGCTGCATCGACGGCTCGGATGCAGACGCAGCCCGGCTGACCGGGCGGAGAGACGAGCGCGCAGCCAACTCCTCGAGCTCGTCGGCCGAGTACAGCTGCCAGGCGAAGGTGTCCACGTGCCCGTCGCCGTAGTCGATCTCGCAGCGGCGGCGGTTCCCCTCGAGCCACGATCGCTCGACGATCCCGGGCCGCAGCTGGCGCCTGCCGTCGCGGCCGGCGAAGAACTCGCGGTTGAAGAGATCGAGCACGATGCGGCCGCCCGGCCGGAGCCGTCGGGCGAGCGACGCGAGCACGAGCTCGTTCTCGCCGGCGTCGAAGTAGCCGAAGCTCGCCCACATGTTGATCGCGGCGTCGAAGGTCGTTTCGAGCACGTCGAGCTCGCGGAGGTCGCACAGTAGGGCGGGTGAGACGGCCGGGTCGTTGTCGACGCCGAGGACGTCGTAGCCGAGCTCCGAGAGTGCACGCACGTGGCGGCCCTCGCCGCACGGCGCGTCCAGCACGCGCCGGAACGCCGGCAGCGGCAGAGCTTCGGTCAGGAGAGCGACGTCGGCTGCCGTGCGGCGCTCGTCGGGTGCACCGAAGACGGTGCGCCAGCGGCTCGAGTAGTAGCTCATCGGCGGACCGTAGCTGCGAAATTGCGCCGACCCCGACCGCATCTCGGCGGTCGGGTCGCCGTCCGGTTGCCGCCGGATCTCTGATTACTCGTACTGGAGCGCGTTCAGGACGTTCAGCCGCGAGGCGCGCCGTGCCGGGGCGACGGCCGCCAGGATCCCCGCGATCACCGCGACGACCGCGAAGACGACGAGCGTGACGACGGGCAGCGAGAACGAGACGCCGTACTTCGACACGGCCTGCGTCACGAGCGCGGCGAGCGCGATCCCGAGCGGCATCCCGAGCGCCGCGCCGATCAGCGCCGTGATCACGCCTTCCTGCCGGATCATCCGCCGCGTCTGCCGCCGGGTCATCCCGATCGCGCGGAGCATCCCGAGCTCACGGGTGCGCTCGAAGACGGCGAGCACGAGCGTGTTCACCATCCCGAACAGGGACACGATCACGCTCAGCGCGAGCAGGACGTAGAACAGGTTCATCACCTGACTGAGCCATGCCGAGCGTGCCTCGACGAACTCGTCCTGGGTCTGCAGCTTCGCGTCGGGGAAGTCGGCGAGCGCCGCTTCGAGCGGAGCCGGAGACGACGCCGTGACGAAGCTGTAGAGGTCGCCGGGCCGCGGGAAGGAGCGGTCGAACGCCTGCTGCGAGACGAGCACGTGGCCGAGCAGCGCGTCGAGCTCGGCCGGCTCGTAGATGCCCCGGACGACGACGTCGAACTCGGCCGCCGACGGCGAGAGCAGCCGCAGCGTGTCGCCGACCGCCAGGTTCCGCTCGTCGGCGAGGTCCTTCCGCACGATCGCCCCGTCCGCACCGAGCGAGGCGGGCGTCGCATCCGACCCGGCCTGCCACACGAACCGGTACGCCTCCGCGATCGTCGCCGGCTCGACGCCGCTGACGTCGACCTCGCTGCCGCCGATCACCTTGGCGCGGTCGCCGCGCACGCTAGACGCGACCACGACGCCCGGCGCCGCCGCCAGTGACTCGCCGGCGGAGACGGGCACCGTGTTCCAGCCGTTCTGCGACGTGACGACGTGCTCGGTGCGCAGCTGGCTGCGGATCGCGTTCTCGTCCGAGGCCAGCAGGCCCTTGCCGAGCGTCGCCACGAAGGTGACGAGCGCGAGCCCGATCATCAACGCAGCGGCTGTCGAGGCGGTCCGCGACGGGTTCCGCATCGCGTTGTCGCGCGCGAGCCGTCCGGCGGCGCCGCCGATCCTGGCCGAGGGTGCCCCCACGAGCGAGGCGAGCGGACGCACGAGCCGCGGTGCGAGCATCGCGACGCCCACGAAGAGCCCGAGCACTCCGAGCACCGTCGCGAGGATGCGCAGGCCGGTTGCGCCCGAGCCGAGCAGCGCCCAGACGAGCGCGGCCGACGAGCCTCCGGTGAGCGCCAGGGCGATCGCGAACGAGCGGCGCGAGAGCGCCTTCGTCACGACGGCGCCTTCGCGCACCGCCGAGATCGGCGCGATCCGCGTCGCCCGAACGGCCGGGATGATGCTCGCGAGCAGCGTCACGAGCGTGCCGACGAGCAGCGAGACGACGATCGTTCGCATGGCCACCGGCGTGCCCGAGTTGGGCAGGTCGAGCTCGAGCGCCGCGAAGAGCGACGCCAGGCCCTTCGCGAGCAGGATCCCGAGCCCGAGCCCGACGAGGGAGGCGCCGAAGCCGATCAGCGTCCCCTCGAGGATCACCGAGCGGAGCACCTGCCGACGCGAGGCGCCGAGCGTGCGCAGCGTCGCCAGCTCACGCGTGCGCTGCGCGATCGTGATCGAGAGCGTGTTGAAGATCACGAACGCGCCGACGAACAGTGCGATCCCGCCGAACGCGAGCAGGAAGTAGCGGATGAAGTCGACGAACTCGGCCACGCCCGCGTCCTCGTCCGCCTGCTCCGCGCCGGTGCGTACCTGCGCCGTCTCGGGCAGGCCGACCGCGATCCGGTCGATCAGCGCCTCGGTCGAGACACCGTCCTTCGCCGTCACGGAGATCGCGTCGAAGCCGTCCTTCTTCAGCATCGCCTGCGCGGTCTCGATGTCCCAGATCGCGAGTGTCGCGCCGCCGATCGAGTCGAGATCGCCGACCTTGGCGATGCCGCTGATCGTGAAGGAGCGGGCCGGCCCTTCGGCGGCCACCTCGATCGGCTCGCCGACCGCGAAGTCGTGCTTCGAGGCGGAGGCGGCATCGATCACGACCTCGCCCGAGCCGGAAGCCCATTCGCCCTCGACGAGCGAGAACGGGCTGAACTCCTCGTCCGCGCCGTTCAGGCCGAGGCCGAAGGTCGGGTTGGAGCCGATGATCGCCTCGCCCTGCTTGTCGATCAGCTGCGCCTGGTTGCCGTCGCCCGAGAGATCGAGGATCGTGCCGGCGGCCGCTTCGACCTCCGGCAGCGCGCGCACCTGCTCGAGCACCTCCGGCTCGACGATCGCGCGGCCGGTCTGCGACCACTCGAGCACTTTCGTGCCCGTGACGACCGCGTCGGTGTCCTCGTACGCGCTCGTGAAGATCGTGTCGAAGGCCTTCGACACGGAGTCGGTGAGCACGAACGTGCCGCTCACCATCGCGACGCCGAGCACGATCGCGACCGCGGTCAGCGCGGTGCGCACCTTGCGGCCGAGCAGACCCTTGAGGGTGACGCCCCTCATCGACCCGAGACCTCGCCCAGCGCCTCGAGCACCTCGGCCTGCGTCGAGCGGCCGCGCTCCTCGACGATCTCGCCGTCGGCGAGGAAGAGGATCCGGTCGGCGATCGTCGCCGCCCGCGCGTCGTGCGTGACCATCACGGTCGTCTGGCCGTACGTGTCGACGGCGCCGCGGAGCAGGCCGAGGATCTCCATCGACGTCTGCGAGTCGAGGTTGCCGGTCGGCTCGTCGGCGAACAGCACCGTCGGTCGCGAGACGAGCGCGCGTGCGACGGCGACGCGCTGCTGCTGACCGCCGGAGAGCTCGGACGGCCGGTGCTTGCGGCGGTCGTCCAGGCCGGTCGCTGCGAGCAGCTCCTCGATCCAGGCGCGCTCGACCTTCTGGCCGGAGATCGAGATCGGCAGCGTCACGTTCTCCTCGGCGGTCAGCATCGGGAGCAGGTTGAAGAACTGGAAGACGAACCCGATGTGGCGGCGCCGCAGCTTGGTCAGGTCGTTGTCCTTGAGCGTCGTCAGCTCGGTGCCGTCGATCTCGACCGAGCCGGTGCTCGGCTTGTCGAGCCCGGCGAGGATGTGCATCAGCGTGGACTTGCCGGAACCGGACGGGCCCATGACGGCGGTCAGGTGGCCGCGCGGGATCTCGAGCGAGACGTCGCGGAGCGCGTCGACGGCGGTGTCGCCGGCGCCGTAGCGGCGGCTGAGCTCGCGCGCGGCGACGACGATCCGCTGCCCTCCCGCCGGGCCGTCGTCGGGATGTGGCCGCGTGGCAGGTGGGGCCGCGAGCGTGGCTTCCATGGCTTCCGGATCTCCTTGAGCGAGGGACTTCTGCACGATGGGCCGAACGCTAGGCCGCACCGCGCGCTGATTCGTCGGCCGAAATCGCGATCCGGGGTCGTCCCGGCGGACGATCTTCGAGTCGTCATCGCGGACGATGCCCTCGAGCACGCCTTGAAGTACCGTTCGAACGTGACCCGGCAACTGCTGCTGCGCGCGAAGCACTACGTCTTCGACGCGATGGCCCTGCTCGCCGTGTGCATCACGCAGGCGGACGTCTGGACGAACGACCACGACAACACCGCCCGGCTGGCCGCGATCGCGCTCTTCACCGCCGGAGCGCTGTTGTTTCGCCGGCGAGCTCCGTTCGTCGCCCCGCTCGTCGTCGCTGCCGGCGCCCTCGTCTTCACGTTCTTCGACGCGAGCGCCGCCTACGACACCGATTCGATGTTCCTGGTGCTGATTCTCGCCGCCTGGGCTGCGGGCTCGCTCCTCGATCCGCGTCAGGCGGTCACGGCGCTGCTGGCGATCCTGATCGCCGGCTGGACGGTGTTCCTCCGCGCTCCCGGGGTGCCCGTGACCGAGTTGCTCTGGGTCAGCTTCCCGCTCGTCGGGATCTTCGTGATCTCGGCTGCCTCGGCCCGGCACTCCGAGCAGGCCCGGGTTGCCGAAGCGCGCGCGCTGCGCAGCGAGGCGGAGGCGAAGCGCGCGGTCGGGGAGGAGCGCGCGCGCATCTCGCGCGAGCTACACGACGTCGTGGCTCACTCCGTCAGCGTCATGACGGTGCAGGCGAGCGCGGTGCGCCGGCTGTTGAAGCCGGAGCAGGAGCGCGAGCGCGAGGCGCTCCTCGTGGTCGAGGAGACCGGCCGGCAGGCGCTGACGGAGATGCGCCGCCTGCTCGGGATCATGCGGGAGGAGGGCGTCAGCGCCGAGCGCGCGCCACAGCCCGGCCTCGCGACGATCGGCGACCTCGTCGAGCACGTGCGCGAAGCCGGCCTGCCGGTCGAGCTGACCGTGCAGGGCGAGCCGGTGAAGCTGCCGCCCGGCGTCGACCTCTCCGCGTACCGGATCGTGCAGGAGGCGCTGACGAACGCGCTCCGCCACGCGGGGCCCGCGCGTGCCTGGGTGGCCGTCCGCTACGGCGGCGACGATGTCGAGATCGAGGTGGAGAACGACGGGCGGAGCGACAGCGACGGGGAGGTCGGAGGGCACGGGCTCGTCGGGATGCGCGAGCGGGTCGCGCTCTGCGGCGGCGAGCTGACGGCCGGGCCGCGGAAGGGCGGCGGCTTCAGCATCTCGGCCCGCCTGCCGGTGAGCGGAGGCGTTGCGTGAGGCTCCTCACGTTCGGCGTCAGCCTTTCGCGGAGCCCGGCTCCGCCGGGCGGGAGCGAAAGGCGGCCGAGGGCGTGAGCGTCAAGGTTCTCATCGTCGACGACCAGGCGCTGGTCCGGGCCGGCTTCCGGATGATCCTCGAGTCGGAGCCCGAGATCGAGATCGTGGGCGAGGCGGGCGACGGCGCAGAGGCGATCGAGGCAGTCCGCGACCACCGTCCCGACGTCGTCCTGATGGACATCCGCATGCCGAACCTCGACGGGCTCGAGGCGACGAGGCGGCTGCTCGACGGCTCGTCCGAGGGTCCCCGCGTGCTGATGCTCACCACGTTCGACCTGGACGAGTACGTCTACGAGGCGCTACGGGCGGGCGCGAGCGGGTTCATGCTCAAGGACACCCCGCCGGAGCAGCTCGTGGAGGCGATCCACGTCGTCGCGCGCGGCGACGCCCTCCTTTCGCCGACGATCACCAAGCGCGTGATCGAGGAGTTCATCCGCCGGCCGCCCAGCACGATCCCGGTCGCGCGGCCCGCCAAGCTGGACGAGTTGACCGCCCGCGAGCTCGAGGTGCTCGGGTTCATGGCCCGCGGCCTCTCGAACGCCGAGATCGCGCGAGACCTGTTCGTCAGCGAGACGACCGTGAAGACGCACGTGGCGCGGATCCTGATGAAGCTCAGCTTGCGCGACCGCGTGCAGGCGGTCGTCTTCGCCTACGAGAACGGGCTCGTGCAGCCGGGTTCCGCCTAGGCGACCTCGGCGCGCGCGAGCGCTTCGTCCCAGCTGCTCACGACGGGCAGCAGCTGCGCCAGTCCGGTCAGCTGGAAGAGCCGGTGTACGGGCGAGGCAGCGTCGTCGGGGAGCAGCAGCAAGAGCAGGTGCTCATGCTTCTCGGATTCGGCGAGTCCCTCGAGCAGGATGCGCACGACAGTCGCGTCGATCGACGTCGTGCCCGTCAGATCGACGACGACGGGCGCCTGGCCGGCGACGGCGCTCGCGAGCTCGGAGCGAAGCCGCGACGCCAGCAGCGCGTCGTTGTCGCCGTGGAGCCGCAGAACCGAGACGCCGGGAACGGGGGCGAAGCCGGTCACGGTCTCTAGCCTTGCTCCTCGCCGCGATCCGAAACCTCCGGGTCGTGCGATGCGATGGGCGGTGAGGGGCTCGAACCCCCGACCCCCTGGATGTAAACCAGGTGCTCTCCCAGCTGAGCTAACCGCCCGATCGGGTTCAGCATGCCACACGCCTCAGATCGGGTCCGTGGCCGGGCTCTGCCCGGCCGGAGCCGCCCGACCAGGTACACGAGGATGCCCCCAACGGGATTCGAACCCGTGCAGCCACCTTGAAAGGGTGGTGACCTAGGCCGCTAGTCGATGGGGGCCAGGTCGGCTGAGGATAGCCGCTGCCCTCGCTAGGGTCGGCGGCGTGGACGATCGTCACGAGCTTCCGGCTGCGTCGCCGATCGTGGAGGCGCACCGATCCGGGTCGCTGCTCCTCGCCGCGGCAGCGAGCCTCGCCGCTGCCGTCGTCGGCGGTGTCGCCTGGGGGTTGATCGTCAAGTGGAGCGACTACGAGATCGGAATCGTGGCGTGGGGGATCGGCTTCCTGGCGGGCGCCGCCGCCGTTGCGGCGACCCGCGGAGGCAAGGGGCCCGCGCTGCAGGCGATCGCCGTCGTCGCCGCGCTCGTCGGCGTCCTGCTCGGCAAGTACCTCGGCTACGCGTTCGCGATTCAGGAGGAGGCGGATCGGGCGGGCGTCCAGCTCGGCCTGTTCTCGAGCGAGGTGCGCACGTTCTTCCGGGAAGACCTCGGCTCGGTCTTCGGTCTCTTCGACCTGCTCTGGGTCGGGCTCGCCGTCTACACCGCGTGGCGCGCGCCGCAGCGGCAGGAGCCGGAGTTGCCTCCGGATCCTGACCGCCACGTCGCGTAGGAGTCGCCTGTCAGACCGCGCAGGTCGCGCGGCCGTTCTTGACGAGGTACTGCTGGTGGTACTCCTCCGCCGGCCAGAACGTCTGCTCGTCGGTGACGATCTGCGTCGCCACGGGCCGGCCGAGCCGCTCCGCCGCCCGTGCCGCGGCCTCGCGCGCGACGCGCTCCTGCTCGGGCGAGTGCGTGAAGACGGCCGAGCGGTACTGCGAGCCGATGTCGGGGCCCTGGCGGTTCACCTGCGTCGGGTCGTGCAGGCCGAAGAACGTGTCGGCGAGCTCTTCGTAGGAGACCTCGGAGGGGTCGAAGGTGACCTCGACCGCCTCGGCGTGCCCTGTACCGCCGCCGCACACCTCGCGGTAGGTCGGGTTTTCCGTGTGGCCGCCGATGTAGCCGACCTGCGCGCCCTTGACGCCGGGCGTGTTGCGGAAGTCGATCTCGACGCCCCAGAAGCAACCCGCCGCAAACGTGGCCTTGTCGAGGGCGCTCACGAGCGCGGCTCCAGCTCGAGCGCGCAGGAGTTGATGCAGTAGCGCTGACCGGTCGGTCCGGGGCCGTCGGGGAAGACGTGCCCGAGGTGACCGCCGCACGCCGCGCACATCACTTCCGTGCGGGTCATGAAGAAGCTCTTGTCGGTCTCGGTGACGACGCTCTCGAGCTCGGCGGGCTCGACGAAGCTCGGCCACCCGGAGCCGGAGTCGAACTTGGCGTCGGAGCGGAAGAGCTCGGCGCCGCAGCCGGCGCAGCGGTAGATCCCCGGATCCTTGGTGTCGTTGTACTTGCCGGTGAACGCGCGCTCCGTGCCCTTGCGGCGCAGGATCTCGTACTGCTCCGGGGTCAGCTCGGCGCGCCACTCGGCGTCGGACTTCTGAACCTTCGTGGTGGTATTCATGTGCTCCAGGATACCGGTGTCCGGGTTACGTCCCGCTTGCTCAACCCTCGGGGAGGACGAAGCCGGCGATCGCGACGAAATGGACGATCGCCGCGCCCACGACGAGTAGGTGGAAGATCTCGTGGTAGCCGAAGACGTGCGGCCGCGGGTCGGGGCGCTTGAAGGCGTACGCGAGCGCGCCGATCGTGTAGAGCGCGCCGCCCACAAAGACGAGCACGGCCGGCGCGATGCCGAACTCGAGCAGCTCCGGGACGGCCACCGCGCCCACCCAGCCGAGCGCCATGAAGACGACGGCCGTCACCCAGGTCGGGGCATCCACCCAGACGCAGGTTCAGCACGAGCCCTGCGCCGGCGCCCGCCCAGACGACGATCAGGATCGCATCCGCGAGCCTGCCGTCGAACGCGAGCAGCGCGAACGGCGTGTACGTGCCGGCGATCAGCAGCAGGATCGTCGAATGGTCGAGGCGCCGCATCCACTTGCGTGCCCCCGCCGAGCGCCACGTGACGCGGTGGTAGAGCGCGCTGACGCCGAACATGGACGCGAGCGCGACCGCGTAGATCCACATCGCGAGCTGCTCGCGCCCCGTGTCGGCGACGAGCACGAGCCCGGCGCCGGCGACGATCGCCGCGAAGAACGCGTACTGGTGGAAGACACCGCGCAACCGCGGCCGCTCGAGCGCGTCCATGAGACCGATGATGCCTGACCCGTTCCTATACTCGCCGGAGGGCCGTTAGCTCAGTTGGTAGAGCAGGGGACTTTTAATCCCAAGGTCGCTGGTTCGATCCCAGCACGGCCCATCAGACGCGGTCAGGCTGCCGACGTAGGCCGCGAGGTGCTTGCCGGTGAGGGTGGAGCGGCCGGCGACGAGGTCGGCGGGTGTGCCCTCGAAGACGATCCGGCCGCCGTCGTGGCCGGCGCCGGGGCCGAGGTCGATGATCCAGTCGGCGTGCGCCATGACCGCCTGGTGGTGCGCGATCACGATGACCGACTTGCCGGAGTCGACGAGCCGGTCGAGCAGGCCGAGCAGCTGCTCGACGTCGGCGAGGTGGAGGCCGGTGGTCGGCTCGTCGAGGACGTAGACGTCGCCCTTCTCGGCCATGTGGGTGGCCAGCTTGAGCCGCTGTCGCTCGCCGCCGGACAGTGTCGTGAGCGGCTGGCCGAGGCTGACGTAGCCGAGCCCGACGTCGGCGAGCCGGTCGAGGATCCTGTGCGCGGCCGGCGTGGCCGCCTCGGCTGCATTGTCCGGATCAGGGCCGAAGAACAGCTCTGCGTCGGTCACCGGCATCGCGAGCACCTCGGTGATGTCCTTGCCGCCGAACTTGAACTTCAGCACCGATGCGTCGAAGCGCTTGCCTTCGCACTCCTCGCAGGTGCTGGCGACGCCGGCCATCATCGCCAGGTCGGTGTAGACGACGCCGGCGCCGTTGCAGTTGGGGCAGGCGCCCTCGGAGTTGGCGCTGAAGAGTGCCGGCTTCACGCCGTTGGCCTTCGCGAACGCCTTGCGGATCGGGTCGAGCAGCCCGGTGTACGTCGCCGGGTTGCTTCGCCGCGAGCCGCGGATCGGGGTCTGGTCGACCGCCACGACGCCCTCCCGCCCCGACACCGAGCCGTGGATCAGCGAGCTCTTTCCCGACCCGGCCACTCCGGTCACGACCGCCAGCACGCCGAGCGGGATGTCGACGTCGACGTCCTGCAGGTTGTGGGCGCCGGCGCCGCGCACCTCCAGCACGCCCGACCGTGTCCGCACCGACGGCTTCAAGGAGGCCCGGTCGTCCAGGTGCCGGCCGGTGATCGTGTCGCTGGCCCGCAGTCCCTCGACGGTGCCCTCGTAGACCACCTCGCCGCCGGCAGTGCCGGCGCGGGGGCCGAGGTCGACGACGTGGTCGGCGATCGCGATCGTCTCCGGCTTGTGCTCCACGACCAGCACCGTGTTGCCCTTGTCGCGCAGCTGCAGCAGCAGCTCGTTCATCCGCTGGATGTCGTGCGGGTGCAGCCCGATCGTCGGCTCGTCGAAGACGTAGGTGACGTCGGTGAGCGAGGAACCGAGATGGCGGATCATCTTGGTGCGCTGCGACTCGCCGCCGGACAGGGTGCCCGAGGGCCGGTCGAGCGAGAGATAGCCCAGCCCGATCTCCACGAACGAGTCGAGCAGGTGCTGCACGCCCGCGAGGAGCGGAGCCACCGACGGCTCGTCGAGACCACGGACCCAGTCGGCAAGGTCGCTGATCTGCAGCGAGCAGACCTCGGCGATGTTCTTGCCCTCGATCTTCGACGACAAGACCTCCCTGGTGAGCCGGGTGCCGCCGCACTCGGGGCAGGTCTGGAAGCTGACCGCGCGTTCCACGAAGGCGCGGATGTGAGGCTGCATCGCGTCGACGTCCTTGGAGAGCATCGACTTCTGGATCTTCGGGATCACGCCCTCGTACGTGAGGTTGATCCCCTCGACCTTGATCTTCGTCGGCTCCCCGTAGAGGAGCTTGTCGAGGTCTTTCTTGGCGTACTTGCCGATCGGCTTGTCCATGTCGAAGCCGGCACCGCTGAAGATCCGGCCGTACCAGCCGTCCATGCTGTAGCCGGGAACGGTGAGCGCTCCTTCGCCCAGGGACTTGCTCTCGTCGTACAGCGCTGTGAGATCGAAGTCGCTGACCGCGCCGGTGCCCTCGCAGCGCGGGCACATGCCACCCAGGTACACGGCGTTGCGCACGACGTTTCTCTCCACCCGGCCGGCCTTGTCGGTGCTCATCACACCGCTCGCGGTGCGCGTCGGGACGTTGAACGAGTAGGCCGTCGGAGGCCCGACGTGCGGCTTCCCGAGCCGGCTGAAGAGGATGCGCAGCATCGCGTTCGCGTCGGTGGCGGTGCCGACGGTGGAGCGTGGGTTCGAGCCCATCCGCTCCTGGTCGACGGTGATCGCCGTCGTCAGCCCGTCGAGCACGTCGACCTCGGGCCGCGCCATCGTCGGCATGAACCCCTGGACGAAGGCGCTGTAGGTCTCGTTGATCAGCCGCTGCGACTCCGCCGCGATCGTGCCGAACACCAGCGAGCTCTTGCCCGAGCCGGAGACGCCGGTGAACACCGTCAGCCGGCGCTTCGCGAGCTCGACGCTGACGTCCTTGAGGTTGTTCACCCGCGCGCCGTGCACGCGGATCAGGTCGTGGCTGTCGGCAGCGTGCAACGCAGGCGACTGCGTCTCCGTCCTCGAGGCGTTGCTCGTCACCTGCGAGATCGTACGTCGCACCGGAGTTGTAAAGGGCCGCCGTCACCCACCGCGGCGTGCGGCCCTTGAACGGTCACGGAAACCGTGCAAGCATCAAGGGGCGCCAGTAGGAGGTCGAGGGAATGAAGTCGACGCGCAGTCCGTCGAGCGGACGCCGGTGGCCGTCCCATTCGGGCGTCAGTGCCTTGGCCATCGTCGGTGCCTTGTTCTTCGTGGGGCTGCTGGCCTCGAGATTCGTGGATGCACGCGCTGCGCCTGCGGCCGAGGTGACGTTGCGACTCTGGCCGGCCGGTCAAGGGCGGATCGAGGTGACGCAGGGAGGACGGGATCTCGACCCCAACCCGTGCGGCTTTACGGCGGTTCTCGAGCGAGGGACGGCGAGCCCTTGTCTCGTGACCGTCACGGTCGGAACGCCCGTCACGCTGTCGGCGGTGGCGGAGCCGAACGCAACGGTTCCAGCCGCGGCAGTGACAGACGTTCCCGATTTTCCGGTAGCGCAGCCGGCCTTCGTCCGTTGGAGCCGGTTCGACTGCGGGACGGGCGCCTCGTGCACGTTCACTCCGGAGGCGGACTCGGATGGTGACTGGATCACGGCGCTGTTCACGCCGCTCCAACTCCAGGTGGGTGTCTTCGGGCTCTCGGGCGACGTCACGTTCCGCCGGTCGGACGGCGGGGTGGTCACGCCAGATTGCCCCACAGGCGTCGGGTTCGGAGACCGAACCTGCCACGCCGCTCTGCCCGCCGACCTCGACGTCGTGATCGCGACGTCGCCCAATCCGACCGCCTGGGGATACGGGTGTGAGCCGGAAGGGGGCAGCGCTACGAGTCCGAGCTGCAGGCTGACGATGTCGAACCTCCGGACGTTGGCGTTCGTGAGCTTCGACGGGCAAGAACCGCTCGATCCTCCGTTTCGGCTGACTCCGACGGTCAAGGTGAAGCTCGGTGGGTCCGGTCGCGGAAGCGTGGAGGGGACCGGCATCGATTGCCCACCGACATGTCAGATCGGGGTCGACTACCAGTCCCGCGTAGAGCTGAGAGCGGACGAGACCGCAGGGTCGACGTTCGTCCGCTGGGTCGGAGTCTGCTCCACCGATCCCACGTGCAGCTTCAGGGCAGGGTCGGCCACGGAGATTCAGGCTCGTTTCGACTCCGCGACGCCTCCGACCACGACGACGACCACGACAACGAGAACGAGTACCTCACCGACGACAGCCGCGACGACGACCACCAACCAAGCGACGACCGCGACTACGACGACCACCGCCCGACCCAGGCCACCGCGACTCGCCAGGGTCTACGTTCGCGGGCGTGGCGTCAGGCGCTTCGTCGCCTTCGCGGTCATCGTCGAACGCCGCAGCCGAGCGACCGCGCGCCTCCTCAAGCAGCGGACGACGATCGTCTCCCGGAGAGCTGTACTTGCCAAGGGTCGCCACGGGTTCCTGCTCCACGTGCCTCGCCGAGCCAAGCCGGGTGTCTACCGGCTCTCGGTCCGAGTCGTTGCCGGCCGCGACGTCCACACGTTGGGCACCCGAGTGCGAATCCCTCGATAGCTCATGGCTTCACGGTCCAAGTCCAGACGAAAGCCGGTTGCCGCGAGCGAGAAACCGACCGGAGGTGAGCCCGAACCATCGGACGGCCGCGTGATGGCGCTTGCGAAGAAGGCCGGTGTCATCGTCGGCCTGGTGTCGGCTCTCGTCGGACTGTTCTTTCTCTTCTTTCCGCAGTATCGGCCCGAGCGGGGTGAGCCGGCGGCGGATCAATCCGCTGCGATCAGCGGTGTCGTCGTCAACCCGCGAACGACACGAGGGCAGTACCTCGACTACTCCGACCAATCGAAGCTGGGGTTCACGAAGGAGCAGCTCGCGGTCGTCGGAGCCTCCGCCTTCGCACGGGTTCAGGTCGTCGGCTACCGGAACAAGACGCTCACGCTGGCGCGCCAGCTCGTCGACGCGCGCACCGGGGATGTCGTCGGTCGAGCCAGCGACTTCCGCGTCACGCCACCCGCGACCAGCGTGACTCACCGCTGGTGGGACTGGGTGCCGCTGCGGAACGGGCGCGGGAGCTACGTGATGGTGATCAAGCTGATCGACGAGCAGCAAAAAGCCGCCATCGCCTGCGCCCAAACCACGCCCTTCGGTGGTCACGACGGGGCCGTCCCTGCAACGCCGCCAAGAGTCTGCGAGGCCGACGCCGCGCAATCCTGAGCCGACGTGATCAGCCGCGGCGAGGAGTTACGACGCGAAGCGTCCGCCGGCGAGGCTGACGCTCGAGTGCTCCGCCGGGCCGCCGTCGGGCTCGACGGAGACGTCCACGGCGCTGTACTCGCCGGGCCCCGGGAGCCGGAACTCGAGGCGGGCCTGCTCGTCGGCCGGCGTGAAGGAACCGACCGCCTCCATCGCGCCGCCGCCCTCGCTCCTCAGCACCCAGACCTGGTAGTGATGCCCGCCGGGAGGCGGCGGGAGGTTCTCGAGATCGAGCACGAGCAGACCCGACGCCTCGTCCGGTGAGAACAGCTTCGCTTCGCCGCTGACGCCGACGAACTGCGGCGTGCCGGCCACCGTCGCTCGAGCGTCGGCGTCGCCTAGGCCGCCGTCGCCGAAGAGCGCGACGCCGATGACGGCGCCGGCGACGGCCACCGCGCCGGCGGCCGCGAGCCGAGGGAAGAAGCTCCAGCGCCGCCGCGGTGCCGGGGCCGGCGCGAGCGGGCGCTGTGCGGAGCCAGAGTCGGAGTCGGTTCGAGCGCGGCGAGAACGCGACCGAAGAGGTCGTCGGGCGGCAGCGTTCGAGCGACTCCGGACTCGAGCGCCGAGATCGTCGCACGGTTCGCCTTGAGCTCGGCAGCGGCGTCACGATCCTTGGCGACGAGCTCCTCGAGCGCAGGCCGCTCGTCCATGGAGAGGATTCCGAGCGCCTCGCCGGCGAGCAGGTCGCGGTCGTCGTCGGTCATCGTCCGGTCTCCGTGTCGAGTGCGTAGGTGGTGGCAACCTCACGAAGCCGCCCCAGCGCGAGCCGGATCCGGCCCTTGACCGTGCCGAGCGGCAGGTCGAGGCGCTCGGCGATCTCGGCGTGCGAGAGGCCGTCGAAGTAGGCGAGCGAGAGCACCTCGAGCTGAGGTTGGGGCAGCTCTGCGAGCGCGGCGGCGATTCGCTCCCCGTCCTCGGTGGCGGCGGCGATCTCTGCGCTGTCTGGCGACTCGCCGGGCGACCACGACTCGTCCAACGGCTCGGTGCGCCGCCGCTCCTGCCAGCGGACGATATCGACGGCGTTGTTGTGCGCGATCGTGACCAGCCACGTGCTCACGCGCGCCCGCGCCGGCTCGTAGCGCCCGGCATCCCGCCAGACCCTGACGAACACCTCCTGCGTGCAGTCCTCGGCCAGCTGGCGGTCGCCGAGCGTGCGAAACGCCATGCCGAACACGACCTTTCCGTAGCGCCCGTACAGCTCGCGCAGAGCGTCCGTGTCGCGCTCCGCGATCCGGCCGACGAGCTCCACGTCCTCGATGTCGGGCACTACGAGAACTATCGCAGGATCGGCGTGGAGGGTCATGGTCATCACCGGTTGTTCGGCGCAGACGCCGATTTCGATCAATTCGGCGCCCGGTGATCCAGCCGGACAAACAGCGACGTACAACCATTGTCCAAGTCAAGCAACCCTGGAGGTCACCTTGCAGAAACGTCTCGTTCTCCTTCTCGCCACGGCACTCGGCGCGGGCGTGCTCGTCGCCGGCTCGTCGGCAGCCCCGACCGAACAGGCGGCGGGCACGAAGACGATCGTCGGCGTCGCCGCAGCCGACAAGCGCTTCACGACGCTCGTCGCGCTCGTCAAGCAGGCCGGGCTCGTGACGACCCTGTCGGGTAAGGGCCCGTTCACGGTGTTCGCCCCGACGAACGCCGCCTTCGCGAAGTTGAAGCGTCAGGCACCCGACACGTACGAGGCGGTCACGACCGACGTCGCCCTCCTGCGCACGGTGCTCACCTACCACGTGCTCGCGAAGCGAGTGCCCAGCACCGCGGCAGTCGCGGCTGCGAAGAAGCGGTCGGCCGTCAAGACCGTCCAGGGCGAGAAGATCGCGTTGTCGCTCAAGGGCGGAAAGCTCACGCTCAACGGCAACTCACGGGTGATCGTCGCCGACGTGAAGGCGTCGAACGGCGTCATCCATGCCATCGACACCGTGCTCGTCCCACCCAGCAGCTCGTAACGAGGAGGAACACCGATGCTGAAGAGAATCGCGCTCACCCTGGCCATCGCCGCAACGGCGGTGCTCTCGCTCGTGCCGGCGGCCTCGAGTGCCGGCCCGCGGCCCGGATCCGACACGCTGCGCGGCATCCGCTGCGTCGGGGCGGGCATCAACTTCCTGGTCCAGAACGACCTGCTCGTCCCCGCCCTGCGACGTCAGGTCGACTACGACACGATCGACTCCGACTCAGGCGGCAGCGAAGGGCTGATCAACACCAATCTCCCGTCGCCGTCGTTCCTGCCGCTCGGCACCGTGATCCAGCTCCACTACACGAATCCAGAGCTCTTCGACTGGTGCAACTAGCCCCTGTCGCAGCGCCCGCGGCCGCCTCGGCGGCCGCGGGCGGGGCTCCCTTGGCGACACGCCGTCCAGTCTCGAGCGACCGTTGACGATCGTCGTCCTCTTCACGCGGGATCTCCGCGTCCACGACCAGCCGGCACTCTCGGCTGCCGTCGAACGCGCCGAGTCGATCCTGCCGCTGTTCGTCCTCGACGAGCAGCTCGTCGCCGGTTTCGGGGCGCCGAACCGGCTGGCGTTCCTCGTCGAGGCGCTGGGAGACCTCGACGGGTCGCTCCGCGCTCGGGGCGGTGCGCTCGCGATCCGCCGAGGCGACGTCGTCGGGGAGACCGTTCTCGCCGCGCGCGAGGTGGGTGCAAGAGCCGTCTTCGCGAGCGAGGACGTCAGCGAGTACGCCCAGGCTCGCGAGCGACGTCTCGGGCGAGCGCTCGCCGGCGAGCGGATCGAGCTCGAGACATTCCCGGGCGTGACCGTGATCCCACCGGGTGAGATCGCCCCGGCCGGAGGCGATGCGTTCAAGGTCTTCACGCCGTACTGGCGACGGTGGCGGCAGGAGGCTCGGCGGCCGGTGCTCGACCCGCCGAAGCGGATCGGCCTGCCGGAGGGAGCGGAAGGCGGCGCCGTGCCCGAGCTCGCCGAGCTGATCGCGGGGACGCCCGCATCCGGACTACCTCGAGGCGGCGAGTCTGCCGGCCGCGTCCGACTCGCCCGCTGGCTCGACGGCGGGATCGGGCGCTACGAGGAGCTCCACGACGACGTCGCCGCCGACGCGACCTCGCGGCTCTCGCCGTACCTCCACTTCGGCTGCGTGTCGCCGCTCGAGGTGGCCGAGCGCTCGCTCGCGCGGGGCGCCGAGGCGTTCGTGCGCCAGCTCTGCTGGCGTGACTTCCATCACCAGTGGCTCGCGTCGTGGCCAGCCGTCGCGCGAGCGGACTTCCGCGAGCGGCACGCGGGCTGGCGCGACGACCCGGAGGGGCTCCAGGCCTGGAAGGAAGGCCGCACGGGCTTCCCGCTGGTCGACGCCGGGATGCGGCAGCTCCTGTACGAGGGGTGGATGCACAACCGCGCCCGCCTCGTCGCCGGCTCGTTCCTGACCAAGCATCTCTCGATCGACTGGCGCGAGGGCGCCGCGCACTTCCTCGAGCACCTCGTGGACGGCGACGTCGCCAACAACGCCGGCAACTGGCAGTGGGTCGCGGGAACCGGCACCGACACGCGCCCGAACCGGATGCTCAATCCGGAACGCCAGACGCAGCGGTTCGACCCGGACGAGATCTACGCGCGACGCTGGATCGCCGAGCTCGGCACGGAGGACTATCCCGAGCCGATCGTCTCGCACGCGCATGCCGTCGCTCGCTTCCGGGAAGCGGTTGCAACATGACCCTGCGCGGCTGGGAGACGAGTGAGCGGGTGCTCGAGTCGGGCGGCTTCGAGTCGCGCCAGCGCATGCTCGTCGACGAGCCGGTCGTCGAGCCGTCCGAGTCGGGCGGCCGCTGGCTCGGGCTTCTCTACTGGCGAGCGATCGACGATCTCACGCGCGGCGGCGTGCGTGCGACGTGGAGCGAGCGCGGAAGCCGGCTGAAGCTGCTCGGCGGCGCCACGCTGCTCACATTTGGCTCGCCGGACGTCGCTGTCCAGGGCGAGGGCGTCTCGTGCCGTTACGCGATCCAGGGCGGCCTGCTCGCGTTGCGGCCCGGAGGGTCGGTCACCCTCGCCCAGCGCGGGGCGCAGCGCGGGGCGGACGACGGTCACGAGCTGACCGTCACCGTCGAGGAGTACCTGCCGCGGCTCGCTGCTCGCGCCGGTGCGCCCTGGTGGACCGGGGCGCTCTACGCAAAGGTTCAGAGCCCGTTCCACGCGGCGGTGAGCAGGCGCTACTTCGACCTGCTCGTGCGGGAGCGCTCCTCGTGAAGGTGACCGTCTTCGGAGCGACGGGCGTCGTCGGGCGGGAGCTCCTGCCGCTGCTCACCGAGGAGCACGAGGTCGTCGCGGTCTCGCGCACAGAACGCGACGGCGAGGACGGCGTTTGCTGGGTCGCAGCGGACGTCACGTCCGGTGAGGGCGTCGCGGCGGCCCTCGACGGGGCGGACGTTGCCTACTACCTCGTCCATTCCCTGGGAACGCGGGACTTCGAGCGGCAGGACCGGCTCGCGGCCACGACCGTCTCGCACGAGGCCGCTCGGGCCGGCGTGAAGCAGATCGTCTATCTCGGCGGCCTGGGCGGGGACGATCCCAGCGCCTCGGCGCACCTGCGCAGCAGGCGCGAGACGGCCGAGTACCTCGCTTCGGACGGGATTCCCGTGACGACGTTGCGCGCCGCGATGGTGATCGGCAAGGGCAGCGCGGCGTTCGAGACGATCCTCGGCCTCGTCAAGCGGCTGCCCGTGATGCTGACGCCGAGCTGGGTCTCCACGCCGACGCAGCCGATCGCGCTGGCGGACATCGCGCGCTACCTGGCCGGTGTCTGCGGCAGCGAGGCCACGTTCGCGAAGGGCTACGACGCCGGCGGGCCCGAGGTGATGACCTACCGGCAGATGATCGAGCGGATCGCTGCGCTCCTCGGCAGGAAACCGCGCATCGTCGAGGTGCCGGTGCTGACTCCCGGGCTGTCCGCGTTGTGGCTCGAGCTCGTGACGCCCGTCAACGCCTCCGTGGCCCGACCCCTGGTCGAGGGCCTGCGGATTCCGACGGTCGCGCGCGAGGAGCGCCTGCGCGAGTTGCTCCCCTTCGAGCTCACGTCGTTCGACCAGGCGGCGCGGAAGGCGCTCGAGAGCTGAGCAGCCGGACGAGCGCCGCCGCCCGGTAGTCGAAGATCCCCTCCACCCAGCCGCGCACGAGCAGCGTGCGAACGAGCGCGCCGAGCGGGCCGAGGTAGAGCCGGTAGCGGACGTAGTCGTAGATCTCCGTGCCGCCTGCGACCGGCCTCAGTCGATGCGCGTGCTCCCAGTGCAGGAACGGCCCGCGCCGCTGCACGTCGGTGAATCCCCTGGGCGGCGACCACTCGACGATCTCCGTCCGCCACCGGATCGGGATCCCGAAGAGCCGGAGCCGGTAGCGGAGCCGCGCGCCCGGCGCGAGCTCGGCCGGCGCCTCGAGAACGCGGAAGCGAAGCCACGGCGGCGTGATCTGCTCGAGCTTGCGGGCGTCGGAGAAGAACGCGAACGCCTCCTCGATCGGGACGGCGACGACCTGCGTGCGCTCGAGCACGTAATCCTTGGACGATTTCACGACGATGCATTTGTAGCTCACGGCGGTGGGGAGCTTGGGCGCGCGGGCCGCGATTCGCGGCTACCCTCATGGGTGGGCGCGCCCAGCGACCGTGCCGCCCGAGCTGGCCAGGCTTGCCTGGGCACTCGTGGTCGACGATCGTGTTGTGGGAGGGCCGCACTCCCCGGGCGCGCCCTGTTTTTTGCAGCGAGCGCGGGCAAGCCCGCACTCGCGCTAGGTCAAGAGCTGCGTGCGCACGTTCAAGACGTGCACACGGCAAGACCCCTGAAGGGTCGCTTCGCTCCCGGGCCCGCAGACCAGCGTGCCGTCTGCGCTTGAAATCGGCTCGTTGACGAAGGAGCGGGCGGGCTGGGGGCGAAACGGGACCGTCCAATGCGCTTTCGCATGTCCCTTGCCGCGATGACGGTCGTCGCGCTGGCGGTCGCCGCCCCTGCGGGTGCGAATCCTCAGGTCGCCGGCCTCCAGGTGGCACTTCGCGCCTACGGCTACTACCTCGGCCCGATCGACGCCGTCTCGGGCCGCGGCACCGCCACCGCGGTGCGGGCCTTCCAGCGCTCGAGCCACCTCGCCGTGGACGGGATCGCGGGAGCCGGAACGCGCCGCGCGCTCGGCCGGCTCGGCCGGCCGCTGTACGGGAAGCGGACGCTCACCGTGGGCCGGGTGGGCTGGGATGTCTCGGTGCTCCAGTACCTGCTCGTGCGCCACGGCGTCGGGCGCGTGATCGACGGCTACTTCGGGCCCGAGACCCGCGCCGCGGTGCGGCGGTTCCAGCGGCGGGCCGGGCTCACGGTCGACGGGATCGCCGGCCCGCGAACGCTCGCCGCGCTCGAGGGCAAGAAGGCGCCGGCCGCCGCGGCGGCCGCGCGGCGCTACCTCGTCAAGTCCGGCGACTCGCTGACCGCGATCGCGCAGAAGCACGGCGTGGGGATGCGGTCGCTCGCGCGGGTCAACGGGCTCGACCCGGCGAAGCCGCTCCTGATCGGCACGCGACTGAAGGTGCCGGCCGGCACTCCGCCGCCACTTGCCGCCCCGCCTTCCAGCGTCCGCGACACGATCACGGCGGTCGCCACGCGCCACGGCGTCGATCCGAGCCTGGCGCGTGCCGTCGCCTGGATGGAGTCGGGCTTCCAGCCGCACGTGGTCTCGCATGCGGGCGCGCTCGGCGTGATGCAGGTGACGCCGCCGACCTGGGAGTTCGTCGAGACGGTGCTGCTCGGGCGCAACGTGCCGAAGACGACGGAGGGCAACATCAAGGTCGGCGTCGTCTTCCTCCGCCACCTGCTGCGCGAGTTCCGGGGCGACGAGCGCCTCGCGCTGGCCGCCTACTACCAGGGTGCACGAGCCGTCCGCGAGCACGGCCTGTACGCGGAGACCGTGACCTACGTCGAGGCGATCCGCTCGCTCAAGGGTCGGGTCTGAGCGACGACGACCTTCGACGCCGCGCGACCTCGTTCGGCGGCGTCGCCGATCTGTACGAGCGCGCGCGTCCCGGGTATCCGCGCGACGCGGTCACCTGGCTCGCCGGCGATGCCCGGCGGGTGGTCGACCTCGGCGCGGGCACCGGCAAGCTGACGCGTGAGCTGGCGGCGCTCGGCTATGACGTCGTCGCCGTCGAGCCGCTGCAAGAGATGGCAGAGCAACTGCGCGCAGCCGTGCCGGGTGCCGTCGCGCTCGAAGGGTCGGCCGAGTCGATTCCGCTCCTCGACGGTTCCGCCGACGCGGTGGTCGCAGGTCAGGCGTTTCACTGGTTCGACGCGCCTGTCGCGCTCGCCGAGATCGCACGCGTCCTGCGGCCCGGCGGGACGCTCGGGCTCGTCTGGAACCAGCGCGACGACTCGCTGCCGTGGGTGGTGCGCCTGTCGGAGCTGATCGGCAGCGAGTCCGAGTGGGATCACTCGGCGCCGCCGGAGATCGCCGAGAGCGCGCTCTACGGTGAGGTGGAGGGCGCGCGCTTCCAGCACACGCAACAGCTCGATCGCCAGACGCCTGGTCGAGCTCGTCGCGTCGCGATCGTTCACCGCCACGATGGCTCCGGACGAGCGCTCGGATCTCCTCGACCGCGTCGGCCGGCTCTACGACGAGACCGCCGCGGCGGACGGTGTCGTCCTGCCCTACGTCACGCACGCCTTCCGCGCGCGGAAGCTCTAGGCGCCGTTCGGCTCGAACTGCGCTTCCTCGGTCGAGCCCTTCAGCGCCAGTGTCGAGCTCTGGCCGCCCGAGACCGCCTGCGCGACCCGGTCGAAGTACCCGGCGCCGACCTCGCGCTGGTGTCTCGTCGCCGTGTAGCCCGTCTCCTCGAGCGCGAACTCGCGCTGCTGCAGCTCGACGTAGGCGGACATGCCGGTCGCCGCGTAGCCCCGCGCCAGCTCGAACATCGACTCGTTGAGCGCGTGGAAGCCGGCGAGGGTGATGAACTGGAACCTGTAGCCGAGCGCACCGAGCTCCTGCTGGAAGCCGGCGATCGTCGCGTCGTCCAGGTGTCGCTTCCAGTTGAACGACGGCGAGCAGTTGTACGCGAGCAGCTTGCCCGGGAAGCGCTCGTGGATCGCCGCCGCGAACTCGCGCGCCTCGCCGAGGTCGGGCTTCGAGGTCTCCATCCAGACGAGGTCGGCGTAGGGCGCGTACGCGAGCCCGCGCGCGATCGCCGCCTCGATCCCGGCGCGCACGGTGAAGAAGCCCTCCGGGGTGCGCTCGCCGGTGAGGAAGGGCTGGTCGCGCTCGTCGACGTCGCTCGTCAGGAGCGTCGCCGCATCCGCGTCGGTGCGCGCGACCACGAGCGTCGGCGTGCCCATGACGTCGGCCGCGAGCCGTGCCGAGAGCAGCGTCCGGACGAACTGGCCGGTCGGAACGAGCACCTTGCCGCCGAGGTGGCCGCACTTCTTCTCCGCCGCGAGCTGGTCCTCGTAGTGCACCGCCGCCGCGCCCGACTCGATCATCCCTTTCATCAGCTCGAACGCGTTCAGCGGCCCGCCGAAACCCGCCTCCGCGTCGGCGACGATCGGGACGAGCCACTCGGTGTCGGCTCGAGCCCTCGGCCCAGTCGATCTGGTCGGCCCGCAGGAGCGCGTTGTTCAGGCGCTTCACCATCGCCGGCACGCTGTTCGCGGGATAGAGGCTCTGGTCGGGATAGACCTGCGCGCCGAGATTGCCGTCCGCCGCCACCTGCCAGCCGGAGAGGTAGATCGCCTTCAGGCCTGCCTTCACCATCTGCACCGCCTGGCCGCCGGTGAGCGCGCCGAGCGCCGGGACGTAGTCCTCCTCGTGCAGCAGCCGCCAGAGCCGCTCCGCACCGCGCCGGGCGAGCGTGTGCTCGAGCCGAATCGACCCGCGCAGCCGGACGACGTCCTCGGCGCTGTAGTCCCGCTCGATCCCGCTCCAGCGTGCCGTCTCCGCCCACTCTTGGGCGAGGTCGATCGCTTCCTTGGCAGCAGTGACGGACACAGGGCCTCCTCTTTCGTCGCGCGGTCTGGTCAGCAGACCTTTCCTGTTTCGCCGCTATTCGACAAATCGAATCTCTCGATCCTTGCCATAGAGCGCGTTAATATCGAAGCGTGCTCCTGAGTCAGATCGAAGCGTTCCTCACCGTGGCCGAGCGGCGCTCGGTGAGCGAAGCGGCGGGCGTGCTCTACGTCACGCAGCCTGCACTGACGACGCGGATCAAGAAGCTCGAGCGCGAGCTCGGCGTGGAGTTGTTCGTGCGCACGCCACGCGGGATGCGGCTGACGGCGGAGGGCCGCGCCTTCCGCTCGCACGCGCAGCGGGCCGTCCAGTCGCTCGCGGAGGGGCGGCAGCTACTGAGGGAGCTCCGGGACGGGCGTGTCGGCGAGCTGCTCGTCGGGGCGGCGCCGGCGATCTCGACCTACGTGCTGCCGCTCGTCCTGCGTCGCTTCCAGGCCGCCTTCCCGCACGTGCACCTGATCGTCCGCACGGGCCACTCGGAGGAGATCCTGGAGCTCGTGCTGCGCGAGCACGTTCAGATCGGGCTCGTGCGGGAGCTCCCGCACCCGGCGACCACGAGCCGGCAGCTGTACGAGGACGAGATCGTCCTCGTCGTCCATCCCGAGCACCGCTTCGCACCCGAGCCGTCCATCGCCGTCCGCGAGCTCGCCGGCGAGCGACTGGTTCTGTTCGACCGCACGTCGAGCTACTTCGTGCTGACGAGCGCGTTCTTCCGCGAGGCCGGGGTCGTGCCGCGCGGCGTCATGGAGCTCGACAACGTCGACGCGACGAAGAAGATGGTCGAGCACGGGCTCGGGATCGCCTTCCTCCCGTACACCGCGGTTCGGGGCGAGCTGGCGGCCGGGACGTTGCGCGAGGTTGGGATCGACGGCTACGAGCCCGTCCGCCGCCCGATCGTTGCGATCCGCCGCCGCGACGCCGTCGTGCCCGAGGATCTCGTCGAGGGCCTGCTGGCCGCGGTCCGCCGCGACGAGCTCGAGCGGACTTAGTGTTTCAGGAACACAAGGTCATCTCGCCGTCCAGCCGAGGTCCATCACGACCGGCGCGCCCGTGATCGCTCGGCCGCCGGGGCCGAGCAGAAAGGCGGCCGTCTCCGCGACCTCCTCGGGCTCGAGCAGCCTCTTCACCGCCTGAGGCGCGAGCATGACCTCCTCGAGCACGCGGTCGGCCGGAACGCCGGTCGCGCGTGCCTGAGCCTCGATCTGCGCCTCGACGATCGGCGTCCGGACGTAGGCCGGGCAGAGCGCCGAGACCGAGATCCCGAGCTCCGCGCCCTCGAGCGCGAGCACCTTGACGAGCCCCAGCAGGCCGTGCTTCGCGGCCACGTAGCCCGCCTTGTACGGCGAGCCGACGAGCCCGTGCACGGAGGCGACGGCCAGGAAGCGACCGTCACCGCTCGCTCCGAGTGCCTCCCACGCGTGGCGAGCGAGCAGGAACGGGCTCGTCAGCAGAACGGCGAGCAGCGCGTCCCAGCGCTCGTCCGGAAACTCCTCGATCGGAGCGACGTGCTGGAAGCCGGCGTTTGCGACCACCGCGTCGAGCCGGCCGAAGCGCTCGAGGGCGGCGGCGACCGCGTCGCTGTTCCCACCGCGCGTCGCGAGATCGGCCGCGAAGGGCTCGCCCGGCCCGTCGGGGTCGGGCTGCAGGTCGACCGCGAGCACGCGCCAGCCGTCGCGCTCCAGCCGCGCCGCCAGTGCACGTCCGATCCCGCTGGCAGCACCGGTGACGAGGCACGTCCGCTCCACGGTCAGACGCTAGCGCCTCGGCGTGCCCCCGAGCGTGTTGGCCCTACCGCTCGAGCGGCTGGAGGCGGAGGACCGCGCCGAGATCCTGCGTCGGCTCGAGGTCGTAGAGGTAGCTGCGGCGGTTCGTGAGCCGGTCGACGCGCGCGCTCTCGTCGGGCCCGAGCAGGCTGCCCGCGACCGGCGGCGGCCCGCCGAGTGTCTCGCGGAGCGGTCGGTCGAGCGCGGCCTCGACGTCCTTCTTCTGCAGGAAGACGGCGGCGGAGGTGTCGTCCTCCTCGGTGGCGGGATCGCCGAGGTCGACGGGGAGGAGAGCGATCACCGAGTCGACCCCGTCGACGTAGGTGAACGTGTAGAGCGCGAGCTCGAGCGCTTCGCGACGCATCAGCTGGAAGCGCTCGGGCGTCGACTCTCCCTCCGAGATCGAGCAGTTGTCGCCGATGCCGCAGAAGGTGTACATCACGCTCGAATTGATCTCGACGACCTCGACGTCGTCGTCGATCGTCGGGTTCGAGGAGGCATGCTGGATCAGAGCGGCGCGGATCGGAAGGTCGCGCACCTCGGCGGCGCCGGCGAGCACGCCGACGAGTTGCCGACCGCTCGGCAGCCGGTATGCAGCGGCCACGTGCTCGGCGATCTCGTCCGGATACTGGTTCTCGCGGCCGTCCGGCCGCCACGACGACCAGGGCGTCGGCTCGGCCGGGTCGGACTGCGTGGTCAAGACCATGAAGGCACCGATCGCGAGCCCGAGCGTGGCGGCGAGGAACACGTAGATAGCCGCGAACCGGACCCGGTAGGAGCTGCGCCGCGCGCGCTCGCTGCGGTTGGGCGCCGGCTCGACGAGCACGGGCGTCGCGGTCGACGGCAGCGGCTCGGGGCCGGCGCGGAGAGTCACATCTTCGGCCACGAGTCCTCCGAGGCGAGGTCGATCTCCGGCATCGTCAGCTGTGCGCGGTCGAGGATCGCCACGAGCTCGTCGCCGAAGACCTCGCGCCGGGCGACGAGCTCGTCTGCGATCCGCGACACCGCTTCCTTGTTGTGGAGCATCAGGTTGTGCGCCGAGACATACGCCTGGCCGAGGATCTGCGCTGCCAGCTTCTTCTTCTCGGGGTCGGACAGGACGCCGGCGATCGGGTTCTCGGCGAACGGGCCGCCGCCGCTCGTCCGGTTCATGATCTGCGTGCCGATCGTGCCGAAGCGCTTCAGCACGCGCTCGCGCGCCTCCGCCTCGGTCTCGTCGTCCGCGGGCGTGACGATCACCTCGTCCGGCCCCATCGCGGATGCCCCCACCATCAGCGCCGCCTGTGCCGTGGCCGACTGGACGTCGCCGCCGACGCCGTTGGACGTCTCGCCGTAGAAGACGCGCTCCGCGGCCATCGCGCCGAGCGTCCAGACGAGCCGTGCCACCTCGTCGCTGCGGAAGCGGCTGAATCGCTCCTCCTTCTCGAGGGCCTGGTGGTGACCGAGCGAGCCGCCGCGCATCCGGATCGAGAGGCGGGTCGACTCCGAGCCCTTCATGAAGACATGGCCGGCGGCGGCGTGCCCCGCTTCGTGGATCGCGACCGCGCGCGACTCCGACTCGATGTACTCGATTCCGATCGCGGTGCCGGACTCGATCGTCGTCATCGCCTCGACCAGATCGTCCCAGGCGAAGACGTCGCGGCCGTCGTGGTGGGCGATCGTCAGCGCCATCGAGCAGACCTGGTCGATCATCGCGGGCGAGTAGCCGTTCGTGATCCGGGCGATCTCGTCGCGGCGCCGCGGCGTGTCGAGCTCGGCCTCGTGACCGACCTTGTTGATGTAGAGGTCGAAGACGTCGAGGCGATCCTGCTTCGTCGGTGTGCGGAACCAGACGTGGCGTCCCATCCGGCCGGGGCGGATCAGGGCCGGATCGAGCCGCTCGATCGGGACGTTCGTCGCACCGATGAAGTAGATCTGCTCGGCGCGCGGGCGTGGCGGCTTCAGCCGAAGCGAGAACTTGCCGACGCGGCGCGGGACGATGTACGACGCGTCGAGCGTCGTGTTGAACCGGTTCGTGAGCACGCGGCGTGTGAACGGCGGATTGTCGATCCCGTCCATCACGACGAGCAGCTGGTTCAGCGCGAGCGAGCCGCCGCCCATCCCCATCCCGCCGCCCGGGAGGAACATCCCGAGTGCGCCGTGCAGCCGCTGCCCCCACTGCGAGCGCGGAAGAGGCCGCGCCTCCCGCTCGGCAAACAGGCGCTCCCGCCAGGCACGGGTCTCGAGCACGAGGTCGCCGCTGCCCGTCAGCGCACCGTTCGAGCCGAACCAGAGCAGGTCGTGGATGGACGCCTGGCCGGCTCCGAAGCCGCCGGCACCGCCTGGAGCGCCACCTCCGAGCGCCTGTCGGCGCATCCCGACGGCGTCGATCTCGTCGATGAAGACGATGCACGTGCCGCCCCACTTGCGGGCCAGGCGCTTCGCTTTCCAGGCGACGTAGCGCACGACGATCGCGTCGATGCCGATGAAGGTCGCGGCGAAGCCGGAGCCGGGGATCGAGACGAAGGGCGAGTTGAAGCCCGTCGCGATCGCCTTCGCGAGCATCGTCTTGCCGGTGCCGGGCGCACCCATGAAGAGCAGTCCGCGCTCTCGCTTGCCGCCCGCCCGCTCGAAGGCGTCGCCGGACTGCCACAGGCTGACGACGCGGCGCACTTCCTCCTTCGCCTCCGCCTGCCCGCGCACGTCGGCGAGCTTGACGCCCCACTCGGCGTCGCCGGGCTCGAAGCCGCGCACCTGGGAGATGTTCATCGCGAGCAGCGGGCCGAAGAGGATGATCAGGTTGAAGATCAGGAAGATCGGCAGCATCACGAGCAGCGGCAGCACCTGGATGATCGCCTGCGTGCCGACGGCGCGGACGAGGAGCGTGCCGAGCGTGATGAGGATCGTGATCCAGATCGCCGCCTTGACCCAGAAGCGCCAGAACCAGACGCGCCGGCGCGCCATCACGTCCTCTTCGCGAAGCCGCTGGGCGTCGGTGCCGAACAGGCTCGGCCAGGGGATCATGCGCCGGAAGATCAGATCGACGACGCCGCGCGAGGCGACGACGAGGCCGAGCGTCGCGGCGAGCGACTGCAGCGTGCTCCAACCCTGGTACTCCCGGAACCAGACGAAGAGCGCCGGGCTCGTGAGCACGGCGACGAGGGTGGCCGCGCGCGTGAGCAGTCGCCACTGATCGGCGAGCTCGGGCTTGTGCGAGGGCGCCGCCTGGGGAAGCGTCGCCGCCGGCTCCGCAGTTGCCATTGCAGGAATATAGGACGCGTCGCGGCGGTCGTCTGTTAGCCAGGCGTTAAGCCACGGGGTAGCTGGAAGCCACGGGTCGCTGTATCGCCTCCCGCGGACGCGTCCGTAACCGACATGACCGGGGAACCCCCCGAAGCGCAACGAAAGTGTGACTCTTCGTCCACAGGCGGAACTGCCCAATCGGGTCGCCGCCGAGCCCGTTTCGTTACGGTGCCGGGCATGAAATCAGCGACGCTCCACACCAGCGAAGGGCCGATCGAGCTCGAGCTCTATCCGGACGAGGCGCCGAAGACGGTCGAGAACTTCACGAAGCTCGCCGGCGAGGGCTTCTACGACGGGCTCAAGTTCCACCGGGTGATCCCGGACTTCATGATCCAGGGAGGCTGTCCCGACGGCACCGGCTCGGGCGGTCCCGGCTACCAGTTCGAGGACGAGTTCAACGAGCACAAGGTCGAGAAGGGCGCACTCGCGATGGCGAATGCCGGCCCAGGGACGAACGGCAGCCAGTTCTTCATCGTCACCGCCGAGGCGTGCCCCTGGCTCGACGGCAAGCACACGGTCTTCGGCAAGGTGACCTCGGGCCAGGACGTCGTCGACAGGATCTCGGTGGCCGACCGCGACAGCCGCGACGCACCCAGCACCGACATCACGATCGACCGGGTGGACCTGGCCTAGAGCTTCGCGTCCTCGTCCTCGTCCTCGTCCTCGTTGCGCTCCGGAGCGAGCACCGCGCGCTCGTCCGGGGCGTGGCGGAGCACGGCCTCGACGTACGCGTCCACCGCGGGGAGCAGGCCGACGTCCTCGCCGCGCTCCTGGGAGAGGAACCAGCGGTGCTCGAGCAGCTCGTGGAAGACCTCGGCCGCCTGGCGCTTGCCCCAGAGCCCGGGCGGGATCGCGGCGATCGCCGGCTCGAAGACCTCGGCCAGCCAGCGATAGACGGCGACCGACTCGGGTAGCGGCCGGCCCTCCTTGCGCTCCAGCTCGGCGCGAAAGCGCGCAACGTCGTTCAGGAGCCGACGCGCCTGATTCTCCTGGGCGTGCAGCCCGGTGAGAGCGTGTAGGCGACGCCGGTGGTGGCCGGGCTCGACCACGCGCGGGCTGAGCCGTAGCCGGTAGCCGGCGTCGTCGGCGACGAGCTCGATCTCCTCGACGTCGAAGCCGAGGTCGTTCAGCCGGTGCAGGCGCTCGTCGATCCGGTAGCGGGAGTCGTCGGCGAAGGCCTCCTCGCGCGTCAGCTCGTCCCAGAGCGACTCGTACCGTTCGACGAGCTCGGTCGCCGTCTCCTCCGGCGCCAGCTCGCCCTCACGGCCCAGCTCCGCCTCCACGTCGGTGAGCTCGCCGACGACGTTCTCCTCGGCGATCGAGAGGTCGTGCCGGCGCTGCCCGTCGGAGAGGCTCGGGTAGAGCTCGCCCGTCTCGGCATCGACGAGGTAGGCCGCGAGCGCGCCCGCGTCGCGCCGGAAGAGCGTGTTCGAGAGCGAGCAGTCGCCCCAGAAGAACCCGCTCAGGTGCAGTCGCACGAGCAGCTCCGCGCCCGCGTCGAGCAGCCTCACCCGCAGGTCGGGCATGCCGCCGCGGGCGAAGAGGGTGCGGAAGGGAAGCGAGTAGTCGAGGTGGCGTGTGATCAGGACGGGGTCGAGCTCGCCGCCGCGCTCGGTGGCGACGCCGACGGCCTCGACGACCGGCACGTCCTCGGTGGCGAGGTGGCGGAGCAGCGTGTACTCGTGTCGCGCCAGCGTTCCCGGCAGCTCCTTGAGCGCGTAGAGCCTCGGTCCCAGCGGGCCCTCGTACTCGACGAAGCGCACGACGTGACGGTGGATGCCCCGCACGACCTCGACCAGCCGCTCGCTCTTCCACTCCTCGAGCGGCATGTCCCACGGGAGGTCGAGGAAGTCCGGATTCCCGGTTCTCGCCCGCAGCTGCACGTCAGCCGTCCAGCTCGTGTGCCAGCGTGAGGAACATCGCGTGCGCCCAGAGGAGCGGCGAGGGCGGAGCTCCCCACTTCTCGACCCAGGGCTCGAGCATGGCCGGCGCGAGCAGGTGGTCCTGCGATTGCTCCGGAAGCTCGCCGCCGGGCGTCGCGTGCGCGGCGATCCAGTCGAGGCACGCGCGTGCGCGCGCGGGCTCCGCCAGTCCGAGCATCGCCGTCAGCAGCAACCACTCGCCGCCGCCGTAGAACGTGTCCTCGAGATGGCGGTGGACGCCGCCGCCGGGGCTGACGAGCGCCGAGACGTCGACGGTGCCGAGACCCGAGGAACGGCACGACGAGAAGCGAGGCGTCGAGGCGCTGCTCGGCGGCGGACAGATCGAGCTCGTCGCCCAGCCCCGCGGCGATGCAGGCGAGCGTCGCCGCGTGTACGCCCGTGCGCTCCTCCCACCAGTCCACGCACGGCTCCTCGCGCACCGACTCCAGGTGGCGTGCGGCTCGCCCGGCCGAGTCGCGCCAGCGATGCGGGCGTTCGTGCCGGACGCAGTGCTCACGGACGGCCCAGAGCCACAGCCCCCAGCCGTCGTGCTGCCGGTGCGGCCACTCGGTCGGGTCGCGCGCGCCCTCGAGCGTGTAGCGCGCGTCGAAGCCGAGATCTGCCTCCACGATCAGCGCGACCCAGTCGAAGAACGCCTCCGTGCTCTCGATCTCCCCGACGCGGCTCATCGCGTCGGCGATGAACGAGCCGTCGCGGAGCCACGAGAACGCATACGGCGGGAAGGTCGGCGATGCCACGTAGCCGCCCTCAGGGGATTGCCCGGCGAGAATGACCTCGACGCTGCGGCGCCGGAGGTCATTCAAGGTCGTCGAAGCGCCCATGGATGAAGCCCTCGGCGCCGCGGTCGAGCTGGTTGTCGTCGAGCTCGGCGACGGCGTAGTAGTGCGACACGATCCCGTGGCCGGCGCGGGTCGGGTTGCCCGAGAGGTCCGGGCGCGTGCCGGTGACGCTGTTCTCGCTGATCGAGCAGTGCGACCAGTCGCCGCAGAAGATCCCGACGCCGGTCGCGTCCTCGACGACGTTGCGGTCGACCGATCCCATCGACATCTCCGTGACCGCGATCCCGCGCAGCGACGTCCCCAGCACGCGGTTCTCGCGGAAGTCGACGTGGGCGAGGTGGGAGACGATGCCCTCGCTGCCGCCGCGGACGACGCAGCGCTCGACCTTGCTCGGCGGTCAGGGACATCGCGAACGAGATGTCGATCCCCTGGGCGCCGGCGACGCCGGGCGAGTCGATCTCGCAGTCGCGCACGACGAGCGAGCTTCGCCGAGCGCTGATCCCGTCGAGCGCCGCGCCGGCGACGCTGCACACGCTCGAGCACGACGTCCTCGCTGTCGCGCACCTCGATCCCGATCTCGCCGCCGAAGACCGTGACGTCGCGCACGGTCACGTCGTCGGAGCGGATCAGGATCCCGCCGCGGACGACGGCGCCACCACCTTCGACGACCTGCGGGCTGTCGAGGACGAGCGGCCCCGCGACCGTGCGGCCGTCGAGTCGCACGACCGGCGGCTGCGCGGCCCACGCGACTCCGAGGACGGCCAGGAACGCGACCGGTGCCGCCGTCGTGAGCGCCAAGCCGCCGCGACCGAGCTCGCCGCCGTCGTCGCCGTAGGTCAGGCGAACGGAGGGCAGAACGGCGTGCCCGAGGATCTGGCCGACGAGCCACGAGCCGGCGAAGAACCAGAGCGCCGGCTGCAGTGGTGCCGCGATGTCGAGGCGCTGGACGAGCGCCATCGTCAGCCCGAGCTCGAGCGAGACCGAGCGGCAGCGCGGCCCAGCCAGGCTGGTACGGGAGCAGGCGGTGGTAGACCGTCGCGTCGAGCGCGAGCCCGACGCCGATCATCGCCGCGGCGAGCTGGAGCGGCCACCACGCGCCGTAGAGCGGCGCGAGCACGGCCGCGACGACGAAGGGCACGACCGCCGCGGCGAGCCGCGTCTCGATCCGGCCTCTCAGCGTGTACGACATCGCCACGACCCTCTGTGCAAACCGACGCGCGGCGTACTTCATCCCGACGAGCGTGTCGGCGGCCGGGTATGCCCACTGCGCCGAGACGCCCGCCAGCGCGAGCGTCCGGGATCCGTCGGTCAGCTCCGGAACCGTCGAGTCGTTCGCGAGCACGATCCAGCGCTCGGCCGTGTCGAGGCCGTGCTCCTCGACGAGAGCCTGCAGGAGCGGATCGTGCTCGAAGCCGCGGCGGAAGCCGGTGGCGCTGATCACCTGCTCGGCGCCGTTCAGCTCGGGCTCGACGCGGAAGCGACCCTCGCGCGCCGCGTGCTCCAGCGGTGCGTCCCACGAGCGCCCGCGCGGATACGAGGGCGCTCCGTAGGAGCGGAGGAGCTCGGCGCGCCGATCGCGCGGCTCCGCCTGGAATCCGGCGAGCCCGCGCTTGGAGAAGAGCGGGCGGGCCACGTTCAGCGGCCGGCGCGCCGGCTCGCGGCGGCGCACCGATACGACCTCGGATCCGGCCGCGAGCGCGTTCAGCCACTCGGTCGCCGCGGCCATCCCGGCCCCGACGACGGCGACGCGCCCGGCGTACTCGTGCGGCTCGTAGGCGTGGACGACGCGCGGATCGCGCTCCAGCTCGGGCGGGACGGCGAGGCCCGGATGGCCGGGCGCGAGCAGGACGTGGCGGAACGTTCCCAGCCCACCTGAGCCGGCAGGCTCGAGCTCGAAGCCGCCGTCGACCGCGCGCACGCTCCGGATGCGCGACTGCTGGAGGCTGCTCTCCCAGCCGCTGCGCTCGCGCAGCTCGTCCACGTGGCGGAGGAACTCGGCGACGGTGGGGCGGTAGCGATCGCAGACGCTCTGGAGCAGCGGCACCGCCGACCACCGCCGCGCCGCCTCCCGCGCAGCGAGGCCGGGGAAGCTCGCCGGGTAGCAGTGGCCGTCGCTCTCGGAGCGCATCCGCTGTTGCCGGATCGCCGCCGCGCGGACGCGCCAGGGCCCGGCGGGATCGCTCGAGTCGCCGAAGACGGCGATCTCCGCGGGCTCGAGCCCGGCATGGCGCAGCGTCGCGTACGCGACGAAGCCGCCCAGCCCGGAGCCGACGACGGCGCAGCGCGCCATCCGCGCTACTTGACGGAGCCCGCTAGCAGGCCCTGGACGAAGTAGCGCTGGAAGGCGGCGAAGATGATCAGCGGCACGATCGCCGAGAAGAACGCCGCCGGTGCGATCACGTCGAGGTTCGAGCCGAACTGACGCAGTTGCGAGTTGATCTCCGGTGCGATCGGCTGGTTGTTCTGGGCCATCACGAGCCCGATCAGCAGGTCGTTCCAGACGAAGAGCACCTGGAAGATCGCGAGCGAGGCGATCGCCGGGAGCCCGAGCGGGAGCACGACCTTGAAGAAGAGGCGGAGCTCGGACGCGCCGTCGATCCGCGCCGCCTCCATCAGGTCGCGCGGGATCCCGGCGAAGAAGTTGCGCAGCAGGAAGATCGCAAAGGGCAGCGCGAACGCCGAGTGGAAGAGGATCAGACCCGGGACCGTGTCGAAGAGGCTGAAGCGGTTGTAGAACGAGAACATCGGGATCAACGCCATCTGGATCGGCACGACCAGCAGCGCGACGACCCCGAGGAAGACCCAGTCGCGACCGGGGAAGTCGATCCAGGCGAGGGCGTAGGCGGCGAGCGAGGCGACGAGGATCGGCAGGATCGTCGCGCCGAGGGTGACCTGGGCGGTGATGATGAGCGCCTCGACGATGTCGTCGTTGTTGAACATGTCCTGGTAGTTCTGGAGCGTCCAGGCGCTCGGCGTGAAGAGGAAGTTCCACCAGCCTCCCTCGGCCTGGTCGGACGGCGTCAGGAGGGAGGTGATGAAGAGCCCGGCTGTCGGAATCAGCCAGAGGAGCCCGATCAGCATCAGCACGAGGTGGACTGGCGCTCTCGTCAGCGCGCGGACGAGCTTCGTGCCGAAGCTCTCCTCCACGACGACGGGCGGCTGTTCGACGGCTACCGCCATGACTTCACCTAGCTGGCCTCCGCTCGGAATCGCCGGACGTTGATGACGAGGAATGGGATGAAGAGCAGGAACAGGAACGTCGCGATCGCCGAGCCGAGCCCGTAGAGGTTCTGGCCCGAGAACGCGCGTCGCCACATCTCGAAGGCGAGCAGCGTTGCGTCGGTGCGGCTCGAGCCCGGTGCGATCGCCAGTACGAGGTCGAAGATCTTCAGCACCGCGATGATCTGCGTGACGAAGACGACGGTCAGGACCGGCGCGAGCAGCGGCACGGTGATCCGCCGGAAGACCTGGAGCTCGGTCGCCCCGTCGGTGCGAGCGGCTTCGAGCGTGTCGCGCGGGATGGCCGAGAGGCCGGCGGCCGTGATCACCATCGCGAAGCCGGCAGAGACCCAGATGTACGCGATCATGATCGCGGGCGTGATCAGGCTCGGTCCCAGCCAGCTGAAGCCCGCGAAGGGCTCGGCGAACGTCTGCGAGCCGATCGCGACGCGGTACTCGCCCGGCTCCACGTCCTCGAAGGCGAAGGTGCCGTCCTCTTCGGTCGTGGCCGATTCGATGGCGCTGCCGCCCTCGGCGCCACGCAGCTCGACGCTGACGCCTGCGAGCGCGATCTCCCCGCTCTCGACCTCGCCGGGCGTGCCGCCGCCGGGCTTGAAGTCCCGCCAGACGACGCCCGCGATGCCGCCCTGCAGCGGCTCGGGTTGCACGGCGTCGACCGCGTCCTCGGGGATCTCGTCCGCGCTGATCGCCGTGAGCCCGAGCAGCGCCACGTCGCCGGGCTCGACCGGCTCCTCGAGCGTGAGGCCGCCCTCGGGCGTGCCCGTGAGCGCGTCGGTCGACGGTCGTGCGGAGGAGAGTACGCCTCGCTCGCTGACGACCCCCTGCACGCCGACGATCGCCGCGTTGATCGCACCCCGCTCGGGATCCTCCTGGTACATGATCCGCCAGATCACGCCGACCGCGAAGAGCGAGACGGCGAGCGGGATGAAGACCGCGATCTTGAACGCCGGCGCCCAGCGCACCTTCTCCGTGAGGACGGCGAAGACGAGCCCGACGGCGGTGACGCTCGCCGGGATGACGAGGACCCAGAGGACATTGTTCTTGATCGCCGTCTGGACATACTCGTCGGTGAACATCCGCTCGTAGTTGTCGAGCCCGACGAAGCTGTCGCCGCGGTCGTCGAAGAGGCTTCGCCACATCGTGGCGAACGTCGGGTAGATCACCCAGATGCCGAGGAAGAAGGCCGCCGGCGCCAGGAAGGCCAGCGGCAGCAGCAGGCTCCGCCAGACGGGGGTGTGAGGAGCGGCCGGAGTCCCCTCCTCGGGAGGGAACTCCGGCCTGATCGCGGTACTGCTCAACGGGTGGCTACCCGCCGTACGCCGATGCTGCAGCGGCCTCGAGCTTCGTCGCCGTGCCGTCGACGTCGTCCGGATTCCTCAGGAAGTCCTGGAGGAGGCTGAACATGGCGTCGCTGCCGAAGGCGGCGGGCTGGAGGTCCGAGAGGTCGAAGCGGAAGTCGGCTCCGCTGAGCCCTTCGGCAGCACCCCTCGTCACCTCGTCCGGATACACGCTGGCGTCGACGTTCTTGTTCGGAGCGGTGAAGCCGCCCCGCTCCGCCCAGATCTCCTGGGCTTCGGGCGTCGCCAGATACTCGATCAACGCCTGTGCGGCCGGACTGTCCTTGAACATGACGAGGACGTCGCCGGCGCCGACGACGGCACCTTCGTCGTCATCGTCGATCGCCGGGAACGGGTACACGTTGAAGCCGGTCTCGGGCTCGGCCTGGGTCTCCGCGGAGATGACGCCGGCGACGAAGTCGCCCTCGATCACCTGCGCTGCCTTCGGCGGATCGGCGAACACCTGCGTGACCGAGGTGGGGAAGTCGGTCTGGAGTGCCCCGCTCGTTCCGCCGGCGATGTTGTCGGTGTCGCTGAACACCTTGCCCATCTCGGTGAGGGCGTCCTTGACGGACTGATCCGTCCACGGGATTTCGTGTGTGGCGAGCTGGTCGTACATCTCCGGCCCGGCCGAGCGCAGGTAGATGTTCTCGAACAGGTCGGTGAGCGTCCAGCCGTCCGAGCCGCCGATCGAGTAGGCGGGCACTCCACTCGCGCCCAGCGTTTCCGCGTTCGAGAGGAAGGTCGCCCAGTCCTCGGGCGGCTCGACGCCTGCGGCCTCGAACTGCTCGACGTTGTACCAGACCGTCGATTTGTTGACGCCCTTGAAGAAGACGCCGTACAGCTCACCGTCGACGCTGCCTGCGGTCAGCCAACCCTCCGCGTAGTTCTCCTCGATCGTGTCTCGGGCGAAGTCGAGCGGCGTCAGCGCGTCCCGGCCCACGAAGTCGGCCATGATCCCGGGCGAGGGAAGCGCCGCGACGTCGGGCGGGTTGCCGCCTTCGACCGACGTGGACAGAACGGTCGCCGGATCCGCGGCCGACTGGTAGCTGACGTCGACGTCTGGGTTCTCCTCGGTGAAGCTGTCGAGCACGGCCTGGAAGGCCTCGCCCTCGGCGCCCGTCCACACCGCGAGGACGTTGATCGAGCCGGAGACGGCCTCCTCCTCGGTCGTCGTCTCCTCGGCCGTCGTCGCGGCGGCGTCGCCGCCTTCGTCGTCGTCCCCACCGCAGCCGGCCGCGACAAACGCGAACACCGCCAGGAGCAGAGCGAGCAGGATGAACCGTTGTTTCGTCATGCGTTCGTTTCCTCCCTTTCGGTCCCGTCGTAGATACCCAGCCCGCTCTCGGGCTCGAAGAAATGCAGTGCGCGCGTGTCGACCGCGATCTCGATCGCGTCGCCGTTGCGCACGCGAGAGCGCGCGCCGAAGCGACCGACCATCGTTGCGCCGCTCTCGTTGTCGCGCTCGGCGAGACCCTCGGTGCCCGCGTCCGCCGCGAGCTCGCGGACATCGTCGGTGGCGGCCGCGGCGGCGTCCACCTTGAAGTGCACCATCACCTCCGAGCCGAGCGCCTCCGTGAGCGTCACCCTGCCCTTCAGCTGCTGCTGCTCGGAGCCTTCCGGCTCGAGCGCCGCGTCCTCCAGGTCCTCGGGCCGGATGCCGAGCACGAGGGTGCGGCCGGCGTAGGCCTCGAGGCCGGGCCTCGCCGAGCGCGTCTCCCGGCCGAGCACGATCTCGTTCTCGCCGAGGACGGCGACGAGCTCGCCGCTCCGCTGCTCGATCGTCGCGTCGACGAGATTCATCGCGGGGCTGCCGATGAACCCGCCCACGAAGAGGTTGACCGGGCGATCGTAGAGCTCCTGCGGCGTCGCGACCTGCTGCAGCTCGCCCTTCCGCATCACCGCGACGCGGTCCCCCATCGTCATCGCCTCGATCTGGTCGTGCGTCACGTAGACGGTCGTCGTGCCGAGGTCGGTCTGGAGCTGCGAGATCTCCGCCCGCATCTGCACGCGCAGCTTGGCGTCCAGGTTCGAGAGCGGCTCGTCCATCAGGAAGGCCTTCGGCTGACGGACGATCGCGCGTCCCATCGCGACGCGCTGCCGCTGGCCGCCCGAGAGGGCGCGCGGCTTGCGCTGGAGGTACTCCTCTAGACCCAGGAGCTGCGCCGCCTTCTGCACGCGCTCGCGTACCTCTGCCTTCGGCGTCTTCTTCAGCTTCAGCCCGAAGGCGATGTTGTCGTAGACGCTGAGGTGGGGGTAGAGCGCGTAGCTCTGGAAGACCATCGCGATGTCGCGGTCGCGCGGCGGCACGTGGTTGACGACGGTGTCGCCGATTCGCAGCACGCCCTCGGAGATGTCCTCGAGCCCGGCGACCATCCGCAGAGCCGTCGTCTTGCCGCAGCCCGAGGGGCCGACGAGCACCATGAACTCGCCATCCTCGATCTCCAGCTGAAGGTGGTCGACCGCACGGGTGCCGTCGGCGTAGATCTTGCTCACACCATCGAACTGAACCCCTGCCACGTTGGCAGGAGTGTTCCAGATTCCCGCCCAGGATGTGAACAGGTTGTCAACGGCGCTGCGCTACCGTGGCGCGCATGGCGGGGCACGCTCATGCTCGCTCCGGGACGCGAGCGCTCGCTCTCGCTCTCGCGCTCGTGCTCGGCTTCGCCTTCGTCGAGCTCGGCGCCTCGCTGCTCGCCGGCTCGCTCGCGCTACTCGCGGACGCGGGCCACATGCTGTCGGACTCCCTCGCGTTGGGTCTCGCTCTCTTCGCCGCCTGGCTCGCCCGGCGGCCGGCCACGCCGGATCGGAGCTTCGGCTGGCGCCGTGCCGAGATCCTGGCTGCGCTCGCGAACGCTCTCGTCCTCGTCGCCCTCGGCCTCTGGATCGTGGTCGAGGCCGTGCGTCGGCTGGGCGACCCGCCGGCCGTCGAGGGCGGGTGGGTGCTCGCCGCGGGAGTCGCCGGCCTGGTGGTGAACGTGGTGGCCGCGCGCGTGCTGCACGGTGCCGGCGACGGGCTGAACGTGCGCGCGGCGCTCCTGCACGTGCTCGCCGACCTCGCCTCGTCGGTGGGCGTCGTCGTCGCGGCGATCGTCGTGCTCGCGACCGGCTGGTACGGGGCCGACCCGCTCGCAGGCCTCCTGATCGGCCTGCTCGTGATCGCGAGCACCGTCGGGATCCTGCGCGAGTCGGTCGGGATCCTGCTCGAAGGCGTGCCGGCCGGGATCGACGCCCGCGCGGTCGGCGGCGCGATGACGTCCACTCCCGGGCGTCGTCGACGTGCACGACCTGCACATCTGGACGATCACCTCCGGCTTCCCGGCTCTCTCGGCGCACGTCCTCGTCGAGCCGCGGGCCGACTGCCACGCGATCCGCCGCGAGCTCGAGACGCTCCTGCGCGAGCGCTACGAGCTCACGCACACGACGCTCCAGGTCGAGCATGCACCCGGGCTCGTGTCGCTGTCGCGTTAGGCTCGCGGCGTGGATCTGGCCGGCAAGACCGCCATCGTCACCGGCGCATCGAGCGGGATCGGCGCTGCCATCGCCGCCGCGCTGAAGGATGCGGGCGTGCGCGTCGCCGGCGGAGCGCGTCGCGTGGAGCAGCTCGCGACGGACGTCGCGCTCCCGCTCGACGTCACCGACGCGGCGAGCTGCGAGCGCTTCGTCGACGGTGCGCTCGCCGAGCTCGGCGGGCTCGACATCCTCGTCAACAACGCGGGGCTCGCGCTCGGCCGCGACCCCTTCGACGACTCGACCGAGGCGGACGAGGAGGTCGTGCTCGAGACGAACGTGCACGGCCTGATCCGGATGACGCGTCTCTGCCTCCCGCACATCCGCGACGGCGGGCACATCGTCAACCTGGGCTCCGTCGCCGGAATGGCGGCGTATCCGAACGGCGCGCTCTACGTCGCCTCGAAGTTCGCCGTGCACGGCTTCACGCAGGCGCTGCGCGAGGATCTGCTCGGCCGGCCGATCCGGCTCACGAACGTCGCGCCCGGGCTTGTCGAGACCGATTTCTCGCGCGTCCGCTTCCGCGGCGACGAGGAGGTGGCGCGCGGGATCTACGAGGGTGTCGCGCTCGGCGGCGCGATGCAGCCGGCGGACATCGCCGACTGCGTGCTCTTCGCACTGACCCGGCCGCCGCACGTGAACGTGGACGAGATCGTCGTGAAGGCGCTCGCGCAGTCCAGCGGCGCGCGCATCCTCCGCAGCCGACTTAGTGTTGTTCCAACACTAAGTCCGTGCGGCTGCGCTCACAGTACGACCGCGAGATTCTCCGGCTCGCGGTGCCGGCGCTCGGCGCGCTCGCGGCCGAGCCGCTCTACGTCCTCGTCGATACAGCAGTGGTCGGTCACCTCGGGCGGGAGCAGCTCGCGGCGCTCGGTGTCTCGGCGGTCGTGCTGACGACGCTGTTCGCGATCTTCAACTTCCTCCAGTACGGGACGACGGCGCAGGTCGGGCGCGCATCGGGAGCCGGCCAGGAAGAGGCGGCGAGGCGGCTCGGCGCGCAGACGCTCTGGCTCTGTCTCGCGGTCGGCGTCGTGCTCGCGGCCGGCGTCGCCGCCTTCGCGCCGCAGATCGTCCGCGCAATGGGCTCCGAGGGCGACGCGGCCGACTACGCGGTCACGTACCTGCAGATCGTCGCGCTCGGCCTGCCCTCGGTGTTCGTCACGATCGGGTCGCAGGGGTACCTGCGCGGCGTCGCCGACCTGCGTACCCCGGTCGTGATCCTCGCGGCCGGAAACGCGATCAACATCGTCCTCAACCTCGTCTTCGTCTACGGCCTCGACTGGGGGATCGCGGGCTCCGCGGCGGCGACCGTCGTCGGCCAAACGGCGATGGGCGCGGCGTTCGTCGTCGCACTGCTCCGCTCGGCCGGGCACGACCTGCGCCCACGGCCCGACCTCATGCGCCGCCTCGTCTCCGTCGGCCGCTTCATCTTCGTGCGGACGGTCGCGTTGATGGCCGCGTTCCTGCTGGCGGGCGCGATCGTTACGCGATCCGGGGACGCGTCGATCGGCGCGCACCAGATCGCCTTCCAGCTCTGGCTCTTCCTCGCGCTCGTGCTCGACGCGATCGCGATCGCCGGGCAGGTGCTCGTCGGCCGTGGCCTCGGAGCCGGGGACACGCAACGGGCCTACGACGCGAGCGCGCGGATGATCTGGCTCGCGGTCTACGTCGGCGGCTTCTTCGCGGTGGCGCTCCTGCTGCTCGAAGGCGTGCTGCCGCGTGTGTTCACGAGCGACGAGCTCGTGCTCGACCAGGCGGGCGCGATCTGGCTCCTGTTCGCGCTGATGCAGCCGCTGAACGGCGCCGTCTTCGCGCTCGACGGGATTCTGATCGGCGCCGGCGACGGGCCGTACCTCGCGTGGTCGATGGTCGCCGCGTTCGTCGCCTCGGCGGCGGTGGCGCTGGCCTCGGTCGCGTTCGACTGGGGGATCGTGGGCGTCTGGTCGGCGCTCGTCGTCCTGATCCTCGTCCGGCTCGCGCTGATGTGGCACCGCTTCGCGAGCCGGCGCTGGCTCGTCACGGGCTGGACGTGACGACCTCGGGCTCGTCGACGCGACTCGACCGGCCTTGCGTTCCAGTGTCCGGACGTCGCGGCACGAGGAGCATCCCGACGGTGCCGGCTGCGATCACGCCTGCCGCCAGCCAGAGCGTCTCGTCTGCGCCGATCACCTCGGCGATCGGCCCGGCGACGATCAGGCCGAGTGGGATCAGCACGAAGGAGCCCAGCGCGTCGTACGAGTAGACGCGCGATAGCGCCTCCTGCGGGATGTTCTGCTGGAGGGACATGTCCCAGAAGACGCCGAAGATCTCGAGGCCGACGCCGGCGAGCATGTAGGCCGCAGCGATCACGGCCACCGGCGCGGCGACCGAGAGCAGGATCAGCCCCGGCAGGAGCAGCCCCATCGCGGCGCAACCGACGAGGAGGATGCGGCGCGGCCTCAGCCACAGCATCAGCAGGCCTCCGAGGACGAGGCCCGCGGCCTCGGCGCTCAGGATCAGCCCCCACGCGGCCGCGCCACCGAGCTCCTCGCGTGCGATCGTCGGGCCGAGGACGTTCGAGCTGCCCGCATGCGCTGCGTTCATGAACCCGAACGCGACCACGATCGTCCAGAGCCAGGTCCGCGAGCTGAACTCGCGCCAGCCGTCGCGCAGCTCTGCCAGGGCGTTCGACGTCTCGATCCGGATCGAATGCGGAATCCGCGATCCGGCCGAGCAGGAGCGCGGCGACGACGTACGTGACGGCGTCGAATGCGAGCGCCCAACCCGACCCGATGGCCGCCACGAGCACGCCGCCCGCCGCCGCGCCGAAGATCGTCGTCGAGCTCATCGAGATCCGGAGCAGCGCGTTCGCCTCCTGGAGCATCCGCGGCGGCACCGTCTGCGGGACGATCCCGGCGGAGGCTGGGAAGAAGAACGCGGAGCTGGCGCCTGCGCACGATCTGGAGCAGCGATCAGGTGCCACACCTCGGCGACGTCGAGCAGGAGCAGCAGCGCGACGACGGCCTGGGCGCCGCCGCTGACGAGGTTCGCGCCGACCATCACGAGCTGGCGCGGCAGCCGGTCGGCGATCACGCCGCCGACCAGCATGAAGATCACCTGCGGGATCGACCGCGCGGCTAGCACGAGCCCGAGCGACGTTGGCGAGCCGGTCAGGTCGAGGACGGCGAACGCGAGCGCGATCGGCGCGATCGCGCTGCCGAGCAGCGACGTCACCCGCCCGGAGAAGAGGTAGCGGAAGTCGCGCTCGACCGAGCGGCGCGAGGCTCGCCTTCACGCTCGCTGCTTCTCCCAGTAGCGGGCCAACCCCGCGTACGACTGCCAGAAGGGCATCGCGCGGTCGTACGCACCTGCCTCGTCCGGCGGCAGGTCGGCCTTCGCCGCGGCGACGAACTCCGGCTCGGTCGCGCCGCGTTCGACCCGCCCGGCCCAGGTCGCCAGGCGCTCGCGCAGCTCCGCGAGGTGGCGCTCGACGTCGTCGGCGACGCCCGAAATGGATCAGCGCCAGCTGCTCGGGCCGGCGTCGTTCGATCTCCGCGATCGTGTTCTCCCACGCTGCCAGGTCGACGTCGGGCGGCGGTGTCGGCGGCAGGACGCTGCGCGCCGGCGCGATTCGTACCCCGGCCGCGTCGCCGGCGTAGACCGTCGAGCCGTCGAAGTAGCAGACGTGGTGCGAGGCGTGACCCGGCGAGGGGAAGCACTCGAGCCCGAGCACGCGCTCGCCGACGACGCGGATGCTCTCCTCCGGCACGGGCGCGAGCTCGCCCCAGAGCGCGTCGAAGCTGTCGCCGTAGAGCCGCCGTGCGCTTCGCTCGAGCCGGCTCGGGTCGGCGAGGTGCGGAGCGCCGATCTCCGAGACGTGCACCTGGAGCTGCGGGTTGCGGCGAACCAGCGTGCCGGCCGCGCCCGCGTGGTCGAGGTGGATGTGCGAGAGCAGCAGGTGACGGATGCCGTCGAGGGCGGCGCCGCGCTCGGCGAGCCCCGCCTCGAGCGCGTCGAGGCAGCTAGCCGGCCCGCAGTCGAAGAGCGCGAGGCCGTCGTCGGTCTCGACGAGATAGACGCCGATCGTGCGCGGCACGCCGCCGTGCAGGAGGTCGATCGGCGCGGCCAAGTAACAGTCTGTTACTTGGCTCGTTACTGGGCGTGGCTCGCGGCCGGCACGAGTGCCGCCTCGAGGTCGGCGATCAGGTCGTCGACCGACTCGATCCCGACGGAGAGGCGCACGAGGTTCTTCGGCGCCGCGAAGGGCGCGTCCGTGGTGGAGGCGTGCGTCATCCGCGCCGGGTGCTCGATCAGGCTCTCGACGCCGCCCAGCGACTCCGCCAGGAAGAACAGCTTCGTGCGCGCGACGAGCTCGACGGCCTCCTCCTCGGTCTCGGTGAGGAAGGAGATCATCCCGCCGAAGTCGCGCATCTGGCGCGCCGCGATCTCGTGTCCCGGGTGCGACGGCAGGCCGGGATAGAGCACCTGCGTGACCGACGGCTGCTGCTCGAGCCAGCCGGCGATCGCGCGCGCGTTCTCGCAGTGCTGGCGCATGCGGACGGCCAGCGTCTTCAGGCCGCGCAGCACGAGCCACGAGTCGAACGGCCCCGGCACGGCGCCGAGCGACTTCTGCAGGAAGAAGAGGCGCTCGGCGATCGTGGGGTCGTTCGTGGCCGCGAAGCCGCCGACGACGTCGGAGTGGCCGCCGAGGTACTTCGTCGTCGAGTGGAGGACGACGTCCGCGCCGAGGTCGAGCGGGTTCTGCAGGTACGGCGTCGCGAAGGTGTTGTCGACGACGAGGATCGCGCCGGCCGCGTGCGCGGCGTCCGCAGCCGCCCGGATGTCGACCACGTTCAGCAGCGGGTTCGACGGGGTCTCGATCCAGACCATGCGCGTGCGCTCGTCGAGGTGCTCCGGCGAGGTTCGCGAACTCGGCGGCCGGCAGGTAGTCGAAGAGGTAGCCCTTGGGCTCGTACACCTGCGAGGTCATGCGGTAGACGCCGCCGTAGACGTCGGCGATCAGGACGACCCGCTCGCCGGGATTGACGAGGTGCATCAGCGTGGTCGTCGCGCCGAGCCCCGACGAGAACGCGATCCCGTGCTCGGCGTTCTCGAGCGACGCGAGCGCGGTCTGGAGCGCGGTTCGCGTCGGATTGCCGACGCGCGAGTAGTCGTAGCCCTTGTTGACGCCGACCGCCTCCTGCACGTAGGTCGTCGTCTGGTAGATCGGCGTGATCACCGCACCGGTGGCGGGATCGGGCTCTTGTCCGTCGTGGATGGCGCGTGTCTCGAAGTTCACACGTTGATCGTATCGGCGCCCAGTTCAGCCGCGCAGCCAGGCTGCGAGGTCGGCGAGCGCCTCGTCGAGGCGGGACGTGTCGCCCCAGGCGCCCAGCAGCTCGAGCGTGCCCGTCTTCCGGTCGAAACGCGGCTCCGCCCGTCCGACCACGCGATCGCCGGCGAGCAGCGGCAGCACGTAGTAGCCGAACTCGCGCTTGGCCTTCGGGACGAACATCTCGAGCCGGTAGTGGAAGTCCCAGAGGGCCTCGGCGCGGTTGCGGTCGTAGACGAGGCGGTCGAAGGGCGAGAGGAGCACGGCGCGGTCCGACACCGGCCCGTCCTGTACGTCCGGATGCGCTTCCCACGTGCCACGAACGAGCCGAACCCCCTGGCTGCGAAAGGCGCGCTCGGCTCTCCTTCGCTCCGCCGCGGGTACCGAGACCGTCTCTGTCTCGGGCCAGCAGCGTGACGTCAGATCCCAGAGCCGCTCGCTACCACGGCGGCCGGCGACGGTGATCTCCCCGTAGAGGTGCAAGGACGTGAGCATCAGGCCGACGTGGCGAGCGCCGTACCAGCGCGCGTTCCGCGGCGCCTCCCCGGAGCGATCCTCGAGCTCGCGCGAGAGGAGGGGCCCTCGCTCTTCGAGCTCGCGGAGCACGTAGCGGCGGAACGCACGCTTCTCCGTGAGGAACTGGCGGACCCAGCGCTGCGGATGTGTCCGCCGCGACCGCTTGAAGTCGCGGATCCGCGCCCGCACGAGCGGCAGGTCCTCGATCGGGTAGATGAACGCGTCGAACTCGAAGAGCGCACGCTCGTCCCAGAGCAGCCGGTCGAGCTCGGCGCGGTCGTAGCCCGGCCCGAGCCGGCTGAACAACACGAGATGTTGCGGCCGCTCGACCGGAGCCACGACGTCGATCTGGAGGAAGCCGAGCCGCCGCACCGTCTCCAGCACGCCGTCGGCCGAGCCGTCGAGCGCCTGCGCACGCACGGCGATCCGCCGCGCTTCCTCGAGCGAGACTTTCAGCGCCGTACCTGCTCGAGCCCGATCGTCCGTGCCAGCCGCTCGAGCGCCCGGTCGAGCGCGTCGTCGAGCGCCGCCGATGTGCGCACCCCGTCCTCGCGATGGAACGCCTTCACGACGAGCGCTCCCTCTCGCCGCTCCGACTTCAGATCGACCCGTCCGACGATCCGCTCGCCGCGCAGGAACGGCAGCACGTAGTAGCCGTAGCGCCTTTGCGGTTGCGGCTTGTAGACCTCGATCAGGTGGTCGAAGCCGAGGATCCGCCGCGCGAAGGGCCGGTCCCAGAGCAGATTGTCGAACGGGGAGAGGAGCACGGCGGCCGTCGGCCGCGGACCGTCGAGCTCGGCAGCCGCGTCGACGAGCACGTCGGCGCCGCCGTCGTCGACCTGGAGCCGGCGGAGCAGGCCGTCCGCCACGAGGGCGGCGACCGTCCCCCGGATCGCCGCCGCCCCGCCGCGCAGGCGCCAGTGCTCGACGATCCCCGCTTCGGTCAGCGCACCTCGCGCCCGCACCGCCCGGAGGGTCAGCTCGCGCAGGCGCTTCCCCTCCGTCGGCGCTCGTGCCGCCAGCACCTTCGCGGGGAGCACGCGCTCCGGCAAGTCGTAGAGCCGCTGGAATCCCTGCCGCCCGCCGACGACGAGCTCGCCGCGGTTCCACAGCAGCTCGAGCATCGCCTTGGCCGGCTTCCAGTTCCACATGCCGCCGCCCGCGGCGCCCTCGAAGTGCCGCGAGCCGAGCGGGCCGCGCGATTCGATCTCGGCCAGGATCTCCTTTGCCAGGTGCGGATGCGTGCGCTCGATGTCGCCGTACCACTGCCGGCCGCCGTTCCGCATCGCAGGCCGGAAGAGCGGCCAGTCGTCGGCGGGCAGCAGACAGGCCTCGTGAGCCCAATACTCGAAGATGCGCCCGGCGCCGAGCAGCTCCGAGACCGCCGCTGGAGGATAAGCGCCGATCCGCGAAGAGAGCGCGAGCCGGTGGCTGCGGTCGACGGTGGAGATCGAGTCGAGCTGGACGCACGAGAGCCGACCGATCGCGGCCTCCACATCGGCGATCCGCGCGCGGCGAAACCGAGTCGCATACCCCTGCGCCGCGATCGCGAGCCGCCGCACCGCCGTCGCGCTCACCGTCGTCTCCACGCTCATCGACCGATTCTCTCCGGAGCGACCAGTACGGTGTCGCGCCATGCAGAGCTTCGAGGACTTTCTCCGCGAGCAGCTCCCCGAGCCACCCGCTCGCGTCCTCGAGGTCGGCTGCGGCCAGGGTGTGCTCACGACGGCGCTCGCGGTCGCCGGCTACGACATCGTCGGGATCGATCCCGCAGCGCCCGAGGGCGAGCTCTTCCGGCGACTGACGCTCGAAGACCTCGACGACACCGAGCGCTACGACGCTGTCGTGGCGGCGTACTCCCTGCACCACATCCGCGATCTCGACGCGGCGCTCGAGAAGATCGCCGGGCTGCTCGAGCGAGGCGGCGTGCTCGTCGTGGACGAGTTCGCCTGGGACCTGCTCGACGAGCCCACGCTCGAGTGGTTCTGGGGCCAGCAGCGAGCGCTGGCGGCGGCGGGTGCCCGGGACGCGCACGCCACGCCCGAGGAGCTGCGAGCGGAGTGGGACGCCGATCACCTCGGGCTCCACGGCTACGTGGCGCTGCGCCAGGAGCTCGACGAGCGCTTCGAGGAGCTTGCGTTCGAGCCGGTGCCGTATCTGCACCGGCTGCTTCGCGGCGCGTCCTCCGAGGTGCTCGAGCAGGCGCTCGTCGACGCGAGCGCGATCCGCCCGCTCGGCTTTCGCTACGCCGGCCGCGCGCGTTAGCTGCCCGGAACGGGTGTCAGTCGGGCGTGCCGCCGCCGAGGATCGTCGCGAGGCGGCTCGCGTCGATGTTCCCGCCCGAGACGACACACACGATCTTGCGCGCCTCGATCCGACCCGACAGCGCCGCCGCAATGGCGAGCGCGCCCGCGCCCTCGGACACGACTCGGGCGCGCTCGGCGAGCAGCCTGACCGCGTCCGCCGTCTCGGCGAGGCCGACCGCGAGCGATCCGGCGAGGAGCGGACGCGCACGCTCCCACATCGCCGGCAGGAGCGCTCGGCTGCCGGCGCCGTCGACGAACGACGCTTGATACTCGACCGGTTGTGGAGTGCCGGCCGCGAGAGCGGCGCCGAGCGGAGCCCCGGTTTCGGGCTCGACCGCGTAGACGCGCGTCTGCGGTTGCCTCGCGGCGAGCGCACTTGCGATCCCCGTGAAGAGACCGCCGCCGCCCCAGGGTACGAGCACGGCGTCCGCGTCCGGAGCCTCCTCGGCCAGCTCGAGCCCGATCGTGCCGTTGCCGGCCATCACTTTCTCGTCCTGCACCGGGTGCACGAAGAGGCCGGCGACGTCGTCGTAGCGCGACTCGACGAGCGCCTGCCACCAGCGCTCGTGCGGCACCTTCACGACGGTGCCGCCGAGGCGGGCGATCGCGTCGAGCTTGGTCTGCGGCGCTCCCTCGGGCACGACGATCGTCGCCGGCACGCCGAGCTCGCGCGCAGCCCAGGCGACGCCCTGGGCCATGTTGCCCGCGCTCGCGGTGACGACACCGCCGGCCGTCAGCTCGCGCGGCGCCTGCCGGATCGCGTTGACGGCGCCTCGGATCTTGAACGAGCCGATCGGCTGCAGGTTCTCCAGCTTCAGCCAGACCTCTGCCGGCGCATCGACCTCGAGCCGCACGAGCGGCGTGCGAATCGCGGCGCCACGGATCGTCTCGCGCGCGAGCTCGATCTCCGCCAAATCGATCATGGCAGCTCGATCAGAAGTCGACCTCGACGCCGGCGCCCTGCTCGCGCGCGCGCCGCACCACGAGCTCGGCGGCGGCGAGATCCTCGACCGCGAGCCCGAGCGACTTGAAGACCGTCAGCTCGTCGTCGGCCGTGCGGCCGGGATGGGCACCGGTCAGCACCTCGCCGAGCTCGGCCGCGATCTGCTCCTCGCCGAGGCCGGGGATCAGGAGCTCGCCCGCCTCGTTCAGCGCCGACTCGCGCCGGTCGACGACGAGCGTGGCGGCCCGGATCGTCTCCTCGTCGAGCTCGCGGGACGTGGGCACGCTGGCGCCGACGGCGTTCACGTGCGCGCCGGGTGCGAGCCACTCCCGCCGCAGCACCGGCTCGGGCGAGGTCGTGCACGTGCAGACGACGTCGGCGCCGCGAACCGCGGCTTCGGCGCTGCCGCCCGCGCTGCGGCTCCACGTCCGGATCTCGGGCTCGTCGAGGACGGCGCGCATCGCTGCGGCATGCGCCTTGCCCTGGACGCCGGCGCCGATGATCGCAACCGTGCGCGCGCCCGGCCGAGCGAGTGCCCTCGTCGCGACGGCCGAGACCGCAGCCGTCCTGATCGCCGTGATCGGCGAGGCGTTCAGCAGCGCGCGCAGCTCGCCCGTCTCGCCGTCGTGGAGGAGGACGCCGCCCTGGTGCGCGTCCAGCCCGCGGGCCGGGTTCCCCGGCACGACCATGATCTCCTTCAGCGAGAACGCGGCGTCCGCGCCGGCTCGATGAGCGGGCATGAACCCCATCAGCCCGGCGGCGTCGGGCGGACGGAGCACGAAGCGGAGCGGCTGGTAGAGCTCGCCGCGAGCGAGCGCCGCCAGCACGTCTGCCATCGCCTCGATGCACTCGTCCATCGCCAGCAGCTGCTCGACGTCGCGCTCGGAGAGAATCAGCAGGCTCATGCGAAGAGCGCCCCGATCGTCTCGTGCTCGAGCGGAGAGAGGCGAAGCTCGAACGGCGTCGAGCGCCGGCCGGAGCTGCTCGGGCCGGCGCGGCCCGATCACGACGGCGGTCACGTGCGGGCTCGCGAGCGCCCACGCGAGGGCGAGCCCTGCGGACGAGGTGCCGCGCTCGCGGGCGTACTCCTCGAAGCCTTCGAGCGCGTCGAAGGTGCGGTCGTTGCGGAGGTGCTCGTACGGCCCGGGCCGGAGCGTCATCCGCGAACCCTCGGGCAGCGGCTCGTCGCGTCGGTACTTGCCGGTGAGCCAGCCGCCGGCGAGCGGGCTGAAGGGCGTGTAGCCGAGGCCCTCCCGGGCGCACACCTCGAGGACGCCGCGCTCGTCGCCGCGCTCCAGCAGCGAGTACGAGTTCTGCACCCAGTCGACACGACCATGCCGGAGCGCGTCCTCGATCCAGGGCGCGTCGACGTTGCTGCCGCCGAACGCCCGCAGCTTTCCCTCCTGCTGCAGGTCGGCGAACGCGCCGATCGTCTCCTCGAGCGGCGTGTCGGGATCTGGCTCGTGTGCCAGGTAGAGGTCGACGGCCTCGACGCCGAGCCTTTGCAGGCTGCTCTCGAGCTGGCGCCGGATCCGTGTCGCCGACAGGCCGCTGTCGGCGCCTTCGTGCATCGGGTTGTAGGTCTTCGTCGTCAGGACGATGCGGTCGCGCACGTCGGAAGCCTTCTGGCGGAGCCAGTTGCCGAGGTATGTCTCGCTCCGTCCGCCGCCGTAGGCGTCCGCGGTGTCGTAGGTCGTGATCCCCGCCGACCAGGCGGCGTCGAGTAGGGCGTGCGCATCGCCTTCGGTCTCGCCGGCGCCGAAGTGGGCGGGCGAGGAGCCGATTCCGCCGAAGTTGCCGCAGCCGAGGATGACGCGCGAGACGTCGATCCCGCTGCGCCCGAGCGCGCGGTGCTCCATGCGTCGACTCTACGTGCCTGTGCGGGCGCGATCGTCGGCGTACTCGAGCAGCGCGAGCGCGTCGCGCGCGTAGCGGGCGGCGGCGCGGCGGTCGCCCTTGCGCAGGAGCGAGCGTGAGTGATCCCACAGGATGCGGGCCCGCTCGGCCGGCTGGCCGAGACCGCCGGACGGCCGGCTCTCCTCGGGCGGCCGATCCCATTCGCCGGCCAGCCGGCGCTCGACCTCGGCGTCCACGAGTTCGGGCGGCGCCTGCTCGACCCGCTCGACGCCGGTGGCGAGGTACTGGTCGTCGGCATCGAGCTTGAGCGCGAGCTTGCGCAGCAGCTGCAGGGACGGGACGCGATCGCCTGCCTCGAGCCTGGAGATGTACGCGGCGGAGCAGCCGGGAAAGGAGAGCTGCCGTTGCGAGAAGCCCGCTTTGACGCGGGCGTCCCTGAGTCGCCGGCCGACCGCCGCAGGGTCGTCGACGTGCGAATGGAAGTGCGGTGCAGTCATCGCGAGCCGCAGAGCCGCGAGTCCGACTAGCCGATCGTGTCGAGGCCCGACGTCCTGAGTGTGGCGACACCTCCCTGGAGACCCGCGCGGTGCCCGTTGCGCCGCTCGGGCCGAGTCTAGCCCCGAGTGCGCCGGAGGTCTATGGGCTCGTCAGCCGGCGGTAGCCACGGGGCGTGCGCACGAAGACCTGCCAGGCGTGGAAGGCGTAGAGCGATCGCACGTCGCGCCGCATCACGCGGGCGTAGGCGAGCACGGCGTCGACGTAGAGCGTCGAGTGGTTGTAGGCATAGAGCGCGCGGCGGAGGTCGCCGGGCGCGCCGGACGCGCGGAGGTAGTTTGCGGCGCCGAGGATCGCGTCGCGCGGGTCGTGCACGTCGCCACCGAGCCCGTAGGCGCGCCAGGTGGCCGGGAGGAACTGCATCGGGCCTTGTGCACCGGCGGTGCTGCGCGAGCGGACCTTGCCGAAGGCCGTCTCGACGAAGTTGACGGCGGCGAGGATCGACCAGGGAACGCCGAATCGCCGCTGTCCCTCCCGGTAGTGCGCGAGCAGCCGGTCGGCTGGTTGTGCCGGTCCGGTGCGGAAGGCGGAGAGCGGCAGCGTCGTCGGCGGCGTGAGCCGGACGAGCGCGTGGCGCGCAGTGACCACATCGCGGGCGTCTGCCCGGAGCGGGGCCGGGAGCCGCGCGACGACGGCGTCGCCGAAGCTCTCGGGCCGGAGGCCGAGCGAGAGGTAGAGCCGCTGCTGGTGCAGCGCCCAGAGCGTCAGCGCCCGCGGTGGCCGCGGCGTCCCGCCCGCCCGCCAGTCTTCGACCGCGGCATCGAGCGAACGCGTCGCGAGCGCGAGGCGCTGCGCAATTGCAGCCGCTGTAGCCGGCAGCGGCGCGTTCGGCGGAGGCGGCGCGGGCGCGGCGGCCGCAAGCACGGCGGCGGCGGCGAGAGCGAGCAGCGGCTCGAGCGTGCCGGTCATACTCGCGCGTATCATACCGCGGCGTATAAGGGATCGGAGCGGCGGCAGCCAGAGAATCGCGGTGTCTCATACAGATGTGTATGATACACCTGTGTATGAAGAGCTGAACCCGTTCCGGTTCGGGGATCTCGCCCTCGACGAGGCGTTCACCGACCGGGAGGACGAGCTGGCCGAGCTGGTCGCCGACATGCGCAACGGGCAGAACGTCGTCGTCTACGCGCCGCGGCGGTACGGGAAGTCGTCGCTCGTATTGCGGGCCTCCCAGGTCGCGCTCGCCGACGAGATCCTCGTCGGCTACTGCGACCTGATGAAGTCTCCGACGAAGGAGCGCTTCGCGGCTGCGCTCGCGAACACGATCTTCGAGAACATCGCCTCGCCGGCCGGCCAGGTGATCGAGCGCGCGACGTCGATCTTCCGCGGCCTGCGGGTGAAGCCGACGATGGAGGTCGACCCGGGCACGAGCAGCCTCCGCTTCAGCTTCGAAGCCTTGCGACGCCGTCCTCGCGACATCGACGAGACGATCGAGAAGCTCCTCGAGCTTCCCCAGGAGATCGCGAACGAGCGCGGGCGGCGCGCCGTCCTGATCCTCGACGAGTTCCAGGAGATCGTGAAGCTCGACGCGACGTTCCCGAACCTGATGCGCGCCGTCTTCCAGACCCAGCCGGAGGTCGGCCACCTCTACCTCGGCAGCAAGCGGCACATCATGGACAAGATCTTCGACGATAAGAACGAGCCTTTCTGGCGGGCTGCCAAGCGGCTCGAGCTCGGGATGATCCCGCCGGCGAAGTTCGCTCCGTTCATCCGCGAGCGCTTCGAGAGCACCGACAAGGGGATCAGGGACGATGCGCTCGAGCTGCTCCTCGGCGCCACCGGCGGGCACCCGTACGGAACGCAGCAGCTCGCCTACACGACCTGGGAGCTCGTGCCGACGGGGCACTTCGCCTACCCCCGCGATGTCGAGGCGGCGCTCACGAAGGTGCTCCGCGGGGAGCACAACCACTTCTCGAAGATCTGGGACGAGGCGACCGAGCACCAGCGCCTGCTCATGCTCGCCCTCGCGCTCGAGCCGTCGGGGCTCTACTCGCGCGAGTACCACGACCGTCACGGGCTCGTGTCGAACACGCACGTCCAGCGCGCCGCGTCGACGCTGATCAAGGACGAGATCGTCGGTCGCGACGAGCACGGCGTCCACTCGATCATCGAGCCGTTCCTCGCCGCCTGGCTGACGCGGGAGCAGGCCGACTCGCCGGTGCTCGAACGGCTCCGAGCCGCGCAGTCTGCCACGGACTGACGAGGTCGCGTTCGCGGCACGACGAGCGCGAGTATCACGGGCTCTCATGGGCCTCGCCGTGACGCTTCGTCCCGATCAGGGGCTGCGAGCCGGCGAAAAGCGTTAGGTTCGAGCCGCCGATGAGGACGCCCGCAGGTCGGAAGACGTTCGTGCTGCTCTTCGCGCTTGCGGCCTGCGTCGCCGCGAGCTCCGCGCAGGCGTCGTCGGGCGTCCGGTACGGGATCCAGGACGACGCGTGGCTGGAGTTCGGCCCGGGGACTCTCGACAAGCGGCTGGCGACGTTCAAGCGGCTCGGCGTGCCGCTCGTCCGCTTCACGCTGCGTTGGAACCAGGTCGCCCCGCGCCGCCCGAAGAACCCGACCTCGCCGCGCGATCCTGCGTACGACTGGCGGCGGGCCGACCGGGTCTTGCGCGGGCTGCGCCGCCACGGTCTGATGCCCGTGCTGACCCTGGTCGGCACGCCGGCGTGGGCGAATGGAGGACGTGCGCCGAACTTCGCCCCGCCGCGGCCCCGAGACTTCCGCCGCTTCGCCACGGCGGCCGCCCGTCGCTATCCCTGGGTTCGCTACTGGCTGATCTGGAACGAGCCGAACAAGCGGCTCTGGCTCAGGCCGACGAAGGCAAGAATCTACGTCCACCATCTCCTCAACCCTGGGTACGAGGGAATCCACACCGTGCTGCCCGACGCCCGGGTGGGAGGAGGAGCGACGGGACCCAAGGGCGGGGCGGGCGGCGTCTCGCCGGTCACGTGGGTGCGCGGCATGGCCGCCGCGCGCGCCAAGTTCGACGCCTACGCCCACCACCCGTACCCCGCGACGCCGGCCGAGACGCCCTCCAGCCGCGGCTGCAAGAACTGCCCGTGGATCACGATGGCGACGATCAGGAAGCTCCTCTTCCTCGTCAACCGCTCCTTCGGGTCGAAGCCGATCTGGCTGACGGAGTACGGCTACCAGACGAACCCTCCGGACACGTTCCTCGGCGTGCCCGTCAAGCGGCAGGCGAGGGTTCTCAGCCTTGCCGCGATGCGCGCGTGGAGGCTGCCGCGGGTCACGATGCTGATCCAGTTCCTCTACCGCGACGAGCCCACGCTCAGCCGCTTCCAGACCGGCCTCGTGTTCGCGGACGACCGCTGGAAACCCTCGCTGCAGGCTTTCAGGCTGCCCTTCGCGCAGATGGGGCGACGCGGGCTGCAGGCGATCGTCTGGGGCCAGATCCGCGACGGACCTGGGAGGAAGCGCTACCGGCTCGAGGTGCTGCGCAAGAACACGTGGAGGCCGGTCGGCCGCGCCCGGCTGACGAACGACGACGGCGTCTTCACCCGCACGATTCGGGTAAAGCGCGGCGCGCTGTTCCGGATCTGGTCGCCGAGCCAGGGGCGCTTCAGCCAGCAGCTGCGGATTCGGTGAATGCTCCGAGCCGAATTGCTAGCCGAGAAGCGCAGGACAGCGGTATCCCTCATCACTCACCCAGCCGCCCGCAACGGATCGGGCCGGTGAACGCACAGGGTCATGCGAATGTCGGCGACATCCGCATGACCCTGGAACGGACTACAGAGTAGGCGTGCTCAACTAGCTGCAGCCGGTGTTCGTGCCGCAGTCGCGGCACGTGTAGCAGCTGCCCGTGCGCACCATGCGGCCGCCGCAGCGGGCGCACTCGACGGCGTCCTCCCAGGCGTTGAAGAGCGCCGTCTGCCCGGGCGCCGGGGCATCGACCGAGACCGACTCCGAGCCCACCGGGGTGGTGTAGGACTGCGCCAGCCGCGCCCGCACCTCGGGCGAGAGGATGCCGAGCTCCTCCTGCTGGTCGGCGGTGAGGAACTTCTTCCCGAACCAGCGGAAGATGTAGTCGACGATCGACTTCGCGACGCGGATGTCCTCGTCGTTCGTCAGGCCGGACGGCTCGAAGCGGAGGTGCGAGAGCTTCGAGACGTACACCTCGGGCGGGACGCCGTACTGGAGCCCCATCGAGACGGCGATCATCAGCGAGTTCATCAGGCCGGCCATCGTGGTGCCGTCCTTCGCGATGTCGACGAAGATGTCGCCGGGCGTGCCGTCCTCGTACAGGCCGACGTGGATGTAGCCCTCGTACTCGCCGACGCGGAACTTGCGGCCGACCTCGACGCGGTCCTCCGGGAGGCGCCGCGTCGCGGCTGCGACACGAGCGCCGCCGGCGCCAGGCCGACGAGCGGCGTCGCGAGCGACTTGTCCGCAGACCCGGAGAGCGGCTGGGCGACCTTGCAGTTGTCGCGGTAGATCGCGATCGCCTTCACGCCCAGCTGCCACGACTCGACGAGCAGCTGCGAGACGTCCTCGACGCTCGCCGTCTCGGGCAGGTTGACCGTCTTCGAGATCGCGCCCGAGATGAACGGCTGCACAGCGCCCATCATCTTCACGTGGCCCATGTAGTGGATCGCCCGGTCGCCGATCGCGCAGTCGAAGACCGGGAAGTGGTCGGACTTGACGCTCGGAGCGCCGACGACGGTGTTCCGCTCGTCGATGAAGGCGACGATCTCGTCCACCTCGCGCGGCGCGTAGCCGAGCTTCTCGAGCGCCATCGGCACCGTCTTGTTCACGATCGTGATCTCGCCGCCGCCGACGAGCTTCTTCGACTTGACGAGCGAGAAGTCGGGCTCCACGCCCGTCGTGTCGCAGTCCATCATGAAGCTGATCGTCCCGGTGGGGGCGAGCACGGTCGCCTGCGCGTTCCGGTAGCCGTGCAGCTCGCCCAGGTCGAGCGCCTCGTCCCAGGCCTTGCGGGCAGCCGAGAGCAGATCCTCGGGCACCGACTCCGTGTGCTGGATGTTGCCGACGGCGGCGCGGTGCTTCGCGATCACGCCGATCATCGCCGCGGCATTGTGGCCGTAGCCCGCGAACGGCCCCATCCGCTTCGCGATCTCGGCCGACTTGCGGTACGCGCGGCCCGTCATCAGCGCCGTGATGCCGGCGGCGTAGGAGCGGCCCTCGTCGGAGTCGTAGGGAAGTCCGCGAGCCATCAGCAGCGCGCCCAGGTTCGCGTAGCCGAGCCCGAGCTGGCGATAGGCCTTGGCGTTCACGTCGATCTCGGGCGTCGGGTAGGAGGAGTAGCCGACGCAGATCTCCTGCGCCAGGAACATCACGTCGACCGCGTGCTCGAACGCGTCCACGTCGAACTCGCCGTCCTCGCGCCGGAACTTCATCAGGTTGAGCGAGGAGAGGTTGCACGCCGAGTCGTCGATCGACATGTACTCCGAGCACGGGTTCGACGCGTTGATCCGGCCCGTGTTCGGCACCGTGTGCCAGCTGTTGATCGTCGTGTCGTACTGCACGCCCGGGTCGGCGCACTGCCAGGCCGCCTCGGAGATCTGGCGCATCAGGTTGCGTGCGTCGGTCGACTCCACCACGGAGCCGTCGGTGCGCGCGGTCAGGTTCCACTCCTTGCCCTCGACGACAGCCTCCATGAAGGAGTCGGTGACGCGGACCGAGTTGTTCGCGTTCTGGTACTGGATCGAGCCCCAGTCGGGCGAGTCGAGCGACATGTCGTAGCCCGCCTGCTCGAGGACGCGCGCCTTGCGCTCCTCCTTGGCCTTGCACCAGACGAACTCCTCGATGTCCGGGTGGTCGACGTCGAGCACGACCATCTTCGCGGCGCGCCGCGTCTTCCCGCCCGACTTGATCGTGCCGGCGGACGCGTCGGCGCCGCGCATGAACGAGACCGGGCCGGACGCGTAGCCGCCCTTCGAGAGCTGCTCCTTCGAGCTGCGCAGCTTCGAGAGGTTGAGCCCGGAGCCGGAGCCGCCGCGGAAGATCACGCCCTCGCGCCGGATCCAGTCGAGGATCGACTCCATCGAGTCGTCGATCGAGAGGATGAAGCAGGCAGAGCACTGCGGCTTCTCCTCGAAGCCGACGTTGAACCACACCGGCGAGTTGAACGACGCGAGCTGGTTGACGAGGATCGCCTTCAGCTCGGCCTCGAACGTCTCTGCCTCCTCGTCGGAGGCGAAGTAGCCGCCGAGCCGGCCCCAGCCGCCGATCGTGTCGACGATCCGGCCGATCATCTGCTTCACGCTGCGCTCGCGCTCCGGGGAGCTGAGCCGGCCGCGGAAGTACTTCTGGGCGACGATGTTCGTGGCCGTCTGCGACCAGAACTTGGGGAACTCGACCTCGCGCTGCTCGAACGCGGGCCCGTCCTTGCCCGGGATGATCGCGTCGCGGAGCTCCCACTCGACCTCGTCGAACGGGTCGCGGCCCGGGATCGTGAAGAACCTGCGCGGCGCGACGCTGGCAGTCTCCTCGACGACGACGTTCACGAACTCGCTTCCCTCGTCCGACGCACCTGCGCGCTCCCCGTCAACCTGCACCTGCTTTGCGGTCGCCATTCTCTTCCTCCCGAGCCGTTCACGACGATTGAAAAACTCCTCTCCGGCGACCAATCCGGTCTGCCGAGCGGATCGCGGACGCTAGAGACAGCGTCGGACGGAGATGCCAATTTGTGCGCGGAGAAAATCCTGCAAATTGCACAAAAACGTAGGGAGTATGATACCGGACCGCGACTCGGTCGCGACCGGTCGCCGGCGCGCGGCGAGCGCGTGTCCCTACGAGGGCGGCGGCAGTCGCCGCGCTTGCAGGCGGCGGGTGAGATACCCGACCGAGCCGGCTGCGACGAGCAGGAGTGCGAGCCCGGCCAGGACGAGCAGCGGCACGGGAACCGAGTCGGAGGAGGCCGTGTCGACGTCGCCGGCGCCGGCTTCGGGCACACCGCCGTCGTCCCCGTCCTTGTTCGGCCCGCCGTTCGTCTCGGTCTCCTCTTCGCCCGTCTCCGTTCCCGGCTCGGGCTCGGCTCCGGGGCCGGTCACAGTGCCGGGATCACCAGGCGTGGGGTCGTTCGTGGCGGCCGGCGTCGGCTGCCCGTTCATCCGCGCCTGCAGCGCGCGCGTGATGTCTCCCTTCGCGCTCGAGTAGTCGAGGACGTCGCGAGGAAGCGCGTCGATCGCGTCGTCGTAGCAGCGCAGGGGGTAGCTGCCGTCGACGCGGCCGTTGTCGTACCAGTCGTCGATCACCTTCATCCCGCACGCCGACGCGGCTGCGTTCGCCGAGCCGGCCCCAGCGGCGAGGGCGACGGCGAGGGTGACGGCGAGGAGCGCGGCAGCGACCAGTGCGCGCAGGGCAGTTCGGTGGCGGCGGGATGAGATGCGCGTGGTCAAAGGGTAACTCTGAACGATCCACCCGGACGGGCTGATCGCCGATCCTCGTGAGTCTCCCGGACGGCGTTGATGCCCGGATGTGCTGCAGGTAAACGGTTTGTAAGCCTCGGCGGGTACGGCTCGGCGACGCCGATAGGCGTCTGAGCCGACATGGTAGCTTCCCGCCCGATGCTGCGACCTCCCGAACGCGCTGCAGGTATGCGCGCGGGGGGCCGCATCGGAGCCGAGGAGGCACCGACGCTCGCCCTGACCGGCGTCGTGGCCGCACTTCTCGTCGGCTCGCTCTTCGCCGGCGACTCGTTCTGGCTCGGCGCGCTCGCGCTGCTGTCGGCGGCCGTCGTGGCAGCCGCAGCGCTACTCGGCGTCGTCCCGCTCGCAAGCGGCCGCAGCGGCTTCGCGCTCGTCGGCACGCTGCTCGCGATCGCGACGTGGAACGGCGTGTCCGTGGCCTGGTCGATCGCACCCGACCGCTCGTGGGACGAGCTGAACCGCGTTCTCGTCTACGCGGCGTTCGCGGTTCTCGGGCTCGCGCTCGGCTCGCTCGCCGGGACGAGGGCGGCCAGACTCGTCGCGGCGCTACTCACCGGAGTCGTTCGCCGTCACGATCCTCTGGGCGCTCGCGGGGAAGGCGATCCCGGCGCTCTTCCCGGACGGCGGCCGCGCGGCCAGGCTGCGCGATCCGATCGGCTACTGGAACGCGCTCGCGCTCGTCGCCGACGGCCTGCTCGTGCTCGGGCTCTGGGTCGCGACGACCGGTGTTGCCGCGCGCGCGCTCCGGGCGACCGGCGCCGTGGCGGCCTACGCGGCGGTGGTCGCGATCCTCCTCTCCGGGTCGCGTGCCGGCGTCGGTGCGGGGGTCGCCGGCGTCCTGATCTGGCTCTGGCTCGAGCGTTCGCGAACGGAGCGAGCCTTGCTGGCGGTCGCCGCGGCGGTGCCCGCCGCGGCGGTGGCCGGCTGGGCGTTCACGCGGCCGGCGCTCGTCGAGGACGGCCAGGCCTACGCGGATCGCGTCGGCGGACGGAGCCGTCTTCGCGTTGCTCTTCGTGCTCGGAGCCGCCGTCGTCGTCGCGGCGGTCCTCCGGCTCGAGCGTTTGGAGCTCCGTCCGCAGACGAGGTCGCGGGTGGGGCAGGGACTCGCCGTGGGAGCCGTCGCCGCCGTCCTCGCCGGCGGCGTCCTCGTGGCGGCGGGAGGCGATCAGCTCGTCGGCGGCCGGGCGGTCGCGCAGGGGCCGGAGCGGCTCGTCGACGCGGGCCTGAACAACCGCAGGCAGTTCTGGAGCGAGGCGTGGCAGATCTTCGAGGAGAAGCCGCTCACGGGTGCCGGCGCCGGCACGTTCGAGGTCGCACGCAAGCGCTACCGGGAGGATGCCGTCGACGCAGCCGAGCCGCACAACCTGCCGCTTCGCTTCGCGGCCGGAACGGGCATCGGCGGCCTGCTGCTCGTCGCGGCGCTGGTCGCCGCCGTCGCGGCGGCAGCCGTGGGGGCGCTGCGGCGGCTCGCCGGCGAGGAGCGTCGTGCGGCCGCCGCGCTCGCCGTCGTTCCGGCGCTCTACCTCGTGCACGCGCTCGTCGACTACGACTGGAGCTTCGCGGCCGTGACGGCGCCCACGCTCGTCGCAGCGGGGGCGCTGGCGAGCGCCGGCCGTCCACGCGCGAGCAGGTCTGCGCGGCCGCTCGCCGCAGCGGCGGTCGCGGTCGTCGGCCTCGCCGGCCTCGTCTCGCTCGCCGCCCCCTGGCTCGCGGAGCGCTCGCTGCGGCAGGTGAACCGCGAGCTCGACGCCGGCAACGTCGAGGCCGCGATCGACGCGGCCGAGCGCGCCCGCTCGCTCGATCCGCTCGCGATCGAGCCGCTGCAGCTGCCTGGCCGGGATCGAGGCGTCGCGCAACCACATCCGCTCGGCCCGCGAGGCCTACGCGGCCGCGGTCCGGCTCCAGCCCGAGAACCCCGACACCTGGTACGCGCTCGGCGCCTACGAGCACAGCCGGCGCTTCCTCTGCCAGGCGTACTTCCACCTGAACGAGGCCTACACGCTCGATCCGCGCGCGACGCTCTGGTTCGCGGGCGGCCCGCTCGACGAGGCGCGCGACGCCGTCGTCAACGCCGGCGGTGCGAGCGCCGGCTAGTCGCCGACGACGAGGGCGACGTGCGCGCCGAACAGCTCGCGCGGCCTGATCCCGTCGAGCGGCCCCACGATCTTCAGGCGCAGGTCGCGCGCAAGCCGCTTCCCCTCGGCCTCGTGGCCCGGGCGGTACATGACGAGGGTGCGCGTGAAGTCCGTGCGCGGAGCGTTGCCGACGGTGCCGATCGTGTAGCCGATGCCCTGCACGCGCTCGGCGGCGGTCGCCGCGGCGCCGGCCCGGCCGTTGCCGTTCAGGACGATCACGGAGGTCTCGCCCCGCGTGAGTGTCGGAGCCCCGACGACCGGTTTCGGCTTCGGCTTCGCGATCGGCGCCATCACCTTGTGCTCGGCTGCCGCCGACACCTGCCGGGCGACGGGCTCGGCGAGGATCGCCACTCCGAGCACGAGGAGCACGACGAGCTCGACCGCGGCGACGAAGCAGGCCACGAGCGTCGCGGTGCGCCAGCCGCTCTGGAGCTGGTGAGCCTGGATCTGGGGGAGTGTGTGCTCCACGGGCCAGTCGTGTTTCGCGGCCCGGTCGAGCGCTCCTTCTAGGAGGTCGCGTCCCAGGTGGCGCGCAGACCCTCGTCGAGCGACGTCCCTGCGTGCCAGCCGAGCTCGCTTTGGGCCCGCGACGAATCGAGGACGCTGCGTCGCAGCTCGCCCTGCCTCGCGTCGCCGTACTCCGGATCGCCGGCCGCGCCGGCGGCCCGAGCGCAGAGGCGCCAGAGCTCGTTGACGCTGGTCGCGATCCCGGTGCCGACGTTGTAGGTACCCGGTGCCCCGGCTCCGGCGGCGAGGACGGCGGAGACGACGTCGCCGACAAAGACGAAGTCGCGTTCCTGCGCGCCGTCTCCGAAGACGGTTCCAACCTCGCCCGCCCGCAGCCGGCCCATGAAGATCGCGACGACGCCGCCCTCGAGCTTCGCCAGCTGCCGAGGCCCGTAGACGTTCGCGAAGCGGAGCGCGACGTGGCGCGTCCCGTGGAGACGGTTCCAGGTCGCGAGGTACTCCTCGCCCGCAAGCTTGGAGGTGCCGTACGGAGAGAGCGGCCGTCGCTCGGCGCCCTCGCTCGCCGGCTCGCGCACACTCGCCGTAGATCGCGCCGCCGGTGGAGCTGAAGACGACCGGGGCGTCGTGGGGGCGGGCAGCCTCGAGCACGCGCAGCGTTCCGAGCACGTTCACCTCTGCGTCGAGCTCCGGCTGCTCGACAGACGTGCCGACGTCGGCCTGGGCGGCGAGGTGGAAGACGCGCTCGGGCTGCACGTCGTCGAACAGGTCGGCGAGCGGCTCGCGGATGTCGCGCTCGTGCAGGGTCGCGCTCCCGGACAGGTTCTCGCGCCGGCCCGTGGCGAAGCTGTCGACCACGTGCACCTCGTCGCCCCGCCGCACGAGCGAATCGACGAGATGCGACCCGATGAAGCCGGCTCCCCCGGTGACTATCGTCCGCACCGCCGTATCCTAGGCACGGCATGTTCGTGACGTTCGAGGGACTCGACGGCTCCGGCAAGACGACCCAGGTGGAGCTGCTGCGGGCGCGGCTGGAGGCCGACGGCCGCGAGGTCGTGACGGCGCGGGAGCCGGGCGGCACCGAGCTCGGCGAGCAGTTGCGCGCGCTCGTCCTGCACGGCGACGAGATGACTCCGTGGGCAGAGGCGCTGCTCTACGCGGCCGCTCGCGCGGAGCTCGTCGCCGAGGTGGTCGTCCCCGCGCTCGCACGCGACGCCGACGTGATCCTCGACCGCTATCTCGACAGCTCGGTCGTCTATCAGGGAGTCGGGCGCGGGCTCGGGCTGGACGAGGTGCTGGAGCTGAACCTGCTCGCCGTCGGCGGGCTCCTGCCCGACCGGACGTTCGTGCTCGTGCTCGACGCCGCCGCGTCCGGGGCGCGCGTCGGGGGCCGGCCCGACCGGATCGAGCGTGCGGCCGAGAGCTTCCACGCGAGCGTGGCCGCAGGGTACGAGCGGCTCGCCGAGCTGCAGCCCGAGCGCGTCGTCCTCCTCGACGGCACGCTCTCCCCCGAAGCCCTGTCCGTGCTGGTGCACGACGAGCTGACCGCCCGTGGTCTTCGACGGCCTGCCTGAGCAGCCGGAGGCGAAGCGCCTCCTGCAGGCCGCGCTCGACGCGACCCTCGCGAGTGCGGGGCAGGGCGCCGGCGACGGGGGCGCCGCGCACGCCTACCTGCTGCACGGGCCGGCGGGAACGGGCAAGCGCCGTGCTGCACTCGCCTTCGCGGGCGCGATCCTGGGCGACCCGGCGCGCGTCGCGAACGGCACGCATCCCGACCTCTACCTGCTCGAGCCGCTCGGCGAGATGATCCGGATCGACGAGATCCGCGGCCTGCGCCGCGACCTGCACATGCGGCCGTTCGAGGCCACGCACCGCGTCTACGTGATCGACTCGGCGCACCTGCTGAACGAGGACGCGGCGGACGCGCTGCTGAAGGATCTCGAGGAGCCGCCGCCCTACGCGCTGATCGTGCTCGTCGCGAACGAGCTCGGCCCGCTGCCCGCGACGATTCGCTCCCGCTGCCAGCTGGTGCCGTTCCGGCGACTCTCCGAGCGGGCCGTGCGGGAGTACCTGGCCGAGCGTGCACCCGGCCTCGACGACGCGCAGAGGCTCGCGCTCGCGCGGGTCGCGGGCGGCCGGCTCGATCGCGCCGACCGGCTGCTCGACCCCGAGGCGACGAACCGTCGCGACGAGCTGTTGCGGGTCGCGCGTGGCCCGTATCTGGATCCGGATTTCGAGCCCGCGGAGGCGGCGGCGACCCTGCTCGAGGGAGCGCGCGCGCGCGGCGCCTCGGCTCGTGAGCGCGCTGAGGTTGAGCTCGAGGGGCTCGACCTGACCGCTCGCGACGCCGAGCAGCGCCTGCGCCGCGCACAGCGCGGGGCCGAGCGGGAGGAGCTGCTCGCCTCGCTCGAGGAGCTCGCGTCCTGGTACCGCGACCTCGTCGTCGTGGCGGCCGGCGCCGGGTCGGCGGTCATCCACGCCGACCGGCTCGCGACGCTCACCGAGGACGGAACGCGGGAGCGCTCCGGGGATGCGGAGGCCGCGGCGGAGCTCGTCCGCGAGAGCTGGCGGGCGCTGGAGGAGTTCAACCTCGCGGCGCCACTGGCGCTCGAGGCGCTGTTCATCGGGCTGCGGCGGGCGTTCGGCGCCGTTCTATCGGTTTGAAGTAGGAATTGAAAGGGGTTGTAAGGATCCCCCGTGCGGGCTTGCGCGTTTCCTCTGGCGTACCGAGACTGATGAACAAGGCGTCCGGGCGGAACGCCGTCCCGTCCGTTCTCCTTCCAGGGGGAAACTCGCTTGGTCGCAGTTCCGTCGAGTGGTCGCGCGTCGCTTCTCGAGCCGTGCGGAACCGTCGCGCCGGAGGTGGCCGCCGCGCACGAGCTCTACGAGCGCCACGCCGCGCGGATCCACGGCTACTGCCTGCACCGGCTCGGCTCCCGCGAGGAGGCCGAGGACGCGGTGCAGACGACGTTCATGAACGCGTTTCGCGCGCTCGGCAAAGGCGTCGTCCCCGAGGCGGAGGCCGCCTGGCTCTTCAAGATCGCCGAGAACGTCTGCCTGTCGCGCCGCCGCTCCTCGTGGCGGCGTAACCGGATCGAGAGCCCGGCCGACTTCGAGCTGATCGAGGAGCTCGTGCCCGGCCCGAACCGGCAGCGCGACGAGCTGATCGGGATCGAGGACGCGCTCGCCGCCATGCCCGAGCAGCAGCGGCGCGCGATTCTGCTGCGCGAGTGGCAGGGCCTGTCGTACCGCGAGATCTCGAGCGAGCTCGAGCTGTCGCAGTCGGCCGTCGAGACGTTGATCTTCCGGGCGCGCCGCTCGCTCGCCCTCGGCTTGACCGAGCCTGCGGGCGCGAGGCCGCGTGCACACGCCCGCCGGAAAGGCATGCGCCGCGTGTCGAGCCTTGCCGACCTGACGGCCCTGGCCGGCGCGGCCAAGTCGCTCCTCGCCGGCACGGCTGCGCTGAAGGCGACGACGGCCGCCGTCGTCGTGACCGCCGCCGCCGGCACCGCCGTGACGGTGACGGCGTCGACCGTCGAGCCGCCGGCGAAGCCCGCACTGGCCGTCCCCGCGGGGCCGCTGCTACCGCCCGCGACGCCGGTCGCCGCACCCGTCGTCGTCGAGCAGGCACCCGTCGCGTCCCCCGTTGTCCTCGTCTCCAGTCCCAAGCCTGCTCCGCGAGCGAAGGAGCGGAACCCTCGTCGCGCAATAGCGGCGGCGCCGGTCGCGAAGCGCGATCCGGTGCAGCGGCGCGGGGCGAAGGTTGCGGTCGCGGAGCAGCGGGTGGAACGAAGGGCCGCGGCGACGCAGCGGCGGGCGGAGCGGAAGGCCGACCGGGCAGAGCGGCGCGCGGAGCGGCGGGCCGACCGGGTCGACCGCCGTGCGGAGAGAACGACCGCGCGGATCGAGCGCCGCGCCGAACGACGGGGCGTCCGAAACGAGCGGCGAGCCCAGCGAGAGGAGCGCCGGGTCGAGACGCGAGCCGCGCGGGCGGAGTCGAAAAGCGCCCGGAAGTCCCGGGCGACCGCAGCGGCAGCCCCTGTCGTGGCGATGACCGAGGAGACGCAGCCCACCGAGCAGCGGCGCAAGCGCCGGTAGCGGCCCGGGAAGCCCGGCTACAATCAGCAGCCCGTGCCGACGTAGCTCAGCTGGTAGAGCACTTCACTCGTAATGAAGGGGTCCGCGGTTCGAGTCCGCGCGTCGGCTCTCTCGAGGTCGCACGAGCATGGAGCAGCCGAGAACCCGCTGACGGAACACCCGCCGACCTCGCTACTCCCTGCTCGTTTCGACCCCGATCGGTCTCGTCGGGATGGTCTGGGCCATGAACAGTGCGACCAGAGCGAGCACGGCGAGGATTGCGAGCGCCGCGCGCAGGCCGTCGAGGCGGGCGTCGCCGTAGGCAGCGAGCGCCGCCTCGGTCGTCTCCGGCTCCGCGCCGGCGTCGTCGAGCGCGGCCTCGAGATCGGCGTCGGAGACGAAGGCAACGCCCCCGGCGAGCTCGACCTGCGCCTGCTCCTTCACGCTCGCCGGGATCGCCGGGCTCTGCCGCGATGTTCGTCAGGAACGCCGACGTCAGCGACGCGATCATCAGCGAGCCGGCGAGGGCGGTCCCCAGCGAGGCGCCGAGGTTGGTCATCGTGTTCTGGACGCCGCCGACCTCGGGGCTCTCGTCGTCCGGCACCGCCGAGACGGTGACGGCGCCGAGCTGTGAGGCGAGCGCGCCGATGCCGAGGCCGACGAGCAGCATCGGCACGAAGACGACCTCCGGCCCCGCGTCGGCGTCGAGCGCGCCGAGGAGGACGGCGGTCCCCGCGAGCAGCGACAGGAGCCCGACGCGGACGACGAGGCGCGGCGAGAGGTGGGGCAGGAAGCGCGGAATCCCGATCGCGGCGGCGAGCAGCGTCACCGACAGCGGCAGCAGCCGGATCCCGGTGTCGATGGCGGACAGACCGAGCGCGACGGAGAGGAAGAGCGGCACGACGAAGAAGAACCCGGCCTGCACGAGGTACTGGAAGAAGAACATCGTCAGGCCGCCGGTCAGCTGCTTGTTGCGAAGCATCGCCGTGCGCACGAGCGGCTCCTGCCCTCGCGACTCCCGGCGCGCCTGCCAGCGGAAGAAGAGCCAGATCACGAAGAGTCCCGCGAGGATGAGCCAGAACGACGGCGAGATGCCGGCCCAGGAGGGGCCGCCCGGCTTCGGCTGGATCCAGCCCCACTCGCTCGTGCGCAGCACGCCGAACACGAGCAGGCCGAGGCCGAGCGCGGACAGCACCGCGCCCACCACGTCGAGTTGTGGGCGCTCCTCGACGGGCGCGTCCTCGATCCGGCGGGCAAGAATGAGAATCGCGATCACGATCAGGACCTCGCCGGCGAAGACCCAGCGCCACGAGAAGTAGGTCGTGCAGAAGCCGCCGATGAGCGGGCCGACCGCGACCGCTACTGCGCCGGCGGCCGCGACGAGCCCGTACGCGCCCGGGCGCTTCTCTGCGGCGAAGTTGCTCGCGACGAGAGCGACGATCGCGGGCAGGATCAGCGCCGCGCCGACGCCCTCCAGGAACGACCAGCCGAAGAGCAGCACGGGCAGGCTCTGCGCGATCGACGTCGTGAAGGAGCCGCAGCCGTAGATGACGCAGCCGATCGTGAACGCCCGTTTCCTGCCGATGATCGCCCCGATCTTCGCCCCGGTGATCATCAGCGCCGCCATCACGAGCGTGTAGGCCGTGATCGCGCCCTGGATCCCGGTCACGGTCGTGCCGACGTCCTTCGCGACCGTCGCGATCGAGACGTTCATCACCGAGCTGTCGAGCGTCATCAGGAACTGACCCGACGCGAGCGTGAGCAGCACGAGCATGGCCGGGGCCGCGCGGCCCCTGTTGCACTCACAGGGACGCGCTCACAGGAACGACCCCAGCCTGCTCCAGAGCCAGCTCTCGAACCGCTCCCGCCTCTCTTCCGGCGGCACACCGCGCTCCGAGCGCGCGATGTCCGGCTCGAACAACCGCTCCTCGAGCAGCTCGGCCGTCTTTGCGCTTCGGGCGAGCAGCGTGATCTCGGAGTTGCGGTAGAGGGCCCAGGCGTCGAGGTTGACCGTGCCGAAGCTGACGACGTCGTCAGCGACGACCACCTTGGCGTGCACGACCGTGTCGGGGAGCTCCCACAGCTCGACGCCGGCGTCGGCCAGCGTGCCGTAGTAGTGCTTCAGCGCGGCAGTGGCCTGCGCGTTGTTCGACGTCTGCGAGACGACGAGACGCACCGCGACACCGCGGCGCGCCGCCGCGACGATGCGGCCGATCATGTCGGCGTCGGTGACGTAGGGGTTCATCAGATCGAGCCGCCGCCGTGCTCCGTCGATCTGCTCGCGGATCGCCTGCGAGGCTGCGACGTGGCCGCCCGGGATCACCTGAGCGAGCGCGATCGGTGTCGAGCCCTCGTCGGCGGGCTCGGGGAAGTACGCGGCGAGGTCGGCGTCGAGCGGGCCGCCGTGGCCGCGGAAGCTCGTCAGGAAGGCCGCCTGCGCCTGGCGGACGACGGCGCCGGTGACCCGCACCATCAGGTCGTGGAAGCGGCCGTCCCGGAAGTGGTCCTCGATCCCCGCCCCGCCGGTCCACGCGACGGCGCCGTCGATGACGTAGAGCTTGCGATGGTCGGCGCGGCCGACCTCGTCCTGGCGCCAGTCGATGCTCTGACCGTCGGGGAAGAGGCCGTCGCGGTCGAGCGGGAAGACGTCGTTGACGACGATCTCGGCGCCTGCGTCGGCGAGTCCCGTGAACATGTCGCGAGCCTCCTCGTAGGGTCGCGAGCCGAAGCCGTCGACGATCACCCGCACCTCGACGCCCTCGTCCAGCTTCCGCCGGAGGAGGGCGGCCATCTCCAGCCCGACCGTGCCCTCGCGCCAGCCGAACATGAGGATGTGCACGGAGGACTCGGCCGCTTCGACGTCCGCGAAGATCCGCGGGAAGAAGCTCTCACCCTCGACCAGCGGCTCGATCGTCGCAGCGGTCGACCACGCGAACGGCAGCGCCGCGTCGTGCGGGCGCGTGCCGTCGCGGGCGACGAACGCCTCGGTCGCCGCCTGTGCGCCCGTGGAGGTGACCGCATCGGCCGCCGGCGGCCAGCTCGGCCGCTGGGTGACCCCGAGCACCTGCCGGTACAGGACGACGAAGATCGCCGCGAGCGCGAGCCCTGCGATCGCCGACCCGCGGCGGAGCCGTGGGCGCGCCGGACGAGTGGTAGCGTCGTCAGCCATGAGCGACCCTAACGCGCGTGGCGGCGCCTCGGCTGCCTGGCGGCTGGCGAGCCGGATCGCGGTCGTGGCCGCTCTCGTCGGTGTCTTCGTCGACGTGGCTCGCCGACGGGCCGGTGAGGCTCGACGGGACGCAGGGGCCGAACAACGGCTGGCTGGCCGCGATCATGGCCGTGCTCGCGCTGCCGTGGCTGCGAATGCTGGAGCGCGGATCCTGGCTGGGCGTGATCGGTGTGCTCGGCAGCGGACTCGTGATCGGCTGGACGGCGCTCGAGAACTGGCTGGACGCCCGCGCGACGCTCGACGCGTCCGCCGCTCCCGGACTGGCTCTCGTCGTCGCGGCGGGTGTCGTCCTGACGGCCGCTGCCGTCGCGCAGGGCGTCGAGCTGGCACGGTGCGCGCTCAGGCACCGGGCGTCCGAACGCGTCGCGTGACGGCCTTGGCGCGCCGCTCGGCGCCCGCGATCCAGCGGTGCAGCTCGACGCCGCAGAGGACGCCCAGGGCGACCGCCGCGATCGAGCCGATCACGGCGAACATGTCCGCGCCCGTGGCGGACTCCGGGATGGCGAGAAAGGTCGTCAGCCCGATCAGCCCGAGCGAGCCGGGGACGAGCAGCCAGAAGCCCGGGAGGAACATGGCGTACACCGGCATCGTCGACTGGAGCCGGGCGAGCTGGTACGCGACGAACGTCATCACGACGGCGCCGACGAAGCCGCTCGAGTAGGCGCCGAACAGGGCGTTGCCGACGACCTGGCCGGTCCACGCGGCGTAGAGCACCACGAGCAGCGACAGCAGCGCGCCGGGCGGCGTCGAGTGGGCGACCGTGACGCCGACGCCGAAGACGAGCACGCCGAGCCAGGGAGCCCAGCCGCCGAGGAGCGCGTCGGAGCTGGAGAACGCGCGTTCGGCCGGCACTCCCGCGGCGCTGACGCCGGCGACGATGCCGAAGGCGACGAGGCCGAGCTGGCTGGCGGCCCAGACGAGCCGGCTCGAGCCGGAGATCATCTGGCCCTCGGTCAGCTCGAGAACGGCGGTCGTCAGTGCGACACCGGGGATGAAGACGACGAGTGCGGCGATCATCGCCCGCAAGCCGGGATCGGTGATCTCGTACTTCACGGCGAGCGCGGTCAGCGCGGCGACGGCGAAGGCGGCGACGAAGGGCATCAGCACCTCGAGCGAGCGCCGCCCGTGCGCGAGCAGCCGCAGCACTCCGACGACGGTGCCGAGCACGGCGGCGGCAGCGACGTCACGCGGCGCCGGGTGGAGGATCAGTGCGATCCCGATCGTCAGCGTCGTGTAGCCCAGCACGCTTGCGAGCGGCCCGTAGCGGCTGCCCGTCGCCCGGATCTCCTCGAGCCGGGCGATCCCGGCCCCGGGGGCGATCGCGCCGCGCTCCGCCTGCTCGGCGAGCCGATGGACAGCGGCGATCTGGTCGAGGCGCGGGGTTGCCGACAGCCGCTTCGTCGGCTCGATCGTCGCCGCTTCGCCGCGGCCGAGGGTCAGGAAGAGCGAGGTCGGGAAGACGCTGAAGCGCGCGTCCTGGAGCCCGTAGGCACGGGCGACCAAAGCGAGGCGCTGCTCGACTGCATCGACCGTCTCGCCGATCGCGCTCAGCGCCGCGCCGAGGTCGGCGAGGAAGAGCAGGAGCTCGTTCCCGGGCGCCGTCTGCAGCGCACGCGGTTCTTCGGCCACCTAGGCCGCCGTGGCATCGGGCTGTGGTACGGGCGGCTCGCCGCGGCTGCGTTTCCAGACCAGGTCGAGACCCACCGCGAGCAGTGTGATCGCCACGATCGCGACGAACGTCTGCGGTGCGTTGCGGAACGTGTCGACGGCGAAGAACGCGAGCACGATTGCCGTCGCGGCGATCGCCGTGAGCACGATCGCACCGATCGCACCCGTGTCCGCGCGCCGCCGGTAGGCGGCGACGCCGACGAGCAGGAAGATCACGAGCGAGCACGCGCTCCCCACGGAGGCGATCGCGGAGAGGTCGACGACGTTCGCGACCACGAGCACGATCCCCGCCGTGATCAGCATCCCCGAATGCGGGCCGAGCCGTGAGCCGCCTCCGAAGAACGGCGGAAACTGTCCCGCGGACGCGAGCATCTTCGTCAGCCCGCCGGATGCATAGAGGGTCGCGTTCACGGACGACGAGGTCGCGAGCAGTGCCGCGATCGCCATCATCGTGAACCCGGCGTCCCCGAGTGTCGGCCGCGCAGCCTCGGCGATCGCCGTCTCGCCGTAGCCGATCACCTCCGGGACGGTGAGCGTGCCGAACACGCCGAACGAGATCAGCACGTACAGCAACGTCGTCACTCCGAGCGCGGCGTACATCGCGCGCGGCAGCTCGCTGGCGGGGTCGTGCAGGTCGCCGGCGGCGAAGGTGATCACGCTGAAGCCGAGGTATGCGAAGAAGGTGAGGGCGACGCTTGCGATGATGTCGCTTGCCGACGGATAGCCGCTGAAGGCGAGCAGTCCCCAGTCGACGTCGACCAGCGTGACCGCGATGAAGACGGCGAAGACAGCCAGGAGGAGCATCACGATCAGCGACTGGGCGCGGTCGACGATCTTCGAGCCGACGATGTTGATGCCCGCCATCGCGAGCACGATCAGCGTCGTGAAGAGGTTGTCCCAGCCGCCCGCCGCGTCGTTCCCGACGAAGAGGGAGGTCGCATAGCTCCCGAACGAGACGGCGACCATGGAGCAGACGATCACGATTGCGGCGAAGTAGCCCAGCCAGGAGGCGATCCCGACGAGGCGTCCGTTGCCGAACCCCTCCATCAGGTACGCGATGATCCCGCCCGAGGATGGGAAGCGCACGCCCATCTTGACGACGGTGTAGCCGAGCAGCGCCGAGACGATCCCCGCCAGGAGGAACGAGAGCCAGACGGCCGACCCGGCGACCGCTCCGGCCTCGCCGAGCAGCGCGAAGATGCCGGCGCCGACCATGGCGCCGATGCCGAGGAAGGCGGCGCCGCGGACGCTCACGCTACGGGGTGGGAGTCGTCGTCGCCGGAGCCGGTGGGACCGGGGTGTGGTCGCCGAAGAAGAGCCAGACGATCAGGCAGCCGACGAGCGCCGTCACCACCCACGCGATCTGCAGCGGCAGCTGGAAGGAGTGGTCGACGACGCGCTTGCCCAGCGTCGTGGAGCCGGTCTCGTCGGCCTCGGCGGCGGCGATCTGGGTGCCGTTGGCGGGGAAGAACAGAACTCCGGCGACGGCGGTCCACATCGCGATCATGTAGCCCGCACCGATCCCGAGCGCGAGCCCGAGCGGGATCATCGTCCGCGTCGCGGCCGATTGGCTCGTGGTCAAGGCGGCGACGAGGAAGATCGCAACGGCGATCATGAAGGGCCAGCTCTCGGCGAGGCTGCCGAGGGCGGCGACGATCGCGTCTTCGTTGTTGACGATGAACGTGTCCGCCATCCAGGCGATTCCGAACAGCGCGATCATCGCGACCATGCCCGACTTGAAGATCTGCGTGCCCGGGATGTCCGTCGCCTTGACGTGCGCAAAAATCAGGATCAGCGCCGCGGCGGTGAGCATGAACATCTGGATGATCGGCGTCACCGAGAGCGGCTCGACGCCGCCGCCCTCGGCGGGGATCGTCGGCCTGAGGCCCTCGAAGACGCCGAAGACGCAGATCGCGGCGACGGCGGCGAGGAAGATCGCAACGCTCCGCTTCGCGAACGGGAGCAGCACGATGTCTCCCGCCGGGGCCGGTGGCGCGATCTCGTTCGCGGCCAGACGGCGCTGGTACTCGCGATCGTCGTCGAGCTCCTTGCCGTACCCGTTCATCACCACCGCCATCGCGGCGATGCCGATGAGGCTCGCCGGGATCGTGATCAGCATCACGTCGACGATGTCGTACCCGTAGACCTCGACGAGCGGCAGCATCGTCGCCATCGCAGCAGCGACCGGGCTCGCCGTGATCCCGAACGTCGAGGCGACGGTCGAGCCGGCCAGCGCTCGTTCGGGCCTGATCTTGTTCGAATAGGCGAGCTCGTTGATCACGGGGATCAGCGAGAAGAAGGTGTTGCCGGTGCCGGTCAGGACGGTCAAGAGCCAGGAGACGTACGGGGCGACGAAGTTGAGCGCCTTCGGACGCGCCCGCAACGCCTTGCTCGCGATCAGGACCATGTAGTCGATGCCGCCCGCGGCCTGCATGGCGGCCGAGGCCGAGATCACGGCGATGATGATCAGCATCGCGCTGATCGGCGGCTCGCCCGGGGCGAGACCGAAGCCGAAGACGAGGACGAGCGTGCCGACGCCGCCCCAGAGGCCGAGGCCGACCCCGCCCGAGCGCACGCCGAGCGCGATGAAGCCGATCACGACGAGGCCCTGGAGGGCGATCAGGATCCAGTCGGAGGTGCTCATGCCGCCCTCTCCGCTCGGAGCTCTTGGCACGTGCTCGAGTCGAGGATCGTGCGGGCGAGCTCGGGATCGAGACGACTGATCTCGACGATCGTCTGCGTGCCGCTCGCGAGCACCGCGGCGATCGCCCGCGCAGCGCCGGTGAGCTGCTCGATCGACTCCTCGAGCGTCTCCGCCTCGTCGTCGAGCGAGTCCTCCGCCTCCTCGAGCGAATCCTGGGCGTCGTCGGCCCACGTGGACACCCGCTCGGCCGCCTCCTCACCTTCCTCGGTGTCGGGGACGCCCGCGTTGTCGACGCCCTCGACCAGGGTGTCCGCGGCTTGCACGGCCCGCTCGAGACCCTTGCGGACGAAGCCGCCCGTCCGTCCTTGCGGCGTCTCCGACTGCGGCTCCTCGCCCACGCTGCTCTGCGAGTTGGGCGTGCGCAGGTCCTCGACGATCGCTTCGATCTCTCCTCGCCAGACGCCGACGGCGCCGCAGACGTTCTGCGCCCACTCGCCGGCCGGGACGGTCTCGCTGCTCTTATCACGGCCGCCGATCAAGGCGGCGACGACGATCACGGCGAGGACGCCGGCAGCCGCGAGGATCCAGGGGAGCGGCCCGCGCCAACGCTTACTTCCCCGCCTTCGACACGTCGTCGACGAAGGCGACGAGCAGCTTCCAGAAGCGCTCCACGGTCGGGATGCTAACGCGCTCGTCCGGCGAGTGCGGAAACTCGATCTGGGGGCCGAACGAGAGCATGTCGAGCCCCGGCACCTTGCTCCCGATCACCGCCGTCTCCAGGCCGGCGTGCACGGCGGTGATGATCGGCGGCGCGCCGAACTCGCGCTCGTAGACCGCCGCTCGCGGTCGCCAGTGCGGCGAGTCGAGGTCCGGGCGCCAGCCACCGTAGTTGCGCTTGACCTCGAGCTCGCCACCGCCGAGCCGCGCCGCGGCGTCGAGCGTCGCGATCACCTCGGGGAGCGCCGAATCGTTCGACGAGCGCGAGAGGCTGTGCAGCGTCAGCTCGTCGCCCTTCGGTGATCGCCTCGCCGAGCGACGTGCTCGTCTCGACGAGGTCGTCGAAGTCGGGGCTCATGGCGAGCGGGCCGGTCGGGACGAGCGCGACGGCGTCGAGCAACGTCTTCGTCCGCTCGTCCGTCCAGCGGGAGCTCCGTCGCGGCGGCCGGCTCGACGTCACCGTGACGCCCGCGTCGGTCTTGCTGTACGCATCGCGGATCGTCGCGGCCGCGGCGGCGACCGCGTCCCGGAAGGCACGTTCCTGGTCGGCCGCGACGGAGCAGATCGCGATCGCGTCGCGCGGGATCGCGTTGCGGCTCTTGCCACCCGCGAACGAGACGAGCCGGAACGGGCACCGTCTCGCGCGCCTCGCGCAGCGCCCGCCCGAGCACCTTGACGGCGTTCGACCGGCCGAGCGCGATCCCCATGCCGGAGTGGCCGCCGCTGCCGCCGCTCACGGTGACGCCAAGCATGACCTGGTCGCCCTCCGGCTGCCTCGCGCTGCGCCCGGATGCGGATCCACGTGTCCGTGCTCCCGGCGCACCCCACGGTCAGCTTCCCGTCCTCCTCGCTGTCGAGGTTGACGAGGATCGAGCCGGTCACGAGCGCGGGATCGAGTGCGTTCGCGCCCTCGAGCCCGACTTCCTCCGCCACGGTCATCAGGAGCTCGAGCGGCCCGTGCGGCAGCGATTCGTCCTCGGCGAGCGCCATCATGGCCGCGATCGCGACGCCGTCGTCGGCGCCGAGCGTGGTTCCGTCCGCGGTCAGCCAGTCGCCGTCCCGCACGAAGACGATCCGCCCCTCGGCGGGATCGTTGGCGCTCGACGGCTCGCGCTCGCAGACCATGTCGAGATGGCCCTGCAGCGTCACGACGGGAGCAGCCTCGCGGCCCGCCGTCGCCGGAACGCGGATGACGAGATTGCGACCTGCGTCCTGCTGAACCTCGAAGCCGTGCTGCGCCGGCCCAGGCGCGCACGTGCTCGATCGCCGGCTCCTCGTGGCGCGATCCGCGCGGGATCCGCGTCAGCGTCTCGAAATGCCCCCAGAACGAGCGGGGCTCGAGCCCCGTCACCACGGTTGTCTCGGTCGCCATCGTCCTCTAGGCGAGCGCGTTGGCTTTCAGGACGTCGAACTCCGCCTGCGTGATCGCGCCCGCCGTCCAGCAGGGCTTTGCCTCGCTCGATCTCCGCCGCTGCGCCGCCGCCGCCTCCGGCCGTCTCGCGCACGTACTGATCGAAGTGGTCACGCTGCTTCTGGTTGCGCTCGATGCTCCGCTTCGTCATCCCGTCGTTCTCCGCGATCAGGTAGACGAACGTACCGAGGAAGGGGAGCACGATCGTGAAGACGAGCCAGAGAGTCTTGCCCCAGCCGGAGAGGTCGTCGCGGCGGAAGATGTCGGACCAGATCCCGAAGAGGAGCCAGAACCACATGATCCAGAGGAAGAACACGAGCATCGACCAGAAGAAGTCGAGGAACGTGTAATCGGCGACGAGCATTCAGGTCCTCCTGCGGTCGGGCCTCGGAGCGGCTCGTGAACCCTATCGGCCGCTCTTACGCTCTTGCAAGCGCACACGGCGCGGGTACATCGGTCGCGACGCGCCCGCAGAGCGATTTCATCGTCTTGGGCGCCGTTCTGCTCGGGCCGGCGCGACGGGGCTTGAACCGCTAGGTCGGACGCGGCGATGCCGAAGCTTCGACAGAGCGTTCCGTGTTTAAGACGTTGCCGAGCCGGCTACGTCGAAGCCTGTGAGGAATCGGGTCGGTGCGCTCGCCGTCGTGTTCGCCATTGCAGGCGTCTCGGTGGCGCTGGCCGCCGGCGGTCGAGGCTACGCCTGGCAGCTGACGCCGACCGGCTCCATGGCGGGGCTGCGCGGCCTCTCCGCCGTGAGCGCGGACGTGGCGTGGGCGAGCGGGAGCCTCGGCACGGTGCTGCGAACGGTCGACCGCGGCGCGACGTGGCAGAACGTGTCGCCGCCGGGCGTCTCGTCGCTCCAGTTCCGCGACATCGAGGCCTTCGACGCGCAGAACGCGGTGATCCTCTCGATCGGCACCGGCACGGACTCCCGCGTCTACGTGACCTCGGACGGCGGCCGGAGCTGGACGCAGACGTTCACGAACGACGATCCGAACGCCTTCTACGACTGCATGACGTTCTTCGACCGCAAGCGCGGGCTCGCCCTCTCCGACCCGGTCGACGGCAGGTTCCGGATCATCGCCACGGAGAACGGCGGTCGGAGCTGGCGCGTCGTGGCCGCGGACATGCCGGCGGCGCTGCCGGGTGAGTTCGCCTTCGCCGCCAGCGGCCAGTGCATCGTCTCGGCGGGCGGAAGGCACGCCTGGTTCGCGACCGGCGGCGGCGCGGAGGCGCGCGTCTTCCGCTCCGACGATCGCGGCGAGTCCTGGGAGGTCTCGTCCACGCCGATCCGAAGTGGCCCGAGCGCCGGCATCTTCGCGCTCGCGTTCCGCGATCCGCGTCACGGGATCGCGGTTGGCGGCGACTTCATGACGCCCACCGCTGCGCCCGACGCGCTCGCGCTCAGCAACGACGGCGGTGCGAGCTGGCAGCTGGTCGCGGACGCGCCGAACGAGTACCGCTCCGGCGTGCACTGGATCACCGGTCGGGACGCCGTCGCGGTGGGGCCGAGCGGGAGCGACGTCAGCTTCGACCAGGGGCGCTCCTGGCAGCGGTTCGACGACGGCAGCTTCGACACCGTCGACTGCGCGAATCCGCGCGCCTGCTGGGCGTCGGGAACGCAGGGCCGCGTCGCCTACCTGATCCGCCGCTAGCCCGTCTCCGCCTCGGCCTGGATACGATCGGCGTCGTGCGGTTCAGCGAACAGATCACGGTGACCCTTCCCGCCGCAGAGGCCTTTCGCTACGTGTCCGAGTTCGAGAACGCGGCCGACTGGGATCCCGGGATCGCGGAGTCTCGGAAGCTGACGGACGGGCCGGTGCGCGTCGGCACCGAGTACGACGTCGTCGTGCTCTTCCGCGGCAAGCGTCAGCGGTATCGCTACCGGTCACGGAGCTGGAGGACGGCCGCCGGATCGTGCTCGCGGGCGACGGCGAGAAGGCGACCTCGGTCGACACGATCACCGTCGAGTCGAGCGGTACCGGCTCGCGCATCGACTACACGGCCGAGATCAAGCTCAAGGGCCTCCGCAGGATCGCCGAGCCGCTGCTCAGGCCGATGGTCGCGAAGACCGCCGAGGAAGCGATGGCCGGCCTGAAGCGGACGCTCGACCGCCCGGCTTAGAGCTCAGGCAGCCTGGGTGGTGCGCCGGCGCAGCTGCCGCTCGTCGGGCACCCGCACGTCCCACACGAGCCGCAGCCGCTCGAGCCCGCGAATCAAGAGCCACGAGACGTCGATCTGGCGGCGGAGCAGTCCGTGGCGCGCCGAGCTCGGGAAGGCGTGGTGGTTGTTGTGCCAGCCTTCGCCGAACACGAGCAGCGCCACGAGCCAATTGTTGCGCGCCTCGTCGCGGGAGCGAAAGTCCTTGCGCCCGAACATGTGGCAGATCGAGTTCACGCTGAAGGTGGCGTGCTGGTAGAGGAAGATCCGGATCAAGCCGCCCCAGACGAGACCGCCGAACCCCGCCGCGACGGTGCCGCCGACCGCGTAGCCGACGAGGAACGGCAGGCCGAGGGTGAGCACGACCCAGAGCAGGTAGAGCCGGTCGATCGTGCGCACGAGCCGGTTCTCGTACAGGTCCTTGCCGTACTCGCGCCCCTGCTCCATCCCGAGATTCGCGAAGAGCCAGCCGACGTGCGAGTGGACGAAGCCGCGGACGGCGCCCCAGGCACCGTCGCCGTGGCCGACGTGCGGCGAGTGCGGGTCGCCGGGCTGGTCGGAGAGCGCATGGTGCTTGCGGTGGTCCGTCACCCACTGCGTCAGCGGGCCCTGCATGGTCATGCAACCGAGGATCGCGAGTATCGCCTCGACCGTCTTGCCCGTCCGAAAGCCGCGATGGGTGAAGTAGCGGTGGAAGCCGATCGTGGTCCCGAAGGCACAGACGACGTAGAAGCCGACGAGCAGGAGCAGGTCGACCCAGTGGAAGGCCACGCCCCAGAGCAGGCCCATGGCGGAGAGGATCCCGAGCGGCGGCACGATCACCGCCACAAGCGTCACCGCCTGGCTGATCCGGCTCGTGCCGGTGCGGACGGTCGCGACGGCCGGCAGCTCGGCGTCACTCTCTCGCCCGATCACGTCTAGCCTTTGTCCAGTCATGCGCTCCTCTAGGGTATCGGCTCATCCATTGTTCGCCGCCGAACGAACAATGGATGACATGGACGTCATTCGATGAGGATCGCGGTGGTCGGAAGCGGCATCTCCGGGCTCGGGGCCGCCTACCTGCTCGACCCGGTCCACGACGTCACCGTCTTCGAGCGCGACGTGCGAGCGGGCGGCCACTCGCACACGATCGCGCACGACGGGCTCGCGCTCGACACCGGCTTCCTCGTCCACAACACGCGCAACTACCCGCTGCTCGTCCGCCTGCTGGCGGAGCTCGGCGTGCGCACGCAGGAGTCGGACATGTCGTTCTCCGTCGGCTGCGCGGCGTGCGGGCTCGAGTACTCCGGCCGGCGACCGTTCGCCCAGGGGCGCAACGCGACGAGCCCGCGCTTCGCTGCGCTCCTCTGGGAGATCGGCCGCTGGCTTCGTACCGCACGGGGCTCGCTCGACGAGCGCGACTACGAGCAGCACTCGCTCGAGGACTATCTGGACGAGCACCGCTACTCGCACCGCTTCCGCCGCCACTTCCTCGTTCCGCTCACGTCCGCGCTGTGGTCGACGGCGCCGGGTCGCGCGCTCGAGTTCCCTGCCGCCTACGCGATCCGCTTCTTCGACAACCACGGCATGCTCGGCGTGCGCCGGTTCGCGTGGCGGACCGTGAGCGGCGGCGCCGACACCTACGTGCGCGCCCTTTCCGACCGGCTCGGCTCGCGCCTGCACCTGGGCCTCGGCGCACGCTCGCTGCGCCGCGACGCAGGCGGCGTCGAGCTGACGACCGACGACGGGCAGCGACACCGGTTCGACAAGATCGTCGTCGCAACGCATGCAGATCAGGCGCTCGCCCTGCTCGAGGACCCGAGCGAGGAGGAGCGCCGCGTGCTCGGCGCCTTCGGCTACACGCGGAACGACGCCGTGCTGCACACCGACCAGCGGCTGCTCCCGCAGGCCCGATCGGCGCGCGCCGCCTGGAACTATCGTCTCGGCGACGACGGCCGACCGACGGTGACCTACTCCCTCAACCGGTTGCAATCGCTGGGAGTGGAGACGGAGTACTGCGTGACGCTGAACGAGGCAGTCGACGACGAGCATGTGATCCGCCGACTGACCTACGAGCACCCGCTCTACACGGTCGACTCGCTTCGGGCGCAGCGCGACCTGCCGACGCTGTCCGGCCCGCGCCACACCCACTTCGCGGGCGCGCACCACGGGAACGGCTTCCACGAGGACGGCCTCGCATCGGGAGTCCGCGCGGCGGCGGAGCTGGGGGTGGCATGGTGAGATCTGCGCTCTACACCGGCTCGCTGACCCATTCGCGGCGCACGCCGACGCGAAACGTCTTCCGTTATCCGCTCTCGACGTGGCTGCTCGATCTCGACGAGCTCCCGGAGCTCGACCGGCGGCTGCGGCTGCTCTCGGTGAACGGCAGGAACGTCGTCTCCTTCCACGACCGCGACCACTTCGACGGCGACAAGCCGCTGAAGCAGGCGGTGATCGAGTTCGCGGGCGACCCGGAGATCGATCGCGTGCTCGTGCTGACCCAGCTCCGCGTGCTCGGCTTTGTCTTCAACCCGGTCAGCTTCTACTGGTGCTACCGCCGAGACGGCTCGCTCGCGTGCATGGTCGCCGAGCTGAACAACACCTTCGGCGAGCGGCACCCCGAGCTCCTGCACGGCGGCGGCCTCGCCTACGAGCACGAGAAGCACCTGCACGTCTCGCCGTTCTTCGGGCTCGACGGCTCGTACGAGTACGCGTTCTCCGAGCCGGGCGACCAGGTGTGGGCGCGCATCCACGTCAAGGAGGGAGCCGCCCGGCCGCTGACGGCCGTCCTCCACGGCCACCGCCGCGAGCTGACGAACGCCTCGCTCGCCGCCATGCTGCTCCGCTACCCGCTGATGCCGATGCGGGTCGTCTGGCTGATCCACTGGCAGGCGCTGCGACTCTGGCTGAAGCGCGTTCCCTTCCACCGCAAGCCGGCCTTCGTGCCGGGCCAGGGTTCCGTGAAGGAGTGAGCAGTGTCGAACGGAGCCTTCGCGGCGCGCCGCAGGCGTCGCGCTCGCCGCTGCTCGAACGCGTGGCGGTCTCGATTCTCGAGCGGGCGCTCGAGGGGCTCGAGGGCGGCACGCTCGAGGTGCGGCTGCCCGGCGGCGGCGTGCGCCGCTTCGGCGAAGGGCCGGGCGCCGACCTGACGATCCACGACGATGCCTTCTTCCGGCGGATCGCCACGCGGGGCAAGCTCGGAGTCGGCGAGTCGTACACGGCGGGCGAGTGGGACAGCGACGATCTCGTCGCGCTGCTGGAGCTGCTGCTGCGAAACGCGGCGACGGCCGCCGACCGGCACGCCGGCTGGCGGCGCCTGCTCGAAGCCCGGCCCCGACTGAACAGGCGGAACGGCTTCCTGCGCGCGCGGAGCAACATCGCCTATCACTACGACCTCGGCAACGACCTCTTCCGGCTGATGCTCGACGAGACGATGACCTACTCCTGCGCCGTCTTCGAAGGGGTCGACGAGCCGCTGGCCGACGCCCAGCGCCGCAAGTACCGGCGCATCTGCGAGCAGCTGCGGCTGACCGCGGACGACCGCGTGCTCGAGATCGGCTGCGGCTGGGGCGGCTTCGCCAGGTTCGCGGCGATCGAGTACGGCTGCAGCGTCACCGGGCTGACGATCTCCGCCGAGCAGGCGGCGCTGGCACGCGAGCGCACGCGGGGGCTCGACGTCCGCATCCTCGAGGAGGACTACCGTCGGCACGAGGGCAGCTATACGAAGGTCGCGTCGATCGAGATGCTCGAGGCGATCGGCGACAAGCAGTTCGGCACCTACTTCGAGACGATCGACCGGCTGCTGGAGCCGGGCGGGATCGCCTGCGTGCAGACGATCCTGATCCCCGACGACCGCTGGGAGCGCTATCGCCGCTCTCCCGACTGGATCGAGCGCTACGTCTTCCCCGGCTGCCTGATCCCCTCCCTGACGGCGCTGACCCGGGCGATGACCGCGAGCTCGCGGCTGATGGTGCACGAGGTGGACGAGATCGGCTCCCACTACGCCGAGACGCTCCGACGCTGGCGGGCGAGCTTCCACGCGCAGATCGACGAGGTTCGGGCGCTCGGCTACGACCGGCGCTTCGAGCGCACCTGGGACTTCTACCTCGCCTTCTGCGAGGCCGCGTTCCGCACGCGAGCGCTTCGCGACGTCCAGCTGACGCTGACGCGGCCGTTCAACGAGACGCTCGCGTGACCCTCTACCGGCTGCTCGAGCGGGCGAACTTCCGCGGCATCGCGGGCCGGCTGTATCGCGTCACGATCACGGGCGCAGAGCGCATTCCGCCGGCGAGCCCGGCGATTCTCGTCGCCAACCACGAGTCGATGTTCGACCCCTGGCTGCTCGCGCTCGCGACGCCGCGCCCGGTGCGCTACATGGCGAAGGCCGAGCTCTGGCGGATCGCCCTCGTCGGCCGGGCGATGGAGGCCTTCGGGGCGTTCCCGGTCGAGCGTGGCACGGGCGACGGATCGGCGATGTCGCGCGCAGCCTCGCTGTTGCAGGCCGGCGAGGTGATCGGGATCTTCCCTCAGGGCACCTCGAAGCAGCTTCCCGAACGACCCTTCCACCGTGGCGCGGCGCGCCTCGCGCTCGTGACCGGTGCGCCGATCGTCCCCGTACGGCTCGTCGCGACGCGTGGTTTCCCGCGCCCCGGGCGCCGACCCACGGAGGTGCACGTCGGGGAGCCGATCCTCGTCGAGCCGACGAAGCCGACGGTGGCCGCGGCGCGCGCACTCACCGTCCGGGTCGAGCAGGCGCTGACGGCGTGATCGAGCAGCGGTGGCAGCTCTGGCTGATCTGCTGGGCTGCAGCTGCGCTCCTGCTCGGCCTGCTCTACCTGGTCCAGCGGCGCACCCGGGACGCGACCGCCGTCGACGCGGGCTGGGCCGGAAGCCTCGTGCTGATCGCGGCGCTGGTGGCGATCCTCGGTCCGGGCGAGCTGGAGCACCGGCTCTTGATCCTGGTGCTCGCCGGGCTCGAGAACCTCCGCATCGCCTCGCTCGTCCGCGGCCGGCTCGGCCAGGGCGAGGACACGCGCTACCAGGAGCTGCGGCGGCGCTGGCGCGAGCGCGGGCGAGAGCAGCTCACCTTCGCGATCTTCTACCAGGCGCAGGCGCTCGTGGCCGCCGTCCTCGCGATCCCCTTCGTGCTGATCGCCTTCAACCGCAGTGACGGGCTCGCGCCGATCGAATGGATCGGCGCTGCGCTCTGGCTCGTCGCCGCGCCGCTCGAGGCGTTGTCCGACCGGCAGCTCCGGCGCTTCAAGGCCGACCCGGCGAACAAGGGACGGACGATGCGCTACGGCCTCTGGCGCTACTCGCGGCATCCGAACTACTTCTTCCAGTGGCTCACGTGGGTCGCGTACGCACTGATCGCTCTCGCCGCGCCGTACGGGTGGATCGGGCTGATCGCGCCAGCCTTCATCCTCTACCTGATCCTGTTCGTCACCGGCGTCAAGCCGGCTGAAGAGCAGGCGCTCAAGAGCCGCGGCGACGACTTTCGCCGCTACCAGCGTGAGACCAGCGTCTTCATCCCATGGTTCCCCCGCTCGTCGACCGCCTGATCGAGTCCGGGCGCGTCCCGGACCCGCTCCTACGACTCGGCATTCGCGCCAATCTCGCGACCCGGCTTTCCCGGGAGCGGCGCAAAGGCGTGAACGCGACGCGCGACTTCGTCGAGCGGCTTCGCGCCTCGCCGATCGCGGAGCAGGTCGAGCGGCCGAACGAGCAGCACTACGAGCTCCCGGCCGAGTTCTTCGAGCTCGTGCTCGGGCCGCGGCTCAAGTACAGCTCCTGCCTCTGGGAGCCGGGCGACACGCTGGCGGCGGCCGAGGAGCGGATGCTGGCGCTGACCTGCGAGCGCGCACAGGTGGAGGACGGGATGACGCTGCTCGACCTCGGCTGCGGCTGGGGCTCGCTCAGCCTCTGGCTCGCCGAGCGCTACCCGGCGTCCCGGATCGTCGCCGTCTCGAACTCGCACGTCCAGCGCGAGTTTCTGCAGCCGCGCGCGCCGGCGAACGTCGAGCTCGTGACCGCCGACGTGAACGAGTGGGAGCCCGGCGAGCGCTTCGACCGGATCCTCTCTGTGGAGATGCTCGAGCACATGCGCAACTACGAGCGCCTGTTCGGGCGGATCTCCTCGTGGCTCGACCCGGCCGGCCTCTTCTTCGTGCACGTCTTCAGCCACCGCCTCTACGCCTACCCCTACGACGACGGCTGGATGGCTCGGAAGTTCTTCACCGCCGGGAACATGCCGTCGGACGACCTGCTGCTGCATTTCCAGCGCGACCTGGCCCTCCGCGACCACTGGCGGGTGAGCGGCGAGCACTACGCGCGGACGGCCGAAGCGTGGCTCGAGCGGCTCGACGCCAACCGCGAGCAGGTGCTCGCCGTGCTCGCGGACGCCTACGGAACGGCGCGGGCAGAAGCCTGGCTCGCGAACTGGCGCGTCTTCTTCCTCGCCTGCGCGGAGCTGTGGGGCTACCGTCGCGGGCGCGAGTGGCTGGTCTCGCACTACTTGTTCGCGCCACGCGCCGCGTTATGATGACGCCCGGCGGAAAAGCGCACTATCGGGAGGCCGTGACCGAAAGGAGCAGCATGGAGCTCGGAGCGAGGTTCTGGCTGGCCCTCATCGGCGGCGTGATCGCGTGCGGCATCGCAGGCTTTGTGCTCTTCCTCCTGATCGAAACGGCGTGGTACCGCTGGGGGCTGCTCGGGATGTTCCTGGCCCTGTCGGCGTGTCTCCTGATCTTCGGCGTGATCTACGACCGACGGCAGGCCAGACGCTACGACGACGTGCTCGACACTTGACCTGACGTCGGTCGCGCACGGGCTGCAGCTGGCGGTCGTTTAGATGCCGCCGCCGCCGTCGGCCGTCGCCGCCGCCGCCGTCGCCGCCGCCGTCGCTGCCGGCGCCGTATCCGTAGTGGCCGGCGTCGCCGCCTGGTCTACCGCCGCTCAGCAGCTTCGCTGCGACTCGTGGCTTCTCCGCGATTCGGAGCGCCGCCCGGAACTCTCGTGCTTCGCCAAGCGTCTCGAACTCGCGGCGGCGATCGCCGCCTAGCTCGTTCACGAACGGGACGACGTACTTCCCACTCGCGCGGTAGACACCGCGATAGCGGGTGCGCTGGAGCTTGTAGCTCAGAGGGTCGAGCGTGCTCGCCGCGCGGGCAACGGCTTCGTCGAGCTGCGCCGTGGCAGCGGCGACGCGCTCCTGTAGCGAGGCGATCCCGTCGGCTGCGAGCTCCTCGTCGAGCGCGCTCGGTAGCTTCTCTGCCAGTTCGTCGAGCTCCTGCCGGCGGTCGAGCAGCCGCTCGACGCAGGCGATCCGCCCTTCGAGCGCCTCTGCTTCCCGACGGGCTCGCTGCGAGTGGACGGCCATCTCTCGTTGCGCGCTGAGCCGGCGAGTCAACTGCCTGCGGTCGATCCGTGTCAGCAACCGGTCGGCGCCGAGGGCGGCCCGGTGGCCGGTGAAGAGCGCCGCACCCAGTTCGGCGAGGGGCGTCTGGAGCGGGGTCGCGACGCTGGGTAGCAGTGTCCGGGCCCGCCAGGCGGTCTCTTCGAGAGTCGGCCCGCGCGAGCGGAGCCTCGGCAGCTTCGCCCGGAGTCTGCGGCGCTCCGCGCCTGCGACCCGCAGCGGCGGGAAGTCCGACCGTAGGCCCGGCACGACGAGCTGGAAGATCCGTTCCGGGTGGGGCAGCCCGGCGAGCGAGTAGGCGCCTAGATCCTTGAGCTCGCTGCCGTTGGCGACGAGCTCGCGCGTGGTCTGCGAGATCAGGATCTGCCCTCCGTGGCCAATCGCCGAGATGCGAGCGGCGCGGCTGACGTCGAGCCCGAGATAGGCGTCGCCTTCGAGCGCCGGCTCACCCGTGTGCAAGCCCATGCGTACGCGCACCGGGGCGTCGTTCGGCCAGGCGTGGGCCTCGAGCGCCAGTCTGGGCGGCGGCGGCCGCCGCGACCGCGTCCTTCGCACGCTGAAAGGACGCGAAGAGCTCGTCGGCGCGGCAGTCGACCTCGTGCCCACCCGCCTCCGCGACGGCCGTCCGCAGCAGCTGCCTCAACTCGGCCAGCACGCCGCCGTAGCCGTCCCCGAGCGCCTGCGTCAGCCGTGTCGACCCCTCGACGTCCGTGAAGAGCAGGGTGACGGTGCCGCTCGGCGGTTCAGCCATGTCGACCTCCCGACCTACAAGTTAGACCCATTTCGACCCGGCGTCGAGGACGCGTCGGAGAGGGTCGGAAGGGACGGTGCGACGTGCGGCGAACTCGATCCGCACGGGCCCGCGGCGGCGGTTTCAGGTATCACCGTGTGCTCGAGCTATGCGCGCCTCCCACGATTTCCGGTTCGACGCGAGCAGCCCCGTCGGGCAGCACTGGCTGGTTCACGGCGTCGGCTTCACCGTCTGCGACAGCGACGGGGAGACGCTCGGCGTCGTCGAGGACATCGACGTCGATCCCCTTCAGCACCGCGCCGCTCGTGTGCTCGTGCGCAGGCGCGGGCTCTTCGCGCGGCCGCGGTACGTGGCGATCGACTCGGATGCGGTCGAATCCGTCCTTCCCGGCCCGCGGCTGTTCTTCGTCGCGGCGCAGCAGGGCGCGTCGACCGCGCAGCACACGCCGCACCCGACCGTCACCGAGCGAGTCGGCGGGCTCGCACGAGCCTCGCGTCCGCCTCTGGCCGAGCTCGATCGTCGGCTCGCCGTCGCCGTGGCGGCGACGCTCCGCAGTCGCGGCGCGGAGCGAGCAGCGAGCGCCGAAGCGATCGGCAGCACGGCAGCGCGAGCCCGTCGTGAGACGCCCAGGCTCGCGGCCTGGCTCTCCGCTCGCGCACTGGAGTCCGCGCGCGCAGCGGTGGAGGTGCTGCGCTTCCTCGCCGCCGGCGCACTCATCGGCGCCGCTCGGCTGCTGGCCGACCTCGCAGTCGTGACCGCCGTCCTGGTGGCGTACGCGGGCCGCAGAGCGGCTGCAGGGATGCAACAAGCGAGGACCGCAGCGCGAGCGAGCTGCGTCCGCGCCACCGGATCCGGAGGCATCGTCCCGGCGCAGGGATGCCGACTCGCCGCTCGCCCGGGAGACGAGGAGCGGGACGTCGATGCGCCCGACCGGCCGCCGCAGACCCGACGACGCCCGCTCCGAGCGGACTACGCGCCGACGCTAGCCAGCCTGCGGACATGGCTCCGACATCCGAGCCGGACTCGATGATGGCCTCGTGGAGAAGCGCGACGCCGTCCGCCTGATCGGGAAGTTGCAAGCCGGGTTCCCGCATCACACGCTCACCGACGCTCAGGTCGAGACCTATGTGCGCTACCTCCGCGACCTCGACGTCGCCGCGATCGAGGCGCTGATCGAGGAGCTGATCGCCACCTCGGTCGAGCTCCCGCGGATCGCCGAGCTCCGCCGCCCGATCATCGAGGCCGCGGCCGGGATCCCGGATCCGGCGGAGGCCTATCGCTCGCTTTCCGAGCCCGGTGGCGAGGTGCACGAGCTGGCCCGCGACGTCCGGGAGCTGATGGGCGGCGCTGGGCGTTCAAGACGTCCGAGAACCCAGGCATCACGCGCGCGCAGTTCCTCAAGCTCTATGCGGAGAAGCGCGACGAGCTGTTGCGGAAGGCGAACGTCTCGCAGTTCCGCTCGGCCGCGTAGCCGACGACCCGAACCTCGGCGGGTGCCTCGCGCGTTCTCTTCCCGTGACCCCGGACCCGGGCGAGACTCGTGCGGATGCCGACCGCTCCTTCGAGCGGTTGTACGCAGGGCATCGCGGCGAGGTGTATCGCGCCGCGCTCCGCGAGCTCGGCAACGCCGCCGATGCCGAGGACGTCACCCAGGCCGCCTTCGTCGACGCCTACCGCGCGCTGCTCCGCGGGTCGCAGCCGAGCTCGCCGCGGGCGTGGCTGCTCGCGATCGCCGAGAACGTCCGTCGGCGGCGCTTCCGGACGGCGCTCCGTCGACCCCGCGAGGAGCCGCTCGACGCCGAGACCGCGGTCTCGGCGGAGCTGGCGGACGAGCGGGCCGACGCGGTGCGGACCGCGCTCGCCGCGCTCCCGCCGCAGCAGCGCGAGGTCTTCCTCCTCCGCGAGATCGCGGGGCTCTCCTACGACGAGATCGCAGAGTCGCCTCGGACTCCACGGTTGCCTCGGTTCAGATGCTGCTCTTCCGAGCGCGCCGAACGCTGCGGGGCCTGCTCGATCCACCGCCGATCACGCAACGTCGCGGTGCGCTCGGCCTGCAGCTTCCGCCCTGGCTCGTGCAGCTCGTGGGACGAGGCGATCCGCTCGCGTTCACGCTCACGCCTCGCGGGGCCGGCGCGATCGGCGCGGCAGTGCTCGCGGTCATGGGCATCACTGCGGTGGCGCCGCAGGTACCGCTCGGAGACGAGCCGCGCCCGCGCCCTCAGCCGGCCGTGGCGCGCGACGAGCCGGCTCGCGAGCAGACCCGTCCTGTCTCGGTTCACGCGGAGCCGGCAGCCGCGTCCGCGAAGACGCCCGTGTCCGTCGCACCGGCGAAGGCTAGCTGCCGTGACCCGGAAGACCGTGGCCCCGGCGCGGACGCCGCCGCCGGCCGTCGTTCAGGTAGTGGCGCCGGAGCCCGCACCGACGCCCGCAACGAGCTCCGCTCGCCCGACTGCACCGGCTGCACCGGCTGCACCGCCCACGGCTGCCGCCGCGTCGCCGCCGACGATCGCCGTGCCGCCACTGCGGGCCGTCGAGCCACCCGCGGCCCCGGTCGTGCCGCCGCTCGCCCCCACGTTCCCACCGCCGCCAGCGGTCCCGCCGACCGTCCCCGCCGTTCCATCCGTACCGACGCCGCCGGTGCCGCCGGTGCCGCCGGTCGTCCCGCCCGTGCCGCTCGAGCCCCCGCCGGTCGTGCTCGAGCCGCCGGCACCGCCGCTGCCGTAGTCGCCGAGCGCGCGCCGGAGCGGTAGCCGGCGCGGCGGGCGTCGACCCCGGACGCCCGCCGCTGCCGGCCCGTACCTCTCGCGGCGCTGCCGCCTTCGCGCGGACGAGAGTTTGCGTGGAGTTAGAGGCCTCGAGAGGCGCAATCCTTTCTCGGGGGCTTGTGCGAGAGTGCGCGGCGTGGAGCGCTCGTTCGACGTGGTCGTGCTCGGAGGAGGCCCGGCCGGCGAGGTGGTGGCCGGCCGGCTGGGCGAGGCGGGCCTCGAGGTCGCGCTCGTCGAGTCGCACCTCGTGGGCGGCGAGTGCTCGTACTACGCGTGCATGCCGTCGAAGGCGCTGCTGCGTCCGGCCGAGCTGCTCGCCGAGGTGGCGCGAGTTCCGGGAATCAGCGCGAGCGGCCCGGACGTCGGGGCCGTGCTGGCCCGCCGGGACGAGGTGATCCACGACCTCGACGACTCCGGGCAGCTCCCGTGGCTCGAGGAACGGGGGATCGCGCTCGTGCGCGGCCGCGGGCGCTTCGACGGCGAGCGTCGCGTCCAGGTCGGCGGCGACGTGCTCGTCGCGCGGCGGGCGGTCGTGGTCGCGACCGGGAGCGGCGCTGCGATGCCGCCGATCCCGGGCCTGAGCGAGGCGAGCCCGTGGTCGAACCGAGAGGCGACGACCGCGAAGGCGGCGCCGGCCAGCCTCGTCGTCCTCGGAGGAGGCGTCGTCGGCGTCGAGCTCGCCCAGGCCTGGAGCTCGCTCGGCACCCGCGTCGCCATCGTCGAGGGCTCCGAGCGGCTGATCTCCCGGGAGGAGCCGTTCGCCTCGGAGCAGGTGGAGGCGGCGCTCCGGGAGGCCGGCGTGGACGTCCGCACCGGCGCGAAGGCGGTGGCGGTCTCGCGGAACGGCGAGGTCGCCGTCGAGCTGGAGGACGGGTCGAACGTCAGCGGCGCGGAGCTCCTCGTCGCGGTCGGTCGCCGGCCTGCGACGCAGGACATCGGGCTGGAGACGATCGGCCTGGAGCCCGGCACGTCGATCGAGGTGGGCGAGGATCTCCGTTCGGCGCAGCACGACTGGCTCTACGCGATCGGCGACGTGAACGGGCGATCTTTGCTCACGCACATGGGCAAGTACCAGGGCCGGCTCGCGGCGGACGCGATCCTGGGCGAGCGGGTCGCGCTGCGGTCGGACGGCGCGCTCTCGCCGCGTGTGATCTTCACCAGCCCGCAGGTGGCCGCGGTCGGGCACACGCTCGCGTCGGCGCGAGGAGGCCGGGCTGCGGGTGCGAGCGGTCGACGTCGAGACGAGCGGCAGCGCGGGTGCGAGCTTCATCGGCCGTAACGCGCCCGGAACCTCGCGCCTCGTGATCGACGAGGACAGCCGGGTGATCGCCGGCGCCACCTTCACCGGCCCCGAGGTGGCCGGCTGGCTCCACGCGGCGACGATCGCGGTCGTCGCCGAGGTGCCGCTCGACACGCTCTGGCACGCCGTCCCCTCGTTCCCGACGCGGAGCGAGGTGTGGCTGAAGCTGCTCGAGGCGTACGGGCTCTGATTCGACGATGGCCGCGATCGACGAGCTGCTCGCCCCGCTGTTCAGAGACGACGCGCTCACGCGCGCCGTGCTGTCCGGGCCGCGGAACCAGGACGCGCCGGCGAAGGTGACGGTCGAGCCGGTCGAGCTGCGCGACGGGCTCGCGTACCGCTTCACGACGCAGCTCCCGGATCGCACGCACCACGAGAACCTGCCGCCGGCCGCGGCGCGCGACCGGCTCGCCGCCCTGCTCGGCGACTACGGTCAGGGCCTCCTCCAGAGCGGCGAGGCGGACTGGCAGGTGCTGGGCGAGAAGATCCTGCGCCGCGCGCCGACGCGCCCGGTTGGCGCCACGCGAGCACGACCGGCGCAAGCGCTACCTGCTCGAGGAGGGCACGGCGGTGCCGTTCCTCGTCGAGCTCGGGGTGATGACGCCCGAGGGGAAGGTGCGGAAGAGCCGCTACGACAAGTTCCGCCAGGTCAACCGGTTCCTCGAGCTCGTCGACGACGTCGTGCCGTCGCTGCCGGCCGACGGGACGCTGCGGATCGTCGACTTCGGCTGTGGCAAGTCCTATCTCACCTTCGCGCTCCACCATCTGCTCACTGTCCTGCGCGGGCGCGAGGTCGAGCTCGTCGGGCTCGACCTGAAGGAGGACGTGATCGCGACCTGCTCCGCGCTCGCCGACCGGCTCGGCTCGCGCGGCCTGAGCTTCCGGCGCGGCGAGATCTCGGGATTCGAGGCCGGCGGGCAGATCGACCTCGTCGTCAGCCTGCACGCCTGCGACACCGCCACCGACGACGCGCTCGCCCAAGCCGTGCGCTGGGAGTCGAGCGTCATTCTCGCCGTGCCCTGCTGCCAGCGGGAGGCCTACCGCCAGATCGAGAGCGACCTGCTCCAGCCGCTGCTGCGCCACGGGCTCGCCAAGGAGCGCTTCGCCGCGCTCGTCACCGACACGCTGCGCGCGCAGCTGCTGGAGCTCGCGGGCTACCGGACGCAGCTCGTGGAGTTCGTCGACCTCGAGCACACGCCGAAGAACGTGCTGATCCGGGCCGTGCGAGGGAAGCCGGCGGCGCCGGAGAGCCGCCGTGCCTACGAGGAGCTGCGCGACTCGCTAGGGCTCGACCCTGCTCTGGAACGGCTGCTCAGCGCTTCGTGAAGACGTAGTCCGAAGCCTTCGCCTGCGCGTGGCAGGCGGCGCAGCTCGACTCGGGGAAGGCGACCTTCGTGAAGCGCGCGGTCGGGGAGGAACGCGTGAACTCCTCCCAGCGCCAGCCGCCGTTCGAGCTTCCCTTGATCCGCCGCATCGTCGCCACGAGCGAGAGCCACTTCCTGCCCGGCGGCGACGCGGTCTTGACGACGATCGTGCCGACGGGGAAGCGGGCGCCGCGCTTGCGCTTGCTCGCGTAGACGTGCTTCGTTCCCTGATGCGCGGACGAGCCGCCGCGGATCGGCGCGCGGTTCAGCTTCGGCCACTTCGCATAGCCGTCGACGTAGGCGGGGATGCCGTTCGCGGTCTCGCGGGTCGGTGCAGCGGCGCCGGCTGCAGTGACGAGCAGTCCTGCAGCCACGGCGAGCGCGAGCAGCTTCATCCCCGGACTATTGCGCGGAAGGCGCCGGGACGCCAGTGAACGTTTTCTTACGCGACCGGCGTCGCGAGCGCGTCGTCCACGGTCTCGTGGACGGACAGATGCCGGTCGAGACCGGAGATCTGCAGCGCGCGATGCGTCTCGAGCCCCGGCGCCGCGAGTAGGAACGAGCGCCGGTTGGTGAGCTTCGTGCGCGCCTCGATCAGGACGCCGAGCGTGGTGGAATCGACGAAGTCGACGTCCCCGAGGTCGACGACGAGCCGTTCCGGTGCCTCCGCGCACAGCTCGAGCAGGGCTCGCCGCACCTCGGGTGCGTTGTAGAGGTCGAGCTCGCCGACGAGATGCACGACCACCGCTCCGTGGCGGCGCTCGACCCCCGCGACGGGGTGCTCGTTGAGCCTCGTCTGGTCGGCCATGTCTTGGCCAGCATAGTCCTTGGCCAGCACCATCACGTTGTCCGGAGCGGCGACCTTCCCGGTACGGTGCGCGCGTGCTCGTCGCGATCTCAGGCGGAGCGGGCTTCCTCGGCCTGCATCTCGCGCGGCGCCTCCTCGCCGACGGGGCCTCCGTGCGCTCGCTCGACCTGGCGCCGCTCGACGACGCCGGGCTCGAGCGCTCGGTCGAGGAGATCCGAGGTGACGTGCGTGACCCGGCTGCCGTGCGGCGCCTGGTCGCCGGCGCCGACACCGTCGTGCACGCGGCGGCCGCGCTGCCGATCCAGGCCTCGCGCGAGTCGATCCTCTCCGCGAACGTCGAGGGCACTGCGACCGTGCTCGCCGCAGCACTCGAGGCGGGCGTGCGGCGCGTCGTCTTCGTTTCCTCAACCGCGGTGTACGGGGTTCCCGAGCGGCACCCGATCCACGAGGACGACCCGCTCGTCGGGGTCGGCGCGTACGGCGAGTCGAAGATCGAGGCCGAAGCGGTGTGCCGCGCCTTCGGTGCCCGTGGGCTCGAGACGGTGATCGTCCGGCCGAAGACCTTCGTCGGCGCCGAGCGGCTGGGCGTCTTCGAGATCCTCTTCGACTGGGTGCGCGAAGGCCGGCGGATCTACACGCTCGGGCCGGGGACGAACCGCTACCAGCTGCTCGCGGTCGAAGACCTCGTCGACGCGATCGTGCGCTCGTTCGACGCGATGGAGGCGGCGGGGGAGGCGCTGAACGTGGGCGCGGCCGAGTTCGGCAGCGTGCGCGACGATCTCGGCGCGCTGATCAGGCACGCCGGCTCGTCCTCCCGGCTGACGCCGGTGCCGGTCCGGCCAGCGGAGCTCGCGCTCGGCGCGCTCGAGGCGCTGCGCCTCTCGCCGCTCGCGGAGTGGCACTACAAGACGGCGCACAAGGACTCGTTCGTTTCCACCGAGAAGGCGCAGCGCCTCCTCGGCTGGACGCCGAGGCTCTCGAATGCGGCGACGCTGATCGAGACGTACGACTGGTACCTCGAGAACCGCGGCCGCGTCCGGGCCGCCGGAACGACGCACCGCGTCCCGTGGAACCAGCAGGCGCTCGGCCTGCTGAAGCGCCTCAGCTGATCTCGAAGCCGGCGAGCCCTTCCGGCTCCGCGCTCGCCACGTCGACCCAGTCGACGCGAGCCCCGCGTGGGCCTTCCCGGCAGAACGCGATCAGCTGCTCGATCGCGTCGGCGGCGCCCTCGAATGCGACCTCGACGGTCCCGTCCGGCCGGTTGCGTGCCCAGCCGGCCACGCCGGCCGCGACGGCGCGGCGCCGTACCGACTCGCGGAAGAAGACGCCCTGCACGTGGCCCTGCACGACGACTCTGCGGCGGATCACGGCCATGGCTCCGGCTCAGTCTGCCGCTAGGCTCGGCCGGTGGAGACCGTTCCGGCACCGCGCTTTCCGGTCCGCCGCAACACGATCCTGCTCGCGGCCACGCTGACCTGTCTTTCGGGGATGGTGCAGCTCGCCGTGGCAGTGGCGACGATCACGCTCGTGCTCGTGACCGGGATCGAGGGGATTCTCGGACTCGGTCCCGCGATCTTCCTGCTCGCGGCCGCGCTCGCCGCGCTGCCGGCCGGCAAGCTGATGGATCGGATCGGCCGCGTACCGGTGCTCGCCGGCGGCGCCGGAGCGGGAATCGCCGGTTGCTCGGTGACCGCGCTCGGCTGCGAGCTCGAGTCGGCGGTGCTCGTCGTCGCCGGCTTCGCGCTCGTCGGGGTCGCGAGCGGCACCGTCCTGCTGGCGCGAGCGGCCGCGGCGGACATGTACCCGCCGGCGCGCCGGGCGCGCGGGATCTCGTTCGTCCTCTTCGGGTCGCTGTTCGGCGCCGCGCTCGGCCCGCTCGTCTTCCGCCCGCTCTTCGCGGGCAAGGAGCTCGACACCGAGGCGCTCGTCGTGCCGTGGCTGGCTGCGGGCGGGATCATGGCCGTCGGGCTCGTGCTCGTGCTCTTCGTGCGGCCGGACCCGCGCACGATCGCGCTCGCGATGATGCGAACGCCCAGGCCAGCAGGCGATAGTGATTCTGTGTCACAAGCTCCCGCTCCGCCTGCGCCGCTGCGGGAGATCCTGCGGCGGCCGGGCGTGCCGACCGCGCTCGTCGCCGCGGTCGTCAGCTTCGCGGGCATGGTCTCGATCATGAACCTGACCGGGTACATCGTCGTCGACCACGGACACCACCAGTCGGACGTCTTCACCGTGATCAGCCTGCACATCGTGGGCATGTACGCGCTCGTGCTCGTGATCGGCGAGCTCGTCGACCGCGTCGGCAGGCGCCCCGCGCAGGTCGCGGGGCTGCTGCTGATGGCGGTCTCGACGCTCGGGCTCGTCTGGTTCGAGAGCATCGCCTGGACGTCGGTGTCGCTCTTCGGGCTCGGGCTGGGCTGGAACCTCTCCTACGTGGCCGCCGCGGCCGAGCTGGCCGACCTGGCGCTCCCCGCCGAGCGCGGCAAGCTGATCGGCTTCTCCGATCTCCTCTCGAGCGTCACCGGAGCCGCGCTCGCACTGCTCGGAGGAGTCGCGATCACGGAGATCGGAATCGCCGCGCTGGCGCTCGGAGGTACGGCCTTCGTCGCCCTGCCCGCGCTGTGGATCCTGCTACAATCCGCCGCCGGCGCACGCCCTGTGCGTCCTTTGTCTTTTAAATGACACAGCCTTTTAAATGACACAGCCTGTGAAATGAAGACCTACTCCGCAAAACCCGGTGAGATCCAGCGCGACTGGTACGTCGTCGACGCCGAGGGTCAGACCCTGGGCCGACTCGCGACTCAGATCGCCAACACGCTGCGCGGCAAGAACAAGGCGACCTACACGCCGCACACCGACACCGGCGACTTCGTGGTCGTCGTCAACGCCGAGAAGATCCACGTCACCGGCCAGAAGCTCGACCAGAAGCTGTACTACAACCACTCCGGCTACCCGGGCGGCCTGCGCACCCGCAGCCTGCGCGCTCAGCTCGAGCGGCGCCCGACGGAGGTGCTGCGCAAGGCGGTCAAGGGCATGCTCCCGCGCAACCGTCTCGCGCGCCAGCAGATCAACAAGCTGAAGATCTACGCCGGCCCGCGAGCATCCGCACGAGGCCCAGTCGCCGAAGGAAGACTTTAAAGCAGTGGAGGTCAGGTAAGTGGCAGAGCAGGCGCAGTACCTCGGTACCGGCAAGCGGAAGACGTCGGTCGCCCGCGTCATCCTCCGTCCCGGCGACGGCACGACGTGGTTCAACGGGCGGACGATCGAGAGTTACTTCCCGCGCCTGACCCACCGCGCCGCGGCGCTCGCGCCGCTCAAGACGGCGGGCGTCGAGGGCACCTTCGACGTGCGCGTGCGCGTGCACGGCGGCGGGCCGAGCGGCCAGGCCGGGGCGGTGCGCCACGGGATCGCCCGCGCGCTCGTCGAGGCCGATCCGGAGCTGCGCCTCTCGCTGAAGCGCGAGGGCTACCTCACGCGCGACGCGCGCAAGGTCGAGCGCAAGAAGGCCGGCCTGCACAAGGCGCGCAAGGCGCCCCAGTTCAGCGAAGCGCTAGTCAGCAAGCGCTAGCTGGCCCTAGGTTTCGCAGGGCTGGAGGGGCCGGGCCGACAGGCTCGCGGCCCCTCCCGGAACGACCTAGCCGGCGACCAGCTTGAAGCGGGTGCCGGTGGGATCGGTCGCAGCGGCGATCCGGCCGTACGGCGTATCCTCGGCCGGACGCTCGATCGAGCCGCCGAGCTCGGCAATCGTCTCCAGGGCGGCATCGACGTCCTCGACCTCGAAGTAGACCGACCAGGCTCCGGGGGCTCCCTCGGGGAGGTACTCGGTCCCGTCCATGATCCCGGCGAGCGCCGCGTCGCCCTCGCCCTGCGTCGTGTAGCGGAACTCGGGCGTGTCGCTCATCGTGTGGGCGTCCCACCCGAACACCTCGCGGTAGAAGTCGACGGACGCGTCGTACTCCCGGGTGTGGAGCTCGAACCAGGCCGCCGTGCCGGGCTCGTTCCGGATCTCGAAGCCCTTGACGGTGCCAGGCTGCCAGGCGCCGACGCCGGCTCCGCCGGGATCGCCGATCATCGCGAAGCGGCCGTTCTCGGCGACGTCCATCGGCGGGACGTGCACCTGGCCGCCCTTGCCGGCGACGTCTGCGGCCGTACGCTCGATGTCGTCGGTCATCAGGTGGACGGTCCAGCTGTCGGGGAGGCCCTGGGAGCCGTCGTTCGCCATGCAGCCGCCGACGTGCTTGCCGTCCTTCAGGAACGTGAAGTAGCCGCCGAACTCAGGCCCGGCCGACTCGGTCGTCCAGCCGAACAGCCGACCGTAGAACTCGGTCGCCTTCTCGGTGTCCGAGCTGTACAGGTCGATCCAGCACGGTGCGCCGGCGACGAGTGTTGGTACAGGCATGCGCGTCTCCTCCCAGTGTGAATGTGAACCAGTGTGAATGTGAACCAGTGTGAATGCCGTGAAGTCCTTGTCCATGAGACCGACTCCGGCTCGCGAGACTCATCGGTCGTCTCCGAGCAGCCGGTTGTCATTCCCAGTCGTCGCCGAGGCCGGCGTGTAGCCTTCCGCGCCGTGGCCAGGAGGTACTTCGGAACGGACGGCGTCCGCGGAATCGTGGGCAAAGACCTCACCTGCGAGCTCGTCGAGCGGCTCGGCAAGCGCGGCGACGCTGTGGTCGGGGCGCGGCCGCGTGTTCGTCGGGCGGGACACGCGTGAGTCGGGGGTGGAGCTCGAGGAGGCGTTCGCGCGTGGCGTTCAGGCGGCCGGCGGCAACGCGGTGCTCGCAGGCGTCCTGCCGACCCCGGCGGTCGCGCTGCTCGCGCTCGACCTCGGCGTCGTGATCACGGCCTCGCACAACCCGCCCGAGTACAACGGCGTCAAGTTCTTCGACCGCGGCGGGAGCAAGCTCTCCGACGGCGCGGAGGAGGCGATCGAGGCGCTGCTCGACGAGGCCGGGCAGATCGGAGAGAAGGTCGGCGGCGGCGCGATCGACCGCGTCGACGTCGCGACCGACAGCTACCTCGAGCACGTCGTCGAGCGCTTCGGCTCCGATCTCTCCGGCCTGCGGATCGCAGTCGACTGCGCGAACGGCGCCTACTCGGCGATCGCGCCCGCGGCGTTCGAGCAGGTCGGCGCCGAGGTCGTCGCGATCGGCGACGAGCCGGACGGGACGAACATCAACGAGGGCTGCGGCGCGACCGACTTGGTGGCTCTGAGCCACGTGGTCCGCTCGGAGCGCTTCGACCTGGGCGTCGCCTTCGACGGCGACGGCGACCGGATGCTGGCCGTCGACGCGAGCGGCGAGGTCGTCGACGGCGACCAGATCCTCGCGATCCTCGCGCTCCACCTGGGCGTCGACGTCGTCGCCGTGACGGTGATGACGAATCTCGGCTTCCACCGGTTGATGGCGGAGCGCGGCGTGCGGGTCGTCACCACGGACGTCGGGGATCGCTACGTGCTCGAGGCGCTGCGGCGCGAGGGGGCGATCCTCGGCGGCGAGCAATCGGGCCACGTGATCTGCCTGCGCGACCACGTCACGGGCGACGGCCTGGCCGCGGCTCTGCTGCTCTGCGACGCGATCCGCGGCCGGACGCTGGCCGAGGCCGCGGCCGTGATGCCGCGCTACGCGCAGGCGAAGGAGGACGTCCGGGTCGCCAGGCGGGAGGTTCCGGCAGTAGCGCTCGCCGAGGCGGAGCGGCTCAACACCGAGCTCGACGGCAGCGGCCGCGTGGTCGTCCGGGCGTCCGGAACCGAGCCGCTGATCCGCGTCCTCGGGGAGGCCGAGACGCTCGAGGAGGCGCGCCGTTTGTGTGGTACGATCGCCGTTCTCGTACGGAGGGAGCTCGGCTGATCCCGCGGCGCTGCGGGGCTCAGGTGCACCGGGCTCTCGTTGCGTTTTCGAGCACAGGATTTCGGAAACGATCGTCCGCGAGGCGGTCGGGGTGGCGCTTCACCCGAGTTTCGGACAAAGGAGCTTCAGGGTGTGCGGGATCATCGGATACGTCGGGCCTCGTGAGTGCAAGCAGCTCCTCCTGCAGGGCCTCGAACGGCTGGAGTACCGCGGCTACGACTCCGCCGGGATCGCGCTGCGCGAGGAGAACGGGCTCGAGTACGTCCGCGCCGTCGGCAACCTCCAGAACCTGAAAGAGGCCGCCGGGCCGAACGGATCCCACTCGAATCACGGCCTCGGCCACACCCGCTGGGCCACCCACGGCGGCGTCACGGAGGCGAATGCGCACCCGCTGACCGGCTGCGACGAGGGCAGGCTCTCGATCGTCCTGAACGGGATCGTCGAGAACTATCGCGAGCTCCGCAACGGCCTGGTCGCCGAGGGGCATTCGTTCACCTCCGAGACGGACGCGGAAACGGTCTCCCATCTCGTCGAGCGTCACTACGCGGGCGATCTCACCGAAGCCGTTCGCGCGGCGGTCGGGGAGCTCGAGGGCCACTTTGCCTTCGTCGCGATCCACCACGACCATCCCGACGTGCTCGTCGGCACGCGCAAGGAGTGCCCGCTCGTCGTCGGGATCGGCGACGGCGAGATGTTCTTCGCCTCGAACGCCGCGGCCTTCCTGCGCGAGACGCGCACGGTCTTCTTCCCCGAGGACGGCGAGATCGTCGAGGTCACCCCCGAGGGCGCCGTCTTCACGACGCTCGCCGGCGAGCCGGTGGAGCACGACGAGATCGTGCTCGACTGGGACGACGAGAGCGCCGAGAAGGGTGGTTACGAGACCTTCATGCTGAAGGAGATCTACGAGCAGCCCGACGCGCTGCGCGAGACGATCGGCGACCGCGCGCGGCACGGCCGGCTGGAGCTCGAGGGGCTCGGGATGACGGACGACGAGATGCGCGAGCTGCGTCGTGTCGTCATCCTCGCCTGCGGCACCGCCTACCACGCGGGCGTCGTCGGGCGCTACGCGATGGAGGAGTGGGCGCGCGTGCCGGTCGAGCCGGACATCGCGAGCGAGTGGATCTACCGCAATCCGGTGATCGACGACCACACGCTCGTGATCGGGATGTCGCAGTCGGGCGAGACGCGCGACACGATCGCCGCGATGGCGCTCGCCCGCGAGAAGGGCGCACGCACCCTCGCCGTCACGAACATGATGGGCTCGCAGATCACGCGCGAGGTCGACTCGGTCATCTACACGCGCGCCGGGATCGAGATGGCCGTCGCCGCGTCGAAGACATTCACGGCGCAGGTGGCCGTGCAGTACATGATCGCGCTGCGGCTGGCCCAGGCCCGCGGGACGATGGAGCCGTCGAAGTTCGAGTTCATCGTCGACTCGCTCTACGACCTGCCCCGCAAGGTGGCGCAGTTCCTCGACGGCGACCACCCGATCGAGGAGATCGCGCAACGTTTCTACGACAAGCCCTTCTTCCTCTACCTCGGCCGTCACATCGGGCTGCCCGTGGCGCTCGAGGGCGCGCTCAAGCTGAAGGAGATCAGCTACATCCCGACCGAGGCCTACTCGGCCGGCGAGATGAAGCACGGGCCGATCGCCCTGCTCGACGAGAACACGCCCGTCGTGGTCGTCGCGACGGACATCCACGTGTACGACAAGATCGTCTCGAACATCCAGGAGACCCGCGCTCGCGGAGCGCACGTGATCGCTGTGGCGACGGACGGCAACGAGGACATCCAGCACCACGCCGACGACGTGATCTACGTCCCGAAGACGCCGAACTTCCTCCAGGCCGTGCTCGCGATCGTCCCGCTCCAGCTGCTCGCCTACCGGATCGCGCGCCTGCGCGGCCTGAACGTCGACCAGCCGCGGAACCTCGCGAAGACCGTCACCGTCGAGTAGACGCGGTCACGGCTCGAGCACGATCTCGCCGCTCTCGACGAGGATCTGTCCCGTCCTGGTCTCGATCCGCAGGCGGCCGGACAGGTCGATCCCCGCGGCGACGCCGACGGTCTCGCCCGTGCCGGATTCGCCGACCGCGGAGGAAGTCGCGCGCCGCCAGCTCTGGCTGCAGCGTCGCCAGGCCGTCCGAGCGCCACTCGGCGTAGACGCGGTCGAGGTGGCCGAGGACGGCTGCCAGGACGGCCTCGCGGTCGCGCACGACGCCGTCGAGCGAGCGTAGCGACGCAGCCTCCAGCTTCGTGTCGTCCGGCAGCTCGTCCGCGGTCTGGTTGACGTTGAGCCCGATCCCGAGCACCACGGCCGTACCCCTCATCTCGGCGAGGATCCCGGCGACCTTGCGGCCGTCGATCAGCACGTCGTTCGGCCACTTGATCTGCGCGTCGGTACCGCCGGTGACGTCGTCGAGCGCGAGCGCCACGGCGACGGCTGCCACGAGCGAGAGCTCGGGGGCACGGCGCTCCGCGGGCGGGCGGAGCAGCACCGAGACGATCACGGACGTGCCCGGCGCCTCGATCCAGCGCCGACCCAGGCGGCCGCGCCCAGCGGTCTGGTGGTCGGTGGTCGCGATCGCTCCCTCGGGGTCGTCGGGCCCGAGCAGGAGCTGCGTCGACTCGCACTCGGCGAGGTGGGTGCGCGGTTCGCCGATCATGGCCGGTCAATCACGGCGACGCGCCTGGCGGCCGCCGTAGCTTCTTCGTCGCGCCGCGGCGCTTCTTCGATTCGAGCCGCCGTTCCTTGGCGGCGCGCGACGGCTTCGTCGGCACGCGCTTGCGCTCCACCTTGAGCGCCTGACGCAGCTGCTCGGCGACACGCTCGACGGCGAGCTCGCGGTTGCGCCACTGGCTCCGCTCGTCCTGCGCGACCGCCCGCAGCATCGGGTCCTGCTCGCGCGAGCACACGGCGCTTCTGCACCTCGGTCAGCGCGCCCGACGCGGCCACGTCGAACAGCGCCTCGACTCGCGTCTCGGAGGTGTTCGCGTGCTGTCCGCCCGGCCCGCTCGAGCGAGAGAAGCGCAGCTCGATCTCGGCGAGCGGCAAGACGACCGAGCGGGTGACCCGAATAGACTGCGGCTCCATGGCGGCCATTCTGCTCGACGTCGACGGCGTCCTCCACGTTTCCGGCGAGCCGATCCCAGGAGCGGTCGACGCCGTCTCCCGCCTGCGCCGCGACGGCCACCGGCTGCGCTTCGTCACCAACAACTCGACGCGGGCGCGTGCGACGCTCGCCGAGGAGCTGCGCGCGATGGGGTTCGAGCTCGACGACGAGGAGCTGCAGACCACGCCGATCGCCGCCGCCAGGGAGCTGGACGGCCGGCGCGTCTTCGCGCTCGTGATGTCCGCGATCGTGCCCGACCTTCACGGTGTCGAGCTCGTCGGCGACACGGCCGAGGCCGTCCTCATCGGCGGCTGCGACGAGACGGTCGAGCCGAACCAGGTCTTCAGCTACATGAACATGGCGCGGGCCTTCACGGAGCTCCAGGCCGGGGCGGAGCTCTACTGCCTGCACAAGAACAAGTGGTGGCAGACGGCGCGCGGGCCGATGCTCGACGGCGGCGCCTTCGTCGCCGGGCTCGAGTACGCGACGGGCGTCGAGGCGACGGTCGTCGGCAAGCCGAGCGCAGCCTGCTTCGCGGCCGCACTCGCCGCGCTCGACGCCGAGCCCGAGCTGACCTGGATGATCACGGACGACCTCGAGCAGGACGTCGTCGGCGCGCAGCTCTTCGGGATGAAGACCGTGCTCCTCCGGACGGGCAAGTTCAGGCCCGAGACGCTCGAGCGCTCGAGCGCGATCCCCGACGCGGTGCTCAGCTCGTTCGCGAACGTCCCGGACTGGATCGACCGCTAGCCGAGCGGGCAGCATGCGCGTCGGCACCGACCTGATCGAGATCGAGCGCGTCCGCCGCTCGCTGGCGCGCTACCCCCGCTTCAAGGATCGGTGCTTCACCGCCGCGGAGCAGGCGTACTGCGACTCGCGCCGCAATCCCGCCGAGAGCTACGCGGGCCGGTTCGCCGGCAAGGAGGCGGTCGGGAAGGCGCTCGGGTTCGGCGTCGCGCGCGCGTTCGCCTGGACGGACATCGAGATCGCCGGCCGCCCGAAGCCGTCGGTGCGGCTCTCGGGCCGCGTGGCCGACTGGGCGCAGCGCGTCGACGCGGGTGCGATCGACCTCTCGATGACCCACTCGCGCGAGCTGGCCTCGGCCGTGTGCGTCGTCGCGGATGCCTGAGCAGGCGTTCTCCCAGCCGCTCTACACCGCCGCGGAGATGCGCGCGGCGGAGGAGCGGTATCCCGGCTTCCCGGAGTCTGCGCCCGAGCTGATGGAGCGTGCGGGAGCGGCGGTCGCCCGCGAGGCGCTCGCCGAGTTCCCGGACGCACAGAGCTTCGCCGTCGTGTGCGGCGGCGGTGCGAACGGCGGCGACGGCCGGATCGCCGCGCGCGTCCTGCGTGAGGCGGGGCGCGACGCCGTCGAGACGCACGCCGTCGAGGGTGCCGACGTGATCGTGGACGCGCTCTTCGGCACGGGCTTCGCCGGCGAGCCCCGCGGCGAGGCGGCGACGCTGATCGAGCGGATGAACGCCGCCAGCGCCCCGATCGTCGCCGTCGACCTCCCCTCGGGCGTCGATGCCTCGACGGGCGAGGTCGCAGGGACGGCCGTGCGCGCCAGGCTCACGGTCACCTTCCACGGGCCGAAGGTCGGGCTCGTGGTCGCGCCGGGAGCCTTCCATGCGGGCGAGGTCGTCGTCGCGGCGATCGGGCTCACCGCGGGCGAGACCGAGCACCGGCTCGTCCAGCCCGAGATCCTCGAGCTCGTGCCGCGCAAGGGTGCGGCGGACACGAAGTACACGGCGGGATCCGTGCTCGTCGTGGGCGGCGCGCCGGGTCTCACGGGCGCGGTCTGCCTGGCAGCGGAGGCCGCCTTCCGGGCGGACGCCGGCTACGTCGCGGTGGCCGTGCCGCCGGCGTCGCTGGCGGTCGTGGAGACGAAGCTGCTGGAGCCGGTCAAGCTCACCTGGGCCGAGCTGGACGCAGTCACCGGACGGGCGGGCGCGATCGCGATCGGTCCCGGCCTGGGGCGCACACCCGAGGCGAAGGAGCTCGTGGCGCGGCTCCTGCGCGAGCTCGAGCAGGCCGTCGTGCTCGACGCCGACGCGCTGGACGGGCTCGAGCCCGGCGACTGGCGGCCACCGGTCGTCCTGACGCCGCACGCCGGCGAGCTCGGCCGGCTGCTCGGCGAGGAGTCGTCCTGGGTCGACGCGCACCGTCTGCAGGCCGCGCGGCGCGCAGCCGAGCGATTCGGCTGCGTCTGCCTGCTCAAGGGCGCCGACACGATCGTCGCCGCGCCCGGCGAGGCGGTTCTCGTCTGCGCCGCCGACGCTCCTGCTCTCGCCACGGCCGGGACGGGCGACGTGCTCACCGGGGTTCTCGCCGCATATCTCGCCAAGGGGCTCGAGCCGCGCCTCGCGGCGGCGGCGGCGGCGACCGCAACGGCGGAGGCAGCGCGGCGCGTCCCGCTCGGCTCCGGCGTGATCGCGAGCGACGTCGTCGCCGCGCTGCCGTCGATCCACAGCTGAGAACCGGCGCCGGGGAATCACCCTTCCGGGGGAAGGCGGGGTACCCGAAGCGGTCGATGGGTCTCACCGAACCGTCGTCGGCGCCGTGCGCGCCCAGGCAAGGGAGAAGAAGATGAACAGGAAACTAGCTGGAAAGAGACGCATTCTCGGCGCCCTTGTCGTGGCGGTCGTGATGGCCACCGGCGCGTACGCCTTCACGGCGACCAACACGGTGCCGAGCTCGCAGGCGGGCTCGGGCAACGGCACGATCAGCGGCTACACGGTGTCGGCGATCGCCTATCAGCTGAACGCGACCACGCCGAGCAACATCGACAGCGTCACGTTCACGCTGAGCGCGAACGCGACGACCGTGAAGGCGAAGGTCGTCAGCGGCTCGACGACCTACACGAACTGCACGGTGGCGAGCGGAGTCAACGCCACGTGCGACTTCAGCCCGGACATCGACATCACGACCGCAGACCAGCTCGCGGTCATCGCGACCTCCTAGGGACGCGACCGTGACGGCCGGACGAGGCACGACCCCGCCTCGTCCGGGCCGTCGCCCAGCCGTGAAGCGGAGAGCCATCATCGGTGCGACCGGATTGGTCGCGGTCGTCGCCCTGTGGCTCTCCGTCGGCCCGGCACAGCTCGGCGGGCCCGTGTCGTACGCGACGATCGTCGGGTCGAGCATGGAGCCGATCCTGCAGCGAGGCGATCTTGCCGTCGTGCGTGCGCAGGAGTCGTACGGGCCTGGAGACGCCGTTCTCTACGACAACCCCGAGCTCGGGGCCAAGGTGCTGCACCGGATCGTGCGGGTCGAGGACGGTCGCTACGTCCTGAAGGGCGACAACAACGACTTTCTGGACGGCGTCCGGCCGGATCAGTCGAGGATCGTCGGCAAGCTCTGGACGAGCGCGCCGAAGGCGGGGCTGGTCGCGGAGTGGGTTCACGAGCCGCGGCACGCCGCGCTGCTCGTGGGGCTGGCGACATTGCTCGCACTCGGAAGCGGAGCGGGCCTCGGGGTCGCGCGCCGCCGCGGCAGCGCGTCCCGCGGCGCTCCGTCCGGTGCTCATCGGTCCGGCAGCTCGGCGCACGACGTGCAGCCGGTCCTGGCGGTGCTGGCGGCAGCCGCCGTCGTCTTCGTCCTGCTCGGGCTCGTCGCGTTCACGCGCTCCCCGGTGCGCGCGGACGTCGCCGAGGCGTACGCCCACCAGGGCGCGATCGACTACTCGGCGCGTGTCGCGCCGAACGCTGCGTATCCGGACGGGCGCGTCACGACCGGGCAGCCGGTCTTCCTGCGGCTCGTGAGGCGACTGCGGGTCGAGTTCCGCTATCGCCTCGAGTCGCAGGCGCCGGTGGCCGTCCGCGGGCGCATCGCACTCGACGCACGCCTGGCGGACGGTCGCGGCTGGTCGCGCACCCTCCCTCTCGCGGCCGAGCGACCCTTCGACGGTGTGGAGGCCGCGGTCGCGGGGACGATCGACCTGCGGCGCGTCCAGGCGCTCGTCGACCAGCTTCAGGCGCTCACCGGATCCGGGCAGGCGGCGTACTCCCTGAGCCTCCTCCCGCGCGTGAGCGTGACGGGTCGCCACGGCTCGGAGGCGATCGACGCCTCGTTTGCGCCGTCGGTCGCGTTCGACCTCGGCGATCTGCGGCTCCAGCCGAACTTCGAGCCCGGCGACGGCGTCTCGCCGTTCGTCCCGCGTCAGCCGGAGAGCGCAACTCGCACCGTCCAGAACCGGCTGTCGCTCGGCCCGCTTGAGCTCTCGGTCGCAGCTGCGCGGCGCCTGTCGCTGCTCGGGCTGGTGATCTCGCTGCTCCTCGTCGGCGCTCGTGGCCGGCCTGCTGCTCCGTCCGCGACACGCCGACGAGCCCGCACGGATCGGCGCCCGCTTCGGGCATCTGCTGCTGCCCGTGGCCGCCAGGCCGCAGGACTGGGTCCGGGTGACCGAGCTTGCCGACATGGAGAGCCTCGTCCGGCTCGCGGAGCATCACGGCCGGATGATCCTCCACCTCGTCGACGGCTCTCGGCACGACTACGTCGTCGAGGAGGGCGGAAGCGTGTACCGATACACCGTCGGCGGCTCGCCGCGGCCGGTGCCCCGGCTGCTCCAGCCCGAGCTGGAGGACACCCTCGTGGCGAGGCGATGAGGGTCGCGCGGCTCGCGAGGCTCGCGCCTGTTCGGCGGGGCGATCGCGCTCGTGACGATCTCTGCGCTCGCCGCGACGAACAGCGTTCCGGCCACGAAGGCAGGCCGTGCGACGAGCGCGATCGGCGTCAACAACCTGAAGCCGTCCCAGTGCGCGGCGCCGAACCTGACGGCGATCGTGGTGGGAACGAACGGCACGAACGCCGCCGAGCTCCAGCTCGGCAGCGCGGCGGGACAGACGATGAACGCGGGCGGCCGTGACGACTGCGTCCTCGGCGGAGGCGGCAACGACGCCCTGCGCGGCCAGGCCGGCGTCGACGTCTGTATCGGCGGGCCTGGCGTCGACACGTTCAACGCGACGTGCGAGACCCAGATTCAATAGCCATGTGAAGGTCGAGATCCTCGGCTCCGGCGGAGCGACGGCGACGCCTCGCCCCGGTTGCCTCTGCCGCGTCTGCACCGAGGCGCGAGCGCGCGGCGTGCCCTACAGCCGCACCGGCCCGAGCCTGTTCGTCCACGGCCCGGACGTTCTCTTCGACACCCCCGAGGAGTCGCGCTTCCAGCTCGACCGCTCGACGGTCGCCGCGATCGGCGCCTGCTTCTACTCACACTGGCACCCCGACCACACGATGGGCCGGCGAGTCTGGGAGTCGGTCGGCGGCACTGACTTTCGCTCCTGGCCGCCCGTCCCCGGCCGTCGCACCACGACCGACGTGTACCTGCCGCAGCAGGTCGCGATCGACTTCGGCGAGCGCCTCGGCCATCGCGCAGCACTTCGAGTTTCTGGCGGGGCGCGGCTTCGTCCGGCTCCACGAGCTGTGCGACGGCGAGACGGTCGAGCTCGGCGGCGTCACGATCCGGCCGTTCCGCCTGCACGAGAGCTACGTCTATGCGTTCGAGCTCAGCCAGGCGGGGAAGCGACTCCTCGTGGCGATGGACGAGCTGCACGACTGGAGGCCGCCGGAGGAGCTGCGCGGCGTCGACCTCGCCGTGCTCCCGATGGGGCTCTGCGAGCACGATCCGTTCACGGGCGAGCGGCGCATCCACGCGGAGCACCCGGTGCTGCGCTTCGAGGCGACGTTCGAGCAGACGCTCGGGATCGTCGACGAGCTGGCCGCACAGCGCGTCGTCCTGAGCCACGTCGAGGAGGTCGACGGGCTCGGCTTCGACGACCTGAAGCGGCTCGAGGCCGAGGTGGGTCGCAACGTCACCTTCGCCTGGGACACGATGCTGGTGGACGTCTGATGAGCCGGTCGGAGCTCACCGTCGACCTGGGCGCGATTCGTCGCAACGCCCGCACGTTGCTCCGCGCGCTCGGCGGCGCGGAGCTGTGGGCGGTGGTGAAGGCCGACGGCTACGGCCACGGCGCGGTGGACGTCGGCGCTGCGGCGCTCGGATCCGGCGCTTCCGCCCTCTGCGTCGCGACGGTGCCGGAAGGCCTCAGCCTGCGGGCGGCGCTCGGGGGCGTCCGGATCCTCGTCATGGGACCCGCGTCCAGTCGCGAGATCGCGGAGGCACGCGACGCAGGCATCGAGCTCGTGGTCGCCGACGACGAGATCCCGGACGGCGTGCGAGTCCACCTGAAGCTGGACACCGGGCATGGGGCGGTGGGGGCTCTCGGAGCTGCCCTCGCCGTCGCGGGACGTGGTTGGACTGATGAGCCATCTCGCTTCGGCGGACTGCGACGCGGCGTTCACCGAGGAGCAGGTCGAGCGGTTCGAGGTCGCGACCAGGCCCTTCTCGGAGCTGACGCGACACATCGCGAACAGCGCCGGGGCGCTGCGGTATCCGTCCGCGCGATTCGACGCGGGACGCTGCGGGATCGCGCTGTACGGGATCTCCCCGTTCGGCGAGGATCCCGCGCAGGACGGCCTGGAGCCCGCGCTTCGCTGGGAATCGCAGCTGGCTCAGGTGAAGCTGCTCGCCGCCGGGGAGTCGACCGGGTACGGCCGCCGGTTCGTGGCGGAGCGGCCGACCTGGATCGGGATCGTTCCGGTCGGCTATGCGGACGGCTTCCGGCGGAGCCTGACGGGGACGCAGGTCCGCGTCGCCGGCGAGCTCCGCCGCGTGGTGGGGACGATCTCGATGGACGCCTTTGCGGTGGAGCTCGACCGCAGGCTTCCCGTGGGAACACCGGTGACGCTGCTCGGGCACGGCATCGCGGCCGAGGAGCACGCGCGCGTCGCCGGCACGATCGCGTACGAGCTCGTCACCGGGATCAACCGCTCGCCCGAGCGGACGCGGCGGAGCATCGTGGATGGCTGACGCGGGACGCCGCAGGCCGCTCCACGGCCAGGCGTCGGGGCGGGTGCAGAGCCCGGCGCGCACCGGGTTCGCGTAGACATAGCGAACGGCCTCGTCGAAGTAGGCTTCGCCCGAGATCAGCCGCGATTCGAAGCGGCGCTGGAACAGGTGTCCGACCCTGCCGTGACGGGCGTTGAAGGCCGATGCGTGGATCCCGTTCAGGCGCTCCATCCCCTTCGACAGCGCGGGCTGTCCGCATTCCACGACCAGGTGGAAGTGGTTGCCCATCAGGCAGTACGCGTGCAGCGTCCAGCCGAAGCGCTCGGTGACACGCAGCAGAACGTGGACGAAGAGCCGACGATCGTCGTCGTCCATGAAGATCGGGCGCCCGTCGACGCCCCGGGACGTCAGATGGTAGATGCCGTACGGAAAGGTCGAACGCAGCGGCCGGGGCACCGCTCGAACGTACTCATCCGCAACCGCAGAATCGCCCCTGTGGAGTGATTGTGACGCACTTCTTGCACTAGACAGGGCCGTACCGTGCACGTCCAGGGCCAGCCCCTGGACACGGCCGCGAAGGACGTGACGAGCACGAGAATCGATCGATTCGAGCGCCGATTCGAGCCAGATCGCTGCGATCGAGTCCGCCATTGCGGACACGTCCGGGGCTGGCCCTAGGCGTGTCTCAGTTCGGCTAGTCCCGAGAGGAGGTGTCCGTTCTGGAGTGGCGATAGCCGGAGCGTGCGGCGAGGCGTGCGACGACGCCAGGAGCCAGCGCCTGCGCGATCGCGAAGACTCGGTACCAGCGCGGGACGAACGACTCGCGCCGATCCTTCTCGAGCACGCGCACGATGTGCTCGGCGACGTCGTCCGGCCCGATCACCGCCCTGCGGAAGAACGCGTTCGCGAGCACCGCGCGCTGCGGGAACCCCTCCGTCTCGACGAAGCCCGGATTGACGGTGTGCACGGAGATCCCCCGACCGCGGAGGAGCGCCGTCAGCGAGCGCGAGAACGCGAGCTGCGCGTGCTTGGACGCGGCGTACGGGCCCGCCGGACCGAAGGCCACAGTACCCGCGACCGAGACGACGTTCACGATGTGCGAGCCCTGGCCCAGGCCGGGGAGGAAGGCGCGGGCGCACCAGACCGAGCCGAGATAGTTCGTCCTGACCACAGCCTCGATTCGCTCGGGCGCGAGCGCGAGGAAGTCGCCGCGGCCGGGAATGCCCGCGCTGCAGACCAGCAGGTCGATGCGCGGATGACGCTCGAGCACCGAGGCAGCGACGCGTTCGACCGCCTCGCGGTCGCCCACGTCACAGACCTCGAACTCTCCGCCCAGCTCCGCCGCGAGGAGCTCCAGCCGCTCCCGCCGCCGGGCGACGAGCACGCAACGAAAGCCGTCACGCGCGAGCGCGCGCGCCGTCGCCTCGCCGATCCCGCTCGACGCACCCGTGACGACCGCGATCGGCACGGGCGGTCTAGCGGCAGATGCGAACGACGCGGCGAGCCTCGGCCTTGCGACCCTTCGCGTCGGTGACGATCGCGCGCAGCTGGTGACGGCCCTTCGCGGCGCCCCCGTTCCGCCAGGCGGCGGAGAACAGTCCGCCAGGCCCGCGCCGCACGGTGGCGATCGTCCTGCCGGCGTCGACGAACCGCACCGACCGGATCGCGACCGGCGAGCTCGCCAGCACCGCCAGCGGTTCGTTTCGCGCTGCGCACTGCCTGACCTCGGGAGCGAGCCACGTCACGACCGGCCGGTTGACCACGCGGAACGGGCCGGCGGCGAACGCGGTGTTCGGCAGCAGCTCGTCGCCGACCGAGTCGACGTTCTTCGCCTCCTGGAAGTCCGCAGCGGACGCGCCCAGGACGGGCCGGCCGGCCTTCAGCGCAGGCGCTTGCGGGGGGAGCCCGAACAGCGCGATCCCCGAGGCCGGGTCGTACGCCGAGGCGCCGACGAGCGTGCGGCCGTAGCCGATCACGAGCGAGTACGGATCCACGCCGGCGCCGTTGTCGAGCACGCGCAGGGCGATCGTCGGCCGCCCGGCCGCGACGCGGGTCGTGACCAGGCCGAGCAGGGGTGGATCGAGATCGTTGACCCAGGCGCGCAGGACGTAGGAGCCGGCGAGCGAGCGGCCGGTGAAGGGATCGCGGCCCGAGTCGACCGCGACGTAGTACGTCTTCGTCCGTGGGAAGACCGTCCCGGCCGCGCCGATGTCGAGCGGATAGTCGATCGTCAGGCTGTTGACGTTCACCGGCGTCCCCGCGTAGCCCTGGACGTCGTTCTCGTCGCGCGAGCCGAGCACCCACGGATGCACGAGCGAGCCGGGCGACGAGAAGATCACGGCGGCGCCGAGGTTCGCGGCCGGCTCGTCGATCCGGATCCGGTAGACCTGCTCGGCGCCATTCTCGTCCACCGCCGGGCCGGTGTAGCTCGCGGCCGGACCGAAGGCCGCCGCCGGATAGCGGTAGGCCGAGACGTGCGAGACGCCGCGGCGCGTGTCGCCCGTCTGCAGGAACCGGAGCTGCTTGACGGGCACCGACGCCAGGCCCGGGCGCGTCACGAGCAGCGCGTACGGAACCTTGCGTACGATCTCGCCGCGCCGCAGCAGCAGGAAGCCGTAGGCCTCGCCCGTGCCGGCGGTCGCGGTTGCCCGGGCGGTCACCGGCACACGCAGCTCGCCTCCCGGCGGGATCGTCGCCGTGCCGGGCACCTCGATGCTGACGCCGGCGGGCTGTCCCTGCGGGTGCACTTCGACGCTCCAGGTTCCGGCGCCGCCGCCCGCGTCGAAGAGCCCGAGCAGGTGCGATGCCGACACCCCGCCGCCGCTCGTGTTCAGGTCGCCGAAGGACAGCGAGACGGGATCGGTGAACAGCTTCGGGTCGTTCGCCGCGACGACGTCGGCGACACCGCTCCCGGCCGTGAGGACAGGTGCCTCGATGCTCCGCGCGGTGTTCCCCCAGGCCGCTCCGGCCGTCGAGACGAGCGCCGACTTGACCTGGCGCGGCGACCAGCCCGGATGGCGCTGGAGCAGGAGCGCCGCGGCGCCCGCGACGTGGGGCGCGGCCATGCTCGTGCCGTCGAAGACGGCGAAGGGGCCGCCGGCGATCGGTAGCGTCGCCGAGAGGATCTGGCCGCCGGGTGCGCCGACGTCGGGCTTGAGCTGGTGGCCGAACGCGGTCAGCCCACCGGAGGAGAAGCTCGTGACGACGTTGCTCCGGCCGGTGGCGATCTCCTCGGGCTGGCGCCCGATGCGGATCGCCGCCCGACCGCCCTTGCCGGCCAGATACGAGCGCAGCTGCTCGCCGTCGAGGTCGGAGATCATCCCGGCCGGGAGCTCGAGCTCGATCGGAATCCCGTTCGCCTCACCGGGGCGGTTGTCCACGTAGACGATCCCGATCGCGCCCGCGTCGCGAGCGCGGGTCGCCTTCAGCGCGAACGTGCAGTCGCCGCGCGAGACGAGCGCGATCGCGCCTGCGAGCGAGCCGGCCGGAAGCGGCGAGCGGCCGCCCTCGAGGTTGCCGCTCGGGCCGCAGAGCTTGCGCGGAACGGGGAGACCGTCGACTCCGACGATCGAGCCGACGTCGACGAGCGCCTGGTCGCCGCTGCCCCAGGCAACGGGAGCCCGAGCTCCGCCGGCGCCGACGAACGGAACGCGCGTGAGCGGTGTCGGCGCGTCTGCGGCCACGAGGCGCAGAGCGGGCGCGTAGACGTGCGAGTTCGACAGGGCCGCCACCGAGATCGCATCGGGCGCCGACCCGGGCGAGCCGGCCGAGCCGAGCCCGTAGTCGTCTCGGTCGTTCCCCGCGGAGATGACGGGAACGACGCCTGCGGCCGAGACGTTGCGCACCGCCTCGACGAGGGCGTCGCTCAGCGGATCGGTCTGTGGCCCACCGCCGGAGAAGTTGATCACGTCCATCCCGTCGGCGACCGCTGCCTCGAAGGCGGCGACGATCTCGGGCGTGTTGCCGACGTGGCCGGCGCCGGTGGGGACGTTGAACACGCGGTAGTTGCCGATGTAGGCCCGGGGCGCGACGCCCGTCAGGCCCGTGGTCGCCGGGTGATCGCCGCCCGCAGGAGCAGCGGTGCCGGCGTTCCCGGCCGCGATTCCGGCAACGTGTGTGCCGTGGAACGAGGCGCGCGGGTCGACGGCGAGGCGGCTGCGCTCGTCGGCGCCGGTGCCGACGAAGGCGCGAGCCACGATCACCTTGGGCGTCGTCCACCTCGTGCCACCCTTCGGGAAGCCCTGCGGGTACTCGAAGCCCGCCGGCGAGAAGAAGGGGTTGCCGGGGTCGACGCCGTCGTCGACGACCGCGATCTTCATCCCGTCGCCCGCGCCGCCCCCCGCCGCCGCGAGCTCGCCGGCGCGGATCAGGCCGGGGCTCCGGTTCATCGCGAGCGTGTAGCGCAGGCTCGGGTAGAGCTTGTGCGCGAAGGAAAGCTTGACCGCGGCGGCCAGCTTCCGCGCCGGCAGCTCCACCGCCATGCCGTTCAGGAGCAGCGTGTAGTTCCGCAGCACCCGCGCGGTCGGAATCGCGCGCTTCAGCGTCGCTTCGGCTCGGGTCTGGGCGGCGCGGAGTTGAGCGACGTACGCGCGCGAACTTTGGCTGGAGGTGTCGAGCCGACGGGTTGCGCTCCGGGCGGTGAGACGCCGCGAGTGGGCGGCGAGCGGCGGCTGCGCGAGCGTGAGGATCACCGTCAGGCGTCCCCTGCGGTGGACCGGCGGAACCGTGATCGTGCCGGCCCGGACGCGAGGCACCTCGAACTCGCCACCACGGCGCTCTACCGGCTGGAAACCGACCGGCTGGAAACCGACCGGCTGGAGCCCGGCCGCGGCAGCAGTCGCGGTGAGGAGCGCCGCGCACAGGGCAAGAGGTGCGGCCAGGCGACGCACGAACCGGAGAGTAGCCCAAGATCCGGCCGGTGCGGATCCCCCCGATGAAACAGTCTCTAGACTCGCCTCCGTGAATCGCTTCGAGGGCAAACGCGCGCTGATCCTGGGCGTGGCGAACAAGCGGTCGATCGCGTGGGCGATCGGCAAGCGGCTTGCCGACGAGGGCGCCGAGCTCGCATTCACCTTCCAGGGGGAGCGGATCGAGAGCAACGTCCGCGACCTGGCTGCATCGGTCGGCTCGCCGCTCGTCACCTCCTGCGACGTCCGCTCCGATGAGGACGTCGAGCGCGTCTTCGCCGAGATCGGCGAGCTCTGGCCCGAAGGCTTCGACGTGCTCGTCCACTCCGTCGCCTTCGCAGCCGCGGAGGATCTCGAGGGCCGCTTCACCGACACGCCGCGCGACCGGTTCTGGATGGCCGTAGACATCAGCGCCTATTCGCTCGTCGCGACCGCGCGGGCGGCGGAGCCGCTGATGGCCGAGCGCGGCGGCGGCTCGATCCTGACGATGACCTACCTGGGCGGCGAGCGGGCGGTGCCGCACTACAACGTGATGGGCGTCGCGAAGGCGACGCTCGACGCGTCGGTCAAGTACCTCGCCTGGGATCTCGGCGAGCGCTCGATCCGCGTCAACGCCGTTTCGGCCGGGCCTGTTCGCACGCTCGCGGCACGCTCGATCGCGGGCTTCACGGAGATGGAGCGGATGTTCGAGGAGCGTGCGCCGCTGCGCCGCCACATCGACGCCGCCGACGTCGCCTCCGCCTCCGCCTACCTGCTCTCCGACGACGCGAAGAACGTCACCGGGACGACGCTCTACGTCGACGCGGGCTACCACTCGATGGGCATGTAGTGCCGACGGAGGAGACGAAGAAGGAACAGCTCGAGCGCGAGCACGGCGAGCTGCTGGAAGAGCTGCGCTCGCTGATCCCCGGCGCGGAGGTGCTGTTCGGCTTCCTGCTCGCGATCCGCTTCACGGGGCAGTTCGCCGAGTTGACCTCGCTGCAGAAGTACGTCTATTACGCGACGCTGCTCTCGACCGCGGTGGCGCTCGTGATGCTGCTCGCGCCCGCTGCCTACCACCGCATCCGCTTCCGCGAGGGCGACAAGGAGATGATGCTGCGGAAGGGCAACCGGGAGGCGATCGTCGGCACCGCGGCGATCGCGATGGCCTTCACCGGCGTGCTCTTCCTCGTCACCGACCTCGTCTTCAGCATCCCGGTGGCGGTCGTCGTCGCGATCCTCTTCTTCGCGCTGACCGCCTGGCGCTGGTGGGCGATCGCGCTGTTCCGCAAGGCGCAGGAGAGCTGAGCTACTCGACGCGTCGGTAGAGCGTGATCTCGCCGTCGCGGGCCGCCTCGCGGTAGCCGCGCCGCTGCAACGCGTCGAGCGCTCGGCCGAGACAGACCGGCCCGTCCGACGTAGAGGCCGCGGTGGACGATCACGGCGTCGGCGTCGACCGCGACGCTGCGACCGCAGTCGAACGGCTTCAGCTCGCGCAGCGCGCCGTCGACGTGGCGCGGCGCCACCGTCGAGTAGCCGCCGTAGCGTGGGCCGGGCGCCTGGATCGCGTAGTACTGGTAGACGCTTCCCTCCTGCCGGTCGGGCAGGAAGATCGGCAGCTCGAGCACGGCGCGTGGCGTCCGGCCGTGCCGCGTAGGCCCGGTTGTCGGGGTCGGCCGCGGTCGGCCTGGAAGAGCTCGACGCCGGCGCGCAGGTCGACCGCGACGAGGGCGAGCGCCGCCAGCGCGACCGCCCTGGGAAGGCGCGCGAGCGGCGAAGGCGACGAGTGCTGCGAGGCAGAGGGAGGCGATCGGCAGGAACCGCTCCGGGACGCGCGTGTCGCGCAGCCCCGGGAGGTTGCGCCAGAGCTGCTCGTACAGCGGCAGGTTCGCGCCGAGCGCGAGCAGCGGCGGGAACGAGCGCGCCGAGACCGAGCGCGAGCGCGAGCCGGGGTCGGCTGCGGCCGAGCACCACGAGCCCGGCGAGCGCGAGCAGCGGCGTCAGCCAGCCGAGGAAGACGAAGCTCTCGAGCCCGTGCCGCGCCTCTCGCGAGACGAAGTCCGTCAGCTCGGCCGAGAAGCCCTCGACCTGCGCGAACGAGCGGTTGCCCGACCCGAGCGAGCCGCGGATCGAGACGGCATAGACGAGTAGCCCGGCGGCGCAGCCGGCGAGCGCGGCATAGATCCCGGTCCGCGTGCGGCCACGCAGGAAGGCGTAGAGGAGGAAGAACGGGATCGCGCCGAGCGCCAGGTGCACCTGTCCGGAGAGCGGGATCGAGGCGAGCGGCGGCGACGGCCAAGAGCATCAGCCGCCGCTCGAGCGCCCAGAGCGCGAGCGGCAGCAGCAGCGAGACGGGCGCGAGCATGTGCCCCGCGGAGAGCTGCGCCGCGCGGTACGGCGCGAGGGCGAAGACGAGTCCGCCGACGAGCGCCGCTGCGCGCGGCACGTCGAGCTCGCGCAGCCAGAAGAAGGTTGCGAGCCCCGCGCCGACGTAGGTCAGCAGCAGGAAGGCGTTCCAGGCGCCGACCGTGCCGAGCACCGCCTGCAGCGGCCAGAAGAGGAGGGCGAAGGGCCAGCCGGCGAAGCTCGACCCGATCCTCGACCGTCGGGCGCGAAGCTGTACGGGTCGAGCCACGGCGCCTCGCCGCGCTCCAGCTGGTGTCCCGGCAGCCAGAGCTGGTACGCCGACTGGAGGTGGTCGCCGGGCGCCGCCTCGCCGTGTCCTGGCCGGCCCTCGGCCATGAAGCTTGCGTCCGCGTCGCGCAGCGCGGGCCACGTCGAGACGGCTCCGGCCGCGAGGTAGAGCGCTACCGCGAGGAGGGCAAGGCCTGCACGGCTGCGACCAGCTCGTCGAAGTCCGGCAGCTCCGAATCCGCGTAGCGCCACGATCCGCGGACCGTACCGTCCTCGCCGAGCAGGAACGCCGAGCGCTCCGGGACGCGGTTCATCCAGCGATACGTCCGTGCGGCCGCGAACTGCCGCGCGAGCGTCCCGTTCCAGTCGGAGAGCAGGGCGATCTCGAAGCCGAGCGCCTCCTTCCAGGCGCGGTGCGACCAGTGCGAGTCGCGGGAGACGCCGAAGGTGCGGACGCCGGCGGCGGTCAGCTCGGGCTCTCTGTCACGCAGGAGCCGCAGCTCCTGGGTTCAGGTGGGCGACCAGTCGAAGAGATAGAAGAGGAGCAGGATCGGCCCGTCCGCGAGCAGCTCCTCGAGCTCCACCGGCTCGCCGTTCTCGCGCCAGAGCATGGCGTGAGCCTACTCCGGCTCTCGACCGCGAGTGACGGGCACGGTCGTCGGCGCGCAGGCCTAGCGCGTGCAGCACCAGCCTTCGACGCGGGGGAACGACCCTTCGAACTGCGCCGAGACGTTCGCGACCGCGGCGATGCGCGGCCTCCTCCCGTCCTGCACGAACACCCACTGGTCGGCCTCGCGCCAGGCGACGAGCAGCCAGCGGCCGTTCGGCGACCAGGCGAAGCCGTCGAAGGTGCCGGCGCCGGCGAAGAGGCGGCGCGCCGCGCTCGCGTCGGGTGCGAGCCTCGGAACCACCCACAGGTGGCTCCGCCCGGCCGCCGTCTGCACGAACGCGAGGGAGGTTCCGCCGGGCGCGAACGCCGCGTGTGCGATCGGCGCGGCTCCCGGTCCGAGTAGGTCGAGGCGCACGCTCCCGTCGGGCGCGTGGATCCGCAGGGAACGGCGACCTTGCACCAGCAACCGCTGCCCGTCGCCCGACCACTCCAGCCGCGCGACGCGTTCGGGGACTCGGAATCGAGTCACGATCCGTCCCGTGTCGGCATCGCCGACGACGACGTGGCGCGCTGTCGCCCAGGCCAGCACGTGTCTCTCGCCGGGTCGCCAGGCGGGAGCCACCGCGCGCACGTTCGGCGCCAGCTCACGGTCGCGTTCGCCGTTTCCGCGCCACGACGCGCAGGGTCGCGCCGCTGAGATATGCGATTCGGGTATCCGTAGGAGTTCCTCCCCAGCGCACCAGCGAGACATCGGGGCGCGCGAGCTTCCAGCGAACGTCGCCGTCCGGCTCGAGCGCCGCAATCTCGTTCCGATTCGCGGCGACGACGAAGTTGCCGAACGGCGACCAGGAGCCCTCGGCGTAGCCGCCGAGCAGCCGGCGCGAGCCGTCCGGCTGGACGACCCACGTGCCGCTCTCGCCCGTCACGAGCAGTCGCCCTGCTGCCGGAAGCGAGAAGAGCGCCGGTTGTGCGCTCTCGACGCCGATTGCCTCGCGGAGCGAGTCGACGACCGAGCGACCCGGTGTACTCACGACAGCGGCGACGATCGCGATGCCGGCGACGAGGGCGACGAGTGGTCGCCACGAACGTGTCTGCCGGGCCGGCTCTTGCTCCTCGAAGGCGGCGCGGACGAGCTCCCAGGACCGGACGCGCGCCTCGTGCTCCTCGGGGATCTCGATTCGCTCCAGCTCGCGCCTCACACCTGCTCCTTCAGCGAGTCGAGGCCACGGCGCAGGCGCGAGTTGACCGTGCCGCGCGGCAGGTCCAGAGCCTTCGCGATCTCCCCGGGCGTGTAGCCGAGCAGGTGGCGGAGGACGATCACCGCCCGGTGGTCGGGTGGCAGCGCTGCGAGCGCGGCGAGCAGCGTGCGGTCGAGCGGCTCGTCCTGGGGCGGAGCCGCATGCGTGTCGCCGAGCTCGGCCTCGGCCCGTAGCTGCCGTGCCCGCGTCCAGTCGATCGCCCGGTTCACCACGATCCGGTGCAGCCACGGGCCGAACGGCCGGCGCCGGTCGAAGCGGTCGAGCGCGCGCAGCGCGGCGAGGAAGCTCTCCTGGGCGATGTCCTCCGCGGCGGCGGCGTCGTGGACGACGAGGTAGGCGGCGCGGAACGCACGCGGCCAGTGCGCGCGGAAGAGGGCCTCCACGTCGGAGATCGAACCCCGTTGCGCGCCGCGCACCCACGCGCGCTCGTCGCGCCCCGCGCCCATGCGCTGACTCTACGACCGGCATGCGCGAAGAGGTCCGTCACGTGCCCACGACGAAGCAGGCGTCGTGCGAGGAGCGGGCGACGTTGCGTCGCAGCTGCAGGCCGCCGATCCCGCTCAGCACGCAGAGCGTCCCGTGCGAGAGCGACGGCGTCAGGATCCGGCCCCAACCCTGTTGGACGTTGTACGAGCCGACGGGGATCCGCGTGGTGCGGAGCAGCTTCCCGTCGAGTCGATGCACGCGCAGCAGCCCATCGTCCCCGCTCGACACGTACGCGCGGTCGCCGAGGAAGGTGACGTGCTGCGGCGGTGCGTCGCCGCGCAGGGTCTTCAGGAGGCGGGCGGTGCGGGCGTCGTAGATCGCGAGTTGCCCGCCGTCGCCGGAGGTCAGCCAAACGCGCCGCCCGCCGGGCGTGAACCCGACGTCGTGGGCGTTGAACGGCGGCCGGATCGTGCCGAGCAGGCGCGGATCCGCGGCGCGTGCCGTGTCGAGGATCGCGACGTTGGGGGAGACGCTGCCGAGCACCGCCCACAGCCGGCGGCCCGCGAGCGCGAGGTGCCGGACGGGCCCGCCGACCGCGGTTCGCCCCACGACGCGCCGTGCCCACACGTCGACGACCGCGATCTCCTCGCGCGCGGAGTCGCTCACATAGGCGTAGCGGCCGGACGAGGCTGCGTAGCGTGGGGCGGCCAGCTCGCCCTCGATCTCGTGCACGCGCAGCCGTGAGTCGACGAGCGTCAGTCGGCCGAGCGCGGTGTGCGCGACGAGCGCACCGCCGCGGACCGTCTCGATGCTGCGTGGATCGGCAGGCGTGTGAATACGGCGCGCCACGCGCCCGCTGGAGAGGTCGACGGCCACGACGCTCGACTCGAGGTCGGCGGTGACGAGCGCGAGCGGCGTCCCGCCGAGCCCGCCCCCGGGCGCTGCGGTCGCAAGCTCGTCGAACCGCGGCCCGAGTATGAGCGGGGCGGCCGCCGCGGCAAGGAACCGTCTGCGATCCATGCCACCGATTACGCGGGCGCGGCAACGAGAGGTCCACGTGGCTAGACAGGTCCGATCCGTACACGTCCGGGGCCAGCCCCTGGACGCGGCTCGATCAGACGATGACTGTTCCTGCTGGACGTGGCCGGGGGCAGGCCCCGGACACGCCCCACGCAGACGTGGTCGGTTCGGTCAGGTTGGAGTATCCGACCGGGTTGACTACGGGCTTGCTACGCCGTTTCGGCCGGCACGGCTTCGGTCGCCTTGGCGATCTCCTCGACGACCTCGACGATGTCGCGGTTCGCGTTGAAGACGCGCAGCTGGCGGTCGGAGCCGTTGCCGCGCGCCAGGATCTCGCCGATTCCCTCGAGCTCCCGCTCCGACCCCAGCTCGCGCGCATGCGGCTCGATCTGCTTCAGCGTCTTGCGGATCAGCTGCGCCACGGGCACGCGGTTGCGTGCGCCGCTCTCGAGGTCCATCACGGGCGCCTCGAGCCCGTAGCGCGCGGCCAGCCACTTGTTCTCCGTGGTCAGGATCCGGTGATAGGTGGGAATCCCCTCGCCACCTTCGTGCTGCTCGCAGAGCATCTTCACGAGCGCCTGGCAGTACGCCGCCAGCGAGGTGGCGTCCTCGACGCGCGTGACGGCGTCGCAGATCCGGATCTCGACCGTGCCGAGCCGCGGGTGCAGCCGGATGTCCCACCAGATGTGCGTGTAGTCGGCGATGCAGCCGGTGCGCTCGAGCTGCCCGACGACCTCGGCGTAGTCGGAGTAGTCCCGGAAGCGCGGCGGCGGGCCAGAGCGAGGGAAGGCCGCGAACACCATCTGGCGGCTCGATGCGAGCCCGGTCGGCTCGCCGCGCCAGAAGGGCGAGCTGGCCGAGAGCGCGAGCAGCGGCCCGAGCTGGGGCAGCAGCCCGTTCACGACCTGGATCGCCTTCTCGGGGTCGTCGATCGCGACGTGGATGTGCATGCCGAAGATCAGCTCGCGCCGTGCGATGTACTGGAGCTGGTCGACGAGATTCCGGTAGCGGTCGCGCGCCGTGATGCGCTGCCGCTCGAAGAGGCTGAACGGGTGCGTCCCCGCCGAGCCGACGCGGAGGCCCTTCTCGCGCCCGACCTCCGTCACGTAGGCACGCAGCTTCAGCAGCTCCCGTTGCACGTCGGCCGGCGTCCGGCAGACCGGCGTCGCGATCTCGAGCACGGACTGCATCAGCTCGGCGTTGATCCGCGCTTCGAGCTCGTGGCCCTCCATCGCCTGCAGCACCGTGTCGATGTGCTGCACGAGGTCGAAGGTCTCGCTGTCGAGGAGCATGTACTCCTCCTCGACCCCGAGCGTGTACGGATCGGAGCGACCGAAGGAGTGATCGAGGACGCTGCCGCCGTAGTCCGCGCCCTTGCCGGTGATCGACGTGGGGTAGATCTGCTTCATGGGAGAACGGCTTGCGCCTCGATCTCGACGCGCCAGCGCGGGTCGAGGAGGCTCTTGACGACGACGGCGGTTGCGGCGGGCCGGATCTCGCGGAAGACCTCGCCGTGCGCGCGGGCCACGTCCTCCCAGTCGTCCGGATCGGTCAGGTAGATGCGCGTGCGCACGACGTCCTCGAGCCGCGAGCCCGCGCGCGCGAGCGCGTCGCCGACGAGCTCGAGACAGAGCCGTGCCTGGTCGTACGTGCCTTCCGGCGGATCGCCCGTGGCCGGGATCGGAGCCGTGCCCGCCACGTGCACCTCGCCGCCGGCGACGACGGCTCGCGAATAGCCGGCGACGGGCTCGTACGGCGAGTGACCGGAGATCAGGCGGCGCTCCACGGCTCTAGTATCGCGGGCCGTGGAGGCGCTCCGCCAGATCGAGAGCTGGCCGGCCCGGCACCGGGCAGCCGGAGTTGCGCGCGCGAGCGGCGTCGTCGCGGTTTTCGGGGACGTCGAGCACGAGTTCGCCTGGGCCTCCGTGACGAAGCTGTGCACGGCTTACGCAGCGCTCGTCGCGGTCGAGGAGGGATCGGTCGACCTCGACGAGCCGGCCGGGCCGGAGGGCTCGACGATCCGCCACCTCCTCGCGCATGCGTCCGGGCTCGGGCCCGACGGCGATGTGCTCTCGCCACCGGAGCGGACGCGAATCTACTCGAACGGCGGAATCGACGCGCTGGCGGCTGCAATCGGCCAGCGCACCGAGATGCCGTTCGGCGAGTACCTCGCGGAAGCGGTCTTGCGACCGCTCGGGCTCGGCGCCGAGCTCCACGGCCGGCCGGCCGAGGGCATGGTCGGAACGTTGAACGACCTGCTCGCCTTCGGCTGCGAGCTGCTCGAGCCGCGGCTGATCTCACGCGAGACGCTCGACGAGGCGACGTCGGTTCAGTTCCCCGGCCTGAAGGGCGTGCTGCCGGGCTTCGGGCGGATGGAGCCGAACGACTGGGGGCTCGGCTTCGAGCTCCGCGACGGGAAGAGCCCGCACTGGACCGGCTCGGGCAACGACCCCGATACGTTCGGCCACTTCGGCTCGAAACGCGGATCGGCAACGTTTCTCTGGGTCGACCGCTCCGCCGGGCTCGCGTGCGCCGGGCTCGCGGACGTCGACTTCGGCGCCTGGGCGAAGGCGGCCTGGCCGGCACTCGCCGATGCAGTCCTGACAGACTCCGCGCTCAGCGAAGGAAGTCGAGAAGCAGGCGGTTGAGCTCGTCGGGGCGCTCGAGGCTCGGCAGGTGCCCCGCTCCCTCGACCTTCGCGAGTCGGGCGCCCGGGATGCGGGCGGCGAGGTGCTCGGCCATCGCGTGGATGTCCTCGACGTCCTCGCTGCCGACGACGATCAGTGTCGGAGCGGCGACCTCCGCCAGCCGCTCCGCTGCCGAGGGCTCCGGCCAGCGTGCCTCCACCTCGTCCTCCAACGGGAGCTGCAGCTCGTAGGAGCGGAGTGTCATCGCCTCCGTCAGCTCGCGCACCCCGGTCGCCGCGTCCGGCGAGAGCCACATCCGCGCCTGCTGTGCCGCCGCGCCGGCCAGGTCGCCCCGTTCGACCAGTTCCTCCTCGGCTGCGAAGTCCGCCTGCGCGGCCTCGGACCAGTCCCAGCTTCCGAGCCCGGCGCCGACGAGCACCAGCTTGTCGACGAGCTCCCGTCGATGAAACGCGAGCTCGAGCGCGACCCTGCCGCCGAACGAGCAGCCGACGACTGCTGCCGGCCCGTTCAGGTGCGAGGCGGCGACGTCGACGTACGAGACGACACCCGGCTCGAGCGCCGCGTCGCCGTAACCCGGGAGGTCGGGCGCCACCACGCGATGGCCGGCCGCTTTGAGGGCTTCGACCTGCGGAGCCCACATCCGGCTGTCGGCGATGCCCGCATGGAGAAGCAGGGTGTCCACTACTCGTCCTCGGCGAAGATCGGCCGCAGCAGCTCGTCGAACGCGGCCTTGTCGCAACTCGCGACGACGACGGGCGTGACGGCGCGCACCGAAGCCGTGCGGGGGATGTCCATCGCGAGCGCGACTTCGCCGAAGTAGTCGCCCGGCCGCAGCACGCGCCGTCTGCCGAACCCTTCCTGCGAGACGGCCAGCATTCCCGAGAGCAGGACGTAGAAGCGCTCGCCGGGCTCCCCCTGCGCGAGCACGCCTGCTCCGGCCGGAATCTCCTCCCGCGCCATCCTCCCGGCCAGCTTGTTCAGCTGCTCGCCGGGAAGCCCTGCCAGCAGGCCGATGCGCGAGAGCTCGTGCACCGTCGCCGGGACATGCCTCACTCGTCGTCCTCGCCGTCGTCCGCCGGAAGCTCCGGATCGGCGCCGCCCGGCCCGCGCATCGCCTCCTCCTCCGCGATCCGCTCGGGGCCCTGCTCCTGTTCTTCCTCTGTGGCTTCCGGGTCGTCGTGCACAGCGCTCAGTATCGCCGACGTCAGTCCTCTCCGGCCGGGAGGAGGACGCGCAGCGCGCCCGGCTCGATCCGGAACTCGGCCGGCGAGCCGAGCCGGGCCGGCTCGCCGTCGATCGCCGCGCGCACCGAGCGTCCCGGCGTCTCGATCGTCAGCGTGGTGCAGCTCCGGTCGGCCCACTCGACCCGCCGGAAGCCGTTCGGCACGTAGACGTGGAGCAGTCCCTCGTCCAGACGCTCCCGCTCGCCGATCGAGAAGAGGTCGAGCGCGTAGGCGTTGCACGCGACGACGACGACGCGGGCCGAGACGAGGTCGCCGTCGATCACGAACTGCTCCTTGCCCCGGTGCTCCCGGGCGACGAGCGCGAGCGCGCGCAGGCGGGCGAGCGCGTCGCTTCGCCGGCGGTGGCGCTCGCGGCGGTGGACGAGCAGCGCATAGAGCCCCAGCGACACGTTGTTCAGGAAGAGCCGTTCGTCGACGAAGCCCACGTCGACGCGTCGCTCGGCGCCGTCGAAGGCGGCGAGGGCGCCGATCGGATCGTCGCGGTCGAGGCCGACGTCGCGTGCGAAGTGGTTGCGCGTGCCGAACGGGATGCAGACGAACGGCAGGTCGCGCTCGAGCGCCACGGCCGCGACCGCGGCGAGCGATCCGTCGCCGCCTGCCATGCCGACGACGTCGGCGTCGGCGTTGCGCCCAACCTCCACGAGATCCTCGCCTTCCTGGAGGTAACGCACGTCGATGCCTCGTTGCTTCGCCGCGCTGCGGAGCTCGTCGGCGGTCGGCGAGGCCGTGCCGGATCTGGGGTTGACGATGAGGAATTTCTTCATGGGCGGGTGGGGCCGAGGCGGCCCTCAAGATGGGCCGTTCGGCCCATGTACCCATGACACCGAATCCCGATCATTTGCCCATGAACGATCGCGGCTTCCACTACATCGAGGACGATCTGGCCGAGAGCTGGGTCGAGGACTGGGCCGGCGTCGGCGTTCGGGAGCTGGAGGCGCTGCTCGCGAAGCACGCGGCGTTCCTCGGCTACCTCGAGTCCACCGAAGCCGAATAACCCTCGCCGCGTTTGCGGCTCCTCCTGCGGCGCAATCACCCTCCCATCCGGACAACGGGAGGCGAGATGAAGCTGGACTACCTGCTGCGCGGACTGCCGGGACACCCGGTGCATCCGCCGCTCACCGACGCGACGATCGGGATCTACACCTTCGCGACGATCGCCGCCGTGCTCTCCGCACTCGGGATCGCCGAGGACGCTGCGGCCAAAGGCTGGGCGCTCGGCCTCGTGATCGGACTCCTGGTTTCGGCCGTGACCTCTGCGACCGGCCTGCTCGACTGGATGAAGATCGAAGGCGGCACGCCGCTGAAGCGGACGGCCACCTCGCACCTGATCGCGATGGTCGCCGCGACCGGCGTCTTCCTGATCGCCGCGTTCGTCGGCTACTCGGACGGCATGGACGGCGTCGTCGGCTCCGGCGCGCTGATCCTCACCCTGCTCGCCTATGGCCTGATGGCAGTCGGCGGTTGGCTCGGCGGCACGATCGTCTTCGTGCACGGCATGCGCGTGCTCAACCTGGTCGAGGAACCGGCGCGCCGCGCGGCGTCACCGGTCCCCCACCAGGAGAAGGAAGAAGCCGCCCGCGAGTAGCTACTCGGCGAGCTTGCTCTCCGGCTTCCGAGGCGGTGGCGGAGCCGGGCTTCGCCCGGCGGGAGCCACCGCCGGTCAGGAGTCGGAGAGGCCGAGCTGGCGCTCGAGTGCGCCCTTTGGCTGTGCGCCCATGGCGGCCGCCGCGGGCTCGCCGTCGCGGAAGAGGATCATCGTCGGGATCGAGGCGATCCCGTAGCGCTCCGCCAGGCCGCGCTCCTCGTCGATGTTCACCTTCACGAGCTTCAGCTCGCCGTTTCGCTCCTCGACGATGCGGTCGAGCACGGGTGCGACGGCGTGGCACGGTCCGCACCACTCGGCCCAGAAGTCGACGATCACGTCCTTGTCGCTCTTCGTGACCTCCTGCTCGAAGGTCGACTCGGTCACTGCAGTTGCCATTCGGGAAATCCTTTCGCTCTAGTTCGCCGGGAGTACCCGCGCGCACCTATTGAAAACGACAAGGGCGGACGGACTGTTCCCTAGAATCGACGGACTGTGTTCGAGCCGCTGCCAGGGAAGCCCGACCACCCGGCGCTCGAGCTCGAGATCCTCGAGCTCTGGGAGCGCGAGGGCACGTTCGAGCGGCTGCGCGCGCAGAACCGCGGCGGGCCGAAGTTCAGCTTCGTCGACGGGCCGATCACGGCGAACGGGACGATGGGAGTGCACCACGCGTGGGGTCGCACGCTGAAGGACGTCTTCCAGCGCTACAAGGCGTTACGCGGCCACGACCAGCGCTACCAGAACGGCTTCGACTGCCAGGGCCTCTGGATCGAGGTCGGCGTCGAGCGCGCGCTCGGCCTGAACTCGAAGCGCGAGATCGAGGAGTACGGCCTCGCCGAGTTCGCGCGCCGCTGCCGCGAGGTCGTCGTCCAGTCGTCGGCGGACATCACGCGCGGCTCGAAGCGACTCGGCCAGTGGATGGACTGGGGCAACGACTACTTCACCTTCTCGGACACGAACATCGAGTACATCTGGCGCTTCCTCGCGATCGTGCACGAGAGAGGCTGGCTCTACCGCGGTCATCGCTCGACCGAGTGGTGCCCCCGCTGCGGGACGTCGATCTCGGCGCACGAGCTCGTCGGCAGCTACGTCGACCGCGCCGACCCGTCGCTCTTCGTGCGCCTGCCACTGCTCGACCGTCCCGGCGAGGCGCTCGTCGTCTGGACGACGACTCCGTGGACGCTGCCGGCGAACGTGGCGGCGGCGGTTCACCCCGAGGCCCAGTACGGCCGGCGCGCGAACGGCGACTGGGTCGCGGTCGCCCGGTATCCCGATTCGACCTTCGAGGCCCGGCTCACCGGCGCCGAGCTCGTGGGGCTCCGCTACGAGGGGCCGTTCGACACGCTCGCGCCCGGCGCCGGGGTCGAGCACAGGGTGATCCCGTGGGACGAGGTCAACCTGGACGACGGGACGGGGATCGTGCACATCGCGCCGGGCGCCGGGTCGGAGGACTTCGAGCTCTCGAAGGTGCACGACCTGCCGGTGCTGACGCCCGTGGACGAGTCCGGCCGCTTCTACGACGAGTACGGCTGGCTGCACGGGCTCTCCACCGTCGAGTCGGCCGAGCAGATCATCGGCCACCTCGAGGAGCGCGGGCGCCTGGTCGAGGCCGGCCTGCACGAGCATCGCTATCCGGAGTGCTGGCGCTGCCACACGCCGCTGATCTTCCGCATCTCCGACGACTGGTTCATCTCGGTGGACGAGATCCGCGAGCCGATGCGGCGCGCGAACGCCGAGGTCGAGTGGACGCCCGGGTACTTCGGCAAGCGGATGGACGACTGGCTCGTGAACATGGGCGACTGGAACATCTCGCGGCGCCGCTACTACGGGCTGCCGCTCCCGTTCTATCCCTGCTCGTGCGGGCACCTGAACGTGGTCGGCTCGCGGGCGGAGCTGGAGGAGCGCGCGCTCGGCGGCCTCGAGCAGCTGGAGGAGCTCCGCCGGCCCTGGATCGACGAGGTGCCGATCCGCTGCGAGGCCTGCGGCGAGGAGGTGCGTCGTATCCCCGAGGTCGGCGACGTCTGGCTCGACGCGGGCATCGTGCCGTTCTCGACGCTCGGCTGGCAGCAACCGGCGTACGTCCCCGCAGGGCTACGGGACGGGGGCGGCGAAGGGGCTGACGACCGCCGACCTGCCCGACCATGCCACCTGGGAGCAGTGGTTCCCGGCCAACTGGGTCTCGGAGATGCGCGAGCAGATCCGGCTCTGGTTCTACTCCCAGCTCTTCATGTCGGTGGCGCTCACCGGGCGTCCGCCGTTCGAGCGGGTGCTCGGCTACGAGAAGATGCTCGACGAGACGGGCCGCGAGATGCACAAGTCGTGGGGCAACGCGATCGAGGCCGGCGACGCCTTCGCGCGTATGGGCGCCGACGTGATGCGCTGGCAGTACTGCGCGCAGCCGCCCGACCGGAACCTGCAGCTTCGGCTTCGGGCCGGCGCGGGAGATCCAGCGCCGGCTGCTGACGCTCTGGAACTCGGTCGGCGGCTTCTTCGTCCCCTACGCGAACATCGAGGGCTTCGAGCCGCGCTACGCCGAGCTGGCGACCGGGCCGGCCGGCGAGCTGGCGCCGCTCGACCGCTGGCTCGTCGCGCGGACGGCGCAGCTCGTGGAGGAGGCGACGGCGGGGTACGAGGCGTACCTCACCGTCGACGTGATGCGGGCCTTCGACGAGTTCCTCGAGGACCTCTCGAACTGGTACATCCGCCGCTCGCGGCGCCGCTTCTGGGACGGCGACGAGGCGGCGCTCTCGACGCTCTGGTTTGCGGTCGTGCAGTCGCTCCGCGTCGTCGCGCCGGTGCTGCCGTTCCTGACCGAGCACCTCTGGCAGACCCTCGTCCGGGGAGCCGAGGGCGCGCCGGACTCGATCCATCTCGCCGGCTGGCCGGAGCCGGTCGGCGCGGACGAGCCGCTCCTCGCCGAGGTCGCCGCCGTGCGCGCCGTCGTCCGGCTCGGCCATCAGGCGCGGGCGACCTCGCAGCTGAAGCTCCGCCAGCCGCTGCGACGGCTCGTCGTCGACGGCTCCCCGCTCGCCGAGGCGCACGCGGACGAGATCGGCGACGAGCTCCGCGTGCAGAGCGTCGAGTTCGGCCCGGTGGAGGCGACCGAGCTGCGCGTGAAGCCGCATCTTCCGGCGCTCGGGCCCGAAGCTCGGCAAGGAGCTCGGCGTGGTGCGCACGGCGCTCGCAGCCGGCGAGTTCGAGGAGTTGCCCGACGGGGGCTTCCGGGTCGCCGGCCACGAGCTTGCGGCCGACGAGGTGCTCGTCGAGCGCTCCGGCAAGGAAGGCTGGGCGGTGGCCTCGGAGGACGGCGTCACCGTCGCGCTCGAGACGACGCTCGACGCCGAGCTCGAGCTCCAGGGACGGGTCTACGACCTGATCCACCGTCTGAACTCGCTGCGCAAGGAGCAGGGGCTCGACCTCACCGACCGGATCGCAGTGACGCTGCCCGCCACCGACTCCGATCTGCTCGCGCACGCCGAGTGGATCAAGGCGGAGGTGCTCGCGGTCTCGCTCGAGACGGACGGCGTCGCCACGCCGCAGATCGCCAGGGGAAGGTGCAGTAGCCTTTCGGCGAGGAGGCGCGATGCACACGTGCAGGGCCTGCAGGGGGACGATCGAGGGCGACTATCGCTACTGCCCCTGGTGCGCCGCGCCGCAGCGGGCGAAGCTCGTCGAGTTCTTCGGCGGCACGGGCGAGGAGGCCGGCCGGGCGCTCCGGGTGTCCCGCTACGTCGAGGAGCGGCACGTGCGCTTCAGCGTCTGGGACGAGAGCGGCACCGCCGAGGCGGCCGTCTCGATCGACGAGGCGGAGGCGCAGCGGCTCGCCGCGTTCCTCGCGCCGCGGCGTGTGACGAGCCTCGTCGGCGAGCTCCGCGCCCGCACCGGCCTCTAGCTGCCCCTTCGAGCCCTGCCCCGCGCGACCACGTCTGCGCGAGACGTGACCGGGGACTGTCCCCCGACGCGTCCAGAGCAGCCATGTCTGCCAGGTAAGGAACGTGTGCCAATCGATCCACAGCCGGCTGCTTGGGCGGTGCTCGCCCGTCCGGACAGGACACGTCTCGGCGCCGGCGAGCGCGTTCCGTGGCCGGCGATCCCGCTACGCTCGGCTTGCCGAGCCGATGTCGCGGACGGGAGCGAGGAGGATGACCGGCGGGCGCGTGCCGGCGGTAGCGTCTACCGCTGCGCTTCGGCGAGCGCCAGCTCGCGCCGCAGCTCGACCGGAAGCCGGAACGTCACGTCCTCGTCCATCATCCGGTACGGCTCGATCCGCTCGACGCCGCGGGCCCGGAACCAGTCGCAGACGCCCGTGACCAGCTTCTCCGGCGCGGACGCACCCGAGGTGACGCCGACCGTCTCGACGCCCTCGACCCAGGCTTCGTCGATCTCCGACGCGTCGTCGATCAGGTACGACGCGACGCCGCCCGCCCGCGCGACGTCCACGAGCCGGTTCGAGTTGGACGAGTTGCGCGAGCCGATCACGAGCAGGAGGCCGACTTCGCCCAGCATCTCCTTGACCGCCCACTGCCGGTTGGAGGTCGCGTAGCAGATGTCCTCTTTCTTCGGCGCGTAGATCGACGGGAAGCGGCGGCGCAGGACCGCGATGATCTCCGACGTCTCGTCGACGGACAGCGTCGTCTGCGTGATGTAGGCGAGCTTCGTGTCCGGGGGGAGCCCGAGCGCCTCCGCCTCGGCGACGTCCTGCACGAGCACGGTCGCGTCGGGCGCCTCGCCCATCGTGCCGACGACCTCCTCGTGGCCGGCGTGGCCGATCAGGACGACCGTGTAGCCCGCCGCGGCGTAGCGCCGGGCCTGGACGTGCACCTTCGTCACGAGCGGGCAGGTCGCGTCGATCACGTTGTGAGCGCGACTCGCCGAGACCTCGTGGACGGACGGCGCAACGCCGTGCGCCGAGAAGACGATCGTCGCTCCCTCCGGCGCCTCGTCCTCCGAGTCGACGAAGATCGCGCCACGCTCCTCGAGGTCGCGCACGACGTGCAGGTTGTGGACGATCTGCTTGCGGACGTAGACCGGAGGCCCGTAGTGCTCCAGCGCGAGCTCCACCGTTTCGACGGCGCGCTCGACGCCGGCGCAGTAGCCGCGCGGAGAGGCGAGGAGGACGCGCTGCACCATCGCGGTCATCGTAGCCGTGTCGACGTCGCCGCAGCCCGCCGGCGGCGGACGTGAGTGGGCCTCGCCACATCGGGGGGGTCGTTGCGACGAGGCCCGCTCAGTGCTCGCCACGGCCTACGACCCTGTGGGCCGCCGCAGCTTGCATCGCCCAGTGCGAGCCACGCTATTGCGTTCCGCGGAGCCTGCCAATGGGCCGGACGGCCCATCTTTCAAAGCGGCAAGCGGCTCACTATGATCGGATGTCGTCCAGTGGACGCTGAAACCCAGGCGGTGCTGTTCAACGCGTTGCCGTTGCTGGCACTCGCGGCGCTGTATCTCACGGCCGGCGCGGCGCTCGCGCCTGGGCTGCCGGCCACGGCGTGGCGTCAACCGTCGCGCCTTCGCGAGCGGGGTCTCGCGACCGCGCTCGTCCTCCCGTGCGTCGGTGTGGCCGCCGCGATCCTGGGGATTGCGACGCTGGTCGATCGCGAGCCCGTCGCAGGCTCGGTCTGGCTCTCGCTCGTCGCGATCCTGGTGGCCGGAGTCCCGGCCGCGCTGCTGCTGGCAGGCTGGAGCCAGCGTCCTGCCGACGAGGCTGAAGGGTCGCGGAACGGGCGAGCCGCCGATCGAGAGCCCCTCCGAGAGCAGGGTGCAGCTGGAGCGAGGCTTCTATCGGATCGCCGCCGTCCTGAGCGAGCCGCTGTCGGCGGCGGCCACCCTCGACGCAGTGGCCCAGGCCGCGAGCGAGTCACTGGGCGGCGACTCCGCCGCCGTGCTGCGCGCGGCGGGCGGAGCCCTCGAGCTGGCGGGCTCGCACGAGCTGCCCGACGCTCTGCGCAGCTTCCTCGCGGACGCGCCGGTCGAGGGGCTCGCCCCGGTCGCCCGGGCAGGGAAGGTGCTCGCGTCGCGCGACGTCGCCGCCGACACCCGCTTCGGCCCCGGCCTCGTCGAGGCGGCCGTCGGAGCGGGCTGCGGCTCGCTCCTCGTCGTGCCGCTCGCGCAGCCGCGCGGCGACGCGAACGGGCTCGTGCTCGTGTTCTTCGACGACGCAGCACGGCTTCACCGACGAGCAGCTCGAGCTGGCGGGTCATGTCGCCGGCGCGGCACGCAGCGCGCTCGAGCGCAGCGAGCTGTACGAGCTCGAGCGGCGCGCCCGCACGCTCGCGCAGCGGCTCGCGAGCTCCGGGCGCGAGCTGGCCGGCGAGCTGGATCCCGAGATCGTGCTCGAGCGCCTCGCTCGGCTCGCATCCAGCCTGCTCGCCGGTGCGGGCGCGTCGGTCTGGGTGCTCGAGGGCGACGAGCTCGTCGTCCACGCCGCCTGCGGGCCGGGAGCGAGCGACGCCCTCGAGCTGCGGACGCCGTCGACGGCCTGGCTGCTCGGCGACATCGTGCAGTCGCGCTCCGCGAGGACGATCTCGAACGCGGAGGGAGACGCGCGGGCCACCGAGACGGACCCGATGATCGCAGCCGGGCACCTCGCCTCCGTCGGCGTGCCGATGATCGGGCCGGACGGCGGCGTCCGCGGCGCGCTCTGCGTGTACGACTCGCACGCCGCGCGAGTGGCGCGAGGAGGAAGTCGAGGCGCTGCTCGCGCTGGGGACCGTCGCCTGCCGCGGCACGCGACAACGCCGAGCAGTACCAGAGCGTCCGGCACGAGCAGCAGCGAAGCGAGGCGATTCTCGAGAACGTCGCCGACGGCATCGTGGCCGTCGACCGCGACGGCGAGGTCGTGCTCTGGAACCCGGCCGCGGAGCAGATCACGGGCGTCCAGGGCGCTGATGCGCTCGGACGGACACCGCAGGAGGCGCTCGGCCGCTCGCTCGAGCACGACGAGTCCTCCCGCCCGGGCGTGAGCCGTCTCCTGGCGATCCGGCGCGGCGCGGAGGAGGCGTGGCTGTCGTTGAGCGAGGCCGTGATGACGGATCCCGCAGGCGCCGTCGCGGGCAGGATCTATGCGTTCCGCGACATCTCGGGCGAGCGGGCGGTCGAGCAGATGAAGTCCGACTTCGTCTCGACCGTCTCCCACGAGCTGCGGACGCCGCTGACATCGATCTACGGCTTCGCGGAGACCCTCCTGCGTCAGGACGTGCTCTTCGGGGAGGCCGAGCGCGAGACGTTCCTCCGCTACATCGCGTCCGAGTCGGAGCGCCTGACCTCGATCGTCGACCGCCTGCTCTCCGTCGCCCAGCTCGACACGGGCGCCATGAGCGTGCAGGTCGCCGAGACCGACGTGAGCGCAGTCGTCACCGAGGTCGTGCGTGCGCTCGAGGCCTCGCTCGGCGAGAACGGACACCGGTTCGTCGTGACCGTCCCGGACGAGCGACTCGCCGCCGAGGCGGACCGCGACAAGCTCGGCCAGGTGCTCTCGCACCTGCTCGACAACGCCGTGCGCTTCTCGCCCACCGGACGGGACCGTCAGGGTCGGCGCGCGCCGCGCGGACGACACGGTCGAGGTGCGCGTCGAGGACGAGGGGATCGGCATCCCGCGGGCCGAGCAGGAACGGATCTTCCGCAAGTTCTACCGCGGCGAGACCTCCGCGCGAACGGTGGGCGCCGGCGCCACCGGCCTGGGGCTCTTCCTCGCGGAAGGGCTCGTGAAGGCGATGGGCGGACGGATCTGGGTCGACTCGGACGAAGGGCGCGGTGCGACGTTCGTCGTCGCGCTGCCGGCGGCCGGGGAATGAGACTGTCGGCGACCGGGTATACGTCCGCGAGGGGCAACTTCGACGATGTGGGTGCGCGCGTGACGAGGGTTCTGGTCATCGACGACGAGGCGCCGATCCGGCTGCTCTGTCGCGTCAACCTCGAGGCCGAGGGCATGACCGTGCTCGAGGCGAGCGACGGCCCGAGCGGGCTCGAGAAGGCACGTGAGGAGCTGCCGGACATCGTCCTGCTCGACGTGATGATGCCGGGGCTCGACGGCTGGGGTGTCGCCGAGAACATGCTCGAGGGCGACTCGACGCAGAGCATCCCGATCATCTTCCTGACGGCGCGCGCCGAGTTCCGCGACCGCGCGCGCGGCCTCGACATCGGCGGCGTCGACTACATCACGAAGCCGTTCAATCCCGTCGAGCTCGCCCCGCTCGTGCGAGGGCTGCTCGACCGGCTCGAGCGCGGCGAGCGAGACGAGCTCCGGCACGAGAAGCTCACCGAGCTCCGCTCGTTGATGGTCGACAGCTAGGGCGCAGTCGGTCGAGGGGGAGCGTGCTAGTGGCCGGCGAAGTCGGCGGTGACGACCGTCGCGCCGGCGTAGCCGGAGAACCGGCCCGTGACCGCGCCGATCCCGACCCGGCGGAAGCCAGGCCGAAGCAGGTTCGCGCGGTGGCCGGGGCTCCCGAGCCACGAGCGCACGATCGCCGTCGCGGCGGCGTACGGGCCGGTGCCCCAAGCGAGGTTCTCGGCGAAGCGCGGTCCCCGGGCGCCCGACTCGCGGATGCGCTCGCCGAAGGCGCCGTGGGTGAAGACGTTCTGGCGCATCATGGCCACCGAGTGGCCGCGGGCGATGCGCGCGAGCCGCGAGTCGACGGCGAGCGGGCGCAGGCCGTGGGCGGCCCGGACGTCGTTGACGGCGGAGACGAGGGCCGCTTCGCGCTGGGATTGAGCCGTTGCGCCGGCCGTTCCCGAGAGGAGAAGCGCGAAGAAAACCACGATGAAGCACGCACCAAGTTGCTTCCTGAGCAACACAGCGGCCTACCTTGCCGACCGTTCCGGACGCTGCCCATCCCCCGAAAGGGGGATCTCGTTAACGCGATGTTTGGGCCAGCACGATGCCGGCCAGCACGATCCCGCCGCCCGCGAGCTGGAGCGCGCCGAACGACTCGCCGAGCCACGCGAACGCGACGATCCCGGCGGCGACGGGCTCGAGCATGGCGATGATCGCGACGCGCGTCGCCGAGACGTGGCGCAGCGCGGCGGTGACGAGCAGGAAGGTGACCATCGTGCCGACGAAGACGACGAAGAGCAGCAGCAGCCACACCGGCAGCTCCCACTCCGACAGGCGCCCGAGCAGCGAGACGTCGTCGTCGAGCCGGCCCGCCGGGAAGCGCCAGAGCGGCTGCACCAACGCCCAGAAGAGGGCGGCGAAGCCGAAGCCGTAACAGAGCAGCGAGGCCGGGTCGCGCTCGCCGACCGCGCGCTCGGCCATCAGCACGTAGACGGCGTACGCGACCGCAGCGCAGAGCGCCGCGGCGACGCCGACGCCGTCCAGCGAGATGCCGCTCCACACCTCCACGACGAGCGAGAGGCCGACGAGCGCCAGCCCGAGCGCGAGCCAGATCCGCCGCCGCACCGGCCGGCGCAGCACCGCCCACGCCCACAGCGCGATCAGGATCGGGGCCAGGTACTCGAGCAGCAGCGCGATCCCGATCGGGAGGCGATGAATCGAGACGAAGTAGAGCCACTGCACCATCGCGACGCCGGCGACGCCGAAGACCGCGAGGAACACCAGCTCGCGCCGCCGCACGCGCAGGCTCGGCCGCTTCAGCGCCGCGAGCGCGAGCGCGAAGCCGAGAAACGCGCCCGGTCGCGCGCACCTGAGTCAGCTCGAGCGCGCCGATCCCCGACGAGAGGACGACCTTCGAGACCGTGCCGTTGAGCGCGAAGAGGAGCGCGGCGGCCGTGACCATCGCGTAGCCGACGAGCGGGCGCCGGTCGTGGCCGGCCTCGCCGGGGATGTAGGCGACGTCGGCCACGAGCGCGCGACGGTACCAGCGACCTGCGGCTCTACACTGCGGCTCTACACTGGTGCTGATCGGGGCGTGGCGCAGCCTGGTAGCGCGCTCGCTTTGGGAGCGAGAAGTCGCCGGTTCGAATCCGGCCGCCCCGACTGGGGCTCCTCCACGAAGAGCTTCAGAGTTTTCAGGAGCGATTTCGTGAAGGAGCCACTTTTCGTCTCTGACATCGCGGAGATCGCAGTCCGGGCTCGCGTCGTTCGCGAGGTCTCATGCTGCTCTAGCTGGATCGCGCGCCTGGTCCCGCGCTAAGCCCGCCTGGTCGGAGGCGGCTTGTTTCCCCGGATCGAATCGATGAGCGGCGGCCGCGGTTACGCGGCGGCGGCATCGGGCGGCGGTTTCGCCTGCTTCCCGTGCGCCGCTTTTTCTGCGGCGGCCTTCTTGGCTGCTGCCGCCTTCTCCTTCTTGCGTTGAGCGATCGTCTTGTAGCCGTCTGGGACGATGCCCTGGAGGACGAGCCCGAGCTTCTGTGCCGCTTTGCCGCGGGGAAGGGCTCCGAACTTGGCGCGGGCCGCGCGCACGGATTCGACTGCGATCTCGCCGCCGGTGCGACGCGGTGTCGATCGGCTCACGCAGTCTCAGCTGCTGCTCTCCACCCTCGCCGACCTGCCCTGTGGGGTCGAGAAGGTGGAGGCCGCGCTTCACAGGATCGCCCGGCGCCGGGGTGTGGGCCGATCGGGCAAGTCACAGGCGGCAGCTCGGGGGAGAAGACACTCGCCCAGTCGAGCCCGCGCCGAAGCGAACGCCTCTCAGACGGCATCACTCGAAGATTCCCTCTGGGAGCGCATAGAACCAGACCAGGGTGAGTAGAGCGACGAGCAGCAGGAGCAGCGCCACTGCAATCGCCACACCGCGCAGGAGGAAGTTCCGAAACGACCTGGAGTTCCTTGACATGCCGCGACTGTACGACGCCAACAGCTCAGGCGTCATTCCCGAACGCTGGCCCACGCGTCGCTTGTCTGGCTTGGTGTGCGATCCGTAGGATCGACGGTTGGTGAACCCGGTGCTGGTGAACGTCGACAACTTCGTCCGTGCCGAGACGGAGCGGATGCTCTTGTCGACGCAGGCGGAGGCTGGCGGGATCAACCGCTTCGGGCACAACCGGACGCCCACTCCGGTCGAGCATCAGCCGGTGATCAGGATGAACCGCGACACGCTGTACAGCTTCGCCATCGTCGACATTTCCGAGGGTGCGACCCTGACGATCCCCGACAGCGGCGACCGATACCTGTCGGTGATGGTGGTCAATCAAGACCACTACATCAACGGCATCTTCCACGAGCCTGGTCAGCACACGGTGACAGTCGAGCAGTTCGACACGCCCTGGGTCTGCATCGCGGCGCGAATCTTGGTCGATCCAGCCGACGGCGACGACGTCGCCGCGGTCAACAAGCTCCAGGATCGGCTCGCGATCGACGCGAAGTCGGCCAAGCCGCTGCCAACGACCGGCTATGACACGGCCAGCCTGGACGGGACAAGGAAGCTGCTCCTCGGCCTCGCGAGGGGCCTGAAAGCCTTTGACCACTCCTTCGGTGCGAAGAGCGATGTCAACCCAGTGCGGCACTTGATCGCGACCGCAGCGGGCTGGGGCGGCCTTCCCGACCAGGAAGCCGCCTACATCGGCGTCGAACCGAAGCTGCCGATGGGCGAGTACGAGCTGACAGTGCGCGATGTGCCGGTGGACGGGTTCTGGTCGATCTCGGTCTACAACGCGGACGGGTACTTCGAACCGAACGACCGCAACGCCTACAGCGTCAACAACATCACGGCGACCCCGAACGAAGACGGCTCCGTCACCGTCCACTTTGGTGGCGCGGACGACCTGCCAAACGTGATCCCGATCATGGACGGCTGGAACTACCTCGTCCGGCTCTACCGGCCACGGGCCGAGATCCTCGACGGCTCCTGGACGTTCCCCTCAATCGAAAACATCTGACCGGAGAGGCATCAAAGGGCGAGAGAGAAGAGAAGCGTTGTCGGCACGATTCGTGGTCGCGAGCCTGCTCTTGGCCGCAGCGCAGGGCTCGAAGTGCATTCGATCAAGGCGACCGAGGAGTATGCGGACGCAGTGCGGCTCCCCCTTCTCGGCAGGCTCAAGGTTCGGGCGGTGACGATGGAGCTGCGCTACAGCCACCCTCTCCTTGGCAACAACAAGAAGCTGACCGACACCGTCTACGCCGTGAAGTGGGGCAGACAACTCAGTCGTTCATGCTCGAGTTCGATCATGTGCTGAAGGCCTGACCGCCAAGTCGGCACTGCAAATCCCCCGCACAGCGAACCGGTAGATCTGGCGCCTCTCAGCGGCTGAGGCTCACATTCGGGGTTCGCCCGCTGAGAGGAGGGCGTGGAACCTCTCAGCGGCGGAGCGCTATCCCAGCCGTGCTCCGGGATTCTGAACTACTGAAGGAGCCCGACTGGGAGCTAGCGGGTGATCGAGACGACGCGGGCGCGCCAGGAGCCGCGGGGCGCCTCGATCTCGACCTCGTCGCCGACCTTCGCCCCGAGCAGCGCGCGGCCGAGCGGCGACTCGGGCGAGACGCCGCCGACGCTCGAGATCTCCACCCGCAGCTGCTCGCCCCGCTCGTCGGCGATCTCGACCGTCGAGCCGACGGTGACGGCGCCGCTCGCAGCGGCCGCGTCCTCGTCCACGAGGACGGCGCTCTCGATCCGGTCGCGCAGGATCGTGATCCGCCGCTCGAGCAGCCCCTGTTCGTTCTTCGCGGCGTGGTACTCGAAGTTCTCCGAGAGGTCGCCGAAACTGCGTGCCGTCGCGATCGCGTCGACCATCTCGGCGCGGCGCGGGCCTTCGAGCTCGGCCAGCTCCGCCTCGAGCTGAGCCTTCTGGGCGTGAGTCAGTTGCGCCGTCTTGTCGCTGGACATCGCGCCAGCGTAACGACGCGGAGAGCGCTACGCCTCCGCCGCCTCCTGCTCGCGCAGGAACCGAGCGAAGAAGAACGCGAACGCCGCGAAGAAGACGACGGCCTCCTCGACGGCCATCGTCACGCCCGCGATCTGCTGGTCGAGCAACGGCTCGAGCCCCCACAGCTCCTCCGGCGCGTCGAGGTAGAAGTCGTAGACGGGCTCCGGGACGAGCGCCAGCAGCAGCCCGATCGGGCTGGCGAGCGCGAACGCGGCGAAGAGGTACGTCGCCTTGAATCCGGCGGAGAAGCGGCCGTGGACAACGGGCCACCAGAGCAGGAGCCCGGTGACGAAGTACGTCGCGTGCTCGAGGTGCAGCAGCGTGTGCGGCTGGCGCAGCGCCGCGTCGTAGATCCAGGGCAGGTGCCAGAGCATGTAGTTGACGACCCAGAGCAGGAGCGCCAGGACGGGCGGGACGCGCGGCAGCGTCGCCGCGAGCGCGGCGGGGACGCCGAGGACGACGAGGGCGGGCGCCCATTCCGCGAGGACGACGTTCTGGAACAGGTGCACGGAGAGGAGGTAGTGGATCGCGATCGTCTCCACCGGCGTGACCGTGACGAGGAGGACGAGCGCCATCCCCGCCAGAAACGACGCCACCTGCAGGCGCGTCGCGGGCCACCGGCGCAGGAGCAGGAAATACCCGATCAACATGGCCGGGACGACGACGAGCGCCTCCGGGTTCCACGACCACGAGTACGGCTCAGGCGCCACGAGGCGCTAACCTAGCCTCCACCCGCGCCCGTGGTGTAGTGGTAACACAAGAGCCTTCCAAGCTCTGATCGCCGGTTCGAACCCGGCCGGGCGCTTGCCTGCCACGAGCAGGGCTGCCGCGGTGCCGAGCCCCCTCCCGGGCGAGAGCCATCCGGGCCTCTCCCTATCCTCGACGCGTGGAGGAGCGCCTCGTCCGCTTCAGGCCCCGGGCCGTGCTCGTCGTGCTCGCGATCATCCTCGCGGCGGTCGTGCTGATCGAGATCATCACGGTCGCGCGCGGCGTGCTCGTCTGGATCTTCGTCGCGGTCTTCCTGGCGCTCGCGCTGAACCCGGCCGTGGACTGGCTCCTGCAGCACGGTGTCCGCCGGCGGGGGGTCGCGGTGACGATCGCGTCCGTCGGCACCGTCCTCGGCATCGCCGCGGTCGGTGCCCTGTTCGTCCCGATTCTCGTCGATCAGGTCAACAACTTCGTCAACGAGGTTCCCGTCTACGTCGAGGACCTGACGCGCGGCCGTGGCCGCCTGGGCTTCCTCGAGCGGGAGTACCAGATCACGGACAAGGTGCGCGACGCGATCGGTGAGGGCGGCGCGACGCGCGTGCTCGGCCTCTCGGGAACGGCTCTGGCCGTGACGAAGGGCGTGCTCACAGCGATCGTCGCCGTGGTCACGATCGCGTTCCTGACGCTCTTCATGCTCCTGGAAGGCCCGGCCTGGGTGGAGCGGTTCTACTCGCTGCTGCCGGCTCAGTCGCAGCCTCGCTGGCGCGCCGTCGGCTACGACATCTATCGCACGATCGGCGGCTACGTGACCGGCAACCTCGCGATCAGCCTGATCGCGGGCGTCGTCTCGACCACCGTCCTGCTCATCCTCGGCGTGCCGTACGCGATCGCGCTCGGGTTGCTCGTCGCCCTGCTCGACCTGATCCCGCTCGCGGGCGCGACGCTCGCGGCGGTCATCGTGACGACCGTCGGCTTCCTCGACTCGACGACCTCCGGGATCGTGCTGCTGATCTTCTTCATCGTCTACCAGCAGCTCGAGAATCATGTCCTGCAGCCGGTGGTCTACGGCCGGACCGTCCAGCTGTCGCCGCTGGTAGTCCTGATCGCAGTGCTGATCGGGGCCGAGCTCGCGGGTGTGATCGGCGCGCTCGCGGCGATCCCGGTGGCGGGCACGATCCAGGTTCTGTTCGTCGACTGGCTGAAGCACCGTCGCGGCAGCCTCACCGTCGAGGGCACGCCGGCCCCGTCGGGCGGCGACCCCAAGCGCTGGAGATCCCTCGGACGAGGGAACGGACAGGCTGGTCGAGCGGCCCCAGGTTGACGATGCCTGAGGTGTGCGTCCTCCCTTCGCCGTTCGCCCCGTCGTCGCCCTCGTCTGCGTGCTCGCGGGGCTCACGGGGTTCTTCGCCGGGGCCGGCGATGCCTCCGTCGCGGCGGGGCCGAGCCGGACCGGTGTCCGCGGCGAACCAGCTCGAGAGCCTCGTCTTCGTCGAGCTCAACAAGGTGCGGCAGGCGCACGGCCTGAAGCCGCTGCGCCGCTCCAGGCCGCTCGCAGCGGCAGCCGACGCGCATTCCCTTGCCATGGGAGCGCACGGCTTCTTCGCGCACGAGTCGCGCGACGGCTCCGCCTTCTGGAAGCGCGTGAGCCGCTTCTACGGCTCGGGCGGCTACGGCAGCTGGTCGGTCGGCGAGAACCTGCTCTGGTCGACCCCAGGCCTCGACGCCGCCCGCGCGCTCGAGCTCTGGATGGCGAGCCCGGGGCACCGCAAGAACATCCTGACCCGGCGCTGGCAGGAGATCGGCCTCTCCGCGGTCACCGTCACGGGCGCGCCGGGCGTCTACGGCGGCCGCGACGTCGTCATCATCACCACGGACTTTGGAGTGCGCTCCTAAGACGCGCGACGGGCCAGGGGGTACGCCAGGTCTCGATGCGCCCGGGAGGATTCGAACCTCCGGCCAACGGATTAGAAGTCCGTCGCTCTGTCCACTGAGCTACGGGCGCGCGCCGACAGCGTATCGCCGTACCCAGCGTGCCTCTATCGTCCTCGCATGCCGTCGACCACGATCGGGATCGTCAGTGCGGGCGCGATGGGGAGCGCGTTCGGCGCCGCCTACGCGGCCGGCGGCGCTCGTGCGGTCACCTCGGTCCTCGGGCGCAGCGAGCGGACGCGCGGGCTGGCCGGCGCCGCGGGGCTCGAGCTGCTCGGCGGGCTCGACGAGGTCGTCCGGCTCTCGGACGTCGTGCTCTCGATCGTGCCGCCGGATCAGGCGCCCGCCGTCGCCGGCGACATCGCGGCCGCAGCCCGTCAGGCCGATGCGGATCCGCTCGTCGCCGATCTGAACGCGGTCGCACCGGCGCGGGTGCGCGCGATGCAGACCGTCCTCTCCGGGAGCGGCCTCGACCTCGTCGACGGCTCGATCTCGGGCGGGCCGCCGCGGGCGGGCGGCTCCACGCGCCTCTACCTCTCCGGAGCGCGCGCGGCCGAGCTCGCGGTGCTCAGCGCTCCCGGCATCGACGCGCGCGTCGTCGGTGACGAGGTCGGGCTCGCGTCGGCGGTGAAGATGAGCACCGCCTCGGTCTACAAGGGCACGAACGGCCTGCTCGCGCACGCGCTGGTCGCTGCCCACGCGAACGGCGTGCTCGTCCACGTGCTCGACGATTTGCGCGACGAGGCTCCGGAGCTGGTCGAGGACGTCGAGCGTCGCTCGCGCGCTCGCGCGACGAAGGCGCACCGCTACGTCGGCGAGATGCGCGAGATCGCGGCGACGCAGGAGGCCGCGGGATTGCCACGGGAGCTCTTCGACGGCTTCGCCACCGTCTAGGCCGCGCTCGCGCGGACGCCACTTGGGCGTAAGAGCCCCGAGTCGATTGGCGCCGACCTCCGGCTCGAGGACGTGCTCGACGCGCTCAGCGGGGCAGGTGCAGGCCGAGACGCCGCGGAAGGCTCGCCACGAGGCTCGTGACCGGGTCGGGTCGCCGGCCCGCGTCGGCCGCTGCGTCGGTGGCGACGAGCGCGTGCCGGATCGCCGACCGCTCCGACGAAGCGGAACGGCTCGGGCGGGAACCGTGCCGGCTCCGGCTCGACGAGCGCGAGCCGCGAGGCGTCGTCACGCCGATCGAGCGCGAGCGAGGCGAGGATCCGGCCACCGAGGTAGCTCGGGCCGACGCCGTTGCCCGTGAAGCCGAAGCCGTGATGGACGCGCCCGCGGGAGCCGAAGATCGGCAGGTGCGTGGGCGAGACGTCGATCGGCCCGCCCCAGGCGTGCGTGATCCGCCGGCCGGCGAGCTGCGGGAAGAAGCGGACGAGCGACCGTCCGCGCCTGCTCGACGGCTCCGCGTCCAGCTCCAGTGCCGTCCGCGCCCGTGCGCCGTAGCCCATCCGCCCGCCGCCCCAGCCGAACGCGATCCGGCCGTCGGGCGTCGTGCGGAAGTAGTGCAGCAGCGTGCGTGCGTCCGCGATCGCCTCGCCGCCGGTCCAGCCGAGCTCGTCGAGCACGTCCGGGACGGGCTCGGTGAGCACGATGTGGCTCGACGCGACGGCCAGCGCACGCCCGAAGCCCGCGAAAGCCCGCGGTCGCGCTGTTCACCGCGAGCACGGTCGCGCCGGCCGACGACGCTGCCGAGCGTCCGTCTCGACGCGCTCGCCGAGGCGCACGACCGGCGAGCGCTCGTGGATCCGGACGCCGCGCTCGAGCAGCCGCTGCCGCAGACCGAGCGCGAGCCGCGCCGGCTGCACCGTCGCGCTCGTCCGCAGCGCCAGCCCGCCGCGAAAGACCGGCGAGGCGCAGACCTCCTGCACCTCCGACGGCCGACAGCTCCCGGCACTCGTCGCCGAGCCCGGCGGCCGCGCAGGCGCCGGCGACGGGCGCCAGGCGTCCGTCCTGCGCCGGGCTCGTCGCGATCTCGAGCTGCGGCGCGGGGCGGTACCACGCGTCGACGCTCTGCGCCTCGCACCACGCGCCGATCGCGGCGACTGGCTTCGGCCGACGCGCGCCCGACCTCCAGCGCCCGCTCACGTCCGAAGCGCTCCTCGAGACCGGGCAGCTGATCCCAGAGCGAGCTGACGAAGCCGCCGTTCCGCCCGCTCGGGCCGTGCCCGCAGAGGTCGGCCTCGAGCACGACGACGTCCGCGCCGGCCTCGGCCAGGTGCCAGGCCGTCCAGAGGCCGAGGTAACCACCGCCGACGACCGCCACGTCGGCGCTGACGGCTCCGGAGAGCACGGCGGCGGGCTCGACGCGCCCGGCCTCCTCGAGCCAGTAGCCGTGGCGCGTGTGCCTCACGGCTCGATCCTACGCCTGCTCGGGCCGGGTGCGGCTCAGTCGAGGATCGAGGTGCGGGCGTGCTCGTGCGAGGCTCGCCACACCTCGAGCAGCTCGTCGAGCTCGAGCCTTCGCGCCGCGACGTTCATCGAGCCGAGCTGGGAAACCTCGACCTCGCCCGGCCCGAGGCGGTCCGCGTTCATGTGCACCCGCTCCCGGAGGAAGGCGAGCAGGCTCGGTACGAGCTCGGGGTCGTTGATCTCTATCCGCATGGTGCCGCTTCCGAGGAGTGCCGCCCTGAGGACGCCGCGTCCTCGCCGTCTCATCATGGTCCGGTTTTCCTCTCTCCGCTAGAGGCGTGTCCGCAGCGGAGACAGCGACGCACGTCGACGCCCAGGACGGTCTCGACCCGTCCGAGGCGATGTCCGAGCAGGATGCAGAGCAGCGGTCGCATGACACCGGTCTCATCGTCCGCCGAGCGGGTTGACCAGTCCCTCGACCTGGGTTGACAGCGGAGGTTGACCCGGCGGGCCGGAGATTCGTGCCCCGAAGGGGTGATGTGCGTGCGTCCGGAATGCCGATAGATCAGAGGTCGGATCGTCCCGTTCGATCCTTCGGCGTCCGAGCTCGACCGAACCGCCGAACTGCGGCCAGTGAAATCACCTTGTCCACCCAACCCATCTCGCCTGAGCTTGCGCTCGTCGATCCGGTCTGGCACCGGAACGCGCAGCTCGGCGAAGGGAAGCGCCAGGAGGCACACGTGAACGACTACGGCAATCCCCACGCGAACGGCAACGGCGCGGTCACCGAGCTCGTCGGCCCGCCGGATTCGACGCTCGGAGCAGACTGCTCTCGAGGCCTCGCCCGAGACGTTGCTCTTCCGCACCGGTCTGCTCGATCCCGATCAGCTCGGCGAGCTCGTGCAGGAGCGTGTCGCGAGCGGCCGCTCCGTCGAGGAGATCGTCGTCCAGCGCGGCTGGCTCGACGCGGAGACGGTGGCGCGAGCGCTCGGCGGCGACACGGCCGCTGCGCCGCGCTCGATCCCCATCCGGATCCGTTCGCGTTGCCGGTCGTCGAGCTGCAGGCCGAGCCGCTGCCCACCGCCGCCGTGTCGTTCGCGGCGACGCCGGAGCTGCAGCAGCTCGCGCCCGAGCCCGCGTCCGACCCGTTCGCGCCCGCGGAGCACCAGCTCGCAGCCGAGCCGGTCTCACTCGCGCCGGCCCTCGTGTCGCCGGTCGTGCAGGCACCGCTCGAGGCCGTCCAGCCCGAGCCGTTCAGGCCCAGGTCGCGGAGCCCGCGGCCCAGGACGAGCCGGCCCACGTTCCGTCCTCGACGGTCGAGTTCCGGGTCTCCATCCGCTTCGTCGGCAACGACTGCGTCGAGATCGCGTCTCATGCCGACGCGGTCGAGGCGAAGGCGGCGGCGCAGGCACTCGTGGCCCAGCTGTCGTCGCAGCGCGACGACTGGCCGTTCGTCGGCGGGCGCTTCGTCCGGCCCGACGCGGTGCTCTCGGTCGACATCGACGCGGTCGTCCGTTAGGCAGGTCACGGATGACGACCGTCCAGCTTCCTTGGCGTCGTCTCGGCGCTCTCCTCGTCAGCGAGGGCCTGCTCGCGCCCGACCAGCTCCGCGAAGCCTTCGAGGAGCAGGGCCGCACAGGCGAGCGCTTCGGCACGATCGTCGTCGAGCGCGGCTGGGTCACGCGCGCCGACGTCGCCATGGCGCTCGCGCAGCAGGCCGGGCTCGAGTTCGTCGACCTGGCCGACTTCGAGATCGAGCCGTCGCTGCTCGAGCGGATGCCGGAGCATCTCGCCAAGCGCTACCTCGCGGCGCCGATCCGGCTCGAGGACGACGGCGCGATCGTCGTCGCGATCGCCGATCCGACCGACGTCCAGGCCGCCGACGACATCCGAATCGCGATCGGCGCGCAGGTGCGGTTCGCGATCGTCGAGGCCGACGACCTCGCCTTCCTGATCCGCCGCTCGTACCGCACCGAGGTCGAGATCGAGGACGAGCATGCTCCCGAACCGATCGAGGAGGTCGTCGACCGCGAGGAGATCTGGGAAGCGGCGACCGGGGTTCCGGCGGTCCGGTACGCCAACTCCGCCCTCAGCGCGGCGATCGAGGACGGTGCCTCCGACATCCACTTCGAGCCCGAGGACGACCGGCTCGTCGTGCGCGCCCGGGTCGACGGCGTGCTCCGCGAGGTGACCACGATCCCGAAGGCGCTTCAGGCAGGAGTGATCAGCCGGTTGAAGATCATGGGGTCGCTCGACATCGCCGAGCGCAGGGCGCCGCAGGACGGCCGGATTCTCGTCCGCTTCGGCGGCGTTCCGATCGACCTCCGGATCGCGGTGCTGCCGACGACACACGGCGAGCAGGTCGTCGTCCGCGTGCTCCACCGGGCGGCGGCGGTGCAGTCGGTGAGCGCGCTCGGGATGAGCCCCGAGGCCGAGGCTGCCTTCACGCGTGCAGCCGGGCAGCCGTACGGCGCCGTGATCGTCGTCGGCCCGACCGGCAGCGGGAAGACGACCACGCTCTACACCGCGCTGCAGATGCTGAACCAGCCGGGCCGGGCGCTGATGACGATCGAGGATCCGGTCGAGTACCAGATTCCCGGCGTCGCGCAGATCGAGGTGCGACCCCGCAGCGGGCTCACGTTCGCACGCGGCCTGCGCACGATCCTGCGGAGCGACCCGGACGTGCTGCTCGTCGGCGAGATCCGCGACGAGGAGACCGCGCGGATCGCGATCCAGGCCAGCATGACGGGGCATCTCGTGCTCACGTCGCTCCACACCCACAACGCCGCCAGCTCGATCGCCCGGCTGAAGGACATGGGCGTCGAGCCGAGCCTGCTCGCCGCGTCGGTCAACTGCATCGTCGCGCAGCGACTTGCGCGCCGGCTCTGCGAGAGCTGCCGCGAGGCGTACTCGCCGAGCCCCGAGGAGCTGGCGCTCGTCGCGGAGGCGGTCGACACCCACGGTCCGATCGTGCTCCACCGAGCCCCGGGCTGTCCTCGTTGCAGCAACACCGGCTACAAGGGCCGCGTCGCGATGTACGAGGTGATGCCGATCCAGGGCCGGCTGCGTGGCTTGATCGAGGCCTCGACCGAGGAGATCTTCGCCGCCGCCGTCGAGCAGGGCATGAAGACGATGAAGCAGGACGGAATCCGGCTCTGCCTCGAGGGGATCGCCTCCCTGGAGGAGATCAACCGCGTCACCGGCGACCGCCTGCTCTGAGACCTCGCCGCGGCTACACTCAGCGCGCGCGGTGGCGGTAGCTCAGTTGGTAGAGCTCCGGGTTGTGGTCCCGGTGGTCGCGGGTTCGAGTCCCGTCCGCCACCCTCGCGAACCCAGGCGGTGCGGCGGGTCGCAGCTGGCCGAGGCGCGCGTCGGATGGCCCCGGGTGGAATCGAACCACCGCGCGCAGGTTCGAAGCCTGCCGCTCTATCCACTGAGCTACGGGGCCGCTGAAGCGAGTGGCCGACCGGGGCCTCCAGTATGCCCGACGCGACCGCGGGCTCAGGCGGCGTCGGGCTCGTGCTCGGGCTGGGGCGGGCCTTCGGCCTTCAGCCGCTCGGCTGCCGCGTGCCGCGCGGACTCCTCCGCTTCGAGCTCGCGCTCGTAGCGCGTCTGCTCGGTGTGCGCGCTCTCACGCTCCCGCTCGTCGGGTCCCGAGCGCGACCTCGGGCTCGGTGTAGCCGGGGTCGACGAACGAGGGGTCGGAATCGCTCACAGTGCGACCGTACCCTCGCGCTCTATCCTTCTAACCGCGCGGGCGTGGCGGAACTGGCAGACGCGCCGGGTTTAGGTCCCGGTGGCCGAAAGGTCGTGGAGGTTCAAGTCCTCTCGCCCGCACTGTTAACCGACTGCCTCGAGGATCCCGCCGCTCGCGCGACGCAGGCCGTCCTCGTCGAAGAGGTGCGGGACGCAGTTGCCGATCGAGTGTGCCGGGCCGTCGAGGTCGGGCGAGCCGGCGGCGGCGTTGAGCGCGTAGCGCACCGGGATCTCGTGGCAGACGACGAGGACACGCCGCTCGGGGCGCTCGAGCAGACGCTCGAACGCCTGCGCGTACCGGCGCGCGGCGTCGTCGAGGCTCTCGCCTCCGGGAAAGGCGTCGGCGCGTGTGTGCTCCCGCTTCCAGGAGCGGTAGTCGTCGATCGACCGCCCTTCGAGCTCGCCGACGTCGATGTCGTCGAGCAGCGGCTCGACCTCGAAGGGGAGCTCGCGTCCGGCCAGCGCCAGCCCGGCGGTCTCCAGCGTGCGCCCGAAACGCGTGTGCACGCAGAGGTCGAGACCGATGCTCCCGAGCTGAAGCCCGAGCGCCGTCGCTTCCGCCCGGCCCTGCTCGGTCAGCGGCACCGGCACCACCGGGTCGCCGTTCACCCGCCTCGTCAGGTTCAGCGTCGACTGGCCGTGGCGAACGAGAACGAACAGCCGCATCGCCGTAGCCTAGCTCCGGGCCGCGGCCTCCCTTCAGAGATCTTGCCGTGGAATGGCTTGCCCATGCCACGCAGCTCGTGAGTGCGCGAGCGTGGGCTTTGCCGCGCTCGCTGCGGAGAAAACGGCCCTCTGCTTGAATGACCGGGTGGAGACTCGCGTCGAAGAGCTCGGGGAGGACCGCGTCCGCCTCACCGTGGACGTTCCGGCGCACGACGTGCACCACGCCGTCGAGCATGCGACGTCCGATCTCGCGACCTCCGTCAAGATCCCCGGCTTCCGGCCGGGCAAGGTCCCGCCGCCCATCCTCGTCCAGCGGCTCGGCAAGGAACGCATCTACGCCGAGGCCGTCGACAGCCACATCTCCGGCTGGTTCTGGAACGCGGCCGCTCGCGCGCGCATCCGGCCGATCGCGCAGCCGCAGTACGACTACGAGCTGCCGAGTGCAGACGACGCCGGCTGGCGGTTCAGCGCGACGGTGCCGGTGCAGCCGAAGGTCGAGATCGTCGACTGGGTCGGGCTCGAGGTGCCGCGGCCGGAGGCCGAGGTGCCCGCCGAGCTCGTCGAGCAGGAGCTCGAGGCGCTGCGTGACTCGGTCGCCGAGCTGATCCCCACCGAAGGGCGCGAGGCGCGCAACGGCGACACGCTCGTGATCGACCTCGTCTCGCCGGACGGCAGCGAGCAGCGCGACACGGTGGTGGAGCTCGGCACCGGCAGGCTCGTCGACGAGATCGAGGCGGCCCTGCGCGGAGCCTCCGAGGGCGAGACGAAGCAGGTCACCTACGAGCTGGCGGACGAGTCGTCGGCCACGGTCGAGATCTCCGTGAAGGAGATCAAGGAGAAGGTGCTGCCCGAGCTCGACGACGAGCTCGCGCGCTCGGCCAGCGAGTTCGACACGCTCCCCGACCTGCGCGCGGACATCGAAGCGAGGTTGCGCGAGCAGCTCGAGGTCGAGGTCGAGAACGCGTTCCGGGCGAACGCCGTCGACACGCTCGTGCGCGAGTCGAAGGTGAACCCGGCCGGGCCACTCGTGGAGACGCGCACGCGCGAGCTGCTGACCAGCTTCGTCCGCTCGCTCGAGCGGCGCGGCATTCCGCCGGAGACGTACCTCCAGATCTCGGGCCGGACGCCCGAGCAACTGACGGAGGCGATGCGCGGCGAGGCGGCGCAGTCGGTTGCACGCGAGCTCGCGCTCGAGGCCGCCGCAGACCGACTCGCGCTCGACGTGACCGACGACGAGGTGAAGGCGCTCGTCCGCGAGCAGGCCGATGCGGCGGGTGAGGACGCCGAGGCGGTGATCGACGAGCTCTGGCACTCCGGGCGGCACGAGGACGTCCGCGAGGACATTCGCCTCCGCGCCGCGCTCGACCGGATCGTCGGCGAGGTGAAGCCGATTCCCGTCGAGGTGGCGGCTGCCCGTGATGCGATCTGGACGCCCGACAAGGAAAAGCCCGATCAGGAAACGAAGTTGTGGACCCCCGGAAACGATCCGCCTGGAATCAAGGAGCCTGCATGAGCCCGCTTATCCCGATGGTGATCGAGCAGACCTCGCGTGGCGAGCGCTCGTTCGACATCTACTCCCGTCTGCTGAACGAGCGGATCATCTTCCTCGGCACGCCGGTGGACGACCAGATCGCAAACCTGATCGTGGCCCAGCTCCTGCACCTGGAGTCGGAGGATCCCGACAAGGACGTCCAGATCTACATCAACTCGCCGGGAGGCTCGGTGTACGCGGGGCTCGCGATCTACGACACGATGCAGTTCATCAAGCCCGACGTGCAGACGACGTGCGTCGGGATCGCGATGAGCATGGGCGCGCTCCTGCTCGCCGGCGGTGCGGGAGGGAAGCGGTTCGCGCTACCGAATGCCAAGATCCTGATCCACCAGGTGTCCGGCGGCTTCCAGGGGCAGGCGACGGACATCGAGATCGCCGCGCGCGAGACGATCGCGCTCAAGAGACGTCTGGAGGAGATCATCGCGCACCACAGCGGGCAGGAGATCGAGAAGGTCTCGAAGGACATGGAGCGCGACTACTTCCTCACCGCGCAGGAATCGCAGGAGTACGGAATCATCGATCGCGTCATCGAGCACCGCTGACTCTCACCGCACGACCAGTAGCCCTTTTCACGAATCCGAGGTAAAACGAGACATGGCCCGAGCATCCGACGGCAACGAGCAGCTCCTCTGCAGCTTCTGCGGCAAGAGCCAGCGGCAGGTGAAGAAGCTGATCGCAGGCCCCGGGGTCTACATCTGCGACGAGTGCATCGATCTCTGCAACGAGATCATCGACGAGGAGCTGACGACCCCGACGCAGCTCGACCTCGACAACCTGCCGCGCCCGCTCGACATCTACTCCGTGCTGAACGACTACGTCGTCTCGCAGGAGGAGGCCAAGCGCACGCTCGCGGTGGCGGTCTACAACCACTACAAGCGCGTCCGCATGGGGCAGGAGGACGGCGACGTCGAGCTGCAGAAGTCGAACATCCTGCTGCTCGGCCCGACGGGCTGCGGCAAGACGCTGCTGGCGCAGACGCTGGCGCGGATCCTCAACGTGCCGTTCGCGATCGCCGACGCGACGGCGCTGACCGAGGCCGGCTACGTCGGCGAGGACGTCGAGAACATCCTCCTCAAGCTGATCCAGGCTGCCGACTTCGACATCAAGAAGGCCGAGACCGGGATCATCTACATCGACGAGGTCGACAAGATCGCGCGCAAGGCGGACAACCCGTCGATCACGCGCGACGTGTCGGGCGAGGGCGTCCAGCAGGCGCTGCTGAAGATCCTCGAGGGAACCGTGGCCTCGGTGCCGCCGCAGGGCGGGCGCAAGCACCCGCACCAGGAGTTCCTCTCGATCGACACGACGAACATCCTCTTCATCTGCGGCGGCGCGTTCGCCGGGCTCGACAAGATCATCGGGCGCCGGATCGGCAAGAACGCCGTCGGCTTCGGCGCGGACGTGCGCTCGAAGAACGCCGACGAGAGCGCCGAGCTGCTCGCCGACGTGATGCCGGAGGACCTGCTCAACTTCGGGCTGATCCCGGAGTTCATCGGCCGGCTGCCCGTGATCTCCGCGGTGCACCAGCTGCGCCGCGAGGATCTCGTCCAGATCCTGACCGAGCCGAAGAACGCGCTCGACGAGGCAGTACCAGCGCTTCTTCGGCTACGACACGATCGAGCTCGAGTTCCGCGACGACGCGCTCTGGGAGATCGCCGACAAGGCGCTCGCCCGCGAGACCGGCGCCCGCGGCCTGCGCTCGATCATCGAGACCGCGCTGCTCGACGTGATGTTCGAGCTGCCGAGCCGCAAGGACGTCTCCAAGTGCGTGATCACGAAGGAGACGATCTCGAAGGGGCTCAAGCCGACGCTCGTGACGAGCGCCGACGGGATCGAAGATCCGCCCGCGCTCGCCGAAGAATCCGCCTAGCGCGGCCTGCCGGAGCACGGCTCCGGAGCCGGGCAGGGCCTCCATGTCGCGCGCGGTCACGGGCTCGCCGCAGCCGGGGCAGGAAAGCTGCGGCTGGCCGACGGTCCCGCACGTCCTGTGACGCACGGTCACGAGCGTGCCCGCCTTGCCGGTCTCGTACTTCGCGCCCCACTCCATCAGCCCGAGCAGGATCGGATAGAGGTCGAGCCCCTTCTGCGTCAGCCGGTACTCGAACCGCTCCGGCCGCTGCTGGTACTCGCGGCGCTCGAGGATGCCGTTGGCGACGAGCGCCTGGAGGCGGTCGGCGAGGATGTTGCGGGCGAGACCGGTGTTGCGCTGCAGCTCGCCGAAGCGGCGCACGCGGAGGAAGCTCTCGCGCAGGACGAGCAGCGACTGGCGGTCGCCGATGATCGAAGCGGTTGCCTCCAGCGAGCAGTTCTCGCGGCCGAAGCTCTCCCAGACCATCGGCCCAGCATACGCCGAGTTGCAAAATGAAACCAACTCCGTTAGAGTCGGTTTCAGGATGCAACCGACGACTCGAAGGAGAACGCGATGGACGCCGCCGCACCCGATCGCCACCGGACGATCACCTGGCACGACCCGGTCGAGACCGCGGTCCAGGCACAGGGGCTGCCGGGACTCGAGTTCCTGCACCGGCTCACGTCCGGCCTGATTCCGGCCGCGCCGGTGACGGAGCTCGTCGGGCTGCGCAGCACCTACGTGATGCCCGGCCGCGTCGTCTTCGAGTACGAGCCGCGCGAGGAGCACTACAACGGGCTCGGCGCGGTCGACGCCGGGATCCTGACGACCGTCCTCGACTCGGCGATGGCGGCCGCCGTGCAGTCGCTCCTCGCCGCCGACTGTCGGCCTCGCGACCGTCGAGCTGCGGACGAGCTTCGTCCGCCGGGTCACGCTCGAGCTCGGGAGGCTGCGCTCCGAGGGCGTGGTCGTCCATTCCGGCGCGCGGATGGCGACGGCCGAGGCGCGACTCGTCGACGGCGCCGGCGTGCTCTACGCGAACGCATCCTCGACCGCGCTCGTGCTGCGTCACGAGCGAAAGCAGTCGCTCGCGGCGTAGGGTCGCAGGTCTGAACTTTCGCTAGGGTCGGGCGATGGCCGACGATCGCCTCTGTCCCGTCGATTCGACGCAGCTCCGCCGGATCGAGCGAAGCGGTGTCCACGTGGACGCCTGCCCCTCGTGCCGCGGCATCTGGCTCGACCGGGGCGAGCTCGACAAGATCGTCGCCCAGGAAGGCGCCGACGACGACGACTTCGAGCGCGAGATCAGCGGCGGCGGCGACCGGGAGCGCGAGCGCAGGCCCGAGAGCGGCGGCTACGGCAAGCCGAAGAGAAGAAGAAGCGCAGCATGCTCGAAGACCTCCTCGGCGACTTCGGCGGCTGAGCTACTCGTAGTCGCTGCCTGACCCCCGATACGATCGCGCGATGGAGCCGCTCTACGCACCGCACGGCGTCGAGGAGCGCTGGCAGCGCACCTGGGAGGACGAGGGCCTCTACCGCGCCGGCGTCGGCGCGCCGCCGCGACGAGACGTTCGTGATCTGCGTGCCGCCGCCGAACGTCACCGGCGCGCTGCACATGGGCCACGCGCTGAACGGCTCGATCCAGGACGTGCTGATCCGCTGGCACCGGATGCGCGGCTTCGACACGCTCTGGCAGCCGGGCTACGACCACGCCGGCATCTCGACCCAGAACGTGGTCGAGAAGCAGCTCGTGCGCGAGGGCACGTCGCGCAAGGAGCTCGGCCGCGAGGCGTTCGTCGAGCGCGTCTGGGCAGCAGCTCGACGAGACCGGCCGCACGATCATGGGCCAGTTCCGCCGCCTCGGCGCCTCGCTCGACTACGACCGCGAGCGCTTCACGATGGACGACGCGCTACATCGAGGCCGTCATGCGCTTCTTCGTCCACCTCTGGGAGCGCGGCTGGCTCTACCGCGCGAACCGGCATCGTCAACTGGTGCACCGTTCCACGAGACGGCGATCTCCGACCTCGAGGTCGAGCACGTCGACGATCGACGACGCGCTCACCTACGCGCGCTACCCGCTTCGCCGACGGCGTCCGGCTCGATCACGATCGCGACGGTGCGGCCGGCGACGATCCTCGCCGACGTCGCGGTCGCCGTGCACCCCGACGACGAGCGCTACCGCGACGCGATCGGCAAGGAGGTGATCGTGCCGGTCGTCGAGCGGCGCGTGCCGGTGATCGCCGACGAGCGCGTCGAGCTCGAGCTTCGGCACCGGCGCGCTCAAGATCACGCCCGGCCACGATCCGATGGACTTCGACATCGGCCGCGACCACGGCCTGCCCGACGCTGACCGTGATCGGCCCCGACGGCCGGATGACCGACGAGGCGGGCGAGCTCGCGGGGCTCACGCAGGAGGAGGCGGACGAGCGCGTGCTCGCGTGGCTGACGCGAGCACGACGCGCTCGAGAAGCGCGAGAGCTACCGGCACGCGGTCGGCACCTGCGAGCGCTGCCACACGCGCATCGAGCCGCTGATCTCGCTCCAGTGGTGGTGCGCGATGGAGGAGCCGCGCGCGCCGGCGCTCGAGGCGCTGCGCGAGCGGCGCGTCCGCTACCACCCCGAGAGCCAGCACCAGTTCGCGATCCGCTCGCTCGAGGAGATCCCCGACTGGAACATCTCGCGCCAGCTCTGGTGGGGCCATCAGCTGCCCGATCTGGTACTGCCCGGACGGCCACGTGACCTGCGCCTGGCCGCCGCCCGGAAGCCTGCGCGGAGTGCGGCTCGACGGAGCTCGAGCGCGACCCGGACGTGCTCGACACGTGGTTCTCGTCGGCGCTCTGGCCGTTCGCGACGCTCGGCTGGCCGGAGCGAGACCGAGGAGCTCGCGGCGCTACTACCCGGGCGACGTGAACGTGACCGCGCGGGACATCATCCGGCTCTGGGAGAACCGGATGATCTGGACCGGGCTCGAGCTGATCGGCGAGCGTGCCCTTCACCGACGTGATCATCACCTCGACGATCCTCGCCCCCGACGGCCGGCGGATGTCGAAGAGCCTCGGCACGGGCATCGACCCGCTCGACGTGATCGACCGAGCACGGCGCGGACGCGACCCGCTACGGGCTGCTGAAGATGTCCTCGACCCAGGACGTGCGCTTCGCCGAGGGCGCGATCGAGGAGGGGCGCAAGCTCGCGAACAAGCTCTGGAACGTCTCGCGCCTGCTGCTCCCGGCGCGGCGACGTCGAGCCCGACGCGCGGCCGCGCGACGCTCGAGGAGCGCTGGATCCTCGCCCGGCTCGATGCGACGCGCGCCGAGCTCGAGGACGCGCTGGGCGCGCTTCGACTTCTCGCCGTCGGTGCAACGCGCTCTACCACCTGACCTTCGACGACTTCTGCGACTGGTACGCCGAGGCGATCAAGCCGCGGCTCGTACGACGGCGACGAGGCTGCGCGCGACGGCGCTCGCCGCGCTCGAGCGGCTGCTCGCGCTGCTGCACCCGGTGCATGCCGCACGTGACCGAGGAGATCTGGTCGCAGCTTCCCGACCGCGAGACGCGGCTGATCGTCGCGCCGTGGCCCGAGCCGGACGGCCGTACGCGGCCGACGCTCGACGCGCTCGAGCGCGTGCAGGCCGCGGCCGGCGATCTTCCGCCGCGCGCGGCGTGCTGGTCGCAGCTCGAGGGCGACGAGCAGCGCATCTTCGACGCCGTCGTCCGGCCCGAGCGGCAGCGCTCGAACGGCGACGCCGACGGCCGAGCGTCGAGCGGCTGCGCAAGGAGATCGCGCGCGCCGAGCGCATGCTCGCCAACGAGCGCTTCGTCGCGAACGCGACGCCCGAGGTCGTCGAGGCGGAGCGCGAGAAGCTCGACCGCTACCGGCGTGAGCTCGATGCGCTCTCCGGCTGAGCACACGGCCTGGCTCGAGTCGCTCTCGCCGTGGCCGGAGGAGTTCGGCCTCGAGCGGATGCGCGCGCTGCTCGGCGAGCCTCGGCGACCCGCAGCTCGCCTACCCGGCGGTCCACGTCGTCGGCACGAACGGCAAGTCGACGGCGACGCGGACGATCGAGGCGCTGCTGCTCGCCGAGGGCCTGTCGGTCGGCGCGTACCGTCTCGCCGCACGTGCGCGGCTGGGCCGAGCGGATCACGGTCGACGGCGAGCGAGGCGGACTTCGAGCGCGCGCTCGCGCGCGTGCGCCCGGAGGCCGAGGCGCTCGGCGCGACCCAGTTCGAGACGCTGACCGCCGCGGCGCTCGCCGAGTTCGCGACGCGCGGCGTCGACGTCGCCGTCGTCGAGGCCGGGCTCGGCGGCCGCCTCGACGCGACGAACGTCCTGCGCACGCCACGTCGTGCTGCTGACGAACGTCGGGCTCGACCACACCGACGTGCTCGGCGAGACGCGCGAGGCGATCGCGGCCGAGAAGCTCGCCGTCGTGCAGGAGGGAACGATCGCGGTGTTGCCGGACGGCGAGTTCGCCCGGCTCGCCGGCCCGCAACGTCGTGATCGGCGGCGCACGCGAGGCCGCCGCCGCCTTCCTCGGCCGCCCCGTCGAGCGCGAGCTCGAGGTCGCGCTTCCCGGGCCGGCTCGAGCAGCGCGGCGACGGAGCTCTGGGACGGCGCCCACAACGCGGACGGCGCCCGCTGGCTCGCTGCGCGGCTGCCGCCGGGCGACCGCGTCGTGCTGGCCTCGATCCTCGCCGACAAGGACGCCGACGCCATGCTCGCCGAGCTCGCCCGCGCCGGCGGCCGCTTCGTCGCCACGACCTCGTCGAACGCCCGCGCGCTGCCGGCCGAGGAGCTCGCGGAGCTCGCGCGCAGGCACTTCGCCGCACGTCGAGGCGATCGCCGATCCGCAGCAGGCGCTCGCCCGCGCCAGCGAGCTCGGCCCCGTGCTCGTGACGGGCTCGCTCTACCTGCTCGCCGACCTGTCGAGGAACGGAGCCTGACATGGCGAATGTGCGCGGACGGACGTCCGTCCTGCTCTTCGCCGCCGCGGTCGTGGCGGCGATCGTCGGCTCGGCGTTCGCCGTTGGCTATATCGTGGGAAAGTTGCTCCTGTGATCTTCGCCCAGACCACCACCGCGCAAGGCAGCGACGAGCTCTTCGGAGGAGTCAACGACTTCTTCGATTCCGGCGCGTGGATGCTGATGCGCAACCTGACGATCTTCTTCGTCGCCGTCTTCTGGCTCGCGACCGCGTACTGGGTGTACAAGGACGCACGGCGTCGCGTCGAGGATCCGTGGCTCGTCGCGATGGCGACGCTGCTCGGGCTCGTCCCGCCGTTCCTCGGCCCGATCATCTATCTCTTCTTCCGGCCGCCCGAGTACATCGACGACGTGCGCGAGCGCGAGCTCGAGATCAAGGCGATGGAGGAGCGGCTGATCCGGCGCGACCTGCACTGCCCCGTCTGCCGGGCGCAGGTCGAGTCCACGTTCCTCGTCTGTCCCGTCTGCACGACCAGGCTGAAGCAGGCCTGCGCGTCGTGCGCGAACCCGCTCGAGGCGCTCTGGCAGATCTGCCCGTACTGCGCGACCCCGGTCTCGACACCCAACCTGCCGCGGGATCGACACGACGATCTCCGAGAGCTGGACCGAGCCACCGCGCAAGCGCGCCGCCGGCTCCGAGTAGACTCCGCCGCCGATGGCCGTCGAGACCACACTCGTGCTCGTGAAGCCGGACGGGATGCGCCGGGCGCTCGCGGGCGAGATCGTCGCGCGCCTCGAGCGCCGCGGCTTCGAGCTGCGCGGCGCGCGGCTGCTGAAGATCCCGCGCGCGCTGGCGCAGCAGCACTACGCCGAGCACAAGAGCAAGCCGTTCTTCGGCGACCTCGTCTCGTTCATCTCCTCGGGCCCGGTGCTCGCGCTCGCCGTGCGCGGCGAGTCGGCGATCGCGCACGGTGCGGACGATGATGGGCGCCACGAACCCGCTCGACTCCGCGCCGGGCACGATCCGCGGCGACTTCGCGCTCGAGCTCTCGGAGAACATCGTGCACGGCTCCGACTCGAAGGCCAGCGCGAAGCGCGAGCTCAAGCTGTTCTTCCCCGACGGCCTGCTCTAGGCCTCGTGGGCGAGCTGACCCCGGAGGCGGCGCCGGAACCGCGAGCTCTGGACGCAGACGAACGCGGAGTACACGCACGAGCAGGGGCGGCGGGCGTGGGCGCAGGAGGAGATCAGCTGGGGAATCTGGAGCGTGCCCGAGGCCGAGCTCGGTGCGCTCGCCGGGATCGACCTCGACGGCGCGGACGTGCTCGAGCTCGGCTGCGGCACCGCGTACGTGTCGGCCTGGCTCGCTCGCCGCGGCGCGCGCCCCGTCGGCGTCGACGTCACGCCGGCGCAGCTCGAGACCGCGCGCCAGCTCCAGGCCGAGCACGGACTGGAGTTCCCGCTGCTCGAGGCCGACGCGCCGCGACGGGCCTTCCCGATGCGAGCTTCGATCTCGTCGTCTCCGAGTACGGCGCCAGCATCTGGGTGCGATCCTCACCGCTGGATTCCCGAAGCCGCTCGGCTTCTGCGTCCGGGCGGCTGGCTGCGTCTTCCTGCTGAACAGCACGCTCGTGATCCTCTGCTCCGACGACGACGAGCCGGCGCGCGAGCAGCTCGTCCAGACGCAGTTCGGCATGCACCGCTTCGAGTGGCCCGGCGGCGGAGTCGAGTTCCACGTCTCGCACGGCACGTGGATCCGCGTGCTCCGCGAGCACGGCTTCGAGATCGACGCACTGCTCGAGATCCAGGCGCCGGCCGACGGCAGAGACGCACGAGCATTACGGCTACGTGACCGCCGACTGGGGCCGCCGCTGGCCGGCGGAGGAGATCTGGCGGGCGCGCAAGACGATGAGCACCCGCGTCGCGCCGCCGCTCCTGCTCGCCTCGACGAGCCCGCAGCGGCGCGCGATCCTCGAGCAGCTCGGGATTCCGTTCGACGTGATCGCGCCGGCCTACGAGGAGCACGACCCGCCGGACGCCGACGCCGTCGACCTCGTCCGCGAGCACGCGCGCGGCAAGGCGCGTTCCGTCGCCGGCGGCAGCGGGCGACCGGCCGGTGCTCGGGGTCGACACCGCCGTCGTCCTCGACGGGAAGGTCTTCGGCAAGCCGGCCGACGCGGCCGGCGCCGAGCGGATGCTCGAGACGCTCTCGGGGCGGACGCACGTCGTCGTCTCCGGGCTCTGCCTCGTCACGCCCGGCTGGGAGCTCGTCGAGCACGAGCAGACGCAGGTCACGATCCGCACGCTCACGCCGCGCGACCTCGCCGCCAACCTCGCCGAGGGAGAGTGGGAGGGTCGCGCGGGCGGCTACGCGATCCAGGGCCGCGGCGCCGCGCTCGTGGAGCGGATCGAGGGCGACTACCTGAACGTCGTCGGGCTCCCGGCCGCGCTGCTCGTCCGCCTGCTCGCGGAGCGCTTCTCGGGTCTCTACGGCTTCGGGTAGGTGCGGCCGACGAGCGCGTCCCAGCCTCGGTCGGGCAGGAGCCGGCGCAGCGTCAGCAGGAGCCGCGCCGACGCCGTCACGCGGTAGCGCGTCCGCGGTCGCCGCGCCTCGATCGCCCGCTCGATCGACCTCGCGACCGTGTCCGGCCCGCCGCCGAGCAGGCGCGCGAAGCCGCCGTCGTACGCACCTGCGGTCGTCGCGCCGACGGCCTGGTTGAAGCGGGCGTACGGGTCGTCCGGGTCGATCGCGATCGACCCGACGGCCGCCTCGGCGAAGCCCGTGCGGATCAGGCCCGGCTGGATCACGACCACGTCGACGCCGAAGCCCTGCACCTCGAAGCGCAGCGCGTCCGACAACGCCTCCACCGCGTGCTTCGAGGCGTGGTACCAGCCGCCGCCCGGGAAGGTCAGCCTCCCGCCCATCGAGCTGACGTTCACGATCCGGCCGGATCCCTGGCGGCGCATCCCGGGGAGGACGAGCTGGGTCAGTCGCGCGAGCCCGAAGACGTTCGTCTCGAGCTGCCGTCGCGCCTCGTCGATCGTCACGCTCTCGACCGCGCCGCTCTGGCTGTAGCCCGCGTTGTTCACGAGCACGTCAACCGCGCCGTGCTCGCGCTCGATCTCGTCGACGGCCGCCCGCATCGAGTCGTCGTCGGTGAGATCGAGCCGAAGCGTCCGGCAGCCCTCGAGACCTTCGATCGACTCGAGCTTCCGCGCGCTCGCATAGACCGTCCGGCCGCCCCGCGCGAGCCGCTCGGCCGTCGCGCGGCCGATCCCCGAGGAGCAGCCGGTGACGAGCACGACGGGCACGCGATCCACCGCCGCAGTCTCTCACGGCTAGAGTGGACCCTCCTGATGGCGTTCTTTCGCTCACTGAGCGGCTTCGGCGGCCGCGACATGGCCGTGGACCTGGGCACGGCGAACACGCTCGTGTACGTCCGCGGACGCGGCATCGTCCTCTCCGAGCCGTCCGTCGTTGCGATCGACCAGCGCTCTGGCGAGGTGCACGCGGTCGGCGTCGAGGCCAAGCGGATGCTCGGGCGGACGCCCGGCACGATCGCCGCGATCCGCCCGCTCAAGGACGGCGTGATCGCCGACTTCGACGTCACCGAGCAGATGCTGCGCCACTTCATCCAGAAGGTGCACCAGCACCGCTTCGCGCACCCGCGCGTCGTCGTGTGCGTCCCTTCTGGCGTCACGGGCGTCGAGAAGCGCGCGGTCGAGGAGGCGACGCTGTCGGCGGGCGCGCGGCAGGCCTACCTGATCGAGGAGCCGATGGCGGCCGCGATCGGCGCCGGGCTGCCCGTCGCGGAGCCGACCGGGAACATGATCGTGGACATCGGCGGCGGCACGACCGAGGTGGCGGTGATCTCGCTCGGCGGCATCGTCGTCTCGCAGAGCCTGCGCGTCGGCGGCGACGAGATGGACGACGCGATCGTCAACCACATCAAGAAGGAGTACAAGCTGCTCGTCGGCCAGCAGACCGCCGAGGAGATCAAGCTGGAGGTCGGCTCGGCGTTCCGCATGCGCGAGGAGATCCAGGCCGAGGTCCGCGGCCGCGACATGCTCACGGGCCTGCCGAAGACGGTTCTCCTCTCCTCGGAGGAGATCCGGCACGCGCTCGAGGAGCCGGTCACGCAGATCATCGACGCGATCCGCTCGACGCTCGACAAGACACCGCCCGAGCTCGCCGCGGACATCATGGACCGCGGGATCGTGCTCGCCGGCGGTGGTGCTCTCCTGCACGGGCTCGACGAGCGCCTGCGTCACGAGACGCAGATGCCGGTGCACCTCGCGGAGAGCCCGCTCACGTGCGTGGCCGTCGGCTCCGGACGCAGCCTCGAGGAGTTCGAGGCGATCCACAGAAGCGCCCGCGCGCGCCCCCGCCGCAACGGCAACCGCAGGTACTAAGCGGCTTCCGGCACGAACAGCTTCCGAAAGCGCCGCTAGACTCCCAGATTCGTGTCACGCAACCGCACCGCAAAGTCGGCGGTGCTGGGCTTCCCTGTCCGGCGTCCCGCCCCTCGACCCTTCGCCTCCCGCACCAGCAGCGCGCTTCGGCGCCGGATCGTGCTTGGCCTCCTGGTGCTGCTCGCGCTCGCGCTGATCACGATCTCCTTCCGTGAGTCCGAGAGCGGCCCGCTGCACACGGTGCAGGCTTCCGTCGCCAGCGCGCTCCAGCCGCTGACGGTCGCGGTCGAGCGCGTGGCGCGGCCGTTCCGGGACGTGTACAGCTGGACCGAAGGCCTCTTCAGCGCCCGTGCGGACGTGGCCCGGCTGCAGGCCGAGAACGAGGAGCTGCGCCAGCTCGTGATCCAGAACGAATCGGCGGTGCAGCGGAACGTCGAGATGAAGGAGCTGCTCGACTACACCGAGAGCCCGCGCTTCCCCAACGACTTCGGGTTCGTCGCGGCATCGGTCACGGCACAGCCCTCGAGCGCGTTCGAGCAGGCGATCGTCCTGCCCGTGGGCTCGAATCACGGCGTCGAGCTGCGAGCGCCCGTCGTCACCGGCGAGGGTCTCGTTGGCCTCGTCACCCGGGTCGAGCCGAACCTCTCGCGCGTGACGCTTCTCACCGATTCGGCAAGCGCCGTCTCGGCCGTCGATCTGCGGACGAAGGCGTCTGGCATCGTCCAGCACGGCCAGACCGGCGACTCGCTCGTGCTCACGCGCGTGCGCAAGGCGGACAACATCAACGTCGGCGACGAGATCGTCACCTCCGGCTGGCAGCAGGGCGAGCTGGCGTCGCTGTACCCGCCGGGGATCACGATCGGGCGCGTGACCTATGCGAGCAGCCTCAACACCGACCTCTACCAGCAGGTGCAGATCGAGTCGGACGTCGACTTCTCCTCGCTGGAATCCGTGCTCGTGCTGACGCGTGGCGAGGATTCGACCCCGTGAGCGACGCTCGCGGCGATCAGCGTGCTCGTCTTCGTCGCGGCGCTGCTGCAGGCGACGCTGTTCTCGTCGCTCCACGTTCTCGGCGGCACGCCCGACGTGCTGCTGCTCGTCCTGATCGGGGTCGCGCTCCTGCGCGGATCGGTGCAGGGCGCCGTGGCCGGGTTCTGCGGGGGGCTCTTGCTCGACGTCCTGACGCTCGACACGCTCGGCACGACCGCGCTGGTGCTCGCGCTCGCGGGCTACGGCGTCGGACGCTACGGCGAGACGACCGGTCGCGGGCGAGCCCACGCGCCCGTTCTCGCGGTCGTCTTCGGGACGATCGTCGTCGCGCTGATCGGCTTCTTCCTCCACTTCCTGATCGGCGAGGACGTGTCGGCGCGGCGCGCGCTCGTCGAGTCGCTGCTCGCCGGGCTCGGGCTGAACCTGATCTTCGGTGCGGCCGTGCTCGCGCTCTGCCGGACGCTCCTGCGACCCTTCGAGCCGGGCGACCGCGTGACGGAGGTACGGCTCCTTGGCTAACCGCTCCGCCTTCGGGGAGCGGCGCTCGTCGTCCCGCCGCTTCCTGCCGCCCGACCCGCGCGTCGCCGAGCCCTACCGCTTCACGCCTCAGCTCGCCGTACGCGTGGGCGTGCTCGGGGCCGTCGCGCTCGCCGTCTTCGCGGTGCTGTTCCTCCGGCTGTGGGCGCTCCAGGTGCTGTCGGGCGACCGCTACCTCGTCGCCGCCCAGCAGAACCAGGTGCGGACACTGCGCGTCGAGGCGCCGCGCGGCTCGATCGTCGACCGCAACGGCCGCCCGATCGTGACCAACGTGCCGGGGACGGCCGTCCAGCTCTGGCCGGCCGACATGCCCGAGCAGGGGCGCTACCGGATGGTGCAGAAGCTCGCCCGGCTGCTCCAGGTTCCGCCGTCGGACATCACGAAGGCGATCGAGGCGCGGAAAGGCGACCCGTTGACCCCGATCACCGTCAAGTCGGCCGTCAGCGAGGAACGGATCATGTACCTCTCCGAGCACCGTTCCGAGTTCCCCGGCGTCGACGTCGTCGGCACCTACCTGCGGCACTACGAGCGACGGACGCTCGCCGCGCAGATCCTCGGCTACGTCCGCGAGATCGACAAGGAGGAGCTTGCCCGGAAGAGCCCCGTCGACGGCTACCGCGCCGGCGACAAGATCGGCAAGGCCGGCGTCGAGGCGGCCTTCGACACCTACCTGCGAGGAACGCCCGGAACCGCTCAGATCCGTGTCGACTCGCTGGGCCGCCCGCAGAGCGAGATCCAGCCGCAGGACGTCCCGACGCCGGGCCACGACGTGCGCCTGACCCTCGACGTCGGGCTCCAGCGCACGGCCGAGCAGGCCATCACCTACGGGATCGAGCAGGCGATCGAGAACGAGAACTGGTACGCGAACGGCGGCGCGATCGTCGCGCTCGACCCGAGAGACGGAGCGATCCTGGCGCTGGCGTCGAACCCGACGTACAAGCCGTCGCTCTACGTCGGTCGGATCGATCCTGTGAAGCTCCGGCCGCTCACCGATCCGAAGCTCGCCGAAGAGAACAACTACCCGGCCGTGAACCGGGCGATCGCGGGGCTCTACGCGCCGGGCTCGACCTTCAAGCCCGTGACGGCGCTCGCGGCGATCGAGGAGGGGCTGATCTCGCCCTACCAGTCGATCCAGTGCACGCCGTTCGAGTACTACGGCAAGGACCGGCAGAGGTTCAAGAACTGGAACCCGCACGTGAACGAGCCGATGAACCTGCCGACGGCGCTCGCCGCCTCGTGCGACACGTACTTCTACACCGTCGGCAACGAGTTCTACGAGCTCCCGGCGAACCGCGGCCAGCCGCTGCAGAAGTGGGCGAGGAGCTTCGGCTTCGGCGCGACGAGCCTGCGCGATCTGGGCGGCGAGGCGGAAGGCCGCGTGCCGACGATCCCGTGGAAGCGCCGCCACTACGACACCGCGATCGACAAGCTGTGGACACCCGGTGACTCGATCCAGCTCGCGATCGGCCAGAAGGACCTGCTGGCGACGCCGCTCCAGATGACCCGCTTCTACGCGCTGCTCGCGAACCGAGGCAAGCTCGTCACCCCGTACCTCGTCACCGACGTCGAGCAGGCCGGCACCGGCGGTCGCCCGCCGGTCGTGCGTCGCCGTTTCGCGCCCGTCCCGCCGAAGCAGACGAAGGTGTCGCAGGCTGCGCTCACCGCCGTCGACGAGGGCCTCCGGGCGGCCACCTCCCAGTCCTACGGCACCTCCGTCGGCGTCTTCGGCAGCTTCCCGGTCCGCGTCGCCGGCAAGACGGGCACCTCCGAGAAGTGGAACTCGGAGCTCGGCCGGCACGTCGACCAGTCGTGGTGGTGCGGCTATGGGCCGGAATGGGGCAGCAAGGGCCCGATCGCGCTCTGCGTCGTGATCGAGAACGGTGGCTTCGGCGGCGAGGCGGCTGCGCCGGCGGCGCTGAAGGTGCTCGAGCAGCACTACGGCGTCGAGGCGAGCGTGGTCGCCGAGGTGGCCTCGGACTGATGGTGCGCTGATGGTCGACTACGCCTCCAACCGCGGCTATTCCCACGAGGGCTCCGGCTCCGACGTGCTCGCGGTCGTGCGGCGCCTCGACTGGGTGCTCTTCACGGCGGTCGCCGCCCTCGTCGCGTACGGCCTTTGGGGGGTCGCCGGGATCACCCGCTTCGACGTCGAGGGGGACGAGGGCTACTACGTCGTCCGTCAGGCGATCGCGATCGGGCTCGGCTTCGTCGGCCTGCTGGTGGCGCTCGCCGTCGATCCCGACCGGCTGCGCCGCGCTCAGCGCCCGATCTTCGTCCTGACGATCGTGCTGATGCTGCTCGTCTACGCGCTCGCCGACGAGACGCGCGGCTCGAAGCGGTGGCTCGACCTCGGGCCGTTCCAGTTCCAGCCTTCCGAGTTCGGCAAGCTGCTGTTCGTGCTCGCGCTCGGCGGCTACCTGGCCGACCGCGCGCGCCGGTTGCACGAGCCGCGCGTCGTCCTCGGCGCCGTCGGGCTGGCGGCGATTCCGATCCTGCTCGTCTTCAAGCAGCCCGACCTCGGCACCGTCGCTCGTCTACGTCGCAGCGCGTCGCTGCCTGCCTCTTCGTCGCCGGTGCGCGCTGGACGCACCTGCTGGCGCTCGCCGCGGTCGGCCTCGCCGTGATCCTGGCCGTGCTCGTCCTGCTCCCGAAGGTCGGCGTCGAGGTGCTCGAGCCGTACCAGCAGGAGCGCCTCACGGGCTTCACGAATCCCGACGAGGATCCGACCGGCACGACGTACAACGTGACCCAGTCGATGACGGCGGTCGGCTCCGGCGGGCTCGACGGGCGCGGTGTCGACGGCGCCACGCAGACACGGCTCGACTATCTACCCGAGCACGCGACCGACTTCGTCTTCGCGTCGTTCGCCGAGCAGCGCGGCTTTCTCGGGGCCGGGCTCCTGCTCGGCCTCTACCTGCTCGTCGTCTGGCGTGCCCTGCGTGTCGTCACCGTGTCCCGCGACGCGTTCGGGGCGATCGTCGCCGGCGGCATCGTCTTCGCGTTCCTCTTCCAGGTGTTCGTCAACGTGGGCATGACGATGGGGATCGCGCCTGTGACCGGAATCCCGCTGCCGTTCGTCACGGTCGGCGGCTCGTCGATGGTCGTGAACCTGATCGCGATCGGCGTGCTGCTCTCGATCCACGCCCGCGGTACGGGACGCAACCGCTGAGCATGGCGGTCAAGCTCAGCCCAGGGGCGATCTGGGGTCTCGTCAAGGAGGCCAGGACTGCGCTCGCGGACGTGCGGCCACTGCACGTGAGCGGCGTGCTCGCGACGACGCTCGAGAAGGAGCTCGCGCGTGGCGGAGCCCCCGGGGCCGTGCGCTCGCAGGGCGACGTCGCCGGCGCCGCCGCGCTCGTGCGCGTGCTTGCGGGCGCCGCGACCGAGGAGGACGAGCGGGAACTGCGCGCCGCCCGCCGCGCGAAGCGTGCCGACGATCGCCGTGCAGACCGGTACGGGCCAGTTCGACGTCCCCTACGTGCTCGCGACCGACGTCGTCGTCTGCCGGGCAGGCTCGGGGTTCCCGGTGCGAGAGATCGCTGACGCGCTCGCGACGCGTCTCGGCGAGGGCGGGACGCCGCTCGCCGCGCGGCTCCCCGTGCTGCGCGACCCTGTCTGCGACCGCCTGATCGCGACCTTCTCGCGCAACAACGGCATCCTCGGCGTGGCGATCTTCGTGCCGGGCGCCGACTTCCCCGTGCTGACGCTGAACCAGCTCCGCCTCGTCCTCCGGCTGGCTTCCGCGCACGGCGTCGAGGTCGATCAGGCCCGACTGCCCGAGGTGCTCGGCACGGTCGCCGCCGGGTTCGGGTTCCGCGCGCTTGCGCGTCAGCTGCTCGGCGTCGTGCCCGTCGCCGGGTGGGTCGTCAAGGGCGGCATCGCCTACGCCGGCACGCGCGCCCTCGGGGAGGCTGCGCGCCGCTACTTCGCCGAGATCTCCGACCCTCCCGGCAGCTCACACAGCGTCTGAGGCGGGCTCTCATGACCAACTCATCGGCGCGGTCTACGTTGGCCCCTCGGAACGACCGAAGGAGGGGAGCGATGCAACGACGACTGACGAAGATCCTGCTCGGGATCGCCGCGCTGGCGGCGTTCGCGCTCGGCGGAGCCGCCCTGGCGGGTGCGACCGGAGGCGACGACTCCGACGGGCCGGATCGGCCGCTGACCGGATCGACGCTCGACCGGGCGAGCGCCGCGGCGCTGCGCGCGACCGGCGGCGGCACCGTGAACGAGACCGAGCACGACTCCGAAGGCGGAGCGACCTACGAGGTCGAGGTGACGAAGGAGGACGGCTCGACGGTCGACGTCCGGCTCGACGAGTCGTTCGAGGTCGTCGCCGTCGAAGGTGAGAACGGCGACGACGAGGGCGCGCAGGACGACGGGTAGCCTCCGGCCGCTCTCTCATCGGGCTCTCATGTTGGCGGCGACAATGCCTGCATGAGAGCCCTCGTCGTGGAGGACGACGTCAAGCTGGCCGCGCTCCTCCGCCGTGGCCTCGTCGAGGAGGGACACGTCGTCGACGTGGCCGGAACCGGAGACGACGCGCTCTGGATGGCCGGGGCCACCGAGTACGACGTGATCGTCCTCGACGTGATGCTGCCCGGGATCGACGGCTTCGAGGTCTGCCGGCGCCTGCGCGCGACCGACGTCTGGTCGCCGGTGCTGATGCTGACCGCCCGCGACGCGGTCGAGGATCGTGTCGAGGGTCTCGACGCGGGCGCCGACGACTACCTGACGAAGCCGTTCTCCTTCGCCGAGCTGCTGGCGCGGCTGCGCGCCCTCGGCCGGCGCGGCCCGGTCGAGCGGGCGCCCGTGCTCGAGGTGGGCTCGCTCCGCCTCGACCCGTCCACGCGCCAGGTCTGGCGCGGCGAGCGCGAGCTCGCGCTCTCCGACCAAGGAGTTCGCGCTGCTCGAGACCTTCATGCGGCGCCCCGGCCAGGTGCTCTCGCGCTACGACCTGCTCGAGCACGCCTGGGACTACGGCTACGAGAACCGCTCGAACGTCGTCGAGGTCTACGTCCGCTATCTGCGCGAGAAGATCGACCGGCCCTTCGGCGAGCGGTCGCTCGAGACGATCCGCGGCGCCGGGTACCGCCTGCGGCGCGAGCCGGCGGATCGATGAGCCGGCTGCCGATCCGCCTGCGCCTGACGCTCGCGTTCACCCTTGCGATGGCGCTCGTGCTCGCCGCGACGAGCGTCGTCCTCTACGCCCGGCTCGGCTCGACGCTCGACGAGGCGATCGACGACGCGCTCGAGGCGCGCACCGCCGAGCTGGCGCCGCGACTCGAGCGAGGGCGAGCTCGGCCTGCCCGGCGGCGACGACGACGAGCGCTTCGTTCAGGTGCTCGGGGCGGAGGTCGAGGTTCTCCAGGCGACGTCGGCCGTCGGCTCGACGTCGGTGCTCCGGCCCGACCAGCACGCGCAGGCGCGTACGGCAGCGATCCGCCTCGAGCTCGACGCCGTTCGCGGCTTCGAGGGCGGTGCTCGGGTGCTCGCGACCCCGGTGGGAGCTGTCGTCCTCGTCGTCGGCGCCTCGGTCGAGGAGCGTGACGAGGCGCTCGCCGGGCTGCTCGGCGAGCTGGCGGTGGTGGAGCCGATCGCGCTCCTGCTGGCGGCGCTGCTCGGCTACGTCCTCGCGACGGCCGCGCTTCGCCCCGTCGAGGCGATGCGGGCAGAGGCGGCCGTCATCTCCGCGGCCGAGCCGGGACGCCGGCTGTCGCTGCCGCCGCCCGGACGACGAGATCTCGCGCCTCGGAGAGACGCTCAACGCCATGCTCGGTCGGCTCGAAGCAGCGCTCGAGCGCGAGCGCAGCTTCGTCGCCGAAGCGAGCCACGAGCTGCGGACGCCGCTGGCGCTCCTGCAGGCGGAGCTCGAGCTCGCGCTGAGCCGGCCCCGGACGGCGACGGAGCTGGAGCAGGTCGTGCGCTCGGCCTCGTTCGAGACCGACCGGCTCGTCCGGCTCGCGGAAGATCTGCTCGTGCTCGCCCGCGCCGACGGCGGGCGTCTACCGCTCCTGCGTACCGATGTCTCCGTGCCCGACCTCCTGGCCGCCGTCGTCCGTCGCTTCGGCGCCCGGGCCGAGCAGGCGGGGCGGGCGCTCGCGTTCGAGACGCCCGAGCCGCTCGTCGTCCAGGCGGACGCGCTGCGGTTGGAGCAGGCGCTCGGCAACCTCGTCGAGAACGCGCTCCGTCACGGGGGCGGGGCGGTGCGCCTCGTGGCGCGTCGAGGCCCGGGCCGCGTCGAGCTGCACGTCGAGGACGAGGGCCCAGGCTTCCCGCCGGAGTTCCTCCCCCGGGCGTTCGAGCGCTTCCGCCGGGCCGAGACGTCGCGGGCGGCCCCAGGCGCGGGCCTCGGCCTGCCGATCGCCCAGGTGGTCGCCGAGGCCCATGGCGGGTCGGCTCACGCGGCCAACCGGCCGGACGGCGGCGCCGACGTCTGGCTGTCGCTCCCGGACGCGTGAAGGTCTCCGTCCGGTCCGGGTCCTACCATCGACGAAACCGACCTCTGGAGGGAGGCATGATGGCAGGCATTGAGCACGCCGAAGAGTTGCTGATGATCGAGGAGGCCGACGCCTGGTTCGAGTACCTCGAGGCCACGCGCGTGCAATCGGAGACGCGGTACGCCGAGGTCGAGCCGTGGGCCTGGGCGCGTCTCTCGCAGCGGTTGCGGGCAGTCAGGGCCCGCCGCGCCCGTCTCGCCCCTGCGGCTGCGTAACCGAAGACTCTCGGCGCACGAGAACCCCTGCGGCCGCCATCACTGCTAGCCTGCTTTGCAGGCCATGCCTACGTTTTTCATCACTCGCAGCGCGCGACCGGCCGCATCCGCGGCCGTGTCTTTGCGCGCGCCCACCCTAGGAGAAGCACTTGTCACCCTGGTTTCGACGGAAGAAGAAGCAACAAGAAGCACCCGCGCCGGTAGAGCAGGCGCCCGTCCCAGCACCACCGGCGGCTGAGGCCGCCCCGGCCGACGCCGGCCGGAACCGATCCCAACGACCCGAGAAAGCGCCGCCGCGGTAACCGTGGCGGTCGCGGGCGCAGGAAGCCCGGCGACGTCGGTCGCGGTGCGGCCACAGCGCGAAGCGAAGCAGGAGCCGGAGGCGAAGAAGGCCGACTCCGCCCGCCGCGAGCGCATCCCGTCCGCAGCGTGCCCAGTCGGGCGAGCGGAGCCAGCGGCAGGAGCGCCGGGCCAACCAGACCCGCCGCCGCGTCCCGCAGAAGCGGGCACCGCTCCCGAAGGCCAAGCGCGAGCTGCTGATCTCGGTCGACGTCGGCGAGCAGCGCGTCGCGATCCTCGAGGACGACCGCGTCGCCGAGGTCTACCTCGAGCGGCCGGAGCGCCGCTCGATCGCCGGCAACATCTATCTCGGCACCGTCGACAACGTCCTCCCCGGCATGGAGGCAGCGTTCGTCGAGATCGGCCTGGAGAAGAACGGCTTCCTCTACGTCGACGAGATCGTGGTACCCGAGCTCGAGGGCAAGCGCCACCACGGCAAGAAGATCACCGACCTGATCGCCCGCGGCCAGGAGATCCTCGTGCAGGCCGTCAAGGATCCGATGAAGACGAAGGGCGCGCGGCTCACCACCGAGATCTCGCTGCCCGGGCGCTTCCTCGTCTTCGTCCCGCAGGGCGAGGGCCTCGGCGTCTCGCGCCGGCTCGACGACGGCGAGCGCGCGCGCCTGAAGGAGATCATCAAGGAGCTCGATCCGAAGGACGGCGGGATCATCGTCCGCACCGCCGCCGAGGGTGCCTCCGCCGAGGACATCGAGCGCGACCTCGTCTTCCTCCAGCGGCTCTGGAAGACGATCCAGGCGAAGGCGAAGGCGGCGAAGGCGCCCGCGCTCGTCTACCAGGAGGCCGAGCTGCCGCTGCGGATCGTCCGGGATCTCTTCGCCGGCGACTTCGAGGGAGCGCAGATCGATCACGAGCGCACCTACAAGCGGATCGTCGGCTACCTGAAGAAGACCTCGCCGCACATGCTCGAGCGGGTTCATCGCTACAAGGAGAAGACGCCGCTCTTCGAGGGCACAGGTGTCGACGCCGAGATCCGCTCCACCCTCTCGCGCCGCGTCGAGCTGCCCTCCGGCGGCTACCTGATCTTCGACTACGCCGAGGCGTTCACCGTGATCGACGTCAACACCGGCCGCTTCGTCGGCTCGCGCTCCAAGACGTCGCCGGGGCGGCTCGAGGACACGATCACGAAGAACAACCTCGAGGCGGTCAAGGAGGTCGTGCGTCAGCTGCGGCTGCGCGACATCGGCGGGATCATCGTCATCGACTTCATCGACATGGCGAATCCCGAAGAATCGCGCCACGGTCGAGGAGGCGCTGCGCAACGAGCTCGAGCGCGACCGGACGAAGACCTACGTCGTCGAGATCTCGCCGCTCGGGCTCGTCGAGATGACGCGCCAGAACGTCACCGACGGCCCGCGCGAGATCCTGACGAAGAAGTGCCCGACCTGCGCAGGCGACGGGATCGTCGTCTCCGAGGCGACTGCCGCGATGGAGGTGGAGCGGCGCCTGCGCACGCTGGCCGCCGGCTCCCGCGCCCAGGCCTTCAGCGTCGAGGTCAGTCCGCGCACCCTCTCGCTGCTCGTCGGTCCGGGCGCCAACCGGCTCGCCGAGATCGAGGCCGCCGCGAAGAAGCGGTTCTTCCTCGTCGCGAAGGAGGGGGTGCACGCCGACCATGCGGCGGTGCTCGCAGAGGGGAAGCTCGAGGAGCTGCGCCCCGAAGCTCCGGTCGAGGAGGGCAAGCAGGTCGAGTTGAAGCTCGTCGAGCTCGGCCTGCACGACGCCCAGGCCGCGGTCGGCAGGCTCGACGGGCTCGACGTCGTCGTCGGCGGCGCCGCGAAGCTCGTCGGCAAGAAGGCCAAGGTTCGCGTCGAGCGCGTGTTCGACGGCATCGCCTACGCGGAGCTGCTGGCCGGCGGCGACGCGAAGCCCGAGCCGATCACGTTCGAGAGCGAGGCCGAGAAGCCGACCCGCGCACCCAGTCGTGCCAAGAAGACCACGGAGGAAGCTGTCGGCGAGACCGACGGGCCCGAGACCGGGCTTGCCGAGCCCGACGACGGCGACGCGATCGCCGAGGTCGAGGTGGAGGTCGAGCCCGACGACGAGGCCGACGCGGAGGTCACGGCCACCGGGGACGGCGCGGCGAAGAAGAAGACCCGTCGCGGCTCGCGCGGGGGTCGCAATCGAAAGAAGAAGCCCGTCACCGATGCGCGGACGCGGACGAGCCGATCGTGGCGGACGCCGACGTTCAGCCCGACGATGCCGTTCAGCCCCGGGCCGCCGCCGCGGACGTCCCCGCCGCCGCGCAGAAGCGTGCGCCCCGAATCCATGTGCCCACCGCCGACCTCGACGAGCCTGCGAAGCCGACGCGCTCGCGCGCCAAGGCCGCAGCGGTAGTCGAGACGGCCGTAACGGCCGACATCGAGGTCGACGCGGAACCCGTCGAGGCCGAGGCCGAGAGCTCGATCCGGAGACGGGGGAGCCGAAGCCGAAGAAGAAGACCCGCCGCGGCTCGCGCGGCGGGCGGAACCGGAAGCGCAAGCCGGCGGCGGCGGACGCGGCCGCCGAGAACGGCGCCGAACCGGTCGCCGAGACGCCGGTCGAGGCCGAGGTCGAGGTCGAGGCCGAGGTCGCCCGCGTGCCCGACGAGAACGGCCGGCCCGACGAGCCCGGCTCGGACGACTACGTCCCGATGTCCGAATGGCTCGACGACATCGAGGCGGGAGACCGGCGTTGAGCACGCTCATTCGCTACAATCCGTCGGCTCGCGGGCGCCCTGCCCGCGTTTTCCACGTCTGAACTGGAACTCGAATGAGCTACGCGATCATCTCCGTCGGCGGCAAGCAGTACCGCGTCCATGAGGGCGAGCGGCTGACCGTGGACCGGCTCGCGTACGGGGAGGGCAAGACGTTCACGCCCGCCGTGCTGCTGGTCGGCGGCGACGGCGAGACGACGATCTCGCCCACGGACGTCACCGTCACCGCACGCGTCGTCGCGAACACGCTCGGCGAGAAGATCCGGATCGGCAAGTACCGGCCGAAGAACGGCTACAAGAAGCACACGGGTTTCCGCGCCAGCCTCTCGCAGATCGAGATCGAGTCGATCGGCGGCTCGAAGCGCGTCGGCACGCCGAAGAAGGAGGCCGCGAAGAAGTCCGCGCCCGCCGCGAAGGCCGAGGCGCCCGCAGCCGACGACCGCGTCAAGGGGATGCCGGCCGGATACGAGGAGCTGACCGTGGCCGAGATCAAGGCGCAGGCATCCGACTGGAACCGTCCCATGCTGGAGGCGGCGCTCGAGTACGAGGGCGCTCACGCGAAGCGCAAGGGTGCGCTCGCGGCGATCGAGTCCGCACTCGCGGAGAAGGAGGAGGACTCCTAGATGGCACACAAGAAGGGCCTCGGTTCCTCCCGGAACGGTCGCGACTCGAACTCGAAGCGCCTCGGCGTGAAGATGTTCGGCGGCCAGGAGGTCAAGCCGGGCAACATCATCGTCCGCCAGCGCGGCACGAAGTTCCGCCCCGGCGCCGGCGTCGGCATGGGGCGCGACCACACGATCTTCGCCGTCGTCGACGGCACGGTCGAGTTCAGCCGCAGCGGCGAGAAGCGCACGATCTCGGTCGCCGCGCCGGACGCCAAGTAACAGACTGTTACTTGGCCTAGGGTGAGGCCGTGTTCCACGACCGCGCCCGCATCCAGGTACTCGCGGGGCGCGGCGGCGACGGCGGGCTGAGCTTCCGGCGCGAGAAGCACGTGCCGAAGGGCGGGCCCGACGGCGGCGACGGCGGTCGCGGCGGCGACGTGATCCTCGAGGCGAACGCCGACCTGCGCGACCTCTCCGCGTTCCGCGCGAAGACGCGGTTCAAGGCGGGTCGCGGCGAGCCCGGCCGCGGTGCCCGCAAGCACGGTGCGGACGGGGCGACGATCGTGCTGGAGGTGCCCGTGGGCACACAGGTGTACGGCGTCGAAGGCGATCTCGTCGCCGATCTCGCCACGCCCAGTGCGCGCGTCGTGCTCGTGCGCGGGGGCCAGGGCGGGCGCGGCAACGCGCGTTTCGCCACCGCCGTGCGTCAGACGCCGCGTTTCGCCGAGGTCGGCGACCCGCCCGGCGAGGCCGAGCTCGAGCTGCGCCTGAAGCTGCTGGCGGACGCTGCGCTCGCAGGCCTGCCGAACGCGGGCAAGTCGTCGCTGCTGCGCCGGATCTCGAACGCGAAGCCCAAGGTGGCGGAGTACCCGTTCACGACCCTCGCACCGGTGCTCGGCACGGTCGAGTCGCCGGACGGCGCGCAGCTGACCGTGGCGGACGTGCCGGGCCTGATCGAGGGCGCGAGCGAGGGCATCGGCCTGGGCCACGAGTTCCTCGCCCACCTCGAGCGCGCCCGGCTCCTGTTGCACGTGATCGACGCGTCCGAGGGCGACGTCGAGGAGCGCTTCCGCACGATCGACCGCGAGCTCGCGCTCTACGGCGCGGGCCTCGACGAGCGGCCGCAGGCGCTCGTCCTGAACAAGGTCGATCTCGTCCCGGACGTGCCCGACCCGGCGCTCGACGATCCGCGCATCGTGCGCACGTTTCGCGTCTCGGCGGCCACCGGCGAGGGGATCGAGGAGCTCAAGCGCACGCTCTTCACGCTGATCCCGCCCGCGCCTCCGGACGTCGCCGAGGAGCCGTCCGAGCTGCCCGAGTTCCTCGAGTACCGGCCCCGTCCGCCCGCGCGGCGGACGTACCGCATCTACCGCACCGACCGGGGTTACCGCAGTCGCCGGGGAGGCGCCTCCGAGCGAGGAGCTCGAGGCGGCGCTGAAGGCGGCCGGGATCCGGAAGGGCCAGGACGTCGAGATCGGCGACGAGTCCTTCGAGTGGGAGTGACCGGGATCTTCGGTGGGCGCTTCGACCCGCCGCACCTCGGCCATCTCGCGCTCGCGCGGACGGCGGTCGAGCGGTTCGGGATCGAGCGGCTCCACGTCACCGTCGTCGCCGCCGCCGCGCACAAGGCCTCGGAAGCGCGCCGCGGAGCACCGGCTCGCGATGGCGAGGCTCACGTTCGACGAGCTCGGTGCGATCGTCGAGCTGGAGCGGCACCGCTACACGGTCGATGCACTCGAGGCAGCGCGCTACGACGATCCGGTCTTCCTGATCGGCGCCGACCAGCTGGCCGACCTACCGACCTGGAAGGAGCCGAAGCGCGTGCTCGAGCTCGCCCGGCTCGGTGTCGCGACGCGCCCCGGCTACCACGCGGAGCCCGGCTCCGATCGCATCGAGATTTTCGAGCTCGAGCCGCACGACATCTCGTCGACCGAGATCCGCGCCCGTGTCCGCAGCGGCGAGCCGCTGGACGGGCTCGTGACGCCCGAGGTCGCCGCGTACATCGCCGAGCACGATCTTTACCGCCGGACTTGACGTCCGCTCGTCGCGGCTACACTGAGTGCTCTGAGCTCTCTCGAACAAGCACGCCGGATCGCCGCGCTCGCCGCGGAGAAGCTGGCAGAGGACGTCGTCATCCTCGACATGAGGCCTGCGTGCGTGTTCACGGACTTCTTCGTGATCGCGACCGGCCGCAACCCGCGCCAGACGAAGGCGATCTTCGACGAGGTGCACGCGCAGCTGAAGGCCGAGACGCGCCTCACGCCACGCGCCGTCGACGGCACGAAGGAGGCGGACTGGATCATCGCCGACTACCTCGACGTCGTCCTCCACGTTTTCACCCCGGAGACGCGCGGGTTCTATCGGCTCGAGGATCTGTGGGGCGATCTGCCCGCGGTCGAGCTCGAAGCGGCAGCGTCCTAGCTACAATCTCGCCGTACCTCTGGGGCCATAGCTCAGCTGGGAGAGCGTCTGGCTGGCAGCCAGAAGGTCGCCGGTTCGAGCCCGGCTGGCTCCATCGCGAAACCCGCCTGAAGGCGGGTTTCGTCGTTCAACGCGCTGTTCACAGCCGCCCGGCAGGCATATGATCCAACCTGAGCACCACGTAGCGCCGATCCACCAAGGAGCTGAGATGCGCCAAGCGTTCATGTCAATCGAACAGGGCTTGATGACCTATTCGGAGGGTATGACGCGTGTCGCAGAAAACGCTCAACTTGGGGATCCTGGCGCATGTAGACGCCGGTAAGACAACTCTCACTGAACGGCTGCTCTACGAGGCCGGCGTGATCGACGAGGTCGGCAGCGTCGATGCCGGTACCACGCAGACGGACTCGCTGGCGCTCGAGCGGCAGCGAGGGATCACGATCAGGTCGGCCGTGGCGTCGTTCGCGCTCGGGGACGTCCAGGTCAACCTGATCGACACGCCGGGCCACCCGGACTTCATCGCCGAGGTGGAGCGGGTCCTGAGCGTCCTCGACGGCGCCGTACTGGTGCTGTCGGCGGTCGAGGGTGTGCAGCCGCAGACGCACATCCTGATGCGGGCGCTGCAGCGGCTGCGCATTCCGACCCTGATGTTCGTGAACAAGATCGACCGCCTGGGCGCCGGCGACGTGCGTGTCATCCGGGCGATCTCGGAGCGCCTGACGACCGCGGTCGTGCCGATGGGAACCCCTCACGCGCTCGGCACACGCGACGCCTCGTTCACCCCGTTCGGCGTCGAGGACCTGCCTGCACCAGGCCCGGCTGGCCGAGGTGCTGGCGGAGCGCGACGAGCGGATCATGGCGGGCTACGTCGAGGTCGAGACGGAGCTGCCGTATCGCCTCCTCCGCGACGCGCTTTCGGCTCAGACGAAGCGCGCGCTCGTTCATCCTGTCTTCTTCGGCTCGGCGTTCACCGGCGCGGGCGTCGAGGCATTGAGGACTGCGATCACCGAGCTGCTGCCGGCATCCGTGGGAGATCCCGACGGCCCCGTCTCCGGGACGGTCTTCAAGATCGAGCGCGGCGCAAGCGGGGAGAAGATCGCGTACGTCCGGATGTTCTCGGGGACGATTCACACTGCGCGACCGGCTGCGGTTCGGCCGCGGCCTGGAGGGCAAGGTCACCGCGATCTCCGTCTTCGAGCGTGGGCCTGCCGTCCGACGTCCGTCGGTCTCCGCAGGCGCTGTCGCACAGCTCTGGGGTCTTGCCGAGATCCAGGTCGGCGCCCGGATCGGCGAGACCGGAATCGATGCCTCGAACCACTACTTCCCCCCGCCGACGTTGGAGTCGGTCGTCGTCGCCGGAGGCGGCGACGACCGCGCACGGCTCCGCGTCGCGCTCGCGCAGCTCGCCGAGCAGGATCCGCTGATCGACGTCCGGCAGGACGACACCCGCCAGGAGATCTCCGTCTCGCTCTACGGCGAGGTGCAGAAGGAGGTGATCCAGGCGACACTGGCAAGTGAGTTCGGTCTCGACGTCGGCTTCAGCGAGACGACGACGATCTGCGTCGAGCGCCCGTGCGGCACCGGCGAGGCGATCGAGCTCCTCGACGCGGAGTCGAATCCGTTCCGTGCCACGATCGGGCTTCGAATCGAGCCCGCGCCGATCGGATCCGGCATCGAATTCCGGCTGCAAGTCGGGATTCGCACGGTGCCGATGTACGTCTACAAGACGCGGGAGAGCTTCGCTGACTTCATGACGGAGTATGTCCGGCGATCACTTCAGGAGGGCCTCTCCGGCTGGCAGGTCGTCGACTGCACCGTGACGATGACGGAGTGCGGCTACGCGTCTCCCGTCAGCACGGCGGCCGACTTCCGCAAGCTCACGCCAATCGTCGTGATGCGCGCGCTCGAACAGGTCGGGACGGTCGTCTGCGAGCCGGTCGTCCGAGCCAGCCTGGAGCTCCCGACGGAGACGATCGGCGCGGTCCTGCCCGCCTTGGCACGGCTCGGCGCTGCCGTGGAGACGCCGTTGCCGCGGGGGAGGCTCTGCACGATCGAGTGCGTCTTGCCCGCCGCGCGGGTCCACGAGCTCCAGCGGCAGCTGCCGGCTCTGACGGGAGGCGAGGGCGTGCTCGAGTCGAGCTTCGCCGGTTACCGGCCGGTGAGCGGCGACCCGCCGACCCGGAAACGGACGACGGCGAATCCGCTCAACCTGGGCGAGTACACGATGCACCTCGCCGGGAGACGCTGAACCGAGCGGTTCGCGTGCTCAGCGGGTCCGGCTACAGGTCGCCGCGTGGCCGTCGTAGACCATCTTGGCGTGGCGGTAGCGGCGGTCGGATTCCCAGCGCGACTCCTCGCCCTTCGAGTCGCCGTCGCGCCAGGTCTCGACGACCTCCCAGTAGCGCACGCCCTGCTCGCACTTCGGATCAGGTTGGGTGGACGCGCAGGGCACGCATCCATTCTAGAGGCCCGCCGCCGCGAGCGTCGAACCTTCGACCATGGATGGCGTCGCCAGACGGCGCGCTGCGGCGGGCGCGGGCTTCGCGCTGGCGGTCGCCGGCGCGGCCGCGGCGCTCTTGCCGGCGCTCGCACCTGCCGGCGCGCCGCAGCGGGCACAGGGCCCACTGAGGCTCGACGCTCCCCTGCCGCCGTGGCTCGCGCCCGGTGCGCGCGTCCAGGTCAGCGGCTGGGCCGGCGCCGGCGCACACGTGCAGTTGCGCGCGCGGGGAGCGGTGCTCGCCGGGGCCCGCGCCGGCCGCCTCGGCCGCTTCACGCTGCAGGTGCGCGCTCCCGCACGTCGAGGCCGCTTCGAGCTCGCCCTCGTCTCGGGCGACCGGCGAACCTCCCTCCGACCGCTCGTCGTCCGGCCGCTCGTGCTCGCGGCCGGCGGTGACGTCAATCTCGGGGCGAGCATCGGGAGCGCGATCGAGGCTCACGGCGCCGACCACCCCTGGACGTCCGTGGCACCGCTCCTGCGGGCCGCCGACGTCGCGCTCGTCAACCTCGAATGCGCCGTCTCGAACCGCGGCGCCCCGGTGCCGGGCAAGCAGTACGTGTTCCGCGGCGCTCCGGCCTCGCTCGCCGGGGCCGCGCGCGCCGGCGTCGACGTCGTCTCCGTCGCGAACAACCACTCGCTCGACTACGGCACCGAGGCCTTTCTCGACACGCTCGGGCACGCGCGCCGAGCAGGCATTCGCGTCGTCGGGGGCGGCGCCGATCTCGCAGCCGCGCGGAAGCCCGGGATTCTGGTTCGAGGCGGGCTCCGGATCGCCGTGCTCGGGTACTCCGATGTGCGGCCGCTCGGCTTCGACGCCGCTCCCGGAAAGCCGGGAGCGGCGCGTGCCGAGCCGACCTGGATCACCGAGGACGTCGCTCGCGCCCGGCGCCACGCGGACGCGGTGGTCGTCTACTTCCACTGGGGTACCGAGCTGGCGACCAAGCCCGATGCGCGCCAGCGCGCCTTCGCCGAGTCAGCGCTCCGAGCCGGCGCGAGTGTCGTCCTGGGGGCGCATCCACACGTGCTGCAGCCCGTCGAGCGCCGCCGGAGGAAGCTCGTCGCGTGGAGCCTCGGCAACTTCGTCTTCGGCGCGGTGTCGCCCGGCACCACCGCCAGCGGAATCCTGCTGGTCGGGCTCGCCGCGGACGGCGTCCGCTCCGCGGAGCTCGTGCCCGCCACGATCGACTCGTTCCGGCCCGATTCTCGATCCGGCTCGAGCCGCCGCCGCGCTGCGCCGGCTCGCGGCGTGATCGGCTTGTGAGCGGCAGAGCTGCTCTGTAGCCTCGTTCCATGGTCGATCCGGGAACGCTGGCCCGGCTCTCGCTCTTCGCGGGGCTCGCCGCACCCCAGCTCGAGGCGGTCGCGGCCGTCCTCGACGATGCGAGCTTCTCGCGCGGCGCCCGTGTGATTCGCGAGGGCTTCGACGGCGAGTCCTTCTACGTGATCACCGACGGCGAGGCAACCGTGCAGATCGACGGGCAGGAACGCGCGCGCCTACATCCAGGCGACTTCTTCGGAGAGGTGTCGATCCTGACGGGCGACGTGACCGCTGCGGACGTCGTCGCCGAGACCGAGGAGCTGCGGTGTGCCGTGCTCCCCGGAGCCGAGCTCGTGCCGCTCCTGAGGGCGCACCCGGAGCTGGCCGTCCAGATGCTGAAGACGAGCGCGCGGCGCTTGCGCAGCGCGAACCTGTGGTCGGGCTAGCAGGGAGCGCCGGGCCGGGCGACTACGACGTCGTCGTCGTCGGCAGCGGTCCCGGCGGCCTTCAGACCGCCTACTGGCTCAGACGGCTGGGGATCGACCACGCGGTGATCTCCGCGGACGAGGCGCCCGGCGGCATGTTCCGCACCTGGCCGATCTTCGGCCGCCTGCTCTCCTGGTCGAAGCTCGATGCGCCCTACGCGCAGAGCTCGCGCGAGTACGAGTGGTACGACCACAACAGCCTGCTGGCGGACGAGCCGGAGCTGCGCGCGCTCGTGCCGCAGGGGATGGACCGGCGCTATGCGGTGCCGACTCGCGAGGAGATGGTCGCGGGCCACGCGGCCTTCGCGGAGCGTGCCGGAATCGACGTCCGCTACGGCTGCCGCTGGCTGGCGACGCGGCGCGAGCCGGACGGACGGCTCGTGCTGGAGACGACCGCCGGCGAGTACCGCTGCCGGGCGGCCGTCTTCGCGATCGGCGTCACGGAGCCGTGGCGCTCGCCGATTCCAGGCATCGAGACGGTCCCCCACTACGCGGAGACGCGCGAGGCGGCTTCGTACCGCGACCGACGCGTCTTCGTGATCGGCAAGCGCAATTCCGGCTTCGAGCTCGCGGACGGGCTCCTTCCCTGGGCGCGGCAGCTCGTCGTCGCCTCCCCGTCGCCCGTTCGCGCCGACGTGCTCGCGCTCTCGACCGTGCGCGTGCGGTACTTCCAGCCGCTCGAGGACGCCGTCGTCGGCGGCGGCACGGTCGCGCTCGACGCCGCGATCGAGTCGATCGAGCGCACCGGGGCGGCGGATACCGCATCCGCGCTCAGGGAACGACGCAGCCCGGCGAGCTCGTCTTCGACGTCGACGACGTGATCGCAGCGACGGGCTTCCGCACGCCGCTGCTCGACCTACCCGAGCTCGGCGTCGTCGCGGTGGCGCACGGCCGCATCCCTGCGTTGACGCCGTTCTTCGAGAGCACCTCCGCTCCGGGAATCTACTTCGCCGGCAACGCCTCGCAGGGTGCAGCCGGGCTGCGGCGCGCCGGGGTCGTCTCGACCTCGGCTGCGGTGCAGGGATTCCGCTACAACGCCCGCATCCTGGCCGAGCACGTCGCCGAGCGGCTCGGCCGGCCGCGACCGCCCGCCCGCGTGGATCCCGGCGACCTCCCCTCGCTTCTCGGCAGCGCGCTCGCGCGCGCACCGGAGCTGTGGGCGCAGAAGGGCTACCTCAGCCGCGCCGTCTCGCTCGACGGAGCGGACGACCGTGTCGTGCCGCTCGAGCACTTCGTCGACGAAAGGGAACCCGACGGCGTCGCCGTCACCGTCGAGCTCGACGGCGACGGTCGGATCTTCCCGGCCGTCTACGTCCGCCGGGCCGGGAAGCTGCGCATCGAGCAGCTCGATCCGCATCCGTTGCACGCCTTCGACGGCGAGCCGTACCGCCGCTGGCTCGCGCAGCTTCTGGAGGCTGCATGAGCCGTCCGGCGGTGCTCGGCGTCGCCGCCGCCGCGGCGCTCCCCCTGTTGCTGCTGGCGCTCGTTCGGCAGCGGCCGCGACTCGACGTCCGCTGGGAGAACCAGCCGGCGCACTTCTGGCTCGTGCTCGTCGCAGCCGCCGCGGCGGTGGGACTGGGATACGCGGTCTTCGCCGCCGCGTGCAGGCGCCGGGATGCGCGGCTCGTGCTCGTCGCGCTCGCCTTCGTCGCCAGCGCGGGGTTCCTCGGGCTGCACGCCCTCGCGACTCCGGGCGTGCTGCTCGGCGCGAATCCCGGCTTCGAGCTGGCGACGCCCGTCGGCCTGTTGCTCGGAGGTGTGTTCGTCGCCGCCTCCGGCCTCGAGCTCGGGCCGGCCGCATCCGACCGCGTGGTCAGGCTGGCGCGGCCCGCGCTCGGCGCGCTCGTCGCGGTGATGGCGCTGTGGGCGATCGTGTCGCTGGCGAGGCTGCCTCCGCTGGACGGCGAGATCGCCGGCGAGGAGCTCAACGGGTGGCAGACGTGGCTCGGCGTGGTCGGGGTGCTGCTCTACGCGGTCGGCTCGGCCGGCTACGCGCGTCTCTATCGGCGCCGTGGCAGTCGCTTCCTCTTCGCGATCACGGCCGGCTTCGCGCTCCTCGCAGCGGCGATGATCGTGATCGCATTCGCCGAGAACTGGCGCATCTCGTGGTGGGAGTGGCACGTGTTGATGCTCGCCGCGTTCCTCCTGATCGCGGCGGCTGCGCGCTCCGAGTGGCACGAGGAGCGCTTCAGCGCGCTCTACCTGGAGCAGACGCTGGCGGGTGCCCGCGACGCCAGCGTGCTCTTTGCCGACCTCGCCGGGTTCACGTCGTTCTCCGAGCGCACGAACCCGGCGGCGGTGGGGGAGATGCTGAACGCCTACTTCGGGCGGCTCGTGCCGGCACTCGAGGGGCTCGGCGGCGATGTTCATCAGTTGATCGGCGACGCGATCATGGTCGTCTTCAACAAGGACGGTGATCAGCCGGAGCACGCGCTCCTCGCCGCGAGGGCAGCGCTGGCGCTCCAGGCCGAAGCCGCCGAGATCGCGGCCGCCGAGCCCGACTGGCCGCGCTTCCGTGTGGGCGTCAATAGCGGCGTCGTGCAGGCGACCGTGCTTGGCGCGCAGAGCGGCCATCGCAAGCACGGGCTCGTCGGCGACACGGTCAACCTCGCCGCCAGGTTGGAGAGCGAGGCATCCGTGGGTGAGGTCGTGATCGGCGCCGGCACGCTCGAGCGGCTTCCCGAGTCGACGACCGTGCGACCCCTGGCGCACTTGCGCGTGAAGGGCAAGGAAGATCCCGTCGAGGCGTACGTGCTCGTCGCTCTGTCGTGAGAGGGTCGGAGCCGTGAACCGGCAGATCACGCTCGCCGCCCGCCCCGTCGGCTTTCCGAAGGACTCCGACTTCGCGCTCGTCGAGACCGCGATGCCGGCGGCCGGGCCGGGCGAGGTGCTCGTCCGCTCGCAGTGGCTCTCGCTCGATCCGTACATGCGTGGACGGATGAGCGAGGCGCGGTCGTACGCCAAGGCGACGGAGCTCGGCGCGGTGATGACGTGCCAGGCAGTCGGCGAGGTCGTGGAGAGCAACGACAGGCGGTTCGCCGCAGGCGACCTCGTCGTCGGCCAGCTGGGCTGGCAGGAGCACGCCGTCGCGCGTGGCAGCACGCTGCGGAAGGTCGATCCCGCCTCGCACCGCCCTCGACCGCGCTGCACGTCCTCGGGATCACCGGACTGACCGCGTACTTCGGTCTCTTCGACGTCGGGCGCCCGAAGCCGGGCGACACGGTCGTCGTCTCCGGCGCGGCGGGCGCGGTTGGCCAGATCGTCGGCCAGCTCGCGCGGATCGCCGGTTGCCGCACGATCGGGCTCGCCGGAGGGCCCGAGAAGGTCGCCGACCTGACCGAGCTGTACGGCTACGACGTCGGCATCGACTACAAGGTGGACGACGTCAACGCCGCGCTGAAGGAGGCGTGCCCGCGCGGGGTGGACGTCTACTTCGACAACGTCGGTGGCGCCCTCTCCGAGACGATCTTCCGTCGCCTCGCCGTCGGGGCGCGCGTCGCCGTCTGCGGCCAGATCTCGCAGTACAACCTCACCGAGCCGGAGCTCGCGCCGCGCAACCTCGGCTTCCTGATCGTCTTCCGCGCGACGCTGCAAGGCTTCCTGGTCAGCGACTACGCACACCGCTTCGACGGAAGGGCTGATGCGGCTCGGCGGGCTGCTCGCAGAGGGGCGGCTGACCTATCGCGAGGACGTGACCGAGGGACTCGAGCACGCGCCGCGGGCGTTCATCGGCATGCTGCGGGGCGAGAACCGCGGCAAGACCCTCGTCAAGCTCTGAGGGGCTCAGGCCACCGGGACGCCGGCGTCGGCGAGCGCCTGCCGCAGCATCAGCGCGTTCGCGGGCGCCTGCGCGACGAGCCCCTTCTGCGGGTCGCCGGCGACCTCGTAGGGATCGAGCCCGGCGAGCCCGCCGAACGAGGGCATGGCCGAGCGGCCGTTGTTGTTGAACATCCCGTAGACGTGCTCGGCCTCACCCGCCAGCTCGCGGAGCGGCTCGACCCACTCGTGCAGCTCGTCGGCCGAGTAGAGGTAGTCGAAGCGGTCGGCGGCGCTCCCCGTGCGCTTGTTCCAGGTCGCCGCGTTCCGGCCGTGGAAGCGCACGTAGGCAGTGCTCGAGGTGCTGGCCACGACCGTCTGGACGAGGTTCTTCGCCTCCGTCTTCGGCGCGTCGACGATCACGTAGGTCAGGCCGCGACGCTCGAGGAACGCCAGCGTCTCGGCCCGGTGCTCCTCGTCGAGCCAGCTGCGGTGGCGGAACTCGACGAGGATCTCGTCGCCCGGCAGCTGCTCCTGCGCCCACTCGATGTACTCGAACGAGGCGGGCTTGGAGACGACGTACGACGGAAACTGCAGCAGGATCCCGCCGAGCTTGCCCGTGGCGCGCAGCGGCTCGAGTGCGCGTGCGAAGCGGCGGAAGACCTCGGCGCGGAGCTCGCGCGGCGGCCGGTCGACGCGCCCGCGCTCGTCGACCGGGGTCGCGTCGCGCAGATCCTCGGGTAGCGCCTCCAGCTTGACCGGGTGCCGCGTCATCAGCCCGAACGCCTTCACGTGCATCGTGAAGCCCGGCGGGCGTCCGCTCGGCCCAGGTGCCGACGAGCTCGCCGTCGGGGAGGCGGTAGTAGGTCGAGTTCGCCTCGACCACGCCGAAGCGCTCGGCGTAGTGCCGCAGCCTCGCCTCGCCGGAGCGGACGCCCGGCGGGTACCAGACCTTCGTCAGCGTCTCGTCGGCCCAGGAGCAGGTGCCGACGCGCACGGTGGCGCTCATGCGCCGATCGTACGTGGCCGTTCCGCCAACGAAGCGGAACGGCCACGCGTGACCGAGGTGTCTTAGGTCGTGAGCAGGGTGAGCGTGCGCGAGAGCTTCACGCCGCCGCCGCTGAACACGTTCGCCTCGAGCTCGACGGTGTACGTCCGCTTCCGCGCCGGCGCAAAGCCGGTCAGGGGGACGCGCACTGTCGCGTCGGAGCCGAACGGCGCGCTCGCCTGGCCGCTCGTGACCAGCTCGCCCTTCTCGAAGACCCGGAAGTTGACGCCGACGGACTCGCCCGTCGCCGTGCCCGAGCCGTACTCGCGCAGCGGTACGGTCACCGTCGGGGCACCGTTGCCGCCGCGCATGCTGACGATCGCGTTGCGGACGTCGACCAGCTTCGCCGCGGCGCGGAACCGGGCCAGCGCGGGCTTCGGCTGACCGGACTTCGTGATCAGGCCGCTCTGCCACTCGCTCGTCGGATGGTCGCGAAGGACGAACCAGACGAACATCTGCACGCGGGCGTCCTTGCGCGCGATGTTGAACGCTTGCAGCGCGTAGTTCGCCTGCGTCGAGCGCGAGACGCCCTTCCTCTCGCCGTCCTGCTTCGTCTCGTGGCCGTACTCGGTGATCCAGATCTGTGTCTTGCCTCGCTGCTTGAACCACTTGTCGAGCGACTGCTCGAAGCGGGGGAGCGACGACAGCGAGACGTTCGGCCACTGCACCTTCTGCGTCGGCTTCAGGTACTGCGGCGTCGGATAGGGGTGGTGCGCCCACGCGTCGAACTTGAGCCGCGGATTCGCCTGCGCCACGAGCTGGGCGAAGCGTCCGGGCGAGTGCGTGTCGGACTGGCCCTTCACGTCCTTGTCGCGGCCGTGCGTGGAGGTCTCGCCGATCGCGACCTGCGCCCGCGCGTTGCCGCGCTTGATCCCGGCGTAGCCGGCCGCGTACAGCTTCGCGTAGAGCTTCGGGCCGACCGAGCGGCCCTTCGAGTCGAACTGCGGCGAGAGGAAGAGCTGCAGGTTCGACTCGTTCCACACCGAGTAGAAGCGCACGAACGGATAGCCGGCGTTGCGGCCGGAGTAGCGCGAGGCGAGCGCGCGCATGAAGTTCGTGAAGTCGGCGTTTCGCTTCGGCAGGACGTTCGGCTTCTTGCCGCCGTTGGCCCACTTCGGCGTTCCCCAGACCGTCAGGAGCACTTCCATCCCGCGCTGCTGGCTGTTGCGGACGAGCTCGTCCAGATCCTCGAAGCGGTAGGCGGGATCGAACGGGTTGGCGGCGTTGCCCGGCCGCTTGGGGGCGACGTTCGCCCAGGTGACGAGCGTGCGCACGATCGTGGAGTTGGCGTCGCGCGCCTGATCGAGCACCGCCGCGCGGTTCTCCTCGTAGCGGAAGTTGGGATCGTCGTGGAATCCGACGTACATGCGCGAGCCTCCGAAGGCGAGGGCAGGCGTCAGCAGGCTCACGACCGTTGCCGCGACCAGGAACTGGACGAGTCGTCTCACGGGCATCTCCTCTCTCAGGAGCCCGATCTGGCGCGAGTTGCAGAGGCGGCGAGCCGCCGTGCCGAACCGGGCTCTCAGTTGCAGCGAGCACGGTAGCGAGAGGGTATGAGCGTGCTGTTAAGTGGCGCGAGACACTTGACGAGCAGCGCTACGCAGCGCGCAGGGCGTCGATCTCGCGCGAGACCGACAGTCGCTCGAGCGCCTGCGACTCGATCTGGCGCACGCGTTCACGGGTGAGGCCGAGCCGGCGTCCGATCTCCTCGAGGGACTTCGGCTCTTCGGCGGTCAGGCCGTAGCGAAGCTTCAGCACCTCGCGCTCGCGCTCCGGGATGTCCTCGAGCGCGCGGTGCAACATGTCCTCGGTGAGGCTGACCTCGACCTCCTCCTCGACTCCCTGCTGCTCGTTGCCGACGAGATCGCCGATCGAGGCGTCGTTGTCGTCGCCGAGCGGCTTGTCGAGGCTCGTGACCGCCCGCGCCGCCTGGCGCACCTCGCGCAGGTGCTTCACCGAGACCTTGGACGCCTTCGAGAGCTCCTCGTCGGTGGGAGGACGACCCAGCTTCGCGACGAGCTCCCGCTCGGCGCGGCCCATCCGCTGCTCGCGTTCGGCGATGTGCACCGGGATCCGGATCGTGCGCGACTTGTTGGCCACGCCTCGCTGGACCGCCTGCCGGATCCACCACGTCGCGTAGGTGGAGAACTTGTAGCCGCGGCGCCAGTCGAACTTCTCGACAGCGCGGATCAGGCCGATCACGCCCTCCTGGATCAGGTCGAGGAGCGACAGGCCGTGACCCTGGTAGCGCTTCGCGATCGAGACGACGAGGCGCAGGTTCGAGTTGATCATCCTGTCCTTCGCCTGCAGGTCGCCGCGCTCCACGGCCTTGGCGAGCTCCACCTCCTCCGCGGCTGTCAGGAGGGGGTAGCGCCCGGCCTCGTTCAGGAAGAGCTGGAGGGAATCGGTCGTCGCGGTCGCCAGGTCGCCGTTGACGTACGTCGGCTCGGCCTGTGTCTCGCGCGCGCAATCGTCGGACAGCTTGATCCCGCGTTCCTCGACGTCGGCGTAGAGGGCCTCGAGCTCATCCTCGTCGAGCTCGAGATCCTGCACGGCGGCGCTGAACTCGGACAGGTTGAGGCATCCGGCTTCCTCGCCGACCTCGAGCAGCGGCGCAAGGGTTTCACGGCTCACCCCGTGTTCGTGCCCGCTCGCGGCTCGCCCTAACCACGCCGGCGATCATCTAGACTCGACCCGTGGTCTGGGAGCTCGTGTTCATGCTCGTGATCCTGAAGATCCCGGTCGTCTACATGTGCGCCGTCGTCTGGTGGGCGATCCGGGCCGAGCCGCGCCCGCTGGAGGGCGCGCAGATGCGCACGCCTCTCGACCCGCCACCCGGGTGCGACTGGAAGCGGCGCACCGGTCCCCGTCGCGTCGGGCCTCACGGTGGTGGGCTCGTTCGGGCTCGCCGCTCGCAGACCCGGCGCCACCGGACGGTGCGGGCGTGAGCGCCGTTCCGTCGGATGCAGGCTCGAAGCCCAGCGACGCCCGCGAGGCGGTGGCAGGCCTGCTGGCCTCCGCCGCGCTCTTCCTGAGCCTGCTCGGAGTTGCGCACAAGCCGGTCCGCCTGATCCCGTTCGCGGTGCTGATGGCGTTCGTCGCCGCCCGGATGACGGAGCGGCATTCTCGCCTCGCCGCGTTCGCCGTTGGAGCGGCGGTCGTGTGCTGGACGGTCGGCATGTCGATCGCCGTGATCACCGAGCGCCCGCTGTACTGACCGTCCCGACTGAAGGATGTCGGGCCTCCTGGTGGTAGAACACCTGCTGTGAGCGCACACGACGTCGACGGGCCGAATGCGGGCTACGCGCGGCTGCTGCTCGAGGACTACCTCGAGAACCCGGACGCCGTCCCCGCGGAGTGGCGCGAGCTCTTCGAGAGCGGCCGCAGCGACCTGGTCGCGTCGCACCCCGGGCTGCAGCGCCTGCTCGAGACCCTCGCGAAGGGGAACGGCCACGCCGTACCCGGCCTCTGCGCCGGCCGCCGCCGAGCCGCAGCCCTCGGCTCCGGAACCTGCGGTCGACGAGACGCTTCTCGGTGGCGTCGCGGCCGCGATGGCGCTCGTCAAGGCGCACCGCATGCACGGTCATCTCGCCGCCCGCCTCGACCCGCTCGGCTCCGAGCCGCTCGGCGATCCCGCGCTCGACGAGTCGCGCCTGATCCCGCCGCTCACCCCGGAGCTCCAGTCGCGGATCCCGGCGTCGATGCTCCGCGTGCACGTGCCGGGCGCGACCCTCCGAGAGGCGCTGCCCGCGCTGCGCGAGGTCTACTGCGGCACGATCGCCTACGAGCTCGAGCACCTCTCCGACCACGCCGAGCGCGTCTGGCTCCGGCAGGCGATCGAGTCCGGCCGCTACCGGCAACCGCTCCAGGCCGAAGAACGGAAGCGGTTGCTCCACAGGCTGTCGCAGGTCGAGGGCTTCGAGCAGTACCTTCGCCGTGCGTTCCTGGGCCAGAAGCAGTTCTCGCTCGAGGGGCTCGACTCGATGGTGCCGATGCTGGACGAGGCGATCGACCTGGCGGCCGCTGGGGGCGCTCACGAGGTCGTGATCGGCATGGCTCATCGCGGCCGGCTGAACGTGCTGGTGCACACGATCGGACGCTCCTACGAGACGATCCTGCGCGAGTTCGAGGGCGAGCGGACGCTCGACGCTGTCGTCGTGGACAACGAAGGCGGTACCGGCGACGTCAAGTACCACCTCGCCGCGTCCGGGACACGCGAGACGGAGTTCGGCGAGGTGACGATCTCGCTGACGCCGAACCCGAGTCATCTCGAGGCAGTCGATCCGGTGATCGAAGGACAAGCGCGTGCCGAGCAGACCGACCGCTCCGCGGGCGGCGGAATCCATGATCCGTCGGTGGCGCTGCCGATCCTGATCCACGGCGACGCGTCGTTCGCCGGTCAGGGCGTCGTCGCGGAGACACTCAACCTGTCGAGTCTCGACGGCTACTCCACGGGCGGGACGCTCCACGTGATCTCGAACAACCAGGTCGGGTTCACGACCGACCCCGCCGAGGGCCGCTCCACGCGCTACTCGAGCGATCTCGCGAAGGGTTTCGACATCCCGATCGTGCACGTCAACGCCGACGACCCGGAGGCGGCGATCGCCGCGATCCGGCTCGCGCTGGCCTACCGGCAGGAGTTCGGCCGCGACTTCGTCGTCGATCTCGTGGGCTATCGGCGCTTCGGGCACAACGAGCAGGACGAGGCCGCGTACACCCAGCCGCTGATGGTCGCCCAGATCGCCGCGCAGCAGACCGCGCGCGAGAAGTACGCGGCGCTCCTGGTCGACGAGGGGGTCGTCACCGAGGAGGAGGCCGCCGCCGCGTTCGCCGAGACGCTGGCGGCGTTGAAGGCGGCGCACGAGCGCCTGAAGGTGTCCATCGCGGAGCCGCGGCCGGCGCGCGACGGGCGCATCCCGGCCGACACGGGCGGGGTCGTCTCGACAGCGGTCGCGGCCGAGCGGCTGGAGGCGCTGAACGAGCAGCTGCTCGAGCTGCCCGAGGACTTCGAGATGCACCCGAAGCTGGCGAAGCAGCTCGAGCGCAGGCGCGACCGGCTGTACGGCGGACCTGAGGAGGGCGGCATCGACTGGGGCCACGCCGAGGCGCTCTCACTGGCCAGCCTGCTGGTCGAGGGCATCCCGATCCGGCTGTCTGGCCAGGACTCCGAGCGCGGCACGTTCTCGCACCGCCACCTCGTGCTCCACGATCCCCGCACCGGCGAGACCCACGCGCCCATGCAGCACCTGCCGGAGGCGGCCGCGTCCTTCGAGATCTACAACTCGCCGCTCTCCGAGTATGCGGCGCTCGGCTTCGAGTACGGGTACTCGACCGCCGCTCCCGATTCGCTCGTGCTCTGGGAGGCGCAGTACGGAGACTTCGTCAACGGCGCGCAGATCGTGATCGACCAGTTCATCGTCGCGGGCCTCTCGAAGTGGCAGCAGACCTCGCGCCTGACCCTCCTGCTGCCACACGGCTACGAGGGCAACGGGCCGGAGCACTCCAGCGCGAAGCCGGAGCGCTTCCTCCAGCTCGCGGCCCAGGAGAACATCCGGATCGTCAACTGCACGACCGCCGCCCAGTACTTCCACCTCCTCCGCCGCCAGGCGCTCGACGCGACCGCGCGCCCGCTCGTCGTGTTGACGCCGAAGGGACTGCTGCGCCTGAAGCACGCGTCCTCGTCGCTGCAGGAGCTCGCAGAGGGCCGCTTCCAGCCCGTGCTCGACGATCCCGGGGCCGACCGCGACGCCGTCCACAGGCTCGTGCTCTGCTCCGGCAAGCTCTACTACGACCTCGTCGGCCACGAGGAGCGGGCGGCCGCGACCGGTGTCGCCGTCGCGCGACTCGAGCAGCTCTATCCGTTCCCCGTCGAGGCGGCGGCGCAGCTGTGCTCCTCGTACCCCAACCTCCGCGAGCTCGTGTGGGCGCAGGAGGAACCGCAGAACATGGGGCCGTGGCGGTCGATCCGCCACCGGCTCGAGAGTGCCGTGCCGGCCGGCGTCCCGGTCCGGTTCGTCGGCCGCCCCTGGCGGGCGAGCCCGAGCGAGGGCTACCCGACCGCGCACCTGGTCGAGCAGGATCGCATCGCGCGCGACGCCCTGACCTTGTAGCGCGCTGCTGCCGGCGCGTTCAGCGCATGCGGCGGCGAGCCAGCAGAGCCGCGGCAACCTTGGGGCCGTGCGTGCGCGTCGCCTTCAGCAGTCGTCTGCGCTGGCTCGGCGGCAGCCGGCGCCAGAGCTCGAACGCCGTGAGGGCGACGCCGAGCGGGCTCGAGGGGCGAAGGCGTGCCACGGGACTATCCTCGCACAGAGCGGCGCGTCGCAAACACGTCAGTCGTCGTCCTCGTCCTCGTCGTCGTCGCGCTCGTCGTCGTCGTCCCGGTCGTCGCCCGGTCGTCTCGCGGAGTCGTCGTGACCGTCGTCGCGATCTGCTCGTCGCGGTCGTCGTCGCGCTTGTCCCGGTCCTGACCCTCGTCGCGCTCCTCCTTGGGGTCGGTCCTCACCGGTGGCGGTGCTGGGCGTGGGCGTGGCGGCGGCGGGTGCGGGTGTCGGGACGTTCGCCGTCGCCGCGGGAGCGACGGTTGCGGGCGGGCGCGTGCTCGCGGCGGCGCCGACTCTCGTGCTTGCGCCGCTGCTCGTCGCTTGCGCTGCTGCTCGTGCTGCTGCTCGCTCGGGCGTCGTCGTCCGCGCGCCTTCTGGTCGTCACCGCCTTCGGCCCGGTCGTGGTCGTCGTCGTCGGTCCGAGCTCGCGTCGAGGCTCGCGGATCCTTCGGGGCGCTTCGGTGGCTGTGCGTCGCGTGACCGAGGTCGTTGCCGCGCTTGTCACGATTTCCACCGTCGTCGCTCGTCGTCATCGTCGTCCTTCGACCCGGCCGGGACACGGACGGGGGCTGTCGGCCGCGGCGTGGCGCCGGCTGGGGCGTGGCGGCAGGCGGCTGGGGTGGCGCCGAGGCGGGCGGTTGAGCGGGCGCAGGCGGTGTCGGCTGTGCCGGTGTCGCCGGTGGTGGTACCGGTGGGTTTGCCGGCGGTGGCGGTGTGCGGGCGTCTGTCGGCGAGACATCTGGCGGGGTGACGTTCGGCGGGGAGACAGGGGCGACGGGCCGAGGCGACCGTGGCTCGGGCCGGGACGTCGACGGCGCGGGCGGGCGCCGACGCCGGGCGTTCGCGGTCGTGGGTGCGGAGCTGGTTGCGGGACGGGGTCGACCTGGGGATCGACGCGGGGCGTCGGGCTGCGCCGGGACGTGGACGCGCCTTCGTGCCAGGCGGTCGTGCTGCAGGGCGGCAGCCGGCGGCGGGCACGGCGACGCGCACGACGGGTGGTCCCTGCTCGGTCGGCGCGGGAAACGAGAATGGAATCCGGGGCGTCTGCTCGAGGACCGCGACCGGAACCACGGCAACGCCGATGATGCACCCGACCAGCGCAGCCGCAGTCAGCAGCCGGGTCGCCGTTGGCCTCATGTCAACCCCCCTTCGTGCCGACAAATCCCCTTAGGGGTTAAGTATCGGCAGGGGTAGTGGAAACTGAAGGGCAGAATGATTGGCAGTTTCAAGTTCAAGCTTGTCGGGACGTTCCTGGCGCTCTCGCTGCTTCCGCTCGCCGCCGCGTATTGGAGCTTCAGTGAGGTTGCTGACCGCAGCGTAACGACCAGTGTGGACGCCAGGCTCGAGGCAGGGCTCCGAGCCGCCGTCGCCGCCTACGATGACGAGCGCCGCGAAGCCGAGAGCGCGGCGCGACGTCTGGCCCGCAGCCCGGCGTTTCAGGCTGCGCTGGCCCGACGCGACCGGCCGGCGCTGCAACGGCTCCTGGCGGAGACGCCGAACCTGCGAGTCGAGACGCCCGAAGGCTTCTCGGTCGGCCGCACGCAAGCGCTCGCGGCGGAGACGACCGTCTCGCTCGTCGGGCCCGGTGCGCGCACCGCCACCATCGTCGCGTCGATTCCGCTCGGCGACGAGCTCGTCGGGCGACTGCGCGCCCGCTCGGGCCTGAGGGATCCCGACGAGCTGGCGCTCGTCGGTCCCGACGGACGCGTCCGTGCTTCGAGCGCCGAGCTCGACGGCGCCGTCGACGTCCCGCTCGGCCGAGTCGCGACGGTCTCGGCCGGTGACGGCAGCTATCGCGTGGTGGGCGTGCGGATCGTCCCCAACCGGCCCATCGCGCTCGCCGCAGTGACGCCGTCGTCGGCCATCTCCGGCGAGCAGGGCTCGGTGCGGAACAAGATCCTCGCTGCTCTCGCCGGCTCGCTCCTGCTGATCGCGCTCGTGGCGTACATCGCCGGGCGCTCGATCGTCGGCGCGCTCGCACGACTCGCGGCGGCGGCGAATTCGATCGCTGCCGGGCGGCTACGCGAGCGGGTGCCCGTTCGCGGGCGCGACGAGTTCGCCGAGCTCGGCCGCGCGTTCAATCGGATGGCCGTCGAGCTCGAGGCGAGAGTGGGCGATCTCGAGGACGAGCGGCGGCGACTTCGCGACGCGAATGCCCGCTTCGGCGAAGCGCTCGCCGCGACGCTCGACGCCGACGAGCTCCGCCGGGTGATCGTCGAGTCGGCTGTCGAGGCGACGCACGCCGATGGTGGCCTCCTGCACGGCAGCGATGGCTCCGTCGTGACCGCGGGCAACATCGCGGCGGGCCCGCAGCGACTGGAGTACGAGCTGACGGCCGGGCGGGGCAACTTCGGCACGTTGATCCTGCTTGGTGCCGAGTTCGACAACGAGGCGACGATCACGGCGGCCTCGCTCGCCGGACAGGCCGTCGTCGCGCTCGAGAACGCGCGGCTGCACCGGGTCGTCGAGCGCCAGGCGCTCATGGACGACCTGACGGGGCTCGCCAACCGCCGCCAGGCCGAGGAGGCCCTCGGTGCCGAGCTCGCCCGCGCCGAGCGGCTCGGGGGATCGGTCAGCCTGATCCTCGCCGATCTCGACGACTTCAAGGCGATCAACGACCGGCACGGCCACCCGACGGGCGACGTCGTGCTGCGCGAGTTCGCCGATGCTCTCCGCGAGACGGTGCGCGAGATCGACCTCGCAGCGCGCTGGGGCGGCGAGGAGTTCGCGGTGATCCTGCCCGGTACCGACCTCGAGGGCGCGGCTCAGCTCGCCGAGCGGCTCCGGCTGGCGATCGCCGGGCGCCAGCTCGTCTCGCTCGACGGTGCGCCGCTCGAGTTCACCGCCAGCTTCGGCGCCGGCAGCTCGCGCGGCGGCACCGGATTGAAGGAGCTGCTCGAGATCGCCGACGACGCTCTCTACCGCGCGAAGCGCGCAGGGAAGAACCGGGTCTACGCCGGTGCCCAGCCCGTCTCGGGTCACTGAGCAAGCCGGGACGCACGAACCTGGCTTTTCCAGCTTCTGCGCTACACTCCCACGCTTGTAGCACGACGTGTTCCCGACTTTGGAGGCCCCCTTATGCCAGTGGAGACCCCTTCGCTCTTCGCTCGCGTGATCCAGGACCATCTCGAGCTGAAGCGGCGCAACGCCGAGCTCGAGCCGCGGATGCCGCTCGACCGCTATCAGGCCGACGACCCGTTCGACAATCACCCCCTGTTCAAGACCGAGGAGCAGGCGCGCCTCGAGGAGACGCTGGACGGCGAGCCCGCGGTCGACCTGAACGCGCTGACGATCGCCTGGCCCGGCGAGGAATCCGTCGAGCACGCTGCGAAGCCCGAGGACGAGTCCGTCGAGGATTCGGGTCTCTGGAGCAAGTCCCGCGACTTCGACTGGGGCGACTAACCGCTTTCGCGGCAGGCCGGGGTGACGTCGCCCCCGGCGGAAAGAGCTTGTGTTCCTGAAACACAAGCCCTGTTCGTCGACGCTGCCGGTGCGGGAATGATCTCGTTCGCGGAACGCTGTGTTCCAGGGACACAAGGCTTTCTAGACCGCTGGCGTGCTCGGCTGCGGGAGCGCGTCGGCGCTGAGGCTGTGCGCGAGCCGGCGGAACGGGCCCTCCTCCGCGAGCAGCTCGCGCTCCGTGCCCCGCTGCGTGATCCGGCCGTGTTCGACGACGAGGATCTCGTCGGCCCGCCGGACGGTTGCAAGCCGGTGGGCGATGATGACCGAGGTGCGTCCGGCGAGCAGCCGGTCGAACGCGCGCTCGATCACGATCTCGGTGGGTCGGTCGATGTTCGAGGTCGCCTCGTCGAGGATCAGGATGCGCGGATCTGCGAGTAGCGCCCGCGCGATCGAGATCAGCTGGCGCTCGCCGGCGGAGAGGCCCGCGCCGCCCTCGCGGACGACGTGGTCGAGCCCGTGCTCGAGACGTGCCGCGACCCGGTCGACGCCGACGGCGGCCGCGGTCTCGCGCACCTCCTCGTCGGAGGCGTCGGGCTTCGCGAAGCGGATGTTGTCGGCGATCGTGCCGCTGAACAAGAATGGGTCCTGGAGCACGACGCCGAGCTGACGGCGGTAGGCGACGAGCTCGACGTCCCGCAGGTCGGTGCCGTCGACACGCACGGCGCCTTCGTCGGGATCGTAGAAGCGCGCGATCAGCTTTGCGGTGGTCGACTTGCCGCCGCCCGACTCGCCGACGAGCGCGACGCAGCCGCCGGCCGGCACCGAGATCGAGATCTCGTGCAGTACCGGCTCCTCGCCGTAGGCGAAGGTGACGCGGTCGAGCTCGAGCTTGCCGTCGATCCGGCCGAGCGGCCGTGCGCCGGGCTTGTCGGCGACGTCGATCTCGGCATCGAGCACCGAGCTGATCTTGTCCATCGCGGCGCTCGCCGCCTGCACCTGCCCGTAGAGCTCGGAGAGCTCCTGCAGCGGCTGGAAGACGAGCGCGAGCAGGCCGACCGCCGCGATCAGCGTTCCGATCTCCATCGAGCCGGCCCCGATGAACTGCGCGCCGGCGTAGAGGACGGCCGCGGTGGCGATCGCTCCGAGCAGCTCGATCGCGGGGAAGAAGACCGAGTAGATCCTCTGCACGTGGACGTTCGAGACGCGGTTCTCCTCGTTCAGGCCGTCGAACTCGGCCTGGAAGGCCCGCTCGCGGTTGAACGCCTGGATGACCGCCATCCCGGCGACGGACTCGGCCAGCTGGGCGGTCACGGTCGCGATCTTCGTCCGCACGTCCGCAGCGGCGACGTGGGAGACGCGCTGGAACCAGCGGGTGATCACGATCCCGGGCGGGAGGATGCAGAGCGCGACGAGCCCGAGGCGCCAGTCGAGCAGGAAGAGCCCGACGATCGCGGCGACGAACGTCAGCGAGTTGACGACGAGCGTCGTCAGGCCCTGGTTGAGGACGTCGGAGAGGGCGTCGACGTCGCTGTTCAGCCGCGAGATGATCCAGCCCGCCTTCTGCTGCGAGAAGTAGCGCAGCGACAGCGAGGTGAGGTGGTGGAAGAGGTCGCGGCGCAGCTCGAGCACGATCCGCTGACCGACGCTCGCGAGCCCGAGCCACGTCAGCGTCCCGAGCACCCACGCAGCCGCGTTGACACCGACGTAGGCCAGCACCGCGAGCACCAGCCGGCCGTCGTCGCCGGCCCGGATCCCGTTGTTGGTTGCGTCCTCGACCAGGAGCCAGCCGGTCACCGGCGCCGCGGCGGAGAGCGCCGCCAACACCGCGATCACCGTCATCTGCCCCTTGCGCTCGGCTGCGTAGGGGAGGAGCCGCGAGAGGCCCGTGTGCTTATGCGGCAACGGACTCGTCTCCGAACAGATCGGTGAAGAGGCCGCCGGCGGCGAGCAGCTCGCTCGGCCGGCCTGACTCGACGATCCGGCCCTCGTCGAGCACGACGGCGCGGTCGGCGACGCCGATCGTCGACAGCCGCTGCGTCGCCACGAGCACGGTGCGCCCGGCCACCGCGGGCCGCAGGTTCTCGACGAGCAGCCGCTCCGTCTCCGTGTCGACAGCCGACATCGGGTCGTCGAGCACGAGCACGCGCGCGCCCGCGAGCAGCGCCCGCGCGAGTGCGACGCGCTGCCGCTGGCCGCCGGAGAGGTTCACGCCGCGCTCGCCGATCAGCGTGTCGTACCCCTCGGGCAGGTCGTCGACGAAGGCGGAGACGCCAGCCGCGTCGCAGGCTGCGAGCACATCCGCCCAGTCGGCGTCGGGTCGGGCGGAGAGCAGGTTCTCGCGCAGGAGGACGGAGAACAGCACGGGCTTCTGGGTCACGATCGCGACCGCTCGGCGCAGCTCCGCCACCCGGACGTCGCGCGTGTCGACGCCCCCGACGAGCACACGTCCGCCGGTCGGGTCGTAGAAGCGCGGCAGCAGGTTGAGCAGCGTCGTCTTCCCCGAGCCGGTGGGGCCGCAGACGGCGACGATCTCGCCCGGCTCGACGTCGAGGGCGACTCCGCGCAGCGTCTCCTGCTCGGTGCCGTACGCGAAGCGGACGTCCTCGAAGCTGACGCGGAGCGGGCCCTTCGGGAGTGCCTTCGGCTCGGCCGGCTCGGCGAGCGGGGCGATCCCGTCCAGCCAGGCGAAGCTCCGGCCGGCCGACGCCACCGCGCGCTGGCCGAGGTTGATGATCCAGCCGAGCGCCTCCAGCGGCCACACGAGCTGGAGCAGGAGCGTGATGAAGAGCATGAACTCGCCGATCGTCAGCTCGCCGGCGATCACCTCACGGCCGCCGAAGAGGAGCACCGCCGCGATCCCGAGCGAGGGCAAGAAGAGCAGCCCGGGCAGGTAGTACGCCTCCACCGAGGCGGCCCTCATCGTCTCGTGGCGAACCGCTTCGGCGCGCCCGAGGAACCGCGTCCGCACGTCGTGCTCGCGGCCGAAGGCCTGCACCATCTCGATCCCCACCACCGCCTCGTCGGTCGCCTCGGCGAGGTTGCCCTTTTTCGCCTGCACGAGCTTCGAGATCGGGAAGAGCTTGTGTGCGAAGAACCACGTCAGGACCGCGATCGGTGGCATCGCGAGGGCGGCGAAGAGCGCGAGCCGCGCGTTGACGGCGACGAGGACGATCGCCGCGCCGGTGATCATCATCGCGCTCTGGATTCCCTGGACGACCCCCCAGCCGATGAAGTAGCGCACGGGGTAGATGTCGTTCGTCGCGCGCGAGATCACCTCGCCGGTCGCGTGCCGGTCGAAGAACGCGCGCGGGTAGGTGAGGTACGCGTGGTAGAGCATCCCGCGCAGCCGCGCCTCGACGGCGATCCCGACGCGCGCGGTCGCGAAGCGGCGCGAGAAGTTGACCCCGAACCGCAGGATGGCGAGCACGACGATGACGCCGAGGTACGGCAGCAGCCGGTCGTCGTCCGGCCCGACGATCGCCTCGTCGATCGCACGCTGGATCAGCACCGGGATCGTGATCGAGAGCGCGGTGAAGAGCAGCGCGAAGAAGAGCCCGAGCGCGACCAGCCGCCGCTGCTCCCACCAGAGCGGTGCGAGGCGGCGCAGGGTCGGTCGGAGCGGTAGGTCCGGTGGATCGACGGTCGTCATGCGTCTCCTCCGCGCGCGTGCGCGGGTTCGGAGGTGGGCAGGGCGCGGACGCGGGTGGGCGCTAGCGCGGCGGGACGCCGAGGGGCACGGGGCTCACGCTGACGTACATGCAGTTGCGCATCTCCGGCCTCCTTTCGGCGTCGCGGAACAGGCGCTCTGACGATACCAGCCGTTGCGGCGGCCGCAAAACGACGCTGAGCCAGGCGCGGGTACCAGCCGGTACGAGCCTCGACTGCGCCCCGACATCATCGATGGACTTGACAAGACATCACAGTGATGTCATAGTGCCGCTCATGCAGATGGCACACCACCTCCACGCGATCCAGGAAGATCTCGCCGCGGCTGCAGCCCTCGCCGCCGACGAGCCCACCGCGGAGGCGGCAAGGCGTCTGAGCCAGGCGCTTGGTTCCTCACTCCACCTGCGCCTGCTCGACATCGTCTCGGAGGCGGCGGCCGAGCTCTCGGCCGTCGTCCCGGGGCGGATCGACGTCCGCCTGGCCGGCCGCGATCCCGACCTCGTCTACGTCGAGGAGGACGTGGAGCAGCCTGCTCCCGCCGCAGCCGGCGAGGACGCACTCTCAGCGCGGATCACGCTGCGCCTGCCGGAGTCGCTGAAGGTCCAGATCGAGGTGGCCGCGTCCGGCGAGAACGCCTCGGTCAACTCCTGGATCATCCGCGCGCTCGCGCGCGGGCTCGAGTCCCGTCCCAGCCGGTCCGGGCCGCCGCCTGACCGGCTACACGAAAAGCTGAAGACACGGAGCGAAAGGAGCTCACGATGATCAAGTTCGAGCGCACCATGTTCGGCCACGTCTTCCTCCCCGAGCCCGACTTCGACCGCCCGCCAGGCGAGCGCGTCGTCAAGCCGGCCCGGAAGCGCGGCGAGCGTCGTCGTGCCTAGCTTCGACACCCCGCAGCCGCCGCGCCTCCGGGTGCGAGTCCCTTCCGGCACGATCACCCTGGAGGCGGGCGACACGGGCGAGACGACCGTCGAGCTCCGCCCGCTGCGCAACGACGAGGCCACGCGCGACGCGATCGAGCGTGCGACCGTGGAGCAGCGCGGCGACCAGATCGTGATCGAGATCGAGAAGGCCGGCTGGGGCATCTTCGGCCGCTCGCCGCAGATCGGCGTGTACGTTCGCTGCCCCCACGGTACGTCGCGTCGACTGCGAGACCGTCGCGGCCGATCTCGTCGCGAGCGGCAGACTTGGCGACGTCGACGTGAAGTCGGCCTCCGCCGACGTCCTCCTCGCCCAGGTCGGCGGCACGCTTTCCGTTCATTCCGCGAGCGGCGACATTCGGATCGACGAGCTCGACGGCAACGGCCGTGTCAACACCGCGTCGGGCGATGCCCGGATCGGCGCCGTGCGGGGCGAGCTCGCGGCGAACACCGTCTCCGGCGACGTCGAGCTCGGCGAGGCGCACCGCGCGGTGACGCTCCAGACCGTCTCGGGCGATCAGCGGCTCCGGTCGATCCGCTCCGGCGAGATCCAGCTCAAGTCGGTGTCGGGCGACGTCAGGGTCGGCGTGCTCACGGGCACTCGTCTCTTCATCGACGCCGCGTCGACGAGCGGAGACGTGCACTCCGAGCTCGACGTCGGCGACGCTCCCGTCGAGGGCAACGGCTCCGAGGCGAACCTGCGCGTGAAGACGGTCAGCGGCGACATCGCCGTGACGCGCGCGGTCGCCTGACCGTTACTCGGCGCCGCCCAGCTCTTCGGCGAGCAGGGCGCACGCATACGCGCGCCAGGCGAGGTCGGCGTCGGCGAGCAGCTCGGCGAGCGTCGCGGCGACCGCCGGTAGGCCGTCGGCGTCGGCGGCAACGCGCTCGAGACCCGCGGCGAGCGACGCGCGCGCCTCCTCGCTGTCGAGATCGGCGGCGACGATCGTGACCGCGCGGCCGTCGGGGTCGAGCTCGCCGGCGCGGGTCGCCGCCCGCGGCGAGCACCAGCTCCGCGCGCCGAAGCGACGCTCGAATCTCGTCCTCGTCGAGCTCGACGTCCACGCCAGCGAGGTACGCGAGCGAGGTAGTCAGATCGGCGTCGCTTCGCTCGAGGCTCGCCAGCAGCTCGCGCGAGCTCACGCGCTCACGGGTGCCGTCGAGCGCTCGAACCAGTCCGAGTAGCCGCCCTCGAACGAGACGGCATCGCCGTCGCCGACCTCGACGATCCGGTCGACGATCCGGTCGAGGAAGTAGCGGTCGTGCGAGATCACCGCGACGGTGCCGTCGAACTGCTCGAGCGCGGCCTCGAGCGCCTCCACCGACTCGATGTCGAGGTGATTCGTCGGCTCGTCGAGCACCAGCAGGTTCGGCCCCGCGAGCATCAGCAGGAGCAGCTGCAGCCGCGTGCGCTCGCCGCCCGAGAGCAGCTTGTTCGCGCGGCGCACCTGCTCGTACGGGAAGAGGAACTTCATCAGCAGCGCCACCGCCTCTCCTTCCGAGCAGCGATGCGAGAGGCGCACCGTCTCGAGCGGGCTGGATTCCGGATCGAGCGTCTCCTGATCCTGCGCCAGGTAGCCGATCCGGATCGAGGGGCCGACCCAGACCTCGCCCTCGGTGGGCTCGATCTCGCCGACGACCGTCTTCAGCAGGACGCTCTTGCCGGCGCCGTTCGCGCCGACGAAGCCGACGCGCTCGCCGTGCATCACGGTCAGCTCGAGGTCCGCGAGCACGACGTCGTCGCCGAACTGGACGCCCGTGTGCCGCAGCTCGAAGACGCGCTGACCGCCGCGCGTGTGCGGGTGGAGGCGCAGCGCGATCCTGCGCCGCTCCAGCACCGGCCGCTCGACCTTCTCCATCCGGTCGATCTGGCGCTGCTTGTTGCGCGCCTGCTTGATGTGCCGCTCGTCGACGACGCGGTGCGCCCAGTCCTTGAAGCGGCGGATCGCCGCCTCGAGCCGCTCGATCTCCTTCTGCTGGGTCACGTACTGCTGCTGCTGTCGCTGGAGCTCGAGCTCGCGGGCGAGCGTGTAGGCCGAGTAGTTGCCCGGCCAGGTGCGGGTGCTGCCGCGGTCGAGCGAGGCGATCTGGCTGACGGTCTCGTCCAGCAGGTAGCGGTCGTGCGAGACGACGACCGCGGCGCCGTCGAAGCCGGCGAGCAGGCGCTCGAGCAGCGAGCGGCCGACGGCGTCGAGATGCGCCTCCGGCTCGTCGAGCAGCAGCACGTCCGGCTCCTGCGCCAGGCAGGCCGCGAGCGAGATCAGCTTCCGCTGGCCGCCCGAGAGCGCGCTCGTCGGGAGCGCGAGGTCATCCTCGGCGATGCCGACGTCCAGCAGCATCGCGCGGGCGCGGCCGTCGAGGCTCGGGCCGCCCGCCGCCTCCCAGCGCTCGACCAGCTCCTCCTGGCGGCGTAGGACGCGCGCCATCTTCTCGAGGTCGGCGGCGAGCTCGGGCGAGCCGAGCTGCTCGGAGACGCGGTGCAGCTCGCGGTCGAGCTCGGCGAGGTCGGGCCGCGCCGCGCGCACGGTCTCGAGCGGCGTCCGCTCGTCGCCGAGCGGGTGCTGAGGGAGATAGGAGACCGTGGTGCCGCGGCGACGCACGACGGTGCCGGCGTCCGGCTCCTCGAGTCCGGCGAGCAGCCGCAGCAGCGTCGACTTGCCGGAGCCGTTCGCGCCGACGATGCCCACACGGGCGCGCGGCTCGACCAGGAAGTCGAGCCCGTCGAGGACGGTGCGGCTGCCGAACGATTTTCGGACGCCGTTCAGGCTGAGAGCGCCACGGCGCTCAGCGCCGAACGGACGACGGAGAGCACGTAGTCCTCGCGGCCCTCGCGGAGCGCGTCGGCGAGCCGGGTCGTGCCGGAGATGCCGGCGCGGCTCGTCAGCACCTCGTAGAGCCGGTCGTCGCTCATCCCGTTCGCGCGCGCCGCGGCGATCAGGCGGGAGAGGACGGCGCGCGGCTTGCCGTCGCTGCCGAACTGCCAGGCGGGATAGAGGTAGTCCTGGCCGCCGGGCCTGCGCACGCCGAGCAGCTCGCCGCCGCGGCGCATCGCGTCGAGCCGGTGCGTGCCGACGCCGAGTCGCGACGAGAGCCACGAGCCCGAGAGCGATTCCTCCAGCAGTCGCGTCTCCATGACGCCCATCATGCCGCCAATCCTCCGCGCCGTCACTGACCGGTCACGCCGCAGCGAGGCGGCCGCGTCGCTGCCGCGAGCCGGTGAGCGTCCAGCGGACGCCCTGCACGGCCCACGCGCAGAGCGCGAGGAACAGCAACCCGAAGGCGAGCAAGCAGATCAGGAACCAACGCTTCATGGCGCTCACGCTACGACGTCGCGCGGACGGGAACATCCACCGCGCCGCCGATTCGGCCTCATCCTCACGGGTGATCTCGGCGTCCGTCGACCGGACGAGAGCGGCGCTCAACCGAGCTGGGCGGCGAGCGCCTCCCAGTCCGACTCGGTGCCGCCGCCTTCGAAGCTGCCGACGACCTCGCCGTCGGCGTCGAACAGGATCACGTGCGGCTGGTAGGTCGCGCCGAGCGAGCGGGCGAGGCTGCGATCGGGGTCGTGGAGCTGCGGCCAGCCCCAACCCTTCTCGGCCAGGAACGCCCGAGCGTCGTCACGCGAGTCGACGACGTTCAGCCCGAGGTAGGAGTACTCGGGGTGCGAATCGACGAACCGTGCGTAGGCGACCGCCTCGCTCTGGCAGGTTCGTCACCACGACGACCAGACGTTCACGAACACCGGCTTGCCGCGGAAGTCCGCGAGCGAGACGGGCTCCCCGTCGAGGCCCGTGCCGGAAACCGACGACTTGCCGGTGGCTGCCGGTGCGGTCGCCGCCGCGTCGGGCGCGGGCGCGTCCTCCGAGCCGCAGCCTGCGAGTGCGAGTGCGAGCGACCGCCAGCAGTGCGAGGAGAAGACGCGTCATGCCACGACGGTACCCGTCTATCCTGGCTCCATGCCGGGACACTGGGAGCTGATCGCGCTCGGGATCGTGATCCTGCTGCTCTTCGGCTCGAGGCAGCTGCCGTCGATCGCGCGGAACCTCGGCCGGGGCGTGCGCGAGGTGCGCGAGACGGTCGTCGACGTCGATCCGCGCAGGGAGCTGAAGCAGCTCGACGCTCCACCGGACGACGAGCGCGCCGCGAAGCGTGACGAGTCGAACTAGCGCTCCGCAGACGCTGACGATCGTCTCCGTCAGCGTGTCGAACGGCTCGCTCTTCGAGAGGAAGACCGAGGCGCCCGACTCGAGCGCGGCAGTCTTCGAGAGCTGGTCGGTGTGCCCGCTGAGCACGATCACCCGAGGCGCGGGATCGAGCGCGAGCAGGCGGCGCGTCGCGGCGAGCCCGTCGAGCTTCGGCATCGACATGTCCATCAGGACGACGTCGACGGCGGCGTTCTTGGCGGCACGCACCGCGTCGCGGCCGGTCGCGGCGGTGCCGACCACCTCGAAGCGTTCGTCCCGACCGAGCGTCGTCGTGAGCGCGTGCGTGAAGAGCTCGTGGTCGTCGACGATCAGCACGCGGATCGGCTGTGTCGCAGGCTCGCTCACGGGCGAGAACTATCGCAAGCGCAGCCGGGCGCGGTCGCAGTCGCGTCGCACAGGTCAGCTCTCGACGATGCGCCCGTCGTCGAGCTCGATCGTTCGATCGGCCGCGGCGACGACGATCGGATCGTGCGTGGTCACGACGGCCGTGAGCCCCCGCGTGTCGACGAGGTCGCGCAGGATCGCGGCGACCGCCTGGCTCGAGGCCGAGTCGAGCTGCGACGTGGGCTCGTCTGCGAGCACGAGCGGCGGCTCGGCCACGAGCGCGCGTGCGAGCGCGACCCGCTGCTGCTCGCCGCCCGAGAGCTGGTCGGGGAAATGGCGGCCGCGGAGGCCGAGGCCGACGAGCTCGAGGGCGGCGCGGACGCGTGAGTCCCGATCCTCGGCAGGCGCGCGGCGGAGCCGGAGCGGCACCTCGACGTTCTCGGCGGCCGTCAGCTCCGCGAGCAGCCCGAAGGTCTGGAAGACGAAGCCGATGCGGTCGCGGCGCAGCGCCGTCAGGCGGTCGCGTCCCAGCCCGGTCAGCTCGGCGCCGTCCAGCGAGACCGTGCCGCTGCTGGGCCGGTCGAGCCCGCCGAGCAGGTTGAGGAGCGTCGTCTTGCCGGCACCGGAGCGGCCGAAGACGACGACGTACTCGCCCTCGGCGACGTCGAGATCGACGCCCGCGAGAGCGAGCCGCTCGTGGTGGCCGTCGCGGAAGTGGCGGGTCAGCCCGCGCGCCGAGATCACGCGGGACCTCGGCGACCCGACTCCGGACGAACCTCGATGCGATCCTCGTCGAGGACGAGCCTGACGCGGCCGCCGAGGCCGAGTGCCTCGACGTACTCCGGCGGCAGCTGCAGCCGCCCGGCGGCGTCGAGCACGGCGAAGTCCTCGCCCGCCGCGCCGGCGCTCCGGCGGATCGTCTCGGCGCTCGTGCGGCCGTCGCGGATCGTGATCGTCCGCTCGACGGAGGCCGAGACGAGTGGATCGTGGGTCGTCACGACGACCGTCACGCCCGCCGCGCTCACGGTCTGGAGCGCCGCGAAGAGCCGGCCGGAGCTGTCGCTGTCGAGCTCCGCGGTCGGCTCGTCCGCGAGCAGCACCGCCGGGGAGTTCGCGAGCGCGACCGCCACGGCGAGCAGCTGCTGCTCGCCGCTCGAGAGCGTCTCCGAGTGCGCGTCGGCGAGCTCCCGCAGGCCGATCAGCTCGAGCGTGTCGGCGATCCGCACCCGACGCTCCCGCAGCGGTGCGCCCTTCAGCAGCAGGGGCACGGCGACGTTCTCCGCCACGGTCAGGTACGGCACGAGGTTCGCCGCCGTCTGCTGCCAGACGAAGCCGACCGTCGTGAGCCGGAACTCGCGCCGCCGCCGCTCGGGCAGCGAGGTCAGATCCCAGCCGGCCACCTCGGCGGTGCCCGCGGTCGGCGACTCGAGGCCGGCCAGGATGCTCTGCAGCGTCGACTTGCCGCTTCCCGAGGCACCGACGACGGCGACGAGCTCGCCCGGCTCGACGAGCAGGTCGAGCCCCTGGAGCGCGACGACCTCGACGTCCTCCGTCTTGAAGACCTTGACGAGGTTGCGGCATTCGATCCTCCCGTTCACGCCGCCCTCCGGTGGGAGAGCACGACGGCGGCCGCGCCGGCGAGCGGAAGGACCGTGAGCGCCAGCGCGACGGCGAGGGGTGCCTCGAGCGCGATTGCGTCGGCGGCACCGAAGGCGGGGCGGACCGCCGCGAACGCGAGCATCGCGGCGAGAACGCCGGCGAGTGCGCCGCCCACGATCGGGGGAACGAACTGCGCCAGGCCGAGAGACAGCGCCGCGCGGCGCCGCAGCCCGAGCGCGGCGAGGCGCCCGTCCTCCTCCGCTCGTGCCCGTACGAGCACCACGACGGCGAGGACGATCGCAGCGGCGGCGTAGGCCACGCCGGCGTAGGAGATCGCAACCAGGGTGTCGGCGACGGTCTCGAGCAGCGGCCCGGTGCTCTCGCCTGCGCCGCCGACCGTCAGCGACGCGAAGGTCGCGACGGCGGTCGCCACGAGCGGGACGACGAGCGGCGGCGCACCGAGCGCGCCCTGCCGCTCGAGCCGCCGCAGCGCGAGCGTCGGCGCGAGGTCCGTGCGGGCCTTGCAGCCGGCCGCCGACGAGCCGGGCGACCGGTGGGAGCAGGCGCAGCGCGAGCGCGACGACGGCGAGCACGACGAGGACCGGCGTGACGGCGGCGAGGGTGTCGAAGCCCGACGGCGAGGCCGTGCGGGTGCGCAACACGACCGCACCGGCGAGGGCGACCGTCACGAGCGTGGCCTCGACGGCGGCGCGGCGACGAGCGCGGCGTTCCCGTTCCTCCCCGGATGCCACTGCGTCCTGCCTCGCGGCGCGGGGCGCGACGACGAGCCCGATCGCCGCTGTCGCCCCGGCGGCGAGCACGAGGCCGAGAACGATCCCGGCCGCGTCGAGCCGCCGGGTCAGCACCGCGGCGACGGCGATCCCGACGAGCGCCGCAGGCACCACGAGCGCCAGCGCGATCGTGGCAGCGGCGACGCCCACCGAGCCGCCCCGGTCGCGGGCCAGCGTCAGCGCTCGACGCTGGGCGGTGCCCCCGGCGAGCGCTGCAGCGACGATGACCACGAGCGCCAGGCCGAGCAGCCCGGCGCCCGCGAACGAGAGGCTTGCCGACGCGACACGCTGCTGCTCGCGGAACCGCTCGAAGATCCGGCCGATTCCGGTGCGCGCCTCGGGTACGGGCGAGCCGGCCTCGGCGACCACGCCGTAGCGCAGCTCGAGGGAGCGAGTCGCAGCCTCGAGCCCGTCGAGCGCGCCTGCGTCGAGCCGCTGTGCGTGCGACGCCGTAGCGCCAGCGGTACGTGAGCGGCATCACGTCGCCAGTCTCGTCGAGCAGGTCGGCGTACGCGCTGAGCGGGATCAGGCCGGAGGCGAAGACGAGGCGCTGCGTCTCGGTCTCCTCGATCCGCGGCCGCAGCGAGCGCTGATCGCCGAACCAGTAGGGATCCTCGGGCTGCGCCGGCGACGATTCCGACCACGTCGAGGTAGACCGCGGGCAGGAGGTCGAAGTTGAGGGACTGGAACTGTGGCTGCCGGCGGTCCGGCTCGAGCAGCAGCCGGTCGCCGACGCTTCACCGAAAGTGCCGCCGCCGTCGCGGCGGTGAGCGCCACCTCGAGCCGTCCTTCCGTCGTGGCGGCCGGGCGTCTGCCTTCGACGAGGCGGACGTGCTCGTCGAGGCCTTCGTGCGCGCGCAGGGTGAGGAAGCGCGCCGTGCCGGCCGGTGTCGGCGAGTCGCCGAGGGAGGACAGCGCATAGCGAGGCGTCTCGACGAGAAGCGTGCGCTCGTCAACGAGCCCAGCGAGCTCGGCGGGCACCGTGCGGAGACGCTCGGCGCTCGTATCGGCGAGCCTCGCCGCCGGCAGGCGCGCGGCCTGCACGACCTCGAGGTCGCGCTCGCGCGGCGACGAGCGAGCAGCCTCCTCGCGCAGCGCATCGTCCTGCGCTCCCGCGTAGAGCGGCGGCAGGGCGGCGACGGCCGCCGTCGACACGGCCACGACCACGAAGAGCCCGGCGGCCCAGCGCACGTCTGCGCCGAGACCGCGCAGCCCGAGCAGACGCAAACCACGACCGAGAGGCTCGAGCGTCACCGTGCCCTGAGCTCCGCCGCGATCGACGCCCGCCCGGCGGCTCGAGCTCGTGCTGCCGCCTCGAGCACGATCGCACCGAGCGCTGCGGTTCCCAGAATCGCCACGGTCAGCCAGGGGACGGCGACGCTTGGCCGTGGCACCGCAGCTCGCCCTGTCTCGGTGAAGGCGACGGCCGGGAGGACGAGCAGGGCGAGCGCGACTCCGAGCCCCACGCCGATCGCGGCGGCGAGCAGCGCGAGCGTGGCATCCTCGAGCACGATCATCGCGCGCGCCCCACGCCGCTCCAGCCCGAGTCCGGCCAGGAGCGAGGCATCGGCGACGTGCTTCCGCCGTCGCGCCGCGCCGGCGACGGCGAACGCGGCGACGGCGAACAGCGCCGCGGCCGCCGAGCCCAGCCAGAGCGCCCCCGAGGTGGCGACGGCGAGCGGATCGTTCGCGAGCGAGCGCTCGAGTGGCTCCCGCGCGACGATCTGCTCGGCCTCGAGCGGAGGTCGCGCGAGTGCCGCGACGGTGGCTGCGACGGGGCTCGCCCCGAGCTCCAGCGTCCAGAAGTCCGGCCTCGCCGCCTCGCGCTCGCGTTCGTATCGCTGCGCGAAGAGCGTCGGCAGGTCGGCGACGAGGAAGCTGTCGCCCTCCGTAGCCGCCGCGAAGCTCGTCAGCGAGCCGACGATCTCGACACGCCGCGCGTCGCCCACCTCGACGACGTCGCCGACGCGCGCTCGCAGCGAGCTCAGCAGGCCGGTGCCGGCGATTGCCGGCAGCAGCCGCGAGGGTGGCGGCCCCGGCCGGAGCACGACGGTCGTCGCAGTCCGGTCGTTGTCGGCGGCGCCCGTCTCCAGCTCGACGGCGAGGCCCTCGCCCGGCGCCACCTCTGCGCGCGGCCGCGGCGACGGTCGACGTGAGCGGCAGCGTCTCGGCGCGCCACCGCTCTCCGTCGACGAGCGGCGAGGTCAGCTCGACCGTGAGCCTCCGGGAGACGAACGCGGGCACGTCGTAGGAGAGCTCGAGCGCGACGAGCCGCAACGGGTGACGCGGCCGTCGGCGTCAGCTCCGCCGTGAGCGTGTTCGGGCCTTCGGCCAGCGGACCGAGCGGCAGCCGGTGGTGCAGGCCGTCGGCGTCGCTGACGACGGCGGCGAGCGAGGGCGCCGGATCGACCGATTGCTCGCGAGTGCCCTCGAAGAACGAAAAGGTCGGCGGCGGCTCGAAGCCTTCCGGAAGCGGCTCGAGCGTCACGCGTGCGCCGAGCGCGAGCTGTTCCGCATCCTCGGGGAGCTGCGCGCCCGCCGTCTGTGGACGCCGCGCCGCCAGCTGTCGCAACAGCTCGGCCTGCCGTCCCGCGCCGCGGCCCACCGGTGCGACCGTGCTGCGAGCGGCGTCGACGGCGATCAGCGGGACGGATTCGTTGCCGACCTGGAGCGTCTCGACGGCGAGCGGCGACACGGACGTGACGCCTGTGGTGGCGGCGAGGGCGTGAGCGCGGCCCAGCTGCGGATAGGCGTCGGACCGGCGGTCGTCCGGCACGAGCACGTCGCCGGCGGCGATCAGCGTCGCGCGCTCACGCTGCGTGTCCTCCCAGGTGGTCGCGTAGGCGGCGGCGAACGTGCCGATCGCGAGCGCCGCGACGAGCAGGACGGCGGCGGGGCGGTGCTCCTCGGCGGTGCGCGCGAGCCGGCGCGCGGCGAGCGCCGGAACCGCGTCAGGTCGCGACGACGCACGCCGGGCGAGGAAGGCGAGCGTGGGAGGCAGCAGCCGTCCGGCGAGCACCGCACCCGCGAGGATCCCGATCGCCGGCACGGCGATCAGCAGGAGATCGAGCCCGCCGTCGCCCGCGACCACGGGAGCGCCCTCGGCGCGGAGCTGCCACAGCGCCACCGCGGCCGCGACGAGCAGAGCGATGTCGAGGCCCGTGCGCGCGAGGAATCCCGGCCGACCGGCTCGCGCCGGCGCCGACGTACCCCGCAGCGAGGGCAGGACGAGCGCGACGAGACAGCCGAGCGCGCCGAGGATCGCGAGCGCGTAGGCCAGCCTTCCCACTCGTGGCTCGAGCTCGAGCCGCGCGGCTGCGAGCGGCCCGACGGACGCGACGAGCTCGATTGCGAGGAGCGCGACCCAGGGAGCGGCGAGGGCCGCCGCGGCGGCGAGGGCGACCGCCTCCACGGCCGATGCTGTCGCCAGCGAGCGTGGATGTGCACCGCGCGTGAGCAGGAGCGTGTCCTCGCGCTGTCGGCGCCGGCGAACCAGCGCGGCGACGAAGACGAGCCCGTAGGCCGCGAGCAGCGCGAGCTGGACGAGCGGGACGAGCACGCCCGTGCGGGCGACCCCGACCTCGCGTCGCGCCTCGTCGAGCAGGCGGTCGAGGCCGGTCGAGACGACGGGCGGCGCGACCCCGCGCGGGACGCCTGCGCCGAGTTGATCCTCGAGCCGGTCGACGGCCTGCTCGGCCGAGCGGAGCCCGTCGACGGCGAAAGCGCCAGGGGCGGGCCGCGTGCGCCAGCTCGCCCGGAAGCGCTCCGTCGTCGCCAGCAGAGCGCGTTCCGCTACCACGAGCGGCCCGAACGTGGGCACGTCGCGTGCCGCGCACCCCGTCGAGCACGAGCTCGTCGTTCCACCAGATCGTCGCGGCGGGGTCGGAGACGTCGTACTCGCCGACGATCCGGACCGACACCGGCGCGACCGTTCGGTTTCCCTCGAGCGCGACGGTGTCGCCTGTTGCGAGCCCGGTCGTGGCTGCGGCCCGTGTCGAGACGACGGCTTCCAGCTCGTCGGTGCCCGCTCGGGGCCAGCGTCCGCGGCGCAACGTGGCCTCGCGTTCGATGCCGTCGAAGAACGCCAGCACGTAGCGCCGCTCGCCGGCGGCGACCGAGTCGGACTCCCCGACGCGGTGGATCGGCGCTTCTCCCGGCAGAGCCGCACTCAGTTGCGCGACGACGCGCCGCGACTGCGCCGCGTAGCCATCGACGTCGGCGCGACTCGTGACGTCGACTCCGGCCGTCTCGGCCTCGGCGTCGGCGAGCTTCCGCTCGAGGCCCGCCTGAGCGGCCGCGCCCGCGTACATCGGCGCCGCCGCGAGCAGGGTGGCGGCGAGCAGGACGGCGCCGAAGGCGACGGCGACGAGCGGCCACACGGCCAGCGTCCGCTTCGCGATCAGCCGCCACGGCCCGGGCGGCGTCACGTGCTGCGACCCCGGTTTCATCCGACGACAGCCTAGAGGAGCGGTCGCGCGCGACCGGCGGAGGCTACGGCAGGCGCTCGATCGCTGCGCGGATCATCGCGGCCTTCAGCTCGACGTCACGCGCTCGCTCGTCCTCGGTCAGTGCCCGCTGAGCTCCGGCCGGCGTCAGACCTTAGCTCTCCCGCGTCCTCGGTCGTCATGCCCTCCCCTCCTTGCATTAGGGCGCGAGGCAGCGCGGCGCTACCCGTGCCCAGGCTCCCCGTCTCGTGGATCGGCAAACTCGGCGACGATCCCGGCGCTGCCGTCCTTCTCAACGATGGAATACGTGCCCGGGATGCGACCACCAGGTCGACTTCGACGTGCGAATGGCCGGGAGTGACGACGAAGCGAACGCCCTGCGCGTCGGATGTGCTCGTATTGACTCAGGGTGAGGCTGATCGTTGGAAGCAGTCAGCCTTTGAGCACTCGCAGATGAACTGATACTCGTCGAGTCCGCCCATCTGCAGCGCTTTCTGCTCGATCGCCTCATTCACCGTGCGGAAGATGACCTGGTTCTTGGCGAGACGCTCTTCGCGGGCCTCGCTCGTTTCTAGGTTCGCCACTCTGGGCTCGCTGCGGTTGGAGCGTTGAGGGTCGGGCAGGTGCCCGACCCGCGTTCGCCGATTGAACTACGAGCGCGTTGCCGTCAGTGCCAGCGCGAGGAACATGCCGACGATGAGGCCGCCGCCACCGGCGAGCATCGTGCTCCATGTCCGGCGTGCGTCGCTGCCTGGGTCGCGTGCGCGCCAGCCTCAGTCGCGGCCTGAACCTCGATCGTCTTCTTCAGCTCACGGATCTCCTGCTCGACGTCCATCGTCGTCCGTTCCGTTCCGTGACTCAGTCATCGTGCTGCTCATGTGATTCCTTTCGTGGGCAGCGGGCTCAACGCCCGCTGTATCTGAGGTTCCGGGTGAATAGCGGTGACCGGGCCGCGATGCGGCCACCGCTAGCTGTCAGCCCTAGGTCGTGCTGTTGCATGTCCTCTCCCCGACGAGGTCGAGGTGCTCGCGCGGGTCGTGCGCGTGCGAGCAGGTGGCTGCCTTGGCGATGCCGCGGCTGATCGACGTAGCCGACCGTGATCGCCGTGATCAGGATCCAGGCGCGCCAGGCTTCGAACGCATCCGAGGAGACTGCCGTGATCGCGATTCGGCCGCGAACGGCCTGCAGGGGCCTCCGCGTTGCGATTCGGGCCGCGAAGCGGCCCTCTTCAGGGGTCTTGCCGTGGGTATGTCTTGGACATGCCCACGCAGCTCTTGACTGAGCGCGAGCCCGGGCTCTGCCCGTGCTCCTGCGAGGCTCGCTGCAGCAAGTGGAGCGTGCCGGGATCGAACCGGCGACCTCCGCGTTGCAAACGCGGCGCTCTCCCAGCTGAGCTAACGCCCCGAACGGCGGTCAGTGTAGAGAAGGTGGGGGAGCGCGCGAGCGCGGCGCTCCCCCATTCGAGGCGGCTTCCTAGCCGAAGCGGAAGTACGCCACCGAGCTGCTCGCTCCGTCGATTTGGAGCGTCAGCCGGCGGCAGGTGCCCGCCCACGCCGGGTCGGTGACCCAGTTGACGTGGTACTCGTTGCCCTTCTGATTGGGCTTGCCCGTCGTCTGGATCGGCGTCGGGGCGGCCGTCGAGCGCAGGTCGGCGCAGCCCACGGGCTCCGACGTCAGCGTCACGGCCTGGCCGGGCGAGAGGCCCGTGATCGAGTACTTCACGGGCACCGTGTCGCCCGCGTCGCGGTCGTTCAGCGTCGGCGCCGCCTGGACCGGCGGCCGGAACGCTCCGGCCGTGGCGGAACACGTCGCCGGCACCGTGAAGTCCTGCGAGTTGTCCGTCCGGCTCGTCGAGAGCCCCTGGACAGCCCCGGTGCCGAGCCCGCGCTTGGCGAAGCCGCGCCAGATCTCGCAGTAGTTCGCACCGCCGGTCAGCGCCTGGTCGGCGGCGAGGATCGCGTTGCGACCGTCGACGAAGCCGGGACCGCACGGCTGGAACTTGAGCCCGTCCATGACGAGCTGGATCGCGAGGTTGTTGCCTCCCGTGTACCAGTCGGCGTAGACGTTCGCGTTGTAGCCGTACTTGTCGACCAGGTTCCAGTAGACCTCCCACAGCATCGTGTTCCAGACGTAGCCGACGCCGTGCGGTTGGGAGATGTTGACGGTGTCCTTGATCGAGTCGTACGTCGTCGCGTTGACCGACGTGTCGCGTCGAGTACGGCGTCGGGCGGATGCCCGCGCCGTCGGCCGGCTGGAAGTTCACGTACGCGCCGACGCCGCGTGCCGTCGACGCGCGTGTCGGACGGGCTCGTCGTCAGCACGAGTGCCGAAGTAGTCGCTCCAGCCCTCGCCCATGTGCTCGAGATGTACGGTCGAGTTCAGGCACGAGACGTTGCTCGGGCCGCCGGTGAGGCGGTTCGAGATCCCGTGGCCGTACTCGTGGGCGATCACGCCGTTGTCGAGGTCGGAGTCGCGGTCGGGCACGCCGCCCGTCCCGTCCGAGATCGTGGCGTTGAACGGCACGTTCGCCTTGAACAGGTTCCCGTCCGCCTGACTGATCATCACCGACGGGATCGTGATCGAGGGATCGGCTCCGCCCATCGCCGGTCGGGGCAGCAGGCGATGTTGTTCACGACGATCACGGCGGCGGCGCCCGCGTTCTGCGCGTTCTTGACCTTCACCGCGAAGGTGCAGTAGCCGCGATCGCATCAGCGCGATCGATGCCCGCCGGGATCGTGAACGGCTCGCAGCCGTCGTTGACGGTTCCCGCCGCGGGAGTGGCCGGAGGGATCGGCGGACCGATGACGCCGTCGTTGGCGTAGACGACCACGCCGGTGATCGGGCCGGTCGTGACGAGGCTCTCGCCGAAGCCGGCCATCGGGCCGAAGAACGTCTGACCGGCGAGCGGCCCGCTGTTCACGACGATCGGGTTCGGTGCCGACGAGCGCCACTCGAACATCTGCATCCGCGGGCGGATGCCCGTCGACGTCCGGTGCCGAAGTTGGCGTTGTTGCGGCCGCTGCCGTCCTGCGCCTCGGCTCGCACGTCGTCGTTGCCGATCCCGCCCTTCGCCGTAGTTCGTCGACCTGGAAGTTCCCCGACGCCTCGTCGAAGCCGTAGTTGTGCATGACGTCGTGGATGACGTTGTTCCAGTAGAAGAGGTTCGTCACGATCGCCGGCTGCGAGTCGAGCGGTCGCTTCGTCAGGTCGAGCGCGAAGTCGAACGTCGAGGCTCGGCCCGCCGTTCGGATCGCTGCCCGGATCGGCGACGTTGTCGTTCGTCACGGTCGGCGTACGCGTGCACGTTGTTGCCGCGCGTGACCGTGAACTCCGGCCCGGCGACGCCGTTCGTGTCGTGCCAGCCGAACGGCGACGCGCTCGGGTCGGCCGGGTTCTGCACGAGCACGCGGTCGCCGTCGCTCGGGCTCTCGAACGGGATCGGGAAGACGCGGTAGCTCGCGTTGTCGGTCGCCGGGAACGCCGGCAGGGCGCTCGCCGCGCTCGACGACGGAGCCACGCCCTGGCCGATCGCCTTCGGCGTCCTCGTGGATGATCAGATCGTGCTGCCCGAGCGACGGCGCCCGTCTCGGCGTCGACGAACGCGTTCCACCAGTGGTCGGCCTCGTCGAGCCGAACGCTCCAGGCGAGCCGGACGCGCGCCGTCGGTCGGGTACCAGACGAGCTCCGTCTGGATCGCGCCTTCGCGCGACGCCGCCGTCGGAGATGGTGGTCTCTTCGGCGGCGCCGCCCTTCTTGCTCAGCACCTTCAGCTCCTTGCTCGGCTTCAGACCCGAGCTGGTCGGCTGCTGCGGAGGCCGCGTCGACGGCAGCCTTCTTCGCGCTCTGCCCGCCGGCTGCCGCGGCGAGGTTCGGGACGAAGCGGTTGCCGGCGCTGAGCACGCCGCCGTCGCGCGCGACGTTGACGTTGATGATGCCGTTGTAGACGCCGATCCCCTTGTGCTGCTGCTGGAGATAGACGTGGGTGACGCCGTTGTGCTTGCTCGCGACGACGTCCGTGACGACGACGTCCTTCACGTCGGAGCCGGTGAGACCGAGCTCCTGCTTCCGATCCTTGATGTAGTCGAGCGCTGCCTTGGTGGCGTCGCTACCCGAGCCCGACATCGCGCCTGAGGCGACGACGAGGCAGGTGACCGACGCTGCAGCAACAGCTCGGGCCAAAGCCCTGCGAGAAATCATTGAGCCCTCCTGGATTCCCTCCCCCGACCGGGGCACTCGCCCCGGCCATGACGCGGCGAGTCTCCCAGACCGGCGGACAACCGTCAAGCGCAACGGCAGCTGCTAGTGCAGGGGCTCGTCCGGAGCGGCCGGCCCCAGACCGCGCTGCTCGAGCGACCGCAGGCCGTCGCTGAAGGTCTGCGCCGAGGCTCCACGCCTTCGCGATCCCTGCTCCAGACGGCGTATGCGGGCTTCGAGCTCGTCGATCGGGGGAGACACATGCGCTTCGCGACCCGAGAGCTCGCGTTCACGAGCTGCGAGCGCCGACTCGCGCTCGGCGAGCGCATCGCTGCGCGCGGCGAGCTCGGCGTGGGTGCGCGCGAACGCACGCTCGGCTTCCCGCAGCTCTTCGAGCCTGCTCTCGATGCGGGCCGCTTCCAGACTGGTCGCCTCCATCCGGGCCGCTTCCATCAGGGCAAGCTCGTCCGGCGCCGGCTCCTCGGGCTTCCGCGCGTCGAGCTCGGCGGCGCGTTCCTCGACGGCCTGCTCCCGCTCGGCGAGCGCGGCTTCCCTGCTCTCGAGCGCCGCCGCCCACGCTGTCAGCTTCTGCTCCGGCGCAGCGGCTGCGTCAGGCTGTTTCTCTGCGGTCGAGTCGGCCTCGCGAGCCTCGAGCGCTGCTTCCCGCGCGGCCAGTGCCGCCTCACGTGCGGCCAGATCCTTCTCCGTGCCGCGGGCGGCCCGGACGGCCTTGGCCTCGGCGATCCGCACCCGGATCGCGTCGACGCGCGCGCCGCGTGCGTCGGAGCTCGCGAGGGAGGACTCGCGCTGCTCGACCCGCGCGAGCGCCTGCGCGAGCTCGCGCTCCCGCAGCTGCACGCTCGCAACCCGCTCGGCGAGCGCCCGCTTCAGTGCTGCGAGCTCGGCCGCAGCGTCCTCGCGCTGGCGGCGCAGCGACTCGCGCTCCGACTCGGCGTCGGAGGGATCGTCACTGCGAGCGGGGAGCTTGAACCGGCTCAAGGAGCCGGATCGTACTCGGTCTAGGCCGCGCGCTCCAAGCGTTCCTCGGCGCGAGCGCGCCGGACGATCTCGTCCCGCTCGCCGAAGCGAATGCGGGCACGCTCCGCCCGGTGCTCGTTCCACAGCGCCTGCAGTCGCTCGTCGATCTGCTTGATCTCGTCTCGCACAGCCTCGTTCCGGCCCTGGGAGAGCAGGTTCCACAGCGCGGTGCGCTGCTCGCTCAGGCCCGTGATCTCGGCGTCGATCTCGGCAATCGTTGTCATGCTCCTGAAAACGCACCCGGGCGCGCGGAGATTCCCTAGTCGTCGCGGCTGAACAAAAACACAACAATCGCGGCCGCGCCGACGACGGCAGCAGCGATCGCGAGCACGTACAGCGCAGTCGTCATCACTCGTACCCGAGCTCCGCGATCCGCTCCTCGTCGAGGCCGAAGTAGTGCGCGAGCTCGTGCAGCACCGTGATCCGGATCTCCTCCTCCAGCTCGCGCGGATCGGGAAACTCCTCGGTCAGCGGCAGCCGGTAGATCGCGATCCGGTCGGGCAGCTCCCCGTGCCCGCCGCTGCCGCGCTCGGGCAGCGGGATCCCCTCGTACAGGCCGAACAGGTCGGGGTCGTCAGGGTGCTCGTCCTCGACGACGACGGCGACGTTGACCAGGGCGCGCGCGAGCTCCGGCGGGATCCGGTCGAGCGCGGCACGAACGTGCTCTTCGAAGTCGGCGCGATTCAATGTCGTGGCCTGAGCGGCGCTCGGACGGCGACGAGCTTCACGAGCAGGGCGCCGAAGGCGAAGCCGCCGACGTGCGCGAAGAACGCCACGCCGCCACCCGTTTGCGGTTGCCCGAGCGAGGCTCCGCCTGCGACGAGCTGAAAGACGAACCACAGGCCGAGAACGAGGATCGCAGGCACCTCGCGCAGGATGACGACGAACAACGTCAGCACGCGGGCGCCGGGGAGCAGCACCAGGTAGGCGCCGAGGACGGCCGAGACGGCGCCGCTCGCGCCGAGGTTGGGGATGGTCGCTTCGGCGCCGTCCGCCGTCGAGAGCGTGACGGCGGTCTGCAGCGCCGTCGCCGCGAGCCCGCCGGCGAGGTAGAAGGCAAGGAAGCGCACGTGTCCCAGCGAGTCCTCGACGTTGTTGCCGAAGACCCAGAGGAAGAGCATGTTGCCGAGCAGGTGCTCCCAGCTGCCGTGCATGAACATCGAGGTGACGGCGGTGACGTGCCAGCCCTGCCCGACGACGGCACACTCGTCGACGGTCTCGCAGGGGTGGTAGGCGAGCTCGTCGATCGAGCCCTGCAGATCCGGCAGCTGGTACAGCACCCAGACGAGCACGTTCGCGAGGATCAGGCCGTACGTGACCCACGGACGCGTCCGTGTCGGCACGTTGTCCCGCAGCGGCAGCACGGCCGCGCGATGCTATCCGCGGGCGTTAGAGTCGCGCCGATGGGCCGCTTCCCGGACGCGCTGAACGAGCAGGTCGGCTACGAGCTCGGGGCCTCGCAGCAGTACATCGCGATCGCCGTGCACTACGACGCGCTCACGCTGCCGCAGCTCGCGGCGCACTTCTACCGGCAGGCGGTGGAGGAGCGGAACCACGCGCTGATGCTCGTGCAGTACCTGCTCGACGCGGACGAGCCGGCAGTCGTACCGGGAGTCGAGCCGCCGACGACGCAGTTCGCCGACGTCGTCGAGCCCGTTCGCCTGGCGCTCGACCAGGAGAAGCGCGTGACGCAGCAGATCGCCGCGCTCGTGGAGCTCGCGCGCGAGGAGCGCGAGCTCGTCGGGGAGCAGTTCCTGCACTGGTTCCTGCAGGAGCAGCGCGAGGAGGTCTCCTCGATGTCGGCGCTGCTCGCGGTCGTCGAGCGCTCGCGCGAGAACGTGATGGTCGTCGAGGAGTACCTCGCCCGGGAAGCAGGCGGCGAGAACGCGCTCGAGGCAGGCGCCCCGCCGGTCGCCGGGGGTGCGCTCTAGCACCGGCAGGTCCTGCGCATTGCCTTAGGATCGCGCCGTGCCGTTCACGCTCAGGAACATCAAGCTGGATCTTGAGGACCTTGGCTCCAGGTTCGACGGCGCGCCGGACCTGGAGTTCCGCGCGGCGACCAAGGCGCTCGAGCTCGAGCAGTCCGGCCTGAGCTACCAGTGCGTCCCGCCCGGCTATCGCTTTCCGTACGGCCACACGCACGTGAAGCAAGAGGAGGTGTATGTGGTCGTGCGCGGGAGTGGGCGGATGAAGCTCGACGACGAGGTCGTCGAGCTCAGGGAATGGGACGCGGTGCGCGTCCCGCCCGGTACGTGGCGGGGCTACGAGGCCGGGCCGGAGGGCCTCGAGCTCCTCGTCATCGGCGCGCCCAACCTGGGCGAGGCACCGCGCGACGACGTCGATGGCCAGCGCGACTGGTGGACCGACGAGTAGAGAAGCTCGGAAGGCGGAGGGTCGCTTCGCTGCGGGCGCTAAGCGGTCGCGGGCAGCGCGGCGCGGAGCTTGTCCGCGACGGCTTCGAGCTCGATCGGCGCGCCGGTGACGTCCTTCAGCAGCTCGTCCGCGGTCGGCTTCTGCCCGAGCGACCAGAGCTCTCGCAGCAGCGAGCCGGCCTCGCGCCGCCGGAACCAGTCGGTGCCGAACTCCTCGCGCAGGAACGTCGAGAGCTGCGCCTCGAACGCCCACGAGCGCAGGTAGGACGTGACGTAGTAGCCGGAGTCGATGTCGGCGAGGTAGTCCGTGTCGCTCGGCTCGACCTTCAGCGCCTCTCCCAGCAGCTCGACGTAGCGCGACCGCATCGTCGTCGGATCGGCCGCCTGGTGGAACTCGATCTCGTACAGGAGCTTCGCCGAGTAGCGGCGGACGAAGAAGAGGAGATGCGCCGCGCCTTCCTCGGCGAACTCGCGCGGCCGCGCGAAGTCGAGCATGCGGGTCAGCCAGGCACGGTCGCCCGTGAGGTGCTCGAAGAGCATCGCCCAGCCCTCCGTGACGGCGTTGTCGCCCAGGCGCTTCTCCTCCAGCGTCAGGTCGGGCGAGGTGAAGGCGAAGTGCTCGGTGTGCCCGGCCTCGTGGAAGAGCGCGCGCCAGTCGTCCGGCCCGCCCATCGGCTGGATCACGAGCATCACCTTGTCGGGGATCTCGATCGGCGCGCAGAACGCGCGCGGTGACTTCGTCGGGCGCTCCTCGACGTCGAGGTGGACGTTCCTTCTGCGCGTCGAGGTCGATGCCGAGGTCGGCGAGGGTCGCGCGCAGCGCCGGCAGCATCCGGTCGCCCGGGAACGCGGCGTCCCAGTTCGAGCCGCGGAAGAAACGGCGTACGTCCCAGCGCTGCGCCTCGCCGAGGCCGATCCCGACGTGCTCGCGCAGCGCGCGGTCCATCGACTCCTCGTAGAGCCGCTCGGTCGAGTCGAGGAACGAGCGGCACTGCGCCGCCAGGCCCTCGAGGTCGAAGCCGAAGCGGTCGCGGTAGAGCTCGAAGTAGTCGGTCGCTCCCAGCGCCCGCACGCCGCGTCCCGCGACCTCGACGGCCTCGAGGTAGAGCGGGTTGAGACGCTCGTCGGTGAGCGTGTTCCGCGCCGCCTCGAGCCGCTCGCGCGTGTCGCGGTCGGCCGTGTTCGCGATCGTGGGCGGCAGCATCCGGTAGCCGACCGTCTCGCCGTCGTGCGGCGTCTCGAGCGTCGTCTCCAGCTCGGCGATCCGCTCCGAGTGCTCGCGCGTCAGCTCGCCGAGATACCCCTCGCAGCCGAAGCGGTAGAGCTCCAGGTTCTCGCGCCCGCGCACCGCCGTGCCCAGTCGCTTCACCGTCTCGACGTCCGTCAGGTTCGCGTGCCGCTCGTAGATCGGGCGCAGGTCGAAGTCGGGCTTCAGCCCGGCGTAGTGGCGGTAGTACTCGTCGTCGAGCTCCGCGATGAAGCGGTCGGCGCCGGCGCGATAGCCGTCGAGCTCGCGGTCGCTGGGCGTCTGCTCCTGAAACGGGGTGTCGCTCACGCGCCCTAGGATACGCGCCGTGCGCGAGTTCTCCGTCCAGACCGAGCGGCGCAGCCAGCTGCTCGACATCACGGCTCGCGTGCGCGAGACGCTCGGCGAGCTCGACGGCGCCGCCGCTGCCCTCGTCTACGTCCCGCACACGACCGCGGGCGTCGCGATCAACGAGCACGCCGACCCGGCCGTCGCGCGCGACTTCGAGACGGCGCTCGAGCGGATCGTCTCCGAGGACTGGCCCTGGCAGCACATCGAGGAGGGCGAGGAGAACGCGCCCACGCACATCCGCGCCGCCTTCATGGGCTCGGACGTGCTCGTGCCGGTGCGCGACGGCGCGCTCGCGCTCGGCACCTGGCAGGGCATCTTCCTCTGCGAGTTCGACGGCCCCCGGGAGCGCACCGTCTACGTCACGGCGCTGCGTTGATCGAGAGCCTGGCTTGATCGAGGTCGAGGGGCTCAGCAAGCGGTTCGGCAAGACGCAGGCCGTCTCGGGCCTCAGCTTTCGCGTCGAGCCGGGCACGATCACCGGCTTCCTCGGTCCGAACGGCGCCGGCAAGTCGACGACGCTCCGCGCGGTGCTCGGCCTCGTGCACCCGGACGCAGGCGCGGCCACCGTCCTCGGCGTCCCCTACCGCCAGCTCGACCGGCCGCTCCACCGGGTCGGCGCCGTGCTCGAGGCGAGCGAGGTTCATCCCGGCCGGTCCGGCCGCAACCACCTGCGCGTGCAGGCCGCGGCGGCCGGGTTGCCCGCGTCGCGCGTGCAGGAGGTGCTCGCGCTCGTCGAGCTCAGCGCGGCGGCGAAGCGCCGCGTGAAGGGCTACTCGCTCGGGATGCGCCAGCGGCTCGGGCTCGCGACCGCGCTCCTCGGCGACCCCGAGGTGCTCGTGCTGGACGAGCCGGCGAACGGCCTCGACCCGGCCGGGATCCGTTGGCTGCGCGACCTGCTCCGCTCGCTCGCCGCCGAGGGCCGGACGATCCTCGTCTCGAGCCACGTCCTCTCCGAGGTCGCCCAGACGGCCGACCGCGTCGTGATCATCCATCGCGGCAAGCTGATCCAGCAGGCGTCGATCGCGGAGGTGCTCGCGGGTGCGCAGGGGGCGACCCGCGTGCGCAGTCCGGAGGCGCCGCGGCTGCGCGAGCTGCTCGCGGCGCAGGGAGCAGCCGTCACCGAGGTCGACGCCTCGACGCTCGCGGTCGACCTCCCGCCCGAGCGGATCGGCGAGGTCGCCGCCGCCAACAGCGTCGTCCTGCACGAGCTCACCGTCGAGAGCGCGACGCTCGAGGAGGTCTTCCTCGAGCTGACCGGCGGGGAGACGACGCAGTGATTGCGCTCCTCCGTTCCGAGCTCCTGAAGGTGCGCACGACCCGAGGCTGGTACGCGTATCTCGTCGTGATCGTCCTGCTCGCCGGCGTCGCCGTCGCTGCGGACGTCGGCACGTCGGACGACTTCCGGCGCAGCCAGGTCGACTTCCAGGTCGGGCTCGTCGAGGCCGCCGGGTTTGCGGCGCTGTTGGCGATCATCCTCGGGATCACCGTCGTGACGACGGAGTTCCGGCACGGCACGATCACGCCGACGCTCCTCGCCACCCCGTCGCGTGAACGCGTGCTGGGGGTCAAGGCCGTCGCCGTCACGCTCGTCGCACTGCTGTTCGACCTGCTGGCGCTCGCGGTGATCGCTGCCGTCGCGCTGATCTGGCTCTCGGTCGTCGGTGCCGACATCCAGCTCGGTTCCGGCGAGATCTGGGAGCGCTCGGCGCAGACGCTCCTCGGCGCGGTGCTCTGGGGCCTGATGGGAGTCGCCGTGGGCGCGCTCGTCCAGAGCCAGGTCGCCGCGCTCGTGGGCACGCTGATCTGGATCTTCGTCGGCGAGACGCTGCTCTGGGGCCTCTTCGCGCTGCTCGACGTCGACGGCGCCGTCTCCTACCTGCCGTTCCAGTCCCTGGACGGCGCCGACGGCACGGGTGGCGAGGATCTCCTCTCCTACGGCCCTGCGGTCGCGGTGGCCTGTGCGTGGATCGCGGCGATCGGCGCCGCGGGGATCTGGCGCACCCGCCGCCGCGACATCACGTGACACGTACCCTGCCGGGGTGGCTGCGCCGGTTCGCAAGGACGAGGAGATCGAGCTCCAGGTCGACTCGCTCGCCTACGGCGGCAACGGCGTCGCGCGCCTGAACGGCTTCGTCGTCTTCGTGCGCCGCGGGTTGCCGGGAGACCGTGTCCGCGCGCGGGTGACGAAGGTGAAGCGAGGCTTCGCGGAGGCGCTCGCGACCGAGGTGCTGGAGCCGTCGCCGCAGCGCGTCGAGGCGCCGTGCGCCCACTACCCGGCCTGCGGCGGCTGCCGCTTCCAGGATCTCGACTACGCGGTGCAGGTCGCCTCGAAGGACGCCCAGGTGCGCGACGCGCTCGTCCGCATCGGCGGGATCGCCGACCCGCCGCTCGAGCCGATCGTGCCGGCGGACTCGGCCTTCTTCTACCGCAACAAGATGGAGTACTCGTTCACCCAGACGCCGTCCGGGCCGACACTCGGCTTCCACAAGGCCGGCCGCTGGGACGAGGTGCTGGAGATCGAGAAGTGCTGGCTCACGACCGACCTCGGCAACTCGATCCGGAACGCCGTGCGCGACTGGGCGCGCGAGGAGAACCTCGTCGCCTACGACCAGGCCGAGCACACCGGCTACCTCCGCCATCTCGTCGTGCGCGAAGGCCGCAACACCGGCCAGGTGCTCGTCGTGCTCGTGACCGGGCCGGGCGAGAAGTTCGAGCGCGACTACTTCGTCGAGCTGCTGCGACGCTTCCCCGAGGTGCGCTCGATCCACTGGTCGATCAACGACAGCCAGGCCGAGGTGACGAATCTGCCGACGACGCTGCTCTGGGGCGAGGACGCGATCGAGGAGGAGATCCTCGGCCTGCGCTACCGGGTGCGGCCGAACGCGTTCCTGCAGACGAACACGGAGATGGCCGAGCGTCTCTACGCGCTCGCGATCGAGTACGCCGCCCTGACCGGGGGCGAGACCGTGTACGACCTCTACTGCGGCACCGGCACGATCGGCCTGGCGCTCGCCGCGAACGCGCTGACCGTCTGGGGTGTCGAGATCTCGGAGGAGGCGGTCGCGTGCGCGCTCGAGAACGCCGACCTGAACGGGATCACGAACGCCGCGTTCTTCGCCGGCAACGTCGGGCAGTCGATCGAGGAGCTCGTGGAGCGCGCCGGGAAGCCGGACGTCGTCGTCGTCGACCCGCCGCGCGCGGGGCTCGCCGGCAAGGCGCTGAAGCGGACGGGCGCGCTCGGCGCGCAGCGCATCGTCTACGTCTCCTGCAACCCGACGACGCTCGCCTCCGACGTCAAGGTGCTGCGCGGGGAGTACGGCTACGAGCTCGTGCGCGCGCGGCCGGTCGACATGTTCCCGCACACGCCGCACGTCGAGACGGTGGCGTTGCTCGAGCGACCGCCAAGTAACAGTCTGTTACTCGGCGCCGAGGACACGCACGCGTGCGAAGCGTGCCCAGCGGCTGCCGGCGACGTGTCCGCGTCGAGCGCGCGGAGACGTCTGCGGGGGTCGAGAGCGCGCGCTGTGGAGCGCGGACCGATGTCGCTCAGACGCTCGCGTCGAGGACGATCAGCGCACTCGTCCGGAGCGGGAGCGCCGGGGTCGCGCAGCCGCGGTCGACGGAGCGCTACCGGCGTTCGCGCTTCAGGCGCTCGACGGTCGCGTCGTCGGCTGCCAGCTGCTCGGGATGCACCGCGTCGCGCAGCACCGGGGTCTCGTCGTAGGGAACGACGACGAGACCGTAGGCGAGCTCGTGCACCTCGACCGGTACAGGCTCGGCCTTGTCGAGCTCCAGCTCGCCCCGGCCGGAGGAACCGATCTGGACGGCTGCGTTGCGCGGAGGGCGCTCGCGTGTGAGCAGGACGACCCGCTCGGGGGTGCGCTCCAGCACGTCGGCGTCGAGGTCGAACATCGCCGCATCCGTGCGGCCGTAGATGCGCACCGGCGCGCGCCCACGGCGCCGGAGCGCGCGCCAGATCAGGTCGGCGTTCGCGGCGAGGAAGCCGATGCAGATCGCGGGTAGGGCGGGCAGGCCGGCGACGTCGGTCGTCGCGGCGAGCAGCAGGGTCACGCCGAGCAGCGCCGTCATCGCCACCCAGGTCGCGGCGACCCGCATCCCGAACCGCTCGGCCGCGCCGAGGAAGAGCGCGAAGAAGAGGATGTCGGGCGGCCCGAGGTTGGCGGTTCCCTCCTCGCCGGGGATGCGGAAGGCGATCGAGACGTCCTCGAAGACGCCGGGCTGCTCGGAGACGACGTAGTCGGTCGGCCCGCGCCACACGGAGAGCGCGTCCACGGCCGGGATCACCGCGGCGACGAGAACCGCCCAGGCGACCGTCTCGAAGAAGCCGAGGAACCAGAAGCCGAGAGCGACGAGCGCGTAGAGCTTCGCGAGGTTGAAGAGCACGTCGAGCTCCGCTGCCTTGAATCCGACTGCAAGCACCGCGAGCGCGACGCCGACGGGAAACAGCCCAGGCGCGCCCAGGAACGGGAGCAGGAGCCAGATCACGAGCAGGGTCGCCGGGATGACGACGAAGACGAGGAACGCGACGTCCCAGCCAAGGCCCGCCTCCCACAGAAGCCCGGCGAAGGCGCCGTAGGCGGCAAGGCCGAGCGTCACCGCGGCGAGCGCGGCAGTGCGCGTCCGGCTCAAGCTAGTACGGCGGCAGTTCCTGCCACCACGGCCCGAGCGCCTTGAACGCGTTCCAGAAGGCCGTCTTGGCCGGAGCCTCGTCGAGCGCCGCGTCGATGTCGGGCACGACGAGCGCCTCGATCGTTCCGGTGAAGCGCTGCAGACCCTCCCGCTCCGGGTCGACCGGGTCGGAGAGCGGGAACTCGAGCGCGTTCAGGAACTCCACCGCCTGCACGCCCATGGCGACGAGCAGCTTCGGCCCGACGATGTGCAGCTCGCGGGTGAGCCACGGCCGAGCCTCGGCAGGATCCTGGCGGGCGAGCTTGAGGCAGTTCGTCCCGTACACCGCCATCGGGTCGACCCTCAGTCGCTGGAGCGACTTCAGGAGCGCCTGTCCGGCGCGGCCGTAGAACGCGACCCCCTCCTGCACCTCCGAGGGCTGCGGCTCGTACTTGAGCAGGAAGACGTCGGCCAGCGGGTGGCCCGAGCCCAGCACGGGCACGTTCGCCTCGTCCCCGGCCCGGCCGATCTCGTCGCCGAGCTCGTTGATCTCGGAGATCGCCTTCTGGAGGTAGCGCTCGTAGATCTCGTCGGTGGGCACGGCGGCAGACACGGGAACGTCTCCTCAGTTCGGTCTCAGCGCACGCGTTCCTTGACCTGGGCGACCCACTTGAGGCTCTGCAGGTAGGCCAGCGACTTGGGCCGGCGCAGGACCTCGGCCCCGCGCAGCGCGAGCAGGAACTCCTCGGGGCCCTCGAAGCGACGCATCCGCACGGCTCCCGTGCCGACTCCCTGGAGCACGTGCGCATCCGAGCCGGCGCCCGCCACCAGGTTGTACTTGCGGCCGAAGCGCTGGGCCTCGTCGTTGTAGGTCTCGAAGAGCAGGCGCGCGTTGTAGACCTCGAAGACGTCGATCTCGGCCAGGTGGCGGTGAAGCGTCACCGGGTCGGGAATCGCGTGCATCCGGTCGAAGGGATGGGGGAGATAGACGAGCCCGCCCTGCTCGCGGATCGCGGCGATCGTGTCGGCGAAGGACAGGCCGCGCGGGATCTCCTCCCGGAGGAACAGCCCGATCACCTCGCCCTGCCCGTCGGTCTTGATCTCCTCGCCGGGGATGACGAGGAGGTCGCGGCCGCGCGCTTGCTCGACAGCCTCGAGCGCGCCGCCGAAGACGTTGTGGTCGGTGATCGCGATCGCGCCGAGCCCTTCCGCCTCGGCGTAGTCGAGCAGCTCGTCGACCTCGATCGAGCAGTCGTGCGACCAGCTCGTGTGCATGTGCAGGTCGGCGATGATCCAGGGCCGATCGGCGAGCGGCCCCTCGTCGCGCCGCCCGGGCTTGCGTTTTCGGACGGCGAGGCCTCGGTAGAGCTCGTCGAGCTCGCGCGCGACGTCCGCGAAGCCGTGCAGCTGGGCGTCCTCGCGGGCCGCGGCGCGCTTGCGCTCGCGCAGGTCGGGATCCTCGGCGAAGCGAGCGATCGCGGCTGAGGCCAGCTCCGGCTGCTCCGCTGCGGCCGGAGCCGCCGCGACGGCTGCTCCGGCTGCGTTCGCCTCGAGCAGGAGACGTGGTGAGCCGGCCGGCGCCGGCGCGAAGATCTCCGCCTCCGCCAGCACCGCGGCGCGCGCTGCAGCCGTGCGTCCGGAGCGGACGCGGACGCGGTCGCGGACGCCGAGCGGGATCCCGGGGCGTGTCGAGAGCGGCTTCGTCCGCAGGAGGACGATCTCCCAGTCCGGCAGCTCGCGCAGCGAGCGGAGCGCCGCGCGCGCCACCGGCAGCGAGGCCGAATGCAGCTCGACGGCGATCAGCTTCCGCTTCGACCCGGGCCGGAACAGCTCGAGGTCGACCCCCGGCGAGACGATGCGGTAGTCGCCCGGGAAGCGTTCCGCCGCTGCCTCGGCCGTCTGGGCGGAGGTCGCGAGCAGTGCGTCGAGTCGGCCGAGCAGCTTCTTCCGCAGCGCCCGCCGCGGCGGGTAGGAGAGCCGCTCGCGGGAGACGAAGGTCGCGACCCCGAGCGTCTCGGAATCGCGCAACGCGAGGTAGGAGATGCTCGGCAGGCCCGGCTCGAAGCCGTGCACGATGTCGAAGGATCCCTGGCTCAGGGCGAGCCAGAGGTTGGCGCGCACCCCCATCGGGACGCCCAGGCTGGAGCGGCGAGACACCGGCACGGCCGGCCCGACGGCGATCACGTCGGCCTGCTCGCCGCGGTTGAGAGCGCGCCGGCCCGCGAGCAGGTCGGTGGCGCGGCTGGAGGGAGCGAGCACCGTGACGGTGTGGCCCAGTTGCCGCAGCTCGCCCGCGATCCCGGCCACGTGCTCGTTCACGTCGTGCGGCTGCGACCACGCGAACGGCGTGACGAGACAGATGCGGAGACTCACGTCTTCGAGTTTAGGCGAGCAGGTCTAGGCGAGCGCGTCGGCCGCGGCGTACGCGCCGGAGGCGACGAGGATGACGCCGACCAGCAGGTACATGCTCGGCATCAACCCGTGCCCCTGGGCACGCGCCTGGGCTCCGAGGCGCTCCCGCAGCACGACGAGCGTGGCGCCGAGCGCGATGCAGGCTCCGGCGAAGACGAGCTGGAGGATCACGCGGCCCCGAGCTCCAGCACCATCTCGTGCTGGCGGACGTTGACGCTGCCGCCGAGCTCGCGCAGAGCCGACCCCGCCGGATCGCCCACCGGCAGGTTGAGCAGGACGGCGCTCTCGCCGAGCCCTTGCACCGCCGCAAGTAGAGCCCGCAGCGCTTCGTCGTTCTCGGCGGCGAGCTGGAGGATCGCGACGCGACCGACGTTGACGCGGACGAGAGCGGCGGCCCCCTCGACGAGGACGCCGTGCGGAGCGGGGTCGAGCTCGCCGAGCTTGACGACCGTTTCGTCCGCTCGCTGCCAGGGCTCGCGCTCGCGGCGCCGCTCGCGGATCCAGTCGTGCGCACCGGCAGCCGCGCCGAGGGGCGCGTCGTCCGGATGTCCGGGCAGCGTCCACACCTCGACGTCGCGCACATGGGCGAAGCCGAGCTTCTCGTAGAGGCGAAGCGCCGCCGTGTTCTCGACGATCACCTCGAGCCAGAGCCGCTCGACGCCGCGGCCGGGGGATTCACCGATCAGCGCTTGCATCAGCGCCTCGCCGAGACCCGTCCCGCGGTGCGCCGGCACGACGCCGACGCCGCCGACCCAGGCGTCGACGCCGCGCAGCCCGAGATTGGCGAGGCCGACGAGCTCGTCGTCGACGCGCGCGACGAACGACGCTTCGGGATCGACGTCGAAGGCGTGCTCCATGAAGACGAGCGTCGGCTCGTCGACCGCGAAGGGCAGCAGGTAGCCCTCGTAGGCAGCCGTGAAGAGCGCGGCGCGCTCGGCGGTCGAGAGCTGGGAGGCGGGCGCGAGGTCGATGCGGAGATCCTAGGTGGCTAGCGGCGGACGACGAGCATCTCGCCCTCGGCGAGCTCGACCTCGACGCGACCAGGGCCTCGGCCGACGATCCGCTCGGCGGGATCGGACCGGGAGGCGCGGCCGACCACGGGGACGAGGAACCAGGCGAGCACCGTCAGGATCCCCAGCGTGCCGAGCGCTTTCTCCCAGTTGCTGCCGTCGGGATCGTTGTGGATCGCCCAGACGTAGACGGCTGCGGTCACGGCGGTCAGGCCCGCGCTCAGCCAGTAGAGCCAGTCGTGGCCTCGGGACAGCAGCCGTGCCGACGCGACCATGAGAGCCGCGACGAGCACGGTGACCGTGTCGAGCGACCAGTTCTCGGAGGTGAAATCGGTCCAGATCTGCCAGGTCAAGATCGCGAACCCGGCCAAGGCGGTACCGACCACAAGCCATCCGAGCGGGACGAGATCACGCCGCTCGACGAGCGCCAGCCCGGCCAGAGCCGCGGAGCCGGCGAGGAATGCGGCCGCGAGCGTGAAGAGGATGTCGCCGTCGGTGGGGGTGAGCTCGCCGCGCAGGAGCGCGACGATCGAGATCAGCGCGGCGAGCCCGAGCAGGCCCGCCGCGCCGATCCAGAAGAGTCGCTTGAGCGACATCAGGCCTTGGCGGCGACCTTCGTCTTCTTCAACGCGTTCTGCGCGATGAACTTCTCCGTCGCCTCGTACGCCTCGTCGTCGACGATCTGCACGGGCGGCGACTTCATCAGGTAGCTCGACGGGCCCTCGAGCGCGCCGGCGATGCCGTTGTTCAGCGCCAGCTTCGCCATTCGAACCGCGTCGATCACGATCCCGGCCGAGTTGGGCGAGTCCCAGACCTCGAGCTTCAGCTCGACGTTCAGCGGCACGTCGCCGAAGGAGGTGCCCTCCATGCGGATGTACGCCCACTTCCGGTCGGTCAGCCACGGCACGTAGTCGGACGGGCCGACGTGCACGTTGCCGTCGCCCATCTCGTAGTCGAGCATCGACGTGACGGCGTTCGTCTTCGAGATCTTCTTCGACTCGAGGCGCGTGCGCTCGAGCATGTTCAGGAAGTCGGAGTTGCCGCCGACGTTCAGCTGCATCGTCTTGTCGAGCTTGACGCCGCGCTCGCGGAAGAGGCTCGTGAGCACGCGGTGCGTGATCGTGGCGCCGACCTGCGACTTGATGTCGTCGCCGATGATCGGCAGGCCCTTCTCCTCGAAGCGCTTCTGCCAGTAGTTCTCCCGGGCGATGAAGACGGGCATGCAGTTGACGAGCGCGACGCCGGCCTCGAGGCACTGCTCGGCGTACCACTTCGCCGCCATCTCGGAGCCGACGGGGAGGTAGCTGACGACGACGTCGGTCTGCGTCTCGCGCAGGATCCCGACGATGTCGTCGGTCTCGCCGGGCGCCTTGGTCGTGACCTCGGCGAGGTACTGGCCGATTCCGTCGTGGGTCATGCCGCGGTTGACGGTGACGCCGGTCTTCGTCACGTCGGCGAACTTGATCGTGTCGTTCGGGTGCGCCCACATCGCGTCGGCGAGGTCCTTGCCGACCTTGTCGGCGGTGACGTCGAAGGCGGCGGTGAACTCGATGTCGCGGATGTGGTACCCGCCGAGGTTCACGTGCATGAGCCCGGGGACGAAGGTCTCCTCGTCCGCGTCCTTGTAGTACTCGACGCCCTGGAGCAGGGAGTTGGCGCAGTTGCCGACGCCGACGATCGCGACGCGAACCTTGTCCTTGCTGCGCGCGCGGCCGTTCGTCGAGCCGTTGGTGGAAGCCATGGGGGAGTCCTTTCGGGAGTTGGAGGCAAAGGGAACCTCGAGCGCCTCGGAGAGCGTGAGGAGCACGAGGTCGTTCACGTTCAGGGAGCGTCGGCGAGCGGTCGTCTTCAGCTCGCGCCGGAGCTCCGGCGGCATGCGCAGCACGACGGTGCCCGCCGCGCCGGGGATCACCTTGCGGCGCCGGCCGCTCGGTGTGAAGGGGACGCCGAAGCGCTCCGCCAGGAGCGCCACGACGACGTCGTTCAGGTTCGACGCGCGGCGAGCGACCTCGCGCACGACCGCCCGCTTGAGCGCGGGAGGCATGCGGACGAGGACACTCGTGCGCTCTCTTGATGAAGTGCTAGCAGACAAACTGCTAGCACTCTAGCTCATCCTTCGCGGACGCGCAGCTCGCGACGGACGTGCAGCACGCGCTGCACGACCGTGAACCACGCCGTCGCCGCCAGCACCCCGATCGCCCACGGGAGGCCGCCCCAGGGTGCGAGCACGAGGCCGGCGGTGATCACGACGACGCGCTCGGCGCGCGAGCCGATGCCGACATCGCCGCGCAGACCGAGGGCCTCGGCGCGGGCACGGGTGTAGCTGACGAGGAACGAGCCGGCGATCGCGGCCACTGTGAGAGCGACGCCGACCTCCTCGGAGCCGCGCGTGAAGGCGAGCGCGATCGCGCCGAGCATGAACGCCTCCGAGGCCCGGTCGGTGGTCGAGTCGATGAACGCACCGAACGGTGTCTGCTTGCCGCCGGCGCGTGCCAGGGCGCCGTCGAGGATGTCCAGCACGGAGCCGATCACGAAGACGGCTGCGCCGAGCCAGAAGAAGAGGATCTCGTTCCGGTACTCGAAGTAGACGAGCACACCGCCGAGAACGCAGAGCGAGACGCCCGCGGCCGTGAGCATGTTCGGCGTCAGGCGCGTGCGGGCGAGACCCGACATCGACCGCGACGCGAGCCCCCGCGCGCCCGTCGTGTACGCGGACTTGACGCTCATGCGCGCAGCAGGCGGCGGCGGTAGATCACGGCGGCCGCGACCGCGGCGACCAGGACGCCTGCGGCGATGTCGAGCCAGAAGTGGTTGCCCGTCGCCATCACGCTGAACCAGACCCACACCGGCCACGCGAGCCAGAGCGCCTTCGCCCACCGGTGCCGGACGACCGTCGCCATCATGACTCCGACGATCAGCGCGTCGGCCGAATGGAGGCTCGGCATCGCCGCGTACGGATTCGCGGCGAAGTTGACGATGCTCGTGTCGTGCGTGACGCTCGCATGCTGCGCGAGCGTGTCGTTGAAGCCCGCCTGCGGGAACATCCTCGGCGGCGCCGTCGGCAACGTCACGTAGCCGACGAGCCCGATCAGGTTCGCGACGATCAGGGTGTTGCGGAAGCGGAAGAAGCGCTCGTGCGCTCGGAAGTACGTCCAGAGCAGGGCGATCCCGACGACCGCGAACTGCGAGAGCCAGTATGTGTACGACGTCGCCTGGATCAGGAGCGACGACGACTCGACCACATTCTGGAAGCTCAGCTCCATCATCGAGCCGAGGCTGCGCTGGAAGTCGATGATCCACTCGCCGTTCGCGAACGCCCGCTCGACCGACTGGTCGGCCGCCCCGCGGGCCACCTGGTAGACCGCGTAGAAGCCGAGCCAGATCGCGAACTGGAGGCCGAGGTGTGCCCAGCCGCGCGGCAGGCGGCGCGTGGCAGCTTCGGTGTACGCCGACATCAGGCCGCCGATTCTATCTCCCGGCGCCGGCGGTCTTCAGCCGCCGATGTAGCTCATCTCGACCTTGGGCAGGTCGGCGGTGCTCTCTGAGCGTCGCTCCGAGTAGCGGTCGGTGCGCTTCGACCAAATCGCGGCGACGGCCGAGCCGAGCTCCTCGTCGGTCGCCCCCGAGCGCACCAGCGCCCGCAGGTCGTGGCCGCGGATGCCGAACAGGCAGGTGTAGAGCTTCCCTTCGGCCGAGATGCGGGCGCGCGTGCAGTCGCCGCAGAAGGGCTGGGTCACCGAGGTGATCAGGCCGAGCTCGCCCGAGCCGTCGCGGTAGCGCCAGCGCTGGGCGACCTCGCCCCTGTACGAGCGGTCGAGCGGCTCGATCGGGAAGACCTCGTCGATCGTGCGGGCGATCTCGGCCGCCGGCACGACGTCGTCGAGGCGCCAGCCGTTCGTCGCGCCGACGTCCATGTACTCGATGAAGCGAAGCACGTGCGGTGTGCCTTTGAAGTGGCGCGCCAGCTCGAGCACCGCGGCCTCGTTCAGGCCGCGCTTGATCACCGCGTTCACCTTCACGGGCAGACCTGCGGCGGCGGCCGCCTCGATCCCCTCGAGTACCCGCTCGACCGAGAAATCGACGTCGTTCATCGCCCTGAAGGTCTCGTCGTCCAGCGAGTCGAGGCTGACGGTGACGCGATGCAGGCCTGCGTCGGCGAGCGTCTGTGCCTTCTTCGCGAGCAGCGAGGCGTTCGTGGTCAGCGTCAGCTCGAGCCCGTCGACCGACGCGAGCATCGCGATCAGCCGCTCGAGCTCGCGGCGCAGCAGCGGCTCGCCGCCCGTGATCCGGATCTTCTCGACGCCGTGCTGCTTGAAGACGCGGACGACGCGCTCGATCTCCTCGAACGACAGCAGCTCCTTGCGGTCGAGGAAGCGGTAGTCGTGACCGAAGACCTCCTTCGGCATGCAGTAGACGCAGCGGAAGTTGCACCGGTCGGTGACCGAGATGCGGAGGTCGCGTAACGGCCGTTCGAGGGTGTCCAGCACGCTCTGCACGGGATTCAGGGTACTCCGCAGTGGGCACATCATGGACAACCGACGAAAGGGGTTCGAGATGGACGAGGATCGCGTCGAGGGAAATCTCAAGCAGGCCGAGGGCAAGCTCACGGGTGACGAGGATCGCGAGGCCGAGGGCGAGGCCCAGGACAGCTGGGGCAAGGCCAAGGACAGCGTCAAGGACGCCGCCGACGACGTCAAGGACGCGGTCGACAAGCGCATCTAGTCGACGCTATGCGACCGCCGGCGCCACCTCGGCGCCGAGCAGTCGCACCAGCTCGACGTCGTCGTGCGCGAGGTGCTGGAGGAAGATCCGGTCGACGCCGGCTTCCTCCAGCCCGCGCAGGCGCTCGACCACCTCCTCGACCGTCCCGAGCACCATCACGTCGCCGCGCTCGCGGACGAATTCCTCCGGGTCGCCGTCGAGGCCCATCCGGGCCATCGTGCGCCGGACGCGGTGGAGCAGCTCGGCCCGGTCGGATCCGACCACGCAGCCGGTCATCACCGAGAAGACGAGCGGATCGCGGCCTGCTTCGACGCAGGCGCGCTCGACGGCTGCGCGGCGCTCGCGAACCTGCTCGAGCGTCGGGAACGGCGTGTTGTACTCGTCGGCGAAGCGCGCCGCGAGCCGGGCCGTCCGAGGCTTCCCGGCCCCGCCGACGATCACCGGCGGTCGCGGGCGCTGCACCGGCTTCGGCAGTGCTTGCAGCGCCTCGGCCCGGTAGTGGCGCCCCGAGAAGTCGACGCTCTCCTCGGTCCACTGGCGCACGACGAGCTCGAGCTGCTCCTCCAGGCGCTCGAGTCGCTCGGGCAGGTCCGGGAACGGGAAGCCGTACGCCTCGTGCTCGCGGACGTTCCAGCCCGCGCCGATCCCCAGCTCGACGCGCCCGCCCGAGACGTGGTCGGCCGTGGCGACGGCCTTCGCGAGCAGGGACGGGTGGCGGAACGTCACGGGCGAGACCAGCGTTCCGAGGCGGATCCGCTCGGTCAGCGCGCCGAGCGCCGCGATCTGCGTCCACGCGTCGAGCGAGTCGCGCATCTCGTCGCCCATCAGGCCGGCGTAGTGGTCCGACCGGAAGAGCCCTTCGAGCCCGCTCTCCTCGCAGGCCCGGCCGAGCGCGACCCAGTCCTCCCAGGAGACGCCCTCCTGGCCCTCGATCATCAGGCAGACGCGCATCACGCGATTATGAGTCGAGCTCGGTGAACAGCGTCAGCTGGAGCCCGGCCGGGCCCTCCAGCCTTGCGTTGAGCGAGTCCCAGGGGGTGCGCGTCGGCTCCGCGAGGACCGTCGCGCCGGCCGCGGCGAGCTCCCGGGTCTTCGCGGCGCTGTCGTCCACCTCGAACGCGACCCGGATGTGGCCGGCGACCCGCCGCCCGACCTCGACCTCGTCGATGTAGGCCGCGTAGGTGGGGTCGGAGAGCTCGAGCGTCGCGCGACCGGCTTCGAGGATCGTCAACCGGCCGCCCGGCGAGGTGTACGTCGCCTGCTCGCGCAGCCCGAGAGCGTCTCGGTAGAACGCGAGCGCCTCGTCGTAGTCGGGCGTGGTGACGACGAGTCGGAGCTCGTGGACGCTGGGGGTCGTGGGCATGCGGCACCTCGATGGTCGGGGAGAAGGAGTCGGCGCATCCTCACACGCTCAGCTTCCTCTCATCTCGTCTGCATAAGACCCCGGGAACGAGTGGAGGAGGCATGTGATGACAGGTTCGAGCTCGATGGCGGCGGTCGCGGGCAGCGTGGCCGCGGCGTGCCTGCTGGCCGCCTGCGGCGGCGGCGAGACGAAGACGACAGAGCTGCCGCGAGGCAGCGAGCCTGTCGAGCTCGATCCGGAGCGGTTCACGGTCGAGATCGACAACCGCTACTGGCCGATGGCGCCGGGAACCCGCTGGACCTATCGCGAGGTGGAGGCGGACGGCAAGGAGCTGAAGGTCGTCGTCACGGTTACGAGCACGACGAAGCAGATCGCGAACGGCGTCACGGCGCGCGTCGTGCGGGACACGGTCACCGAGGACGGCGACCTGATCGAGGACACCTTCGACTGGTACGCCCAGGACGACGACGGCAACGTCTGGTATCTCGGTGAGGACACCGCCGAGTTCGAGGCGGGGGAGCTGACGACGAACGCCGGATCGTTCGAGGCGGGGGTCGACGGGGCTCAACCCGGGATCGCCATGCCGGGTACCCCCGCGGACGGGATGCGCTACCGGCAGGAGTACTACGAGGGCGAGGCCGAGGACAACGGCGAGGTGCTGAGCGTCGAGGAGCAGGCCGAGGTTCCGTTCGGCTCCTACGACGACGTGCTGCTGACGAAGGACACGATCACGATCGAGCCCGACGTGCTCGAGTACAAGCTCTACGCACCCGACGTCGGGCCCGTGCTCGTCTTCGGCGTCTCGGGCGGCGGGGGGCGTGAGGAGCTCGTCGCGCTGGAGCGGGTCGGCGACGCGGCCGCGAGAGCGGCCGGGACGACGCCGCTCGGCGAGGCCTATCCGTGAAGACGACGAGCGAGGTAGCCTCGACGCGATGCCCGTCGTGCTCGCGCTCGTCGCCGTCACGGCCGTGTGGGGGCTCACGTTCGTGCAGGTCAAGGACGCGGTCGCGCTCTATCCGCTCTTCGCCTTCCTCGCCGTCCGCTTCGCGATCGCGACCCTCGTTCTGGGGCCGCCGGCGCGGCGTCCGCTGCGACAGCTGCCGCGCGCAGGCTGGATCGCCGGCGCCGGGCTCGGGCTCCTGCTCGCCCTGGGCTACGCGCTGCAGACCGCCGGGCTCGAGCGGACGACGGTCTCGAACGCCGGTTTCATCACCGGTCTCTACGTCGTGTTCACTCCGCTCGCTGCCGTCGCGCTCTTCCGAATCCGCATCGGCGCGATCGTCTGGGTGGGCGTGGCGCTCTCGACCGCCGGGCTCGCGCTGCTCTCGGGCGTCGGCGGCGGCGACGGGACCGGCGATCTGCTCGTGCTCGCCGGCTCGGCTGCGTACTCGCTCCAGATCGCGCTGATGGAGCGATACGCGCCGCGTCACGACCCGGTCGCGTTCACGTTCGTGGAGATGCTGGCCGCCTTCGCGGGCTTCGCCGTCGTCGCGGTCGCGCTCGGCCAGGTCGAGCTTCCACGCGGCTGGACGGTGTGGGGCGCGCTGCTCGTGACGGGCGTCTTCGCGAGCGCGCTCGGGTTCCTCGTCCAGACCTGGGCTCAACAGCGGACGAGCGCGACCCGGACGGCGCTCGCCTTCGCGATGGAGCCCGTCTGGGCGGCGATCTTCGGCTTCTGGCTCGCGGGCGACCGGCTCGGCGCGGTCGCGTGGGTGGGAGCGACGCTGATCATGGCCGGGATCCTCGTCGCCGAGCCGGCGGCTGCGAGGACACTCCGGCGCCTAGTCGGCCCGCGCGCCTCTGTCAGTCGGCGTTGACGTGTCAGACTCGTCTCTGGCACGAGTCTGACACCGACTGCTAAATCAGCCAGCGTCCGTCTTGCTGGACGAGCTCGTCGTCGGCGTAGAGCTCGCCGCCGGGCCGGAGGTCCTTGACCATGTCCCAGTGCACGGCGCTCTCGTTCTTGCCGCCGGCGTGGGTGTAGCTCCCGCCGACGGCGAGGTGGACGGTGCCGTCGATCTTCTCGTCGAAGAGGAGATTGCGGGTGAAGCGCGTGATGTGCGGATTGCACCCGATGCCCAGCTCGCCGAGGCGGCTGGCGCCGTCGTCGGTGGCGAGGATCTGGCTCAGGAACTCGGCGCCCGTCGTGGCGCTCGACTCGACGACGCGGCCCGCGCGGAACACGAGCCGGGCGTCCTCGACATCGTGGCCGAGGTAGACCGCCGGGAACTCCGAGTAGGAGATCACGCCCTCCGCCGAGTCCTCGACGGGGCTGTAGAAGACCTCGCCGTCGGGCATGTTGCGGAGGCCCGAGGAGACGATTCCCTCCCGGCCGGCCACGCTCAGCGTGAGGTCGGTGTCGGCGCCGACGATCCGCACGCGCTCGGCGCCGTCGAAGCGCTCCTTGATCCGCCCCATCCGCTCCTCCTCGGCGTCCCAGTCGAGCAGGCAGGCGCCGTAGACGAAGTCCTCGAACTCGGGCAAGGCCATCCCGGCCTCGGCCGCCGCTGCCTCGGTCGGGAACTGGACGACCGCCCAGCGTACGTCGAGAGAGCGAGCCCGTCGGCTCGCCGGCTCCATCGCCCGCTGCAGGAGCGCGCGTCTCTCGGGCGGGAGTTCGGCACCGGCGTGGACGTCCTCGGGCGAGCGGATCGTCAGGCGCGCGTCCTCGGTCTCGACGGCGTGCCGCTCGATGGGTGGCAGCTCCGCGAGCAGCTCGAGCGGTGCCTCGAGCGCCCAGTCGAGGTCGGCGCGGAAGCGGTCGGGCCCCCAGCTGATCCGCGGCAGGAAGTAGGCGCCGCGGCGCGCGATCGCCGCGGCGACCTCGCGGACGAGCGGGCGCGCGAGCGGCGTCGCCCGCACCGAGACCTGCCAGCCCGGCTGGACGTCCAGGCTGCGCTCGACGAGCAGCGTCGCGAGCTGTCGTGGTCGGGGATCCTCGGTCACGGCAGCCATTCTCCGTCACGCTGCACGACCGCACCGTCGATCTGCAACTCGCCGCCGCCGCGCAGGTCTTTGATCAGATCCCAGTGCAGCGCGCTCTCGTTGCGTCCGCCGAGCTGCGGGAAGCCGGCGCCGAGCGCGAGGTGGATCGTGCCGGCCATCTTCTCGTCGAAGAGCACGTTGCGCATCGGCCGCGTGATACCCGCGTTGCACCCGATTCCGAACTCGCCGACGCGGCGCGCGCCGTCGTCGGTCGCGAGCGCGCGGCGGAGCGCAGGCTCACCGACGTCGGCGGAGGCCTCGACGACGTCACCCCGCTCGAAGCGCAGCCGGATCCCGGTCACGAGGCCGTCGGTCGAGTGCGACGGGACGTCGAAGAAGATCTCGCCCTCGAGCGAGTCCTCGACCGGCGAGGTGAAGACCTCGCCGCCCGGGACGTTCAGATGCCCGTCGTCGACGAGCGCGCTGCGTCCCTCGAGGCTCAGGCGCAGATCGGTGCTCTCGCCGACGATGCGCACTTCGCGTGCGACGTCGAGCCGCTCGCGCACGGGCTTCATCCGGCGGCCTTCCTCGTCCCAGTCGCGCAGACAGGCCTCGTAGAAGACGTCCTCGAACTCGGCGAGCGTCAGGCCGGCTCGCTCCGCGTAGGCAGGGCAGGGGAAATCGCAGCGGACGGACGGGATCGCCCCCGAGCGGCCGCGGTCGCGATAGGCGGAGACGTGTGCCCGGAACGCGCGGGTGCCGCTCTCGTCGAGCGTCCGGGCGGCTCGCTCGGGCGCGAGCACGAAGATCGTCCCGTCCACCTCCTCGAGGACGCGTTCCTCGAGCGGCGGCAGCGTCGCGGCCAGCTCGTCCGGAGCTGCCGCGATCCAGTCCAGGTCGACAGGGAACGCCGCGCCGAACGCGACCCGCGTCAGCGCGTACGCGCCTCGCTCGGCGAGCAAGCGCGACAGCTCCTGGGCGAGCGGCCGCGCCTCCGTCGTCGTCGCGACGAGCACCTGCCAGCCCGGCCGGGGATCGATGCAGCGCTCGACGAGCAGCCGGGCGTAGGCCGTGACTCGCGGGTCGAGCATCGAGCGCGAGTCTACGGCGGTGAGAGAACCAGCTTGTGTTGGAACAACACAAGCGCTCTTCGATTCGCGGAGCGGTGCGGGATCGGGGAGAGCTTGTGTTTCAGGAACACAAGGCTTGCCGGGGTCACCGGTGCTTGCTTGGTCACTAGGCTCGCCGGGTGGACGCCGTTCTCCTCGCCCTGGTCTCGGCGTTTCTCTTCGGCGCGATGACCGTCGCGCTGCGCTTCGCGCTCCGGCGCGCACCTGACGCCGAGCTGGGAGCACTGCTCACGATCGTTCCCGCCGTCGTCGTCACGGTGCCTTTCGTCGTGGCGCAGCCGATCGAGCTCGGCGGGATCTGGCCGTTCCTGCTCGCGGGCATCCTCGGCCCCGGCCTCTCGCAGCTCCTCTTCACGATCGCCGTGCGCGACGCAGGCCCGTCCCGCACCTCGGTCGCAGTCGGCACGGCGCCGCTCTTCTCCGTCGTGATCGCGCTGATCTTCCTCGGCGAGCCGTTGCAGGCCGGTCTCGTGCTCGGCGCGATCCTGATCGTCGTCGGCGGCGTCCTGCTGGTCGGCGAACGGGGCCGTCCCGAGCACGTGAAGCGGATCGGCCTCGTGCTCGCCTTCGCGTCGGCGGTCGTCTTCGCCGTGCGAGACAACCTCGTGCGCTGGCTCTCGATCGACACCGACGTCTCGCCGGCGCTCGCCGCGCTCGCGACGCTGGGAGCCGGCGGTGCGTGCGTCGCCGCCTACGTCCTCGCGACCCGCCGCGGCCGCGTCTCCTTCGGCGTCTGCCGGTGTTCGTGCCCGCCGGGCTCCTGTTCGGGCTCTCGTACATCTGCCTGTTCGAGGCCTACTACCGCGGCCGCGTCACGGTCGTCTCGCCGCTCGTCGCGACCGAGTCGCTCTGGGGCGTCGGCCTCTCGGTGCTCCTACTGCGCCGCCACGAGCGGGTCGGCGTGCGCCTGCTCGGCGGCGCCTTGCTCGTCGTCGCGGGAGGCGCGCTGATCGGCGTCTTCCGCTGAGGGGGCGGATGGTGCCGCCCCCTCAGTTCGGCGTCTCAGTGCGGATAGACGATGAAATCGCCGCTGCTCAGCACGTCGAAGGGGCCGGCGACCTGCGCCGGTGAGAAAGGACACCGATCGGCTGTCGGCCCGATGCCGATGCTGACGCGGTCGTGCGGCGGGGCGCCGAAGTGGGCGCGGTCGTCGACGACCAGGGCTCCGGGCGTGCCGACTTGCGACGGGACACTCGACTCCACGATCGTGCCTCCGATGAGTGCGCGGCCGCTCTCCACGCGGAGGCACGTCGCCCGCACGGTGAGCCCGCCGTGGGACGAGAAAGTGCGGAAGAACCCCGTGACTCGACCGTCGAAGCGGCGCCCGACGGCCGCTGTCACGAACACTGTGATGCCCGTGACCTCGAAGCTGCCGTGGCCGACGACCAACGCCCAGCCCGTCACCTCGCCCGTAGGTGCGGCAGCCGCTGTGGTCGGCGAGCCGAAGAGCAGGACTGCGACCGCCACCGCCGAGACGGCGAGTGTCGGCTTCCAAGCGCGTTTCATCTGAAACCTCCTCGTGCGCCGGGACGATCACTATCTCACCGGTGGCGGCGAGAATACAAGGGTGTGATGATCTGCTACGATCACACTTAGATTTTCTCAGCCGAATACGAGAACAGAGGAGCAAAAGCAGATGGCGAAGACGATTGGAATCGATCTCGGCACGACGAACAGCTGCATGGCCGTGCTCGAGGGCGGCGAGCCGACCGTGATCCCGAACGCCGAGGGCGGCCGCACGACGCCGTCCGTCGTCGCGTTCACGAAGGACGGCCAGCGGCTCGTCGGGGCGCCCGCACGGCGCCAGCAGGTGACGAACCCGCAGAACACGATCTTCTCGATCAAGCGCTTCGTCGGCCGCAAGTGGGACGAGGTCTCGGAGGAGATGACGATCGTCCCCTACGAGGTCGCGAAGGGCGAGAACGGCGACGCGCGCGTCGCCGTCGAGGGCAAGCAGTACGCCCCCGAGGAGATCAGCGCGATGATCCTGCAGAAGCTGAAGGCCGACGCCGAGGCCTATCTCGGCGAGACCGTGACCGACGCGGTCGTCACCGTTCCCGGCCTACTTCAACAACGCCCAGCGCGAGGCGACGAAGGACGCCGGCAAGATCGCCGGCCTGAACGTGCTGCGGATCATCAACGAGCCCACCGCGGCCGCGCTCGCCTACGGGCTCGACAAGGAGGGCGCCGACCAGACGATCCTCGTCTTCGACCTCGGCGGCGGCACCTTCGACGTGTCCGTGCTCGAGCTCGGCGAGGGCGTCTTCGAGGTGAAGTCGACGAACGGCGACAACCACCTCGGCGGCGACAACTTCGACAAGGCGATCGTCGACTGGATGGTGGCGGAGTTCAAGCGCGACCAGGGCATCGACCTCGCCGCCGACAAGATGGCGCTGCAGCGGCTCTACGAGGCTGCGGAGAAGGCGAAGATCGAGCTCTCTTCGACGATGACGACGCAGATCAACCTGCCCTTCGTCACCGCGACCCAGGAAGGCCCGAAGCACCTCGACCTCCAGCTGACCCGGGCCAAGCTCGGCGAGATCTCGGCCGACCTGATCGGGCGCGTCGTCGGCCCGACGAAGGCAGCCCTGAAGGACGCCGGCCTCGACGCCTCGAAGATCGACCACGTCATCCTCGTCGGCGGCATGACCCGGATGCCGGCAGTGCAGGAGCAGGTCAAGGAGCTGCTCGGCAAGGAGCCGCACAAGGGCGTCAACCCGGACGAGGTCGTCGCCGTCGGCGCGGCCATCCAGGCGGGCGTGCTCAAGGGCGACGTCAAGGACGTGCTCCTGCTCGACGTGACGCCGCTCTCGCTCGGGATCGAGACGAAGGGCGGCGTCTCCACGCCGCTGATCGAGCGCAACACGACCATCCCGACGCGCAAGTCGGAGACGTTCTCGACCGCCGAGGACAACCAGCCGTCGGTCGAGATCCACGTGCTCCAGGGCGAGTCGGAGATGGCGACCTACAACAAGACGCTCGGCAAGTTCCAGCTCGTCGGCATCCCGCCGGCGCCGCGGGGGATGCCGCAGATCGAGGTCGCGTTCGACATCGACGCGAACGGGATCATCCACGTCTCGGCCAAGGATCACGGCACCGGCAACGAGCAGCAGATCAAGATCGAGGGCGGCTCGGGCCTCTCCGAGGACGAGGTGCAGCGGATGGTCACGGACGCCGAGTCGCACGCCGACGAGGCACGCACGCTGCGCGAGCTCGCCGACGCGCGGAACGCAGCCGAGAACCTCGCCTACCAGACCGAGCGCTCGCTCAAGGAGCACCGCGACAAGCTCGAGGAGTCCGACGCCTCGACGATCGAGGGCCGGATCATGGAGCTGCGCACGGCGCTCGAGTCGACCGACGTCGCCGAGATCAACGCGAAGACCGAGGCGCTGAACGAGGCGTCGCGCACGCTCGCCGACGCGGTCTACGCGCAGGCGAGTGCTCAGGCCCAGTCTCAGGCAGCGGGGCCAGGCAGCCGCAGCGACGGTGACGGCGCCGCGGCGCCGAGGACGAGGTGATCGAGGACGCCGACTACGAGGTCGTCGACGAGGACGAGAAGGCGACGCGGTCGTGACCGACCAGCCGAGGACCACGTCGAGGACCAGGACGTGGTCGAGGAGGACGTCGCGGACGAGCCGGCTGCCGAGGAAGCAGCCGGCTCCCGTCCAGGACGACTCCTACCTTCGCTTGGCCGCCGACTTCGACAACTACCGCAAGCGCGTCGCGCGCGAGCACGCCCAGCTGACGAGGCGTGCCAACGAGCGGCTGCTGAACGAGCTGCTGCCGGTGCTCGACGACCTCGAGCGCGCGCTCGAGGCCGCAGCCCAGCACGAGGAGGCCAAGCTCGAGGAGGGCGTCCAGCTCGTGCACCAATCCCTGTCCGCCCTGCTGGAGCGGCACGGGCTGACGGAGATCGAGGCCAACGGCCCGTTCGACCCGCACGTGCACGAGGCGCTCCTCGCCCAGCCCGGCGACGGCGCCGAGGAGGGCTCTGTCCTGCAGGTGCTGCAGAAGGGCTACCGGCTCGGCGAGCACGTGCTCCGCCCGGCCAGGGTGATCGTCGCGCAGGGTGAGACGACCCAGAGCGATCCCGACTGAGTCATGGCGTCCCTGTACGACACCCTCGGCGTGCCCAAGAACGCCTCGGCCGACGAGATCAAGAAGGCCTACCGCAAGCTCGCGCGGCAGCACCATCCGGACGCGAATCCGGGCGACGACGCCGCGGAGGCGAAGTTCAAGGAGGTGCAGACCGCCTACGACGTGCTCTCCGACGCGGAGAAGCGCAAGCAGTACGACACGTTCGGCTCCACGAACGGCCGCATGGGCGGCGCTCCCGGCGGGGGCGGGCCGCAGTTCGGCGACTTCGATCTCTCCGATCTCTTCGGCGGGCTCTTCGGCGGTGGCGGTGGCGGCGGGTTCGGCCGCTCGCGCGCGCCGCAACCGGAGCGCGGCGCCGACCTCCAGACCGAGGTGCACGTGTCCTTCGAGGACGCCCTCGCGGGGGTGCAGGTCGCGGTGCGCGCGAACGTCGAGACGGCGTGCCACATCTGCGGCGGCTCGGGCGCCGAGCCGGGAACGGCGCCGATCGTCTGCCCGCAGTGCGGCGGCCGCGGGATCGTCTCGGACTCGCAGGGGCTCTTCTCGCTCTCGCAACCGTGCCCGCGCTGCCGCGGCAACGGCACTGTGATCGAGAACCCGTGTCACACCTGTCACGGCAGCGGGCGCGAGCGGGTCCAGAAGACGTTCCAGGTGAAGATCCCGGCCGGCGCGAAGGACGGCACGAAGATCCGGCTGAAGGGCCGCGGCGAGCCCGGCCGGAACGGCGGCCCGGCCGGCGACCTCTACGTCGTCGCGCGCGTTGCGGCCTCGCCGTTGTACGAGCGCCGCGGCGACGACCTCGTCGTCGACGTGCCCGCTCGGCTACGCGGACGCCGTGCTCGGCACGTCCGTCGAGGTGCCGACCCCGGAGGGCGCGATCTCGCTCAAGGTTCCCGCCGGCTCCCAGCACGGGAAGCTGCTGAAGGTGAAGGGCCGCGGCGCGCCGAGGCTGAAGGGCGGCGGCACGGGCGACCTGCTCGCGCGACTGAAGCTGACGGTGCCCGAGAAGGTCTCGAAGGCAGGAGCGCGAGCTGCTCGAGCAGTTGCGGAAGGTGCAGCGGTGATCGACGAGCGACCGCGCTCCATGCCTTCGACGCCCTGTACATGATCTCCGTCGCCGCCGAGCTCGTCGGCATGCACCAGCAGACGCTGCGCATGTACGAGGCGAAGGGGCTCGTCCGGCCGCAGCGCACCGCCGGGAACACGCGCCTCTACTCCGAGGCCGACCTCGACCGGCTGCGCGTGATCCAGCGGCTCACGACCGAGCTCGGGCTCAACCTCGCCGGCGTCGAGCACGTGCTGCGGCTCGAGGACGAGCTGCGCAAGACGCGCGCCCGCGCCGAGCGGCTGGAGCGAGAGCTACGCGCGCAGATCACCGAGGTGCACCGCTCGTACCGGCGCGAGGTCGTCCTCTACCGCCCGAATCAGCCCGAGGCCGAGGCGCTGATGGACTTCACGAAGCTCACGATCAAGTCGCAGGAAGCCGTCGCCGCCGCGCAGGAGCTGGCGCGCCGCTCCGGCCATCCCGAGCTCTACCCGGAGCACCTGCTGCTGGCGCTGCTCGACCAGGAGCTGCCGCCGAAGCTCGTCCCGGACGCCGCGGCGCTGCGCGCCGAGACCGAGGCGAAGCTCGCGCGCGAGGCCGACCGCTCAGGGCGGCGCGCAGCAGCCGGCCGCCGGCGACCGCGTTCACGCGCGTGCTCGACCGCGCGTTCGACGAGATGCAGAAGCTCGGCGACGAGTACGTCACGAGCGAGCACCTGCTGCTCGCGCTCGACGTCGTCCCGCGCGAGGGGCTGCTGGCGCGGATCGAGGAGGTGCGCGGCGGCCGGCGCGTCACCAGCCAGGATCCCGAGGGCACCTACGAGGCGCTCTCCAAGTTCGGCCGCGACCTGACCGAGGCGGCGGAGAGCGGCAAGCTCGACCCGGTGATCGGGCGCGACGAGGAGATCCGGCGCGTGATCCAGGTGCTCTCGCGCCGGACGAAGAACAACCCCGTCCTGATCGGCGAGCCCGGCGTCGGCAAGACGGCGATCGCCGAGGGGCTGGCCCAGCGCATCGTCGCGGGCGACGTGCCCGAGAGCCTGAAGGGCAAGCGCGTGTGGGCGCTCGACGTGGGCGCGCTCCTGGCCGGAGCGAAGTACCGCGGCGAGTTCGAGGAGCGGCTCAAGGCTGTGCTCGCGGAGATCGCGAACGCCGAGGGCCAGATCGTCCTCTTCATCGACGAGCTGCACACGATCGTCGGGGCGGGTGCGGCCGAGGGTGCCGTCGACGCGGCCAACCTGCTGAAGCCGATGCTGGCGCGCGGCGAGCTGCGCGCCGTCGGCGCGACGACGCTCGACGAGTACCGCAAGCACATCGAGAAGGACGCCGCGCTCGAGCGGCGCTTCCAGCCGGTCTTCGTCGGCGAGCCGTCCGCGGCCGACACGATCGCGATCCTGCGCGGGCTGAAGGAGAAGTACGAGTCGCATCACCGCGTCGAGATCCGCGACGCTGCTCTCGTCGCCGCCGCGGTGCTCAGCGACCGCTACATCTCCGACCGCCAGCTGCCCGACAAGGCGATCGACCTCGTCGACGAGGCCGCGTCGCGGCTGAAGCTGGAGATCGAGAGCTCGCCGCTCGAGCTCGACCAGGCCGACCGTGCCGTGCGGCAGCTCGAGATCGAGCTCGCGGCGATGGCGGCGGAGTCCGACGAGTTGCGCGAGCCGATCGAGCGCGCGCTCGCCGACGCGAAGGAGCGTCGCGACAGCCTCGCGGCGCGCTGGGCGGAGGAGAAGGCGACGCTCGACCGTCGCGGCGAGATCAGCGCCCGCATCGACGAGCTGAAGATGGAGGCCGAGCGCGCCGAGCGACAGGGCGACCTCCAGCGCGTCGCCGAGATCCGCTACGGCGAGCTGCCGGCGCTCGAGCGCGAGCGCGAGGAGCGGACAGCGCCCGCAGAGCCGATGGTCAAGGAGGAGGTCGACGAGGACGACATCGCCGCCGTCGTCGCCGCCTGGACGGGCATCCCCGTCTCACGCCTGCTCGAGGGCGAGACCGAGAAGCTGATCCACATGGAGGAGCGGCTGCACCGGCGGGTGATCGGCCAGGACGAGGCGGTCGAGGCCGTGTCGAACGCGCTGCGCCGCGCGCGCTCCGGGCTCCAGGATCCCGACCGGCCGATCGGCTCGTTCGTCTTCCTCGGCCCGACGGGCGTCGGCAAGACCGAGCTCGCACGCGCTCTCGCCGAGTTCATGTTCGACGACGAGAAGGCCATGATCCGGATCGACATGTCCGAGTACCAGGAGCGGCACACGGTGTCGCGTCTGGTCGGTGCGCCGCCCGGCTACGTCGGCTACGACGAAGGCGGTCAGCTGACCGAGGCCGTCCGCCGCCGGCCCTACTCCGTCGTCCTGCTCGACGAGATCGAGAAGGCGCACAACGAGGTCTTCGACGTGCTGCTGCAGGTGCTCGACGACGGCCGGCTGACCGACGGCCAGGGCCGCACGGTCGACTTCCGCAACACCGTCCTGATCATGACCTCGAACATCCGCTCGCCCGAGCAGATGCGCGAGCACTTCCGGCCGGAGTTCCTGAACCGGATCGACGAGATCGTCCTGTTCGAGCCGCTGGCGAAGGAGCAGCTGGCCGAGATCGCCGAGCTCCAGCTCGAGCGGCTGCGCGCGCGACTGGCCGAACGTCGGCTCTCGCTCGAGCTGACCGACGCGGCGAAGGAGCTGCTCGCGGAGGTGGGCTGGGATCCGACCTACGGCGCCCGGCCGCTGAAGCGCGCACTCCAGCGCCTCGTCGAGAACCCGCTCGCGCTGCGCCTGCTCGAGGGCGAGTTCGCCGAGGGCGACACGATCCGCGTCGACGCGCAGGACGGCGAGCTCGTCTTCGCGCGCGCCGCGGCGCCACACCCAACGGCCGCCTGACGCACTCGATATCGCGCTCGCACCCTGTCAGCATGGGTGCGAAATGGCAGTGGAGATCGTCGGCAGGGACGACGAGGTCGCCGCGTTGCACGCCTTCCTCGACGGGGCTGGCCCGGGGGACGGCGCAGGGCCGGCCGGCCTCGTGCTCGAGGGCGATGCCGGGATCGGCAAGTCGACGCTCTGGCTGGCCGGGGTCGAGGCCGCCGAGGAGCGCGGGTTACGGGTGCTCTCCGCCCGACCCGCGGAGGCCGAGCAGGGACTTGCGCACGCTGCGCTCGGCGACCTGCTCGGGGCCTGCGCGCGCCGAGGTGCTGCCGGAGCTCTCGGCTCCGCGGCGGCGGGCGCTCGAGGCGGCGCTCCTGCTCGACGGCGACGACGGCGCGCCCGCCGATCCTCGTGCGCTGGCGGTAGCCGTGCACAGCGTCGTCGTGGCGCTCGCGGCACGGGGATCGATCGTGATCGCGATCGACGACGTTCAGTGGCTCGACGCCTCGTCGGCCGACGCGTTGTCGTTCGCTCTGCGGCGGCTCGACCGAGAGCCGGTGAGAGTTCTCCTTGCTCGTCGCGGCGATCAGATCTCCGAGCTCGAGCGTGCCCTCCCCAGCGGTATCGAGCGGCTGCCTGTCGGCCCGCTCAGCCTGGGCGCGATCGAGGGTCTCGTCCGCGACCGGCTCGCCCGGACGTTCCCGCGACCCGACGATGCTTCGCCTGCACGAAGTCTCGGGCGGCAACCCCTTCTACGCCTTGGAGCTCGCCCGGGCGCTCGACATGGCAGCCGCTCCCCTGCACCCCGCGCAGCCGCTGCCCGTGCCGGAGTCGCTCGAGCACCTCGTCGGCGACCGGCTCCGCGCTCTGCCCGAGGAGACGAGGGCGGCGCTGCTCGTCGTCGCCGTCATCGGCGCACCTTCGCCGGAGCTGGTCGAGGCCGCCGGGATCGCCGCGCAGACGCTCGCTCCGGCCGTCGCGGCGCGGGTGCTCGAGGTCGCGAACGGGGAGGTCCGGTTCGTCCATCCGCTGCTCGCGTCGGGTGTGATCGCGGTGGCCACGGAGGCCGAGCGCCGCCGCGCGCACCGCCTCGTCGCACACCGTGGTCGACGATCCTGTCAGCCGAGCTCGGCACATCGCCGCAGCGGTGCAGGAACCGGACGCCGAGACCGCGCAGCTGCTGGAGGATGCAGCCGAGCTCGCGAGGGTGCGCGGTGCGCCCGCTGTCGCCGCGGAGCTCGGCGAGGCGGCCGGGAGATCCACCCCGCCCGACCGGGAGGACGACCGGCGTCGTCGCGTCGTGCGAGCCGCGAGAGACCATCTGGCAGCGGGCTCGGCCGAGCGCGGCTTCGTCTTGGCGCGTGAGCTGCTCGAGCGGGCGAGTCCCGGGCGGCCTCGCGCGGAGGCGCTGGCGCTGCTCGGAGACCTCGAGAGCAGGGCCGGCACGATGCCGACCGCGGTCGAGCACCTTCGCGAGGCCCTGCGCGAGTCGGACGGCGACCCGGAGCTCGAGCTGCCGATCCACGAGGTGCTGGCGCACGGCTTGCGCGTCACGGAGGGACTCGCGGTCGCGGAGGAGCACGCGCGAGAGGCGGTCAGGCTCGGCGAGCAACTCGGCGACGACGGGCTCACGGCCCGGGCCCTCGCGGCGCTCGCAATCGTCCTCTACAACCGGGGTCAGCCGCAGTCGTTCGCGCTCGCGCAACGCGCGGCCGACCTCGCTCGGCGATCGGGGGACGCGAGCGCGATCGGCGAGGCTGCGACTGCCCTGGGTCATTGCTTCTACTGGTCGGGGCGGATCGACGAGGCGAGGGACGTCCTCGGCACGGAGTTGCACGCGGTTGTCGAGCGGGACGAGCCGGCCGCTGCGAACTTCCTCTGGTATCTCGCGCTCGTCGAGGCGCGCGGAGGCCGCCTGGCGCTTGCGCGCGAGTACGCCGACCGGTCGCGGGAGATCATGCTGCAGTACGGAGGCCCGGAGCTGGAAGACGACGCGGGCGTGCTTGCGCCGGTCGCGCAGGTCGCTGCCTTCCAGGGCGACGAGGAGCTGGCCCGGGAGCTCGCCGAGCGCGCTTGCGCCTCCTCCGAAGCTCGTGGAGGCATGTCGACAGGCCGCTTTCATGTCGCGCTCCTCGGCTCGCTGGACCACTGGGCGGGGGAGCCGCTGCGTGCGATCGAGCGCTTCGAGGCCTTCGACCAGAGCCGACAGGCATCCGGCTTCTCCCGTTCGATTGCCGCCCACTCCGCAGATCACGTCGAGTCGCTGCTCGAGGTCGGCCGCGCGGCCGACGCCCGGGAGCTGCTCGAGGAGTGGGAAGCGCAGGCGAGAAAGCTCGGACACCGCTGGGCGATCGCGGAGATCGTCCGTTGCCGCGGGGTCGCGGCGACGTACGAGGGTGACGTGCCCGCGGGAATCGGCTTGCTCGAGCAGGCGGTGCTGTTGCACGAGGAGGTCGGAGACCGGTTCGGACGCGCGAGGGCGCTCCTGCTGTTGGGCAGCGCCAGGAGACGCGCTGCGGCAGAAGCGCTCGGCGCGCGAGGCGATCGAGGCTGCTCTGGCGGGGTTCGAGGAGATCGGCGCGGCCGGGTGGGCCGAGAGGGCGCGCGCCGAGCTCGGTCGCATCGGCGGTCGCACGCGCGAGGACGGGCTGACTCCGGCCGAGCAGCGCGTCGCGGCGCTCGTCGCCGAGGGCAGGACGAATCGCGAGGTGGCCGCGGCGCTCTTCCTCGGCGAGCGCACCGTCGAGACGCACCTCTCGCACGTGTACGCGAAGCTCGGCATCCGCTCCCGCACGGAGCTTGCGCGCACGCTGCACTGAGCTCAGTTCAGGGGAAGGACGCCCGGGGGAATGGCGTCCGTGGCGTAAAGAGCCGCAGCGGTGCGAGTGCGCACTTCGAGCTTTTCGAAGAGGTTCTCGATGTGCTTTCGCACGGTGTGCGGCGAGACGAACAGGAGCGTTGCGATCTCCCGATTCGTTTTGCCGTGTGCGATCCAGCCGAGCACCTCCGACTCGCGTGGCGTCATTCCCTTGTGGCGATCGAAGCGGCGGCGGGATTCGGCGTTGGCCTGCATTCGGATCAGGTGCGGCCGAAGCAATGAGAGGAGGATCAGCTCCCTGTTCGTGTAGTTCTTCCCGTTGCGCTCGAGGTAGATGGATCGCGAGCGACCTGGCTCGGCTGGCAGCCACAGCCGGAGAGAGTCGTCGATTCCGTGCGGCCTCCAGACGACCGCGTCGTACTCGAGGCTGCGTCGATGGGGACGCAGGAGAAAGTCCGAGAGCCGGAGCACACGGTCGTTGGCGGCGTGTAGGCGGCAGTGCAGCGGGTTCTGCCACCCGAGAGTGTCGAATGCGGCCTCGGTCGCCGGCGACGGCGGCTCGCCCACGACCTCGACCTGCTCGACGACGCGAAACCTCCCGGTCACGTCGGCCTCTTGGTAGCCGACGCATGCGTCGGAGGGGATGAATTGCGAAAGCGCGAGCAGCACGCGGGAAGGGAACGGCTCGCGACCGACGTCGTCGGCACCGTCGTGCACGAGCTTGAGGAGCGCAGCGGCGTCCCGCTCGCTGATCGTGGTCATCGTCACAAGATACGACGTTCGTCGTATTCCACCAACGCGCGCCCTACGGTCGAATTGCTGGACACGGGTGCCCGCATGCGGGCAACGAAATCGAGAGGCTGCAGAGAGGCGGCACGTGCAAGCAGAGCAAAGTTCAGGGGTTCCCACGTTTCCCAACGGGAGCCGTCAGTCGTAGCCTCGAACGGGTGCCGAGCTATCTCGTCGAGACGTATCTCGCCCGCGGCCGCGCAGGGGAGCGCGGCGCGCGCGAGCGGAGAGCACGCTCGGCCGCCGAAGAGCAGACCCGCGCCGGAACGCGGATCCGCTTCGACGGAGCCATCCACATTCCCGAGGACGAGATCTGCTTCTTCGTCTTCGACGCCGGCTCGAGCCGGGACGCTGCGCTGGTCGCGCAGCTTGCCGGGCTCGAGCCGTTCCGGGTCGTCGAGGCGGTCTCGTCGCGAAAGGAGAGTTGCTCGTGAAACGCATGAGAAGGCGCGAACGCGGAGTGGTAGGAGAAAGGAGATGGGACATGCAACGAGACTCGAAGCCGAAGCTGGCTCTGGTCATGGGCGCCGTGCTCCTGACGGCCATCGCGGTTCTGCTCGGGAGTGCACAGTCCGCCGCGGATGCGGCCGGACCCAACGACGCCGTCCTGGACTGGAACCTCTATGCGGCTCAGGCACTCATCAATGGTTCAACGGCTACGCCCGCGGGCGTCGGCCAGCCGCCGCCGGTGTCCGTGCTGCACCTGGGGATGGTGCAGGGCGCCGTGTACGACGCCGTCAACATGATCGACGGCGGTCACGAGCCGTATCTGGACGGCCTGCCGTCGGCACCGGCGTCGGCATCGAAGGCCGCTGCGGTCGCGACGGCCGCCCACGACGTGCTCGTCGGGATGGCGATCACGCCGGCGCTGTCACCGGCGATCGTCGCGAGGCTCGCCGGTCACCTCGCGGATTCGCTCGCCGCGGCGACCGCCGCGGACGGCGCGGCGGCGGTGACCGCCGGGATCGCCGCCGGAGCGGCGGCCGCGGACGCCATGCTCGCCGAGCGGGCAAACGACGGACGCTACACGCCGGGAATCTCGTTCACGGTCGGCACGGGCGTCGGCGACTGGCGCGTCATCACGACCAACGACCCGAACGCCTGGGTGCGCGAGGTCGATCCGTTCGTGATGAAGAGCGCGTCGCAGTTCCGGACGAACGGCCCGGCCACGATCGGCAGCCGCCAGTACAGGAAGGAGTACAACGAGGTCAAGGACCTGGGCGGGAACGGCACGACCACGCCGACGCTTCGGAACGCCGAGCAGACCGCGGCCGCGGGATTCTTCACCGCTCAATCCCGTGGAGATGTTCAACCGCACGTTCCGCGGGCTCTCCACGAGCAAGGGGCTGACGCTCGTCGAGCAGGCGCGGCTCTTCGCGATGCTGAACCTGTCCGGTGCGGACGCTGCGATCGGGTGCTGGGACGACAAGGAGTTCTGGCACTTCTGGCGTCCGCTCACCGCGATCCGGCTCGGCGACACCGACGGCGATCCGAGGACGGTCGGCGACCCGAACTGGACGTCGCTCATCGTCGCGCCGCCCTATCCGGATCATCCGTCCGGCTACAACTGCCAGACGGGTGCCTTCATGCATGCGGCGACCGCGTTCTTCGGCACGAGGAAGCAGGAGTTCGGCCTGACCGCGACCTTCGTTCCGCCGGGATCGCCTCCAGGGACGCCTCCGATCACGGTGACGCGTCCCTACGAGCGCTACACCGACGTGGTCGAGGACACGATCGACGCCCGCGTGTGGCAAGGCATCCACTTCCGGTCGTCCGACGAGGACGGCGCCTGGCTCGGGAAGAAGCGTCGCCCGCTGGCTCGACAAGCACTACCTCGAGCCCTTGGACGACGACGATGACGACGACGACGACGACGACGACGACGACGATGACGACGACGACGACGAGGACGACGACTAGATAGCGAGGTTCGACAAGGGGTGGGCGCGATGGGCATCCGCTTGCGCGGATGCCCATCCTGCGCCCGGCTTCAGCCGACGGCGCGGGAGGAAGGTCGCCTCGCCGCGCTCGGGCGGCGCGCCGTAGATGAAGAGGCGGAGCTCCTCGTCGCCCCGGTTCGAGAGCTGTAGCGCGGTGCCCGGCTGGACGGCGAGCACGCTGCCCTGCGTGAGCTCGTGCCGCTCCGGCTCGTCGCCCTCGCCCATGTGGATCGTCAGCGTCCCGTCGAGGACGACGAAGACCTCCTCCTGGAGCGGGTCGATGTGCCGGCGCCCGACCGCGCCGGGCGGGTAGCGGAAGAGGTTCGCGCGCGAGCGCGTCAGCCCCTCGGAAAGTCCGGCGGCGAGGCGCGGGTCGCCCTCGCGCCGCGGCTGCCAGTCGAGGTCGGCTGCGTGGAAGATCGTGTAGCCGTCCACGCACGGCAAGTATCGCCGACGCTTGGCTCGACCGCGCCGAGAAGCGGACAATTCGCTCCATGACAGCCAGGGCAGTCGTCGGCAGGGAGGACGAGCTCGCGACGCTGCTCGAGCTCGTGACGGCAACGGCCGCCTGGCCGAGGGCACTCGTGCTGGAGGGCGAGGCCGGGGCGGGCAAGACCACCCTCTGGCAGTCCGCGGTCGACGGAGCAGACGGGCTCGTGTCGGCCACGCGGCCGCTCGAGACCGAGACGAAGCTCGCGTACGCCGGCGTCGGAGACCTGCTCGAGGGAGTCCACGACAAGCTCGGATCGCTGCCAGAGCCGCAGGCGAAGCGCGCTGCGAGCGGCACTCCTGCTCGAGCCGCCGGACGCCGGAGTCGTCGACGAGCGCGCGGTCGCCCTGGGCTTTCTCGGCCTGCTCGTCTCCGAGGCGCCGGTCCTGCTGGCGGTCGACGACCTGCAGTGGCTCGACCGGCAGTCGGCGCGCGTGCTCGCCTTCGCAGCGCACCGAATCGGCGAAGCGCCGGTCGCGTTCCTGGTCGCGCTTCGCGCCGAGGAGCGCTCGCGGCTGTCGTTCGTACCCGAGCGCGTGTTGCCGAACTGCACGAACCTTCCCGTCCGCGGCCTCGACGTCGAGTCGATCTACCGCTTGATCCGCGAGCGGCTCGGGGTCGTGCTGCCACAGCCGACGCTTCGCGCCGTGTACGCGACCGCCGCCGGCAACCCGTTCTTCGCGCTCGAGCTCGCCCGGGTGGCGTACGAGCCCGGGGAGCAGCCCCGGGAGCAGGCAGCCGAGGCTCGACCGGTGCCGCCGACGCTGCGCGAGCTGGTCGGCTCGCGGATCGCGGTGCTTGCCGGCGGAGACGCAGGCCGCTCTGCTGCGCCGCCGCGGCCCTGGCGGCGCCGACGCTCGATCTCGTCGGCGCCGCGAGCGACGGCGACGCCGCCGCGGCGCTCGGCCCGGCGGTCGAAGCGGAGATCGTCTCGCTCGCGGCGGGGCGGATCCGCTTCGCGCATCCGCTGCTCGCCGCTGCTGCCTACGACGCCGCCGGACCGCGCGAGCGGCGCGACGTGCACTCGAAGCTCGCGGTCGCCGTGCTCGATCGGGAGGAGCAGGTTCGCCACCTCGCGCTCGCGGCGGCAGGACCGGATGCCGAGGTCGCGAGTGCGCTGGACGAAGCGGCGCGGCTGGCCCGTGCCCGCGGCGCGCCGGTGGCAGCCGCCGAGCTCTACGAGGAGGCGAGAGCGCTGACGCCACCGGCCGACCGGGCGGGAGCGAGACGCCGAGCCGTCGACGCCGCGCGCTGCTGGTTCGAGTCCGGAGACTCACGGCGGGCGCGGAGCCTCCTGGAGGCGACGATCGCCCACCTGCCGGCGGGAGCGGAACGCGGGCGAGCGCTGCTCGTGCTCGCCCCGCTGCGCTCCTACGACGACGACATTCGGGCGGCCGTCGCGCTCTACGAGCAGGCGCTGGCCGAGGCGGGAGGCGACGGTGAGGTGCTCGGAGCCGCACACGAGGGCATCGCGGGCAACCTCTTCCGCCTGCGCGAGCGCTTCGCCGAGGCGGTCGAGCACGCCCGAGCAGCAGCTGCTCTCGGCGAGGAGCTCGGCGACGGCAGCTCGTCGCTTCGGCGCTCGGGTCGCAGCTCCTCGCCGAGGCCTCGCTCGGGCGACCGGAGGCACGGCGGACCGCGCGGGCGGCGGCGCTGGCGGACGACCCCGACGCCGCGGCTCCTTCAGGGCGCGGGGTTCTCGCTGGCCGTCGCGCGGATGTGGTGGGAGGAGCTCGACGTCGCGCACGACGCGTTCGAGCGGATGCTCGAGCGTGCCGCCGAGATCGGCGACGAGAGCTCGGTGCCGTACCTCCACGTCCTGCTCGCTCAGGCCGACTGCCTGCGCGCTCGCTACGCGGAGGCAGCCGGGCACGCCGACGATCGCCGCCGGATCGTGCCGAGCAGGCCGGCCAGCGGACGCTCTTCGCGTACGCGCTCGCCCTGCGCGGCGCTGGCGGCGGCCGTATCGAGGCGACGTCGACGAGGCGCGACGCGCGACGGGTCGAGCGCTCGAGCTCGCACGCAGCACGAGCGGCCGCCCGGCTGAGCAGTTCGCGACCGCCGCGCTCGGCCTGCTCGAGCTCTCGCTGGAGCGGCCCGAGCAGGCCGTCGACGTGCTGGCGCCGCTCGTGGCCTTCGCGCGGGAGCACGGCATGGCCGAGCCGGGCTCACGCGCTTCGTGCCCGATCTCGTCGAGGCGCTCGTCGCCTGCGACCGGCTCGCGGAGGCCGAGGATCAGCTCTCCTGGTACGAGGCGAACGCCGAGCGCCTCGAGCGGGCCTCGGCTCAGGGAGCGTCGGCGCGCTGCCGCGGTTTCCTCGCCGCCGCGGCCGGCGAGCTCGACGGCGCCCTCGTCGCGTTCGAGCGCGCCCGCGCACACCACGAGCGAGCGCCGATGCCGTTCGACCTGGCGCGGACGCTGCTCGCCCTCGGCTCGGCGCGCAGGCGCGCGAACGAGCGCCGGGCGGCCCGCGAGACCCTCGCCGCGGCGCAGCGAGCTGTTCGCCTCCCAGGGTGCGGTTGTCTGGGAGAGGCGCGCAACGGCGGAGCTGGCCCGCATCGGCGGCCGCGCGCCTTCGACGGGGGAGCTGACCCCGGTCGAGGCACGCGTCGCGGAGCTCACGGCTGCCGGTCAGACGAACCGCGAGGTCGCCGCGTCGCTCTTCCTCAGCACCCGCACCGTCGAGGGTCACCTCTCCCGCATCTACGGCAAGCTCGGCGTGCGCTCGCGCGTCGAGCTCGCACGCCGGCTCGGCATCCGACCCCTGAGCACGAACGAGCGCGAGCAAAGTCGCGTAGTTCCCCCGTTTTTCGCGTGCCCGCCGCTTCCTAGCCTCGAAGCACCAGTTCACGACGCCGGATCGCAGATCCGGAGAGGAGGCGGACAGCATGAGGATCAAGACGACATTCGCAGTGATGATCGCGGCGCTGGCGTTCGGCGCCCCGGTCGCGGCGGCCGACCCGGACACGTACCGGTCGGCGCCCCAATCACTGTCACAGACGAGCGTCCAGCTCGACGCGGTCGACCGCTACGTGGCCAACGCGAGCCGGAGCGGCGGGCAGCCGGATGCGCTCGACCGCTACCTGCGAAACCACGCGACCGGCGCAGCCACGCACCTGGACTCGCCGGGAGTCCGCCCGGGACGGCCGGCTCGAGCGCTCCGGTTTCGAATGCGAGCCGCAGCTGGACGAACGCGGCGCTCGTCGCACTCGTCGGCGGCCTCGTGCGTCCTGCTCGCGGTCGTCGGCGCCTCCGCGACGCGCGAGCGGCGCCGCCCGATCCTGCGGTAGGCGGCGCCGGCTGGGCGGCTCCCGGGACGGGAGCCGCCTAGCCTGCGAGCCCGGGGGCGAGGCGACCCTTCAGGGGTCTTGCCGTGGGGATGGCCATGCTCCACGCAGCTTCTGACTGCGGGCCTGCCGGCCAGCAAAACGACGCCCCGGGGAGAGCGGGCGCGTCTGGGAGAAGCGGAGCGGGAAGGCCGGAGAGGGTGGCGGCCGGGGAGAGGGGGAGCCGCTGTGGCCTTCCTGCTCGACGCTCTTATGTGGTCACAGCCTGCCACTCGTGGAGCGACGCCGGGATGCGGCTCGCTGGCGTCTGGAGGTACGGCTGGCCGCACCTTCCCCGGAGGCGATAGGTTCGCCCGGTGCGCGTGCTCGTGGTCGGATCGGGAGGAGTCGGCGCCGCGGCTGCGGCGGTGGCCAAGCGGCGCGACGTCTTCGAGCGGATCGTCTTCGCCGACGTCGACCCGCGGCGCGCCCAGGCCGTCGTCGACCGCGAGGGCGACCCGCGCTTCGGCGCCGCCCAGGTCGACGCCTCCGACGCGGCGCAGATCGCGGAGCTCGCTCGCACGGAGCGCGTCGACGCGATCCTGAACGCCGTCGACCCGCGCTTCAACCAGGCCGTCTTCGCGGCGGCCTTCGACGCGGGCTGCACCTACCTCGACATGGCGATGACGCTCTCGAACGCGCAGACCGGCGAGAAGCTCGGCGACGCGCAGTTCGCGGAGGAGGAGCGCTGGCGCGAGCGCGGGCTGCTCGCGCTCGTCGGGATCGGCGTCGAGCCCGGCCTCTCCGACGTGTTCGCGCGCCACGCGGCGGACGAGCTCTTCTCCGAGATCGACCTGATCGGGATCCGCGACGGCGCGAACCTCGTCGTCGACGGCTACGACTTCGCGCCCACGTTCTCGATCTGGACGACGATCGAGGAGTGCCTCAACCCGCCCGTGATCTGGGAGCGCGAGCGGGGCTGGTACACGACCGAGCCGTTCTCCGAGCCCGAGACCTTCGACTTCCCCGAGGGGATCGGCCCGGTCGAGTGCGTCAACGTCGAGCACGAGGAGGTGCTGCTGATCCCGCGCTGGGTCGAGTGCCGGCGCGTCGACTTCAAGTACGGCCTCGGCGAGGAGTTCATCGACGTGCTGCGGACGCTGCACAAGCTCGGGCTCGACTCGACCGTGCCGGTGAGCGTGCGCGGGGTCGACGTGGCGCCGCGGGACATGGTCGCGGCGGCGCTGCCCGACCCGGCCACGCTGGGCGACCGGATGCGCGGCAAGACCTGCGCCGGCACCTACGTGACCGGCACCGGCAAGGACGGCCGGCCGCGCGCCGTCTACCTCTACCAGGTGCTCGACAACGAGCACTCGATGCGCGAGTGGGGTCACCAGGCGGTCGTGCTCCAGACCGCTCTGAACCCCGTCGTCGCGCTCGAGCTGCTGGCCGCCGGCGTCTGGGAGGGCACCGGCGTCCTCGGCCCCGAGGCGTTCGAGCCGCAGCCCTTCCTCGAGCTGATCGCGGACTACGGCGCTCCGCACGGGATCGAGGAGCGCGCTCCGGTAGGTTCTTCGGCGTGAGCACGACCGTCACCGGTGCCGAGGCCGTCGAGTGGGATCTCTCCGATCTCTACGACGGTCCCGACGATCCACGCCTGCTCGGTGATCTCGACGAGGCCGCGGCCGCCGCGACGGCCTTCCGCGAGCGCTACCGCGGCAAGCTCGGCGAGCTCTCGGCGGCGGAGCTGAACGACGCCGTCGCCGAGCTGGAGCGGCTGAAGGGGGCGACGACGCGCGTCGAGACGTTCGCGCGCCTGCGCCTGGCGGCGGACAGCTCCGACCAGAGCCGCGGCGCGCTCGTCCAGAAGGTGCGCGAGCGCAACACGCAGATCGAGACCGAGCTCCTCTTCTTCGACCTCGAGTGGGCGGGCCTCGACGACGACGTCGCCGAGCGGCTGCTCGCCGATCCCGCGCTCGAGCGCTACGCGTCGGTGCTGCGCTCCGAGCGCCGCTACCGCCCGTACCTCCTCTCCGAGCCCGAGGAGAAGATCTCCGCCGAGAAGAGCCTCACCGGCTCGAGCGCGTGGGGTCGGCTCTTCAACGAGCTCCTCTCCGACCTGCAGATCGACCTCGACGGGAGCAAGGTGTCGGTCGACGAGGCGCTCTCGCGGCTCTCGCGCGCGACCGAGCAGAGCGAGCGGCGCGACGTCGCGGAGGCCGTCACCGATGCGCTCCGGCCTGGCGTGCGTACACGCGGCTACATCCTCAACACGATCTTGAACGAGCGCGCGATCGAGGATCGCCTGCGCGGCTACTCGACCTGGATCTCGGCCCGGAACCTGGCGAACGAGATCCCGGACGAGGCGGCGGACAGCCTCGTCGAGGCGATCGTGGCGCGCTACGACATCCCGCAGCGCTACTACGCGCTCAAGGCGCGTCTGCTCGGCCTGCCGCGGATGGCCGACTACGACCGCTTCGCCCCGCTGCAGGAGGTGCCGGGCACGATCGCATGGGACGACGCCCGCGAGCTCGTGCTCGACTCCTTCAACGACTTCTCGCCCACCGCGGGCGACATCGTCGGCCGCTTCTTCGAGCGCAGCTGGATCGACGCGCCGGCGCGGCCGGGCAAGATGCTCGGCGCGTTCTGCGCCACGCTCGTGCCCGACGTCCACCCGTACGTCCTGATGAACTACGCGGGCGAGCGGCGCAGCGTGCTGACGCTCGCGCACGAGCTCGGACACGGCCTGCACGGCGTGCTAGCCCAGGATCTCGGCCTCCTCAACGCCTCGACGCCGCTGACGCTCGCCGAGACCGCGTCGGTCTTCGCGGAGGCGCTCACGTTCGAGAAGCTGCGCGAGCGCGAGGACGACCCGCGCGCCCGGCTCGACCTGCTCGTGAGCCGCATCGACGACACGATCGCGACCGTCTTCCGCCAGATCGCCCTCAACCGCTTCGAGCACGCGATCCACACCGGCCGCCGCGAGGAGGGCGAGCTTCCCGTCGAGCGCGTCTCCGAGCTGTGGCGGGCGGAGCAGGAGCGGATGCTCGGCGAGGCGGTCGAGGTGACGGACAACTACGGCGTCTGGTGGAGCTACGTGCCGCACTTCATCGCGGCGCCCGGCTACGTCTACGCGTACGCCTTCGGCTACCTCTTCTCGCTCGCGATCTACCGCCGCTACGTCGAGGAGGGCGACTCGCTCGTCGAGCCGTACCTCGACCTGCTGCGCGCGGGCGGCTCGGCGCCGCCGGCGGAGCTCGCCTCGCGGCTCGGCTTCGATCTCGGCGACCCCGGCTTCTGGTCGGCGGGGCTCGACGCGATCGGCACGCTCGTCGACGAGGCCGAGAGCCTCGCGGCCGAGCTGGACTGACCTCCGGCGACGTCAGTCCGCCAGCGAGCGCTGGAACGGCGGCAGGAAGCCGGGCGAGAAGCGCACGTCGCCGAGCCAGGCGGCCACGCGCTCGGCCTCGGACTCCACCGCGCGCACCGCGTCCGCGCCGACGTCCTCGAGCAGTGCGAAACGCGATCTCGCCGTCGCGCCGCTGGCTCCAGCCGCCGACGACGCGGCCGTCCCACCAGACGGTCGGGCCGGCGTTTCCGTTCGAGTCGAACAGGAGCGGCACATGTGTACCCATGTACCAGTCGCGCTCCTTCCAGCCCATCGTCGTCGGGTCGAGCGTCGGCAGGAGCGCGGCCGACGGCGCGGGTGGCGTCGTCGGCTCGAGGTCGTCCGCGAGCACGTACCCGGTTCCGCCGTCGAGCTCGACCTCGGCGTGCGGTACCACCGCGAGCGCGGCCCGGGCCTCGCGCGCCGTCCAGCCGGTCCACCAGCGGACGTCCGTCTCGGTCGCGGGCCCGAACGCGGCCAGCCAGCGCCGCAACAGCTCGGCCTGAGCCTGCGCCTGGTCGATCCGCTCGATCGGGCCGCCGAGCCACGTCTCCGTCGTGACCCAGCGGAACTGCGGGCTGATCCAGGATCCCGCGCGGGCGCCCGCGCACGAGCAAGCCCTCCATCGCGAGCTGCGGCAGCACACGTGCGCCCGCGCTCTGCGCGAGCGCCCACCTGCCCGCGCCGACGCGCAGCTTCTTCGCCAGTACAGGCACGTCGGCGACGATCTCGCTGGTCATCGCCTCGCCGCGCGCCTCGACCGCGGCCAACGCCGCCTTCCCGGCCCGCGTGATCCACGCGCCCGGCCGGGTCGAGATGCCGCTGTCGCGGACGTAGCCCTCGAGCCGCTTCCGCTCGCGCGCCGCGACCGTCCGCGTCGCGGCCGCGAAGACGACCGGCACGAGCTCGCGCGGCACGGCCCAGAGCGTCCGGCGCATCGCCAGCAGCCGCACGAGGCTCCGCTCCTCGTACAGGGCGCGTTCGACGTCCGCCGGCGCAACGCCCTCGCTGCGCGCGTGGACGGCGAGGAACACCGTGACCGCGTCGGTCGCGTGCAGGCAGACGAGCGAGCGGGCGACGGCGAGCGGATCGCCGGCACGCACGCCCGGCGCGAGCCGGTGTCGGGTCACGAGCCGCGCCCGCCGTTCCTGCACGTCGATGCGTCGCATGCGGCGTAGGATCGCAGCATGGCGATCGAGATCGACCTCTCGGGACGAGTCGCCCTCGTCACCGGCGGCTCCAGGGGCCTCGGCCGCGCGGACGCGCTGGCGCTCGCCCGCGCAGGCGCCGACGTCGTGATCGCCGACATCCAGGTCGAGTCGGACGAGTCGACCGAGACGGCGGAGCGCTACGGCGTGCTCGCGCAGGTCGCGAAGGCCCAGGGCATCGTCTACTCCGAGGCGACGGCGCAGGAGATCCAGGGGATGGGCCGTCGGGCGGCTGCGATCAAGTGCGACGTCACCGACCGCGAGCAGGTGAGCGAGACCGTCGCGCGCGTCGTCGAGGAGTTCGGCTCCGTCGACATCCTGATCAACAACGCCGGCACGCTCGACCATGCGGCGCAGTTCCTCGATCAGAGCCCGGAGCTGTGGGAGCGCGACCTGCGCGTCAACCTGACCGGCGGCTTCAACTGCGCGCAGGCCGTCTGGCCGCACATGCAGGAGCGGCAGTGGGGCCGGATCGTGAACATGGCGTCGGTCGCAGGCACGCTCGGCGGCTTCGGGCAGGCGAGCTACTCGACGACCAAGGCGGGCATCCTCGGCCTGACGCGGACGCTGGCGATGGAGGGCGGCCGGCACGGGATCACCTGCAACGCGATCGTGCCGGGAGTGATCGGCACCGAGGCGTTCGGCTTCGCGAACGCGGCGATGAACGACCGGATCAAGGCACGCACGGTGTTCAAGCGCGAGGGCGAGCCCGACGACATCGCGAACGCGATCTGCTTCCTCTGCTCCGATCTCGCGGCCTACATCACGGGTGTCGAGCTGAACGTGAGCGGTGGCGTCGAGCTGTTCGTGTTCTGACGTGACAAACGCCACGAATCGGGTAAGCTCCCGACATGCTCAAGCGACTCGTGGTGCTCGGAGTGGCCGGAATCTTCCTCGCCGTGCCGCCCGCAATCGCCAAGAGCTCGTCGACGGTGAAGGCTCCGGCCGCGAAGTCGATCGACCAGGGCTCCGGGAAGCACGGCGACGGACAGTGTCCGTTCCGCTCCGACTCGGCTGCGCTCTAGCCTCGACGAGCACAGGATGACCGTTCGGTGGCGCGCGTAGCGCCGGCCGGGATCTCGTTCGAGCTCGATGCCGAGCAGCGCGCGCTCCGCGAACTTGCGCACGAGTTCGCGGATCGGGAGCTGCGGCCGGTCGCGCGCGAGTGGGACGAGCGGGAGGACTGCCCGGCCGACCTCCTGGGCAAGGCGGCCGCGCTCGGACTGACCTCGCACGCGATCCCGGCCGAGTACGGCGGCGGCGGGGTCGCCGCGGTGACGTCGTCGCTCGTCGCGGAGGAGCTCTCGTGGGGCTGTGCCGGTCTCGCCGCGCCGATCGGCGCGACCATGTTCCCCGTCCGGCCCCTGCTCCGCGCCGGCACCGAGGAGCAGCGCCGGCGCTGGCTGGCCCAGGCTCGCCTCGGAGGCGGGCTGCCTGGCGGCGATCGCCTTCACCGAGCCCGGTGCCGGCTCGGACGTGGCAGGCATCCGTGCGACGGCGCGACGCGAAGGCGACGAGTACGTGCTGAGCGGCGAGAAGTGCTACGTCACGAACGGCGGCATCGCGGAGCTGACGATCGTCTTTGCCCGCCTTGAAAGGAATGGGCTCGAGGGCGAGGTCACGGCGTTCCTGCTCGAGGCCGGCGATCCGGGCGTGCGTGCCGGGCGCAAGGAGCCGAAGCTCGGCCTCCGCTCCTCGTACACGGGGTCGATCCTGCTCGACGACGCGCGGATCCCGGCCGACCGGCTGCTCGGCGAGGAGGGAGAGGGATTCGCGATCGCGATGGACTTCTTCGCCCACTCGCGTCCGCAGGTGGCCGCCTCGGCGGTCGGAATCGCGCGGGCGGCCTTCGAGTACGCGACGGACTATGCGAACGAGCGGCAGGCGTTCGGGAAGCCGTTGATCGCGAAGCAGGGCGTCTCGTTCAAGCTCGCGGACATGGCGATCCAGATCGAGGCGGCGCGGCTGCTCGTCTGGCGCGCGGCCGCTGCCCTCGATGCGGGCGAGGACGCTGGGATGCTCGGCTCGTACGCGAAGGCGTTCGCCGCGGACATCGCGATGTCGGTCACGACCGACGCCGTCCAGGTGCTCGGCGGCGCCGGGATCATGCGCGACCACCCCGTCGAGAAGTGGCTGCGCGACGCCAAGGTGCTGCAGATCGTCGAGGGCACGTCCGAGATCCAGCGGCACGTGATCGTCCAGTACCTCCGGCGCCGCTAGCCGCTTCCTAACGAAACCTTCACGAGTCCGGGATTAGTGCGACTTGCCGCGTCGCTACACTCGATCCCTTGCGCGTCGAAGCCTCACACGTGCGCGTGGGCGCAGCACGCCGCCGCTCGGCGGCGGCGATCGCGCGCGGCGCGCTCGTTGCAGGTCTGCTCGTCGCCGTGCTCGCAGCGGTCGTCGGACTGGCCTTCGCCGGCTCGACGGCGCGCCTCGCCGAGGGCGTCACGGTCGCCGGCGTGGACGTCGGCGGCCTCGCGCGGACGGACGCGCTCCGGCTGCTCGAGCAGCGCGCCGCCGCCGTCGCGAGGGAGCCGATCGTCTTCACAGCCGGTGATCGCCGGTTCCCGATCAAGGCGTCGACGCTCGGCGTCGAGGCCGACTGGGCGGCCGCACTCGACGCCGCCGTCCGCGAGGGCGAGGGCTTCGGCCCGGTGCGAGGCTACAAGCGGCTCCAGACGCGGTTCTTCGGCGCCGAGATCGCTCCGCCCGTGCAGGCCTACGGCGCCGCGCTCGACTACAAGCTCGCCGGCGTCGCGCGGGAGCTCGACCGGGCGCACGTCGAGGCCAAGCTCGTCCGGCGCGGGCTCGCGATCGCGGTGGTGCCCGGACAGGCGGGTCTCCGGCTCGATCGCGAGGCCGCTGCCGACGTGGTCGTGCGCTCGCTCGCCCAGCTCGATCGCGGCCGTCAGGTGCCGCTGCCGATCGTCGTCGACCCGATCGAGGTCACGACCGACGAGCTCGCTGCCGCTGCCGCCGACGCGCGCACGGCGATCTCGGCGCCCGTGCGCCTGACCTACGGGCCGACCTCGTGGCGGCTGCCGCGCTGGCGCATCGCCAAGCTGCTCCTGTTGCCGCGGAACGGTGCGACCGAGCTCGCGATCGCCGGCCCCGGAGCGGACGACTGGTTCGCGAGCCTGCGCCGCTCGGTCGAGCGCAAGCCGCAGGACGCCCGGATCGTCGCGTCGTCCGGGGTCGTGCGCATCGCCCCGGCGAAGGACGGCCTGGCGCTCGACGTACCCGCCACTGCCAAGGCGATCCTCGGCGCCGCGACGTCGCCTCCAGGTCGTCGCAACGCCGTCCTCGTGCTGGACACGGCCCAGCCGGAGCGCTCGACGGCGGAGGTGGAGGCGATGGGAATCGAGCGCCGCCTCGGCACGTACACGACGCTGAACGCCGGCACCTCCGACCGGATCACGAATCTCCGCCGCGCGATCGACCTGCTGAACGGCGCTCTCGTCGCACCGGGTGGCACGTTCTCGTTCAACGAGCGCGTGGGCGAGCGGACGATCGAGCGCGGCTTCCGGCCGGCACCCGTGATCATCAGGGACGAGTACGAGGAGGACGTCGGCGGCGGCGTCTCCCAGGTCGGGACGACGGTCTTCAACGCGGCCTGGGAGGCCGGAGTGAAGATCCTCGAGCGCAACCCGCACTCGCTCTACATCTCCCGCTACCAGCTCGGGCGCGACGCGACCGTCAACTATCCGGATCTCGACCTGCGGTTCCTGAACGACACGCCGAACTGGATCTTCGTCGCGGCCAGCTGGGACGGCGCCGGCATCACGGTCTCCCTCTACGGAGGCGGGCCCGAGCGGCGGGTCGAGAGCAGCGAGGGCACGTTCCGCACGACCGCGCCCGGCCCGGTGCGCCGCGTCCCCGACGCGACGCTCGAGAAGGGCACCGAGGTCGTCGAGGAGGAAGGGTCGGAGCGCGAGCGCGACGACGGTGACCCGAACCGTCTACGACGAGGACGGCACCGTGCTGCACGACGAGACCTGGAACACCTCCTACCGCGGCGAGTACCGGATCGTCCGCTACGGGACGAAGCCGAAGCCGAAGGAGCCGCCGGAGAAGCAGGAGCCGACCGAGGAGGATCCGAAGGATCCCCGGCCGATCCCGAGGCACCGCCCGAGCCGCCGGCTGCCGGGCTCGACCACGACGACGACTACGACTCGACGTCGTCGACGCCTCGGCCCTAGCGACCGCCTCGGCGAACCAGGGCGGGACGCGCGTCGGCCGGCGCGTCGCGGCGTCGACCGTGGCGTGGAGGGTGTGTCCGTCGGCGACGAGCTCCGCGGCCGACTCGCCGATCCGCTCGACCGCGTACTCGTAGCGGAAGCGTGCGCCGCGCAGGTCGACGCAGCGCGTCCACACCCGCAGCCGGTCGTCGAAGTACGCGGCCCGGTGGTAGTGGACGTGCACCTCCGTCGTCAGCGCCTCGATGCCCTGGTCTCGGATCGACTGGTAGCCGCCGGCATGCTCGGCGAGGTACGCGACCCGTGCGACCTCGAGCCAGACGACGAAGGAGGCGTGATGCGCGATCCCCTGCGCGTCCGTCTCCGCGAAGCGCACGGCGAGCTCGGTCGAGAAGTGGTAGCCCTCCACCGCCCAAGCCTACGATGCAGCGGTGTCGCCCGCGCCACTGGCCCGACAGCCCATCGAGCAGCTCGCGGAGCTGATCCGCGTCGCACCAGCCGTGCGTCGTGCTGACCGGCGCCGGGATCAGCACCGAGAGCGGCATCCCGGACTTCCGCTCCCCCGGCGGGCTCTGGGCCGAGTTCGACCCGCAGGACTACGCCTCGCTCGAGTCGTTCCGCCGCGACCCGGCGCGGATCTGGGACTTCTACGGCCGCCGGTTCGCGTTTCTCGCCGAGGCGGAGCCGAACGACGCCCACCGCGCGGTCGCGCGGCTCGAGCAGCTCGGGCTCGTCGAGGCCGTGGTGACGCAGAACATCGACCTGCTGCACGAGCGTGCCGGCAGTCGAGGACGTGATCGAGATCCACGGCTCGATCCGGCACGCCGTCTGCCTCGCCTGCGGCCGCGAGGAGACGCTGGCGGCGGTGCTCGCGCAGCTCGAGGCCGGCCCCGCCTCCGCGCTGCCCCGGCTGCGACGCCGTGCTGAAGCCCGGTGTCGTCTTCTTCGGCGAGCTCCTGCCGGCCGCCGAGCTGGAGCGCGCCACCGAGCTCGCGCGGCGCGCACGGCTCCTGCTCGTCGTCGGCTCCTCGCTCGAGGTGCATCCCGTGGCCGGGCTGCCGCTCGAGACGCTGCGCCACGGCGGCGCGCTCGCGATCGTCAACCTCGGGCCGACCCCGCTCGACGGCCGGGCCGACCTGCGGCTCGACGGGAGCGCGGGCGCGATCCTGCGCGAGACCGTGCGCGGAGCTCGAAGCGGAATAGCGGCGCCCGCCCCGCTCTCGCGGGGAGAGCGTCGGCTACGGGCGCTAGGCCGCCGCGCGGCGCACGGTCCGCACGTCGAGAACCCGACGACAGTCCGAGCAGACCTTCTGCTCGATCTCGTACGGGACCCCCGCGTGCTGACGGAGTGCGTGCGTGACAACGGCTTTGTGCCGGTGCAGCCGACGAGCGCTGTGCTCGAAGTTCCGTTCAGCCATTCCGCACTTCACGGTAGCGCGCGTGTCAGATGGAACAAGTGCCGAAAGGGTGAATTCGCGGTAAGGATTCTGCGGGTCCTCGGGAGCGGTAACATCGCGTCATGGCCAAGAACTCGCAGGACATTCTCGCTCGCGATGGCCGACCTGGGCGAGGAGGCGCTCCAGAGGCTGCCGCACGTACCGGGCGGCAACAGGCTGATGGACATGGTCAACCAGAGCCGCACCCGCCTCGACGACGTGCAGAAGCGGCTGCGTGGCCTCGACGTGCTCGAGCAGCGCGTCGACAAGCTGGAGCGGCGTCTCGCCAAGCTGGAGTCGTCGGCGACGACGAAGAAGGCGGCTGCGAAGAAGCCCACCGCCGCGAGCAAGCCTGCGGCAGCCAAGAAGCCCCCGGCCTAAGAGCCTCTAAGCCGGAACTCGCACGCGCAGGGCGCTCCGCACGATCTCGAAGCGCGCCGGCGTCGTGCCGGGCTGCTCGCCGTCGAGCTCGACCGGCAGCGGCTCGGGCGCGTCGACGGTGACGGCGGCGCCGCGGAGGAGCTCCGCCTTCGGATGGGGGAGATGGCCGCCCCAGAACGTCTTCGGCAGCGTCGTCAGCAGGTCGCGCTTCGTCAGGTCGCCGATCGTGAGGACGTCGAAGAGCCCGTCGTCCGGCTCGGCGTCGGGGCAGATCTTCATCCCGCCGCCGAAGCAGCGCCCGTTCGCGACGACGACGTCGTGCATGCGGCCGCCGCGGATCTCGTCGTCGACGGAGACACGGAGCTCGGAGTTCTGCCAGCGCGAGAAGACCGCGACCGTCGCCCAGAGGTAGGAGACCTTGCCGCCGAGCGCCTTCGTCGTGTCGTTCGCGCGTTGCGCGATCGCCCCGCTCATGCCGGCACTCGCGACGTTCGCGAAGTACGTCGTCGCCTGCCCGCCGTCCCAGCCGCGGTAGAGGACGCGGCCGAGGTCGATCGTCCGCGGCGTTCCGGTCAGCGCCACGTCGAGCGCGCCGTCGAGCGCGTGCGGGATCCCGTAGGTGCGGATGAAGTCCCAGCCGGTGCCGCGCGCGAGCACGGCGATCTCCGCGTCGAGGTCGTGGACGCCGTTCGCGACCTCGTTCACGGAGCCGTCGCCGCCGACGACCACCAGTAGCTTCGCGCCGCCCTGCGCCGCCTCGCGCGCGAGCGTCGACAGGTGCCCGGGCCGCTCCGAGATCAGCGCGTCGCCCTCGAGCCCTCGCGTGGCCGCGCGGCGGGCGATCTCCGGCCAGCGCCGGCCCGTCGAGCCGTTCGCCGACGCGGGGTTGACGAGGAAGACGGTGTCGCTAATGGGAAGCGGTGGCGGTCGCGAGCGCGACGCGCGTCATCCGGTCGACTGCGGCCTTCATCTCGTCGTCGGTGACGCGCTTGAACTCGCCCTCGACGACGATGTCGCTCACGACCAGCAGGCAGCCCGACTCGACGCTGCGCGAGGGCGCCGACGGTGAAGAGCGCCGCAGCCTCCATCTCGACGGCGAGCACGCCGCGCTTCGACCACCGCTCGTACTGGCCCTCGTCGGGGTTGTAGAAGAGGTCGCTCGAGACGATCGGGCCGACGTGCAGCTCCTGGCCGATCTCCTTGGCGACGTGCACGGCGCCGTGGATCAGGCTCCAGCTCGCGGTGGGGCAGTGCGGCTCGTTCGCCACGAGGTGCATCGCGGTCGAGTCGGCGGGCACCGCGGAGAGCGCGACGATCAGGTCGCCGAGCTTGTGGTGCGGCTGCAGGCCGCCGCAGGTGCCGACGCGCAGGAGCTTCTTGACGCCGAGCTGCACGAGCTCCTCGAAGACGATCGTCGCGCCGGGACAGCCCATGCCGGTGCCCTGGACGGAGACGGGCTTGCCCTCCCATTCGCCCGTGTAGCCGAGCAGGCCGCGCTCCGAGTTTCGCTCGACGACGTTGTCGAGGTAGGTCTCCGCGATGTACTTCGCGCGCAGCGGGTCGCCGGGCAGCAGGCACGCCTCGGCGTAGTCGCCGGGCTCGGCTCTGACGTGAATCGGCATCGCGGAGACCCTATACGGCAGGATCAGCGCGATGGCGCAGCTCGTCGAACCGGAGCTCGATCAGATCCTCGCGTACACGCGCCGAGGATCCAGTCGAGCGCGTCTTCCTCGAGGACGTCGCGCGCCGTGGACACGGCCGCTTCACCGCGCTCGAGGAGGACGAGCGGCTCGTCGCGTTGTGTCACATCGGCGCGAACGTCGTTCCGTCGGGCCGCGGCTGCGGCGCGTTCGCGGATGCGACCGCGCGCTCGCGCGCTCGCATGCTGATCGGCGAGCAGGCGGCCGTGACGGAGCTGTGGGAGGCGGCGCGCGGGCGGCTCGCCGCCGTGCGAGAGGACCGGCCGGGCCAGCCCGTCTTCTCGATCTCCGTGGCGCCCGAGCCGGGCGCGACCGGCCTGCGAGCGGCCACGCCGGACGATCTCGAGCTGCTCGTCCCCGCCTGCGCGGCCGCCCACGAGGTCGAGCTCGGCATCGACCCGCTTCGGCGCGACCCGGACGGCTTCCGCTGGCGGACGCGCACGCAGGTCGAGGACGGACGTTCCTGGCTGTGGGCCGAGGACGGCGTGATCCGCTTCAAGGCGGAGGCGTCGGCGTGGACGCCCGCCGCCGTCCAGCTCCAGCAGGTCTGGACCGACCCCGACGCGCGCGGCCGGGGTTACGCGACGGCCGGGCTGCGCGACCTGATCCGGCTCCTGCTCGAGCGGGTGCCTCGCGTCTGTCTCTTCGTCCGGGCCGAGAACGCCCCGGCGATCCGGCTCTACGAGAAGGTGGGCATGCAGCACGTGCTCGACTACCGGAGCGTGTTGCTGTGAGGGAGCTCGTGCTTGCTCGCCACGCCGAGTCCGAGCTCAACGTGCTCGAGCGGCTGAACGGCGACCCGACCGTCGAGGACAGGCTGACCGAAGCCGGCCGCGCGCAGGCTCGCGCGCTCGGCGAGGCCGCCGGGCCGGTCGACCTCGTGGTGCACACCGAGTTCGCACGGACGCGGGAGACTGCCGAGCTCGCGTGGCCCGGCGTGTCGCGGCTCGAGGTGCCCGAGCTGAACGAGTTCTCGTTCGGGCGCTACGAGGGAACCCGCTGGACCGACGGCTTCGAGGACTGGGTCCGCACGTCGACCTCGCTCGTCGGCGCGCCGGGAGGCGGCGAGAGCCGTGTCGGTTGCGGTGCAGCGCTTCGTCCGCGGCTACCGGGCAGTGCTCGAGCGAACGAGGAACGTGTCGCCGTCGTCGCCCACGGCGCACCAGTGCGTTACGTGCTGCTCGCGCTCGACGGCGAGCCTCCTGCCCCCGTGCTCGAGGGAGTCGAGCGGGCGCGGCCGTTCGTCGTCGCCGCCGATCTGCTCGCCACCGCCGTCGACGCGCTCGAGGCCTGGGCCGCGCGCACCGCAGTGGTAGGCACACTTCCCTCATGCTGGAGCGCGTCGAGTCGCTCATCCGCGAGCACGACCTGATCGAGCCCGGCGGCGAGGTCACCTGCCTCGTCTCGGGCGGCGCCGATTCGACCTGCCTCTGGCACGCGCTGCGCGCGCTCGGCTACCGCGTCTCGGCGCTGCACGTGAACCACGCTCTCCGCGGCGCCGAGTCGGAGGAGGATGCGCGCTTCTGCCGCGAGGCTTTCGGCGCGGAGGTCGTGCCTTGTGTTCCTGGAACACGAAGTCCCACCGAGGCCGAGCTCCGCGACCTGCGCTACTCCGTCGCGCCCGACCGGCTGCGCGCCACCGGCCACACTGCCTCAGACCAGGTCGAGTCGGTGCTGCTCGGCCTCGTCGCGTCAGGCACGCCGCAGCGGATCAAGCCGAGGCGCGAGGACGGCGTCGTGCGGCCGCTGCTCGGGCTCTGGCGCGAGGAGACCCGCGCGTACTGCGACGAGCACGGGCTGCCCTACCGCGAGGACTCCTCGAACGCCGACACGAAGCGCGGCCTGATCCGCACCGAGCTCCTGCCGCTGCTCGAGCGGCTCGACCCGAGGGCGCGAACGAGCCTGCTCGCGCTCGCCGACGAGCGGCCGCGGCTCCCGCGCACGCTCGAGCGCACGCTCGCGGAGCTGCTCGCGAGCCGGGACGGGACGAAGGCGGCCGACCTCGGCGGCGGCGTCCGCGCGGTGCGCGAGTACGGGACGCTCCGGCTCGAGGGCGCGGTGCAGTGGGGGCCGTGGACGCTCGAGCCGCAGCGGCCCGGACTCGAGGTCCGGAGCCGCCGGCCCGGCGACCGGCTCGCAGGTCGCCGGAAGAAAGTGCAGGATCTGCTCGTGGACGCGAAGGTGCCGAGAGCCGAGCGGGACGCCTGGCCGCTCGTCGTGGCCGGCGAGGAGGTCGTCGCCGTGCCCGGTATCGCGGAGGCGCCCGGCTGGGAAGGAGCGGTCACGTGGAGACGGTGAGACGCGGTCGGCGAGATCCTGATCGAGCAGGAGCCGCTGCAGGCGCGGATCGCGGAGCTCGGCGCCGAGATCTCGAGCGACTACGCGGGGCGCGACCTTCTGCTCGTCGGCGTGCTCAAGGGCGCCGTCTTCTTCCTGGCCGACCTGATGCGCGAGCTCTCCGTCCCGTGCGAGATCGACTTCATGGCGATCTCGAGCTACGGCGCCGGCACCGACTCCTCCGGCGTCGTCCGGATCCTCAAGGACCTCGACATGAACATCGCCGGGCGCGACGTGCTCGTGGTCGAGGACATCATCGACTCCGGCCTCACGCTCTCCTACCTGATGCGCAGCCTCACCGCGCGCAAGCCGGCCTCGCTCGAGGTCTGCACCCTGCTGACGAAGCCCGAGCGGCGCGAGGTCGAGGTGCCCGTCCGCTACGTCGGCTTCGAGATCCCGAACGAGTTCGTGATCGGTTACGGGCTCGATTTCGACCAGCGTTACCGAAACCTGCCGTATGTCGCGGTGCTCCATCCCGACCTGATTCCGCCGCATTAGGGCTTCTTAGGAATCTCCTAAGCTCACTCCTGCGGGGGGATGTGGAGCGCAGGGAGGCTGCTACCCTCCACGGAGACTCCCCGTGAATCGCTTCTTTCGCAGCGCGCTCTTCCCCCTCATCGTCATCGTGTTGCTCGTCTATCTGGCGAGCCAGACGCTGATTCCGAGCGGGGACAAGACCGAAAAGCTCACCTACTCGCAGCTGTTCGGGCAGATCGAGAACGGCAACGTGCAGGAGGTGCTGTTCACGCCGAACCGCCAGCAGATCGACGCGACCCTCGTCGGCGGCGACAAGGTGAAGGTCAACTACGTGAGCGACGTCTCGGCGCTCGAGCTCGAGAACGCGCTGAAGAGCGAGAACATCAAGTACGACTCGAAGGGCAAGGGCGGCTCGTGGTGGAGCTCGCTGCTGATCTCGATCCTGCCCTTCGCGCTCCTGATCGGCTTCTGGATCTTCCTGATGAACCAGGTGCAGGGCGGCGGCTCCAAGGTGATGAGCTTCGGCAAGAGCCGCGCCAAGCGGATGACCCCCGACACGCCCAAGATCGGCTTCAAGGACGTGGCCGGCGCGGACGAGGCGGTCGAGGAGCTGCACGAGATCAAGGAGTTCCTCGAGAACCCGAAGAAGTTCCAGGCGCTCGGCGCGCGGATCCCCAAGGGCGTCCTGCTCTACGGGCCTCCCGGCACCGGTAAGACGCTGCTCGCGCGCGCCGTCGCGGGCGAGGCGGGCGTGCCGTTCTTCTCCATCTCCGGCTCCGACTTCGTCGAGATGTTCGTCGGCGTCGGCGCGTCGCGCGTGCGCGACCTCTTCGAGCAGGCCAAGCAGGCGAGCCCCTGCATCATCTTCATGGACGAGATCGACGCCGTCGGCCGCCATCGCGGCGCCGGCCTCGGCGGCGGCCACGACGAGCGCGAGCAGACGCTGAACCAGCTGCTGGTCGAGATGGACGGCTTCGAGATGAAGGACAACATCATCCTGATCGCCGCCACGAACCGCCCCGACATCCTCGACCCGGCGCTGCTTCGCCCGGGCCGCTTCGACCGCCAGATCGTCGTCGACCGCCCCGACCGGAACGGCCGCCGCAAGATCCTCGAGGTTCACTCGAAGGGCAAGCCGCTGGCGCCGCGAGATCGAGCTCGACACGCTCGCGGCCGGAACGCCCGGCTTCACGGGCGCCGACCTCGCCAACCTGATCAACGAGGCCGCGCTGCTCTCCGCGCGCTACGGCAAGAAGGTGATCGGCCAGGAGGAGCTCGAGGAGGGGATCATGCGCGTGATCGCCGGCCCCGAGAAGAAGGCCCGGCTGCTCGGCGAGAAGGAGCGCAAGATCACGGCCTACCACGAGATGGGCCACGCGCTCGTCGGGCACTACCTCGAGAACACGAACCCGGTCCACAAGATCACGATCGTCTCGCGCGGCCAGGCGCTCGGCCTGACGATCTCGCTGCCGACCGAGGACCGCTACCTGACCACGAAGTCGACGCTGATGGACGACCTCGCGATGACGCTCGGCGGTCGCGCGGCAGAGGAGCTCGTCTTCCACGAGGTCACGACCGGCGCGGCGAACGACCTCGAGAAGGTCACGGCGACGTCGAAGGCGATGATCATGCGCTACGGGATGAGCGAGAAGCTCGGCCCGCGCGTGCTCGGCCGCAACCAGGACCAGCCGTTCCTCGGCCGCGAGATGGGCAACGAGCCCGACTACTCGGACGAGATCGCGCGCGAGATCGACGACGAGATCCGCCGCGTGATCGAGGAGGCGCACGAGACCGCGCACCGCGTGCTCCGCGAGCACATCGAGGAGCTGCACCAGTTCTCGGCGATCCTGATCGAGCGCGAGACGATCGACAAGGATCAGTTCGAGCGGCTGCTCGCCGGCGAGGCCGAGGCGACCGTCTTCCCGGACGAGGTCGCCGAGACGCCGCAGCCGGAGGCAGAGGGCTCGGCGGGACGCAAGCCCCAGCCGAAGCCGCAGCCGCGCCCCGTGCCCGGGCTCGGCATGCAGCCGCCGCCGCCCGAAGGCAGCGCAGGGCTAGGAGCACCTTGCCGCCACGGCGGCGGTCGCCTCTGGCCGCGTCCGCTACGGCTCCGAGCGGCGGGTCGCGAGCGCGACGATCGCGAGCGCGGCCACGGCGGCGAAGGCCCCGACGGCCTCCAGCGCGATGCCGCCCCGCTCGCCCGCGTCGACGACCGCCAGCAGGCCCGCGCCGACGGCCAGGGCGCCGAGCGCGAGCGCCGAGAGGAGGCCGATCCTCCGCAGGTACGCGCCGGACTCGTCCGCCACGGCCTCCCGCAGCTCGAGCGACCAGTACGCCAGCTCGGCGAGGAGGAAGAGCGCCGCGGCGAGCGCGGGCGCGCGTCCGTCGATCGCGCCTCCCTCGATGCCGAGCGACGCGCCGTAGCCCGCGCCGAGCGCGAGCACCGCTACCGGCACCAACAGGGGCAGCCGCAGCGCGAGGCCGATCGCGAGCAGCGACGCACGCGACGATTCCGGCCGCGGCGTTCGCCCAGCGGACGAGCTCGTCGTCGCTCCCCAGCGCAAGCCAGCCGGCGATCGCGCCGGCGAGCACGACCGTGGCTGCGCCGACGCCTAGGCGCGCGCGAGCCGAGCGTGTCGACGGAACGACCTCACCCCCTCGAGCGCGGCTTCGAGCGCGACGTCGTCACCGAAGGTGGCGACGGCCACGCCGAGGCTCTCGTAGCGCGCGCGCAGCTCCTGCCGGTGCAGCAGCCAGAGCCGGTGGGCGAGCCGGTCGAGCTCCGTGCGACCTGGATCGGCGAACGGAACCGGCGAGACCTCGACGACGACGAGGTCGTAGCCCCGTGCGCGCAGGTCGAGCAGGGCGGCGACAGAGCGCTCGTCGAGGAGGGGCGTCAACGCGACCACGAGCGCCTGCGGCGGCAGCGTCCGCGCCGGGATGATCGACACGTCCTTCCAGGCGTAGTTGAAGACGACGGCGGTCTCGAGCAGCGAGTCGACGATGCGGTAGCGCTGAGCCAGGCCCGTCCCGGGCACGAGCCAGCGCAGCAGCCCGCCGAACGAGACGACTCCGACGCGGTCGCGCCGCTCGAGGTAGCGGCTCGCGATCGTGGACGCCGCCCCGACCGCGAGATCGAGCGTGGAGCGCGACCCGCGCCGCGCCTCCGCGAAGGTGTCGAGGAAGATGATCACGTCGGTGTTTCGCTCGGGGTGCCGCTCGTTGACGATCAGCTCGTTGCGGCGGGCGCTGGCGCGCCAGTTGATCGAGCGGACGCGATCGCCGGGAGCGAACGCCCGCAGGTCGGCGAACTCCAGCCCCTCGCCCTTCTGCCGCGCCACCTCGTTGCCGGTGAACGGCTGCGTCTCGACGGGCGCGACGAGCCGTCGCAGCGCATCCGGATGCGGATACACACGCAGGTGCGTGGTTCGGTCGAGCCGGTGCTCCCAGCCGACGAGCCCGAAGCGGTCGCGGGCGCGCAGCCGGATGTCCCCGAGCGCGTAGTTCCCCCAGTGGACGCAGCGAAGCGTGAACGACACGGTGCGGTCGTCGTTGCGCCCGAGCCTGATCGCGACGGGATTCTCGCCCTCCGCCAGCTCGAGCCCTTCCGGTACGACGAGCAGCAGCTCGAGGCGCTCGACCGGAGCCTCCGAGCTGACCTCGAGCTCGACCGCGAGCTCGTCTCGTTCGAGCGCCCGCTCGCGATCGACCGTCAGCGAGAGACCGAGCCGTGGCTCGCGCGCCAGGCGCAGTCCGAGCGCGAGGGCGAGCGCGAACGGGGCGGCGAGGACGACCAGCTCGGGGCGACGAAGCGCGAGAGCCCCCAGCAGGCCGAGCGCGGCGAGGACGGCGTATGCCGTCACGCGCGGCGAGGCCGCCCGGGTCATCGTCGTTGCGTCATTCGGCCGGAGCTGCTCGACCTGCGGCCGGCTCCTCCGCCGCAGGGGTCGGCACGTTCTCGAGCAGGTCGCGGACGACGTCGTCGGCCGAGAGCCGTTGCACCCACAGCTCCGGCTTCAGCATCAGGCGGTGCGCGAGCGCGGGCACGGCGATCGCCTTCACGTCGTCGGGGGTGACGAAGTCGCGGCCTCCGAGCGCCGCACGGCAGCGCGAGAGCTTCAGCAGCGCGAGCGAGCCGCGCGGGCTGGCGCCGACGGCCGTGGAGCCGCTCGCCCGCGTCGCGTTCACGAGCTCGACCATGTAGCGGCCGACGCTCGGCCCAACGTGCACCTGCTCGATCGCGGCCTGCAGCTCGAGCAGCGTCGGTCCGTCGATCACGGGGTCGAGCGCGACGTCGTCCGTGCCGCGCTCGAGCCGCCTCGAGAGCACCTCCCACTCGTCGTCCGGGGCCGGGTAGCCGAAGCCCACGCGCAGCAGGAAGCGGTCGAGCTGAGCCTCCGGCAGCGGGTAGGTGCCCTCGTACTCGATCGGATTCTGGGTCGCGAGCACGAGGAACGGCCGCGCCAGCGGGTGCGTCGTCCCCTCGATCGTGACCTGCTGCTCCTGCATCGCCTCGAGCAGCGCCGCCTGCGTCTTCGGCGGCGCGCGGTTGATCTCGTCGGCGAGGAGAAGGTTCGTGAAGATCGGGCCGGGCCGGAACTCGAACTCGGAGTCGCGCTGGCTCCAGATCGACGAGCCCGTGACGTCCGAAGGCATCAGATCGGGCGTGAACTGGATGCGCGAGAAGCCGATGCTCGTGACGCTCGCGAACGAGCGCGCGGCGAGCGTCTTCGCGAGGCCGGGATAGTCCTCCAGCAGGACGTGGCCGTCGGCGAGCAGGCCCATCAGGACGAGCTCGAGCGCGTCCCGCTTGCCGACGACGGCACGCTCGACCTCGTCGAGCACGAGGCTCGAGAGCTCCTGCACGCGGCCCAGCGGCATGCTGGGCGGCATGTTGGGCGGCATGCTCACAGCTGCTCCAGCGACGTGACGACGGTGCGCAGGCGCGCGAGCTCGAGCCCGGGCGCAGAGCGGTCGGCCGGCGGCTCGACTCCGGGTCGCACGAGCGCCCACGTCTCCTCGCCCAGCAGGCGACGCGCGGCGTCGGGCTGCGTCGCGAGGTCGACGCCGCGACGCGAGGCCAGCAGCTGCCGCGCGATCCGGTGCACGCGCGGTCGCAGGCGGAAATGCAGGTCGAAGGCCGTGCTCGTGGACATCGAGAGCTCCCGTTCCAGCCGCTCGAGCTCCACGACCGGCTCCCGCAGATCGCGCCGCCGGCGGAGGCCGAGGTCGAAGGGGGAGACGGCCGCGACGGGGTGCGCGCGCCGAACCACGCCGACGAGCCAGCCGAGCGCGAGCGCGGCGAGCACGAGCCCGTAGACATGGAGCGCCGGCTCGCGCCGCCCGGGCAGGAACGCCAGAGCGAGCAGCGAGCGCCACCGTCGCGAGGAGCGGCAGCCGCGCCAGTCGAAGCGCCTGTCTCGTCATCCGGACGCCTCCGCCTGCCGCGCGCGAAGTCGAGCGCCTCGGCGCGAGCCTGCTGCGCCCGCAGCTCCGCGAGTCGCAGGTCGTCGCGCACGGTTTCGAGGGCGTCGATCGCCTGATCCTTCATCTCGGGTCCGACGTCATGTTGCGAGAACCTTGCCCGTTCGAAGAGCAGCGTGAGCCGCTTGACCGCCACCGGCCCCACCTCGGCCTCCTCGAGGGTGCGCCCGAGGTACTCGAGCGGCGCCTCGGCGGGCTTGCGCGGAAGCCCGTAGGCCGCGAGCGCGCGCTCGAGCCGCGCGTAGGCGCCGATCACCGCCCGCCGCGGGTCGGCCTCGGCGCGCAGGTCGTCGAGCGTCTCTGCGAGCACGTCGTCGAGCGCTTCGGCGAACGTGATCTCGTTGCCGTCGTCGCGTGCCTTCCGACGCGCCTTCGCCGACCACCAGGCTGCAGCGACGCCCGCGGTCGCGAGCACGACCACGATCAGAACGGGGATCCAGGCGAACTCGGGCTCGTAGCGGCGCGCTCCTGGCTCACCGTGGCGAGCGCCGTCGCCCTCGGGCATGGGCTGGATCTGCGGCAGCTCGAGCTCGCCTTGCCGCTCGCCCAGGCTGCGGACGACGAGCGCGAGCAGGAGGACGGAGAACAGGACGATGACGATCGTGCGCCGCGAGCGCTGCCTCCTCCGCAGTGGCTCCGCCGAGGCGCGGAGCGCGTCGCGGTTGAAGTAGAAGACCAGCGCGAGCGCGACGATGCCGACCCCCATCGCGACGAGGAAGAGGCTGAACAGCGACGTCGAGCAGCCCGTCGGCGGGTCGTCTCGCGCCGGGGCTGCCCGCCTGTACGCCGCCGCGCGCGGCGAGCGCCACGACCGCGAGCGCGGCGAGCACGCCGAGCGTCGTCAGGACGGTGCCGCGTCTACTCTCCACAGAGGATGAGACGTCCGCCGCTCGCCGAACGTTTGCAGCGCCCAGCGGTGATGGGGATCGTGAACGTGACGCCCGACAGCTTCTCCGACGCGGGCGTGCACCTCGCGGCCGACGACGCCGTCGCCGCCGCGCGTCGGCTGCTCGCCGACGGGGCCGCGCTCGATCGACGTCGGAGGCGAGTCGACGCGGCCCGGCTCGGACGGCGTCTCGCTCGACGAGGAGTTGCGCCGCGTCGTGCCGGTGCTGGAGCAGCTCGTGGACGTTCCCTGCTCGATCGACACCTCCAAGGCGGAGGTCGCGCGGCGCGCGCTCGAGCTCGGCGCGGAGCTCGTCAACGACGTGACGGCCCTGCGCGGCGATCCCGAGCTCGCCGGCGTCGTCGCCGACGCGGGCGCGTACCTCTGCCTGATGCACATGCAGGGCGAGCCGCGGTCGATGCAGGCGGCGCCTCGGTACGACGACGTCGTCTCGGAGGTGAGCGCGTTTCTCGAGGAGCGGCTCGCGTTCGCCGTGGCCGCGGGAATCGACGAGGAGCGAATCTGCCTCGACCCCGGAATCGGCTTCGGCAAGACCGAGGAGCACAACCTCGAGTTGCTGCGCCGGCTCGACGTGCTGGTCGCGCTCGGCCGGCCGGTGCTCGTCGGCATCTCGCGGAAGCGCATGCTCGGCCGCCTGCTCGGAGACCCCGACGGCGACGACCGGGACGGCCGCTGCTTCCGTCGGCGCGGCGGTCGCCGCCTTCGAGCGCGGCGCCTCGATCTTCCGCGTCCACGACGTCCGCGAGCACGTCGAGGCGCTCGCCGCTGCGGCGGCCGTCGCCGGCGAGCCGGTGCGCGCGTGAAGATCGAGCTTCGCGGTCTTGCCCTGCACGGCCACCACGGCGTGCTCGAGCACGAGCGTCGCGACGGGCAGCGCTTCCTCTTCGACGTGGAGCTCGACGTGGGCGAGGCCGGCGCGTCCGACCGGATCGAGGAGGCGGTCGACTACCGCGACGTGGCCGCCTGCGTGCGTGAGGTCTCGGATGGGCGGGCCTACAGGCTGCTGGAGGCGCTCGCGACGGCGGTCGCCGACGAGCTGCTCTCGCGCTTCCCGGTGGAACGGGTCGAGGTGCGCGTCCGCAAGCCGGAGGTCGTGCTCGACCCGCCCGTCGAGTACGCCGCGGTCACCGCGACGCGGGAACGCGCGCGCGCGTGAGCGCGACCGTGTACTGCGGGTTGCGCGACCGCGCCCCGCGAGGTCGGTCGCACGTGCAGATACACGACGACGGCACCGCGACCGCGGTTCGCGTAGGTCGCCGTCTCGACGGCCGCTCCCGGCCGGTCCGAGAGGGCGAGCCGGGCTCTCGTGCCGCCCACGGTTCGGGCCGCCGGCCCGAAGAGCGCGACCCGCACGTCGGCGGTCGGCGTCACCTTGACGGTCAGGCTGCGTCCCTTCGGAACGGCGACGCGGTAGACGTCGCTCGGATCCTCCGTCAGGTCGAGCCCGGCCCGGAAGCGGGGCGAGACGAGGGGCTTGGGCTGCGCGAAGAGCCCGCCGGCGACGACCTGGCGGACGTCGTCGTTCGGCTCCTGCGGGTCGGCCGCGGGGAGCGGCGCTGCGAGAGCTGCGGGGATGTCGAGCAGCCCGAAGCCGGTGCGTGCGTCGAAGCCGGGCGTGTCGATGTCCCGGGCCGTCGAGCGCAGCAGGTCGGCGAGCTGCGTCGGGCTCATCGAGCCGCGGACGGTCCGGATCCAGGCCGCGGCCGCCGAGACGATCGGAGCGGCGAAGCTCGTCCCGGTCTGCACCTCGTACGAGTCGGGGCTCCCGCGATCCTGGAACGGCAGGTCTTCGCCCGGGGCCGCCAGGTCGACCGCGGCGCTCGAGGACGAGAAGTCCGAGGGCAACCCGGCGCGACCGGTCGCGCCGACCGTCAAGCACGTGTGGATAGCGACGCGGGATAGACGGCCGGATTGCCCTGCTCGAGATCGTTCCCGGCCGCGGCGACGACGAGCGAGCCGGTACCGACCGCAAACGCGATCGCCTCGTACTCGGCCCGCGAGGGGCTCGGCCCGCCGAGACTCATGTTGATCACGCTCGGCCCGGCGGCGACTGCGGCCATGATGCCGGCGATCACCGAAGCGTCGGACAGGTCGTTCAGGTCGTACGTCCGGATTGCAGCCAACGGGTAGACACCCTCCGAGCCGACGCCGTTGACCGCCGCCGCAGCCGTCGCCGCGACAGCTGTGCCGTGATAGCCGCCGGGATCGCCGACGGCGACGAATTGAGAGTTCAGCTCGACGGTGTCGGGGCGGCCGGCGAAGTCCGGGTGCGTCAGGTCGATGCCGCTGTCCAGGATCGTGATCGGGAAGCCGGGGCCCGGCGGCTCGGCTGCGTTCGCGCCGACGGCGTAGAGGTGGTACCCGAGCTCGGGCGTCGAGAGGGGATCGGTGAAGCGGACGAGCTCGATCGCGCGGGCGAGCCGGCTCGGCGTATCGAAGCACGCCCAGCCGCTCGAGCCGGGGGAGGAGCCGGGCGGCAGCGCGGCCGCCGAGGCTCCAGATGTCGAGCTGCGGCGAGAGCCGCTCACCGCCGGCGGCGTGGACGAGCCGCTCCGCGCGGGCGTTCGGCTTCATCCCGACCAAGCGCCGTCTCCGCCTCGGCGAGCTCGGTGAGCGCACGCCCGGTCGGAACGGCGGTCGAGAACGTGACCGCGTGCGCGGAGGGAGCGAGTGCAGCGCCGACCACGACTGCGAGGAGGACGGCGAGCTTCACGCGCGACACGGTACCCGTGAATGATGAGAATCCGATGAAGGCGACGGCGTACGTCGGGCTGGGCGCGAACCTCGGAGACCGCGAGGCGACGCTCCGTCGCGCGCTCGACCTCCTCGACGCCCGCGAGGGCGTCACGGTCGAGGCGGTCTCGATGTTTCGGGAGACCGACCCGGTCGGCTACCTCGACCAGCCGCGCTTCCTGAACGGCGCCGCGCGCCTCGAGACGGAGCTGCCGCCACACGACCTACTGGCAGCGCTCCTCGAGGTCGAGCAAGAGCTTGGACGCGACCGTTCCGGGCGACGCTCTGCCGTCCGCTGGGGCCCGCGGATCGTCGATCTCGACCTGCTCCTCTACGGCGACCTCGAGCTCGACGAGCAGGGGCTCACCGTCCCCCATCCGCGCCTGCACGAGCGCGCCTTCGCACTCGAGCCGCTCGCCGAGCTCGATCCTCGGTCTGACGATCCCCGGGCGCGGACGCGTGAAAGAGCTGCTGGCAAGGCTAGACTGATCCACGTGAGCCACCTCGACGACCTGGACGAGTTCGAGGCCGACCTCGAGCTCAGCCTCAAGCGGGAGTACACGGCCGTCTTCGGCCTCTTCCGCTACTGCATCCTCACCCAGGACGCGACCTACCTCTGCAACAAGCTCGACCTGCAGGTCTCGCAGGGCGCGAACTACCCGTTCTTCCACATCACGATGGAGGACGTCTGGGTGTGGGACAAGAACCGCCCGACCCGGATCATCCCGCGCGCCGAGGTCTACACCTCGAGCGACGTCACCGTCGAGGAGCTGCGCGGCGAGGGCGACGAGCCCAAGCTGACGGCCGAGACCCTCGCCGAGCGCATCGGCGAGTCGCTCCGCGCCGACGAAGACACGCCCTAGCGACACCCTGGAGCCACTAGGCTCGCACGCATGCTGCTCGCCGTCGATGTCGGAAACACCCAGACCGTGCTCGGGCTCTTCCGCGACGACGAGCTCGCCGACCACTTTCGCCTCGCGACCGACCGGAGCAGGACGGGCGACGAGCTCGGCGTCACGCTCGCCGCGCTGCTCGATCTCGACGAGGTCGACGGGATCTGCCTCTCCACGACCGTGCCGGCGTTGCAGCGCGAGTGGGAGCGCGTCGCCGAGCGCTGGGCTGCAGGCGCCGCTGCTCGCCATCGGGCCGGGCGTCCGGACGGGGATCCCGATCCGCTACGACGATCCGCGCGAGGTCGGGCCTGACCGGATCGCGAACGCCGTCGCCGCTCTCGAGCGCTACGGCGCTCCCTGCATCGTCGTCGACTTCGGCACCAGCACGAACTTCGACATCGTCTCGGCTGAAGGCGAGTACGTCGGCGGCGTGCTCGCGCCCGGGATCGAGGTCTCGATGGACGCGCTCTTCGCCCGTGCGGCGCGCCTCGTCAAGGTCGACTTCGCGGCGCCGCCGACCGTGATCGGGAAGACCACCGTCGGCGGGCTCCAGTCCGGGCTCGTCCACGGGTTCGCAGGCCAGGTCGACGGGATCGTGACCCGGATCCGGGAGGAGCTCGACACAGAGGCGCAGACCGTCGCCACCGGCGGTCTCGCCGACCTGATCGCGCCGCACGCGCGCACGCTCGACCGCGTCGATCCCTTCCTCACGCTCGAAGGACTGCGGCTCGTGTGGTTGCGTAACCGCTGATCCCTCCCTGGCGTTGTTTCGTCGAGGAATTGGCGAAGCGAGCCTCGCTCCGCCAAGACGACCAGCAGGAGGGGATCAGGATGGACATCGGAAACAGCGTGGAGCGCGGCTTCACGGAGTTCTTCGCGTGGCTGCCGGCGGTTCTCGGCGCGCTCGCGATTCTCGTCATCGGCTACTTCGTCGCGAAGGTGGTCAGCGGCATCGTCCGGCGCGCCCTGCACGGCGCCGGCTTCGATCGAACGCTGCACGCCGGCCAGGGCGGAAGCCTCGTCCAGAAGATCACGTCGAGCCCGTCGAAGCTGATCGGCACGCTCGCGTTCTGGGCGATCCTACTCGGCGCGATCTCGCTCTCCGTCTCGGTGCTCGGCATCGAAGCGCTGACCGACTTCGTCGCCGCGGTCTACGCCTACCTGCCGAATGTGCTCGCCGCGATTCTGATCTTCCTCGTCGCCGGCGCGATCTCGGCCGGCGTCGCGGCGCTCGCGACGCGCACGATGGGAGATACCTCGCTCGGCAAGATCGTCGCGACGGCCGCGCCGATCCTGGTCATGACGATTGCGACGTTCATGATCCTCGACCAGCTGATGATCGCGGAGAGCATCGTCACGATCACCTACGCGGGGCTGATCGGCGCCGTCGCGCTCGGCTCGGCGCTCGCCTTCGGCCTCGGTGGCCGCGACGTGGCGCGGCAGCTGCTCGAGGGCGCCTACGAGAAGGGCCAGGAGAACAAGGAGCAGTTCAGGCGCGATCTCGAGCAGGGCATCAGCCGGGCGAAGGAAGACGCTGGGAGCATGAAGGAGTCGATGACCGGCTCGGACGGCCACGGGGGCTCGCCCGACGACGAGACTCGTGCCGTTGCCGGTGACTGCGGTCGCGGTGCCTACTTCGCGAAGCGACGGGCCGGCTCCGACGCAGAGCCACACGGACGACCGCTAGCCCGGCGAGGTGCCCGTCTCTTCGACCCGAAAGAGGAGTAGATGAACGACGCAGAACGTCCGCCCGACCGGAAGACGCTCGCGCAGCGGCTGGCGTTGCTCTTCGGCGTCGTGTTCCTGCTCGTAGGGATCCTGGGCTTCATTCCCGGGATCACGGTGAGCTACGACCAGCTGGAGTTCGCCGGCGAAGAGTCGGATGCGGAGCTGCTCGGCCTCTTCCAGGTCAGCGTCCTCCACAACATCGCGCACATGCTGTTCGGCGTCGGCATCCTTGCCGCCAGGCGCCATCGCACCGCCCTGCAGTATCTGCTCGTGGCAGGTGTCGTCTACGTCGTCCTCCTCGTCTACGGGCTGATTGCCAGCGAGAAGGGCGGCGAGAACTTCCTGCCGACCAACAACGGCGACGACGTCCTCCACGCCGGGCTGGCGCTCGCGCTGCTCGCGTCATGGGCGATCGCGCGCGGTGCGGACGACCCCGACCGGGTCGACGCAGATCGCAGGCGGGAGGATCGGGTCGGGGCGGTCTAGCCGCCGCCGTACACCGAGATCGGCAGCGCATCCAGCAGCACCTCGTCCGCCGACGGGAGCTCCTCCTCCAGCTGCGCGAGCAGCGGGAGGGCTCCCGGCGCGGCGGCGAGTAGGCGGCGCTCGACCTCCTCGGTGGAGCCGAGCACGACGAGCTCCTGCTTGAACGGCTTCGGGAAGCGCCCGCGGCCGAGGTACCACCCGTAGAACTTCTTCAGGAAGCCGCTCGCACGCCGCTCGCCCAGCTCTCGCACGGTCTCGCGGACGAAGAGCACGAGCTCCGCGACGACCTCCTCGCGCGTCGGCTCGCGACCGTCTCCGTCGACGATCTCGCGGAGCGCCCACGGGTTTCCCTGCGCCCCGCGACCGACCATCACCGCGACGGCGCCCGTCGTCGCGAGCACGGCCTGCGCCCGGGCGCGCGACGTCACGTCGCCCGAGGCGATCACGGGCACGTCGACGAGCGAGACGAGCTCGGCGGTGAGCGAATGGTCGGCGCTGCCGGTGTACATCTGCTGCGCCGAGCGCGGGTGGAGCGTGAGCGTGGCGGCGCCCGCGTCGACGAGCTGCGGTCCCACCTCGAGGCAGGTGCGCGACCCGTCGCGCAGCCCGCGGCGCATCTTGACGCTCACCGGCAGGTTCACCGCCGCCGCGACCGCCTCGACGATCGCGGCCGCGCGCGCCGGCTCGTCCAGGAGGGTCGCGCCCGCTCCGGTCTTCGTCACCTTCCGCACGGGACAGCCGAAGTTGATGTCGACGAGGTCGGCGCCCGCCGCCTCGACCATCCGCGCGGCCTCCGCCATGACGCGCGGCTCCGAGCCGAAGATCTGGATCGCGAGCGGATGCTCGTCGGAGGCCACCCGCAGGTAACCGAGTGTCTTCTCGTTCCGGTGCTCGATCCCGGCGCAGCTGACCATCTCGGAGCAGACGAGCCCGGCGCCGAAACGGCGGCCCTGGCGGCGAAACGCCTGCACGCTGACCCCGGCCATCGGCGCGAGCACGACGCGCGTCGGGATCTCGACGCTCCCGATCTGCCAGCTTGCTCTCAGGTCGATCTGCACGGTTTACGGATGGTAGACGCAGGTGTTGACCGCCACTCGACTCGCGGGTACCATTCCCGCCCGCGTCGGCGCGTGGTTCGCCGGCGTTTCTGTAGGGACAGGCTCTGTGCAGCAGGCCGAGGAGGCCAGAATCTTGAAGGAAGTCATCCTCACCCCCGAGGGGTACGAGAAGCTCAAGCAGGAGATCGAGCTCCTGTCGAACGACAAGCGCCGCGAGGTCGCCGACCGGATCCGCGTCGCGCGTGACTTCGGCGACATCTCCGAGAACGCCGAGTACGACGACGCGAAGAACGAGCAGGCGATGCTCGAGCACAAGATCGCGCAGCTCGAGGACCGCCTCGTCAACGCGCGGGTGATCGACTCCGGCGACGTCGACCTGAGCGTGGTCTCGATCGGCGCCAAGGTGCGCCTGAAGGACGTCGACGCGAACAAGGTCTTCGAGTACACGATCGTCGGCTCGGCCGAGGCGAACCCGGCCGAGGAGAAGCTCTCGAACGAGTCTCCGGTGGGCCGCGCGATCATCGGCAAGAAGAAGGGCGAGACCGTCGAGGTCTCCGCCCCGAGGGGATCTCTGAAGTACAAGATCCTCGACATCAAAGCCGCATAGGCTTCGGCGATGCTGCCGAAGCGCTTTCCTGACCGGGACGAGATCGCCGCGGTCCGGGAGGCCTGCGAGGTGCTCGATGCAGGCACGGAGTCGGCCGAGAAGCGGCGGCTGGCCGGACGCGTGCTCGGGCGCCGCGGGCACGGGAAGCTCGTCTTCCTCGACCTCGTCGACCGCTCCGGCCGGATCCAGCTCCTCTGCGACGAGAGCCGCACGGGCGAGCTCGACCTCGACCTCGGCGACGTCGTCGGCGTCGCCGGCTCGCCGGCGAAGTCGCGCCGTGGCGAGCCGTCGCTGGCCGTCGACGAGCTGACGCTGCTCGCGAAGATCCGCGCGCCGCTGCCGGACACCTTCCACGGGCTCACCGATGTGGAGGCTCGCTACCGGCGCCGCTACCTCGACCTGCTGATGAACGAGGAGACGCGCGCGGACTTCCTCCTGCGCAGCCGGATCGTCGCCTCGATCCGCCGCTACCTCGACGCCGAGGGCTTCGTCGAGGTGGAGACGCCGATGCTCCAGCCGCGCTACGGCGGCGCGTTCGCCGAGCCGTTCGTCACGCACTGGAACTACCTCGACCAGGACTTCTACCTCCGCATCGCGACCGAGCTGTACCTGAAGCGGCTGATCGTGGGCGGCCTCGAGCGCGTCTACGAGCTCGGCAAGGACTTTCGCAACGAGGGCATCTCGTACAAGCACTCGAACGAGTTCACGATGGTCGAGTGGTACGAGGCCTACGCCGACTACCGCGACACGATGGTGCGGATGGAGACGCTCGTCGAGCACGTCGCGCTCGAGACGCTCGGTACGACGAAGGTCGAGTTCAAGGGGCACGAGCTCGACCTGAAGGCGCCCTGGCGGCGGCTTCGGTTCACCGACTCGCTGGCGGAGCACGGGCTCTGGATCCGCGACGAGGCAGCGCTGCGCGCCGCGCTCGACGAGCGCGGGGTGGACACGAACGCGGACAAGGACTGGGCGCAGCTCGTCGACCACGCGTTCAGCTACTACGTCGAGCCCGGACTCGTGGAACCGACGATCGTGCACGACTACCCGATCGAGATCTCCCCGTTCGCGCGCTCGACGGACGACGATGAGACGCTCACGGAGCGGTTCGAGTACTTCGCCGGGGGGATGGAGCTCGGCAACGCGTTCTCCGAGATCAACGACTCTGAGGAGCAGCGCGAGCGCTTCGCGCTCCAGTCGGAGCAGGTCGAGGGCGAGCGGGAGGATCCCGACTACGTCGAGGCGCTCTCGTACGGGATGCCGCCCACCGGCGGGCTCGGGCTCGGGATCGACCGGCTGGCGATGCTCCTGACCGGCCGCGAGACGATCCGTGACGTGATCCTCTTCCCCGCGCTCAGAGAAGGATGAGCCCGGACCGCCGCGTCGTCCTCGCTGCGACGCTCGCGGGGGTCGGCATCGCGCTCGTCGTCACGCTGCTCCAGCCGTCCACGTATCGCGCGTCGGGGACGCTCGTGCTGACGCGAGAGGGACGTGCGCCCGGCGACGACCCGACACTCGCGCCGGCGACCGCAGCGGCTGTGGAGCTGCTCGAGACCCGCGGGGTTGCCGAAGCGGTCGTCGCGAACCTCAGGCTGGACGACTCGCCGGCGGAGCTGCTCGATCGGATCGACGTCGACGCGGACCCGCAGAGCTCGCTCCTCCGCGTCTCGGTCGACGGGGATGCCGCCCCGGGGGCGCGCCGGATCGCACAGGAGGTCGCGGAGGTCTTCACCGTCCTCTACAACACGCGCTTCGGCCCCGGCGTCACGATCTCGATCTGGGAGCCCCCGAGCGCCGCGGAGGATCGCGTCTCGCCGCGGCTGGCCCGGAATCTCCTGCTCGGTGCGCTCGCTGGTGCGCTCGCCGGGCTGCTCGCCGGCGGACTCCGCCGAAGGACACGGAACGAGCCTCGTCCGGAGCCGGGGCTCCACGAGCATCCCGAACCGCAGCTGCCCGAGCTCGGCCCCGTCGTCACACCGCCGCGGGAGGTGGAGCCCGAGCCTGCGCGCCACGTGGTGCAGGCCGACACCGTTCCGGCCAACCCGGTGCCGGAGCCCGACCTGGAACCGGAGCCCGAACAGGGTCCGGAGCCGCCGCAGCGAGAGCTCGTCCTGCCAGGACCCGGCGACTGGCTCGTTTCGCACGTCGAGCTCCTGCTCGCCCACCACGGACACGCCTTCTCCGAGCGACGCGAGGAGCTCGACGTTTACCTCGAATCGTTCCGGCAGGTGGCCGACGCGGAGGGGCGGCTCCCGGCCGGAGTCGAGCCTGTCTTCGAGGACGTCTTCGCCGATCTGATCGCCAGAGAATCGGCGCGCGCGCCGTCGCAGTGACTCGCCGCGCGTGGCTTTCCCCAGCGGCGGGTAGGGTGCCGCCGTGATCGCGCGGGCGGCAGCTGGATCGATGCGGACGGGAGCGTTCGCGTGAAGCTCGTGATCCTCGCGGGCGGCTTCGGCACGCGGATCAGCGAGGAGAGCGCGATTCGCCCCAAGCCGATGGTGGACATCGGTGGCCAGCCGATCCTCTGGCACGTGATGAAGATCTACGCCGCCCACGGCGTCACCGACTTCGTGATCGCGGCGGGATACAAGAGCGACGTGATCAAGGACTACTTTGCGAACTACGTCCTGCACCGGTCGGACGTCACCTTCGACCTCGCTCGGAAAGAGGTTCGGATACACGCCTCGTCGGCCGAGCCCTGGCGCGTCACCGTCGTCGACACGGGCGCGGACACGATGACGGGCGGCCGCTTGAAGGGCGTCGGCGACCACTTGGACGACGAGACGTTCTGCATGACGTATGGCGACTGCGTGGCAGACGTGAACGTGTCGCGGCTGATCGAGTTCCACCGCGGCCAGGGCGGGCTCGCGACCCTCACGGCGGTGCAGCCGCCGGGCCGTTTCGGCGCCCTGACGTTGGCCGCCGACGAGGCGCGAATCCGTCATTTTCACGAGAAGCCGGATGGCGACGGCGCCTGGGTGAACGGCGGCTTCTTCGTCCTGGAGCCGGGCGTGCTCGACTACATCGACGGCCCGGGAAGCGTCTGGGAGCAGGATCCGCTGAACCGGATGGCGACCGACGGAGAGCTGTCGGCCTACAAGCACGAAGGGTTCTGGCACCCGATGGACACGCTTCGCGACCGGATCGTGCTGGACGAGCGCTGGGCGAGCGGAGACGCGCCCTGGAAGGTCTGGTGAGACGGTGATGCTGCGCGCGCGACTGGAGCAGCGGACGGACGAGGCGGAGATCGCGGTGGCGGTCGTCGGCGCCGGGTTCATCGGCCGGGGCCTCGTGTGGGTGCTCGAGCGGACACCCGGCATGCGGACGGCGGTGCTCGTGAACCGGGATCGCGAGCGCGCCTCCCGCGCCTTCGAGGACGCCGGGCGCTCCACGGACGAGATCGTCGTCAGCGACGACGCCGACGAGCTTCGGCGGGCCGTGCACGAAGGGCGGCCCGCCGTCACGTCCTCCGCCGACCTGCTCCCGGAGCTCCAGGGCGTGGACGTCGTCGTGGAGGCGACCGGCGCCCTCGACTACGGGTCGCGCGTGATGCTCGACGCGCTCGACGCGGGCCGCCACGTCGTCTCGATGAACGCCGAGGTGGACGCGACCATCGGCTATCTCCTGCACGAGCGGGCGCGGCGCGGCGGGGCCGTGTACACGATCGGCGACGGCGATCAGCCCGGCGCCCTGCTGCGCCAGCTCGACTTCGTGGCCGGCCTCGGCGTCGAGGTGGTCGCGGCCGTCAACTGCAAGCGCAACCTCGACGTCCACCAGAACCCGGACGACAGCCGACCCTACGCCGAGCGCGACAACACGAGCGTCCTCATGACGACGGCCTTCGGCGACGGCACGAAGATGCAGATCGAGAACGCGGTCGTCTCGAACCTCACCGGACTCATCCCGGACCGCCGCGGCATGCACGGCGTCGAGACGACGCTCGAGCACGTCGTCGCGGATCTGACCGGAGCCATTTCCGGGCCCGGCGTCGTCGAATACACCCTCGGCGGCGACTTCGGCGGCGGCATCCTCGTGATCGGCCGCTCCGACGATCCTCTCGTGGCTCCCTACATGCGGTACGGCAAGCTCGGCGACGGCCCGAGCTATGCCTTCTTCCGGCCCTACCACCTGCTCCACTTCGAGGTGCCACGGACGATCGCCGACGTCGTCCTCGATCGGCAGCCGCTCGGCGCGCCGGCCGGGCCGCCTGTCGCCGAGGTGATCGCCGTCGCCAAGCGCCCGCTCCAGACCGGCGAGCGGCTGGACGGGATCGGCGGGTTCGCCTGCTACGGCCATGTGGACACCGTCGAGCGGGCGTCGGGCCTTCTCCCGATCGGCCTCGCCGAGTACGCCACCGCGACGCGGTCGGTGGGCACGGACGAGCCGGTTCCACTGGACGCCGTTGAGCTCGACGAGACGGCTGCGTTCGTGCGGCTGCGCCGCGAGCAGGACGCCCTCGTCGGCTCGGCCTGACGTGAGCCTTCGAGCTCCCGGTCGGCGTCGTCCCGGCCGGCGGCCGTGCGACGCGGCTCGGGTCGCTGCCGTGCAGCAAGGAGATCCTGCCGGTCGGATTCGCTCCGGGAGCGGACGGCAGGAGCGTGCGCGTCGCCGCGGACGGCCTGCTCGACGCGATGGCACTCGCGGGCGCGGAGCGCGCCTACCTCGTACTGGGGCACGGCAAATGGGACGTCCCGGCCCACCTCGCGGGCGGCGCCCGCTCGACCCCCCGGCTCGCCTTCGTCGTCGTCCAGGACTCTCCGAGCACGCCCGCGACGGTTGCCCGCGCGGCCCCGTGGGTCGCAGGCGAGACCGTCCTCTTCGGCTTTCCCGACATTCTCTTCGAGCCGCGTGACGCGTTCGTGGGCCTGCTCGACCGGCTCGAGGCGACGGAAGCCGACGTCGTGCTCGGGCTCTTCCCGGCGGCGCGGCCCCAGCAGGTCGACATGGTCGAGCGCGATGCCGGCGGCCGTGTGCTCCGCATCGTGATCAAGCCCGACCGGACGTCGCTCGACCGAGCATGGATCCTCGCGGCGTGGCGCCCGGCGTTCACCGACTTCCTCGCCGACCGCGCCGGCTCGGCGCATGCTCTCGGGCGGGAGCACTACGTCGGCGACGTGCTGAACGATGCGATCGAGGGAGGCCTCGGGGTCGAGAGCGTCGACTTCGCCGACGGCCGCTTCCTCGACATCGGCACCGTCGAGGACCTGCAGGTCGCGTTCCGCTTCTACTGAGACTGCCGGCCGACGCCGATGTACCCACCCGCGAACGAATCGGGAGCCAGTGCCCGGCGGCCGTCGACGACGAGCGGCGCCGACCCGTCGCGCGCGCGCACGAGCTCCGCGAGCGCCCCGAACTCCTCGGCGTTCGTCGCGACCACGCAGGCCTCCGCGTCTACGATCGCCGCGTCCAGAGTCGACTCGACCCGCAGGCCCCTGCCGACATACGAGGAGAGCGAGTCCACCGTGACGAGCGGGTCGTAGGCGGTCACGATGACCCCTCGCTCCAGCAAGAGGTCGACGATGCGTAGGCCGGGGGATTCGCGCAGATCGTCCGTCCCGCCCTTGAAGGCGAGGCCGAGCACGGCCACGGAGCGGCCGCCGAGCCCGAGAAGGGCTGCCTCGAGCCGGTCGACGAGGAGAACCGGCTGTGTCTCGTTGATCGCGCGCACAGCGTCCAACAGCGGATGGTCGAAGCCGTCCCGGCTTCGGGTGGCGAGGAGGGCCGAGAGATCCTTGGGCAGGCAGCTACCGCCGTAGCCGCAGCCGGCCTTCAGGTAGGAGAGGATCGCCGGCCGCACGGTCTGGCCGTTCACCTCGGGACTGAGGCGGCGGTCGCGGTGGAGGATGCCGAGGACGTCCTCGACGTCGACGCCCGGCAGTGACTCGCTGATGCGGCCGATCTCGTTCGCGAAGGAGATCAGGGTCGCGAGGAACGCATTGGAGGCGTACTTGGCGAGCTCGGCCGTGGCGGGCGTCGTGAAGACGACGGGCGCGTCGAGCGGTGCATACAGCTCGCCCAGGCGCTCCCGGCCCCAGTCCTCGTCGCAGCCGATCACGATTCGGTCCGGGTTCCGGAAGTCGGAGACGGCCGAGCCCTCGCGCAGGAACTCGGGGTTGGAGGCGATTGCCACCTCGGCCGGCAGCGCCGGTCGGACGACCGTGGCGAGCGTGCCGGGAACGACGGTCGAGCGCACCGCAACCACGCGACGGCGCCCTCCATCCGACGCGATCACCGTGGCGACCTGCTCGGCCGCCTCCCGCAGGTAGCTGAGGTCGTTCGCGCCGTCGGAGGTCGGCGGGGTCTGGACGGCGAGCAGCACGACGTCTGCCTGCGCTATCTCGGCGATATCCCCGGCTACCCGGAACCGGCCCGAGGCAAGTGTCTCCGCGAGCAGCTCCTCGAGCCCCGGCTCGTGGAAGGGCGCCCGGCCGGCAGCGATGCTGTCGCGGCGCTCGCCGGAGACCTCGATTCCCACCACGTCGTGGCCCGCGCCGGCGAGGCCGAGCGCCGTCACGAGCCCCACGTAGCCGCAGCCGACGACGGCGACGTTCACGACGACCCGTCCTGGCCCTGCTCGGCGCGGTAGTGCTCGAGCGTGCGCGCCAGGCCGTCGCGCAGGGACACCGACGGCGTCCAGTCGATCGTGGCCTTCGTCTTCGTCAGGTCGGGACAGCGCCGCTGCGGGTTGTCGGTCAGGTAGAGCGGATCGGCGCTCGTGCCGAGGTCCACGGTCAGCCCGCCCGCCGCCTCGGCCACCGTCTCGGCCACCTGGCGGATCTGTACCTCCTCGTCGTTGCCGAGGTTGAACGCCTGTCCTCCGACGTCCGCGACGAGCAGGTGGAGCAGCCCGACGACGAAGTCGGAGATGTAGCAGAAGCTGCGCGTGGCTCGACCGTCGCTGAGCAGCGTGATCGGCCCGCCCGCCAGGGCGTTCGCGATGAAGTCGGGCACGACGCGGCCGTCGTCGAGCCGGAGTCCGGGCCCGTAGACGTTGAAGGGGCGGACCAGCTTCACCGGCGTGCCGTACTGGCGGAAGTAGGTCATACAGAGCGTCTCGCCAAGCCGCTTCGACTCGTCGTACGGGGCCCGTGGGCCCGTGGCGGAGACGTTGCCCCAGTACTCCTCGGTGGTCGGCACGCGCTCCGGCGGCGGGTCGCCGTAGATCTCGCTCGAGCTCAGGTAGAGGAAGCCGCGAGCCTCGTTGCGCGCGCCAGCTCGAGCAGGTTGCGCGTGCCGCCGACGTTCACGTCGATCGTCTCGAGCGGGAAACGCCTGTACCAGGTCGGCGAGGCGATGCTGGCGCCGTGCACGACGTATTCGACCCGCTCGTCGACCTCGAGCGGCCTCGAGACGTCGCTGCGGACGAAGCTGACGTCTTCGCGACCCTCGAGGTGGGCGAGACGTGCGGCGACGCCCGTCGCGAGGTTGTCGAGGCAGAGCACGCGACACGGCTCGCCGGAGCCCTGCTCGTTCGAGCGGACCAGCGCGTCAACGACGTAGGACGGCAGGAAGCCCGCGGCGCCGGCGACGAGAACGGTCGTACCGCGGAGTCGTCGCAGCGGCTCGCCCGCCCGATCGACGATCGCGTCGAGATCCGCCGAAACGACGTGCGACAACTTCCCGCTCTGCTCCGCGCTCGTGCCCATGGCTCCCAGTGTTGGTTCAGGCTGCACGCTGCTGCGCGCGCAGAGGGTCGTGATCCTAGCTTCTGACCCTCCCGGGTTACCCCATCGTGCTCAGGGGCATGCGATCGTCATGAGCTCTCCCGCCCTTTCACTCGCCGGCGTCTCGCGCGGCGACCCGTGGCATCCCGCGTCCGCATCCGGCGTGGCGAAGCACCTATTCGACGAGCTCGAGGCACGCTACGTCAGTGCGGGTCGGGTGAACGTGGAGCTGACGCGCCTCCAGCGGGGCCTGGTCGCCGCGCGAACTGTCCACCCGTCTCGCCGTAGTTGGTACGAGCGGTTCTACAAGAACCCACTCGCGTTCGAGCTGCAGTCGCGGAACAGCGGCCGGCTGCTCGCGCGCTTCCGTCCGTTCGATCTCGCCGTCCAGGTGCATGCGCTCTTCCAGACGCGCGGCGCTCCGTACGTGCTGCACGCCGATACGACCGCGGCTCTCAGTCGCAGGCACTGGCCCGAATGGAGCACAGGCTCGGCGCGGGGCGCCGTCGCGGCAGATGCGCGCGAACAGCACACCTACCACGAAGCCCGGCACCTGTTCGCGTTCACTGACGACGTTGCGGCCTCGTTCGTCGACGACTACGGCATCGATGAGCAGCGGATCAGCGTCGTGGGCGGCGGGCTCAACTTCGACGAGCTTCCCGACCTGCCGGCCGTGCCGACGGAGCCGATCGTCCTCTTCGTCGGCCGCGACTGGCGACGCAAGGGCGGCGATGTGCTCGTCGAGGCCTTCCGACGCATGCGCAGCGAGCATCCGACGGCGAAGCTCGTCGTGGTCGGGACCACCGAGCCTTCGCCCGAGCCCGGAATCGAAGTGCACGGCGCCCTCGATCGCGCGGCTGTGGCGAGCCTCTACCGGCGCGCGACCGTGTTCGCGCTCCCGTCGCACTACGAGCCGTACGGGCTCGCGGTCTGCGAGGCGATGGCGCACGGCCTGCCGTGCGTCGGAACGTCGGCCGGCGGGATGTCGGCCATCATCGTCGAGGGCGTCACCGGGCATCTCGTGCCGCCGGCCAATGCGAATGCGCTAGCGGCGGCGCTCTCCCGGCTGCTGTCGGATCGGGCGCGAGCGCGGGCGATGGGCAGCGCCGGGCGAGAGCGTGTCCGGCTCGAGCTGACGTGGGGCCGCGTGGTCGACCGGATGTCCGGCCCGCTCGAACAGGCCGCGGCGGAGGTGCGCAGCTCCGCTCGCTCGGCGAGTCGATGACCGTCTCGCCGTGCTGCCTCATCTGGCGGCGGGCGGCTTATGGATCGAGGAGGGGCCAGGCGCGATCCTTCGGGGACAGGATCGGCGCTTCGGGGAGGGGCCACTCGATCCCGAGGGCGGGGTCGTCCCAGCGGAGGCCGCGCTCGGCGGAGGGTGCGTACTCGGCGGAGACGAGATAGTAGGTCTCTGCGTCGTCGGTCAGCGCCTGGTACCCGTGTGCGATCCCGGTTCCGAGATAGAGCATCCGTCCGTTCGCCGCCGAGAAGCTCACCCCGAACCAGTCCAGGTACGTCGGCGACGCGGGGCGGACGTCGACGGCCACGTCGAAGATGGCGCCGGCGGTGCAGCGCACGAGCTTGGCCTCCGCGTGGGGCGTGTCCTGGTAGTGGAGGCCCCGCAGCGTGCCGGCGGCCTTGCTCGAAGCGACGTTGGCCTGCACGAAAGGTGTCTCGATCCCCTGCTCGGCGAACTCGCGCGCGCACCACGCCCTCGCGAAGTGACCGCGCTCGTCACTGCGCGGCTCGAGCTCCACGATCGTCACGTCTTGGATCCCCGTCGGCGTGAAGATCACGGCGTGCAGGGCCGTAGGTGGGTACGCAGGTAGTTGCGGCGCCGTACGATCGTCCGTGCTCGCGTGAGCGCCGGCCGCCCCCGCGCGCCCAGCAGAAAGGTGAGAAGCACGGCGGCGAGCCGGGGGTTCAAAAGCGCGCGCGGTGCGCCGCTCGCGTGCCTTCCTCTCTGCTGCGTTCGACGCTGTCGAGATCGGAGAGCGACGGCGCTCGCTCGCGCTCGTCCGCGCGGGCATCCGCACGGAAGCGGGACGGCATGACGTTCCAGCAGGAGCGGGACGTAGTCGCGGAGGCTGTGGCATCCCGGTGTAAGGGCGGGTGTCGTGCGGCCCTCCTCGTTCCCCGCGTCGTCGATCAGCATCGAGCCACCGAACGCAAAGCCTTCCTCCGGATGTTTCCGGAGGAAGGCCACGCGCCGCTCGAGGAACCCGGGGTTCCAGCAATCGTCGTGGTGGAGGATCGCCACGAGCGGCGCGCTCCCGAGCTCGACGAGGGCGTTGCTGTTGCCCGCGGCGCCGAGGCTTCTCGGTTGCTGGACGAACTGCACCCGCGCGTCCGCGAGGTACTCGTCGAGCCCCGGCCGCAGGCCTGCTCCGCTTGCGCCGTCCTCGGAGATGACGAGACGCCAGCCGTCCTGGGTCTGCGCGAGCACCGACTCGATCGCGTGGGCGAGGTGCGGAGGTCGCCCGAAGGTCCGGATGCCGACGTCGACCACGGGGCTAGCGGTCGCCATCTGCCTCGACGGCGCCCGCTGCCTTGACGTCGGTCGAGTCGCCGGGCGACTTCCGCCCACGCAGGTAGCTCCGGCGGCGCACGATCGTCCTCGGCGCGGGTGAGCGCCGGGCGCAGCCGCGGCCCGAGCAAGGTCATGCGCCAGAACGGTCGGGAGCCGCGGGTTCGCGACCGACGGCGGGTAGACGCGGAGTCCGCTGAGACGAGGCTCAGCGCCCGCCGGTTCTGCCGCGTCTCGACCGCGTCGAGCGCGGCCGACATGAAGGCTCCGGAGCGACGTCGCCGACGCTCCCGCAGCGGCAGGCGCAGGTGCGGCGCGTCGATCGGAGGATCTCGTCGATCACCTCTTCGTGGAGGATCTTCCGCTCCCCCCAGCGTTCGCGGTAGGTCTGCTGCTGGGTGTGCACCCGGAAGTTGGAGTCCCAGACGTCGAGGTAACCGACGGGGAAGCGGATCGCGATGCGCAGGTACATGTCGTAGTCCCACGCGGGGAACCGCTCGTCGAAATCGGTACCGACTGCCTCGTAGGCCGAGCGACGGACGAGGGCGAGAGCAGCATCGGCATCCCCTCGCGGCGCAGCAGCAGCGGCACGTAGTCCTCCGCGCGGTGCTCACCCTCGGCCACGCCGAACGGAGCGGCCGAACTGCGGCCCACTCGTCGTCGAGCGTGTTCCCGCCGAACGGGTACGCGCAGTCCGGGTGCGCCTGGAGGAAGGCGACGCGGCGCTCGAGGAACTCGGGTTCCCACCAGTCGTCGTCGTGGAGGATCGCCACGAACCCGCTTCGCCGTTCCCGAAACACGTGCTGTTTGCCGCGCCTGACAGGTCGCTTCGTGTCGGCGCGTGGACGATTCGAGGGTCGTCGCGATGGGCCCGATCAGCTCGGCCATCGCCTCGCCGGGCTCCGCACCGTTCTCGAGACGACGAGCCGCCAGTCGCCGAACGTCTGGGCGTGGATGGAATCGATCGCGGTGCGCAGGAACTCCAGGCGCTCACCCGCGAGGGTGTTCCGCGTGGGGATTCCGATGTCGACGACCGGCGTCACCGTAGGCTCATGTCCGTTTCTCCTCCGTAGAATGCGCGTCGGTGACGCGGAGCGGGCAGACGATACCCACCTCCGCGTCGCCCGGGAGGCCGGTGCGAGTCTCCATGGTCATCCAGGGATTCCCGCCCAAGATCGGTGGCGCCGAGCTTCAGCTGAGGCGCCTCCTCCCATTTCTCGCCCAGCGCGGCGTCACTGCGACGGTGCTCACGAGGGCCTACGGCCGGCGGCCGCGACGGGAGCGCCTCGAAGGCGCCCTCGTCGTCCGGGACCACGGTCTCGGGCGACGGGCCGGTCGCGTCGATCGCCTACGTCGCCGGCTGCCTCGCGCGCCTGGTCCGGCACCGGCGACGCATCGACGTCGTCCACGCCCACGGGGCGCTCTCCGAGGGAGCGGTCGCGCTGGCCGCGACGCGGCTCGGCCTGCCGGCGCTCGTGAAGGTGCTCCGGACGGGAGAGCAGGGCGACTTCGACGCCCTGTCCCGCCGTCCGCTCGGAGGCTTGCGGACGCGGCTGCTCGTCAATCGCGTTCACTTCGTCGCGGTGAGCGCCGAGACGCGGACGGAGCTGCTCGCACTCGGTGTCGCGCCCGACCGCATCTTCGATGTCCCGAACGGCGTCGACGCCGCGCTTTTCGCCCCCGCCCTGCCCGCCGCTCGGGCGCAGTTGCGGTCGAGGCTCGGGCTGCCGCTCGAGCGTCTCGTCGCGCTGTACGTGGGCCGGTTGATCGAGGTGAAGGAGGTGGACACGCTGCTACGCGCGCTTGCGGAGGTGCCCGACGCCGAGCTCGTCGTCGTGGGCGACGGCCCGGAGCGCGTCCCGGCTCGAGCGTCTAGCGCAGGATCAGGGCGTCGAGGAGCGCGTCGGGTTCGTCGGAGCGACCGACCTCGTGCTCGACCACCTGCGCGCCGCCGACGTCTTCCTGCTGCCCTCGCGGGCCGAGGGGTTGTCGAATGCGCTCCTCGAGGCGATGGCCTGCGGGCTCGCCTGCGTCGCAACACCGGTGTCGGGGTCTGCCGCGCTCCTCGAGGACGGCCGCGGAATCCTGGCTCCGGCCGGCGACCCCACCGCGTGGGCCTCGGAGCTGCGTCGGCTCGGAGGCGACGCCGATCTGCGCGCTCGCCTGGGGAACGCAGCGCGAGCGTACGTGAGCGCGCAGTACTCGCTCGAGGCCACGGCGGACGGGCTCGTCGCCGCGTACAGGAGGCTCGGCGCCGGATGAAAAGGATCCTCAGCACCCACCTCTACGGCGAGTACGCGGACTGGGCCGAGCGCGTGGACACCCTCGACCGGCGGGCGGGCGCCGCCTGGGGCTGCTCCGCGCCCTCGTGGGCTCCGCGGGGCGCTATGACGCGCTGATCCTCAACGGCTCTGTGGGGATGAGCGAGCGCTACGTCGATCTCGTCGCCGCGATGATCATCGCTCGCCGCCGACGCCCACCCGCGATCGTCCTGACCGACTGCAGCTGGGCGCTGCCCGAGGGCGGGATCGACCGCATGGCGAACCGGGTCGGGATCCGTCTGCTGAGCCGCCGCGCACGCGTTTGCGTTCGCTCGACGGCGGAGCTCGAGCTGTTCCCCCGCACCTGGGGAGTCTCACCCGCGCAGGTGACCTTGACGCGGTACGCGCACAGGCTCGGCGAGGCAGAGCTGGCGGGTCCGGTTGCCTCGGGTCAGGGGATCTTCGCGGGCGGAAACTCCCTGCGCGACTACGAGACGCTGCTCGAGGCGGTCGCGGGGCTCGACGCACGCGTGACGATCGCGAGTCGGTTCTGTCGCGAGCCGAGGGTTGGCTACCGCCCGGCAACGTGCGGCTAATGCCAATCGGGTCGAATGCCGATTTCCTCGCCGAGATGAACAAGGCGCAAATAGTCGTCACGCCGCTCGCGGCCGGCATCGAGCGCGCGGCCGGGCTCGACACGTACCTCGCCGCGATGGCGCTCGGCAAGGTCGTCGTCGTCAGCGAGAGCCCCGGCGCCCGCGACTACATCGACGATCGCTCGACCGGACTCCTGGTGCCCGCCGGGGACAGCGCCGCGCTGGGTCACGCGCTTCGGTGGGCCCTCGACCCGGCTCACGAGGAGGACGCCGCTCGGCTCGGCGCCCGCGCCGCCGAGGTCGTGCGGACCGAGCTTTCGTACGACCGTTACGTCTCGCGCCTTCTGGACGTCGCCGAGGAAGCCGCGGCGGCCTGAGGTGGCGACCGCCTGCAAGTTCGTCACGCTTGCCGGTGCGGACTATTTCCTCGGTGTCGTCGCGCTCCTCAACTCGCTGCGGAAGACGGGGCACGAGCAGGAGCTCGTCGTCCTCGACCGGGGCCTGACGAGAGAGCAGCGTGAGCTTCTGGAGCCGTACGCGACGCTCGTGCGGCTGCCGGAGGAGGTAGCCGCCCGTTCGTTGCTCGCCAAGCCGGTCTTCCACCAGTACGTCTCGGCGGACGTCGTCGTCTGGCTCGACGCGGACATCATCGTCACGGGCTCGCTCGAGCGCGTCGTCGACTGCGCCGCCGCTGGAACGATCTGCATCTACCCGGACGACCGGCCGTCTCGTTGGTTCGGTGCGTGGCACAGCGCGTTCGGTCTTCGGCGGCCGCTCCGCCCGCAGGTGTACGTCAACGCTGGCGCCTTCGCGATCCGGTCGGATCGGCAGGCGCAGCTTGCACCGCGCTGGGAGGAGCTGTGCGCGTCGATCCCGGTCGAGCGCATCTTCCGCGACGTCGGCGACCCCTTCTGGGCAGCCGACCAGGATGCGTTGAACGCGCTGCTGATGAGCGAGCTGGACGAGGCCGACCTCACCTTCCTACCCGACGGCGAGATGGTCTTCCCATCGGCTCTGCGCCGCGTCGTGATCGACGAGGGCACTCTCGACGCCCGGCTGGAAGGCCGCCCCGTTCGACTTCTCCACTACGCGTTCCTCGCGAAGCCGTGGCTGCCGTCGGCGTGGTCGCAGCTCCGTCCGCGGGACGCCTATCTGAGAGTGCTTCCACGGCTTCTGCTGGGCGAGGACGTCCGGCTGCGGCTCACGCCAGACCTCGTGCCAGCCTGGTTGCGGCTCGGCATGCGTGCAGGGCTCGTGCGAGACGCGGCGTTCGCCGCTTCGCTTCTCCGACGCGTCGCGCGGGGCATCGTCGCGTACCTGCCGGAGGCCGTCCGCGTGCGGATCGTCGCGGCGCGGAGACGGCTAGCGCCGCACCCCCGCGAGCTCGAGCGACTCGAGGACGTTCGTGACGCCGTAGCCGGCGCAAGGGCTTCCTCCCAGAGCGAACAGCGTGCCATCGACGACGGTGGCTGCGTGCCCGTGGCGCGCCCGACGGAGGTCGGGTAAGCGCGTCCAGCGGTCGGTTTCGGGATCGAACGCCCACGTGGCGGGTGTCACCCATCGTTCGAAGTCGTCGCCACCGCCGACCGCGACCAGCCGGTCGCCGGCCGAGACGAGTCCGAGGGAGCTGACTCCGAGGGGCAGCGGCGCCGCCCGTTCCCAGCCGCCGCCGCCGGGATCGAGCCGCTCCACCGTGTCGATCGAGCCGTCGCCGTTGTCTCGTCCTCCCACCGCATAGACCTGCCCGCCGAGAGCCGCGACGCCGACGTGGTTGCGGGCGACGTCGAGGGGCGGCCCGCTCGACCACGAGCGCGTCGTCAGATCGAAGATCTCGACCGTCCGGTACGAGAAGTCGAAGCCGAAGCGCTTTGCACGCTCGGTGTAGGGACCAGCGCCGCCGACCGCGTAGATCCTGTTTCCGACGACCGCGGCACCGAGCGCTCCGCGCGGCGTCGGCAAAGGGGGCAAGGTCTCCCAGCGCCGCCTCGACGGCGCGTAGCGGAGGAAGACGTCGCTCGGAACGCCGTCTTCGTACCCGCCGACGACGTAGACGTCTCCCGCGTGAATCACGACGCCGGGGTGATCGAGCTCGAGCGGCAGCGGCGGCAGCGCCGCCCATCTCCTCGTCTCGGGGTCGTAGGAGCGTGCCTGAGGAAGCGAATGGAACCTCGAGCCGTCGTCGGCGATGTCCAGACCCGTGAAGAGCAGGATCTTGCCGTCCACCGTCACCGCGCGAGGCTCGTCGTTCGGGTCCGGCAGACGTCCCGCCGGCGTCCAGACGGTGGCGAGCGCTCCCGTCTCCGGGAGGCGGACGCTGCGGGAATCCGCGGTACAGGCTCTGAGGTCGTAGCCGAACCCGAGCAGGTCGCGAGCGTTCGGCCCCGGCAGGGAGGGGCCGACCCCGGTGACGACCTTCACCCCGGTCAGCCCGACGAGCAGCACAACGAGCGTTCCGGCCGCCAGTGCCAGCCGTCGTACGAGCCTGCGCGTACTCACAGCCATCGCGCCCGCCAAAGCTCGAACTGGAGCAGTAGCCAGACCTCACGGCCGCGGTCGGCTCGCCCTTCGACGTGCTGGCGGACGATCTCCCCGACCGCCGCTTCGTCGAACACGCCTCCTGCCCGCAGCCGCTCCGGGCTGAGAGTGTCGGTCACGAGCTCGGCGAGCGAGTCTCGCAACCACGCGTTCAGGGGTACGTCGAAGCCGCGCTTCGGGCGCCCGACGAGCTCCTCGGGCAGCCGCTCGGCCATCAGGCGCTTCAGCAGGCGCTTCCCCGAGGTGCCGTCGAGCTTGTGCGCGGCAGGCACGCGCAGCAGGAAGTCGATCAGCCGCGGGTCGAGGAACGGCGCACGTAACTCGAGCGACGCGGCCATGCTGGCGCGGTCGGTCTTCACGAGGATGTCGTCGGGCAGGTACGCCCGGAGGAAGGTGGCCACCGCCTCCTCGTCCACGTCTCCGTCGGCGGGGAGCACCGCGCCGATCAGCGCATCGGCGGCTTCGAACGGCGAGCGGGGGAGGGCCGCGACGGCGTCGGGGGCCAGCACGCTGCGGGCGTCGCCCTTGAACGCGCCGAGGTACGAGAGGACGCGATGTGACGCCCGGCGATCGAGGTTCCTGACGGACGCCACGCCGCGGACGTTGCGCGAGCCCACGCGTGTGGGCAGCCGCCTCGCGAGACCGGCGGCGGAGCGCCGTGCGCCGTGCGGCAGCCGGTCGAGACGTGCTGCGGTGCGGACGGCGGGGAAGGCCGAGTAGCCCATGAGCAGCTCGTCACTGCCGTCGCCGCCGAGCGCGACCTTGACGCCTCTTCGCGTCACGGTGCTGAGCAGGTACGTCGGGAAGACGGACTGGTCGCCCATCGGCTCGTCGAGGATCTCGGCGATCCGCGGCGACGAGCTCGACGCGCCGCTCTGCGAGAGCAGCTCGTGGTGTTTCGTGCCCAGGTGCGGGCGGCGAGCCCGCGTAGGCGGACTCGTCGAAGGCTCGTCTCGTCGAACCCGATCGAGAACGAGTGGACGTGCGTCGCTGTGCGCGTGCCATGTACCAGCCGATCGTCGTCGAGTCGAGCCCGCCGCTCAGGAAGAGGCCGACCGGGACGTCGGCGACGATCCGCATGCTCGACCGAGCTGTCCAGCAGCCGGTCGAGCTCCTGCCGACAGCTCGCGCTCGGGCCTCGTGACGTCGGGCTCGTAGGCGCGGCGACCAGTACGCCTGCTCCTCGTGAGCCGTCCGGCGGTGATCGCGCGAATGGCTGCCGGGCGCAGCTTCGACACGTCCTCGAGGATCGTGCGCGGCGCGAGCGACGAAGTCGAAGCTCCAGGTACTGCTCGAGCGCCGCGCAGGTCGATCGTCGCGGGCGACGGCCAGGATAGCGCAGCAGCGCTTTCATCTCCGAGGCGAGGACGTAGCCCGCCGCGGGAGCCGCGCGACGTAGAGCGGCTTCTCGCCCGGCGCGGTCGCGCGCCACGAACAGGCACCGCTGCGCGGCGCCGTCCCAGATCGCGAAGGCGAACATGCCGTTCAGGCGCTCGCGAAGAGCCGTCGCCCCACTCCTCGTAGCCGTGAACGAGCACCTCGGTGTCGCTGTGATCGCGAGACGAAGCGATGCCCGCGCGCCTCGAGCTCGCGCCGGAGCTCGGCGAAGTTGTAGATCTCGCCGTTGAAGACGACGCACGCGCCGTCGCTCGCTCGTCCCACATCGGCTGGCTGGCCGCCCTCGAGGTCGAGGATGCTCAGGCGGCGCATCCCGAGCGCGACGCCGTGCTCGGGGAAGCACGGCGTAGCCGGCATCGTCGGGCCCGCGATGGGTGAGCGTGTCGGTCATCGTCTCGACAGCTGCACCGAGATCCGCCGGCGGGCTCGAGGTGACCACGGCGACGATCCCGCACATCGGCGGGACTGTACCGGCGGCGCGCGCCGGACTATTCGAGCGGGCCGCGGCGCGAGCGCGCGAGCGACGGACGGTCGAACCAGAGCCGCACCGGACGAGCTCGTCCCCCGCTGACCGCCACGAGGCCGAATCGGAGTGCTGTGGCCGGCCGTTCGTACCAGTTCGGCGCTCTCGTGCGGCCCACGAGCTTGTCGTTCACGTAGAGCTCGCTCAGGTCGTCTGCGTTCTCCGGGCTGAAGCGCTGGTGCACCTCGATCCAGTGCCAGCTGCCTTCCGCGAGCCGAAACGGCCCAACGAGCTCGTCCTGATCGCCGCCGATCTGAGCTCTGATCAGGTATGCGCTGCCCGCTCGATCGCCGCCGTAGACGACGACTCCGCCGCGGTCGGTGTGTTGCTGGTCGACGCTGAAGTTGTCCCAGCGCAGCAGGTCGATCTGGCCCTGCTGGGCGTCGTAGAAGCCTTCCGGCAGGTAGAACGCCGCTCCGTACCAGATGTCCGTACCCGCGCCCCAGCGGAGGCCGTCGGCCGCCCCGCGCGCGTACTTGCTGGTCTCCGCCGAGTCGGGGGGCGAGGTGGCGAGCAGCGACGTCTCGCCCTCATAGCCTCGTGCGAGGCTCTGCGCGATCGTCGCAGGCGGGCCCGACGAGCTGTTCGACTGCAGCTTCAGGGCCAGGGTCTCGCCGGGCTCGTCTCCGGAGAGGCGGATCCCTGCGGCAGCGCCGGCGACCACGATCACGAGCGTCGCGCCAACGAGGGCAGCTGTTCGCCGCCGGCGTTGCGCGTTCGGACGAGCTCCGCGAGCCACCCGGGCGGTTGTACCAGCCCGGGTGGCTCGATGCGGAAGGAAAGGGGCCGGCGCGCGCGGCCGGTCTAGCGAGCGGGCCCGAGCATCCCCGAGGAGACCGAGGCGCGGTCAAACCAGAGGTCGAGCCCGTTCGACTGGCGGGGATCAGCGACTGCGACGAGCCCGAAGCGCACGCTCGTCATGCGGCGCCCGTACCAGTTGGGCGCGGTCGAGCGACCGACGAACGCACCGTCGACGTACAGCTCGCTGAGGTCGGAGGTGTTGCCGGGGCTGAAGCGCTGGTGCACCTCCAGCCAGTGCCAGCTGCCCTCGCTGAGCGAGAACGGGCCGACGAGCTCGTTCTGCGGGCTGCCGATGCGTCCGCGGAAGAGATACGCCTTCCCGGCCGCGGGCGGCCCGTAGATGGTGATCCCGCCGCGATCGGTGGTGGAGGGATCGTCCACCCAGTTGTCCCACCGAAGCAGGTCGATCTGCCCCTGCTGCGCGGCGTAGAACCCCACAGGCAGGTAGACGGCAACGCCGTACCAGACGTCGGTTCCGGCGCCCCAGGTGAGGTTGTGGAAGATCCCGCGCGAGAACTTGTTCGACGACGCCGCGTTCGCGGCGAGGTGAGCGTGGGCGGCTCCGCCGCCCTCGTACACGCGGTCGGACACGAGGCGGAGCGTCGTCGGGTCGGAGACCCCCGAGGCCGGCGAGGCATTGGTCTGATCGAAGTCGAAGCTTCCCTCGATTCGCGCGACGCGTGCGTTAGCAGGCGCGGGCGGCGGGGGGGTGGTCGTGGTCGTTCCGGTCGTCGTCGTCGTGGTCGTTCCGGTCGTTGTCGTCGTCGGCACCGTGGTGGTCGTCGTTGTCGCGCCCGGTGCCGTCGTCGTTGCCGTCGTGGTCGTGGTCGGTGGCACGGTTGCGCAGTTCGCGCCCGGCTTACACTTTCGTCCGGCGCGGCCGGCGAGCGTGCGGACGAGGCTGACGTCATCGGCCTGGAACCAACCGGGGTTGCGGCCGGTGACGACGAGCCCGACCTGCGAGCCCTTTCGCTTGGTGCGGAAGCCGCGAACGGCAACGCGGGCCCACTTCGCGCCCGCCGGTCGGCACGACGAGCGCGCCTGGACGATCCTGCCTCCACGTGCGATCTCGCGGAGCGAGAGGCAGAGCACGTTCGCAGCCTTCGAGCCGCGAATCTGAGCCTCGGCCGCGAAGGACGCCTTCTTCCTGGCCCAGCGCACGGGCCTCGGAGCTGCGTACAGCATGAAGCGGCCCGACCGGCCCTTGGTTCCGGCGGTATGGAGCGCGGACGTCGAGCGCGAGGAGGGAACGAGCGTCAGCCGGGCACCCGAACTGCGCCAACCGGCGAGGGAACGTTCGGAACCGACATTCTGCAGAATGAGCTGTGGTGCCTGTCCTAGGGGCTGGCGGCCGTTCTGGGGCCGCTCGCCTGCCCCTGCCGAAGGCAGAGTGAATCCGGCGAGAAAGAGACCGGCGGCGACGGCCGGCATGAGGAAGCTACGGAAAGCGGCGAGTGTCATGCCCTTGCCGTCGGCGCACCTCCGGATGCCCCTGATCCCTCAAAGGGGGGTCGACCCCTCCCCGAAACGGCTCTCGTCGGGAAGGAGAAGCGCGCGTGTCCGTATCCTCCGCCGCAATGGCGACGGCCTCTCTCCGCGGCGCCCTGCGGGATCCGGACGCGTGGGTCGGGCTTGTCGCGGTGGCTCTATGGGTCGGCTTGGCCCTGGACGGCGGCGGCTTCTCTGCGACGTCGTTCGGCCTGCTCGGCGCCATCTTCGTCGTAGCCGCCGCGGTCGCATTCGCGGCGGCGCCGGCTACGGAGCTCGGGCGCCCGCGCGTTGTTGCGCTTGCGGCGCTCGCGGGCTTCGTGGTGTGGTCGGCGCTCTCGGCCCTCTGGGCGGCGTTTCCAGGGGAGGCGTGGATCTCGGCCGACAAGACCCTGCTCTATGCCGTCGGCCTTGCCGTTCTGCTCGTACGCCCGTGGAGCCGCGACGCCCGCGTCCTAGTGCTCGCGGCGTTCGCGTTCGGCATCGGGGGCGTGGCGATCAGCTCGCTCGCGGAGCTCGCGCGGGCCGCCGTGCCCGCCGCCCTGCTGACCGACGGCCGTCTCGACGGTTCCGTCGAGTACGTCAACGCGAGCGTGGCGTTGTGGATGCTGGCCTTCTGGCCGGCTGCCTGGCTTGCCGGCGCTCGTGGCGTGGCGGTGCCCGTTCGCGCCGCAGCGCTCGGGACGGCGGTCGTCCTGGTCGAGATCGCGATCCTCGGCCAGAGCCGCGGCTGGCTCTACCTGCTTCCGTTCGCGCTCGCGCTCTTCGTGCTGTTGATGCGCCAGCGGCTCCGGGCGCTGTTCGCTCTGGCGGTCGTCGGAGCGATCGCAGGCGTCGCTTTCGACCGCCTGGCCGAGATCGCCGATCGGGCCGAGCAGGGCTTGCCGCTGGCCCCGGCGATCGATGCGGCCGTCGCCGCCGTGGTCGTTTCGGGAGCACTCGGCGCCGCTGTCGGTGCCGCCTGGGCGCTCCTGGACCGAAGGGTCGTTCTGTCCGCGCGGACGCATCGAGCGCTCGCCGTCGCCGTCGCGGCCGTGGCAGCGGCGGCCGCGCTCGGAGGGGGTGTCGCGGCCGCGGCAGCCGCGGACGATCCGCGGGCCTTCGTCGTCTCCCGCTGGGACGATTTCACGTCGGGCGAGTTTCCCGAGGGCCGCGACCGCTTCCAGGGGTCGCTCGGGACGAACCGCTACGGCGAGTGGTCGGTTGCCTGGAGCGAGTTCAAGGCCCATCCGATCCACGGCATCGGCGGAGACAACTTCGCCGCCGCGTACCTGCGGCAGCGACCGAACGATGTCTTTCACCCCCGCTATCCGCACTCGACGCCGCTCCGCCTCCTCAGTCAGCTCGGGCTCGTCGGGACCTTGCTGTTCGCGCTCGTCGCCGGGGTGCTCGTCGGCATCGCGCTGCAGGCGCGGCGGCTGCTCGACGAGCTCGAAGGCGGAGCCGTGGGCGCTGCGCTCGCCGTCTTCGCCTATTGGTTGCTACACGGCTCGATCGACTGGTTCTGGGAGATCCCGGCGCTCGCCGCGCCGGCGTTCGGGCTGCTCGGCTTGGCAGCTGCGCCGACCGCCCAAGCTGCTCGAGCAGCCCGAGCGCTCGGAGTCGGGCGACGCGGCGTTCGAACCTCCTTCGCGGCCATCGGAGCAGCCGCAGCGGCCGCCGCGCTTCTCGCTCTCTGGCTGGCGGCCTCCTACACCGACGCAGCCGTGGCTTCGTGGCGCGAGCGGCCCCGCGACGCGTACAGCTGGCTGAACCGCGCCGCGTCCATCGACCCGCTGAGTGCGACGCCGCTCGTCGTCGAGGGTGGGATCGCGCTGCGCCGGAACGAGCTCGAGCGCGCCCGGCGTTCGTTCGCCGAAGCGGTGGAGCGCGAGCCCGATAACTGGTATGCGCAGCTGCAACTGGGGCTCGTGGCCGCACTCGAAGGTCGGTTCGAGCAGGCGGAGTCCCGGCTGCGGATCGCGCGGGCGTTGAATCCGCAGGAGCCCGTCGTGCGGCACGCCTCGAAACTCGTCGAACGGCGCGAAGCGCCGGATCCGGCCCAGCTGAACTCCAGGCTGATCGGGCCGACGGACTGAGCGCTTTTCGCCCCCAGCGAACGGCCAGGTTGCGCAATCGAGGTTTTGGACTACGGTGACAGGGGGAGGGATACGTGATATTTCTCTGTGGACTAACGGCATTGAACACGTGGTATCAAACAAGGGGGAGGGGAGACATGGCTCGCATCGCATCAACCGTCTGGATCGCTTTGTTGACGGCGCTGATCTCGGCCCAGGCGGTGATGGCGCAGGACACGCAGTCCGGCGGCTACCCCGGCGGGGGCGTCGCGGACGACGTCGAAGGTCGGCTTTCGACTGCGGGGTCGGGCGGCCAGCTTCCGTTCACCGGCCTGAACCTCGTCGTCCTCGTGGTCGGCGGAGCCGTGCTGATCGGGCTCGGCGCACTGCTGCTCGCGCGTGGCCGCTCGAATCGCGGGCCGGCCGTCTAGAGCAACCGAACCGGGCTCAGCCCGAGCTCGACGGGAGCCACCGCTCGTGCCAGACGCAGAAGACGAGCACGTTCCAGAGCGGCCGGCTCAAGTCCTCTCGCCCTGAAGCGTGCCGCGCGAGCATGTTGCCGATCACGCGCTCGTCGAAGACTCCTTGTGCCCTCAGCTGGGCCGGGGACAGGATCTCGCGCGCGAGTGGATACAACTCGCGCCGGAGCCACGTTGCCAGGGGAATCGAGAACCCCTGCTTGCGGGCGGCGAGGATGTCGGGCGGAAGGAGCGGCGCCACCGCGCGGCGGAGCAGGCGCTTCTTCGCCAGCCGGTGGACGCGCAACTCGTCCGGGAGCGAGAGGGCGAACTCGGCGAGAGCGAGGTCGCAGAACGGCACGCGCACCTCGAGCGAGTGCGCCATGCTGGCGCGATCCGTCTTCGTCAGCAGGTCGTCTGCGAGATACGAGCCGATGTCGACGTCCTGGAAGCGGGCGATCGGTTGAGCCGCCGCCGTCTCGGCGTAGCGCTGTTCGATCCAGTGGAGCGGGTGGTGGGCCGCACGACGGTCGGGTAACAGCACCGTCGCCCGTTCGGCGTCGGAGAAGATCTCCCGCCAGCCCTGGTGCCGGGCGAGCGCCGGCAGATGCGCGGCGCGAACGAAACGCTTGGCCTTGAAGTCGAAGCTCGCCTTCGCGGTCGAGGCCGGAAGTCGCTCGACGAGCGGGCGAGCCAGCCGAGCGAGCCAGCTAACCCGCGCCGCGAGCGCGTCGGCGACGTAGGTGTAGTAGCCGCCGAAGAGCTCGTCGCCGCCCTCTCCGGAGAGCGCGACCTTGACGTGCTCGGCCGCGAGTCGCGAGACGAAGTACGTCGGGACGGCCGACGAGTCTGCGAACGGCTCGTCGTAGGCCTCGACGAGCTCGGGGATGAGCGCTGCGGCGTCCGCCTCCACCACGAGCTCGTGGTGGTCGGTGTCGAAGCGAGCGGCGACCTGGCGCGCAAGGTGGCGCTCGTCGAACGACCGCTCCGAGAACCCGATCGAGAACGTCTTCAACCTCCCGCCGTACTCTTCCGCGGCGAGCGCGACGATCGCGGAGGAGTCGATTCCGCCCGAGAGCATCACGCCGACGGGGACGTCCGAGACGAGGTGAGCGCGCACGGAGTCGCGCAGCTTCTCGCGCAGCTCGACCGCGAGCTGCTCCGGATCCTCGCGCCGCACCTGCGCCGCCGGTGTGACCCGAGGACGGACGTACCGCTCGACTCGGAGGTCTCCGTTCTCGACGACGAGGAGATGTCCGGGGGGAAGCTTACGGATGCCGCGGAAGATCGTCAGTGGAGCGGGCACCGCGTTCGTGGCCAGGTACGCCTCGAGTGCATCGAGGTCGAGCGCGCGCGGGCAGGACGGGTCGGCGAGCAGCGCCTTCAGCTCGGACGCGAAGGAGATCCCGTCGCCGTCGGCGCGGTAGAAGAGCGGCTTGATCCCGAAGGCGTCTCGCGCCAGGACGAGCCGCCGCCGAGGTTGATCCCAGAGCGCGAGCGCGAACATGCCGCGGAGCCGGCGCACGAACTGCGGCCCAGCCTCCTCGTAGAGGTGGACGAGCACCTCGGTGTCGCTCGCCGAGCGGAAACGGTGTCCCCGCTCCTCGAGCTCACGGTGCAGTTCCTGGTGGTTGTAGATCTCACCGTTCTGGATCACCGTGACCGTGCCGCTCTCGTTCGCGAGCGGCTGGTCGCCGCCGACGAGGTCGATGATCGCGAGACGCTGCATCGCGAGCCCCACAGGGCCTTCGAGGAAGAGACCGGAGCTGTCCGGGCCACGGTGCGCGAGCGTCTCGTTCATGCGCAGCAGCAGCTCGCGGTCGACCGGGCCGCGCAGCGAGAGGCGGCCGCAGATTCCGCACATGGCGGCCACTCTAGTCAGCCTGCGAGCCTCCCTCGCTCGACACTCCGCTCTGTCGCTACCGTGCCGTGAAGATGGGCGATGCATCAGGAGGGGGGGCAGATGGGGCGGCGCACACGTTCGTGGTCACGGGCTGCGCCGGCTTCATCGGCTCGCATCTAACCGAGGCGCTCTTGGCGCGTGGCGACCGCGTCGTCGGAATCGACTCCTTCACGGAGTACTACGACCGGGCTCTCAAGGAGCGCAACCTGGAGGTGGCCGGCGCCCTGCCGGGGTTCACCCTGCTCGAGACCGACGTCGCCGAGGCGCCGCTGACGGACCTGCTCGCCGATGCGGACGGAGTCTTCCACCTGGCCGCCCAGCCGGGAGTGCGCGGTAGCTGGGGGAGCTCGTTCGGTGACTACGTCGACCGCAACGTGCTCGCCACACAGGTGCTGTTCGAGGCTGCGGCCCGCGCCGATCGGCCCGTCGTCTACGCCTCGTCGTCGTCGGTCTACGGCGACGCGGAGGCGTACCCGACGCGCGAGGACGCCCTCCTACGTCCGGTGTCGCCGTACGGGGTGACGAAGCGGACCTGCGAGGATTTGAGCCGCGTCTACCGCACCGAGCTTCGGTCTCCGCGTCGCCGGGTTGCGCTACTTCACGGTCTACGGGCCGCGGCAGCGCCCGGATATGGCGTTCTCGCGCATCGTGGCAGCGCTCATCGCAGGTCGGCAGTTTCAGATCTTCGGCGACGGGCTCCAGTCGCGAGACTTCACGTTCGTCACCGACGCCGTCAGCGCCACCATCGGCGTCATGGACGGGGGAACGCCGTCACCCGTGTACAACGTCGGCGGAGGCACGGAGGCGACGTTGGCGGAGGCGGTAGGGGTGCTCGAGCACCTGGCCGGGCGGCGGCTCGACGTCACCTACGCGGACCGGTCCCGTGGGGACGCCCGTCGCACTGCCGCCGACACGACCCTGATCGCGCACGACCTCGGCTGGCATTCGAAAGTGGACCTCGAATCGGGGCTCGCTGCGCAGCTCGAATCCGCCGCCTCGACGGTCGGGTAGGACTGAGAACCTACCCTTGCGCGTCGTTTGTCCGGGCGCGAGTGTGGGCAGGACAGATAACGCCGGTGAGAGTTGCATCGGCAGGTACGTTGAGGGCGGCGTTCGTGGTCTTGGCGGCAAGATAGTCGTTTGGGGGAGTGCAAGTGGAGGGGGCAGATCGGGCATTGGATCTAGATGCCCAGACGAAGTCGACGGCGCGAGCGCCGGTTCTGTTCGGCGTCGGCGTATGGGCGGCAACGACGATCGTCGCGGCGGCCGTGGTCGGGCTCGAGCTCGCGCTGGCGGCGGGGATCGCCTTCCTGGCGCTGGCGGCTGCGATGCTCGTCGCGCGCCGTGATCGCGCGCCGCAGGCGATGTCGCGGGCAGACGAGGCCGATTCCCAGGGCGCACCGCCGGCGCTCGGCACCGACGTGATCGACGATGCAGACGTGTTCGGCGTCCTGGCCGCGAGGGAGATGTCGCGCGCCAGACGGTACGAACGGCCGCTCGCGGTCGTCAGCATCTCGGTCGAGTCGCCGACTCCGGCCCGCGCCCCGAGCGAGCGGGATGCGCTCGCTCGCTCGCTCGCGCTGGTTCTGCGCGAGACCGACTACGTCGCCAGGCTGAACGACGAACGAATTCTCCTGATGCTGCCAGAAACGTCCTTCGAGGCGGCACAGGCGTTGACCCAGCGCGCCGGGGCGGCCGTGGGCGGCGACGTTGCCCGCCGGTTGCGGGTCGGCGTCGCGTCGTTTCCCGCTGACGAGGTCACGTGGATCGCGCTGCACGAGCTGGCGGTCGAGCGCGAGCTGCCGCTGAAGCCGGCGGAGGACGATCGTGACTCCGACTCCTTCGATCCCCCGGCCGGCAGGGTCGGTCGGGCGCGTCGGAAGACGGTGCGAATGTCGCGGAGGTCGGTCGGGCTGATTCGGCGGGCAATCGACGTGACAGTTGTGTTGCTCGTGGCGCCCATTGCGCTTCCGCTGGTCGCCGTGCTCGCGCTCGCGATCAAGCTCGACTCGCCGGGCCCGGTGCTGATCAGGCACAACCGCGTCGGTCGTGGTGGCCGACGGATTGCGCTCTGGAAGTTGCGTACCATGGTGGAGGACGCTGAGCAACGCAAGGCGGAGCTCGAGTTTCTGAACATGTTGGCCTGGCCTGACTTCAAGATCGAGAACGACCCGCGCGTGACGCGTGTCGGGCGCTGGCTGCGGAGGACCTCGTTGGACGAGCTGCCGCAGCTCGCCAGCCTGGTCACGGGCGCCGTCACGCTCGTGGGGCCCCGGGCCTGCTCGGTGGGGATCGACAGGTACGAGCTCTGGCAGACCGAGCGGCTCGAGTCGACGCCGGGGCTGTTCGGCCGCTGGCAGGCTGAAGGAAGGGGATCAGTCGTGTTCGACGAACGCTGCCGGATGGACATTCGTCAGGTGCGTGACCGGTCGGCCGCCGCCGATCTCCGGCTTGCGGCCGCGAGCATGAGGTCCATTCTCTCCGGTCGAGGGGCGTCCTAGCTTGCCGCAACTCCTTGCTCGCAGAGCCTGGCTGATCCTCGGGCTCGCGGTTCTCGCAGGGCTCACCGCGTTCGTGATCACACGAGGCGGTGAGGAGGCCATCTACGAGGAGCGAGCGGTCTTCGTGCTCCGGCCGAGCGCCGCAATCGAGGATGCCCAGATTCCCGATGCGATCCGTGGGATCGCCCAGCAGGATTCGCAGCTGATCCACACGGTGTCGAGGGTGATCGAGACGGAGGGCTTCCTGCAGGCCGCCTTCAGGGGAATCGACAGGGACATCGATCCGGCTTACGACCTCCAGGCTGCGATCATCCCCGGCAGCGACGTGGTCGAGGTGAGCCTGCGCGGCCCGGATCAGTTCGTCCTGCGGGGGCTCGCGAGCACATTCGCGATCGAGGCGACCGACTGGGTGGACTCCAACTACCGCGCCTACTCGTTCGACCTGCTCGAGATTGTCCCGTCCGATGGACCCATTTCGGCGAGCCCGATCCAGACGATCGTGCTTGCTGTGCTCCTCGGCCTCCTGATCGGCATCGGGGTCGTCGCCGCCGAGCACAAGGCACTCGCGAGGAGGCCAGGCAGTGCCATCGTCGCCACAACGGTGCCGAGTGCGATCGAGCACGACGTACCGTCGCCCGAGGTCGTACCGGTTCGACGGGCCGAGAGCCCTCGCCGCGAGGTTTCGTCTCCGAAGCGGCAACCGCGAGCGCCGAAGGAGCCGCTCCAGAAGGAGCCGCTCCAACCCAGGCGAAGCAGCTCGAGCAGCTGAGGCACTCGTGAGCGTGCTGCAATGGGATCGCGCGGGCGAGCGGCCCCAACGCATCCTGATTCCGCTCGCGCTCGGCGGTGCCCTGCTCGCCACCGCGGGTGCGGCGGCGCTCTCGGTCGACCCACGGCTCCTGGCGGCGCTCGCAGGCCTCCTGGTCGTTTCCGCCCTCGTCATCACTTCGTTCGCGGAGCCGCGCTGGGTGTTGGTCTTCCAGATCGCATTCGTGCTCGCCTACGCGCCGAACATCCTCGCCGAGCGGTTCGGTGTACCCGTGAGCCCGCAGACGCTGACCCTGCTCGTGCTCGTGGCGATGGGCGTGCGCCGCATGCTCGAGGTCGAGCGGCTCAGGCTCGGCGGCGATGCGGCGTGGCTGGCCGGGCTGCTCGGGGCGATGACGCTCTCGGTGGTCACCGCGGCTGATCGAGGTCAGGCCGGCGCGCGAATGCTGGAGATCGCGGAGATCGTCATTCTCACCCTCCTGTTGCTGATGCTGCTCGACCGGCCGGGCTGGCTGCGCCGAGCTGTGTGGGCGTTCTCGCTCGCCGGCGGCTTCCTCGGGGGGCTCGCGCTCTTCCAGCAGGTCACGGGCACGTCGAGCGACTTTCTCGGCTTTGCCCGGATCGTCGAGGGCGACCGCGAGCTCCAGCGGAGCGCGGGCCCGATCGACCCCAACTTTCTGGCGCAGTTCCTCGTCGCGACGAGCGCATTTGCGCTCTACCTCGGTCTGGGAGCAAGGCGCCGCGCGCCGGCGCTGCTGGCGTACTCGATCGCGCTCGTGTCGGTCGGGGCGATCTTCTATACGTACTCGCGGGGCGCGCTGCTCGCACTCGCCGTCGCGCTGGGTGTCGCGGGTGTGCTCCACCGGGTGCGGCCCTGGATTCCGGCTGTCGGGTTGATCGCGCTCTTCGCCTCGGCCGCGCTCTTCCTCCCGGTGGAGGCGAAGGAACGCCTGGTCGAAGTGGTCAAGCCGGGCAGCTCGGGCCTCGCCTACGCGAACGACGCCTCCGTGGCCAACCGCTTCGCCGAGAACTCGGCTGCGTTCGCGATGTTCGCCGACCGGCCGCTGCTCGGCGTCGGACCAGCGAACTACAGCGTGCGGTATCACGACTACGCGATGCAGATCGGTCTCGACACGCGTGCCGAGGAACGGCCGGGCGTCGACCAGGCCGCGCACAATCTCTACCTCGAGGCGCTCGCCGAGATCGGGTTCATCGGTGCAGCCGTGTTCTTCGTCGTAATCGCACGCGCCGTCGCTGGGGGCCTGCGCCTGCGCCGACGCGCCACCGGCCCCGACCACCTGCTCGGTGAGGGCATCGTCGTGGGGCTCGTCGGCTTCTTCGCGTGCAGCATGTTCCTGCACTCCGCCTACCCGCAGTACCTGTGGATCGTGCTGGCGCTCGGCCTGGCGGCGGGACGTGTCGCGCCCGACCGCTCGCCGGGGATCGCGTGACGACCGAGCGCGCGGCCAGCGTGCTCTACGTCGTCTCCCGCTTCCCGAAGCTCACCGAGACCTTCGTCGTCAACGAGTGGTGGCGCGTCGCCGAGCACGTACCGGTGGAGTTCGCTGCGCTGCTGCGGGAGCGGGAGCCGATCGTCCATCCCGCTGCGGCGCGAATCCTGCCGCGCGTCCACTTCCTCCCACTGCTCTCGGGGGCCGGCTTCCGGGCGAACGTCCGCATGCTGGCTCGCGCCCCGCGAACGTACTCGCGAACCCTGCTGACGCTGCTGCGCCGAAGTCCGCGCACCCATTCCGGGGGCAAGGCGAAGGGGCTCGTGACCTTTTGGAAAGCCGTATGGCTCGCCGAGCTCGCCCGGGAGCTCGGCGCGGGGCACGTCCATGCTCACTTCATCAACCAGCCCGCGACCGCGGCCTGGGTCGTGCATCGGCTCACCGGTCTTCCGTTCAGCATCACCGCGCACGCGAACGATCTGTTCGCGGGACCGGCGCTCCTCGCGGAGAAGACCCGAGAAGCGACTTTCGTCGCGTCCATTTCCCGTTTCAACGAGCGCTTCATCGTCGAGCGGGTACGGCGGCCCGGACGGATCGAGATCGTCCACTGCGGCGTCGACCTGGCCGGGTTCCCGTTCCGCCCGAGACGTCGCCGGGAGAAGATCGTGTGCGTGGCGCGGCTCTACGACACGAAAGGCCACGCCGATCTGCTGCGCGCGTTCGCGGCGCTGGACGGGCACGGGTCGGAGACGCTCGAGCTCGTCGGGGACGGCCCCGAGCGTGAGCGCCTCGAGACGCTCGCCGGAGACCTCGGCATCGCCGGCCGGGTTCGCTTCCTGGGCGGCCTGCCCGCCGACGCCGTCCGCCGCATCCTGGACGACGCCGGCCTCTTCGTCCTGGCCGCGATACCCCATCCGTCGGGGGCGATGGACGGGATCCCCGTCGCGCTGATGGAGGCGATGGCGTCGGGGATTCCCGTCGTCGCGACTTCCATCTCCGGCATCCCGGAGCTCGTCCGCGACGGCGAGACGGGCCTGCTCGTCCCACCCGGCGACCCGACCGCGCTGGCGGAGGCCATGAGCACACTGCTGCGCGACCGCGAGCTCGCGGAGCGCGTCGCGCTCGCCGCGCGCGAGGTCGTCGAGCGTGAGTTCTCGCTCGCGACCGAAACCGAGCGGCTGGCGAGGCTCTTCGAGCCGTCCCTCGGTCGCGCGCCGGACGCGCTGGCGCCTGCCGGATGAGCGCCTGGGCGATCGTGTTCGTCGTCTCGGTCGCGCTCGTCACCTGGGTGTACGTGGGGTATCCACTCTCGCTCGTGCTGCTCTCCCGGCTCCGCCCTCGCCCGCGCCGGCGCGAGCCCATCGAGCCCCGGCTCTCCGTGGTCGTCGCCGCGCACAACGAGGCTGCGATCATCGGCCGCAAGGTCGAGGACGTACGCAACTCGGACTACCCGTCCGTTCGGCTCGAGGTGATCGTCGCCTCGAACGGATCGACCGACGCGACCGCCGCGCTTGCCCGGGCTGCCGGGGCCGACATCGTCGTCGAGCTGCCCGAGCCCGGGAAGCTGCCCGCGCTCGTCGCCGGTGTCGAGCGCTCCTCGGGCGAGATCCTCGTCTTCACGGATGCCGACACGACCTTCGACGCCGGGACGTTGCGGGAGCTCGTCTCGAACTTCGCGGACGCCGAGGTCGGAGGTGTCTCGGCGAACGAGATCGTGGTCTCCCGCGACCCGGACGGCTCGGTCGTGCGCGGCGAGGGGCTCTACTGGCGCTACGACCAGTGGATCAAGCGACTCGAGGACCGGATCGGCAGCACGGTCTCGGCGAGCGGCCGCCTCTACGCGGTCCGGCGGGAGCTCTTCCGGCCGCCGCAGCTCGCCGCCGGAGCGGACGACTTCCTGATCTCGACCCAGGTCGTCGCCGCCGGCCGTCGGCTTGCCTTCGACGAGCGGGCACTCGTCTACAACGTCGTCCAGGACGACGGCGGCTCCGAGCTGCGCAGGAAGGTGCGGATGATGAATCAGGGACAGCGAGCGGCCTTCTCCCTGGGCAGGCTCGCCAACCCGCTCACGGGTGGTCTCTACGCCTTCCAGCTCATCTCGCACCAGGTGCTCCGGCGCTTCGTCCCCTTCTTCCTGGTGGCCGCGCTCGTCTCGTCGGTTCTCCTCACCGTGGACGATCGGCGCTTCTGGCTGTTTCTCGGGCCGCAGCTCGTCTTCTACGCGCTCGCTCTGCTCGGGTGGGTGGCGCAGCGGACGGGCCGCGCGCAGTCGCGATTGCTCTGGATCCCCTACTTCTTCTGCCTCGCCAACCTCGCTGCGGCGATCGCGATGGTCTCGCTCGCGGTCGGGACGCGCTATCGCAAATGGGAGCCGAGTCGCTGAGCGTCGGATGCGCCGTCCGCGAGCTCGCGGTAGACGGCTTGGATCTCGCGGATCCAGGCCTGCGGATCGAGCTGTGCGGTGATCGACTCCCGTGCCGCCTCTCCCATCCGGCGCGCCCGCCCCGGATCGTCGAGCAGTGTGTCGAGCGCCTGGGTCACGGCGGCGACGTCCTGCGCCGGCACGAGGAGGCCGTGCTCTCCGTCCTCGACGACCTCCTCGACGCCGTCCACGCGGGTCGCCAGCAGCGGCACTCCCAGGCTCATCGCATCGAGGACGGCGATCGGCAGCCCCTCGAAGGCAAGCGTGAGGTTGCAGACGACATCGCTCATCGCCATCAGCTCGACGGCGTCGCCACGGGAGCCGAGGAACCGCACCGCGTCGCTCAAGCCGAGCTCGGCGCTCAGGCGCTCGAGCTCCCCTCGGTGCGGCCCGTCGCCGGCCACCAGCAGGACAGTGCCCGGGTGGCGGAGCCGGACGGCGGGAAGCGCGCGCAAGAGCGTCGCGTGATCCTTGGTGTCCGCGAGCCGGGCGACCGCACACAGCACCGGCCCCGTCTCGATGCCGAGCGCGGCACGCTTCTGGGCCACCTCGAACCCGGCCGGCAGGAGCAGCGGCGCGATCGGTACGTTCCGGATCACCTGGAGCCGCTTCGCGGGCACTCCGAGCTGCTCCACATGCGTGAGCCTGACCGTCTCGCTGACGGCGATCAGGCGGTCGGCGAGCAAGCGCGTCGCCCCCATTGCGAGCAGGCGCCGCGGCAGGGGGTGGGAGTAGCGGTCGGCGACGACGTTGTGCAGGCTGGCGACGACCGGCCGGCGGGTCAGCTTCCCGGCTACGCCGCCGAGCACGTCGGCCACTGCAAGATGGGAGTGGATGACGTCGATCTTTCGCTCCCTGACGATCCGGACAAGACGAGCGAGCGCTCGAAGGTCCCACACCGCGCGGCCGTTCAGCGAGATCACCTCACTGGAGCATTCCTGGAGCCGTCGCACGAGCGCGGGATCACCGCCGGCCTCGACGCTCGCGACGTACGTCTCGAAGCCCTCCTCGGCTCCGAGCCGGGCCGTGCCGAGAACGAGCGACTGGGCGCCGCCGAGTCCGAGATGGTCGATAACCTGAAGGATTCTCAGCGCCGCTCCCCGGCGGCCCTGGCCGCGGCGCAAGACTACCAGCGGTGAGCGATCGCACCGGCAGCCCGAGCGAGGGGGCACTTCGGCTCCAGGCGCTCTCCAGCTTCCTCTGGAGCTATGGGGGCCTGCTGGGGGGCAAGGCGTTCTTCTTCCTGGCCACGCTCGTGCTTGCACGCCTGCTCGCCCCGGAGGACTTCGGGCTCGTGGCCTTCGCGCTGGCCGCGCTCGCGTACATCAACAATCTCGCGATCCATGGTGTCGGGGAGTCCCTGGTGTATCGCACCGATGCGCGCTCGCCGCGCGTCGCCTCGACCGCGTACTGGCTGACGATCGTCCTCTCGCTCACGTTCACGGCCATCGTCTGGCTGGCGGCGCCCCTGGTCGGAGTCCTCACAGACGACGACACCACGATCTGGATTCTGCGGGCGCTCAGCCTCCAGCTCGTGATCGCCTCCTTTGCGAGCACCCACGGCTACCTGATTCGCCACTCGCTCGAGTTCCGGCGCCTTTTCGTACCCGATCAGGTCGGCGGCGCAGTGAAAGGCGGCGTGAGCGTGGGGCTGGCCTTCGGCGGCGCCGGCGTCTGGAGTCTCGTCGGCGGGCAGCTCGCCGGGACGCTCGTCGGCTCGACGGTGCTCGTCCTCCGGAGCCGCTGGCGGCCGATCCTGGCGGTCGCGCGCGAGGAGGTGCTGCCGACGCTCAAGGTCGGCATGGCTTTCACGGCCGTTGCGATCCTGGGTGAGGCGGCTCGCAACCTCGATTTCATCATCATCGGCCTGCGGCGCGGTGCCGACGATCTCGGGTACTACGTCCTCGCCTTTCGGCTGCCCGAACTGGCCGTTCTGGCGCTCTTCGAGGTGATGTGGAGCGTCCTCTTCCCATTCTACTCCCGCGTGCGCGACGCGGAGGATGCCGGCGCAGACGATGCCCTCGCACGCTCCTATCTCCGCACCGTCCGTCTCGGCGCGCTGCTCTCCTTCCCGCTCGGGTTTGCGATCGCCGCCCTCTCCCAACCGCTCGTGCTCACGCTCTACGGCGATCGCTGGGAGCCTTCGGTGTGGCCACTCGCGCTCATCGCGATCTGGGCCAGTTTCACGGCCGTCGCCGGCATGCCCGGCACCGTCTTCAAGGCGCTCGGCCGACCCGGCCTCCTGACTCGCTGCCTCGTCGTCTACCTCGCCTTGCTCCTGCCCTCGCTGTGGGTCTCCGCGGGCTACGGCATCACGGAGGTGGCGGCCGCGCACGTCACAGCCCAGGCGGTCTACTTCGTCTTCCTCGCCTTCGTGCTCGGGCGCGTCGCCTCGCTGCCCTGGTGGGCGAGCCTCACCGCTCTCGTTCCCGGCCTCCTCGTCGGCGCGGCCACGGGTGCGGCGCTTCTCCCGGTCGCCTTCCTGCTACCGCCGGTCGCCGCTCTGCTCGCGGGCCTTGCGGTAGCGCCCGCTGCTTTCCTGCTCGCGATGCGCGTGGTCGCTCCTGCCGATCTCGTCTCGCTGCGCCGCGTCTTCGAGAGCAGACGGGGACGGTCGCTCGCATGACGGGCGACGGCGGACTCGTGCACGTCGTGGACGTGGGCATGCCCACGCGAGGCGAGGCCAGGTACCTCCGTGAGGCCGTGGAATCGGTGCTCGCGCAGACGTTCGAGGACTGGCGGCTCGTGGTCTCCGAGAACGCGACGACGGCCGACAACGCGCAGCGACTCCTGTCTGACCTGCTGGGAGACGGGCGAGTCGAGATCGTCGCGACGGGCGCACCGTCGTCCGCGGCTGCCAACCACACCAGCCTCGTGGGGCGTTCACGGGCGCGGTACAGCGCCATCCTCCACGACGACGATCGCTGGGACTCGTCCTTTCTCGAGCGCCGCGTCGCCTTCCTCGCCGAGCATCCGGAATGTGGCTTCGTCTTCGGCGGGCACCGGTTGATCGACGAGCGGGGTGATCTAATCCGGCGGGTCGAGCACGATCTTGCCGAGGGTGTTCAGAGTCCCGCGGTCTACGCGCCGATGCTCGCGCGCGGCCTTTCGAAGCCCAAGCCTCCCACCGTGCTCGTTCGGCGCGCAGCGTACGATGCGGTCGGGGCCTACTACGACGAGCGCTACCCCGGCTTCGACTGGGAGATGTGGATCCGCCTCGCGGCTCGCTTCCCGGCCGGCTACCTGGCCGTCACCGATGCCGACTTCCGCCTGCACGACGGCCAGCTCACCTATACCGAGCGCTGGGGGCCGGCGCGGATCCAGTTCGCGCGGCGCATCCACGAGCTCCTGGTCGCGGTGCCGGGCCTCGACGGCGAGGAGCGTGCGCGGCAGTACCGGCGCGACCTGAACGCTGCGTACTTCGCCGCCGCAGCCGACTCGGCGAGCGAGGGACGTGCCCGTGAGGCAGTCTCCCACCTCGCCCGCGCGGTCGCCCAGGATCGCCGTTCGTTCGCGAATCCCCGGCTCCCCGTGATCCTGGTCGCCCTCTTGCTCGGGGAGAGAGGACGCGAGCTGCTCAACCGGGTCCGGGGACGGGTGCGCGGTCTCGACTACCTCGCCGAGGGGCGTGTGGATCCGGACGCTGCAGCGCGCGGTGGGTTCGGCTCGGAGCTCGTGCGGAGGTTGCTGCGCCGGTGAGCGCCGGCCTCAGCGACGACCGGGGTCGGAGTGGCTCCCAGGCCCTCCGAGGCCCTCGGCTACACTGGGCCTACCTCGATTCTGTGGGTGGAAGCACCGCCCTCGAACACGGAAGGGGGTCGGGGGTTTGTTTGAGCGCTTTACAGAACGGGCTCGCCAGGTAGTCGTCCTCGCCCAGGACGAGGCACGCGCCCTCAAGCACAACTACATCGGCACCGAGCACATCCTGCTCGGACTCCTCCGCGAGGAGGAAGGTCTCGCCGCACGCGTCCTCGAGTCGCTGGACATCACGGTCGAGGAGGTACGCGCGCAGGTCGCGCGCATCGTCGGCCAGGGCGACGAGGTCACGACCGGACAGATCCCCTTCACCCCCCGTGCGAAGAAGGTTCTGGAGCTCGCGCTGCGCGAAGCGCTCTCCCTCGGCCACAACTACATCGGCACCGAGCACATCCTGCTCGGGCTCGTTCGCGAGAACGAAGGTGTCGCCGCACGCATCCTGCTCGACTTCGACGCGGACGCGGAGAAGATCCGCAACGAGATCATCCGCATGCTCTCCGGCCCCGGGCGGCGCCAGGGTGGCGCAGCTGCCGGCGGCGGCGAGAAGTCGAAGAGCTCGAAGCTGCTCGACCAGTTCGGGCGCAACCTGACCAAGGCGTCGACCGAGGGCAAGCTCGACCCCGTCGTCGGGCGCCAGACCGAGATCGAGCGCGTGATGCAGATCCTGTCACGCCGCCAGAAGAACAACCCGGTGCTGATCGGCGAGCCGGGCGTCGGCAAGACCGCCGTCGTCGAGGGCCTCGCCACGCGCATCTCCACGAACCAGGTGCCGGAGCTCCTGAAGAACAAGCAGATCTACACGCTCGACCTGGCGGCGCTCGTGGCCGGGTCGAAGTACCGCGGCGAGTTCGAGGAGCGCCTGAAGAAGGTGATGAAGGAGATCATGCAGCGCGGCGACATCATCCTCTTCATCGACGAGCTCCATAACCTCGTCGGCGCCGGTGCCGCCGAGGGCGCGATCGACGCGGCCTCGATCCTGAAGCCGGCGCTCGCACGCGGCGAGCTGCAGACGATCGGCGCGACGACGCTCGACGAGTACCGCAAGTACCTCGAGCGCGACGCGGCGCTGGAGCGGCGCTTCCAGCAGGTGCGCGTGGACGAGCCGTCGATCGACGACACCGTGCAGATCCTCCGTGGCCTGCGCGACCGCTACGAGGCGCACCACCGCTGCCAGATCTCCGACGACGCCCTGCGCGCGGCGGCGGTGCTGGCCGACCGCTACATCCAGGACCGGCAGCTGCCCGACAAGGCGATCGACCTGATCGACGAGGCCGGCTCGCGCCTGCGCATCAAGACGATGACGGCGCCGCCGCGCTACCGGGAGCTCGAGGACGAGATCGAGCGGGTGCGCACCGAGAAGGAGAACGCGATCGAGGCGCAGGAGTTCGAGAAGGCCGCCTCGCTGCGCGACAAGGAGCGCAAGCTGACGCAGAAGAAGAAGGAGCTCGAGGAGAACTGGCGCACCGAGGAGGCGGAGGAGCAGCCCGAGGTGGGCGAGGACGAGATCGCCGACATCGTCTCGATGTGGACGGGGATCCCTGTCTTCAAGCTGACCGAGGCCGAGTCGCAGAAGCTGATCCGCATGGAGGACGAGCTGCACAAGCGCGTGATCGGCCAGCACCAGGCGATCGTCGCCGTCTCCAAGTCGATCCGCCGCGCCCGCGCGGGGATCAAGGATCCGAAGCGGCCGACCGGCTCGTTCATCTTCCTCGGGCCGTCGGGTGTCGGCAAGACGGAGCTCGCGCGCACGCTCGCCGAGTTCCTCTTCGGCGACGAGGACGCGATGATCCAGGTGGACATGTCGGAGTACATGGAGAAGCACTCCGTGTCCCGGCTCGTCGGCTCGCCGCCCGGCTACGTCGGCTACGACGAGGGCGGCCAGCTCACCGAGGCGGTCCGGCGCAAGCCGTACTCCGTGCTCCTGCTCGACGAGATCGAGAAGGCGCATCCGGACGTGTTCAACATCCTGCTCCAGATCCTGGAGGAGGGGAAGCTGACCGACTCGCAGGGCCGCAAGGTCGACTTCCGGAACACGATCGTGATCATGACGTCGAACATCGGTGCCGCCCAGATCGCCAAGAACCAGACGCTCGGGTTCTCGATCGGCGACGAGGTCGGCCTCTCGTACGAGGAGATGAAGGGGCGCGTGATGGGCGACCTGAAGAAGGTCTTCCGGCCGGAGCTCCTGAACCGGATCGACGAGACGATCGTCTTCCACAAGCTCGAGAAGACGGAGATCCTGACGATCGTCGACCTCCAGCTGAAGCGGCTGCGCGAGCAGATGGCGACGCACGAGGTGGCGATCGAGCTCACCGAGGCCGCGAAGGAGGTGCTCGTCGAGCAGGGCTTCGACCCGGCGATGGGCGCCCGGCCGCTGCGCCGCGCGATCCAGCGCTTCATCGAGGATCCGCTCGCCGACTACGTGCTCGGCCGCGAGCTCAACCCCGGCGCGACGATCGTCGTCGACCGCAAGGAAGTGCTCACCGGCGCGGAGGACGAGTCGCTCGTCGACATCCGAATCGTCGAGGGCGAGGCGCCCAAGCCGGCGGAGGACGAGAAGGTGACGGTTCCGCCCGACGAGCCCGCGGAGCCGGAGGAAGCCCCCTCCGAGGAGTAGCCGTTCGAGAGGCCGCCGTAAGGCGGCCTCTCTCGTTCTAGGCGCCGGCGAGCTTGGTGCGCGCGCCGGTGTCCGCATCGACGCGATAGACCGCGCCGGGCTCGACCGTCGTCGCGACGAGCGATCCGTCGGGGAGGACGGCGACGTCGCTCACGCGGAGATCGTCGAGCACGATCGACAACCGGCCGGCGGGAGTGAGGCGCCGGATGCTGCCGCCGGTCAGAGTCGCTCCTGCGAGGTAGAGCGTCCCGTCGTTCGCGACGGCGATCTTGTTCGTGTCGACGTGGTCGACGACGAGCTCGGCTCGACCCGAGGCGGGATCGACGCGCCGAACGCGTCTCGAGTCCTCGGCGACGAGCAGCCGCCCGGCGCGGTCGAGCGCGATCCCGTGCGGCCGGTCAAGGCCACCCGGGACACTGATCCGGGTGATCCTGCCGGAGGGCGAGATGCGGGCGAGTGTTCCGTCCAGCGCGACCGCGTAGACGTCGCCGGACGCCGTGGCCGCGACCGACGTCACCTCCGGGAGTCTCGCGAGCGTCGTCACGCGGCCGCCGGTGACGACCCGGCGGACGAGCCCGGCGTTGAAGTCCGCGACGTAGAGGCTGTCCGCAGCGGCGGCGAGACCGGTGGGCTCGTCGAGCCCCGACGCATAGACCGAGAGCCGGCGCGTACGGTGGTCGAGGCGCAGGATCCGGCGCGCATCTCCGTCCGAGACGTACGCGCGTCCGGCGCTGTCGACGACCACGGCGTACGGGTGTCCGACCGTCGGCGCGTCGATCCTGACGCGCCGCTTCGCGCTCGTCGCTCGCCCCACGAACGCCGTAATCGTCCAGCGTCCCGCACCGGTCAGCGCGACGCGCGCCCGGTACGTTCCCTTGCGTCCCCTCGCTGTGAACCTCCGGCGCTCGCCGCCCTTGGTCGCGAGAACGGCGACGGCGCCGGCTCGCGGAGTGGGGCTGACGCGAACGACGGCGGTCCATGAGACTCCCGCGGTCGCCGCGACCGGTGTCGCGAGCGTCACACGCGGCGCAGCGCCGCCGGCGCCGAGCAGGGCGGCTACGGCGACGAGACAAACGGCGACCCTGGCGGCGACGTGCATTGCACGTCGTCTACACCGCGACCGAAGCCAAGGTTCCGCCCGGAGCTCGCCGAACAAACCCACGGTGTCAGACTCGTCTCTGGCTCGACTCTGGCACGAGTCTGACACGGGTGGCTGGAAGGGTCACGTCGTTCGCAACGAATGTGTGTCGAGAGTGGGGAGATTCGGTGCCGAGCGGAGTTTGTGCTCGCTGGTGCCGCTACGGTCGACGCGTGCCTCGCCAACCGCGCGCCTTCTACCCCGGTGTACCGACACATCTCACCGCACGCGGCGTCGACGACCAGTCGATCTTCCTCGACGAGCTCGATCGGTTCGCGTTCATCGCCCTGCTGCGCAGGGTGACCGAACGCGTCGGCTGGCGAATCGTGGCGTGGTGCCTGCTCGACACGCACTACCACGTCCTTGTCGTCGTCGGCGCTGCCGCCGAGCCGCGCGTCTCGTGGGGGATGCAGATGCTGAACAGCGTCTACGCTCGCGAGTTCAATCGCCGGCATCACAGGCGAGGCCACGTCTTCGGTCAGCGCTTCGCGGACACGCTCGTCGCCAGCGAGCCGCATCTCGAGACCGCGGTCTCGTACGTCCTCGCCAATCCCGTCAAGGCCGGAATCGTCGAACGCATCGAGGATTACCGCTGGTCGGGCGACCATCGCCTCGAACCGCGCCCCGCACCTCAGCGCAGCCGGAACGTGAAGAGCAGCGCGGCGACGAGTACGAGGCCGCCGACGAGGAGCACGGCGCCCGCTGTCCCGCCCACGCTCGCGCCGAGAGCGAGCAGCACGCCGGCCACGACGTAGCCGCCGATGCGGAGAAGAAAGCGGTTGTTCGCCATCCGTGACGATTCTGACGCACCCGCGTGACCTCCTCGTCCGCCGCCGCGGCTAGCCTCGGCGCATGGCCAAGACGGCAGTCCAATTCGCGTGCACCGAGTGCGGCTACTCGGCCGGGCGCTGGTTCGGCAAGTGCCCGGGCTGCAATGCGTTCGGCTCGCTGGTCGAGGAGTCGCCCGCGCCGCCGACGAGGATCGCCGCCAAGCCCCTCCTGCGGCTGGTCGACGTCGTCGCCGAGGAGGCCGACCGGATCTCGACCGGCGTGCCCGAGCTCGACCGCGTTCTGGGTGGCGGTCTCGTGCCCGCGAGCCTCGTGCTCGTCGGCGGCGAGCCGGGAGTCGGCAAGTCGACGCTCCTCCTGACGGCGCTGGGCGCCGTTGCCGCGTCGGGGCGTCGCGCGCTGCTCGTCACGGGCGAGGAGTCGACGGCGCAGGTGAAGCTGCGTGCAGCGCGGCTCGGCGGCACCGACGGGGTGGAGATCCTCGCCGAGACCGAGCTCGACGCCGTCTGCGCGACGCTCGAGCGCGAGCGGCCCGACGTCTGCGTGATCGACTCGATCCAGACCTTGTATGCGCAGGACATGGGCTCCGCGCCCGGCTCCGTCGGCCAGGTGCGCGAGGCGGCCGGCCGACTCCTCCGCGTGGCGAAGGAGCAAGGCGTGGCGATCATCCTCGTCGGTCACGTGACGAAGGACGGCGCCGTCGCCGGCCCGCGGGTGCTCGAGCATCTCGTCGACTGCGTGCTCCAGTTCGAGGGCGACCGCTACCACGCCCACCGCGTCCTGCGGGCGCAGAAGAACCGCTTCGGCTCGACGAACGAGATCGGCGTGTTCGAGATGACCGGCGCCGGGCTCGTCGGCGTGCCCGACCCCTCGGAGCTCTTCGGCAAGACGTTGCCGGGCGAGATCGGTGCCGCCGTCGCCTGCGCGCTCGAGGGCACGCGGCCGATCCTGCTCGAGATCCAGGCGCTCGTCGCGCCCACCGATCTGGCGATGCCGCGTCGTGTCGCCACCGGCGTCGATCCGAAGCGGCTCGCGATGATCGTCGCCGTTCTCTCCCGCCACGCGGGTGTCGCCCTCGGCTCGGCGGACGTCTTCGTCAACGTCGCCGGAGGTCTGCGGATCGACGAGCCGGGCGCCGACCTCGCGATCGCGCTCGCGATCGCGTCGGCCGCACGCGGCGCGCCGGTGCACGACGGCCTCGTGGCCTTCGGTGAGATCGGCCTCACGGGCCGGCTGCGCGTTGCGGCCCAGTCGGAGCGACGTCTCGAGGAATGCGCGAAGCTCGGGGTGACGACCGCGGTCGCGCCGAGCGAGACCCGCAGCCGCAGCGCGATCCGGCTCGCCGAGGTCGAGACGCTACGGGACGCGGCGCGGGTCGCGCTCGCTCCCGAACGCGGAAGAAAATCCCCGCAAATAGCAGCAATAGCCTCGAAAAACGGGCCTTTTCCAGGGATTTCTGCTAGACTGGCTTCCGCATGCCGGCGGAGCTTCAGACCGCCGGCTTCTTTCCGTGATCAGGCGAACTGAACGAAGGGGAGGCTGGCTTGTTCGACGTCGGCGACAAGGTGGTGTATCCGCACCACGGGGCAGGCACGGTCATCAAGAAGGAAAAGCGCGAGATTCTCGGGCAGACGCGCGAGTACCTGACCATTCAGATCCTGCACAACGACATGACCGTGAACGTGCCCGTCGAGAACGCCGAGAAGGTCGGCCTACGCGGGGTGATCGAGGAGGATCTCGTCACCGTCGTCGTCAAGGCGCTGACCGCCGGCGAGTCGGAGATGCCGAAGAACTGGAACCGTCGCTTCAAGCACAACCGCGACAAGATGAAGACCGGCGACATCTTCGAGCTGGCGGAGGTGGTCAAGAATCTCTCGCTGCGCGACCACGAGAAGGGCCTCTCGACCGGCGAGAAGCAGATGTTCGTGAAGGCGAAGAAGATCCTCGCCTCCGAGCTGATGTACGCCAAGGGCGTCGACGAGGAGGCCGCCGCCGAGTGGCTCGACGAGGTGCTCGCGGGCGTCGGCGAGAAGCCGGTCGCGAAGAAGAAGTCGAAGGCCAAGGCCGCAGCCGCGGCTTAGGCCGTCTGCAAGTCCGATGAGCGTCTGGGCGCTCCTCGTCGCCGCCGGCTCAGGCGAGCGGCTCGGCGAGGAGCGGCCCAAGGCGTTCGTCACGGCTCGGCGAGCTGCCGCTGCTGGCGGAGCCTCTGCGCCGGCTCGACGAGTCCTCCTGGATCGACGCGATCGTCGTCGTCGTGCCGTCGGGCTGGGAGGAGCCGGCCATCCTGCTCGCCGAGGAGCTCTCGGCGTCGAAGGTCGTCGCGAGCGTCACGGGCGGCGCGACACGCGCGGAGTCGGTTCGCGAGCGGCGCTCGCCGAGGTCTCGGAGGACGCGCTCGTCGTCCTCGTGCACGACGCTGCGCGGCCGCTCGTCGAGCGACGCACGTGATCGAGCGGGTGCTCGCGCCGCTCTCGGAGGGCTGGGACGGCGTCGTGCCGCGGCCTCCCGATCGCGGACACCGTCAAGCGCGTCGAGGGAGAGCCGTCGTCGAGACGGTCGACCGGCACGACCTCGTCGGCGTCCAGACCCCGCAGGCGTTCCTCGCGCCGACGCTGCGGGCGGCCTACGCCGGCGAGCTCGGCGGCGCGACGGACTGCGCCTCGCTCGTCGAGGCTCGCGGCGGCCGGGTGAGGTGGGTCGAAGGCGACCGCGGCTGCTCAAGGTGACGACCAGGCCGACCTGGAGCTGGTCTCGTCGTGGCTCTGAGTCGAATCTCGGTCGTCGGCTTGGCGGGAGCGGGTACGCGTGTCTGACCTGCGGATCGGCCTCGGCGTCGACGCACACGCGCTCGAGCCGGGCGTCCCGCTCGTCCTCGGCGGCGTCGCGATCGAGCATCCCAGCGGCTGGCTGGTCACTCCGACGGCGACGTGATCGCGCACGCGCTCACCGACGCTCTGCTCGGCGCCGCCGGCCTCGGTGACATCGGCTCGCTCTTTCCGCCCGACGACGAGCGCTGGCGCGGCGCCGACTCGCTCGACCTGCTGCCGGACGCCTACGCGCAGGTGACCGCGGCGGGCTACGTCCTCGTCAACGCCGACTGCGTCCTGATCGGCGAGGCGCCGCGGATCGCGCGATATCGCGAGCAGATGCGGTGCGCGGCTCGCAGGCGCGCTCGACGTCGAGGCCGACCGGGTGAACGTGCGCGCGACCACGACCGACAGGCTCGGCTTCACCGGTCGCGGCGAGGGTCTCGCCGCCGAGGCCGTGGCGCTCCTGGAGCGGACGTGAAGCTCGTCCGTTACGCCGATCGGCCCGACCTGCTCGAGCGCCGCTCCGAGGAGCTCTCGGGCGTCACATTCCCGGTGTTCATGCACCACAACGAGCCGGGTGGCAAGTACTGGGGGCGGTTGTACGACGACTTCCCGGACTTCCAGGTGGCTCTCCTCGACGGCGAGGAGCTCGTGGCCGAGGCGCACGCCGTGCCGGTTGCCTGGGACGGTTCGCTCGCGGACCTTCCGGCCGGCTGGGACGAGGCGTTCGTCCGCGGCATGACCTCCGAGCGTACGCCGACGGCGCTCTCCGCACTGGCGATCAGCGTGCGCCCCACGCGGCAGGGCGAAGGCCTCTCGCAGCGGATGATCGCCGCGTTCCGCGACACCGCTCGCGCGGCGGGGCTGACCTCCGTGATCGCGCCGGTGCGACCGACGCTGAAGGAGCGCTACCCGCTGATCCCGATCGACCGCTATCTCGAATGGAGGCGCGACGACGGCTCGCACTTCGACCCGTGGATCCGGGCTCACGAGCGCGTCGGCGGCGTGATCGTCGCACCCGCGCCGGATTCGATGGTCATGCGAGCACCCGTCGCGGACTGGGAGGAGTGGACGGGGATGCGCTTCCCGGCCGACGGGGAGTACGTCTTCCCCGGCGCGCTCGCCACCCTCGTCGTCGCGGACGGGATCGGCACGCACGTCGAGCCCAACGTCTGGATCCGGCACGCCGTGTAACGAGCGCTAGGCGGGCAGCGTGAACGAGACGCGCGCGCCGCCGCCGGGCCGATCCTCCGCCCAGATCCGCCCGCCGTGCGCCTCGACGAGCCCGCGCGCGATCGCGAGCCCCAACCCGGAGCCCCTCGCCGAGCGCGCCGGGTCGCCGCGCCAGAAGCGCTCGAACATGCGCTGGTGCGACTCCTCGTCCAGTCCGTCGCCCGTGTCCTCGACGGTGACGCGGACGGCGTCGGGCTCGGAGTGGACGAAGACGGCGACCGAACCGTCGCTCGGCGTGTGGCGGAGCGCATTCGCGAGCAGGTTCTGGAGCACGCGCTCCACCTTCTCCGGCGCGCACCGGACGACGACCGAGGAGTCGATGCGTGACTCGAGCCCGACGTGTCGTGCCCGAGCCTCGGCGGCGACGCCGCGCAGGCAGCCGTCGACGAGCCCGGCCAGCTGAGCCTCGTGCAGCTCGAGCGTCAGCGCTCCGCTGTCGATCCGGACGAGCTCGAACAGGTCGTCGACGAGGACCGTGAGCGCGCGCACCTGGTCGCGCAGCGCCGGGAGATAGTCGTCCGGTTGAGCGAGACCGTCCTCGATCGCCTCGAGCATCGCCTGCATGTTCGCGAGCGGCGTGCGCAGGTCGTGGCTGGCCCAGGCGACGAGCTCCCGTCGCGCGTCGAAGAGCCGCTCGACGTTCGTCGCCATCTCGTTGAACGCCGCAGAGAGCTGACGCAGCTCGGCGGGGCCGCCTTCCGCCGCGCGGGCGCTCAGATCGCCACGTGCGAGGTCTCCCGACGTGGTCACCAGCTTGCCGAGGTTGCGCGAGATCGACTGCGCGACCAGAAGCCCCGCGGCGAGCGCCGCGCTCGCGCAGCCGGCCGCGACGGCGAGGATGGTCAGGTCGTGGCCGGACTGGAACATGACGAGACCCGAGACGAGCACGGCGCCGAGGGGCAGGAGCACCGCGACGAGGGCGAGCCCGGCGAGCTGGAGCCGTACCGTGGGCAGGCGGCGCAGCCCGAGCGCGGCGGCGAGTCCCACGACGAGCGTTCCCCCAGCCGACCGCGAGCGCGAACGCGATCACGGCACGAACCTGTAGCCGACGCCCCACACCGTCTGGAGAAAGCGCGGATGCGACGGAGCGTCCTCGATCTTCTCGCGCAGCCGCCGCATGTGCACGGTCACCGTGCCCGTGTCGAGCGCGGCCTCGTAACCCCACACGCGGCTCATCAGCTGGTCGCGAGAGAAGACCCGGCGCGGGTTGCTCGCGAGGAACCAGAGCAGGTCGAACTCCTTCGCGGTCAGCTTCAGCTCCTCGCCGGCCTTCCTGACCTCGCGCGTCTCGGTGTCGAGCGAGAGCCCGTCGAACTCCAGGCGCTCGCCCTCCGCGCCACGCGTGGGTGTCGACCTGCGCAGCACGGTGCGCACCCGTGCCGCCAGCTCGCGCGGCGAGAACGGCTTCGTCACGTAGTCGTCGGCGCCGAGCTCGAGGCCGACGATCCGGTCGGCCTCCTCGCCGCGGGCGGTGAGCAGGATCACCGGGCAGCTCGGAGCGCGAGCGAATCCAGCGGCACAGCTCGAGCCCGTCGGTGCCGGGAAGCATCACGTCGAGCACGACGAGGTCGGGCGAGTTCCGCTCGAGCATCACCCGGGCGCGGTCGCCGTCGTCCGCCTCGAGCGTCGTGTAGCCCTCGCGGCGGAGGTAGCGCACGACGACCTCGCGGACGATCGGCTCGTCGTCGACGACAAGCACAGTGGTCACGGCGCTCATTGTGCAGGCCTGCGCATTACGGCGGGCTGAACTCGAGCCGGGCCGGGAGGTTTCCCTCCCGGCCTGGCGCGCGCTCAACCGATCGCGACCGTCGGGCAGTTGGAGATGAACGGGGCCGCCTTCAGGCCGCCGAGGCTCCCGTTCTCCGGCCCCGAGCCGCCGCTGCCCAGCCGGCCCGCCCTCACCTCGGCGGCGACCTGCGCCGTCGAAGTGAGCCGCTTCGCGGTCGCCAACTCGGCCCACACCGCGGGGTGCACGTCCCAGATCGGGCTGTAGTCTGCGCTGCCCGGAAGGGACTGCGTGATGTTGAGCGGGCTGCCTTCACCGAGCACGGCCGACTGCAGGCCCTGTCGCTGCGGGTTCGACTTGCCCCGGGGTCCGTTGACGATGGGTACGATCGCGGAGCGTGCCGACTTGGCAGCGTTCGAGCCGGCGCCCGGCGCCGCATCCAGGTTCTTCGCGAGAATGCTGCCCTCGAGCGCCGCGACGACGTCGACGGAGGCGTCCGTGCGCAGATAGTGGACGGTCTGGCCGTTGAAGAAGCCGGTCAGAGTCTTCAGCGTGACACGCCCGCGCTTTCGGTCGAGCGAGACGACGCCGTCGCTCCGGCCGGTGTCGTTCGCAACCTGAGAGGCGTTCAGGACGATGCGGTTTCCTGTCGTGACGAGCGGGCTGTAGCGGGCGTCTCCGATCGCGCCGGGCGCCACCTTCGCCGGCGGGAACCCTTCGTCGCCCGGCACGACGACCGTCTTCGGACGGAAGTTCACGGTTCCGGCGAACCGAAGCCCGCCGTCCTGCGACGTCGCCCTCTGAACCGCCTTCGTCCCCAGGGCGTTGCGGAGCTTGGGCGCCCAGGCGACACCACGGCGGCGCGCGTCCGCCCGGTCCGAGGATTCCGTGACGACGTACCAGACGTCGCCGGCCGTACTGCGGCCCCGGAAGGCCGGCAGCGTGACAGTGCCGGCCTTGGCATCGAGCGCGAAGGCGCTCTTCAGGAGCAACCTCGGCTTTGCAGGTGCGCCCGGCGCGGCGGTTGCTCCGAGCGTCGTGGCCGCTCCGATCGTGGCGATCGCAGCTGCCAGGGCGGCCGCGAGCAATGCGGGAAGCTTCATGTCGAATCTCCTTGTCGCGTGGGAGAGTCGAGTTCTACGACAGCGACCTTGCGTCGCTCTTACGCCAGCCTGAACGTGAGCTGAAGCTACGCCGGCAGCGCGACGAGATCGCCCTCGACCCGGACGAGCCCGTCGCGAGCGAGCGCGGCCACCGCCTCGGCGTCGAGCCGATCGAGCCGCTGCGGCGCCTCGGCGACGAGCCGCAGAGTGCTCGCCCGCCGCTGGCGGAACGATCCCTCGAACCGCGATTGCTTCCGAAGGGGCTCGTAGCGCCGGCCGTTCGAGGGGCAAAGCGACGCGAGCGGGCAAACGCCGCAGCGGGGCACGCGGCCGAGGCAGACGGTCGCCCCGAGATCCATCAGCGCCTGCCCTGCGGCCGGCGCGAAACTGTGGCCGGTCCGCTCCTGGATCCGTCGCACGTTCGTGTCGACCGGCAGCACGCGCTGTCCGAACGCGAAATTGCGGATCGCCGCCGCGGTGTACTCGCCGACCCCGGGAAGGTCGGTCAGCTCGTCGGGCCAGCCGTGGACGTCGATCGCCTGGGCGGCACGGTGCAGGTTGAGCGCGCGCCGGTTGTAACCGAGTCCCTGCCATTCGCGAATCACGTCGCCGGCCGGGGCGGCGGCGAGCGCGGTCACGGTCGGCCAGAGCTCGAGCCAGTGGAGGTAGCGCGGTCTCACCCGCTCGACCTGCGTCTGTTGCAGCATCACCTCGCTGACGAGGATCGCGTACGGGTCGCGCGTCCGCCGCCAGGGCAGATCGCGAGCGTTCGCCTCGTACCACTCGCGCAGCAGGTCGTCCACGCCGCAACGCTAGCGGCCACAATGAGCCCGATGAACGAGACGCGCGAGGCGGAGGAGCTCGTACTGCTCTGGCAGGAGCTCCAGGAGGCGCAGGTGGCGGGCGACGCGGGTCGCCTGGCGGGACTGCGCAGCCGGGCCGAGGCGGAGAGCCGCCGCAGCGGCGCCTCGGAGGAATGGCGGTTGCTCGAGCGAGAGGCCGGCCGGTATCGCGAGCGGCTCGAAGAGGCGGTGTCGGCGCAGCCGAGCGTTGGCGTCGGAGACACGACCGAAGCCGTGACGATCGACGCCGAGTCGGCGCCCGAGCCGGTCGAAGGGGGACGCCGCGGCCGTGGAAAGGTGGGCTCGCTGGTCTGGCTCGCAATCCTGCTCGGTTGGGTCTTGCTGCAGATCATCGGCGGGCTCGGGGGCGAATAGGAAGGTCGCCGTACACTGCCGCGATGAGCGTCCGCACCCGCTTCGCGCCCAGCCCGACCGGCTCGCTTCATCTGGGCGGTGCCCTCTCGGCGGTCGCCAACCGCCGCCGCGGCGACTGGTTCCTGCTCCGGATCGACGACACCGACTCGGAGCGCGGGATCGAGGGAGCTGTGGAGGAGATCGTCTCGGACCTGCGCTGGCTCGGGATCGCCTGGGACGAGGGGCCTTCGGCGCAGAGCGAGCGGGCGGAGCGGCATCGCGAAGCCGCCGTCACCATCGGCACCGAAGACGCGGACGGGACGCTTCGCTTCGGCCGTGTGACGCTCCTGCGCGCCGACGGCAGCCCGACCTACCACGTCGCGAGCGTCGTCGACGACCACGACTTCGGGATCACGCACGTCGTGCGCGGAGCCGACCATCGCCCGAACACCGAGCTGCAGCAGCGGCTCGGCCGCGCGCTCGGCTTCGCGCCGCCCGACTACATCCATCACGGGCTGATTCTCGGGCCCGACGGCAAGAAACTCTCGAAGCGCTCGAGCGAGGTGGCGACGGTGGCCGACCTTCGCGACGCCGGCATCCCCGCCGGCGCTGTTCGTGCGTACCTCGACGAGCTCGGCGAGCCCTCGCACGACGTCCGGCTCGACCTGCCTCGCATTCGCCGTCTCGCGATCGACGCAATTGCCTCGATGGACGACGTGGAGCTGGCCGCGCAGGCTGCGGCCCCCGTCGAGCTCGTGCCTGCGCTGCGCGGCGCGCGCGACCTCGTCGAGGCCCGGGACATGGCTCGCTCGATCCTCGAGCCGCAGCCGGCCGAGCTCCCGTCCGGCGCCGGGCCGACGCTCGAGCGGTTCGTCGAGCTCGAAGCGAGCGGGCTCGAGCCGCGAGCACTCGTGCGGGAGCTGAAGGCGGTGGGCGGCGATCTGAAGGCGCTGCGTCTCGCGCTGACCGGCCGTGAGCGCGGGCCCGAGCTCTGGACCGTGATCGCGGCGCTGCCGCGCGAGGAGGCGCTGCGGAGGGTGGGTGCGGCTCTCTAGCACCCTTCAGCGCGGGCTCGTCGAGCTGCCCCCGCCGCCCGGCCCGATCGGCATGTACGTCTGCGGACCGACGGTCTACGCGCGCGCCCACATCGGCAACGCGCGGCCGTTCGTCGTCGGCTCGTGGTACGCGCGCTGGCTGCGTCAGCGCGGCTACGACGTCACGCTCGTCCACAACATCACCGACGTGAACGACAAGATCTACGAGGCCGCACCGGGCGCGAGCGCGGCGCGAGCCGCGGAGGCGACCGAGTGGTACCTCGAGGACGTCGCTCGCTTCGGCCTCGAGGAGGTCGACCACTACCCGAAGGTGACCGAGTCGATGGACGTGATCGTTCGCTTCATCGCCGACCTGGTCGAGCGCGGCTTCGCGTATGCGGTCGAGGGCGACGTCTACTTCCGCGTGGCGAGGCAGGCCGAGTACGGGCGGCTGTCGGGACAGCGGCCCGACCAGGTCGAGGAGCAGGAGCCGAACCCGCGCAAGGAGGACCCGCGCGACTTCGCCCTCTGGAAGGGCAACAAGGAAGGCGAGGACACGTGGTGGGACTCGCCCTGGGGCCGCGGCCGGCCGGGCTGGCACATCGAATGCTCGGCGATGGCGCAGGATCTGCTCGGGCCTTCCTTCGAGATCCACGGCGGCGGGCTCGACCTCGTCTTCCCCCACCACGAGAACGAGCTCGCCCAGTCGAGCGCGCTCGGGCACGAGTTCGCGCGGATCTGGATGCACAACGGGATGCTGCGCTTCACCGGAGAGAAGATGTCCAAGTCCGTCGGCAACGTCGCGACGATCCAGGAGGCGCTCGACGAGTGGGGGCGGGAGACGTCCCTCGTCTTCTTCCTGACCGCGCACTGGCGGAGCCCCATCGACTATTCGGACGAGACGATGAGCTCCGCCGCGGCTCGCGTGGAGGGGTTCCGCGAGGTGTTCCGGAACCCGTCGCACCCCGCTCCCGTCGACGCCTGGGCGCGCTTCGAGGAGGTGCTCGACGACGACTTCAACACGGCGGCGGCGCTTGCGCTGATGCACGAGTGGCGCGACCACGAGCTGCTGCGGCGCGGCCTCGACGTCTTCGGCCTGGCGGCGCTCGCCGATGTCGCGGACGCCCCCGTGGTGGTGCACGAGCTCGCGCGTCGCAGGCAGGCTGCCCGCGAGGCGGGCGACTACGCTGAGGCGGACCGCGTCCGGGCGGAGATCGAGGCATCGGGGTGGGACGTCCGCGACGACCCGGGTGCGTATCGCCTCGTGCCGCGCTCGTGACGCAGACGCGCGAGCAGGTCTACGGCCGCCGGCCCGTGCACGAGGCACTGCGCGGGCCGCGGGAGGTGCTCGAGCTGTGGGCGACGGAGCGGGCCGTCGCCGCCGAGTCGTGGTTGCAAGAAGGCCCTCGTTTGCAGGTAAAACTCGACCGCGAGCTGTCGGAGGCTGCCGACACGCGTGACCATCAGGGCGTGCTCGCCTGGTGCGAGCCCTATCGCTATGCGGACGGGTACGAGCTCGCCGGAGCGGAGCGACCGTCTGCTCGCCTGCCTCGATCAGGTGACCGATCCGCGCAACCTCGGTGCTGTCTGCCGCAGTGCCGAAGGAGCCGGTGCCAGCGGCGTCGTCGTCCCGGCCCACGGCTCGGCGCGCGTCACCGCCGCCGTCTGTCGCTCCTCGGCCGGCGCGGTCGAGCATCTACCCGTCGCGGTCGTGCCGAACCTGGCGCGCTACCTGAACGAGATCAAGCGCGGCGACCTCTGGATCTACGCCGCGGCGGCCGACGCCGAGCAGTCGCTCTGGACGGCAGATCTCGACGGCGGCCTCGCGCTCGTCTTCGGCGCCGAGGGCAAGGGCGTCCGCCCGCTCGTGCGGCGCGCGTGCGACGGTGCGATCTCGATCCCGCTTGCGGGCAAGGTGGAGTCGCTGAACGTGAGCGTCGCGGCGTCGCTGCTCCTGTACGAGGTCGCGCGCCGCCGCAGCGCCTCGGCCGGCGATGCCTGACCCGACCCTCTACCTCTTCGACGGCTACAACCTGCTCCACCAGGCGTCGTTCGACGACCCGCGCGAGCTGACCGACCTGTTGGCGAGCTTCGTCGCGCTGCACGGTGCGCGCGGGGTGCTCGTCTGGGACGGCGTCGGTGCCGACGCGGAGGTCGGGCCGCTTTCGGTGCGCTACGCAGCGCACGCCGACGCGCTGCTCGAACGACTCGCCGCCGAGCACCGCGACCGTGAGCGTGTCTGCCTCGTCTCGAGCGACCTCGCCGTTCGGGGCACGTCGGGACAGGAGGTGCAGAAGCTCTCGTCGCACACGTTTCTCGGCGCCGTCGAGCCGGCCCGTCACGAGGAAGGCCGCGGCTCACGTCTTGGCGACTCGCTCGACGAGGAAACCCGAGCTCGCCTCGAGCGGCTTCGCCGCGGCCAGTCTCTCTAATACGAACAAGTGTTCCTAGCAAAGCTGATTGCGTGCAAGGGGCTTGTAACTTGCAGATGACGCTGCTATGTTCTGCCTCAACTTAAGGGTGAGAGTTGAGTGTTGGGCACGCCGAGCCTGCATCGCTCTTTCCCGCCGAATCCAGGGAGAACGAGCAATGTCGGCTCGCACCGCCACGGCAGTCCAGAGCGCACAGAAGGTTCAACGAGAGCTTGAGGATCTCCAGCTGGTGATGAAGGCGCGGAACGGCAGCCAGGATGCACTCGACACGATCATGCGCCGGTACACCGGCTTCGTGCGCCTGAAGGCGAGCTCGTACTTCCTCGCCGGGGGCGAGTCGGACGACCTGATCCAGGAGGGACTGATCGGTCTCTATAAGGCCGTCCGCGACTTTCGCGCCGACAAGGAGACCTCGTTTCGGAGCTTCGCCGAGCTGTGCGTGACGCGCCAGATCATCACGGCGATCAAGACGGCGACGCGCTTCAAGCACCAGCCGCTGAACCAGTACGTCTCGTTCAGCCACACGCCGGCGGGCCAGGACTCGGAGGGGGACTGCACGCTCGGCGACGCGCTCCCCGGGCCGGCGACGAACGACCCCGCGGTCTGCGTGATCTCGACCGAGGAGCTCCAGAGTCTCGTTTTCACGCTCGGCACGGGCCTTTCGAGCCTCGAGTCCGACGCCCTCCGCTGCTACCTCGAAGGGCTCTCCTACGAGGAGATGGCGGACGAGCTCGGCTGCGACTGCAAGACGATCGACAACGCGCTGCAGCGGGTCAAGCGCAAGATCGTGGCGCACCAGAAGACGCGCGAAGTCCTGAACTAGCGAGTCCGACATCGCCGATCTCGTCTTCGGATGTTCCATTACGCGAGCGTGCCGGACGCATCGGCTGGGCCGTGGCCGGTTTGGACAAGAGAGCGCCTGCCTTACCATTCACCGTCAGGCCGGAGTAGCTCAGCTGGTAGAGCAAGCGATTTGTAATCGCTAGGCCGTGGGTTCGAGTCCCTCCTCCGGCTTCCAGAACCGGGTGAAGCCCCGCTCCCTCGGCGAGGGGCGGGGCTTCGTCGTTCCGAGAGTGGGTCGAGTTGCCGCTACGGGAGGTCGGGACAATCACGGTCGCCGCGCTCGTGACCTCGCACGCCGTCGACGTGGTCGCTCCCTAGGCTGCGCGAGCGCGGTAGGCGCGCTCTGTGGCGCCCAGATCTCGGACGATGCGGCCAGCCGTAGAGGCGCCGGCCGGGGAACCGCCACCCGGCCGGCGAACCACCAGCCGGCTGCGATCACGAGCCCGCCGGCGAGCGCGTCGAAGAAGAAGTGGTTGCCCGTCGCGACGATCACGAGCAGCATCAGCGCCGGATACGACGCGAACGCGATCCGCAGGCTGCGGCGCGTCGACAAACGGGCCAGCGCAACACCCACGGCGAGCGCGTAGCCGAAGTGCAGGCTCGGCACGGCGGCGATCGGGTTGTAGAGGCTGCCGAGCAGGTCGGAGCTCAGGTTCAGGCCCGTGTGCGTGCTGACCGTGTCGGCGAAGCCGAGGTCGGCCAGGCGCGGGGGCGCGGCCGGATACAGGATGTAGCCGGTCAGCGCGAGGCCCGTGCTGACGATCAGCGTCGTGCGCAGGTGCGCGAAGGCATGCGGGTGGCGGCGGTGCACCCAGACGAGCGCGGCGCCCGTGCCGCCGAAGTGGAGCGCGACGTAGAGAAAGCCGAGCAGCGCGGGCGCGCCGGCGATCGCCGAGAACGCGGACTGGACGTCGCGCTCGACGAAGACGCCGATGTGGCGCTCGAGCGCGACGATGTCGCCGGTGTTCGCGCGGGCAGCGACCCAGTTCTCGCCGCCGAAGCCGCGCACGAGCTCGTAGGCGCCGTAGAGAACGGCGAGTGCGGCGAGCTCGACGCGGCCGGAATGCGGCCGGGCGGCGGTTCGGAGGAGGCGGGTCGCGGACATGTCGCCACACTCGCAGCCCGGGAAGGCCGGGATGATGCGGCATTCCAGCCAGTGATGGTTCGGTAAACCGAACTACTGCCGGAGGTAGGTGAGCACGGCGAGGACGCGGCGGTGGTCGTCGCCGCTCGCCGGCAGGCGGAGCTTCGTGAAGATGCTCGTGACGTGCTTCTCGACAGCGCGCAGGGTCACGTACATACGCTCTGCGATCGCCTGGTTCGAGCGGCCTTCGGCCATCGCCTCGAGCACCTCGCGCTCGCGCACGGTCAGCTCGTCGAGCGGGTCGTCCCGGCGCCGGCGGCCGACGAGCTGGTCGACGACGGCCGGATCGAGGGCCGAGCCGCCCTCCGCCACCCTGCGCACCGCTGCCGCGAACTCGCCGAAGTCGGAGACTCGATCCTTGAGCAGGTAGCCGACTCCTTCCGCGCTCTCGCCCAGCAGCTCCAGCGCGTAGGCGGGCTCGATGTACTGCGAGAGGACGACGACGCCGACCCCGGGATGCTGCTCGCGGATCTGCTGGGCTGCGCGCAGGCCCTCGTCGGTCAGCGTGGGCGGCATCCGGATGTCCGTGATCGCGACGTCGGGGCGGTGCATGGCCACGTGGCGGAGGAGGTCGACTGCGTTGTCGGACTGGGCCGCGACCTCGAAGCCCGACTCCTCGAGCAGCCGCGCCAGGCCCTCGCGCAGGAGCACGGAGTCGTCGGCGAGCACGACCTTGATCGCGGCCGTCCCGGGACGCACGCGCAGCGCGGGAAAGTCGTCGTCGCCGAGCTGGTAGATGCGTTCCGGGTCGGCGATGTCCGGCAACGCGTAGAGGCCGAGATCGCGAAGCTCGAGCTCGGGCATGGCCGCCCGCGTGCGGTCGGAGACGAGGATCTGGCCACCGTGACCGGCGGCGGAGATGCGGCTCGCTCGGTGGACGTCGATGCCCACGTAGCCGTCGTCGGTCACGAGCGGCGCGCCCGTGTGGAGGCCGATCCGCACCCGAACCGGCGTGCCCGGCCAGGGATGCTCGGCGTGCGCGCGCTGTGCTGCGCGCGCCGCCTCCGCGGCTGCCTCCGGCTCGGCGAAGGCCGCGAACAGCTCGTCGCCGCGCGAGTCCACCTCGTGCCCGCCCGCGGCCGACACGGCCGCGCGCAGGAGCTTCCGGACCTGGCCGATCAGGTCGCCCCAGTCGCCACCGTGCTCCGACGCGAGCCTCGTCGAGCCCTCGACGTCGGCGAAGAACAGGGTGACGGTGCCGCGCGGGAGCTCGCTCATGCGGAGGAGTCTAGAGCGCAGCTCAGGCGGCGACCTCGAGCAGCTCGGGGCTGCGCCAGGCGGCATACGCGAACGGATGGTAGAAGGCGTCGAGGGCGCGGCTCCGGTCGACGGAGAGCTCGAAGGTCGAGTCGGACGGGAGATGCAGCACCTCGACGCTCACCGAGTTCTCGGTGGGCGACCACCAGAGCGTGACCTCGATGCCGTCGCTGCGGCGGGTTGCGAGATCGATTCTGTCGGCGGCATACATGGCGATCCTCCTTTGGCTACCTGATGACGCCACACTCGCACCGGGCCGAAGCGTTCCATGCGGCTCGCAGGTGTTCGCCGGTGCGGCCTGCCACACCTGCTCGCTAGGCGTTCTCCGCCGGCTGCAACGGCAGCTCGGCGCGGATCAGCGTGCCCTTGCCGGTGGGGCTCTCCACGGTCAGCGAGCCGTCGAGTGCCTCCACGCGGTCGGTGAGTCCGCGCAGGCCGGTGCCCGCGGTGGGATCTGCGCCGCCGACGCCGTCGTCTGCGACCTCGACCGCGAGGCACTCCTCCAGCTGGGAGATCCGGACGGCCACGTGACTCGCGCGGGCGTACTTGACGACGTTCGCGAGCGACTCTGCGACGACGTAGTAGGCCGCCGCCTCGACGGCGGCGGGGAGCCCGTCGACGGGCGCGTCGATCTCGACCGGCACCGGCGAGCGCGTCGCGAGCGACTCGAGCGCCGCGGCGAGGCCGCGGTCGGTGAGGATCGCGGGGTGGATGCCGCGGGCGAGCTCGCGCAGCTCGTCGAGCGCGAGCGCGAGCTCCTCGCGGGCCGACTCGAGCACGGTGCCCGCCGCGCCGGGGTCGGAGGCGAGCTTCGACTGCGCGAGCCGGAGCGCCAGCGAGAGCGAGACGAGGCGCTGCTGAGCGCCGTCGTGGAGGTTCCGCTCCAGCCGTCGCCGGGCGGCGTCGGCTGCCTGGACGATCCGCACGCGCGAGGCCCGCACTTCCTCCTCCTGCCGTTTCCGGTCGGTCACGTCGGCCCCTGAGACGAGCACGAGCGTCCGCCCGTCCATGCCGAGGATCTGCTGCGCCGTCCACTGGATCGTCCGCTCCGTTCCGTCGCGGCAGAGCCAGCGCGACTCGCGCTCGGCGGCGGGGACGCCGTTGGCCGCGGAGCCGATCGCCATCAGCGCCAGGTACTGATCCTCGGGCGCGATCAGCTCCAGCAGGCTGCGTCCGATCGTCTCCCGATGCGTCCACCCGAGAATCTGCTCGAACGCGGGGTTCGCACCGTGCTCGTTGATCGTCGCATCGTCGTAGACCCCGACGAGCAGGATCGGAATCGTGTTCGCGACGGTGCCGGCGAAGTCGCGCTCGACCTCGAGCTCGAGCTCGCGCCGGCGCCGGATCGTGATGTCGAGCCCGCCGAGTACCAGGTTGCGGATCTCCCCGCGGTCGTCGCGAATCGGCGCACCCGACCAGGCGATCGTCACCTGCTCGCCACGGAGGTTCACGAACGTGCGCTCGAAGGTCCCGGGCTCGAAGTCTGGTGCCGCGGCGGCGAAGAGGTCGACCACCTCGTCCCGCTCCTCCGGGGCGATGAACACGTCCCAGAAGTACTGCCCGCGCAGCTCCTCCTCGTCGTCGCTCCCGGCCGCGAGCCGGCACGCGTCGTTCAGGTTGGCGATCCGTCCCTCGGTGTCGAGCGAGCAGAGGAGTGACGGTGCCGTGTTGACGATCGTCTCGAGGAACTCCAGCTGGGCGCGCAACTCGGCCCCGAGGCGCTCGTTCTCGAGCCACAGCCCGGCCGCCTCGGCGACGGCGTCGATCAACTCGGGCTCCTCGTCGAGAGTGGGGTCGTGCAGGATCGCCGCGACCCGCCGTCCGTTTCGGGAGACGTAGCGCGCGGTGCGCGGCCCGCCCTCGTCGTGGAACTCGTTGCCGTCGTGCCAGACGAAACAGTCGCGCTCGGGCAGCCAGTACACGACCTCGAGCGTCGGGTCGCGCAGCGCCCGCGAGATCGCGTCGCGCAGTCCCTCGCCGCGGCCCAGCGCGAGCAGCAGGTCGGCCACCGCGGTACGGGCGAGCTTGCTGCGCAGCACGCCGACGAGGAACGCGATCGGCACCGCCCCGAACGCGACGAGCGCGGCCAGCCCGAGCGGCCGGGCCGCGTCCTGGGAGAACAGCGCTCGTGACGAGCTCGGTGAGCGCGAGCAGGAACAGCATGATCGCGCTCGTCGCGAAGACCGGGCCGAGGGCCCGGCGCAGCGCGGGCGTCGCCTCGCGCCAGCGCCGGGCAAGCAGGACGAGGATCGCGGTCACGAGCCCGATCGCGGCGACGCTGATGACCCAGAGCGTGATGCGGCCCGTCTGCGGGCTGTCCGTGAGCGCGATCGTGCTGTCGGGGCACTCGCTTCCGCAGACCCGGTCGGTCTCGTCCACGAGCAGGAGCAGGAGCGCGGGAACGGTGACGACCGCGTAGGTGAGCACCACGATCGTCCGGTCGACGCGCGAGCGCAGCCGGCCGGTGGGGAAGGCCAGCAGCAGATGTGCGAGGACGCCGAACGCCAGGCTGTTGAAGAGGAACCCGAACGTGAAGACCCAGCCGTTGTTCGCCGTCGTCAAGGTGCCGGCGATCCAGGCGAACCCCGTGAGGACGAGCAGCAGGCCCGTGGGGTTGGCAGGGCGCCGCCAGATCGCGACGAGCCCGCTGAAGACGAAGCTCAGGCCCGCCGTCAGGGCGATCGCGCCGGTCGCGACCTTGTTGTCGGTGTGATTGCTGACCGCGACGAGCCAGATCGCGCCGCCGGTTAGCACGAGCGCCAGCGCTCCCAGCGGGAGGAGCGCGCGGGCTCTCATCCCATCAGGTCGGCGAGGGCGGCACCGGAGAGCTCCGCCTTCGCGATGAAACCTCGTGCGCCGCTCTGCTCGATCAGCGAGCCGTAGTCGCTGGCGTCGCGGCTCGAGACGAGCACGACCGTGGGGCAGTAGCCGTTCGCACACACGTTCGAGCACACGTTGAACCCGGTCATGTCCGGCAGCTGCACGTCGAGTAGCAATACGTCCGGCCTGAGCTCGTGTGTCAGCTCGAGCGCCTGAGCACCGTCCTCCGCCTCGCCGACGACCTCGTACCCGTCCGCCTCGAGGATCGCCCGCGCCGACGCCCGGAAGCTGGGGTGGTCGTCGGCGATCAGCACGGTGGGCATGGACAGAATGGTGACAGAGCCCCGCTGGGGTCGTAGTGCGGATAGCCGTACTTCGGACGGTGCCGCACCCCAGTCCCGGACCGCGGCTGCCCCCACTACAGCAGCGCCAATTCGCCCGTCTCCGTTTGCGACCGGGCGCCGAGCACCTGCTTCGCCTTGATCGCGAGCCAGAGCTCCATGCGCTGCGCCGGATCGTCGGGATGCCGTCCCGTCTGCTTGCGCAGCTGCTCCATCCGGTAGCGGAGCGTGTGCCGGTGCACGCCGAGCACGGCGGCCGCCTCGCTCCAGCGGCAGCCGGTGTCGAGCAGCGCCGCCAGCGACTCGAGCAGCCAGGCGTTCGTCGCTGCCGGTCCGAGCACGCGGGCGACGAACGCCTCGAGCGACGCGCTCGGCAGGCTGAGCAGCAGCTCCAGCGAGCCGAGGTCGTGGTAGGAAGCCACCGGTGCGGCGACCGCGTCGAGCGCCGTCCTCGCCTCGAGCAGGCTGTGTCCGAGCCCGCGGCCGGCCGCGGGCCGGCCGACGCCGACGCGGGCTCCTGTCGTCGCGTCGACGAGTGCCTGGGCGATCGCGAGTGCGTCGTCCTCGCGTGCCGTGGCCACGAGGAAGGCGGCGCGGTCGCGGCGGGCGGCCGAGAGGTAGGGGATGCCGCGCCCGTCCAGCTCCTGGGCGGCGGCGGCGCGCAGCTCCTCAGTGGCGCCACCGGGCGCGACGGCCAGGAGCGCGGCGTACGGTTGCTGCGGGTCGAGCCCGAACGCCGCGATCCGGCGTGAGATCTCCCGCTCGTCGAGCCGGTCGTGCTCGAGATCCTCGAGCAGGTCGCCGGCGAGCCGGAGCTCGGCCGCCGAGACGGCGTGCCGCCGGGAGAGCTCGAACGCGAGTGCCGTCTGGCCGTGGTGGAGGACGAGACGGTCGTACTCACCGAGCTCGCCGCGAGGCTTTCCCGCCCGAAGCAGCGCGATCTCGCCGTCCGCGACCACAGGCAGCTCGAGCACGTGCTCGCAGGCGTCGAGCCGGGTCGCGTGCCGCTCTCCCACGACGCGGCCGTTCTCGTCCACGAGCGCCAGCGAGCAGCCGACGTGGTCTCCGAGGATCGCGAGGAGCGCCGGAATGCCACGGCCTTCGAGCACTCCCTCGGCCAGCCGCTCGTGTACCGAGAGGGCCTGCTCGACGCGTGCGAGCTGCTCGTTCGCGAGCCGGGACGAGATCGCCTTCGTCAGGGCGATGAACGGCACCTCGTACGGCACCGTCAGGATCGGAAAGCCAAGCCGGTCGGACTCCTCGACGAGGGCCGACGGCGGTTCCGCCCAGCCGAACCCGACACCGAACGCGAGCCCTGCGAGCCCGTGCTCGGCGAGCCGACGGACGTACTCCCGTTGCGGGCGTGACAGCTCGCCGATGCCGAGGCCGGTCGTGATGAGCAGCTCGCCGCCCTCGAGCCAGGGGGTCGGATCCGAGAGCTCGGAGACGTGTACCCAGCGGATCGAGTTGTCGAGCCCGGCCCCGCCCGAGGCCAGGCCGAGCTGGAGGCCGGGCAAGGCGGCGATGTCGCGGACGGTGAGCACGGATTCCACGCTGCGTTGGACGCGCGGGCCAAGACGCTACTCCCCCGGGGGCGGGTGAGGCAAGCAATCCGGCGCGGGAATCCTGAGCGCGCGCTCGAAATTGGGCCACGTCGTCCAAACCCGGCGCGACAGCGTGGCCGTACCGTCCATTGCTTCGCCTCGAAGGGCGCGAGACAATCGCCGCCGTGTCCGTACAAGGATCGCTGACCGAGTCCGAGCGGATCACCGCGGAGCGGTCACGCTACGTCGCCCGCGGCGTCTCGACGCCGAGGCTCGTCGTCGCGAGCGCTGACGGCGCGCGCGTAGAGGACGTCGACGGGCGCAGCTACCTCGACTTCGCGGGCGGGATCGCCTGCCAGAACACCGGTCACGGCTACGCGCCGGTCGTCGCCGCGATCCATGCGCAGGTCGATCGATTCCTGCACCAGTGCTTCATGGTCGGGAGCTACGAGGCGTACGTCGACGTCTGCCGCCGGCTCGCCGAGCTCTCGCCGTGCGCGGGACCGGACGGCCGGGGCACCGAGCAGAAGTCGATTCTCGTCAACTCGGGCGCGGAGGCGATCGAGAACGCCGTCAAGATCGCCCGAGCCGCGACCGGGCGGCCCGGCGTAGTCGTCTTCGAGCACGGCTTCCACGGCCGGACGCTCCTGACGATGACGATGACGAGCAAGGTGCGGCCGTACAAGGCGGGCTTCGGGCCGTTCGCGCCCGAGGTCTACCGGGCGCTCGCGCCGTATCCGTACCGCGGGATCGGCTCGGACGAGGCGATCGCGGCGCTCGAGCGGCTCTTCGAGAGCCAGGTGGACGCGGAGAGCGTCGCGTGCGTCGTGCTCGAGCCCGTACAGGGTGAAGGCGGCTTCATCCCGATGCCGCCGGACTACCCCGCGCGGCTCGCCGAGCTGTGCGCCCGGCACGGGATCCTGTACGTCGACGACGAGATCCAGTCGGGGGTCGGACGCACCGGCCCCGTCTGGGCGATCGAGCACTACGAGGGCGTCGAACCTGACCTGCTCGTGTCGGGAAAGTCGCTCGGCGGCGGCCTGCCGCTCGCCGCCGTCACGGGCCGGGCGGAGCTCGTGGACGCACCAGGCCCGGGGGCGCTCGGCGGCACGTTCGGAGGCAACCCGGTCGCGTGCGCCGCCGCGGCGGCCGTGCTGGACGCCGTCGCCGAGCCGGACTTCCGGCGCCGGGCCGACGAGCTCGGCCGGACGCTGCGGACGCAGCTCGACGAGCTGGCGGCGCGCCGCGACTCCGTGGGCGAGGTGCGCGGCCTCGGGCCGATGCTCGCGCTCGAGCTGCGCGAGCAGAGTCCCGAGCTGGCGCGAGCGACGACGGCCGCCGCATTCGAGCGCGGCCTGCTGCTGCTCGCGTGCGGCCTGCACGGGAACGTGCTGCGCCTGCTGCCGCCGCTGACGGTCTCGGACGCAGAGCTCGCGGAAGGGCTAGCGACGCTGGAGAAGTCACTCGATGACGCAGGCGGCTGAGGTGCGGGTCGCCGGGCTGCGCAAGCGGTACGGCGACGTCGCAGCCGTGGACGGCGTCGACCTCGAGATTGCCCGCGGCGAGTTCTTCACCCTGCTCGGCCCGTCGGGGTCGGGTAAGACGACGACACTGCGGATGATCGCCGGCTTCGAGCGCCCGGACGAGGGCACGATCGAGCTGCGCGGCGTCGACGTGTCGCGGCTGCCTCCGTACGCGCGCGACGTGAACACCGTCTTCCAGGACTACGCCCTCTTCCCGCACCTGACGGTGCAGGAGAACGTGGAGTACGGCCTGCGCGTGAAGAAGGTGGCCAAGGCCGAGCGGCGCGCCCGTGCGCAGGAGGCGCTCGAGCTCGTCCGCCTCGAGGGCTTCGAGCGGCGCAAGCCCTCCCAGCTCTCGGGCGGCCAGCGGCAGCGCGTCGCGCTCGCCCGCGCGCTCGTCAACCGCCCGCAGGCGCTGCTCCTCGACGAGCCGCTGGGGGCGCTCGACCTGAAACTGCGCCAGGAGCTCCAGATCGAGCTGAAGCGGATCCAGCAGGAGCTCGGGATCGCCTTCGTCTACGTCACCCACGACCAGGAGGAGGCGCTGACGATGAGCGACCGCCTGGCCGTCTTCCGCGAGGGCCGGATCGAGCAGGTCGGCGCGCCCGCCGAGGTGTACGAACGGCCCGCAAGCGAGTTCATCGCGGGCTTCGTCGGCGTCTCGAACGTGCTCGAGCGAGCGGGCCGTCGCTTCACGGTGCGACCCGAGAAGATCCGCCTCCACGAGCCGGGCGCCGCCGCCGAGGACGGCGCGCGCGTCGAGGACGGACGGATCCGCGACGTCGTCTACGTCGGGATGGTCACCCGCTACCACGTCGAGCTCGACGCGGGCGGGGAGCTGATCGTGGTGAGCCAGAACCTCGAGAGCACCTCTTCGCAGGTGCTCGAAAGACAGGGGTCGCGTGTCCGGCTGAGCTGGCGGCCGGAGCACGTCTTCGACATCCAGACCGGGACTGAGACGGAGGGAAGCTAGATGACGAAGCGAACACGTCGCCTCGGGCGCACCGCGGCGGCAGGGCTCCTGATCGGAGTGCTCTGCGTCCTCGCCGCGGGGTGCGGCAGCGACGACGACGAGCCGACGACGCCGGCGCGGGCACGACAGCCACCGAGACGGCCGAGGGCGTTCCGGAGGGGATGATGGAGACGCTCGGCGAGGGCGAGGGCGAGGTCAACCTGATCGCCTGGGCCGGCTACGTCGAGGACGGCACCACCGATCCGAAGGTCGACTGGGTCAGCAGCTTCGAGGAGGAGACGGGCTGCCAGGTGAACGTCAAGCTCGGCAACACCTCGGACGAGATGGTGACGCTGATGCGCACCGGCCAGTACGACGGCGTCTCCGCGTCGGGCGACGCCAGCCTCAGGCTGATCGCGGGCGGTGACGTCGCTCCGGTCAACACCGAGCTGATCGAGAACTACGAGGGCGTGTTCGAGGGACTGAAGGATCAGCCGCACAACACCGTGGCCGGCGTCAACTTCGGCGTCCCGCACGGTCGTGGCGCGAACCTGCTCCAGTACCGCACCGACACGGTCAAGCCGGCGCCGGACAGCTGGAGCGTCGTCTGGGACGAGAGCTCGCCCTACAAGGGCAAGGTGACCGCCTACGACAGCCCGATCTACATCGCGGACGCGGCCGTCTACCTGAAGTCGATCCGGCCCGACCTCGGGATCGAGGATCCGTACGAGCTCGACGAGGAGCAGTTCACCGCAGCCGTGGAGCTGCTGAAGCGCCAGCGCACGGTGATCGGCGAGTACTGGTCGGACTACACGAAGCAGATCGCGGCCTTCACGGGTGGCGAGAGCGTCGTCGGGACGACCTGGCAGGTGATCACGAACGTGCTCGAGGGCGAGAAGGTGCCGGTCGCCGCGGTGCTGCCGAAGGAGGGCTCGACCGGCTGGTCGGACACCTGGATGATCTCGTCCGAGGCCGAGCACCCGAACTGCATGTACCTCTGGATGAACCACATCATCTCGCCGGAGGCGAACGCCGCAGCGACCGAGTACTTCGGCGAAGCGCCGTCGAGCGAGGCGGCGTGCGAGCTGACGACGAACCCCGACCACTGCGAGATCTTCCACGCGGACGACGAGGAGTACTTCGACCAGATCTACTACTGGAAGACGCCGCAGGCCGACTGCGGCGACGACCGGGGCGCGGTCTGCAAGGACTACTCCGAGTGGACGCAGGCGTGGACGGAGATCAAGGGCTAGTTGTCATCCGTACCTGACGTTGCAGAGGCGCCGCCCCGGCAGGGTCCGGGGCGGCGCCTCTCGACGTTCCTCCACCGCCACCCGCGTGTGCGGCTCTCGCTGCTCCTGAGCGGCCCCGTCGGCTGGCTGCTGATCGCCTACCTGGGCTCGCTCGCGGTGCTGTTCGTGGCGGCGTTCTGGCGCCTCGACCCGTTCACCTCGGAGGTCGTGCACGAGTACGGGCTCGACAACTTCCGCACTCTCTGGGAGAACGACGTCTATCGGGCGATCACGGTGCGCACGGTCGGGATCGCCGCGGCCGTCACGGTGACCGACGCGGTGCTCGCGTTCCCGATCGCGTTCTACATGGCCAAGGTCGCCTCGCCGCGGACTCGGCGGCTGCTCGTCGTCGCGATCCTGATGCCGCTGTGGGCGAGCTACCTCGTGAAGGTGTACGCCTGGCGGATCATCCTGCAGGAGAACGGCGTCCTCAACTGGGCGCTCGGCCCGTTCGGGCTCTCGGGGCCGGGCTTCGGGAACGTCGCCACCTGGCTCGTCTTCTCGTACCTGTGGCTGCCGTTCATGATCCTGCCGATCTACGCGGGGCTCGAGCGGATCCCCGACTCGCTGCTCGAGGCGTCGTCCGACCTCGGCGGTCGCTCGGGGCGGACCTTCACGCGTGTCGTGCTGCCGCTCGCCTTCCCGGCGGTCGTCGCCGGCTCGATCTTCACCTTCTCGCTGACCCTCGGCGACTACATCACCCCGCAGATCGTCTCGAGCACGCAGTTCATCGGCAACGTCGTCTACGTCAACGTCGGCGTCGCCAACAACCTGCCGCTCGCGGCTGCGTTCGCGACCGTGCCGGTGGCCGTGATGATCATCTACCTGCTCGGCGCCCGGCGCGCCGGAGCCTTCGACCAGCTGTGATCGAGTCGAGGCCCGCCCGCTGGCTCCTGCGCGGCGCGACGGCGTTGACGCTCGCCTTCATCTACCTGCCGCTCTTCGTGATCGGGCTCTACGCCTTCAACGAGGGCCGGTCGCTCGCGTGGCCGATCCCGGGTCTCAGCCTGAAGTGGTTCGGCCGTGCCTTCGAGAACGAGGGCGTGCGCGAGGCGCTCTGGACGACGACGAAGGTGGCGCTCGTGGCGACGCTGCTCGCGCTCGTGCTCGGCACGCTCGCCTCGCTCGCCGTGGCGCGCTACCGCTTCTTCGGTCGCGAGACGATCTCGTTCCTCGTGATCCTGCCGATCGCGCTGCCCGGGATCGTGACCGGGATGGCGCTGAATGCGACCTACAACACGGCCGGGCTCGACCTCGGCCTCTTCACGATCGTCGTCGGGCACGCGACTTTCTGCATCGTCGTGGTCTACAACAACGTGGTCGCGCGGCTGCGCCGGACTGCCCAGTCGCTCGAGGAGGCCTCGGCCGACCTCGGCGCGGACACGTGGCAGACGTTCCGCTTCGTCACCTTCCCGCAGCTCCGCTCGGCGCTCCTGGCCGGCGCGCTGCTCGCGTTCGCGCTCTCCTTCGACGAGGTGATCGTGACGACCTTCACGGCCGGCTCCGACCAGACGCTGCCGATCTGGATCCTGGCCAACCTCTCGCGGCCGAATCAGCTGCCGATCGTGAACGTGGTCGCCGTCTTCGTGATCGTGCTTTCGATGGTGCCCGTCTACATCGCCTCGCGGCTGGCCGGGGAGTCGGCCGGGACGCGAGCGACCGGCGCGGCCGGCGGCGCCCGCTAGGCTCTTCGCGGCCGGCAGCTCGACGACGAAGGTCGAGCCCTTCCCGAGCTGCGACTCGACCGAGATCGTGCCGGCCATCCGGCGAACGAGCTCGCCGCTGATGTAGAGGCCGAGCCCGGTGCCGCCGATGCCGCGCGTCATGTCCGGGTCGAGCCGGTAGAACTTCTCGAAGATCCGGCGCAGCTCGGACACGGGCATGCCGATGCCGCTGTCGCCCACGGAGAAGCGGACGCGGCCGTCGCCGTTCTCGACCCGGACCGAGACGGTACCGCCGCCGGGGGAGTACTTGACCGCGTTGTCGACGAGGTTGCCGAGCACCTGACGTAGCTGGCCGGGGTCGGCGGCGACGGGGGGCAGGTCTGCCGCGGTCTCGAGCTCGATCTCGACCAGGTCGGGCAGGTGCGTCCGTGCACTCTCGACGACGGCGGTCGCGAGCTCGGCTGCGTCACAGCTCTCGATGTGCACGGGCAGCCGGCCCGAGTCGAGATGGCTGGAGAGGAGCAGGTCGCTGACGATCGCCGCCAGGCGATCGGACTCGCTCGCGATCACGTCGAGCAATTCGTCCCGGATCGTGTCGTCGAGCTCGAGGTCGGGGCGCCGGATCGTCTGCGCGGAGCCGTAGATCGCGGCCAGCGGCGTGCGCAGCTCGTGCGAGACGGTGGCGACGAAGTCCGTCCTCATCTTCTCGAGCAGATGCTCCTCGGTCAGGTCGCGGAAGGCGTACACGACGCCCTCGGCGAGCGCCACCCCGGAGCCCGAGATCCACAGCTCGCGGCCGTGGATCTCGACCGGAGTCGTCACCGCACGCACCGGCTCGGTGGGGCTGCTCGCGATCGGCACGAGTCTCGCGATCTCGTCCCAGCGCGGGATCACGTCGGCGATCCGCCGCCCGAGCACGTCGGCCTCCGACAGGCCGACGATCGCGGCCGCGGCGGGGTTCCAGAGGCGGATCACGTCCTCGCGGTCGATCAGCACGACGCCGTCGCCGACCGACTCGAGCACGCGCGCGGCCTGCGCGCGACGCTCGGCCTCCTCGTACAGCTGCGCGTTGTCGATCGCGATCGCCGCGTGCCGCGCGAGCTCGCGGGCGAGCGCGAGGTCGTCCTCGCCGTAGACGCGGCCGGACTCGGCCTGCATGAAGCTGATCGCGCCGAACGCCTGGTCGCGTGCGACGAGCGGGACGCACAGGTAGGAGTGCAGGCCGAGGTCGGCCACGATCTCGCGCTGGAGGTCGTCGCCGGCGGCGGCGTCGAACGGCTCGGGCGTGAGCACGGGGACGAGCTCCGCCTCTCTCGTCCGCACGACGGCTGCGGGGCCGCTGCTGCTCTCGAGGTCGGCCGGGTAGCGCTCCGCGAGCTCTCGCGCGAGCGCGACCTTCAGCGGGTCGGCGTGGGCGATGGCGACGCGCGTCAGCTCCCCGTCGCGCAGCAGGTCGATCGTGCACCAGTCGGCGATCTGCGGGACGACGAGCTGGGCGACGTCGGCGAGCGTCCGCTCGTAGTCGAGCGAGCTGCCGAGCACCCAGCCGGCCTCCGCCAGGAACTGCTGCCGCCCCTCGGCGATCCGGCGCTCCTCGATGTCCGTGTTCGTGCCGAACCACTGCACGATCTCGCCGTCGTCGCCGCGCATCGGCAGCGCCCGGGTGAGGTGCCAGCGGTAGGTCGCATCGTCGGCGCGACGGAGCCGGAACTCGTACTCGTACAGAGCCCCCGTCTGCAGCGACTCGGTCCAGAGCTCGACGCAGCGCGGCAGGTCGTCCGGATGCACGAGCTCGCTCCAGCCCCAGCCGATCATCTGCTCGAATGTGCGCCCGAAGTACGTGAGCACGCGCTCGTTCACGTAGTCGAGGTTGCCGTCCGGCAGCGCCGTCCACACCTGCTGCGGAATCGAGTCTCCCAGGAAGCGATAGCGCTCCTCGCGCTCGCGGCCGAGGGCTGCGAGCTCCTCCTCGCGGATTCGCTCCTCGTGCCGCCGGAGCTCCACGGTCTTCAGCCAGAGCTCGATGAAGACGCCGACCTTCGCGCGCAGGACGCCCGCGTCGAAGGGCTTCGTGATGTAGTCGACGGCGCCCGACTCGTAGCCGCGGTCGACGTGCTCGGCGTCCTTCGAGATCGCGGTCAGGAAGATGATCGGGACGTGACGCGTCCGCTCGCGGCGCTTGATCAGCTCGGCGGTCTGGAACCCGTCGAGCCGCGGCATCTGCACGTCGAGGAGGATCACTGCGAACTCGTCGTGGAGCAGCCGGCGCAGCGCTTCCTCGCCGGAGTCGGCGCGCACCAGCTCCTGCCCGAGCGGCTCGAGGATCGCCTCGAGCGCGAGCAGGTTCTCCGGCCGGTCGTCGACGAGCAGGATCTTTGCGTCGAGCTGTCACGACAGCTCGCAGCAGAGCCCGTAGAGGAAGCTCGGGATCTCGTCCAGCGGGAGCACGGCGTCGGCCGACGTGGCGGCGAGCGCCGCGTCGGGCATCGACCGGCGCTCGGCGGTGGCGGGCTCCTGCACGATCGCGACGCCGCCGCGTGCCTTGATCGCGGCGAGCCCCGCAGCCCCGTCCTCGTTCGCACCCGTCAGGACGATCCCGATCGCCCGCTCGCGGTAGACGTCCGCGACCGACTCGAACAGCACGTCGATCGAGGGGCGTGCGTACTGCACGCGGCTCTCGGTGGAGAAGGCGAAGTGTCCGTTCTCGACCAGGAGGTGGTAGTCGGCGGGAGCGACGTAGACATGACGGCGCTCGAGCGGCTCCTTGTCGTCCGGCTCCGAGACGGGTCGCCGCGCGGACCGCTGGAGCAGCGACTCCAGCCCACCCCGGGCGGACTCCGGCCCGCGGTGCTGAGCCACGACGATCGTCGCCTCCACCTCGTCCGGGAGCCCGACGAGCAGGGTGCTCACTGCGTCCAGCCCGCCCCAGGACGCGCCGATCGCGATCACGTCGTAGGTGAGTGCAGGGGCGTCGCTCATCGCACCTTCCGGTAGAGCCGCTCGGACCCGTCGAGCTCCTCGTAGCTCGTCTCGTGCGGGGAGAACCTGATCGTCTCCTTCTGGCCGAGCGCGAGGATTCCGAACGTCGCGAGGCTCTCGTGGAAGAGCCGGTGCACGTGCGTCCTGGAGCGACCGGTCGAAGTAGATCATCACGTTCCGGCACGTGATCGCGTGGAACTCGTTGAACGCGGCGTCCGAGACGAGGTTGTGCTGCGCGAAGACGACGCCGTCGACGAGCGAGCGCGCGAACCGCGCACCGTCGTAGCGGGCGACGTAGTACTCGGAGAACGCGTTGCGGCCGCCCGCGCGGATGTAGTTCTGGGTGTACTCCTGCATCTTGTCGAGCGGGAAGACGCCGAGGCGAGCCGATTCGAGCACCGCCTCGTTGATGTCGGTGGCGTAGATGCGCACGCGGTCGGAGAGCCCCTCCTCGGCGAGCAGGATCGCCAGCGAGTAGACCTCCTCGCCCGTCGAGCACCCGGCGACCCAGAGGCGGGCGAACGGATACGTCCGCAGCAGCGGCACCACCTGCTCGCGGAACGCGACGAAGAAGCTCGGGTCGCGGAACATCGCCGTGACGTTGATCGAGAGGTCGAGCAGCAGCCGCTCCATCACGGCCGGGTCGTGGAGCACGAGGTCCTGGAGCGCGGAGATCGACTCGACCTGCTCGCCGTCCATCCGCCGCCGCAGCCGCCGGCGCAGCGACGCGGGCGCGTACTCGCGGAAGTCGAAGCCGTAGCGCCGGAAGATCCCCTCCAGGAGCAGCTCGATCTCGATCTGCTCGAGCTCGAGTTCCCGATCTGCGCCCGCGGGCCGGACCACGGCTACTGGTAGAGCCACACGCGCATCAGCGACAGGAGCTGATCCGTGTCGACGGGCTTCGTGATGTAGTCGGAGGCGCCCGACGCGATCGACCGCTCACGGTCGCCCTTCATCGCCTTGGCCGTGAGCGCGATGATCGGCAGGCGCTCGAACTCCGGCAGCTCCCGGATCGCCTTCGTCGTCTCGTAGCCGTCCAGCTCCGGCATCATCACGTCCATCAGGACGATGTCGACGTCCGGGTTCGCCTTCAGGGACTCGATCCCCTCGCGGCCGTTCTCGGCGAACACGACCTCCATGCCGTTCGCCTCGAGCGCGCTCGTGAGCGCGAAGACGTTGCGGACGTCGTCGTCGACGATCAGGACCTTCTTGCCGACGAAGACGGTCTCGGTCGAGTGCAGCTGCTCGAGCATCTTCCGCTTCGAGTCCGGGAGCTTCGCCTCGACGCGGTGCAGGAAGAGCGACGTCTCGTCGAGCAGCCGCTCGGGCGAGCGCGCGTCCTTGACGACGATCGTCTCGGCGTAGCGCTTCAGCTTCGTCTCCTCCCGCCGCGTCAGCTCCTTGCCGGTGTAGACGATCACGGGCAGGCGGGTGAACCGCTCGTCGCTCTTCACCTTCTCCAGCAGGGCGAAGCCGGTCATCTTCGGCAGCTTCAGGTCGAGCACCATGCAGTCGAAGGGCTGCTCTGCCTCGAGCGCCGCCAGCGCGTCCTCGCTCGAGCCGACCGCGACGATCTCGACGTCGCCGTCCGAGCCCACGAGCTCGATGATCGACTGGCGCTGCGTCTCGTCGTCGTCGACGACGAGCAGCCGGCGGACGTCGCGGTCGATGAAGGTCTCGATCCCGCCGAAGACCTCGTTGATCTGCTCGAGCGTGGCCGGCTTGCGGACGAACGCGGCCGCCCCGGCCAGGAGCGCCGGCTGGTGCTCGTCGATCCCCGACACGATGTGCACGGGGATGTGCCGCGTGGCCGGATGGCGCTTCAGCCGGTCGAGCACCGTCCAGCCGTCGAGCACGGGCAGGCTCATGTCGAGCACGATCGCGTCGGGCCGGAACTCGTGCGCGAGCGCGAGCCCCGTGTCGCCGCGCAGCGCGACGAGCCCCTTGAAGCCACGCTCGCGCGCGATCGTCAGCTCGGTGCGGGCGAAGTCCGGATCGTTCTCGACGATCAGCACGACCCGGTCGCCGTCCTCGATCGAGTCGCGATCGTCGTCGACCTCGCTGACGAGCAGCAGGGGATCGAGCTCGGAGTCGATCACGTGCTCGACGCGCTGCGAAGTACGGGGCCGGCGGCCTGGGACGCGACGAGCCCGCTCGAGAGCTCGCGCAGGATGTCCGCCCCCGTCTCGGCGGCGACGTGTGCGCACGAACCGCTCCGGCAGGTACAGCGTGAAGGTGCTCCCCGAGCCCGGCGTCGAGACGACGTGGATCTCGCCGCCGAGCAGGCGCGCGATCTCGCGGCTGATCGAGAGCCCGAGCCCGGTGCCGCCGAAGCGCCGGCTCGTCGTCCCGTCGGCCTGCTGGAACGCCTCGAAGATCAGGCGCAGCTTGTCCGCGGCGATCCCGATCCCGGTGTCGACGACCGAGAGCGAGACGACGCGCTCCGCGTGCGAGAGCGCCTCGCCGGCGAACTGGAGCTCCGGCGGTGCGACGCCGACGCTCAGCTGCACCGAGCCCGTCTCGGTGAACTTGACCGCGTTCGAGAGCAGGTTCTTCAGGATCTGCTGCAGCCGCTGCGGGTCGGTCTCGAGCGTCGGCAGGGCGTCCGGCGCGTAGTCGAGCTCGAACGCGAGCCCCTTCTCCTCCGCGAGCGGCGCGAACGCACGCTCGAGCTGGGCCAGCTCGTCGGCGATCGTCACCTCGCCGACGTGGACGTCCATCTTCCCGGCCTCGACCTTGGAGAGGTCGAGGATGTCGTTGATCAGGCCGAGCAGCTCGGAGCCGGCGGTGTGGATCGTCCGCGCGAACTCGATCTGCTTGTCGGTCAGGTTGCCGTCGGGGTTGTCGCCGAGCAGCTTCGCCAGGATCAGCAGCGAGTTGAGCGGCGTGCGCAGCTCGTGCGACATGTTCGCGAGGAACTCGGACTTGTACTTCGACGAGAGCGCGAGCTGCTCGGCCTTCTCCTCGAGCGCGGCGCGCGCCAGCTCGATCTCCTGGTTCTTGACCTCGATCCGGCGGTTCTGCTCCTCGAGCAGCTGCGCCTTCTCCTCCAGCTCCTCGTTCGACTGCTGCAGCTCCTCCTGCTGGGTCTGCAGCAGCTCCTCGGACGCGCGCAGCGTCGCCGCCTGCTCCTCGAGCTCCGTGTTCGAGCGCTTCAGCTCGTCCTGCTGGGCCTGCAGCTCCTCCGACTGGCTCTGCAGCTCCTGGGTGAGCGTCTGGGACTGCTCGAGCAGCTCCTCGGTGCGCATGTTCGCCTGGATCGTGTTCAGGACGACCCCGATCGACTCGGAGAGCTGGTCGAGGAACGTCTCCTGCACCTCCGAGAAGGACGTGAAGGAGGCGAGCTCCATCACGGCCAGCACGCTCTCCTCGAACAGGATCGGGATCACGATGATGCTCGTGGGCGCTGCCTCGCCGAGGCCGGAGGTGATCTTGATGTAGTCGTCGGGCGCGGCCGTGATCACGATCGACTTCCGCTCGAGCGCCGACTGCCCGACGAGCGCCTCGCCGAACTTGAAGCGGTTCGAGATCGACTTGCGCTCCTTGTAGCCGTAGCTCGCGATCAGCTGCAGCTCGGCGTCGTCGCCGTTCGCCGACTCCGCGACGTAGAAGGCGCCGTGGTGGGCGGCGACGAGCGGCGTCACCTCGCTCATCAGCAGGCGCGCGACCGTCCGCTGGTCGCGCTGGCCCTGCAGCATCCCCGAGAAGCGGGCGAGGTTCGAGTTGAGCCAGTCCTGCTGCGCGTTCTGCTCGGTGGTGCCGCGCAGGTTCACGATCATCTGGTTGATGTTGTCCTTCAGCTCGGCGACCTCGCCGGCGGCCTCGACGTCGATCGAGCGGGTCATGTCGCCCGAGGTGACCGCCGTCGACACGTTCGCGATCGCCCGCAGCTGCGTCGTCAGCGTCTCGGCGAGCAGGTTCACGTTGTCGGTCAGGCCCTTCCAGACTCCCGAGACGCCTTCGACCTGGGCCTGGCCGCCGAGCTTGCCCTCGGTGCCGACCTCGCGGGCGACGCGCGTCACCTCGTCGGCGAACGTGGAGAGCTGGCCGACCATCGTGTTGATCGTGGAGGAGAGCTCGGCGATCTCGCCCTTCGCCTGCGACGGTGATCTTCTGCGAGAGGTCGCCCTTCGCGACCGCCGTCGTGACGTCGGCGATCGCGCGCACCTGGCTCGTCAGGTTGCCGGCGAGCTGGTTCACGTTGTCGGTCAGGTCCTTCCAGGTGCCGGAGACGCCTGCGACCTCGCGCCTGACCGCCGAGCGCGCCCTCGGTGCCGACCTCGCGCGCAACGCGTGTCACCTCGGCGGCGAAGGTGGAGAGCTGGTCGACCATCGTGTTGATCGTGTCCTTGAGCTCGAGCACCTCGCCCTTGACGTCGACGGTGATCTTCTTCGAGAGGTCGCCGTTCGCCACGGCCGTCGTCACGAGCGCGATGTTCCGCACCTGGCTCGTCAGGTTGCCGGCCAGCGTGTTCACGTTGTCGGTCAGGTCCTTCCAGACGCCGCTGACGCCCTCGACCTGAGCCTGGCCGCCGAGGCGACCGTCGGTGCCGACCTCGCGCGCGACGCGCGTCACCTCGGCGGCGAACGAGCGCAGCTGGTCGACCATCGTGTTGATCGTGTCCTTGAGCTCGAAGACCTCGCCCTTCACGTCGACGGTGATCTTCTTGGAGAGGTCGCCGTTCGCGACGGCGGTCGTCACCTGGGCGATGTTCCGCACCTGCTCGGTGAGCGAGGACGCCATGAAGTTGACGTTGTCGGTGAGGTCGCGCCACGTGCCGCTGACGCCCTCGACCTGGGCCTGGCCGCCCAGGCTGCCCTCGGTGCCGACCTCGCGCGCGACCCGCGTCACCTCCGCCGCGAACGACGAGAGCTGGTCGACCATCGTGTTGATCGTGGCCTTCAGCTGCGCGATCTCGCCCTGGGCGTCGACGGTGATCTTCTGCGTGAGGTCGCCCTTCGCGACGGCGGTCGTGACGTCGGCGATCGCGCGCACCTGGCCGGTCAGGTTGTCCGCGAGCTGGTTGACGTTGTCGGTGAGGTCGCGCCACGTGCCGCTGACGCCCTCGACCTGGGCCTGGCCGCCCAGCCGTCCCTCCGTGCCGACCTCGCGCGCGACGCGCGTCACCTCGGCGGCGAACGAGCGCAGCTGGTCGACCATCGTGTTGACGGTCTCCTTCAGCTCGAGCACCTCGCCGCGGACGTCGACGGTGATCTTCTTCGAGAGGTCGCCGTTCGCGACGGCGGTCGTCACCTCGGCGATGTTCCGCACCTGCCCGGTCAGGTTCGAAGCGAGCGTGTTCACGTTCTCGGTCAGGTCCTTCCAGACGCCGCTGACGTCCTCGACCTGCGCCTGCCCGCCGAGCTTGCCCTCCGTGCCGACCTCCTTCGCGACGCGCGTCACCTCGGCGCTGAAGGCGCGGAGGCTGGTCGACCATCGTGTTGACGGTCTCCTTCAGCTCGAGCACCTCGCCCTTGACGTCGACGGTGATCTTCTTCGAGAGGTCGCCGTTCGCGACCGCCGTCGTGACGGCGGCGATGTTCCGCACCTGGCTCGTCAGGTTGCCGGCCAGCGTGTTCACGTTCTCGGTCAGGTCCTTCCAGACACCGCTGACGCCCCGCACCTGCGCCTGGCCGCCGAGCGCGCCGTCGCTCCCCACCTCGCGGGCGACGCGCGTCACCTCGTCCGCGAAGGTGGAGAGCTGATCGACCATCGTGTTGACGGTGTTCTTCAGCTCGAGCACCTCGCCCTTGACGTCGACGGTCACCTTCTTCGAGAGGTCGCCGTTCGCGACGGCGGTCGTCACCTCGGCGATGTTCCGCACCTGGCCTGTCAGGTTGGAGGCCATCCCGTTGACCGAGTCGGTCAGGTCCTTCCACGTCCCCGAGACACCCTTCACCTTCGCCTGGCCGCCCAGCTTGCCCTCGGTGCCGACCTCGCGCGCGACGCGCGTCACCTCGTCGGCGAACGACGAGAGCTGGTCGACCATCGCGTTCACCGTCGTGCCGATGCGGCGGAACTCGCCGCGCACTGGCTGACCGTCGATCTGCAGCTGGATCCGCTCCCTCAGGTCGCCGTCCGCCACGGCCTCGATCACGCGCGCGACCTCGATCGTCGGGCGTGCGAGGTTGTCCATCAGCTCGTTCACGGCGCCGACCTTGTCCCCCCACGAGCCGGGGCCGGCGGCCTCAGCGCGCTCGTTGATCCGGCCCTCGCGCCCGACCGCCCTGCTGACCCGGACGAACTCCCGTGTCACGTGCTCGTTCCGCTCGATGAGCGTGTTGAATGCGGCCGCGACGTGCTCGAGCGCGCCCTCGCCGCGCAGGCGGACGGTGAAGTCACCGTCGCTCGCAGCCTGGAGCGCGGCGACGAGCTGCGCGAGCTGGGCGTTCGTGAGCGGTGGGCCTCCGTTGTCGGGCTCGGCCGAGGAGGCCCTCCGACTACGTTGCTTGCGCTGCCCGGTCGACGGCACAGGGGGCACTCGAGACTCCTTTTCAGCAGGGCTTTTCAGCAGGGTGGGAGCGACGGTTCCGCGGTGCCGTCGCGGGCGCTCCTGTACCCGCAAACAGGCGATGCTTAACGGTCAGGACGCCCCCAGCGCGGCGCGGAGATCGTCCCACAGCGTCGTCGACCGGCTCCAGCCCGACGCTCAGTCGCAGCAGCCCCGGCGGTACGCGCTCCGGCTCCCAGCGGTGGCGGGACTCCAGCGTCGAGTCCACTCCGCCGAGGCTCGTCGCGTTCGCGATCAGCCGGGTAGAGGTCTCGACGGCGTGTGCCGCCGCGGCGTCCGCGACGTCGAACGAGACCAGGCCGCCGAAGCCCGGATACCGGACTGTGTGTACGGCGGCGTGCTGCCCGAGCCGGTCGGCGAGCTCCCGTGCCGAGCCTGTCTGTCGCTCGACGCGCACGGCGAGCGTCTTCAGCCCGCGCAGCAGGAGCCAGGCCGGGTCGGGCGCGGCGACGATGCCCGTCCGTGTGCGCAGCTCGCGCAGCCGGGCGGCGTCGTCGGGTCGGCGGCAGACGACGGCGCCGAGGACGGCGTCGTGGTGGCCGGCAAGGTACTTGGTCGCCGAGTGGAGAGCGAAGTCGCAGCCCAGCTCGAGCGGGCGGACGTGCAACGGCGTCGCCGCGGTCGAGTCGCACACGACGGGGGCCGGGTGCGCGGCAGCGGCCGCGAAGTCGGGCATCGTCAGGAGCGGGTTCGACGGCGCCTCGATCCAGACGAGCTGGACGTCGGGAGGCGGCGGCCCCGTCTGGTCGAAGAGGACGTGCCGAAGCCCCCAGCGCTCGAGCTCCCGGAGGAGCACGCCGGTGCCGTAGTAGGCGTCCTGCGCGAGCGCGACCGTGTCGCCGGGGTGGAGGAGCGCGAGCGCGAGCGCCGTCGTCGCGCCCATGCCCGAGGCGAAGACAAGTGCCTCCCCGCCGTCGAGCTCACCGAGCGCGTGCTCGGCCGCGACCCCCGTGGGGTGCGCGTTCCGCGCGTAGTGGTACGGCCCCGGCTCGCCGTTCCGGTAGGGCCAGATCGTCGAACGGTCGAGCGGTTGCTCCATCCGTGCGACTGTAGCGCCGGCTGGCGAGCGGGACTTTGTGTTGGAACAACACTTTCTCGCGTTGCGGCCGGCCGGCTCCGCTTGCGGGGCCGGAAGCGAGACGGCGAACGAGAGCTTGTGTTGTTCCAACACAAGCTCTCGACGGAGGCGAAGGTTTACGCTCACCCACGATGGCCGGGAGCCACGACACGACCGCGGCGAAGCTCGCCTGGCTCGAGGAGCTGTCCGAGCAGGCTGCGCACGCGGGGAACGAGCAGGCGGTCGCGCGGCAGCGCGAGCGCGGCAAGCTGCTTGCGCGCGAGCGGCTCGAGCGGCTGCTCGACCCCGGCTCCTTCGTCGAGCTCGACCGGTACGTCCGCCACCGCAACCCGGACTTCGACTCGATGGAGAACCGGCCCTACGGCGACGCGGTCGTCACGGGGTACGGCGAGGTCTTCGGTCGCAAGGTGTTCGTCTTCTCGCAGGACTTCACCGTCTTCGGCGGCTCGCTCTCGGAGGTCTTCGCCGAGAAGGTCTGCAAGGTGATGGACATGGCGCTGAAGTACGGCTGCCCCGTGATCGGGATCAACGACTCCGGCGGCGCCCGCATCCAGGAGGGCGTCGTCTCGCTGGCCGGCTATGCGGAGATCTTCTGGCGCAACGTCCAGAGCTCGGGGGTCGTGCCGCAGCTCTCGCTCGTCCTCGGCCCGTGCGCCGGGGGCGCCGTCTACTCGCCCGCGATCACCGACTTCGTGCTGATGACCGAGGGCAGCTCGTACATGTTCATCACCGGGCCCGACGTCGTGAAGACCGTCACGGGCGAGGAGGTCTCGTTCGAGGAGCTCGGCGGCGCATCGACGCACGCGGCCAAGTCGGGGGTTGCGCACTTCACCGCGCCCGACGAGGAGGCCTCGCTCGAGGACGCCCGACTGTTGCTCTCGTACCTGCCGCAGAACAACCTCGAGCGCGCGCCGTATTCGGCTCCGTCCGATCCGCCCGACCGGGAGGCGCCCGAGCTGGACACGTTCATCCCGGACGAGGCGACGAAGCCGTACGACATGAAGCGCGTGATCGCGACGGTCGTCGACGACGGCAGCTTCCTCGAGGTGCAGGAGCGCTTCGCCGAGAACATCGTCTGCGGCTTCGCGCGGCTCGGCGGGCATTCGGTGGGCATCGTCGGCAACCAGCCGGCCGCGCTCGCCGGCGTGCTCGACATCGACGCCTCCACGAAGGCCGCGCGCTTCGTGCGCACCTGCGACGCCTTCAACATCCCGCTCGTCACGTTCGTCGACGTGCCCGGCTTCCTGCCGGGCACCGAGCAGGAGTGGGGCGGGATCATCCGTCACGGGGCGAAGCTCCTCTACGCCTACGCCGAGGCGACGGTGCCGAAGCTGACGGTGATCACCCGGAAGGCCTACGGCGGGGCGTACGACGTGATGAGCTCGAAGCACATCCGCGCCGACTTCAACGTCGCCTGGCCGACCGCCGAGGTGGCCGTGATGGGGCCCGAGGGCGCCGTCAACATCATCTTCCGCAAGGAGCTCGAGTCGGCGGACGACCCGGCTGAGCGCCGCGCCGAGCTGATCGCCGACTACAAGGAGCGCTTCGCAAATCCCTACCACGCCGCCGAGCGCGGCTACGTGGACGAGGTGATCGAGCCGCGCCGCACGCGCCCGGTGCTGATCTCCGCGCTCGAGATCGCGCTGCCCAAGCGCGAGCCGAAGCCCAAGCGCAAGCACGGCAACATCCCGCTCTGACTCTCCGGAACGTCACGCCTCGAAATGCATCCATCGGACGACGCCGACAGGGTCACTGCGGGGGACAGTCCCCGGTCATGTCCCGAATGGACACTGTGTTTTGGGGCGGGGTTCAGGCTGGGATGAAATCGAGCTCGACTGAGTCGCAGACGCGCTCGTAGCCGACGGCGACGTAGATCCTGTTCGAGGTCGGGTTCGCGAGGTCGGTGTAGAGGAAGCAGAAGCGCTTGCCGGCGTCGAGGCGCGCCTGCGAGACCTCGGCGACGAGTGCGCTCGCGTAGCCCCGGCCCCGCTGTTCCGGCGGCGTGTACACGGGGCCGATTCGCGAGCCGTTCGGCGTCGAGCTGCCGAACCCGGTCACCGAAACCGCCACGCCGTCGTCCTCCCAGACCACGAAGCCCGAGTCGAGCTCCGGGCCGAGCCGCTGCGCGAGCATCCGCTCGAGGTGCGCTCGGTCGGGCTCGTCGTCGTGCAGCGCCTCGATCGCGAACTCGCGCATCCACTCGAGCAGGAGCACTCGGTCGCCGGCGTCGGCCGGGCGAGAAGCGCCGCTCGCCGGACGCGGCGGCACCACGCGCTCGAGCTTGTAGACGCCCTGGGCGAAGCCGGGAACGATCCCGCTACCCGTCCTCGCCTGCCAGGCGGCGGCGAAGTCGTGCGCCTCCGGCACCGCCGCGACGACGCCCGGGAGCTCATGGAGCGCGCCGGCCAGGGCGCGGAGCGCCGCGCGATCGCCACCCGCGAGGACGAGCCGGTACGGCGGCGTCCGCAGCGCGGCGACGACCACCTCGCTGCCGTCCTCCACCAGCCAGAGCTCGTGCTCGGGATAGAGGCCGGGCTGGTCGCGGAGCGTGCCGGCGATCCCGAGGATCAGGTTGTGCCGCGCTTCGTCGGCTAGCAGCAACGGCTCCGCGCGGCAAAGCCACTCCGTCGCGTCGTCGGCGGCGCTCACCTGCACCAAGCGAATCTAGCGAGGTCGCGACTCCTCGCTCGCCGCGAGCAGCCGGGCGGAGGTGGCCTTGAACGACGCGACCACCGTTTCGCCCTCGGCGAGCTCGAGGCGGTGCTCGGAGGCGAGCGTGATCTCGGCCACGATCGGGCCCACGCGGACGCGCGCCCGGTCGCCGACGGCGACGATCGACGTGATCGGCCCGCGCAGGTGGTTGGTGAGCGAGCTGTCGGGTTGCTGTCGCGCGAGCGTGATGTCCCACGGGTAGACGGCGAGCTGAACCCGGCCGGCCGCGTGCTGCGCGCTCCAGACGGTCGTGCCGCTGTCGAGCAGCACCTCCGTGAGGCCGTCGCGCGTGCCCGTGACGGTGCCGGGCAGCAGGCTGGCGCCGGTGAAGATCGCGACGAAGGGGTCCGCGGGGGCGGCCACGAGGTCGGCGGCCGTCCCGCTCTGGCGCAGGGTTCCGTCGACGATGACGCCGATCCTGTCGGCGAGAGCTGCGGCGTCGTCGAAGTCGTGGGTGACGACGATGGCCGGGAGATCGAGCTCGCGGAGGTGTTGGTGTAGCTCGAGTCGAACCGCCGTCTTCGTGTGGGCGTCGAGCGCGGACAACGGCTCGTCGAGGAGGAGCACGTCGGGCTCGCGGGCCAGCGCACGCGCGAGCCCTACGCGCTGGCGTTCGCCGCCGGACAGGTCACGGGTGTGCGCTCGGCGCAAGTGGGTGATCCCGAAGCGGTCGAGCATCTCGTCGGCCAGCCGGTTGTCGCGGGCTCCGAAGCGGACGTTTCGAGAGACGTCGAGGTGCGGGAAGAGCGCGTACTCCTGGAACAGGTACCCGACGCGGCGCTGCTCCGGCGGGCGGTCCTGGCCGCGCTGCGTGTCCAGCCAGGAGACGCCGTCGACGGTGAGCGTTCCTCGGTTCGGGCGGAGGAGACCGGCGATCACGCGCAGAACCGTCGTCTTCCCGGCCCCCGAGGGGCCGACGAGCGCAGTCGTCGTCCCACGCGGGACGGTCAGCTCGACGGCTGCGACGAAGCTGCGAAGGGGATGGGTGAAGTCGAGCTCGAGCGCCATCGGGTGAACAGCTTGACGACGAGGAGGATGCCTGCGCTGAAGGCGACGAGAACGGCGCTGATTGCGAGGGCGACGTCGAACTCGAGGTCGAACTGCTCGTAGATCGCGAGCGAGAGCGTCTGGGTGACGCCCTGCAGGGAGCCGGCGAACATGATCGTCGCGCCGAACTCGCCGATCCCGCGAGCGAACGCGAGCGCCGCCCCCGCGCCGAGGCCGCCGGCTGCCAAGGGCAGCGCGACCCGGAGGAAGACCCTGCCGGGGCCGGCCCCGAGCGTGCGCGCGGCGTCCGGGAGGGCGGGCTCGATCGCCTCGAACGCCGAGACGGCGGTGCGGAGGTAGAAGGGGCTGGCGACGAAGGTGACCGCGAGCACGACGGCGATCCTCGTGAACGCGATGTCGATGCCGAGGAAGCTCATCGTGCTCCCGAGCAGGCCGAGGTTGCCGAAGGCTGCGAGCAGGCCGATGCCGGCGACCGCCGGCGGGAGGACCAGCGGAAGTTCGATCAGCGTCACGACGAGGTCGCGGAAGCGCGACGAGCGAGTGGCGACCCAGTACGCGGTCGGGGTTCCGAAGGCGAGAATCAGTGCCATCGAGATCGCATTCGTCTCGAGCGTGACGCGGATCGCGTCGACCGCAGCGTCCGTCCTGAGCGCCGCGAGGAGATCGCCCGGCGGCACGCGCAGGAAGATCGCGGCCACCGGCAGCAGGAGAAAGGCGAGCGCGACGCTCGTCGCGAGGACGAGCGCGGCCCGGAAACCGAGAGCCGCTATGGCTTACTCGTCCTGGGCAGCGCGATGAAGCCGGCGTTCCTGAGCGCGTTCTGGCCCTTGGCGCCGAGCAGCGTGCGGATCCACCGTTGCGCCGCAGCCTGGTTGGACGAGCGCGAGACGACCGCGATCTCGTAGCGCACGCGCGGCTGCGCCCAGGCGGGGATCCGGATCACCGTGACGTCGTCGCTGACCGGCCGTGCATCGGTGACGTACACGAAGCCCGCGTCGCCCTGGCCGAGCGCGATCTTGCCCGTCACCGCCTTGACGTCGGATTCCTGGCTCACGACCTTGTCGAGCACCGAGGAGAGGCCCAGCTTGCGCAGCACCGTGCGCGTGTAGCCGCCCACGGGTACCGCCGGGCCGGCGATTACGAGCTTGACCGGCTTCGAACGCAAGTCGTAGACGGAGCGGATGCCGGCCGGGTTCGACTTCGGCACGATCAGGGCGAGCCGGTTGGCCGTGAACGTGACCGGCTTTTGGACGAGCCCGGCTCTGAAGAGCCTCTGCGTGTTCAGCGGTGCCGCCGAGGCGAAGATGTCGGCCGGAGCGCCCTGGCGGATCTGCGTCTCGAGCTGGTTCGACGCGGCGAAGCTGTAGCGCTGCCCGGGATCGAGCGCCCGGAACGCCTCCGTCAGCGACGCCGCGGCGTAGATCGTCAGCGGGCTCTGATCCGGACGGGCGGACGCGGCGCCGGCGAGCAGCGATCCCGCCGCGAGAGCGACGATGATGAAACGGAGTCCTAGACGGCGCATGGATGCCTCCTCTTCAAGTTTCAGCCGAGTAGTGCCTCGACCGCGGCACTCGCCGTCTCGAGGTCGTGAGCAGCCGGGAACGAGTTGCCGATCGCCCTCCGTCCCCGTGCGAGCGACAGGGGCGAGCGCTGCTCGCCCATGCTCGCCGCGAGGCTCGAGTACAAGACGCGGAACGAGCCGGTGGAGCTCGTTGCCGTGGCGGTCAGGTACGCGCCGAGCAGCGCATCCACGATCGTCAGCCCGACGCTCGCCGCGGCTTTCCGACCGGCGAACGTGCTCGCGGGGAAGACGAACTCGAAGTCCTCCTCGGCGGGGGCGGCCTCGCCCGCACCGGTCAGGAGGTTGGAGAGCGCGAGCGCGTGCTCGTTCGCGGCGAACCTACCGCGCGCGAAGGCCGCGCGCAGGGATCCACCGAAGAGCTTCGTCTCGCCGACCCGGCGGTAGAAGTCCTCGAGCAGGAACTCCGTCGCAACACCGAAGTTCGCGTAGGCGAGCTCGTCCTCGATCGCAGCCTCGGCGGGACGGGCGAGCGTGCCGGCGCCGGCCAGCGCGACACCCCCCGAGGCGGCGGAGACGAGAAAGCGACGCCGGTTCACCGCCCGACGATACCACGCTAGTAGTCAACAACTGACTACCGACTGTTCACGTCGCGCTCCGAGGCTTGAAACGGCTGTCGGAGGCCCGCTCGAAGATGCGCTCGGCCCGGCCTTCGAACCAGCCCGAGCTTGCGGCGGTCTTCGGCGAGTCGAAGAACGGCACGTAGGGCTTGAGGTCGAGCACGGGCGTGCGGTCGAGCAGATCGAGGCCGTCGACGACCACGGAGTCGCTCTCGACGGCGAGCAGCCTGCACAGGGAGAGCGAGATCGGGTTGGGCCGGTGGGGAGAACGGCTCGCGAACGTTCCCCTCGGCACCTCGTCGAGAAACGGATCGACCGTCGGAGCCCAGCCGATCGACTCGTGCAGGTGTGCGATCACCCAGATGTGCGAGAAGCCGTCCAGGTCCGCGAGGCAGCCGCGGTGCGGTGCCGTGAGGACGATGCGCGACGGTCCCGTCGTGTCGGCCTCCGGCTGCAGCGGCATGCCGTCGAGCGAGTCGTGCGCCGAGCTGACGTACCCGATTGCCTCGTAGTTGACCGGCTCGCCGCTGCGCTCGTCGAGCAGCGCCTCGACGAACGCCCGGGCGGCCCGAGCAGTGGTCAACCGCCAGACGGCGACCGTTCGCTCGAAGGCCGCGCTGCGGGCGACACGATCGGCGAGCGCCTGCTCGCCCTCCTGCAGCACCGCCAGCTGGGCCTTCAGCAGGGGCTCGCTCTCCCTTCCGGCTCGGTCGAGCAAGAGCAGCTTGACGAGCAGCTCCGACCGGAGGTCGCGAACGTGCCCGACGGGCCTCGAGAGCCAGCGTCGCAGCGCGTGACGGCCGCGCGGCGTCGGGGCGAGCAGAACGCGGTGCGGCCCGCGTGCGCTCGGCTCGCTGCCTTTGTCCACGACATAGCCGAGCTCTCGAAGCACCGCGAGCGCCCGGTAGACGAGCGCTCGGCTGACCGACCAGACCTGACCGAAATCGCCGGTCGAGTCGAGCTGACGCGCGACGTCCCACCCGTGCGCCGGCCCTTCGCAGAGGATTCCGAGCGCGGCCCACTCGGTCAGCGACGGTTCGGTGCGCGACTGACGGGCCATCGCCCGATCCTAGACCGCGACCCGACCGGGTCCGGGCTCAGGCCGGGATGGCGGTGCGCGTCTCGACGTGCAGGCGAAGCTCCTTCGCGAGCGCGTCCACGATCGTCGGGTCGAACTGCGAGCCCGCACAGCGCTCCAGCTCGGCGATCGCCTCGTCGTCGGTGAGCCGGTCGCGGTAGACGCGGTCCGACGTCATCGCGTCGTAGGCATCCGCGACGAAGATGATCCGCGCGCCGAGCGGGATCTCGTCGCCGGGCAGGCCGTCGGGATAGCCGGAGCCGTCCCAGCGCTCGTGGTGGTGGAGCACCCAGTCGGCCACGGGGTCGACGCCGAGGGACTCCAGCATGCGGAAGCCGATCTGCGGATGCCGCTCAAGCACGAGCCGCTCCGTCTCGGAGAGCGGGCCGGGCTTGCGGAGGATCTCCTCCGGGATCGCGAGCTTGCCGAGATCGTGCAGGCTGCCGGCGAGGCGGGTCAGCTCGACCTGCTCGCGATCGACGCCGAGCCGCATCGCGAGCCGCGCGGCGAGGTCGGCCACGCGCTCCGAGTGGCTGCCGGTGTAGGCGTCGCGCGCGTCGACGGCGCGGGCGAGGCTCGCCGCTGCGCGGAAGCGCGCGGCCCGGTCTGGGCCCGCTGCGAGCCGCTTCAGCTCGGCGATCTCGAGCACGTCCGGCCGGAAGACGCGTACCTGGTCCTTGCCGTACTCCTTCGCCCAGTAGAGCGCGCTGTCGGCCCGTCGCACCAGCTCGTCGCGCACGATTCCCTCGGGCGGGACGGTTGCGATGCCGGCGCTCACGGTGACCGCGCCCGCAGGGTCGAGCTCGTAGCCGGCGATCCGGCCGATGATCGCCTCGGCTGCGATCGCGGCACCCTCTTCGTCCCGGCCGGGGAGGAGGATCGCGAACTCGTCGCCGCCGAGCCTGAACGCCTCGCCGCCCTGGCGTAGCGTCGTCGCGAGCTGGGCGAGCACGCGGTCGCCGCCGGGATGGCCGAACCGGTCGTTGACGCGCTTGAAGTCGTCGATGTCGACGAGGCAGAGGCTGAGCGGGTAGTCCTGTGCCTGCGAGTCGGCGAGCTCGCGCTCGAGCCGGTCGTGGAAGTGGCGGTGGTTGCCGAGCCCGGTGAGCGGATCGGTCAGCGCGAGGCGCATCGCGCGCAGCTCGCGGAAGGTCGAGCGCTGGTAGAGCGCGATCGCGAGCAGCGGCCCGACGAGCGCAGCCGAGAGGAGCGGCGAGCGCTCCCAGAGGACGACGAGGATCAGGGCCGCGGACGCCATCAACGCGAACGGCAGCATCGTCACCGCGAGGGTGGAATGGATGACTCCCTTGAACGGCTTGCGGGCGCTGGCCGCGATCACGAGGCTGATCAGCAGCATGTTGAGGCTGTAGTGCACCGAGGCCGCCACGACGATCGCCGCGACGAGATTGTGTGGTCCCGTGCCCGCGAGCGGCTCGATCGCGAAGCCCGCCGCCGCTGCGACGATCGCCTGCACGGATGCGTTGTAGGCCACTCTCACGGGCGGCCGGTGCTCGATCAGGTGCATGATCGGCGCCGCGAACGCCACGATCACGCCTGCGGCCCAGCCGTAGAGGACGATCGTGGCGACGCAGAAGACGAAGCCGAGCGAGACGCCGCCGGCGTCGATCCCGTCGAGCGGGACCGGGTAGCGCTCGGACAGGGTCGAGGCCGCGAGCAGTCCCGCGACGCCCGCGAGCGTGGCGACGCCACGCGGCGATGTCGCGAAGGAGCCCGCGGCTGCGGCTGCCACGGCGAGGCCCGCTGCGTACACGGGCACGACGACGGCGATCAGCCGCGGGGGCATCGTGGCCCCCGAGATCAACGGACGGCCTCGGCTACCAGCCGAAGTTTCGGAAGAGGAACTCGAAACCGCCCAGCAGGGCCGACAGGCCCGCGAGCGCCACGACGAGCGCGAGGAACCGAGGGGTCTTCCACTGCAACATTCGCTTTCCCTCCTAGGGAACAGAGACGCCAGGTCAGAGAGCGGAAGTTTGCCTGCCGGCGTCTCCGACAGAATCCCCCGATGGAGTGATTCTGTGTGAGGCGTGTCACAAGCTATACCCTCGACCGGTGGAGTCGCCCGCGACCGCAATCGTGCCCGAGCCGACCGAGCCGGTGAGGGACGCGATCGTGGCGGCTCTGCGCGAGCAGCCCGACGTTGATTACGGTCGGGCCGACGACGGTTGGGCAGCGGCCGCGCTCCGCGAGGGCGTCGACGCCGACGCCGACGACTAGCCCGCGTATCCATTCCGCGGCGAGCGTCGTTGCACGAGCACGATGTGTGCTCGCTGTGGCGACCATCCAGCCCGCTCCGCCGAGGAGCCGTTCTGTCCCATTTGCGTGATCTCGATCAAGGTGGAGGTGGCGCGGGGGCTGACCCAGCTGTCCGGCTATCTCCGGGCCTGGGCCGCGTTCGAAGACTGGTGCACGTCGCACGCGACACGCGACGCCGGTCTGCGTACGGCCTGAGCTAGCGCTCCGCCAGCAGCTGGCGCTCGGCTTCGTCGAGGAAGCCGCCGACGACCTCGAGGTAGCGCTCGGTCTCCTCGAGCACCGGCGTGTGTGAGCTGTGCTCGAAGACCACGTGCTCGGCGCCCCGGATCCCGTCGACGATGCGTCTCGGCGATCCGCTCGGTGCAGAGGTCGTAACGGCCGCGAACGACGAGCGTCGGCACGTCGAGCTCACCGAGGCGCGGCCGCACGTCCCAGCCTTTCAGCGCGCCGGTCATCGTCCACTCGTTCGGCCCCACCATCGCTCGGTAGGCGGCGTCGGACTTCTCCGCCTTCATCCGCTCGAGCTCCGGGCGCGGGTCACCCCGGTGGAAGTGGCGGGCGTCGAAGGTGGCCATGGCCTCCTTGTACTCGGGGTCGTCGTAGGTGCCGGCGGCCTCGTGCCGGTCGAGCACGGCGCGCACGTCGGCGGGGAGCTCGTCCCGCAGGCGGCGGGCCTCCTGCTCCCAATCCCCCACGTAGGCGAGGGTGGAGCTCAGGATCAGGCTCGCCAGCGTGCCGGGGCGGCGAAGCGCGTGCTCGAGCGCCAGCATTCCGCCCCACGACGTGCCGAGCAGGTGGACGCGGTCGAGCCCGAGCTCCGCACGGAGAGCGTCGAGCTCGTCGAGGAAGAGCTCGAGCGACCACTCGACCTCCGACCGCTTCTCGGAGCGCCCGCAGCCGACCTGGTCGTAGACGACGACGGCGCGCCCGCCGTCGGCGAGGCGCTCGAGCGGCCCGAAGTAGTGGTGCGTCGAGCCCGGGCCGCCGTGGAGCGCGAGCAGCGCCGGTCGCCCGGAGCCGAGCTCGCCGGCGATGCGGTACCACGTCCGTCCGCCCGCGTGCTCGAACGTCTCCTCGCGGGCGCTCATGCGGCCCCGCGCAGGACGCGCGGGGCGATGCGTGCGTAGTCGAGGCCGGAGACCCAGGTGAGCACGAGCGCGACGAGTAGCGCCCACCAGCCGATCGAGTCGCTCCACAGCCCGCCCGCCGCGAACCCGCCGAGCGCCGCCGCCAGCGCCTGGGACCACGTCTTCAGCTTCCCCAGGTCGCGTGCCGCCATCACGACGCCACGCTCGATCGCGGCGAGGCGAAGCCCGGAGATGAGGAGCTCGCGCGCCACGATCGCGGCCACCATCCAGGCCGGCCAGATCCCGTCCTCGATCAGCATCACGAGCACCGACAGCACGAGCACCTTGTCGGCGATCGGGTCGAGCAGCGAGCCGAGCGAGGAGGTCGTACCGCGGCTGCGCGCGATGCGCCCGTCGAGCCAGTCGGTGGCCATCGCGACGCAGAAGAGGGCGGTCGCCCAGACCTCGTTGTGCGGCAGCTCCCAGGCGTAGAGGAGCACCACGAGCGGGACGGACGCGGCCCGCGCGACGGTCAGCTGGTCGGGAAGCGTCACGGCTCGGAGAGAATACGCGGCCGATGTCCGTCTTCTCGAAAGTTCTGGTGGCGAACCGCGGCGAGATCGCCGTCCGGATCTTCCGGACGCTGCGCGAGCTCGGGATCGGCACGGTCGCCGTGTACTCGGAGGCCGACCGCGAAGCTGTGCACGCCCGGGTCGCGGACGAGGCGTTCCTGATCGGGCCGGGGCCGGCCGCGGAGAGCTACCTCGTGGGCGAGCGCCTGCTCGACGCTGCGCGGCGGGCGGGCGCCGAGGCGATCCACCCGGGCTATGGCTTCCTGGCCGAGAACGCGGCGTTCGCGCGGGCGTGCGAGGAGGCCGGGATCGTCTGGATCGGCCCGCCCAGCTCGGCGATCGAGCTGATGGGCTCGAAGACGGAGGCGCGCACGGCGATGCGCGCGGCCGGCGTCCCGATCATCCCCGGCGCCACCGAGCCCGTCGAGGACGTGGCCGAGGTGCTGCGGCTCGGCGACGAGATCGGCTACCCGCTGATCGTCAAGGCCGCGGCCGGCGGCGGCGGGAAGGGGATGAAGCTCGTCGCCGAGCCCGCGGAGGCCGAGCGCGCGTTCGAGTCGGCCCAGCGCGAGGGCGAGAAGTTCTTCGCCGACGGCCGCGTCTACGTCGAGCGCTACCTCGAGGATCCGCGCCACGTCGAGGTGCAGGTGCTCGCCGACGGCCACGGGAACGTGATCCACCTGGGCGAGCGCGACTGCACGATCCAGCGCCGGCACCAGAAGCTGATCGAGGAAACGCCGTCGCCTGCGGTCGACGAGGCGCTGCGCGAGCGAATCGGCGGGATCGCCGTCGACGCGGCCCGGGCTGCGGGCTACCGCTCCGCCGGGACGATCGAGGGGCTGCTCACCGCCGAGGGCGACTACTTCTTCATGGAGATGAACACGCGCATCCAGGTCGAGCACACGGTCACGGAGGAGGTGACCGGAATCGACCTCGTGCGCGAGCAGGTGCTGGTCGCCGCCGGCGAGCCGCTGTCCGTGCGCCAGGAGGACGTCGTGCTGCGCGGGCACGCGATCGAGTGCCGGATCAACGCCGAGGACGTCGCGAGCGGCTTCCTGCCGGCGCCCGGGCGGATCACCGCCTATCGCGAGCCCTCCGGGCCGGGTGTGCGCGTCGACTCGGGCGTCGTCGCGGGCTCGGAGATCAGCGGCCTCTACGACCCGATGATCGCGAAGCTGATCGTCCGCGGCTCCGACCGCGAGCACGCGCGCCGGCGGATGCTGCGCGCGCTGGAGGACTTCGAGATCGCGGGGCCGCCGACGCTGCTCGGCTTCCACCGCGCGCTGCTCGAGCACCCCTGCTTCGTCGCCGGTGAGACCTGCCACGGCGTCGTCGAGTCGGAGGAGCTGGCCGCGCGCGCCGCGGAGCTGGGCGAAGGGGACTTGGTTGCTCAGAGCCACTTTCTCCCCGCCGCCGCCCTCCGCGAGCGAGTTCGCTCCGTCGAGGTCGACGGGCGACGCTACGACGTGACGCTGCTCGAGCCGGAGCCGCCCTGGGCCGAGCTCACCCGCCGGCGGCAGGAACGGGCCCGAGCGGGGGCGGCCGGCGGCGGCGACGCGGTCGTCAGCCCGATGCAGGGAACGGTGCTGAAGGTCGAGGCGGCCGACGGCGACGCGGTCGAGGCGGGCCAGGTGGTGTGCGTGGTCGAGGCGATGAAGATGGAGAACGAGATCGTCGCGCACCGGGCAGGCATGGTGTCCGAGCTCTCCGTCACGGCCGGAGCGGCGGTCACGAGCGGGCAGGTGATCTGCCGCGTCCTCGCCGACTAGACCGTTCTGCGCGGAGACCTCGCGGGGCGACGCGGAGCCGCTCGCGGCCACCGCGAGCCGCGTCGACACCTGGCTGCTCGTCGAGTATCGGGGTCTCTGGGCTCACGACGCGGTCGACGGCTCGACCCTCTCGCGGGAGCTGAAGGATCACCTGCGCAGCCAGCGGGCGCTCCATCCGCACTCGCGCATCCTCTTCGTCCGTCGCACGGAGCGGCGCCGCGCGGACGGCCTCGTCGCCTACGTCGCCACGACGACGCGAGTCCGAGCGCGAGCTGCGCCGCCTCGAGCTCGAGCGCTACGACGACCTGCTCGACGTCGATCTCGTCACGGCAGGGGAGCCGGTCGAGCACCCGCTCTTCCTCGTCTGCACGCACGGGAAGCACGACCGCTGTTGCTCGAAGTTCGGCCGACCGCTCTACGACGCCGTGCGCGAGCAGGTCGAGGAGGGCTGGGTGTGGCAGTCGAGCCACGTCGGGGGCGATCGCTTCGCGGGCAATCTCGTCTCGCTCCCGGACGGCGTCTACCACGGGCGGGTCGAGCCGGGCGAGTCGTGGCCGGTGCTCGAGGCGGCGCTGCGCGGCGAGGTCCACCTGCCGCACTATCGTGGGCGCTCGTGCCACTCGTTTCCGGCGCAGGCAGCGGAGCGGGCCGTGCGGGAGGAGACGGGGCTCGTCGGGGTCGGCGACACCAGCGTGATCACCCTGGAGCCGGAGGGTGACGGCTGGAACGCGGTCGTGCGCGCGGCGGGGACGGACTACGCCGTCGAGGTGCGGCGCGAGGAAGGCGAGCCGACCCACCTCACGTGCTCGACCGAGCGGCTCAGCCGGCCGAAGCGGTACGTGGCCGAGCTGCGCGACGCAGGAAGCCCTCGCGCACGAGCCTCCTGACGAGCACCAGCCGGCCGGCGTCGTCGAGCGACCCGGGCAGCTCCGACGGGCGGAACGGCTGCTCCGTCGTCACCAGGAACTCGAGCTCCGTCGCGACGTGCTGCGGGAAAGCGCAGCTCGCGGCCCTCGAACGAGAGCGTCGTTCCCTCGAGGTCGGCTATCACCGTGTCGCGGCGGACGAGCTCGGTCTCGAGGTCGAGGGAGTCGAGCGCCCGCAGCTCGGAGAGCTGACCGTCGAGGATCGGCCTGCGGGTGCGCACGAGGCGCCGGCGCGCGCGAGCCGCCGCCGTGTCCGGATCCAGCTCGGGCAGAGCCGGAGCCTCGTCGCCCGTCGCCGCGCGGCGGAAGTCGACGTCGTTCGCGCACGACTCGAGCGCGATCCGCGCCTCGTCGAGCCACGTCCGCACGTTGACGCCGACGGTGATGTGCAGCGAGTCGCTGTCGGAGGTGAGCGCCTGGTGGAGCCAGCCGCGCGGCAGGTAGAGGGTGTCGCCGGCGCGAAGCGTCACGTCGAGCACCGGGCTCCCCGGCGCGCCGAGCGCCGAGCGGTAGCGCTGCGACTTGAGCGGCAGCTCGAGCACGGGCTCGTAGACGAGCCAGCGCTTCTCGCCGGCGACCTGAAGCGACAGCACCTCGTGCGTGTCGTGGTGGACCGGCAGCCCCTGCGAGCCTCGGGGCGTGAAGTAGGCGTTCGCCTGCGCCGGGTGTCCGAGGAACGACTCGAGCTGCCGGCAGTAGCGCGCGAGCGGCAGCCAGGAGTGGTGAAGCCCCTGGAGCACGATCGTCGCGCCGCGCTCGAACTCCGTCGAGGACGCGCCGCACGTCGACGACGCCCGTGAACGGCTCGGGCCGCCAGGAGAGGGTCGTCGTGTAGCCGTCGACCGACTCGCCGGCCTTCACGAGCCGGAATCCGGGCGAGCGGATCGACGTCTCGGTGAGCAGGCGCTCGAGGTCCCGCACGGAGAGCAGGTCGTCGAAGCGACCCGGCTCTCCGCGCGGGACGACGAGCGGCTGCCGCTCCCAGTGCTCCGCGAGGAACCGCTCGGGCTCGAGCGGCTCGATCGCGCGCGCGAGCGCGCTAGGACTCGTCGGAGTCCGAGTCGTCTGCGTCGGCGTCGGAGTCGGTCGAGTCGCCATCGGTCGTGTCCGTGTCGTCGCCGTCCGCATCGGACGTGATCGGCGCGAAGTCCTCGTCGCCTGTCGACTGGATCTCCTCGTCGGCCAGCGTCGTTCTCTGCTCGTCCATCCGGGCTCCTCTCGGTGGGTGGGGCGCGAGTCTACGGGGGATCGCGCGAGTGCCGGGTGTAGTCTCGCCCGCATGGCGCGCGGCCGGCCGTCGACGTTCTCGATCTGCGCCGTGGAGGCGGAGTCCGGCGAGATCGGGGTCGCCGTGCAGTCGAAGTACTTCGCGGTCGGCTCGGTCGTCTCGTGGGCGCGCGCCGGCGTCGGCGCGGTCGCGACACAGGCGGCCGGAATCGCCGGCTACGGCCCACGAATCCTCGACCTGCTCGCCGGCGGCACCGCCCCCGACGAGGCGATCCGGATCGTGCTCGGCGACGACGGCGCCCGCGAGTCGCGCCAGCTCGGCGTGGTCTCCGCAGACGGGCGCTCCGCCTCCTGGACGGGGATCGGCTGCAACGCGTGGGCCGGGCACGAGAGCGGCATCGGCGTGGCGGCGCAGGGGAACATCCTCGCCGGACCGGATGTCGTCGCCGACATGGTCGAGGCGTTCCGCGGTGGCGCAGGCACGCTCGCCGAGCGGCTCGTCGCCGCGCTCGAGGCCGGTCAGGCGGCCGGTGGCGACGTCCGCGGACAGCAGTCCGCGGCGGTCTACGTCGAGCGACCCGGCGCGGGCGAGGAGACCGGCGAGCTCGTCGACCGGGTCGTCGACCTGCGCGTCGACGACCACGAGCAACCGATCGCGGAGCTGCGGCGGCTGCTCGAGATCCACCTCCGCTGGGACTACCTGAAGCGCGCGTACGGCAGCCGCAACGCCGGCCGCGTCGAGGAGGGCGCCGCGATCCTCGCGCAGGGGCTCGAGCGCTACCCCGGCGACGCGACGATCCTCTACGACCTCGCCTGCTACGAGTCGCTCGCCGGAAGGCTCGACGAGGCACTCGCTCACGTCCGGACGGCGCTCGAGCTGGACGAGTCGCTGCGGCCGCTGGCCGAGGGCGACTCCGACCTCGACGCGCTGCGCGAGCGCGGCGACACGTTCTAGAGCTGGTGTGAGCGGTCGGTGATCCAGATCACGGTCGGCAGCATCTCGCCCGGGGGCTCGCCGACCGCGACGAGGGTGCCGAAGACGACGCGGACGTAGCTGCCGTCGGCGAGCGCGCCCGGGGCGGCGAGCGTCGACTCCCAGCGCTCGCCCGGAGCGAGCACGTTCGGCGGGGGCGGGTCGATCGTGACGGCTTCGCGAAGCGGCGGGAGCTCGCCGGCTCGGTTCGCCTCGTCGAGTGTCTCCTGCCCGCCGTCGGCGAAGAGCATCAGGCCGAGGCGAAGCGCGAGCGGGCGGTTCCCGAACTCGAACGGGATGCCGGTGGCGTTCTCGATCGCGACCCGCGCCGACCAGCCGTTCCTCACGCACGGCGAGGCTCGCCACCTCGAAGCGCAGGCGCCTCGCCCCGTCGCCGTAGCTCTCGCGCCAGTTCAGGGTCGCCTGCTGGGGCTCGGCGGCGCTCGCGCAGCGCGGCCGGGGCCGCCGGCTCGCGGGCGGTCGTCCCGCAACCCGCGAGCAGGAGCGACGCGCGGTCAGGCAGGACGTCCAGCGCACTCGCCGAAGCCTCGCAGATAGACTCGCGCCCGCCTTGGACCTCTACGAGTATCAGGGCAAGCAGCTCTTCGCGCGGTACGGGATCCCCGTCTCCGACGGGCGCTTCGTCACGTCTCCGGAGGAGGCGCGGACGGCCGCGGAGGAGATCGGCGGCGAGGTCGTCGTCAAGGCGCAGGTGCTCACCGGCGGCCGCGGCAAGGCGGGCGGGATCAAGCTCGCCGCCTCGCCCGACGAGGCGGCGGAGCGCGCGAGCGAGATCCTCGGGCTCGACATCCGCGGGCACGTCGTCTCGAAGCTCTGGGTCGAGAGCGCCTCCGAGATCGCGAAGGAGTACTACCTCTCGATCACCTTCGACCGCGGCGCGAAGCAGCCGCTCTTCATGTTCACGACCCAGGGCGGCGTCGACATCGAGGAGGTCGCGGAGAAGAGCCCGGACGCGCTCGTGCGCCTGCACGTCGACCCGCTCGAGGGCTTCCAGCCCTACCAGGCGCGGCGGCTCGTCTACGGCGCCGGCGTCGAGGATCCCTCGGAGCAGAAGCAGATCGCGGCGATCGTCGGCAAGCTCTACGACGCGTTCGTCGGCACCGACGCGATGCTCTGCGAGATCAACCCGCTGATCGTCACGCCCGACGGCGAGGTGAAGGCGCTCGACTCCAAGTTCACGGTCGACGACAACGCGCTCTACAAGCACCCCGAGATCGCGGAGATGCGCGACGTGGCCGCGGCCGACCCGCTCGAGGCGCTCGCGCGCGAGAAGGACGTCACCTACGTGAAGCTCGACGGCGAGGTCGGGATCCTCGGCAACGGCGCCGGGCTCGTCATGTCCACGCTCGACGTGATCGCGCTCGCCGGCGGCAAGCCGGCCAACTTCTGCGACCTCGGCGGCGGCGGTGACGCGGAGGGCGTCGTGGACGCGCTCGAGGTGATCATCCGCGACGAGCAGGTGAAGTCGATCTTCTTCAACATCTTCGGCGGGATCACGCGCTGCGACGAGGTCGCGCGCGGCATCCTCGAGGCGCTCGAGCGGCTGACGATCGAGCTTCCGATCGTCGTGCGGCTCGACGGCACGAATGCCGAGGAGGGGCGCAAGATCCTGGCCGAGGCCGGGATCGCGAACATCTATCCCGAGGCGACGATGCTGGACGGCGCGCGTCGCGCGGTGGAGCTGGCCCGATGAACGATTCGGTGACCGATGTCTGGTCGGAGCGAGCCGACGCCTACCGCAACGCGCCCGAGCAGCGCGAGGGCGAGGATCTCGACCTGATCGTCGAGTGGGCGCGGGAGGCCCGAACCGCGCTCGACGTCGCCACGGGCGGCGGTCACGTGACGCGCCGGCTGCGCGAGGCGGGGCTCGAGGTCGTCAGCTCCGATCCCGCGCCGGGGATGAGGCCGGACGTGATCTGCCCGGCGGAGCACCTGCCGTTCGCGACGTCCTCGTTCGACCTCGTGGTGACCCGCATCGCGCCGCACCACTTCGAGGACATCGCGCTCGCCGTCGGCGAGATGGCTCGGGTCGCGGGAAAGCTGCTGATCGTCGAGGACACGCTCTACGAGAGCGCTGCCGTCGAGGAAGCCGAGAAGCTGCGCGACCCGACCCACGTCAGCTCCTACTCGGAGCACGAGTGGCGCTCCTTCCTCGAGGCGGCCGGCTTCGAGGTGGAGGCGGTCGAGGTCGTCGAGAAGCGCCACCCGCTCGAGGACTGGCTCGCGCGCACGGGGACGACCGAGCCGGTGGCCGCGCGCGTCCGCGAGTTGCTCGCGCCGCACATCGACGGCGACGAGTACGTCGACCGGAAGATCCTGCTCAAGGGGAGGAAGCGGCGCTAGTGGCGATCATCGTCGACAGGGAAACGAAGCTCGTCGTCCAGGGGCTGACCGGCAGCGAGGGCTCCTTCCACGGGCAGCGCAACCGCGACTACGGCACGCAGGTCGTCGCGGGCGTCACCCCCGGCAAGGGCGGCCAGGACGTCGGCGGGATCCCCGTCTACGACACCGTCGCCGACGCCGTCCGCGAGACGGGCGCGAACACGTCGATGGTCTTCGTCCCCGCGCGCTTCGCCGCCGACGCGATCTACGAGGCGGTCGACGCGGGCATCGGCACCGTGATCTGCATCGCCGAGGGCCTGCCGGCGCACGAGATGCTCCGGATCCACACCTACATCCGCCCGCGCGGCGTGACGATGCTCGGGCCGAACTGCCCGGGCGCGCTCTCGCCGGGCAAGGCGAACGTCGGGATCATCCCGGCCGAGATCTTCACCGAGGGCTCGATCGGCCTCGTCTCGCGCTCGGGCACGCTGACCTACCAGATCGGCCACGAGCTGACGCAACTCGGCCTCGGCAACTCGACCATCGTCGGCATCGGCGGCGACCCGATCGTCGGCTCCTCGTTCATCGACGTGCTGGCGAAGTTCGAGGCCGATCCCGAGACCGAGTACGTCGTCATGGTCGGCGAGATCGGCGGCGACGAGGAGGAGAAGGCGGCCGCGTTCATCGAGGAGGAGATGTCGAAGCCGGTCGTCGCCTACATCGCCGGCTTCACGGCGCCGCCCGGGAAGACGATGGGCCACGCGGGCGCGATCATCTCCGGCTCGTCGGGCACGGCGCAGGGGAAGCAGGAGGCGCTGGAGGCCAAGGGCATCCGCGTCGGCACCTCTCCGACCGAGGTCGCCCAGTTCGCCGCCGAGGTCGCCCGAGCGTAGCGGCCAGGCGAACGGAGGGCGGCGACTGAGGAGCCGGGCTCGGCCCCTCGTTCGTGCGGGCGATCGCGCAGAGAAGAGGCTCAGACGTTCCAGCCGGCGGTGAACGCCCGCTGGGCCGCGGTCGGCTCGCCGAGCTCGATCCCCAGCGTCGCGAGCTTCGTCCGCGCGATCTCGGCGTCGAGCTCTGCCGGGAAGCGATGCAGGCCCGGCTCGAGCCCGCCGCCCGCGAGCAGGTGCACGGCGAGCGCCTGCACCGAGAAGGAGAGGTCCATGATCTCGACCGGGTGGCCGTCGCCGCCGGCCACGTTCGTCTGCCGTCCCTCCGCGAGCACGTAGGCGGTCCCGCCGCCGGGGATCTCGTGCGCCACGACTCCGGGCCGTGCTTCCTCGCCGGGGCCGAGCGCCTCGAGCGCGAGCTCTCGCTCGTGGTGGCCGCCGTTCGCGAGCAGCACGCCGTCCTTGAGCAGGGGGATCGCGCTCGCCGGCACCGCGTCGATCGCGCCCGTGGCGGCGATCACGACGTCGGCGTCGGGCAGCGCATCCTCGAGCCGGGCGACGCGATGGCCGTCCATGTGCGCCTCGAGCGCGGCCACCGGCTCGACCTCGACCACGGTGACGCGTCCGCCCTGGCCGCGGGCGTAGCGAGCGAGTCCCTTCCCGACCCAGCCGTAGCCGACGATGCAGAACTCGCGGCCGGCGAAGTTGAGGTTCGTCAGCCGGTCGATCGCGGCGAGCGTCGACTGGCCGGTGCCGTAGCGGTTGTCGAAGAGGTGCTTGCAGCGGGCGTCGTTGGCGGCGATCGCCGGGAAGGTGAGCCTTCCGGCCGCCTCCAGCGCACGGAGCCGCGCGACGCCGGTGGTCGTCTCCTCCGTCACCCCCGCGAGGCGCTCCGCCAGCTGCGGCCGGTGCTCGACGATCCGCGCGGTCAACTCGGCGCCGTCGTCGACGACGAGCTCCGGTTCCGTGTCGGCGACGGCGAGCAGATCGGCGTCGAACTGCTCGCGCGAGGCGCCATGGTGTGCGTGCACCTCGATCCCGCGTGCGACGAGCGCGGCGCAGATCGCGTCCTGAGTCGAGCCGGGGTTGGAGCCGGAGGCGACGACGTGCGCGCCTGCGTCCGCGAGCAGTGTGGCGAGGTAGGCCGTCTTCGCCTCGAGGTGGACGACGACCGCCACGCGACGCCCGCGCAAGGCGCCGTCCGCGAGCCGCTCTCGAGCGAGCCGGTTCAGGACGGGTGAGTGCCTGGCGACCCACGCGATCCGTTGCTCGCCGGCGGAAGCGAGCGACGGATCGGCGATGCGGGAGCGGGCGGCGGCGTCCACCCGCGGAATCTAGCCCCTTAGATTTTGCGGCGGGGGCGGGTGGCGCCCCACTTGGAGTTGCGGCGCTTCGACTGGTAGACGAGCCGCGGCGGGGCGACCTTCATGCCCTCGTTCGCGAACTGCTCGGTGTGGCCGAGCATGCGGGCGACGTGGCTCACCTCGGCCTGCTGGTCCGGAAGCACGAGCGTGACGCCGGTGCCGTTGCGGCCCGGCGCGGCCCGTGCGGCCGACGCGGTGCACGTAGCCCTTGTTGTCCTCGGGCGGATCGAAGTTGATCACGTGCGTGATGTCGTCGAGGTCGAGGCCGCGCGCGGCGACGTCGGTGGCGACGAGCGTCGAGACCTTGCCCGACTCGAAGCGCGAGAGCGCGCGCTCGCGGGCGCCCTGGGTCATGTCCCCGTGCATCGCGACCGCCTGCACGTTCACGCGGGTCAGCTTCTGCACGAGCCGCTCGGCGCCGCGCTTCGTGCGCACGAAGACGAGGGCGAGGCCTCGCTCCTCGGCGAGGAGCTGGGCCAGCGTCTCGACCTTGTTCTCGGCCGTCACCGGCACGAACTTGTGGTCGACGATGCCCTGCTCGTGCTCGGGCGGCAGCGTGCCCTCGTGGCGCATCGCGTTCGTCGTGTAGTCGCGGGCGAGCTCGCCGACGGCCCCGTCGAGCGTGGCCGAGAAGAACATGGTCTGGCGCTTGGGGGACAGTCGACGCACGATCCGGTCGACCTGCGGCTGGAAGCCCATGTCGAGCATGCGGTCGGCTTCGTCGAGGACGAGGATCCGGACGCCGTCGAGCGACACGGCCCTCCGCTCCAGCAGGTCCTGGAGCCGGCCCGGCGTGGCGACGAGGATGTGTGCCTCGCGGGCCTTCTTGGCCTGAGTCGAGATCGTGATCCCGCCGTAGACCGCGGCGACCTTGAGGTCGGCCGCGGGCGCGATCGTCTCGATCTCCGCGGCGACCTGCGCGGCGAGCTCGCGCGTCGGCACGAGGATCAGCGCGGACGGACGCGGGTCGGACGCGTCGAGCGCGTCGACGATCGGGACCGCGAATGCGAGTGTCTTCCCCGAGCCCGTCGGCGACTTCGCGAGCACGTCGCGGCCTTCGAGGGCGTCGGGGAGGACGAGAGTCTGGATGCGGAACGGCGCGTGGATGTCCCGCTCGGCAAGTGCCTGAGCGACGCGCGGCGACACGCCCAGCTCGTGGAAAGACTTCATATGGGTTCGACTCCTAACGTTCTTGGTGGTCGAGATCCAACTACCTCGCCCACCTCGACAGAACGAGGGAGGTACCGAAGAAGCTACATCTCACAGGACGACCCATTGCCGTCCGTAGGGAGCACGGTAGCAGAGAGCCCGGTCGTTCCCGTGGATACGCTCCTGCAAATGATCGCTTTCGCCAGATGATCTCCTTTGCCAGAGGCGCGCCCGCGCCGGAGTGCCTCGCCGTCGACCTGCTGGCCGACTGCGCCCGGGTCGCGATCGAGCGTGATCCCTCGGTACTCGCCTACGGCCCCGGCGGCGGCTACGGCCCGCTGCGCGAGTGGCTCGCGGCGCGCCACGGCGTCGAGGCCGCCCGCGTGATCCTGACGAACGGAGCGCTTCAGGGCATCGCCTTCGTCTTCGAGGAGCTGCTCGCGCGGCGTCCGGGGAGAGTGCTCGTCGAGGCGCCCACCTACGACCGGCCGCTGAAGTTGCTGGCCCGGCTCGGCGCCGACGTCGTCACGCTGCCGATGGACGACGAAGGGCTCGATCCCGACGTCGCTCGAGCGGGAGCTCGCGGCCGGCGCGAGCTTCCTGTACACGATTCCGACCTTCCAGAACCCGAGCGGCCGGACGCTTTCGGTCGAGCGGCGCCGACGTCTCGTCGAGCTCACGGTCGCTCACGGCGTGCCGGTGCTGGAGGACGACCCGTACGGTCGCGTTCGCTACGAGGGCGAGCAGCCGCCGTCGCTGCATGAGCTCGCGACCGCTCGGGACACAGGCGGCGACCTTCTGCTCTACACCTCGTCCTTCTCGAAGACGGTGGCTCCGGGCCTGCGCATCGGCTGGTTCGTGCTGCCGTCGGATCTGGCCGCCAGGGTCGAGGAGCGAGCGGTCTCGACCTACATCTCACCGCCGTTCATGACGCAGGCTGCGGTCTTCGAGCTCCACGACCGTGGCGCCTTCGAGCCGAATCTGACGCGGATCCGCGAGCTCCTGCGCAGCAGGCGCGATGCCATGCTCGCCGCGCTCGAGCGGGAGCTCGGCGGCCGTGCCACCTGGAGCCGCCCCGACGGGGGGTACTTCCTCTGGGTCGAGCTGCCGACGGAGACGGCGCCGTTACTCGGGCCGCGCGGAGGCGGCGGGCGTGAGCTTCGTCAAGGGATCGGACTTCTTCCCGGGTGGGCGCGGCGGGGAGCGCTCCGCCCGGCTGGCCTTCAGCTACGAGTCGCCGTCGGCGATCGACGAGGGCGTCTCGTTGCTGGCGTCGCTGCTGTAGGCGTCGCTCGGCTCACTCCGAGACGCCTGTCGGCGGCGGTGCATCTGCGAGAGCAGCACGCCGGCCACCAGGCCGACGAGCACCGACAGCAGTATCACCCAGATCAGCGACGTCCTCGCCTCGGCGAAGATGAAGTTGACGCTCGCCTCTTCGCTGTTCCCGACGACGAACGCGATCAGGTAGCTAGCGAGCAGGATCAGGAGGCCGATCGAGAACCAGAGCCGCGGCTGCCAGGTCCGCTCGAACTCGTGCTCGCGGCTCTCCATCGCGAGGCGAACTCTAGATCAGGCGGCGGCCGGCGCGAACACGGGCGCCGGACGGGGGACGAGACGCGGCTGTCGAGGCGGCGTCAGGGCGCCGGTCGTGGCGAGGCGGAACGTGGGGCAGGGGGAGTCGCCCGGGAGCGCGCACAGGCCCGCGCGGCGGAAGTAGCAATCGGTGCAGCTTGTTTCGGATCGCTTGCCCATTCTGACCTCTTGATCGAGTCTCGTCCCCTCCGGACAGGCGCCATTGTTGCCGCCGCCGTCGAACACCACAACCCCAGCGTTCACGAAATCGACGCAATTTCCGGGTGATTCGAAGTACACAAAACGTGCTCTTACCTACCCCTTTCTGGGCAACGTTGCCAGCTGTCGCAACGCCTGTTGAAAACTCTCCACCGGGATGATCCGCAGCCCGTCTGCGTGGCGGCGTGCCTCGGCCGCGTTATCCCCAGCCGGAACGAGAAAGGCGTCGACACCGGCCCGCTTCGCGCCGATCGTCTTCTGCTTCAGCCCTCCGACCGGCGAGACGGTGCCGTCGAGCTGAAGCTCGCCCGTCGCCGCGATCCGGTTGCCGCGATCGACCGTACCGTCGAGCTCCTCGACGAGGTCGAGCGCGAAGGCGAGGCCGGCGGACGGCCCGCCGACGTTGCCGAGATCGATGTCGACGTCGATCGGAACGTCGATCTCCGCGAACTGCTCCACCTGGATTCCCACGATCGGTTGGTTCGGATCGGAGGGGCTCGCGATCGTGCCGACCTCCACCGTCCGGGTCGACTCGCCGTCGCGAAGCCCGAGGCGCACCGTGTCGCCGACCTCGTTGCGACCGATCAGGCGGCGCAGGTCGTCGGGCGTCGCCACCGCGGTCCCGTCGACCGCCACGATCACGTCGTCGGGCTTCAGCTTGCCGGCGGCCGGTGCATCCTCCGCGACCGCGAGGACGAGTGCGCCCTCGGGATCCGAGCCGACGTCGAAGTCGAGCTCGCGCAGCGCGACGGCCGCGGCGATCTCCTGCGACCGGCTCATCGCCCGCAGGTTCTGCTCCCTCCGCTCCTGGAAGCTCGAGCCCTCGGGCACGATCGCCTCGGCGGGCACGGCGTCCGCGCCGTCGGGGCGGAGCGCGGGAATCTGCTCCTCGAGCAGAGACGCCTTCCGCACCAGCACGTCGACGTAGTAGATGCCGCCCTCGCGGTCCTGACGGCGCTCACCCTCGACCTGCACGAGCGGCGCCAGCGGGCTCGCCTCGTCGGGCACGATCAGATAGCTGTCGGAGGGTGCGAACCAGGCGATCCCGAGGACGACGGCGAGCAGGAGCAGCCCGCCGCCGACGAAGCGGCCCGGTCTCAGAGGAGGCCTCGCGTGAGCCCGCCGTCGACGGCGATCGTCGCGCCGGTGACGTAGGCGGCGCGATCGGAGGCGAGGAAGCAGACGACGTCGCCGATCTCGCGCGGCGCGCCCAGGCGGCGCAGTGGGATCGAGGCGAGGTCGGCCTCGCTCGGGCCGTCCGGGTAGACCTCCTGGAGCCGTTCGGTGTCGATCCTGCCCGGCGCGATCGCGTTCACGGTGACGGCGCTCGGCCCGAGCTCGCGTGCGACCGTCATCAGCCAGCCGACGAGGCCGGGGCGGATCGCGTTCGAGAGGGCGAGGTTGTCGATCGGCTCCTTCACCGAGCTCGAGGTGATCGCGATCACCCGCCCGTGCGCGCTCGCCTCGAGGTGCGGGCGGCAGAGCCGGACGAGCCGCACCGCGGAGAGCAGCAGCAGCTCCACGGCGTCGTCGAGCGCCTCGTCCGAGACGTCCAGCGCGCGCGTCCTGGGCGGGCCGCCACCGTTCAGGACGACCACGTCCACGCCGCCGTACTCGGCGAGCGTCCGCTCGACGAGCCGCTCGAGGTCGGTCGCGCGCGTGACGTCGCCCTGGACGGCCAGCGCGCCGATCCGCTCAGCCTCGCGCTCGAGCACGTCCGCGCGACGGGCGAAGGCGACGACGTTCGCGCCCTCGGCGGCGAGCGACTCCGCGCAGGCGAGCCCGATCCCGGCGGAGGCGCCACAGACGATCGCCGTGCGCCCGCGGAGGTTGAGGTCCACCGGCGCTAGGAGGAGGAGAGAACGGAGACGACGTCGCGCACGGCGTCGGCGGATGCCTTCAAGGCCGCTTGCTCGCTCTCGTCGAGGTCGAGCTCGACGATCCGCTCGACACCCTTCGCGCCGAGCACGACGGGAACGCCCATGTAGAGGCCGTCGATCCCGTACTCGCCCTCGAGGTACGCCGTGCACGGCAGCACGCGCTTCTCGTCGAGGACGATCGCGTCGACCATCTGCGCCGCGGCGGCTCCGGGCGCGTACCAGGCGGACGTCCCGAGCAGGTTGACGAGCTCGCCGCCACCCTTCGCGGTGCGCTCGACCATCGCCTGGATCCGATCCTCGGCGACGAGCTTGCGCAGCGGGACGCCGCCCACCGTCGTGGCGGAGACGACCGGCACCATCTGGTCGCCGTGGCCGCCGAGCACCATCGCGGTCACGTCCTTGATCGACATGCCGGTCTCCCAGGCGATGAACGCCGAGAAACGTGCGGTATCGAGGATTCCGGCCATCCCGAAGACCCGTTCCTTCGCCCACCCCGACGCGGACTTCGCCACGTGGCACATCGCGTCGAGCGGGTTGGAGACGACGATGACGATCGCCTCCGGGCTCGCCGACATCACCTCGGTGGTGACCGAGCCGACGATCTTCTCGTTCGTCGTGACGAGGTCGTCGCGGCTCATCCCCGGCTGCCGCGGCAAGCCCGCCGTGATCACGACGACCTCGGAGCCGGCCGACTCCGTCGTAGCCGTTCGAGCCGGTGACGTTCGCCTCGTAGCCCAGCACGGCGGCGCTCTGGTTGATGTCCAGCGCCTTGCCCTGCGGGACGCCCTCCTTGATGTCGACGAGCACGACGTCCGCGTAGTCGCGGCGCGCGAGCTCCTGCGCACAGGTGGCGCCGACGTTGCCGGCTCCGACGACGGTGACCTTCGCTCTCAAACCGGAACCTCCAGCTCCTCGGGGCTTTCGATGGGCACCACGGCGGCGGATTGTATGCGCCGATCGAGGGTACGCCGGTGAGGTACCGTCCGCGACACTGAATCGGGAGACGAGGAGAGCGATGAACGAGTTCAAGCCGGGCCTGGAGGGGATCGTCGCCTTCGAGACCGAGATCGCCGAGCCCGACCGCGAGGGCGGTGCGCTCCGCTACCGCGGCGTCGACATCGAGGAGCTGGTCGGCACGTACCCGTTCGAGCAGGTCTGGGGGCTCCTCGTCGACGAGAGCTACGAGCCGGGGCTACCGGCCGCCGAGGAGTACTCGGGCGGCGGGCTGACCGGGAACACGCCGGCCGACCTGCAGTCCGTGACGGCGCGCTTCGGCGCCGAGTGGAAGCTCGGCAAGCTGATCGACATCTCGGACGACGAGGCGCGCGAGGATCTGCGCCGCCTCTCCGCCCAGTTCATCTCGATCGCGGCCCAGTCCGCCCGGCTCGCCGACGGGAAGACCGACCACGTCGACCGTGCCACTGTCGAGGCCGGGCGGTCGACCGCCGAGCGGTTCCTGCTCGAGTGGCGCGGCGAGGCCGACCCGAAGCACGTGCAGGCGCTCGACACCTACTGGATCTGCACCGCGGAGCACGGCCTCAACGCCTCGACGTTCACCGCGCGGATCGTCGCCTCGACCGGGGCGGACTGCGCCGCTGCGCTCTCGTCCGCGGTCGGGGCGCTCTCGGGCCCGCTGCACGGCGGCGCGCCGGCGCGCGTGCTCCCGATGCTCGACGCCGCGGCCGAGTCGGGCGACCCGGAGAGCTACGTCAACGGCCTGATCGAGCGCGGCGAGCGGTTGATGGGCTTCGGGCATCGCGTCTATCGCGCCGAGGATCCGCGCGCCCGGTTGCTGAAGGGCACGGCCAAGGAGCTCGGCGCGCCGCGCTACGACGTGGCCGACAAGCTCGAGCAGGCGGCGCTCGTCGCGCTGCGGAAGAAGTCGCCCGACCGTCCGCTCGAGACGAACGTCGAGTTCTGGTCGGCAGTCGTCCTGGACGTCGCCGACGTGCCGCCGGTGCTCGCGCCGGCGATGTTCGCCTGCTCGCGCACGGCCGGCTGGTCGGCGCACATCCTCGAGCAGAAGAAGCTCAGCCGGCTCGTGCGACCGTCGGCCCGGTACGTCGGCCCGAACGCCCGGGCGGCTTCGTCGATCGGATGAACTCGCGCCGGCCGGAGCTTGTGTTGTTCCAACACAAGCTCTTCGTGGGCGGTCCGTCGCGCGTCTCAGCGCGTGACCAGGCCCAGGAAGCTTGTGTTGTTCCAACACAATCGCCGTTCCGGCGGGGTCGGCGGTGACGCTTCAGGAAGCGGCAGCTCGCGCGGACGAGCTCGCGCAGGCGGGCGACGAGCGCGCGCTGGCGAATCTCCGTGCCGAGTGGGACGAGGAGGTCGAGCACGCGGCTCGGAACGGCGACTACCGCATCCGCGCCCAGGCCTATCGCGCGATCGCGCAGTTCCGCTACCGCCAGAAGCTCCAGCTGCTCCGGCGCGGGCTCGAGGACGCGAGCCCGGCGGCGCGTGGCTCGGCCGTGATCGCGCTCGAAGGCCTTTCGCGCACCCATCCGGGCGACGTGAACGGGATGCGCTCGCTGTTGCACGAGCTCGCGACGAACGACGACAACGTGTCGGTCCGCCGGCTCGCGATCGTGTGCCTGAAGAACGGCTCGCCGCAGCGCGAGACGATCCAGATCCTGAACGGCCTCGCCGACGACGACGAGCAGGACGCGGAGCTGCGCAAGACGGCGAAGGCGGTCGCGGCCGCGCTGAAGAAGCGCTCCGACACCCGCTGAGATGACAGCCTCTCGTCGGCGTGATCATGGGCTCGCGCTCCGACTGGGAGACGATGCGGCACGCGGTCGAGACGCTCGAGCAGCTCGAGCTCGAGCACGAGACGAAGGTGGTCTCGGCTCACCGGACGCCGGATCTGCTCTTCGAGTACGCCGACGTCGGCCGAGGGGCGCGGGCTGCAGGTGCTGATCGCGGGGGCCGGCGGCGCGGCCCACCTGCCCGGGATGGCGGCGGCGAAGACGGCGCTGCCCGTGCTCGGCGTCCCGGTCGAGTCGAAGACGCTGAAGGGCATGGACTCGCTGCTCTCGATCGTGCAGATGCCGGCCGGGGTACCCGTCGGGACGCTGGCGATCGGGCGGGCCGGGGCGGTCAACGCCGCCCTGCTCGCGGCCGCGATCGTGGCGCGCTCCGACGTGGGCGTGCGCGAGCGCCTTGCCCGCTTCCGCGCCGAGCAGACGCGAGGCCGTGCTCGCCGACCCCGATCCAGCCAAGTAACAGACTGTTACTTGGCGGTCGTCGGCGTCATCGGTGGGGGGCAGCTCGGGCGGATGCTCGCGCTCGCCGGCATCCCGCTCGGCCTCTCCTTTCGCTTTCTCGATCCCTCACCCGACGCGCCGGCCGCCGAGGTGGGGGAGTTGCTGGTCGGCGCCTACGACGATCCGGAGCTGCTCGACCGGCTCGCCGACGGGGCTGACGCCGTCACGTACGAGTTCGAGAACGTGCCCGTCGAGGCGGCGCGGCGCGTCGGGGCCGTGCCGGGAGCGGCGGCGCTCGAGGCCGCGCAGGACCGCCTCGTCGAGAAGCAGCTCTTCCGCCGCCTCGGCATCCCGACCGCGCCGATCGACGACGAGGTGACGGAGTTCCCGGCGCTCCTGAAGACCCGCCGGCTCGGCTACGACGGCAAGGGACAACGGCTGGTGGAGACACGTCCGGGGTTTGACCCCGGGCATGTCCTCGAAGGCCTCGTCCCGTTCGACCGGGAGCTGTCGCTGCTCTCCGTTCGCGGACGCGACGGCGAGACGCGCTTCTATCCGCTGATCGAGAACGTCCACGAGGGCGGGATCCTCCGCACGTCGCGGGCGCCGGCGGCGGACGCGCCGCAGGCGCAGGCGGAGGGGTACGCGGCGCGGCTCCTCGACGAGCTCGGCTACGTCGGCGTGCTCGCGCTCGAGCTCTTCGAGGTGGGCGGGCAGCTGGTGGCGAACGAGCTCGCGCCGCGCGTGCACAACACGGGCCACTGGACGATCGAGGGAGCGGAGACGAGCCAGTTCGAGAATCACCTGCGCGCGGTGCTCGGGCTTCCGCTCGGCTCGACGGGGATGCGCTGCGCGTCGGCGATGGTCAACCTGATCGGCAGCGTGCCGCCGCTCGACGAGCTGCTCCAGCTTCCCGGGCGCGCACGTCCATCTCTACGGCAAGGAGCCGCGCCCCGGCCGCAAGCTAGGTCACGTCACGTTGCTCGACGCCACCGACGAGCGCGTTCGCAAGGCCGAAGAGCGTGGTTGCTCAGCGCAGCTAGCTCTGCTCGGTCAATGTGCTTCGCAGACGCGGCCTTGGATCGAGCGACCACACGCGGGGCAGATGCGCCTGCGCTGCTTCAGCTCGAGCATGTGCTTCTTCAGGCCGGAGAAGGTCATCGTCCAGCCGACGGCCATCATCAGCGCAACGAGGAGCGCCGTCTGGGGGTCGATTGTCATCGGGCTTCGTCCTTCGGGTCGTCGTTCCGTCGCGCGTGGGGGTGCGCTCGGAAGTACAACTCGCGACGACGACGATCGGATACGTGGGTGTAGAGCTCGGTCGTCGAGAGGTCTGCGTGGCCGAGCATCTCCTGCACGCTGCGCAGGTCGGCGCCGCCCTCGAGCAGGTGCGTCGCGAACGAGTGGCGCAGCAGATGCGGATGAACGCGCTCCGGCTCGAGCCCGGCCTTCCCGGCGAGTCGCCGCAGGATCAGGAAGGCGCCGGAGCGTGTGAGCGCGCCGCCGCGGGCGTTGAGGAAGAGCTCCGGACGATGACGCCGGTCGAGGTGCGGCCGGCCCATCGCGATGTAGCGGCGCAGCGAGTCGACGGCCGGACGGCCGAGCGGGACGAGCCGCTCCTTGCCGCCCTTTCCGACGGCGCGGACGATGCGCTCCTCGAGGTCGACCGCCCGGCGTTCGAGCCCGAGCGCCTCGCTGACGCGCAGGCCGGCGCCGTACATCAGCTCCACGAGCGCCCGGTCGCGCATCGCGCGTGGTGTCGTTCCCGCGGCCGCGTCGATCAGGCGCTCCGCCTCGGCGGGCGAGAGCGTGCGGGGCAGCTTGCGCAGGCGCTTCGGCAGCGCGAGCGCGGCTGCCGGGTTGTCGCCGCGGGCACCGAGCAGCATCTGGTGGCGGAAGAACGCGCGCACGGCCGCGATTCGGCGCGCGATCGTCGTCGCCGCGCGGCCGTCGGCACGCATCTGCGCGATCCAGCCTTCGAGCTCCTCCACCGAAGCGGACGAGACGGGGTGCCCGAGCCTCTCGACGAGCTGCAGCAGGTCGCGACGGTACGCCTCGACCGTCCGCGGCGCGCGCCGCGCCGCGAGCAGCGTCAGGAAGCCGTCGAGCTCAGGATCGGGGGTGGGAGAAGTCATAGACCTTGCGCAGGCGCTTGGCGTCGACGTGGCTGTAGATCTGGGTGGTGGAGAGCGAGGAGTGACCGAGCAGCTCCTGGATCGTGCGGAGATCGGCGCCACCCTCGAGCAGGTGGGTTGCGAACGAGTGGCGCAGACGGTGCGGGTGTGGGAGCAGCCGGCGCAGCGTGCTCGTGTCGAGCCTCCGTCCGCGCACGGAGAGGAAGAGCGCGTCGTTCGCGCCCCGCGCGAGCTCCGGACGGGCCTGGTGCAGGTAGAGAGCGACAGCGTGGGCCGCGCGCTCGCCGAGCGGGATCACGCGCTCCTTGCCGCCCTTGCCGAGCACGTGGACGTGCTCCTGCTCGAAGTCGACGTCGCCGAGATCGAGCCCGACCACCTCGGAGCTGCGCAGGCCCGCCGAGTAGACCAGCTCGACGATCGCGGCGTTTCGTTGGTCGAGGGGGTCGTCGCCGGTGACGCCGTCGATGATCTCCTCGACCTCGCCCTGCTTCGGCGCGTCGGGCAAGCGGCGTGGCCGTCGCGGCGAGAACGGCGTGTCGGGAACGCGGTCGGGGCCGAGCGTGAAGCGCAGGAACGAGCGGACGGACGAGATGCGACGCGCGATCGTCGCAGGCGCGAGCCCGCGACGCGCCCGCCCGAGCTCGGCCACGTACTCGGCGAGCACGCGAACGTCGACGTCCTCCACCCGCGTCCCGCGCGCTCCGAGCCAGCCGGAGAAGTCGCGCAGGTCGAACGCGTACGACCGTCGCGTCGATTCGGCGAGGCTCGGCGTGGCCAGGAATCTGGCGATCGCGGCGGCGGTCTGCACGGCTCCGCGTGATTCCGGCCCGGGCGGGTGCTTCCTGCCTCTGCGTCCTGCCGGTACCGTCCGCGCGCATGACGATCGAGCTCGAGAGCGGCGCCGAGGGACGCTGGACGAACCGCGGCGGCGGTCGTGCCGTCGTGTGCATGAACGGCGGCACCGCGGCGGCGCAGCCGGGGACGTGGAGCGCCTCGATCGAGTGGCTCGTCTCCCGGCTCGCGCGCCGCCGGCCGGAGCTCGGGTTCCTCGAGGTGCGCTACCGGATCAAGTCCTGGCGCCGGCTCGAGCTGTGCGTCGAGGATGCGCGTGACGCGATCGCTGCGGCACGGGTCGACGGCGCCGAGGAGGTGGCGCTGCTCGGCTTCTCGATGGGCGGCGCCGTCGCGGTGCACGCCGCTGCCGATCCCGCCGTCAGCACCGTGATCGGGCTGGCGCCGTGGCTGTACCGCGAGCTCGACCTCGCTCCGCTCGAGGGCCGCCGCTTCGCGGTCCTGCACGGCTCGCTCGACCGTGGCCTGCCGGGAGTGCCGGGCGTCAGCCCCGAGCTCTCCCGGCGGGGCTTCGAGCGGGCACGCGCGCTCGGGATCGACGCCGACCGAACGGTGATTCCCGGCGCGGTGCATCCGATCGCGCTCCGCGCTCCCTGGGGCGAGCCGATCCGGATGCCACGGGCGGGGCGCTGGGAGGAGCTCGTGGACGCCGAGCTCGGGCGGTTCTCCGCGTAGGGCTCGCGCACGGCGGCTCGGCGCTCGGTAGGCGACCCGTACTCTTTCGTCCGGAATGGCACGTGGCCGTCGCAGCTTCGAGGGGTTCGAGCCGGTCGAGCGGCCGGCCGACCCGGCCGTGCGCCGCGCGAACCTGCGTCGCATCGTCGGGCTCTTCCGGGCCTACAAGGCGCGCCTCGGCGGTGTGCTCGCGCTGATCCTCTTCTCGTCGGCGCTCGGGGTCGTGCCCGCGTTCCTGCTCGAATCCATCTTCAACGACGCGCTGCCCGAAGAGGACCTGACGCTCCTGAACTGGCTCGTCGGCGGCATGGTCGCGATCGCGATCGCCACGGGTGCGCTCGGCGTCGTGCAGACCTACATGTCGAACCAGGTCGGCCAGCGGGTGATGCACGACCTGCGGACGGCGGTCTACGTGCATCTCCAGCGACTCTCGCTCGCGTTCTTCACGCGCACGCGGACGGGCGAGGTGCAGTCGCGGCTCGCGAACGACATCGGCGGCGTGCAGAACGTCGTCACCTCGACGGCGACCTCGATCGTCGCCAACGTGACGACGGTGCTCGCGAGCGTGGTCGCGATGTTCCTGCTCGACTGGCGGCTGACGCTGTTCGCGCTCGCGCTCCTGCCCGTCTTCGTGCTGATGACGCGGCGCGTGGGTCGCGCGCGGCAGAAGGTGGCCAAGGTGCGGCAGGAGTCGATGGCCGACATCTCGAGCCTCGTGCAGGAGTCGCTCTCGGTCTCCGGGATCCTGCTCGGGAAGACGATGGGCCGCTCCGGCGAGCTCGCGACGCGCTTCGAGGGCGAGTCGGAGCGGCTCGCCGACCTCGAGGTTCGAAGTCGCATGACGGGCCGCTGGATGATGGCCTCGATCCAGACGACGTTCGCGATCATGCCGGCGCTCGTCTACCTCTTCGCGGGCTACGCGGCCGGCTCGATCGAGCTCGGGACGGTGATTGCCTTCACGACCCTGCAGACGCGCCTCTTCTTTCCCGTCGGCTCGCTGCTCGGGGTCTCGCTGGAGGTGCAGACCTCGCTCGCGCTGTTCGATCGCGTCTTCGAGTACCTCGACCTCGACGTGGATCTCGAGGAAGGGAAGCGGCAGCTCGACCGGCCGCAGGGGCGAGTCACGTTCGAGAACGTCTGGTTCCGCTACGAGGATGCCGCCTGGACGCTGCAGGACGTGTCGTTCGAGGCCGCGCCCGGCACGACGACGGCGCTCGTCGGCGAGACCGGCTCCGGCAAGACGACCGCCGGCTACCTCGTCGCGCGGCTCTACGACACGACACGCGGCACCGTGGCGATCGACGGCGTCGACGTGCGCGACCTCACCTTCGACGCGCTTGCGGGCGCGGTCGGCGTCGTCTCGCAGGAGACGTATCTCTTCCACGCGACGGTGCGCGAGAACCTGCGCTTCGCCAAGCCGGACGCCTCGGACGAGGAGGTGGAGGAGGCCGCTCGCGCCGCGCAGATCCACGAGCTGATCGCCTCGTTGCCGCAGGGGTACGACACGGTCGTCGGCGAGCGCGGCTACCGCTTCTCGGGCGGCGAGAAGCAGCGGATGGCGATCGCGCGCACGATCCTGCGCAATCCGCCGATCCTGGTGCTCGACGAGGCGACCTCGGCGCTCGACACCCAGACCGAGCGGCTCGTCCAGTCGGCGCTCGAGCGGCTGGAGGAGGGCAGGACGACGATCGCGATCGCGCACCGGCTCTCGACGGTGCGCGACGCCGACCAGATCGTCGTGCTCGACGGCGGTCGCGTCGCCGAGATCGGCACGCACGACGAGCTGCTCGCGGCGGGAGGACGCTACGCGGCGCTGCTGGCCCGCGATGTCGAGGGAGCGCCCGTCTAGCTCGACCGTCTAGCCGTAGCCGTACGGGTCGTCGGTCTCGGAGCTCGCTCTCGTCCGTCCTGCCGCCCCCGGCACCGGACGCGCCGCCGACGACGAGCGTCCCCTCCATGCCCTGGTCGCGGTGGTTGCCGATCGGGCAGTACAGCTCGTACTCGCCGGGCTCGAGCTCGACCGTGACCTCTCCGGAGCCGCCGGGCTCGATGGTGCCGGTCGCGGCGTCGAGGTCGTCGAAGGCGAGCGCATGGGGGAACTCACCGTCGTTCGAGACCGTGAAGGTGGTCTCGCCCGCCTCGTCGACGCTGAGGTCGGCGGGGTCGAAGGCGAACTCGGTCGCGGAGAGCTCGACCGACGCGCCGCCCGAGGACTCGTCGTCGCCACCATCGTTGCTGGCGTCGTCGCTGCCGCAGCCGGCTGCCAGGACGAGGACGGCGAGGAGCAACGAGCGTCTCATGCTCCGGTTCTACGTCGGAGGCGTCGGGTCGGATTGGCCGCTCGCATAGGATGTCCGGCGCGATGGCGACCACGACCAGGGAAGAGCACCTGTCGGAGCACGGGCTCGAAGTCACCGGAGCGGTGCACTGGAACCCGACCACCTCGCTGCTCTACTCGCATGCGCTGCGGCGCGGCGACGGGCGGATCGTCGAGGGCGGGCCGCTTGCCGTCGACACCGGCGAGCACACGGGCCGCTCGCCGAAGGACAAGTTCGTCGTGCGCGAGCCAGGCTCGGAGGAGCGGATCTGGTGGGGCGATGTGAACGCCGAGCATCGACGAGGAGCACTTCGACGGTCTGCGGGCCAAGGTGACCGACCACCTCGGGGAGCACGACCTCTACGTCGTCGACGCCTTCGCGGGCGCCGACCCCGCGCACCGGATCAACGTGCGCGTCGTCACCGACCGGCCCTACCACGCGCTCTTCGCGAAGACGATGTTCATCGAGCCGAGCACCGACGAGCTGCGCGGGTTCGAGCCCGACGCGCTCGTCCTGCATGCCCCCGGGCTCGTGGCCGATCCGGCGGAGGACGGCACGCGCAGCGGCACCTTCGTCGTCCTGCACCCGTCACGCCGAGAGGTGCTGATCGGCGGCACCTTCTACGCCGGCGAGATCAAGAAGTCGATCTTCACGCTGATGAACGACCGGCTGCCGCTCTGCAGGGCGTCTTCCCGATGCACTGCTCGGCGAACGTCGGCGACGAGGACGACGTCGCGATCTTCTTCGGCCTCTCCGGCACCGGCAAGACGACGCTCTCGGCCGATCCGGAGCGCTCGCTGATCGGCGACGACGAGCACGGCTGGGGCGACTCGGGCGTCTTCAACATCGAGGGCGGCTGCTACGCGAAGGTGATCAGCCTCTCCGCCGAGGCGGAGCCGGAGATCTTCAGGACGACGCACAGCTTCGGGACGATCCTGGAGAACGTCGTCGCCGACGAGAACGGCGTCGTCGACCTCGACGACGGCTCGAAGACCGAGAACACGCGCGCCGCCTACAAGCTCGAGCAGATCGCGAACGCGCTGCCGGCGAAGCGCGCGGGGCATCCGAGGTCGGTCGTGATGCTGACCGCGGACGCGTTCGGGATCCTGCCGCCGATCGCGCGGCTGACCCGCGACCAGGCGATGTTCTACTTCCTCTCCGGCTTCACGGCGAAGCTCGCCGGCACCGAGATCGGGGTCAAGGAGCCGCAGCCGACCTTCTCGGCCTGCTTCGGGGCGCCGTTCCTGCCGCAGTCGCCGGTCGTCTACGCCCGGCTGCTGGCCAAGAAGCTCGACGAGCACGGCGCGGCTGTGTGGCTCGTGAACACCGGCTGGACGGGCGGGCCGTACGGCGAGGGCGAGCGGATGCCGATCCAGGCGACGCGCGCGCTCCTCTCCGCTGCGCTCTCGGGCGAGCTTGCCGGCGTCGACTACCGCACCGACGAGCTGTTCGGCTTCGAGGTCCCGGTCGCCGTCCCCGACGTCGACTCCGCTCTGCTCGACCCGCGCTCGACGTGGGCCGACCCGGACGCCTACGACGTGCAGGCGCGGAAGCTGGCGACGATGTTCAGCGAGAACTTCGCCAAGTTCGACGCCGACGAGAACCTCGTCAGCGCCGGCCCGCGCCTCTAGCGCGGAGCCACCCCACCTCCATCTGCAGTTAGCGGCCCGTTAGGGGGTCGTGACCGGGCCGTTTGGGCCCCGCTCGAGCGTGGCGCGCAGAAGGGAGGTGCGCCATGCAGAAGCGTCATTGCCCGGCTGGAGGCGAAGGAGGCGGCGGGTAGTTCCGTTGTCTCGACTCAGGTTCAGACGGAGAGCCCTGTGGGGCTCTTCGTCTGCCGGGGCGAAAGCAGCCGCTCGAGCTCGGCGAGCCCGGCCGAGTCGCCCTTTTCGCGCAGGAGCACTCTCGCCCGATCAGCCGCGTCGGTGGCCGCGTCGGGTCGTCCTCCGAGTTGGAGAACCTCGGCGCGCGCGATCAATAGGTCGGCGAGAAGCAGCGGAGAATCGCTCGCAGCGGCGAGGTGCAGCGCCTGCTCGCTCAGCTGTTCCGCCTCCTCGGTGAGCCCTTTCCGAGCCGCGAGCTTCGCTGCGGTCGAGCGCCAGAGGAACTGGACGTAGACGTCGTGACCGACTGCTCCCTCACGTGCGTCCGCAACTGCGTGCGCGGCTCCGTCGTACTCCGCGCTCCAGTACAGCAGCTCGGCGAGGCGTGCTGACCAGGTGCTCTCGTACGGACGCTCCGCTCGCTGTGCGAAGTAGTGGCCGGCGTCTCGTGCGATCGCTGCGGCTGCGTCGAGCCTTCCGGCTCGGCGTTCGACGAGCATCGCGATCGTGCTCCACGTCCATCTCACGACGCGCTCGCTGCCGATGCTCTCGTAAAGCTCACGGGCCTCCTGGCCGAGCAGCCGGGCCTCGTCGAACCTCTCTTCGAGGGCGGCGAGCGCGCCGAGCGTCATCGTCGCGTGAGCGCTGGTCAGACGATCCGACGACGTCTCGCGCAGCTCGTCGCACTGGGCGATTGCCTCCTGAACGTGATCTGGCCCGTACAGGGCGCTGAAGGCCAGGACGGAGTTGATGGCCGCTGGTGAGAAGGACGCCCGTTCGTAACCTTCGCGTGCCATCCGCGCCGCGCCGGCTGCGTCTGCATATCGGCAGGCCCACTCGTGTACGAGGCCGACGGCGAGCCAGGCTCGCCCGAGCGCCCGATGGTCTCCCGCTGCCGCGAGGATCTCGGTCGCACCGAGCGCGGTTTCGAGCAGCTCGGTAGCCGAGGTCACGCCGTCCCGGAAGTCGAGCGCGGAACGTTCGACGGCGATGCGGGCAGAGATGCGTCGGCTCCCCTCCTTGCGTGCATCGCCTGCAGCTCGCGCGAGGATCTCGCGCCAGTCACCCTCGCCGGCGTTCAGTTGCGCAAGTGCGAGCTCGCAGAGCAACTCAGCTCGGCGCTCCCCCGCGGGAAGAAGCGCGGTCGCCCGCCGCAGCAATCCCGCCGCCGCGCGCGCGTCGTTCTGCCGCCACGCGCGCATCGCAGCCAGCCCGATCCGGTCTCCGGCCGCGCTCGCGAGTTCGTCTGCGGCCTCGCCAAGGCCCTGGAGCAGACCGGCGGCCTGCTCGAGGTGGTAGCCGACGACCGCGTCGTCGCCGGGCTCGTCCCGGTCGAGCCACGCGGCGACTCGCTCGTGCAGAGCGGCCCGGTCGCGCTTCGTCAGCGTCGCGTAGGCGGCGTCGCGGAGCAGGACGTGGTGGAAGCGGTAGCCGTCGTCGCCGGGTTCGGCGTCCGGCGCCGCGCGGATGAGTTCGCGCCGGCCGAGCGACGCCAGCTCGGCGTCGACGGGCGCCTCGATCAGAGCCGCGACTGCGCCGCGCGTGAACTCCTTGCCCACCACCGCCGCCCGCTGCAGCACGGCGCGCTCGTCCGCCTCGAGCTGACCCAGGCGGCCGGCGAGCACCGCGTCGAGCGTCGGCGGCAGGCCTTCGCCGGACTCCGCCGCATATGCGGCCAGCTGCTCGACGTAGAGCGGGTTCCCCTCCGCCAGGCCGACGATTCGCTCCTGCGTCTGCTCGTCGAGCTCCGCGGCGGACTGGACGACGAGCAACGCGTGCTCGTCGGCGAGAGGGCCGAGTCGGGTCGTCTCCCCGAGCGCGCGCTCGAGCTCCGGGCGGGCGAGGCAGAGCACGAGTAGCGGCACCGCCGCGCGGTCGGCGAGATAGTCGACGAGGTCGAGCAGGGCGGGCTCTGCCCAGTGCACGTCGTCGAGCACGAGCAGCACCGGCCGGCTTGCGGCCAGCGCCTCGAGCAGACGCCGTACCGCCCAGTACGACTCGCCGAGGGAGGCGGCGTCGGTGTTCCCGGCAAGCGCAGCAAGGCGCTCGAGCACGAGCGTGCCGTCCGGTTCGCCCGCGAGCACCGCCTCCGGCTCGATCCGGCGCAGCGCCGAGAGCAGCGGCAGGAAGGTCGCTCCCTCCCCCTGGGAGAGACAACGGGCGACCAGAATGTGTGCTTCTGCCCCGGTGGACAGCACGAGCTCGCGGGCGAGCCGTGACTTGCCGATTCCCGGCTCTCCGAGCACCGTGACGACGCGGCAACGGCCGTCCTCACGTACCGCGGCGAGCTCTCCGGTCAGCCGGGCCAACTCCTCGACGCGCCCGACGAGCGGGGCGTCGAGTCGTCGTACCGCATGCACCAACGCGTGCGTCCGCTCGTCCAGCTGCACTCCCGGGCCGCGCGCGAGCTCGGCTGCGCGCACGAACACCGCGCCTGCGCCCGAGACCGATTCTCCGGTCGCGACGCCGGCGCGGAGCCCGAGCTCCTCAGCTGCTGCCGTGGCACGAATCGCGTCGTCGTCCCTGGGCGCCTCCGCGCCGAAGACCGCGACGAGCCCCTCGGGCCCGAAGCGCTCCAGCCCGCCGCCGTGCCGGGCGAGGATGTCGCGCGCCGAGGCGAGCACGTCGTCGAGCCGTCCGCGCAATGTCTCCGGATCGTCCTCGGCGGGCGGGACCGCAACGAGCACGCTGACGAGCCGACGTTCGACGCTGGCGGGCGAGACGTCGGCGACCGGCGTCACGGGTGCAGCGAGCGACGGATCCTGACGGAGAACACGGCGTTCCAGCTCCTGCAGCTCGGGCGAGGGATCGAGCCCCAGCTCGTCCGCGAGCGCGAGTCGCGCTGCGCGATAGACCTCGAGCGCTTCGGCCTGCCGCCCGCAGCGGTAGAGCGTGAGCATCAGCTGGCCGCGCAGTCGCTCGCGCAGCGGGTGGGTCGCGACCAGCGTCTCGAGCTCTCCGACGAGTGCCGCGTGGCGGCCGACCTCGAGCTCGGCGTCGACCCGCTCCTCGTGTGCGGCGACGCGCAGCTCGTCGAGCCGCGCAGCCTCGAGCCGCGCGAAGTCCTCCTCGTCGAGGTCGGCGAGCGCCGGCCCGCGCCAGAGGGCGAGCGCCTCCCGCAGCAGCTCCGCCCGCGCGGCGGGCTCCGCTGCACGCGCCGCTTCGAGCAGCGACTCGAAGCGGGTCGCGTCGACCGAGTCGGCGTCGACGGCGAGCCGGTAGCCGGGCGCCTGGGTCACGAGGACGTCGCGACCGAGCAGCTTCCGCAGCGCCGAGACCGTGTTCTGGAGCGATCCGGTCGCCGACGCGGGCGCCCGCTCGCCCCAGAGATCGGCGACGAGCCGGTCGCTCGAGACGACTTCGCCCGGCCTCAGCGCGAGGGCGGCGAGCAGCGCGCGCTGCTGCCGGCGGGGAAGCGCAAGCGCGGTTCCGCCGTCCAGCACCTCGAGCGGCCCGAGGAGGCGAATCTCCACGTAACGGTTGTAACACCTGAAACAAAGGTTTCCAAGTGAGCGCGCGATGAGTGCGGCGTGAGCGGCGTCCTCGAAGCTTCGGCCATGAAGCAGGCGTTGCGGGCCGCGGACGTCGAGGCGCTGATCCGGGAGATCCGGCGGTACCTCTCCTACGTCGACGCGTTCCGCAACCGGCCGCCGGAGCCACCGGCGGGGAATGAAGGAGGTAAGCGCGATGAGTAAGCACGCATTCGTCACAGTTGCCGCGGCGCTCGCGCTTCTGTCATCTCCGGCGGCAGGGGCCGTACCAACGAGCTACAGCGACCCGACGGGAGACAACGGGGCCGCGGCCGACGTCGGCTTGGTCACGGTGGAGCTGGCGGCCGACGGCTACCTGCACATCAAGGCGACGGTCGCCAACATCCAGGTTCCGAGTCCCATGCCGGCCTCTGTCATCGTCGCCGTGGACGCGGATCGAAACGGCTCGACCGGAGGTATCGACGGAGCCGATTACGTCGTCGGAGTCGGCCTCCAGGATCTGCAGCTCGTGGTCGCGAAGTGGGACGGAACACAGTACGTCCCGGGCGATCCACAGCAGAGTGAGGCAACGGTGATCGCGGGAAGTGCAGGAGTCGAGTTCCGCCTGCGGCCGGCCGGGCTCGGCGGGAGCACGACCTTCAACTTCGAGGTCATCGCCGGCACGGGTACGGCCGACGGTGACTTCGACTTCGACTTCGCGCCGGACAACGGGACGTGGTTCTTCGAGCCAGCGAAGCCCGTTGTCACGCCGGTGACGGTCGAGCGCGTGCACGCGAAGTTCGTCCCGAGGGCGCCGAAGGCCGGGGCCACCTTCCAGGCTCCGCTCGTCAGGGTCACGCTCTCGAACGGCAGGAAGATCGTCGCGTCGAAGTACCGCTGTGTCGCCCAACTCGGCGGCAAGCTGCTCCGCGGCAGCGGCAAGGGCGGCTGCACGTTCAAGCTGCCCACGAACGCCAAGGGGAAGCGCCTCCGGGTCAGCCTCTTCGTCACCTACGGGGGAATCACGGACGAGTTCGATCCGTACGTGTTCACGGTGCGTTGAGGCGGTCTGGCCCCGCGCGGTTCGAGGCGCGGGGCCAGACTCTGATTCGGTAGCGTCCTTCACGGTGGACGCGAAGCACGACGTACTCGTGATCGGCGCCGGGTGCGCAGGCATGCGCGCCGCGATCGAGGCACACGATGCGGGCGCGGACGTCGCGATCGTCTCCAAGCTGCACCCGACCCGCAGCCACTCCGGCGCGGCCGAGGGCGGGATCAACGCGGCGCTCGGGAACACCGGCGAGGACAACCCCGAGATCCACGCGTTCGACACGGTCAAGGGCTCCGACTACCTCGGCGACCAGGACTCGATCGAGATCTTCACGCGCGAGGCGCCGCTCGACATCTACCAGCTCGAGCACTGGGGCGCGGTCTTCACGCGGAACGACGACGGCAAGCTCGCGCAGCGCCCGTTCGGCGCCGCCGGCTCGCCCCGCACCGTCTTCGCCGCCGACATCACGGGCCACGTCCTGATCCAGGTGCTCTACGAGCAGCTCGTGAAGCGCGACATCCAGGTCTACGAGGAGTACTTCGCCTGGCAGCTCGTCGATCCACCAGGACCGCTGCCAGGGCGTGATCGCGTGGGACCTGCTGCACGGCGGCCTGAAGGCGCTCGGCGGCAAGACGACCGTGCTCGCGACGGGCGGCGTCGGCCGGCTCTACCGCGCGACCACGAACGCGTACGCCTGCACCGGCGACGGGATGTCGATGGCGCTGCGCGCGGGGCTGCCGCTGAAGGACATCGAGTTCATGCAGTTCCACCCGACGACGATGTACCCGAGCGGGATCCTGATCACCGAGGGCTGCCGCGGCGAGGGCGGGATCCTGCGGAACTCCGAGGGCGAGCGCTTCATGGAGCGCTACGCGCCGACCGCGAAGGACCTCGCGAGCCGCGACGTCGTCTCGCGCTCCGAGCAGACCGAGATCGACGAGGGGCGCGGCGTCAACGGCTCCGTCCTGCTCGACCTGACGCATCTCGGCGCGGAGAAGATCCTCGACGCGCCTGCCGGGCTCGCGCGAGCTCGCGATGGTCTACGCGGGCGTCGACCCGATCCACGAGCCGATCCCCGTCCGGCCGGGCGCCCACTACCACATGGGCGGCGTCGAGACGGACACGGACGGGCTGACCGAGCTCGAGGGCCTCTACGCGGCCGGAGAGGTGGCGTGCGTGTCGGTGCACGGCGCGAACCGCCTCGGCGGCAACTCGCTGATGGAGACGATCACGTTCGGCCGCCGCGCCGGCCGCGCCGCCGCGGAGTGGGCGCTCGCGAACACGACCGTCGAGGTGCCCGTCTCGGCGACGCGCGACGCCGAGCGCGAGCTGAAGGGGCTGCTGGCGCGCACCGAAGGGCGAGCGGCCGTGGCTGATCCGCGACGAGCTCGGCCAGACGATGCTGCAGAACTTCGGCGTCTTCCGGCGCGAGGATCAGATGCAGGAGCAGATCGGGATCATCGAGAAGCTGCGCGAGCGCTATCCGACGGTGGTCGTCGAGGACAAGGGCGACGTCTTCAACTCCGACCTGACGCAGGCGCTCGAGCTCGGCTACCTGCTCGACGTCGCCGCGTGCATGCTCCAGGCCGGGCTCGCGCGCAAGGAGAGCCGCGGCGCCCACTCGCGCCCGCACGACTTCCCGACCCGCGACGACGAGAACTTCCTCAAGCACTCGATCACGCGCTGGGTGGACGGCGAGCCCGAGCTGACCTACAAGGACGTGCGGATGACCCGGTGGACGCCCGAGGAGAGGAAGTACTAGCCATGCAGGTCGGCCTGAAGATCTGGCGGTACGACTCGACGACGGGCGAGCGGGCACTGCGCGAGTACGAGGTGGACGCGCCCGAGGAGGCGACGCTGCTCGACTGCCTCGACATCGTCAAGGACCGCCAGGACGGGACGCTCGCCTACCGCAAGAGCTGCCGGATGATGATCTGCGGCTCCTGCGGGATGCGGATGGACGGCGGCGCCGTGCTCGCGTGCAAGGTGCGGATGTACGACATCGCGAACGCCGGGCACGTGCCGGTGATCTCCGCGATGGGGAACCTGCCGATCGTCCGCGACCTCGTCGTCGACATGGAGCCCTTCTGGGCCAAGATGAAGGCGATGAAGCCGTGGCTCCAGCCGGGCTACGACCAGCCCGAGCCGAACGAGGAGCACGTGATCTCGCAGGAGCGGATGAACGTGATCCACAAGGAGTCGCTCTGCATCAACTGCGGCTGCTGCGTCTCCGAGTGCAACTCGATGGAGTCCGACCCGGAGTTCCTCGGTCCGCAGGCGCTCGCGAAGGGGATGCGCTTCGTCGGCGACCCGCGCGACGCGGCCAAGGTCGAGCGGCTCGACGCGTACAGCGCCGAGCACGGGATCTGGGACTGCACGCGCTGCTACTTCTGCAACGAGCGCTGTCCCAAGGGCGTCGACCCGCGCGACGCGATCGCGAAGCTCGGCGCCGAGGCGATGGCCGCCGGGATCGACGAGGACATGGGCGCGAAGCACGCGAACTGGTTCGTCACCTCCGCGAAGACGACGGGCTGGCTGCGCGAGACCGAGCTGGTGCCGAAGACGCAGGGCATCGTCACCTCGATCAAGCAGATGAAGTTCGCGATGGGGCTGGCGAAGCACGGCAAGGTGCCGCCGCCGTTCCCGCCGCACGTCGCGGAGGGCGTGAAGGAGTCGCGCGCGCTCTTCGACCTGGTCAAGGAGCAGGATCGCCAGGGCGCGATGGGGATCGTCCAGGGCGAGCGGGCGCTGTCCCGGATCGAGCACGAGGTCGGCCACGCGCGCGGGAGGCGGCGGCGACACGGGCGTCGGCAGCCGCGACCAGGCCGACGTCTCGCCCGGCGAGGAGCCGACGCGGAAGCGAGGCGGCGAATGAACAGGGTCGCGTACTACAAGGGCTGTCTCGCCTCGCTGAGCGCGAAGGAGCTCGACATCTCGACGCAGGCGCTGTCGCCGAAGGTCGGGCTCGAGCTCGTCGAGATCGAGACGGTCACGTGCTGCGGCGCCGGCGACATCCACGAGGCCGAGCCCGACTACTACCTGCACCTGAACGCGCGCATCCTGGCCTACGCCGAGGCGACGGGCTGCGACACGCTGATGACGGTCTGCAACGTCTGCACGCTCAACCTGCGCCAGGCGAACTTCCAGCTCGTCGGCGACGAGGGCCTGCGCGACCGCGTCAACAAGAACCTCGCGAAGGTCGGCGTGCCGGAGTACAACGGCACCGTCGACGTGCGCCACTTCCTCTGGCTGGTGGCGGAGGGCGAGGGCTACGAGCTGCTCAAGGCCGCGGCGCACAAGGGGCTCAAGGGCCTGAAGATCGCGCCCTTCTACGGCTGCCAGATCCTGCGCCCGTCGAAGCTGCTCGGCTTCGAGGATCCCGACCGGCCCTCGTCGCTCGAGCGGATCATCGAGGCGTGCGGCGGCGAGGCCGTCGACTACCCCGCCAAGATCAAGTGCTGCGGCTTCCCGATCATCCAGGCCCGCGAGGAGACCGCGCTCGGCGAGCTGATCCAGCCGATCGAGCAGGCGAAGGAGGCAGGCGCCGACGCGATCGTGACGCCGTGCCCGCTCTGCCATCTCTCGCTCGACGCCTGGCAGTCGAAGCTGAAGGCGACGACCGGCAAGGACTTCCAGATGCCGATCCTGCATCTCTCGCAGCTGATCGGCGTCGCGGCCGGGTTCGAGGAGTCGGAGCTCAGGTTCAAGCGCCACGTGGTCTCCGTCGCGCCCATGGTCGAGAAGCTGAGCGTCTGAGAACGGCCATCCCCGTGCTCGGCGTCGCTCGCCGCGCTCGCGCTCGCATACGGATGGTTCGAGGCCGGCTGGCTGCGGACGCGGGTGCGCGAGCTCGAGCTCGACGGGTTGCCGCCGGAGCTCGACGGGCTGCGCATCGCGCATCTCTCGGACTTCCACCTCGGCCCGCCGTCGCGCGGCGAGCGGGCGGTCGCCCGTGCGGTTGCCTGGACGCGCGAGCGTCGGCCGGATCTCGTCTGCGTCACCGGCGACCTGCTCTCGCATCCGCGGGCGAAGGAGCGGCTCGGCGAGCTGCTGCGCGGCCTCGACGCCTACGTCGTCCTCGGCAACCACGACGTCGCCGTCACGCGCGACCCCTTCTCCCGCGCGGCCGACATCGCCGAGCTGCCCGCCACGGTGCTGCTCGACGAGTCGCGAACGGTCGAGCTGCGCGGCGCGCGCGTCCAGCTGGCCGGCACGGCGCCGACCCACGACGCGGCGATTCCCGAGGCGGACGCCGTCGGCCGTGCTGCGCATCCTGCTCAGCCACTATCCGCGGGTTCGCGCTCGCGGCTACGACCTCGTGCTCGCGGGGCACATGCACGCCGGGCAGATCGTGCTGCCGTACCCGGGCGGCAAGCTTCGCTTCGCGCACCTGCGCTCGCCGCTGGCCGAGGGCATCTACCGCGAAGGGAAGGTGACGCTGCACGTCTCGCCGGGGCTCGGCACGACCTTCGTGCCCTTCCGCTTCTTCGCGCGGCCGGAGGCGACCGAGCTCGTGCTGCGGCGCGCCTACACTAGGGCCGTGAGCGGCCAGTCGCTGATCTCGCCCGACATCCTTGCGAGCTACGCCGCGGATGCAGCCCGCGAGGTGGCCGGCGTCAGCGGGCTCGTCGGCAGTGCGCTCCACCGCCACGAGGGGGTGCGCGTCAGCCGGGAGGACGGGCGGCTCGGAGTCGAGCTGCACCTGGCGCTCGCCTGGGGCGCGAGCGCACCGGCCGTGGGAGCCCAGGTTCAGGCAGGCGTCGCCGACTACCTCGCCCGGATGGCCGACGTCAGGCCCGACGTCGTCGATGTCGTGGTCGACGAGTTCACCCCGAAGCCGTAGCGATGGCCACGCGCGTCGCAGGGTCTGACGGGGGCGACGCTCCGGCATGCGCCCTCGGTCTGCCACGAGTGCGTCTGGTGGCAGTCGCGCGGCTCGCGCGACGCCGCCAAGCCTCGCTGGATCGAGAAGGCCGAGGACGAGTGGGGCGCCTGGGGAGCGCTCTACCACGACGACGACGGGCGGCTGCTGGGATCGATCCAGTACGGGCCGTCGGAGCTCTTCCCGCGGGCGGCCGAGCTGCCGGCCGGGCCGCCCTCCGACGATGCGGTGCTCGTCACGTGCGTCTACCTCGTCTCGGCCGCGAGCCCGTGGGTGGAGCAGTCGCTCTTCCTGGCCGCGATCGGCGAGGCGCGCGACAAGGGCGCGCGTGCGCTCGAGGCGTTCGCGTACCGCTACGCGGAGGGTGAGACCACGTACGAGCGGTTCCTCGTCCACCGCACCGTCTTCCCGCGCGACTTCCTGGCCGACTTCGGCTTCGCGACGGTTCGCGCGGAGGGCCGGGTGGAGCTGGCGCGGCTCGAGCTCGGCGGCCTCCAGCCGGTCGCCGAGGGCCGGCGGGCGCAGGTGCTGCGCCAGGTCAAGGAGGCGTTCGCGCCGGCGCCGGTGCCCCAGCGGCCGTGATCGGAGAGAAGGACGGAGCTCGGCTGCTACGAGCCGTTGGTCGGCTGGCAGTCGCGCAGGAAGTAGAAGACGTGGTCGACGTCCCAGGCGAGGGTCTTGTTCTCGCTCGGGAACAGGCAGCCGCCGAACTGTGTCAGTTCCGAGACTCGACCGAGGACGTCCAGGCGCGGCGCCACGTATTTCTCGCGTGAATCCATGTGCACGCACACTAAAGTGACTGTCAGCCGACCGCACAACTAGCCCATCGAGCAGGAATGCCAGGTGCATACGGCATCGGTCTCGACGGCCCGTGGGACGACTGTGGCGTCTCCTGCCGCCCGTTCCGGCGCGACTGGCCTCGCTACGAGGTGCTTCGCCCGCGAGGGCGACGGCGGCGGTCGAGGCCGCGCGCGTCGCGCCAGACGACACGCACTGCTCGACCCGCCGAGCGGAGGCTCGATTCTCGTCGACCGGGCCGAGCGGCAGATCGTCGTCACGTCCAGCCCGGCCCGGACACCCGCAGAGCTCATCCATCCGACGCTTGCGCACGCCGGCGCGATCGTGGCCTGGTGGTCGGGGCACGAGAGCTTCCACGCCGGCGGCTTCGTCGTCGACGGAGGCGCGTGGGGCGTCGTCGCGAGGCGCGGTGGCGGGAAGAGCTCGACGCTCGCGCAACTCGCCACGTCTGGCGTTCCGATCGTCGCGGACGATCTGGTCGTGGTGGCCGGCGGCGCGGCGTTCGTCGGCCCGAGGGCGCTCGATCTGCGACCGGATGCGGCTCGGCAGCTCCAGGCCGGGGCGGCCACGGGTGGAAACGGCCTGCGCGAACGGTGGCGGCTCGAGCTCGGGCCGTGCCCGGTGACGGTGCCCCTACGAGGCTGGTTCGTGCTCGAGTGGGGCGAGACCGTCGACGCACGCCGCCTCGGGGGCGCGGAGCTCCTGCAGATGCTCGGTGCGCAGCGGGCGGTGAACCTCCCGCCCGTCGACCCCACGGTGCTGATCGACCTGGCCTCGCTGCCCGCCTGGGCGGTCGAGCGGCCGCCCGAGCTCGAGACGCTACCGCGTGTGGTCGAGCGAATGCTCGAGCTCGCGGGCGGCTGACTCGGGAGTGTCGCCCTCGAGGACACGCGCCACGTGCTGGAGGAGCGGGATCGAGCTCGGATCGACTGGATCGGCACCCCACACCCGGCGCAGCGCCACCGGGTCGACGAGCTCGGGGTCGATGCCTTCCCCGCGCCAATGCCGGAGGAGCTCGAGCCGCGGCTCCAGCGCGAAGATGTGCCCGAACGACGCCTTGCCGGCGCGGCGCAGGACGTCGTCCGGAAGGAGGTCCGCGAAGAGCCGACGCATTCCTTCGGTGCGCGACGTCCAGCGCTCGTGGAACGGCAGCCGCGACACGGCCGCGACGAAGCGAGGATCGACGCAGCGGATGCTGCACGCCCGCCCCAGCGTCGGCGGCGACGACGTGCGAACGTCTGTTGCGCTGCCTGGAGATAAGGCGTCTCGAGCCACCAGCGGAGTCGATCCGCCCACGCGATCGGCTCGGCTCCGAAATGGGCCGCCAACGCCTTCGTCGCGCTGCGGTGTGCATGGGGGTGGAGCCACGGCGCGATCCCGCGCAGTGCCCGGCGCGACAGGGCGCGGCGCAACGCGAGTGGGCTCAGCGCGAACCCGATTCCGAGCATGTCCCGCGGGCGCGGGAAGCGCTTGCCGCCGAGCACCGCTGCGGTACGCGTGAAGCGAACGCCGCCGATGATCTCGTCGCCGCCGATGCCGGTCAGCAGCACGCCGTCGCGTGCCGGCTCGAAGAGCGGGACGTGCAGGTGGGCGTTCGGCGGGAACATCACCCCGTGGCGTCGAACGAGCGTCCGCGCCACGGGGCCGAGGATGTGAAGCTCTTCCCCGCAATCGACGCGCAGCCACTCGTTCAGGCCGAGGAGGTTCACGATCTGCTCCTGCCAGGCCGACTCGTCGGCCGGCTCTTGGGCGGGGAAGCGCGTCGTCACCGGAATCGGCGGCTCCAATCCTTCTCGCTTGGCGAGCGCGGCCGCGACCGCGAGCACCGCGGACGAGTCGCGCCCGCCGGAGAAGCTGACGAGGCAGCGGCCGGTCGTGAGCGCGGGCAGGACGACCGCCTCGAGCGCCGCGCGCGGCGTCGTGAAGCGCTCGACCTCATCGAGGTCGACCGGGGCTCCGGCGCCTAGAACCTGTCCGGCGGCGAGCTCGAGAGGCCCGCGACCGAGCTCGTGCATCACGAGTGACCTGCGACGCGCATCAGCTCGTGCACCGAGTCACGGTACGGGTCGGCTTCGCCGTCCACCCACGCGTGGGCCCCGAACGTCTCGCCGGGCGGGGTGACGCCGATGACGACATCGCGGGCGTCGCCGTGGGCGGCGAGCCAGCTCTGGAGGACGAAGGCTTGCTCCAGGCACGTCGACGGCCAACGATCCAGCGTCCGGCGAACCGACGAGAGTGACGTCGGAGCGACATCGGGCGGCGCCGGCACGCGAACCCTCGTCACGGGCACGGAGGCAAGTTGGAGCTTCGTCGCCCGGAGCGCCCGGATCGTCCAGAGGGTTGCGCGGAGCGCGTCTATGCCGTTGAGGCGCATGTGGGCTCGAGCAGTCCGCGGGCGGTCAGCGCGCCCAGGAAGCCCGCGACGTCCGACCGTGCCTGGGCCGGTTCGACCTCGTACCGGGCCGTCAGCTCGTTCACCAGCTCGTCGGGGGTCGTGCCCTCCGTCAGACGCCGCCAGAGGAGCCCGCCGGTGCGGTTCGCAGAGATGTACGTCGAGCTCTCGACTTCGAGCGCGACGATCTCGCCGTCGATCTCGCGCCACTCGACCGCTCCCTTCCGTAGCCGCACGGAGGACTCGGTCGCCTGCTCCACGTTGTCGTCCCCAGCGGTGTCGTCCCCAGCGGTCGCCATGCGTCTCACAGTAGGCCACCGACAAGGGAAACGCCGACCGGGATTTTCGCGGACCCGACCGGGGTGAACTGACCGAACGGCTAGTTGTCCTTCGACAGCAGGGCCATGATCCTGAAGGTTCTGGCCCGACCGGAAGGCATCTGCCGTGCACGCTGCTGAAGCGATCGCAACGCCTCTTCCACGCAACGAACCGACGCTGCGCTCCGAGGCGACCATCGACGTGCGCGGGGTCGCGCGCAGCTTCGACTCGCGGCGCGCGCTCGTCGACGTCTCGCTCGCTGTCGGCGCAGGCGAGATCCACGCGCTGCTCGGCCCGAACGGCGCCGGGAAGACGACGCTGCTGCGGATCCTCGGCGGGATGATGCGGCCCGATTCGGGGTCGATCACGGTTCTCGGCGCCGACGCCACCAAGGACAGCCGCGCGCAGCGGGCCGTCGTCGGGCTCGTGCCCTCCGGCGACCGCAGCTTCTACCTGCGCATCTCGGGACTCGAGAACCTGATCTTCTTCGGGCGCCTGTACGGCTTCCGCCGCCGCGAGGCCAAGCGCAGGGCGCACGAGGTGCTCGCAGCGGTTGCGCTCGAGGAGGCCGGCCGGGTGCCGGTGGGCGAGTACTCGCACGGCATGCAGAAGCGGCTGTCGGTCGCGCGCGCCCTGCTCACCGAGCCACGGGTGCTCCTCGTCGACGAGGCGACGCACGATCTCGATCCGGAGGCGGCGCGGTCGGTGCGACGGCTCGTGCAGGGAATCGCCGAGGAGGGCGCAGCCGTCCTCTGGGCGACGCAGCGCCTCGACGAGATCCGAGAGTTCGCCCACCACGCGACGCTCCTGCGGGCAGGCGAGGTGTGCTTCGCCGGCAGCGTCGCGAAGCTCGCCGCCCTGGTGCGCGTGACGCGCTACGTGGTGCGGCTCCGGTCGGCGAGCGGCACCGCTCTGCCCGTCCTGCTCGCGCTGCGCCAGTCGCTGCTGGCGACGGCGACGATCGAGCTCGCCTCGGACGAGCCGGATCTCTTCGTGGTCGACCTGCGTCCCGAGGCGTCGCTCGGAGACGCCCTGGCCGCCCTCGCCGGGGCCGGAGTGGACGTCGTCTCGTGTCGCGAGGCGCGCTCGGAGATCGAAGAGGCGTTCGTGCAGTTGACGGGCCGGCCGTGAGCGTCGTCCCGCACGCCGCGCCCCGCAGGGCCGCGCTCCTGCGCGAGGAGTTTGCCAAGCTCCCGGCGTTCCTCTGGCGCGACCTCCTCGTGGCCTGGAGCTACCGGCTCGCGTTCGTGACGGAGTGGGGCGGGCTTGCCCTGCAGGCCGTGATGTTCTACTTCGTCGGCCTGATGGTGAATCCGAGCGTGCTGCCGACCTACGGTGGCTCGACCGCGACGTACATGGAGTTCGCCGCGGTCGGAATCGCGATGAGCGCGTTCGTGCAGCTCGCCCTGTCGCGAGTCGGAGCCGGAATGCGCGGCGAGCAGGTGCAGGGGACGCTGGAGTCGCTGCTGATGACTCCGACGTCGCCGACCACGATCCAGCTCGGCACGGTGTTCTACGACGTGCTCTACATCCCGCTCCGAACGTTCATCTTCCTCGCGCTGACGGCGCTCGTGTTCGACCTCCACTTCGACGCGAGCGGGATCCTGCCGGCGCTGACCGTGCTGCTCGCGTTCATCCCGTTCGTGTGGGGCCTCGGCGTCGCGAACGCCGGCTTCATCCTCACCTTCCGGCGCGGCGCCGGGGTGAGTGGGTTCATCGTGACGCTCCTGACGCTGTTCTCCGGCGCGTTCTTCCCGCTCACGCTGTTGCCGGATTGGGCGCAGACCATCGCCGAGTACAATCCGATCGCGATCGCGATCGACGGGATGCGCCAACCGCTACTCGGCGGCGGCGGGTGGGAAGGCGTCGGGGGCGACCTGCTCGTGCTGCTGCCCCTGTCGGCGCTGTCGCTCGGGATCGGCGTGCTGGCGTTCCGCGCCGCGCTCAGGCGCGAGAAGCGCCGCGGCTCGCTGGGCCTGTATTGAGCGGCCTGCTGAGCGCGGCCGCGGTCGACCCGTCCCAGGGTCGGCGCCTCGTGCAGGCGCCGAGCGAGTTGTGGGCAGCCGTCGACCGTCTCGTCGATCGAGCGCCCAGCCTCGCCGACCTCAGCAGCCACCGGCTCGAGCTGCTCGCCGCGCGTCGGTGGCGCGCGTTGGGGCTACCCGTTCCAGCCGAGGTCGTCGAGCAGGAGCGGCGCGCCGCCGTCGTCCAACTGGCGGCGCCACTGCTGCTGAGTCGCGTTCGGGCCGCCTACGACGGTGAGCTCGTGCTGGTGAAGGGACTCGACGTCGCCCGCCGGTATCCCGAGCCCGGCCTACGGATGTTCGGCGACGTCGACCTCCTGGCGGACGATGCTGCGTCCGCCCAACGTGCCCTGCTCGCGGCCGGCTTCCGCGAAGTGGGCGACCCCTCGCTCTACGAGGACATCCACCATCTCCGCCCGCTGCAGTGGCCCGACCTTCCGCTCGTCGTCGAGCTGCACTCGCGCCCGAAGTGGGTGGAGGGGATTCGCACCCGCACCGGTGACGGGCGAGCTGCTCGCCGCCGCGATCCCCGGGCCGCATGGCTTCGAGGTTCTGCCGCCGGCGCACCATGCGCTGCTGCTCGCTGTGCACTCCTGGGCGCATGAACCGCTTCGACGCCTCCGTGACATCGTCGACGTCGCTGCCGTGGCCGAGGCGGGTGGCTGGGACGACGTGGCCGGCCTGTCGCGTGCGTGGGGCATCGATCGGCTCTGGCGCGCCACCGTCGCGGCGGCCGATGCCGTGCTGTACGGCGGGCGGCGGCCGCTCGCGTTGCGGCTCTGGGCGCAGAACCTGGAGACGGCGCGCGAGCGGACGGTGCTCGAGAACCATCTTCAGCGCTGGTTCAGCGACTTCTGGATCATGCCGGCGCACCAGGCGGCCGCGCGCGTGCCGGCGACGTTGGCGAATGAGCTCGTTCCGGAAGGCGGCGAGGGCTGGCGGCCGAAGCTCTCCCGCAGCGGCCGCGCGATCCGCAACGCGACCCGCCGTCGCTCCGAGCACGACCAAGAGCTGGCGCGGCGGACGCGTCGGAAGCCCTAGCTCTTACCGCCTGTCGCCTCGCGGCGAAGCCAGCACTCCAGCATGACGAGGCGCCAGAGTGCCCACGCCCAGTGGCCGCCGCGCCGCTCCGGCGGCGCCTCCAGCAGCAGGCGGCGAACCACGTCGGGCTGCGTATAGGCACGGCTGGCGGCGTCTCTCGCCTCCAGCAGCTCGACGATCCGCTGCCGATCGTGCCGGTCGACGGCCTCGACGAAGAGCGGCGTGAAGAACGACTTCTCGGTCCTCAGGCGGATGCTGTCCGGCACGAGACCGTGCATCGCGCTGCGCAGCAGCGGCCGGTCGAAGCGCGCGTCGAAGGAGAGCTCCGGCGGCACCCGGAGCATCAGCTCGATCAGGTCGAGATCCTGGAGGAGCGGGTGGCCACCCACGACGCCCGCCATCGCGTTGCGCCGCCGCAGGTAGTCGTGCGCTCCCGCTCGCTCCCGCTGCTCGGTCACCGCGTCCGCGAGGTGCGCCCACCACAACGGCCCCTCCGCCTGCTGCCAGCGCCACGGATCGACTGCGTCCGCGTAGCAGCGCGACGCGGCCGGCGAGAGCCACGGCGCGCCCGCGGGACGACGGGTCGAGCGGATGCGCCGGGCGAGCCCGTGTGCCCGGTGCGGCAGCACACCCTTCCAGCCGAATTCGCGGCGGGCGCGGCGGGCGGCTCGACGTCGCAGCTCATCCGGGATCCCGGGCAGCTGCCGCGAGAGCGCAGCCGCTCGAGAGATGCGGCCGTGACGGAGCCGGTCTGCGATGAGGTACAGAGATGCTCCGAAGAGCTCGTCCCCTCCCTGGCCGTCGAGCAGCGTGTGCGCGCCCTGGTCAGCGGCGGCGCGGAGCAGCGGCAGCTGGATCGCGAGGTTCGGAGAGACCGGCGGCGTTCCCCACGTGCGCAGGTAGTCGAGCCCGCCGCTGAGGAGGCCCGCGCCGCGAAAGGGCAGGCGGTGCGAGGGCACGCCGAGCTCGGCCGCAAGCTCCTCGATCAGAGGCTCCTCGTCGACCGAGGGATGCTCGGGGAAGACGAGCGAGAACGCGCGGAGCCCGCCGGGACGCTGCCGGGCGGCCATCGCAGCGACCACGGCGGAGTCGAGGCCACCGCTCAGCAGCACCCCCGGATGGTCGTCTCCGGACGCCGCAGTCTCGACTGCGTGGCCGATCGTCTCCCGTAGCTCCTGCTCGATCCGCGTGCGCGGCGCCGGCAGCGACGGCCGGTGCTCGAGGCGCCAGTGTCGGTGCTTGCGTGGGCGCTCGCCGTGGCGTAGCTCGAGGTGATGTCCTCCCGGGAGCCGCTCGATGCCCGCGTGGAACGACGCGTCCGCCGCGAGCGTACCGTCGGTCAACCACTGGGCGATCGTCTGCGGATTCGGCTCGGGCCGACGCTCGAAGAGCGGGATCAGGTCGATCGTCTCGAGCCCGAACAGCAAGCGGCGGTCTCCGTCGTGCCAGAAGAGGGAGACCGTTCCGAGCGGGTCCGCGGCGAGCAGCCCACCCTTTCGCTCCGTGTCCCAGAGCAGGAGCGAGAAAGAGCCCCGCAGCGATTCGAGCGCGAGTGCGCCTGTGGCCGCATAGACCTCCGCGAGGTCGGTCGCCGTCCGGCGCTCGAGCCGGCCGGCGACCGCGCAAACGGCGCCGTCCACTTCGGCAACCGTGACGGCGTCGCCGTCCCACGCAAGCGCTAGGCCAGGTACGCGCAACTGCCCCGAGAGGCCGCCTGGCACGAACGCCGGATCGTCGCCGACGTAGCCGACGAGGGATGTCACGCAGGCTGCGCGGAGGTGCGTTGCCGGACTAGCAGCTCGAGAAGGTGAGCTTGCCCCGGCTCGTACCGGCCGGGAAGTCGGCGTCGAGGCAGTCGCCGTCGGTGCCGGCGGCCGTCAGCTCGATCAGGTCGCCGTAGTCGACGACAGTCGGGCTTTCGTACTCGATCGTTTGCTCCTGGTCCATGCCGTCCCCCTTGGCTGATTCTGCGAAGTGGTGAGTCCTCAGCGTAGGTGCCGGACTGCGTGCTGGCAAGGTGGAAAAAGGTAGGAGTCAGAGCTCGGTGAGCCGCTCGAACTCATGCGCGCGCGCCGGCAGCAGCGGAACGCCGTCGCGCTCGACCCACGCGTGCGCGCCGAAGCTGTCCTTCGGCGTGACGCCGATCACGAGCCGCGAACCGCGGCCACGACGCGCGAGCAGGCGGGTCAGCACAAGGGACTGCATCAGACAGCGCGAGTCGGCCGGCAGGCGCCTGAGCGTGCGCCGCACCGCGCGTGCCAGGCGATCGTCCGTCGCGGACACGGTTCGAGGCGCGCCGGCACCAGTCGTCCGGATCAGCTCGAGCGCGCGTGGGAAGTCCTGCCGCCGCAGGAACCAGCGGACGCGAGCGTAGGCGACCACGATCTCCGCCGCGAGGGCGGATTTCCGCGCCGGCGAGAGGCGATCCGTCATTCGGCGAACACCTCTTCGAGATGCGTCCGGACGAGCCCGGCGGCGGCTGAAGCAGACACCGGTGTCGTGATCTCGAAGTCGAAGATGCGCACCGACGTCGTGACCTGAGCGCAGATCGCGAGCTGGTTGAGCATCCGCTCCTTTGACCGGAGATAGGGCAAGAAGCTGCTCGCGAGCACCACACGCGGAGGCGGAGGCGCGTGCTCGCGGAAACGTGGTGGTCCGGCGCGCCGGCTGCGGATCACGCGATAGACGATCGCGAGCGGGAGCGGAGCATCCGTCGACGGGGGCTCGAAGTGGGGCTTGTCGGTCGAGCCGACGCGTCGTCCGAGACGCGCACGGCCGGCTCGGGTCATCGCGCGCAGCTCCTGCGAGGCGACACTTGCGCGGGCGGGGCCAGGGTGGGCGAGGACAGCGTGGTTCGCGTACTCGAGCGCGAGCACGTCGTCAGTCAGGAAGCTCGCTCCGGCTGCGACGAGGTGCGCCGCGAGGGAGGACTTGCCGCTGCCGGACGCTGCCGTGAATGCCACCGCGCGCCCGTCGACACCGACCGCGCTCGCGTGCAGCACCTCGAGGCCCTGGAGCGCCGCTGCGAGCGGAAGCGTCTGCGCGAAGAACAGGCGCTGCCAGCTCAGCGCCCCGCGCCGCGGAAGCGCAGACCGGATCTCCTTGCCGTCGGTGCTGACCACGTGGCGGCCGTGGTGGGGAGCCCAGATCCGATAGCCGAGCTCGGGATGGCGGCGAATGCTCATGAAGAGCCGCCCATCCGGATGCTTCAGCTCGACGGCGTCGTCCGACTCGGCGTCGCGCCACGTGTGCTCCAGCTCGCGGACGGAAAGCTCACGGCAGAAGGTCCGGCGCTGCGACGAGCCATTCGTCCCGGACACGAGGGCCGGTACCGCATAGGTCGCCTCCACCGCAAGGCCGAAGGCGTGGCCGGCGCGCGCTGCCTGCTCAGTGACTGCCATTGAGCGCGATGTCGATCAGGCCGCGCTCGTAGAGTCGGCCGCAGAACGCGCGGATGTCCGGCTCGACCTCGGCGGCGTCCTTGCCGAAGTCGCCGGCGAACATCGTTGCGGCTTCGGCGACACTCTCGCAGCGGTCGAGGAGCTCGAGCATCCGACCGCCTGTCGAGTTCAGCCCGTGGTACTTGCCGGTCTCGAGGTTGAGGATGACGGTCTCGGCCGCGAAAGCCCGATAGACGACGTGCGACGGGATCGATGCGCGCGCAGAACGGATCGAGAACTGGCTCGGAAGCGTGCGGGCCATCACCGACATCAGTCTACGAATCCTCGATCGAGTCCCAGGAGCGGCCGGTTTCGGTGATCGAGAGGATGCCGAGCCCGAGTCCGTCGCGTGGATCGAGGATGCGCGCAGACGCCTGGCTGCGCGAACGCACTCCCAGCTTGCGGAAGGCCGACGAGAGGTGGCTCTTGACCGTGGTCTCGGCGACGTGAAGCTTCTGCGCGATCTCGGCGTTCGCGAGACCCAGCACGACGAGAGCGAGGACTTGCTTCTCTCGGGTCGAGAGCACCGGGCCGGCAATGTGGGCTCGACCTGCTCTCGGAAGGACGAGCTGGCCCGACGAGACCGCCATGATGGCAGGCCCCAGGGAGGACTCGAGCGCAGCTTCGAGCACGAGACCGTCGACACCGGCTTCGAACGCCTCGCGCACGTCGACCGGGTCGGCCGCCGGCACGACGAGGACGACCCGGATGTCGTGCAGGTCGCGCAAGCGCTGGAGCGCGTCTGTGCCTTCGCTGCGGACGGCGTTGCAGCAGAGCGCGACGACGTCTGTGCGCGTGGCATCGCGGGCTCGGAGCTCGTCGGCGTGCTGGACGAGATCGGTGGAGACCAGGCCGGCGCGGGCGAGGGTCACCAGAATCCGGCGTCCGCGCACCTCGTCGTCGGAGACGACGGTGACGCGAGGCTCGTGCATCGGTCTACCGCGCGTCGCCGTGGCGTCGACGTGCATGGAGTGCTGACCGCTCACGGAGCCGGCACGAACACGACGTCGACCCAGTAGTTGCTCGAGCCGAAGGAGTCGGTCGGGAAGGCCGTCGAGGAGCCGTATCGGTAGACGCCGTTCGGGCCGTCCTCGCCGTCGCGCAGCGCGCGCACGGGTGCGCCGCCGCTGCCGGCCGCGGCGAAGCCGCCGCTCGACAGGCTGTAGCCACCGCTCGGAGCGTGGTAGGACGCGATGTACGTCGTCCCGGGCTCGATCGCCACCGGCGTGTCGAAAGCCGCTTGCTGCCAGCCGGACGCCGTCTCGTCCGTGAAGGTCACTTGCGCGAGCAGCGTCCCGTTCGAGCTCCAGAGGCTCCCGATGTGAACGCCCGTGTTCTGGGCTCCCTTGTAGAAGCGAATGCCGCTGATCGAACCGGCGCGATCGGCCCTGAAGCGCACGCCGAGCTCGACTGCCGCGCTGTCGGCCGCCGACAACGTTGCCGGTTGAGCGGCGGAGCTCCAGATCGAGCACGGACAACTCTTGACGGTGAAGCTCCAGGCGACGTCTGCCGCCAGCGCGTTTCCGGCGAGATCGCGCACTCCGTCGCCTCCGCGGAGAAGTGCGGTGTAGGTCGTGCCGAACTCGAGCATTGCATCCGGCCGGAGCGTCGCGGCGCGGGTTGCGCTGTCGTAGCTCACCGACGTGGGCACGGTCGCTCCACCGGGATCGCGGAGCACGAAGGAGGAGGAGCTCACGGTTGCCGGATCGAGCGCTTCGCCGAAGGAGGCGGTGACGTCGGGGCTCAACTCGATGCCGGTCGCACCGGTCGAGGGCACCGTGGCGGTGACGCGTGGGGCGACGGTATCGCTCGGGAGCGTCGTCGAGTAGACGACGTCGACCCAGTAGTTGCTCGCGCCGAAGCTCTCGCTCGGGAACGCCGGCGCAGCGCCGTACCGATACACGCCGTTGGCGCCGTCGACGCCGTCCCGAAGCGCGCGCAGAGGAGGATTCGCGGCTCCCGAGGACCCGAAGCCGTTCAGATCGAGGGCGTAGCGTCCCTGAGGCGCATGGTAGGAGGCGACATATGTCGTACCCGCCGCGATCTGGATCGGCCCGTCGAAGCTTGCCTCCTGCCAGCCGGTCGCGCTCTCCGCTTCGAACGTCACGCGGCCGAGCAGCGTCCCGTCGGTGCGCCAGAGGCTGCCGGTGTGCGTGCCGGTGTTGCCGGCACCCTTGTAGAACCGGATGCCGCTGATCCAGCCGGCCAGATCCGCCCTGAACCTGACGCCGACCTCGACGGGTTGTGCGTCTCCCGTTGCCTGGACGGACGGAACCGCGGAGGCGGTCCAGATCGTGCACGGGCAGTCGCGCAGCGTCGCCGTCCGGAAGGACCAGCTGTAGGTGCTCGCCAGCGTGTTGCCCGCGCGGTCGCGAACACCGGTGCTTCCTCCGTTGATCCGCGCCGTATAGAGCGCGTCGTACGCGAGCGGCGCTGAAGGAGCGAGAACGATGTTCCGGGTGGTGCCGTTCCACGACACGTTCGCGGGCACCAGCACGCCGGCGGCCGTTCGCAGCGTGACGGTCGTGGTGGTCACGGAGGCGGCGTCGAGCGCCTCGCTGAACGTGGCCTCGATCACCCCGTTTGCGTCGCCGGTGGTTGCATTTCGGGCCGGGTTGGTGGCGACGACGGTCGGCCGTTTCGTGTCGACCGGCGCCTGGTTGTGGAAGACGAGATCGACCCAGTAGTTGCTCGCCGCGTGCGAGGAGGTCGGGAAGGCCGGACTCGCGGCGTAGCGGAAGACACCGTTGCCGCCCACCGCGGCGGACGACGGCGCCAGCAGCGGCGAGCTGTCGAGCAGGCTCGAGAACGCGGAGAGATTGAGCGCGTAGCGCCCGGCCGGAGCGTGGTAGGAAGCGACGTAGGTCGTCCCGGCGGTGATGGAGACAGCCTGGTCGAGCTGCACCTCCTGCCAGCCGAGTGCAGACTCGCCGGTGAAAGTGGCACGGGCCAGCAGTGCTCCCGAGTTCGTCCAGAGGCTTCCCACGTGCGTCCCGAGGTTGCCCGAGCCCTTGTAGAAGCGGATGCCGGTGATCCAGCCGTCGACCTCGGCGTTGAACTTGACGCCGAGCTCGATCGGCGCCGTGTCGCTCGTCGCCTGCGTCGCGGGAACGACCGCCGGCGACCAGAGGCGGCAGGGGCACGCGACATTGACGGAGATCCCCGCGGCGGGCGTCTCGAGGTTCCCGCTGTCGTCCACCGCTCTGGACTGGATGCGGGCCTCGCCGGCGCCACCGACGGTCCAGGAATAACTCCAGCTCTGCGTGCCGACGGCGGGATGCCACGTGGCGCCGCCGTCGGTGGTGACCTCGACTCCCGCAACCTGCCCGCCGGCGTCGCTCGCCGTGCCCGCGATCGTCACCTTCGTACCGCTGCTGACGACGACGCCCGGCGCCGGCGCGGTGATCGCGGAGCTGGGCGTACTCGCATCGGTCGATGCCGACGCTGCGACGAGCCCGGCATGGAGCGTCTCGGGCTGGACTCCCATGTCCGCGAAGAGATTGACGGTCGCCTGCTGCATGCGGACATCCGGCGCCCGCGGCGGCGTCGCCGTGAAGACGTCGTGGACGTTGTCGAGACCCCAGGCCCATTGCACCGTGCCCGCGCCGAAGACGAGCGCACCGCTCGAAGCTCGATAGAGCGTCAGCGAGTGGGTCGCTGATCCCTGAGCGTAGGTGTTGCCTTCGTCCTGGAGGTACGCCGGGACGGTCAGCTTCGTCGAGGACAGTTGCATCAGGCCGGCCGGACGCCAGCCGTTGTCGCGATCCTCGTCCCATTCGTGGCCGAGCGTCCCCGTGCGGAGCGTCGCGGTGGCTCCTGGCGGCCTGAGTCGCGACCGTCGTGTTGCGCCAGAAGCGGTTGCTCGCGAACTTGGCCGGGACCTTGATCGCATCCTCGCGATAGGCGTTGACCATGAAGATCGTCCCGGTGAGAGCGTTCTCCGGCCTACCTCCGTCGGCCGGCGGACTGAACCGGGCATCGCGCCAGGTGCCGGTCCAGGCCGGGTCGGGATCGATCTTCGCTCCCGCCTTCGTCTCCTTGTAGGAGACGAGCGTGGTGAACGGCGTGCCCTCGCCGTCGATGCTCGACTCCCACCGTGTCTTCCAGAAGACTTCGTTGCCACTGAAGAACGCGAGATTGACGCCGGCGTCGCGCGCCGCCTCGACGTTGGCGCGCTGCGCCGCAGACCAGTACTCGTCGTGGCCGACGGACAAGAAGGCGTTGTGCTCGAGCAACTCCGCGCCACTCCGGGCCGTATCGGCTCCGGCGATGTAGCTGACGTCGTAGCCGTTGCGCTCGAGCCAGCGAATCATCGGGTATTCGCCGTTGAAGAGGTACGAGGTGTTCGTGTGGCCTCTGGTCGTGAAGGGGCGGTTGTAGCTCACCTTGTACGCGCGGCCGGCCGGCGAGCCGACGTAGAGCGAGTTGCCGCCGTAGCGGTTGTAGGCCTGCCAGGTCGTGTCGGAGGTCTGTACGAGCAGTTCCGAGCCGCCGTCGTCGTCGCGGACCACGAAGACGATGTGGTTCTCGTCCCCCGTGTCCGGGCGGACGAGCTTGCCGACGTAGACGCCGGAGACTGCGTCCGCCGGGATGTTCCACGCGGCGGACTCGGCCCAGGTGCCGCAGTCGACGAGGCCGGTGGACGCCTCGCTCGCGCACGCGGGCTGGGTCTGCGGGAGGCTCGCTGACGGCAGGATCGTCGCGACCTTGCGCGCACCCATCCCGCCGTACCAGCCCAGGCGGTAGAGGTCGATCCTGTACGCAGCGGCGTCGGTGGTCACCTTGAAGCGAACGGTCTCGCCGGCGTCGGCGCTGAACGGCGCCGCGTAGCCCTGGATCGAGGCATCGCCCGACCCCGTGATGTCCCATTCGGTCCGAGGACTTCCCGGCAGCTGGTTCTCGCAGACGATCGCGTTGGCACAGTCCGGAGCCGCGGCTGAGCCGGCGCTGTCCGGTCCGAGCAACAGCACCAGCGCGAACGCGCCCACGGCGAGGCCGACGGCACCGCGAACCCGCCGGCGGCGACCGTCGAGCGCGCTCGACTGCTGACTGATTTTCACCTCCCGCATCCCTGCAGTAACTATGGGTCTCCGCCGCAACCGTCACAACCGGACGACCGGCTAGATGATTGGGCGCGCAAGCGCGAGAATGCGTCGAATGCGGCGCCGGAAGAGGCGCGCGGGCGGGAAGACCCAGCCGAACGGCTAGCTGCTCGTCCTGTGACCGGTCTTCGCGGTCTGGTCTGGAGCGTCCGCACGATGCCGACCTATGCTCGCCGGGATGGATGCGGAGCTTCCAGTGGTCGGCGGCCGTGCGGCGGCCGCGACCAGCATCGACGCCGACGGCTCTTTTCGTTCCCCCGTCTCGATCGGGACGCGAGCGAGGTTCCGCCGCGGGCGAACACGCACGTTGGCGATCGGCGATCTCGTCGCTCTCACATTCGCCTACGTCGCGGCGTACGTGGTCGCAGATGCGATCGCTCCGCTCTCGCCCGTCTCGGCGGCGCCCTGGTTCCTGGTGCTCGTCGGGGTGACGGCGCCGATCGTGTGGCTCGCGGTCTTCACGGCGTACGGCCTCTACGAGAACGACATCCTGCGGATCTCGGTGTCCAGCTTCGACGAGGTGCGCGACCTCTTCCACGCGATGCTCGTCGGCTCGCTCGGTTATCTGATCCTCTCCCAGGCAGTCGACTACTTCTTCGACTGGTGGGTGTACACGGCGGTCGAGTCCTTCCTCTTCATGGCAGCTGCGCTCGTCCTGGTTCCAGTCCTGCGTGGATCGATCCGGAGCTGGGTCTTCCCGCGCGTGATGACTCCTCGCCGGACGCTGATCGTGGGCAGCGGCGACGATGCGCTGCTCGTCTTCCGGAAGATCGCCGCGCACCCCGAGTACGGTCTCGAGGTCGTCGGCTTCCTCGACGGCGACTCGCCGGATCCGCTGCCGGCGCCGATGCTGGGCTCGCCGACGGACGTGGCGCGGGTCGTCGACGAGTTCGACATCGACCGCGTCGTGCTCGCCTCGTCGGTGGGTAGCCACGAGGAGACGCTCGACCTGGTCCGGAACGTGCGGCGCCCGGACGTGCACGTGTCGATCGTGCCGCGCTACTTCGAGATCTTCACCTCGCACGCGACGCTCGACGACGTCGAGGGCATGCCCGTCGTCACGCTCCCGCCGATGCGGCTCGGACGGAGCGCGCGCATCCTGAAGCGGACGATGGACATCAGCGTCGCCGGAGCCGCGCTGATCGTTCTCTCACCCTTGCTCGCCGCCGTCGCCCTCGCGATCAGGCTCGACAGCAAGGGGCCGGCGCTCTACCGGCAGCCGCGACGCGGCCGGCTCGGCTCGACGTTCAGCATCGTCAAGTTCCGCTCGATGCACACGGGCGCGGAGCAACGCCGCGCCGAGGTGCTGCACATGAACGAGGTGGACGGGCCGCTGTTCAAGATCAAAGGGCGTCGATCCGCGCGTCACCCGCGTGGGCGCGTTCATCCGCAAGACGAGCATCGACGAGCTGCCGCAGCTCTGGAACGTCCTCCGCGGCGACATGAGCCTCGTCGGCCCGCGGCCGTTCGTCGTCTACGAGGCCGACCAGATCACCGGCTGGGCGCTGCGTCGCCTCGACATGACGCCGGGCATCACCGGCCTCTGGCAGGTGCTCGGTCGCAACGACATCCCCTTCGAGGAGATGACGAAGCTCGACTACCTCTACGTGACGAACTGGTCGCTCTGGTGGGACCTGAAGATCCTGTGCCAGACCGTGCCCGTCGTGCTCGGCAAGCGCGGCGCCTACTAAGAGCTCCTAACGTAATGACGCCTCGTCGACGGGGCGTGATGGGTGGTGCGAGGCAAGAACGCAGGGAGCGGCGATATGCGGGCATATCGGTGCGACCGAGGACGCCGCCTCGCGCTGCCCAGCGTGCGCCGACGGTTCAGCGTTTCATTGCGTTCGGGGAGTTTCATTGCGTTAGGGGCTCTTGGGTTCGGCTTCGACCGCGCCTCGCTTGCGCCGACGAGGGATCGCAGCAATCTCCGCCTTGACCTCGGGCGCACGCCAGAGGCACGCGGGGACGTAGACACAGGCTCCGACGCCGATACACAGCAGCAGACGGGCCGCCGACGGCATTCCTGCGACCGCGTCGAGCGATCGCAGGCCCAGCAGCGTTGCGCCCATGAGCGCGGCGGCCTGTGCCGTACCCGAGAACGCGCGAGCGAATCGGAACACGGAGATGCCCAGAGCACGCGCGGTCACCCAGGAGTTGAACGGCTCGACGACCATTGTCGCGACGGCGTAGCACGTCGCCACGCCGACGATTCCGAGGCCGAAGGAGAGCGCGCCGACGACGGCGCCGACACTCACGACGAACCAGACGGCTGTAAATCGGAGCAGCGTCCCGGCCCGGCCGAGGGCCAGCAGGATCTCGCCGTTCAGTGTCTGTACGGACTGGATCAGACCGACTCCGGCCAGGATGCGAATGATCGGCGTGGCGCTGCTCCAGCGATCTCCGAGAACGGCGTCGACGAAGTCGGGCGCCACGATGATCAGCCCGACGAGCGCCGGAATCGTGAGCGCTCCGACGAGTCGCGCCACTCGGATCCACGCATCGGTCAGCCAGACACGGTTGTCCTGCATCCTCGAGAACGCCGGGAAGAGCACCTGCTGCAAGGGTGCGGCGATCTGGCTGAACGGTGCGAGCATCACGGTCGAGGCCAACGTGTACGCGCCCAGAGAGGCCGCTCCCAGGTAACGGCCGATCAGCACCTTGTCCAGGCTGCGTCCGACCTGATAGAGCAGGTTCTGCGAGAAGACGTTGCCGGTGAAGCCCCCGAGGCTCTTCAGGCTGGCCGGCGAAAACGTGGCTGTCGGTCGCCAGGAGGAGAATGTCCAGATGAGCACCAGTCCGACCAGCGCCGCGGTGATCTGTTGCAAGACGATCGCCCACGCGCCGAATCCGCCGATTGCAACGGAGATTCCAACCGCCGCGCCCGTCAGCGTCGCTCCCATCTGTCGAAGCTCCAGGCTCCGGAAATCGAGGTCGCGAATGAGCAGAGCGGTCTGCGTCATGGCAATCGAGCTGACGAGGAAGCTCACCGAGAGCACCGCGAACAGCGATTCGACCTGGGGCTCCCCGTAGAACCTGGCGATCGGGCCGGCTAACGCGATCCCGGCCGCCATCAGGATCACGCCTACCCCGGTGCTCGTCCAGAAGACGGTCGAACGGTCTGCCTCGGAGAGCGCTTGTCGCTGGATCAGCGCCGTTCCGAGGGCGCTGTCCGTGAAGAGGACGGTGAGCCCGGACAGGACCAGAACCATCGCTGCGACGCCCCATTCCTGCGGCGTCAGGAGCCGGACCAGGACGATGGCGACCACCGATCGCGACACCTGGAGGAGCACGACCGACGCCGCCTTCCACGCAAGGCCGCGCAGAACGCGCGAACGCATCCCGTGCGGAGCCGGATCTTCTTGCGTCGGCATGCTCCGCCGGAGCCTACCGCCGTGAGGTGGGAAGGGCCTCGACTTCGACCGTTTGTTAGGGAGAAACTGGCGAACGTCTACTCCAATGACGGTCGCGAGGACAGTCGCTCTGCTCGTACCATGCAAGGCATGTCGACCTGAGCGCACCGGCGTTCTGACTGTGGAGGTGCGAACGTCGCGGTCGTCGTGCTCACGCACAATCGCGCGCACTTGCTGCGTCGTTGCGTCGACGACGTTCTCGTGAGGACCTCTGGGCGACGAGCGAGATCGTGATCTGGAACAACGGCTCGACGGATGCGACCGAGTCCTATCTCGATTCGCTGACGGACCCACGCATCACCGTGATCCACCATCGCGAAGAACATCGGTCAGAACGCGTACGCTCGTCGCCTTCGAGGCCACGAGCGCGGACTATCTCGTCGAACTCGACGACGATGTCGTCGCGGCTCCCGAGTGAATGGGATCTGACATTGCTCGAGGCCTTTCTCCGGTTGCCGAATATCGGTTTTCTCGCGGCCGATCTCGAGGACGATCCGCACGACATCGCTGCCCACTACAGATACCGGATTCGCCCGCATCTCTACGTGCCGATCGAGATCGACGGGGTCGCAGCTTCTCGAGGGACCACCCGGGGGTGGCTGCGCGATGACTTCCCGCGATGTCTACGAGCAGCGTCGGTGGGTTCCGTCAGCACCGCCGTCACATCTTCTGGCAGGAGGAGAGCGCGTACATCGAGGACATCAAGGCAGCCGGATACTGGGCAGCCGTGCTCGCCGGACTCAAGGTTCTCCATACTGGCGGGCCGTACTACGCTGTCCAATCGTCCGAGAAGGACGCCTACTGGGCAAAGTGGAACCGGTCGCTCGCGCGGCGGACAGCGGTCAAGCGCGTCCTGCTCCGCATCCCGTTCGTCCGTCGCATCAACGCGCGTCGCGGCTGGTTCGTCGAGCCCGCGTAGAGACTCCTCGAGCAGGAGCGCAACCGACTCGGCTCGTCATCTCAGCTAGCCGATCGACTAGCTCGTGGGTCAACGCTAGGCCAACGACGTGTAGGCAGCTCAAGGGCGCCTCCATTACGATTCGCAAGCATGGAAGCCCTCCATTCAGGCCCTGTTCCGGATCCGCGAGGCATCCTGTCGGCGCGTGAGCTCGAGGTGCTCGAGATGGCCTCGCACGGTTTGACGAACATGCAGATCGCGTCGCGGCTCAGCGTCACGATCCACGCGGTGAAGTTCCATCTCGCGGGGGTCTACCGGAAGCTCGGCGTCTCGAATCGTACGGAAGCCGTGGTCGTATTCCTGCGCAGCGCGCCAGCGCAGCTTTCCGGAACGCAGTAGCGGATCCATGGACCTTCAACTGTACGCACGCGTCCTCTGGCGCTTCCGCTTCCTCATGCTCCTCGGGTTCGTCCTCGCCACATCGCTCGCATTCCTGTCCATGGTGCGTGTGAGCTTCGACGACTCGCCACTGCTCACGTTCCGTCACCAGGAGCTCTGGGTCAGCCGTTCGACGCTCCTGATCACGGAGCCGAAGTTCCCCGAGGGTCGCGCTGTCTTCGAGCAATCGATCCCGCCCGCGAGCACCGACGAGGAGCAGGAGTACGCGCCGCGGTTCGCCAATCCCGAGCGGTTCGTTGCTCTGGCGAATCTCTACGCGCAACTTGCGACGAGCGATCCAGTGCGCCGTATCATGCTCGAGGACGGACGGTTGAACGGCGTCATCGAAGCATCGCCGCGTGACGACCGTGAACGGCGCCGCCTCACTTCCGCTGCTTTCGATCGGGGCGATCGCTACGACGCCCGCCGAGGCCCGGTGCACTGGCGACACGCGCGGTCTCTGCCTTCCTGACCTACCTCGAGAGCGAGCAGCAGCGGAGCCGAATCCCGAGAGCAGCAGCGTGTCGTGCTCCAGGTGATCCAGCAGCCGGTCAAGGTTCAGCTGCTCAAGGGGCGGCCCAAGACGCTTCCGGTCGTCATCTTCCTGACCATCCTGCTCGGCGTCGGTGGCCTGGCATTCGTGCTCGAGAACGTCCGTCCACGCAAGCACCCGCTGCCGACGGAGGAGATCCTGCCGGCGGCCGCGCTACCCGACCGCCGTTCGGCCTAGGACATGAGCGCGGTCGCGGGCACCGCTGAGCCGAGGCCGGCGATCTCGCTCACCGTGATCGCGGGCGCTCTGGCGCTGCTCGCGCTGGCCGTGCTCTCGGGCGTGCAGCCGCTGGCCGTTGCAGTCGCGGTCGCGGCGGGAGTCGTGCTCGCGATCGCGCACCGGAGCCTCCTGAGCTGGCGGAGCCTGCTGACGCTGATCACGCTCGTGATCCTGTTCGTGCCGATGCGCCGGTACACGCTTCCCGGCGTCGCTTCCGTTCGAGCTCGATCCCTACCGCGTCATCGTCCTGTTCGTCCTCGCCGGCTGGTCGGCGTCGCTCCTCGCCGACCCACGTGTGCGGCTCCGTCGCAGCGGGCTCGAGGCGCCGCTGCTGCTGATCCTCGTCGCGACGGTCGCCTCAGTCCTCGCGAACGGCGCCCGAGTCACGCAGGGCGGCGCCGAGGTCGGGAAGGACCTGACGTTCCTCCTGAGCTACCTGCTCGTCTTCTTCCTGATCGTGAGCGTGACGAGAGGGCGGGACCAGGTCGACTCGCTGATCAAGGTGATCGTCGGCGGGGGCGCAGTCGTCGCCGCGTTGCGCCATCTTCGAATCACGCACCCAGTTCAATCTGTTCGACCACCTGTCGACCGTCATCCCGATCCTGCAGCAACAGGCGAGCTCGGAGACCGCGCTCGACATGAGGGGGTTTCGCGCGTTCGGCTCGGCTCAGCATCCGATCGCGCTCAGCGCGGCTCTCGTCCTGCTGTTCCCGATCTCGATCTATCTGGTCCAGCGGTCCGGGCAGCGGCGCTGGTGGCTGGCTGCAGGCCTGCTGTTCGCGGGATCGCTCGCGACGATGTCACGCACCAGCGTGATCATGCTCGTCGTCGTCGGGCTCGTCTTCGTCCTGCTGCGACCGCGCGAGGTCAAGCGCCTTCTGCCCGCCCTCATTCCCGGGTTGGCCCTGGTTCACTTCGCGCTGCCGGGAACCTTGATCACGCTCAAGCAGTCGTTCTTCCCCACGGGTGGGCTCCTCGCGCAGCAACAGGCAAACGCCGGGTACAGCGGGCAGGGGCGGCTCGCCGACGTCGGGCCGGCCCTCGATTCCTGGTCGCAGAATCCACTCTTCGGCGGTGGTTACGGAACTCGGATCGTTGGCTGCGGCCGGGATCGACGGCCAGATCCTGGACGACCAGTGGCTCGGGACGCTCCTCGAGACCGGCCTGCTGGGAGTCGTCGCCTGGCTCTGGCTCGTGTGCTGGTGTATCAGCCGCTTCGCCCGAGCCGCACGGGCGGACCGATCATCGCGAGGCTGGCTCATGACGGCGGTCACTGCCATCCACGGCTGCTTTCGCAGTCGGGATGTTCTTCTTCGACGCTTTCGCCTTCATCCAGGTCACGCTGCTCTTCTTCATGCTGATCGCCATCGGCGCGGTTGCCCTCGCCGAGGAGGCAGAATCTCGCCGTCGGATCGAGCTAGCATCCGTGGAGCCGCGAGCTCGGATACCGCGTCGGCTGGCGAGTGTGAGCCCGTTACGCGCTGCGGCCGAACGCTTCGCCGATGCGAGTCGGGAGATTCCGGATCGACTGCTTCCGCCGCAGGTAGTCGCGCACGGCGGCGTCCGGATAGCGCGGCTGCCTGCGCAGCGCGCTCGCCGCATAGCCCCAGATCGAAACGACTGCCGCAACGTCCCGCCGCGCATGGTGCAGCGAGCGCAAGACGAGGTAGCTGAAGCGGTAGCCCATGTAGTACGACATGGCGCCCGTCGCTGCCCACGCGCGCCAACGGGAGCTCTCGCGCGCCGCCTCCGGCCGGTGGTGGTAGAACGGCAGCTCGACGAGGGTCGTGGCCCGCCAGCCCTTCACGGCCGCACGGAGCTCGTCGATGCCGTCCCAGGCAAGTCCGGCCTCGAGCGGCTGAACGTCTTCCAGACAAGGGCGGCGGTAGGCTCGCGAGGCACCCCAGACGTGGCCGGCGGTGACGTGTCTCTGGCGCCAGTCACCAGCTTGTCGTTCGTAGCACGTCCCGCTCGCCATGCCGAGCATGGGGTTCGTCGCAAACGCGGTCAGCAGGCGCTCGAAGTAGTCGGGTGCGAACGAGACGTCCGCGTCGAGCTTGACGATGACGTCTGCGGCAGATCCGAGCTCGGCTAGGCCCAGCTGGAATGCCCGCACGGTCGGCTCCGCGCGCGTCGGCGAATCGTCGGCTTCCATCGAGAGAACGGTCGCCCAGTCATGCGTCTGCGCGATCTCCTCTGCGACCTGCCGCGTCGCGTCGGTCGAGCCGTTGTCGATCACGAACCACGTCAGAGGCCTGATCGTCTGCTCCGCGAGGCTCGCACAGAGGCGGGGCAGGTTCTCGGCCTCGTCGCGGGCCGGCGTGATGACGGCGTATGAAAGCTCCGGTCTCACGCTGCGACGGTGATCCGGTCGCTGCTCGGAGTGGGGAGAGCGCGCGGGAGGTAGGTCGACAGCCAGACCTCGAGCATGAGAATCGCGAGCAGCAGGCGACCGTGGCGTCGATCCGTGCCGTCCGCCTGGGCGGTCACCATGCGCTCGACCCAGGCGCGATCGAGGAACTCCGCATACTTCGGCTCGGGGTCGAGGAGGTAGTGGCCGACGAGGCCCCCCGTCTGTGCGCTGAACCACCCCTCGAGCGCGTGGCTGAAGAAGCCCACCTTCTTCTTCTCGAGCACGCGGGGTGGCACGAGGTCGCGGGCGACCTGCCGTAGCAGATACTTGGTCGTCAGGCGGCGAACCTTGAGGTCTGACGGAACCGTCGCGCAGAACTCGACGAGCTCGTGGTCGAGGAACGGAACGCGCACCTCGAGCGAGTGCGCCATCGACGCGCGATCGAAGTACTGGAGCATGTCGTCGACGAGGCCGAGCTGTCCGTCCAGGAACAGCGTCGCCGGCAGTGGATCGTCCTCGAGGCCGTTCGCGTGTGCAGCAATCGCTCGGTGAGCGGCACGGCCGTCGAGCTCGGCCAGCGGACCGCGAACCAGTTCGCTGCGGACGTCCTCATCCATGCGCCCGCTCATCGCGAGCAGACGCGCCGACGGGATCGGCCGCGCCGAGCGTGCGCGCGCGGGACGCTCGAATCGCTTCGGGCCGCGCGGCGGCAAGCGACAGCGCTGCGGTCCGCAGCGGGCCTGGCACGCGATTCCACTTGCCGCCAGCGAGGCCGCCCGGTGCTTCCGGTAGCCGCCGAGGAGCTCGTCCGCGCCCTGCCCGGAAAGGGCCACGGTCACGTGTTTCGCCGCCAGTTCCGACAGTGCCAGGAAGCCGAGCGAGGAGAGGTCGCCGAGCGGCTCGTCGAGATGCCAGACGAGCTCCAGGATGTCGATCGCCGGATCGTCGAGCGAGAGCTCGAGCTCGTGGTGGTCCGCTCCGAACGCCGCCGCCACGTGTCGTGCGTCCGCGAGCTCGCTTCCGGTACCCGCTTCGGCGAAGCCGACCGAGAACGTCTTCACCGGGTCGCGCATGTTGCGTGCCATCAGCGCCACGATCACGCTCGAATCGAGCCCGCCGCTCAACATCGCTCCGAGCGGAACGTCGCTCATCAGGCGGAGCTGCACCGATTCCTCGAGCCCGGCGAGCAGCTGTTCCTGGTACTCCTCGTCCCGGAGCCGCGGCGCCTCGCGCGTCGCCTGCGGATACGTCCAGTACTGCTCGAGACGAGCCCCCGACGCGTCGGCGATCAACAGATGTCCGGCCGGCAGCTTCGAGACGCCTGCGAGCGGCGTACGAGGGCCTGGGAAGAAGCCGAGCGTGAGGTAGGACTCGATCGCCTCGTAGTCCAGGGCCGTGTCCACGAGGCCGCTTGCGAGCACGCTCTTGAGCTCCGAGGCAAAGATGATCAGGTCGCCGGCCTCGGCGTAGTAGATCGGCTTCACTCCGAGGCGGTCGCGGGCGACGACCGCTCGCCGCCGCTCCCCGTCCCACACTGCGATGCCGAACTTGCCGCGCAGGCGGTCGACGAACCGTGGGCCGAAGTCCTCGTAGAGATGCGGGATCACCTCGGTGTCGGAACGCGTCCGAAGCGTGTGCCCCCGGGAGGTCAACTCGCTGCCGGATCTGGTCGTGGGTGTAGAGCTCGCCGTTCTGAATCGCCCAGACCCGCCCGTTCTCATTCGAGAACGGCTGGTGTCCTCCCGCGACGTCGACGATGCTGAGCCTTCGCATGCCGAGCGCGATACCCGGGGCGGTGTAGACGCCCCGGTCGTTTGGCCCGCGATGCGTCATCGCGTCGGTCATGCGATCGAGAACCGGGGCCTCGACCACCTCGCGAGGCTCGCCGCCGACCTGGATCACACCGCAAATACCGCACATCTCCTCTCGGACGGTATCGGCATGTGGGCGAGATCACGACGCCCGTTCGGCCAGAACCTGTGCTGGTTCTCGAGCCGCCGCCTAGCCGTCTGGCCAGGCGTTGCCGGGCGCTCCCGCTCCCAGCGCAACACGGCGAAGCGCACGCGCATGGCCGGCCCGGACGCCCGTACCCCGACCGACGAGCATGTGCGTGAAAGCGCCGAGACCGATGCCGACGCGTTCGAGGAATGCCGCGACGCGAGCGCGGTGTTTTCGTGCGTATCGCACCCGACTGGCAGCCGCTACGTGCAGCAGCGTCGACCGATCCGCCGATCCCCCGCCCTCGTGCACGACCTTTGCCTCGGGACGGAAATGGACTTCGTATCCGGCCTTCCAGATCCTCAGGCAGAGATCCGTGTCCTCGCAGTAGAGGAAGAACCCCTCGTCGAGGCCCTTCAGTTGCTCCAGCACGCTTCGTCGAACGAGGATGCACGCTCCGGAAACCCACTCGTGAGCGCCGGGCTGCTCGTACTCCTCCTTGCGGCGGATCACTTCGTCGGCCCAAAGCGCCCGCGGGAAGATGCGCTGGAGCAACAGCGCTTGCGCATAGGTCGAACGGAGCCGCGGAAACCGTCTCAGCGAGTGGTGAACGACGCCGTCCGGATCGACCAACTGAGGTGCGACCGCGCCCACCGTGGGATTCGACTCGAGGTGGGTCACGAGCGCCTGCAGCGACGGCGGCTCGACGGTCGAATCGGGGTTCAGGAGCAGGACGTAGGGAGCGTCGCCGGCCTTCGTCCCGACGTTGCAACCGTGGGCGAAGCCGGCGTTGTACGTGAGAGGAATCGCATTCACCCGTAGATCCGACACCACATCGAGCGTGCGGTCGCTGGAAGCGTTGTCGACGACGATCACATTGACCTCGTCGGCGTGGGCAAGCGGCTCGACACACGCGCGCAGGGCCAGCCGACTGTTGAACGAGACGACAACTACGTCGACGGTCGCCACGCCACGAACGTATCACGGGCCGGTGCTGCGATCCGCGACGGTTCGGCCACTCGCACAACTCGGTCCTCACCCATTCGAGTGATACGCGGGGTTGCCGTGGAACCCGATAGGTGGACTCGTCACCAACCTTCTAGGAGCATGCATTGGGAGCCGCACCCGTTTGCACGCACACTCGACGGGTCCGTGTCGCCGCAATCGCCGTTGGGGCAGTACTCGGACTCGTCTGCTCCGGCGCCGCTGCAACCAGCGAATCCGACGTCTGGGGCATCGAGCTGGAGAGTCACCAGAACATCTCGGTGGCCGACCTCGTGCGGTTCCGTCGCCAAGGGCTCAACACGGTTGTCATCGATCCTGCGCGCGTGAAGCCCGGTCAGAGGCAGCGCCTTGTCAGCCTTGCCCGGCGCGCCGGGCTGGCGGTGGCTGTGCCCCGCAGCGCGGCGACACCGATGCTTGTCGGGCTCTGCCGGGCGGAGCGTCGTGGGCTGTCGCGCAGTTGCACCCTGCGTGGCACGTTCTCCAAAGAATGCGGTCGCGCTCGCCCGGCGCGACGTCGCGGACTTCGTCGTCCTGAGGATCTCGAAGCTGTCGCAGCTCAGGTTCCTCCGCGGAGTCAAGACGAAGACGCATATCGTCGCGATCGCTCGACCCTCGTCGAGCAGGCTCGATCGCGCGGCCTGGGCCCGTGCGGTCGCAACTGCGGCGGCGGATCCCACGCTCGATCTCACGGTCAACGTGCGTTCGGCCGCGCAGCCGAGCCTTCCGTCATACCTCTCGCTGGTCAGGAGCGCCCGGGGTGCGGGAACGAGAACGACGTCAGCCGATACGACGCCCCCGAGCGCCCCTGGCGCCGTCGTCGTCGAGGCAGTCTCTCCGACGAGCTTCACGCTCCGCTGGGCGGCGTCGCCCGCCGATCAGAACGTGGCGGGTTACGGCGTCTATCGAAGCGGCGTGCTCGTCGACACGGTCGCCGCGCCCCGGATCGACCTCGCGGGCCTCGCCTGCGGAACGTCGTACACGTTCTCGATCGACGCCTTCGACGTTGCACAGAACCGGTCGCAGCCGACGACCGTCGTCGCCTCGACCTCGGCCTGCGCAGGTGGTGGCGGCGGCGGCGACGGGCAGCCTCCGTCCACGCCATCCGGGCTCTTCTCCTCCACGTCCTCGCAGACGAGCATCACGATCGCGTGGAGCCCGTCGACCGACAACGTCGGGGTCTCCGGTTACGGCGTGTATCGCAACGGCTCGCTCGTCGCATCGACGGCACTGCTGACCTCGACGGTTCCGGGCCTCGCCTGCGGAACGACGTACTCCCTGGCAGTCGACGCCTCCGACGGAGCTGGGAACCGCTCCACCAAGGTAGCGGTGAGTGCATCCACGCGTGCCTGCGCGGCGGGCGCCGACACCACGCCCCCGTCCGTACCCGGCTCGCTGACCGAGACCTCCCGCTCGCAGACCTCGATCTCCGTGTCCTGGACAGCGTCCACGGATAACGTCGGCGTGGCCGGCTACGGCGCGTATCGCGCGGGCACCTTGCAGCTGTCCGTGACGACAACGGCCGCGACCTTCTCGGGTTTGGTGTGTGGGTCGAGTTATGGGTTGGCGGTGGATGCGTTTGATGGGGCGGGGAATCGTTCGGGGCGGGCGTTGTTGACGGGGTCGACGTCGGCGTGTTCGTCGTCGCCGCCGCCTGCGCCGCCGGCGTCGGGGAATGCGAATCTGTGGGTGGATACGAGTGGTGGGAGTTGTGTGCGGCAGGCGAGTGCTGCTGCCTATGCTGATGCGTCTGCGTGTGGCAGTTTCGATGCTGCGTTTGATCGTGCGAGCCCGGGTGATGTCGTGAACGTTGTCGGGGGGTCGTATTCGGGGCAGGCGCTTTCGGGTGACAAGGGCTCGTCGTCGCCGGTTGTGGTGCGGGTGGCGCCGGGTCAGAGCGTTGTTCGTGAACGGGGATCTGGATGTCACCGGCGATTACGTGCAGGTGTTTGGGCCGATCACGGTCAACCGGCTCGATATCGATGATGGCAACCAGTCGAATCCGATTCTGGGTGTGCTTGTGAGTGGGGTGAAGGCGAAGGCGTCCTTTATCGAGAACGCGCACGATTTGACGATCAAGGATTCGGAGCTTGGCCCGAATCTGGGTCAGATCCTGATTCAGATCGGTGGTGCCCCGGAGACGCACAGGTTGACGCTTGACAACGTGTATCTGCACGACAACGGGCCGACAGCGGCCGATCAGCACCTGGAGTGCATCTTCTCGACCGGGATTCAGGGGTTGACGATCCGGAACAGCCGTTTCCAGAACTGCGGCTACTTCGGGTTGCTCTCGGGGATGTGTTGTGGTGCGACGCGCGAGCCGAGCTCGTTTGTGTTCGAGAACAACCATTTCGGCCGAGCAAGTGCTATGCGCGGCGCGGGTGGTTGCCCGTCCAACGGGGACGCGCCGTACTCGCTGATGCTCTCCCGGCCGGTCAGTGGCCAGTCGCGGATCGTCGGCAACTACTTCGAGACGCCACCCGCGGTGACCGGCAGTTTCCAGCAACTGACCGCGCACGGAAACACCGGCGCCGCCCCAGGAGCCTGGAGATGAACGCCGCTGACTCTCACCGGCTCCTTGCAAGCAAGGTTCGGCGCGTACGGATGTCCGAGCGGTCAGCCGCCGCGATGTCTAGCATGCCCCGATGCGGATTTTCCGCAGGCGTGCCGTGCGTCATCAACCGCCGCGCTCGGGGCAGCTTACCCCTCCGTATGCGAGCCAGACGACGGGGGATTCACAGGTCCGCAACCGTGCCGGGTACGCCCAGGTCAGGCGCCTAGAGCTTTGACGGTCTGCGATCGACATTCGCGAGTGGCTCGTTGTACTCGTCTCATTGACAGCCCAGATCGATCCGGTACGATGCCCGCCGCCCCCAGACTTACAAAACATAGATGCCTGGCTTGAAACAGCTGTCGGGCTAGCCAAAGAAGGGGATTTACCTTATGCGTTTCACACTCAAACGTCATCGGTCCGCGCTCAGACTCTGGGCCCTGTCGCTCCTGATCATCGGAGCCGTCGGCGGGGGTGCCTCCGTTGCCCCCGGCGCTCCGTCGAACGGGCTCGTTGCCGCCTACTCGTTCGACGAAGGCACCGGCACGTCCGTTTCCGACGCCTCCGGGAACGGCAACACCGGCGCGATCTCGGGCGCCAGCTGGGCCAGCTCCGGCAAGTTCGGCAAGGCCCTGACGTTCGACGGGGTCAACGACGTGGTGACGATCGCCGACTCGGCTGAGCTCGACCTGAGCAGCGGCTGACGCTCGAGGCGTGGGTGAAGCCCAATGCTGCCGGCCCAAGCTGGCGCACGGTGCTGTTCAAGGAGAAGAGTGGGGGCATGGTCTACAGCCTCTACGCCAGTGAGAACACCAACCGGCCCGTCGCCCAGGTCGACATCGATGGCGAGCGGAACGCGCTCGGTGCCCCGTTGGCGCTCAACGCGTGGACACACCTTGCGGCAACCTACGACGGCTCGATCCTGCGCCTCTACGTCAACGGGACACTCGCCAGCTCGCTCTCGGTGGGCGACGACATCCCCGCCTCGGCCGGACCGCTGCAGATCGGTGGCAACTCGATCTGGCGCGAATGGTTCGCGGGCCAGATCGACGACGTGCGGGTCTACAATCGCGCCCTCGGCGCCAGCGACCTTCAGGCGGACATGAACACGCCGGTCGGCAGCGGAACGTCTGCCGACACGCAGCCGCCGACAGTCCCGACGGGTCTTCGAGTGACCGGCCAGACCGCGACGAGCATCACGCTCGCCTGGACGGGGTCGAACGACAACGTCGGCGTGGCCGGCTACGGCCGCTATCGCGGCGGCACGCTCGTTTCGAGCGGCACGGAAACCAGCTACACCTTCACGGGCCTCACCTGTGGCTCGAGCCACACGCTCGCCGTGGACGCGCATGACGCTGCCGGGAATCGATCGCCCAAGGCGTCGGTGAGTGCCGCGACGAGCGTCTGCACGACGCCGTCCGGGATCGTCGCCGCCTACTCGTTCGACGCGGGCGCCGGCTCGGTGCTCGCCGACACGTCGGGCAGGGGCAACACCGGCACGATCTCCGGGGCCACGTGGACCGGCGCCGGGAAGTTCGGCGGAGCGCTGACGTTCGACGGCAACAACGACTCGGTCGCGATCGCCGACTCGGCCGCGCTCGACCTGAGCAACGGCATGACTCTGGAAGCATGGGTCAAGCCCAGCGCTGCCGGTCCCAAGCTGGCGCACTGTGCTCTTCAAGGAAAAGAGCGGGGGCATGGTCTACAGCCTCTATTCGAGTGAGAACACGAGCCGGCCGGTGGGTCAGGTCGACATCAGCGGCGAGCGAAACGCGTTGGGCAGCGCCGCTGCCGCTCAACGCCTGGACGCACCTCGCAGCGACCTACGACGGGGCGACCCTTCGTCTCTACGTGAACGCCACGCTCGCGAGCTCGCTCGCCGTCGGTAGCGGGATTCCCGCCTCGACGGGACAGCTCCGAATCGGCGGGAACTCGATCTGGCGCGAGTGGTTCGCGGGTCAGATCGACGAGGTGCGCGTCTACAACCGATCGCTCGGGGCCGCCGAGCTCCAGACGGACATGAACACTCCCGTCGGCACACCGTCGGGTGGTGGCGCGCCTGCCGATACCGCTGCGCCCACCGCGCCCAGCGGCCTCAGTGTCGGCGCCCGGACTCAGACGAGTGTCGCACTCTCCTGGAATCCCTCCACCGACAACACCGGCGTTGCCGGCTACAGCCGCTACCGCGCCGGCACGCTCGTCGCGAGCGATGCCGGAACGACGTACACCTTCACGGGCCTCGCCTGCGGAACGAGCTACACGCTCGCAGTCGATGCATACGACGCCGCCGGTAACCGCTCCACGCGGCCATCCGTCGCGTCGTCGACCGCCGCGTGCAGTGCGGCCGACACCCAGGCGCCGAGCGCTCCGTCGAACCTGTCGATCACCTCGACCACGGCCAACTCGATCGCCGTGTCGTGGGGCGCTTCGACCGACAATGTCGGGGTCTCCGGCTACGGCGCGTACCGCGAAGGCGCGGTGGTCGGTTCGGCGACGGCAACCAACTACACCTTCTCGGGTTTGGTGTGTGGGTCGAGTTATGGGTTGGCGGTGGATGCGTTTGATGGGGCGGGGAATCGTTCGGGGCGGGCGTTGTTGACGGGGTCGACGTCGGCGTGTTCGTCGTCGCCGCCGCCTGTGCCGCCGGCGTCGGGGAATGCGAATCTGTGGGTGGATACGAGTGGTGGGAGTTGTGTGCGGCAGGCGAGTGCTGCTGCCTATGCTGATGCGTCTGCGTGTGGCAGTTTCGATGCTGCGTTTGATCGTGCGAGCCCGGGTGATGTCGTGAACATTGTCGGGGGCTCGTATTCGGGGCAGGCGCTTTCGGGTGACAAGGGCTCGTCGTCGCCGGTTGTGGTGCGGGTGGCGCCGGGTCAGAGCGTTGTTCTGAACGGGGATCTGGATGTCACCGGCGATTACGTGCAGGTGTTTGGGCCGATCACGCTCAACCGGCTCGATATCGATGATGGCAACCAGTCGAATCCGATTCTGGGTGTGCTTGTCAGCGGGGTGAAGGCGAAGGCGTCCTTTATCGAGAACGCGCACGATTTGACGTTGAAGGATTCGGAGCTTGGCCCGAATCTGGGTCAGATCCTGATTCAGATCGGTGGTGCCCCGGAGACGCACAGGTTGACGCTTGACAACGTGTATCTGCACGACAACGGGCCGACGAGTGCCGATCAGCACCTGGAGTGCATTTTCTCGACCGGGATCCAGGGGTTGACGATCCGGAACAGCCGTTTCCAGAACTGCGGCTACTTCGGGTTGCTCTCGGGGATGTGTTGTGGTGCGACGCGCGAGCCGAGCTCGTTCGTGTTCGAGAACAACCATTTCGGCCGCAGCAAGTGCTATGCCGGTGCGGGTGGCTGTCCCTCCAACGGCGACGCGCCGTACTCGATGATGCTCTCCCGTCCGGTCAGCGGCCAGTCGCGGATCGTCAACAACCACTTCGAGACGCCACCCGCCTTCACCGGCAGCTTCCAGCAACTAACCGCCCACGGAAACACCGGCGCCGCCCCGGCAGCCTGGAAGTAGTCGAGCGGAACGTCGATCTCCACCGGCCAGCCGCTCTCACGGCTGGCCGGTGGTGCGACTAGCATGCGGTCGATGCGGCGGCGGCTCGAGCGGAACGCGCACCGGCTGGTTCTCTCGTTGCTGACGGTCGGCGTCCTGGCGGGAATCGAGTCCGCAGCCGCGGCAACATGGCACGTGTCGTCGAACGGCCATGGACGCGCGTGCTCGCTGGTTCGTCCGTGCGACAGCTTCGACACCGCGTACGACCGAGCGCGGCCGGGGGATACGGTGGTCGCGGCCGGCGGGACGTACCCGTCCCAGATCCTGTCGGGCGACAAGGGATCGACAAGGCCTGTTCTGGTTCGGGTCGCCCCGGGTCAGAAGATCGTCATCGCCGGGGGCCTCGACGTACGCGCGGACTACGCCCGGATCGTCGGCCCGATCCGTGTCACGCGGGGTCTCGACGTCGACGATCCGGACAAGTCCAACCCGATCCTCGGTGTCAGGATCAGCGGGGTGACTGCAGCGTCGTCGTATGTCGAGAACGCGCGCAACCTGCTGATCGCCAACAGCCGGCTCGGTGGTGTGCCGGGTGAGCCGATCGTGATGCTCGGAGCCTGGCCGACCAGCTACCGCGTCATGTTCGACAACGTGAAGTTCCACGGCAATGTCCCAACCAACAGCACGCAGCATCTCGAGTGCATCTTCGCGACCGGTGTCCAGGGGCTGACCGTGCGGGACTCCGTGTTCTCGAGTTGCGGCTACTTCGACATCCTGATCGGGATGTGCTGTGGTGCCGAGCGCCAGCCGGCGAGTCTCGTGCTCGAGAACAACGTCTTCGGTGCAAGCCGCTGCTATGCCGGGAGTGGCGACTGCGGCTCTGACGGGAAAGCGCCGTTCTCGTTGATGCTCGGAACGAGGATCGACGGGCGCTCGCGCATCGTCGGTAACCACTTCGAGACCCCTCCTGCCGTCAGGTCGACCTTCGGCGACCTGATTGCGACCGGCAACACCGGGAAAGCGCCCCAACCCTGGAAGCGCCGCCCACGCTAGCTCGACGGGCCGATCGACACAGCTAGCTGTTCGGTTAGTCGAGTCTGGCTCTTAGGCTGTTGTGAAGCACACCAGCGCTCCATAGTGTCGGGTTGATGGCCACTTCAGCGCTCTCAGCGACGGACGAACCGACCGCCCTCCCAGCAGCCACGCCACTCGTCTCGGTCATCGCCCCGGTGCGGAACCGCGCCGACTACCTCCGAGCGCTCATAGAGGCGCTCCGCAAGCAGACGCTTCCACGCGAAAGCTTCGAGATCATCATCGCCGACGACGGCTCGACCGATGGTTGCGCCGATGGTCTCGAGACGGGAGACGGATGGATCCGCGTGTCGCACGGACCGCCGCTCGGCTCCTACGGCGCCCGCAATCTGGCAGCGGCGATGGCTCGCGCCCCAGTGCTCGCGTTTGTCGACTCGGACTGCAGACCTGAGCCCGCTTGGCTCGACGCGGGACTCGCGGCTCTCGAGCATGCGGACGCAGCCGCTGGGCAAGTCCGCTTCATCCTCCCCGTGCGCCACTCAGTGTGGACGTTGATCGATATGGAGTGCACCAAAGACTCGGAGAAGCAGGTGCGGTGGGGAAACGCCGAGACGGCGAATTTTTGGATCCACCGCGGTCTTTTCGAGCGTCTCGGAGGCTTCGACGACACATTGCCCGAGCACGGAGACTTCGATATGGCCGAGCGAATCATCGCCGGCGGGGGAAAGCTCGTCTACGCGGGCGACGCAATCGCGTGGCATCCAACCCGCGACCAGGCGAAGCCGCTTCTGCGCATGCTGTGGACCATGAACCGCTGGTATGCAGTTCGAGCGACACGAGCGGGAACGCGGCCCGTTGCGCTCAAGATTAGGTGTCTCATTCCCTTCGTATCGCCAATGCGCGCCAGGCTCCGAAACGGCAGTCCGATCGGACTCGACCGGCGGCGCCTGCGCGCCAACGGGATCGACCCGACGTGGCGGGACGAGATTCCCGCCTTCATGCTCAACTACCTTGCGCTGCCGTACCTTCGATTTGCCGCCCAGCTGCAAGGCTGGTTGGAGGGTCGGAAGCTCCGAGCTCGCCCGTGACGGCTCTCGGACTCAGGGTTCAGTCGTCGGCCGGTTTCGGGCCTCGCGTCAGCTCGCGCGCGACGAGCCAGATGAACTTCGAGTTCCCGACGACGTAGCGGCCGGCGAGCCTGCGCGGGTCCTGCGCGAGCCGGTAGAGCCACTCGAGGCCGACCCTTTGCAAGATCGCGGGAGCGCGCCGTTTCACGCCTGCCATGACGTCGAAGGTGCCGCCGACGCCCATGATGAACGGCGCTGCGATGCGCTCTCTGTGCCGCGCCAGGAAGAGCTCCTTGGCCGGCGTCTCCAAGGCGACGAACAGGAGGTCAGGCGCCGCGTTCACTATCGCGTCGACGACCGCCTCCTCGTCGTCGGCCTTGAAGTACCCGTGATGGCGACCCACGACATTCAGTTCCGGCAGCCGGTTCAGCATTGCCGCCTCCGCCGCAGCGAGAACCTCCGGCCGCGCTCCCAGCAGGAAGACACGATGGTTCCGACGCGCGGCAGCTTCGAGGAGTGACTGCATCAGGTCGATTCCAGCCACGCGTTCGGGCAGACGCTGACGCAGGATCCGGCTCGCCCAGACGACCGCCTGCCCGTCGGCCGTGATCAGCTCGCAGCCGAGGATCGCCTCGCGAAGCGCGGGATCCCGCTGGAACTTGACGATCTTCGCGGCGTTGATCGCCACGTGTTGACAGGTCTCGCGACGCGCGATCGCGTCTTCGACGCGCGCGACGGCCTCCTGCATCGTGACCGCGTCGACGGGACAGCCGACGACGACGGCCCGTTCCTTTGCCCGGCGGGTCTGCACTGCGGAGGACACCGTCGTCAGCTCTGCCGGCGGACGACCATCAGGCTCTTCGTCAGGCCGAAGAGTCGCTCGCGATGGATCTCGCCGTCCGGGAAGAGACGCCGCAGGTCGCGCGCCGACAGGAGGGTGATGTCCTCCCAGCTTCCTTTCTGCTGCCAGCCCAGCGTGAAGCGCCTGTTGAGCGCACGTTGAGCTCGCTCCGGCAGGAAGTGGAAGAACGGAAACTGGTAGTGCGGCTCGATCGGGAAGAGCCGGTTCGGCGTCTGGACGAAGTACCGCTGCCCGACGCGCCTGATCTCACTCGCGAACTTCGGTTGCAGCTCCTTCGGGATGTGCTCGATCACAGAGCTCGAGAACACGAGCGGGAACTCGCCGTCGGCGAAAGGCAGCTGCGTCGCGTCGCCCACCGTCACGGTGACGTTGTCCGAGCGGAGCCAGTCGCTGTCGAGTGGGTTCAGGTCGAGCGCGACGATCTCGTTCGTCTCGTTGAACCGCTCGAGCGCAGCGCCCGACCCGGCACCGACGTCGAGGATCCGTTCTCCGGGCCTGCACCGAGCAGAGCTCGAGAAAGCGCCTGTAACGCGCCTCGCGCCAACGCCGAACAGTGTCGCTCGTGGCCGCCCAGGTTCGCGTCCGCGCGGTGATCGAAACACCCATCTCTCCGGTTGTAGCAGCGATCTGCTGCCTGGCCAAGACGCGCGAGGGAAGACTGCACGAAAGGAGAGTGAGGTTCGCCGGGACGGTTCTTATGATGAGCCGATGCGGGATCCCGAGACGCAGGAGCGCCCGACCGGGGGAAGCAGGAGCCGGTGAGACGAATCCTCTTCTTTGCGTACCACTTCCCGCCTGTCGGGGGCGGCAGCGTGCAGCGCTCGACGCGATTTACTCGGCTCCTGCCGGAGTATGGCTACGAACCGGTCGTCCTGACCGGTCCAGGCCGGGCGAGGAGCCGTTGGATGCCGGCTGACGAGACTCTGGGGGACGACATCCCGCGGGAGGTGGAGGTGCACCGCGTGCCGGGGCCAGAACCAATGCCGGCGACCGGACGCATCGCCTCCGCCAACCGCTGGCTGCGCCGTCCGGAAGAGTGGACGCGCTGGTGGTGGAATGGTGCGAAAGCAAGCGGCGCTGCTCCGGCCGCGACGACCGACCTTATCTATGTGCAGATGCAGCCCTATGACAGCGCCGAACCGGGTGCTTGGTTGTCGCTCGCGTCGGGAAAGCCCTGGGTGGCCGATCTGCTCGACCCATGGGCGTTGGACGAGATGATGATCTATCCGACCGCGTTCCATCGGCGGCGGGAGCTGACAAGGATGCGCTCGGCGCTCGCCACTGCCAGCGCGATCGTGATGAACACGCCTGAGGCTGCGGCGCGAGTGCGTGACGCATTTCCGGAGCTCGAGAAGATCCCGGTCTACTCGATCTCGAACGGTTTCGATCCGCGCGACTTCGAGGGTGATCCTCCGGCTCGGCGGAACGGCGTGTTCCGGATCGTCCATACCGGCTATCTCCACACCGAGCTCGGGCGGCAGATGCGCAACCGAGCGTCTGTACGACGGCTGGTCGGAGGCGCAGTGCCTGGCGTCGACATCTACACCCGGTCGCACGTGTTTCTGCTGGAAGCGATCGATCGCCTGATCGCCAGAGAGCCGGCGCTCGCGACGACGATTCAGGTGCATCTGGCGGGCGTCCTCTCGGAGAGCGACAAAGAGATCGCCAGTCGGTCGCCGGTCGTCCAACTCCACGGGTATCTCGACCACCCCGAGACGGTTGCGCTGCAGCGATCGGCCGACCTTCTCTTCCTGCCGATGCACGACCTGCCCCCGGGGGCACGAACGACGATCGTTCCCGGCAAGACCTGGGAGTATCTCGCCTCCCGCAATCCGATCCTGGCAGCCGTCCCAGACGGAGACGCACGCGACGTTCTCACGGAAGCAGGCAGCGTGTTGCTGACGCGACCGTCTGACGTCGGAGCGATGGCGGAGGCGATCCACGGCGAGCTTGGGCGCGTCCAGGCAAACGAGCCGCCTCGCAGGCCCGAGGCGGATGTCGTCGGCCGCTTCGCGTACCCGCACTTGACGCGCGAGCTTGCGACTGTGTTCGACGCCGTGCTCGCTAACGCCCCAGTCGTCCCGACTGCTGTGCCGACACCCATCGCTGCGCCGCCGATCTGACCGGCGATCCGTGCGAGTTCTCTACAGCTTCCCGCACTCGGTAGGCAAAGCCGGGATCGGAACGACTGCCCTGCAGCAGGTCGAGAGCGTGATGCGCCAAGGTGTCGACGTCACTCTCTTCTGTACGAGCCTCGAGCGAGAGCTCGAAGGAGACGCGACGGTCGTGCAGACCTTCACGCTGTGCGGCAGGCGCGTGCCCCATAGGACGATTGGAGTCGAGCGTGCCTACCGACTTCACGATCGTCGCGTCGCACGGGCCCTCACTGCCCTCGAGGGGCACGTCGATCTCGTTCACGCGTGGCCCAAGGCATCGGTCCAGACGTTCACGGCTGCGCGCGCGCTTGGAATCCCCTGCCTCCGCGAGGTTCCGAACACGCACACGGCCTTTGCGTTCGAAGCCGTGACCCGTGAGCAGGAGAGGCTGGGACTCTCTCCCGTTGCCCGACACTCGCACACGTTCGACGCGGGAGCACTCGAGCGCGAGGAGCTCGAGTACGAGCTTGCGGACGTTCTGCTGACGCCCTCGGAGTTCGTCCGACGAACCTTCGTCGAACGCGGCGTTCCGCCGGAGAAGCTGGCCCTGCATCGGTACGGGTTCGATGAGTCGCGCTTCAGTGCTCCAGTCGCCGAACCGAAGCGCGGCGCCTTCCGGCGGCCTGAATGCCCTCTTCGTAGGCTCGTGCGAGCCGCGTAAAGGTTTGCACTATGCGCTTCAGGCCTGGATCGACTCGGGTGCGGCAGAAACCGGCAGATTCGTGATCTGCGGGAACTTCGTGCCCGGCTACCGGGAGGTGGTAGCGAAGTGGCTCGAGCATCCGAGCGTCGAGGTGAGGGGCTTCGTCGACGATCCCGGACTACTGATGCGTCAGAGCGACGTGTTCGTCTTCCCGTCGATCGAGGAGGGAAGCGCGCTCGTCACGTACGAGGCGCAGGCGTCCGGCTGCGTCCTCGTCGTCTCGGATGCGACGGGTGCGCGCGTCGAGCACCTGCGCACGGGGCTCGTTCACTCCGCAGGAGACATCGAGACTCTTACCGCGCACGTGCGTGAACTGAGCGCGGACCCTGAGCTTCGCCGGCGGCTCCGGCGCGCGACACTCGAGAGGCGCGACGAGCTCACATGGGATCGTGCAGCCGAGGAGCTCGTGGCTGTCTACGCCCAGGCCGCCGACCGGATCGATTTTTAGCTCGCGGCCGACCGCGACGTCTCGCGACGCTCGCGTCCTAGGGTCCGTACTGCGCGCCGTACACACCGGCGGTGCCGGTGAAGGTGGCGTACGAGATGCCCTTGATCGTCTGCGTCGTAAAGGCGACGGGGCTACCGCTCCGCGTTACGGCACTCAGCGTCCCAGCGGACGACTGGGTCGGCAGCAGCACCTGCAAACCGCCTGCCCCGATCCCGACGGAAACGGTGAAGTTGAGCGTGTTCGCGCTCCAGGAAAGGGAGCGGAAGGCGGAGTTGTTTCGTCCGTCGACCCACTCGAGCATCTGCTTCGCCGACACGATCGGTACGCCTCGTGCCTGGGCGGAAGCGACGATCGCGTCCGAACCTGGCGAGGCGACGTTGTCCGTGTGCATGTTCACGGTGAAGACGCCGTAGTAGCCCTCCGGCCCCAGCGCCTTGTCGAGCAATGCATCCGCCGTGGCCGGGTAGGCCTGACCGGCCTCGTCGGTCATGTGCGTGTGCGCCTGATAGACGTCGATCAGGCTGCCATCGGTGTCCGCGAAGCGCATCACCATGCCGGAGCCGGTCATGAACCCGGGGATCGCGCCGATCCAGCTGGCCGGGTGGTGGTAGTAGTTCGTGTCGCAGCCGCATCCCGTGGGCGAGCTCGGTCTTCGGAAGCGTGGCCCAGTCGCTCCACGCGACGCAGTGCAGTCGGTGGGTGACCGGCGCAGGAAGGCTCGTGTACTTGATCGCGAACGAGGTCATCTGACTCGCGATGGTCGACTCGATCGACGCCGGCGTCCAGTTGGCGCAACCGAGTCCACCGGTTGGCGTCGCGTGCAACGAGACCTCGAAGCCTTCGGCGGCGTAGCTCGCCGGCCTGCACGTTGGTCAGAGGCGACGTTGGGTACACGTACGACGTGGCGCGCACGCACTCCCAGAGCACGACCGAGCAGCCCGGTGGGCTCGCCGTCTTGTACTGCTCGAAGCGACCTGCAGTGCCGCCGAGCGCGTGGTCGTCGCCGGTCATGACGATGGCGGCCTTCTCGCCTCGCGGCAGGTACCAGAAGCGCGGCAGCGGCTTGCGATCGCTGGACATCGTCACGATCAGGTTCGCGAGCAGACGCTGCTGCTCGTCGGCCTGTGGAATGGCGAGCTTGCCGGTGTTGACCCAGTCGGGCTGAACGTCGCCGATCCGGGCTCCGAAGAAGAGATCGTTGGGACGGATCGGGAAGTCACCGTCGCGATCCTGGCCGACCCACGCAGGATTGCCCTGCCGTGTCAGGACGACCGAGCGGGCCAGATCGTAGGCGAACGCCGCCGCCTGACCCCCGCTCGTCCCGACCGGACGCGTGCGTGACGGCCGGGTTCAGGCGTCGCCGTCGACGCGTTGGAGTACAGCGTGGCGATGCTCAGAGCGCCGTTCAGCGTGTAGCGGTCGGCGGTGCCGTGGTACTGGATCGTCTCGCGCGACGATGCCGGCGCCCGCAGCGGTCGCGGTGCTCGACGCGGACGTACCCGTTCGCGAGCGTCGAGGCCGCGTCGGTGAGGCCGAGGAGCCCCGCCAGCTGCTTGTCGGGACGCATCGCGATCAGGTTGCCGCCTGCGTTGACCCAGTCCGAGAGCATCGTCACCTGCGCGGCGCTCAGCGGCATCTCGCCGAGCAGGATCACGTCGTAGTACGCGAGCACGGCGGGGGACATGAGCGACGCGGAGAGGGAGGCGAAGCTGAAGCCTTCCGCCCGCAGGATCTCGCCGAGATAGGTCGTGTAGGGGTTGGCCGCCGAGGTGAGGACTGCGATCGGCGGCGGCGCGGGCTCGACGCTGAACGTCCACACGTGATCGGTCGCGAGCGAACGGCCGGAGAGATCCTTCACGCCGTCGACGCCGCTCTTGAGCCGGGCGGTGTAGCGTCGTGCCGTACACGAGCGCGCTCGTCGGCGTGAGCGTCGCCTGGGCCGAAAGCGGGTCGAACGAGATCGCTCGCGGGCACGAGCGTTCCCGCCGCCGTCGCGGAGCTCGAACGTGCTCGTCGTGATCGACGAGGCATCCATCGCCTCGCTGAACGTCGCCCGTGGCTTCGCGTCGATGACGACGTTGGCGGCGAGGTTCGCGGGAGTCACCGCCGTGACCGATGGGTTCCGCGTGTCTGCCGCGGCCGGCGTGGCCATGTCGGCCTGGATCTGGGCCTGTGTCAGGGCCCGGTTGTAGACCCGCACCTCGTCGATGCGGCCCTGGAAGAACTCGTTCGGCCAGACGCTTGTGCCGCCGATGCGGAGGACGCCGCTCGAGACGGAGATCGATCCGCTTGCCGCCTGCGTCCCGACGAGGATGCCGTCGACGTAGAGGCGCAGGTTGGCGCCGTCGTAGGTCGTCGTGAGGTGCGTCCAGGCCTCCGAGCCCCAGCGATGCGGGCCCTCGAAGATCGTGGTCGGCGCCGCCGGTGACGGCGTTTCCGCTCGGTCGACTCGAGCCCGTGCTCGCGTAGAGCGCGTAGGTGTAGTTGCCGGGCTGCTCCTTGAGCACGACGGTGCGCCACGCCGTCCCGAGCGCGGTCGGCAGGACCCACGCCTCGAGCGTCATCCCGCCGTGAGGTCGAGCGCCGCGGCGTCGGCGACGGTGACCCAGTCGTTCACGCCGTCGAACGAGAGGCCGTTGCCGAACTTGCCGATGGCCCACGACGCGCCCGACGACGCTGCCGACGTTCGCACCGGCGCTGTCGCCCGCAGTCGTCCCGCTGTTCTCGTCGAAGCCGTAGGCGGCCACGAGCCCGACCGGCGGCGCGGCCGAGACCGTCGCGCTCGCCTGGGTCGAGGCCGCCGAGGCATTGCCCGCGGCGTCGACGGCGATCACCCGGTAGTGGTACGTGCCCGGGCGCGAGACCCGTGTCGGAGTGACTCGTCCCCGTCGGCTGCGCGATCCGGTTCGCGACGCTCGGCACGAAGCCGGACGTCGTCGAGCGGTGCACGTCGTAGCGCGCGACACCGACGTTGTCGGTCGAGGCGTTCCAGGAGAGCGCCGCCTGACCGGCGCCGGGTGTCGCGGCCAGACCGGTCGGAGTCGTCGGGGCGGACGTGTCGGCCGTCACCGTCGCCGAGGCCTCGTTCGAGGCCGGGCCGACATTGCCCGCGGCGTCCTCGGCGATCACCCGGTAGTAGTAGGTCCCGGCTGCGAGCCCGGTGTCGCTGTAGCCCGTGGCGGTCGGCTGCGCGATGCGGTTCGCCGCAGCGGGTGTGAAGCCGGGGGTCGTCGAGCGGTGGACGTTGTATCGGCTCACGCCGACGTCGTCCGTCGCGGCACCCCACGAGAGCGTCGCCGTCGCCAGGCCGCCGGACGCCGCGAGCGTGCCCGGCGCCGAGGGCGCGGTCGTGTCCGGCGTGCCGATGCTGCGGCTCATGTCGGTCTGGATCTCGGTCTGCGTCAGCGCGCGGTTGTAGACGCGCACCTCGTCGATCAGGCCCTGGAAGTACTCGCCCCAGACCGCGTTGCCGCCGATGCGAAGCGGCGCCGGTCGACGTCGACGAGCGAGCCGGTCGCAGCCTGGGTGCCGACGAGCACGCCGTCGACGAACAGCCGCAGCGTCGAGCCGTCGTAGGTCGCGGCGAGGTGCGACCAGGTGTTCAGCGGCAGGGAGGCGCCACCTCGCAGATCGCGGTCGGCGCCGGCGATGACGCCGTTGGCGCTCGGCCGGATCGTGTCCGTGCTGGCGTAGAGCGCGTAGGCGTAGTAGCTCGGCTGCTCCTTGAAGACGACCGTGCGCCAGCGCGCTGCCGAGAGCCGTCGGCCGCACCCAGGCCTCCAGCGTCATCCCGCTCGTCAGGTCGAGCGCAGCGGCGTCGGGAACGGTGACCCAGTCGTTCGAGCCGTCGAAGGAGAGCGCACCGCCGAACCGACCGCCAGCGTCGCGCGTCGCGCCCGAGATCGGCTCCGGTGTTCGCGCCCGCGGAGTCTCCGACGGAGCTGCCGCTCGTCTCGTCGAACGCGTAGGCCGCGACGAGTCCGGGCGGGTTGAGCGAGATCGTCGCGCTCGCCTGAGTCGAGGGCGCGCTGAGGTTGCCCGCAGCGTCGGCCGCGACCACCGGTAGTGGTAGGTGCCCGGCGCGAGCCCGTTGTCAACGTAGCTCGTGCCGGGCGGCTGGGCGATCCGGTTCGCGACGCTCGGCGTGAAGCCCGACGTCGTCGAGCGGTGGACGTTGTAGTTGGCCACGCCGACGTTGTCCGTCGAGGCGGTCCAGGCGAGCGTGACGCTGCCGCTGCCGCCCGTCGCAGTCAGCCCCGACGGCACCGACGGAGCGGTGATGTCCCCGGTCACGACCGCGGAGGCCTCAGCTCGAGGCCGGCCCGACGTTGCCGGCGGCGTCCTCGGCCGTGACCCGGTAGTAGTAGGTGCCCGTCGCAAGCGGCGCGTCCGGGTAGGTCGTGCCCGTGGGCTGTGCGATCCGGTTCGCGGTGCTAGGCGTGAAGCCCGCCGTGGTCGAGCGGTGCACGTTGTAGCGCGCTACGGCGACGTTGTCGGTCGCGGCAGTCCACGAGAGGCTCGTTCCACTCGTGCCGCCCGTTGCGTTGAGCGCGCCGGGAGCGGTCGGCGGCGAGACGTCGCCGGTGACCGCGGCGGAGGCTTCGGTGGAGGCAAGGGAGACGTTGCCCGCCGCGTCCTCGGCCGTGACGCGGTAGAAGTACGTGCCGGCAGCGAGGCCGAGATCCGAATGGCTCGTACCGCTCGGCTGGGCGATCCGGTTCGCGATCGACGGCGTGAAACCGGCGGTCGTCGCCCGGTGGACGTTGTAGCGGACGACCGCGACGTTGTCGGAGGATGCGGACCAGTTGAGGGCGACCGAGCTGAGCGACCCCGCGCGCCGTCAGGGATCGCCGGCGCCGACGGCGCCGACACGTCACCCGTCACGACTGCGGGCGCGTCGGCCGTTGCCGCGCTGACGTTGCCGGCCGCATCTTCCGCGGTGACCTTGTAGTAGTAGGTCGCAGGCGCGAGTGCGGCGTCGACGTGACTCGTGCCCGTCGGCTGGGCGACGCGGTTCGCGGCACTCGGCGCGAAGCCGGCCGTCGTCGAGCGATGGACGTTGTAGCGCGTGACGCCGACGTTGTCGGTCGAGGCCGTCCAGCTGAGGTTGACGGAGTCGAGCCCGGCGCTCACGGCCGGCGATCCCGGGACGGTGGGAGCCTGGCTGTCCGGATTGCCGACGCTCGCGTTCATGTCGCTCTGGATCTCGGCGGCGCTGAGCGCGCGGTTGTAGACACGCACTTCGTCGATCTGACCGGTGAACCACTCCGGCCAGACTGCGGTGCCGCCCAGCCGCAGCGCGCCCGTCGTGGTGACGATGTTCCCCGTCGCTGCCACGGTTCCCGCCGCGACGCCGTTCAGGTAGATGGTCAGCGTCGAGCCGTTGTACGTGCCGGCGAGGTGCGTCCACGTGTTCAGCGCCGGCGACGAGGTCGCGCGCAGATCGCGGTCGACGCCGCCGGTGATCGCGTTCACGCTCGGGCGCCCCGTGCCGGTGCTGGCGTAGAGCGCGTAGGCGTAGTTGCCGGGCTGCTCCTTCAGGAGCACCGTCCGCCAGTTGTTGCCGAGCGCGGTGGGGCGGATCCACGCCTCGAGCGTCATGCCGCTCGTCAGGTCGAGGCTGGCCGCGTCGGCGATCGTCACCCAGTCGTTGACGCCGTCGAAGCTGAGAGCGCCTCCGAATCTTCCCGCTCCGGTCCACGCAGCGCCGCTGATCGTCCCGTGGTTGCCACTTCCCGAGTGGTCCGTCAGGGTCGCCCCGGAGCCCTGGTCGAAGCTGTAGGCAGCCACGAGCCCGACGGGCGGAGCGGTCGAAATAGTGGCGCTCGCCTGGTTCGACGCGGCGCCGACGTTGCCGGCGGCGTCCTCGGCGGTGACGCGGTAGTAGTAGGTGCCGGCCGCGAGGCCCGTGTCGGTGTGGCTCGTGCCGGTCGGCTGGCGCAATCAGGTTGGCTGCCGACGGGACGAAGCCGGCCGACGTCGAGCGGTGCACGTTGTACCGGGCGACGCCGACGTTGTCGGTCGCCGCCGCCCAGGTGAGGCTCGCGCTGCCGCTTCCGGGCGTCGCAGCGAGCGTCCCGGGAGCGGTCGGTGCCGACACGTCCCCGGTGACGGGCGCGGACGCCTCGTTCGAGGTCGGGCCGACGTTGCCGGCCGCGTCCTCCGCGGTCACCTTGTAGTAGTACGTGCCCGCCGCGAGGCCGGAGTCGTTGTAGCTCGTGCCGGTCGGCTGGGCGATGCGGTTCGCCGTCGAAGGCGTGAAGGACGGGGTTGTCGAGCGGTGGACGTTGTAGCGAGCCACACCGACGTCGTCCGTGGCGGCGCCCCAACCGAGCGCGACCGAGCTCAGCGAGCCCGTGGCGGTGAGCGCGCCGGGTGCGCCGGGAGGTTGTGTGTCGGGGTCGCCGACGCTGCTGGCCATGTCCGCCTGGATCTCAGCCGCGCTGAGGGCGCGGTTGTAGGCGCGCACCTCGTCGATCGAACCGGCGAACCATTCGGGCCAGATGCTGTTGCCGCCGAGCCGTAGCGCGCCTGTCGACGTCGTCAGCGCGCCGACCGCGAGAAGCTGCGCCGACTGCACGCCGTTGACGTAGATGCGAATCATGTTCCCGTCGTAGGTCGTCGCCAGATGCGTCCAGACGTTGGCGGCGAGCGGTGCGGTTGCGCGCACGTCGGCGTCGAACGCGCCGACGAGGCCATTGCCGCTCGGCACGCCGGTGCCGGTGCTCGCGTAGAGGCCGTACGCGTAGTACGACGGTGTCTCCTTGAACACGACCGTGCGCCAGGTGTTGCCGAGGGCGGTTGGCCGTACCCAGGCCTCGACGCGTCATTCCGGTCGTCAGGTCGAGTGAGCTCGAGTCGGCGACGGTCACCCAGTCGTTCGCGCCGTCGAAGCTGAGCGCCGAGCCGTAGCGGCCCGCCGCAGTCCGGGTGGCGCCGCTGATCGTGCCACCGTTGCCGGAGCCCGAGAGGTCGGTGACAGCCGAACCCGCAGCCTCCTCGAACCCGTATGCGGCCACGAGACCGGGAGGCGGACCGGTGTTGCCGACGGTGACCGCGACGGGCGCGGACGTCGTGGCGTTGCCGGCAATGTCGCGCGCGACAGCGGTCAGCGTGTGCGAGCCGTTCGTCGCTGTCCGCGTGTCCCAGGAGACCGAGTACGGCGCGGAGGTGTCCTCGGCGCCGAGGCTTGCCCCGTCCAGCTCGAATCGCACGCCCGCGACGGAGTCGTCGTCCGCGGCGGTCGCCGTGACGGGAATCGTGTTCGAGACCGTCGAGCCGCCCGTGGGTGCGGTGACCGACACCGACGGTGGCGTCGTGTCGGGGGGAGCAGCTCCGCGGACGAAACGACCGACCGACGGAACGCCGTCGGTGTCCACCAGGAAGAGGAGGTAGTCGCCGGGGGGCGCGAGGTTCGCGTTTGCCGGCGCCTGCACCGTGAGGCTCCCGGCGCCCGCGGTGAAGGGGAGGAACTGGAAGCGTTGGTTCATGTCGATCGCATGCGTCACCGACGGCGAGCGGATCAGCGACACCTTTGCGATGCGTGCTGCATCAGGCGTCGAGACGTTGAAGCTCGTGCCGTACGTCATCGTCGACGGAGACGACCCGATCGTCGGGCGCGGGCCCTTGAAGAGGTACGGGGGCGAGTAGATCTCGGCGTTTCGCTGGTTGACGGCACTCGAGCCGGGCAGCTGGCCGCCTCCTGCCATCAGCACTCGCCCGTCCGGAAGCAGGAGCGCCGTCGAGTGGTACAGGCGCCCGTTCTGCAGCGATGCCGCCGTCGTCCAGGTCTCCGTGTCCGGATTCCAGATCTCTGCTGGGAGCACCGACCTCGCGATGTCCACGCCGTCCGAGCGCGTCCCGCCGCCGCTCGCGAGGACGGTGCCGTCGGGCAGGAGCGTGAGGTTGTGGTAGGAGCGAGCGTTGCTCATCGACGCCGTTTCGCGCCAGGCCGGCGTCGCGGCGTTCATATCGATGACGGCGGTGCGCCCGTGCGAGTTGAAGGCCGAGCCGAGCCTGAAGTCGGGATCCGCCCACGCGCCCGACTTCATGATCTTGTTCGGGCGGTACATGACGGCGCTGTGCCCGTCGAAGGGGCTCTCGCCGACCACCGACCACGTCCAGCTGGACGTGTTCAGCGCCCGGGTCGTCGTGTCCGGGCCGACGTCGAGCACCCGCCCGTCGGAAAGCACGAACATGTACGGGTAGAGCGGCGTCGTCAGCCTCGCCCCCGGGTGGTCGGTCCACGTGTTCGTGCGCGGGTCGTATGTCGACGGGAGCGAGTTCACCGACGCATCCGAGAACGGGGGCAGCTGGCCGGGCCGGTCCTGCACGATGCTGTCGCCGGCGAAGGTGAGCACCCGTCCGTCAGGAAGCTGCGTCGCGGTCGGGTACCAGCGCGGAACGGACATGTCGGCGCCGCGCACGTACGTGCGGGTGGTCGAATCGAACAACGTCGTGTCCTGCAGGCCGTCGTAGGCACCGACGTGGCCGCCGACGATCAGCGTGCGCCCGTCGGGCAGTTGGATGTGCCCGGAGCAGAAGAGGTTCCGCCCGTACGGGACGGCGGTGAAGATCCCGGTCTGCGGATCCCACAGGCGCTCGGAGTTGGTCGCGTCGTCGAAACCGTCGATCGCGAGCACCTGCCCCGTCGGCGTCAGCGAGAGGTGCACCGCCACGAGCGGCCATGACACCGGCGCGCTCCACGCGCCTTCGTCGCTCGGCGCGGCGGCGAGCTGGACTGCGGCCCGGGCACCCACGAGGAGCGCCAAGGCTGTGACCAGAGCACCCAGGAGCAGGGCCGTTCGACGCATGCGCCGAAGGCGTTGCCGAAATGAGGTCACGGATGTCCGAGCGCGTTTGGTCACGACGTGTGGATGCCCAGCGGAACTGCGTCCGCGGGACTCACCAGTTATCGCGCTTGAGCGGTCAACCGATCAACCTCCGGAAGTTCAGGGTTGCGCCTAACCGATCGAGGGTCGAAGTTCCGCCGGCCTCTTCTTACGCTTGAACCATGCGAAAGCGAAGGCTCGTCGTGCACGTCGTCGGTGCCCGACCCAACTACATGAAGGTTGCTCCCGTCTACGCCGAGCTCGAGTCGCGCGGCGCGGTCGAGCAGCGGCTGGTGCACACGGGACAGCACTACGACCGGGACGTCAACGACGTCTTCTTCGCCGAGCTCCCGTTGCCCGAGCCGCACGAGCAGCTCGCCGTCGGCTCCGGCCTGCACGGCGCGCAGACGGGTCGTGCTCTGGCCGAGCTCGAGCGGGTCTTCCTCGAATGGGAGCCGGACTTCGTCGTGGTTCCGGGAGACGTCAACTCGACGCTCGCCGGGGCGCTGGCCGCGGTGAAGCTCGGCGTCCCCGTGTGTCACCTCGAGGCGGGCCTGCGCAGCTTCGACCGGACAATGCCCGAGGAGCACAACCGCCGCCTGACCGATCACCTTTCGTCGCTCCTACTCACGCACTCCGAGGAGGCGCACGCCAACCTCGAGGCGGAAGGGATCAGCGGGAACGGCGTGGTCTTCGTCGGCAACACGATGATCGACACGCTGCTCGCGAACGTCGACAAGGCTCGCGAGCTCGCGGCCTGGCGCGACTTCGGGCTCGCCCAGCGCGAGTACGTGCTCGTGACCTTGCACCGGCCGGCGCTCGTCGACGACCCGACCTTGATCGTCGAGACCCTGCTTGCGCTCGAGCGGCTGGCGGAGCAGATCCCGGTGCTCTTTCCTGTGCACCCGCGCACGCGCGCCCGGCTCGAGACGGCCGGCGTGCTGCCGGAGCGGGTGCAGCTGGTGGCGCCGCTCGGCTACAGCACGTTCCTTTCGCTCCAGACCGGTGCGGCTGCCGTCGTGACCGATTCCGGTGGCGTGCAGGAAGAGACGACTGCGCTCGGCATCCCCTGCTTCACGCTGCGTGCGAACACGGAGCGTCCCGTGACCGTCACTCACGGCACCAACGTGGTGCTCGGGCTCGACCCGAGGCGAATCGCGGAGATCCCGGCCCGCCTGGCGGCTCCGCGCAAGAACGTCGTGCCGCCGTTCTGGGACGGGCGCGCGGGCAGCCGAGCGGCCGCTGCGATCGAGGACGCGGTCTATGCGTCCGAAGCCGGCGCAGTCGCGGTCTCGGCCGCGCACTGACCCGGGAAGCGCGCGCGTCTGGGCCAGCGGATCCGGCGGGGTTGCCGCCGGATCCGCCGGAGCGTGAGCTCAGCCTTCGGCGGCGGTGCCGACCTCGCGGCACGCGCGGTGCCACGCGGCGGTGCGCTCGAGCCCCTCGGCGAACGAGACCGTCGTCTTGAACTCGAGCAGGCGCTCGGCCTTCGTCGTGTCGGGCACGCGGTGCCGGACGTCCTGGTACTTGCCCGGGCAGGCTCTCGTAGGAGACGAAGTTCGCCCGCAGCGGTGTGGGCGCAAGGCCAAGCGACTCCTGACAGCGTTGCCCCAGCTCGAGAATCGTGAGCGTCTCGACGCCGCCGAGGTTGATCACCTCGCCGCGCGACTCCGGCCGCTCGAGCGCGCGAACGATGCCGTCCACGGTGTCGTCGACGTACGTGAACGTCCTCGTCTGTTGGCCGTCGCCGTGGATCTCCATCGGCTCGCCGTCGAGGATCGACTCGAGGAAGGTCACGACCGGGCCGCCCCACCAGCTGAGGTGGTTCTTCGGGCCGTAGACGTTGAAGAGCCGCAGGATCGTCACACGGAGGTCCTTCTCGTCCGCCATCGCGAGGGCGACGTGCTCGTCGTACATCTTCGAGACCGCGTACGCCCAGCGCTTCGTCGTGGGCGGGCCGATCACCAGCTCGTCGTCCTCCGCGAACGGTGGCGTCGCATTGCCGTAGACGTCGGAGGTCGAGGTGATGACGAGGTCGGCATCGAGCGCGAGCGCGACCTCACAGGCCGCGTGCACGCCGCCGACGTTGACCTCGAGCGTCGAGAGGGTCCCGCCGAAGCGCGGGATCTTCTTCGCCGCCAGGTGCGCGATCGCGTCGCAGCCGTCGAACGCCGCGCGCAAGCGACGCTCGCGGGTGCAGTCGAGCACCTCGAACGTGAACGACGGGTTGTCCATGAACGCCGCGACGTTCGCGACGGACCCGTAGGAGAGGTCGTCGACGCCGACGACCTCGAACCCGTCGGCGAGCAGCCGCTCGCAGAGATTGGAGCCGATGAAGCCCGCCGCTCCGGTGACACCGATCCTTCTCATCTGTCCCTCCTCAACCACACGGAGACGTTCCGTGCCGCCTGGTCGCCCTCGAATGTTTTGTGCGCCGCCGCAGTTAGCGTCGCGACCCGCTCGTACGTGGTTTCGATCCACCGCGAGAGCTCGCGGTCGAACGTCTCTCCGAACGCGCCGTGGCCGTAGCCGGGCCACGGCCGGTCGTCCGTCAGGATCAGCCGCACCTGGGCGGCCTCGAGCACGGCGATTGCGCGCCGCTCGTCCGCCGGAGTCGGCAGAGCACCCGGCAGCATCGAGATCTCTTCGAGCGGGCTGGGCCGGGCGGACAGCGCGTACAGCCCGGTCATCATCGGCGCGACGAAGATCGGCTCGCCGGGAGCGGTCGAGCGTTCGATCCAGCCGAGCGCGTCCTGGTAGAGCCGTGCGGGCTCGGGCACCTCGGCCAGCGTGCCTCCGCGCCCCTCGACGGCAACGGAGTCCGCGCGGGCGTCCTTGAGGGCGAGGCCGGCGCCGGCGAGCGCGAGAAACGCCAGCCAGCCCGCGCCGACCGCGACGGCGGCGGTTGTGCGCGGCAGGACGACCAGGTGCAGCGACACGACGAAGAGCGCCGCCGAGCGGCATGTAGTAGACCGCCATCTGCTCGAACGGTGCGTGCGGGAAGAAGCCGGGATAGATCGTCGCGGCGACACCGGCGAGGGCCGCGACGAGGGCGACATGGAGCTGGGCGGCGGGCGTCGATCCGGCGGGCGTCCGTCGAAGCAGCACGAGCAGTACGGCGATCGCGCCCGCCGGAATCCAGCCGTAGGCGAACTCGAGACCGTGCCGGAGCGCCTCCGGGTTGACGAGTGCGCCTGCCACGGCAACCGCGGCGCCGACGGCGAGCACCGCAACCGCGACGATGCGGAGGCGGCCGCCTCGTGCGACGGCGTTGCCGAGGAGCAGCAGCACCGCCGCGCCGACCGCGTAGAGCGCGAGCTTCGCGCCGAGGTCGACGAAGCTCTCGAGCGTGAACGGCATGCGACCACGCAACTCGAAGCTTCCGGCCGCGTCGAGGAAGTCGAGTGGGTAGAGATTCTCGAACACGAGCCGATTCGGGCCGACGAGCAGGAGGAGCGGCGCGTACACCACCGTCGAGACGACGATCGCAGGTGCCGCTACCAGCGCCAGCCGACGGCGCAGCCCACCATCGCGGCGGGTCACGAGGAACCAGGCGCCGAGCGCGAGCGCAGCGCCGAGGATCGGCTCCGGCTTCGTCAGCGTGACGAGGCCGAGCCCGAGGCCGGCGAGCACGAGCCATCGCTCATGCCCGCTCGAGCGCAAAGCTCCAGAGCGAGAGCAGGATCGCGAGCACGAACGCGGTGCCGAGCGTGGCCGCGTTCGTGTGTGGAAGCAGATACGTGTAGTTGTCCGGCGTGAACGCGACTGCGGCCGTGATCGCGGTCGCGAGGACCGCGCCGGTGAGGCCCGCGAGGATGCGCGCCGAGCAGGTAGGTCGCCGTGAGGATGGCGGCGGTCACGACCACCCCCACGGCCAGCGTCGACCCGATCCCGCCGCCGCCCAGGAAGGACGCCAGTCCGACGAGCGCCGGCGCGAGCGGGCCGTAGAAGTAGATGAAGTCGCGGTACGGCAGCTCGCCGTCGGCGACCCGTGCTGCCCGCAACGTCTCGTAGCCGGTGTCGCTGTCGAGGTCGCCCCAGGTGCCCCAGGTGAGAGCCGCGAGCAGCCCCACGAATCCTGCAACCCCGACGAGAGCGACGGTCACCGGCGCTACCCGAGCCAGGACGGCGCCAACAGCATCCGGCGCCGCGTGTGACTGCGGCGCCACGGCGCTCATGCAGCCGCCCTCTGCGCCGCCGGCAGCCGTTCGAGAATCCCGGGTACGACGCGTTCCGTCACGCCCATCACCGCCTGGCCGCTGACGATCTCGGGATAGACGTGCGCCGTCGAGGCCATCGAGAGGCCGGGCAGCGGGAACATGTCCGGCAGGCGCTTGGCGCCGCCGACGAGGTGGACCGGCTCGGTCACGCGCGCACGCTGAACCACCGACGAGACGATCTCCTCGTCGCGCAGGCCCGGGAAGATCGTGCGCAGGTGCCCGAGGTACTCCCGCTCGAGCTCCTCGACCGGCCGCTCCTGGTCGGGGTGCGACGGGTCGACGTACTTCGAGACGTAGAGGAGATGACCGCCCACGCGCTCCGGATCGACGACGTGCGTCGTCTCGACGACGGTCGTCAGCGGGACGCGCCGGTCGGTGATGTTCAGGTGGTAGTACGGACTGACGCTCCGGGTCGTCCGGAGCAGCAGGCAGACGACCCCGAGGTAGCGGCAATGATCGGCCGGCGCCCGCTGGGCGAGCTCGGGCGCCAGCAGCCGGCGCGCCATCGGCGGCGCAAGCGTGCAGAGAACGTGGTCGAACGGGCGGGTGCGGCCGCCGACGACGATGCCGGTCGCGCGACCGCCGTCGCCGGCGATCTGCTCGACCGTGGCGCCCGCGTGCACCTCGCCGCCCAGTGCGACGATGCGGCGCTCCAGCTCGTCGATGATCGTCTGGTAGCCACCGTCGAGCCAGCCCATCACCTCGCGGCCGCCCTTGTCCCGGGTCGAGCCCATCCGGCGCGTGCGCGCCCAGATGTACGTGGCGGGCAGGTCTTCGAAGCGGCCGTCGAACTTGGAGTCGAGCAGCGGCTTCCACAGCTTCTCGACGACGCGGCTGCCGCTCGTGCGTCGCAGCCAGTCGAGCAGCGGCGTGTCGTCCAGCTCGTCGTGGCTCTTCGTCAGCTGGCAGCGCGCGACGAACGCGCCGAGCCGCGCACGGTCGAGCGGGCGGAGCAGCGGGAAGGTGAGGAACTCCTTCGGCGAGGTCATCGAGAAGACCCGGCCGTCGCCGTAGAACCCGACCTTCGTCGGCCGGTAGCGCCAGCGGTCACCGAGCCCGAGCTCCTCCGCGAGCCCGACGACCCGGTGGTCGCTCGGCAGGACGACGTGGTAGAAGCGGTCGACCGGCGTGCCGTCGAAGTCGAACGAGCCGACGAGGCCGCCGAGATCGGGCGCGCGCTCGTACAGCGACACGGCGACGCCGGCCTGGGCAAGGCGATAGGCGGCGGTCATCCCGAGGATGCCGCCGCCGACGATCCCGACGCGTGGAGTCACGACCCCAGCGCCTCCTGCGGCTCTGCGCGCTCCCGGAAGAGCATGCGCCAGTAGGCGAGCATCGTGCGCAGCACGGGCATCTTGCTCTTGCCCGACGCGCCTGCTCCAGTCCAGCGCGACCGTCACCTCCGCGATCGTGGCTCCCATCGCCGAGAGCTTCGCGAGCAGCTCGGCCTTGCAGGCGAAGCCCGTCTCGCGGATCAACTGCTCGCCGTACCGGCTCGACGCGTCCCGCAGGGTCGACGCTCGGTAGACGCGGAAGAAGGAGGAGACCGTCTTGGCCTCGAGCCCGAGGGCGCGCCGCACGACCCAGCCGGCGGCGGCGCTCAGCGCGCGGCGGTGCGCGCTCACGTTCACCATCGCCCAGTCGGCGAGCACGACGTCGGCGCCGCTGTGGATCGCCGCGATCATCTCCGGCAACGCGTCCAGGTCGCTCGTCGTGTCCGCCTCGAGCGTCACGACGAGCCCGTCGTCGGCGGCCGCGGCGAGCGCCGTCGAGAATCCGGTTCGGAAGGCCGCGCCCGGCCCCGAGTTCTCCTCGAGCTGGACGAGCTCGACCGGCAAGCGGCCCGTCGTAGGCCCGGACGAGGTCTGCCGTCGCATCGGCCGAGCCGTCGTCGACGATGAAGATCCGGCTCCCTGCTCCGAGCAGCCCGAGCGTCTGCCGCAGGTCGGTGAGCAGCGTCGGGATGTTCGCCTCTTCGTTGTACGCCGGAATGACGAACAGCAGTTGAGGCAGTGCCCTTCCGTCGCGATGTCGCGACGGCTGTCTCACCTGGTCGAATGCAATCACGCCCACAGCTCTCCCCAGCTCGAAAATTCCCCTGCCTGAGAGATGAGCCTAGGAGCGGTCAGAGCCGCATTCCAGGCCAGAGCGGGAATACCGTCCGGGGGGCGGGGCAGCTATCCGTTCGGGGGGTTGGAGCCTGGAACGACCCGCCCGCAAATCCTGTTCGGAAGGGGATTCCTCGTACTCGGGGCGCGGGCGGATGATGAAGCGACCGTGACTGGCGCAAGAGGAACCCGTGTGTCGACGCCTGCGTGGCCGTCGAGATGAGCGAGCTCGCGACAGCTCCGGCGCTGGCGGGCGCGCGCAGGCGCGAGCAACCGCGCACGCTCGACGGCGCCTGGTTGCTCTCCGGCGCGACCGTCGCCTCGGGCGTCCTCGCCTACGCGTACCACGTGCTGGCGGCGCGGTCGCTGGGCCCGGAGGGCTACGGGCTGGTCGCCGTGCTGTGGGCGGCGCTCTTCCTCGCGGTGGTCGTGCTGTTCCGTCCGCTCGAGCAGACGACCTCGCGCGCGTTCGCCGACCGGCTCGCTCGCGGCGAGGAGGTGCGGACGGTGCTCCGTGCCGTGACGCTGATGTACATCGGCCTCTCCGCCCTCGTGCTCGTGGCCGGCGCGGTTGCGTGGGACGTCCTGCGCGACCGCCTCTTCCTCGGCGATCCGCTGTTCGTCGCGGCGCTCGTCGTCGGCACAGTCGTGTACGGAGCCGCGTACGTGCTGCGCGGCGTCTGCGGCGGTGCAGGCTGGTTTCGCGGGCTACGCGTTGCTCCTGATCGCCGATGGTGGTGTGCGCCTCGCGGTTGCCGCACCGCTCGTGTTCATCGCCTCGCAGGATCTTGCGGCGGCGGCGGCTGCAGCGGCGGCCGTCGGCGGGCTCGTGGTGCCGCTCGTCGCGGGACGGCGCCTTCTGGGCAAGGTGCTCGCGGCGGGCGAAGGCCAGCGCTTCCGCTCGCGCACGGCCGTTGCGTTCGCGGTTCCGGCGACGGTGATCGCAGCCGCAGACCAGGTGCTCGTCAACGGCGGACCGTTGCTCGTCATGCTCGGCGGCGGCCCGGACGCGAGCAAGGTCGCCGGCGTCGTCTTCGCCGCGACGATGCTCGTCCGCGTGCCTGTCTTCGTCTTCCAGGGACTTGCGGCCTCGCTCCTCTCCAACCTCACGAGCCTGCACGCTGCTGACGAGACCGTGCTGTTTCGACGCGCGATCGTGCAGGCGTCGAGGGGCCTCGCCGCCTGCACGGCCGTGATCGTGGCGGGTGCGGCGGTGCTCGGTCCGGAGGCGATGCAGCTCGTCTACGGGCCCGACTACGTCGTCGGGCGGCTGGAGCTGGCGCTGCTCGGCGTGGGCGTCGGCTGCTACATGGCGACCGCCACGTTCTCGCAGGCGCTCCTGGCGCTGGATCGCGGCCGGGTCGCGGCGGCAGGGTGGGTCGTGTCCGCCGCCGCGTTTCTGGCGCTGTACGCCGGCCTCCCGGGGGAGCCGTTGATGCGTGTTGCGGTCGCGTTCGCCCTGGCCACCGTGGCCTCGGTTGCCATGCTGGGGTTGACGCTGGCGAGTCGGGTGGGCCGATGAGGACTCCCGTCGGCGTCGCGGTCGTGGGGTCGTCGGCGGGCGCGGCTGCGCTTGCACGCACCTTCGAGGAGCTGCCCCAGGCCGATCTTCGCTGGATCTGCGACGAGGCCAACGTGCGGCCGCGGACGCCGGATGAGTCGCTGCCCCGTCGCACGTCGGAGTTCGACGACCTGCTCGACGACGAGCGGCTCGACGTCGTGGTCTTCGCCGCCACGCAGCTCGCTGCGCACGATCGAGCGCGGGCTGCGCTCGAGGCGGACAAGCACATCTTCATCCACGGCCCGCTGGCCTTCACGTCGGCCAATGCAGACGGGCTCGTCGACCTCGCGTCGAGGCGGAGCCGCAGGGTCTGGTCGCATCTCGGCGGGCGTCCAGCGCCCCGCCGCTCGGAGGCTCCACTCACTCGTCGAGCGCGGCGTGTTGGGCGAGATCTTCTACCTGCACTCCCACCATTACGTCGACCGGGACGACCCGACGATCGATCTCCTGTGGGGGCCGGGCGCAGACGCCGTGTCACTCGTGCTCGACCTGCTCGCGGACGAGCCGATCGAGGCTGTCGCCCGAGCGGAGTCGTATCTCGGTCGCGCCACGCCGGACGTCCTCTTCGCCGAGCTCCGCTTCGCGACGGGGATCACGGCACACGTGCATCTGTCGTGCCTCGAAGGCGAGGCGGTCGAACGCTTCTCGGTGGTCGCCTCCGAGGCGACCGCCGTCCTGGCCGATGCGAACGGCCCCGAGCTGATCCTCTACCCCGGAGGCGACGCGGCGCCCTCGCTCAAGGGTATCTCGCTCGAGCGCGGCAGCCGGATCGCTTCCCCGGTCGCGCCGGACGACTCGCTGAAGACGGCCTGCGCGCGCTTCCTCGGCACGGTGCGATCGCCCGGCGACGCGCAGCACGGACGCGAGGCCGCTGCCGCCGTGGCCGTTCTCGAGGCGCTCGAGCGCTCCTCGCAGAGCCGAGGCACACCGGAGACGATCGCGCCTCGCACCGTGCTCGGCGGGTTCAACGTCGTCGAGCTCCGAGGCCGCTGACGCTCCAGCTCTCGCCCTTCGGCCAGTGGTTTCCGCTGCACATGCGGACATAGGCTTGAAGCGACGCCCGGGTGGGAGGGCCGCTTCTCCCCGAGCGCCTGAGGCAGCGCCAAGCTCTGCCTGACGCGCCTCGCCGGCGGGGCCTCCCGGAGACCTAGCGGGATGCCCCGCCGGGTTCCATCACCCCTTTCGAGGGATGCGCGCGTCTCTCGAGCCGACGACGATCGGGGTGAGCACGAGCGCCGTCCCGCTCCGCGCGTCGGGAGTCGGCGGGCTCCTGCCTGTGCACAGCCGGGGCGGAGTCGCGGTGGCCCGAAACCGGAGAAGCGCGGCCTCTGCGGCCCGAAAAACTCATGTTCGACACCAGTCTTCAACAAGATGTGGAAACTTTTTCCTCAGAAACCCTTCCTATTTGTGCAGGACTGCGCTAAGTTCGGACAGGGAGAAGGAGAACATCATTCAACGGAACGTTCGACACGAAAGGCGGCCCTTTCGATGAGTCGGTTTGCGGGGCGTACTGCGGTACTGGTTGACCAACACCCTCTATGGCTTGACGCCGTAGAGCCGGTGATCGTCGACCTGGGCCTCGGTGTCGTCGGGAAAGTCACCTCCGGGCGCGAAGGGGTAGCGCTCGTCGAGGAGCATCAACCAGACGTCCTGATCACCGGCATCATGATGCCGGACGACGATCTGGACGGGATCGAGGTCGTGCGGCGCTCGATCGGGCACGCGCCGGCTCTGCGGGCGATCGTGCTGTCGCTCTACGACGACACGAAGCACATCGACGCGGCGCTCGGCGCCGGAGCCGTCGCGTACGTGATCAAGACGGCGCATCCGGAAGACCTGCGCTCGGCGGTTCGGCAGGCATTCGCCCATTCGGTGTACCTACCGAGCAGCCGTCAGCAGACGGTCGCGGTGGAGCGGAGCCCGGCGGCCGAGGATCTGCCCGACCTGACGCGGCGCGAGCTCGAGATTCTCCAGCTCGTCGCGGAGGGGCACTCGAACACCCAGCTCGCGAAGATGCTGTGGGTGACGGAGCAGACGGTCAAGTTCCATCTGTCCAACGTCTACCGGAAGCTCGACGTGGCCAATCGCACCGAGGCCAGCCGGTGGGCTCAGCTGAACGGCCTGCTCGGCACCGCGCCCGCGCGCGTGTCGTCCGTCGCCTAGGCGCCAGGTAGAACCCCCCGGGGGAGCGGCACTGCGGAGCCGCTCCCCCGTATCGCCTAACCCCGGATCGCCTAACCCCGGATCGCCTAACCCCGGATCGCCTTACCGGCAGGCGCCCGAGCCGCGATCCTCGTAGTCGCCGCCGTCGACCGGGACGAAGTCCCAGTCGTAGTTTCGCGGGCGCAACGTCAGCCGCAGGACGCCGTAGGTGCGAACGTTTAGAGCGGCGCTGTGCCGGTGGCGCCGGAAGACGGGGTAGAGGCTGCGGCCGCCGCTCCCGACGACGAACGAACGGATCCCGTCGACTGCGCGGAAGCGCTCGTAGTGATGGTCGTGGCCCGCCAGGACGAGCTCCGCGCGAGCCTCGGCGAGTGCCTGCCACAAGGGGGCGACGGTGACGTCGTCACCGTGCAGGCCGGAGCTCCAGCGCGGGTGGTGCCAGTAGGCGAGGGTGCAGCGCTCGCGGCGGCGCGCAAGGACGCCTCGGAGCCACCGCTCCTGCGGCGAGCCGCGCTCGCAGCCGCCGACGCGGCCGCAGTTCGAGTTCAGGACGATCACGCGCCAGGCTCCCAGGCGGTAGGTGTAGTAGCCCCGGCGCGGGATGCGAAAGTAGGCCGCCGCCGTGTCCGCGTCGCCGGTTCCGTACTCGTGGTTCCCGAGCGCGGCGCGGGTGCGGGCGCGAAAGCGGGCCCAGGAATAGCACTGCGCGAACTCCGCCGCCGTGCCGTGCTCGTAGACGGCATCGCCGAGGATCGCGACCGTGCCGGGGATGCGGGCGACGAGCGCCGCTGTCCGCTCGTCGCCGGTCGACCGGCACGACGCGATGTCGCCGGCGGCCACGAGCGTCGCCGGCTGCGAGGGCGGGGCGAGGAGCGCGAGCGCCGAGAAGAGGCCCGCCAGTCCCGTCAAGGCGGCCCCGTCAAGGCGGCCCAGTCAAGGCGGCCCCGTCAAGCGGCGACGCGCTGCTCGGCCAGGATCAGCTCCGCGATCTGGATCGCGTTGAGCGCGGCGCCCTTGCGCAGGTTGTCGCCCACGACGAAGAGTGCGAGCCCGTTCTCCGTCGTCGGGTCCTGCCGGATGCGGCCGACGAGCACGTCGTCGCCGCCCGCCGCGCCGCCGGGCGTCGGGAACTGCTCCAGCCGGAGACCCGGCGCGTTGCCGAGGATCGCGGTTGCCTGCTCGGCCGACAGGGGCTGCTCGGTCTCGAGCCAGATCGCCTCGGCATGGCCCACGAGCACGGGCACGCGCACGCAGGTGGCGCTGATCGGAAGATCCGCTAGCTCCAGGATCTTGCGCGTCTCCTCGCGCAGCTTCTCCTCCTCGTCGAACTCGACGCCGTCGAAGCTCCAGTCCATGCGCAGGTCGTGCTCGTCGGGTGACTCGCCGCGCAGCTGCTCCATGGCCTGCGCCCCGGCGCCCGAGACCGACTGATAGGTGGCGACGCGAACCCGGCGCAGGCCGGCAGCGTCGAGCAGCGGCTTCAGCGCGACGGTGAGCGGGATGGCGCAGCAGTTCGGGTTCGCGACGATGCCGTCGTGCACCAGTGCGCGGTCGCCGTTCACCTCGGGCACGACGAGCGGGACGCCCGGCTCGAGCCGGTACGCCGACGACTTGTCGACGCAGACGGCGCCGCCGCGGACGGCGTGGGGGACGAGCTCGCGGCTCGCTTCCGTGCCGACGGAGAAGAGGCAGAGATCGAGCCCGCCCGCGGCGAGCGCGTCGGGCGTCGCTTCCTCGACCGTCAGCCCGCCGACCTGCTTGCCGGCCGACCGCGCGGACGCGAAGACGCGGACGTCCGGGTAGCCGCGCTCGCGGAGCAGCTCGAGCGTGATCGTGCCGACCGCGCCGGTCGCGCCGACGACTCCGATGCGAGTTGAGCTAGCCAAGGTCGCAGAGCTAGCCAAGGTCGAAGGCCTCGTGGAGGGCCTGGACGGCCCGGTCGACGTCGGCTCGCGGCACGTGACAGGCGATCTTGATCGGCGAGGTGGAGACGATGGGCGACTCGATGCCCGCCGCCTCGAGTGTGGCGAAGGTCTTGGCCGCGACCCCAGGGTGGCTCTTCATCCCGGCACCGACGAGGCTGACCTTGCCGAGATCGTCGCGCGAGCTCCAGTCGAGCCCGAGCGCGTCGAGTGTCCGCGCTGCCTCCGCGCGATCCTCGACGGGCGCTGAGAAGACGATCTCGGCACCGGTCTGGACGATCGTGTCGACGTTCACCGACGCCTCGGCCAGCGCGCCGAAGAGCCGCGCGCGCGTGGCGCCGGCGACGTGGTAGACGGTCTCCTCGCGCTGGTGCACGACGCCGCTGATCAGTGCCTTCTCGAGCCCTGTCTGTTCCGCCGCCACGTCGTCCTCCTCCTGGATCCACGTCCCCTCGCCCTCTTCGAACGTCGAGCGGACGTGCAGCCTCACATTGTGACTACGTGCGACCTCGATCGAGCGGGTCGCCATCACGCGCGCCCCGGAGGAGGCCATCTCCAGCATCTCGTCGAAGCTGACCCGCCGCAGCTGCTTCGCCGCCGGGACGAGCCTTGGATCTGCGGAGAAGACGCCGCGGACGTCGGTGTAGATCTCGCACCGGTCGGCACCGAGGGCGGCGGCGAGGGCGACGGCCGTGGTGTCGGTGCCACCGCGGCCGAGCGTCGTCACCTCGAAGGCGGTGGACACACCCTGGAAGCCGGCGACGAGCACGATCTTCCCCTCGTCGAGCGCTTCGTGGATCCGGCGCGCGCGCACCTCCACGATCTTCGCCTTGCCGTGGACGGTGTCGGTGACGATGCCGGCCTGGGAGCCGGTGAGCGAGATCGCCTCGTGGCCGAGATCGTGGAGCGCCATCGCCGCGAGGGCGCACGAGATCCGCTCGCCGGTGGAGACGAGCATGTCGAGCTCGCGCGGGTGCGGAGCCGGAGACACCTCGGCGGCGAGCGCCAACAGGTCGTCGGTGGTCTTGCCCATGGCGGAGAGGACGCCGACGACGCGATGGCCGGACGAGTGCTCGCGCGCCAGCCGCCCGGCGACGCTCTTCAGCTTCTCTGGATCGGCCACCGACGAGCCGCCGAACTTCATCACGACGACGCCCGTGCGGGCAGCGTCCGGGGGGCGTTGCGCGTCCGTGTCGACGGCGGGAACGGCCTCGTACTCGGTCGCAGCCACTGCCGGCGAGTGTAGTCGAGGCCCTCGACGTCGGACCACGAAAAATGCTGAACCGACAAACCCGAAGGCCCACCGGTTCAGCTCCGCGAATCTACTGCGGGGGGCTCCTCGGCGCAAGTCCCGCCGGCGACGAAAGTCGCAAATTGCGCGAAAGACCCGTCTAGAGCTCGCGGCGACCGGCGAGCGCGCGTCCGAGCGTCACCTCGTCGGCGTACTCGAGGTCGCCGCCCACCGGCAGGCCGCTCGCGAGCCGGGTCACCCGCACCCGCTCCCGCAGCCGGTCGGCGAGGAAGGCAGCGGTCGCCTCACCCGTCATGTTCGGGTTCGTCGCCAGTACGACCTCCTCGATCCCGCCCGCGGCGACGCGTTGCAGCAACTCATCGATGCGCAGGTGCTCGGGCTCGACGCCGTCGAGCGGGGAGAGCGAGCCGCCGAGCACGTGGTAGAGGCCGCGGTACTCGTGCGTCCGCTCGAGCGAGATCACGTCGACGGGCTGCTCGACGACGCAGACGATCGTGCGGTCGCGCCGCGCGTCCACGCAGATGCCGCAGAGCTCGTCCTCGGTCAGGTTGCCGCACTCACGGCAGAAGCGCACTCGCTCCTTGACGTCCTCGATTGCCGTCGCGAGCGCGAGCGCCTCCTCCTTGCGCGTCGAGAGGAGGTGGAACGCGAGCCGCTGTGCCGTCCGCGTTCCGATCCCCGGCAGGCGGGTGAGCTGCGAGACGAGGTTGTCGACCGACGGGCTGAGCACCGGCGCAGCCTAGCCGTCCATTCCGGACGGTCTCGGTCGCCGCTGCCCAGCCCGCTCCGACGGGGCCGGGCTAGAACCCGGGCAGGCCCAGGCCGCCGAGCCCGCCGGGCAGCATGCCCTGCACCTTCGACTCCATCAGCGCGTTCGCCGAGCGAAGTGCCTCGTTGACGGCCGCGAGCACGAGGTCCGCCAGCATCTCCGGGTCGTCCGGGTCGATCGCCTTCGGGTCGATCGTGATCCCGACGATCTCGCCCGCGCCGGTCGCCTTCACGGTGACCATCCCTCCTCCGGACGAGGCTTCGACGATCTCGTTGGCGGCCTCTTGCTGCGCCTGCGCCATCTGCTCCTGCATCTGCTGTGCCTGCTGCATCATCTTGTTCATGTCGAAGTTCACTGGCGTTCCTTCATGTGTGGATCCTCCACTTCCTCGGCGTCGAACGTGTCCTTGAGCGCTGCGATCAGCGCGTCCTCGGTCAGCGGCCCTTCGTCCTCGGGCTCGCCGTCGGCGGGCTCGCCGAGTGCGAGCACGACGCCGAGCCGGCGGCCGGTCACCTCGTAGAGCGCCTCCCGGATCACGACCAGGTTCTTCGGTTCCTCGGCCTGGCGGCGGTGGAAGTCGGCGGTCGCGGGGAACTCCAAGGTCAGCGTCTCTCGCTCGAGCGTCGCCGGTCGAGCCTCACCGAGCAGGGATGCGACCGGGATCGAGCGCGACTGAACCGCCGGGAGGACGGTTCGCTGCCAGGCGTCCTGGAGTTGCCCGAGCTCGAGCGGCGGCGCTTCGGCGGCCGGCGGCGCATCGGCAGCCGGCTGTGGCGCGGCCGGCGAGGCGCGTTCCGTGGCCCGCTCGGCGGGAGCGGCCGCAGCCGGGACGGAGGCTTGCGCGACCGGAGCTCCGGCCAGCCGCTGCTCGAGCTGCTCGAGCCTGAAGGCGAGCGACTCGCGCGAGAGATCGCCGCCGGGCCGGGTCACCTTCACGAGCGCGAGCTCGAGCGGAAGTCGCGGGTCGGCGCCCTGGCGCATGTCGTCGACTGCTACCGCGAGCAGGTCGCACAACCGCAGCACGGTCGGTTCGGGCAGCTGATTCGCCTGCTCGCGCAGGCGCTCGCGTGTCTCGTCGGTAATCGGCAGCGAGTCGGGAACGTGGCCCATGTGCTGGACGAGCAGCAGATGGCGCAGGTGCTCGATCAGGTCGGTGACGAGCCGTCCGAGATCCTGCCCCTGCTCGGCGAGCTCCTCCACGAAGACCAGCGCGCCGGCCGTGTCGCGGTCGACGATCGCGTCGCAGAGTCGGAAGAGCGCGTCCTCCTCGACCGCCCCGAGCAGCTGCAGCACCGACTGGACGTCGACCGTGTTGCTCGTTGCCGAGGCGAGCTGGTCGAGCGTCGAGACGGCGTCCCGGAACGAGCCGCGCGCCCCGCGGGCGATCAGGGCGAGCGCCGCGTCGGGTGCCTCGATCTGCTCGGCGTCCACGACCCGGCGCAGCACACGCACGAGCTCTGGCAGCCGGGGCCGCGCGAACACGAAGGTCTGGCAGCGCGACCGGACGGTCTGCAGCACCTTCGCCAGGTCGGTCGTGCAGAACACGAACACGAGGTGTGGGGGCGGCTCCTCGATCAGCTTCAGGAGGGCGTTCCAGGCAGCTTCGGTGAGCTGGTGCGCCTCGTCGAGGATGTAGACCTTGTAGCGGCCCTCGGCCGGCTGCAGCACGACTCGGTCGCGGATCTCGCGGATGTCGTCGATCCCGCGCTGCGACGCCGCGTCCATCTCGACCACGTCCAGCGAGCTGCCGTTCGCGATCGCGACGCAGGCGTGACAGACCTTGTCCGGCGTCGTCGTGGGCCCGTGCTCGCAGTTGAGCGCCTTCGCGAGGATCCGCGCCATCGAGGTCTTGCCGGTGCCGCGCGGTCCGGCGAAGAGGTACGCCTGGCGCACCTGTCCGAGCTCGATCGCGTTCTTGAGCGTCCGCACGACCGGCTCCTGGCCGACGACGTCGTCGAAGTCCTGCGGGCGGTACTTGCGGTAGAGCGCGGTCACGCGGCGATCTTACCCGCGGCTCTTTTCCGTTACGTCGCGGGCGGGCGCGGCTGGCAGAGCGGGCAGAGCAGCCGTCCGTCGTGCTCGGTGAGCTCGTACCGCCACCCTGCGGCGCGCAGGTGCTCCCGGTCGATCTTCCGCTCGCAGCCCGCGCAGGCCAGGATCTGCGCGCGGTTCCTCAGCCACCCGGCCACCCGGGGGTCGTGCCATTCCGGACTCCACATGAACCGCTCGACGGGCACCGCATTCCCTTCGCCGCAGGTACTGCTTTCGGTGCCTGTATCGGCCGGAACGGGGCGAACCTCGTCCCTCGAATGGGTGTAGTCCTGCTTAACGAAGTTTTACCCGACGTCCGGGGACGACACCTGCCCTTTCGAGCCGAAGTACTCCTTGGAGCGCTGTGGGAAGTACAGCAGCCAGAGCAGCGCCGCAGCCATGGCTGCAGTGACGAGCGAGGGGCCGATCGCGCTCGCCGGCCCGATGAACACGTAGAGGAGCGCGATGCCGCCGCCGGCGACGGCGAGCGCCGCCAGGACGGTGCGCGCGATCCTGTTCCCGCGCAGGAGTGCCCACGAGGCGACGGCGAAGAGCGCGGCCAGCACGAGCGAACCGATCCCCCACGGGTCGGTGACGTCGTCCCAGCTCACGATCCCGACGAAACCGATGAACCCGAGGAACGCCGCCTTTGCGAAGCCGAAGAACGATGCGACCAGCACCGCAAACGGCAACTCTCGACCTGTTTCTTCCACCGTGGCCTCCTTGGGCACCTTGCTCGCTGTCGGGCGATCTTACGTCGCTACCGCGGGGCGGCAAAGACGACGTAGCGATACGCGGCGCTGCCGGCCGGGTGACAAGCCGAGAGCACGAGCCCCCGGAAGCGGAGAATCCACGTCTCCCAGGGCCGAACGACGGCGGTCCGACGCACGACGAAGTGTGCTCCGTCGACTCGAATCCGGTCTCCGCGCCGCAGCAGCGGGAGGCGCGCGAACGGACGGCTGTAGGTGGTGCGGTGGCCGGCGATCCCCAGGGTGTCGCGATCCTGGTAGTAGGCGTATGGGCCGCCGTCCAGCGTCGAGGCAAGCCGCGCCGCGAGTCCCAGTCGCGGGATCTCGAGCAGTGCGCCGCGTGGCGCCGCCGCGGTCGTGGGGCCGGCCAGAGCCAGCCCCACGACGGCGACGACGAGCGCGCTAAGGGGTGAACGGAAGCGCACGCGGCTTCGTCTTCTTCGCCGTCACCTGCTGCTTGACGTTCACCGGCTTGCCGACCTTCTTCTTCGCCTTCGGCTTCGCCTTCTCCGCCTTCGCCTTTGGCTTCGCCTTGGCCTTCGGGACGGCCTGTGTCGCGGGCGTCGCCGTCGCGGCCGGAGGTGTCGCCGTCGGAGACGCGGGCGCCGCAGCCGGCGTCGCGGTCACGAGGGGCATGGTCACGACGGGCGTGGTCACGACGGGCGGCGGCGCAGCCGGCGGCGTCACGCAGTTCCCGCTCGCGTCCTTGATCATCCCCGCCGGCACCGTCGCCTGGCTGCCGGCGATGTTCGGGCACTCGTCGACCGGAGGCGGCGTGCACGATGCGGTGCCCCCGTTTCGCGCCTTGATCAGACGGCCCTGGGCGCTGTAGAAGTTCGAGCTTCCTGCCGGGCCGAGCTTGCGCGATCACGTCGCCGTAGACGAAGTCGACCTGGTAGTAGCAGTCCGGCATCGGCACGGTGAGCGTGTGGTTCCCGGCTCCGAGCGAGACCGTGCTCGAGCTGTGCACCGTCTGCTGGTCAGCCGTCGTCGCGTCGAAGGCCGGCCCCGGAGCCCGGTAGCTCACGAACGAGAGCTTGACGTTCTGGCAGCCCGCCGCGACCGCGAAGGACACGGTCGCGACGCCTCCCGAGATGCCGATCTCGCTGCTCGATGTCACCTGAGCGTTGCCGGCGGCCGGGCACTGCGGCGGAGGCGGCGCGCAGCCGTTCGTCGCCCGCACGATCGTGATCGAGCTCTCCTGGTTCGCGCCGTTGCTCGACCCGGAGCCGTTCGCCCAGGGCCCGATCTCCTTCACGAGGAGCTTGACCGAGCTCACCCCCGACGGAACCGTGAAGGTTCCGGAGAAGGCGAAGCCGTTCCCCGAGTTGAACCGGCCGCTACCGATCTGCTGCGCCGGATTCACGGCTGTCCCGTTCGACTGAGTCACGTACACGCGGACGTCGTTGTGCGTCTTGGCGCTGACGCTGCTCGTCTGCCACGCCGCCGCGGTGTACGAGACGACACCCGCGCAGTCCATGGTGCCGCTGATCCGGCCGTGATGCGCGAACGCCGACGGCGCAACCGCCAGCGCCGCCACGCACGCCAGGACCGCCGTCATCCCCACCTTGAATCGGTTCACGATCCCCCCTAAAAAGTTGCCGCAGTTGTCGAGCCGCAGTTCGTCCGGAAAGCTAGCTCCCGACGTCCTCTCCCATTAAGGGTGATCGCGGAACCGGGGAATATCCCTTGTTCGAGTGAAGATTGCCTGCGGCGTCCCCCTGAAGAGTGATCTTGACCGCGGAGCGAGGGACACGTGTCCTCGGGACGTTCGAGGTGGGGGGAAGATGGGCGCACCTGGGATTGAACCAGGGACCTCTCGCGTGTGAAGCGAGCGCTCTCCCGCTGAGCTATGCGCCCCGACGTGATGTGACAGCGTCGGCACAGGATAGCGACCGTGCCCGCGGCGCTACACTGGCTCTGCCCGGTCGCGCTAGGTGGGGAGTTAGCGGTTCCCTGAACCCGACATCCGCTCCAGCGGGACCGAACGCCGTCCGAGGGCGGCTTCAACGGGATCAGGTCTCGCGCACGTGGTGTCGATGGTCAGGTTCCGCGCACTGGGAGCATCCGAACCGCGTCAGGTCCGGAAGGAAGCAGCGCTAAGGATTCCCTCCCAGGTGCCGCGGCACCGCCTGACCGGAGCCGGCGACGCGATCGCCCCCCGAGGAAGCAGCTCGAAGGCGGAGCGCGTGACCGGGCATTACTCCTCCGGCTGGAGCGTGAAGACGCAGCCGGGGTCGCCGCGGTGCATGCACTGGATCTCCTCCAGCTCGATTCGCTCGCCGTAGTGGGCGGCGCTGCCGCTCACGAGTCCCTCCAGCAAGCGGCAGAGCTGTCGCTCCGAGGTGTAGGAGATCAGTACGCCCCGCTCGCCGAGCGGCTGGACGTGCAGCCTCGGGGGCGACGCGCCGGGAATCGTCGCGCGGACGACCTCGTGGATCTTCTCCTCGATCCCGAGCAGGAACGGGACGACGCCCTCGTTCGCCGGCGTAATAGCCGGGGAAGAGCCGGACGAAGATGGTTTGCGCCGTGAACGAACCGAAGTCGTGCTCGAGCTCCGCGCGTGACGTGGCCGCCGCAGCGCGGACGCGCTCGAGTTGCGCGACGAACTCCTCGTCCGCGTAGGCGGCCTCGAGGTCGTCGGAGCGGCCCGACCACAGCTCGGCGGCCACGTCCTCGCCGAGCCGCCGGCCGGCGTACTCGCGTAGGCCGCCGAAGATGAGGCCGTGCACGCCCCTAGTCGAGCTGCCAGACGTCGCCGCGCAGGATCGGCACGGCCGCACCGCTCTGGTCGAGCCCGTCGACCTCGACGTCGGGTCCGCCGATCATGAAGTCCGTGTGCACGGTCGAGGTGTTGAAGCCGAGCTCGTCGAGCTCGGCCTCGCTCGCGTCGGCGCCGTCGGCGACACCTTCGAGGATGCCCGAGCCGTAGGCGATGTGGCAGCTGGCGTTCTCGTCGAAGAGCGTGTTCAGGAAGACGATGCCCGTCTTGCCGACGCGAGACTCGCCGTCGACGAGGGCGACCTCGCCGAGCATGCTCGCACCGTCGTCGGCGCGCATCTGCTCGCGGATCACGTCCGCGCCCGCGCTCGCCTCGACCTGCACGGCCCGGCCGCCCTCGAAGCGGATCTCCAGATCGCGCACGACGTTGCCGAGCACGGCGAGCGGCTTGGTCGAACGAACCGTGCCCTCCGTTCGGCGCCGGTCGGGAGTGGTGAAGACCTCCTCGGTCGGCATGTTCACGACGTGGCGGCGGCCGTCGACGGTCTCCTCGAGGGCGGTGCACCAGACCGCCCGTGGCAGCAGGCCGACCGTGAGGTCGGTGCCCGGCCCGCGGAAGCGGATCGCGTCGAGGTTGCGCTCGTTCAGCTGAGCGGCGCGAGCGACGAGCTTGTCGATGTGCGTGCGCCAGGCCTCGACCGGATCGGGCTCGTCCAGCCGGGTGGCCGTCGACGACGGCGTCCCAGAGCCGCTCGACGTCCGGCTCGCCGAACACCGACCGCGCCCAGCCCTCGTTCGGACAGGCGACGATCGCCCAGTTGATCAGCCGCTTGTTCATCGCGCTCAGGTAGCGCTCGGCGAGCTCCCGCATCCGGGTCTTGCCGACCCGGGTGCCGTCGAGGTCGGCAAGGAGCTCGGGCTCGGGATCGCCGGCGACCTGGATCAGCGCGCCGCGCTCCTCGGCGAGGAAGTCCACCTTCGCGAGCACCCACGGCGGCGTCCAGTCGAGCGTTTCCTCGGCGGCATGCTCGATCCGCGCCCGCTTCGTGTGCCCGTCGACGTAGTCGACGTCGACGTACCGCGCTCCCTTCTCGTAGGCGACACGGGTGAGGGCTCGAATGAACGGCGCGTTCTCGAGATTGCCGGTGAGCCACAGCGACCTGACCTTCGCCGACGTTCGAGCCGACCTCCACGGTCAGCCGCGCGTACTGCTCGAGCCGCTCCTCGGGAGTCACGGCCTCGAAGCCTACAGAGTGCGTTGCTAGCGTTTGCAGTCATGGCGGGAGCGACGCAGACACCGACGCGCAAGCGCCGGACGACCGGGCCCGGCGGCGGCCTCGAGGATCCCTGGCGGGTGATCGTGCTGAACGACAACCACAACACGTTCGACGGCGTGGCGTTCGCGCTCGCGGCTGTGCTGCCGGGCGTCGACTTCGACAGGGGGATGTCGTTCGCGGAGAAGATCCACTCCACCGGTCGCGCGATCGTCTGGTCTGGGCACCGTGAAGCGGCCGAGCTGTACTGGTCGCAGCTCGAGGGTCACGGCCTGACCATGGCGCCCCTGGAGCGCTGTTGACCGTGGTAGGTTGGCCGCCGTGCTGATCGCGGTCACGACCACGGGGAAGATCGCGCTCGCGGTCGCGGCCGGGCTCTTCATCGTCTTCGCGATCGCGTCGTCCTTCTACTTCCCGCGGCGCGACCCGGACTTTCCCGGCAAGCGGCTCGGGACGTTCGTCGCCCTGACGGTGCTGCTGTTCGTCGTCCTGATCGGCGCGATGGTCGCGTTCGCAGGCGAGGGTGAGGAGGAGACAGCCGGCCACGAGTCGACCTCGACGCAGGCCGTCACCGAGACGACCGGCACGGAGACGGGTGAGACCGAGACCGAGCCGACCGAGACCGAGCCGACCGAGACGGAGACGGAGACGGAGACGGAGGGCGAGACGGAGCCGGAGGCCGGCGCCGAGGGCGATGCCGCCGCCGGCGAGGCGGTCTTCGCCGACAACGGCTGCGGCAGCTGCCACACGCTCGAGGCCGCGGGCTCCTCGGGCAACATCGGCCCGAACCTGGACGAGTCGCAACCCGATGCGGAGCTCGTCGTCGACCGGGTCACGAACGGTGCCGGTGCGATGCCTGCGTTCGGCGACAGCCTCGACGAGCAGCAGATCCAGGACGTCGCCGCCTACGTCGTCGAGTCGACCAGCGGCTAGCACGAGCGCGTCGATACGGGCCTCCGCGCGGGGCCCGTGCCTGCTGGGCCGCTGAGCGGCCCCTTCAGGGGTCTTGCCGTGAGCATGGCTCGACCATGCGCACGCAGTCTTGACTTGGCGCGGGCGCGGGCTTGCCCGTGCGCGCTTGCCGGCTAGTACGACGGAGAAGGAGGGATTCGAACCCTCGATGGAGGCATTCACCCCCATAACGCCTTAGCAGGGCGCCGCCTTCAGCCACTCGGCCACTTCTCCGTGGACGGGGATGGTACCGCACTCCCCGGCCCTGAAATCACCCTTCTGAGTCATGGCAGCCGCCGGTCGCTGCGGCAGGATGAACGCGTCGGTCCTTCCCCCTGGACTCCGGCATCTGCGGCGCCCGTCCTCTGCGGCAACAGATGGCGGGCGTTTCGCGTTGTGCCGCCGTGCGGTCGCTAACCTAGGGCCGCCTGGAGAGGTGTCCGAGCGGCCGAAGGAGCGCGACTGGAAATCGCGTAAGCGTCGAAAGGCGTTTCGCGGGTTCAAATCCCGCCCTCTCCGTTAGCTGCGCAAGGTCGGGATCCGCGGCGAGCGGATCCCGACCGCGCTCAGACCCTCGAAGGATGCCGTTCGCCGACCGGGAGATCGCTACGCTACGGCTCGCGCGCGGAGGGGTGGCAGAGCGGTCGAATGCGGCGGTCTCGAAAACCGTTATTCGTCTTAACGGCGGATCGAGGGTTCAAATCCCTCCCCCTCCGCTTAGCAAGCCGAATCCGCTCGTGACAACGGTTTGCGGCTGTCTCCTGCGCAGAGGGCGGAGCTTTCGCAACGTCCGCAGGAGCCCGCCTGAATCCACTGACGGAGACCAGCGGCTGGCGCGCATCTGGCGCGCACTCTCTAACACCGGTGCCCCGCGACCCGGCCCGCCGTCCTTCAGACGGCGGGCCGGTTACCCTCACGAGTACGCGCATTTCGATGTAAGACCACAATGGTCGTCGAGAATCGACGTGGCTTGCCTAGTAGTCGCAGGTGGGGGTCGTCAGCCAGTCTCGGGCGGCATAGTCGTAGTACTGGCAGGCCGCGGAATCCCAGCGGCTTTGACTGCTGAGCCAGAGGTACAGATACCCCTTGCCGTAGGTGATGAGCCAGCCTCCGCTGTGCGGCAGGTACTCCATGATGATCGTGCCATTGCGGTGCCACCAGTAGCCGTTCCGCTGGAAGGTGTCGCGGAAACTGCACTTAATAGCCTGCGTAGACCCAGGACGACTTGGGCTTACGTATGAGCAGTTTGACGGTTCCAAGGCGGCCTTCGCCTCCGGTGCCGCGATGCAGCCCATGGTCAGCGCTGTCGCTACTACGGCAATTTGGACGAATCGCTTCTTCATCTGATGTCTCCCTCTGGCTGTGGCTCGCCCTGCGCGAACCAACTGAGCGCAGACTGGGCGAGGTCGCTCACCATTCACGCACCAGCCGCTCACCAGGGCTGGTGAGCGAGCATTGAGGGCTTGGTGAGCGGACTCGCCGATCCTTGCCCCAGTCAGGTCGCATCGGGCGACCGAACAAGAGAACGAGACATCTGATGTCGCGTCTGATCGGGATCATCACCACCCTGTCCATCGCCGCCGCCGCGCTCGCGCCGATCGCCTCGCCGGATACAAGGGCTGGTAGACGAGTAGGCGGCCCGGGCAGGGCCGCCACTTAGGACTCGGAACTGAGGGGCCGGTGACGGCCCCTCAGTTGTGCCCGCTGTTCGTGCGGTTGCCGCCGGTCGGATCCGCGGTTAGTCTCGACTCCTAGCGGTGGCAGTCGAGCGCGGGAGCGTGCAGTTTGGTCTGCTTGGCTCTCTCGAGGCACGGTGGAAGGGTGAGCCGCTTCCGCTCGGGGGAGCGAAGCAACGGGCTCTGCTTGCCCGGCTGCTGGTCGAGGCGCGGACCATTGTCTCGACCGACCGGCTGATCGACGATCTCTGGGGCGAGCAACCGCCCGAGCAGGCGTTGCACACGGTGCAGGTGTTTGTCTCGCGGTTGCGGAAGGCGCTCGGGCCGGACGTCATCCTGACCCGTGCGCCTGGCTACTTGCTCGAGGTGCCAGGCGACCTGATCGACGCGGAGCGATTCATCACGCTCGCCGTCGAAGCGAAACGGGAGCTTGGCGCGGGTCGGCCGCAGGAGGCGGCGGAGCGCTTCGAGCAGGCGTTCGCGCTCTGGCGGGGGCGACCGCTCGCGGACTTCGCCTATCAGGCCTGGGCGCTCGAGCACGCCGAGCGCCTGGAGGAATTCCGGCTAAGCGGGCTGGAGCAGTGGACGGATGCTCGATTGGCGCTCGGCCGTCACAGCGAGCTCGTCGGTGAGCTCGAGCAGCTCGTCGCCACCCATCCTGTGCGGGAGCGCTTCCGCGCCCAACTAATGCTTGCCCTTTACCGCTCCGGTCGCCAAGCAGAAGCTCTCGACGCCTACACAAGGGCACGCGAGGCGCTGGTGGAGCAGCTCGGAATCGACCCCAGCCCCCAACTGCAAACGCTCTACCGGCAGCTTCTAAACCAAGACGCTTCGCTCGCAGCGCCCGCCCAAGGGCCGAGCATCACCGTCCACAACCTCCCTGCTCCGCCGAACGCATTGATCGGCCGCGAACGCGAGCTTGCGGAGCTGGAGGACCTGCTCGAGCGGCCAGATGTGCGGCTGGTAACACTGACCGGAGCGGGCGGCAGCGGCAAGACCCGGGTCGGACTGGAGCTCGCCCGGCGCCTGCTATCACGCTTTCCCGACGGTGTCTTCTTCGTCGAGCTTGCTGCGATCACTGACCCCGAACTATTTGCGATGACGCTGGCGCAGGCCCTTGGAGTCCGAGAGCAGCCGCCTCAGCCGATAGACGAGACTCTCGCGAGGAACCTGCGGGAGCGGCAGGTGTTGCTGGTGCTCGACAACTTCGAACAACTTCTCTCGGCGGCACCTCAGCTGGCGACGCTCCTAGCCAGGTGCGAGTACCTTTGCGCGCTTGTGACTTCGAGGGCTGCGCTCCACCTCGCGTTCGAACACGAGTATCCGGTGCAGCCGCTTGGGCTGCCGAACATGGATCAGTTCCCGGAGTTCGAGCAGCTTTCCCAGTCCGAGGCGGTGGCGCTATTTGAAGCCCGTGCCCGAGCCGTCAAGCCCGACTTCGCTGTCACAAGGCAGAACGGTGCTTCGATTGCCGAGATCTGCGTCCGCCTGGATGGGCTGCCGCTTGCGCTCGAGCTTGCTGCCACCCGGGTGCGGGCATTAACGCCCGAGGCGATCCTGGCGCGGCTCGGCGAGCGCCTGCGTCTACTGACAGGCGGTCCGCTCGACCATCCCGAACGGCAACAAACTCTCCGCGCAGCGATCGCATGGAGCTACGAGCTTCTCTCGGCGCCCGAGCAGACGCAGTTCGCGCGTCTCGCGGTGTTCCGCGGTGCGACCTTGGAAGCGATCGAAGCGATCTGCGCAGACGACGAAGCCACCCGACCGAATTTGCTAGACGGCGTTCAGTCCCTACTCGACAAGAACTTGATCCGCCTCGAGGAAGCGGCTGGCGCAGGAGCCAGGTTTGTGATGTTGGAAACGATTCAAGAGTTCGCACGCGAACGCCTCGCAGCCGGGGGAGAATTTCACGATGTGAGCCGACGTCACGCCGAGTACTACCTGTCGCTGGCCGAAGAGGCACGGACCGAGCTCGATCGTGCGAACGCCGCAGCCTGGCTGGACCTGCTTGAGCGCGAACACGACAACCTCCGCGTCTCACTCGAGTTTTTCGCGTCCTACGATTCCGCATCTGAACTTTCCCTAGCAGTTTCCCTGAGAACGTTTTGGCAGCTTCGCGGGGGTCTTGATGAAGGTCGCCGGATCCTTGAGGACGCGATCAGCCGCCATAAGAAGGCCGCACCCCCGCCTGAAGCCCAAGAACAAGCGCTGAGAGCCCTGGCCATCCTGACTGCCCGCCTTGGTCGACCGGAAGAGGCCGTTCCGCTGCTCGAACAAGCCCTCGCGTCGGCCACCGAACGCGGGAGTGGCTGCGATACAGCCGCTCTTCAGAGCAGCCTCGCTGGCATGCTCAGCGAAACCGGCGAGTTGACCCGTGCGAACGCGATCTACGAACGGCTTCTAGCGTCCGGCGACCTTGACGAAGCAACACGCGCAGACGTCTTGCTCTACAGCATCACGTCCTTAGCTGCGATCGGCGAAATCGAACAAGCGCGACGCCACGGAGAGCAGGCACTCCGGCTTTACCAGGCCCAGAACAATCCAGCAGCCGTCGGCATCGCAACAAGCGACCTTGGCTACGTAGAGCTTCTGCTCGACGATGCCGCCGCAGCCAAGATTCGCTTCCGTGAAACACTTTCGTTGGGCATCGAACTTGGCTGGGGCCGCGGAATCGCAAACGCGCTGCTCGGCCTAGCCGCCGTTGGCATCGTACGTAGGACACGACTCGAACACCGCGCGCCTAGCCGGAGCATCACACCAAATACTCGAAACAATCGGTGCGACGTTCGGCTCGCTCGAACGGTCGGCGCACGAACGTGTCGTGGAACGGCTCCGTCAGAAGCTCGGAGAAGAAGCGTTCTCGATGGCCTATGCCGCGGGCAGGGCGCTTTCAGTTGAGCAAGCGATCGCACTAACCGACGAAAGCGAACGATGATCGCCACCGCAATGCAGTTGACCAAGATGAATGCCTCGCGCGCAGCCACCGAGAAATCACAGCGTCCGCTGGCGGCCACCTGAATGCGCTGACGTGGGATCACGGCGGCGCGTGACGATGTCTTCGATCGTCCTACGCCAGCGGTTGACCCTCGGCGCTCGGCGTCCGGATCCTGCTGTGAAGAAGGACTGCATCTGCGGTCTGTTCAACGGCTGAGTGCGGTGCGAACACCGCCGAAATGCTGGCTCGCGCGCGTACTGACGCACCGCCCGTAAATCACCTGTAAATGAGAATTTCGAGCTCTCGAAAGCCGTTGTTCGTCTTAACGGCGGATCGAGGGTTCAAATCCCTTCCCCTCCGCTCACCAGGTCGGAAACCGCTTATCCAAGCAGGTCCGGCCTGGTAGCAGTTCGAGTCGCTCAGCGAGGTTCTCTCCGCTCAAGATCGCTCAAGACCGCTCGTCTGTGGCGCGCACTGGCGCGCAAACTGGCGCGCAGCCGAGATCAAGTCACCCCAACTTGTCGAGGCAATCGCAGAAGCGACACCGCGAGCTTCGCTTCGTCGACGCTTGCAGTCGGTCTGGCCGAAACCGGAGTCAACAATCTCCACCGAAGGCTTCTCGTCCGTGCTTCCGGACGACGCGTTCTGGTCGCCTCCGTCGCTTCCAGCAGGTGTCGCATCCGATGTGTCCTCACCGCCGCAGGCAGACAGGAGCGATAGGGCAACAACGACGATAAGCACGATCCAACGAGAACGCATTGAGGGAGGCTATACGAGGAGGATGCGCAGCGGCTCCCACGGAGACGCACCGCCAGCTCCAGGCTTACGTCGCGACTCCCAGTCGGTGCCGGAGCCGGCGGAGAGCGAGTAGTAGTAAGGGAATGTAAGCACGATGACGGCGAGCACCACTAGCCCTTTCGGATCGAGAACGACACCTTCGCGTGCATCGCCTCGGATTGTCCGCGGCGAGCATCGATGTTTAGCTGCCACGTACCCGCAAATGGGAGCTCTGCCTGGTAAGCGGTGTAATAGCCGACCACTTGAGCGTGGCCTTCGAAATAAACTGGCTTCTGTACGTCAGTCTTGGCCGATTGCGACAAGGAGGCTTCCAGCTCATAAACCTCCGCGGGCCGTCCCGCCTGATCTGTCAGCGTTAAGTGGATGGCATTCGAACCCGTCGTTGCAGGATCGATGAGGAGGTTCATTCGAAGGTCTCCAAGTTTTGCGCCCACCGTCCGGGGACACTGATGTGCAACGTTTGCTCGCGCGGGGGTTCGGACACTAGAATTGCTGTGATCCCAACCACAACAAGTACGAGCACGAGTTCACCCCAAGCTAATCGGAGAAACCGTCGCTGCTCCGCCCGTGTGGCGATCTCATTGCGAATACGTGGAACGGCGTAACGCTGATTGTAAGCGCCAATGGCAATTATCACTAACACCACCGTGAGTTTTCCGAGCAACAGGTTCCCGTAAGAAGTCTGCCAAAGGCGATGCCAGGAGCCAACTTGCTGGTACGCGTTCACGGTACCGGCGGCGACGAGCAGCGCAACAGAGGCGGCAGCAAGAGTTGCGAAGCGCGGCACGGCATGTGCCGCCAGCGACCATCTTTTCCTGCCGGCAAAAGCGAGCGCGAGAGCAAGGAAAGCCAGGCCTCCTGCCCAGACGGCGGCCGCGGCGACGTGCGCGATATCCGCTGCGAGCGAGACTGGACCGCTAACGCTCGCATGCCAGATAGCGACGGTGTGGGCACGAGAAGAGTTGCCAAAACCAAAAAGGCGGGAGGGGAAGAGCCTGAGATGTTCGACGAGCTCCGCAAGCAATCACGGCAACGACGGTTGCAAGTGAAGCTTGGGCGAGCAAGACTTTGCCGTACCTCGTCTCGAGCACTCCCCTGAAGATCTCGAAGTTCGTGCCACCCCCTAAACCGGAACCAGCCGCCACAGATCCTTGGAGCCCAATGGCGAGCAGTGCGACGACAGCAAGGCCACCGCTGGCCGCGGCGAGAAACCCGAGCAGTCGCCTGCGAAGCCCTCTTGAGATGCCGCGGAGAAGGAAGGCGACAGTACTGGCACCTCCAACAACGAGCAGGAGCAGGCCGAAGTTCAGGAAGCGGACGACGGTGGAGAGAACTTCGACGGTTCCGTGTGCTCGGTTGATGGAGGTCCCCGCTGCAATCCCCGCAGGATCAGGTCCGGGCGCGCCCACGTGGAAGACGAATACGCCGGAAACCGAGTACGTAAATCCCAAGAACCCGCCACTCAACTGTGTAAGTGCCGCGCGGTGCCAATCGGTTGTCTGTGCGTACGACCAGCGTCTGTGCATCGGGGCGGACAATGCCTCCTTCGTCGATGCGACGGGCATTCGGGTCGAAAACGTGCACGGCTCCAAACGCGCTCTCAACCCGTTCGGAGAACTTCAGTCTCACCTCATTCGGCGCACGAACCACCACCGAGCTGTCGCTCGGCTGAGTTGTCGAACTCTGGGTGCGCTCGTGACGTCGCGGAAACCCAGCGCGAACGATCCGGCGAGTACGGTTGCCACGATGACCATGTGGCCGATGCCAAACGCCCTCTTACAGGGGCGCCGTGAGGGATCTCTCGGAGAAAGTGCTGCATCGGACGGCGCTTTGAGCGGGGCGCGTTCCGTCCTGGCAAGAGCACGCCCGATCCTGGAGGCTACTCCTGCCCGCAGTGCGGTGCGCGCTGGCTCCACAGAGTCAGCTACGTCGGCGGGTCGGTCGCTCAAACGAAAGCCGCCGATGGCGTCACAACTTTAGGCGGCGACGCACGGGTGCAATTTGGGATTGTTCTCCGTTTGGAGGGCGTGTCAGTAGTTGTAACCGATGTCGCTGAGCGGGTCTTCCGGATAGTCGACGACGGCGACTTCGGCGATCGCCTCGAGACGTACCCAGACCTCTCCTTGCGCCAGCGAAAGCCATTCGCCGGTCCCGTCGGGCCATTCTGCGTCGTTGGGCTGGCCCCGCACGATCTCGTACAGCATCCTGCGGGGCGAGGCCTTCCGGGAGCTTGACGATGTGCGACCGTCCGTTCGCAAGCGTGACGGCGACACGTTTGTCATCCATCGGACGGTCGCTACGTCGTGATCGACTTCCAGTTCTTCGCGATGTACTCGGCGGTGCGCCAGGCGAGCGCCTGATGCGTCTCCGTGGGGTGGTGGTGGCTCGTCGTCGGGTAGTTCGACGCTCCGCCGATGGCGAGGTTCGGGCATTCGTGGGAGATGCACCAGCTTGTTCGTGACGCTGGTCTCGGGGTCGTTGCCCATGCGGGTACCGCCGTAGGCGTGGACGCCGATGAAGCTGAGGCTGCTTCCCGAGGCTTCCCACGTTTCGGTCGCCCCGGCCTCCACGAGCCACGTCTTCATCTTCTCCTGCATGAAGTTCGACAGCTGCTGCTCGTTCGACCGGAACGGGCGGCGGAGCGTGACGCGCAGACGCGGGAACCCTAGCGTGTCCTTGAGACCGGGATCGAGATCGAGCTTGTCCTCTTCGTAGATCGTCGTGTCCATCGACGAGCCGATGCGCCCGATCGAGTCGACGTTCTGCATCACCCACGACTTCCATTCGGAGCCCCATCTGCGCCGCAGGCGCGGGTAATCGGATGCGAAACCGACCATCTGGATCGGCTTGTACGCGCACCGGCCGTCCATCTGACCGCCGCCGATGAAGCCGAGGCCCTTGTGGTCGAACCGACGGTCGCCGTACTCCTCGACATGCAGCGCCTGCGACCCCTGGCCGTACCAACGGTTGAACCGCTGGCCGGGGAACAGACCCCACGCGACGGAGCTCGCCTGCGTCGTGAAGTACTTGCCGACCTGCCCGTGGTTGTTCGACAGCCCGCCGGGGAACGACCGCGAGCCGAGAGCAGGAGCAGGCGGACGTTCTCGTAGGTGAAGCTCGACAGGAAGACGACCTCCGCCGGCTGGAAGTACTGCTTGCCGCTCTTGAGGAAGACGACTCCGGTGGCGCGCCCGTTGTCGTCCGTCGCGATTCTGATCACGCGGGCGAGCGAGATGACGCGAAGCTTCTTGGTCGCCTCCGCGTCGCGGATCGAGGTCACGTCGGTCGAGCCCTTCGCGGCGCTGTGGCAGCCGATGCCGTTGCAGAACCCGCAGTAGGTGCAGGCCGGCCGGCCGCGATACTCGCGCGAGTTCGCCGAGGTCGGAGCCATGAACGGGTTCCAGCCGAGACGCTTCGCGGAGTCGATCAGCAGGTTCTGCCACCCGGCGGTGCGCAGCGGCGGGTTGGGGAACTCGCGCGATCGCTGCCCCTCGAAGATGTTGCCCCGCTGGATCGATCTGGCCGCGGAGGTTGCCGGCCTTGCCGGAGACGCCGATCGTGTACTCGACCTTGTCGTAGTACGGCTCGAGGTCCTCGTAGCTGAGCGGCCAGTCGGCAAGCGCCGAGCCGGCCGGCACCGCGGACGCGCCGTACTTCTGGACCGTGTCGCTGTGCGCCTTGAAGTCCCACGGCTTGAACCGCCAGCTCTGGCAGTTGTAGTGGATCGTCGAGCCGCCGACGCCGTTCATCGTCAGCCCGGGAGCGGTGTCGATTCTCGCCGTCTGGGCAGCCGTGTCGCGAACGGTCGGCACGTCGTTCAGCAGCTTGCGGCTGTGCTCGCGGCGAATCTCGAGCTTGATCTCGTCGGAGGGATAGTCGCCGCCCCAGTAGCGAGGCTCCGGCGTCGAGCCCGACGACGTTGAGGCCGGCTCGAGCGAAGGGCAGCGACGCCATGCCGCCCGCGGCGCCGAGCCCGACGATGACGACGTCCGTCTTCTTGAGCCTAATTGTTTCCAGGGCGCGGCAGCCTTTCTCGAAGCCCTCTTCGGCGGCGGCGCGCGTCGTGAAGAGATTTCGTAGTCGTATGCCGACTTCCTGCCCGGGCGCGGGGTGACGTTGACGGCCTGCTCGGAGGCCGGCACCTCCAGCTTGATCCCCGGGAACCCGATCATCTTCCACCCGGTTCCGTCGGCATTGCCGCCGTAGTAGGGGTCGCCGAAGGTTCCCTGCATGGTCAGGTTGCGGATGAAGTTGAAGAACGTGCGCGAGTCCGGAGCGAACCCGCGCGCGGTGTTGGCCTCGAGCGTGATCAAGACCGTGTCCTGACGGGTCGCGTCGAGCGCGACGGAAGGGAACCGTACGTCGCTCGCGCGTAGGCGTCGACGGCGGCGAGATTCTCGGTGAAGGCGTTCGCGTCGGCGGCGAACAGCGGATGCGCGCGCATCGGCACGAGCGCCCGATCGATGTAGCGGTCGGCGCGCGCCTCGAGCGCGCCCGGCCCGTTGGCGTCGGCAGGGATCAAGCGAGCGACGATCGCGGCGACGGTGACGGCTTCGGCCTGCCGGAGCACCTCCAGCGCCTCGCGCTCCGGTGCGAGAACGGTTTCGGTCTGCGAAGCGCCGTCCCCAGCAAAGACGCCCGTCGGAGCGGCGGTTGCTGCGGCTACGACACCTGCTCGTTTGAGGAAGTCACGCCGCGAAAGCGGCATGCGTGGCTTGTCGGACGATTCCTCCACGGCGGCCTCCCAACAAGTTGACAATGTCACGACCCTAGGGGATGAGTAAGCCTGGATGCTCGCCGAACCGCAACCGCCTGACCCAACCGCAGCATGCGCTGCAGATGAGGCTGCGTGCCAGCCCGCAGATGAGGCTCCGCGCCAGCTCGACGAGCGGCGGGGGTACCTGGTCGCGACCCCGCTCGGTCGGCCGAAAGGGGCGGTGATGCGGTGGCCGCGGAACACTGGGAGAGGAGCCGTCGTCTGGCGCGCACAACTGGCGCGCGACCGTGTCGCGGGTCGCGAGCCAGCTCTCGAGCCGGTGGTCTTCCAAACCGCTAGCGGCAGAAGGTCCCCGGGCCCGTTCCGTTCTACCGGAATTCCTCCGCGGGCATCGCACCTCAGCGCTAGGCACGCTCTCTTCGCCGCCCTGCGGGCAAGGGCCACGAGCCGTGCCATCGCATCTCTTCGCGAATCCAGATCGCCATCCTCAAGGACGGGTCCTACTCGACCTTGTCTGGGGCGGGCCCCACGCATGCTCGAGTACGCGCAGAGCGGGGCGCCAGGATCTGTACTGCCCCGACCAGCTTATCCTCGAGCACCTTGACCGACTTCGGCACCAGCCGCTCGAGCGCCGCCGCACGCGCCTCCTCCCCGGCTGGCTTCCGTGGTCGGCCGCCGAGGTTCCCGGAGCGGATACGCGCGGCGCGGAAACCTTCCGGTGTAAACTCTGCGATCGCCGCAACGTACCGAGTGCATCGGCGGACCTTGAGCAAAACCCCCGCAACCGCCAGAGCTCGCACGTCGTACGGGGCGCGACGAGTGCTGCCGTTCCGGCGGTAGGCGAACATCTCAATGAGAAGAAGCTCGGAGGACTCAGGCCGATGCAGTCCGGCCGGCTTCAGCGGCTGGCGCACTCGCGAAGCTGGTACACGCGTTTCGCATCGATCTTCTCCGCGCTCCTCGATCGACCTCAGTCCGAGGTAGACACAGCCTGCGCCAGGAGGTTGATCGCTCCTCCTTGTCCTGGATTCCAGCGGCTCGCTTGCAGGAGTGCTGTTTAGCCGCCGCAAAAGATCTTCTGTGCCTGTGCCTCGAGCGCGGTGTCAGGAGGCGGGTCTTCCGCAGGATCACAAAGCTTGGCGAGACGGCGTCAAGCAAGGCCCTGTTCGACGGTCGTATCCGCCAGACCGGCCGGGCTTGTGGTACCCGAGGGTGCGGCGCCGCAGCCAGAGCTGGACGAATCTCGTCTGCACTCGTGCTGATCTGCCCCACAGGCCTGGTTGAGCGAGGATTTCCTCCGCAAGATCGGAATGAGCGGCGCGAGGGCGGCGGCTACAACATTGGCGCGACGCAGCTCGACGTCGCGAGCGGCCACGTCGTCGACGCCTCGAAGAAGGTCAAGAGCTGTTGTGAAGGCGGTAGTCGTTCAGCGCCAGACGGATGGCATAGATCGTCGATGTAGGAACACGAGTCGTTCTGGGTCACTTACCACGTTGACCCCCGCAGAAGGGCAACAAGGTCGACCGTCGCGGACCCGCCGCTCGAAAGCCGTGGGCTCGACGAGGGTCGGGGTGGCTCTGGTGGACGCGTGCAGCTGCTGGAGCCTCCTGAAGCGACACCACCTCGACACGTAGCCGCTGTGAGGCGGCCGTCATCCGGCCTTCGTACCGGCGGCCGCGAAGCGCAGTTCGAGAGTCATGAGATCTCGCTGCCGCGCTCGTGGCAGCGCCGAACCGATCGGGCGAACCGGTCGCGCGCTCTAAGCTCTGGATTAGAAGGTCGCGGTTCTTCCGGTCGATCTGTTCGGCGATCATCTATTCCCCGTTAGCCTGGAATTCCTGACCTTTCGCGAGAAGTCGCCTGTCAGCGTGCGCGGCCATGCTACACAGAAGTATCCAGACGCGCCGGACGGCAGTCATCAGCATTGAGGTCGCGGCCGAGCGACTGGGCGCTCAAAGACATCCGTGCGTTGCGCGGTTAGCCGTGGCGATCTCCGGCGTTGTCCGAATTGGTGCGAAGTACTCTTCGACCCGCGCGAACTTGGCCGGCTTATCGTGAGTCGATGGGCCGCTCGCAAGTGATCACGCCGAGGGAATGTGCCGATGGCGGATCGTAATCGCCGAGGCGCGTGGCGCTGGCTGGACGATCGACAGGAGCCGAACAGCACGACGCGCTTATCCCTTCTTCGATCTCCTGCCGTACGCGCAGACGATTTCGTCAGGAAGGTGCTGGCGGACGGTCCAGTCGCGCTCAACGGCGTCCTCCTAGCCGCACGCGCAATCGGGCTCTCCACGGTACAGATAAAAGCGGCCTTCCAGCGTGCAGACGTCGTCTATTCACCCGGCGCCGGCCACCACGTCCAGGGCCGCGAGGCGTCGATGCCGCCGGGCATGCCGTCAGCGAACGCCATACGGCGCCACCTAGCAGAGCTCGAGTCGAAAATGAAGGAGCGGTGAGGCTTCTCGAGTCCGCTGCTCGATACCGCACACTTTCGGCCCTCCGGGGACCGGCGCGTCCGCTGCTTTTGGACAGGTGGACGGGGCCTCTGACAGTCGCGACGAACAGGCTAGGCACCACGCCGAAGCGGTGGAACGACGCGAGGTATCGCTGCCGGAACCACCGCGCCAGGGGCGGCAGTGCGGGTCGAACGGGCGCGAGCGAGCTACCGCTCAAACAGTCCAAGGAGAGTCTGGACTATGGCAAAAAGCAAAGCCCTAACCTCGTCCCGGTCCGCTACGGGGACCCCTATTGCGAAGACTGCAAGGACACGCTCCGTGCGGGGATGCTCGTCAGCTGGTGGGACGGGTCCGGGTGGGCGGAAGGCCGTAGTTCGCGTGGGCCGCCACCGTGGCCGGCTGCGCGCGACGCGGACGCTACGGCAGCGAAGGCGCAGGCAAGGACCCGCGATCGCACACCCATCACAAGGCGCGCTCTCTCACTGAATGACGCGGCGGCAGCCATCCGGCGTGTCACGTGACTTCTTCGACGAACACGTCATCCACGAACATCCTCGCTTCGTCAGACGTGGTCGTCGAAAGTCTACACACCCGTACGCGAGCTCGAACGGTGGGCTGAGAGTGCGTCCGCGCGCCCCCTCGACGCGCAGTGAATGTAATCGCGAGAGCCGTGGAAACGCCGTGCGACCGCATAGGATCCGCATAGTCGTGCGCCAGAAAAAGCGACCGGGAGCGGCGGGAAACGCGGCGCAGCCGACTCCGATAGGGTCCGCACAGTCGTGCGCGAGAAAGAACATGGACCGGGAGCGGCCGGAGGTTCTATGATCGAGGGGACAACTCAAATGGGCGGGCACCGCGCGAACGGCCCCGCCCTGGCACAGGAGGTATGAGCCTCCCATGCGTACATCAGCGTAGCCCTCAGGGCATCCGCGTAAGGCACTCGCGAAGCTGTAGCGAGGACGTCCGGCAGCCGCTGCAACTGCGCTCCTTCGTACGAGGCATTCGTCTACTCCGTTCAGGGACGGGCGGAAGATTCGGCGCACGTTACCGACGCTCGCCGCGGCGAAGGCGTGGCGCGCGGACGCGGCGAGCGCGGTCCGCAAGGGGACGATGCGAGCGCCGTCGCAGACGACGCTGCGGGAGGCAGCGCAGGCGTGGCTCACGGGCGCCAGCGGACGGCTCGATCCGCACGCGCTCGGGCGACGCGTACAAGCCGAGCGCACTGCGCGGGTACGAGCAGGCGCTCCGCACGCGCATCCTGCCCGAACTCGGCGCGGCGAAGCTGTCAGAGGTCGGACGTACGGACGTGCAGAACCTGGCCGACCGGCTGCTCGCGCTCGGGCTCGATCCCTCGACGATCCGTAACGCGCTCATGCCTCTGCGGGCAATCTTCCGCCGCGCTATCGCCCGTGGCGACGTGGCGGTGAACCCCACGACGGGCCTCGAGCTTCCGGCGGTGCGCGGGCGCCGAGATCGGATCGCATCGCCTGCAGAGGCGGCCGCGCTACTCGCGGCTCTTCCGGAGGAGGAGCGGCCGCTTTGGGCTACAGCGCTCTACGGAGGATTGCGACGCGGCGAGCTGATGGCACTCGCCTGGGAGCACGTCGATCTCGCCGAAGGCGTGATCCGAGTGGAGCGGAGCTACGACCCAAAGGCCGGCGAATACGTGACACCGAAGTCGCGCGCGGGGACGCGGAAGGTGCCGATCGCCGGCGTATTGCGGGAGCACCTGATCGCACACCGGCTTCGTTCCTGGTCTCGCCGGCGGCCTTGTCTTCGGGGCGACCGCATCGAGGCCGTTCGACTCCTGGCAGAGCAAACGCCGTGCGGACAGGGCATGGAGAGCGGCCGGCCTGCGCACCGATCGGCTTGCACGAGTCACGACACACCTTTGCCTCGCTCATGATCGCTGCGGGTGTCAACGCCAAGGCGCTCGCCGTGTACATGGGCCACGCATCCGTGACCATCACACTCGACCGATACGGCCATCTAATGCCGGGCAACGAGGGTGAGGCCGCAGGACTACTTGATGCATATCTCTTGCGAACCGAGGCGAGTTCGTAACGGGCCGGACTCATGCGTCGGCGCGTACGACCTTGTCGTTCTGCCTCAATGGCGCACAGCGTGGCGCACAGGCCCGACCGACCGCATGGCTATGGGAAAGGCGGGTTGTCTCGAAAACCGTTATTCGTCTTAACGGCGGATCGAGGGTTCAAATCCCTCCCCCTCCGCTCTCTCCACACCGCGAGAACGACAGCGAGGCGGACGCGCTTCGTCTCTCGACGTACGCAATCCGCCTCGCATGCAACCTGCTCCTCGCCGCCAAGGAGCCGCTGCCTTGTCCTGCGGAGTCTCCCGCAGCGGGCCTGCTTCACGCCATCACCCGATCGGAGTTGACCGCGCTACTTCACTTGATCGAGGGATGAGCCGGCCTGCGGGCGTGGACGATGAATGGGCATCGGCGTTGCGGGAGCCGCAGCCCTCAGCACCGACACGACGTCCGGCCGCGCGGCGCGCCTTGAGCGCGCCGCGCAGGCCGCGTCACTCCTCACTCAGTCGCCGAACTCGCGCTCGGCGCAATCCGCGCAGTAGACGAGCAGGCCGCTCTCGGGGCTGAGATAGGCCTCCCAGCCCTTCGCGCGCTCGTCCCATGCACCGCACTCGACACACTCGAGGGCGGAGGTCACCTGGTCGTGCGTGGACTCCGGCGGCAACTGGAGCTCCTTGATGGACGACGGAACTGCGGGAACCTCGCAGAACCGCGCGGGACGATCAACCCGAACGTCCGCAATTTGCGGACATTCCGTGTCATGTCTCACCCGGGGCTCAGAGCCGACCGGCGGCGATGATCCGGTCGAGGAACTGCCGCGTCCGCGGCTCGGTCGGGCTCGTGAAGATCTGCGCGGGCGGACCCTGCTCGAGGATCACGCCGGCGTCGAGGAAGCAGACGCTGCTCGCGATGTCGCGCGCGAAGCTCATCTCGTGGGTCGCGATCAGCATCGTCATGCCGCCCTCGGCCAGCTCGCGGATCACGCTGAGCACCTCGGCGACGAGCTCGGGGTCGAGCGCGCTCGTCACCTCGTCCAGCAGCATCAGCTCTGGACGCATCGCGAGCGCGCGCACGATCGCGACACGCTGCTGCTGACCGCCCGACAGCCGGTCCGGATACTCGTCGGCGCGGTCGGCGAGCCCGAAGCGGTCGAGCAGCTCGAGCGCTCGCCCGCGCGCCTCTTCGCGCGACAGCCCGAGGGCCTTCCGCGGCCCGAGCGTGACGTTGTCGAGCACCGTCATGTGCGGAAAGAGGTTGAACGCCTGGAAGACGATCCCGACCCGCTGCCGAACGCCGTTCTCGTCCACCCCCGGCGCAGTGATCTCCTCGCCCCCGAGGACGATCCGGCCCTCGTCGACCGGCTCCAGCAGGTTCACGCACCGGAGTAGCGTCGACTTGCCCGAGCCCGAGGCGCCGATCAGGCACACCACCTCGTGCTCGGCGAGCGAGAGGTCGATCCCGCGCAGCACCTGCACCTTGCCAAAGGATTTCGTCACGCCCTCCAGGCGGAGCTGCTCGCTCACTGGCGTCGCCTCCGCTCCCGGGCGATCAGCACGTCGGTGAGGCGCGTCAACGGAATCGTGAGCGCGAGGAAGATCAGCGCCGTCGCCACGTACGGGGTGTAGTTGAAGGAGCCCGCGACCTCGATCTGCGACTGGCGGAAGGCCTCGACGACGCCGAGCAGCGCGACGAGCGCGGTGTCCTTCTGGAGGCCGATGAAGTCGTTGAGGAGCGGCGGGACGACCCGCCTGATCGCCTGCGGGAGCACGACGTGCCGGAGCGCCTGGAACCGGTTCAGGCCGAGCGAGCGTGCGGCAGCCTCCTGACTCGGGTGCACCGAGTCGATCCCGGCGCGGTACACCTCGGCGACGTAGGCGGAGTAGACGAGCACGAGGGCGACGGTCGCCCAGAAGAACTGCGACGTCGGCACGCCGGGGATCTGGAGCCCCGGGACGCCGAAGCCGAGCAGGAAGATGAGCAGGATCGTCGGGATGCCGCGGAAGATGTCCGTGTACGCCGCCGAGAGGAGTCGCAAGGGGAAGAACACGGGCCCCGGCAGGCTCCGCAGCACGGCGAGGACGAGCCCCCAGATGAGGATGAAGACCTCCGCGAGCAGGAACAGCTGCACGTTCGTCCAGAACTGCTCGAGGATGTCCGGGAACGACTCGCGGAACTCCGGCCAGTAGAAGAACGACTCCTTGACCTCGTCCCAGCCCGGCGAGTTGCGGACGACGAGCACGAGCGCCCCGAAGACGACGACCGTGCTGACCGTTGCGATCGCGAGGCTGCGGCCGCCGCCCGGCCCACCGAGGATGCGTGAGCTCCGGTTGCTTGATTCGAGCCCTGGCTATTCGAGTACGGGGGCGCTGGTGTTCTCGGAGAGCCACTGCTGCTGGATCTCCTCCAGCGTCCCGTCTTCCTTCAGCGTGGCGAGCGCCTCGTTGACGCAGTCGCGGAGCGGGTTGCCCTCCTCGAACAACATCCCGAAGTGCTCCTGCCCGCCGGTCGACGGAAACTGGCCGACGACGGTGCCGTTCTTGACTTCCTCAGCGCCGACGAGGAAGAAGGCCGTCGGGAGGTCGACGACGATGCCGTCGATCTGGCTGCCGTTCAGCGCCGCGACGACGTCGTTCGACGTGTCGTAGACGCGCGGCTCCGCCTCGGGCTGGATGTTGTCCTCGATGTAGGCGAGGCTGGTCGTCCCGACCTGCGCGCCCAGCTGGAACTCCGCCAGTTCCCCAGCCGACGACGCCTCCGTGATCGGCGTGTCCTGGAGCGCGACGAGCGCCTGGTTCACGTCGTAGTAGGAGTCGCTGAAGTCGACCGCGCGGTCGCGCTCGTCGGTGACGGAGATCTGGTTGATGTCGAAGTCGAAGTCCTTCGGGCCGGGGCGGAACGAGTTGTTGAACGGGACGGCGATCCACTCGACCTCGTCGTCGGCGAAGCCGAGCTCACCGGCGACCGCGTAGGCGACCGCGCTCTCGAAGCCCTCGCCCGTGGCGGGATCGTTGATCTCCCAGTCGGAGCCCTCCGGCGCGCCACCTTCGAACCACGGCGGGAAGGCCGGGTTGTCGGTGCCGATCGTCAGCGTCCCGTCCGAGACGAGCTCGAGGCTCTCCTTCGCGCAGTCGGCGGGCGCCGTTGCGGCGGTGGTGGCTGCGTCCGTTCCCGCAGCGTCGTCGTCGTCCTCCGAGCCGCAGCCGGCGGCGACGAGCGAAAGGGCGAGCACGAGCGCGAGGGTGATGAGCTTCCGCATGTGGTCTCCAGGGGTCGAGCGGGCGGGGTCTCGAACCTACCACGCGGTACCGTTGTGACAGATGCCGTCGCCGTTTCTCGAGCTCGAGGTGGGGGAGCGGGTCGTGAAGGTCACGAACCCGGACAAGGTGCTCTTCCCGGCGCGGAGCGAGACGAAGCTCGACCTCGTCAACTACTACCTCTCCGTCGGCGAGGGGATCGTGCGCGCGCTCCGCGAGCGGCCGACGCAGCTGCGCCGCTTCCCGGACGGCGTCGAGGGCGAGCAGATCTACCAGAAGCGCGTGCCCGAGAAGCGGCCCGACTGGATCGAGGTCGCGCGCGTCACCTTCCCGTCGGGCCGCCACGCGGACGAGCTCTGCGTCACCGAGCTCGCGCAGGTCGCCTGGGCGGCGAACCTCGCCGTCGTCGACTTCCATCCGTGGCCGTCGCGCCGCGCCGACGTCGACCAGCCCGACGAGCTGCGGATCGACATCGACCCGCAGCCCGGCACCGAGTTCGCCGACGCGAAGCGCGTCGCCGCGCTCGTGCGCGAGGTGCTCGCCGAGATGGGGTGGACCGGCTGGCCGAAGACGTCGGGCAACCGCGGCGTCCACGTCGCCTGCCGGATCGAGCCGCGCTGGGAGTTTCCGGTCGTGCGCCGCTGCGCGCTCGCCTTCGCGCGCGAGGTCGAGCGCCGGCTGCCCGAGCTCGTGACGACGGCGTGGTGGAAGGAGGAGCGCGGCGAGAAGGTCTTCATCGACTACAACCAGAACGCGCGCGACCGCACGATCGCCTCCGCCTACTCCGTGCGCGGCCGGCCCGACGCGACCGTCTCGGCGCCCGTGGGGTGGGACGAGCTGCCGGACGTCGAGAGCGAGGACTTCACGCTGGCGACGATGCCCGCGCGCTTCGCGCGAGCTCGGCGACGTGCAGGCGGCGATCGACGACACCGTGTGCCCGCTCGAGGTGCTGCTCGAGTGGGTCGAGCGCGAGGAAGCGGCCGGCGAGGGCGAGGCGCCCTACCCGCCGAACTTCCCGAAGATGCCCGGCGAGCCGAAGCGCGTGCAGCCGTCGCGCGCTCGACTGACAAGCAGACTTGACACGAAGCTCCTGTCAAGCTAACTTGTCATGACAAGTGAGCTTGACTAACGATATCCGCAAGCGGCGCGCCGAGCAGGGTCTTTCGCAGGCCCAGCTGGCCGAGTCGATGAGCGTGTCCGGCAGACGATCAACTCGATCGAGAACGGGCGCTACGTCCCGTCGCTGCCGCTCGCGCTCGCGCTCGCTCGCTACTTCAAGACGACGGTGGAGGAGGTGTTCGATGACGGACAGTGCATAGGACGAAGTGGTTCTTGCCGCTGTTCTCGGTTGGAATCGGCGTGGTGTTCCTCGGCGCGCTGTGGGCCGGCGGCGAACCGCGCTCGGGCGTGGAGGCACTCGTCGTGATGACGGTGCTCGCCGTCGTGTTCCTCGTCGGTGGGCGAAGCGACCTGATCCGCGGTCTGCGCGGCGACGGGCGCGACGAGTACTGGCAGCGGATCGACGTGCACGCGACGGCGCTCGCGGGCCATGTCACGATCGCGGCGATCCTCGGCATGTGCGCCTGGGAGTGGATCCACGGCCGGGACGGCAGTCCGTACGTGCAGCTCGGCGCGATCGCCGGCGTCGCGTACATCGCTCGCCCTCGGCTTCCTCAGGTGGCGGAGTTGAGCGCTGTGCGGTACCGGTGGCTCGTCGCGAGTCTCGCGCTGGTCGTCGTCGTTCTCGCGAGCGTTGCCGCAGCAGCACCGCCCGGCTACGAGCAGTCGAAGCTGCGCATCGTCGGCGAGGGCCGCGTGGTTGCGGGCCTCGCGCGCTCGGGTGACGCCGAGGACCTGTTCGAGCGCTTCACGCCGCGGCTCGCAGCTGCCGTGCCGCTTGCGGACGTCCGGCGCGTACTCGCCGATACGCTCGGCACGGCTCCGATCGGAGCCCGGTCGACCGAGTCCGCGTTGCCGATCGCCTCCAGCCGCCGTGGCTACGTCGCCGTCCACCGCTGGGGGAACCGCAGGATCACGCTTCAGGTCGTTTTCGACGCGCGAGGAAGGATCGACGCGATCAACCTCGCACCTGCGAGCCCGCTGCCGCGGGACCCGAATGCGGGCCGGCGGCTGAAGGCCCGTCTGTCGCTGCCCTTCCGGGGCGCGTGGTGGGTCTTCTGGGGCGGGCCGACCGAGCGGCAGAACTACCACGTCGTCGCTCCCGACCAGCGCCACGCGTACGACCTCGTCGTCTGGCGCGACGGCGGCACGCATCGTGGCACCGGAACGAGGAACGGCGACTACTGGGCCTGGGGCAAGCCGCTGCTCGCGCCCGCTGCCGCGGTGGTCGTGAGCGCCGTCGACGGCATCCGGGACAACCGTCCGCAGCTGCAGGTCGAGAACCGGACGAGCCCCGCCGGAAACCACGTCGTGCTCGCGCTCGGGAACGGCGAGTACGCCTTGCTGGCGCACATGCAACAGGGCAGCGTTCGTGTCCGTGCCGGCGATCGCGTTCGCACGGGCGACGTCCTCGGGCTCACCGGCAACTCGGGAAACTCCTCGGAGCCGCATCTGCACTTCCACGTGCAGGACAGCCCCGACTTGTTCGCCGGTGCCGCCGGGCTGCCGGTCTCGTTCGTCGGCTACCTCGCCGACGGCCGCCGGGTCGCGCGCGGCACTCCCGTGCAGGGCCAGTTCATTCAGGGCACTCGTTGAGCAGGGTCGTCAGATCAGGCGCCGCTCGGCGGCCCAGCGCGTCAGCTCGTGCCGGCTGGAGAGTTGCAGCTTGCGCAGGACCGCCGAGACGTGCGTCTCGACGGTCTTGACGGAGAGGTGCAGGCGCGCGGCGATCTCCTTGTAGCGGTACCCGCGCGCGATCAGCTGGAGCACCTCTCGCTCGCGTGCGGTCAGCGTGTCCAACTCGGAGTCGACCGCGGCCTCGCCCGAGCGGAACGCGTCGAGGACGAAGCCGGCGAGCCGCGGGGAGAAGACGGCATCTCCGTCCGCGGTGCGCTGGACCGCGTCCACGAGATCGACGCCGGAGATCGACTTGGTCACATAGCCGCGCGCCCCGGCGCGGATGACGCCGATCACGTCCTCGGCGGCGTCCGACACCGAGAGAGCGAGGAAGCGCACCCCCGGCCGCTCGGGCGCCACCTGTGCGATCACGGCCTGGCCGCCGCCGTCGGGGAGGTGGACGTCGAGCAGCACGACATCGGGGTCGAGCTCTCGGATCAGCGGCACCGCGTCGGCGACGGAGCCCGCCTCGCCGACGATCTCGACCGCCTCGCCCAGTTCGCTGCGCACGCCAGCGCGGAAGAGGTCGTGGTCGTCCACGAGCACGATGCGCCGCCGGGTCACGGCCGCCTCCGGAGGCGCAGCTCCACCTCGGTGCCGTCGCCGGACGAGGTGAGCACGGCCGAGCCGCCGGCACGAGCCATCCGGCCGCGGATCGACTCCGCGATCCCGTGCGTGCCCGGCGGCACAGCCTCCGGGTCGAAGCCGCGGCCACGGTCGCGCACGAAGATCGCGATCTCGTCGTCGCCCACGTCCACGAACACCGATACCTCGTCCGCGCCGGAGTGGCGCGCCGCGTTCGACATCGCCTCGCGCGCGGCGAGGACGAGCGCTCCGACGCGGTCGTCGAGCGGAGCGTCCCCGGTGCGCACGAGCTCGACGGGAACGCCGTGCAGCTCCTCCACCTCCGCGGCCGCCGTGTCGACCGCGGCGGCCAGCCCAGCTCCTGCCGTGTGAGGATCGGGGTAGAGCCAGGAGCGCAGCTCGCGCTCCTGCCGGCGTGCGAGCGCCGCGACGCGCTTCGGATCGCCCGACTCGCGCTGGACGAGCGCGAGCGTCTGCAACACCGAGTCGTGGACGCGCGCGGCCAGCTCGGAGCGCTCTTCCGAGCGGATCCGCGCCGTTCGCTCGGCCGAGCGCTCCCCGGCGAGCCGCCACGCCCACGGCCCGAGCACGAGCAGGAGCACGATCGCGACCGAGCTCGACTCGAACGCAGCGGCGCGGCCGGACTCACTCGCGTTCTGGTCGACGAAGACGACGACGCCGAGCGCCACGAGCGCGAGGCCGACGGCGACGCGCAAGCCGCTGCGCCCCCGCGCGAGCAGAATCCCGGCTCCGCACAGTGCCGCCGGCCAGATCAACGAATCGGAGAACCCGGAGCCTCGGAGGGCGATCGCACCGGCACCGGCCAGCACCACGTAGCCGAGGAGCCGCCGCCGCGGCGAGGGAACCGGCCCGTGCTCCGGCGCGACTGCGAGCCAGGCGCCGGCGTACGCGACGAGGCCGGCCCCGCCCGCGAACGCGAGCAGGGCGAACGTCAGGCGCGGCAGGGTCGCGTCGACCCCCAGGCTCCTGCCGATGCCCGCGCAGACGCCGGCGAGAGCACGGCCCTCGTCGACCCGCCGGATGCGGGGCAGCGCGAGCGGATGCCGGTACGGCGCAGAGGTCAACCTCGGCGCACCTCGATGGCGCCGAGCGAGACGTCGGCGTCGATCCGCAAGACGGGTGAATCCGCGGTCGGGCCGGCGATCGTCACGCGTTCGTGCGCGGCCGCGCCGTCGTCGGTGGCGCCGAGCAGGTCGACGTCGCCGGCGGCAGCGCGCGCGTCGATCTCGAGCCCGACGTCTTCCGGCACCGTGAGGATGATCTCGCCGATCCCGACCCGGACGTCGACGTCGGTCGTGCCGGACGCCAGCTCGACCTGGGACAGGTCGACCGCCAGCTCTCCGATGCCGAGCTCGTACGACTCCTCGAGCTCGGCGGCGCTGACGGGACGCTCGAGCTTCTCGCCGATTCCGGACGAGATCGAGACCGGCGTGATCGCCGCAACCGCGAAGCAGGCCAGCAGCACCAGCCCGAGGAGGACGAGCGCGCCGACGCGGCGACCCGTGCTCGCACCGACCGCGATTGCCGCACCGACGATCACGACGCCCCCGGCGAGCGCGACCGCGACGTCGACGTCGTAGACGTCGAGTACCGCGAGCAGGCCGAGCACGCCGGCCGCGGTCAGCAGGGCGCCGAGGACGGGCAAGAGGAGCGACGGGCTCTTCGGTTGCCGGGGCTCCGACGCTTGGTGGGGCTCGGTCGGTATGGACGACGTGACGGCAGGCGCCGTGCGAGGGCGATCTCCACGGCTACCGACCTGCCACCAGATGACCGCCGCGCCGATCAGCAGCGCCGCGAGCCAGACGTTGCCGTCGCCGGGCCAGAAGCGCGCTTCGGAGAGCGCGAGGATCGCGAAGAACGAGAGCAGGCCGACGCCGAGCAGGAGCCACGGCCGGTCGCGGTGCCGGCGGAGCGTCTCGACCGCCACCGATTCGTCGCTCGTCTCGCTCGGCATCACGAACCAGGCGGCGAGATAGAGGAGTAGCCCGGTGCCGCCGGCGAGCGTCAGTGCGGCGAAGGCGATCCGGTAGACGAGGGGGTTGACGTCGAAGTAGCGGCCGAGGCCGACGGAGACGCCGCCCAGCCAGCGGCCCTCCTCGACGCGGACGAGCCGCCTCGGAGGCGCGTCCTCGGCGGCAGGGTCGTCGATAGCAGAGTCGAGCGGTGTGGTGGGGTCGATCGTCTCGGACATGTGAGCTCCTTGGTCGATGCTCACAGGATTCCGCGGTCGATGCCGTGGCGGTATCGGGATTCCCCCTGAGCCGACCCTGGTCTTTCCCCTACGAGGCGAGCCCTATGAGGCGAGCAGGGACTCGACCGTGGGGTCGCCTTCGCGGCGGGTGGGGCGGAGCTCCTGCCACGTGCACTGATCCGCGTCCTTGTCCGGGCGAAACCGGATCAGCTTGGTGCCGTGGCGGAAGCGATTGCCCTGCACCTTGTCGTAGCGCACCTCGGCCACGAGCTCTGGCCGGAGCGGCGTCTCCTCGAGCTCGCCGGTGCCCCAGCGATTCGGCTCCGAGAAGCGGCGCTCGTTCCGCTCGTCGAGCAGCGGCAGGACGAGCGCCGCGATCTCGTCGTGGTTGCGGGCCCCGACCGCGGCCGAGCCGACGTAGTCGAGCCCGCCGTCGTCGCGGTAGAGGCCGAGCAGCAGCGTCGCGAACCGTGTCGGCTTCTCCTTCCAGCGCACGCCGACGACGACGCAGTCCGCGGTCTTGTGCTCCTTCACCTTGACCACGCCCTCGCGCGAGCCGGGGAGATACGGCAGCCCGAGCCGCTTCGCGATCACACCGTCCAGCCCGGCGGCCTCGAAGCGATCGAGCCAGCCTGTGGCCGCCGCGAGATCGCTCGTCGCCGGCGAGATCCAAAAGCCCTCGCCGCGACGCAGCAGCTCGGCCCGTCGCTCCTCGAGCGGGCGCTCGTGGACCGCTTCGCCGTCCCAGAGGAGCAGGTCGAAGGCGATGAAGATCGCCGGGATCTCGCCGGACAGGCGGCGGATCCGGCTCTCGGCCGGGTGGAGCCGCATCTGCATCGAGTCGAAGTCGAGCACGCCGTCCCGGGCGATCACGATCTCCCCGTCGAGGGCGGAGTGGGGAGGCAGTCGCTCGCCGAGCGGGCGGAGCTCGGGGAAGTAGCGGAGCAGCGGCCGCTCGTTGCGCGACCAGAGCGCGAGCTCGCCGCCGTCGTTTTCGAGCACGCCGCGGAAGCCGTCCCATTTCGGCTCGTACTGCCAGCCGTCGCCCTCGGGAAGCTCGCGCACGAGCTCCGCCTCCATGGGCGGGAAGGGCACGTTTGAACCGGGCATCGCGTGAGCAGGCTAACTGCATGGACGACCCTGTAGGAACCTGGGACGTCGAGCGCGTCAGCGGCTTCCTGCCGCCGCTCCTCGGCGTCCGCAAGCGTATCGGCCGCACGCAGGGCGAGACGATCGTCGGCCCGGTTCGAGCACGGTTCGACGTCGTCGGCGGAGAGCTGCGCTACCGCGCGCCCTTCGCCGGGTTCGTGGACGAACTCGAGCCGGCGGGCGAATCGTGGGAAGGACGCGCGCTGCTGCACGGCCGCGAGTACGGACGATTCCGGCTGACGCCGATGAAGGAGGGAAGGGTGAGCTCGCTCCACGACCAGCTCGTGAAGCACATCGACGAGGCGATCGCAATGGAGGAGAGCGTCAAGCGGCTGCTCGACGGCATGATCGCGACGACCGACGATCCGCAGATCATCGACCTGCTCGAGCACCACAAGCTCGAGACCGAGGAGCATTCACAGCGACTTCGGCGGCGGCTGGAGGCGCACGGTGCGACGCCGTCGATCGTGCGCGAGGCGACGGGGATTCTCGGCGCCCTCGCGAAGCTCCCGCTCGACCTCGTCCGGGGCGAGAAGGCCGGCCGCAACGCGCGGGACGGCTACGTCGCCGAGCACATGGAGATCGCGGCCTATCAGCTGCTGGAGCGCGTGGCGACGCGGGCCGGCGACGAGGAGACGGCGGCGGTCGCGCGTCAGAACCGGGCGGAGGAAGAGGCGATGGCGCGGAAGCTGGACGAGCACTGGGACACGTTCGCCGAGCTCTCCTTGCGGGGCGAGGGCGCTCCGGTCTAGCGCAGCTCGTCTGCGCCGCATCTGGCGATCTCTAGCGCAACCAGGGGCCGAGCAGCCGCTCGATGTCGCGACAGCCGCGCGGCTGGGCGAGGCGCGCCCTGACGACGCGGCCCTCGACGACGACGAGCGTCGGGAGCTCGCTCACCTCGAATCGGCGCACGAGCTCCGGATGCTCGTTCGCGTCGACGACGTGGAGGCGGAACGTGCCGTGGTTGTGGCGGCGCTGGAGCACCTGGGCGAGGTAGCCCTCGACCCGGCGGCTCTGCCCGGAGCGGGACGACGTGAAGAAGACGAGCTTCGGTTTCGTGACCCTCTCCTGGGCGACGGGTGCCTCGACGGCCGCCATGCCACTCGTCTCCCCGATCCGCCGCGTTCGCTAACTACGATCTGCCGATGCGAAGAGTCGTGATCACGGGCCTCGGTGCGGTCACGCCGCTCGGCAACGATGCGCCGTCGACGTGGCAGGCGGCAGTCTCGGGCCGGAGCGGCGTCGACTTCATCCGCGGCTTCGACACGAGTGCGTACCCGGTCCGGATCGCCGCCGAGGTGAAGGAGTTCGACGCGACGTCGGTCGCGCCCCCGAAGGAAGGCCGGCGGATGGATCGCAACGTCCTGCTCGCGCTCGGCGCGGCGCAAGAGGCCTGGCGCGACTCCGGGCTCGAGGACGTCGATCCCGCCCGGGTCGGCATCGTCGTCGGCTCGGCGATCGGCGGCCTGCCCGGGATCGCCGACCAGGTCGACGTGCTGCGCGACCGCGGCCCCGACCGCGTCTCGCCGTTCTTCATCCCGAACGTGCTCGTCGACTCCGCCAGCGGCCAGATCGCGATCTCGCTGGGACTGCGCGGCCCCAACTATGCGCCGGTGTCGGCGTGCGCGACCGGCTCGCACGCCGTCGGCGAGGCCGCCGAGACGATTCGCCGCGGCGCCGCCGACGCAGCTCTCGCAGGCGGCACCGAGTCGTGCATCCACCCGCTGATCCTGGCCGGCTTCTGCGCGATGCGCGGGCTCGTCGCCGAGGACGAGGATCCGGCGCGGGCTTCGCGCCCGTTCGACGCGACGCGTGCCGGCTTCGTCATGGGCGAGGGCGCCTGCGTGCTCGTGCTCGAGGAGCGCGAGGCGGCGCTCGCCCGAGGCGCCACGATCTACGCCGAGGTGCTCGGCTACGGCGCCTCCAACGACGCGCACCATATGGCGCAGCCCGACCCCGACTCGGTCGGCGTCGCCGAGATGATGCGCTCGGCCCTCGAGCGCGCCGGGGTCGAGCGAGAGCGGGTCGGCTACATCAACGCGCACGGAACCTCGACTCCGCTCGGCGACCTGGCCGAGACGAAGGCGATCAAGCAGGTCTTCGGCGACCACGCCTACCGGCTCGCCGTCTCGTCGACGAAGTCGGTCACCGGCCACTGCTTCGGGGCCGCGGGCGCGATCGAGTCGATGATGTGCGCGCTCGCGCTCCACCATCAGCTGCTGCCGCCGACGATCAACCTGCGGAACCCGGATCCGGAGTGCGACCTCGACTACGTCCCGAACGAGGCGCGCGAGGCCGACATCGAGGTCGCGCTCTCGAACGCGATGGGCCTCGGCGGCCACAACGGCTGCGTCCTGCTCGGCCGCGCAGGTTGACTGGGATCCTGACCGGCATCAGACTCGTTCCGCTCGGACGGCAGCATCTCGACGGCGTGGGACGCCTCGTCCGCGACCCGTCCTCGGTGCGTCACACGCGCATCCCGGAGCCGGCGCCGCCCGACTTTCGCCGAGCGGTGGCTCGAGCGTTACGAGGCCGGGCGCAGGGAGGGGACGCGTGAGGCGTTCGCGATCGAGGACGACACGGGCGCGTTTCTCGGCGTCGCGCTCGCGCCGAGCGTCGAACGGGTGGAGCGAAGCGCCGAGCTCGGCTACATCGTCGCGCCGGAGGCGCGCGGCCGGGGCGTCGGCACCGAAGCGCTGCGGCTCCTGACCGAGTGGGCATTCTCCGAGCAGGCTGTCGAGCGGATCGAGCTACTGATCGCCGTCGACAACGAGCCCTCCAGGATCGTCGCGGCGCGGTGCGGCTACGTTCGCGAGGGCGTGCTTCGATCGGTGTACGTCAAGGAGGGCATCCGCGACGATCTGGAGATCTGGTCGCGCCTGCCCTCCGACCCGCCGCCGGCGTGAATCCTTGTTCGGGCGGGTCAGCGCGCCTGCACGACGTCCGCTGTCAGCTCGCCCAGCGAGCCGACTACGACGTCCGCGAGCGCGAGCGCGTCCGTGGCCGGCGGGTAGTGCGTGTTCGGGAGCGCGATCACGCGCAGGCCGGCCGCGTGCGCCGCGCGGAGCCCGTTCGAGGAGTCCTCGACGGCCGCGCAGAGCCGCGGTGCGACGCCGAGCCGCCGGGCCGCCTCGAGGAAGACGTCGGGCGCGGGTTTCCCGCGCGGGACTTCCTCCGACGAGACGGTGGCGGCGAAGTACCGCGCCAGGTCGGCCGTCTCCAGCACCGTGTCGATCAGCGGCCGGTTCGAGGAAGAGGCGAGCGCGAGCGTGAACGCGGCGGCGAGTCGCTCGACCGCCGCGACCGCACCGTCGATCAGCGGCAGGTCGTTGCGGTAGCGCACCAGCATGCGCCGCACGACCTCGTCGTTGATCTCCTCGGGCGACTCGGCGAGCGCGAGCTCGTCGTGCATGTAGCGCGACCACTCGGGCGAGCTCATTCCCATCATGTCGGCCTGCGCCCGCTCGTGCCAGCGGCCGCCACGCTCGCGGACGAGTGCCTCGCGAACGTCGTCCCAGACGGTCTCCGTGTCGACGAGCACGCCGTCGAGATCGAATACGACGGCCGCGATCACGAGCTCTGGTACTCGCCGTCGAGCCGGACGAGCGGCGGCGTCGGCTCGCCGGTCTCTGCGCGCTCGACGCTGCCGACGAAGAACGTGTGGTCGCCCGCGGGGTGCTCGCCGGCGAGCCCGCATTCGAGCCAGCCGACCGCGCCGGCGAGCAGCGGCCCGCGCGCCGCCTCGCGCGTCTCGATCCCGCTCCACAGCACGATCGGCGGCACACCACGGGCGAAGTGCCGGGCGAGCTCGACCTGGCCGGCCGCGAGCAGCGAGACGGCGAAGCCGCCCGCCGCGCGCAATAGCTCGTGCAGCGCCGCGCCGCGGGCGATCGAGATCCCGACCAGGGGCGGGTCGAGCGCGAGCGAGGTCAGCGAGGCGACCGTGAGGCCGAGCCGCTCGCCGTCCAGATCGACGGTGACGACGCTGACGCCGGCCGGGTGCCGGCGCAGCACGTCGCGAAGCTCGTCGCCGGAGGCCATCCGGCGATCATAGGAAGCGCGCCGCCCTAGACCGCCTTGCAGAGCCCGTCGCCGGCGTAGTACTGCTTCTGGAACGCGTGCCGCTCCAGGTCGAACGCCTGGTCGTACGTGGTCAGCGCGTCAGCCTCCCAGTAGATGTCCGGCGTCACGCCGGGGCCGATGATCGTGGCCCGATAGCGCTCGCCGTGGCCCTCGGGCCGGCTGCCGTGCTTGTAGAAGCCGTAACAGAACTTGCCGGAGCCCTTGTGCATGAGGAAGCTGTTCTCGCGCTTCCAGCCCGGCGCCGTAGGCGGAGTTGAACGTGTCGAGGTAGAGGTTGCGCCCGAACGTGTCGAGCGGGTTGCCCGTCGAGGTCGACTTGAAGCCGTGAACCGGCTTGCCGAGGTAGGTGAACGAGCCGAAGATGTGGTGGAACTTCTTGTAGGCCCAGTTCATGTGCACGTCGAGCTGTGGGAGCGGCCCCTTCCAGTGCGAGAGGCGGAGCTCCCAGACCGACTGCTTCGCGGTCGGCGCGATGCCGTAGTTCGCAAGCATCCGCTGCCACGACTGAACGGCCCAGTAGGAGCCGTCGGGCGCCTTGCACGCCGCCACGAGCCACTGCAGCTCCGGCCCGTCGTAGGGCTTGCACCCGTCCTTGAAGGTCTTCCAGACCGGACGCTTGTAGGTGCCGTAGCCGCCCGAGTAGTCGAGCTTGAACTCGACCTGCGGGCGCGCCGTCGTCGGCTGGATCGCGTTGACCGCGCCCCAGACGAGGACGTTCCAGCGCTTGCCGCGCGAGTCGTAGCTCAGCAGCGCCTGACCGCTCTTGTCGACCTTGAGCTCGACGTCGGACGCGTTCCGCTCGATCACCTCCGAGGCGGAGGCGGTGGCGGGGAGAAAGGCGAAGAAGGTGAAGGAGGCGAGGAGAGCGACCCGCAGGACGACCGGACGAAACCGCATGTTGAGAAGCCCCTTGTCGGTGGACACTGCTACCGATCTCGGCAGGGGCCGTCCGCAGTTGGACTACTCGGACGAGGGATTCGCGGGGTTGCGGTCGAGGAACGGCCGGAGGGGCGGATCGCTCAGGCCCTCGAGCTCGGGCCGTCGACCCCGCCGTTAGGTCGTCGCGACGGTGTGGTCGCGGTCGCGCGTGAGCCCGAAGCCGAGCCCGAGCAGGCCGACCGCGAGGCCGAGGTGCAACCAGTTGTCCGCCGAGTTGATCGGCACCCAGTCGCCGCCGCCGACGATTCCGAGCAGGAAGAGCACGACGTAGATCGCACCGCTCCCGATCAGGAACGTGCGTGCCCCTTCGGGCGTCGCAGCCATGAAGATGCCGACGCCGAAGAGCGCGTGGACGATGTTGTGCAGGACGCTCACCTGGAACAGGCCGAGCAGCTCGGCGGTGCTGTCGTCTCCGGCGAACTCCAGGCCCTCGTAGAGGTTCGTCGTGATGCCGGGGATGAAACCGGCGATCCCGACGAGCAGGAACGTGATCCCCACCAGCCTGGCGGCCGTCTGCACCGGCGTACCGTTACTCATGCCAACCTCCCGGATGTGTGGCGCGTGGGCGCAGCGATCCTTCCGCGTCGGCTCCCGGTTCCTGCCCGGGCCGCCCGACCTAGGAGGCCGGGAACTCGGCGCGCAGCGCGGTGCCGGCGCCGAGGACGCTCGAGACCGCGAAGTGCCCGTCGAGCGCGGCCACGCGGTCGGCGAGGCCCTGCAGGCCGCCGCCGGCCGGGTCGGCGCCGCCGACGCCGTCGTCGGCCACTTCCACGATCGTGCCGCAGTCCTCCTCCGAGATGCGTACGGTCACGATCGTCGCCGCCGCATGCTTGGCCGCATTCGCGAGCGCTTCGGAGACGACGTAGTAGATGGCGGCCTCGACGGCCGGTCGCAGCCGCGCTGCCGGCAGCTCGACGAGCTCGACCGGCAGGAGCGCCCGCTCGGCGAGCGCCTGGATCGCGGGAGCGAGGCCGTGGTCGGTGAGGATGCGCGGGTGGAGGCCGCGGACGAGCTCGCGGATCTCCTCGAGCGCGAGCGCGAGCTCGGTCTGTGCGGCGTCGAGCAGGCCCGGTACCGCTTCGGGCGCGTTTTCCAGGCGACGCGCGATCAGGTGAAGATGCAGCGACACCGTGACGAGCCGCTGTTGAGCCCCGTCGTGCAGGTTCCGCTCGATGCGCCGCCTGGCCGCGTCGCCCGCGGCGACGAGCCGTGCCCGTGACTCCCGCAGCTCGCGCATCGCCGTGCGCACGTCGGTGACGTCACGGACGACCGCGAGCACCTCGTCGGCCGCCACCGGGGCGATGCGCAGCTCGAAGTCGCGCTCCTCGCCGAGATGGGTGCGCAGGCGGTAGTTGACGGTCGCGAGCACGCCGGAGCTCAGCGCCTCGCTCACCCCGGTCATCAGCTGCCCCGCGATCGGGGCGGGCAGGAGATCTCGCACGTTCGCGCCGACGACGATCTCGGGCGGGTTGGCGAGCCGCGAGAGGTCGCCCCCGAGCTCGAGGTAGGTGCCGTCGGCGCCGAGCCGCAGCAGCAGGTCCGGCATCGCCTCGATCAGCGCACGATGCCGTGCCTCGACCGGTGTGGAGACCCCATCCATGCCTTGCATCCTAGCCGCCTGTCCGGCCGGATTCGAGTGGCGAAGCGCGTTTCAGCGCTCGCGGGCGCAGTGCTCGTCGCCGCCGAGGATCTCGTCGAAGCGCCTCGTCGCCTCGCGCTGTGCGGCCGGGTCGAAGCCGGTCAGCCTCGGCACCGTCACCTGCACGATCGGCGTCACGCCCGGTCCGATCGCCGAGAGGCGGTGTAGCCGGCCGAGCCCGTTGCCGTTCGGATTGCTGCTCGGATAGCCGTGCGGCGGCGCCTGGCGGGCGAACGAGTAGCAGAAGCCGCCGCTGCCCGGATGGGTCGCGATCGCGGTGTCGTGCTTCCAGCCCGGACCGTAGTCGGAGTCGAGTGTGTCGATGGAGATGTTCCGTGCCCACTCGTCCTGGACGCCCGCTGAGGGTGTTCTCGTCCCGTACACCGGTCGGCCCCGGTACAGGAATCGGCCGAAGATGCCCTGGTGCGAGCGGCCGTACGTCCAGTGGCGGAAGACCTGGAGCCGGGGCAGCGGGCCACGCCAGTGGGACACGTGGAGCTCGACCTCTCGTTGCTTTGCCGTCCACGGCGCGAAACCTCGCATCGGCAGGTTCCGCCGCCAGGCCTGAAGGGCCCAGTAGCTGCCGTCGGGTGCTCTGCAGCCGGCCACGAAGAAGGGGAGCGTGGGGCCGTCATAGGGCCCGCACGCGTTCCGGAACTGCCGCCAGTAGCGGGGATCGCGCCGGCTCTTCCAGCCGCCCGAGTAGTCGATCGCGAAGCTGCGCTGCGTCGATCCCGTGGCCGTCGGGTGCGGGATCCCGTCGATCGCGCCCCAGACGAGCACGTGACGGCGCTTGGCCTCGGTCGAGTACTCGACGAGTGCGACTCCCCGGGCGTTCACCTTCAGGGTCGGGTTCCTGACGTTCGAGCCCCCGAGAATCGTTCCCGTGGCGGTGCCGGGGAGGCAGACGGCGACGGTGGCGCAGATGGCGACGGCCAACTTCAAGCGGGCCACCGTAGCGAGCTTTCGTTCGTTTCGCCTTAAGGAAGCGGAGGATTGTCGCGGGTTGCGGCATACATCGCGTAGTCCTCGCGGCTGCCGTCGGGCGCGGGCGCGTAGGCGCGCAGGACGCCCTCGAAGCCGTACCCGAGGCGCTCGAGGACGCGGCGCATCGCGACGTTGTCCACCGACGTCGAGGCCTGCACGCGCGCCCAGCCGGCATCGAGCAGTTGCTCCGTGAAGAGCGAGAGGGCCATGCGCCCGAGCCCCTGGCCGCGCACGTCCGGGAAGAGCGTGATGCCGATCTCGCAGACGCCTGGGGGAAAGCCGTTCTTCGGGGCGCGTGCCTGAACGTCGCCGACCAGGCGACCGTCGGCCTCCACGCCGAGGTTGAGGAAGCCGCCGTCCTCGAGGGTGGGCTGTCGTTCGATCTGTTTCCGGAGACGCTCCCGCGCCTCCTCGCCGGCGGGCGAGAACGAGGCCGGATCGTCGTCGTGGGCGGCGACGAGCGCGTCGACGTCTCCGAGCTCGAGCGGGCGCAGCCGGACACGGGTTTCGGCGGCGTCGCCCACGGGGTGAGCCTAACGTCGAGAGGCCCCGCAGCGGGGCCTCTCGACGCAGTGTCCAGCTGACGCGCTAGCGGCTGAGGTTGACCGGGAACGAGACGAGGCGGCGGGTCGAGATGCCGCCGAGGAGGCTCTCGCCCGGCTTGCGTGCCCGTCCGAAGACCACGAACAGCTGCTGCCTCGAGGTTGCCGGGTAGCCGGCCTGACGGTTCATGGTCAGGGTCGCCCAGCCGTCGGCGCCGGTGGGCCGCTCCGAGACGCTGAACTGGTTGAACGGGACGGCGGTTCCGTACACGAGCGCTCCTTCAACAGCGCGGCCGCCGCAGACCGAGACGTGGAGGCGCACCGTCACGCTCTGGGTCGAGCCGCCCACCGGGGAGGGCGAGATGCTCTGACCGTCGATCAGGAGCCGTGCCGGTGGTGCGACCGACGCCACGGACACCGGGCCAGTCCCGGCAGGACAGCCTGTCGCGGGCGGGGCGGGTGCCTTGTCGCCCACGACTGCCGTCGGCGTTGTCGTCCTCGCGGTCGCGCCGTCGGGGTTCCTGGCGGTGACGCGAACGCGAATCGTGTTTCCCTCGTCCGGGTTCTTCAGCAGGTACGTCTTCTCGGTCGCACCGCCGATCGACGAGCAACTCCCGCCGTCCTTGTCGCAGCGCTGCCATTGATAGGTGTACGTGATCGGTGCGTCGCCGGTCCACGTGCCGTTGTTGGCGGTCAGGGTCTCGCCCTCGCGGGCGGTCCCGGAGATCGTCGGTGGCGCGGTGTTCACCGGCGCCGCCTGACTGGCGGCCGCACCCACGCCGGCCAGCGAGACAGCCAGAGCAGCTGCGAGCACGGCTACGACCGATGCAGTCAGCAGCGATTTCCTCTTCAGCATGTCGTTCCCCCTCGTTCGTAATGTCGTGAACAGATGATCGTCGCGGTTACATAGACGTTCAGAACATGTAGACGTTCAGAACGAAAATAATGTTGACAAATAGAAACGTTCAATGTTTCCGAAAATGACCCTCATAGATTCCAAATGTGAGATTCGCGCCTATTTCCCTAGGCTTTGGCAGGAGCTGCGGTACGCTCGCTCGGGTTCGGACTCCGTGACGAACCCGTGGCGGTCACGTGACGCCGCGCGTTCCTCGAGCAGAGGGCGTAACGGCGGGGGTGGGATTTGAACCCACGGGACGCTTGCACGCCCAACGGTTTTCAAGACCGCCCGATTCGACCGCTCTCGCACCCCGCCGAAGCGCCAGCGTAGCCCGGCGGCGCGGTGATGTCGCGATTGGCGAACCGGATGCGGGCGACGGGCGAATCAGCGTCGTCCCGCACAACGAAACTGGAGCCAAGCAATGCACAAGAAGATCATCATCACGGCGGTTGGGCTCGTAGCCGTCGGAGGAGCCGCCCTGGCCGCGGCCGTCGCGG
>CAVTJQ010000013.1:0-11042 GCA_963734975.1 uncultured Gaiellaceae bacterium
GGCCCCCGTCGCGACTAGCAGGCCGCAACCAGCAGCAAGCGTGACGAGGGGCGGCTTCGGCCGCCCCTCGTTGCATCGATCGTTGCGTCTTGGCTAGGACTTGAAGGTCTGGAAGTCGAAGCTCTGCTTGACGCTGTTGTATGTGAACTCCACCTTCCCGTAGCGGAGCGAGAACTCGTCCACCGGTGCGGCTCCGTCGTCGCTGCCCGCCTGGTCGTAGCCGGACACGATGACGTTGATCAGCTTGATCGTCGAGACCGTGGTCGGCTGCTGACCGGCGCTGCGCAGCGTCAGCAGGCCTTCCTTGATGTTCTCGCCGGTCACGCACGAGCTGAAGAGCTCGGGCGAGGCCTTGCTCGAGCCGGCGGTGAAGAGGAAGTCCTGGCGGCTCGGCAGGCCTGCGCCGCCACCGCCGCCGCTGCCGATAGTGCCGGAGTTGGCGACACCCCAGTGGAAGGATTCGATCTGGATCTGATCCTCGAAGCCCTTGACCTGGGACTCGCCCTTGATGTCACCGAGCTTCAGAAATGCGTCGAATGCCATGGCTCTCTCCTCAGCCGCTCAGGTCGATGGTGAAGTCGGCAGTGCCGTCGCCGCCCAGCTCCAGCAGGCGCTGCTCGGCGATGTACGTTCCGCGGCTGCCGGCGAAGCGTCCCGTGCCGCCAGCGATCGCGAAGACGCTCTCGCCGGCGATCATCGAGCCGACCCCGAGGAGCGTGCCGCCCTCGAGCCGGAACGTGTGCAGCTCGAGGCTGCTGTCGGCGTCGACGAAGCCTCCTGGGCTGGACTGCGCCGCCATCCGGGAGCCGTAGAACTGGCCCACCTTTGTGCCGTTGGGGTCGACGAGCTCGCCGTAGACCGTGCCGCGCTCGCCCGCGACGAGCCGTTCACCAGGTCGGCGGTCCGGGGTCTGGAGGATCCAGTTCCGTCCCTGGAGCCGGATCCGACCCGCCGTGGCGTCGTCGTCCTGAACCGCGAGCTTCGTCGCGCCCGCCCCGGCGCCGATTCCCACGACGCCCGCGAGGACGACGAGCCCGCGTCCGAGCAGGCCACGCCTGCTCTGACCGCTGTGCATGTGCTCGCTCATCGCTTCAGCCCCCGATCCCGGCGTCGTTCAGCGTCACCGTCAGCACCCGGTGACCCGCGCGCGTGACGAAGACGCCCTCGTCCTTGACCTGCAGGCAGAAGATCCCGTTCGGGCTGCAGACAGAGCCTGCGAAGGTCGCCGAGCCGGGCGGGCCCTGCGGACCGACTGGGCCCTGCGGGCCGGTGGCGCCCTGCTGACCTGCGGCGCCGTCGGCACCGGCCTGGCCTTGCGGACCGGGCGCACCCTGCGCGCCCTGCGGGCCCGTCTCACCCTGTGGGCCCTGCGGGCCGGGGACGCCCTGCGGCCCCTGCGCGCCGGTGTCTCCCTTGTCTCCCTTGTCCCCCTTGTCCCCCTTGTCCCCCTTGTCTCCCTTGTCTCCCTTCGGGCCCTGCTGGTTCCAGTTGAGCGCGGTCTCGTTGTTCCTGCACGCCTCGCCCCGTTCCGTGTCGATGACGCGAAGCTGGCCCTGGCCGGCGCTGTAGCAGCCATGGATCACGCCGCTCGCATCGGGGATCGCCGCATAGGCGACACCGACCGACACGGCGAGGATCCCGGCCACGCAGAGCGCAAGCGCCCGCTTCTGCCGTATCGCCCTCCTCATCCGTCCTCCCCTCGAAGCCCTGGTTCCCCTGACGAGAACCGCGTCTGATCGTAAGAGGGTTTCGAGCCCGGATCAAGCCTGCCGCAGAAATCCGACCTCGAGCATCTGGCGGGCGACGCGCACCCCGATCTCGTCGAGGTCGTGCCGGCTGCGCCGCTCGGTCGGGTCGGGCAGAGCCTCGCGAACCGTCCGCGTCCCGTCGAGGCCCAGCACGAGCGCGGTCGTGACGTCGTCGAGGCCCGCCGAGAAACGCATTCCGCTCCTGATCGCCACGCTGGACGCGCGCAGGCCCCAACCGTCTTCGCCGAGTCGCAGTTCCTGCTCGAGCACGACGTTCTCCGCCACGGTCAGCCGCTCGTCGAGGAGCGCCCGCCCATCCCCGAGACCGCTGAGGTAGTCGTGCGCTGCGAAGATCTGCTCGAGTTGCGCTCCCGCCGGTTCCAGGCGGATCGTGGGCATGCGCGTCGCCCGGATCCAGTTCGGGCGGTCGCCGGTGGCCGTCCGACGGCGCAGGACGACGCAGCCGAACGCGATCTGCGCGATCTTCTCCGTCGCGAAGTAGTCGAGCCAGCAGTCGATCGCCGCCGCGTACGCCTCAGCATCCGCGCGGGCGTCGCGGTTCCACTGGGCCGCGATCGACAGCGGCTCGTCGCTGCCGGTGTAGACGATCAGCGCGTCGCAACCGGAGCCTTCGACCCAGGCTGCGGGACGCTCCGTCGCCTCGCCCGTCCCCTGGACCCAGCTGATCATGACCGAGGCGTAGCAGCCTTCCGCGAGGTGAGCGGGCAGCGCTCGCACCACCTGCTCGCTGACGGCGTCCTTGGGGAGGCCGCTGTCGCGGAAGAGAAAGCTCGACTCGGGCGAGATCACGTACGGCGGGTTCGTGACCACCAGCTCGAACTGCTCGCCCGCGACCGGTTCGAAGAAGCTGCCGGCCCGGAACTCGACGTTGCCGATCCCGTTCAGCGCCGCGTTGAAGGCTGCGAACGCGAGCGCCCGCTCGTTGAGGTCGGTGGCGACAACGCGATCGGCATGGGCCGCGGCGAGGAGGGACTGGATGCCGTTGCCGGTGCCGACGTCGAGTGCCCGCGTGACCGGCCCGCGGACGGTCAGGTGGGCAAGCGTCGCCGAGGGGCCGTGGACAGCGGCGACGTGATCGGGATGCCCCGCGGCGAAGCGATCGGACGCGATCAGCAGGTGCTCGTGCGGGACGATGCGGACGGTCCCGTCCAGGAGGCCGTCCTCGTCCATCGCGAGCAGGCCGATCCGCTCGAGCAGCTTGCGCGCGTCGCGACCGAGCAGACCTTCGACGCTCTCGAGCGCGATTGCCGTATCGAGCAGGAACAGGCGCAGGAGCACCGCGAGCGGGTCAGCCTCTCCGAGTCGGCGCAGGTAGACCGGCCGGTCCGGGCCTTCGGCGAGCGCGCGATCAGACGTGCCGAGGCGGTCTTGGATCCGCGCCGCGTCGTACCCCGCGTCGTCGAAGAGCTGTCGGACCGTCGTCGCCGTCTCTCGACCGTCAAGCTGGGGCGGCGCGGCACGCGTCATCACCGAACCTTCTAGCATCTGAGGATGCAGCGCTACGAGCTCTCGACGCTCCCGACCGGCGAGCGCGTGATCAGCGAGCACGTGGCGAGTGTCCGCTCGGTCTCGCTCGGGTTCTGGGTGGGCGCCGGCTCGCGCGACGAGACCGAGGCGCGCGCAGGCGTCTCGCACTTCATCGAGCACCTGCTCTTCAAGGGCTCGGGCACGCACAGCGCGCAGGAGATCGCCGAGATCTTCGACGGCCTCGGCGGCGAGCTGAACGCGGCCACCTCGAGGGAGACCACCGTCATCTACGCGCGCGTGCCCGACGACCGGGTCGAATCGGCGCTCGACGTGATCACCGGGATGGTCTACGACCCCGCCTTCGCCGAGATCGACGCGGAGCGGGAAGTCGTGCTCGAGGAGATCGCTATGGTCGAGGACAACCCGCAGGATCTCGTCCACGACGTCGTCGCCGAGGCCGTGTTCGGTGGCCACCCGCTCGGACGCCCGGTGATCGGACGGGCGGAGGTGATCTCGTCGGTCAGCCGACGGGCGCTCGCCGCCTTCCACCGGGCCGCGTACAGCGCGGAGAACATCGTCGTCGCGGCCGCAGGCAACCTTGAGCACGGCAAGCTGGTCGAGCTGCTCGCCGCTCGGGTGCCGGCCACCACCCAGGGCGCACGGCGCGCCAGGAAGCCGATCGGCAGACGCTCGGTTCCCGGGCTGCGCTTCCAGCGGAAGGACACCGAGCAGTACCACGTCTGTCTCGGCGCGCAGGGGATCTCGCGCCGCGACGAGCGCCGGTTCGCCGCCTCGCTCCTCGATGCGATCCTCGGCGGCTCGGCGTCGTCGCGTCTCTTCCAGGAGATCCGCGAGAAGCGCGGGATGGCGTACTCGGTGTACAGCTTCGCCTCGCAGTACTCGGACGCGGGACAGATCGGCGTGTACGTCGGCACGCGCGAGGAGAACCTCGTCGAGTGCCTCGAGATCGCTGCCCGAGAGCTCGCCGACGTGGCAGCCGGCAACGTCCGGCCCGGCGAGCTCGAGCGCGCGAAGGAGAACCTGAAGGGCCGGATGCTGCTGTCGATGGAATCCACCTCGAACCGGATGAGCCGGCTCGGCAAGTCGCTCGTCACGGGGACGGAGCTGCTCCGGCTGGAGGAGCTGATCGAGCGGATCGACGTCGTCGACGGCGACGACGTGGCGGCGCTCGCAGCCGACCTGCTCGCGCTCGACGGCCTCTCGGCCGCGGGCATCGGACCGAGCGAAGCTCGCTTCAGAGCGGCCGTGGAGCGTGTGAACCCGGCCCTGAGCACGCTGGCCGCAGCGTGAGGATCGCCCTCTTCGGACACGGCGGTAAGGTCGGGAGCGTGCTCGGGCCGGCGCTCGAGGAAGCCGGACACCGGGTCAGCCCGATCGGCCGCAGCGACCGGATCGACGTGGTCCGTGGCCACGACGTCGCGATCGACTTCACGCGTCCCGACGTCGTCTACACACTCGTCAGCAGGTGCCTGGCACAGGACGTCCCGTGCATCGTCGGGACTTCGGGCCTCGGCACCGAGGAGCTCGCCGACCTCGACGAGCGGGCCCGCTCGCGCTCGCTCCCGCTCTTCGTGGCGCCGAACTTCGCAGTCGGAGCGGTGCTGATGATGCGCTTCGCCGCCGAGGCGGCCCGGTACCTGCCGCGCGCCGAGATCGTCGAGCTGCACAGCGACACGAAGCTCGACTCGCCCTCCGGGACGGCGAAGGCGACGGCTGCGCTGATCGGAGAGCGCACGCCGATCCACTCGGTGCGGCTGCCGGGGCTCGTCGCGCACCAGGAGGTGATCTTCGGCGGCGCGGGACAGACGCTGACGATCCGCCACGACACGAGCTCCCGGGAGGCTTTCGTCCCGGGTGTCCTGCTCGCGCTCGAGCGCTTGCCGAAGCTCCCGCCGGGGCTCACCTTCGGCCTCGACGCGCTGCTGTAGCCATCCGTTCGGATGTAGGATCCCCGCGTGCCCGGCCAGCCCGCGCTCGGCGAGATCCTCACGGCGATCGTCACGCCGTTCGCCCGCGACGGCTCCGTCGACCTCGCGGCCTTCCGCGCGCTCGCAAGGCACCTGGTCGACAACGGCTCCGACGGGCTCGTCGTCACCGGCACGACCGGGGAGAGCCCGACGCTCGACGACGAGGAGCGTTTCGAGCTGTACGCCGCAGCGGTTGACGAGGTCGGCGACCGTGCGACCGTGGTCGCGGGCACCGGCACGTACTCAACCGCGCACTCCGTTCACCTGACCGAGCAGACGCACGAGCTCGGAGTGGACGGGTTCCTCGTCATCACGCCGTACTACAACAAGCCTCCGCCGCGCGGGATCGTCGAGCACTTCAAGGCGGTCGCGGCCGTCACCGACAAGCCCGTCGTCGTCTACAACATCCCGGCGCGGGTCGTCCTCAACCTCGAGACCGAGACGCTGCGCGAGCTGGCGGAGATCCCGAACGTGCTCGCGGTCAAGCAGGCGAACGACGACCTCGAGCAGGCGCGGGCGATCGTCGAGCTCGGCCTCCAGCTCTACGCGGGCGACGACGACCTCGTCCTCCCGTTTCTCGAGCTCGGAGGCGCCGGCGGAGTGTGCGTGCACACGCACGTGGTCGGCCCGCGCGTGAAGGAGCTCGTCCGCCTCTTCCGCACGGGCGACGCCGAGGGCGCGCGCGAGCTCGACGAGCAGTTGCGTCCTTCGATCGACCTGCTGCGGGTCGCGCCGAACCCGATCGCGATCAAGGCCGCGCTGAACATCCTCGGCCACGAGGTCGGCGGTCACCGCCTGCCGCTCGTCGAGGCCACGCACGACGAGCGCGATCGTGTACGCGCCTGCCTCGACCGGCTCGGGCTGCTCCGGCCCGCGGCTGCCGAGGCGCCCATACACTGAGCTGATGGACGGAGTTCTCAGGCTCATCCCGCTCGGCGGTCTCGGCGAGGTCGGCAAGAACACGACGGTGTACGAGCACGGCGACGACCTGATCGTCGTCGATGCTGGCCTGGCCTTTCCCCGCGACGAGCATCTCGGCGTCGATCTCGTCCTCCCGGATCTCGCCTATCTGCACGAGCGACGCGTGCGCGCGGTCGTGCTCACGCACGGCCACGAGGATCACGTCGGCGGCCTCCCGTACCTGCTGCGCCAGATCGACTGCGACGAGGTGATCGCCACGAAGCTGACGCTCGGGCTGATCAAGTCGAAGCTCGACGAGCACGGGTTGGGCAGCTCCACGAAGCTACGCGAGGCCGAGATGGGCAAGCCGATCCAGGTCGGGTCCTTCCGGCTCGACTTCGTGCGCGTGGCGCACTCGATCCCCGACGCGATGGCGGTCGTGCTCGACACCGCGGCGGGTCGCGTCCTCCACACCGGCGACTGGAAGCTGGATCACACGCCCGTCGACGGCCTGAAGACCGACGTCGGCCGACTCGCCGAGCTCGGCAACGAGGGCGTCGATTTGCTCTTCGGCGACTCGACGAACGCGGAGCGGCCCGGAATGACCGGCTCGGAGCGCCTCGTCGGCGAGGCCTTCCGCACGCTGATTCCGCTGCGGCGCGGGCGGATCCTCGTCGTCTCCTTCGCGTCGAACGTGCACCGGATGCAGCAGGCGATCGACGTCGCCGCCCAGGTCGGCCGGAAGGTGGCGATCGTCGGCCGGTCGATGAAGAAGAACCTCAACATCGCCAAGGCCCTGGGCTACCTGACGATCGACGAGAGCATGATCGTCAAGCCACAGGAGGCGATGGATCTCCCGCCGGGCGAGGTGATGATCCTCTGCACCGGCAGCCAGGGCGAGCCGATGTCGGCGCTCACGCGGATCGCCTACAACGACCATCCGTCGATCTCGATCGACCGCGGCGACACCGTGATCCTCTCGGCGAAGCCCGTGCCGGGGAACGAGTTGCGCGTGCACGACTCGATCAACCGGCTCGCCAAGATGGGCGCCGAGGTGCTGCATCAGGAGATAGCGAACGTGCACGTCTCCGGGCACGCCTGCTCCGAGGAGCTGCGCACGATGCTCGCCCTCGTGCGACCCCGCAGCGTCGTGCCGGCGCACGGCGAGTATCGGATGCTCGCGGCGCACGGCCAGCTCGCACGGGACGCGGGCGTGCCGGCGGACAGCATCGTGATCGCGGAGAACGGCTCTGTGATCGAGCTTCGCCCCGGAACCGCGCCTCGCATCGTCGACCGGGTCGAGGCGGGCGTCACGCTCGTCGACGGGCTCGGCGTCGGCGACGTGCGCGACGTCGCGCTGCGCGACCGCCGCCACCTTTCCGAGGACGGCGTCCTGATCATCGTCACGACGCTCTCGAGCTCGAACGGGAACGCCGCCGCACCCGAGCTGATCGCGCGGGGCTTCGGGGAGTCCGACGAGCTGCTCGACGAGCTGCGAGTGGAGGCGGCGCGCGTGCTCGAGCAGCTCGAGCAGGACGACATCCGCGAGATCAAGCTGCTGCAGGAGCACCTGCACGACGCCGTCGGCCAGATCGTCTACGACCGCACGCGTCGCCGACCGATGATCCTCCCCGTCGTCATCGAGGTGTAGCGGTGGCCGACTGGCCCGACGTGCTCGTCCGGCACGCGCCGAACGACCTGACGGCGCGGCGGCTGATCTCGCAGCTCCGCGCCTGCGAGGTCTCGGCGCTCGCGTTCTGCCGCCTCCTGGAGCGCTGGGGGAAGGGCGAGGCCGACCCGTCCACGGTGGGCGGTCGCGAGGCGGCCCTGCGCCACGCCGCCGACCGGGTCGAGACGGCGCTCGCCGGGCTCGAGACCCCGCTCTCGCGCTATCTGCTCGAGCTCGAGGCGGACGCCGCCGAGGGACGCTCATGGTACGGCGGCCCTGGCGCCGGCGAGCTCGTCGAATGGACGCCCGTGCTGACCCGCGCCGGCGTCACCGCCTGCCCGAACCGCGTCACGGCGGCCTACCTCGAGCTGGCCGTCCTGCTGCGCGCGCTGCAGGGGCTCTCCGACTCCGCGCGGATGAACACCGCACTCGACGCCTCCTCGCTCTGGGCCGGCCTCTTCGACCTGCGCGACACGCTCCTCGGCGCGACGGTCGACGACCTGCGCGCGATCGCCGCCTGACGAACGGGGGCTTGTGTTCCTGAAACACAAGCCCTCCGCCCGCCTCACGTTCCGGGCGGGAGCAGAGCGCTTGTGTTCCTGAAACACAAGGCTCCGTGAGCCCGCCGACGATCACCGTCGTCGGATCGGTCAACCTCGACCTCGTCGCGCGGGTCGAGCGGCTGCCGCGGGCGGGGGAGACGGTCACCGACGCGACCTTCGAGCGCATTCCCGGCGGCAAGGGCGCGAATCAGGCGGTGGCGGCGGCGCGGCTGGGCGCCGAGGTGACGCTCGTCTGCTGCGTCGGGAACGATGCGTTCGTCGACGAGGCACTCCCGCGGGAGCCCGGGCTCACCGTTGATGCCAAGCGGGTCGACGGGCCGACCGGGGTCGCGCTGATCCTGGTCGACGCGGCGGGCGAGAACCAGATCGCGGTCGCGCCCGGGGCGAACTCGCTCCTCGGGGAGGTGGAGATCGGCGCCGCCGATGCCGTGCTCTGCCAGCTCGAGATCCCGGACGAGGCCGTCGTCAGCGCCTGGCACGGAGCGACCGGCCTCTTCTGTCTGAACGCCGCGCCCGCGCGTCCGGTCGCGGTCGACGCCGACCTGACGGTGGTCAACCGCTACGAGCTCGAGTCGCTCAGCCGCCGCGACGGGCTGATCGCGCTCACGCTCGGCTCCGAGGGCGCCGTCCTGCTCGAGGACGGGGAGGAGGTGGCGCGGGCGAAGCCGCCGCCCGTGGACGCCGTCGACGGAACCGCGGCGGGCGACGCCTTCACGGCCTGCCTGCTCGTCTCGCTGCTCGAGGGCCGCGAGCGCGAGGAGGCGCTGCGCCGCGCCTGCGCTGCGGGCGCCCTTGCCGCCACGCGCTTCGGCGCCCAACCCTCGCTGCCCACGGCCGCCGAGGTAGACGCGATACTCGGCGCATGAAGCTCGTCGTCGACTGCGACCCTGGGCACGACGACGCGATCGCGCTCCTGCTCGCGCTCGCGAGCCCCGAGGTGGAGCTCCTGGGCGTCACGACCGTGCACGGGAATCAGACGCTCGACAAGACGACCGACAACGCGCTTCGGGTGCTCGAGCTCGTGGGGCGTAGCGACGTCCCGGTTGCGCGGGGGCAGATCGGCCGCTCGTGCGCGACCTTCAGGTCGCCGCCCACGTGCACGGAGAGAGCGGCCTCGACGGCCCCGAGCTGCCTGCTGCCACGGCCGAGCCCGTCGCGCAGGGCGCCGTCGACTTCCTGCTCGAGCACGTGACGCCCGAGGTCGTGCTCGTCCCGGTCGGCCCGCTGACGAACGTCGCGCTCGCGCTCGACCGCGGCCTCAGGCCGCAGCGGATCGTGCTGATGGGTGGCGCGATCGCCGAGGGCAACATGACGCCGGCGGCTGAGTTCAACATCTGGGCGGATCCCGAGGCAGCCCAGCGCGTCTTCCACGCCGGCGTGCCGGTGACGATGATCGGGCTCGACGTGACGCATCGCGCGCTGCTCACCCCGGCGTGGGCGGAACGCTTCCGCGCAACCGGCCGGGTCGGGACGTTCGTGGCCGAGCTGGTCGAGTTCTTCAAGCGCTACCACGCGAAGACCTACGGGTGGGACGGCGCGCCGATCCACGACGCCCTCGCGCTCGCCCAGGCGTTCCGGCCCGAGCTCGTGCGCACCGAGCACCGGAACGTCGAGGTCGAGCTCGAATCCGAGCTCTGCCGCGGACGCACGGTCGTCGACCTCTGGAAGCGGACGGAGCGCGAGCCGAACGCCGACGTCGGCGTCGAGGTCGACGGCGACGCCTTCTTCGAGCTGCTGCTCGAGCGGATCGGCAAGCTCGGCTAGTGCGCCGTCCCGGAATACCCGGCCTGCCCCAGCTGGTGGCGGCGGCGCTCGGAGGGCTCGCCCTGGCGATCGGCCTCGTCGCGCTGCTGAACGGCAACCTCGTCGGTGCGTTGATCGTCGCTTGCGGCACGGCGCTCCTGATGTGGAGCCTGCTCAAGCCACGCGCGTAGGGCCGGCGCAGGGCTTCCCATCCCCGCGTCGAACCGCCCTCTCATGTCGTCTAAGAGCAGTGCGTCTCGCAAGAAGAAGCGGCCGCTGCGGCCACGCACGCCCTCGCGCGTGCGGAAGCGCACGACCAAGCGCAAGCGGACCCGCGCGGCTCACCAGCATCCGGAGCTTGCGGGCCTGGCGCTCGCGACCTCCGGTCTCTTCCTCGCCACGCTGCTCTACCTGGGCTTCGAGGGCGGACTCGTGGGGGAGAAGATCGAGCAGGCCCTGCGCGATCTCGTCGGCGGGGCGGCCTACGTCGTCCCGATTGCCCTGATCGCGGTCGGGGCGCTCATGCTGTTCCGCAGCGCGCTCGTCGACGTGCGCCCCTTCCGCACCCGGCTCGCCGTCGCGAGCATCGGCCTGATGACGACGCTCGGCTCCGACCACGGCGGTGTCGTCGGCGGCCTCCTCGGTGGGGGCCTCGCCAAGCTGCTCGGCGACACCGGCTCGTTCCTCGTCGGCTTGACGGCGCTCGCCGCGGGCGCGCTGCTCCTGACCGGCGCCTCGGCAGGGGCGATCCTGCGCGGCTCGGGCACCCACCTGCGCCGGGCCCACACCGCCGCCCGCCGCTCGCTCGAGCAGCCGGAGCGCGAGGAAGAGATTGTGGCCAGAGCCACTTGCTCTCCGACCCGCCGCCCGCGCTCGTGCACGAGCCGCCGATCGACGTCGTCGAGGACTATCCGGACGTCGTCTCCGTCGGGCTTGGCGCCGA
>CAVTJQ010000014.1:0-13118 GCA_963734975.1 uncultured Gaiellaceae bacterium
CCCCCGCCTCCTCCGCCACCCCCGCCGACGAATCCTCCGCCACCGCCTGCCGGTCCCAGTGCACCGCGCGCCGCCGCCGCGAGCGGAGCGGTGGTGCTCCACGGCTTGCGCGTTCAGCCACGCCGGCCCAGGGCGGGGGAGACGATGACGGGCACCGTCGCTGCGTTCCGAAACCGCGATCGGATGAGCCGAGGCACCGTGTCCTGCTACGCACGCATCGGGGGTCGGCGGCTCGAGACCGTCGAGCGTCGCTTCAAGGCCGGGCTCGCGACCTGCACCTGGCGGCTGCCCGCTGCGTCGAAGGGGAAGCTTGCGCGCGCGGTCGTCGTCGTGGGCCGGGGCTCGAGGCGTGCGCGTGCGCCGTTCCGTTCCTGGATCTCCTGAGCCGGGTTTCCCGAGCGGGCAAGAAGTCGCTGCACAGGCAGCTAAAGGTCGGGGCTGTTAGGGTCGATCCCCTCGTCAGATGGATCCCCCGCCGCTGACCACGATCGATCGGCTCCCGCCTGGGCGAAAGCTGCTGCCGCGGACGCTTGCAGGGCTCCTCGCGGCCGCCGTCCTCGCCTCGGCCGGCGTGTACGCCGCAGGGTTCGCCACCCAATCCGCGAGCGCGACGACCGTCGCCGGTGATTGCACGCCGGGCAGCGATTGGGGCACGGTTCGGGCCGATCTGGCGTCGCAGACGATCCAGCTCGTGAACGCCCACCGTGCAGCGCGCGGTCTGCGTCAGCTCGTCGCCTCCCCGTCGCTCGGGGCGTCGGCCGTCTGGAAGGCTCGGCACATGGCGCGTTACGGCTACATGGCCCACAGTGACCCGGCACCGCCTGTCGCCCGGTCGACGGGCGAGCGGATGGCAGCTTGTGGCTACGGCGCAAGCTGGGGCGAGAACATTGCCTACGGCTACGCCACCGCACAAACGGTCGTGAACGGCTGGCTGGCCTCGCCGGGCCACCGGGCGAACATCGAGAACCCGAACTGGGTCGCGATCGGCTCCGGAGCCGCGGCCGGCTCCTCAGGAAGGATCTACTGGGCGCACGCGTTCGGCTCGGCCGGCGGCTCGGAGCCGCCGCCACCACCGCCGCCTCCGCCGACCACGACGACCACGACGACGACGCCGCCCACGACGACGTCTACGACGACAACGACCAGTACCACCCCACGACGACGACGACGACCACGACGACGCCGACGACACCTCCTGGGCCTGGAACGAGCGTGTCGCCAGTCACGCTGTCGGCGCCAACTCCGTCGTCGCCCGGCGCCGCAGGAGGCGTGGTCATGCGCGGTCTCACCGTCGCCCACCGGCCGAAGGCCGGCCGGAGGCTCGTGAGCACGGTCGCGATCCTACGAGGCGGCAAGCGGGTTCAGCAGGCACGCGTGTTCTGCAGGGCCACGATCGACCAGACCGCGATCGGCGTCATCACGCACACGCTCCGTCGCGGAAAGGCGCTCTGCGTCTGGCAGATCCCGTCGGACGCCAGCGGCGAGCTGATCGAGGCCTCGGTGACCGTGCGACTGGGGCAGGCTCGAGTCCGGGCGCCGTTCCGCGTACGCGTTTCCTGAGCTGTCGCAACTGACGCGGAAGTTTTCGTAAAGACGCGCGCCGACCTGCCGATACAGAGCGGGTCGTCATGTTCTCCCCGCGCCACGCCAGCGATCTCCAGCACCACCTCCGACGGGCCCTGCCGCTCGTTTTGGGCATGGGGCTCCTGCTGGCGCTGCCGGCCGGCACGAGCGGCTCGCCGAGCCCTGCGTTGCCGAGTGCTGTGTCGCTGAGTACCGGGCCCGCGGTGTCGACCGACCGTGCGACGGCATTCGTTGCCGGCGGCGAGCGCAAGAAGCGTGCCGTCAGGCGCGTGGCGGCAACAGGTCGGCGGGCGAAGCCGACGGGCCGCACGACGATCAAGCGCGTCACGAAGATCCAGCGACGCAGCATGAAGCCGTCACGGCGTCGCGCGCAGCCGCCGCGGCCCCGCACGAAGCCCGAGCGCAGGACGCAGCCGGCAGCCCCGCGCGCGACCGAGCCGGCCCAGCCGAACGATCCGCTCTGGAACGACTCGTGGTCGCTCGGGAAGGTGAACGCGCCCGCAGCGTGGCAGGTCACGACCGGACGCCCGGAGACCGTCGTGGCGGTGCTCGACACGGGCGTCGACCTCGGCCATCCAGACCTTCAGGGCGCTTTCGTCGCAGGCTATGACGTCGTCAACCACGACGACGACCCGAGCGACGACCACGGGCACGGGACGATGGTCGCCGGCGTGATCGCCGCGCGCTCCAACAACGGCGTCGGCGTCACGAGCGCCTGTTGGCGCTGCTCGGTGATGCCGGTGAAGGTGATCGGCGCCGACGGCTCCGGGAACGCCGGGGCGGTCGCGGAAGGGATCGTCTGGGCCGCCGAGCACGGCGCGCACGTGATCAACCTGAGCTTCACGATGAACGGAGCCGACTACGCGGTCGACGCTGCGATCGAGCACGCGCGGTCGCGCGGGGTCGTCGTCGTGGCTGCCGCCGGCAACAACGGCACGGCCGACGCCACCTACCCGGCCGCGTATCCGGGCGTCGTCAGCGTCGCCGGAACCGATCCCTCGGACGCACGCTACGGCTGGTCGAGCTTCGGCGGCTGGGTCAGCGTCGCCGCTCCGGGCTGCAACCTCACGACGGCGTCCGGCGGGACGTACGGCGAGTTCTGCGGAACGTCGTCTGCGACCGCGTTCGTCTCGGGTTTCGCCGGACTGGTTCGATCGCTCGCGAACGGCCCCGGCGCCGAAGCAGTGGCGCAGGCACTGTCGATCGAGGCGGCACCCACGGACGGCGTCGTCGCTACCGGCCGGTTGAACGGCGGCGCGGTGCTCGGAGCCTTCGGCGCTCCGGTGCCCAGCGCGGCCGGTCCGAGCGTCGTCCGCGAGCCCGGTGGCAAGTCTGCTGCCGAGCTCGACCTTCCGTAGCGCGACCGGTCGGTCTTACCGCTCGTCGAAGCCCTGGAGGCAACCGGAGCGACCGTCGTCGAGCGCGTCCTCTCCGGCCTGCATGGTCTCGATCCAGGCCAGGCCGACGGCGGTCGCGACACCCGGCCTCGTCTTGTCGGCGACCTTGTACTTCGCGACGAGCAGCTCGAAGTCGGTCGAGGCGCACTCGCTGTAGGAACGCTCGAACACCGCCGTCTTCACGCTGTCGGGAGTGGGTGGGGCGGAGGCCGTCGTCGTCGAGGCTTCCTCGGAGTCGCCGGTCGAGCATCCGACCGCGAAAGCCGCCACGAGGGCGGCGAAAGTGGAGCTCCGGATGATCGTCGTGGCTCGGGTCACGGCCTCAGTGTATTTCGGATTCGTAAGAAGGAAAGAGGAGGGGCCCGCCGGAGCGGGCCCCTCCTTGTCGTTCAGTGCAGCAGCGGCCGCTAGCTGATGGCCGACACCCGCACCGTCTTGACGTGCTTGCTGATCTCGAGCTTGGACACGCGAATCGCGCGATTCGTGCGCACCGTGCGCAGAACCGGCTTCATGACCTTGCCCGTCTTCATGACGACGATGATGCGGAGCTTCACGGACTTGGCCGTGCCGTTCGCACGAACCACCAGGTACCGCTTGCCCTTGACGACCACGAGCTTCGCCGACGTGAGCTTCGCCGTGGCCTTCTTCGCCTTCGCCTTGGCCTTCGCCGCGGGCGCCTGTGCGGCGACCGGGCTCGTGCCGGCGAGGCTGACGACCGTTGCCGTCGACGTCGCCGAGCGACACCGGCGCCGCCGCCGCCGCGTTCTGCTGCGTCGGGGTTCCGCCAGTCGGGGTCGGGATCGGGATCGTCCCGCCGCCGTCCGTCGGAGTGGCACAGTTCGGGCCATCCGTCGGCAGCGTGGATCCGTTGCCGAAGAACCGCACGCAGCGGTCGCGGAGGACGCCGAGGGCGCCGTTCCTCGTGCGCGCGTTCTCAGCGACCACGTTGACGAGCTCGGGCCGGGTCTGGACGATGACCACGCCAGCCTGACCGAGCTCGTTCGTGGTGCAGGTGACCTCGTCGCTCGCGTTCGGCGCGGAGCACGCCAGCGCCGCGCGTGTCGTAGCCGCCGAACTCGAGCTGGGCACCCAGGATCCGATCCATCGGATCGGCGGAGAAGATCACCGTCGCACCTTCCACCGCGTTGCCGCGGATGTCGCGGATGACCTCGACGCAGAACACCTCGATCGGGGTCTTCGGCACGCAGTCAAGGCTCTTGCCTGCGAGCTCGAACACCCGCTTCGTCAGCGTGTCCGTGCGCGGATCGTCGAACGTCAGCTGGAACGGATCCAGCGCCTCGGCGGTGATGGTCGCGGTGCCGAGCAACTCCGGCCCGTTGACCTCGCCGAGCTCGCAGAGCCGCTGACCGTCATCGGACAGCTCGAGCTCCGCACCGACGTCCGGGTTGAACTGGAAGATCGCCTCGCCGTGCTCATCGGTGTACACGGTGGCCTCGTCGATGCCGGTCGGCAGCGGAATGAACGCTCCGTCGCCGAACTGACCGGTCGCCACCCACGTCGCGACAGTCGTTGAAACCGCCACGATCACCGGTGTTGACGAAGTCCCAGTAGTGGTACGCCCCGACCAGGCCCTCGAGCGGACCGACCTGGTAGCCGGGGAAGTTGTTCGCGATCGTCCCGTGCGTGCCCGACGTCGTGTAGACGTCAGATGCCACGGCGGAGATGTCCGCCGGGATCAGAGCCGCGTAGAACGGCGCGTACAGGTTGTGCGCGTTGTTCGGGTAGGCCGCGGAGGCCGAACCCGTGCGATTCCGGCTGTAGAGGACGTGCTTGTCCGCTTCCTCAAGCGCGCCGACGGTGCCGGTGAGCGTGAGGTCGATCCGGGCGGCCGGCATCGGCGCGTCACCCGCGTCGAGCTTGCCATCCGGAAGGAACGAGCTGCCCGGCCGGACGGGATCGAACGGACCGAGGGTGAAGATCGTGCCGCCCACCGGCGGGAGAACGGGCCGATCTCGTTACCGCCGAGGCAGTTGTCCACGGCGTCGATCGACTTCGTCATGCGACCGCACATGCTGGTCAGCGTGTGACCCTCGCGCTCGGACTGGTCGTCGTGGATGTCCCACCGAGCCGGATTGCGTCCGTCCGTGTCCGCGGCATACCGCGCGGCAAGAGCCGCCCAGTCGGCCGGCAGGGTGCGGGCGGTGCCGTGCAGGTCGGTGAACGAGCCCGTCACGGTGACGCGGGCGAGACCGTTCAGGTAGTCCCCGTCGATCGGGAGGAAGTCCCCGTTGCCGGTCGGGTCGCCGACGTCATAGCCCGGGAACGAAGCGTCGCTCAGCTCCGTCAGGTCCGGGTTGCTCATGTCGAGCCAGATGACGAGGAAGTCGTGCTTCAGGATCGGCGAGCCCTCGGAGCGGCCGCCGTCGTCCAGCGCCATCTTGATCCGCGCCATGCCGGGGTAGACCGACTCGACGTCGATCGCCCAACACGTGCGGCCACTCTGCTCTCCACGGCCCCGGAACGCAGATGTGCGCTGATCGAGGTCGTCGAAGAACACGGGGTCGCGGTTGTCGCCGTCGGCCTCGTCGATCGAGTTGGCGACGACGTTCCACTCCGCGTCCACGTCGCGCCAGGCTCCGTCGGAGTCGTCGATGCACTTGACGAGGCGAACCTCTTCACCCGCCCACGCGAGGTACGGGATGTTCGTCGTCAGCGGATCACCCGCCTCGAAGATCGAATGGTCTCTTCTCCCCTGCCGCGGCCGTGCCGGCGAGCGCCAAGAAGAGCAGCGCCGCCAGTGGTGCCACGAAGCAGGTGAACTTCAGTCTGCTACGCATGTGATGTATCTCCCCACTCGTATTTCCCCAAAGATTCAACTGAACGTGCTTCGGAACGTGCTGCTGGAACCGTGTCGCGCCTCGTGCCAGCTCCTCCTTTCCGTGGGGAGGTCCCCCGCAGAGTCGTAATCGTTGTCGGCTAGTCGGTTTTAGCCCCTTTTGGGCCAGGATGCAAGGGACGGGACGGGTAGGCTTTCTCCTCGGAATATCTACCCTTGGCGTAGGTTTAGGACGGCTGTCTTTCTCCCTAGACGGAAGGCCGGGTGGGTTTCTTCCCGAGGCGTTTGCAGCCCGCCGAACGCCGTCTACACTCGGGCGCATGTCGCGGCCCCTTCTCGTCGTCGCAGCTGCCCTCGTGGCCGCGCTCTCGCTCGTCGGTGTCGGGGCGGCCGACGTCCAGCCGAACGACCCTGCCTGGAACGATCAGTGGGCGCAGCGGAAGATCGGGATGCCGCGAGCATGGGAGTCGACGACCGGCGATCCGGGCATCGTGATCGCGCTGATCGACACCGGCGTGAACACGATGCCGGATCTCGAGGGCGCGCTCGTGCCCGGCTGGGACTTCGTCGAGAACGACCCGTTTCCGCAGGACACCGCGACTCACGGCACGCGGGTCGCCAGCGTCATCGCAGCGCGCGGCAACAACGGGATCGGCATGGCCGGTCACTGCTGGGGCTGCCGGATCATGCCGGTGCGTGTCACAGCCGGAGGCGCGGTCGATCCCGAGCGAATCGCCCGGGGGATCGTCTGGGCGGTCGAGCACGGGGCGCGCATCATCAACGTGAGCCTCACCCGTACGGGCAGCCCGGATCCCAGCGAGCAGGAGGCCGTGCGCTATGCGATCGACCGCGGCGTGCTGGTCGTCGCGTCCGCGGGGAACACGGGCAGCACCGCCCTTCAGTATCCGGCCGCGTACCCGGGCGTGCTGTCAGTCGGAGGAACGGACGACGTCGACGAGCTGTACTTCTGGTCGTCTCGAGGCCCGTGGGTGGAGTTGACCGCGCCCGGCTGTCACATGGTCATCGATCCCACGATCGCGCCGGGAACGATCTGCGGCACGTCGTTCACCCCGGGGGCCGTGGCCGGCGTGGCCGGGCTCATCCTCTCGCGCAACCCGAGCCTGACGAGCCATCAGGTGATCGCCGCGCTCAGGGCCACGGCGAAGCCCGTGACCGGGATCGCCTACGGCCGCATCGATGCGGCCGCCGCCCTCGCGTGGCTGGGTCTCGCGGCGGCGCCGAGCGCGCCCCCCGCGCCCCCACGCACCAGCCGGCAGCGCCGAGGACACCGGCGCCGGGGCAGTTGTTCGCCCGGGACGTCGTGTTCGAGACGGGTAGCTTCCGGCGCGGGTTCAAGACGACCTTCCGCGTCGGCCGAGGGCGGTTCGAGATGCAGCTGTCGACCGCCCTCGCCCGCGATTGCACGCTCTCTCTGAGAGCGCCGGGTGAGCTGATCGTGGGAACGCCCGCCGTTCGGAACCTCCTCAGCCTCTCCGTCTCGCTGACAGCCGGCCGGTACACCGTGGTCGTCCGGTGCAGCGGCACCCGGAACCGGCTGTACTCGCTCGGCGTCATCGCGATGTTCCCTCGAATCGCTCCATAGGCGCCAGCGTCCGCGTGGTGGCGCGGTGCATGGTCAGGCGAGCCGGGACCGTGCCCGTGGCCCTGAGCCGGTCGTGCTCGAGCGTCACGACGTCGGCAGGAGCCGCCGTCTCGAGCAGGCCGTTCTCGTGTGCCCAGAGCGACGCGTCGTAGCGATTCCGGACGCCGAGCTTGCGGTAGATGTTCGCCAGGTGGAACTTCACCGTCTGGTCGGTGACCCACAGCACCTGGCCGGTCTCACGGTTCGAGCGGCCCTCCGCGACGAGCTTGAGGATCTCGATCTCGCGACGTGTCAGCCGCGGCCGGATCCGCTCGCGCGGAAAAGGCGTGATCGTCGCGTTCGGCCTGGCCCGACCGAGCCGGACGGCCGGGTCGAAGGCCTGTCGAATCGCGGTCGCGATCTCGTCCGGCTCGGCCGTCTTGGAGATGTACGCCGCAGCGCCGGCGGCGCACGCCGCCTCGATCAGGTCCGGGTCGTCGTTCTTCGAAAGCACGATCACCGTCAGCCTCGGGTCGTCGTGGGCGAGCGAGACGATGCTCAGTCCCTCGTCTCGCCCTTCGGGTAGATCGATCTCCGTGATGAGCAGGTCGGGCCGGTGCTCTGCCACGAGCGCCCGCGCCGACGCCACGGACGTCGCGGTTCCCGCGATCGTCGTGTGGAAGGGAGCCAGCAGCGCCGTGAGTGCCGCGTGGCAGAGCGGATGTGGATCCATCAGGACGGCCGTATGACCGCCTCTGTTGTTTTCGTGCTCCATCGTCGTGTCCTCCAGTAGCGAACATCAGGATGTACATCGCCGTGCAACCGACCTTCCGAGGAAGGTCGGCGAGGGCGATCTATCCAGGGCTCGCAGGCGGAGGAACGCCGGGCTCCCCCTCGGGGAAGACCGTCGGCAACGGCTTGGTCGGGAAGCTGACCGGAGCGGACAGGGACAAAGGCAAGGTGGAGACGGCGAAGATCCGCGACGCCGCCGAGCCCGAAGACGCGCCCGACGAGCCTCCGGACACACCGATCCCGTTGCCGTTTCTGGACGTGGCTGGAGCGGCCGCGACGGCGGGCTGCTCGGCGTCGGCTCGAGCCTCGGGATGAGTACGTCTGTGGCGCTGGAAGTCGGCGGCCCTGCCGGCCGCGGTTCTTCGCACAGGGGCGGCATCGGGGGTTACCCAGAGCGGCGCGACTGCGGTGAGGATCGACTGGAGGCCGGAGCTCGAGCATGCGCGCGACAGGGGCACGCTGCCGACGAGGGGCGCGCATGTGCCCCGCGACTGTCGATTGGCGTGTGCCGCGGCCTGGAACCACAGCGCTTCGAGCGAGGCATCCGAGTCGGTGGCCGCACTCGTCTCGTCGCCGTTCGTCGCGGCCTCGAGCTCGACGGACGAGACGGGGTCGGAGGTCAGCGTGACCGCGAGGCCGGCCGTGCCCGGGGCGAGGAGGTTCGCGAGCTCCGGATGCAGTGAAGTCGGCGCGGTATCCCCGGAGGCTTGTTCCGCCGCGATGAGCACGATCGCGGTCGGCGCGGCGGTCGGCGCAGGCTGGGACGGCGCGGTCGGCGGCGGGAGAATGGCGGGCGCAGCCGGCGGAGGCGGCGTCGCGGAGGTCGGGCCGGGATCCGCAATCTGAACGCAAGCGGCGGCGCCGTCGCTCGAGCCCGCCGCGCTCGACTCGGTCGTCGTGGCCGCGCCGGTCTCGCAGCTGGCTTCGGGCTCCGCCGGGTCACCGCCGGTTCCGGCGTCCGGAGCCGTCTCGCAGCCGGCCGCCGGTTCCGCCGCTCCGTCGGACGCGCAGGTGTCAGCCGGCGGTGGCGTTTCGGAAGCTGGCGTGTCGGCAGGGGGCGCGCTGTCGTCGGTCGTCGTCTCCCCGGGCGGATCGGCGGGATCCGACTCGGACGGCGGAGGCTCGGAGCCGCCGCCGGACGTCGTGTCGGAGGGCGTCGTCGTGCCCGACGGCGTCGTCGTGTCGGACGGCGTTGTGCCGCCGCTCGAGTCGCCCGTGTTCTCGGTCGTCGGCTCGGTCGCCGTGTCGCCGGGCGGTGACTCCGGGCTCTCCTGCGCGAAGGCGGGAGCACTGAAGGCCAAGGCCGCTGCCAGGGCAACCACGAGCGCCGCGGACGCAGAGCGCGTGCCGCGACCGATCAGTGTTCGCCGTCCCCCCGACCTCACCCGTCCCGCCAACGAGCCGCCTCCTGTTGGAGCGTCGACCCTCTCCTACTCGGAGCGTCGACCCTCGTTTGTATCACCCGTCACCACCGCAGACAAGTCTGCGCACCGCCGCATCGCGCAACACCTATACCCCGTAACTCTCTCATGTAATCCATCCGTGCGCGAATCGCAAGCACACGAAGGGCCTCGAGCGATCCGATCATCGCCGAGGCCCTCGTGTCTTTGGGGTGTGCGAGTGGGGGAAATGTGGTGCCCTGCTCGCGCTGCGGGTATCGGCAGAACAGTCCGACACCGTTAGCCGGGTAGGTTTGCCGAAATACCTTCCTTTCGAGTCGTATCCGTGCTACACCACCGCCTACCGAAATCTTTGGCTGGTGGGGGTGTGAGGGTGAAGGCTAGAACTGTGAAGCGCGGGCTCGCGACGACGATCCTGCTCCTGTGCGTCGTCGTCCTGCCCGGGCAGGCTGCGGCTGACGCGGATCAGCAGCTCTCGATCAACGACGTGACGGTGAACGAGGGTGGAGGCACGGCTACCTTCACCGTCTCGCTCAGCGCTGGTCCGGATGCTGCGTCGGTCAACGTCGCCACCTCCAACGGAACGGCGATCGCACCGGGGGATTACGGCTCGAAGTCGGAGCGGCTCACGGAGATCCCTGCCGGCGAGAGCAAGGCGTTCGAGGTCGCAATCGCCAACGACACACTCGACGAGGACGACGAAACATTCACCGTCACGCTCGTCGACGCCGACCGGCGCGAGCATCGGTGATGCGACTGGCACCGGAACGATCACCGACAACGACGATCCCCCGTCCACGACGACGATCAGCGATCCGACCGTCACGGAAGGGAACGCGGGCACGGTATCCGCAGACTTCGTCGTCCAGCTGTCGACGGCGAGCAGCAAGGAGATCACGATTCGCTACTCGACGGGTGACGGGACAGCCGTCGCGCCGGAGGACTACGACGGGAGCTCAGAACCAGTCAATCACGATTCCGGCCTTTGGCACGCAAGGCACGATCCAGGTTCCAGTCAAGGGCGACACGCTGCTCGAGGGCAGCGGCGACCCGCGGTCGGAGCACTTCTTCGTGAACCTGCTGGGTGCGACGAATGCGACCATTGGCGCCGATACCCAGGCTCGTCGCGACGATCACTGACGACGACGCCGCACCGGTTCCGACGGTTCCGAACGCGGCGGTTGCGGAGGGCAACGCGGCGACGACCGACCTCGTCTTCCAGGTGACGCTGCCAGGCCCGCGTGCGACGCCGGTGACGTTCACCTACCGGACGGTCGCGGTGACCGCCAACGAGTCCGACTACATCGAGGTCGGCGGCGCCCCGCTCGTCTTCCCTCCGAGCGACGACGGCGACGACGTTGCAGGTCGTGATCAAGGTCAAGGGTGACGTGCTGGACGAGCTCGACGAGTCGTTCACGCTGGAGCTCGTGAACCCGACGACGGGCGCCGTCGTGGCGACCGCAACCGGCACGATCACGAACGACGACAACACGTCGATGCTCTCGGTCAACGACGTCCAGGCGGACGAGCCGAGCTCGGGCACGACTCCGATGACCTTCACGGTCACGCTCGCGCCCGCGAGCGCGCGCCCGGTCACCGTCGGATTCGGGACGATGAACGGGACGGCCGCGGTGGGCAGCGACTACACCGCGGCGAGTGGAACGCTCACCTTCGAGCCCGGGACGACGACGCAGACCGTGACCGTGCCCGTGCTCGGCGACACGGTCAACGAGGACAACGAGACCGTCCTCGTCAATCTCGTCGGGCGCCGGCGGGCGCGCAGGATCGCGCGACGGTCAGGGGCAGGGCACGATCATCGACAAGAACGCGCCGCCGTCGCTCTCGATCAGCGACACGGTCGCCAGCGAGAGCGGAGGCGCGAAGTTCACCGTCGAGCTCGCCGGGACGACGCTGCGCACCGTCACCGTCGGCTTCGGCACGAGCGACGGGACGGCGCGGGAGCCGGGCGACTACGTGGCGCGGCGCGGCACGCTCACGTTCGCGCCCGGCGAGAAGACGAAGACGATCGAGGTGACCGTGATCGACGACGCACTCTCGGAGACGATCGAGACGTTCTCGGTCAGCCTCGGCGACGTCGTCAACGGCACGATCACGAAGAACCGCGGGGTCGCCACGATCGAGGCGAGCGACCAGGTCACGCCGACGTCCACGCCCGGGACACCGCCTCGGCCGACGACGCCTCCGGCGACGCCGACGCTCCTGCCGAAGATGGTGCTCGGACCGGCCGTCGTCCAGATCACGCGCGGCAACCTGGCGCGACTGTTCCTCTCCTGCGTGAGGACGTCGCCGGTTTCCTGCCGCGGCTTGGTCACGCTTCAGACCACCGGGAAGCCGCCCGTCAAGCTCGGCAGCAAGGTGTTCACCGTCCAGCGGGGCAAGAAGCAGACGCTCGCGATCAAGCTCTCGGCGAGGGCGATCAAGCTGCTCCGGCAGCGTCCGACGCTGCGCGCCCGCGTGGTCGTGCTCGTGAGGACGGGCGCGAAGTCGCTGCGGGTCGTGCCGGGCGTGATCACGCTCAAGGCGCCGCCGAAGCCGGTGAAGAAGGTCAGGAAGACCCAGAGCACCGCGCGGCACGCACCCTAGAACGACGAGAGAGCTCCCCGGGTTGGACTCGAACCAACAACCCTTCGGTTAACAGCCGAATGCTCTGCCAATTGAGCTACCGGGGATCGACGCCGGCGGATTGTAGCGACAGGCGTTCTAGGGGCAGTCGGCGGTGCCCGGGCAGCGTGCGACTACGTCGAGGCGCGGCGGCTGCGACGTCCCGCGGGGCCAGCTGAGGTCGAGCGCCATCGAGGCGGCGTTGTTGCCGTAGTCGCTCTCCAGCAGGAGGCGGTCGGTGTTGACGCGGTGCACGAGGACATATCGACCGGCGGGAAAATCGGTGATCTCGAACTCCTGTCCCTCGAGATGCGCGTCGTAGTCGTCGCCGAAGCCGGCCGAGATGCCCACTCTGAGCGACAGGGCGTCGGGCCTGTTCTTGCCGCAGGCGAAACCGGCATTCTGGTCGCGTTCGAGCATGCCTCCGATCCGGTAGCGATTGCCGAGGCAAAAGCCGGTCTTGCGATCCGGGCGGACGAGCTCGCCGTCCGCGCTGAGCAGCTCGTAGCGCATGAAACCGAGCAGATGCCAGTGCGCGTGGTCGGATGAGCGGACGTAGCGCATCGTCGTCGCAACGGCGCGTGACCGGGTGCCGCCGTCGCTTCGGTGGATCTGCTGCCTGACGCGCATGCCGGACTCACGGGTGCTCTGCCGCTTGCCGAGAACGACGAGCGGACCGTCGCCGACGTTCCCGGCGGCGGACTCGAAGCCGAGGAAGAAACGCGGCTTCGAGAAGGTTCCCCCGGTTCGACCGCTGAGCTCGCCCGGCGCGGTCTGGTCGAGATCGGGCAGGGTGTCGGTCGGCGTGTCGTCGCCCATGCCGACCGCGACGATCGCGAGCACGGCCGCGGCCGCCACGGCGATTCCGATGACCAGCAAGAGACGACCCCCGCGCACGCTCACATCTTGCCAGTCGCGCACGACGTCGCCTGCGACGCTGCTAT
>CAVTJQ010000015.1:0-40846 GCA_963734975.1 uncultured Gaiellaceae bacterium
TCCGGCGGACGCTGGAGCTCCGCGCGCGCCGGCGGGAGGCGTTTGCCGGTGCCTACGAGCCGCTCGAGGCGGGCGAGAACGTCTGTGCCTTCACACGCGGCGGCGAGGTGCTCGTCGCGGTAGCCGTCCGCGGCAGCCTGGTCAGCTTCCGGCCACCGCCGGGCGTCTGGCGCGACGTCTTCCGCACCGACTTGCTCGTCCTGTCCGAGCGCCACTTGGCGCTGAGGGGCGCCATCTTGCGGTGACGCGCTTCGATCGGCACCTTTGACGCGTGAACGAGCCGCTGATCGAGCGCGAGGAGGTCGTGCCGCTGTACTGTTCAACGTGAGCGACATTGCCGAGCTGTCGCGGAGGCTGCCGACCTGGTGGGAGGTGACGATGGCGAAGAATAGGAAGCTGACTGACGAGGATCGCGCGTTCCTCGAGCAGGTTCGGGTGAACGCCGAGCGCACACGCAAGCTGGCGGAGAAGGCGCAGGCCGACTCGACCGGCACAAGCAGGAGCGCGCGTCGACGTAGACGGCCGGCGCTGGCCGGGGCCACGGCGGTCCGCGTGACCACGCCCGATTTCGGTGCCACACTGTGGTCATGGGCAACGTTCTCCAGCTCCCAGCGCCAGTGATCCGCCGGCTTCGCGAGCTCCTCGGGGAACCCAAGGACCGTCCGTGCGACGACGTCGGCGCTCGTCGCTGAAGTTGCGTTGCGGACTCGCGGCCGCGCTCGTTGCGGCGGTGGCGCTCGCCCCGGCGGCTGACGCCCGGATCGTCGTCCCGTACCTCACCCGGGGCGCCGGTGTCTACGTCGACCAGGAAACCGGGCTGCCTGCCGAGCGTGGAACACGGCCGGCGCCGCCTGCCGTCGCTGGTGCGCATTTCCTGCCGCCGCTTGTCGTCCTGATCGGCCCGCCACCCGAGACGCCACCACCGCCACCTGCCGACCCGCCCCCGGCGCCGCCGCCTCCGGTTGTCGATCCGGTCTACACCGTCGATCCGGCAATCGGCGGCTACTACCGCCCCGACATGGGAGCCGTCGCCGGCGTCCCGGTCTTCTGCCGCTCAGACACCACCTGGCCGACGAGCATGCCCACCGCCACCGGCTACTGGACGCCGGGCGGGTCGCAGATCACGATGCGCACCTGGCGCTGCGACGGTGTTGTCCCGTCCAAGGTCGGGACCGAGCCGTTCGCCCGCGGGCTGTTCGTTCTCGCCCACGAAAGCGTTCATGCCGGCGGGCAGCTGAACGAGTGCGAAGCCGACAAGGGCGCCATCGCCCGGATGCCGTCGTTCGCTGCCGGGCTCGGCTACACCGCCGCTGCCGGTGAGGCTGCACGCGACCTGATCCTCTCGATCTTCCGGGCCGCGCCGCTCCCGGCCCCGTATTGTCTCGGCTCGTTCTGACGTCAGCAATCCGCTACGCCGACGCCGTCGCTCGGATCTATGCGGGTGGCCGGACGTCCGCGAGCAGGCGCACGCAGACGTCGACGACCGCGGGTCGAACTGCGAGCCCGCTGCCTCCTCGAGTCGCCGCAGCGCCTCCTCGGCCGGCAGCGCGCGCCGGTACGGTCGGTCGGTCGTCATCGCGTGGAAGGCGTCGCAGGCGAAGATGATCCGCGCCTCGAGCGGGATCTCGTCGCCCGCCTTGCGATCGGGGTAGCCGTCGCCGTCCCAGCGCTCGTGACAGGCCCGGACGATCGAGCAGACGTCGCCGAGCTGGTCGATCGGCGCGAGGATCTTCGCGCCCAGCTCCGGGTGCGTCTCGATCAGCGTCCGCTCGTCCTCGGTGAGCGGCCCAGGCTTGAGCAGGACGGAGTTCGGGATCCCGATCTTGCCGATGTCGTGGAAGAGCGCTCCGAGCTCGAGCCGCTTCAGCGCGTCGCCGTCGAGGCCGAGCTCGGCGCCGACGCGAAGCGCGGTGTCGGTGATCCAGCGCGCGTGCGACGACGTGTACTCGTCGCGCGCCTCGAGCGCGTTCGCGAGCGCCTCCACGGTCGAGAGGAAGGTGCGCTCGAGCGACTCGAAGCTCGAGGCGTTCGCGATCGCAAGCTTCGCCTGGTGAGCGATCCCGCCGAGCAGCTCGAGCTCGCGGCCACCGAGTCTCACGCTCTCCGGGACCGCGACTGCGATCACGCCCCAACGGCCGTCGACGCTGAACGGAGCGATCGCGTAGGCGCTGCAACCGCAGGCCGAAGGGTTTCCGAAGGTCGCGTACTGCTCGGCGCTCAAGGTGCGGGGCTCGACCGGGTCGGCGTAGGGCAGGAACGCGGTCGCCGCGCACCGGCGTCCGACGAGCTCTCGCCCCGGATCGCAGCCGGTCGCAGCACCCGCGACGAGATCCCCGGTGTCGAGCTCCTGGAGCCAGAGCGAGGCGCATGGAGCGCCGAGGATGCGGCTCGCGCCCTCGACGACGCGCTCCAACACCCGCTCGAGCCCCTCGGCGGCGGCGAGCTCGCGGCTGAAGTCGAGCAGCGCGTGCGCGCTCTCGGCCTCGCGCCGCTGCGCCTCGTACAGCCGAGCGTTCTCGAGCGCGACCGCGGCATGGCCCGCGAGCACCTCGAGCAGGCGCAGGTCGTCCTCGTCGAACTGGCCGTGGCCGAGCTTCGAGATCACGATCGCGCCGATCACGCGCGCGCCGTAGTTGAGCGGCACGGCGATCACCGACTCGTCGATCGCGGCAGTGCCCTCGATCGTGATCGAGAACTCGCACTTCGACGCGTCGTCGAGGAGCAGCGACTCGCCCGTCTCGACGACGTGGCCGGTGAAACCCTCGCCGACGCGCGTCCGGAAGACCTCGGCCGTCGGCCGGTCGGACGATGGTGACCTCGCCCTGGAACGCGATCGGCTCCAGCACGTCGCCCTCGCGGAGGAAGACGCGGCAGTTGTGGTAGTCGATCAGCAGCCGGAGCTCGTTCGCGATCGTCATCCCGATCGCGCCGACCTCGGAGAGCCGGTTCAGCTTCCCGCCCAGCGACTGCAGCATCTTCAGGTGGGCGATCGAGCGCACGTCCTCACGGCGGGCGTCTCGCGCCTCGGGCCGCTCGGTCGCCGACTCGTCGAAGAGCACGACCTGGTTCTTGCCGCGCGCCTTCGCGGTCATCATCGCCGCCTCGGCGCACGCGATCAGCTCGCGCGGGTTCGACGCGTGCTCGGGCCCGTGGGCGATCCCGATCGAGACCGAGACCTTGCCGGCCACGTCGAGCTCGACCTGCTCGAGCCGCGCCGCCAACCGGTTCGCCACCGCCACCGCGTGGGCTGCGTCGCCGGCGGGGACGATGATGGCGAACTCCTCGCCGCCGATCCGGCAGACGACGTCCGTCGAGCGCACCGTGGCGCGCAGGTCGTCCGCCAGGCTCGACAGCACCTGGTCGCCGGTGCCGTGGCCGTAGACGTCGTTGACCTTCTTGAAGTCGTCGATGTCGATCATCACGAGCGCCACCGACTCGTGGACGGCCGAGCCGCGCGTCAGCTCGCGCCGCAGCCGCTCGTGGAAGTAGCGGTGGTTGTAGAGCCCCGTGAGCGAGTCGGTCTGGGCCTGGTGCTCGAGCTGCGCGCGCCCGTGTGCGTTGTCGAGCGCGAGCGCGGCCGCATCGCCGAAGCGCTGCGCCAGCTCGAACTCCTGCTCGCTGAAGGACGCGTCCTCGCCGATCCGGTAGACGTTGAGCGTTCCCTTCAGCAGGCCGCGCGCGACGAGCGGGACGACGATCAGCGCCTCCGGGTCGACCGGAGTGCCGGGAACGAACTCCACGCGGGGGTCGAGGTGCGCCTGGTTCGAGAGCACGGGCTCGCGGTGCTCCACAGCCCAGCCCGTGATTCCCTCGCCGAACGGGAATCGCTCGCTGAGGATCTCGCTCGCCCATTCGCTGCGGACGAGCGCGGGCATCAGCTCGCGCTTGGCCTCGTCGGCCTCGTAGATGTGCAGCGCCTCGTAGGGGACGATCTCTGCCAGCGTGTCGGCGATCCGCACGAGCAGCGAGTCGAGGCTCTGCTCCGACAGCACGTCGTGGAAGACATCCGCGAGCCGCCGGTAGGAGTCGACGTCGACGCCGGCCGAGGCAGGCGCGTCCGGCGCCGTTCCGGGTGTGATCAGCCGGAAGCGAGGCCCTGCGCGATGGATGGGGGAGCGGGCTGGATCGTCCATGGAGCGAGGCGGCAGGGGGTGGTGGGGACACGGCCGCGACGTGCTGGCTCAACCATCGGGCTTTGCCACGTCGTTGCCGTCCCTCGAACGGGGGAGCGGCTGCGCTAGTGCCTCGCGCGCGCGGCCGACTCGAGCTCCTGCTCGACCCAGCGGAAGACGTCGTGCTTCGCGACCCTCGCGGCCATCTGCTTCAGGCGCCGGCGCCGGTCGGGCTCCTCCAGCTCGAGCGCCAGCGAGATCGTCCCCGCGAGGCCGTCGATGTCGAAGGGATTGCACGGGAGCGCCTGGCGCAGCTCGTCGGCCGCGCCGGTGAACTCGCTCAGCACCAGCACTCCGGTGCCGCCCGTCGTCCCCTGGACGGTCACGAACTCCTTCGCGACGAGGTTCATCCCGTCGTGCAGCGGTGTGACGAGGCAGACGTCCGCCAGGCGGTAGTACGCGAGCAGCCGCTCGGGCGGCACGCCGCGGAAGAGGTAGTGCACCGGCACGTCCATGCCCGGCTCGGTGAAGCGTCCGTTGATCCGGCCGACCAGCTCCTCGACGCTCGCGCGCAGCTCGCGGTACTCCCGGATCTCGCCGCGGCTCGGAACCGCGACCTGCACGAACGCGAGCTCGCCGCGCAGGTCGGGCCGGAGACCGAGCAGCAGCTCGATCGCGCGCAGCCGCTCGATGATCCCCTTCGTGTAGTCGAGCCGGTCGACGCCGAGCAGGACGCGGCGGCCGGCGAACTGCTCGCGGAGCCCTTCCAGGCAGCGCTCGACCCCGGGCTGCCGGGCGCGTTCCGCGAAGTCCGCCGCGTCGATCGAGATCGGGTGCGCGACGACGGCGGTCGAGCGCCCGTCGTCGTGGACGATCCTGGTCTTCTGCACGCGCAGGTCGTCGCGCAGCCGCGCGCAGGTGCGCAGGAAGTTGTCGCGGTAGGTGGGGGTGTGGAACGAGACGACGTCTGCTCCGAGGAGGCCGTTCAGGATCTGGCTGCGCCAGGGCACGCGTGCGAAGACCTCGGGTGCCGGAAAGGGCACGTGCAGGAAGAAGCCGATCGGCCCGCGGGCGCCGCCGCGGCGCAGCAGCTCGGGCAGGAGCATCAGGTGGTAGTCGTGCACCCAGCGAAACTGCTCCTTCTCCGGCTCGTCGCCCTCGGCGAAGCGCTCGTTGACCGCGCGGTAGGCGTGCCACCAGCGGCGCTCGTAGCTCGGCTGCTCGACGAGCCCGTGCAGGAGCGGCCAGAGCGTCCGGTTCGCGAAGCCGTGGTAGTAGTCGTCGGCCTCGCGGCGCGCGAGCGCGATCGGGTGCAGGTCGACGTCGAGGCCCTCGACGCGGCGCGGCACGTCCTCGCTGCCACCGTCCCAGCCCACCCAGGCGCCGCCGCGCGACTCGAGCGCCGGCTTGAGCGCGGTCACGAGGCCGCCGGGCGAGGCGCGCCAGCCGTGCCGGGTCTTCGAGATCGGCAGCCGGTTCGCGAACGCGACGAGCGGCAGATCCTCGGATTCGTCGCGCACCGTCTCCTCCTGCCCTGCCGGAAACTAGGGTAACCGGATGGATTCCGTCGACGTCCCGGTCGCGCTGCTCGGCTACGGGAACGTCGGCTCCGCCGTCGACCGGCTGCTGACCGAGGGCGCCGAGGAGATCGAGCGGACGACGGGGCATCGGCTGCGTGTCGTGCGCGCGCTCGTCCGCGACCCGGCGACGCGAGCGTTCCTTCCAGCCCGGCGAGGGCGTGCTGACGACCGACTTCGCGGCGATCCGCGACGACCCCTCGATCGCCCTCGTCGCCGAGGTCACCGGCGGGCTCGAGCCGACGGGGACGCGCGTGCTCGAGCTGCTCCGCGCGGGCAAGCCGGTGGTCACGGCGAACAAGCAGCTCGTCGCGCGCCGCGGCGCGGAGCTCTTCGCCGCGGCGTCCGAGGCGGGCGTGCAGCTGCGCTTCGAGGCGTCGGTCTGCGCGGCGATCCCGGTGATCAAGGTGTTGCGCGAGTCGCTCGTCGTCTCGAACGTGCACCGCGTGCTCGGGATCGTGAACGGGACGACCAACTTCATGCTCACCCGGATGAGCGAGGGCGCCGAGTACGCCGACGCGCTCGCCGAGGCGCAGCGGCTGGGCTACGCCGAGGCCGACCCGACGGAGGACGTCGGCGGGGCGGACGCGGCCGCGAAGATGGCCATCCTCGCCACCGTCGCGTTCGGCTCGCGCGTCGAGTTCGACGACGTCGACTACGAGGGAATCGAAGGGCTCACGGCTGCGCAGGTCGACGCCGCCCGGAGGCTCGCGCTGACGCCGAGGTTGATCGGCTCGGCCACGCTCGTCGACGGTCGGGTCGACGTCCGCGTTCGACCCTCGCTCGTCGACGGCCGCCATCCGCTGGCCGCCGTCACGGGCGCGTTCAACGCGGTCATGCTCCAGGGCGACGCGATCCGCGAGATCACGCTCGAGGGGCCGGGAGCGGGCGGGATGGAGACGGCGTCGGCAGTGGTCGCCGACCTCGTCTCGATCGTCGGTACGGCCGGCACCGGCTTCCTGCACGACGACGCCGCCTGGCGCGAGCTCGAGCGTCTGCCGCCCGGGCAGCTGCGCTCGCCGTTCTATCTCCAGCTCGAGGTGGAGGACCGCCCCGGCGTGCTCGCGCGCGTCACCGAGCGGCTCGCCGCACACGAGCTCTCCGTCGCGCGCCTGATCCAGGATCAGACCGACGAGGGCGCCGTCCTGCACGTCGTTCTGCACGAAGCAGCCGAGGGAGACGTGCGCGCGGCTTTGCGGGAGATCGGCGCAGCTCGCGGAGAGCCGCAGCGCGCCTTCGGCGCTTCCGGTCGATCTCCGACCGCGGCGTCGCCGGCATGGGCTGGGCGTGACCGCGCTCGTCGAGCGCTGGCGCGACCGCCTGCCGGTCACCGACGCGACGCCCGTCGTCTCGCTCGGCGAGGGCGGCACGCCGCTGCTGCCCGCGCCGCGGCTCTCCGCGGAGCTCGGCTGCGAGCTCTGGCTCAAGTGGGAGGGCGCGAACCCGACCGGCAGCTTCAAGGATCGCGGCATGACGGTCGCGATCGGGAAGGCAGTGGAGGAGGGCGCGCGCGCCGTCGTCTGCGCCTCGACGGGCAACACGTCCGCCTCGGCTGCGGCGTACGCGGCGCGGGCGGGCCTCACGGCGGTCGTGCTGCTCCCGGAGGGTGCGGTCGCGCTCGGCAAGCTCGCCCAGGCGCGCGCCTACGGCGCCACGCTGCTCGAGGTGCGCGGCAGCTTCGACCAGGCGCTCGAGGCGGCGCTCGAGCTGGCGCGGCGCGGGACGCACGTCCTCGTCGAACTCGCTCAATCCGTACCGGCTCCAGGGCCAGAAGACGGCCGCGCTCGAGCTCGTCGAGGAGCTCGGTGCCGCGCCCGACCTGCTGACGCTGCCCTACGGCGGCGGCGGCAACACGCGCGCCTACGCGCTCGGCTTCGAGGAGCTCGGCGTCGCTCAGCGGATCGTCTCGGTGCAGGCGACGAGTCGCGCCGAAACGCTCGCCACGGCGATCCGGATCGCCGCTCCGGCTCACCGAGCGGAGGCAGAGGCGGCTGCGGAGATCCGGTCGGTCGACGACGAGCAGATCCTCGCCGCGTGGCGCGATCTCGCCCGGCTCGAGGGCGTCTTCTGCGAGCCGTCGTCGGCCGCGGGCATCGCGGGACTGCGCGCGCACCCACCCGAGCCTGGCTCGCGCGTCGTCTGCGTGGTCACGGGCCACGGGCTCAAGGACCCGGTTACGGTCGATCGCACCGCGCCGCCGCCCGTCTCCGTCGAGCCAGACGCCGACGCGATCGCGGACGCCGCCGCTCGATGATCGAGGTCCGCGCGCCGGCGACGACCGCGAACGTCGGCCCCGGCTTCGACTGTGTCGCGGTCGCGCTCGAGCTCTGGAACGAGCTCGCGGTGCGCGAAGGAGGCGACGCGCCGGATCCGGATCACCTCGGCGTGCGCGCGTTCTCGCTGCTCGCCTCCCCGCAGGGGCTCTCGTTCGACTTCACCGACCGGATCCCGCGCGCCCGGGGCCTCGGGTCGAGCGCGGCGACGATCGCGCTCGGGCTCGTCGCCGGCTGCCGGGTCGCCGGGCGCGAGCGCGATCCCGAGGAGCTGCTCGCACTGGGGCTCCCGCTGGAGGGGCACCCCGACAACCTCGCGGCCTGCCTCGCCGGGGGCGTCTGCCTCACCTGGGAGGGCCGCATCGCCCGCGTCTCGGACACGGTTCCTGCGGTACCGATCGCGGTCGTGCCGGAGACGGAGGTCGAGACCGTTGCCGCGCGCGCCGCGCTGCCCGAAGCGGTTCCGCACGCCGACGCCGCGTTCACCGCCGGCCGCGCAACGCTCCTCGGTGCGGCGCTCTCCTCCGGAGATCCCGATCTCTTCGCCGCCGCGCTCGACGACCGGTTGCACGAGCCCTATCGCGCCGCCGGTGCGCCCCACCTCGCCGAGCTCCGAGCCGACCCCCCGTCGGGCGCGCTCGGCGTCACGATCTCGGGCTCCGGCCCGACGGTGATCGTCTGGGCACGCGACGACACGGCGGTCGCGTGCTGCGCCGAGCTCGAGGCGCGCCTTCCCGGCACCACGGTGCTGATCCTCGCCGTGGCGGGATCGGGCGCGACCCGCTTGCGGGATCCATTCGTCGAGTGATCCTCGAGGTTGAAGCCGCCCGGCAGATCGTTCGTCGCGGTCAGGCTGTTGCCGAGGAACAGGACCCGCAGCGGGCGTGGCCGGTGCTCGACTCCGCACCGCCGATGAGGCCTTCCTCGAGCACCACCGCGCAGAGCACCGCGATCACACCGACCGCGATCCTCCAGCGTGAGCGCCGGGTCGTCATCCGCTCAGGCTGACAGGTAGTTTGCCGCCTGGCGATGACCTCGACCACGACGAAGACCGCGAGCTGGTGGCGCCGCCGCCACGACGCCAACGAGGGGCTGCTCGTCGCGTACTTCAGCATGGAGTTCGGCGTCGACGAGGCGCTCGCGATCTACTCGGGCGGCCTCGGAGTGCTCGCGGGCGACCACCTGAAGGCCGCAGCCGATCTGGGCGTCCCGCTGGTCGGCGTCGGCCTGCTCTACCGGGGCGGCTACTTCAAGCAGGGCCTCGACGGCGCCGGGCGGCAGACCGAGGAATACCAGCCCGTCGACCCCGAGGCGCTCGGCCTCGTGCGCGAGCCGGTCTCGGTGGAGATCGACCTCGCCGGCGAGCGGATCGAGGCCGCCGTCTGGCGCTACGACGTCGAGCCGGAGCACCGCGCCAAGGACGGAGAGCGGGTGCCGCTCTATCTGCTCGAGGTCGACTGGCTCACCGACGCCCTCTACGGCGGCGACCGCGAGCACCGGATCCGCCAGGAGCTGCTGCTCGGCGTCGGCGGCGTCCGTGCGCTCGCCGAGCTCGGAATCGAGCCGACCGTCTTTCACATGAACGAGGGCCACTCGGCCTTTCTCGCGATCGAGCGAGTGCGGGCGCTCGTCGAGGAGGGCGAGTCGACCCAGGCGGCGGTCGAGCGTGTGCGCGCCTCGTCCGTCTTCACGACGCACACGCCGGTTCCGGCGGGCAACGAGGTCTTCGGCGACGAGCTCGTGCTGCGCTACGCCGGCAGCGTGGCCGAGAGCGCGGGACTGTCCCGGGAGGAGATGCTTTCGCTGGGGCGGTCGGGCGAGGAGGAGGGCTTCGGCCTGACGCCGCTGGCGCTCCGCTTCTCGGCCTATGCGAACGGCGTCTCCGAGCTGCACGGCGAGGTGGCGCGAGAGATGTGGTCGCCGCTCTGGCCCGAGGCCGAGGCGCCCATCGGCCACGTGACGAACGGCGTCCACCTCGGCACCTGGCTCGACCCCGAGCTGGCCGAGCTTCTGCGCTCCGTCGGGGTCAGCCCGTCGGCGCCGCCGGACGAAGCCGACTGGGACGCGGCGAGGGAGCTCGACCCGGATGAGCTCTGGCGGGTGCACGCCTCGTTCAAGCAGCGGCTCGCCGCCCGCACCGGGCTCGACGCCGAGCGGTTGACGATCGGCTTCGCGCGACGCTTCGCCACGTACAAGCGCGCCGGCCTCGTCTTCTCCGACCTCGAGCGGCTGCTCGCGCTGCCCGTCCAGATCGTCGTCGCCGGCAAGGCCCACCCGCAGGACTCGCAGGGCAAGGACGTGATGCAGCGGATCGTCGAGCTCTCACGCGACCCGCGCGTCGCCGGGCAGGTCGTGTTCCTCGAGAACTACGACATCGCGCTCGCGCGCACGATCATTCCGGGCTGCGACGTTTGGCTGAACACGCCGCGGCGCCCCCTCGAGGCCTCGGGCACGAGCGGGATGAAGGCAGCCGTCAACGGCGTGCTCAATCTCTCCGTGCTGGACGGCTGGTGGGCCGAGGGCTACTCGCCCGAGGTGGGATGGGCGATCGACGGCGTCTCGGACGAGGCCGACCTCGAGCAGCTCTACCGCCTGCTCGAGCGGGACGTTGTCACGACCTACACCGACCGCCGGCCGCGGTGGATCGAGATGATGAAGGCGTCGATCGCGGAGCTCGCGCCGCGTTTCTCGATGCACCGGGCCGTGATCGACTACGTCGAGCGCTACTACCTGCCGGCCGACTCTCAGTCGCGCCGGTAGCTAAGCGGGCGGGATGTTCTGGTTGCGCCGCAGGACGTTCTCCGGGTCGTAGCGCCGCTTGAGCGCCTGCAGGCGGTCGAACCCGTCGGCGCCGAAGGCGGCTCGCACCCGCTCGATCGGCTCGTCGTCCTGCATGTAGTTGACGTAGCCACCGCCGAGCGACCACGGCTCGAGCGTCGCCGCCGTGTCGCGAGCCCACGCGATCTGCTGCTCGTCGAGGGAGGCATCCTGCCAGACGGCCTGCGCGCTGATGTTGAACGCCGCGCCGCGGAAGCCGACGACCCCCGTGGACGGGTCGGCGTCCTTCGGTGCCCCGTGCAGCGACTCGATCAGGATCCCGCCCGGCGGCCGGCCGAGCGCGACGATGCGGAGCAGCAGGTCGTCGATCAGCTCGTCCGGCAGCTCACGGACGAAGTGGCCCTTCCAGTAGTGCCGGTTCTCGCCGTAGGCGGAGTCGACGACGCGCTGCTGGTCGAGGAACGAATGCGCGCGCAGGCCGTCGTCGGCGAGGCCGGGCGCCGAGCGCAGCGCCCGTAGCTCGGCTGGATCCGTCGCCGTCCCCGTGTAGCAGGGCAGAATCGTGAGCACCGGGACGAGCGAATCGTCCACGGAGAGCGATGCCTGGCAGCTGAGCTCGCGCGGTGAGCGGGCAACGACGTCGCGATAGCTGCGCAGAGCGTCCCGAACGCCACCGCCGACATAGGAGAGCGCACCGCCGACGATGCGCTCGAGCGGGTGCAGGCGGTAGTCCAGCCGCGTCGCCACGCCGAAGTTGCCGCCCGCGCCGCGCAGCCCCCAGAGCAGCTCCGCGTTCTCATCTTCGCTCGCTCGGACGACGGAGCCGTCCGGGATCACGAGCTCGGCTCCCACCAGGTTGTCGCAGGTCAGGCCGAGCTGAGCGGTCAGGTGGCCGATGCCGCCGCCGAGGGTGAGGCCGCACACACCCGTGGAGCCGACGACGCCGCCGGGCGTGACGAGGCCGTGCGCTTGCGTCGCCGGGTCGAAGTCGAGCCAGGTCGAGCCTCCGCCCGCGCGCGCGATCCGCGGTCCGGGTCGACGTCGACGCTGCGCAGCCGCGTGAGGTCGATCACGAGCACGCCGTCTGCGACGCAGTGCCCGGCCGGGTTGTGCCCGCCGCCGCGCACCGCCACCTCGAGGTCGTGTGTGCGCGCGTAGTCGAAGGCGGTGGCGACGTCGCCGGGGCCGTCGCAGCGGGCGATCACCGCCGGCCGGCGGTCGACGAGCGCGTTGAAGCAGCGCCGCGCGGCGTCGTACTCGGAATCGCCGGGCCGGAGAACCGTGCCGGCCAGCGACCGTCCCAGCTCGTCCAGCTCGGCTGCGTCGATCTCGCCCACACCCGTCTGACCCCGCCGGGCGCCGAGACTCATCGGTGCGGACTACATCCGCTCGATCATCGCCTGGCCGAAGGCCGAGCAGGAGACCTCGGTCGGGTCGTCGAGCAGCCGCGCGAAGTCGTAGGTGACGACCTTGTCGGCGATCGCGGCGCCGAGCGACGTCGATGATCAGGTCGGCGGCCTCGACCCAGCCCAGGTGGCGCAGCATCATCTCGGCGGAGAGGATCAGCGAGCCGGGGTTGACCTTGTCCTGGCCCGCGTACTTCGGCGCCGTGCCGTGCGTGGCCTCGAACATCGCCACGTCGTCGGACATGTTCGCGCCGGGCGCGATCCCGATCCCGCCCACCTGCGCGGCGAGCGCGTCCGAGATGTAGTCGCCGTTCAGGTTCAGCGTCGCGATCACGTCGTACTCGGCCGGGCCGCAGCAGGATCTGCTGGAGGAAGGCGTCGGCGATCGCGTCCTTGATCGTGATCGTCCGCCCTTCGTGCTCGAGCGAGAGCCACGGCCCGCCGTCGATCGGCGTCGCGCCGAACTCGCGCGCGGCGAGCGCGTAGCCCCAGTCGCGGAAGCCGCCCTCGGTGAACTTCATGATGTTGCCCTTGTGCACGAGCGTGACCGAGTCGCGACCGTTCGCGAGCGCGTACTCGATCGCCTTGCGCACGAGCCGCTCGGTGCCTTCCTGCGAGACCGGCTTGACCCCGATGCTCGACGTCTCGGGGAAGCGGATCTTGCGTACGTCCATCTCGTCCTGCAGAAACGCGATCACCTTGCGGGCCGCGTCGGTTCCGGCCTCCCACTCGATCCCCGCGTAGATGTCCTCGCTGTTCTCGCGGAAGATGACCATGTCCGTCTTCGAGGGGTCGCGCAGCGGGCTCGGCACGCCCGGGAACCAGCGGACGGGGCGCAGGCAGACGTAGAGGTCGAGCTGCTGGCGGAGCGCCACGTTGAGCGAGCGGATCCCGCCGCCGACCGGCGTCGTCAGCGGGCCCTTGATCGAGACCGAGAAGTCGCGCGCGGCCTCGAGCGTCTCGTCGGGGAGCCAGACGTCGCTGCCGTAGACGCGCGTCGCCTTCTCGCCGGCGTACATCTCCATCCACGCGATCTCGCGGGCGCCGCCGTAGGCCTTCGCTCGACGGCGGCGTCGACGACCGCCTTCATCACGGGCGTGATGTCGGCGCCGATCCCGTCGCCCTCGATGAAGGGGATGATCGGGTGGTCGGGCGTGGGCTCGCCCGGGACGACCTTCTCGCCGCCGGCTGGAATCTCGAGATGCGTCTGAGTGCTCATTGGCCTACCGTGTGCTCGGTGGGTCGTGTGCAGAAGCCGTCGGAACGGTCCGAGCAGGCTATCGCGTCCGTTCTGCTCGAGGGATTCCACAAGCGCTTCCCGAACCGCGACTAGCAGCCGCCGACGAGCACGCGAAGGATGCCAAGATTGTCGTCGAGGACGACGACGTCCGCGGGCGAGCCGGGACGCAGGAGCCCGAGCTCCGGCCGCCGCGCGGCGCGGGCGGGAACGACTGTCGCCGCTCCCACTGCGTCGGCCAGGTCGGCGCCGAGCGCGCACAGGTTGCGGATCGACTCGATCATCGTCACCGTGCTGCCGGCGAGCACGCCGTCGGTGCGCCGCGCGATCCCGTCGCGCACCTCGCCCTCGACGCCCGCGAGCCTGAAGTCGCCGTCGCCGATGCCCGCGGCTGCGATCGCGTCGGTCACGAGCGCCGTGCGGCCGGCGGCCGAGCGCCAGACCACAAGGGCCGTTTCCTCGGCCAGGTGGTGGCCGTCGAGGATCACCTGCACGACCACGTCCTCGCGCGAGAGCGCTGCGCCGCCGATGCCCGGGTCGCGGTGACCGAACGGGCGCATCGCGTTGAAGAGGTGCGTGACGGTGGCGACGCCGCGGTCGAAACCCTGCCCCGCTTCCTCTGCGGTCGCGTCGGAGTGGCCGAACGAGACGACGACACCGCGAGCGTGCAGCAGGTCGATCAACTCGGCCGCGCCGGGGAGCTCCGGGGCCAGGGTCATCTGGCTCACGGGCCCGGCGGCGAGCAGCCGCTCCAGGAGCACGGGATCGGGATCGCGGCGAGCTCCGGCCGGGTGGGCGCCGAGCCGCGCGGGCGAGAGGAACGGGCCCTCCAGGTGGGCGCCGAGCAGGCGCGGGCCGACCGGCTCGGCCGGCACCTCGCGCAGCGCGGCGACGACGTCCTCCTCGGGCGCGGTGATCAGCGTCGGCTGGAACGCGGTCACGCCGGTCTCGAGGAGCGCCGCTCCGGCGCGGCGGTAGCCGGCGACGTCGGTGGTGGCGAAGTCGACCCCGCCGAAGCCGTTCACCTGCAGGTCGACGAAGCCCGGCGTCGCGATCCCGCGGCCGTTCGCGCTCGCGAGGCCGACGGCCGTCACGCGCCCGTCCGCGACCTCGACGTCGCCGCGCAGGAGCACGCCGTCGACGACCGCGGCCTCGACGTCCAGCCTCATTCCCGGCTGCTGGGTTGTGCTGCGCCTACTTCAGCGCCAGCTTCTGCTTCTGCTTCGGCTTCGGCTTCGAGCTCGCCCTGATCCGCTTCAGCGCATCCCACCAGGGCTGCGGGATCTCTTTGGGGACGCTGCGGGGCCGTGAGGTCTTTCGGCCTCCCCGCGCACGCCACTCCACCCAGTCGAGGAACGGGTCCTGCGGCCCCATCAGGTTGGCGATCCGGTGCATCTGCGACGCCGTTTCCCACGCCGAGCGCGGGATGTCCTTGGGCACGCCCTTCGGCTTCTTCGCGGCGGCGCCGTCGTCCACGAGGCGCCAGTTGACGAAGTCCATCAGCCAGTCGGGCGTCTGATCCTTCACGGGGGCCTTCTTCTCGTTCAGCGCCCACAGCTTCTGCGGCAGCCAGGCGAGCACGTCCGCGCCCGGGCACTCCGACCCGGTGAAGTGCCCGTGGGGCTTCACGTCGAGCCCCGCTCCGCGCTTCTGCCACTCCCTGATCACGTCGGCGAGGGCCTGCTTCCCCTCCTCCGTGAACTTGTCGCCCTTGCCGGCCATGTAGACGACGGACGCGTGCGAGCGGTTGGCCGAGCCGAAGCCGTTCGCGCCCGTCTGGACGCCGAAGCCGCGCAGCTCGTAGGCGGAGCCGTGCGGACAGACGGCGTGGTTGTAGGCGATGTCGGAGTAGTTCTCCTCCTTGTTGTTGAGATGGCCCTGCTGCACGCTCCGCAGCAGAGCGGGACACCCGGCGTGGGTCTTCGCGGCCCGCGGGCTCCCGAACCAGTGGACGGCGACGCCGTCCAGGCTGTCCGGCGACAGCGTTGTCCTCCGCTTGGGCTTCGCAGCCCCCCAGCCCGCCCGCGGGATGATCGTGACGCTCATACGTCCCTCCTCGTGCTGCATCGGGGTCCGACGATCGCCGCAGTTGTCGGCCCATATAACCACTCGGGCGGAGCCGTTTCAAGCGGCGCCTTGACAGCGCCCGCGCTGCGCGCGCAGCGCCGTACGACCATGCTCGCTCCGAGGGGAGCGAGATGGCGAGACGACGCCGGCAACCGAAGCGGATCCTCAACTGCATCCCGTCGCCGCAGCGCGACGACGACTGGCGGCTGGACACGGCCGAGGACTCCGGCGTGATCGCGGCCGCGCCGCGGATCCCGCCGCGCAAGGATCTCCGCGCGACCTGGTGGCGGATCCAGGATCAGGGCAGCACGGGCTCGTGCGTCGGCTGGGCGAGCGCCGACGCGGTCCTGCGCTGGCATTTCGTCAAGGCTGCCCGGATCGCGCGCAACGAGCTGATCTCGCCGCGCTTCCAGTGGATGGCCGCCAAGGAGACGGACGAGTTCAACTCCCGGCCGACGACGTTCGTCGAGGAGGAGGGGACGAGCCTGAAGTCGGCGCTCGACGTCTCGCGCAAGTACGGCGCCGTCAAGGACTCGGTGCTGCCCTGGGCCACGGGACAGCTGTACGCCGGCAACGCGAAGACGTTCTACGCGATCGCCGCCCAGCTGAAGATCAGCATGTACTTCAACCTCGGGCACGAGCTCGAGGACTGGCGACTGTGGCTCGCGACGAAGGGGCCGGTCTTGACCCGCCTCGGCGTCGACTCCACCTGGGACCGGGCCACCGTCAACAAGGGGAAGCTGGACGTCTACCGTCCGGAGACCTCGCACGGAGGTCATGCCGTGGCGCTCGTCGGCTACACGCCGACCACGTTCATCGTGCGCAACAGCTGGGGCACCGCGTGGGGCGACCGCGGCTTCGCGCACGCCTCCGTCGCGTACGCGCAAGACGCCTTCACGGAGGCCTACGGCATCGAGCTCTAGGCGGGCGGCTCGCTCAGCTCGGCGAGGCGTTGCGCGACGGTCTTCGCGTGCGGTACCCGCGCCTCCGCGCCGGCGTGCATGAGCGCGCGAACGGATGCGGCGAGGGCCGGTCGGAGTGCTCCAGGCTCGACGGCGCCGACGTGGGTAGCCTCGAATCGCGCCAGCGTCTCGGCCGGCAGGTCGTCGTAGCCGCGTGCCTGAACCGGGGGTAGACCCCGGCTGAGGCAGGCAAGCGAGAGCGCGTGGTCTCGGACGGCGTCGACGTAGTGCTCCGCCTGCCAGACACGTCCGCGCTCGATGCACGCACGCGCGTGGAGCGCGTAGATGGCGCCCCAGCCGAAGAGGTCTCCCGCGACCGGCGGTGTGGCGATGAAGATCCCCCCGCGGGCCGGCGGCGTGGAAGCCTCGGGCTCGTCGGCGGCCGTCTCGCCGAACAACAGCCGGAAGCGCGGTCCGGCCGGTCGGAACCGAGCCGCAGGAGTCATCGAAAGGTCGAACTGGAGTGCGTCCGGCAGGACGAACACGCGGTAGATGGTCGGGCCGCTCTCGAGGTCGGCCAGGTGAACCGCGTCGAGCTCGTCGACGAGCGTCCGCGTCCAATCGTCGAGCACGTCCGCGACCGGCACGTGGTCGGCGATGCCGAACGTCAGATCCAGGTCGGAGAAGCGGTCGCCCCCGTCCACGGCGAGCGAGCCCACGGCGGCTCCGGCAACGGCGCGCTCATCCTCGTCCGCGAGCCGTAGCAGGCGCTCGCGGAGAGCATCGCGCTGCTCGACGGTGAACACGAGGCGCGAGTTTAGTCTCCGATCATCCGGTTCCTCACCGAGCCGACCTCGCGGACCTACGTGATCACCGACCCGGCCGGCCGCGAGCTCTGCCGCCGTACGTGGCCGGCGAGCCGACCGCTTCCGGAACGCTGCTGACGGACAGGTGCGGCGCGCGAGCTGCTCGAGGCCCATGACGCGGTGTTACGTCGTCCCGCTTGACAAGCGGCGCCCGTTCGGACGAAGCTCAGGTCTCAGCAGTTCCCGGCGTCATGCGGCGACGCGTCGAGCCCAAGAAGGGGGTTGGATCGCATGACGGAGTCTGTGACGGAGCCGCCGCAAGCCGTTCCCGTACCGACCGATCCGGAGCATTCCTCCCGCACGTCCCGCCGCGCCGCCGGCTGGGTCGACTGCCGGGAGGCAGCAGTGGTGAAGGATCTCTACCGCGAGGGGTACAAGCCCACCGAGTTCAGCTGGATCAGCCCGAAGCCGATCTGGGAGTCGCGCAACGATCCGATCGCGCGCCTGATCGAGGACACCACCGACGACGAGCGCCGCCGCTGGGTTGCGGCAATGCGCGCGAAGGGCGTCGACCCCGACCTGGTCGTGCACCGTTACGCCAAGCAAGGACGAGGTCTCGTTCCTCGTCATCGGCGACCCCGGCGAAGGGGATGCCTCGCAGTACCACGTGCTCCGGCCGCTGCGCTCGAAGGCCGGCGGAACGCACTTCACGTATGTCGTCAGCGACGTGATCTACCCGGCCGGCGACGTCAACGAGTACGAGGACAAGTTCTTCTGGCCCTACCGTGAGCTGCCCGGCCCGATCTACGCGATCCCCGGCAACCACGACTGGTACGACGGGCTGCACGGGTTCATGACCCACTTCTGCGCCGCCGATCCCGACCAGCGACCCGGGGCGAAGCGGGGCAGCCCACTCCGCGGCGCGATGCGCAAGCTGCTCTGGCGCGAGCCGTCCGAGCCGGATCAGGAACTGCTGGAGCGTGCCGGCAAGCACCGGAAGGAGCGCTCCGACCAGCCCGGCCCGTACTTTGCAATCGACACCGGCCCGCTCCTGATCGTCGGGATCGACACGGGCATCCGCGGCCAGCTCGACCGGGAGCAGGGCGACTGGCTCCGCCGCATCTCGAAGGAGCCGAAGGCGAAGCTGCTGCTGACGGGCAAGCCGATGGTCGTCGACGCACGCAAGAAGGAGACCGAGATCGAGGGCGGCGGTGGCGTACGCGCGATCGTCGACAACCCCGAGCACCGGTACATCGCCGTGATCGGCGGCGACATCCACAACTACCAGCGCTACCCGGTGAAGATGCCCGACGGGCGCACGATCCAGCACATCGTCAGCGGTGCGGCGGGCGCGTACACGAAGGCGACCCACAAGATTCCCAAGGCCACGGTCGAGGCCTGCGGTTGCAGCGAGGACGACTTCCGCTGCTACCCACGCCGCGGCGACTCCCTCGCCGCCTACTCCCGGCTCTACGACAAGCGCTTCGGCTTCAACCGCGGCTATCTCGTCGTCCCCTACCAGCAGGCGCCGGCGATCATGGGCCAGCTGCTCGAGGGCAACACCGAGCCGACCCGCGCGGAGGACGTCAACCAGGAGATCACGCAGCAGGCCTGGAAGGCGGCGAAGCGGATCACGAAGTTGCCCGGTCAGGGTGGCCCGTTGCACCGCAACTTCTCCGAGCTGCTCGACTGGAACGAGCCGCCGCCGCCGCTCTTCAAGAGCTTCCTCCGAATCGACCTGAAGCCGGGCGAGCTCGAGCTGCAGTGCTTCGCCGCGACCGGCTGCGCCGAGCACGCGGACGACCCGCCGCTCGAGGACTGGATCCGCGGCACCGAGCAGCCCGACGGAACGTGGAAGTGGGAGGTCCTCCTTGACTGACGGTGCCGGGCCGGTCTTCCAGCCGCTCCGGTTCCGCAACCTCGAGGTCAAGAACCGGGTCTTCCGCTCCAGCATCTCGGGCCGCTTCGACAACTACGACGGCTCGGGCACCGAGGTGCGCCTCCGCTGGGATCTGAAGTTCGCGCGCGGCGGCGTCGGCGCGATCATCTCCTCGAACACGCCCGTGCACCCGCGCGGGCTGATCGTCCCGAACTACGCGCACCTCGACGCGGACGACAAGATCCCTTTCTGGCGCGAGCTCGGCAAGCGCTCGCGCGAGTACGACTGCAAGTACATCGCGCAGATCGCCTACTCGGGCCGGCAGCGTGACATCCCCGGGATCACCTACGAGAAGGGCCTCAGCTCGACCGACAAGTCCGAGCCGATCCACGGGCTGCCGTGCGAGCGGGCGACCGTCGCGCAGATCCGCGAGATCGTCGAGTGCTTCGCCCAGGCCGCGCGGCGCGCGCGCGAGGCGGAGCTCGACGGGATCGAGATCCACGGCTGCAACGGCTACCTGATCACGCAGTTCCTCTCCCCGGCGATCAACGACCGCGAGGACGACTACGGCGGCTCGCTCGAGAACCGCGCCCGGCTCGCGATCGAGATCGTGCAGGCGATCCGGCGGGAGGTCGGTCGCGACTTCCACGTCCAGTTCAAGCTCACCGCCGTCGACCACCACGACGCGCTCTTCCCGTGGTGGGGCAAGGGGACGACGATCGAGGACTCGATCCAGGTCGCCCGCTGGCTCGAGGAGGCCGGGGTCGACGGGTTCCACATCTCGTCGGGCAGCTCCTTCCCGCACCCGCGCAACCCGGCCGGCGGCTTCCCGATCGCCGACACGATCCGCTCCTACGACACGATGCTCTCGAGCGGGACGAACACCTTCCGGAACTACCTGATGTTCCGCACGCCGCCGGTCAACAAGGTCTTCAAGTGGGCGTGGGAGCGCTCGGCGAAGCGAGCCGGGATCGAGGGGATCAACCTCGCCGACGCGCGTCGGATCAAGGAGGCCGTGTCGGTGCCCGTGATCTGCGCGGGCGGCTTCCAGACGCAGTCGACGATCACCCGCGCGCTCGAGGACGGCTCGGTGGACGGCGTCTCGATCGGCCGGCCGCTGATCGCGAACCCCGACCTCGTGAACATGTTCGCGGTCGGGCGCGACCGGGCGCCGCGCCCGTGCACGTACTGCAACAAGTGCCTGATCAACTTCATCGAGAACCCGCTCGGCTGCTACGAGGAGAGCCGCTTCGACTCGCGCGAGGAGATGGTGCGCGAGATCCTCTCGGTCTACGAGGGCGAGCCGCAGCCCGTGGCCGGATGAGCGTCGTCTTCGAGCCGCTGCAGCTCGGCCCGCTGACGGTGAAGAACCGCGTGCTCCGCTCGAGCCTCGGCGGGCGCTGGGACAACTACGACGGCTCGGGAACCGACGTCCGGATCAACTGGGAGGTCAAGTTCGCGCGCGGCGGGATCGGCGCCATCATCTCGTCGAACGCGCCGGTGCATCGACGCGGCCGCCTCGTCCCCGGCTTCGCGCTGATCGACCGCGACGACCGCGTCCCGTTCTTCCGCGAGCTCGGCAAGCGCGTGCACGAGTACGACTGCAAGTACATCGTCCAGCTGAACCACGCCGGCCGGCACCGCGACATCGGCGATCTGGAGTTCCCCAAGGGCGTCAGCTCGACCGACAAGCCCGAGCCGATCCACGGCTTCCCCTGCGATCGCCTGAGCGTCGCCGGGATCCGCGAGCTCGTCGACGCCTTCGCCCAGGGGGCCCGCCGGGCGCGCGAGGCCGGCCTCGACGGCGTCGAGATCGCCGGCGGAAACGGCGTGCTCGTGACGCAGTTCCTCTCCTCGGCGATCAACGACCGCAAGGACGACTACGGGGGGTCGCTCGAGAACCGCGCCCGCTTCGCGCTCGAGATCGTCCGGGCGATTCGCGCCGAGGTCGGCTCCGACTTCTACGTCGGCTTCAAGATCAGCATCGAGGAGCGGATGAACGAGGTCTTCCCGTGGCTGCGGCGCGGGAACTCGGTCGACGACTCCGTGCAGATCTGTCGCTGGCTCGAGGAGGCCGGCGTCGACGCGATTCACATCACCGCGGGCGCTGCCTTCCCCCATCCGCGCAACCCGCCCGGCGCGATGCCGGTGAAGGACTTCGTCAAGTCGTACGACACGATCCTCTCCAGCGGCAGCCACACGCTGAGGAACTACGTCGTCTTCCGCACCTGGCCGTTGAGCAAGCTCTTCCAGTGGCAGTGGGAGCGGCCGACCCGGCGCCACGGGGTCGAGGGGATCAACCTGCCCGAGGCTCGCGCCGTCAAGGCGGCGGTCGGGATCCCCGTCCTCTGCGGCGGCGGCTTCCAGACGGCGTCCACGATCGAGCGGGCGATCGAGAGCGGAGCCTGCGACGGCGTGACGATCGCGCGCTCGCTGCTCGCGAACCCGGATCTCGTGCAGCTGTTCGAGCAGGGCCACGACCGGCCGCCGAGGCCGTGCACGTACTGCAACAAGTGTCTCGCGAACTTCCTCGAGAACCCGCTCGGCTGCTACGACGAGAGCCGCTACGACTCGCGCGAGCAGATGATCGCCGAGATCCTCGCGGTCTACGGGGCCGGCGAGCCGGCTCCCGTATGAGCTTCGAGCAGATCTTCGAGCCGCTCGAGCTCCGCAACCTGACGGTGAAGAACCGGATCCTGCGCTCGAACGTCTCGGGCCGCTTCGACCACTACGACGGCACCGGTACGCAGGCGCGGATCAACTGGGAGCTCCGCTTCGCTCGCGGCGGCGTCGGGGCGATCGTCTCCTCGTGGTGCGGCGTGCACCGGCGCGGCTTCATCGTCCCCGGCTACGCGTCGATCGAGAGCGACGAGCGGATCCCGTTCTGGCGCGAGCTCGGCCGGCGCGTGCACGAGCACGACTGCCCCTACATCCTCCAGCTCGCGTTCGGCGGCCGCCAGCGCGACGTCGGCGGGGTCGAGTTCGAGAAGGGCTGGAGCTCGACGGACGAGCCGGATCCGCTGCACGGGTTCGAGAGCGAGCGGATGACGAAGGCGCAGATCGAGGAGGTGACGGAGTCCTTCGCCGAGGGCGCTCGGCGGGCGCGCGAGGCAGGGCTCGACGGCGTCGAGATCCATGCCGCGAACGGCTACGTCTTCACGCAGTTCCTCTCCTCGGCGATCAACGACCGCGACGACGAGTACGGCGGCTCGCTCGAGAACCGCGCCCGCTTTCTGCTCGACACGGTGCGGGCGATCCGCGCCCGGGTCGGCGACGGACTTTCACGTCCAGGTCAAGCTCAGCACGACCGAGTACGGGAATGCGTTGCTGCCGTGGGCGGGGAAGGGCAACACGATCGAGGACTCCGTGCAGGTGGCGCGGTGGGTCGAGCAGGCCGGCGCCGACGCGATCCACGTCTCTTCGGGGAACACGTTTCCGCATCCCGACAACCCCGCCGGCTCCTTCTCGGCCGCCGACGTGGTCGCGACCTACGACGTCCTGCTCTCGAGCGGGAGGCACACCTTCCGCAACTACCTGCTCTTCCGCACCTGGCCTTTCTCGCGGATCGTCGAGCATCGCGCCGGCCGGAGCCTGAAGCAGGTCGAGGGCGCGAACCTCGGCGACGCGGCCGCGATCAAGGCCGCCGTCTCGATCCCCGTCCTCTGCACGGGCGGCTTCCAGCGCGCCTCGACGATCGCCGACGCGCTCGACCGCGGCGACTGCGACGCGGTCACGATCGCCCGTGCGCTGATCGCCACACCCGATCTCGTCCAGCACTACCGGGCGGGGCGCGACGAGCCGCCGCGTCCGTGCACGTACTGCAACAAGTGCCTGTACGCCGTGCTCGAGAGCCCGCTCGGCTGCTACGACGAGCGCCGCTACCCCTCGCGCGAGGCGATGCTCGAGGAGATCTTCTCGGTCTTTCGCGACGAGCCGGCGGCCGCGTGAGCCGCGACGCGGTACGGCCGGGCCGAGTTCCTTCCCCGCGAGCAGCGTCAGGGAACGGCGCTCTGCCTCTCCGGCGGCGGTTATCGCGCCTCCCTTTTCCATCTCGGTGCGCTGCGCCGGCTGAACGAGCTCGGGATCCTCGCGCAGGTGGACACGCTTGCCTCGGTCTCGGGTGGGAGCATCTTCGCGGCTCAGCTCGCCACGCACCTCGCGCGCAAGGCGGACGCCTGGCCGGCGGACGGCGGCGTGGTCGCGGGCTGGGAGGAAGGAGTCGCGAATCCGATGCGCGCCTTCGCGGCGACGAACATCCGCACGGGGCCGGCGCTGCGCGGGCTGCGGCCGACGCGCTGGTTCGACCAGAACGCCGCGATCGACGCACTCGCAGAGCGCTACGCAGCCGGCCCGGCGCCGGGCGGCCTGGACGAACTACCGCCGCGGCCGCGGTTCGTCTTCTGCGCCACCGACATGCGCTTCCGCGAGCAATGGGTCTTCGACTCGGCGGGCCGGATCGGCTCTCGCTCGGCCGGCCACTTTCCGCCGTCACCGGAGTGGACGCTCGCCCGCGCGGTCGCCGCCTCCTCGTGCGTGCCGGGGCCGTTCCGGGCGATGCGCGTGCGCGACGGCGTCGAGGCGCTGCAGGAGGGCGCGTACGTGCGCGACGACCGCGAGCGCCTCGTGCGCTCGATCGACCTCGCCGACGGCGGCGTCTACGACAACCTCGGGATCGAGCCGGTGTGGCGCGACCACGCGGTCGTGCTCGTCTCAGACGCGTCGCCGTCGCTCTCGCCCGACCCGCCCATCCGCGCCGTCTGGCGCGCCCTTCGCTTCGCCGTGACGCTGCTCGAGCAGGCGACCGAGGTGCGCAAGCGCTGGCTGCTCTCGAGCTTCATCCGCGGCGACCTCGACGGCGCCTACTGGGGAGTCGCCACGAAGGCGACGCACTACGAGCTCGACCCGCCGCCGGTCGCGTACTCCGACGAGTTCGTCGAGCGCTTCGTCGCACCGATCCGGATCGACCTCGACGCGTTCTCGGCGGGCGAGATCGGCGTGCTCGAGAACCACGGCTACCTGATCGCCGACGCGGCCGTGCGCCGGCATGCGGCGGAGCTCGCCACCGAGACGGCGCCGCTCGAGGTCCCGCACCCGGACTGGCTCGACGAGGGCCGCGCCGCGCACGCCCTCGCCGACAGCGCCAAGACCCGCTTCTTCTCCCGACGGCTTCGAATCTAGGAGGACGACTGTGACCGCAACGAGGCTGGCTACTCCGATCGAGAACATCCGCTCCCGCTACGACGCCGTCGTCGTCGGGTCGGGCTACGGCGCCTCGATCGCCGCGTCGCGGCTGGCGCGGGCGGGCCGGCGCGTCTGCCTGCTCGAGCGCGGCCGCGAGTTCCAGCCCGGCGAGTATCCGGACACGACCGCGGAGGCGCTCGCGCAGTTCCAGCTGGACAGCGAGCACGGGCACGTCGGGCCGAAGACCGGCCTCTACGACTTCCGGATGAGCAAGGAGCTCGGCGTCTTCCAGGGCTGCGGGCTCGGCGGCACCTCGCTCGTGAACGCCGGCGTCGTGCTGCCGGCGGAGCAGCGCGTGCTCGACGACCCGGTCTGGCCGCAGGCGCTCCGCGACGACGCCGCCGGCGGGCTGAAGGACGGCTACGACCGGGCGGCGGCGATGCTCAAGCCCGGGCCGTACCCGCAGAGCTTCCCGCCGCTCGAGAAGCTCACGGCGCTGAAGGCGGCGGGCGACCATCTCGGCGAGCGCTTCTACCGGCCGCCGATCAACGTCAACTACGTCGACGGCGTCAACCACGTCGGCGTCCACCAGCAGGCCTGCCGGCTCTGCGGCGACTGCGTCAGCGGCTGCAACTACGCGGCCAAGAACACGCTGATCATGAACTACCTCCCCGACGCGCGGAACCACGGCGCGGAGATCTACACGCAGGCGCGGGTGACGCACGTCGAGCGGCGCGACGGGCACTGGCTCGTGCACTACGAGCTCGTCGACTCGGGTCGCGACGTCTTCGGCGCGCCTGCGCTGCACGTGGCCGCCGACGTCGTCGTGATCGGCGCCGGCGCGCTCGGCTCGACCGAGATCCTGCTTCGCTCGCGCGACCGCGGCCTCCCACTCTCCGACCGGCTCGGCGAGCGCTTCAGCGGCAACGGCGACTTCCTCGCCTTCGGCTACAACGTCGACCGTCCCGTCAACGCGATCGGCTTCGGCGACCACGACGTCGGCGAGCTCCCCGCCGTCGGCCCCTGCATCGCCGGCATCGTCGACATCCGCGAGCAGGACGACCTGGGCCAGGGGCTCGTGATCGAGGAGGGCGTGATCCCGGGCGCGATCTCGGTCGTCCTCGCGAAGGTGTTCGGCATCGCCGCGGGGATGATCGGCCTCGACACCGACGACGGCATCGCCGACTTCTACCGCGAGCGCACGCGCGAGCTCGAGACGCTGCTGCGCGGGCCCTACGGTGGAGCGCTGCGCAACACGGTCACGTTCCTCGTGATGACCCACGACGACGCGGACGGCCGGGTCGTCCTGCAGGACGACCGGGCGCGCGTCGACTGGCCGGGCCTGGGGACGAAGCCGATCTTCGAGCGGGTGAGCGGCCTGCTCGAGCAGGCGACGGCCGGCCTCGGCGGCACGTACGTCCGGAATCCCGTCTGGACCGAGCTCCTCGGTCACGATCTCGTCACGGTGCATCCGCTGGGCGGCTGCCCGATGGGCGAGGACGGCTCGGGCGGCGTCGTCGACCACGGTGGCCGTGTCTTCGCCGGCGGCTCCGGCGAGGACGTGCACGACGGCCTCTACGTGCTGGACGGCTCGGTGATCCCGCGCTCGCTCGGCGTCAACCCGCTCTTCACGATCTGCGCGGTGGCCGAGCGCGCCTGCGCGCTGATGGCGGGCGAGCGCGGCTGGACGCTGCCGTACGATCTGCCCTCGCGGCCGCCGCAGGGTGCCGCCGCGCCGAAGGTCGGGATCCAGTTCACCGAGACGATGCGCGGGTTCTTCTCCACCTCGGTGACGGACGACTTCGCGCGCGCCGACGAGCAGGGCCGCCGCGACGACTCCACCTTCGTCTTCACGCTGACGGCGATCGCCGACGACCTCGACGCGCTGCTCGGGGAGGAGTCGCACGCAGCGCGCCTGATCGGCACCGTCGAGGCGCCCGCGCTCTCCGACCGGCCGCTCACGGTCACCGAGGGCGAGTTCAACCTGCTCGTCTCCGACCCCACCGACGTCGGCTCCCGCCGGATGCGCTACCGGATGAAGCTCTCGTCCGTCGAGGGCCGCGAGTACTTCTTCGACGGCTTCAAGCTGATCCACGACGACCCTGGCATCGACCAGTGGGCCGACACGACGACGCTCTACATCACCGTGCACGAGGGCGCGAGCGACGCGGGCGAGGTGGTCGGCAAGGGCATGCTCCGCATCCGGCCGCAGGACTTCATGCGCCAGCTGACGACGATGCAGGTGACGAACGCCCCGGACGCGAAGGCACGCCTGGCCGCGACGGGCCGGTACGCGGCGTACTTCACTGGGTCGCTGCGCGACGTCTACGGAGCGATCTAGCGTTCGAGCTCGTCCAGCATCAGCGGGAAGACCTCCTCGCCCGCTTCCTTGCCGATGAAGACGTCGAGGTGCGCGTACTCGGGCAGCACGTGGAGCGAGTGCTTGCCCGGCGCGTGCGCGTCGAGGAAGCGGAACGTCTGCTCCTGGCTGACGGGCAGGAAGCAGCGGTTGCGGCTGCCGGCGAAGAGGGCGAAGCGCGCGTCGGTCTGCGGCGGCTGCGCCGCGAAGTCGCGCGGCAGCTCGTCGCGGCCCTCGACCGAGACGAGGTTCCCCTGGCTCACGCAGCGCGACATCTGCCGGAAGAAGCTCATCGGCACGGCGGCGAACTCGCCCTTGATCCACTCGTGCGTCTCGTCGTTCAGGTTCTCGTGCCGCCAGAGGGTCGGCCAGCCGGTGCCGTAGGTGAAGCTCGCGACGCGGCAGACGTCGTTGTCGCACTCGTGGTGGGTCAGCTTGACGAACGCGACGAGCGCCTTCGCGCGCAGGTTCGGCGCGTGGTTCCCCCACTGCGGGTCGAGGTAGCGCAGGAACGGGTTCACGAGCGGCAGGACGCGCCTGATCTTGAAGCGCGAGACCGGCGGGATCACGGTGTGCAGCGAGACGGCGTTCGCGACGATCGTCTTCACCTCCGGCAGGAGCCCGGCGAGCGACGACATCATGAAGCTGGTCGAGCCCTGGCAGTGGATGATCGCCCTCAGCTCGTCCGCGCCCGTCTCGGACAGCACGGTGCGCACGGCGGCCGGGTGGTCGTGCACGGCGGCCTGGTCGAGCGTCCACTCGTTCGGCGGCACGTCGATGCTCGCGCGCCAGTTCTCGAGCCAGACGTCGTGGCCGCGGGCGAGCAGCGCGTCGACGACGGTCGTGCGCACCGGCGCGTTGAACAGGTTCGCGCGCACGCCGGCGCCGTGGACGAGCAGCACCGGCCCGCGGGTCGGCTCCCGCTCGCCGCGCACCTGGACGACGTTCAGCTCGAGGCCGTCGCCGGCGCGAAAGGGGACGACGCGCGTCTCGTGACGCTGATCTGCCGCAGGCAGGCTGGCGACGCTCATCGGGCTTCCTCCTCGCACCCGTTATAGACGAATCGTCCGGGCGGGGTGATGCTCGCGCGTCGTTGGAGCCGGATGATCGCCGGACGACCGATGTTCTTCGTGCTCGCAGTCCTGCTCTTGATCTTCGCGCCCGAGCCGTGGGACGTTGCGGGCGCCGTCGTCTGCGCCGGGCTCGGGGTCCTCGAGGTCGTCTACTGGCAGCGGCGGATGGGGCGCCAGAAGGTTCGGACCGGCGTCGAGAACCTGGTCGGCGCCACCGGCAAGGCCGTGTCGCCGCTCGCGCCTTCGGGTCAGGTGCGGGTGTTGGGCGAGCTCTGGGAGGCGCGCTCCGCCGAGCCCGTACCGACGGGCGGGACGATTCGCGTTCTCGCCCTGCGCGGCCTCGAGCTCGACGTCGAGGCCGTCGCGGACGACTGACCGCCGCTCTCAGAGCACGCGCGCCAGCAGCCCGCGGCCGGCGAAGCCGACGGTGCGGTCGAGGATCGCGAGATGCCGCGCGCCGGCAAAAGGCAGCTCGCGCAGGTGCCAGAGCGTCTCGGCATGCACCCACGCCGCCTGTCGCGCCGCCGACACCTTCCAGATCGCGAGCACGTCGTCGAGCCGGCCGAGCGCTTCGTCCGCGACGCCGACGAGCCCGATCGTGTACTCGTGCTTCACCCGTGCCTCGACCTCCTCGAGCAGCCGGTCGACGCGGCCGAAGTCGGCGTGCTGAGGCGAGCCGTGCCGCGGCTGCACCTCGCGGGCGGCACAGGTCTGGACGAGCGCGACGGGCAGGTCGCGGTTGATGTGCGCGTTCATCCCGGCGAGCGCGAACTGGAGCGGCGCGATCCCGGGCTGAGAGCGTGACCGAAAGAGCGGCAACCACGCATGAGGCACCCGCCCGCGGCGGAGCACGAACGCGGCGAGCGCACGGAAGTAGAGGTTGGCGAAGGCGACGTCGAGCCAGCGCACGAAGCGCGCGTCCGCGAAGTCGGTTGCGGTGGTGTCGTGCACCGCCTCCGTGACGGCGCGGTAGAGCCGGTTGAAGCAGGCGACGCCGTCCTCGCGCGGCAGCGCCGCCTCGATCGCGAGCATCCGCTCGAGCACCCCCTCGATGCGGGCGGCCGGCGGCGCGCGCAGCACGTCCTCGAGCGTCATGTCCCTACCCTAGGGGCATGCCTGGTCGTCGAACACTCGCCGTGCTGGCCCTGCTCGCCGCCTCGGCGCTCTGCGTCGTTCTGCTGGAGATCCGGGCGCACGAGACGGGGAGCTCCTTCTACCGGTTCCTGATCTGGAACCTGACGCTCGCCTGGGTGCCGTTCGTGCTCGCCGTCGCCGCCTACGCACGTGCGAGCCGGCGGATCGACGCGCTCGTCTGGGTGCTGCTCGTGCCCTGGCTGCTCTTCTTCCCCAACGCGCCGTACCTGCTGACCGACTTCATCCACCTGGACGAGGGGCCGGCGCCGCTCTGGTACGACGCGTTGATGCTGTCCGCGTTCGCCTGGACGGGGCTGATGCTCGGCTTCGGCTCGCTCTACCTCGTGCAGGCGATCCTGCGGCGCGCGTTCGGCGCGCGGGTCGCGTGGGCGGGCGTGCTCGGCGCGCTCGGGCTCGCGAGCTTCGGCGTCTACATCGGGCGGTTCATCCGCTTCAACAGCTGGGACGCGCTCCTGCACCCGATCGCGGTGGCCGACGTCGTCCGTGAGCAGCTCGGCTCGGTCCCGCTTCGCACCGCGGAGGGTCTCGTCGCGCTGACAGCCTTTCTCGCGGTCGGCTACCTCGTCGTCTACAGCTTCGCCGACCTGCGGCTCGAGCTCGAGCAGGACTAGGCGGGGTTGCGGCGGCCGAAGAAGCCGCGCGCCTTCATCGTCAGCACGACGACGCCGTCCTGGTTCACGACCTCGCTCGAGGTGAACACGGTGCCGCGATCGGGACGCTTGGACGACGGCTCCACCCGTGTCACCGTTACGCGCCCGGTCAGCCGGTCGCCCGGCCGGACCGGCGCCGTCCAGCGCAGCTCCTCGACGCCGGGCGAGCCCATCGACGCCGAGTCGAGCAGGATCGAGCGCACGAACAGGCCCATGAAGAGGGACGCCGTGTGCCAGCCGCTCGCGATCAGCCCGCCGTAGGGCCCGGCGGCGGCGGCAGCGTCGTCCAGGTGGAAGTCCTGCGGGTCGTAGCGCTGCGCGAACTCGACGATCTCCTCGCGCGTGACGTCCACCGTGCCGACGTCGGTCGTCTCGCCGACCATGAAGTCCTCCCAGTAGCGCACCGGAGCGAACCTATCCGCTGCGCGGCCAGCGGCACACGCCGACGACGTGCTCCCGGCGCTCGAAGCCGAGCGACTCGTAGAGGCCGAGCGCGTGGTAGCCGAGGTCGGCGACGATCACGAAGCGCTCGGCTCCGTGCGCCTCTGCGGAGTGCCGTGCGGCTTCGACGACGAGCCGCGAGCAGATCCCGCGCCGACGGAAGGCGAGCGCGGTGTCGACGACCTGGAAGCGCCCGCGGCCTGCCGTGACGACGATGCCGCAGCTGGCCGCGACCTCGCCGCTCTCCGGGTCGATCGCCACGTACCACGCTCCCCGACCCAGGCGGAAGAGCGCGCGGCGATCGTCGAGCCGCGCCCGTGCGAACGTGCGGTAGCTCTCCTCGTCGTGACCGTCGTCGCGGCTCGCAACCTGGAGCTCGAGGACTGCCTCCCAGAGCTCCGCGTCGGCGCCGACGGCGGAATCGAGCGCCCGGACGGCGACCTCGCGATTCTCGCGCGGATGCGCTTGCACCCGCCCGGCGTCGGCGATCAGGCCGACGCTCTCGTCGAGGCGGTAGTCGCGCGCCACGAACTCGTCGGAGGCCGCCCCCGAGACGCCTCCAGTCTCGTCCCAGGCAAACGTGTGGTGCCCGACACGAGGCTCGTCGGCGAACTCGCGCTCGAACAGCTCCTCCCACCGGGCTCCGTCACCGGTGCGCGGCGCCCGATCGAACAGCAGCAGGTTGCCCCAGTAGAACGTGGGGTTGCCGGGCGAGCGGATCACGACGTACCCGTCCCGTCGCTCCACCACCCGGTCGAGCGGCAGCGTGTCGACGTCCGTCGCCCAGACGAACGATGCGGGAACCGGCGTGTCGTCGAGGTCACGGCGCATCGTCGCAGCCTACGCAGAGAAACGCCGTGCGAACGGGTGTCGGTCGCGTCTAGCTTCGCCTTGCGACGGCGCCGGGCCGCCCACAGCTTGCGTCCGATCCAGAGAAGCACGACGGTGCGCAGGCGGAACCTCGCGCTCGTTCTGCGCGTCTGGTCGAAGGCCCAAACGACCTCGCTCGCCGACGCACGTGCGTCGATCCCCGCGAGTCAGCGACTCTCGTCCGGCGCGCGCGAGAGTCGATCGCCGTGCTCGTCGGCGACATCGTCTTCGTCCTCGTAGATGGCCGCCGCAGGACCGCCACCACCGGCAAACCCGCCTTCCTCTGCTTCCTCCGGATCGACGAGCGTGGGCTCCCCGTCGTCGTTCGTCGCCTTGTCGACCGGGTCGAGCTCGTCGTTGTGCTTCGTCTCCACAGTGCCTCCTGAGTCGGGTGTTGGGTCTGAGCCTGCAATCAACTCGTACCCTCCGCCGAGGCACAGGAATCGTCGCGGTGGGGCGACCTGGTGAGCGGCCGGTGTCGATGCGACATCCGCGCAGCGCGGTCTGGCCGGCTCGGAGCGTTCTATTCTGGTGGTAGGAGGGTGGCATGAGGCGAGCGCGTCGCGGGGAACCGGGTTGACAAGGCCGGCGGTGCCACAGGCGCCCGATGGCGTGCTCCGCGACGGCTACGACACCGGCGGCTTCTACGACGAGGCGTTCGAGCGCGGCCCGGACGGCGTCGCCGGGCCGCGACCGCACTACGCGGAGCTCGTCGCGCTGATCGCGTCGATGAATGGCCCGGACCTGCGGCGGGCAGCGGAGCTCGCCAACCGGTCGTTCCTGCACCGCGGCGTCACCTTCACCGTCTATTCCGACGGGGATCAGGGGATCGAGCGGATCCTGCCGTTCGACCCGATCCCTCGCATCCTGCCGGCCGACGAGTGGGCGGTCATCGAGGCGGGGCTCCGACAGCGCATCCGCGCGCTGAACCGCTTCGTCCACGACGTCTACCACGGGCAGGAAATCCTGCGAGACGGGGTCGTGCCGCGCCGACTCGTCGTCCTGGGCCGCCACTTTCGCCGCGAAGTCGTCGGCATTGACGTTCCGGACGACCAGTACATCCATGTCGCCGGCAGCGACCTGATCCGAGGCGACGACGGACGGTGGCTGGTGCTCGAGGACAACCTGCGCACGCCCAGTGGCGTCTCCTACGTGCTCGCGAACCGTCAGATCATGACGCGGACCTTCCCCGACTGGTTCGCGGAGCTCGGGGTTCGCTCTGTGGACTCCTACGCGGGGCAGCTCCTCGACAACCTCGTGGGGCTCTCGCCGCGCCGCGCCATACCCGGCGCCGCCACCGGCCCGGCGGTCGTCGTGCTGACGCCGGGCATCTACAACTCCGCGTACTTCGAGCATGCCTTCCTGGCGCAGCAGATGGGGGTCGAGCTCGTCGAGGGCCGCGACCTCTTCGTCCTCGAGAACCGCGTCTACATGCGCACCACCTCGGGGCGGCGGCAGGTGGACGTGATCTACCGCCGCGTCGACGACGAGTTCCTCGACCCGCTCGCGTTCCGCGCCGAGTCGATGCTCGGCGTCGCCGGCCTGCTCGGCGCCGTCCGTACGGGCAACGTCACGCTCGCCAACGCGATCGGCACGGGCATCGCCGACGACAAGGTGGTCTACCGGTACGTCCCCGCGATCATCCGCTACTACCTGGGCGAGGAACCGATACTCGACAACGTGCCGACGTTCCTGCCGAGCGATCCGGAGCAGCTCGACCACGTGCTGGGCAACCTCGACTCGCTCGTCGTCAAGTCGGCGAACGAGAGCGGTGGTTACGGGATGCTGATCGGGCCTGTCGCCGAGGAGCGCGAGCTCGAGGAGTTCCGCGAGCGGATCGTCGCGAACCCGCGCAACTACATCGCCCAGCCGGTGATCCCGCTCTCGCGCCATCCGACCTTCGTGCCCGACGAAGGCGACTCGGGGACGCTCGAGGGCCGACACGTCGATCTGCGGCCCTACGTCCTGAGCGGCCCGGACGGGATCAGCGTGCTGCCCGGCGGGTTGACCCGGGTCGCGCTCGTCCGCGACTCGCTGGTCGTCAACTCGAGCCAGGGCGGCGGCAGCAAGGACACCTGGGTGTTGAGATGACCAGTCCTGCGGTGACGAGATGCTGAGCCGCATGGCGGAATCGCTCTACTGGATCGGCCGCCACGTCGAGCGCGCCGAGCAGACGGCTCGTCTGACCGCCGTGACCTTCGGCCACACCATCGCCATGGGCTCGACGACCGAGGCGGAGTCGCGCCGCGACCGCCACTGGGCGGCGCTGCGCGACATCGTCGGCGAGCGCTCCGCCTTTCCGCCGGACGGCCCGCCCGCGGACGAGGAGAGCGTGCCCAGGCACCTGATCTTCTCGTCCGAGAACCCGAACTCGATCGTGGAGTGCATCGCCACCGCCCGCGACAACGCCCGCACGATGCGTCATCAGGTCGCGACCGAGATGTGGGAGGCGCTCAACCGCTTCCATCTCGAGGTCAATCGCCCGGGCCGGCGCCGACGGGCGGCAGCGGGTGCCGAGAACGCGACGCGTTTCTGCCGCTCCGTGGTCGACTTCAGCCAGCTACTGCAGGGGATCACCGACTCGACGATGCCGCGCGAGGAGGGCTGGTACTTCCTCCAGGCAGGCAAGTTCCTGGAGCGGGCGGAGTGGACGGCGCGGACGCTCGACGTCAACTACCGGCTCCTGGTCGGCGACGATGCCGAGAGTGGAGACCGCTTCGCGCTGGCAGCCGCGGCCAACGACCTGCAACCGTGGGCCACGCTCCTGCGCTCGCTGTCGGCGTACGAGTCCTATCACCGCATCGAGAGCAGGGGCATCCAGCCGAGCGCGGTGATCGAGCTGCTCACGCTCTCCGCCGTCCTGCCACGCTCGATCCGCTTCTCGATCGGACAGGTCGATGCCGCGCTCGCCCACATCAGCGAGCAGGCTCCCGCCTACAACGGCTCCGAGCCGATGCCCGGCTCGAGCTCCGAGAGCGAGGCGCGGCGTGAGGTCGGCCGGCTGCACGCGGAGTTCGCCTACCAGCGGCTCGACGACCTGCTGGAGCACGGCCTGCACGCTTCCCTCCTCGACATCCAGCGCCGCTGCTACCGCATCGGCGACCGGGTCGAGGACGAGTTCTTCGCGCATCGGCCCTTGACCGCGCAGGAGCTGATGGCGTGAGGTACAGGATCCGCCACCGGACGACGTACCGCTACGCGAGCGAGGTCTTCGAGAGCTTCAACGAGGTGCGGCTGCAGCCGTTCGCATGCGCGACCCAGACCGTGCTCGACTTCGACCTGCTGATCGAGCCGCCCGCGACGGTGATCTCGTTCCGGGACTACTACGGCAACGCCGTCCACGACTTCGGCGTCGCGTACCTGCACGACAGCCTCGTGATCGAGGCGACGAGCGACGTCGTCACCCACGCGGGAGCCGACGAGCCGCTGGCCGGCCCGGCCGAGGGCGAGCCGGACGCATCACCTTCGCTCCGGACGCTCGCGGGCAACGCAGCGCTGGCGGACGACTTCGCCGAGTTCCTCGGCCCCAGTACCTACATCGTGCTCGGAGACGACTCCGCCAAGCTCGCCGAGGCGCTGCTCGCCGAGGATCCCGAGACGACCGCACTCGAATTCTTCACCCGTGCCGCCGACCACGTTCGTGGACAGCTGGAGTACCGGATCGGCACCACGACCGTGAACAGCTCAGTCGCCGAGGTGCTCGCCGGCGGGAGCGGGGTCTGCCAGGACTTCGCCCACGTGCTGATCTCGCTGTGCCGGCACGTGGGCCTCCCCGCTCGCTACGTCAGCGGCTACCTCGGGAGCGTCGGCGTGTCGACCGCCTCGCATGCCTGGACCGAGGCGTACATCCCGCCCTACGGCTGGCTCGGTGTCGACGGGACGCTCGGCACTCCCTGTACGGGACAGCACGTCAAGGTCGGCGTGGGTCGCGACTATGCCGACGTCTCGGTGTTGCGTGGCACCTACCAGGGCGCCGGCCAGGCCGAGCTGGACGTCGAGGTGAGCTGCGAGGCGCTCGGCGGCGTCGATCCCCGGGCGCAGTTGCGCGGGAGCATCGACGAGCCGATCGCGCGGCTGGTGGCGATCCAGAACCTGGGTGCGATGCGGCAGTTCCAGCGCGGCGCGGTGATGACGCAGGCGATGGGCGGGATGACCGAGGCGTTGACGGTCGAAGAGCTGCCGCCGCCGCGCGTCCAACTCCGCCCCGAGGACGGGCCGCCGAGCCAGCAGCCGCAGCAGCAGCAGCAGGGGCTCGAGGGATGAGGTTGCGCGTCGGCTGCCTGTTCGAGCACGAGGCGGCGAGCCCCACCGCGGCGATCGTCCTCGTCGAGCCGCACTCCGATTCGCCTGCCGCCGTCGTCGAGGAACGCTGGAGCAGCGACCCGTCCCTCGAGGCGACGAGCTTCGTCGACCTCTACGGCAACCGCTGCCGACGCGTCGTCCTGCCGGAAGGAGCGTCGACGTTCTCCTACGACGCGCTCGCGACGGTGTCTGCCGAGCCGGATCCGGTTCCCGGGCCGAGCGACGTGCAGCACCGCATCGAGGACCTCCCGGACGAGCTGCTCCACTGGCTGCTGGCGAGCCGACTGTGCGAGTCGGATCTCCTCTCGCAGCAGGCGTGGGACCTCTTCGGCGGCACGGTTCCGGGAGTGGAGCGCGTGCAGGCGGTCTGCGACTGGATCCACAGAAACGTCGAGTACGGCGTCTCGAGCATTCCAACGACCGCCACTGTCGAGGTCTTCGAGCGTCGCGGCGGCATGTGCCGCGACTTCGCTCATCTCGGCGTGTCGCTCTGTCGTGGCCTTGGCATTCCGGCTCGTTACGTGTTCGGCTACATGCCGGACATCGGCATCCCGGGGCCGTACCCGCCGATGGACTTCCACGCCTGGTTCGAGGTCTGGCTCGGCTCGAGCTGGTGGACGTTCGACGCCCGCTTCAACACGCCGCGGATCGGCCGTCTGCCGATCGGCCGCGGCCGCGACGCGATCGACGTCGCCATGGTGACGACCTACGGCGCCGCTAGCCTGCGGCGCATGATCGTGTGGTCGGACGAGGTGGCGGACGATGCCGACCTGACGGCGGAGTTGCCCGTGCCGTCGGAGTCGGTGGCCGGTGCGTGGCGTGGCCGATGAGTCGTATGGCCGGTGAGCAGCATGGTTGACGAGAGTCTCGGCGACCTGATCGCCACGCTCGGCTCGATCGACGACGAAGAGATCGACTGGCAGAACGTCCAGCAGACGACCGTCCTGATCCAGCAGAGCTTCGCCTACGAGTACCCGGGGCCGATCACCGGCCTGCGCCAGCGGCTGATGGTCGTGCCGCCGGACTACCACGCCGACCAGCGCCTCCTCACGCACAAGCTCCGCGTCTCGGGTTGCGACGTCGACACCGAGCGTTCCTACGACACCTTCGGGAACGTCGTCCTCGATCTCAGCCTCGAGCACGTCGAGCGCGAGGTGGAGTTCACGACCTGGGCCGTCGTCGAGCGCGAGGCCACCGTCGACGGCAAGGACCTGTCCGACGTGATCCCGTTCGACCAGCGCTTCGCCGAGCCCTCGCGCCTGACCCGTCCCGACGAAGCGCTCGGCGCGGTGGCCGACGAGCTCCGCCGCACGGGCGCAGTGGGCCTCGAGCTGGCCAAGCAGATCTGCCACCGTGTCTACGAGCACCTCGAGTACCGCTGGGGCGTGACCGCGGTCGCGACCACCGCCGCCGAGGCGTGGGCGGGCGGCGTCGGCGTCTGCCAGGACTACGCGCATTGCATGCTGGCGCTCTGCCGGAGCTGCGGGCTGCCCGCCCGCTACGTGTCGGGTCACGTGCTCGGCGAGGGCGGCACGCACGCGTGGGTGGAGGTGCTCGTTCCGCATCCGCAGGACGCGAAGGCGCTGAGGGCCGTTCCCTTCGATCCCACCCACGACCGCCGCGCCGGACTGCGCTACATCACCGTCGCCGTGGGTCGCGACTATCGAGACGTGCCGCCGACCTCGGGCACCTTCGACGCGCCCTACGCGGGGGTGCTGACGACCCACAAGCGGGCGGCGGTCACCCGCGTCGAGTACCTGCGGCCGCGGCGGCACCCCCGGCCGGGGCCGGTCCGCTCGGCCTAGGCGGAAGCGCCCGTTCGAGCGCAGCAGCGCCTCGAGCCCGGGCAGATGGCGGGCGCAGAGGGCGGGCAGCCCGGCGTGCTCGACCTCGTAGACGATCCCGGGGATGCCGACGTCGACGAGCCAGTCGTCGAACGCCCCGGGGCAGGGCCCCCCGACGTCGTCCACGATCGGGAGCTCCGCCGCGCTGCTCAGCGACTCGACGATTTCGGCAGGCACGTCGCCACGGGGGAGCACGAGCTCGAGGGGACTGTGGATGTCGACGCACGAGCGGCGGCTGAACGCGCTCGACGAGGGCCATCAGCGCGCGGGTCTCGGGCTCGGAGCCGGCGTGCTCACCCGGTGAGGACAGGTTCGTGCGATTCGCGAGCACGCGCCGCTCCGGCTCGATCCCGGGCGGGTAGGTGAACGAGTCGTCCGGCAGCCACGTCGTGGCGGGAAAGTTCCGGTTCAGGTCGACGCCGGCCGCGTTCTGCCGCGTCCCGTTCAGCAGCCCGTCCGGATTGGCGACGGGAACCACCACCCAGCGCGTCGCGTGCGCCGAGACTCGCTCGAGCAGGCGGCGGACGAGCAGTGCCGTCACCCCCTCCTCGCCGTGCTGTGCCGCGACCAGCAGACCTGCCGCGGGGCCGTCGGCGGCCGGATGAAACGCTCGCAGGGCGACGCCGTCCCGCGAGCTGCCGTACTCCTCCACGCGCCAGCCGTCGATGAGGTTCCCGGTCACGCGCCTACCGTATCCGGCTCCATCCGCGCCGGCGCTCACGCGTAGGATCGTCACGTGAAGGTCGCGCCGTGATCAAAGTCGCCCTCCGCGGCCTCGCCGGGCGGAAGTTCCGCGCCATCCTCACGGCGATCGCGATCGTGCTCGGCGTCGCCATGATGAGCGGCGCCTACGTGCTCACGGACACGATCGACGAGGCGTTCGACACGATCTTCGTCGAGTCCTACGCGGGCACCGACGCCGTCGTCACCGGCAAGGAGACCGGGATCAGCTTCGAGGGCGAGCAGTCCGAGGCGCCGCCGATCCCGGCGGAGACGCTCGACCGCGTGCGCGAGGTGGACGGCGTCGGGTTCGCGGCCGGCTCGGTGCAGGATTTCCAGACGAAGCTGCGTGAGACCCGACGGCGAGGCGATCGGTACCGGCGGCTCGCCCGCGTTCGCCTTCGGGCTCGAGACCGAGGGCGAGGCAGACCGCTTCAACCCGCTCGACCTCGTCGAGGGCCGGTGGGCCGGTGGAGACGGCGAGGTGGTGGTCGACGAGAGCACGGCGAGCGACGAGGATCTGCAGGTCGGCGACCGCATCGGCGTGGCCGCGCTCGGTTCCGCGGAGGAGTTCGAGATCGTCGGCGTCGCCAAGTACGGGGACCTGAGCACGCTCGGCAGCGCGACCTTCGCGATCCTCGACCTGCCGACGGCGCAGCGGCTGCTGGACAAGGAAGGCCAGCTCGACGCGGTGCAGGTCGCGGCGGAGGAAGGCGTCGTGCCGGAGGAGCTGACGCGGCGGCTCCAGGCCGAGCTCGGCTCCGACGTGACGGTCCGCACGGGCGTTGAGCAGGCGGCTGAGCAGTCGGGCGAGATCGCGACCTTCACGAAGATCATCCGCTACTTCCTGCTCTCGTTCGCCGGGCATCGCGCTCTTCGTCGGCGCCTTCGTCATCTTCAACACGCTGTCGATCACGGTCGCGCAGCGGACGCGCGAGTTCGCGACGCTGCGGATGATCGGCGCGTCGCGCCGGCAGATCCTGGGATCGGTGATCGTCGAGGCACTCGTGATCGGGTTCACTGCGTCGGTCGTCGGTCTCTTCAGCGGCCTCGGCCTGGCCGTCGGGCTGAGCGCAGCTCTTCCGCGCGTTCAATCTCGAGCTCCCGCAGGCCGAGACCGTCTTCGCGACGCGCACGATCGTGGTGTCGCTGCTCGTCGGCACGCTGGTGACGCTCGTCGCCGGGCTGCTGCCCGCCGTGCGCGCGACCCGCGTGTCGCCGATCGCCGCCGTGCGGGAGGGCGCGACGCTCCCGCGCGGCCGCTTCTCCCGGTTCGTGCCGTACATCGCCGCACTGATCGTCGCGCTCGCCGTTCTGGCGCTCTCGTACGGCACGCTCGCCGAGGGGATCGCCACCGGCGACCGCTTCGCAGTGCTCGGGCTCGGCGTGCTGGCGCTCTTCGTCGGCGTCGCGATGCTCTCGTCGAAGCTGGTCAAGCCGCTCGCGAGGCTCGTCGGCCTCCCCGCTCGACGGCTGGGCGGGGCCGCGGGCCGGCTCGCCGACGGCAACGCGCAGCGCAACCCCGGCCGCACGGCCTCCACAGCCGCGGCGCTGATGATCGGGATCGCGCTCGTCACCTTCGTCGCGGCGCTGGCTCAGGGGGTGCGCGTTTCGAACGTCGATGCGATCGAGCGCCAGATCCAGTCCGACTTGATCGTCACCTCGAGCGACGGCTACTCGGAGTTTCCGGCCGCGGTGGGCACGGCCGTCGAGGACGTGCCGGGCGTCGAGACGGTGAGCAACGTGCGCCAGGACATCGCCGAGATCGACGGCAGCGCCGGCAACCTCACCGGCCTCGACGATCGGATCACCGACGTCTACGGCTTCCGCTGGCAGGAGGGCTCGGACGAGGTGCTCGCGGAGCTCGGCGACGACGGCGCCGTCATTCCGGAGAACGTCGCCGAAGACCGCGACCTCGCCGTCGGCGACAGGTTCACCGTGCGCTCGACCGCCGACGACACGAAGGAGGTCGTCGTGCGCGGCATCTACGAGGGCAGTCCGTTCTACCCGCTCCTCGGCACCGCGAGCGTCTCGCAGGAGGCCTTCGACGAGCTCTACGAGCGGCCTCGCAACCGCTTCACGCTGCTGAACCTGCCGGGCGATCCGGGCTCGGCGAAGCCTGAGGTCGAGGCTGCGCTCGCGGGCTTCCCGGACACGAAGGTGCAGACGCGCGACGAGTGGATCGAGAAGGAGGACCGCGAGATCCAGCAGTTCCTGCTCTTCCTCTACGTGCTGCTTGCGCTGTCCGTGATCATCAGCCTCTTCGGGATGGTGAACACGCTCGCCCTCTCGGTCTTCGAGCGGACACGCGAGCTCGGGATGCTGCGCGCGGTCGGGATGACGCGCCGCCAGGTGCGCCGGATGGTCCGGCACGAGAGCGTGATCACGGCCCTGATCGGTGCGGCGCTCGGACTGCCGCTCGGGATCTTCCTCGCGCTGCTCGTCACGCGCGCGCTCGCGGAGTACGACCTGCAGTTCGCGATTCCGGCGTTCTCGCTCGTCTCCTTCGTCGCCGTCGCCGTCTTCGCGGGCCTGCTCGCGGCGATCCTGCCGGCACGCCGGGCCGCGCGGCTGCGTGTGCTGGAGGCGCTCCAGTACGAGTAGCGCTACGGCAGGACCGGCTCCGCCGAGCGCGAACTCGACCGCGATGGCCCCCGAGACACGGCTCTCAACCTCGTGAGGTGCTTGCCTGATGTGTTGTTTCCTTCTTCTCTTCGCTGCGCTCTCGCCCCGGGTGGCGCTTCGCGATCGTCGCGATGTGGCTGTTCGGGAGCCGCGTCGACCTCGCGTTCGACTCGTGGGTGTGGCCGCTGCTGGGCCTCTTCATCGCGCCCTGGACGACGCTGATGTACCTCCGCCTGGTCCCCCGTCGGTGGGGTCTCGGGAGGAGAATGGTTCCTTGTTCTGCTTCTCGGCGTTGGCGCTCTACCTGGCGACGTATGTGGCCAAGCCCGCGCAGGCTCGGTACGCGACCAGCTGAGCTCACTCGCTTCGCGAGGGCCGGCGAACTCCACGTCGGCCCTCGTCGCGCCGCAGCGCCGATCATCCGGCCGGGTGTGAGGCCGCCGCAACGACGCTAGAGCGTCGCTTGGACGCGTGCGATCACTTCCCCCTCGGCCTCCTCTCCGCCGCCGGCGGCAGCCGACACGGCGCGGACGAGCTCAACAACGAACGACCGGTACGCGTCGAGCTCCTCGGGCGCCTTCGTCTGTAG
>CAVTJQ010000016.1:0-7961 GCA_963734975.1 uncultured Gaiellaceae bacterium
AGACCGGCTGGGCCACCGGGCCCGTGCCGCTCCGCGGCCAGCGTAACGGCCGGAGCGGCACGGGCTGCGCTGTCCGAGTCCTCCTAGCCGGGAACGACCCGGATCTGAACGAGGCGGCGCGACGAGACGCCCGCCAGGACGCTGTCGCCCGGCTTGCGCGCACGCAGGAAGAACACCATCGAGCCCCCGCGCTGAAGCGGCAGGCGTGCCGTCGGCCGGAAGGTCATCGTCGCGATCCCCTGCGCGTCGGTCGCGGTCTCGGGCGTGGCGGTGACGCGACCGAACGGCACGCCGGTCGCGAGCACGAGCGCACCCTGGATCAGCCGTCCGCGCGTGTCGTTGACCCGCACCTTCAGGGTGACCGTGCTCGTACGGTTGCGAATCGTCGTGGGCGAGAACGAGACGCCCGAGACGACGAGCCGGTCGGGAAGCGAGACGCTCGAGACGGGCACGGCGGGGCCGGTGCCACCGGCCGAGCGGACGACGGCCGTCTGCGCGGAGGTCGCGGTACTCGCCCCGCGCGGGTTCTCGCCCCGCACCTGGACTCGGAGCGTGCGGCCCAGATCCTGCGAGCGAACGCCGTAGGTGCGGCCGCGGGCGCCTGTGTCCGCACAGCCGTTCCCGGCCTGGTCGCACTGGAGCCAGGTGAACCCGAACCTCGGCGCGCCCGTCCACGTGCCAGGGCTCGCGGTCAGGGTTCCGCCGACGAGCGCGGAGCCGGAGATCGTCGGGGTGCTCGTGTTCTGCGGCGTGACGTTGTCGGCGATCACGGGACTCGGCTTCGTGTTGGCGCTCCCCGCGCCGTCGGCGTTCCGGGCCGTGACGATCGCGAGAACGGTGCGACCGACGTCCGCGGCACGCAGGCGGTAGTTGCGGCCCGTCTGGCCGCCGATCGGGGCGCAGTTCGCGCCCGCGCCGTCGCAGCGCAACCAGCGATAGCTGAACGAGGTCGGGTTGTTCGACCAGCCACCGGTCGAGGTGGTGATCGTGGAGCCGCGCCGGAACGTGCCGTCGAGCACGGGCTGCAGCGTCTCCTGTGGCGGCGCCGCGACGGCTGTGGCTGCAGCGACGAGGCCGGTGAGAGTGGCCGCAAGAAGCGCCAGTCCACCGAGCCGCCGCCGGGCCGGGCCGCGCAGCAATGGTGTCGAGCTCATGGTGTTCCCCCCTTCTCGGTGACCAGGACGTGCAGATGATTGTTGACGCTCCGGGTTGGGCGGGAAACCGGCGCGACACCCGTTTTGCACAGCGCTTGCGTGCACCTGACAGATCCCGCACACTCGGTCCCGCAGACCGAGCCGGTGACCACCTGAATCCCCGAGCCCGACCGGATCCGGACAAGGAGCTGAGCATGCCCGCCTTCACGATCGCGCACGTCGACGACTTCGAGCGGCCCTTCCCCAAATGGGCGCTCGCCCGCAAGTCGCTCGGAGTCACCGCCTTCGGGATCAATGTCGTCGAGCTGCCTCCGGGCGAGTCGATCCCCGAGCACGACGAGGTCGACCGCGACCAGGAGGAGGTCTTCGTCACGCTGGACGGCAAGGCGACCCTGGTGATCGACGGTGAGGAGCATCCCGCGCCGGCGGGCACGTATGCGCGCCTCGATCCGGAGCCGGTGCGTACGGTCGTGAACGAGAGCGACGGGCCGGTCACCGTCCTGATCGTCTCCGCCCCGCGCACGAGCGGCTACGAGCCGCTGGGCTGGGCATAGCGGTGCGAGACTCGCTCAGGGTCGCCTGCGTCCAGGTCGAGCCGGCGATCCTCGACCGCGCCGCCACGCTCGGCCGCCTCGCTGCGCGGACCGCCGAGGCAGCCGCCGCCGGCGCACGCCTCGTCGTCTTCCCGGAGACCTTCGTGCCCGCCTATCCGTCGTCCGCCTGGGCGCGCGCCCTCGCCGGCTGGGCCGATCCGCGCGCGAAGGCCGCCTTCGCTCTCCTGCACCGGGAGTCGGTCGAGATCCCGGGGCCGGACGCCGACCGGATCGGCGAGATCGCGCGCGAGCACGGCGTGTGGCTCGTCACGGGCGTGAACGAGCTCGACCCATCGAGGCCCGGGACGCTCTACAACTCGCTCCTCTACCACTCGCCGGAGGGCGAGCTGGCGCTGCACCACCGCAAGCTCGTGCCGACGAACCACGAGCGGCTCGTCTGGGGGCAGGGCGACGGTCGCGGCCTCCGCGCGCTGGAGACGCCGATCGGGCGGATCGGCGGCCTGATCTGCTGGGAGAACTACATGCCGCTCGCGAGGTTCGCGCTCTACGAATCGGGCGTCGAGCTGTACATCGCCTCGACCGCCGACGACGGCGACGCCTGGCAGGCGACACTCGTGCACATCGCGCGGGAGTCCAGGGCGTTCGTGATCGCCCCGTGCCACTTCCAGCGCGCTTCGTCCTATCCGGACGACTTCCCGCTCCGGGAGGAGCTGGCGGGACGAGACCTGCTCGGCCGCGGCGGCAGCGCCATCCTCGGCCCCGACGGCGCCTACCTCGCCGGGCCGCTCTACGACGAGGAGGGAATCCTCTACGCCGAGCTCGACCCGGCGCGGCTCGCGGAGGAGCGACAGCGCTTCGACCCCGCGGGGCACTACCACCGGCCCGACGTGCTGAGCCTCTCGGTCACCCCGCTCAGCGAACGGCTGTGACCACGATCCGGTCGCCGCGGCGGACGCCCCAGCGCCGGAACGAGCCTGCATTCACCTCGAGCGCCCCCCGGTAGGAGACCTCCGGGTCGTAGACCGGGCAGGCCTCGACGCGACACGGCTTCATCTGCATGATCCGTAGAATTCGTCCGCTCGCGTTGTAGAAGGCGATGTCGAGCGGGATCAGCGTGTTCTTCATCCAGAAGGCTCCCGTCGAGGGCCGCGGGTACTGGAAGATCATGCCGGCGTCGCGAGCGAGCGAGCGGCGGTGCATCAGTCCCCGTTGCCGTTGCTCGTCCGTGCGCGCGACCTCGACCTTGAGGACGACCTTCCGCTCGCCGGTGGCGATCGTCGCGGTGCCACGCGGGAAGCGCGGCTCGTCGCCCGGGGCGAAGGTCGCCCCAGCTGCGACGAGCGTGGCCAGCAGGAACGTGACGGCGACGACGATGCGCACCGGCTGATTGTCGCAGCGATCAGCCCGCGTCGGCGCCTCGCCGCCGCAGCACCCGCTCGTCGCCGACCCGACGGGTGATCCCGTCCGCGTCGAGACGCTCGAGCAGGAGCTGGGCATCCCGACGCCCGCAGCCGGCGAGGTCGCGGAAGCGGGCAAGCGTGATCCGGCCGGCGGACGCGCACTCGTCGAGCACCAGCTCTCGCGCGCGCTCGTAGGCCGCCGCCGACACGGCGTAGCCGTCGCCGACCCGCACGAGCCGTCCTCCCCGCTCGAGGAAGCGGGCCAGCTCGGCGTCCTCGACCTTCGCCGCCCCGGGCTCGGCTTCGTCGAGCGCCCGCTCTAGCGCTTCGGCCTCTGCCGCACGCGCGCCGAGCGTCGGCGTCGCACCCGGGAGGTACAGGCGCGAGCCGCGCCGCTCGAACGGCAGCCGGGCGAGAACGGTGCTCGCCCACGGCTCGGTCGGGGCGTGGACTCCGGGGTCGAGCTCGTCCGCGAGCGTGAGCTCGTGCTCCAGCTCGCCCCGCAGCTCGTCGAGCCACGCCTTCGAGAAGCGCCACTCGCCGTCGACGAGCACCGGCTCGTGGATCGTCCGCTCTCCACCGGGCTCCGCGTGGCGCGGAGGCGCGGGATCGAGCACGATTCCACCGCCGACGGTGGTCGCTTCCCGGAGGACGACCCGGTCGCCTCGGGCCGCCGTCAGGGGCGCCGCGAGCCGGAGCTGCGCCCAATCGCCCGAGCGCACGACGCGTGCGAGGACGGCGCTCGTGCCATGGTGGACGAGCAGCCGCGCGCCGTCCGCGATCTCCGCGAGCGGCTCCAGCGAGACGTCGAGGCGGTAGCTCGGCCGGAAGGCTCCGGGCGTGACGAGCGCGTCGCCGCGCCGCAACTCGCGCCGCTCGATCCCCGTCAGGGCGACGGCGACGCGCTGCCCAGCCTCGCGCGCGCGCCACGGGCTCGTCGTGCACCTGAACCGACCGGACGCGAACCTCACGCCCGCCCGGCTCCGCGCGTAGCACGTCCCCCTCCCCGATCGATCCGCAACGAAGCGTCCCGGTCGCGACGGTGCCGATCCCGCGCAGGCTGAAGACACGGTCGACGTACAGGCGGGCGGGGTCGGAGGGGAGATAGTTGCTCTGAGCAACCACGTCGGCCGCTCGCCCGAGCGCGGCTCGGAGCTCGTCGAGGCCCGCACCGGTCTTCGCGCTCACCGGCAACGCCTCCGCGTTCGGCACGAGCTCGCGCGCTTCCTCGAGGGCCAGCTCGAGTGCCTCGGCGTCCACGGCGTCGGCCTTCGTCACCGCGACGACGCCACGCTCGATTCCGAGCAGCGAGAGGATCGCCAGATGCTCGTGCGTCTGCGGCCGGGCCCCTTCGGCCGCGTCGATCACGAGCAGGAAGAGGTCGATCCCCGTCGCACCGGCGACCATATTGCGGACGAAGCGCTCGTGCCCGGGCACGTCGATCAGCGACAAGCGGCGCCCATCGGGGAGCTCGAGCGGGGCATAGCCGAGGTCGATCGAGATCCCGCGCGCGCGCTCCTCGGGCAGCCGATCCGTGTCCTTCCCGGTCAGCGCCCGGACGAGCCACGTCTTGCCGTGGTCGACGTGCCCGGCGGTCCCGACGGTCAGAGGCACCGCGCCTCGATCAGCCCATCCTCCAGGCGGATCGGTTCGAACCCTGCGCCCGCGAGGAGCGTGCGCCACTGTTCCTCGTCCCGCTCGCGGCCGTGGAACAGCGTGAGCATGAGCAGGTCGAGCCACTTGGCGCCGTGCGGCTCGTTGCCGTCCGGAACGACCGCGTCGAGCACGAGCAGCCGCGCGCCGGCCGGTGCGGCCGCCGCATGGATCGTGCGCAGGATCGCCGTCGCGGGCTCGTCGTCCCAGTCGTGAAGGATCGTGCCGAGCACATACGCATCGCCGGGCGGGACGCGCTCGAAGAAGCTCCCCTCGACGAACTCGATCCGCTCGCCGAGGCTCGCCTCGTCGCGGTTCGTCTCCGGTAGGTCGAAGACGATCCCGCGCAGCGTCGGATGCCGGCGGAGCAACTCGACGAGCGTCGCGCCGTTGCCGCCGCCGACGTCCACCACCGTCTCATCACCACGCCAGTCGACCGCCGCAAGCCGTTCGACCCGGCGTTGGGTGCCGTTGACCATGGCCCGGTCGAAGGCGGCGCGCTCGTCCGGATGGGCGGCGAGCCAAGACCAGAAGTCAGTGCCGAACGTCCGCTCGAACGCCGCGTCGCCGACGCGGGCGTCGAGCTCTCCGGCCGCGCGATGCCAGATGCCACCGAAGAGGTGGGCGAAGTCGTCCCGGCTCTCGAGCCGCAACGCTTCGGAGGCGGGCGTGTTCCGGAAGACACCAGGCGCCTCCTCCGCGAAGACGCCGTCCGTCGCGAGCGCGCGGAGAAGGCGGCGCAACACGTCCGCGTCGGCTCCGACCTCTTCGGCTATCTCGCCGACCGGCCGCGCCTCGTCCGCGAGCGCGTCGGCCACGCGCAGGTCGGCGACGAGCCCGAGCGCCCGGGTGGCGAGCGCGCCGCGCATCAGGTTCCAAAGGGCGGCATCGTGCGAGCGGACGCTCATCGTCGGGCGGCCGCGACCGCCGCGGCGACCTCGTCTGCCTCCGCGTCGGTCAGCGTGCGGCAGTCGAGCAGGGTGCGGCCGTCGCGGACGACGGCGACGACCGGCGGCTCACCGGCGCGAAGACCCGCCGCCAGCTCCTCCTCGACGGCGCAGGCGAAGCTCGGCAGCTCGGCGAGCGGCAGCGCTCCGCCACCGACCCGCGCAACCGTCTCCTCCACCTCGCCGCCGACGGCCGCTGCCAGCCGTTCGGCCCTGGCGCGCACCGCCTCGGCGGGCTCGCGCAGCATTCGCAGCACCGGGATCTCCTCCGGCCGGTCGAGATAGAGGGCGAGCGTCCCCTCGAGCGCGGCGAGCGAGAGCTTGTCCGCCCGGAGCGCGCGCTGGAGTGGATGACGCCGTAGCCGCTCGACGAGCTCGGCGCGCCCCGCCACGATTCCTGCCTGCGGCCCGCCCAGCAGCTTGTCGCCCGAGAAGCAGACGAGATCGCTGCCCGCCGCGAGCGACGAAGCCGGCGTCGGCTCGTCGCCAAGTAACAGACTGTTACTTGGCCCGAGCGCGCCCGAGCCGAGGTCGTCGACGAGTGGCAGGCCATGACGTGCGGCCACCGCGGCCAGCTCGGCAACGCGTGGTTGCTCGGTGAAGCCGACCACGCGGAAGTTGGACTGGTGCACGCGCAGCAGCAGCGCGGTCTCGGGGCCGATCGCGAGCTCGTAGTCGGCAGCCCGCGTGCGATTCGTCGTCCCGACCTCGACGAGGCGTGCGCCCGAGCGCTCCAGCACGTCGGGAATCCGGAAGCCGTCGCCGATCTCGATCAGCTCGCCGCGCGAGACGACCACCTCGCGGCCCTCGGCGAGCGCAGCCAGCGCCACCAGCACGGCCGCGGCGTTGTTGTTGACCACGAGCGCCGCCTCGGCGCCGGTGAGCCGGCGCAGTAGCGGCGCCAGGTGATCCTGCCGGGAGCCCCGCGCGCCATCTGCGAGGTCGTACTCGAGGTTCGAGTAGCCGGCCCCGACCTCGGCCACGCGCTCGAGCGCGGCAGCGGCCAGCGGCGCGCGGCCGAGATTCGTGTGCACGACGATGCCGGTGGCGTTCAGGATCCGCCGCAACGCCGGGCGCCGCACCGTGGCGAGCTCGGCCAGCGCACGCTCCACGAGATCGCCGGGATCCAGGCCCGCGCGCACCTCCTCCCGGGCGCGCTCCAGCGCCGCGCGCGCAGCCGAGAGCGCGAGGTGCCGCGGCTCGGCGGCCAGCCGATCGTCGCGGAGGAGTGCGTCGACGGAAGGGAGGTCTCGCAGCCTCATGAAAGCAAGTGTAAAGCCGGTTCTGCTGCTTTACTGAGCGCGTGCTGAGGCGCACCGTCACCGCAATCGTCGTGCTCCTGCTCGTGGCAGTGGTTGGAATCGCCGGCGTCGTCGCCGTGCGGGACGCCGCCTACGCGGACGACGCGCTCCCGGGCGTTTCGGTGCGCACCGTCGATCCGGGCCAGGACCTGCGCCTCACCGTCGGCGGCAAGACGATTCGCGGCGGCGGCGGCATCCTGGCCGTCGACGTTGCGGCGACGCGAGCAGCCGCGCTCGCCGCGGGCCGCGCTTCGCTCTGGAGCCGGGTGCGGCAGCTCGCGGATCCTTCAGCGCCCGCGATCGTCGTGGATCCGGTGCTGCGGCCGACCGCTGCGGCCGACGAGCTCGTCGGCGAGCTCGAGCAACGGGCAAAGCTGCCTGCGCCTGCGCCGGCGCAGCTCGCGATGCGCGGTCGCACCGCTCGCGTGACGCCGGCGCGGCCCGGCCGCGCGATCGACCGCGACAGCTTCTTCGCCGTGCTCCGGCGGGCGCTGCTCTCGGGCGCGCGGCAGATCGACGCGCCGCTCGCGGAGAGCCGACCGGAGCTCGACACCGCAGCCGCAGAGGAGGCCGCCGAGATCGCGCGACGGCTCGTGAGCGCGCCGGTGACGCTGACCTACCGCGGCGAGGACGTGGGCTCGCTCGAGCCGAGGCGGCTCGGGCAACTGATCCACTTCGCGCCGCGCGGCGACCACTTCGTCGTCACCTTCGACCGCGAGCGGCTCGCCGCCGCGGTTCGCCCGGCGCTCCGCCCCTGGCGCGAGCGCGCCACCAACGCCCGCTTCCTCGTGGGCGCGAGGAACGTCCGGATCGCGCCCTCGAAGCCGGGGCTCGACGTGAACGCGAAGGTTGCGCTGAACCAGGTCACCGCCGCGGCCTATTCGAGCTCGCGAGTCGCCGAGCTCGCCCTCCAGGAGACCCGCCCGGACTTGACGACGCGCGAGGCGGACGA
>CAVTJQ010000017.1:0-9885 GCA_963734975.1 uncultured Gaiellaceae bacterium
CCGACTCGTCACCGAATGGACACGCAGGCTTCACCACCCAGACGACCACGCCTCCAGGCAGGCCGGAAAGGATGGCCGCGCAGGAAGACACCTAGAGGAGGAGAGGAATGCATCGGAAAGTGATCGGCATTGCGGCCGTCGCCACGCTCGTGGCCGCCGGCGCCGCACTCGCGGGGATCGCGATCATCAAGCCGTACGCCGTCGGCGTCGACGGCGGCTACTACACGCAGCGGTTGCTCTCGGTCGGCGACACCGTCCCGGAGTCGAGCAACGCCGCCAAGCAGTTTCAGATGATCGGGATTCCGGACGGGCTCGGCGCCCACAAGGCCAGGAACGGCAGGACGACCCTGTTCATGAATCACGAGCTCGTCTACAACGCCCTGTCCGAGCCGGTGCTCGGCGAGCCGCTGAACCGCGGCCCGATCGTCTCGAAGCTGACGCTCGGGAAGAAAGGCAAGGTGCTCTCCGGTGAGCGCGCCTACGACACGGTCTATCTCGACGACACGCTCGTCGGGCCCGCGCCCACCGTCGCGAACAGCACTCGCAGCTTCGCACGCTTCTGCTCCGCGTCCCTCGCGGGCCCGAAGGAGGGCTTCGACCGGCAGATCTTCCTCTCCAACGAGGAGTCGAGCGGCGCCAACACGTTCGACGGCAAGGGCGGCCTGGCCGTCGCGGTCTTCGACAACGAGGCGCACGCTCTGACCGCTCTCGGCCACTTCGCCTGGGAGAACGCGCTCGTCCAGTCGGGCACCGGCAAGTACACGGTGATCATGAGCATGGAGGACGGCCCGGCGAGCCAGGACCGGTCGCAGGTCAACAGCCAGCTCTACATGTACGTGGGCGAGAAGGACCGCAGCAGGGGCGCGACCGTCCTCGAGCGCAACGGGCTCGTCGGCGGCACGCTCTACGTCTTCCGCTCGAAGGATCCGACGAAGAACAGCGAGTCGACGTATTTCGCAGGCTCGATCGCGGGCGAGTGGGTCTCGCTCGGCAACGTCAGCGGCCTCTCCGACGTGCAGCTCGAAGCCGCCAGCGACGCAGTGAACGCGATGATCTTCGCGCGGCCCGAGGACGGCGCCTTCAACCCGAACGAGGACGACGAGTACTTCTTCGTCACGACGGGCGAAGGGGCTGGAAATGCCCTCGGCCGGCTCTACTCCCTCGAGCTGAGCGGCAAGGACTCGACCGGTCCGGCGAGGCTGACAGTCGAGTACAACGCCGACCAGGTGGTAGCCGCGGGCGGCGACATCGCTCTCAGCCCGGACAACCTCGACACGAGTCGCGACTACCTGATGATCAACGAGGACGGCACGACGACGAGCCGCGAGGAGATGACGCGCAAGAACCGCGACGGCTCGATCTGGCGCTTCGATCTCGACAGGAACGGTGTCGACGTCTCGTCGGCCCTGCGCATCGCCGAGCTCAATCCGCCCGGCCGCGACCGGATTCCCGTCTCACCGGGCGTCTGGGAGACGAGCGGGATCATCGACACGGCGGAGCTGTACGGCGACGACACCTGGATCTTCGACGTCCAGGCGCACGCGCCGACCACGGCGCCGAAGCCGAACACGGTCGAGGACGGCCAGCTGCTGATGCTGGTCGGGCCCGACGACAAGAACGAGGACGGCGACGACGAGGACGACGACGGGGACGACGACGTAGGTAGTCGCTCCCTCGATTCGCGAGCCGGCGCCCTGCTCGTGCGGGGCGCCGGCTGTCTCTAGGCCCGCGAGGCGTCGAACGTGCCGAACTCGTCGCGAAGCACGTCGCAGATCTCCCCGACCGTGCAGGACGCCCGCAGCGCTACGCGCATCGGCGGCAGCAGGTTGTCCGCTCCGCCGGCCACGCGTCGCACCTCGGCGAGCGCCGCTTCGGCGCCGGCAGCGTCCCGCTCGGCGCGCACGCGCGCCGTCCGGGCGACCTGGCGGGCCTCGTTCTCGGGATCGAGCCGGTGCAGCTCGACGTGCTCCTCCTCGGCCTCGGCGAACCGGTTCACGCCCACGATCACTCGCTCGCCGGACTCGACCTCCGCGTTGTGCCGGTACGCCGCGTCCTCGATCTCGCCCTGGACGAAACCCGCTTCGATCGCGGCGACGGCGCCGCCGAGCTCGTCGATCCGCTCGATCAGCTCGCGTGCCCGCGTTTCGAGCTCGTCCGTCAGGGCCTCGATGAAGTAGGAGCCGCCGAGCGGATCGGCCGTGTCGGTGGCGCCGCCTTCGTGGGCGAGGATCTGCTGCGTGCGGAGCGCGATCCGGGCCGAACGTTCGGTCGGGAGCGCCAGGGCCTCGTCGAACCCGTTCGTGTGCAGCGACTGCGCGCCGCCCGCGACCGCCGAGAGCGCCTGGATCGCGACACGCACGATGTTCGACTCGGGCTGCTGCGCCGTCAGCGTCGAGCCGCCGGTTTGCGCGTGGAAGCGCAGGGCTAGCGCCTTCGGATTCGTCGCGCCGAAGCGCTCGCGCATGATCGTGGCCCACAGCCGCCGGGCGGCGCGGAACTTGGCCACCTCCTGGAAGAAGTGGTTGTGGGCGTTGAAGAAGAAGGAGAGCCGCGCGCCGAAGTCGTCCGGCGAGAGCCCGGCCGCCACCGCCGCCTCGCAGTAGGCGATCCCGTTCGCGAGCGTGAACGCGAGCTCCTGCACCGCGGTCGAGCCCGCCTCGCGGATGTGGTAGCCGGAGATCGAGATCGTGTTCCAGCTCGGCACGCGCTCCGCGCAGTAGGCGAAGAGATCGGTCGTGAGCCGCATCGACTCGCGCGGGGGGAAGATGTAGTTCCCGCGGGCGACGTACTCCTTGAGGATGTCGTTCTGGGCCGTGCCGCGCAGCGCGGTCGCCGGCACCCCCTGCTCCTCGGCCACGAGCTCGTAGAGCAGGAGCAGGAGCGAGGCCGGCGCGTTGATCGTCATCGAGGTGGAGACCTCGCCGAGCGGGATCCGGTCGAACAGGATCCGCATGTCCTCGAGCGAGTCGATCGCGACGCCGGTGCGGCCGACCTCGCCGGCCGCGCGCGGGTCGTCGGAGTCGTAGCCCAGCTGCGTCGGCAGGTCGAAGGCGACCGACAGGCCCGTCTGGCCGCGCTCGAGCAAGTAGCGGAAGCGACCGTTCGTCTCCTCAGCCGAGGCGAAGCCCGCGTACTGGCGGATCGTCCAAGGACGGCCGCGATACATGTCCGGGTATGGGCCGCGCGTGTACGGGAACTGGCCTGGCTGCTCGCCGTCTCCCCCGGGAGCGGCGTAGTGCGGCCGGATCTCGATCCCGGACTCCGTCTCGCGCCGGTCGGTCGTCGCCATGCCCTGAGTCTACGGCGACTCCGGGCGGAGCTAGTCGTCCGCCAGCCGCTCCAGCGCGGAGCGCACGCTGCGGACTGCCTCCTCGTGCGCCGCGAGCGTGCCGCCGAGCTCGTCGTCCAGCTCGTCGAGGAAGCGCCTGAACACCGGCAGGCCGCGATCGAACACCTCCTGTCCGGCCGGCGTGAGCGCGAGCAGCGTCGCGCGGCCGTCCTCCGGATGGGGCGACTCGAGCACGTGCCCCCTGTCGATCAGCGGCCGCACGGCGTCGCGCAGCGTCGTCCGTCGAAGGCCCGTGGCCTGCGCGAGCGCCGTCCGGGTCACCGGCTGCAGCGTCCCGACGATCGACAGGAAGCTGTACTCGTCGGGGTCGACCCCCGCAGCGCGGAGAGCGCGAGAGGACACCTCTTGCGCGTAGCGCACCGCCACCCACAGCTCGTGGACGATCGCGCCGCGCAGGACGGGCTCTCGGGGCACGGAGATGATCGTACGGCGCGCCGGCTTCGAGCTCACCCGGTCGGGATCGTGACCGCTTTTCCGGCCGCCGTGACGCGGACGATCCGGCCGGACGCAGCGGTGTCGACGACCCAGGCCGTCCCGCCGGCGCCGACCGCGACGTCGTACGGATCGCCGAACGCGTGCCCGGAGCCGCCGAGTCGCGCCCCTGTCGGCCCGAAGCGCCCGACGCGCTTCCTCCGCGCCTCGACGAGGTGGATCGTCCCGTCTGGAGCCACGTCGAGCCCGCGCGGCTCGCCGGTCTCGAGCAGCGTCGAGGCACGGCCCGTGCGTGGATCGATCCGGCGGACGCGGTCGTTCGACGTGTCGGACACGAGGACGGTGCCGTCCGGCTCGACCGCGACACCGTGCGCGCTGTTCAGCCCCGTGGCGATCACCTGCGGCGTGCCGCCGCACGCGGCAGACGGAAGAGTCGCGTGCTCGTCGTGAAGAAGGCGGTGCCGTCCGGTGCGAGCGCGAGCGGCCCGATGTCCTCGCTCGCCGTGGCGACCACGTGCCACGACCCCGAGGCGTCCAGCCGGCGGAGCGAGCGCCCGCCCGAGAGGTAGAGGTCGCCCGAGGGTGCGCGAACCGCAGCGAAGGGATTCTCGAGCCCGTCCGCCAGGACAGTCACACGTCCCGAGCGAGGCTCCACGCGCAGGATGCGTCGGCGTCCGTTCTCCACGACGAGCAGCGCGCCGTCGGGCTCGACGGCGACCGAGGTCGGCCAGACGAACCTGAGCGATCGTCTCTGCACCGTGACGGTTCCGAGCGCGGAGGTCGAGCCGCCGGCGCGCGCGGTCAGCTTCCAACGGCCGGCCGACGGGAAGACGAGCCGCGCCCGGTACGAGCCGCGCGCTCCCGAAGCGCGGACGGCGAGCCGGCCAGGGCCGACAGCCACGACGCGAACGACACCGCCGAACGAGCTGGGGCGAACGGTGAGCGTCGCAGTCCACGGCTGCCCGACCGTCGGCACCGGTCGCGGGCCGGCGAGCGCGACGCGAACCGGGCTCGCTGCCGAGGCGGCGCACGTCGCAACCAGGACGGCTGCGCAGGTCACCGGCAGACTCCGCGATACGGCGAACACGCCCTATATATACGGCGATCTCGCCTTACTTGTCAAGCTAGAGCACGCCGGCCGCGGCCTCCAGCGCATCGAGGGCGATCCGCCGGCCCGTTTCGATGTGCGCGCGGATCGCGGCCCGGGCCTGCTCGAGATCGGCGCGCCGGTAGGCGTCCACGATCGCTTCGTGCTCGGTCGCGAGGGAGGCGCTTCGCTCGAGCTTGCCGCCGCGGATCACCTGCATCATCAGGTTGACCGACAGCTCGCGGTAGAAGCGCGAGAGCAGGCTGTTCCCGGCGAGGTCGACCTGGTGCTCGTGGAAGGCGGCGTTCGCGGCGTCCCACTCCTCGTGGGAGACGGCCTCCGCGCTCGCCTCCTGCAGCTCGCGGAAGCGGCGCAGCTCGGCTCTCGGGAACGTGGCCGACAGCGCTCTCGGCAGCGCGCAGCTCCAGCGCGAGCCGGACGTCGTAGCCTTCGACGACAGCGACCTCGGTGAGCGGCGTCACGTAGTAGCCGCGCCGCGACTTCACGCTCAGCAGGCCTTCCGAGACGAGACGCGTGAGCGCGTGGTGGACGGGGCTGCGCGAGACGCCGAGCTCCGTGGCCAGCTCGTGCAGGCTCACCTTGTCGCCCGGGCCGACCTCGCGGCGCACGAGCCGGCGCTTGAGCGTGTCGTAGACGCGGTCGTTCAGGTTGGTGCGGGCGAGGGTGATGCTCACGCGGCAGAACTAACATGTCAGCTGTCGGAAGGCAACACGGGCAGCCCGGTTACGCTCCGTGGCGTGCGGATCTCGGTTCGACTCTTCGCCGGCCTGCGGGAGCGTGCGGGCAGTGGGAGCAAGGCCCTCGAGCTGCCGGACGGCGCGACCGTGGCGGACGTCTGGAGCCGGCTCGAGCTGGGGGACGAGCCCGCCGGCCTGCTCTACGCGGTCAACCGCGAGTACGCCGCCGCCGACGCGACGCTCGCCGACGGCGACGAGGTGGCGGTGATCCCACCTGTCTCCGGAGGCGACTTCCGGCTCTCCGCGGAGCCGCTCTCGCTCGACGCGGTCGTGCGCGAGGTCGCCCGCGACGGCGCCGGCGCGATCGCCACCTTCACCGGCACGGTGCGCGACCGCTCGCGCGACCGCGACGTGATCCGGCTCGAGTACGAGGCGTTCGAGGGGATGGCCGAGCAGACGATGGCGTCGCTCGCGGCGGAGCTGAAGGAGCGCTACTCGCTGTGCGAGATCGCGATCCACCATCGCACCGGCCCGGTCGAGATCGGCGAGCCGAGCGTGATGATCGCCGTCTCGGCTCCGCATCGCGCCGACGCGCTCGCCGCCTGCAAGGACGCGATCGACACGCTCAAGCAGACCGTGCCGCTCTGGAAGAAGGAGCTCTACGAGGGCGGCGAGGAGTGGATCGGCCAGGGCTCGTGAGAACCCAGGGCCGGATCGCTGCGCCTCGCGCGATCCGGCCCCGGAGCTTTGTCAACGCGCCTAGCGTGCGGAGCAGATCGCGAAGACCCTCGCCCTGATCGTGACGCCGTTGAACGGCCGGCCGCTGTCGTTCCGGACCACCGCGATCCAGCCGGCACTGTACGGGAGGGTCTGAGTGATCCGCGCCTCCCCCTCGTGATCCAGAATGGCCACGCCTCCTCCCATCGGCCGTGGCGTCGCAGGCGTTGTGGAGCAGCTCGCGGTTCCGGCGACGCCATCGTGTGCGGGCGGTATCTCGAACTCATGCGACACGATCGTCCACGCGGGGTTGTAGGCCGAGCCGGCTCCAGGAGGGCCAGGAGGGCCCGGAGGTCCAGCCGGACCCGTCGACCCAGCGGGACCGGCAGGGCCCGCTTGACCGTCCAATCCCCGCGGGCCGGCTTCGCCAGGCGGGCCTTGCTCGCCCCTTGGTCCTGCCGCGCCGTCCTCGCCCTTCGCGCCTTCTGGGCCTGCGGGACCCTGCAGGCCCGGCGCACCGGCCGGGCCCGCCGGGCCCGCCGCTCCCGGCTCGCCGCGCTCGCCCTGCGGCCCGCGCACGCTCCAGGTGATCGGGTTCTCGAACGACTTGCACGTCTTGCCCGCGTCGGAGTCGATCACCCGCAGAATGCCGGTGACGCGCTCGTAGCAGCCGTTGACGGCGCCGCCCGAGCTCGGAATCGCAGCAACAGCGGCGCCCGCTCCGATCGCGGCCGCGGCACTGGTCGCGAGCAACAACGTTCTTCCTCGAATCCTTCGCATGACGTTTCTCCTTCCGTGGTGCGCGATGCCCGGGAGCGTGAGGCGCAGCGGGCGCTTGCGCAGATGACCTCGCCACCGTTGCGCGGAAGCCTCAAGATGCGCTCAACGGAAGCTCAAGGAGGGGTCGTGGAGTTCCGGATACTCGGGCCGCTCGAGGTGGATGGGGAGCCGTTTCGCGGTGGTCCGAAGCCGCGCGCGCTCCTGGTCTCGCTCTTACTCGCGCGCGGCTCACCGGTGTCGGCCGAGAAGCTCCTCGACGCCGTCTGGGGCGAGCGGCCTCCCGCGAGCGCGGGGCATGCGCTACAGGTGTACGTCTCGGAGCTGCGCAAGGCCGGGCTCGCGGTCGAGCGCGAGGCAGAGGGGTATCGGCTTCGGCTGGAGCGGCTCGACGCAGCCGAGTTCGAGGAGCTGCTCGCGACTGCGCGGACGCACCGTGGCTCGAGCCGACACGAGGAAGCGCTCGCGTCGCTCGACGCGGCGCTGGCGCTCTGGCGGGGCACGGCACTCGCCGGGCTCGGCGACGGCGCCGCCGTGATCACGGAACGAGCGCGCCTCGAGGATCTGCGCGTCGCCGCGGTCGAGGATCGCGCGGAGTCCGGACTCGCGCTCGGGCGCACGTGCGACGTGGCGGAGCTCGAGCGGCTCGTGACAGAGCACCCGTTGCGTGAGCGCCTGCGTGGCGTGCTCATGTTGGGGCTCTATCGCGCCGGCCGGCAGGCAGCTGCGCTCGACGCCTACGCGGGGATCCGGCACGCGCTCGACGAGCTCGGTCTGGAGCCCGGTGCCGAGCTGCGTGCGCTCCAGGGCGCGATCCTTCGCCAGGACGCCTCACTCGACGTCGAGCCGGAACCGCTGCGGCAACGTCGCCACCTGCCCGCACCGGCGACCTCGTTCGTCGGTCGGCGGGCGGAGGTCGACGAAGTCACCGCCCTCCTGCGCGACGAGGGCCGAGTCGTCACGCTTACCGGAACCGGCGGGGCCGGAAAGACGCGGGTCGCGCTCCGGTCGGCGCACGAGCTGGCCGATGCGTTCGCCGACGGCGTCTGGTTCGTCGGGCTCGCCGCACTCGTGGATCCGGCGCTCGTACGGCCGGCGATCGCGCAGGCGCTGGGATTCGCCGAAGACACGCTCGAGGAAGAGCTGCGCGACCGCGAGCTCCTCCTGTTGCTGGACAACTTCGAGCAGCTGCTCGACGCAGCCCCGCTGGTCGGGGAGCTGCTGCAGGCAGCGCCGCGTCTGCGTGTCCTCGTGACGAGCCGCGCGCGCCTCCGTATCTACGGTGAGCACGAGCTCCAGCTTCCGCCCCTGCCGGCGGCCGACGCGGAGGAGCTCTTCCTCGGTCGTGCGCGGGCCACCGGCCGTGCGCTGCCACCGGGGCCGCTCATCACCGAGATCTGCCTTCGCCTCGACGGGTTGCCGCTGGCGATCGAGCTCGTCGCCGCCCGCACGGCCGACCTGACGCCGACCGAGGTGATCAAGTCGCTCGACGACAGGTTCGAGCTCGCGTCCAAGGGCGCTCGCGACCTCCCGGAGCGGCAGCGGACCCTGCGAGCGGCGATCGGCTGGAGCGACGAGCTGCTCGAGCCGGCCGCACGCCGACTGCTGGCCGACCTCGGCGCGTTCGCAGGCGGCTTCACCAGCGCCGCGGTCACGTCCGTGTGCGGAGCGGACGCCGCGGCACTCTCCGACCTCGTCGAGGGCAGCCTCGTCCGGCGCTCGGCGGAGGGGCGGCACTGGATGCTCCTGACGATCCGCGAATACGCACTCGAGCGGTTGTCGCAACGCGCGGATGCTGACGACGTGCGGCGTCGCCATGCCGAGTACTTCCTCGAGCTGGGTGAGCAGCTCGTCGCCACCTTTCCGACCGCGGCGATCGAGGCGTACGCCACCTTCGAGCGCGAGCATGACAACTTCAGGGCCGCGCTCACGTTCGCGGCCGACGCCGACTCGACCGAGCTCCGGTATCGGCTCGCGGCCGCAGTGGCGCACTTCTGGCTCGTTCGCGGCTACCTCGCCGAGGGTCGTGCCTGGCTCGAGGGAACCCTTCGGCTCGATCCCTCCGAGATCCCGCCTCTCGTCCACGCCCAGGTCCTGAGGAAGCTCGCAACGCTCGAATGGCGTCAGGGCGAGTTCGACGTCGCCGGCGTCCGAGCCGAGCGCGCCCTTCCCCTGCTCAAGGGCGAGATCGATGAGGACGAGCGCTACCGGCTGCTGATCCTGCTCGGCTGCATCGAGTACAGCCGCCGTAACCGCGAGGGCTCGCGCGACTGGTGGGAGCAAAGCGCGGAGCTCGCGCGCACGCTCCGAAACGACGGGCACCTCGCGCTCGCCCTCTCCAACCTGGGTGTCGTCGCAGCCGAGCTCGAGGACTACGAGGGCGGCGTGGCGATCTACGAGGAGAGCATCGAGGCCGCCAGGCGGGTCGACCACCGCGAGTACCTGGCGGGCGCACTTCTAGGGCTCGGAGACATGAACCTGCGCCTTGGCCGCTTCGAGACCGGGCGCGCTCAGCTGCTCGAGAGCATGGAGCTGCACGCGCGCCTCGGTTTCCGCGACAAGTGCGCTTCCTGCTGCGTCTGGCTGGCGCCCGTACCGGAGCACGAAGGCGATCTCGCCCTCGCGGCGCGTCTGCTCGGCGCGGCGGCCGGGATCCGAAGGCAGACAGGCGCCTCCGTGGACTGGCAGGAACAGGATCTGCTCGACGAGTTGCTCGGCCGCCTGCGGCCCGCGCTGGGGGACGCGGCGTTCGACGAGGCGTTCACGGCCGGGGAAGTGGCGCCGGACGATGTCATGCAGGAGGTGCTCGGCTCAGCAGCCCCCGC
>CAVTJQ010000018.1:0-9600 GCA_963734975.1 uncultured Gaiellaceae bacterium
ATCCGCCCGCGCTCGCCGAGGAGTCTGCCTAGCTCGTCTGCCAGTCGAGCGCGACGACGTCGACCGGCTGTGCGAGCCCTTTCAGGCTCTCGCTCCTCGGCTCCCCGACCGACACGTGCTCCAGGCCCCTGACGGTGTCGAGGCTGGCGAGAATCTCGCCGCCGGCCCCTCGGGCGGCGATCCGCGCCGCCGTGTGGACGCCCTTGCCGCGGTAGTTGTCGCCGACGTTCGCCGCCTCGGCGGTGTGGAAGCCGATCCGGAGGTCGAAGGGGAGGTGCTCCGTCGCCGCCCGCTGGATCGCGACCGACGCCGCCACCGCGTCCGCCGCGCAGTCGAAGGCGAGGAAGAACCCGTCGCCCGTGTGGTCGACGATCTCGCCGCCGTGCGCCGCGGCGTGACCGCGGACGAGGTCGTCGTGGCGGCGCATGAGCTTCTCCCAGTGGACGTCGCCGTGGTGCTCCAGATGGCGTGTCGAGTCGACGATGTCGGTGAACGCGAACGTCATCGTCACCCGCCGGCCGGTGTCGCGGCCGAGCAGCGCGTCGACGCGCTGGGCGTCGAGGCGCGCCCCGAGCTGGTCGAAGACCGACCCCGCACGTGCGAGCTCGAGCATCGAGCCGTGCGGGTCGCCCGTCTCGGCGTAGGAGCGTGCGAGGAGCACGCGTGTTCGCGCCGCCTCGTAGCGGGCATTCGTCTCCTGCCAGAGCCGGAGCGCCCGGCGGAGCGGTCGCACCGCGCCGTCGGCGTCCCCGCGTGCGAGCGCGACCGAGCCGGCGGCGAAGGCCGCGGACGCATGCAGCGCCGGCGTCTCGTACTTGCTCGCGGTACTCGACAGCTCCTCTGCCGCCGCCGTAAGGTCGTCGCTCTCGCCGGCGGCGATCGCGATCTCGACGAGCGCGGGCAGGAGGCGAGCGCGCGTGAGCGCCGGCAGGTCGTCGGTCACCGCGCGCCGGATCGACGCGAGGGCCGCGGCGGGCTTGCCGCGCGCGAGCAGGACGAGCGAGCGGCCCGGCTCGGGGTCGTGACCGAGCTCGTCCGCCCGGTCGAACGCCTCCTCGGCCTTGGCGAGGTCGCCGAGCCGCAGGCGCACCTCGCCCACCTCGGCGTACCCGGCGGCGGCGATCCGAGGCGCCCAGCGGACGAGCAGCTGTGAGGCCTCGGCGGCGATCGACTCCGCATCCTCGAGCTTCCCTTCGTGGCGCATCACCTCGGCGCGGTTGATCCGACACATGCCCGGAAAGGCCGAGAGCTCGTGCTCGTCGCAGAAGAGCTCGACCCGTTGGTTCCACTGCGCGGCCTCGTCGAACGCGGCCACGTCGCGGCACGTCCCGATCGCGTTGCAGTAGATGACGACGGTGTCGTAGGGATTGATCCCGCCGGCGCAGGCGGCCGTGTTCACCTCGTTCAGGAGCAGCCGGCCCTCGTCGACGTCGCCGAGATGGATGAGCGCGACGCCGCGACGCTGGCGCCCGCGTAGCTCGAGGCCCAGGTCACCGTGCTCGCGCCCGATCCGCTCTGCCGTCTCGCTCTGCGCAAGAGCGGCGTCGAAGTCATTCGCCTTCAGCGCCTCGAGCCCGCGCTGGAGCGCGAGGTATCCGTGCGCGAGCGCCTCGGGCTGACCGTCGAGCAGGCGCGACGCGCGCGCGAGCCAACCGCTTCCGACGGCCTTCTGGAGTCGGACGCTGCCGTACTCGTGCCCGAGCTGAACGGCCACGAGGGCGGCGCGGGCGTTGTCTCCCGCCGCGACGTAGCCCGCATAGGCTCGCTCGAGCACTGCGGTGACCTGCTCGATGTCCTCCGTGAAGTACCCGCTCCACGCGAGCAGCTCGAGATCCTCCGGCCCCAGGGGCTCGGCCCTGTCGGCGGCGGCCAGGAGGTCGTAGCCGTCGCGCCAGCGACGGCCGGCGATCGCGGCGCGCCCCGCGCCGACCCGGTCAGCGACATCGGTCATGAGCGGATTCTCGCATAGGCTCCCGCGCACGACAGCCTCCGGCGTCGACCCCCGGGAGCTCGCCGCCCGCGGCCGCGACCTCGTCGCGCACGGCACGACCACCTGCCCGATCTTTCGCTAGGGTCGAGCGATGGCCGACGACCGTCTCTGCCCCGTCGACTCGACGGAGCTCCGCCGGATCGAGCGCAGCGGTGTCCACGTTGACGCCTGCCCCTCGTGCCGCGGGATCTGGCTCGATCGCGGCGAGCTCGACAAGATCGTCGCCCAGGAAGGGGCCGACGACGACGACTTCGAGCGCGAGATCAGCGGCGGTGGCGACCGGGAGCGCGAGCGCAGGCCCGAGAGCGGCGGCTACGGCAAGCCGAAGAAGAAGAAGCGCAGCATGCTCGAAGACCTCCTCGGCGACTTCGGCGGCTAAGCAGTCTCGAGCACGGCTTCGTGCGCCTCGTCACGCTGTGCCTCGTCACGCGGGGCCTCGTCACGATGGGCGTGCATGTCGCGGGCGCCGACGGCCTCGCCGCACTCCGGGCACGCGAGACGCGGCATCGCGACTGCGCCGCAGCTCTGGTGCGTCAGCGTGATCGCGCGGCCGCCGGCGTGTCTCGAGCCCCAGTCCATGATCGTGAGCAGCACCGGGTAGAGGTCGAGCCCCTTCTCGGTGAGGCGGTACTCGTGGCGCTCGGGGCGCTCCTGGTAGAGCTCGCGCCGCAGGACGCCGTGCAGCACGAGCGTGTTCAGGCGGTCGCTCAGGATGTTGCGCGCCATACCGGTGTTCCGCTGCAGCTGCTCGAAGCGGCGGACGCCGAGGAAGGCCTCGCGGAGGACGAGCAGCGTCCAGCGCTCGCCCACCACTTCGAGGGTATTTCCCACCGCGCAGTTGTCTCGCGTCCAGTCCATTCGAGGATAGTTGCATTTTGCAACCGACTCGTCTAGGGTCGGTAGCGAAATGCAACGGACACGTGTCTCGAACAGGAGAGCTGCCATGCGAACGCGCACGATCACCTGGCACGACCCCGCCGAGGCCGCCGCGCTCTCGCGGGGGCTGAGTGGGCTCGAGATCCTTCACCGCATCTCCTCCGGGCTGATCCCGGCGCCGCCCGCCGCCGAGCTCGTCGGCTTCGCGCCGACCTATGTGATGCCGGGGCGAGTCGTCTTCGCCTACGAGCCGCGGGAGGATCACTACAACACACTCGGCGCGGTCCACGGCGGGATCCTCGCGACGGTGCTCGACACGGTGATGGGCTGCGCCATCTCGTCGAAGCTCGATGCGGGGATCGCGCCGATCACGATCGAGCTCAAGTCGAGCTTCGTCCATCCCGTGACGCTCGGCTCTGGCGTCCTGCGGGCGGAGGGCCGCGTGGTGCATCCGGGCTCGCGCGTCGCCACGGCCGACGCGAGACTCGAGGGAGAGGACGGCACGCTCTTTGCGCACGCCTCGTCGACATGGCTGATCCAGGAGCTCGCCGAGAAGCCGAAGCAGGCGCCGCTGGCCGCGTAACTCGGCGACTACGATGCGGCGATGGAGCCGCTCTACAAGCCACAAGGCGTCGAGGAGCGCTGGCAGCGCACCTGGGAGGACGAGGGCCTCTACGCAGCCGATCCCGATCCGTCGCGCGAGAGCTTCGCAATCGCTCATCCACCGCCGAACGTGACCGGGGATCTCCACCTCGGACACGCGCTTCAGCTCTCGCTCGCGGACACGATCGTCCGCACGCGCCGGATGCAGGGCTACAACGTTCTCTTCCAGCCGGGCTACGACCACGCCGGGATCTCGACCCAGAACGCGGTTGAGAAGCACCTCGCGACCGAGGGCAAGACGCGCCACGACCTCGGCCGCGAGGCGTTCGAGGCCCGTGTCTGGGAGTGGCTGCGCGAGTACGGCGGCAAGATCATGGTTCAGTTCCGGCGGATCGGCGCGTCGCTCGACTACCGCCGCGAGCGCTTCACGATGGACGACGCGTACGTCCGGGCCGTCATGCGCTTCTTCGTCCACCTGTGGGACAAGGGCTGGATCTACCGCGCGAACCGGATCGTCAACTGGTGCCCGTTCCACCGCACCTCCCTCTCCGACCTCGAGGTCGCGCATGAGGAGGTGGACGACGCGCTGACCTACGTCCGCTACCCCTTCGCGGACGGGGACGGGCACATGACGATCGCGACCGCGCGGCCCGCGACGATCCTCGGCGACGTCGCCGTCGCCGTGCACCCCGACGACGACCGCTACCGCGACGCCGTCGGCCGCGAGGTCGTCGTGCCCGTCGTCGGACGGCGCGTTCCCGTGATCGCCGACGAGCGCGTCGAGCCGAGCTTCGGCACCGGCGCGCTCAAGGTCACGCCCGGACACGATCCGATGGATTACGAGATCGGCCTTGCTCACGACCTCCCGGAGCTGACCGTGATCGGCCCCGACGGGCTGATGAACGAGCAGGCGGGCGCGTCCGCGGGACTGACCCAGGCCGAGGCAGACGAGCGGGTCCTCGCCTGGCTGAAGGAGCACGACCAGCTCGAGAAGCGCGAGTCGTACCGACACACGGTCGCACTCTGCGACCGCTGCAAGACGAGGATCGAGCCGCTGATCTCGCTGCAGTGGTGGTGCTCGATGGAGGAGCTGAAGCGCCCTGCGCTCGAGGCGCTCCGCTCGGGCCGCGTCCGCTTCCACCCCGAGTCGCAGCACCGCTTCGCGATCGACTCGCTCGAGAACGCCCCCGACTGGAACATCTCGCGCCAGATCTGGTGGGGCCACCAGCTGCCGCTCTGGGAGTGTCCCGAAGGCCACGCCACCGTCGTCGAGACCACGCCGGACGCCTGTGGCGAGTGCGGCTCGACCGAGCTCGTCCGCTCGACCGACGTCCTCGACACGTGGTTCTCGTCCGCGCTCTGGCCGTTCGCGACGCTCGGGTGGCCCGACGAGACGCCCGACCTCGAGGCCTTCTACCCGGGCTCGATGAATACGACCGCGCGGGACATCATCCGCCTCTGGGAGAACCGGATGATCTTCGCCGGGCTCGAGCTGATGGGCGACGTGCCGTTCACCGACGTCGTCATCCACTCGCTCGTGCACGCCCCGTCGGGCGGCCGGATGTCGAAGAGCCTCGGCACCGGCATGAACCCGATTGCGCAGATCGAGGCGCACGGGGCCGACGCGACGCGCTACGGCCTGATGAAGATGGCCTCGTCGCAGGACGTCAGCTTCTCCGAGCGCGCGATCGAGGAGGGGCGGAAGCTCGCGAACAAGCTCTGGAACGTGTCGCGGCTGATCCTCCGGGCAGCTGAGGGCTCGACCCCCGACGCGCGCCCGTCGACGCTCGAGGAGCGGTGGATCCTGGCGCGGCTCTCGGCGACGCAGATCGCGTGCGAGCGGCATCTGGCCGCGTTCGACTTCTCCCATCTCGTCGCCGACCTTTATCGGCTCACATTCGACGATTTCTGCGATTGGTACGCCGAGGCTGTCAAGCAGCGCCTCTACGAGGGCGACGAGGATGCGCGCGCGACCGCGCTCGCCGCACTCGAGCGGCTGCTCAAGCTGCTGCACCCGGTGATGCCGCACGTGACGGAGGAAATCTGGACTGCGCTGCCCGGCCGCGAGACGAGGTTGATCGTGTCGCCGTGGCCGGAGGCAGGATCCGACGAGGACGCGGGCGCGCTCGACGCCGTTCAGGCCGCGGCGACGACGTTCCGTCGGAGCGGCGTGGTAGCCCGGCTCGAGGGCGACGAGCGCCGCATCTTCGAGCTCGTCGTGCGGCCGGAGCACACGCGTGTCAACGGCGACGCCTCGGCGGAGATCGAGCGCTTGCAGAGCGAGATCGCGCGGGGCGAGAAGATGCTCGGCAACGAGAAGTTCGTCTCGAACGCAAAGCCCGAGGTGGTCGAGGCGGAGCGCGAGAAGCTCGCCCGCTACCGGCGTGAGCTCGATGCGCTCTCCGGCTGAGCACACGGCCTGGTTCGAGTCACTCTCGCCGTGGCCGGAAGAGTTCGGCCTGGGGAGGATGCGGACGCTGCTGGCGAGCCTCGGCGACCCGCAGCTCGACTATCCGGCGATCCACGTCGTCGGTACGAACGGCAAGTCGACCGCGACGCGGACGATCGAGGCGTTGCTGCTCGCGGAGGGGTCGTCGGTCGGAGCGACCGTCTCGCCCCATGTGCACACATGTGCCGAGCGGATCACGGTCGACGGCGAGGAGGCGGACTTCGAGCAGGCGATCGCGCGCGTGCGCCCGGAGGCCGAGGCGCAGGGGGCGACCCAGTTCGAGACCGTGTGCGCCGCTGCCTTCGCGGAGTTCGCGACGCGCGGGGTCGACGTCGCCGTCGTCGAGGCCGGGCTCGGCGGCCGCCTCGACGCGACGAACGTCCTGCGCAGCCACGTCGTGTTGCTGACGAACGTCGGGCTCGACCACACCGACGTGCTCGGTAACACCCGCGAGGCGATCGCGGCCGAGAAGCTCGCCGTCGTGCAGGAGGGGACGATCGCGGTGTTGCCGGACGGCGAGTTCGCCCGGCTCGCCGGCCCCAACGTCGTGATCGGCGGCGCACGCGAGGCCGCCTCCGCCTTCCTCGGCCGTCCCGTCGAGCGTGAGCTCGAGGTCGCGCTTCCCGGGCGGCTCGAGCAGCGCGGCGCGGAGCTCTGGGACGGCGCCCACAACGCGGACGGCGCCCGCTGGCTCGCTGCGCGCCTGCCGCCGGGAGACCGTGTCGTGCTGGCCTCGATTCTCGCCGACAAGGACGCCGACGCCATGCTCGCCGAGCTCGCGCGCGCCGGCGGCCGCTTCGTCGCCACGGAATCGTCGAATGCCCGCGCGCTGCCGGCCGACGAGCTCGCGGAGCTCGCGCGCAGGCACTTTGCCGACGTGGAGGCGATCGCCGATCCGCAACAGGCGCTCGCCCGAGCCAGAGAGCTCGGCCCCGTGCTCGTGACGGGCTCGCTCTACCTGCTGGCCGACCTATCGAGGAACGGAGCCTGACGTGGCGAATGTGCGCGGACGGACGTCCGTCCTGCTCTTCGCCGCCGCGGTCGTGGCGGCGATCGCCGGCTCGGCGTTCGCCGTTGGCTATATCGTGGGAAAGTTGCTCCTGTGATCTTCGCCCAGACCACCACCGCGCAAGGCAGCGACGAGCTCTTCGGAGGAGTCAACGACTTCTTCGATTCCGGCGCGTGGATGCTGATGCGCAACCTGACGATCTTCTTCGTCGCCGTCTTCTGGCTCGCGACCGCCTACTGGGTGTACAAGGACGCAAGGCGTCGCGTCGAGGATCCGTGGCTCGTCGCGATGGCGACGCTGCTCGGGCTCGTCCCGCCGTTCCTCGGGCCGATCATCTATCTCTTCTTCCGACCGCCCGAGTACATCGACGACGTGCGCGAGCGCGAGCTCGAGATCAAGGCGATGGAGGAGCGGCTGATCCGGCGCGACGTGCACTGCCCCGTCTGCCGGGCGCAGGTCGAGTCCACGTTCCTCGTCTGTCCCGTCTGCACGACCAGGCTGAAGCAGGCCTGCGCGTCGTGCGCGAACCCGCTCGAGGCGCTCTGGCAGATCTGTCCATACTGCGCGACCCCCGTCTCGACACCCAACCTGCCCGGGATCGACACGACGATCTCCGAGAGCTGGACCGAGCCACCGCGCAAGCGAGCCGCCGGCTCCGAGTAGACTCCGCCGCCGATGGCCGTGGAGACCACACTCGTGCTCGTGAAGCCGGACGGGATGCGCCGGGCGCTCGCCGGAGAGATCGTCGCGCGTCTCGAGCGCCGCGGCTTCGAGCTGCGCGGCGCGCGGCTGCTGAAGATCCCGCGCGCGCTGGCGCAGCAGCACTACGCCGAGCACAAGAGCAAGCCCTTCTTCGGCGACCTCGTCTCGTTCATCTCCTCGGGCCCGGTGCTCGCGCTCGCCGTGCGCGGCGAGTCGGCGATCGGCACGGTGCGGACGATGATGGGAGCCACGAACCCGCTCGACTCCGCGCCGGGCACGATCCGCGGCGACTTCGCGCTCGAGCTCTCGGAGAACATCGTGCACGGCTCCGACTCGAAAGCCTCGGCGAAGAGAGAGCTCAAGCTCTTCTTCCCCGACGGTCTGCTCTGATTCGGACATGTCAGGGGTCAGAGCCCGGAAGTGTCCCGCTCGGGTGTACGCGCTCGATGCGGCGTCGAATCCAGTCACGCCACTCGTCCCGTCGGGACATGTCAGGGGTCAAACCCCGGACGTGTCCGGCGCAGACACGTCCAGGGGCTGGCCCCGGACGTGTCTCGTAACGACATGACTGAGCTGACCCCGGAGGCGGCGCGGAATCGCGAGCTCTGGACGCAGACGAACGCGGAGTACACGCACGAGCAGGGGCGGCGGGCGTGGGAGCAGGAGGAGATCAGCTGGGGAATCTGGAGCGTGCCCGAGGCCGAGCTCGGTGCGCTGGCCGGGATCGACCTCGACGGCGCGGACGTGCTCGAGCTGGGCTGCGGCACCGCGTACGTGTCGGCCTGGCTCGCTCGCCGCGGCGCGCGCCCCGTCGGGGTCGACGTCACGCCGGCGCAGCTCGAGACCGCGCGCCAGCTCCAGGCCGAGCACGGACTGGAGTTCCCGCTGCTCGAGGCCGACGCTGCTTCGACGGGTCTTCCCGATGCGACCTTCGATCTCGTCGTCTCCGAGTACGGCGCCAGCATCTGGGTCGATCCTCACCGCTGGATTCCCGAAGCCGCTCGGCTTCTGCGTCCGGGCGGCTGGCTGCTCTTCCTGCTGAACAGCACGCTCGTGATCCTCTGCTCCGACGACGACGAGCCGGCGCGCGAGCAGCTCGTCCAGACGCAGTTCGGCATGCACCGCTTCGAGTGGCCCGGCGGCGGAGTCGAGTTCCACGTCTCGCACGGCACGTGGATCCGCGTGCTCCGCGAGCACGGCTTCGAGATCGACGCACTTCTCGAGATCCAGGCGCCGGCGACGGCAGAGACGCACGAGCATTACGGCTACGTGACCGCCGACTGGGGCCGCCGCTGGCCGGCGGAGGAGATCTGGCGGGCGCGTAAGACATGAGCATCAGCGTCGCGCCGCCGCTCCTGCTCGCGTCGACGAGCCCGCAGCGGCGCGCGATCCTCGAGCAGCTCGGGATTCCGTTCGACGTGATCGCGCCGGCCTACGAGGAGCACGACCCGCCGGACGCCGACGCCGTCGACCTCGTCCGCGAGCACGCGCGCGGCAAGGCGCGTTCCGTCCCGGCGGCAGCGGGCGACCGGCCGGTGCTCGGGGTCGACACCGCCGTCGTCCTCGACGGGAAGGTCTTCGGGAAGCCGGCCGACGCGGCCGGCGCCGAGCGGATGCTCGAGACGCTCTCGGGTCGGACGCACGTCGTCGTCTCCGGGCTCTGCCTCGTCACACCCGGCTGGGAGCTCGTCGAGCACGAGCAGACGCAGGTCACGATCCGCACCCTCACGCCGCGCGACCTCGCCGCCAACCTCGCCGAGAGAGAGTGGGACGGTCGCGCGGGCGGCTACGCGATCCAGGGCCGCGGCGCCGCGCTCGTGGAGCGGATCGAGGGCGACTACCTGAACGTCGTCGGGCTCCCGGCCGCGCTGCTCGTCCGCCTGCTCGCCGAGCGCTTCCCCGGGCTCTACGGCTTCGGGTAGGCGCGGCCCACGAGCGCGTCCCAGCCTCGGTCGGGCACGAGCCGCCGCA
>CAVTJQ010000019.1:0-6346 GCA_963734975.1 uncultured Gaiellaceae bacterium
GACAGGGCTCCCACACCAGCCGCTGACGACAGCCACTCCCGCCACGGCGACTGCGCTCGACCCCGATGCGCTCGTCTCCCCGGCGCCGCGCTCCCAAACGAGCGCCGTCACCGCATTCAGATCGTCGACCTTGACGAGCTGGACGTTCGTCCGGCCGGGAAAGCAGTCATGCGTCTCGATCAGTGGGCCCAGTCGCAGCAGATCGTCGCGGAGCGCCTCGCGACGCCGGACGACGGCGTGCGGATTTCCGACCGAGACCGGGGTCAGCTCGACGCGTTCCTCAGGGAGCTCGAGCGTGAAGGTCTCCCCCACCTCCACAGTGCCGGCGTCCATCTCGATCCGCCCGTCGGCGCGTAGTCGCGCCGCATGCGAGCGGCCGTCCACGGCGACGACTACCTCGTCGGCCCCGGTCTGCCGGCCGAGCCACATCGCAGCGATCCGAGTGCCGTTCCCCGAGAACTCGGCGAGCGAGCCGTCGGGATTCCAGATCGCGAGCTCGGCGGTCGCACCGTCGGCGCTCAGGACCTCGACCACCCCGTCCGCCCCGATGCCGTAGCGGACGTCGCAGAGCACGCGAGCGCGCTCCGCGTCGAGCGGGCGGCCGAGCTCAGCCCGCTCGACGAGGAGGTAGGAGTTGCCGTGCGCGTGCCATTTAGAAAATGAGATCTGTGAGAATCGCATCCGCCACCTCGTCGGCCGGTCGATCTGCGGCGACCATAACGAGGCCCGGAATCCGGCGCATCCACTTGCGCTGGTAGGCCGCATAGCGTCGCGTGCGTGCGGCGATCGCCTCCAGCGCCTGCGCGCGAGGCAACGTCGCGGCCTCCTCCAGCCCGATCACCTTCCGCGCAGTCGACGAGAGCGGGCCGGCGAGCGCGGCGCGGGCCTCCTCGGCCGCGCCGGCTGCGAGCATTGCCTCGGTGCGCTCCTCGATCCGATCGTCGACGAGCGCCCTGGGCACGTCGAGCCCGACGATCGCCGTCGGATGTCTCGTTTCCCCGTCCCAGAGCCGGTCGCTCTCCGGGCGCAGCGACGAGCCGGACTCGGCCAGCTCGAGCGCGCGGACAACGCGTCGCCGGTCGTTCGGGTGGACGGCAGCCGCGGCAGCAGGATCGCGGGAGGAGAGCTCGGAGTGCGCCGCCGCGGCGCCGTGCTCGTCGTAGAGCGCCGACCACCGCTCGCGCGCGTCCTCCACGGGAGGTGGTGGCAGCTGTAGGTCGGCGAGCGCCGCGCGGAGATAGAGGCCGGTGCCGCCGACGACGATCGGGAGCCGTCCGGCCGCGACGATCTCGTCGATCGCCGTGTGAGCGAGCCCGGCGAACTCGCCGACCGAGGCCTCGTGATCGAGCGGCCAGATCCCGACGAGTCGCGCCGGAGTGGCGGACTGGTTCGTCAGGATCGGCAACCCCCGGTAGACCTGCATCGAGTCGGCCGAGACGAGCTCGGCCGGTAGGCGCGCGGCGATCGCCTCGGCGACCGCGCTCTTCCCGCTGGCGGTCGGCCCGAAGATCGCGAGGACGCTCACGCCAGCAGGCGTGTGCGGACGTGCTCGAGCTCCGTGTCGGAGACACCGGCGTCGCGCAGGTAGCCGGCTGCGCCGCCACGGCGATCGAGCTCGGCCAGGACGGCCGTCATCGCGGCGGCCGGGGTCGCTGCGATCCGGCGCCGCCGCTCCCGTTCATGCTCATCCGGGGCCTCCGCGATCCATGGCCCGCTGTACGCCTCGAGGTTGCGCTCGCTCACCGCATAGTCGGCGGCGACATCGGCGACGGGCACGCCCGTCAGCCGCAGGAGGAGCGCGGACACCAGGCCCGTCCGATCCTTGCCGGCCATGCAATGGACGAGGACGCCGCCCTCGCCGGCGCCTGCGACGGCCGCGACGGCCTGCGCGAAGCCGTCCGGGAAGCGCTCGAGAAACTCGAGGTAGACGGCCGTCGTCCCCGCCGCTCCGTCGGGTGCCGCCTCGGAGATCGCCGTGATCTCGTCCCAGTGCGACGACGCCGGATCGGGCAGCACGGGCACGTGGACGACGTCGACCGGCACTTCCACCGGCGGATCCGCCTCCAGCTCGTCCTGGAAGCGCAGATCGACGATCGTCGTGATCCCGTAGTCCGTGAGCTCGGCCCAGCCGGACTCGGACAGGCGCCGGACGCTGTCGGCGCGAACGACCGCGCCGAAGGCGGTCGTGCCGCCGTCCTCGGTCGGGTGTCCGCCGAGATCGCGGATGTTCGCGCACCCGTCCCAATCGAGCTGCCTGCGAAGCTGCCGCTCGCGTACTCGAAGTCGGCTCGGCGGCCAGGGTCTTCCAGCCGATCGAGTCGCCCTCGTCGGCGACCGGCCTGTTCTCGCCGGGGTGGGCCTCCCGGTGCTCGCGGAACCACCGCACGGCTCGTGGGATTCCCTGGTCGAGCGGCACCTGCGGCGTCCAGCCGAGCAGGTCGTGCGCCTTCCGGATGTCGGCCACGTACCGCGTCACCTCGCCGAGCAGCGAGGGCGCGATCGTCATCTTCGGCTCGACCCCGAGCTCGCCGGCAATCAGCTCGGCCGCACGGACGAGGCTGTTTCCCTCGCCGTAGGCGAGGTTGATCGTCTCGTTGGCGACGCGGCCTTCGCCCAGCGCCTCGATGCCGCGCACGATCCCGTCGACGCAGTCGTCCACGTAGGTGAAGTCGAGCACCTTGTCCGCGCCGCCGTAGACGGTGATCGGCTCGTCGCGCGTCATCGAGTGGATGAAGAGCGGCAGCACCCGCGACATCCGGTGCAGGTCGTTGTCGAACCGGCCGTAGACGTTGGAGAAGCGAAACGCGAGATACTTGAGCCCGTAGCAGCGCGCGTAGGCGTAGATGAAAGCTTCGCTCGCGATCTTCGACGCCGAGTACGGGCTCTCCGTGAAGGCGAAGTCGGCGGTGTCCTCACCGTAGCCCTCGAAGCGGTGCACGTCGCCGTACACCTCGCGCGTCGACGAGAAGACGAGCGGCAACCGGGCCTGGCGGCAGTACTCGAGCACGTTGAAGGTCATCACCGCGTTCTCGAGCGCGCGATGGGGCTGGGCGACCAGCTGGTGCACCTTGGCGTGCGCCGCCAGGTGCACGACGAGGTCGACTTCGGGGTACTCGACCCCGCCGATCCCGCCCGGGTAGGCCGGGTAGTGCCCGGACAGGTCCTGGAGCAGGTAGCGGAAGTCGTCCGTCCACGTGTTCTGGCGCTTGTCGACGCCGAAGACCTCGTGCCCGTCGGCGAGCAGGCGCAGCGCCAGGTTCGTCCCGATCTGCCCCGAGGAGCCGGTGACGAGGACTCTCACGCCGCGACAGTCGTGCGCTGAGTGCCGCGGAGCGTGGTCGAGGTCGCGCCGGCGATCTCGATCTCGACGAGCTCGCCCGGCTGAGCGGATCCGGTGAAGACGACGGTGGTATTCCGACGGGTGCGTCCGCGCAGAAGCTGCTCGCCAGTACTGCTCGACCCCGTGCGGCTCGCGCCCTCCACGAGCACCTCCTCGACGTGGCCGACGCGCTCGGCGTTTCGCTCGGCCGCAATCCGCTGCACGACCTCGACCAGCCGCTCGATCCGGTCGCGTTTCACGTCGTCGGGCACCTGGTCGGGGAGGTCGGCGGCCTCTGTTCCGCGTCGGGGCGAGTAGACGAACGTGAACGCGCTGTCGTAGCGCACCTGCTCCACGACCTCGAGCGTCTCGCGGAAGTCGGCCTCGGTCTCGCCGGGGAAGCCGACGATCACGTCCGTGCCGAGGGCGAGGTCGGGGATGGCGTCGCGCAGCTTCGCGACCAGCTTCAAATAGCGCTCGCGGTCGTAGGTGCGGCGCATCGCCTTCAGGATCCGGCTCGAGCCGGACTGGAGCGGCAGGTGGATGTGCTCGCACACGGCGTCGCAGTCGGCCATCGCCTCGATCACCGGTTCACGGAAGTCCTTCGGGTGCGGGCTCGTGAAGCGGATTCGCTCGATTCCTTCGACGACGTCGCATGCGCGCAGCAGCTCGCCGAACTCCGTGCGCAGCTCCGGTGCGAGGTCGCGGCCCCAGGAGTTCACGTTCTGACCGAGGAGCGTCACCTCCCGCACGCCCTCGGCGGCGAGTTGCGTCACCTCGGCGACGACCTCCCCCGGGCGGCGGCTCTGTTCCCGGCCACGTACCGCCGGGACGATGCAGTAGGAGCACTTGGAGTTGCAGCCCATCGAGATCTGCACCCAGGCCTGGAACGAGCGCTCCCGATGCCTCGGCAGGTCACCGGCGAAGTGCTCGTGCGTGCCGAAGCGACCTCGGGGCGCCGCACCGCCGGCCCCGATCCAGTCGCCGAGGTGCGGGATCGAGCCGGGCCCGAACGCGACGTCCACCTGCGGATAGAGCTCGAAGATCCGCTCGCGCTGGGCCTCGGCATAACAGCCGCCGACGGCGACCACGAGGTCGGGATTCTGCCGCTTGCGCGCACCGGCGTCGCCGAGGTACGCGGCGAGCTTCGTGTCGGGCTTCTCGCGAATCGTGCACGTGTTGAAGACGAGCACGTCTGCCTGTTCCTGCGCGGCCGCCTCGCCGAGCCCGAGCGACTCGAGCATGCCCTTGATCCGCTCCGAGTCGTGGGCGTTCATCTGGCAGCCGAAGGTGGTGACGAAGTAGCGCTTCACGGCGGCGAAGTGTACCCCGGTGCTGCCGGACGCTCCCGCGACGACCTCGTGCCGATTTGAACGAATGTTTACAGGTCGGATACAAGAGATGTACATCCGGGGCGTAGCGTCTGGCTGGATCTCGAGGAGGATCTATGAGAGCCCAGGTGTGCTGCATCATCGTGCTGGCCCTGGCGCTACCCGCGGCGTCCGGAGCGGACCAGACGCTGCCGGCGGCGAACAACGGCCGCATCGTCTTCGTCTCGGCAAACAGCAACGGGATGGCGTCCATGAACCCCGACGGCAGCGGCGTTTGGGGCCTCATGCTCGGCGGCTCCGACGGTGAGCCGGCGTGGTCGGCCGACGGATCGCGCCTCGCCATTGCCGTTCGCTGGCCCGGACTCGAGGGGATCACGGTGATGGACCCCCACGGCTGGTCGAACCGAATCCGGCTCACCTCCAGTCCCACCGACAGCCACCCCACCTGGGCGCCGGACGGCCGGACCATCGCCTACTCCGCCGGGGGAGACATCGCGCTCGTGTCGGTCGCCGGCGGAGCTCCGCCGGTACGCGTGACGACCGGCGCGGCATACGACGCCGAGCCCGCTTGGTCACCGGACGGCCGGACGATCGCGTTCACCCGGACAGCCACCGGCCCGTCGAGCATCTGGACGTTCGACGTCGACAAGCACACGGAGGCTCTCGCTGTCTCCGTCGAGCCGTTCGCAACCGCACCGAGCTGGTCGCCGCGTGGAGAGCTGACGTACGTGGCCGGTGACGACGCATTCGTCCGAGCCCCGAACGGAACGGCAAGCCGTCTCATCGCGCCAGTGGACTACGGCTCGTCGATCACATGGTCACCCGACGGCAACCGCTTTCTGTTCGTGAAGGACTCCATCGTCTTCGTCGCCGACCGGGACGGATCGGTGCTCGACCGCCTGGTTGCGGGTCGGTCGCCCGCGTGGCAGCCGCTGCCGCCGGCGCCGAGCGGCTGCACGCTTTGGGGAACGGCCGGCGCCGACATCCTCGTCGGCACGCCGACCGGCGACGTCATCTGTGGGCTTGACGGCAACGACACGGTGATCGGGCTCGACGGAGCGGACGTCCTTCGCGGCGGAGGCGGCAACGATTGGGTCGCGGGCGGTCAGGGCCCAGACCGGCTCCTGGGTGGCCTCGGCGCCGACCGGATCGACGCCCGCGACGGGACGCCTGATTCGGTCGACGGCGGTGCCGACACCGACACGGGTCTGCTCGAGCCGGGAGACGGTTGGCGTTCACTAGAGCGCCGACGGCTGGACAGAAACCTCGCCGCGTGGCGTCCCGTGCGGGCGTCGGGAGTCGGAATCCCCGATCCGCCGGAGCGCGCCGTCGACGGGCGACCGGACGACTTCTGGAACAGCGGCGGGTGGCCGCCCGGCTGGATCGAAGTCGACCTCTTGGAGACGACGGACATTGGCAAGATCAGGCTCGTCACCGGCCCGCAGCCAGCCGGAGTCACACATCTCGTTCTTGGCAAGGGCAAGGAGACCCGTGGCGCCTACAAGCTGCTCCGGACGGTCAAGGGCCCAACGTCAGCCGGCCAAGAAGTCATCCTGCAGCCCACGCGACCGTGGCGGGGCATCCGCTGGCTCCGGATCGCGACGGCGAGGGGAAACGGCAGCTCGGAGTGGGTTTCCTGGCACGAGATCGAGGTGTACGCGCCGGTCCGACGGTGACGCTCGGCTACTTCGCCACC
>CAVTJQ010000020.1:0-278856 GCA_963734975.1 uncultured Gaiellaceae bacterium
AGCGTCGTCGTCTGCAACTCGCGGTCGAAGACGTCCAGCCGGTATCCGCAGAGGAGCGAGAAACGCCGGGTCTGCGCGGCGCGGGCCCAGATCTCCTCGAGCCTGATCGCGGCGTCGGTCAAGCCGCGATGGCAGAGCACGTCGACCATCTCGCCGAACACCCGCGGCTCGCGCCCCGCGCGCTGCCGGCCGAGCCGATCCAGGATCTCGCCGACGACTCGTTCGAACCGGGCCTCCGAGGGCAGGTCGCCTTCCATGATCTGCGCAAGCGTGGCTTCGGCGTCGGCGGCCGTAAACAACCCCGTGTCTTCGACTGCTCGCGCATCCCACCCCGCTGCTCCGAGCCGCTCGCGGAAGGCCCGAAGATGTTCCGGCGTGGCGACGACGACCGCCGGCTCGCCGATGGCGAATCCAGCTGCGACGTACGCCGCCACGGAGTCGGCAAGCTCGTCGACGTCGGAGTAGATCTGCACGCCGTGCCCGGACGTTGGGCCGCTGAGAAAGTCCGTCCAGGACTGGCGCATGCCGCACTATAGCTCCGTTTTCGCGCCGAACTCTCGAGCGCGCGGCGATTCTTTGTCGTTTTGAAGGAGTAAAGATCGCGGGCGTGGGTACGAGGGCGTGGTCTGCGGCGCCAATCCGATCAAGGAGCCCCTCTTGACACGCCTCTTGGCCGTCCTCCTCCTCCTCGTGCTCGCGCTCGTCCCGACCGCGACGGCCGAGCCGGCTGCAGCGCCGGCGGGCTACGTCGTCGTCCTCGAGAGTGGCGCGAACCCGGCCGCCGTCGCAACCGAGCACGCACGGCGCTTCGGGCTCGACGTCGGCTTCGTCTACCGACACGCCCTCGAGGGCTACTCCGCCCTCGTGCCGGCCTCCGCGCTCGGAGACCTGCGAGCGGACTCGCGCGTCGCCTACGTCGAGCGCGACGCGACCGTGCGCGCCACCACAACGCAGACAGGCGCGACCTGGGGCCTGGACCGCATCGACCAGCCTGCTCTGCCCCTCTCCACCACCTTCACGTACACCGCGACCGGCGCAGGAGTGACGGCCTACGTGATCGACACCGGCATCCGCAAGACGCACTCGCAGTTCGGCGGCCGCGCAGTCCACGGCGTCGACACGACGACGCCCGTCGGCGTCACCTCCGACGACTGCCACGGTCATGGCACGCACGTCGCCGGCACGATCGGAGGCTCGATCCACGGCGTCGCCAAGAGCGTGCGCCTCGTCGCCGTCCGCGTGCTCACCTGCGCCGGCACGGGGCTCAACTCCGGTGTGATCGCCGGAGTCGACTGGGTCACAGGCAACCACCAGCCCGGCCAGCCGGCGGTGGCGAACATGAGCCTCGGCGGCGGCAAGTCGGTCGCGCTCGAGCAGGCGGTCGGCAACTCGATCGCGGACGGCGTCACGTACGCGGTCGCGGCGGGCAACGAGACCGAGGATGCGTGCACCGGATCACCCTCCGGCCTTCCGGCCGCGATCACCGTCGGCGCGACGACGAGCACCGACGCGCGTGCGGACTACAGCGACTTCGGCCCGTGCGTGGACTTCTTCGCGCCCGGCTCGAACATCACATCCGCTTCGTTCCTCACGGACTCGGGAACGGCGACGATGAGTGGCACGTCGATGGCGTCACCGCACGTCGCGGGCGCCGCCGCGCTGTACCTCCAGGGCTCGCCCGCTGCCGCGCCGCAGCAGGTTCGCGACGGGCTCTACACGCTGACGACGAAGGGCATCGTCACCGGCGCTCAGAGCGCGAACAACCATCTGCTCTTCACGGACTTCTGACGCTCGCGACCGGCACGGCCCGGCTCGCCGGGCAGAGGTCGGTCAACACGCACTCCTGGCAGCGACGGGCGCCGCGCGATGCAGACGCGGCGCCCGTGCCAGATCAGAAGATGCGGGAAGCGTCCCCAGTCGGCCCGCGGCACGAGCTTGACGAGATCTCGCTCGATCCGCACCGGATCCTCCTGCTTCGTCAGCCCGAGCCGCTGCGAGAGCCTCCGCACGTGCGTGTCGACGACGACGCCCTGCGGGCTCCCGAGCTCCGCCGCGACAACGTTCGCGGTCTTCCGCGCCACACCGGGCAGCCGCAGCAGCTCGTCGAGCGTGCGGGGCACCACGCCGTCGAATTCCTCCAGCAGCATCTGGGCCGTTCCCCGCAGCGCCTTGGCCTTCTGGCGGAAGAACCCCGTCTGGTAGATGTCGCGCTCGAGCTCCTCCTGCGGCACCGCGAGATAGTCCTCCGGCCGCCGGTACTTCTCGAAGAGCCGCTCGGTGACGCGGTTCACGTTCACGTCCGTCGTCTGGGCCGAGAGCATCACCGAGACGAGCAGCTCGAAGTCGCTGCGGAAGCGCAGGGCGATGCGGGCGTCCGCGTGCTCGACTGCGAGTCGCTCGACGATCGGCCGGATCCGCTCGCGCTTCGGCCCGACGCGCCGTCGCGCCTCGCCGACGTAGCTCGGAGCCACTAGGCGATGCTCTCGAAGTACGTCGAGGTCTCGTCCGGGTCGGGAGGCTCCAGGAGCCAGCCGCAGAGCTCCTCGGCGTCGGGGTAGCCGCTCGCGCGGATGAGTGCGACCGCCGCGTCGATCGGGTAGACCGTCCGCCGCAGCTCGACCGCCCCGTCCTCGACGAGCGCCCAGAACGCGCCTTGCCGCCCTTCGTACGGCATCCCCACGCTGCCCGCGTTCGCGAGGCGGCCGCCGTCGACCTCGCGCTCGTACTGCACGTGCGTGTGACCGCCGACGACGACGGGCTCGGTCACGCCCACGAGCGCCGCGCGCACCCTCTCGTCGGGCGAGACACGCGTCAGGGTCTCTTCGTCGCTGCGCGGCGACCCGTGGCAGTAGAGGACGCCGTCGACTGTGACCGTCGTCGGCAGCCCGGCGAGGAAGTCACGAGCCAGCGGGTCGAGCTGCGCGGCCACCCAGTCGCTCAACTTCCGATCGGCGTTGCCCCGCAGGAAGAGCGCTTCGTGGCGCAGCAGGAGCTCGAGCGACTCGCGCGGGAACGGTCCTGCGACGACGTCGCCGCCGCACACGATCCGGTCGACGTCGAGCGAGGCGACCTCGGCGAGCACCGCCTCGAGCGCGGGCAGGTTGCCGTGGACGTCGTGGAGCGCGGCGACGCGCACTAGCCCGGTGCCGCGGCGAGGTGCGGCCGGCTCGGCGACCCGCCGCGCAGCCGCGGACCTGCGCAGACGACGTCGAGCGCCGGACAACCGGCGCACGTGAACTCGCTCGGCGTCGGCCGGAACTCGCCGAGCCGGATCTGCGCGATCGCCTCCGACAGCTGCGTCTCGAGCTCCGGCAGCTCGGCCCGGCCGAACGAGCGGGACACGACCGCATCCTCCCGCTCGAGGAAGTGGTAGACGACCTCGACCTCGTCCGCGCCGCCGCGGAAGCAGGCGAGCGCGTAGACGAGCCGCTGCAGCCGGTAGTCCGCGTCGACGATCTCCTGCGGCGTCCCTTCGGCGAGCGAGTTCGTCTTGTAGTCGAGCACGAAAGCACGGGTGCCCTCCTGCTGGAGGACGTCCAGGCGCCCGTGCAGCAGCACACCGTCGTGCTCGAAGGCGAACGGCCGCTCGGGCCGTGCTCCGGGTAGCGCCGCGACCCGTCGCGCGAGCTCGGACTCGCAGTAGGTGACGACGAAGCCTCCGATCCGGCGCAACTCCTCGTCGGTGACCCCTGGATACCAGGTGCGGACCTGCTCGACGTCGGGCGGGCGCGGGTCGGCCAGGTCGACGAGCTCGAGCAGCCGGTGCACGGCGTCGCCGACCTCCGTCGCCGCGAGCCCGCTCCGGCCGGGAATCGTGCCGTTCCCGTCGGCGGGGCGCATCCCGGCGACCCGCTCGGCGTAGTAGCGGTACGAGCAGCGCTCGAAGAGCGCCAGGGCGGAGTAAGAGAGGCGCCTGACGTCGTGGAGCGGCGGCTCCGGCAGCGCCGCGATCGGCGCGAGGGCCGGCGCCAGCGGTGGCAGCGGCGGCGCTCCGTCCGGCGAGAAGAGCGCGAGCTGGCCGTTCTCCGACACGAGCTCGGGGACCTCGACGGTGGCGGCCTCGACGGGCTTCGACGCGCCCCGGTCGAGCCGGACGAGCACGCGCGCGCCGTCGCGCTCCAGCTCCAGCGGGCCGTCGCCGGAGACGAGCTCGTCCGCGCAGTCGAGCCGGCCGAGCACCCAGCCGATCGGCGTCTTCTCGTCGGCCTTGCGGGCCGGATCGATCGAGCCCGAGACGATCAGGCGGTCGATCGCGCGCGTCATCGCGACGTAGTAGAGCCGCAGCCGCTCGGCCTCGTCCTCCTCGCGCCGCCGCTCGGTCACCTCGTCGTAGCCGAACGCGCCGTAGCGCTTACCGGTCGCCGGATCGGCCACGCGGAAGCCGAAGCGACCGTCGGCGAGACACAGGATCTCGTCGGCGGACGGCGCTGCGCGGTCCCGGCCCGCATCGGCCACGACGACCACCTTGAACTCGAGTCCCTTGGCGGCGTGGATGGTGAGCAGCCGCACGGCGTCGGCACCCTCCTCCTCCGCGACCGCCTCCAGCTCCCTGGCGCCCACGGCCTCCTGCTCCGAGACGAAGCGGACGAAGCCCTCCACGTCGGGGCCGCGCAGCTCCTCGTACGAGCGCGCCAGGCGAGCGAGCTTGCGCAGGTTCGCGTAGCGCCGGCGGCCGTCCCACTGCGCGAGGACGGCGAGGTCGTAGTCGTGATCGGCGACGATGCGCTCGCAGAGCCGCTCGAGCGAGAGCCGCGACGATGCCTCCGCCAGTCGGTCGAAGCGCTGCCGGAACGCGCGCAGCAGCCGTTGGTCACGGTCGGCGAGATCCGACGGAATCGCACGCTCGATCCCGGTGAAGATCGGCCGGCGTCCCGCGGCCCGGCGCACGAGCATCAGCGCGTCGTTCGAGACTCCGACGAAGGGCGAGGCGAGGACGCTGACGAGCGCGTCGTCGTCGTAGCGGTTGTGCAGGAGGCGCAGGTAGGCGAGCAGATCGACGACCTGCTGCTGACCGAAGTAGCCGCGCCCCGTCGCACGGTAGGTCGGCAGGCCGGCCGCTCGCAGCTCCTCCTCGTACCACTCGGCGTCCGTGCCCGCTGCGAAGAGCAGCACGATCTCTCCCGCGCTCGCGGCCCCGCTTTCGACGATCTCCCGCACCCGCCGCGCCACGTGCTTGGCCTCGGCCCGCCGCCAGTGGATGCCGCTTCCGTCGTACGCCGACTTGTCGGTGACGAGCAGCTCCACCGGGGTGCCGAAGACGGGATCGGGGAACTCGCCCGACGCTGCGAGCGGCTGGAACTCCTCCCCGAACGAGGCGCCGAAGAGATGGTTGACGACACGGAGCACCTCGGGCCGCGAGCGGTAGTTGCGTGTCAGCGGCAGCAGCGTGTCCGCCGCCGCGCGACGATCGCGGAAGACACCGACGTCCGCATGCCTGAAGCCGTAGATCGACTGGAACTCGTCGCCGACGAAGAATCGGTCCGTGCCGGGACCTGTGAGCAGGTCGACGACGTCGCACTGAAGGCGGTTCGTGTCCTGGAACTCGTCGACCATGAGCGCGCGGAAGCGGAGCTGCTCGCGCTCGCGCAGCTCGTCGTGGTCGCGCAGGAGGTCGCGCGCCCGGAGCTGAAGGTCCTCGAAGTCGAGTGCGGACTCGGCGTCCTTGGCGACCGCGTACGCCTCGGCGAAGCGCTGGAGCAGCTGCTGGAGGAGCTCGCGGTCGCGGAGCGCGAGCTCGTCGAGCGCGGCCTGCTCGACGGCCTTGCGCGCCTCCTCGTAGCTCGCCGCGCGCTCCCCGCGCGCCCGCAGGCCGCTGAGGTCGAGCAGGCGCTCCGGGAGCTGCGGCGCCGACGGCAGCGCCATCGCCTCGCCCGCCGCAGCCCGCGCCGCCGGCGTCGCGTCGAGGTCGTCCGCCAGGCAACGGGCTGCCTCCGCGAGCTCGGCGAGTCGCGCCTCGAGCCCCGGTTGGCCGCCGAGCGCCAGCTCGAGCTCGCGACCGGCCGAGCGCAGCGTCTCGTACACGCTCGTCAGCATCCGGCGCAGCCCGGCGGCACCGTAGGTCGCGAGCAGCTGGAGCCGCTCCGGCTGCTCGCCCGAGCAGAAGTCGGTCAGCGCCGCCGCGAACGCCTCGCCGCGGACGACGCGTCCCTGGCTGTCGTCGAGGATCCGGAAGCGCGGATCGAGCCCGGCCTCGAACGGATGCGACTTCAGCAGCCGCAGGCAGAAGCCGTGGATGGTGGAGATCCAGGCGCCGTCGAGCGACCGGGCGAGATCGTGCCGCCCGAGCTCGTTCAGCCGTGCCCGGATCCGGCCGCGCAGCTCGCCGGCCGCACGCTCGGTGTAGGTGATCACGAGCAGCGACTCGACGTCGAGGCCCTCGTCGCAGACCGCCTGCACGAAGCGCTCGACCAGCACCGTCGTCTTGCCGGTGCCGGCTCCTGCCGACACGAACACTTGCCCGCGCGCGGCGATCGCGGCCGCCTGCTGCTCGTTCGGAGCGTTTCCCCGCTCCGGCGCCGGCAAAGCCGGCAAATCCGCTCCTTCGAGCGGCTCCGTCGAGCCTACGCCGCCGCTCATGCGCGCCTGATCCGGCACATCCGCCAGAGGTCGCACCAGGCGGGGCAGTCGCCGCCCTTGGGGTCGTGCACCACGTCACCGGACTGGATCCGCTCGGCGAGGCCGCGCGCCAGCTCGCGCGCGCCCTCCACCTGACCCCAGAAGGACTCCTCGTCGAGGTAGTCGTTCTTCGCGAAGCCCGGGACGCCGTCGTCCTTCGCCTCGAGCCGCAGCAGCCCGCGCGGCTTGCGCTCGCCGGCGAGCGGGCGGTACAGACCGCCGAGCGGCTCGATCCCGACGAGATCCCGCAGGACGAGCATGTAGAGCGGGATCTGCAGGCGGAGCTCCTTCTCGATCTCGACGGCAGAGTGGCCCGTGCGTCCCGACTTGTAGTCCTGCACGATCCCGCGGGCGCTGCCGGGGTCGACGTCGATGCGGTCGATCTTGCCGGAGAGGGCGATCCCGTTCCCGAGGTCGAGGCCGCGCTGGAGCTCGGGCGCCGAGCGCTCCGAGCCGAAGCCGACCTCGAACCGGCGTGGGACGAGCGGCACGTCCGAGGCCGCCTCGTCGCGCACGAACTGCTCGAGGTCGCGGCGCAGGCTCTGCTCGAGCTCACGCCGCTCGAGCTCGGTCATCTCCATCTTCACGCCGCCGATCGCCCCCTCCAGGCACTCGCCGAGCAGGGCGAGAGCGTCGTCGAGCCGGTCGGCGTCGACGCGGTCGCTGCCGATCGCCCTCGGCAGGCCCGCGTAGAAGCGGTGCAGCGTCGTGTGCGCGACCGACCCTCGCAGCATCGCGTCGACTTGGCGGTCGATCTGCCGCGGATCGATCAGACGCTCGAAGAACCAGGCCGAGGAGCAGTCCGCGAAGCGCTCGAGCTCGGTGACGTTGAACGTGCTGCGCGAGGCCAGCTCGGCCAGCGCGCGCGGGTGGACGAGCTTCGTCGGCCGGACGAATGCCTGTCGCGCACGGTCGAGCCGGCGCTCCCAGCCGTTCGCCGCCGCGATTCCCTCGGCGGCGCTCGGATCACTGGCGGCGAGCAGGGCGAGCGCACGCAGCCGCTCGCGCTCGGTCGGCGCCTGCTCGAGCTCCCACGTCAGCTGCGAGAGCGGCCGCCGCCGCGTCCAGCGCGCAACGTCCTCGCCGTCGAAGAGCGCCTTCACCTCGTCCCAGAAAGGACTGGGCTCGCGAGGGCTGCCCTCGTCGCTCGCGGCCTCGCGCACGAGCGTCAGCCGCCGCGTCGCCCGGGTGCAGGCCGTGTAGAAGAGGTAGCGGTCGCGCGCAACCGGGTCGGGGCGCGTCAGCCGCGAGCGGGCGCGGCCGTCGAGCTCGCCGCGCGCCTCGTCGTCGAGGAACGGGGACGCCAGCCCCCGCCGCGGCAGGCTGCCCTCCTCGAGGCCGAGCACGAAGACAGCCTCGAAACGACGAGTGCGGGCACGAGCGAGGTCGAGCACGGCGACGCGTCCTCGCTCGCCTACGCGCGCAAGCCGGACGTCGGTGCGCTCGAGCGCCGTCACGACGTCGTCGGTCGTGAGCTCCCCGCCGAGAACGATCCAGCCGTCCAGCTCGTCGAGCAGCCGTACGACCGCATCGTGTGCGCGCAGGTCGGGCAGCGTCGGCTCCCCGACGGGCGGCGACTCGAGGCCGTGCGCCGAGCGGAGCATCGCCGCTGCGAGCGAGCGCACGGCCGTCACCGGCCCGGTCGCGCTACGCAGGGCCTCGAGCACGGGCAGAGGCTGGCCGTCCCGGAGCCGCACGGTCTCTTCCTCCACCACGTCGCCCTCCGTGACGGCGCGGCCGCGGAGCCGGCCCTCGAGGAAGTCGACGTTCATCCGGGCGAAGCCGGAGAAGGGCGAGCGCAGGTAGCCGTAGAGGTCGCCCCGATCACCGTTCTGCCAGGCGAAGCGCAGCAGGGCGAGCAGCGCCTGGCCGAACGGAGTCTGACCGAGGCGTACGCGGCCCTCGACCGCGACGGGGATGCCGAGCGTGCCGAAGACCGTCTCGACCGGTGCGCGCCAGCGCTCGAGAGCGGGCACGACGAGGGCGATCTCCTCGAGGGCAGTGCCGGACGCGGCGAGCGCGAGGATCTCTTCGGCGGTGAGCTCGAGCGCACCGCGCGCTCCTGCGCCCTCGAAGAAGCGGATCGCGCCTTCGAGCTCGGGCCCCGGCGGCGGTTCGTCGTCGAAGAGATGCCGCTCGAGCCAGTCGAGCGCCGCGTGGCCGTCGTAGGCGGCGCGTGCCGGGAGCTCCTCGATCCTGCCGGCTGCGAGCGCGCCGAGATCGTCGACCGTCCGTCCGAGCGACGCGAACGCCGGCCGCGCAGGCTCGTACGGCAACGACACGGTCACTTCGGCGCGGCCGGAGAGCGCCTCGAGCAGGCCCCACTCGGCACCGGTGAGATCCTCGAACCCGTAGGCATAGACGGGACGGCCGTTCCACGCTTCGAGCTCCGACCCGAGCCGCTCGACCGCGCGCCGGCGCAGCAGGTCGCGATCCCAGAGACCGAGCTCGTCGAGCTCCTCCCGGTACGCGGCATAGAGGCGGCCGAGGTCCCCGTCGAGCCGGCCGGAGTCGAGCCGGCCGGAGTCGAGCCGGCCCGATTCGAGCTGAGCAGGCTCGAGCAGGCCGGCCTCGAGCTCTCCGAGCACACCGAGGAGGGCGTCGGCGAAGCCGCCGAAGCGCGCAGAGCGACCCAGGCCGTTCAGCGACGTGCGCGCGAGCGCGCGGCGAACGACGAGTGCCCGTTGGGCATCACCGGCCACCGGACGCGCGTCGCCGCCGCCGTGGGCGAGCTCGCGGAAGAGGTCGTCGAAGGTGCCGATCGAGCCGCCGAGGAGGGCGCCGGTGCGGCGCAACAGATCGCGCTGGACGCGCTCGACGTCCGCTGCGTTCGGCACGATCAGGACGGGATCGTGCTGGATCGCCTCCAGGTAACCGGCCAGGAGACGGGCGATCTTGCCGGCCTTCGCCGGGCCGACGACGAGCGCAAGAGCCATGGGCTCATCCTAGTCTCGGCCTCTGACGCCTTTCTTACTCGTAAGCGAGGAAGCCCGGAAAGAGCGGGAAAGTGGCGGCCCGCTTCGCCCGTCCCGCTGGGCTACGCGGTTGCCGACTTCGGCCTGCGGCCGCGACGCGCAACCTGGCGACCACCCATCCGCTCCGCCTCGGCGTCCGTCACGTCGAGCTCCCGCACGCCCTTGCGCGCATCGTGGAACGTGATCCGGATCGTTGCGCCCTTCCCGTCCGCGATCTCCGCGCCGGAGATGTCGGATACGAGTACCGTCTTGCGAGCCATGTGCTTCCTCCTAATCGCGCCAAAAAGACGAGCGTGACGATACACGCAAACGCGGAGGAAATCATGCCGCTGCTCTTGACCTCCTGATTCGCCACGACCTGAGCAGGCTGGCGAGCGCCTGCTCCTCGGGATCGAGGCCGGTATCGCGGGCGCGGACGACGCGTAAATGCCGCGGACGAAAGTCGTCGATCGTTCGTCCGTCCAGATACTGCTCGATGACGGCTGGGCTGACGTAGGAGGAGCGCGCAACCGCGGGAGTATTTCCGAGCCGCTCGCCGACCGCACGCATCACGGCGGCGATTCGTCGCTTCGCTTCGGCGTCCGACTCGGGCAGATCGCGCTCCGCGAGCGCGATCGCAGCGAGGAGCGTTCCGCCCCAGGTCCGAAAGTCCTTCGCCGAGAAGTTCTCGCCCATGTGCTCCTGGATGTACGAGTTGAGCACGGAGCCGGTGAGCGCGCAGACGCCGTCCGTATTCTCGTAGCGGAAGAGGCGACCGCCGCCGGGGAGCTCGAGCAGATCTCTGATGGCGCTCGCGAGCTCGCTGTCGACGAGCGTCGTCCGGACCAGCACCTTGTGCTTGCCGCGGAACGCGAATGCGACCTTGTTCCCGCGCACCGAGACGTGCTTCTTGTAGAGCGTCGTGACACCGTAGGTGCGCGAGGTCTTCGCATAGCGGTCGGAGCCGACCCGGAACCAGGCGAGGTTGATCAACCGCACCGCGACCGCACAGACACGATCGCGGTCGTAGGGCTCGAGGCTCATGTGCTCGCCCATCGCGAGCCGCAGCTCGGGGAGCTTCTCGGCGAAGCGCACGAGGCTGTCGAACTTCGCCTGTTCCTGACGGGCGCGAAAGTCCGGGTGATAGAGGTACTGGCGCCGGCCGGCCGCGTCGACGCCGGTCGCCTGGAGCTTCGCGCGCGCATTGGGCGAGATCCAGACCTCCTTCCACGCAGGCGGGATCACGAGCCCCTCGATGCGCTCGAGCTTCGCTTCGTCCTCGATCCGGTTGCCGCGCGCGTCGAGGTAGCGAAAGCGCCCCTTCGACCCCGCACGGCGCCAGCCACCCTTGCGCGCCATGAGCAGGGTCTGCCCGGAACGTCCCGAGTAGAATCCGCCGCCGATGGACGCGCAGACGATCGTCGTGCTCGAGGGGGACGAAACCGGCCAGGAACTGCTGGAGGAAGCGCTCCGGGTGCTCGCTCCCGAGACGATCGGGGTCGAGCTCTCGTTTCCCCGCTTCGACCTCTCGCTCGCCAAGCGGCGCGAGACGCAGAACGCGATCGTGCACGAGGCAGCCGTCGCGATCCGCGAGTCGGGTCTGGGTCTGAAGGCCGCGACGGTGACGCCCGAGGGCCGGGGCGACATCGGCTCGCCGAATCGGATCCTGCGCGAGGAGATCGGCGGCAAGGTGATCGTCCGGACGGGTCGTCGCATTCCCGGGGTCGTCCCGCTCGGCGGCGTGCACGCGCCGATCTCCGTCGTCCGCATGGCCGTCGGCGACGCCTACGGAGCCAAGGAATGGCGTGAGGGCGAGGGCGAGGACGAGGTGGCGTTCCGCACCGAGCGGATCGAGCGCCGCATCTGTCGCGCAGTCGCCGAGTTTGCCTTTCGGCAGGCGGAGCGGATGGCCGCGAAAGTCTTCGGCGGGCCGAAGTACACGGTCAGCCCGACCTACGAGGGCATGCTCAAGGAGGAGATGGACGCCGCAGCCAAGCGTCATCCGGACGTGCCCTACGAGCCCCAGCTGATCGACGCGACCTTCGCGCTCCTGATCGCGAGCGCGGGCGCGCCGCTCGTGATCCCGACGCTCAACCGTGACGGCGACATCCTCTCCGACCTCGTCCTGCCGCTCTTCGGGTCGATCGCCGGCTCCGAGTCGCTGCTCGTCGCCTTCGACGACGACTACGTCCCGGATGCGCTGATGGCGGAGGCCGCGCACGGAACGGCTCCGGCGCTCTTCGGCAAGGACGTCGCGAACCCGATGGCGATGATCCTCGCGGGAGCGGCACTGCTCTCCCATGCCGGCGAGGAGCTCGTGACGGCCGGCCGCGCGATCCGCGAATCGTGTCTCGAAGCGGTGTCCGAAGGGATCAAGACCGCCGATCTCGGCGGCCACGCGGGCTCACGGGAGTTCACCGACGAGGTGATCCGGCGCACCCGCTCGAAGCTCGAGGTCTGGGCTTCGCTCTAACTCTCGGCTGCGCTCCAGCGTAGATCCGGCGTGACGCACTTCAGGAATCCGCCGTAGTCGTCATCCACGCGAACCCGACCGGACGCCCGCCCGTCGGCGATGCGGCCGCTGAGCGAAACCAGCAAATGTCAAGCTTTAGTGAGGATTCGCGTGGGCGTGCGCGAGCGCCGACGAGCCGATCTCGCCGCGCTCCCAGCCGTCCACGAAGGCGCGTGCGAGCTCGGGGTCGAACTGCGTGCCGGCGCAGCGCTCGACCTCGGCCAGGGCGCAGTCGACCGTGAGCGCGGGGCGATACGGCCTGTGCGATGTCATCGCGTCGAAGGCGTCGGCGACCCCCAGGAGGCGAGCCTCGACCGGAATCTCCTCGGCAGCCCTTCTTTCCGGGTAGCCGGTGCCGTCCCAGCGCTCGTGGTGGTGCAGCACGTAGGGCAGCGCGGGCTCCAGGTCGACGACGCCTTCGATCAAGCGCGCCCCGGCGACCGGGTGCCTGCGAATGTGCGCGAGCTCCTCGGTGGTCAGCGGGCCGGGCTTGCGCAGGATCCGCACGTCGACGGCGATCTTGCCGACATCGTGCAGTGAGCCACCGAGCCGTAGAGCCTCGAGCTCCCAGCGGCGCCAGCCCAGCATCCGTGCGAGCGCCTCGGCGAAGGCGGTCACACGCGTCGAGTGACCGCGCAGGTACGGATCTCGGGCCTCCAGCGCAGCCGAGAAGCTGGTGAGAAGGGACACAGAGCCGAGGTTCCAGAGGGAGAGCCGGTTCCCTGCTGACCGTCCGGACGGGTCTCGTAGAGTTGCGGATCTCGTGAAGCTGGCGATTCCTAGAGAGACGGCGCCGAACGAGCGTCGCGTGGCGCTCGTCCCCGAGGCCGTCCGGCGCCTGGGCGAGGGCTTTCGGCTGGTGGTGGAGCCGGGTGCGGGCGTTGCGGCGGGCTTCACGGACGCAGAGTACGAGGCCACCGGGGCTTCGCTCGCCGCCGGCGACGAGCTGTTTCGCGACGCGGGAGCGGTCGTGCGCGTCGCGCCCCCGTCGATCGACGAGGTCGATGCCCTCGCGCCCGGCACGATCCTGATCGGCTTTCTCGCGCCGCTGACCGACCCGGACGGCATCCGTCGGTTGCAGGAGCGCGGAGTCGTCGCTTTCGCGATGGAGTCGATCCCGCGGATCACTCGCGCCCAGTCGATGGACGCGCTCTCCTCGCAGAGCACCGTGGCGGGCTACAAGGCCGCCGTTCTGGCCGCCGACCGGCTGCCCCGCCTGTTTCCGCTGCTGATGACCGCCGCCGGCACGGTCGCACCGGCGAAGGTGCTCGTGCTCGGCGCCGGCGTGGCGGGGCTCCAGGCGATTGCGACCGCACGTCGTCTCGGAGCCGTCGTCTCGGCGTTCGACACCCGCCCCGTCGTGCGCGAGCAGGTCGAGAGCCTCGGCGCCACGTTTCTCGACCTCGGCGTTCGCGGCGAGGAGACCTCCGGCGGGTACGCCGTCGAGCTGACGGCCGAGCAGCAGGCCGAGCAGGGAGCCGCGCTTTCCGAGCGGATCGCGGAGATGGACGTCGTGATCACGACGGCGCTGATTCCCGGGCGGCCCGCACCGCGGCTGATCCCCGCCGCTGCCGTCGCCTCCATGCGACTCGGCTCGGTGATCGTCGATCTGGCCGCGGAGGCGGGCGGCAACTGCGAGCTGACCGAGCCCGGCCGGGAGGTCGTGCGCGAGGGCGTCACGATCATCGGCACCACCAACCTCGCCGCGACGATGCCCTACCACGCAAGCCAGCTCTACGCACGGAACGTCACGTCGCTGCTGCAGCATCTGGCACCGGACGGCGAGCCGGAGCTCGACTTCGACGACGAGATCACGCGCGGCGCCTGCGTGGCGCGGCCGGAGGCAACCAGGGTATTGGACGCGTAGTGGAACCGACCCTGGCGATCGAGCTGACGATCCTCGTGCTGTCGATCTTCCTCGGCGTCGAGGTGATCTCGAAGGTGCCGACGATGCTGCACACGCCGTTGATGTCGGGGACGAACGCGCTGCACGGGATCGTCCTCGTCGGGGCGATCCTCGTCGCCGGGCGGAGCGACGGTGACACCCTCACACTGGTGGTCGGCTTCTGCGCCGTGGTTCTCGGGACGGCGAACGTGGTCGGCGGCTTCGTCGTGACGGACCGGATGCTCGAGATGTTCAAGCAGCGAGGGCCGCGGAAGCCGGACGCGTGAGCAGGACGACCACGGATCTGCTGTACCTGGTCACGATCGTGACCTTCATCCTCGCTCTCCGCTTTCTCTCCTCGCCCAAGCGGGCGCGCCAGGGGAACCTGCTCGGCGCGGCCGGAATGGCGCTCGCGATCGCGGTCACGCTCGCCCAGGACGGTCTCGAGAACTACCTCTGGATCGCGGTCGCGATGGCAATCGGCGCGGTCGTCGGCGTCGTCGGCGCGCGCTCGGTGAAGATGACGGCGATGCCGCAGATGGTGGCCCTGTTCAACGGGGTCGGCGGTGGAGCCGTCGCGCTGATCGCACTCGCAGAGTTCCACAACCTCGCGCCCGAGGGGCTGGACGGCGAGGAGTCGATCGCGATCCTCCTCTCGGCCCTGATCGGCAGCATCTCGTTCGCGGGCTCGCTGATCGCCTTCGGCAAGCTGCAGGAGTTGTTGAGCGGCCGCCCGATCGTCTACGCAGGGCAGCAATTCGTGAACGGCGCGATCCTGCTGGCGGCCGTCGCGATCGGCGGCGCGATCGTCGCCGGCGCCGAGTCGGACGCGCTCGTGGTGGCGCTGATCGTGGCCGCGCTCGTCTTCGGCGTCCTCTTCGTGCTCCCCATCGGCGGCGCGGACATGCCCGTCGTGATCTCGCTCCTGAACGCCTTCACGGGGCTTGCCGCCTCGGCCGCCGGCTTCCTCCTGCACAACAACGTGCTGATCGTGGCGGGTGCGCTCGTCGGCGCCTCGGGCACGCTGCTGACGCTGCTGATGGGCCGCGCGATGAACCGCTCGATCGGGAATGTGCTGTTCGGCGCGTTCGGCTCCGTCCAGGCGGGGCCGGCAGGTGCGGCCGACGACGACGGCCGCACGGTGCGCTCGACGACCGCCGAGGACTTGGCGATCATGCTCGGCTACGCACGCAAGGTCGTCTTCGTGCCCGGCTACGGGCTCGCCGTCGCGCAGGCCCAGCACGACGTCCGGGCACTCGCCGAGTTGCTCGAGGCGAAGGGCGTCGAAGTCCTCTACGGCATCCATCCCGTGGCCGGTCGCATGCCCGGGCACATGAACGTGCTGCTGGCCGAGGCGAACGTGCCGTACGACCAGCTGAAGGAGATGGACGAGATCAACCCCGAGCTGCCGCAGACTGACGTCGTCGTCATCCTCGGCGCGAACGACGTCGTCAACCCGGCCGCGCGCACCGACCCGGGCAGCCCGATCTACGGCATGCCGATCATCGAGGTCGATCGTGCCGGAAGCGTCGTCGTCGTCAAGCGGTCACTCAGCCCGGGATTCGCGGGCATCGACAACCCGCTCTTCTACGAGCCGAAGACGTCGATGCTGTTCGCCGACGCGAAGAAGGCGCTCGAAGAGGTCGCGGCCGCCCTCAAGGCGCTCTAGCGTTGTCGGTTCCGTTCTTCCGGGCCCAGGACGTCGAGGCGGCGGTGCCGCCCGAGGTGGCGTACGACGCGGTGCGCGACGGGTTCGTCGCCCACGCGCGCGGCGAGTGGACGATGCAGCCGAAGCTGTACGTCACGAACTATCCGGCGGGCGACTTTCGTGCCATGCCCGCACTCGGCGGCGGCCACGCGCTCCTGAAGTGGGTGACGTCGTTTCCCGGTAACCCGGCGCGCGGCTTGCCGACGGTGAGCGGGCTCGTGGTGCTCTCGGACGCGGAGACGGGTGTCGTTGTGGCGCTGCTCGAGGCGGGCGTGGTGACTGCGCTGCGCACCGGGGCGGCAGCAGTGCTCGCGGCAGTGACTCTCGGCCGCTCCGATGCAGAGACAGTCGCGGTCGTCGGCGCCGGCGTGAACGGGATGGCCGCTGCGCGAACCTTCGTCGCGCTCGGCCGTCGCGTAGCCCTTTGGGACGTCGACGGCGCCCGGGCGGAGGCGGCTGCCGCGGAGCTCGGGGCGGAGATCGCCGAATCGCTGGAGCAGGCGCTGGCCGCCGACCTGCTCGTCACGGTGACGCCGGGCAAGGAGATCCTGCTGGCCGAGGGCTCGCTTCGCCGCGGCCAGCACGTCAGCCTGATGGGCGCCGACGGCCCCGGCAAGGCCGAGATCGCGCCGGGCGAGCTGGCGCGCACGCGCGTCTTCTGCGACGACTGGGAGCAGGCGAGCCACGGTGGCGAGCTGGCTGCGGCGGTCGAGGCCGGAGTGCTCGAGCGACGGGACGTGACGGTGCTGGGCGACGTCCTCACGGGCTCCGCCCCGGGTCGCGGCAGCGCGGAGGAGATCACCGTGTTCGACTCGACCGGCCTCGCGATCCAGGATCTCGCGATCGCGCGGGCGGCGCTCGCGCGCGCGGACGACCTCGACCTGATTCGGCTCGAGCTCTAGGCGAGCAGACGCGAGGGCGCCATCGCCTCGAGCAGCGGATGCTCGTCGCCCGTGATCGCGTTCGCCACGAGCTCGCCGCACATCAGCCCGAGCACGTTGCCGTGGCCCGAGTAGCCGCCCGCCAGCCAGAGACCGGCCCGGCCCGGCACGCGACCGACAACCGGCATCAGGTCGGGGACGAGCCCGAACACGCCCGCCCAGCGGTGCGTGACCGCCGGCCGCCGGCCGAGCAGCTCCTCGACGAAACGCTCGAGCGCGTCCTGGATTCGGTCGGTGGTGTCCTCGGACGCCGTGAACTCCGCATCCATGTCGACGTCGCGAAAGCCGCCCACGAGCAGGCGGCCCTCCTCGTTCTGGTGCCAGTAGTCGAGGCCGTGACGTCCGTAGTGCGGCAACGGAAACAGGCGCTCGGGGAGCGGCTCCGTCGCGATCATCTGTCCGCGCGTCGGGATGATCAAGCCTTCGAGCTCGCCGAGCAGACCGCTCGGGTAGCCGTCCGTGGCGACGACGATCGTCGGTGCCTCCAGCTCTTCGAGGCTTGCCACTCGGTGGTGCTCCCGGATCTCGACGCCGGCCAAGGCCGCAGCGCCGGCGAGCCGTCGCACGAGCCGCGCGGGCTGGAGCACGGCGTCGTCGGGATGAAAGAGGGCGCCGGGAAAACGGCCGGCCAGCGGCACCGGAAGCTCGTCGCGCCATTCGGCAGCGAACCCGTCCTCGCGCAGAGCCTCGTACTCGGCTCGCAGCTCGTCGCGCTCGTCCTCACCCGCCAGGCGGAGGCTGCCGGTTCGGCGGAAGGCGTCGCCGCCCAGCTCGCCCATTCGATCGACGTAGGTCTCGGTGAGCCGCCAGTACTCGGCTGCCGTGTCGGCCCCGAGCCACTCGCGCGCGCTGTGGTAGGACATCGCCCCGCCACGCAGCGCGAACCCGCCGTTCCGCCCGCTGGCGCCGCCCGCGATCGTCCGCGCGTCGTTCAGACGCACCCGCAGGCCCGCCCGTCGCAGGGCGAGCGCGCACGAGCAGCCGGTGACGCCGCCGCCGACGATCTCGACGTCCGGCGACCCGTCGAGCGCAGGTGAGAGCAGCGGCGGGGCGGGCTCCGCGAGCCAGTACGAATCGGCCACCGCGAGATGCTATCCCGTCGCACGAACGAGCCCTTCCTCGACCGACACGAGCCCGGCAAGCTCGAGCTCCGTGATCACGACGGCGAGCTCGGCGGCTCCGAGCGTGGTGGCACGGGCCAGCTCGTCGGCGCCGGTCGCAGCTGCCCGAACGCACTCCAGCACCGCAGCAGCCCGCGGCTCGAGCTGCGGTACCGGCTGCTCGACGCGCACGATGCCGTAGCTCTCCAGCGCGTCCTCGTAGCACGTGAGCGGGGTCGCGCCGAGCCGCAGCAGCGCGTTCGACCCGGCCGAGAGCGCGGCGGTGATCTCACCCGGGACCGCGAGCACCTCGCGGCCCTCCTCCAGCGCGAAGTCGGCCGTGATCAAGCGCGCCGCTTCGCTCGCGAGCCTCGACGACCGTGGTGGCCGCGCAGAGCCCGGCAATGATGCGGTTGCGCGCCGGAAAGCGCCAGGGCGCCGGCTCGACGCCGGGGCCGTACTCGGACACGACGAGCCCGCGCTCGGCGATCTCGCGCGCGAGCGTCGCGTGCGCTGCGGGATAGTCGCGGTCGACGCCGCAGCCGAGCACCGCAACGGTCGCGCCCCCCGCCTCGAGGGCGCCGCGATGGGCTTCGGCGTCCACACCGCGCGCCATTCCGCTGACGACGACGAGGCCCGCCGCGGCGAGCTCGCGCCCGAGCCGACGCGCCACCTGGCGGCCGTAGGCCGAGCACGCTCGTGCGCCGACGACCGCCATGGCGGGCCGCGTGAGCAGCTCCGGATCGACGTCACCGCGCAGGAAGAGGCCGGGCGGCGGATCGTGGATCGCCCCGAGCAGGGGCGGAAAGCCGGCCTCGGAGCGACCGAGGAAGCGGATCCCTGCGGCCCGGAGCCGCTCGCGCTCGGCCGGCTCGTCGAACGTCTCCCGGAAGCGCGCGAACCGCACGGTCCGCGGCTCCTGGACCACGTGCGCGTCGGTCGCGGCAGCGAAGGTGGCGAGCGCGAGCTCGCTCATGCGGCCAGCTCCTTGGGCGAGCGATAGGCAAGCGCCTCCGCGACGTGCTCCTGCTCGACCGACTCGGAGCCCGCGAGAGCGGCGGCGGTTCGTGCGACGCGGGCAACGCGGGCGCGCCCGCGCGCCGAGAGCGGCAGCCGTTCGACAGCGCGGTCGAGGAGCTCGTCCGCCGGTTTCGTGCGTCGCGGCAGCTCGGCGCGCAGCCGCTCGCGGGCCACCACGACCCGCACGCGCACCGGCTCGGAGCCTTCAGCGGGAGCTGCGGCCAGCTCCTCTGCGCGGGGGCGCGGCACGGTCACGATAAGGTCGAAGCGGTCGAGCAACGCGCGCGAGAGCTTGTCGCGGAACGAAGCGAGGCGCTGTGCGGAGCACGAGCACTCCGCCGCCGGGTCGCCGCGGCCGGCACACGGACAGAGGTTCATCGTCCCGACGAGCTGGAAGCGAGCCGGGAAGATCGCCTGCCCCGCTGCCCGCGAGATCGCGATCAAGCCGTCCTCGAGCGGTTGCCGCAGCGCCTCGAGCGCGGGCCGCTGGAACTCCGGCAGCTCGTCCAGGAGCAGCACGCCTCGGTGAGCGAGGCTCGCCTCGCCCGGTCTCGGCCCGGGACCACCGCCGACGATCGCAGCCGTCGAAGCGCTGTGGTGCGGAGCGCGGAAGGGTGGGCGTGTCACGAGCGGGCGCTCCGGGGGAAGCAGTCCTGCGACGGAGTGGATCCGCGTTACCTCGAGCGCCTCGAGCGGTGCCAACGGTGGCAGAATTCCCGGCAGTCGGCGGCCGAGCATCGTCTTCCCCGTTCCCGGCGGGCCGGCGAGCAGGAGGTTGTGCCCGCCCGCTGCCGCAAGCTCGAGCGCCCGGCGTGCCCGCTCCTGGCCGCGCACGTCGGCGAGGTCGGGAACCGCCGGCCCTTCCGCCTCTTCGGGCGGCTCGACGGGAGGCGGTCGCAGCTCCCCGCGGAGATAGGCGACGGCTTCGGCCAGGTGACGCACAGGAACAGGGTCGACGCCGGCGAGCGCCGCTTCGGGCGCCGACTCCGGCGCGCAGAGGATCAGGTCGAAACCGGACCGGCGCGCGCCCTCGGCAACGGCGAACGCACCTCGAACCGGACGGATGCGTCCGTCGAGCGCGAGCTCGCCGACCGCGGCGTGCACCTCGAGCCGCTCGTTCGGAAGCTGGCGGGAAGCGGCCAGCACCGAGAGCGCGATCGAGAGGTCGAAGCCCGATCCTTCCTTGCGCAGGCCCGCAGGCGCGAGATTGACGGTGATCCGCCGGTCGAGCGGCCACTCGAGCTGCGCCGAGGAGATGCCGCTGCGAACCCGATGCTTGGCCTCGGAGCACGCGCGGTCGGCGAGACCGACGATCGCGAAGCCGGGAACGCCCCGCTCGAGGTGAGCCTCGACCTCGACCCGGCGCGGCTCGAGCCCGACCAGAGCGTGGGTGACGGTGCGCGCGAGCACACTTCGACGCTACGCGGGAAGTCCGTACGCGTCTGTGCCGGTTCCGTGCCTAGAGCGTCACGCTCGGGCGATCAGGCACGCGCGATCAGAATCGACTCGTAGTACTCCCCGGCGCGGCGCCCGGTTCGGCGATTGACGTGGCGCTCGAGGCGATCCTCGAGCCGCAGGCCCGCTCGTTCGAGGATCTCGGGATAGAGATCGCGCCGGTCGTTGACGACGATGCAGACCGCTGCGCGCGGTCGCAGCGATTCCCGGACGCGGGCGAGCACCGACGCTATGCCCTCGACGTAGGACGCGATTGCGGCCCGACTCGTGCCCGCCGCGGCCGCTCCGACCTCGCGCTCGCGCCGGTCGTCGAGCCCGAGCAGCTCGTAGGCGTAGCGGTGCTGCTCGTGGTAGTCGATCAGCCCCGGATACGGCGGCGACGTGACGACGCCGTCGTAGGGTCCGCCGAGCTCGAGCTCCCGCGCGTCGCCGTGCAGGACGACGGCGGCACGGCGCGGGTCGCGCACCCCGGCGAACGCGCGCAGCCTCGCGAGCGTGTCGAGGAGGTACCGGGAGATGAACTTGTTGGCGGTTCCGACCGGACGGCACATGCGGCGGTGTTTGTGACACCAATATTCGTCGAGCTGCGGCGCGCGCGGGAAGTCGAGATCGAAGTGCGTCGTCAACCTCGCGGAGCGCGCGGCGCGCGCGAGCACGACGCGCAGCACGTCTGCGTGCTCGGCCTCGGCGACGTGCGACCGGAAGTGCAGCAACTCGGCGGCGGCCTCCGCGGCGAACCAGTCCCGAACGTAGCCTCGCGGCTTCTCGCTCGAGCGTCCGAGCGCCAGGTGCGCGCCGCTGATCTCGCGCTCGAGCAGGTCGAGGTCGTAGCTGCGCGTCTTGACGCCGACAAGTAACGCGTTGAAGGCGGCCACGTCGACGCCGACGGCGTCGTAGCCGGACTCGAGCGCTTGCACGAGAGTCGTTCCGGACCCGGCGAACGGGTCGAGCACACGGCCGCCCGGCTCCACGTACCGACGAAGCAGCGCCTCCACGAGCTGCGGCACGAACTTGCCGAGATACGGATGGAGGCGGTGGACGTGCTTCGTCCGCTCCCGCTCAGGCAGCTGCTGCTCGGACCACGAGAGCTCGAGGTCGAGCTCTCGGTAAAGCGCCTCCTGCGTCGCCGCCACCGCGCTGACTTCAACGGCGGGAGCTCGAGTCCTAGGCCAGGCTGCTGCCGAGCGGCCGCCGCTGGCCCGACGGGACGAGCGCCGGTTCCCCGTCGGGTGGCGTGGGAGGCGGTTCCGGCGGCGGCGCGAGCCCGAGGGCCCGCTTGACCCGCCGCCAGAGCCCGGCCTTGACCACGCCTAGTAGTGGATCCCGTTCGCGGCGTCGAGCTCGCGGAGGCGGCGGATGCGCTCCGCCATCGGCGGGTGCGTCGAGAAGAGCGACGAGAAGCCGCGCTTGCTGAGCGGGTTCGCGATGTAGAGCGACTCGGTGGCCGGATTGACGTTCATCGGCACCGCCTCCACCCCGCGCTCGAGCGTGCCGAGCGCCTCGGCGAGCGGGCGACCTTCACCGAGGTACTGCGCGGCGCTGGCGTCGGCGAGGTACTCACGCTGACGCGAGACGGCGAGCTGGAGGATCATTGCCGCAAGCGGGGCGACGATGATCGCCACGAGCGCGCCGACGATCCCTAGCGGGCCCGAGTCCTCGTCGTCCCCGCCGCCGAAGATCATCTGGAACTGGAGGATGTTCGCGATCGCAGCGATCGCGGCACCGATCATCGCCGCGATCGTCATCACGAGGATGTCGCGGTTGGCGATGTGCGCCAGCTCGTGCGCGATCACGCCGCGAACCTGCTCGCGCGGGAGGTGCCGTAGCAGGCCCTCGGTGACGGCCACGACCGCCTTTTTCGGGCTGCGGCCGGTCGCAAACGCGTTCGGCTGCTCCGAGGGGATCAGGTAGACGCGCGGCATCGGCACGCCGGCCTTGCCGGCCAGCTCTTCGATCTCGCGATAGAGCTCGGGCGCCTCGCTCTGCTCGACTGGGCGAGCCTTGCTGGCCTTGAGCGCGAGCTTGTCCGAGAACCAGAACATCACGAGGTTGAAGATCACCGCGATGCCTGCGAACAGGATGATCCCGCTGGAGCCCCCGATGAGCCCGCCGATCCCGACGAAGAGGGCGGCGAGGCCGGCGATGATCGCCCACGTTCGGGCCTGGGTTGCGAATCTGGTGCGCTTGATCGACATGATGGTGTCGGTGTTCCTTTCCGGCTGAAACGAAGAAATGGTTTCTGGGTTCAGCCGGAAGTTTCTCCCGCCGGCGATCTGTCTCGATCGCCGGCCGGCGCGCCCGGGCCGAAGCCGTCCTGACGAGCGCCCCCGTTCGGGGATAGTGCCTTCCGACCGCTCACAGTCTAGCTTCCGTGTCCACAGCGGAGTTGCGGGGATGTTAAGTCGGACCTAATAATTCTCACCCGGGTCTAGGGGAACTCGCGCGAGTCGGCCCTCCCTCACCCCGATCGCCTCGAAGCGCGCATCGAGCTCCCGGAACTCGGGATGAGCGCCGAGCCACGTCTCCGCCGCGCGCCGGATTCGCCGCAGCTTCTCGGGACCGATCATCTCGAGCGGATCGCCGAAGCCGCTGCCGCTCTTGCCCTTCACCTCGCAGAAGACGAGCCTCCGCCCCCGGCGCACGATCAGGTCGAGCTCGTTGCCGCCGGCCCAGACGTTCGTGCCGAGGATGCGGTAGCCGCGCAGCCTGTAGTGACGCGCGGCGCGGCGTTCATCCGGGTTGGGCGGCATAACACAGCGCCTGGAACGAACGGCGATGCTGGTCGCTTGGCCCGTGCGCGCGAACCGCGGCCGAGTGCCCGGGCGTGATGTAGCCAACGTGCGACGCGAAGCCGTAGCGCGGGTAGAGCGCGTCGAGCCGGCGCATGACGCGATCGCGCGTCACCTTCGCGACGATCGACGCAGCCGCAATCGCGGCGCTCTTCGTGTCGCCGTCGACGACGGCACGATGCTCGGGCGCGCGGGGGCCGAGCCGGAACCCGTCGACGAGGCACGCTACCTCGCTCGCGACCGGGGGAGCGAGCTCGCCGAGCACCGAGCGGAGACCCCAGAGATTCGACTTGTGCAGGCCGCGGCGGTCGATCTCGCCGGCAGGGATGATCCTGACGCTGATGCGAGCGGCGCAGCCCACGATCGCGCGAAACAGTTCCTCGCGGGCTTCCGGTGCGACCTGCTTCGAGTCGTTCAGCGACGCGAGCGGTCGCACCCGGTGCTCGCGCAGACGGTCGTAGTCGAGCAGAACGCCTGCGACGACGAGCGGCCCGGCCAGCGACCCCCGCCCAGCTTCGTCCGCCCCCGCGACGTAACGCACGCCCTGCTTCCGGTCGTACGAGAGGAGCCTCTGCCCGCTGCTACGCGCCACGGGTCGAGCTTAGCGACGGCCTCGGCGCGATTCGCGCCGACTTCGTCACGAAAGGGTCTCTGATCTAGGACTTCTCGTCGGCCGGCACGGGCGTGGGCGCCACAACCGCCTCGGCGGGCACCTCAACGGGCTCCACCGCCTCGGGCTCGGGCGCGTCTGCCTCCGCCTGAGCTTCGTGTGCCTGAGCCTCTGGCGCTGGGGCAGCCTGGACGGCCTGCGCCTTCGCGCCGGGAGCCTGCCGCAGCTCGCGCACGCGCGCCTTCTTGCCAACCTTGCCGCGCAGGTAGTAGAGCTTGGCGCGGTTGACGTCGCCGATCGCGGCGACCTCGATCTTCTCGATCTTCGGCGAGTGCAGCGGGAACGTTCGCTCCACGCCGACGCCGAAGGACTGCTTGCGCACCGTGAAGGTCTCGCGCATCCCCGACCCCTGACGCTTGATCACGATGCCCTCGAAGACCTGCAGCCGGCGGCGCGTGCCCTCGATCACCTGGAAGTGCACGCGCACGGTGTCGCCCGCCTTGAAGCGCGGCAGGTCGGGGCGCAGCTGGCGCTGCTCGATGCTGTCGATGATCGTGCTCATAGGAAGGGTCGGCCTGCGGCCGGGAGCCAATGCTAGCGAATCGAGATGCGGTTGGGCGGCCAGTAGGTGGCGAAGACCTTGCCGATCAGGTTCTCGCGCGGCACGCTTCCCCACTCGCGCGAGTCGCACGACTTCGACCGGTTGTCGCCCATCATGAAGTACTGCCCCTCGGGAACGGTGAACGACTCCGCCCCGCGCTGGTCGCGCCGGTTGCGGGCGATGTACGGCTCCTCGAGCTTCTTGCCGTCGATGTAGACGAAGTTCAGGCCCTGCTCGGGTCGCAGCTCGACGCGCTCGCCGGGCAGGCCGATCAGCCGCTTCACGAACGTGCCACCGGCGCCGCACTGCTGCTGTGCTGCGAGCGGCGTCTCGAAGACGACGATGTCGCCCCGCTCCGGCTCGGTGAAGTGGTAGATGAACCGGTTGGCGAGCACGCGGTCGGAGAAGCTCTCCTCGCAGCCGTCGGCAGGAGCGGCGCAGTGCAGCGTCGGCTCCATCGACGAGGACGGGATCCGGTACGGGTTCACGACCCAGGCCTTGATCGCGAGGACGATCGCGATCGCGCCCGCGATCGTGACCACCCAGTCGATCGTGACCCGCCAGCCGTGCGGCAGGCCGCGCGTGAGCCGGTCGACCGGGTTGCGCGAGTGATGCTCCCGCGGACGGTTCCCGTCGTCGCGGGGAGCGGGCTCGGCGTAGCCCGGGAGCCTGGGCTCGCTCTCGCGCTCGACCCAGCGGTCGTACTGGGCGCGGCGGTCCGGGTCGGCGAGTGTTCCGTAGGCGACCTGCAGCTCGCGCAGGCGCTGCTCGTCCCACGTGTCACCCGACGCCAGCCGGAAGGCCTCGTCGATCTGCTCGCGCGAGGCGTCGCGTCGCACCCCGAGCGTGGCATAGAAATCGCTCACGATGCGACGGTCCGCCCGCGGCTCTGCTCGCGCCGCCAGGCCGCGACGCGGCCGTGGTCGCCCGACAGCAGGATCTCGGGCACGGGCCAGCCGCGGAACTCCGCAGGGCGGGTGTAGTGGGGGTACTCGAGCCCGCCGTCGAGCTCGACTGAGAAGCTCTCGTGCTCGCCGGAGCCCTCGGCCAGGGCTCCCGGGAGTCTTCGCGCGACGGCGTCGAGCAGCACCATCGCGGGCAGCTCGCCGCCGGAGAGGACGTAGGGGCCGATCGAGATCGCATCCGAGCAGAGGTGCCGCACGATCCGCTCGTCGAAGCCCTCGAAGCGCGAGGAGAGAAGCGTCAGGTGCGGCTCGGCGGCGAGCTCCTCGACGACCGCCTGCGTGAGCTGACGGCCCTGCGGCGTCAGCGCGACCACTCTCTGAGACGGTGTGTCGCCGTAGGCAGCCTCGAGCGCCGCCGCGACGACGTCGACCCGCAGCACCATGCCGGCGCCGCCGCCGTACGGCTCGTCGTCGACCTGGCCGGAGCGCAGCGGCGTCGTGTCGCGGTAGTTGAAGAGGCGGAGCTCGAGCTCCCGACCGAGGATCCCGGACAGCGGACGCTGCTCCGTGAGCCACGCGAACGCGTGGGGAATCTGAGTGAAGATGTCGAGGCGCATGCGGCTAGTGCCTCTTCAGGGGATGTTGCCGTGTCCCTGCCGAGCGAAAAGCGCGCGTGGCTAGGACGCAGGGAGCGTCCATACCGGCTGGTATGGATGCGACCGAGGACGACGCCAGGCGCAGCTTTGCAGCCGGCAGGGGCGCGGTGGACATTCCCTGAGGAGGCACCGGGCCAGGTTAGCCGTCGTCGGCGAAGCCGCGGTTGACGAGGACGCGGCGTGCCTCGAGGTCGACCTCGACGACGCACGCGTCGACGAGCGGGAGCAGCAATCCGGACTCGAGCTCCAGCGCGTCGTTCGCGGGGCCGTTGTGCACCTCGACGACGGCGCCGAGCGCCCGCCCTCCCTCCTCGACGACGTCGAGGCCGACGAGCTGGAAGACGTAGAAGGTGTCGTCGTCCGGCGCCGGCAGCTCCTCCCGCGGCACGGCGAGCGTGGCGCCGCGCGTCACCACCCGATCGAGCTTGAGCACCCGCCGCCCGCCCGATCCGCGCTTCGAGACGACGACCTTCGCCGGGGCCGCCTCCACGTGCAACGTCGCTCCGACGGCGAAGCGCTCGTCCGCCTCGCTCGCGCCGTCGACGAAGAACGACCCGTCGACGCCGTGCGGCCTGCCCACGCGTCCGACTGTCACGAGCTCGGCCTCGCTCACTCGACGATTTCGAGCACGACCCGCCGGCGCTCGCGCGACGCACTGGCCCGCACCACCGTGCGGAGCGCGCGCGCGATCCGGCCGGCGCGGCCGATCACCTTGCCGCGATCGGCCTCAGCGACGTAGAGCTGGAGCACCGTCGCGTCCTCGCGCTCGATCTCCTCGACGCGCACGGAGTCGGGATCGTCGACGAGGCCGCGGGCGAGCCATGCCAGCAGTTCAGCCATACAGCAGCTCGGGCACTTACCCCTCGCTCTTGGCCGAAGCCTTGATCAGCTTCGCGACCGCATCCGAGGGCTGCGCGCCCTTGCCGATCCACTCCTGCACCTTGGCGTCGTCGAGCTCGATCGTCGACGGATCGGTCTGCGGGTTGTAGCGGCCGATGATCTCGATGAACTTGCCGTCGCGCGGGGAGCGCGAGTCGGCAACGACCACGCGGTAGATCGGGTTCTTCTTCGAGCCGACTCGCGTCAGCCTCATCCGTACTGCCACTTCGCTATCTCCTGCCTGTCTTGGTTAGCTGGCCGGGAAGTGTAGGCATTTTTCCCTTCCCCATCTGCTTCATCATCTTCTCCATCTGCTTGCGCGCGGTGAGCAACTTGTTGACGTCCTGGATCGTCTGCCCGCTGCCCGCCGCGATGCGCACGCGGCGCGAGCCGTTGATCAGGTGCGGCATCCGTCGCTCCTGCGGCGTCATCGAGAGCACGATCGCCTCCACGCGCGCCAGCTGCCGCTCGTCGATGTCGACGTCCTTCAGCTGGTTGCCGAGACCGGGGATCATCTTCAGCACGCCCTGCAGCGGCCCCATCTTCTTCAGCATCTTCTGCGCCGCGAGGAAGTCGTCGAAGCTGAACTGACCCGCGCGCATGCGCGCCTCCATCGCCTCCTGCTCGTCCTCCTCGACCGCGGCCTCGGCCTTTTCGATCAGCGTGAGCACGTCGCCCATGCCGAGGATCCGTGAGGCCATCCGGTCGGGATGGAAGTACTCGAGCTGGTCGAGCTTCTCGCCGACGGAGACGAGCTTGATCGGCTTGCCCGTGACGGCCTTCACGGAGAGCGCGGCGCCACCGCGCGCGTCGCCGTCGAGCTTCGTGAGGACGACGCCGTCGAAGGCGATCCGCTCGAAGAACGACTCGGCGACGTTGACGGCCTCCTGGCCGGTCATCGCATCGAGCACGAGCAGCACGTTCGTCGGCTTCGCGGCGTCCCGCACGCGCGCCAGCTCGTCCATCAGCGCCTCGTCGACGTGCAGCCGGCCGGCGGTGTCGAGGATGATCACGTCCTGGCCGGCCGTCTGCGCGGCCTGGATCCCGTACTTCACGACCTCGACGGGATCCTGCGTGTCCTTGCGGTAGACCGGAATCTGGATCTGCCGGCCGAGCTGCTCCAGCTGGTCGATCGCGGCCGGGCGCTGGAGATCCGCCGCGACGAGCGCCGGCTTCTTGCCGTCCTTGCGCAGGAGCAATGCGAGCTTCGCCGACGCGGTGGTCTTGCCGGCCCCCTGGAGCCCTGCGAGCAGGATCACCGTCGGCGGCTTGCCGAATGCGAGCCGCGAGTCGCCGGTGCCCATCAGGCTCGTCAGCTCCTCGTGCACGATCTTCACGACCTGCTGGCCCGGCGTGAGGCTCTTCAGCACGTCCTGGCCGGTCGCCCGCTCGCGCACACCGGCGACGAACTGCTTCACGACGCCGAAGTTGACGTCGGCCTCGAGCAGCGCGAGGCGGATCTCGCGCATCGCCTTCGAGATCGTCTCCTCGTCGAGGCGGCCCTTGCCGCGCAGGTCGCCGAGCGTGGCCTGGAGCTTGTCTGAGAGCGTGTCGAACACGGCAGATCAGTGTAGACGGCGCCTGGCTAGTCGAATCGAGCGCGCAGTCGTACACTCGAGGCATGGCCGCACGTGGCGAACGTGGCGAGCCAGCCGCCTCGGACGCCCTGCCGGCCGGCACCGTCACGCTGCTCTTCACCGACGTGGAGGGCTCGACCGAGCTCTTGCGCAGGCTCGGTCCCGCCTATGCCGAGGCGCTCGCGTCGCACCGGCGCATCCTGCGCAGAGGCCTTCGAGCGGCACGGCGGTCGCGAGGTCGACACCCAGGGCGATTCGTTCCTGATCGCGTTCGAGCGCGCCGCGGCGGCGCTCGCGGCCGCCGGCGACGCGCAGGCCGAGCTCGAGGCGGCAGGCTGGCCCGGTCGGGTCCGGATCGGCGTCCACACCGGGGAGCCGGAGGTCGGCGTCGAGGGTTACGTCGGCATCGACGTCCACCGCGCGGCCCGGATCTGCGCAGCCGCACACGGCGGACAGGTCGTTCTGTCGGCGAGCACTCGCGACCTCGTGCCCGGCCTTCGAGTCCGCGACCTCGGCGACCACCGGCTGAAGGACCTCGAGCAGCCGGAGCATCTCTACCAGCTCGACGACGTCGAGTTCCCGCCGCTCCGATCGCTCGGAGTCTCGAACATCCCGGTGCCGGCCAACGCCCTCGTCGGTCGCACCCGCGAGCTCGACGAGGCGCACCGTCTTCTCGCCCGGACCGACGTGCGGCTCGTCACGCTCACCGGACCAGGCGGCACCGGCAAGAGCCGGCTCGCGCTCGAGCTGGCCGCCGCGGTGGCGCCAGAGCGCCGCGACGGCGCCCAGCTCGTCCCGCTCGCGCCCGTCGCCGATCCCGAGCTCGTCCCGGCCGCGATCGCAGCCGTCTTCGGGTTGCGAGGAACGTCACTGGACGACGTCATCGCCTACCTGCGCGAGCACGAGCTGCTGCTGTTCCTGGACAACTTCGAGCATCTGGCGCCTGCTGCGCCGATGGTCGCCCGCCTCCTGGCGCAGGCTCCCACCGTGACGATGCTCGTCACGAGCCGGACCTCGCTGCACGTGCTCGGCGAGCACGTCCTGCCCGTGCCGCCGCTGCGGGAGAACGACGCGATCCAGCTCTTCCACGATCGCGTCGCGGCGGCCGGTGAACGGTTGGAGCCGGGCAGCGACGACGTCGTGCGCGAGATCTGCCGGCGACTCGACGGGCTGCCGCTGGCAATCGAGCTGGCAGCGGCCCGGATCGCGCTGCTGCCACCCGAGGCGCTGCTCGAACGGCTCGGTCTGGCCGTGCTCGGAGACGGGCCGACGGACCTCCCCGAGCGGCAGCGGACGCTGCGGGCGACGATCGACTGGAGCTACGGCCTGCTCACGCCTGGCCAGCGTGAGCTGCACGAAGCGCTCTCCGTCTTCGCCGGCGGCTGCACGTTCGCGGGGGCCGAGGCGGTCGCGCCGGACCCGACGGCGCTGCTGGCCGAGCTCGGAGCCCTCGTGGACGGGTGCCTGTTGCGGCGGCACGGCGATCGCCTGACGATGCTCGAGACCGTGCGCGAGTACGCGCGGGAGCGGCTCGGGACGGGAAGCCGAGCCGACGAGGTCCGCAGCCGCCACGCACGCCACTACGCCACGCTCGCCGCCGAGGCAGAGACCGCGCTCGAAGGCGAGGATCAGCCACGGTGGCTCGTCACGCTCGACCGCGAGGTCGACGACCTCCGCGCCGCGATCGAGCACTCGCTCGACGCCGGGGACAGCGAGACCGCCTTGCAGATCACGACGGGCCTCGGCCGCTTCTGGCGCGCGCACGGGCACGTCGAGGATGCGCGGCGCTGGCTCGAGGCCGGACTGGCGGCGGAGACTGACGCGCCGGAGCCACTCCGCGCTCGCGCGCTCTGGCTCGCCGGGTGGCTCGCGATGGCGCAGAGCGACCACGAGGCCGCGGCCCCGTACCTGGAAGAGGCTCACGTGCTCTTCACCAGGTGCGGCTACGCGCGCGAGGCGGTCTTCGCGCTGTCCGAGCTCGCGAACGTCGCCCAGCGGCGAGGCGATTCCGACCGGGCGGTCGCGCTCGCCACCGAGGCGGTCGAGGCGGCACAGGCGGTGGGCGACGCACGAACGATCTCGGGAGCCGCGAACTCGCTCGCCTCGATCCTCTCGCACCGGGGCGACTTCGCCCGTGCGCGGCCGCTGCTGGAGGAGTCGCTCTCGCTGCGGCGGACGCTGGGGAACCCGATGCTGATCGCGAACTCCGCGTACAACCTCGGCGTCGCGGCGCTCCACGAGAGCGACCTGGAGCGCGCGGCCGAGGCGCTCGAGGAGACGCTCGCGCTCGCGCGTGATTCCGGCGACTCGTTCTACGCCGCGTACTCGCTCTGCATGCTCGGCGAGATCGCGTTGCTCGCGGCGGAGCCGGAGCGGGCCGAGCCGCTGCTCCGCGAGAGCCTCGACCTGCTCGAGCGGATCGGCGACGCCCGCTCGCGAGCCGAGTGTCTCCATGCGCTCGCGGCGGTCGTGGCGGCGGAGGGCAACGCGCGCGAAGCCGACCTGCTCTCGTCCGAGGCGGCTGCGCTGCGCGGCGACGCGCCGCTCCTGCCCTGGGAGGCGGCGATCGACGCCCAGCTCGCATCGTTCGTACGTCCGTTGTAGGTTCGCCAAACCGACCGGAGGGAGGCGCAGATGAACGAAGATCAGGGCGGCGGAGCCGGAGTCACCGGCAGCTACCGCGTCGACGAGCCGATGCGCGACCACACCGAGGGCTTCAACCTGGCGCTCGACGACGCGCTCCAGGAGGCCGAGAGACAGGGCCTGATCAAGCGCGGGGGCGAGTACGACAGCGAGGTGCGCTACTCGGTCGGGATCAGGTTCACGAACCCGCCGTGGGTCGGCGACTACCGCGTCTGGATCGACCCCAAGGAGCGGCCCTGAGCGCGGCGGAGCGTCAGCTGACAGTCTGACTCGGCTAGCCCGAGACGAGGGCCCGCGCGAAGTCGTGCGGGTCGAACGGGCGCAGGTCGTCGAGCCCCTCGCCGACGCCGATCAGCTTGACGGGCAGGCCGAGCTCGTAGGCGATCGCGACGGCGACGCCGCCCTTGGCGGAGCCGTCGAGCTTCGTCAGGGCGACGCCCGTCACACCGGCGGCCTCGCCGAACAGGCGCGCCTGCTGAAGGCCGTTCTGGCCCGTGGTCGCGTCGACGACGAGCAGCGTCTCGTGCGGCGCGCCCTCGATCCGGCCCTCGATCACGCGGCGCACCTTCGCCAGCTCGTCCATCAGGTTCGACTGCGTGTGCAGGCGGCCGGCCGTGTCGACGATCGCGACGTCGTGGCCGCGGGCGCGCGCCGCTTCGACGGCGTCGAAGGCGACCGCTGCGGGATCGGCACCGCGCGCCGCGCCGACGAAGTCCGCGCCGGCCCGCTCCGCCCAGATCTCGAGCTGCTCCTCCGCGGCGGCCCGGAACGTGTCGGCGGCGCCGAGCAGGACGGAGCGGTCGTGCTCGCGCAGCTTCTGCGCCAGCTTCCCGATCGTCGTCGTCTTGCCGGTGCCGTTGACGCCGACAACGAGGATCACGGTCGGCTTCTGCTCCGTCAGGTTCAGCGTTCCCGGCTCACCGAGCAGCTCGGCGATCTCCTCCGCGAGCGAGGCGCCGAGCTCGCCGATCTCGCCGCGGGCCTCGAGCCGCCGGATCAGCTCGGCGGTCGCGCGCACGCCGACGTCGCCGTGGATCAGCGCCTCCTCGAGCCGCTCCCAGTCCTCCTCGTTGCCCGGGATCGAAGGCGGCCGCGGCCAGCTCGCCCGTCAGCGCTCGGCGGCTCTTCCCGAGCGAGTCGCGTAGCCGCCCGAAGAACCCTGCGCGCTGCTCGTCGGTCTCGGGAAGGCCCTCGCCGTCGCCTAGCAGCTCTGACCAGCTTCTCGCCATTGGCGCGGAACGTTAGCCTCAGTGCATGGTCACGTGGGAGCGGGCGGCGGAACTGGCACGCGAGCTACCGGAGATCGAGGAGACGACCTCGTGGGGCAAGCCGAGCGTTCAAGGTGCGCGGCAAGTCCTTCGCCGGGATGACCACGCGCCACGAAGGCGCGATCTGGACGCGCTGCGACCGGGACGAGCGGCCGCTGCTCGTCGCGTCCAACCCCGACGCCTACCGGCTCACACCCCACTTCGAGGCCTCACCCGCCTACCTGCTCATCTGGCTCGAGCACATCGACGAGGACGAGCTGCGCGAGCGGCTGATCGACGCCTGGTTGATCCAGGCGCCGAAGCGGCTCGCCGCGCAACACGAGTTCGACTAGCTGGAGGGCTGCGGCACGATCCGGATGTACGGGCGCGGCTCCTGCCAGCCGTCCGGATAGGTCTCCTTGGCCTCCTCGTTGGAGACGGAGCCGGCGATGATCACGTCGTCGCCCTGCTGCCACTGCGCAGGGGTCGCGACCTTGTGCTTCGCGGTCAGCTGCAGCGAGTCGATCACGCGCAGCACCTCGTCGAAGTTGCGGCCGGTCGTCATCGGGTAGACGAGCACGAGCTTGACCTTCTTGTCCGGGCCGACGACGAAGACGTTGCGCACGGTCTGGTTGTCGGCCGGCGTGCGTGCGAGCGGGTCGCCCTCGACGGACGCCGGGAGCATCCCGTACAGCTTCGAGACGTTGAAGTCCGCATCGCCGATGATCGGGTAGTTCGGCGCGTGCCCTTGCGTCTCTTCGATGTCGCGCGCCCACTCGGCGTGGTTTCCGACCTGGTCGACCGAGAGCCCGAGCACCTTGACGTTCCGGCGGTCGAACTCCGGCTTGATCTTCGCCATGTAGCCGAGCTCGGTCGTGCAGACCGGTGTGAAGTCCTTCGGGTGCGAGAACAGCACCGCCCAGGAGTCGCCGATCCAGTCGTGGAAGCTGATCGGCCCTTCGCTCGTCTCGGCCTGGAAGTCAGGCGCCGTCTCGCCCAGCTGGATGCTCATGCCTTTCTCCTTCGGATTCGCGTTGTACGACGGAGCACACGACCCAACGATACGCTCCCGCGTCCGCAGGCCGAAATCGCCGCAGCTACGCGCCGACGGCGACGGCTTCTTCGCGAGGCAGGCGGCGAGAGACGACCTGGCTGACGCCGTCGCCGCCCATCGTCACGCCGTAGAGGACGTCGGCGGCCTCCATCGTTCGCTTCTGGTGGGTGATCACCACGAACTGGGCCCGATCGGCGTAGCGGCGCAAGCAGCTCGACGAAGCGGCCGATGTTGGCGTCGTCGAGCGCGGCCTCCACCTCGTCGAGGAGGTAGAACGGGCACGGCTTCGCGAGGAAGAGCGCGAAGAGGAAGGAGATCGCGCCGAGCGCCTTCTCGCCGCCCGAGAGCATCCCGAGCCGCGTGATCTTCTTGCCCGGCCGGACGGAGCTCGACCTCGATTCCCAGACCGCCAGGCGTGGGCTCGCCGGCGCCGTCCTCGTCCGGCTCGACGAGACGCAAGCGGCCGTCGCCGCCCGGGAAGAGCGTCGCAGCGACCTCCTCGAAGTGCTCGGCGACCGCGCCGAACGTCTCCGCGAAGCGCCGCTCGACCGTCGCGGCCAGATCGGCGCGCAGCTCCTCGAGCTCCTTCAGGCTCCGTTCCAGGTCCTCGCGCTGCGTCTCGAGCTCCTCGAGCCGCTCCTTCTCGGCGTCGTACTCCTCCTTCGCGAGCGGGTTGACCTGGCCGAGCTGGATCCGCCGGGCCTCGAGCCGCTCGACGCGCGCGGCGAGCTCGCTGCGGTCGTCTCCCTCCGCAGGCTCGGCCTCTGCCTCGTCGCGACGTCGCTGCGCGTCGGCCGCCTCGGCGTCGATTCGCGTCAGCTCGATCTCGATCTCGGTGGCTCTCTGGGCGGCTTCCTCCGCGGACTGCCTCAGCTCGACCTCGCCCGCCCCGAGCTCTCGCAGCTTCGCTCCCAGCTCGCCGGTGCGGCTCGCGCCCGCGTCGACCCGGGCGCGGAGCGGCGCATCGAAGCGCGCCGCGGCTTCGGCGGCCGCCGCGAGCGTCTCGTCGAGGCGCTCGGCGCCCGCGAGCACGCGTCCGAGCAGGTCGGCGTCGAGCGTGGCGGCACGACGTGCACCGGTCTCCGCGACGGCCGAGCCGGCGTCGCGCGCCGTCTCGGCCAGCTCGCTCGCCACGTGCAGGAGACGCTCGGCCTCGTCGGCGAGGTCGCGAGCCTCGCGCTCGACCGTGTCCCGCTCCGACTCGTCGACGTGCAGCATACGGATCTGGCCCTCGCCGCCGAGCCTTGCCCGGAGGAGCTCCGCGCCGGCGGCACGCTCGTTCGCGCGACTCGCCTCACGCCCGGCCTCGTGCTCGAGCGCGCCGACGCGGGCAAGCTCGCTGCCGAGAGCGGCGGCGCGATCGGAGCCCGATTCGGCGCCGACGACGCAGCGGCTCCTCGAGCCGAGCCGCGATCGTCGTCGCGGCGAGCAGGACCTCGTCGAGCCGGTCGGCGCTCGCCGCCAGCCTGCGCAGGACAGACGGATCGAGCGCGTGAGCGATCGCGGAGGTGCGCGACCCGGGCGTACGCGGCCTCGGCGTCGGCGGCCCGCTCCAGCGCCTCGGCCGCTTCCGTGCCGGCGGCGTCCGCGCTCCGCTTCAGCTCCTCCGCCTCCTCCTGCGAGCTCGCGGCGACGGGCGTCGAGCTCGAGCAGCATCGCCTCGGCCGTCTCGCCGGCGAACCAGAGCTCACCTCGACCGGGATCGAAGCCGAAGCCTTCGACCGTGACGGCCGGAACGGTGGAGGCGAGCAGGTCGTCGAGCGGCACGACCGGCAGCTCGGCGACGCGGCGGGCGGGCGAGCCGACCAGCACGGCGAGGCTGCCGAGACCGGCGTCGCGGGCGCGGCGCAGGAGCGCGAGGCCGCCGGCCGGATCGTCGGCGACGACCGCCGACGCGCGCCAGCCGAGCGCCGCGGCGACGGCGCGCTCCGAGCCTGGCTCGACGTCGACGAGCGATAGCGCCAGCTGCGCGCCCTCCGCCGCCAGGCTCCGTGCCGCGGGCGGGAGCCCTTCGCGCTCCGCGATCGCGAGCTCGAGCACGGCGAGGCGCTCGCGCGCCAGCTCTGCGCGGCCGACGAGGTCGTCGCGCAGATGCGCGCTCTCGCGCGCCCGCGCCGTCGCCTCGTTCGCAGCCTGCTCGAGCTCGGCCGGTGTCGGCCCGGTTCGACGAGCCGCTGCCTCCGCCTCGCGCGAGCTCGGTCCGCAGCTTCGCGCGCATCGCCGAGGCCGACTCGCTGCGCAGCGCGATGCGCTCGCGGGCGCTCCCGAGCCGGTAGAGCGCCTTCGTGGCGCTCTCGCGACCGCCCGCGACGTCCGCGAGCTCGGCTTCGAGCGTTCCCCGCTCGGCGCGAAGCGCTTCCAGCCGCTCCTCGGCGCGCGCGGCCGCACCTCGCTCGAGCGCGGCGAGCCGCTCCTGCGCCGTCCTGGCGCGCTCGGCGCCGGCGCCGCTCGACGCTGCGGCCGCACGCGCCGCCGCGGTCGCCTCGGCTGCTGCCGTTTCGAGTGACTGGACGCGCTCGTCGCTGACCTGCTCCGCGGCCGACCGAGCTGCGCCGAGATCGTCTCGGAGCCCAGTGAGCAGCGCGGCCGCCCCTTCCTGGCGAAGCGCGATCCGCTCGGCCGCGCCCTGGAGGCGGTACAGCGCCTTGACCGCCGCCTCGCGCCGCCCGGCCGCGTCGGCGAGCTCCTCCTCGGCCGCCTGCCGCTCGGCCAGGAGCGCCGAGAGCCGCTCGTGCGCGCTGCGCCGGCCGAGGGCCGCCGCGGTCTTCCGCTCCTCCACCTCCGCACGGCGCGCCGATGCCTCCTGCAGGTCGAGGTCGGCCACGCGCGCCCGCAGCCCCGCGATCTCGACAGCGAGCTTCTCGGCTCGTTCCGCCGCGGTCGCCTGCAGCGCCAGCGGCCGCAACCGCTTCCGCACCTCCGCCTCGACGTCCCGCGCCCGCTCGACCTGGATGCCGACGCGGTTGAGCTTCAGCTCCGCGCGGTGCTTGCGACGCTTGAACTTGCCGAGGCCGGCCGCCTCCTCGACGAGCTCGCGCCGCTCCTCGGGCCTGGACGCGAGCACCGCCTCGACCTTGCCCTGGCTGACGATCGAGTGCATCGAGCCGCCCAGGCCGACGTCGGCGAGCAGCTCGACGAGGTCGGTGCGGCGCACGCCCGCCTTGTTGACGAGGTACTGGCCCTCGCCGCCGCGGTGCAGGCGGCGCGCGATCGAGACCTCGGAGAAGTCCAGCTCCGGTCCGAAGCCACCGTCGGTGTTGTCGAAGACGAGCTCGACCTCGCAGCTCTCCGCGGGCTTGCGTCCCTCGGCGCCGTTGAAGAGGACGTCGTCCGGCTTCTCCGCGCGCAGCTCCGAGGGCGTCAGCGAGCCGGCGGCCCAGACGATCGCGTCGGCGACGTTCGACTTGCCCGATCCGTTCGGCCCGACGACGACGGCGACGCCGGGCTCGAGCTTCAGCTCGAAGGAATCGGGAAACGACTTGAAGCCGCGCAGACGGAGAGAGCGCAGGTGCACCCGACGAGGCTAGCGGGCGCCGCGGACGGGGTCCGCGACGCCGCAGCTCTGCCCTACGTCTCCTCGGCCATCGCGATGATGTCGTCTCGGCTCATCTTCCCGACCAGCTCGGGATGCGCCGCTCCGACGTGCGTCGAGACCTTCTGAACCAGCTCGTCGTCGTTCTCGGCCCGAACGACCTCGCCGCATTCGCAGTTGATCACCTTGCCCATGCTCGCTCCTCTCCGTCTCGCTTGGGTCGAATTGTTCCGGGTGGCGCTTGCGGTTACCTTGGCGAAACCTTGCCGGAGACGAGGATCCAGCTCTGCGGACGGCTCGTCGCGCGGCTCGACGGGCGCCGAGTCGAGCACGAGCTGCCCGGCCGCCAGGGTCGCCTCGCGTTCGTCTTCCTCGTGGTCAGCCGGCAACGACCGGTCACGCGCGACGAGCTCGTGGAGGCGCTCTGGGTCGACGCCTCCCGCGGGCGACGCGCTCAGCCCGCTTCTGTCGAAGCTCCGGCGCGTGCTGCCGCTCGACGGCCGCGGCGAGGTTCGGCTCGTCCTCGATGCCGGCGCCTGGGTCGATCTCGAGGCCGCGACGGAGGGGCTGCACCGCGCGCAGGCCGCCGTCGCGCGCGGCGCCTGGAAGGATGCATGGGCCCCGGCGCGAGTCGCCCAGCACATCGCGGCGCGCGGGTTCCTGCCGGGCGAGGATCTGCCCTGGATCCGGGAGCACCGGCGCCGCGTGGAGGAGCTTCACCTGCACGCGCTCGAGCTCGTGGGTCGCGCCTGTGTCGAGATCGGCGGAGGTGAGCTCGACACCGCCGAGCGCTCGGCGCGGACACTCGTTGCCAGCTCGCCCTACCGGGAGAGCGGCTACCGGCTGCTGATGGAGACGCTCGCCGCGCGCGGGAACACGGCGGAGGCGTTGCTCGTCTACGACGGCCTGCGCACGCAGCTGCGGGACGAGCTGGGCACGGCGCCGAGCCCCGAGACCCAGAACCTGCACCGCCTCCTACTCGGCTAGTCCAACTGCCGGCTAGCCCAACTGCTGGTTAGCCCAGCGCTGTGAGCGCCTGCTTGGCGGCGGCCTGCTCGGCGTCCTTCTTGGCGCGTGCCGGAACCCCGGCCGAGCTCCTCGCCGTCGACGAGCGCGGCACACTCGAAGTGACGGTCGTGCGGCGGGCCCTCCACCTCGAGCACCGAGTACGAGACGCTGCGGCCCGACTTCGCGAGCGCCTCCTGGAGCTCGGTCTTGTGATCCACGTGCGTCGTACGCGCGTATTCGATCCGATCCGAGAAGGCCGCCACGATCGCCGACTCGATCGGCTCGTATCCGTGCTCGAGGAAGAGGGCCGCGATCGCCGCCTCGAGGAGCGCCGCCGTGACGTTGCTGCTCTTGACGATCCGTGCGAGCTCGTCCGGCGCGATCGCCTCGGCAGCCGCCTCGCCGAGCTGCTCGCCGAGCAGGAGCTCGCGAGCGACCGCCGCGCAGCTCTGTCGCGAGACGACGTGGGAGCGGATCTTGGCGAGCCTCCCTTCGGACGCTTCGGGATAGCGCTCGTAGAGCTCCCGGGCGATCGCGAGGTCGAGCACGCTGTCGCCGAGGAACTCGAGCCGCTCGTACGAGGACGCTCGGTCGGGCGCCCAGGACGTGTGCGTGAGGACGTGCTCGAGCCGCTCCGCGGGAAGCGCGGCGATCAGGCTTCGGAGTTGCTCCGGATCGCCGGTGGGGGCGACGCTACTGGTGCGACGAGACGTAGTCGACGGCCTGTCCGACGGTCGTGATCTTCTGCGCGTCCTCGTCCGAGATCTTGATCCCGAACTGATCCTCGAGCTCCATGATCAGCTCGACGAGATCGAGCGAGTCGGCGTCCAGATCTTCCTGGAACGACGCCTCCTCGTTGATCTCCGCGTCGTCGACGCCCAGCTGCTCGCTGAGAACTTCCTTGACCCGCTCGAAGACTTCTTCACGCGACGCTGCCAAATCGACCTCTCTTGGTAAGTGGGGCTGGAGCGCGCCCGATCATACAGTCGCCGACGTCCGGCGCTCGGGCAAGCGGGCCGCCAGGCGGCCGACGACGTCGTGATCCACGCCGCGCGCGGCGAGGCGGATCGCGTTCGCGACCGCCCGGCGGGACGAGTTCCCGTGGGCGATCACCGCGAGGCCGCGCAGGCCGAGCAGGTATGCGCCGCCGTAGGTCTCGGGGTCGAGCCGCGTGCGGAGGCGACGGGCGGCCGGGCGGATCAGGAGCCCGCCGGCCTTGCCGCGCGGTGTGGCTGCGATCTCGCTGCGGAGCGAGTCGAGCACCGTCCTGATCGTCCCCTCGAGCAGCTTCAGCGCAACGTTGCCGGTGAAGCCGTCGCACACGACGACGTCCGCTGCGCCCGCCAGCAGGTCGCGGCTCTCGGCGTTGCCGGCGAAGCCGAGGTCGTCCGAGGCGGCGAGCAAGGCATGCGCCTCGAGCGTCAGCGCGTTGCCCTTCTCCGGCTCCTCGCCGATCGAGAGGAGCCGCACTTCCGGGCTCGCCAGGTCGAGGATCTCCTCGGCGAAGATCGCGCCCATGTAGCCGAACTGGAGCAGGTGCTCGGGGCGGGCATCCGCGTTCGCGCCCGAGTCGAGCAGGACCGACGGCCCCCGCTGGGTCGGGATCGGCACGGCGATCGCGGGTCGCATCACGCCCGGGATCCGGCGCAGGTGCAGGAGCCCGGCGGCGAGCATCGCCCCCGTGTTTCCCGCCGAGACGACCGCATCCGCGCGGCCGTCCGCCACGGCGCGGCAGGCCGCGACGAGAGACGAGTCCGGCTTCGCGCGCACCGCCTCGGCGGGCTTCTCGTCCATCTCGATCGTCTCCGTGGCCTCGACGAGCTCCAGGCCCCCGGTGTCGATCCCGGGCAGGCCGAAGAGGATCACGTCGATGCCGTCGCCCGCGGCCTCGAGCGCGCCCGCGACGATCTCGTCCGGCGCACGGTCACCGCCCATCGCGTCGACCGCGATTCTGGCCAAGCTACGGAGCGGGAGTGCGGAGCGGCTCGATCTCGCGGCCCTTGTACGTGTGACACGTGGGGCAGACGCGATGCGGCAGCTTGGGCTGGTGGCAGGTCGGGCAGACGTTCACGCGCGGCGACTGGATCCCGTGCTGCGCGCGGCGCTTGTCTCGACGGGCCTTCGACGTTTTCTTCTTGGGGACTGCCATGAGCGGCTGAGGAGTCTAGCTGATGTCCAGAGCGAGCTCGCGGGTCGGCGCGAAGCGCTCGAGGAAGCGCCGGTCGTGCGAGACGACGACCGCCGTGCCCTCGTAGACGGCGAGCGCCGACTCCAGCTCCTCGATCGCCTCCAGGTCGAGGTGGTTCGTCGGCTCGTCGAGGACGAGGCAGTTGACGCCGCGCGCCATCAGCTCGGCGAGGCGGGCGCGCGTGCGCTCGCCGGGCGAGAGCGTCCTGCAGGAGCGGGCGACGTGGTCGGCGCCGAGATTGAACTTCGCGAGCAGGGCGCGTGCATCGACGGCGGCGAGCCCGGTGCGCCCGAGAAAGACCTCGAGCAGCGCCTCCTCGTCGTCGTAGCGCGCCCGACGCTGGTCGAGCGCACCGAAGACGGTGTTTCGCCCCACGACGCGGCGGCCGCCGCTCAAGGGCAAGTCCCCGAGCAGGAGCGCGAGCAGCGTCGACTTGCCGCAGCCGTTCCGGCCGGTGATCGCGAGCCGCTCGCCCGGGACAAGGTCGAGGTCGACCGGCCCGAGCCGGAACGTGCCGCGGACACCGACGGCGCCGACGAGCGCGACGACGGCGTCACCCGGACGCTGTCGAGCCGGGAGCGAGAGGTGCAGCTCCCACGGCTCGTACGGCTTCTCGACCGACTCGACGCGCTCGAGCGAGCGAGCCGCCTGGCGCACCTTGCCGCGTAGCGCCTGTGTCCCGCGGCGGCTGGCCATCGCGCCGCCGGCGCGCGCCTGGTTCCGCCGCTCGTTCAGCAGCGCCTCGATCTCGCGCCGCCGCTCCTCGGAGCGCTCGAAGGAGTCGTACTGCCGTGCCCGCGCGAGCTCGCGTTCCGCCTCGTACTCACTCCAGCTGCCGGCCCACTCGCGCACCCGGCCGGTCCAGGGATCGATCTCCGCGATCCGCTCGATCGTGCGGTCGAGGAAGGCGCGGTCGTGCGAGACGACCGCGAGACCGCCTTCGTGGCGCTCGAGGAAGCGCTCCAGGCGGTCGAGCCCGTCGAAGTCGAGGTCGTTCGTCGGCTCGTCGAGCAGCAGGATGTCGAACCGGGACAGCAGGATCGCGGCGAGCGCGAGCCTCGCGGCCTCGCCTCCCGAGAGCGTCGCCGTCTCCTGGTCGAGCGAGACGGGCAGGCCGAGCTCTGCGGCAACCGCACCCGCGCGATGCTCGAGGTCGCCGCCGCCGAGCGCGAGGAAGCGCTCCAGCGAGGCCGCGTACGCATCGGCGTCCCACACCGTCGTGTGCCGCTCCACCTCGGCTTGCGCCGCGGCGACGCCGGTGCGGCGGGCGAGGAAGTCGAACAGCGTCTCGCCCTGCCTGGACTCGTGTTCCTGCGGCAGGTAGCCGAGCGTGAGCGAGGCAGGGGTGCGCTCCACGCTTCCCTCGTCGGGCGGCTCGAGCCCGGCGAGCAGCCGCAGCAGCGTCGACTTGCCGGAGCCGTTCGGGCCGACGAGCCCTAGCCGCGAGTGCGGGCCGAGCGTCAGGTCGACGCGGTCGAGGACGATGTGGGCGCCGTAGGACTTGACGACGCCGCCGAGCGAGACTCGCACGAGCGAAACCTCCCGAAGAACGGACACGAGGACGCGCGCCTGGGGCGCGAGGACGTCTGGGTCTCGTTCAGTCCGTCATGGGCAGGCGCCGGAGCGCCGCCGCATCGTACCGATCGGCCGTGTCCGGGGTCAAAGCCCGGACATGTCGGCGGCGGCCCCGGCGGATGCGGACACCTCAGAGTTTGTTCTTCAGCTCTTCGAGCGCCGACCAGCGAGGATCCGAAACGACGTCGTCGTGGACGTGCGGCTCGAGGTTCAGGTCCTTGCCGCAGACCGGGCAGAGTCCGGCGCAATCGGGATCGTGGAGGATCTGCTCGGGCAGTGCGAGCGCGATCGCATCGCGCGCCCAGGCGGTGAGGTCGAGCTGGTCGTCGACGACGTACTCGCTCCGCAGCTCCTCGCCTGCGCCGGCCTCCTCCGCGTGATACTCCCGCGCGTCGATCGAGAGGTCGACGACGGCGTCGGCCAAGCAACGCATGCACGGGCCGTGCAGCCGGATGTCGAAGGCAAGGCGAATATCGAGACCCGTCGTCGCCTGGACGAGCGTCAGCTCCGCCTCCACCTCGTGCGGCACGGGCAGGTAGCGCTGGCCGCCGAGGTCGAACGGCTCGAGCTCGATCGCGACGGCGTCGCGGTGCTCGTCCCCGGAGCGGAGACGCAGGCGTCGGAGCGGAAGGCGAGTCACGCGCTCGAGCCTAGCGCGCCCGCGTCGGCGCGACGGCACCCCGCTCGCGGGCGACGGGCGCGTCGGCCGGCCGCGCAGACACGATCAGCACCACCGCGGCGAGGATCACGGCCCCACTGACGATCGTCCGCGCCTCGAGCGGCTCGCCGAGCAGGAGCGTGCCGAGCAGCACGGCCACGACCGGGTTCACGTAGGCATACGTGCCGACGAGCGAGATCGGCGCGTTCCGCAGCAGCCACGTGTACGCGGTGTAGCCGACGAGCGAGCCCACGAGCACCAGGTAGACGAACGCGAGCATCGTCTCGCCCGACACGGCGGCGAGGTCGACGTCGTCCGCCTCGCCGTAGATTAGTCCTGCGACGCCGAGCAGCAACCCACCGGCGAGCATCTGCATCGCTGCGCCGACGAGCGGTCGCTCGGGCACGTCTGCCCGGCGCGCGTACAACGACGCGGCCGCCCAGACGAGCGAGCCGAACAGGACGACGAGCGAGCCGCCGAGCTCGCCGCGGCTCCCATCGGACGGGACGACGAGGAGCGCCACACCGCCGAAGCCGACCGCGAGCCCGAGCACGGCGACGCGCGACAGCCGCTGGCCGAGAAAGACGCGGTCGAGCAGCGCGAGCCAGAGGGGTACCGAGCCGACGATCAACGCCGCCGTCCCGGTATCGATCGTCTGCTGACCGATCCCGACGCCCCCGTTTCCGGCGAGCAACAGTCCGCCGCCGACGACGAGCGCCGACCACCACTGCCGTCGCGTCGGCCGCTGCCCCCGCCCGACGAGCGCATAGAGCAGCGCGCCCGCGACGAGAAACCGCAGGGAGAGGACGAGCAGCGTCGGGGCCGTCCGCGTTGCGAGCTCGATCCCGAGGTACGTCGAGCCCCAGATCAGGTAGACGGCGCCGAGCGCCGCCCAGACGGCGGGCCGCCGGCGTGCTTCGGTCTCCCCCATCGCAGCAGGATCACGACGGCCGAGGCGCCCGGCAAGTCGAATCGGCGCTGGCTTCGATCAGCCTGGCTGATCGAGGGCCGCTACAGGTAGCTGGTGTCTTCTTCGGGCTCGCGCGGCCCGACGCCGGCGACGACCGTCTCCTGCGAGCGCTCGTGCAGCCGCTCGCGGCCGCGCTTCACCGCGGTGAGGAACCGATCGAGGTTGGACTCGAGGTTCGAGAGGATCTGGTCGGCCCAGTCCTCCATCTCGAGCCGCGTCTCGCGTGCCTGCCGGCGCGAGTCGTCGACGATCTCCTGCGCCTGGCGCTCGGCGAGCTTGACGATCTCGGTCTGCGAGGCCTCGCGCACGGCCTGCTCGCGCGCCTCGCCGAGGATCCGGTCGACCTCGCGCTTCGCCTCGGCCAGCATCTCCTGGCGCTCCTTGACGATCCAGCGCGCCTGCTTGATCTCCTCGGGGATCGTCGCCCGCATCTGGTCGAGGATGTCGTAGATCTCCTCGCGATCGATTCGCACCTGGTCGGTGAGCGGCACCGCTTTCGCGTTGTGCACGAGATCGTCGAGCTTGTCGATGAGTACGAGGACGTCCATTGGTCTCCGGAAGTTTACTCGCGCGGGTTTTCGGGGGCGCCGGGTCGGCCGTTCGGGAACTTCTCCGCGAGTCGGCGCGCCACGGTTTCGGGCACAAGCTCGTCCACCTTTCCCCCGAATGCGGCGATCTCCTTCACGCCGCTCGACGAGACGAAGCTGACCTGCGGGCTCGCCATCACGTAGACCGTCTCGATCTCGGGCGCGAGGTGGCGGTTCAGCTGGTTCATCTGGAACTCCCATTCGAAGTCGGAGATCACGCGCAGGCCCTTCACGATCACGCGCGCCTCCCAGCGGCGGGCGAACTCGACCACGAGCTCCGAGAAGACGTCGACCTCGACGTTCTCGAGCTCGGCGAGCGCCTCCTTCAGGAAGCCGACGCGCTCGTCGAGCGAGAACAGCGTCTCCTTGTGCCGCGGCGCGCCGACGACGCCCACGACGACACGGTCGAACGTCGCCGACGCGCGCGAGATCACGTCGACGTGGCCGAGCGTGACCGGGTCGTAGCTTCCTGGGCAGATGGCCGTGATCACGATGGGTGCTCGAAGAGGGTGAGCCGCGCGGAACCGTACCGCCGCGACGTGCGCATTGCGAGCGGCAGCGCCGGCTCGGTCTTCGAGCCGGTCTCGACGACGAGGAGCCCGTCCGGCGCGAGCACCCGCGCGAGGTGGTCGGCGAGCCGCGGCTCGAGCTCGGCCCAGAGCTCGTACGGCGGGTCGACGAGGACGAGATCGTAGGCGCGGGTCTCCTGACGCAGCGTCCACACCGCCTCGCCGCAGACGACGCGCGCGCCGGTCAGGCCGAGCTTCTCGAGGTTCTGCGAGATGGTGCGGCAAGCGGCTCGGTCGCTCTCGACGAAGGTCGCGCGCGCAGCGCCGCGCGAGAGCGCCTCGAGCCCCAGCGCGCCCGAGCCGGCGAAGAGGTCGAGCACGGCCGCACCGTCGACGGGCCCGATCAGGTTGAAGGCGGCTTCGCGGACGCGGTCGCCGGTGGGGCGGGTAGCGATGCCCTTCGGGGCGGCGATCCGCGCGCCCCGCTTGCTGCCCGCGATGATCCTCACGTGCCGAAGCCGAGCACCTCGAGCGCCGCCCCCACCCCGGCTACCAGCCGAGTCGCCGCGATCGTCACCGAACGCTTCGCTCGCGGCGGCTCACCCTGCGAGAGCCCCGGCGTAGATCTGCCAAGCGAGTGCGCTCTTCGCGGTGAGGCTCAGGACGAGGTAGCCCCATTCGCCGAACACATAGCTCCGCCACGGGCCGATCTTGCGGTACTGCAGCCACATGTTGACCGCGAAGCTGTTGAAGAACACGAAGAGCGAGACGAAGATCCCCCACACGAAGCCAGGCACGCTGCCATCGATCTCCGCGCCGATCAGGGAGATTGCGATGACGAGCCACGGCACCGCGCCCGTGAGGCAGCCGAGCCAGAACGGCAGCCAGTCGAGCCGCTGGCGGCCGATGTTCACCCGTTCCATGAGGAGGCCGAAGAGGATCATCGCCGCGTTCACGCCCGCAACCGCGACCAACGCGCGCAGATCAGTGACGCCGGCGAAGGTGGCGATCAGCACGACCATCAGCGAGGCGCTGAAGGAGTACTCGATCCAGCGCGCGTAGTTGATGCCCAGCCCGAGGTTCCGCTCGTACCAGGAGACGATTCCCCTCGAAGCGACGAGCAGGTGATCCAGAGCCGCCATCAGCAGGAACGCGGCCACGCACCAGCGCACCGGGAGGTCGAAGAGCGTCTCGGTCGGGCCGAGCTCCGACCCGGGCGGGCCGTCGGCCCAGTTGGCCGTGATCGGGATCGCGAGCGTCGCACCGATGAGCACGATCGCGAGCGCCTGTACGCCATGGAGGACAGCGAGGATCAGGTTGGCGGCGCGCAGTCTCGGCATGCTCATCGTCGGAGCGCCGTGGCCCGGAGATCCGGAGGTCGGCGGCCGCACGAGATTACAAGACCGGTCGGGAGCGTCGTTCCGGTCGACCTCGTCAGGACTGACCCAGGTGATCCGCGTCGCCGAGAAACGCGTCGACCTCGGCCGCCATTGTGTCGGGCGGCAGCGTCCGAGCCGCGTCGCGGGCGGCTTCGAGCAGTGCGAGGTCCTTGGTGATGCGCGCGAACCGAAGGTCGGAGAGGCCCGACTGCCGCGCGCCGAGCAGCTGACCGCCGCCGCGGATCTCCAGATCCTTCTCGGCCAGCTCGAAGCCGTCGGTCGAGGCGACCATCGCCTCGAGCCGCTCACGCGCGCTTTCGGTCAGCTCGTCCTTCGCGCGGGAGATCAGCAGGCAGTACGACTGCTCGGCGCCGCGTCCGACGCGCCCACGGAGCTGGTGCAGCTGGGCGAGCCCGAAGCGGTCGGCCTCCTGGACGATCATGATCGTCGCGTTCGGCACGTCGACGCCGACTTCGATCACCGTCGTCGCGACGAGCACGTCCAGCTCGCCGGCCTTGAAGCTCGCCATCAGCTCGCGGCGGTCGGCGGGCTTCAGGCGGCCGTGCATGCAGCCGACGCGGAAGCCCTTCAGCTCGCCGGCGCGGAGCTGGTCCGCCTCCTGCTCGGCCGCGCGTGCCAGCGTGGTCGCCGACTCCTCGATCAGCGGGCAGACGACGTACGCCTGCCGCCCGTCCACGAGGTGCGCGCGCAGGCGCGTGTACGCCTCGGAGCTGCGCTCGTCCGTCACCCACGCCGTCACGATCGGCTTGCGCGAGGCCGGCGGCTTCGCGATCTCGCTCACTGCCAGATCGCCGTAGACCGTCAGCGCGAGCGTGCGCGGGATCGGAGTAGCGGTCATGTGCAGCACGTGCGGAGCCGCTCGCCCCCGGTCGGCGTCGGCTCCCGCCGGGCGGAGCCCGGCTCCGCCGCCGCCTGACGCCTCTGGCGGCACGCGGCTCTCCGGGTCTGTGCTCGAACGCACTATCCCCTCCGGCCGCGCACCGCCAGAGACGCCCCGGGAACGAGCGGCGGGATCGCGTCGCGCGAGCGCGGAGCGCTGCTCGACGCCGAAGCGGTGCTGCTCGTCGACGACGGCAACCGCGAGGTCGCGGAAGGAGAAGCCCTCCTGGATCAGCGCGTGCGTGCCGACGAGGACGTCTGCGAGCATCGCGTCGGGCGAGCGCGTCGAGCCGGTGACGAGCGCGCAGGAGACGCCGAGCTGCGCGCAGATCCCCTCGATCGTGAGGAAGTGCTGCTCTGCGAGCGTCTCCGTCGGCGCCATCAGCGCGCCCTGGCGGCCGGCTTCGACCGCACGCAGCAGGGCGTAGAGCGCGACGACGGTCTTGCCCGAGCCGACGTCGCCCTGGAGCAGCCGCTGCATCGGCGTCGTGCGCGCGAGGTCGGCGTCGAGCTCGGCGATCGCGCTCTCCTGGTGCTCGGTCAGCTCGAAGGGGAGCTCGGCGCGGTAGCGCTCGATCAGGTCGCCCGGCTCCGGCAGCGCCGCCGCGACCGCCTCCTCGCGCTCGCTCGCCTGGCGCGCGAGCGCGAGTTGCAGCGTCAGCAGCTCGTCGAATGCGAGCCGACGCCTGCCCTCCTCCGCCTCCTCGAGCGAGCGCGGCCGGTGCAGGGCGACGAGCGCGTCACCGCGCAACGGCAGGCCACGCTCGGCCTTGAGCGCAGCCGGCAACGGATCGGGCCGGTCGGTCGCGAGCGGCAGCACGCCCTCGACGAGCTCCCGCAGCTTCGCGCTCGCCACCTCCTCGCTCGCGGGGTAGACCGGCGCGAAGTCTGCGGTCGCCGAGCCGCCGTTCAGGTCGTAGGACCGCACCTGGAAGCCGTAGCGGTTCGGCACGCCGCGCAGCCGCACGCGCGTGCCCGGCGCGAGCTTCTCCTGCAGCCACGGCTGGTTGAACCAGGTCGCGGAGATCTGGCCGCTCCCGTCCGAGATCTGGGCGGTCAGGATCTGCAGTCGGCCACGGCCGCGCCGGGACGACGTCCGCAGCACCTCGCCGGCGATCACCACCTCGTTCTCTCCCCACAGCTCCGCGATCCGCTGCTCGGGTGCGGGCTCCTCGTAACGGCGCGGGCGATGATCCAGGAGGTCGCCGACGCGCTCGAGGCCCAGCTTCGCGAGCCGCTTGCGAAGCGTCGGCCCGACGCCGGGGAGCGAGTCGAGCGGTGCCTCGAGCCGCTCGGGCCGGAAGCGCCCGCGAGTCGGCCTCCACCCGCCGTCGGGCGGGTCCACGGCGGCGAAACCGGGCTGGGGCCGGCGCATGGGTCGAGTATCGCAGCCGGACCGGCGGGTCAGACGATCGTCAACGGCGTGCCGGGCTGCATCAGCCGTGCGAGCCGGAGGATGTCGGCATTCCGCAGCCGGATGCACCCGTGCGAGATCCGACCGGGGATCAGCTGCGGCTGGTTGGTGCCGTGGATGCCGACGAACCCGCCCGCGGGCCAGTCGGTGAGGACGGCGGAGCGGGCACTCGTGCCGAATGCGAGCGGGCCGTAGACCGGGCTCGAGTAGCGCGTCAGCTTGTTGCGGATGTAGAACCGCCCCGTCGGGGTCGGCCAGCGGGACTGCCCGATGCCGACGGGCGCGCTGAAGATCGGTTTCCCGAAGCGATGGAGCGTCGCGGTCAGCGTCCTCGTCGAGACGATCAGGTGCGTGTTCACGGCGTTGTAGCCGCCGAGGGACTCACGGCGAATCCAGCCCGTCGTGTTGTTCGGCAGGACGGGCAAGCGAGCCTTGATCCACAGCTCGCCGCCTCGATCGACGCGGGCGAGCGCGAGCACGACGTTCGTCGTCCCCTCGGGCGTCCGCGTCGAGAGCTTCGCCACGACGCGCGCCGACCCGCTCGGCCGGGCGCGCACCAGCACGGGCTCGAGCACGGCCATGTAGCGCGACACACCGTTCGGGTTGCTGAGCTGCCGCGGGGCGGCCGAGTCGGCCGCCTGCGCGAGCAGGACGAACGAGAGCAGCGACAAGAGCAGGGGCAGCAGGAACGCAAGAGCGGCCTTGCGGCCGCCCCTGCGTTCCGTCGAGCGCGGCGCTAGCCGGTGAAGGACGGCGAGCCCCCCGACGCCGTCATCGCCGGCGTGCCGGTGATGAACTGCGTTTTCGCGACCACGGCGAGGATCTGCTCCTTCGTGGCCGGCCGGTCGAAGGCGACCGGTGCCGGCGGCGAGCCGTTGATGTGGCGGATCCACGACGCGTGCCGGGCCTCGACCGAGTGCACCGACAACGCAGCCGCGAGGATCGCGTCGGCGTCGATCAGCGGCGCCTGACCGGCGTAGGCCTTCACACCGGTGTCCTCCAGCACCTGCGCCGTCGCCTTGAACTTCGCCTGATTCTCGGTCGTGCCGCGGAAGTTGAAGGACGGCTTCGCGACGGCTGCGGTCCCGAGCGCCTTCTTCAGGAACGCGACGTGCGCCCGCTCGTGCCCGGCGACAACCCGCGCGAACGCGAGCACCTCGCCGCTGAGGGCACCCATCGCGACCGCCTCGGTGTAGAACTCCGCCTCGAGATACTCGAGCGTCAGCGCGAAGTTGAGAATCGAGACGTCGTTCGCCGTCGCGGCTTCCGCCGATGTCGCCGTGACGGCGAGGAGCGCCCCGCCGCCGACGATCCCGCCGGTCGCCAGCATCGAGCGCTTCAGGAATCCAGCGCGTGAATCGTCGCCGACCGAGTCCAGCGCCTCGCGGATCGCGCCGTCCCGGTCGACTGCTTCGAGCGTCAGTGCCTCGGACATCGTGTGTGTCTCCTTGTGAGTGCTCATGATTGATCAGCCCGTGATGAAGCCGGTCTTGGCGACCGCGGCCAGGACCTGCTCCTTCGTCAGCGCCTTGTCGAACGCAACGGGCGCGGGGTTCTTGTTGACGATGTCCCGGATCCAGGCCGCGTGACGGGCCTCGACGGACACGATCGAGCCGGCCGCGGGCAGCGTCGCCTTCGTCAGCCGCGGCCCCTGGCCGTTGTAGGCCGAGACGCCGGTGTCCTCGAGGACGACAGCCGTCGCCTGGAAGGCCGCCATGCTCTCCGTCGTGTTCTTGAAGTCGAAGGTCGGCTTCTTGATCGCCGCCCTGCCCAGCGCCTTCTTCAGGAAGGCGACGTGCGCGAGCTCGTGGTTGCGAACGGTGCGTGCGAATGCAAGCGTCTCACCGGAGAGAGCGCCGCCGGCGACCGCGCGCACGTAGAACTCGGCCTCGAGATACTCGAGTGTCAGGGCGAAGTTCAGGATGCGAGCATCCTGGGCCGGGGACGGCGCGGCGAGGCTGAGCTTCGGCAGGCCGCCGATCAGCACTCCGCCGAGGGCGATCGTGCCCCCGGCTCCGACGGCCCGCTGCAGGAACGTCAACCGGGAGCTTCTCTTGCTCTCGTCGGCCGCCTCTCGGAGCGCGGCGTCCGGGTCGACGACCTCGAGGGTCAGGTGTTCGGGCATGGCAGGTGTCCTCCTCGATCGGAAATGACCTCGCCAGCCGTCGTTCTTTTGTCCAGACCGAAGGAGTTCAAACACGTTTGGACAAGAGCTTGCCGAATGAACCGAATTCTCGGCCGAAGCGAACTATCCTGAAGAGGGATCCCCCGGCGGCCGGTCAGCTTTCGCCAGCCCCGGCCGTCGGGTCGGTCTCCCTTTGCTGGAACCAGGAGAGGCCGACGGTGCCGGGTCCCGCGTGCGTGCCGACGACGGCGCCGAGCGAGGTCACGAGCTCGATCTCCGCCCCGGGGCGCGTCGCGAGCACGAGCGCACGCAGCTGTTCGACCGCGTCGTCGGCCTCGGCGTGGGCGATCCCGACGTGCAGGCCGGTGGCATCCGTCGTCGCAGCCTCGAAGCGCTTTCGGAACTCCTCGAGCGCCTTCGAGCGCCCCCGCGCACGCGTGAGCGGAACGACCTCGCCGTCGGCGATCGTCATGATCGGCTTCACGTTCAGCAGGCTGCCGGCAAGCGCGCGGGCACGTCCGATGCGACCGCCCTTCGCCAGGAACTCGAGCGTGTCGACGGTGAAGAGCAACCCCGCCTCCTGTCGGTAGCGCTCGACGAGGGCCTCGATCTCGGCATCCGTCGTGCCGTGCTCGAGCAGCCGCTGGAGCGCCAGCGCGAGGCACGAGATGCCGACCGACACGGTCTCCGTGTCGACGAGGCGGATCCGGTCTCCTCCGGCCTCGGCCGCCGCGAGCGTCGCACTGCCGAAGGTGCCGGAGAGCCGGGAGGAGATGTGCAGCGAGTAGACGCGCTCGTAGCCGGCCAGCTCCTCGTAGACCGAGAGGAAGTCCTGCGGCGTCGGCTGCGAGGTGGTCGGCAGCTGCGGACGCGCTGCGCAGGCGGGCGTAGAAGGTGTGCGGGTCGAGCTCGACGTAGTCGCGCAGGCTCTCCTCGCCGAAGCGGACGTAGAGCGGCACGACGCGCATGTTCGAGAAGCGCTCCCGCGCGTCGGGGAAGTCGGCGGTCGAGTCCAGCACGATCGCCGTGTTCTCGCGGGTCAGCTTCATCAGGTGCGCTCGCCGGCGCCGCGAATCGCGTCCACGATCTCGTCCAGCTCCTGATCCTTGCGCAGGCACGCCACGGCGCCCGCGGCCTCGAGCGCCTCGAGCTCCCGGGGGCTCGCGCTCGCGGTCAGGCAGACGACGGCCACGTGCGGACACGCCGCCCGGAGCGCGGAGGTCGCCTCGACGCCGTCCATTCCGGGCAGCCGAAAGTCCATCACGCAGACGTCCGGGTCGTACTCGCGGCAGGCGGCCACGACGGCCGTGCCCTCGGCGACCGCACCGACGACCTCGAGGCCCTCCTGCAGGCCGAGCAGCAGCTCGAGCGCCTGGCGGAAGACGTCGTTGTCCTCGACGAGGAGGATGCGGATCGGCTGGGTGCGGGTCGCCACTCCGTGACCTTACGGCTACTCGGCGGCGAGCAGCAGCGGGTAGTGCGGCTGACCGCCGGGGTGCACGTCCAGCTCGACCGCCGGATGCTGCTCGCGGAGGTGCCTCAGCAGCTCGTCGAGCTGCGGCTCGACATCACCGGTGAGGATCGTCAACACCTCCGCACCGTTCGCGAGGAGCCGCTCGACCACAGCCTCGGCGACCTCCTCGAAGCTGGCGGACGAGGCCACGGCCTCCCCCTCTGCCAGCCCGAGGTAGGCCCCCTTTCGCACCGGCACGCCGTCGAGCTCGACGTCGCGCGAGGCGATCGTCACCTCGCCGGTCGCGACCTGGCCGAGCGCCTCGAGCATCGCGGCCTCGTTCTCGCCGGCCGCGAGCGAAGGGAGGTAGCGGACGATCGCGGACAGACCCGCCTGCACCGAGCGCGACGGGATCACGCGCACCGGCTTCGTCGCCATCGCGGCGGCCTGCTCGGCGGAGAGGATGACGTTGCCGTTGTTCGGCAGGACGAGCACCTCCGTGGCGGGCGTCGACTCGATCGCGGCGAGGATGTCGGCCGTGGACGGGTTCATCGTCTGGCCGCCCTCGATCACGCGCGCCGCACCGTAGCCCTCGAAGAGACGGCGGTTGCCGGCGCCGGGGACGACGGCGACGATCCCCGTCTCCAGCGTCAGCGGGTCGGGGGTCGGGAACGGCGTCGAGCGAGGCGTTCGGAGCGCTCTGCCGTCTGCCGGTGCATGTTCGCGATCTCGACCCCTTCGATCGTCCCGAGGCGAGTGCCGGCGGCGAGCGCGGCGCCGGGATCGTCGGTGTGAACGTGGATCTTGAGCGCGCTCGGGTCGCCGACCACGAGCAGCGAGTCGCCCAGCCGCTCGAGCTCGGTCTCGAGCGCATCGGCGTCGAGGTCGTTGCCCTCGACGACGAAGACGGTGCAGTAGCGGAACTCGGAGAGCTCCTGGTGGATCGCGTCGACGCCGGCCTCGTGGGCGTCCTCGACCGGCACGTCGGGAAGCACCTCGCCGGCGAGCGCGGCGGCGACGCCGCGGACGATCTCGAGCAGGCCGGCTCCGCCCGCGTCGACCACTCCCGCCTCCTTGAGCACGGCGAGCTGGTCGGGCGTCCGGGCGAGCGCGTCCTCGCCGCGTCCGACGAGCGCCCTGAAGAAGTCGGTGTTGCCGAGGGTTGCGTGACGCGGGTCCTCGGCCTCCTCTGCGAGCTCGCGGATCACGGTCAGCATCGTTCCCTCCACGGGCCGGCGCACCGCACGGTAGGCGGCGTCGCTGGCGCCGCGGAAGGCACGGCGGATGCGCAGGGTGTCGATCGCGCCGGGCTCGCCCAGCACCTCGGCGGCGCCGCGGAGGATCTGGGAGAAGATCACGCCGGAGTTGCCGCGCGCCCCCATCAGCGCAGCGCGCGTCAGCTCCTTCGCCACCGCGGCGCGGTCGGCTGCGGTCGACGCCTCGAGCGTCTCGACGATCGAGCGAGCGGTCAGCGTCAGGTTCGTGCCGGTGTCGCCGTCGGGCACCGGGTAGACGTTCAGGTCGTCGATCCGGCGCCGGTTCGCCTCCAGGTTCCGGAGCGCCGCCTGAGCGAGCTCCCGCGCGCGCTCGAGCTCCGTCACGCCGACCGCCTGACGTCCTGGATGTGCACCTCGACGGCGCCCACCTTCAGGCCCGTGAGGCGCTCGACCTCGTAGGCGACGCGGGAGCGGACGGTGGCCGCGACCTCGGCGAGGTTGAGGCCGTACTCGACGACGACGTAGAGGTCGAGCGCCAGGGCGCCGTCGCGCGAGGAGACCTCGATTCCCTGTCGCAGCCGGTCGCGCGCGAGCAACCGCTTCAGCCCCTTGCCGGCCATGCCGACGACGCCGTAGCACTCGGCGGCCGTGTGACCGACGATCTGGGCGATCGCGTCCGAGGCGATCGTGATCCGTCCGAGCTCGGACGATCCGGTGAGGTGACCTCGATCCACGCCGCGAGCTTAGACGCGCCGGGCGTGCGCGGAAGGTTGCTAGACGGCCTTCTGCACTTTGCCCGCCTTGAGGCAGCGGGTGCAGACGTAGGCGCGCGTCTTCACGCCCTTCACGAACACGCGGATCTTCTGCAGGTTCGGGTTGAAGCGCCGGCGCGTCGCCACCATCGAGTGGCTCCGGTTGTTCCCGAACGAGGGCTTCTTGCCACAGACTGAGCAGACCTTGGACACGGCCGCCCAATATAGCGGACGGTGTAGCGAAACGGCTCAGCGAGCGGCTGCGGCGCGAAGCTGCGCGAAGACGTCGGCCATCTCGAGACCGGTGCGGACGGCCTCGGCGCCCTTCTCCAGACGCTCGTCGGCCTGCCCCGCCTGCTCGAGGGTGAGCACGCCGAAGGAGACCGGGACGCCGGTCTCGAGCGCGGCGAGCTGAAGACCGCTCGCGGCCTCGCCCGCGACGAAGTCGAAGTGCGGCGTGTCGCCTCGGATCACGCAGCCGAGAGCGACGATGCAGGCGTAGCGTCGCGTCTTCGCGAGCGCCATCGCCGCGAGCGGCAGCTCGAAGGCGCCAGGCACCGGCATGACCGTGATCGCCTCGCGCGCGACGCCGGCCTCGTCGAGCTCGGCCAGCGCCCCTTCGAGCAGCTTCGAGGTGACAGCGCCGTTGAAACGGCTGACGACGACGCCGACCGAGCGACGTGTCCCCGTGGGAGCGCCTTCGAGGATCCCGTAGCCGGTCGGGACGCTGAACTCCCCGGCCGCGTGCTCGCCCGCGCTCGCCTCGACGTCGGGCTCGGGCTCGGGCTCGGGCTCGGGCTCGGGGTCAGGGTCGCGGTCAGGGCTGACCTCGCGCTCCACGGCTTCGCCCTCCGGCGCGTCGACCTCGGCACGCGCCTCCGACTCGACCTCCGTGGCCGCGAGGACGTTCTCCGACGACTCCTCGTCGATCTCGGGCGTGCCTTCGAACTTGGGTACCTCGGGCCACCGCTCGCTCACGCTTCGGCCCCTTCGAAGAGGTCCGGCTCGAAGCGGAGATCCTGATGGTGGAGGGCGTGCCCGAGCTTGTCGCGCTTGGCATCGAGGTAGCCCCGGTTCTCCGCGTTCGGCGCGATCTCGATCGGCACCTGTTCCACGACCTCGAGCCCGAAGCCGGAGATCCCGGAGATCTTCTTGGGATTGTTCGTGAGCACCCTGATCGTCGAGAGGCCGAGGTCGGCGAGGATCTGGGATCCGATCCCGTACTCGCGCACGTCGGCTGCGAAGCCGAGGCGGAGGTTCGCCTCGACGGTGTCCAGTCCCTGTTCCTGCAGCTCGTAGGCTCTCAGCTTGTTCAGCAGGCCGATCCCGCGGCCCTCCTGCGAGAGGTAGAGGAGGACGCCCTGGCCCTCGGCCTCGATCCGCCGCAACGCCTGCGCGAGCTGCTCGCCGCAGTCGCACCGAAGCGAGTGGAAGACGTCGCCGGTGAGGCACTCGGAGTGCACGCGCACGAGCACGTTCGGCTCACCCGCGACGTCGCCCTTCACGAGCGCGACGTGGTGCTTGCCGGTCAGGGTCTCGTGGAAGGCGACGGCGGTGAACTCGCCGTGCGCCGTGGGCAGCCGCACGCTCGTCTGCCGCTCGACGAGCCGTTCGTGCCGGCGGCGGTACTCGACGAGGTCGGCGACGGTGACCATCTTCAGCCCGTGCCGCTCGCAGTACGGGACGAGGTCCGGCACGCGTGCCATCGCGCCGTCGTCGCGCATGATCTCGCAGACCACACCGGCCGGGTTGAGCCCGGCGAGCCGCGCGAGGTCGACCGCGGCCTCCGTCTGGCCGGTGCGCTGGAGCACGCCGCCGCGTCGGGCGCGCAGCGGGAAGATGTGACCCGGCTGGACGAGGTCGGCCGGCTTCGACGTCGGGTCGACGGCGACCTGGATCGTGTGGGCGCGGTCGTGCGCGGAGATTCCGGTGGTGACGCCTTCGCGGGCCTCGACGGAGACGGTGAACGCGGTGCCGAACGGCGTCTCGTTCTGCTCGGTCATCTGGCGCAGGCCGAGCTCGTCGCAGCGCTCCTCGGTGAGGCAGAGGCAGACGAGCCCGCGCGCGTGCGTGACCATGAAGTTGACGGCCTCCGGGGTCGCGAACTGCGCCGCGATCGTCAGGTCGCCCTCGTTCTCGCGATCCTCGTCGTCGACGACGACGACGAACTTCCCCTGGCGGATGTCCTCGATCGCCTCCTCGATCGTCGCGAAGGGGCTCTGGGTCTCCGTCTCGGAGGTCACGGTCACGGGCGCATCGTACCGCCGAGGAGCTTCTCGACGTACTTGGCGAGCACGTCGACCTCGAGGTTGACGGGGTCGCCGCCGGCGAGGCCGCCGAGCGTCGTCGCCTCGAGCGTGTGCGGGATCAGCGCGACTTCGAAGCCGTCGTCCGTCAGCGCCGCGACGGTCAGCGAGACGCCGTCGACCGTGATCGAGCCCTTCTCGACGAGGTAGCGCGACAGCTCCGGCGCGGCGATCGCGATGCGCGCGCCGTCGCCCTCCGGCGTGACGGCCACGACCGTTCCGACGCCGTCGACATGACCCTGGACGTAGTGGCCGCCGAGCGGCTCGCCGGCGCGGAGGGCGGGCTCGACGTTCACGCGCTCGCGGAACGGCTTCACGCGAGCGACGGTCTCCGGGACGACGTCGAACGAGAGGCTGTTCGCGGCTCGGTCGACGACCGTCAGGCAGACGCCGTCGAGCGAAACGGAGTCGCCGAGCTCGGCTGCCGTTGCGCACTCGACGACGAGGCGGCCGTCCTCGAACGAGGCGACCCGCCCCACCTCTCGCACCAGCCCGGTGAACATGCCGGAACCTTACGGCTCGCGGACGTAGGCCTCGAGCAGCACGTCGGCGCCGACCCGGCGGCTCGTCAGCCGTGGCGAGGGAGAGCGGCGCGTCGAGCGCGTCGAGGATCCCCGGCCCCGTGCCCGCGAGGGTCGGCGCGACGAAGAGCAGGAGCTTGTCGACGAGCCCGGCTCGGAGGAAGGCGCCGGCCACCGTCGGCCCGCCCTCCAGGAGCAGCGACTGGACGCCGTCGGCCGCGAGGGCACGCAACTCGTCCTCGAGCGGGCCGGAGCGGAGCTCCAGCTCCGACTCGTCCGGGAGCGGGCCGCGGCCGAACGCGAGCCGCCGCGGCTGCCGCGCGACCGGGACGTCGCGCGCGTCGAGCCGAGGGCTCTCGAGCCTGACCGTGCCCATGCCGACCGCGACCGCGTCCGAGGCGGCGCGCAGCTCGTGCACGAGCCGCCGCGACTCGTCCCCGGAGATCCAGCGCGAGCCCGGCACGGTCACCCGGCCGTCGAGCGTCACCGCTGCCTTGTAGGTGACGAACGGCCTGCCCTCCGAGACCCAGGTGCGCCAGGCCTCGTTCTGGACCCGAGCCTCGAAGCGGTCGTCGAGCTCGACCTCGACGCCGGCTTCGCGCAGGCGCTCGAGGCCGCCCGGCGCCTCGGGGTTCGGATCGAGCGAGGCGGCGACGACGCGGGCGACGCCCGCGGCGACGATCGCCTCGGCGCAGGGCGGCGTGGTGCCGTGGTGCGCGCAGGGCTCCATCGTCACGTAGAGCGTCGCCCCGCGCGCTCGCTCGCCGGCCGCGGCCAGCGCGACGACTTCGCCGTGCCGGCCGCCGGCCTCGGTCCAGCCCTCGCCCACGATCTCCCCGTCGCGCACGAGCACCGCCGCGACGGTCGGCTTCGGATACCCGGTGCCGCGCGCGGCCGCACCGAGCTCGAGCGCCCGTTCGAGATTCAATTCCGGCTCCGTCGAGCCTACGCCGGTCATGCGAGCTCGTCGACGAGGCGGCGGTAGGCGCGCGGGAGATCCTCGGCGGCGAAGATGCCGCTGCCGACGACGAGCAGGTCGGCGCCGGCGTCGTGCACCGACCGGACGTTCTCCTGTTTCACGCCGCCGTCGACCTGGATGTAGCAGTCGACGAGGCTGCGCAGGCGCTCGATCCGCTCGAGCGCCCCCTCCAGGAGCTCCTGCCCCGAGTACCCGGGCACGATCGACATGCAGAGGCAGAGGTCGGCGCCGGCATTCGCCGCCTCGGCGGCCGCCTCGACCGCGGTGTCGGGATTGAAGGCGACGCCGACCTCGAGCCCGTGCTCGCGCGCCTGCGCGATCACGCCGCTCGGGTCGGGCGCGACCTCGACGTGGAACGTGACGCTGTCGCCGCCGGACTCCGCGAGCTCGGAAAAGTGCTGCGGCCGGGTTGTCGACCATCAGGTGGCAGTCGATTCTCCCCTCAGCCGCGTGGATCATCGGCGCGATCGAGCGAAGGACGACCGGGCCGATCGTCACCGGCGGGACGAAATGACCGTCGCCGACGTCGAAGTGGAAGACGCGGGCACCCGCGTTCAGCAGGGTCTGGATCTGCTCGCCGAGGTTCGCGAAGTCGGCCGCGTAGAGCGACGGCTCGACCTCGACCGTCCGCACCCAGTCGCGCCACGTCACGGGCCGATCTTACGGAGCGCGGAGGCGGGCGATGAAGAAGCCGCTGGTGGCGTGGACGTGCGGGAGCGTCTGGAGGAACTCCGGCCGGCGCGGATGGCGAAACTGCGCCCACTCCTCGATCGGCTCCACGTCGAGGCCGCCCGCCCGGACTGCGGCATCGACCACCGCCTCGCTCTCGTCGGCGTTGACCGTGCAGACCGAGTAGACGAGCGTGCCGCCGGGACGGACGCGCGCCGCCGCCGCGAGCAGGAGCTCGAGCTGGAGCTCGGGCAGCGGACGCGAGCGCCAGCGGAGGTCTGCACGCGTCGCCAGGACGCCGAGCCCGGAGCAGGGAGCGTCGACGAGGGCCCGGTCGAACCCCTGAAGGTCGGGCGGGAGGTCACGGCCGTCGGCGTGCACCACTCGCACGTCTTCCCGGCCGAGCCTGCGCAGGTTCTCCTCCAGCTCGCGCACACGGCCCTCGTTCGCGTCGACGGCGACCACGTCGCCGGCGAGCATGGAGGTCTTGCCGCCGGGAGCCGCACAGAGGTCGAGGGTCCGCTCGCCTTCCTGCGAGCCGACGCACAGCGCCGCGACCTGCGAGCCCCGGCTCTGCGGCCAGATCCGTCCCGCTGCAAGAGCCTCCTCGTCGACCTGTTCGACCGTGTATGCGCCGGGCACGTCCGTAGCGGTCCCGTCCGGGGCCAGCCCCTGGACGTGTCTCACGACGACAGGTGGCGGCTCGTTCTGGGCGCGCATCAGCGCCAGCGCGTCCTGCTCGCCGAGGTCGCGGCTCCAGACCTCCCAGATCCAGTCCGGATAGGAGTGCTTGAGCGGTCCTTCCGGCAGCGACTCGAGCAGGCCCGCGATGCCGTCGCCGACCCGGCGCAACACGGCGTTCGTGAACGGCACAGCGCGCTCGAGCCGGGCGCGGCGCACGAGCTCGACCGACTCGTTGACGGCGGCGTAGCGCGGGACGCCGCCGACGTAGCCGAGCTGGTACGCGCCGAGCCGCAGTGCCGCGCGAACGGGCGGGTCGAGCTTTCGCACGGGACGCTTGCCCAGCGTCTCGATCGCGTGGTCGAGGGTGCGCACGCGCTGCACGGCGCCGAACGCGAGCCTGCGCGCGAGGGCGCGGTCGCGGTCGTCGAGCCCCTCCGACGCGCTCCGCAGCGCGCGGTCCGCGTACGCGTCGTCCTCGAAGACGCGCAGCAGCACCTCGTACGCCGCGTGCCGCGCGGGCGCGACGGTCATTGCAGGCCGCGAAGAAATGCCTCGTACTCCATCCGCCGCCCGCCCTCGGGCTGCACCTCGACGGGGACGAGCTCGCCGTCCTCGATCCGTGCGCGCCAGATCGTGACGCGGCGGCCGCACAGCTCGCCGCGCGCGCCGATGTGCGGCGAGAGCGCCCGGATCCGGTTCAGGCTCTCCTCGGGCGGCGCAGTGAGATCGAGCTCGCGGTCGGCCGGCTCGATCTTCGCCGCGTAGGTCACGCCCTCGTCGGACTGCGGTGCGAAGGACGGATCCGGGAGCACGTCGTCGAGCAGCTCGACGGCGAGCTCGGCGGCGCGCGCGAAGACGGCGCCGGCGTCGTCGTCCGGCTCGAGCGCGAATGCCCGCTGTGCCGCGACCGGCCCGGCGTCGAGCTCCTTCACCGTCTCGTGAATCGTCACGCCCGTCTCGGTGTCGCCGGCGAGGATGGCGCGCTCCACGGGAGCGGCGCCGCGCCAGCGCGGCAGCAGCGAGGGGTGGACGTTCAACCAGAGCCCGCGGTCGAGCAGCGCTTCGGGGATCAGCAAGCCGTACGCGCAGACGACGACGACGTCGGCGGGCAGATCGAGCTCGACGGCCGGGACGCTCGGGCTGCAACACGGGAATCCCGAGCCGCTCGGCCGTCACCTTCGCGGCAGGCGAGGCGAGCTTGCGGCCACGACCGGCAGGGCGGTCGGGTCGCGTCAGGAGCCCCGCAACCTCGTGCCGCGCGGCCAGCCGCTCGAGGACGTCCGCACCGAACGGCGCGGTGGCCGCGACCATCAACTTCACGCTGGAAAACTAGCTACAGCGAGGGCCGATGACGCAGCGTCGCGAGCGCCTCGCGGCGCGACTCCGGGTCGGTGCGCTCGATCATCAGCGTGCCGTCGAGATGGTCGAGCTCGTGCTGCACGACGCGGGCCGGCAGCTCCTCGAGCTCGAGGCGCAACGGCTGCCCCTCGAGATCCTGACCGACGAGCGTGACCGTCACGCTGCGCTCCACCGGTACGTGGACGCCCTGCAGCGACAGGCAGCCCTCCTCGCCGCTCACCGTCTCCTCGGAGCGGTCGGCGATCTCCGGGTTGACGACCGCGCGCACCTCGTCCTCCTCGTTCGCCTGGAAGACGAAGAGGCGCTGCAGCACACCGACCTGCGTCGCGGCGAGACCGACTCCGCGGGCGTCGTGCATCAGCTCGGTCATCCGCTGCGCCAGCCGGGCGAGGGTCTCGTCGAAGCGATCGACCTCGTTGGCGCGCATGCGCAGCACCGCGTCCGGATACTGGCGGATCTGCGCCAGCGCGAGCCGGCGCCGCACCTCGATCTGCGCGTCCTCCTCGAGGCGCTCGGCGTCCGCCTCGGGCTCGTCCGGGTACGCGTCGCCCTCAGCCGCCATGCCGCGAGTGTAGCCAGGGCGAACTGCGTTTCCGTCACTCGAACGAGTGACGAGCGCGAGACCTAGACGGATTGCGGGTCCACGTCGATCACGGCCGTGACGCCGGCCTTGCGCATGGCCGGAGCGGCCGCGACGAGCACCCGGGCAGCCTGCTCGGCGAGGGCGCGCGGGCGATCCGTCTTCGCCAGCAGCTGCGCGCGATGGCGACCGCGAAGACGCAGGAGCGGCGCCGGCCCGAGCAGGTCGTCTCCACCGAGCTCGGCACGGAGCTCGCGCAGGAGCCGGTCGGGCGAGGAGGCGTCGGCGCCGGTTGCCACCAGTGCGACGAGATGGCGGAAGGGTGGATACCCGAGCTCGCGGCGGCGCCCGAGCTCCGCGGCGAGGAAGCCGGCGACGTCGTGGCGCGCGGCAAACGCGAGCGCCGTCGCGTCCGGCTGGAAGGTCTGCACGATCACCTTCCCGGGCGCATCGCGGCCGCTGCGTCCCGCCAGCTGGGTGACGAGCTGGAACGTCCGCTCCTCGGCGCGGAAGTCGGGCAAGGCGAGGCCGGTGTCGGCGTCGACGACCGCCGCGAGCGAGACGCCGGGGAAGTGGTGGCCCTTCGCGACCATCTGCGTCCCGATCAGGACTGCGCGGTCGGCTCGCGAGAAGCGTTCGAGCGCCTCTTGCAGCGCGCCACGCTTCGCAGCCGTGTCCGCGTCGAGCCGGATCCGCTCGAGCTCCGGAACGTGCTTCGCCAGCTCCGACTCCAGCCGTTGCGTGCCGGCGCCGATCCGGGCGAGCTCGGTCGACCCGCAGGCGGGGCACGCCGTCGGCACGTCCTCCGCATAGCCGCAGTGGTGGCAGTGCAGGCGGCTGTCGCCGTGCAGGGTGAGGGCGACGTCGCAGAGCCCGCAGCGGCGGGAGCGACCGCACGCCCGGCAGTGCAGCGCCGGGGCGAGCCCTCGGCGGTTGAGCAGCAGGATCGCCTTGCCGCCGTCCTGCGCGATCGAGCCCAGCTCGGCCAGGAGCGGCGCCGAGAGCGGATAGCCCGCCTCGCGGCGCAGGTCGACGATCTTGACGGTCGGCATCGGCGCGCCGAGCCGCGTGCCGAGCTGGACGCGCTCGAGCCGTTCCCAGCTCTCCGGCCGGGGAGTCGCGCTGCCGTAGACGGCGACGGCTCCTTCGAGCGCCGCCCGCTTCGCCGCCACGGTGCGCGCGTCGTAGCGCGGGTCCGACTCCTGCTTGTAGGAGGAGTCGTGCTCCTCGTCGACGCAGATGAGCCCCAGGTTCTGCACGGGCGCGAAGACGGCCGAGCGCGCACCGACGACGATCGGCGCAGCGCCGGTCGCGATCCGCTCGCGCTCGTCGCGCCGCTCCGCGTCGGTCAGCCCGGAGTGCAGGACGGCGATCCGGTCGCCGAAGCGGGCCTGGAAGCGGCCGAGCGTCTGCGGCGTGAGCGCGATCTCGGGAACGAGCACGATCGCGCCGCGACCGCGTCGCGAGCGTCGCTGCGCAGGCCTGGAGGTAGACCTCGGTCTTGCCGCTGCCGGTCGCACCGCCGAGGAGCACGTGCCCACCGCCGGCCTCCAGCAGCTCGGCGATCCGCGCCACCGCTGCGACCTGCGGCGCCGTCAGCGTCGCGGGCTCCGCCTCGCCGAGCAGGCCCTCCGGCGAGCGCCGGCGGTCGCCGCGGCGCGCCCGCAGGCGGGGCGCGACGAGCTCGAGCGCCCGAGCGGGCGTCGAGCCGTAGTAGCCGGCCACCCACAGCGCGAGGTCGACGAGCGCCGGCGGCAGCTCGTACAGCAGGCGCTCGATCGGCGCGGTCGCGATCCCCGGAGGTGCCTCCACCCCCGTCTCGACGACGACTCCCCGGGCGGCACCCCGGCCGAACCGGATCGCGACGACCGCGCCCTTGCCGACGCCGTCCGGCACCTCGTAGGTGAACGGCCGCGCCACCGAGCGCGACGAGACGAGCGGGAAGACGGATGCGAGCGGCACACGCCGAGGCTAGCCGCGGCCTCGGCCCGCAGCTGCCCGGCGCACGGCCGGAATCGCTGCTGTAAGGTGACCCTTACATGAGCTGCGGGATGATCTGCGTCCACGGCGTCTCGAAGCGGTTCGGCGACGTCGCGGCAGTCGAGTCCGCCGATCTCTGCGTCGAGCGCGGCGAGTTCGTCGCCCTCCTCGGCCCCTCGGGATGCGGCAAGACGACCCTGCTGCGTCTCGTCGCGGGCTTCGAAGCGCCCGACGCGGGCGAGGTGCGCCTCGCCGATCGCGTCGTCGCGGATGCGGGGACGTGGGTGGCGCCCGAGCGGCGGCGCGTCGGGATGGTGTTCCAGGACTACGCCCTCTTCCCGCACCTGACCGTCGCCGAGAACGTGGGCTTCGGCCTGCCTCGCCGCGAGCGGAGCGCGCGCGTGCCGATCGTGCTCGCGCTCGTCGATCTCTGCGGCCTGGGCGGTCGCTACCCGCACGAGCTCTCGGGCGGCCAGCAGCAGCGCGTCGCCCTCGCCCGCGCGCTCGCGCCGAACCCAGAGCTCGTGCTGCTCGACGAGCCGTGGTCGAACATCGACCCGCACCTGCGCGCCTCGATGCGCGACGAGATCGCAGCGATCCTGCGAAGTGTCGGCGTCACGGTCGTTCTCGTCACTCACGATCGCGAGGAGGCCTTCGCCCTCGCCGACCGGATCGCGCTGATGCGTGCCGGCACGATCGTCCAGACCGGCACAGCCGAGGAGCTCTATCTGGACCCGCAGACCCGGTGGGCGGCCGAGTTCGTCGGAGCGGGCAACTTCGTCGCTGGGCCGGTCGAGAACGGACTCGTGCGCACGCCGCTCGGCTCCTTCCCGGCCAACGGCTCCTCGGCGGCCGCGCGCGCCGACGTCCTGCTCCGTCCGGAGCAGCTCGAGCTGGCGCCGGATCCGGAAGGGGTGGCTCGCGTCGTCGCCCGCGAGTTCCGGGGCCATGACGTCTTCTACCGCGTCCTCCTGGACGGGGTGGAGCTCGTCGCCCATAGGCCGTCGACCGAAGAGGTCGCGCTCGGCGAGCGAGTCGCCATTCGCCTCCACGGCGACGCACTCTCCGTCTTCACGTAAGGTGACCCTGCTTTAGCAAGTAAGGTCGCCCTTACAACACTTGGAGATGGAGGGAGAGGGATGCGGATGACGAGATGGGGAATGCTCTCGCTGACACTGATTGCGGCTCTCGCGGCCACCGTTGTCGCGGTCTCGGCGCCGGCCGCTACGGACGCCACAACCGCGACTCGGGCCGAGGCGACGTCGTTGACGATCTACTCGGGGCGGGAGGAGCGACTGGTCAAGCCGCTCTTCGACCGCTTCACCAGGGAGACGGGAATCGAGCTGAACGTGCGCTACGGCAGTAGCTCCGAGATGGCCGCCACGATCCTCGAGGAGGGACGAAACAGCCGTGCCGACGTCTTCTTCTCGCAGGAAGCCGGGCTGCTCGGCTTCGTCGCGCGCGAGGGGCTCCTGAAGGTCCTTCCGGCGGCCACGCTGAACCGGGTCCCGAGCCGCTTCCGTGCTCCCGGCAAGCGCTGGGTCGGGACGAGCGGCCGTGCGCGGGTGATCGCGTTCAACACGAACTCGCTCACGAAGGCGCAGTTGCCGAAGACGGTCTGGGAGCTCACGAGCGCCAAGTGGAAGGGCAAGATCGGCCTGCCTCCGACCAACGCGTCCTTCCAGGCATTCGTCGCGGTGATGCGGATCCTGCACGGCGAGAACCGCACGCGCGACTGGCTGCTGGGGGTCAAGGCGAACGACGTCCGCTTCTACGCGAACAACACGCAGGTGGTGCAGGCCGTCGGCAGCGGCGAGATCCAGGTCGGTCTCGTCAACCACTACTACCTGCACAACATCCGGGTTCAGACGCCGAACATTCCGGTCGAGAACCACTTCCTCGGGAAGGGCGATCCCGGCGCACTGGTCAACTCGGCCGGCGTCGGCATCGTCAGCTCGACGAGCAAGACCGCCGCCGCTCAGCGATTCGTGAACTTCCTCCTCTCGCCCTGGGCGCAGCGGTTCATCGCCCGCGGCCCGGGTGCGGCGGAGTATCCGCTGATCCGTGGGGTCCGCCCACGGCCGGGGCTGCCGCAGCTCGGGCTGATCAAGGGGCCGAACGTGAACCTCGGTCGGCTCGGTCGCGATCTGCCTCCGGCGATCCGCCTGCTGAACGAGGTCGGTTACACGAGATGAGTTCGCGGGCGGCAGCCGCAGCCGCGAGGCGCGGCCGCCGCCCACCTGTCCTCCTCGTCGTCCTCGCAACCCTGTCCGTCGCGGCAGCGCTACTGCCGCTTGCCTACCTCTTGTACCGCGGTCTCGGAGCCGACGCCGAAGCGCGGGCCGCGGTCCCCCTGGGCCCGACGCTCCAGCTCGTCCTCGACACCTGCCTCCTCGTCGTCGGGGTCGTCGCGGCCACACTCGCGATCGGCACGGTGACGGCATGGCTCGTCGTCCGGACAGACCTTCCCGGCGCGCGTCTGTGGGGAGTTGCACTCACCCTTCCGCTCGTGATCCCGAGCTACGTCGGTGCGCTCGTCCTCCTCGGCGCGCTGGGGACACGCGGGCTCCTGCAGCAGGCACTCGAGCCGCTGGGCGTGGAGCGCCTCCCGGACCTGTACGGCTACTGGGGCGCGTTGCTCGCTCTCACACTCTCGACGTACCCATACGTGTTCCTGATCGCGGCGGCGGCTCTTCGGAGCGTCGACGGCTCGACCGAGGAGGCGGCGAGATCGCTGGGGCGCCGCCCGGTCGCCGTCTTTCTCACGGTGACGCTGCCGGCGCTGCGACCCGCACTCGCCGCTGCCAGCCTGCTCGTGGCGCTGTACGTGCTCGCCGACTTCGGTGCGGTGTCGCTGATGCAGTACCCGACGCTCACGCGCGCGATCTACCTTCAGTACGAGTCGCTGCTCGACCGAAACGCCGCCGCGATCCTCGGGCTCGTGCTCGTCGGTCTCGCTGCCGTCGTCGTGTGGCTCGAGGGTCGGGTACGGCGGCGCGGCGGCGCTTACCGCTCGTCGCCCGGGTCGGGACGACGCGCCCAGTTCGTGCAGCTCGGGCGCTGGCGGTGGGCAGCCGCGGCCGCCTGCGCCGCGATCGTCGGTCTCTTCCTCGCCCTGCCGCTTGGTGTTCTCTCCTGGTGGACTGCGCAGGGAGCTTCCGCCGGCCTGCCGCTCGGAGTCGCCTGGCGCGCCGCGCTCAACTCGCTGCTCGCCTCGGGAGCGGCCGCATGCCTCGCCGTCGTGGCCGCCCTGCCGATCGCGTTGCTCTCGTGGCGTCATCCTTCCCGGCCGACCCGCCTGCTGGAGCGGCTCGGCTACGTGCCCAACGCCGTTCCCGGGATCGCCGTGGCCCTCGCGCTCGTCTTCTTCGGCGCACGCTACGGCGGCGTGCTCTACCAGAGCCTCGGAATGCTCGTGTTCGCCTACGTCGTTCGGTTCCTGCCGCAGTCGCTTGCAACCTCGAGCAGTGCGCTGGAGCTGATCGACCCACGGCTCGAGGACGCCTCACGCTCACTCGGCCGGAGCGCGCGCCGAACCTTTCTCACCGTCGTGCTCCCGCTCGCACGACCCGGGATCCTCGCCGGCGGCGCGCTCGTCTTCCTCTCCGCGATGAAGGAGCTTCCGGCGACTCTCCTGCTGCGGCCGATCGGTTTCGACACGCTCGCGACCGAGATCTGGACCGACACGTCGATCGGCGACTACTCCGCTGCCGCCCCCTCGGCGCTGCTGCTGATCGCCGTATCGGCACCGGTCGTCTACATCATCGCGGCACAGCGCGCCTGGGAGCTCGGGACACCGGGCTGACGCTAGAGTGGCCGTCATGGCCGGGCACTCCGTCGACGACTATCTCGAGACGATCTACTTCCTCGCGTTCCCGATCGGCGAGTACAAGCCGGATCCGAACTCGGCGGCGATCGCCTCGCGCGTGGCGGAGATGCTCGGCGTCTCGCGTGCGTCGGCCGGAGAGATGCTGAAGCGGCTCGAGGCCGACGGCCTCGTCGAGCGCGGCGAGCACAAGGAGGCGCTCCTCACCGAGATCGGGATCGAGCGCGCCGAGCGGGTCGTGCGAAAGCACCGCCTGATCGAGCGGCTGCTCACCGACTTCATGGGCTACACCGCTGCGGAGGCGCACGTGCACGCGGACGAACTCGGTGACACCTTCAGCGAGGACATGGTCGACCGGATCCAGGAGCGGCTCGGCAACCCGGAGCGGTGCCCGCACGGCTGGCCCGTCGATCCGGCGTTCGAGCAGGCCGAGAACCGCGAGCTCGCGCCGCTGACCGACCTCGAGCCCGGCAGGCAGGGCGAGATCGTGCGGCTAGCCGAGCACGACGGCGAGCTCCTGCACTGGTTCTACGACGAGGGCTTCGTGCCCGGAGCGTCGGTCGTCCTGCGGGAGGCGCAACCGGCCGCAGGCCAGTTCAAGGTCAGTCTCGCCGGCGGTGAGCGCGGGATCAGCGAGAAGGCCGCCGCCGGGCTCTACGTCCGCACGATCTAGACGTCCGCGAAGCGGATCTCGATCCGGGTGAAGCCGAGCGAGCGCAGCAGCCCTCGTCAGCATCGCGCGCGTGTTCTGCTCGGCTCGCGCGAGCAGGCCGGAGCCGTCACGCGCCGCGAGCTCGAGCTTCTCCTCGGCGAGCCGGTAGAGCTCGCCGTCGTCGCCCGAGTCGTCCCCGACGAGGTCGCCCAGCCGGTCGAGGGCGCCGCGGTCGCGGTCGTGGACATAGCTGCGCTCGAGATCGAGCTGCGGCTCGTAGAACCGCGCCGGCGGCAGGACGAGCGAGGCCGTGCGCCGGTCGTCCGAGACGGTCACGGCGCCGCGGCCGAGCGAGGCGAAGCTCACCCCCGCGTCGACCGATCCGACCGCGACGAAGAGCACGCGCTCGCCCTTGATCGCGCTGGGCACGAAGCTCGTGTCGCGCTCGACGTCGACGATCACTTCGAAATGGCCGCTCGCCGCCCGGTACTCGTCGATCGATCGCAGAGACTTCAGCACACCGGTACTCGAGCGGTCGACGGTCTCGGTGCCGAACGGATTGCCGAGGCCGGGCACGAAGTCGCCGATCCAGCCCGCGACGAGCGCGAGCGCGACCACGACCGCCGCGAGCGCCACGAGACCCGTGGGCACCCCTCGTCGCGCCGGCTCCTGCGGTGGTGGCTCGGGTCGGGGAGCCTGAGCGCCCAGTCGCATGCTGCTTAGAACGCGTCGGTGGTGACCGCGGGTTCGGGTCAGACCCGCGCGGCGGCGAGGCCGGCGGACTCGCGCAACGCGTCGGCGCGATCCGTCCGCTCCCACGTGAAGTCGCGGTCGTCGCGGCCGAAATGGCCGTAGGCGGCGGTGTTGCGATAGATCGGGCGGCGCAGATCGAGGTCGCGCAGGATCGCGGCCGGGCGCAGGTCGAAGTGCTCGCGCACCAGCTCCTCGATCCGGCTCTGAGTCAACCCCTCGGCTTCGGTGCCGAAGCAGTCGACGAGCACGGACATCGGGTGCGCGACGCCGATCGCGTACGCGACCTGGATCTGGCAGCGGGCCGCGAGCCCGGCCGCGACCACGTTCTTCGCCACGTACCGCGCCGCGTACGCCCCCGAGCGGTCGACCTTGGTCGGATCCTTGCCGGAGAAGGCACCGCCGCCGTGAGGAGCCGAGCCGCCGTAGGTGTCGACGATGATCTTGCGGCCGGTCAGCCCGGCATCGCCCATCGGCCCCCCGATCACGAACTTGCCGGTCGGGTTGACGTAGACGAAGTCCTTCTGCTCGAGGCGTCGCTCGTCGTAGAGCGAGCGCGGCAGAATCGGGTGCAGCACGTGCTCGATCAGGTCCGGCTTGATCAGCGTCTCCGGGTCGAGCCCGTCGCGGTGCTGCGTCGAGATGAGCACTCGCTCGATCTCCACCGGCCGCTGGAACCCCCGCTCGTCGACCTCGTAGCGCACGGTCACCTGCGACTTCCCGTCGGGGCGCAGGTACGGCAGCACGTCGGCCTTGCGCACGTCGGAAAGCCGCTTCGCGATCCGGTGCGCCAGCATGATCGGCAGCGGCATCAGCTCCTCGGTCTCGTCCGAGGCGTAGCCGAACATCATCCCCTGGTCGCCGGCGCCGACCCGGTCGAGCGGGTCGTCGTCGCCGTGCTGGGCCTCGAACGAGTCGTCGACGCCCTGGGCGATGTCCGGGGACTGCTCGTCGAGCGCCACGATCACGCCGCACGTCTCCGCGTCGAAGCCGTACTTGGCGCGGGTGTAGCCGATGTCGGCCACGGTCTTGCGCACGAGCCGCGGGATGTCGACGTACGTCTCGGTCGTGATCTCGCCCGCCACGACGACGAGTCCCGTCGTGATCAGGGTCTCGCAGCCGACCCGTCCGGCCGGGTCGTCGCTGAGGACGGCGTCGAGGACGGCGTCCGAGACCTGGTCGGCGATCTTGTCCGGGTGGCCCTCCGTGACGGACTCGGACGTGAAGGAGAAGGAACGCGCGGCCATCGGCCGGGAAGGGTACCTACCGGCGGGCTACCGGATCTCGAGGAAGAGCCCGAGCGACGGCTCGTCCGGATCGCTCACGTCGCCCCAGGCGATCAGGCTCTCCAGCGGCTCGAGATTCTCCTGAACCTCGGCCGGTACTTCCTCGTCGGACAGGGCGGAGATCGTGCCGATCAGCTCGACGAGACCGTTCAGGTCGAGGTAGGCGTAGATCTGCGCGTCGTCGCCGACCTCGGCTGCCTCGCGCGCGTTCTTGAAGTCCTCGTCGTCCTCCAGCGAGTCGCCGTCGTCGCCGAGCGCCTCGAGCCCCGCCGGCGCGGTCGTGACGACGACCCGGCCGTTGCCGGCGCCGTAGAGGATCGAGACAGGACCGAGCTGCACCTCTCTCGCGTCGACCTCGCCGACGCGCCGCGTGCCTCTCTCGGCCTGGAGGAAGCGGGACGCCGTGTCGGCCAGCTCGTCCAGGGTCTCGATCGCCCGGGCGTCGTCCTCGGGATCGAGCACCAGGGTGAACTCCGGAATCAGCAGGCCGGGAGCGGTATAGAAGGCGAAGCCGCCCGCGAAGAGGTCGACGATGTCGTCGTAGGAGACGCCGAGCAGTCGCTCGCCGTCGGGTGCGTCGGCCTCGTCCAGCGCGCACCGCAGCTGCCCGCTGAGACCGAAGCCCGCGGCGTCGAAGCTCGGCCCGCCCAGGTAGGCGAGCGCGCGTGACGGGACGTGCGCCAGCAGGGTCTCGTCGCCGACGAGCTCGGCCGCACCTTCGCCGCCCGCCTCGACCAGCACGCGCATGCCGTTGTCCTCGGCGACGAGCGTTCCGACCGCGAAGTCGAGCTCGCCGGCCGGCTCGGACTCGCACTTCTCCAGGAGCTCGGTCTCCTGCAGCGCGCTCCCGTTCGCGTAGAGCGTCACGAGCGCGGCTTCCTCGATTCGGCTGTCGGCGTCCTGGAACCAGTCGCTGCCGTCCAGCCTGTCGCCCTCCTCGCCGAAGCGGTCGAGCACCTCGTCGGACTCGGCGACGAGCGTCCAACCGTCGACGACGCGAGTCGCCGACGGCTCGTCCGCATCGTCCAAGCAGCTCTGCGAGCTTCTGCGGGTCGCGCGGCTTCGTGATCAGGACGACGTCGTGGTCGTTGTCGAGGTCGAGGAACGCGAGGTAGGTGTCGGCTCCGAGCGCCGGCAGCAGGTCGCCCTCGACCGAGATTCCCTCCGTCGAGAGCTCGCTGCTCAGCTCCTCGAAGAGCTTGTCCTTACCGGGGAAGCGCTCGAGCAGCTCCTCGGCCTGCTGCCACTGCTCCGACTCCGGATCGGTCTCGAACGCGAGCAGCAACGGGATGTCGGCCGGCACGATCGCCGCCACCTCGGAGGCGCTCGAGGCGGCGGTGTTCTCGCTCCCGCCACAGCCGGCGAGCAGTACCGCCGCGACGACGGCGAGCAGAAGTGTGACGAGTGGACGCGGCATCGCCTTCATCCTACTCGGCAGTCGGCACCCTTCTCATGAGGTTTCCCACCAGCTCGTGCAGCGGCTCGCCCTCGAGCACGGCGCAGACGCCGTTCAGGATCGGCAGCTCGATTCCCGAGGCGGTGCGCGAGGTCGCGCAGCACCGGCGCGGTCGTCAAGCCCTTCGACGACCATGCCGATCTGGCGCACGGCGTCGTCGGGGTCGGTGCCCTGTGCGATCAGCTCCCCCGCACGGCGGTTGCGGCCGGACTTCGACCAGCAGGTGACGATCAGGTCGCCCATCCCCGCAAGCCCGGAGAACGTCTCCGGTCGCGCGCCCGACTCCTCCGAGAGCCGCGCCATCTCGGAGAGCCCGCGTGCCACGAGGGCCGCTTTCGCGTTGTCCCCGAGCCTCAGTCCGTCGGCTCCTCCCGCCGCGAGCGCGATCACGTTCTTGGCGGCAGCACAGAGCTCCACACCGACGATGTCGTCGTTCACGTAGACCCGGAACGTCAGCGAGTTGATCGCTTTCTGGAGCTCGAGCGAGAGCTGGGGGTCCTCGCTCGCGATCACAGCGGCCGCGGGAAGCTCGCGGCCGATCTCCTCGGCGATGTTCGGCCCCGAGAGGACGGCGACGGGCCGGCCTTCGACGAGCGTCGAGAGCCGCTGGCCGGTCGCCGGGTGCAAGCCCTTCGTCAGCGACAGCACCGGCGCTTCGCCGGGCAGCTCGGCGACGACGGATCCGAAGGTTGCGCTCGGGACGGCGACGACGATCAGGTCGGCCTGCGCGAACGGCGCCTCCGAGAGCGCGGTTGCAGCGACGCCGCTCAGGTCGACGTTCGTGAGATAGCGCGGATTCCGGCCGGTCTCGGCGATCCGTCGCGCCTGCTCCGGGTCGCGGCAGGCGAGCGTGACGTCGTGGTCGCGCCCGGCGAGGACGCGCGCGAACGCCGTCCCCCACGACCCCCCGCCGACGACGACGACCCTCATGCGCACACCTGGCCGTCGAAGAGGGTTTGTGTTGGAACAACACAAGCTCTCGACGCCAACGGATCGGCACGATCCGGCTCAACCGTGCGGGATCGCGGGACGAACGACGCTTGTGTTGGAACAACACAAGCGTTCTTCGCGCCCGCGCTCACGAGCGCTTCACGAAGTCGATCGAGACTGGCACGCCGTCGAGCCCGAAGCGCCTGCGCAGCTCGTTCTCGACCCAGTAGGCGTAGTCGCGCGTGACGAGACCGGGATCGTTCACGTGGATCCGGATCCGCGGCGGTCGCGTCGAGACCTGCGCCCCGTAGAGCAGGTTCAGGCGCTTGCCTCGCTGGGACGGCGCCTGTCTCGTCTCGCGCAGCTCGGCGAGCGCGTTGTTCAGCGCGGGCGTCGGGATCCGGCCGGTGTGCTTCTCGAAGAGCGCGACGACGTGGTCGAGGAGGCGCTCGAGACCGCGGCCGGACTTCGCGGACACGGCGATCACCGGCGGACGCTGACGCAGGCGGGACGCGAGGCGCGGCTTCACGTCCTCGAGCGTCACCTCGTTCACGTCCCACTTCGAGAGCACGACGAGCGTGGAGCAGGAAGCCTTTCGGGCGACGTCCGCGACGGCGAGATCCTGGTCGACGATCCCCTCGCTGGCGTCGATCAGGACGAGCGCGACGTCGGCCCGCTCCGCGGCCGCGAGCGCGCGCAGCTCCGAGTAGTAGTCGATCCCCTGCCGCTGCTTTCGCTTGCGGCGGAGCCCGGCCGTGTCGACGAGCAGGAACGTGCGGCCGTCGCGCTGGAGGATCGTGTCGATCGCATCGCGCGTCGTGCCGGGAACGTCCGAGACGATCACGCGCTCCCGGCCGAGCAGCTTGTTCAGGAGCGATGACTTGCCGACGTTCGGTCGCCCGAGGATGGCGACGCGGATCGTCTCGTCGCCGAGCGGCGCGCGTCCCTCGCCGGGAAGCAGCGAGACGACCTCGTCGAGCAGGTCGCCCGTACCGTGACCGTGCAGCGCCGAGAGCGGCCAGGGATCGCCGAGACCGAGCTTGTGGAACTCGACCGCCTCGAGGTCCTTGCGCGGGTCGTCGATCTTGTTCGCGAGCACGAGCACCGGCTTCTTGGCCGCGCGAAGCGTGACGGCGAGCTCCTCGTCGCCGGGCGTGATCCCGTGGCGCGCGTCGACGACGAAGAGGACGAGGTCTGCCTCCTCGATCGCCGCCCGAGCCTGTTTCGCGATCTCCGGGCTGAAGACGTCCTCGGCCGCGTCGTCCACCCCGCCGGTGTCGATCAGCAGGAAGTGGACGCCGTTCCACTCGCACAGGAGCTCCTTGCGGTCGCGGGTGACCCCGGGGGTCTCGTGCACGACGGCCTGGCGCGACTCGGTCAGCCGGTTGATCAGCGTCGACTTGCCCACGTTCGGGAAGCCGACGATGGCGACGGTGCCGGCGATCTCGGGTGCGGTCTCGGAGTGTGTGCCAGCGGTGCTCACGCCGGCGGCGTCGCATGTCGCGGGCGTCCGAGCGCGTGGAGCTGCGCCAGCCAGTCGTGCAGCTCGCGCAGCTTCGCCGCGATCTCGGCTGAGGCCTCTCGGTAGCCCTTGCCGCCTTTCGGCAGCCCGTCGAAGCGCATCGGCTCTCCCCATGCGACCGAGACCGGCGCCCAGTTCCCGATCCGCCATGTGTGCGAGCCGTGGATGGCTGCGGGTACGACGGGGACGCCCTCCTGGACCGCCACCATCGCCGCGCCCGGCTGGACCGGCCCGAGCTCGCCGGTCAGCTGGCGCGTTCCCTCGACGAAGAGCCCGAGCGCATGACCGTCGCGCACGACCTCTCGCATCCGCCGCACCGCCTCGCGGTCGGACTCCCCCCGCCGAACGGAGATGGTGCCGAAGCTGCGGATCAGCTGGCCGAGTCCCGGCACGCGGTGCGCCTCGACTTTGGCCATGAAGTAGACGGTACGCGGGGAGACGGCGCCGTAGACCGGCGGGTCGATCCAGTGGAAGTGGTTGAACGCGAGGACGACGCCGCCGGTGCCCGGCACACGCTCGACCCCGTAGGTGCGGATCGGCGTGAAGAGGCGCACGAGCGGCTGGATGGTGCCGCGACCCACTGTCCAGACGGCGTCGACGCGGTTCATGCGACCGTGTCGGAGCGAACGAGCTGCTCGATCCGTGCGACGACCTCGTCGACGTCGAGATCGGTCGTGTCGATCTGAACGGCGTCCGGAGCCGGTCGCATGTTGACGGCGTCCTTCTCGTCGCGCAGCCGCAGGTCGGTGGCGAGCGCGTCGGCCGCGAGCTCGGGGTGCTCGGCGGCCCGCCGCTCGGCGCGCACGGCGTGGTCGGCGACGAGGTAGACCTTCACGCGCGCCTGCGGCGCGACGACGGTGCCGATGTCGCGGCCCTCGATCACGACGTCACCTTCTTCCCCGAGCGTTCGCTGTCGCTCGCGCATCACCTCGCGGACGGCGATGTGCCGGGCGACCACGGGTACGAGCTTGTCGATCCCGGGCTTGCGGATCGAGGCGGTCACGTCGGCGTCGTCGATGAAGACCCGGCCGGCGTCGTCGAACCGGACCGGATGTGCACGGGCGAGGTCGGCCAGCTCGTCGGCCCGGTCGAGCGCGAGCCCGTGTCGCTGCGCCAGCCAGGTGAGCGCACGGTACATCGCGCCCGTGTCGAGATAGCGGAAGCCGAGCCGCTCGGCGAGCCGCCGCGCGACCGTGCTCTTGCCGGCCCCTGCGGGCCCGTCGATGGCGACGATCATCGGAGTGGGGAAGCCTCTGTCGAAGGGGCGAGTCGGAGCGAGTCGAGCAGCTCGTAGAAGCCGGGGAAGCTTACAGCGACAGCCTCGGCGCCTCTGATCTCGACGCCCTCGCGCGAGGTGATCCCGGCCACTGCGGCGAGCATCGCGATCCGATGGTCGCCGTGGCTCTCGATCCAGCCCCCGCGCAGACGGGACGGCACTCCGCGCACGACGAAACCGTCGTCGGTGGCGCGGATGTGCGCGCCGAGCCGCCGCAGGCCGTCGACGACTGCCTCGATTCGGTCGGTTTCCTTCAGGCGGAGCTCGGCGGCGCCGCGCAGGGTGCTGTCGCCGTGCGCGTGCGCGGCGAGCAACGCGAAGAGCGGGAGCTCGTCGACGAGGTCGGGGACGTCCTTCGCGGAGATGTTCGTTCCGACGAGCTGCTGCGGGACGGACGTCGAGGTCGCCTGCCGGCTCCCCGGCGATCCGGCGGCGGTTGAAGACGGTGATGTTCGCGCCCATGCGCTCGAGCACGACGAGCAGGCCGGTCCGGCGCGGATTCAGATTGAGCCCGTGCAGCGTCAGCTCGGAGCCTGCGAGCAACGTGCCCGCGACGAGGAACGGGGCGGCGGCCGAGAAGTCGCCGGGCACCTCGAGCTCCCCCAGCTCGAGTCGCTCCGCCGGTTGGACGGTGACGCTGCCGGGTCGGCGGCGGACGTGCGCGCCGGCGGCGGTGAGCAGCGACTCGGTGTGGTCGCGTGTCGGCAGCGGCTCCACCACCGTCGTCTCCCCGTCTGCGTAGAGCCCCGCGAGCAGGATCGCCGACTTCACCTGCGCGCTTGCCACCGGCAGCTCGTAGGTGAGGGCCTGGACGGTGCCGCCGGCGATCGTGAGCGGCGCATGGCCGTCGGTCGTCTCCACCTCGACACCCATGCGCCGCAGCGGCTCGGCGATCCGCTCCATCGGACGCGCGCTCAGCGAGTCGTCGCCGGTGAGCGTGAAGCGCCCCGCCTGTCCCGCAACGATGCCCGCGAGCAGCCGCATCAACGTGCCGGCGTTCGCGCAGTCGATCGGGCGGTTCGGCTCCACGAGGCCGCGCAGTCCGGCGCCGAAGACCCGCAGCGTGACCGGGCTCGCTTCGTAGACGCGCACGCCGAGCTCGCGGACGGCCGCGATCGTCGCCTCGGTGTCGGCCGAGCGGCCGAAGCCCTCGATCCGCGTCTCGCCCTCGCAGATCGCCGCGAGCAGGACGGCACGGTGCGAGATCGACTTGTCGCCGGGGACGGCGATGTGGCCGAGGATCGCAGCGGCCGGCTCGATCCTCACGTCGGGCGACCTGTGGAAAAATTGTTGCACTTTCGTTGCACGTCGGGGGACAGTCCCCGGTCATGTCCCGAACGGACAGGTCTGGCAGGGGCGGTGTTCATTGCCGCTCTTCCGACACGTCGAGAACCGGCGCGACGACGACGCCGTAGCCCTGTGCCTCGAGGAGAGTCGCGGCCCGGTCGGCCTCGCCCGCGCCGGCGACGAGGATCGTCAGCGTGCCCCCGCGGTCGGTGGAGAGGTGCTGGAGGTCGAAGTCGGCGATGTTGATCCGCTCGGCGCCGAGCGCCTGCGCGATTCCGGCGATCACGCCCGGGCCGGTCCGGCACGTGGATCCGCAGCCGCTGCAGCTCGCCGGGGTCGTCGTAGGCCGTCTCGAGCAGCCGCCGCCGGTTGCCCGACGCCTCGCCGATCCACCGCGCGAGAAAGCCGCCGTCGCCGGCCTCGAGCGCGGCCTCGAGCTGCTCGATCCGGCGGCGGTGCTCCGCGAGCGCAGCGCCGAGCGCGAGCCGGTTCTCGAGGAAGATGTCCACCCAGATCCGCGGGTTCGCGCCCCGCGACGCGCGTCATGTCGCGCAGCGAGCCCCCGGCACCGGCCAGCGGCTCGTGCCCGTCCACGCGCGCCGCCCCGGCCTGGTTCAAGAGCACGTTCGCGAGCGCGTGCGGCAGGTGGCTCGTCACCGCGACGAGGCGGTCGTGCGCCTCGGGATCGACCGCAACCGGGATCGCACCGAGCGAGGAGACGAAGCCGTGCAGGAGCTTGTAGCGCTCGGGCTCGGTCGCCGCGACCGGCGTGAGGAACCAGGTCGCGCCTTCGAAGAGCTCGGCGTTCGCGCGCTCGGGGCCGCGTGCCTCCGACCCGCAGATGGGATGACCGCCGACGAAGCGTGGCTCGCCCGCCGCCGCCGCGCAGACGCCGCCCTTCGTCGAGCCGACGTCGGTGACGGTGCAAGCCGGGCCCGCTCGCGTCGAGCACGGCGCGCACCTGCGCGGGCAGCGCCGTCACGGGTGCCGCAACCACCGCGATATCGGCCCCCGACAACGCCGCACCGAGATCGGCCGCCGGCTCCACCGCCCCACGCGCCGCGGCCAACTCCAGGTGCGACGCGTCCGGATCCCAGCCCGCGACAGCCTCGACACCGGCCCGCCGCGCAGCGAGGCCGACGGACGCGCCGATCAGCCCGGTGCCGACGATCGCCACCTTCACGGCTAGCCGATCGACTTGCCGAGCAGGGAGGCGAGCGCGCGGATCTCGTGGGCGAAGTCGCCGAACTCGGCGGCGGGAATCTGCTGGGGGCCGTCGCAGAGCGCTTCCTCGGGTCGCGGGTGCACCTCGACGATGATCCCGTCCGCCCCGGCCGCGACGGCCGCGCGGGCCAGCGGCAGCACGAGATCGCGCTTGCCCGCCGCGTGGGAAGGATCGACGATCACCGGCAGGTGCGTCTCGTGCTTCAGCACCGGGATCGCCGAGAGGTCGAGCGTGTAGCGCGTCGAGCGCTCGAACGTCTTGATCCCGCGCTCGCAGAGGATCACCTGCGTGTTCCCCTCCTTGACGACGTACTCGGCCGCCATCAGCAGCTCCTCGATCGAGGCCGACGGCCCGCGCTTCAGCAGCACCGGCTTGGGGGCGCGGCCGACCTCGGAGAGCAGGTTGAAGTTCTGCATGTTGCGCGCGCCGATCTGGATCACGTCGGCCGTCTCGACGACGGCGTCGACGTCGCGCGGGTCCATCAGCTCGGTCACGAGCGGCAGACCCGTCTCCTCGCGGGCCTCGGCGAGGATCTCGAGCGCCTCGACGCCGAGCCCCTGGAACGCGTAGGGAGACGTGCGCGGCTTGAAGGCGCCGCCGCGCAGCATCGTCACACCCTCGGCGTGGACGACGCGCGCCGTCTCGAGCGTCTGCTCACGCGTCTCGACGGTGCACGGCCCGGCGATGAAGCCGAAGTAGTGATCGCCGATCCGCCGGCCGCGCGCCTCGATCACCGTCGCGTCGCGGTGGAGCTCGCGCGAGACGAGCTTGTACGGCTTCAGGATCGGCAGCACCTGCTCGACGCCGGGGAAGCCCTCGAGCGGCAGCGTCGCGAGCAGCTCGCGCTCGCCGATCGCGCCGATCACGGTCGCGTCGCGGCCGTGGCTGACGTGCGCGCTCGCGCCGGCCTCCTCGAGCCGCGCCACGATCTCGTCCACCTGCTCGGTGGACGCCTGCGCGCCCATCACGATCAGGAGCTCCGGTGATCCCACGACGGCCATGCGGGCCAGTGTAGATGCGGGTATTCTGGGAGCCATGCCTTCCTGCTCCCACACCGAGGCCTGGTTCTGGCGCCGCGGGCGGAGCGGGAGCCTGCGCTAGTCGCGCTCACCGCCTCGCCCGCTCTCCCCGACCTCCCCCAGGAGGTCTTTCTCGTTCCCCGACCAAAGTGAGAACCGACATGCGCATCTTCTCCGGCATCCAGCCCACGGGCGACAAGCAGCTCGGCAACCTGATCGGCGGCTTCCGCCAGTACGCCGCGACGCAGGAGCGCGGCGAGGGCTTCTTCTGCATCGTCGACCTGCACTCGATCACGGTCGACTACGACCCGGGCGCCTTCCGCGAGCGGACGCTCGACCTGGCCGCGATGCTCTTCGCGACCGGACTCGACCCCGAGCGCTCCACCGTCTTCGCACAGAGCCACGTGCCCGCACACGCCGAGGCGGCCTGGCTGCTGGGCTCGGTCACGAGCTTCGGCCAGCTCGGCCGGATGACCCAGTTCAAGGACAAGTCGGAGCAGCGCGAGTTCGTCTCGGCGGGCCTCTTCACCTACCCGGTGCTGATGGCCGGCGACATCCTGCTCTACCAGACCGACATCGTCCCGATCGGCGACGACCAGCGGCAGCACCTCGAGCTCGCGCGGGACGTCGCGGAGCGCTTCAACACGCGCTTCGGCGAGACGTTCCGCGTCCCCGAAGGCGTCTATCCCGAGGTGGGCGCACGGATCATGGATCTGCAGGAGCCGACGAGGAAGATGTCGACGACGGCTGGCACGCCGCAGGGCACCGTGCTCCTGCTCGACGAGCCGGACGTGATCCGGAAGAAGTTCCGCTCCGCCGTCACCGACTCCGGATCCGAGGTGCGCCGCGCCGACGACAAGCCGGGCGTGTCCAACCTGATCGACATCCTTGCCGCGCTGACGGACGAGGCGCCGGACGCGGTCGAGGCTCGCTACGACGGCCAGGGCTACGGCACCTTCAAGCAGGACGTCGGCGAGGCTGTCGTGGCGGCGGTCGCTCCGATCCAGCAGCGCTACCGCGAGCTCCGCGCCGATCCGGCCGAGCTGCAGCGACTGCTCGCGCGCGGCGCCGAGAAGGCACGCAAGGCCTCCGAGCCGACGCTCGAGTCGATGTACGACCGGATGGGCTTCGTCAAGCCCGAGCTGGGCCGCTTCTTCGGAGCTGCTCGACCTCGGGCGCAGTGAGCTCGCGCCACTCGCCGGGCCGGAGCCGGCCGAGCTCGAGCCCCGCGTAGACGCTGCGGTGCAGGTGTCGGACGCGGTGGCCGACCGCCTCGACCATCCGCCGCACCTGCCTGTTGCGGCCCTCGTGCAGCACGAGCTCGAAGCGAGCGCCGCTGAGCCGCCGCACGCGCGCCGGCGCCGTCCGCCCGTCCTCGAGCTCGACCCCCTCGGCGAGCTTGCGCAGGATCCCATCGGTCGGCTGCCTCCAGGTCTCGACCTCGTAGACCTTCTCGACGCCGTAGCGCGGATGGGCGAGCCGGTGGGCGAGCGGGCCGTCGTTCGTCAGCAGCAGGGCGCCCGTCGTCTCGAGGTCGAGCCTGCCCACCGGGACGACCTGCGACTCGTGCTCGACGAGCGAGACCACCGTCGGCCGTCCCTGCGGGTCGCTCGCCGTCGTGACGACGCCGCCCGGCTTGTTCAGGAGGACGTAGGCGAGCGCCTGCTTCGCCACCGGCTCGCCGTCGACCTCGACGACGTCGCGGGCGGCCACGAACGTGTTCAGCTGGCCCGGCTCGCCGTTCACGAGCACGCGCCCGGCCTTGATCAGCTCGTCCGCCTTCCGGCGCGACGCCACCCCGGCACGGGCGAGATAGGCGTTCAGGCGCACGCGTGCATTCTCGCGGGTAGTCTCCGCTCGCCGTGCGCGACCGCAGCCGCGATCTCGAGCGCCTCGCCGACCTGCTCGTCGGCTTCGGAGCGAACCTCCAGCCGGGACAGATCCTCGGCGTCACGGCCTACTACGACATGGCCGAGGCCGCCCGTGCCGTCGCCCGAGCCGCCTACAAGCGCGGCGCCCGCTACGTCGACGTCTTCTGGTGGGACATGCAGATCAAGCGCGCCCGGCTCGACCATGCCGACGAGGACACGCTCGAATACGTGCCGCCGTGGATCGGCGAGCGGCTGCGCTGGCTCTCGGACGAACGCGCCGCGCGCCTCACGCTCACGGGTACGGACTCCACGGTCTTCGACGGCGTCGATCCGTCCCGGATGGGCCGCGATCTGATGCCGTACGTGCGCGAGGTGCCGGAGATCGTCAACGAGCGGACGACGAACTGGACGGCCGGACCATGCCCGAACCCGCGCTGGGCCGAGCGCGTCCATCCGGACCTGCCGCCCGACGAGGCGCTCGCGAAGCTGTGGGACGAGATCGTCTGGGTCTGCCGGCTCGACAGCGACGACCCGGTCGCCGCCTGGCGGGAGCGCATGGAGGCGATCGTCGCCTCCGCCGACCGGCTGACGGAGCGGCGCTTCGACTCGATCCACCTGAAGGGGCCCGGCACCGACCTCACCGTCGGCCTCCTGCCGAGCTCGCGCTGGCTCGGCGCCGACTTCACGACCGCCGACGGGCTGACGCACTACCCGAACGTCCCGACCGAGGAGGTCTTCACGACGCCCGACCCGGAGCGCGTCGACGGCCACGTCAGCGCGACGATGCCGCTCGAGGTCTACGGCTCGTTCATGTCCGGGATCGAGATCACCTTCGAGGGCGGCCGCGCGACGAAGGTCGACGCCGACGAGGGCGCCGAGGCACTGCGCTCGATCGTCGCCAAGGACGGGCGCCGACCGGCTCGGCGAGGTTGCACTCGTCGACAAGGAGGGCCGCATCGGCCCGCTCGGCACGGTCTTCTACGAGACGCTGCTCGACGAGAACGCCGCCAGCCACATCGCGCTCGGCAACGCCTACACCTTCCCGGTCGAGGACGAGGCCGACCTCCCGCGCGTGAACAAGAGCGGCGTCCACGTCGACTTCATGATCGGGAGCCCCGAGGTCGACGTCGACGGGATCACGCGCGACGGCGACCGCGTGCCGGTGCTGCGCGGGGGCGCATGGCAGCTCTGAGCGACGTCGAGCGGTTCGCCGACCTCGTCGTCGACGTCGGCGCGAACGTCCAGGAGGGCCAGGACATCGAGCTGCTCGCCGACCTCGGCACCGAGGAGGCCGTGCGGGCGGTGGCCGGCGCGGCGTACCGACGCGGCGCGCGCTTCGTGGACGTGTGGTGGTGGGATCCGCTGCTGAAGCGCGAGCGGATCCTGCACGCGCGCGAGGACACGCTCGAGTACGTGCCGCCGGAGTACGGCGCCCGCACCGTGCGGCTCGGCGAGGAGCGGGGCTGTCGCATCTGGATCATCGGCAATCCGCATCCCAACGCACTCGCAGGCGTCGATCCGTTGCGCGCCGCTCGCGACCACCTGCCGAGGGTGAAGGAGCGGATCGCCGTCACGATGGAGCGGACGACGAACTGGTGCATCACGTCGTGGGCGACGCCGGGGTGGGCGGCGCAGGTCTTCCCGGAGCTGCCGCTGGACGAGGCATACGAGCGCCTCCGGCGCGAGCTCGCGCACGTCGCCCGGCTGGACGAGCCGAGCGCCGCCGAGGCCTGGCGAGCGAGGGTGGCGGAGCTCCAGGGCGCGGCCGCGCGGTTGACGGACCGGCGCTTCGACGCGATCCGTCTGATCGGGCCCGGGACGGATCTGACCGTCGGCCTGCTCCCGAGCCACCTCTGGAACGCCGCCATTCTCGAGCGCATCGACGGGCTTCCGAGTCTCGCCAACATCCCGACGGAGGAGGTCTTCACCTCGCCCGACCCGCTCCGCGTCGACGGTGTGGTGCGGGCGACGAAGCCGCTCGAGCTCTCGGGTGCGCTCGTGGAGGGGATCGAGGTGCGGTTCGAAGGCGGGCGCGCGGTCGAGATCGACGCGGCCACGAACGCAGACGTCCTGCGCGGCATCGCGGCCACGGACGACGGCGCCGCGCGGCTCGGGGAGCTCGCGCTCGTCGACGGCTCCGGTCGGATCGACGCGCTCGGGACGATCTTCTGGAACACGCTCCTGGACGAGAACGCCGCGAGCCACATCGCGATCGGCAGCGGCTTCCCGTTCGCCGTCACCGAGGACGACGACCGGGCGCGCGTGAACGAGAGCCAGATCCACGTCGACTTCATGATCGGCAGCCCGCAGGTCGACGTCGACGGGCTCACCGCGGACGGAACCGCCGTGCCCGTCCTCCGCGGCGGCGACTGGCAGATCTAGGCGGTCTTGCCGACGGCCACGCTGTGCAGCCGCTCGCGGATCTCCGCGGCCGACTCGCCCAGGTCGTCGAGCCGCGGCAGCGCTGCGACGCTCTCCAACCCGAACACACGCTCGAAGAGCGGCGTCGTGCGGTAGCGCACCGCCCCGCCGGGCGCGTCCTCCCGGCCGGCTTCGGCGATCAGGCCGCGCTCGAGCAGGCCGGCGACGGCGGAATCCGCCGCGACGCCGCGGATGCGGGCGATCTCCGGCCGGCTGCACGGGCCCAGGTAGGCGACGATCGAGAGCGTCTCGAGCCCCGCCTGGGAAAGGCCACGCTCGACGGGCCGTTCGAAGAGCCGCGCGCAGGCGTCTGCCGCCTCACGGGCCGCGCGGAAGGCGTAGCCGCCGGCGACGCGCTCCAGCACGATCCCGCTCCGGCCCTCGCGGTAGCGGTCGGAGAGCAGGCCGAGCGCGGTCTCGATCCGCTCCGTGTCGTCGTCGGCCGCCTGTGCGAGCTCGTCCACCGAGAGCGGCGCCGAGGCGACGACGAGCAGCGCCTCCAGCGTGCGCGCGAGCTGGTCGACCGGGTTGGCGGTGATCAGGCGGAGCGGACGATCCATTCGGCACCTCTTTCGACGTCTGGGCGGGAAACCCTGATCGGGGCGAACGGCGCAGCTTGAGCCAGCGAGATCTCGCCGGCCTTGCGCAGCTCGAGCAGCGCGAGGAACGCGACCGCCTGCTCGATCCGCGGCAGCTCACCCACCTCGGCGTCGAAGTCGAAGCGACTCCGCCGTCGCAGCACCGCCCGGAAGCGCTCGAGGAACTGCGCGACAGGCGGGAAGCGCAACGCCATGTGGGTGAGCGAGACCTGCGCGGGCGGCTCGGCGAGCCCGCGCAGCGCCGCGGCCAGGCGCTCCGGATCCTGGGGCGCCAGCTTGCGCTCGGGCTGCGGCGCGAGCGGGGCCGGGCCGACGCGGAAGTACCGATCTCGCTCCGCTGCCAGACGCTCTGCGAGCCAGCCTGCGGCCTCCTTCATGCGCCGGTACTCGGCCAGCCGGCGCGCGAGCTCCTCCGCGGCTTCCTCGGGCTCGAGCTCGGCGAGCTCGGCCTCCTCGTCCGGGAAGAGCGCACGGGCCTTCAGCTCGAGCAGGGAGGCGATCAGGACGAGGAACTCGCCGCAGGCCTCCAGATCGAGCTGCTCTCGTTCGGCGAGCCGCTCCACGAACGCGACCACGATCGCAGCGATGTCGACCTCCGCGGGCTCGAGCTCTTCCTTCAGCACGAGCGTCAACAGGAGGTCGAACGGGCCCTCGAACGCGTCGAGGTCCAGCTCGAGCTCGCGGACGCCGGTCGCCGGGGAAACCACGTCAGGAGGCTAGCGGCGCGGTCGGACGCGGCCGCGCGGGACAGTCATCGCCGGCGGCGGCTCGGCCTTGCGCTCGGGTCGCCGGCGCCGGCGACCCGTGCCCTGTCCATCACCCTCGTCGCGGAGGAACTGCCACCAGACGAAGAACGCGACGGCCAGCACGAAGACGACCAGCGAGACCCACGCGTTGACGCGCATGCCCGCGAGCTCGCTGGACGGATCGACGCGCACGGTCTCGAGGAAGAAGCGAAAGCCCGTGTAGAAGACGACGTAGAGCGCGAAGAGCGCCGGTGGGCGGAAGCGGAAGCGGCGATCGAGCAGCAGCAGGACCCCCGCCGCCGCCAGGTTCCAGAGCCCTTCGTAGAGGAACGTCGGATGGAAGGTCTCGGCGGTGAGGTAGTCGTCCGGACGCCGGGCGAGCTCGATCTCGAGCCCCCACGGCAGGTCGGTGGGCTCGCCGAAGAGCTCCTGGTTCCACCAGTTGCCGACGCGTCCGATCGCCTGCGCGACGAGCAGCCCCGGCGCGGCCGCGTCGAGCAGCGCGAGCGCGCTCGCACCGGCACGGTGGGCGACGATCGAGCCCACGATCGCGCCCGCGGCGATCCCGCCCCAGATCCCGAGGCCGCCCTCCCACACCGCGAACGGCCCCCACCAGTCGTCGGGGACGTCGTCCCAGCTCGTGGCCAGGTGGTAGAGCCGAGCACCGACGATGCCGGCACCCACACCCCACACCGCGACGCGGAAGATCAGATCCCAGTCGCCGCCGCGCGCGACCCACCGAACCCCCGTCAACCAGATGCACGCCGCGATCCCCGCGAGGAGCATCAGCCCGTACATGTGGATCGTCAGCGGCCCGAGCTCGAGCGTGCCCGACGAAGGGGACGGTATGGACGCGAGGATGAGCACGGGCTAGGGATTCTGCCCGCGCCCGCCGGACGGCGTCAGCTAGAGGAGAATCTGCAGGGCGAGCTCGGGCTCGCAGCCTGCGCGCAGCAGGTCGATCGCGTAGTGCAGGTCGACGTCCATCCGGCCGGCGAGCACCGCAGCCGCCGAGCGCTCGTAGCCGGCGCGCTCGAGCTCCCCGGCACGCCAGCGCTCGATGCGCTCCTGCTCCGTCTCCTGTGTCTTCAGCTCTGCCGCAGCCATCTCGAAAAGTCCTCCGTCTCGTTGTACACGGTATTCGTCTTCCAGAGCGCTGTGGATCCCCCCATTTGGGGTGATTGAGATGAAGCTTGAGTAAATCCTTTGCAAGGAGGGCGTGGTCCGGCCGGCCGAAAGGCGGAGGCCGCGACGCATGACCTCCGCCTTCGAGTGAGCTACCGACCGGGCTTCGCCGGCTGTGTCGGTCTCAGACCGCCGCGATCACGATCGACTTGAACGTATGGACGCGCGCGCACTCCGCGTACGGGAAGCCGTCGTAGACGCCGAGCCGGTAGCGGCCGGCCGCCGGGAAGACGACCCGGGCGCGGTAGGAGCCGACCGTGGACGTCTTACGGGCCTTGAACACGAACAACTTCCCGGCGGCGTTGCGGATCCGCACCGCCGGCTTCGCGTCGGGCATCGGCGTGCGGCCGTGTTGGAGCACGCGGATCGTCACGATCCACGGCTTCCCCGGCTCGAGCCCCGGCTTGGGCATCGAGCTGAGGCCGACCGTCGCCATGCAGCCGGCCTGGGCGACGCCCGGCGCGACGAGCGCAGCCGCGAGCAGAAGCAGGAACGCGATTCTCTTCATGGTGCCTCCTGGGATTGACGCCTCTACTACGTCTCGCGGGCGCCGAAGGTTCCCTACCGGACCGATTCGGCGAGCTCGAGCGCCTGCTCGCGCGACACGTCGGCCTCGAGTCGCAGCAGCAGCGGGCCGCGGTTCCAGAGCAGCGTGTTGCCCGCGAGCGCCGTGCGCTCGTCGGAGATGAGGCCGTTGCCGTCCAGGAACATCACGAAGTGCTCCTCGCCCGAGACGAAGAGACCGCGCTCGCCGTCCACCTTCACGTCCTCGACCGTCGTGCCGGTGCCGATCACCTTCTTGTGGAAGCCGTCCCAGACGGCACCGTTGAGCTGCGAGAGCACGAGGCGAGGCCGGTCGGAGGGGCCGTAGACGAGCGAGACCACACGGCCGGCGCGGACGTGGATCGCGTCCGGCTCACCGAGGTCGACGAGCTCGAAGCCGACGCGCCGCTCGGCCTCCGCTCTGCTGACCCGCTCGCCGAGGTCGAAGTCGATCAGCTCGACCTCGGGCAAGGACTCGATGCGCGTGACCGTCGCGCCCTGGAGCCGGAAGAGCTCGAGGAATGCGCTTCGTGCGCCCGGCGAGAACGCGAGCACGCCTGCCGCGACTGCGAGGGCCACCGCCAACGCGACGGCGAGCACGCGGCGGCGGTTCGGCTGCCGGACGGGCCGGGATCGCAGCGAGCGCTCGACCGCGGTCGCGAGATCGGGCGTCGCCGGATACGCGACCGCGTCGCCCAGGGCGGCCAACCTGACCTCGAGCTCGCTCATCCGTCCTCCCCCAGCTGCGCCCGCAGCCGCGCCAGCGCCCGCGACGTGCGCGACTTGACCGTACCGCGGCGAATCGAGAGGACCTGCGCCGTCTCCTCCTCGCCCAGCTCGAGCAGGTAGCGGCACGAGAGCACGATCCGGTCGTCCTCTCCGAGCGCGTCCATCGCCTCGAGCAGGTGGGCGCGCTCCTCGCCTGCGAGCAGGGTCCCCTCGGGGGACGGAGCCGCGTCCCCCAAGGGAGCTTCGTGCAGCGCGCGCAGCGTGAGTGCATCGCGGCGCGCGGCCGAGCGCAGGCGGTTCCGCGCCTCGTTCGCGACGATCGCGAGCAGCCAGGGCCGCAGCGGCGCGCCGCGGCGGAAGCGTGGCAGCGCGTAGTACGCCTTCACGAGCGCCGTCTGGGCTGCGTCCTCGGCGTCGGCTGCGTTGCGGGTGATCAGGTATGCGGTGCGGAAAGCGAGCTCCTGGTGGTCGCGGACGAGCGTGCCGAATGCGGCGCCGTCTCCCCGGCGCGCCCGTTCGACCAGTTCGTCCTCGGTCGGTGGCCGGCTCACCACTCGATCCTCATACACCCGATGGGTAAGGTCGGTTCCATGGCTCGTGCGATCGGGATCAATCATCTCGCGCTCGAGGTGGGCTCGATCGACGAAGCGCTCGAGTTCTACGGCCGCCTCTTCGACCTCGAGTTGCGCGGGCGCATGCCGGGCGCTGCCTTCATCGACCTGGGAGACCAGTTCCTGGCCCTGATGGAAGGCGGCTCGACGGCGCCGGACGAGACCCGCCACCTCGGGCTCGTGGTCGACGATCGGGAGGCGGTGCTCGCCGCGGCGCGCGAGGCGGGCGCGAAGATCTTCGGCGGCAACTCCTTCCTCGACCCCTGGGGCAACCAGGTGCAGGTCGTCGCCTACGCGGAGATCCAGTTCACGAAGGCGCCCGAGGTGCTGCGCGGCATGGGGCTCGAGCTTGCAAAGAGCGAGTCTGCGCTCCGCGAGCTGCGCGACAAGGGCATCGGCTGACCGAGCTCGACCACCACGACCTCGTCAGCCTGCTCGTACTGCTGACGGCCGGCGCGGCGATGCTGGTGCTCGTTCCGAAGCTCCGCATCCCGTATCCGATCCTGCTCGTGCTCGGAGGGCTCGCGCTCGGCTTCGTCCCCGGCCTGCCCGAGATCGACCTGCCGCCCGACCTCGTGCTCGTCGGCGTGCTGCCGCCCCTGCTCTACGGAGCCGCGTTCTTCACGTCGCTGCGCGACCTGCGCGCGAACGTCCGGCCCGTCGGGCTGCTCTCGGTCGGGCTGGTGCTCCTGACGATGGTCGTCGTCGCCGTCGTCGCCCACACGATCGTGCCGGGACTTCCCTGGGCGGCGGCGTTCGTGCTCGGCGCCGTCGTCTCCCCCACCGACCCGATCGCCGCCACGGCGATCATGCAGCGGCTCGGCGTGCCGCGCCGGATCGTCTCGATCGTGGAGGGCGAGAGCCTCGTCAACGACGGCACCGCGCTCGTGGCCTACCGCTTCGCGGTCGTCGCCGCCGTGAGCGGCACGTTCTCGCTCTGGGAGGCGGGAATCTCGTTCGTCCTCAACGTCGCGGGTGGGGTCGCGGTCGGCCTCGCCGTCGCCTGGATCGTGCGTCAGGTGCGCCGCCGGCTCGACTTTCCGCCGGCCGAGGTGACGATCTCCCTGCTCACGGGCTACTTCGCGTACATACCGGCCGAGCTGATCGGTGTCTCGGCGGTGATCGCCGCGGTGACGGCGGGGATCTATCTCGGCTGGCACACGCCGGAGTTGACGAGCCCCGAGGTCCGGCTGATGGGCGAGTCGGCGTGGGAGATCGTCACGTTCACGCTCAACGCGCTGCTCTTCACGCTGATCGGTCTCCAGCTGCCCGGGATCCTCGACGAGCTCGACGCCTATTCGGCGGGCGATCTGCTCTGGTGGGCGGTCGCCGTGTGGCTCACCGTCCTTGCCGTCCGCGCCCTCTGGGTCTACCCCGCCGCGAAGCTGCCCCGCCTCCTCGTCCGGCGCATCCGCGAGCGCGACCCGATGCCGCCGGGCCCCGCGCTGACGCTGATCGCCTGGTCCGGGATGCGGGGCGCCGTCTCGCTTGCGGCGGCGCTGGCGATCCCGCTGACGATCGACACCGGCGAGCCGTTCCCGGGTCGCAGCCTGATCCTCTTCCTCACGTTCTCCGTGATCGTCGGAACACTCGTCGTCCAGGGGCTGACGCTGCCGGCGGTGATCCGCCTGCTTCACCTCGAGGACGACGGCGAGGACGACGCGCGCGACGAGGCCCGGGCGCGGATCCACGCGGCGAGCGCCGCCCTGCTTCGACTCGACGAGCTGGCCGAGGAGGACTGGGTCCGCTCCGACACCGCCGAGCGGGTTCGCGGCGGCTACGGCTTCCGGCGCGACCGCTTCTCGGCCTGGCTCGACACCGGCGACGACGGCTCGATCGAGGCGCGGTCGCGCGACTTCCAGCGACTCAGGCGCGAGCTGCTGAACGCCGAGCGTGCGGCCGTGCAGGAGCTGCGCCGAAACGGCGAGATCTCCGACGAGGTGGCGCGGCGTGTCGAGCGGGATCTCGACCTCGAGGACGCGCGACTCGAGATCTAGCCGATCGAAGTGAGAGAGTTGGAGGATCGCCAGCTTGGAGGGACGGGCGTGAGAACGTAAGGCCGCGATCGGGACAGGGGTCGGGACAGGAAGAGAGCACGCGGATCATGCGACGCACTGCTTCACCGCTGGGCGCGAAACGGGGCGCGAAACGTCGGCTGCCGAGACGAATCCTGAAGGGGATCGTTGCGGGTTGCGTTCTCGCAGTGCTCGTCGTGTCTGCGTCGACAGCGAGCGAAGGCCCGGCCACGGCGTCGGACAGCCGCACGCGCTTTCCGGGGATTCCGTCCGGCTCGGGCGTCTATGCCGCCTGCTACGACGTCGTCAGCTTCCAGGTTCGACTGATTCCGGCGAGCGAAGGATGCGATCGGGCGCGCGAGCGCCGTGCGTCCTGGAGCAGGACCGGCCCACCGGGGCAACGCGGCGAGCGGGGGACGGCCGGGGCGCGAGGCGCCGGCGGACGGCGGGGCTCGCCCGGCGCGACGGGCGCTGCCGGCCAGCAGGGCATTCCAGGTGCACCGGGGGCCGACGGAGCTCGAGGTGAGGCCGGACCGCCGGGCGCGGTCGGACCGGCCGGCGCGGTCGGACCGGCCGGAGCGGTCGGAGCGGCCGGGCCTGCCGGCCCAGCGGGGCCGGCCGGCCCCGCCGGCGCAGTCGGAGCGGCCGGGCCTGCCGGCCCAGTGGGGCCGGCCGGCCCCGCCGGCGCAGTCGGAGCGGCCGGGCCTGCCGGCCCAGTGGGACCGGCGGCCCAGCCGGCGCAGTCGGAGCCACGGGCCCAGGCCGGCGCAAGCGGCCCAGCCGGGGCGACGGGTGCGACGGGTGCGACCGGCGCAACAGGTGCCGCCGGTGCGACAGGCCCTGCAGGCCCAGCGGGACCGGCAGGGCCGACGGGATCCCAGATCATGACCAGCTCGACGACGTCGGCCGCGAACGCCGCGCGGAACGTCCTGACGACGGCCATCGCCACCTGCCCCGCCGGCAAGGTGCTGCTCGGCGGCGGCGCCCAGGTCACGACCACCGCTGCCGCCAAGGAGCGAGCCCAGCTGGTCTCGTCCTATGCGTCCGGTGCGGCGACCTGGACGGCGACGGGCGTCGTCGCGATCGCGGCACTCGGCGTTGGTTTCACCATGACGGTCACGGCACAGGCGGTGTGCACGACCTGACCCCGGGGCTGCAGCCGGCGCGGCGCTACTGCAGCGCGGCGCTACTGCAGAGCTTCGACGCCCAGCCGCAGGCGGGCATCGGTGAGGAAGTCGGAGTCGATCGCGACGCGGTGCTGCGGTCCGAGCGCCAGCGTCTTCGGGCCGAGCGAGGTCTCGAGCGAGACGTACACGGGCGACTCGCCCGGATACTCCTTCACGAGCTCGGCGAGCTCGCGGATGATCCCGGCGCGGGCCGCCCGCGCATCGAGCTTGAAGCGGATCTCCGTCCGTGCGGCGACCGCCTCGAACCCGGCCACCTCGAGGGCGATCAGCTTCGTCTCGCCCTGCTGCTTGTGGTCGACGCGGCCCTTGATCACGAGGATCCGGTCGGCGACGCAGAGCTCGCGGGCGTTCGCGTACGTGGAGTTGAAGACGACCACCTCGCCGCCGCCGGTCGGGTCGTCGAGGGTCAGGAAGACCATCGGCTCGCCCTTCTTCGTCGTCAGCTGCTTGAGCGACGAGACGATTCCGCCCACGGTCACCGTCTCGCCGTCGCGGCGGCGCTCGAGCTCGGCGAGCGTGCAGTCGGTCTTGCGCCGCAACTGGTCGCGCACCGCATGCAACGGGTGCTCGGAGACGTAGAGGCCGAGCGTCTCCTTCTCGAGCCTCAGCAGCTCGGGCTTCTCGAATTCGCCCCCCGGAATCTGGGGATGGTGCTTGGGCTGCTCGGTCTCCGCGGCACCGAAGCCGACGGCGTCGAAGATCGACGCCTGCCCGGCGAGCCGGTCGGCCGCGTACTTCTGCCCCCACGCGAGCGCCTGCTCGAGCAGGGCCAGCATCCCCATCCGCGAGGCGCCGGTCGAGTCGAGCGCGCCGCACTTGACGAGCGCCTCGAGCGCACGCTTGTTCACGACCTGCGGGTCGACCCGCTCGGTGAAGTCCCAGATCGACTCGAACGCTCCGCCCTCGTCCCGCGCCCGGATGATCGCGCGCGCCGCGGTCTCGCCGACGCTCTTCACGGCGTTGAGGCCGAACCTGATCTTCCCTTCCACGACGGCGAAGTCGGTCTGCGAGGTGTTGACGTCGGGCGGTAGCACGTCGATGCCCATGTCGTGGCAGGCGTTGACGTAGAGCGGCACACGGTCCTTCGTGTTCATCACAGACGAGATCAGCGCGGCCATGTACTCGCACGGGTGGTTGGCCTTGAGCCACGCGGTCCGGTAGGCGATCAGCGCGTAGCAGGCGGCGTGCGCCTTGTTGAACGAGTAGTCCTGCGAGGACTCCATGTCCTTCCAGAGCTGCGTCGCGACCGAGGGCGTGACGTTGTTAGCCGCGCACCCCGCCAGGAACTGATCCTTCAGCGAGGCCATCAGCTCGTGGATCTTCTTGCCGATCGCGCGGCGCAGCGTCTCGGCCTCGGCCGGCTCGAAGCCGGCGAGCTGCTTGGCGATCTGCATGTACTGCTCCTGGTAGATGCAGATCCCGTACGAGTCGCCGGTGATCTCCTTCAGCCGCGGGTCGATGTAGGTGACCGCCTCCCGCCCGTTCTTGCGCGCCGCGTAGGCCGGGATGTACGCCATCGGCCCCGGCCGGTAGAGAGCGACGAGCGCGATCAGGTCCTCGAACTCGGTCGGCTTCACTGCCCGCAGAGCGTCCTTCATGCCCGACGACTCGAACTGGAAGACGCCGTTCGCCTCGGCCCGCGCGAGCATCGCGTAGGTCTTCTTGTCGTCGAGCGGGAGGGCGTTGATCTCGAGGTTGCCGCCGATCAGCTGCACGGCCTTGTCGATCACGTCGAGGTTGCGCAGGCCGAGGAAGTCGACCTTGAGCAGGCCGAGCGCCTCGACGTTCTTCATCGAGAACTGGGTCACGACCTCCTGGTCGGCGCCCTTCTGCTGCAGCGGCACGACCTCGATCAGCGGCTTCGCGCCGATCACGACGCCGGCCGCGTGGATCGAGTCCTGGCGGACGAGCCCCTCGAGCGGCTTCGCGAGGTCGACGATCTCCTTCGCGAAGGGATCGGAGTCGTACGCCGCCTTCAGGTCGGAGCCCTGCTTCAGGCAGTCGGCGAGCGTCTGGCCGGGGCCTTCCGGAATCAGCTTCGCGATCTTGTCGACGACGCCGTAGGGGATCTCCAGCACGCGGCCCGCGTCGCGCACCGCGGCGCGGGCGGCCATCGTCCCGAAGGTGATGATCTGCGCGACGCGGTCGCGGCCGTACTTCTCGGAGACGTAGTTGATCACCCGCTCGCGGCCCTCGACGGCGAAGTCGATGTCCATGTCCGGCATGTCCTTCCGGGCCGGGTTGAGGAAGCGCTCGAACAGGAGCCCGTACCGGATCGGGTCGATGTCGGTGATCTCGAGGCAGTAGGCGGCGAGCGACCCGGCGGCCGAGCCGCGGCCGGGGCCGACGCTGACGCCGTTGCGCTTGGCGAAGCCGATGAAGTCCTGGACGATCAGGAAGTAGTCGGCGAAGCCCATCTCGCGGACGGTCTTCAGCTCGAACTGGAGCCGTTCCCGCAGCTCGGCCGTGACCTTGTCGTAGCGGCGCTCGAGCCCCTTCTCGCACAGCTCGACGAGGTAGTCGAACGCGTCGCGCCCGTCGGGCACCGGGAACTCGGGCAGCAGGATCTTGCCGAGCTCGATCTCGACGTTGCAGCGCTCGGCGACCTCGAGCGTGCGTCGCATCGCGTCCTCGTGGCCCGGGAAGTCGAGCGCCATCTCGGCCGGGGACTTGAAGTAGAACTCGTTCGTGTCGAAGCGCCAGTGATTCGGGTTCTTCAGCGAGTCGCCCGACTGGATGCAGAGCAGCGCCTCGTGCGAGTAGGCGTCGGCGGCGGTGAGGTAGTGCACGTCGCCGGTCGCGACGACGGGGAGCTTCGCCTCGGCGGCCAGCTTCACGAGCTCCGGGTTGACGCGCTGCTGCACGTCGAGGCCTGCGTTCTGGAGCTCGACGTAGGTGTTTTCGCGCCCGAAGACCTGCGCCAGGCGGTCGAGCTCGGCACGCGCGTCGCCGGGCCGGCTCTCCTCGAGCGCCTTGCAGACGCGGCCGGAGAGGCAGCCGGAGAGCGCGATCAGGCCCGGCGCGTAGGTCTGCAGGAGCTCCCAGTCGACTCGCGGCTTCGCGAAGTAGCCCTCGAGGTAGCCGAGCGAGCTCAGCTTGACGAGATTCGAGTAACCCGCGTTGTCCTGCGCGAGGAGGGTCAGGTGCGCGTAGCCGCGCGTGCGGCTGTGGCGATCGTCGGCGACGTAGACCTCGCAGCCGACGATCGGCTTCACGCCCTCCGCCTTCGCCGCCTTGAAGAGGTCGATCGTGCCGGCGAGCGAGCCGTGGTCTGTGAGCGTGACCGCGGGCATCTCGAGCTCCGCCGCCCGTGCGGCCAGCGCGGGGATCCGGCACGCCCCGTCGAGCACGGAGTACTCGCTGTGGACGTGCAGGTGGACGAAGCCGGCGCTCACGGACGGCCATTATCGCCAGGGCTCCAGACGGCCCCCACCCGGCGGGCGCGACGGTCTTCGCTCTTTGCGGGAGTTAGATCAGGCGGAGGTTCGGGCTGCCGGGGCAGTCGTTCTCGTCCCAGCCGCTGCTCCGCCACGTCGTGGCGCCGGGCTCCGGTTCCCGCCGCGCGCGCACACGTGCGTCGGCGAGCAGCTTCTCGGTCAGTCGCTGCTCCTCCCGCCTCAGGTACAGCGCCGCGAAGTGCGGATCGACCCAGCTATAGGACACGCCGGTAGCCGATCTCCCACAGCGTCGTCCAGGTCGTGCCGCCGTCGTCGGAGCGCTCGTAGGCCCAGCTGAGCGAGTCGCGCTCGATCTCGAACCAGCGCATCCTGAACGTCGCGGGCCGGCCCTCGTGCTCGGCCTCGCGGCGGAGGTCCATGACGCCGTCCTCGAAGCGGCCGGCGAAGTCGAGGTAGGCGCCGTCGCTGTCCACCCAGGTCTGCTTCCAGCGCGCCGCCGTCCGGTCGTAGACCGAATGGCTCATCCCCTGGTATTCGAGCGACGGGCGCGCGTCGAAGCTCTCGACGACGACCTTGTCGCCGAGGTCGAGGTAGACGGAGTTCGTGCCGCCCTCGCCGTCCCCCCAGGCGCAGTCCCACTCACCGAGCCAGAAGTCGAACTGGCGGGCCGCATCGAGCTGCGCGGTGGACGGTTTCGGTGGAGACGTAACGCCCATACATGGACTTCTACGTCACGAGGACCGGCTCGGTTAGGCGGTTAACGCGAACGCAACAGAGCCGCAACCGGGGGTTCATCGCCTCGCGTGGAGGCGGATACCGTCCAGGTATGGACGCCCCGGCCTGGCCGCTCGTGCGGCGACTGCGGATCGCGGGGATCGCCCTGATCGTCGCCTGGTTCCTCGTGCCAGGGCTGCAGGAGTGGATCCCCGTCTGGGTGCCGTTCCTCGCCTTCGCCGCGCTCGAGCTGCAATACCTCGTCACCGGCCTGCGCGACCGAGGCGCCAGCGGGACGCGCGGACGGAGCCCGCAGGAGACCGACCTGGCCGACTTCGGCGGCGAGGAATGGCTTGAGCCCGTGCTCCTCCGGATCGAGGGGCAGGACGTCTGGCTTCCGATCGGCGGTCGCAGCGACGAGGAGGTGCTCGAGCTGATCGAGGAGACGCGCGAGCGGTTGCGCCGCGGCGAGCCTGCGCTCGAGCCTCCACCGGTCCCGGTTCCCGCGCCGCGCCGCGGCCGGCTCCTCGTCCGGCTCGAGGGGCTCGCGCTGCTCGGCGTGCTCGCGTTCGTCCTCTTCGTGCTGCTGCCCGAGCGAGGCTGGGACGGGCTCGAGCAGGCCGAGCAGGCCCGGACCGAAGCGCTGCTCTCGGCCGAGGCGGCCCGGATCGCCGGGCACCCTGCGAACGTGCGCTGCGACGCCGAAGGCAAGGCCGTCGGCGTCGTCCAGCACGCGGACGGCCTGGCCGAGGTCGGCGGCTCGAATGCCTTCCTGACGCCGGACCTCTGCCACCGGCTGCACCGACTCGCGTTCGACGACGACGAGGGCGCGTTCAGCCAGACTGCGCGGGCGATCGCCGTGCTGGCCCACGAGGCCTGGCATCTGCACGGCGAGCGCGACGAGGGGGTTACGAACTGCTTCGCGTTCCAGAGCGGCGTCGAGCTGGGCCGGCGTCTCGGCCTCTCGGAGGAGACGGCGGCCCGGATGATGCGCCAGCAGCTCGCGGACAACGCACGGTACGCGCGCGCAGCGCCCGAGTACCTCGTCCCCGGCGAGTGCCGAAACGGCGGCCGCCTCGACCTCGACCCCGCGAACGGTCGCTTTCCCTAGGTTGCGCCGGTGCGCACCGATCTGGGTAAGGTCGGCGGACGATGAAGATCACCGGCGTCGACTTCATCACCGTTCCCACCCGTGACTTCGAGCGGGCCAGCGAGTTCTACGGCACCGTGCTCGGGCTCCCGTGCTCGGTGCGCTGGGGCGACATGCCCGCCGGCGAGTTCGAGACCGGAACGCTGACGATCGCGATCATGCAGTCGGACGCGTTCGGGATCGAGTTCCAGCCGCACAGCCACCCGATTGCGCTGCACGTCGAGGACGTCGCGGCCGCTCGCGGCGAGCTCGAGGCCCGGGGCGTCGCCTTTCGCGGCGACACGATCGACAGCGGCGTCTGCCACATGGCCCACTTCGCCGATCCGGACGGGAACGCGCTCATGTTCCACCACCGCTACGCGCCGCGCCGCGGCTGAGAGTCGCCCGACACCGCCATGGGGGAGGCGGAACGTCGTGCGTTGCGCCTATGGTGAAAGGTCGTGTCCGCGAACCCAACCACCGCTCCGGAGTCCATCCCGGCTCCGGCCACGTTCGAGCTCGTCTGGCAGCAGGACGCGAGCGCGCTGGTCTTCGTCCGCGGCCCGGAGGGCGCGCTCTCCGCCGGCGAGCTCCACCTCGGCATGCCGGCGATCGCCGAGCTCGAGCCGATCGGCCACGGCTTCCCGGCCCGCCGGGTCGAGGCGCGGGAACTCGTCGCCCTCGCGGCCTCGCCGCCTGCGGGCCTCGAGCCGGGCGGCAGCGCCACCGCACTCTTCGCCGTCGTCGAGCTCGCCCGACGCTCCGTCGCGGAGGGCCTCGTCCACCCGAGCCTCGACGGCCGGGGCGGCCACTGGTCGGCGTTCTGGGGGGCCACGCTCGACAGCACCGTCCAGGCTGAGCTGGAGGAGATCGCCGCCGCGTTACCGCCCGTCTCCGCGCTCGCCTTCGCCGGCGATCGCGACGCCACCGTCCACGATCTGTATCCCGTGCTCGTCGACCAGATCGCGCGTGACCGTCTGCGCTCGCGAGGGATCAGCCTGTCGAGCCGGGTGCGGACCGGCCGCCCGAGCGCGCTCGAGCTCTTCCTCGGCGGACTGACGTCGGCCGAGCCGGACCTCCCCCGGCACGCCGGCTACCCCGCACTCGAGCGCCAGCTGACCCGCTGGGTCGACACGGGCCTCGGACGACCCTCCACCGCGGCCTGGCGCCTGAGCCTGCACCTCGACGAGCGGCTCGCTCCAGGCGCAGAGGAGCCCGGCCTCGTGCTCGAGCTCTGGCTGCAGGCCGAGGACGATCCGACGCTCGGCCTGCCGGCGTCGCTCCTCTGGGCGGGAGGCGACGACGTCTTCGCCTTCCTCCGCACCCGCGACGCGCGCCGCGACCTGATCCGCCAGCTGGCGGAGATCGAGCCGTTGCTCGGCGAGCTCGGGATCGAGCTCGACGGGCACGAGCCCAGCGAGGTGGTGCTCGAGCCGGACGCGGTGCGGTCGTTCCTCCGCGAGGCGATGCCGCGGCTCGAGGAGCGCGGCGTTCCGGTGCTGCTTCCCGCCGCCTGGCTGCGCGCGCCGAGCCCGCTGCGAGTCAATCTCGCCGCGACGAGCGGCCCGCCGGGTCGCGCCAGCGGCTTCCTCTCCCCCACCGACCTGGCCCGGTTCGACTGGCGCCTCGCGATCGGCGACGTCGAGCTGACCGAGCAGGAGCTCGCCGAGCTCGTCTCGGCCAAGGAGCGCTACATCCGGATCGGCGGCCGCTGGCACGCTCTGCGCGAGTCCGAGGTGGAGCGGGCTCTGCGCTTCCTCGAGCGGCGTCGCAGCGGCACGACGGCCGACGCAGGCATCGTCGATCTCGTCCGGGCAGTGTCGGGGCTCGAGACCGACGAGGCGGGGCTCGAGCTCGGTGAGGTCACGCTCGACGTCCGGCTCTCCGAGCTGCTGGGTCATGGCTCGGACAGCGACGGCGGGCGCCGCTTCCGCCCGCTGCCGACGCCCGCTGGGATGCCGCTCGATCTGTTCCCGTTCCAGGAGCGCGGGCACGGCTGGCTGCGGCTCCTCGGCGACCTCGGCGTCGGCGGGATCCTCGCCGACGACATGGGGCTCGGGAAGACGGTGCAAGCGATCGCGATGCTGCTCTCAGAGCGGGAGGACGCCGGCTCGGAGGCGGTCGGGCCGACGCTGGTCGTCTGCCCGATGAGCGTCGCGCGCCAGTGGGTGGCCGAGCTGGCGCGGTTCGCGCCGTCGCTCCGCGTCCACCTGCACCACGGTCTCGGCCGGCTCACCGGCGAGGCGCTCGCCGGCGCCGCGCGCGGCGCCGACGTCGTCGTCACCTCCTACGACATCGCCGCCCGCGACGTCGACGCGCTCGCCACGGTCGCGTGGGACCGGCTGCTGTTCGACGAGGCGCAGGACGTCAAGAACCCGGCGACCAAGCGCGCGCGGGCGCTGCGTCGGCTGCCCGCGCGTCGGCGCCTGGCGATGACCGGGACGCCGATCGAGAACCGGCTCGGCGAGCTGTGGGCGATCATGGATCTCGTCAATCCCGGCCTGCTCGGCTCGCGCGAGTGGTTCGACCGCACCTTCGCGCGGCCGATCGAGGCCTACGGCGACGAGCGGGCGCTGGAGCGGCTGCGCTCGATCGTCCAGCCCTTCGTGCTTCGCCGCCCGAAGAGCTCGCCCGAGGTGGAGCTGGAGCTGCCGCCGATCACGATCGAGAAGAACTACTGCCGGCTGACGGTCGAGCAGGCGACCCTGTATCGGGCGACCGTCGACCGCTGGTTGCCGCGGATCGAGGAGCACGCGGATCGCTTCGGCCGCCGCGGCGCCGTGCTGGCGATGCTCGGGCAGCTGAAGCAAGTCTGCAACCACCCCGAGACGGTGCTGCCGACGGGCCGGCCGCTCGACGGCCGCTCCGGCAAGCTGGAGCGGCTCGTCGAGCTGCTCGAGGAGATGCCGCAGGACGACAAGGCGCTCGTCTTCACGCAGTACCCGGGCTTCGACCGGCTCGTTCCGTACCTCGCGGAGCGGCTCGGCCGCGACGTCGGCTTCTTCCACGGCCGGCTGACCGCGCGGCAACGCGACGAGCTGCTGGCGGCGTTCGCGACGGATGGCGGCCCCTCCCTTCTCGTCGTCTCGATCCGCGCGGGCGGGCGCGGCCTCAACCTGCCCGCCGCCAACCACGTCTTCCACTTCGACCGCTGGTGGAACCCGGCCGTCGAGCAGCAGGCCACCGACCGCGTCTATCGCTTCGGCCAGCGCAAGCCGGTGTTCGTGACGAGCCTGATCTGCTCCGGCACGCTCGAGGAGCGGATCGACCAGCTGCTCGACTCGAAGCGGGAGCTGGCGGCGAAGGTGATGGCGGGCGGCTCGGAGGACTGGCTCGGCGACCTCGACCTCGGCGCGATCCGGGCTGCCGTCGCGCTCGCGCCCGACGCCGTCGAGGCGGCGGCATGAGCTCCGAATGGATCGGGCGCGGCCCGTGGGCGCGCCTCTTCGCAAATGCGGTCGTGCGCGACGAGGGCTCGTCGACCGCGGAGCGCGGGCGCGCGCTCGTCGGTGGCGGCGACGTGGACGACCTGGAAATCGTCGCCGGAAGAGCGTCCGCGCGCGTCGGGTCGTGCACCGTCGGCGTGTCCGCCGAGCCGGTGCCGCCGCGGATCTGGACGGCCGTCGCGCGGTTCGCGCGCGGGAACCGGCCGCTCGAGGCCGGCATCTCGGGGCGCGAGCAGTCCGTGCACCTGGAGCACCTGTTGACCGTCGACTGGGACGCGCCGCTCGTTCCCCGCCGGGACGCGATCAGGCGCACGTGCAGCTGCGACCGGGGCGGTTCCTGCGAGCACGTCGCCGCGCTCGCCTACGCAGTGGCTCTCGAGATCGACCGCGATCCGAAACTGCTCCTGCGCTGGCGCGGTTGCGGGCAGGCGGAGCCCGAGCGCGAAGTCGAGCCGGAGGTCGCGCCGGCCGCTTGGACCGGCGATCCCTGGCGGGCCGGCACGCTGCCTCCGCGGCGGCCACCGCGGCCGCTGCCGGCCGGCGCGGTACTGAAGCGGCTCGGCCCCAGCGGCGTGCGAATCAGCGGCGTGCGCGTCGGCGGCGGCGACCTCACGGACGTGCTGCAGGTCGCCTACGCCGCCTTCGCGGCCGAGGAGGACGCGTGACCCGCGCCGCGCGGCGCGTCCTCGTCACCGGCGCCGAGGGAACGATCGGAACCGCAGTCCGGGAGCACCTCGCCGGGCGCTACGAGCTCGTCTCGCTGACACTGACGGCGCAGGAGTTCCCCAGTCACGTCGCCGACATCGCCGAGCTCGACGCGATCCGGCCGGCCTTCGAGGGCTGCGACGCCGTCGTCCACCTCGCGGCGTCGCCGGCGATCGAGACGCCGTGGGAGGACGTGCTGCGCAACAACCTCGTCGGCACCTACAACGTCTACGAGGCAGCGCGCCTCGCGGGATGCGAGCGGATCGTCTTCGCCTCGTCGAACCACACGGTCGGCATGTACGAGGTCGATGGCGCGCCGGCGATCTACGAGCCGGACGACCAGCGGGTTGTCGACCACACCGCCGAGCTGCGCCCGGACTCGCTGTACGGCGTGTCGAAGGTCTACGGCGAGGCGCTCGGCCGGCTCTACCACGAGCGTCACGGCCTGAGCGTCTTCAACCTGCGCATCGGCTCGGTGCGAGAGGACGACGATCCGACACTGCCGAGCTCGAATCCGCTGCTCGACCTCGACGAGGCGGGCAGGCACGCCCGCATGCGCGCCGTCTGGCTGAGCCGGCGCGACTGCGCCGAGCTGATCGGGGCCTGTCTCGACGCCGAGGAGGTCGACTGGGCCGTCGTCTACGGCGTCTCCGCGAACCCGACGCGCTTCTGGGATCTCGAGCACGCCCGCGAGCTGCTCGGCTGGGAGCCCAAGGACGCGGCACCGAGCGCTTAGTTCGTCTCGGCGTCGATTCCGACCGCGTAGAGGTCGTACGGCAGCGCCTGGAGCACTCGGAGTCGTGGCTCCTCCACCGTGAAGAAGCGCGGTAGGGTGCGCTGCTTCAGCCACGCGAGGTCGGCGCGCTCGGCGAGTACGGCGTCGATCGCGGCGCGGTCGCCGCCGAGCGCGACGAACTCGGCTCGCTCCTGCCACGGCCCGAGCACGCGCGCCGCCACCTCCGCTGCCTCGCGCACGAGGTCGTTCGCCTGCTCCTCGCGCCGCCTGCGGAAGCGGTTGGAGGAGGAGCCGCCCTTCTTGTGGCGGTTCTTGACGAAGCGCGAGCCGACCTTCGAGGCGACGAGCTGCTCGCCCTCGAGGACGCCGACGGCGTAGCCGCCGAGGCGCACGAGCAGCACCGCGACGCGATGATCCTCCTCGATCTCCTCGAGCAGCGGCGAGACGCGGACGCGGTCGTACTCGGCCTCGTGCCGGAGCCCGAACGTCGGCCGCGCGACGATCGTCTCGCTCTCCGCCTCGATCCGCACCTCGCCGCCCGCGTACACCGTGCGGCCGGGTGTGCCGTCGAGCGGCGCGAGCCGCTTGCGGACGTTCGCCCGGCCGATGAAGCGCGCGGGCACTACGAGGAGAGGTCGGCGACGGTGGCGCCGTCCGCCGATTCGCTCTCGGTGGCGCCGACGAGCGGATGCTTCGCGAGCTCGTCGCGCACGGCCTTGCGCACCGCGCCGGTGCCGCGTCCGTGGATCACGCGTGCGGTCGGAAGCCCGGCGAGCGCGGCCGCGTCGACGAACGCGCGCACGGCCTCGCGCGCCTCCTGCGCGGTGCGCCCTCGCACGTCGAGCTCGTCGGAGACGTCGCCCCGCGCGGCGGCGAGCACGCGGACGGCCGGCTCCTCCGGCCCGCGGCGGCCACCGTGCGCGTCCGGTCGCAGTCGCGAGAGCGCGATCCGCACGCGATGGCCACCGGAGCCGACGACCTCCGCCTCCTCGCCGTCGATCGCCGCGATCGTGCCGCGCACGCCGATTCCCGGCTCCTCGACGGGGTCGCCCACCGCGAGCGGCGCCAAGTAGCGGCAGCGGCTCGTCGAAGCCGCCGCAGCTTCTCCTCCACGCGCGTCGCGTGGACGGAGGCCGCGCCGAGCCGTCGGTCGCGCTCGCGCTCGGCCTCCGGCGCGCGACGCGTCTCCTTGTGCCGGCGGCGCGCGGCGCGGATCTCCTTCCGCAGCGCGTCGAGCTCGGTCGCGAGCCTCGGCGAGGTCGCGCTGCGCCTCGGCCGCGGCCGCCTCGCGCTCCCGCTCGGCCGACGCGCGCACCTTCGCGATCTCCGCCTCGAGCTCGCCCTCCCGCTCGCGCGAGCGCACGCGCTGCCGCTCCGCCTCCGCACGCGCCGTCTCCGCGGCGGCACGCTCGTCGACCGCGGCGCGCTCGGCAGCCTCGGCCTCGGCGAGCAGCTCCGCCACGCGCAGCCGCTCGGGCGCGACCCGGTCGCGGGCGTCGCCACGACGGCTCCGTCGAGGCCGAGCCGCTCCGCGGTCTGCAGCGCGTGCGACGTGCCCGGCCGCCCGAGCGCGATCCGGTAGAGCGGCTCGTGCGTGTCGGGATCGATCCCCGTCGCGGCGTTGGCGGCGCCTTCCGTCGCGCTCGCCCACTCCTTGAGCTCGGGGAAGTGCGTCGTGACGACGGTGAGCCGCGCCTGGCCCGCGAGCCGAGCCAGCAGCGCCTGCGCCAGAGCGGAGCCCTCGGCCGGATCGGTGCCGGAGGCGAGCTCGTCGACCAGCACGAGCGAGCGTCCGGTGGCCGCGCGGAGGATGGCGATCAGGTTCGAGACGTGGCCGGAGAAGGTCGACAGGCTCATCTCGATCGACTGCGGGTCGCCGATGTCGGCGAGCACCTGGTCGAAGACGGGCAGCGCAGCCGTCTCGGCGGGCGGGCGCAGGCCGGACTGGTGCAGCATCGCCGCGAGGCCCAGCGTCTTCAGCGCCACCGTCTTGCCGCCCGTGTTGGGGCCGCTGACGACGAGCGCGCGCAGGTCTCCGAGATCGAGGTCGATCGGCACCGCCGTGGCCGGGTCGAGCAGCGGATGCCGGGCCTCGAGGAGCTGCAACTCGTCGGAGACCGTGACGGGCGCGCCACGCCAGCCGCGCGACAGCGTGCCGGAGGCGACGACGAGGTCGATCGCGCCCGTCGCCTCGACGAGCGCGTTGAGCCCGCCTGCCCGCTCGCCCACGGCCGCCGAGAGCTCGCGCAGGATCCGCTCGACCTCCTCGCGCTCCTCGGCGATCGCCTCCGACTGCCGGTTCGAGAGCTCGACGACCTCGAACGGCTCGACGAAGAGCGTCTGCCCGGAGCCAGAGGCGTCGTGGACGATCCCCTTGACGCTCGAGCGCGAGCTCACCTTGACGGCGAGAACCGGCCGGCCACCGCGCATGGCGACGAAATCCTCCTGGAGGTGCTCGGCGAGGCTGGGCGAGCGCGCCAGCCGGCGCAGCTCGTCGGCGACGCGCTGGCGCCCGTCGCGCAGCTCGCGGCGCAGCTTGCGCAGGCGCGGCGAGGCGTTGTCGCGCAGGTCGGAGCCGTCCTCCTCGACGCAGCGGGCGATCCTCTCCGCGAGCGAGGCGAGGGTCGGCTCGATCGGCTCCGCCTGCTCTCGGAGGAGCGGTGCAAGCTCCTGCTGCTCCTCGAGCGCCGCGCGCGCGCGGACGCCGCCCGCGACGGTGGAGACGATCGCGGCGAGTGCCTCCGTCGTCAGCGCGCCGCCTCGCGCCGCGCGGTCGGCGGCCTCGCGGACGTCGTGGATTCCGTGCAGCGGCGGCTCGGCGGCGTGGTCGAGGAGCGCGATCGCCTCGGCGGTCAGCTCTTGCCGGCGTGTGACCTCAGCTTCGTCGGACGAGGGCGTGAGCGCGCGGACGAGCTCGACGCCGCGCGGGGTCGAGCTGGCGTTCGCGAGCCGATCCGCGATCGCCGGGAAGCCGAGGAGCTCGAGCGCGTCGTCGTGCACGCGTCGAGTCTACGAGCGAGCCGAGCTTTCGTCGTCCTCCGGATAGCCGCACTCCAGGCACTCGTGCCGCGTCTTGCCGTCGTCGACCACGATTCCCATGGTGACGCCGCAGGCGGGGCAGATCGGAGGACGGTCGTCCTCCGCCTCCCGCCCGCGGTCGTCGTCCATGGAAGGAGTCTCTACCGGCGGCGGCGCCGGCGGGGTGCCGGCCCCGCGGAGCGCGCGGGCCGCGTGGAGACGGTCATCCCGGAGGCGGCGAACTGCGCGCCGTGGCCGAGCCGCGTCGCGAGCCGGCCGACGTCGTTCCGCTGCTCCGGCAGCACCAGCGTGACGCCGTTGCCGCTGCGGCCCGCGCGGCCGGTGCGGCCGATCCGGTGCACGTAGTCGTCGTCGCCGTGCGGCGGGTCGAAGTTGATCACGTGCGTGATGTCGTCGACGTCGAGGCCGCGGGCGGCGACGTCGGTGGCGACGAGCGTCGAGACGCGGCCCGACTCGAACTGGGCGAGCGCGCGCTCGCGCTGGTTCTGCGAGAGGTTGCCGTGCATCGCGACCGCCGGGATCCGGTGCTGGCGCTCGAGCTTGCGTGCGAGCTTGTCGGCGCCGTGCTTCGTACGCACGAAGACGAGCACGAGCCCGCGCTCTGCGCGCAGCTGCTCGACGAGCCGCTCGAGCTTGTCCTCGGAGGTGACGGAGACGAAGGCGTGCGCGATCTCGCCGCGCTCCGCCTCGGCCGGCAGCGCGCCGCGCACGTGCGACGGGTTGACGGTGTAGGCACGGGCGAGCTCGGCGACGGCGCCGTCGAAGGTGGCGCTGAAGAGCATCGTCTGCCGGTTGTCCGGGACGCCGCGGAGGATGCGGTCGACCTGGGGCTTGAAGCCCATGTCGAGCATCCGGTCGGCCTCGTCGAGGACGAGCACGCGGACGTCGTTCAGCTTGACGGCGCGGCGCTCGATCAGGTCGAAGAGCCGGCCCGGCGTGGCGACGAGGATGTGGGCGTTGCGCGCCTTGCTGATCTGCGCGCCGATCGGGGCGCCGCCGTAGACGGTCACGACCTTCAGCCCCTTCGCGGCTGCGAGCGGCTGCAGGTCGGCCGCGACCTGGAGCGCCAGCTCGCGCGTCGGGACGAGCACGAGCGCGCCCGGGCGGGCGTTCGAGCCGGCGGTGCGCTCGACGAGCGGCAGGCCGAAAGCGAGTGTCTTCCCGGACCCGGTCGGCGACTCCGCGAGGATGTCGAGACCGGCGAGCGCGTCCGGGAGGACGAGGTTCTGGATTGCGAAGGGATGCGTGATCCCCTGCTTCTGGAGCACTGTGGCGACAGGCGCGCTGACGCCGAGCTCCTGAAAGGACTTGGACATTGTTCTACTCCTACTGGGGTTTCGTTGTTCGAGACGCAACTGCCTCGGACAACCCTCAGAGAGGAGGAACGAAGAGCCAGATCTCCACGGAGCCGGATGGCGCCGTGGCCACACCGTAGCAACAGTTTGCGCCCCGTCCCCTCCCCCGCCCGGGTGTCGGGTCGCTAATCTCGCTGGATGAGCGACGGTCCCCGTCTAGAGGTGCGCGAGCCCGAATCCGGCACGAACGAGGTCGCGGCCCTCTTCGACCCCTCCTCGCCGTTCGGCGGCGACACCCCGGTGGCGTGGCTTGAGTACGACGAGGGCCGCGGCCGGCTGCGCTGGTACGTGCGCCCGAGGGCGGCCACGAGCGGTGACGAGTCGATGCGCGCGCCCTCGCTCGAGTACGTGACGACGCTCGCGGGCGGCGACGAGGCGCTGATCGAGCAGATCGCCGAGGTCACGTCGAGCTACAGGCGGCTGGCGACGAAGTACGCGTCGAAGCTGGAGAAGTCTCGCGACCGCAGCGACCGCATGACGTCGCAGCAGCTACGCAACGACCTGCGCTCGGACGGCCTGAAGCTCAGCCACAGCTGAGATCGGCACCGGAGCCGCCTGCGAGGGCGGCCCCGGTCGAGCGGTGCGATTTCGAGGAGCAGCGGGCGTTGCCCCAACCCGCGCGTGCGAGCGCAGACCAGCGGCGCGGTTCCCCGCGGCCCTCGGAGCAGGAGCACCCGGTGTCGTCGACCGACGCCACGAGGTAGCCGGCGGCCGAGTCTGCCAACGCACGCGAGGTCGAGCTCGAGAACAGGAGGAAGCTCACTGCCGTTAGGACGCCGAGGGCGGCGAGCCGGCGGGTGGAGAGTCCGGAGCCGGACATCGTTACTCCGCAGTCCGGGTGGGACGCGACGCACGGGCGACGAAGCCGCCCGCCGCTAGGACGATCAGCGCCAGGACGAGCAGGCTCCAGAAGAGATAGCGCTTCATGCGGCGCTCTCGACCGGGGTGCCTGCCGCCGGCACGTAGACGGTCTCGTAGCCGAACAGTCGGCCGATCGGCGCTCCGAGGGTCAGGCCGAGCCGCTGCAGCCACGCAGGCGGGAACGGCAGGCGGACATCCTCGAAGTGGTGCTGGGCGATCACGGCGAGGCGTAGCGGGTTCGGCATCCCCTTCCGGTTCGTCCTGCCGTCGGCGGCGAGCGCGAACATCGTCTCGAGCAGCTGCTCGAACTGGAGCGCGGGGCGCACCTCGCAGACGAACCGCGCCTCGTCGTCGCCGGCGTTCCAGAACGCGTGCGGCGTTCCGGCCGGAACGGTCAGCCGCTCCCCCGGGCCGGCGACGCTGCGCTTGCGGCCGACCCGGAAGCCGACGCTCCCGCGCAGCACCTGGAACCGCTCCTCCTGGTGCGGGTGGACGTGTGCGGCCGCGACGAAGCCACTCGGCTGCACGTGCGCCTCGATCACGACGGCCTCGCCGTTCGTCTCGCGGGCGGTCTTCCGAAACACGATGCGCTCCCCGGTGACCGGGTTCTCGATTGCGTCGCCTGCGTTGATCATCGTTTCGCCTCCTCGGCTCTCGGTGTGGACGATCCGAGCTTCCGGGTTCGCACTTACGGGCGACTTACGGCACGCTTACGCCGTGCAGCACGAGCGCAGCGGACGCTTGGGTTTCGGGCTGCTGGGGTCTCTCCTCGCAACGCGCGAGGGCGTGCCGGTCACGGTCGGCGGGCTCCGGCAGCGGATCGTGCTCGCCCTGCTCCTGCTCCACGCGAACGAGGTCGTCCCCCGGGAGCGGTTGATCGACGGGCTCTGGGGCGAGACGCCCCCGAAACGGCGGCGAACGCGCTGCAGGTGGCCGTGCACGCTCTGCGCAAGCTGTTCGGGCACGACCGGGTCGAGCGCCACGGCGGCGGCTATCGACTTCGCCTCGAGGAGGGGGAGCTCGACGTCCACCGCTTCGAGCAGCTGGTCGAGCGAGCGCGGGCCGCCGACGACTCTTGCGCCGAGGCGCGCCTCCTCCGCGAGGCGCTGGCGCTGTGGCGGGGACCAGCACTGGCCGACCTGCGCGACGCCCCGTTCGCGGAGCGGGAGGCGAGCCGGCTCGAGGAGCTCCGGCTCACGACGCTCGAACGGCGCATCGCGGCCGACCTCAACTGCGGTGAGGACCTCGGGCTGACCGGCGAGCTGGAGTCGCTGATCGCCGACGAGCCGTACCGCGAGCGGCTCCACGGCCAGCTCATGCTCGCGCTCTACCGGGCCGGCCGGCAGGCAGAGGCGCTCGAGGCCTATGGGCGGGCGCGCCGGCTGCTCGTGGACGAGCTCGGGATGGAGCCAGGCCCGGCGCTCCAGGAGCTCGAGCGCCGGATCCTGCGCCAGGATGCGTCTCTGCTCGAGACGGCGTCAGGGGCCGCGACTCACGCGCCGCGGACGACGAACCTGCCTGCAGCCGCGACGCGCTTGATCGGGCGGGAGCTCGAGGTCGCCGCGACGACGAGCCTCCTGAGGCAGGCCGATGTCCGCCTGCTGACCCTGACGGGCGCCGGCGGCAGCGGCAAGACGCGGCTCGCGGGCGCAGTCGCACACGAGCTCCTCGACGAGTTTCCCGGGGGCGTCTGGTTCGTTCCGCTCGCTTCCGTCCACGACCCCGCGCTGGTCGCCCCGACGATCGGCCGCACGCTCGGAGTGGGCGAAGGCGGCTACGAGTCCCTGCACGAGGCGCTGCAGGCAGAGCTCCAAGAACGGATCACGCTGCTCGTGCTGGACAACTTCGAGCACGTCCTGCCGGCTTCGCACCTCGTTGCAGAGCTGCTGGCGGCCGCACCGGGGCTGAAGGTGCTCGTCACGAGCCGCTCGATCCTGCGTCTCTCCGGCGAGCACGACTACCCCGTGCCACCGTTGCCGCTTCCCGATCCTCGGGCCGCGGGCGATTCGGCGACGCTCGCGCACAACCCGGCAGTGATGCTGTTCGTGGAGAGGGCTTCCGCTGTGCGGCCCGACTTTCGGCTGGAGGGGCACGAGCGCGCAGTGGCCGAGATCTGCGCGGCACTGGACGGCCTGCCACTCGCGCTCGAGCTTGCCGCCGCCCGCGCGAAGGTGCTGTCGCCCGAGGCTCTGCGCAAGCGGCTCGAGCGGCGGTTGCCGCTGCTCGTCCGCGGGCCCAGCGACCTGCCGGGCCGGCAGCAGACGCTGCGCGCGACGATCGACTGGAGCTACGACCTGCTCGACGAGGACGAGCGGCGGCTGTTCGCCGCCCTCGCCGTCTTCGCCGGCGGCTGCACGCCCGAGACGGCGGAGTCGGTCTGCGGCGGCGATCTCGACACACTGACCTCGCTCCTCGACAAGAGCCTCCTCCGCCGGCGTCCCGGCTCGGATCGAGAGGAGCGATTCGTGATGCTCGAGACCGTGCGCGAGTACGCGGCCGAGCGGCTCGAGGAGGAGGGAGAAGCCGAGTCGCTGCGACGCGCGCACGGCGAATACTTCGTCCGGCTCGCAGAGAAGGCGGAGCCCGAGCTGACCGGGGTGTCCGGCGCGGCGTGGCTCGAGCGGCTAGACGCCGAGCACGAGAACCTGCGCGCCGCGCTCGCCTGGGCAGCGAGCGACGGCGAGCCCGAGCTCGCGCTGCGGCTGGCCGTCGCCCTCCACTACTTCTGGCGCTTTCGTGGGCATCTCACCGAGGGGCGCCGCTGGCTCGAGGGCGCGCTCGCCCGCGACGGTGATCCTGCAAGTCCGGCGCGCGCCCGAGCACTGATGGCGACCGCCGCGATCGTCGACCGCCAGGGGGATCACGAGGGGGCACGACACCTGCTCGAGGAGGCGCTCGACCGTTTTCGCGCGCTGGGGGACCGGGCGCTGGAGGCTCGCGCCCTCGCGGAGCTCGGTGGCATCGCGATCGTCGAAGGCGACTACGAGCATGGTGCCCAGCTGCTCGAGGAGACGATCCCGCTCTTCCGGGAGGCCGGCGACTCCCGAGCGTTGATGGTCTCGCTCGGGAACCTCGCATCCGTGAAGAACCTCCAGGGGGACCGCGAACGCGGGAGGGCGCTCGGCGAGGAGTCGCTCGCGCTCGCCCGAGAGCGCAGCGATCGCGACCAGACCGCGATCACGCTGCACAACCTCGGGCGCGCGTCGCTCGTCGAGGGACGCCCGGACGAGGCGCTCGCCCCGCTCGAGGAGAGCCTCGAGATCGCAGGCGAGCTCGGCTACAGGGAGCTCATCGCCTACTGCCTCGGGGGCTTTGCGGAGATCGCGGCCGCAGGGGGCGACCACGAGCGAGCCGCGAGGCTCCTGGGCGCAGCCGAGGCGCTCTACGACGAGCTCGGCATCTCGCTCGGCCCGGAGGAGCAGGAGGGCCATGAGCGCACCGCCGCGCTGCTCGAGGGCGAGCTGGGACCGGACCTGCTCGGCCGGCTGCGAGCCGAGGGCCGAACGCTGGAGCTCGAGCCGGCGATCGCGATGGCACTGAGGGCGCGCGGCGAGCATCCGGCGTCCTAGCCCTATCGGTCTACGCGCGTTCCTCTCAGTTGGGCGAACGTGACCTGGTACGGGACCGTGTCCACCACCTCGGCTTCGACCGTCGCGGTGACCCTGTCGCGCAGCGCCATCCGGGCGACGCGATGGTGCTCGGCCACCTCCTCGCTCTCCCAGAGCGCGATCACCTGCGTGACCCCCAGCTCCTCGTTGCTGAGCATCAGGAGGCCTCCGAAGCCCTCGATGTCGCGGAGCCAGTCGATCATCGTCTCGCCGACCATCTCGGCGATCTCGGCCATGTTCTCGCTCGACCCGCGGGTCGTCGTCACGCTCGCGTACATCGGATCCTCCTCTCGCCTGGGGCTTATCGGCTGCGAGGCTCGAGCGTGGCGGGCTCCTCCGACGTCGAGGAGCCCGCCGCCGCGAGCGCTACGCAGACGCGTCTGCGTAGCGCAGCGATCCCGGCGTCGTCAGCCGCTCGCCGGTCTCGAGCAGCGTCTTCAGGCCGGAGAGGATCATCGGCCAGCCACCGTAGAGCTCTTCGTTCGCACCCTCGCGCAGCTCGTCGTGTGTGACCGTGAGCCGGCAGGAGTCTCCGACCGGCTCGATCTCCCACGTCACACGCGATGTGCCTTCGCTCTTCACGTCGTCGCTCCAGAGCGCGGTCATGCTCTGCACGAGCCGGGTCGGCGGGTCGACCTCGATGTTCTCGCCCTGCGCCAACGGGCCGGCCGCCGGGTGCGTCGACTCGTAGCTCGAGCCCGGCGTCCAGTCGGAGACGACGCCGACGCCGAAGTTGTACCGCGCGCGCAACTCGGGCTCGGTGATCGCCTGCCAGAGCCGCTCGGGCGTCGTCTTGATGTAGATCTCGAACACCTTCTCCATCGGGTCCTCCAGTCGGGTCTTGAGGTCGCTGAGCCCCGCGGCCCAGGGCTCGGCGTACTTGCTCACCCAGCGGTCGTGGACGAGCCGGATCGGGACCGGGTTCAGGAAATGGAGCTTCTCGCGCCCGCGTCGCCGCGTGACGACGAGCCCCGCCTCCTCGAGCTGCTTCAGGTGCTTCATCACGCCGAAGCGCGTGATCTCGAAGCGCCCCTCGAGCGCGCTCAGCGTCTGCCCGTCCTCGCGGAAGAGCTCGTCGAGGAGGCTCCGCCGGGTGGGGTCCGCGAGGGCTCTGAACACCGTGTCAATGCCGACGATAATAGGTGACTATATGGTCACATGTCAAACGCCGCTTCGACTGCGGCCCTAAAGCTCCCTGGATCGATCGCCGGGAACCGGTACAGCTCGGGCTCGATCTCCACGAAGAGCTCGAGCAGGCGGGCGGGGTCGACGAGCCCGCGATCGCGCATCGCGATCACGTCCTCGAGATCTTGCGCGTGCCCCCGCTCGAGCTTCGACAGCGCCTGCGAATACGGGTCGAAGTGCGCGAAGGACAGGCGCCCTTCCCTACCGACGCTGACGCCCCGCTCTCGCCAACCCTCGGGCAGCGGAACGAAGTCTCCCGGTGATGCCAGCTCCACGTTCACGCGGAGCTCGTTCTTGATCGCCGGTAGCGCCCGCAGGAGCTCGTCCTGCTCCGGCTCGAATGCGACGTCGACGTCGATCGTCGCGCCCCGCCAGCCGACGAGAACAGCGGTCGCGCCGCCGGTCAGATAGCAGACGCCCTCGCGTGTCGCGGCCGCCCCGGCGGCGCGCATGAATGCGCGGATCCGCTCCGCGTCAGCGCGCGAGCGCATCGGCTGAGCGCTCGAAGCTGACAAGCCGGCGGACGAGCGCGTTGTAGCGCGAGTGCGCCGAATCCTCGTCCTCGGACGCGAGCAGCTCGTAGAGCCGGTGCTCGGCCGAGGCGACGGGCTCCGGTACGTCGATCCCAGCCCGCCGTAATCGCGGCGCGCCGATCGAGACGAGCAACGCCTCCCGCGACTCGACTCCGCGCGCGAGGTCCTCGAGCCCGCGCAGGACAAGCTCGTGGCCCGGCAGCGAGGTCAGCTCCATGCTTAAACGGTATCGCGCCTTTATCGTCTGCATGTGGTCAAGCGCACGACGATCAACCTCGATCTCGACCTCGTCGCAATCGCGCGAGAGCTTCTCGGCACACGCACGACGACCGAAACGGTGCATCGCGCGCTCCAGGAGGCCGTCCGGCACGAGAAGCTGCGCCGGCTCACCGAATACGACTTCTCCGAGCTGACCCCGAGAAGCTGCGTGAGCTGAGGGCCACACGCACTGGTAGAGCTCGCGGACACGAGCGCGTGGTCGAACAGAGGCAGGGACGACGCCGTCCGTGCCGAGTTTGAGGGCGGGGTGCGTTCCGGCCGAATCGCGACCTGCGACATGGTCCGCTTGGAGTTGCTGAGGGCAAGCCGGGACCATGGGCAAGTCCTCGAGAGGCGCGATGCCCTCGATGCGCTCCGCACCGCTCCGATGGGCGAGCGCGTCTGGCGCCGCGCACTCGATGTCTTCGAGGCGTTCGCTCGACGAGGGCCTCTGCACCACCGCCAGATCGGCGTTCCGGATCTGCTGATTGCGGCCGCCGCCGCGCTCGCGGAGCTGCCCGTGCTGCACTATGACCGTGACTTCGAGCTGATCGCCAAGGTCACGGGGCAGCCGGTGCGGGCGACTGCGCCGCTCGGCTCGCTTGCCTAGGCTCGCACCGGTTTCCTGAGGCGCTCCTTTCTGCCGCGCCGCGGCGTGTCCTCGAGCGCCGGCGCCGGGTGCCCGAGCTCCCTTCTCAGCCGCTCGATCAGCTCCGATGCATCCGCCCTCGTCTCCGGGAACCCCTCCCCCGCCCGCTCGCACAACGCCGCCGCGAGTGCGTAGACCTGCGGGACGGTCGGTCGGCGTTCCTCGTGCATGCCTTCCAGTGAACCGGAAGAACCCTTACGTGTCTGCGCCGATTCAGTGCCGGAAGTGCAACTTCTAGGAGGCGGGCTCCGCCAGCTCGACGAACCGGCAGAGCGCGTTCGCGAGCCGCATCTGCGGGATCGAGCGGCAGTTGATCTCGAGCAGCTTCGGCGAGCAGACGAGGTACGCGAGGCACTGCGCGCGCGAGATCGCCACGTTCAGGCGGTTTCGCGAGAGCAGGAACTCGAGCCCGCGCGGGACGTCCTCTCCGCTCGACGACGCCATCGAGTAGAGCACGACCAGCGCCTCCTGACCCTGGAACTTGTCCACCGTGCCCACGCGCACCGCCGCCGGCAGCGCCTCCCGCAGCGCGTTCACCTGCGCGTTGTACGGCGACACGACCATGATCTCGCCCGCCGGCAAGCCCGCAGCCACCAACCGCTCGACCTCACGCGCCACCGTCGCGACCTCCTCCTCCGCCTCCTGCCGCCGCCCGTCGTGCTCGACCGGCAGGAAGCGCAGACCCGTCCCCACCGGCGTCGTCCGCCCGGCCGCGACGCCGGCCGGCTCCAGCCGCCCCTCGTAGAACTCCTCCGAGATGTAGCGGCACACGTCCGGGTGCAGCCGGAACGTGCGCTCCAAAAACAAACCGCGGTCGACGGCCACCGTCGCGTCCTCGCCGAGCAGGTGCTTCAGCACCGACTCCCCGCTCCCGGCCGGATGCGTCCCCTGGATCACCTGGTCGAGCTGCAGCGGGTCGCCGACGAGGACGATGTTCCGCGCGCACGTACCCATTGCGAGCGAGTCGGCGAGCGAAACCTGCCCCGCCTCGTCGACGAAGAGGTAGTCGAGCGTCGCCTCGTGCCGCTCGTGCGCGAAGAGCCACGCCGTCCCGGCCGCGAGCTCGCAGTCGACACAGTCCTCCGACGCCGTGACGCTCTCCACGTGCGCGCTCTCGTAGAACGACTCGGGGTTGCCGCCGCTCGCCTTCTTCAGCCCGCGGAACTCGAGTCCGAGCTCGGCCGCGCCCGCTTCGACCTCGTTCAGCAGGTTGTGGATCGCCTTGTGGCTCGTCGAGGCGACGCCGACGCGCTGTCCCTGCGCGATCAGATGCGCGATCAGGCGGCCCGACGTCCACGTCTTCCCCGACCCGGGCGGCCCCTGGATCACGAGGTGGCGTCCGTCGAGCCCGAGCACGAGCTCCTTCATCTCCTCGAGGTCGGTCGTCTGGATCGGCCGGCCGAAGGGCTCGCGGCGCAGGATCGACTCGAGCGCGGGATAGCGGTCGTCGCGCGCGATCAGCGAGCGGCCGAAGCGCGCGAGCGCGTCCTCCTGCTCGCGCGTGAAGTACGGCCCTGCAGGAATCAGCGCTTCCGGCAGCGCCACATCGGCAAGCTTCGGCCCGCGCTTGAGCACGAGCCGGCGCTTCTCGCGATCGAGCTCGACGATCTCGCCGGCGCGATCGCCGGTCTCGGGATCGAGCACGTCCTGCCCCTGGCCGAGCTTGTGCTGCTGCGGCGGGAAGCTGAGCACGTACGCCTGCGACTTCTTCACAGGCTCGGGTCCGCTCACGGCCTCGAGCTGCCCGATCGACTCCGCGTCCTCGACGAGCTCCTCGGGCGTCTGCTCCAGCCGGTCGAAGAAGGCCCACCAGACGGGCTTCTGCTCGCGCTGGTGGTAGTCGAGCAGCTGCGCCGCGAGCTCCTCCCCAGCCTCGACCAGCTCTTCCCGCAGCGCCGCCCGCTCGAGCCGCTGCTCGGACACCGGCCGCGGCTCCTCCGGCACGACCTCGGGGAACGGCCCGAAGCGCGCGAGCGCCTCGGCGCGCAGCTCCAGCAGCCAGTCGCGCAGGAGCCGCGTCGCGACGCAGTCCTCGCGGTTGTACTCGTCGATCTGGCGCAGAAGCTCCGGGTCGCTCGTCTGCATCCAGCGCTCGAAGACGACAATCGAGGCGCCGCCGTCCTGCACCTCCGCCCGGCGCTCGAGCGGCAGGAAAGCCTCGAGCTCCTTAAGCCCGTAGCCCGGCCGCGAGGCGCGCAGGCCGTTGCGGACGACCTTGAGCAGGTCGACGAAGACGCCGCGCCGCAGCAGGTCGTCGAGCTCGGCCTCGCGCGTCCCGTAGAAGCCCATCAGCCGGCGCAGCGCCGTGATCTCGTAGGCGGCGTAGTGGTAGACGTGCAGGTCGGGGTGGCGCTCGAGCCGCGCGTGGACGAGGTCGACGAACTGCTCGAACGCCGCGCGCTCGGAGGCGCGGTCGTGCGCGTGGATCGGCTCGAACGCGCCGTCGACGTCGAGGATCCCCCAGAGGTACTCGAGGCTCCCGTCCTTGTCCCAGAACGGGTTGCCTTCGAAGTCGAAGAAGAGATCGCCCGGCGAGGGCTCGGGGAGGAGTGCGAAGCCGGTGCCCGGCTGCGGCTCGAGCAGCTCGTAGCGGTCCTCGCCGTGCTCGCGCGCCCAGAGCTGCAGCTCGGCCTGGTTGCGGATCTTCGCCCACGTGCCGGCGGAGATCCCGCCGAGCGCGGGCTCCGGCGGCGCACTCCCGAGCGCGGCGAGCGTCGCGATCCCCGCGTCGCGCAGCTTCTGGACGTGGTCGCGCCGCAGCCCCGCGACCTTGCTCAGGTGGTCGACCCGTTCCCAGTGCGCCTCGCAGACGGGCCTGAAGTCGCAGACGGCACAGTGCGAGACGGGGTACGGCTCGGTCGCGGGCGGGTCGGCGACGAAGCGCTCGAGCCGCCTCCGCACGTGCCGGTAGTAGGCGGCGAACTCCTGCGGACGGAAGGACGCCCGCTCGCCGGAGCCGAGCAGCACGTGGATGCGGGCGGGATCGCGCCCCTGGATCCGCGCGAGCTCCTCCGAGTAGAAGAGGAGCTGGAGGATGTACGCCGGCTTCGGCGAGCGCGCGAGCTTCGTGTCGAGCGCCTCGTAGCTGCCGTCCGGCTGGCGGAGGAGGAAGTCGGCGACGCCGCGCCAGGTTCCGTGGGCGAGGACGGCCTGGTAGATGACGTCGTGTTCGGCTTTCTTGATAGCGGCGGCCGTGGCGCGGGCGGCTGCGTCGAAGTCGCCGTCCGGCTCGGGGAGCTCGAGGACGGAGTTCCCCTCGGCGCGGAGCTGCTCGAGGTAGGCGCGCTCGTGCTCGAGCCCCTTCCGGAAGATCAGCTCCGCCTGCTCGTTCTCGGTGTCGGGTCGGTCGATCTGGCCGCGCGCATTTCGCAAAGACAGGGTCGTCAGGTGTTCGCAGGCCAGGAAGGCCGTGACGTCGGAGGGCGAGAGCTGCAGGCGGTCGGCTTGGTGGTGCATCCCTTAAGAGTTGCCGAAGAGCCGGTCGGCTCAGTAGATGAAGACGGTCTGATCTACGAGGACCAAGAGGTTCTTTCGGGGGAGAAGTATCCGGGAGGGCGCGTCAGTGCCACCTAACGGCGTGCAGTACCGGGCGGCGTCGACATGTTGGCGTGCCTCAGGCGCACGCCCGCGCGGGAACGACTTGCGCGGCACCGCCAACAAGAATCCCGAAGACGACGGCGGCGAGGGCGAAGCGGAGGCCGGCGCCCCAGAGCGGTCGAGCTCGCGGTTGCTGTAGCGGATCGCGACGAAGTTCGAGCCGCCGATCACGACCGCGCCGGCGAAGGCGCCGAGAGCTAGGCGGTCGGGCGCCCGCTCGGCCTCCGTCGCGCTCACCCGTCTGTAAGGCGCTACCCGGCCTCGGTCGTCGTCGCCTCTGTCGTCGTCGGCGGGGGCGGCTCCTCGGTCGTCGTGGGTGGCGGCTCCGTCGTCTCGGGCGGCTGCTCCGTCGTGTCGGGGGGCGGCTCCGTCGTGTCGGGCGGCGGCTCGGTCGTGGGCGGCGGCGCGGTCGCCGTGGGCGGAGCGGTGGTCGTGGCCGGTGGTGGCGCCGTCGTCGTCTGCGCGGTGCTCGTCGGCGCAGTGGTCGTGCCCGTCGTCGTCGCGTCGGTCGTCTCCGCGGTCGTCACCGGTGGCGGTGCATCCGTCTCCGAGACGGTGGACTCCGTCGGCACGGACGCGGACGGCGATTCGGTCGTCGGCTCGTTCGTCTCCGAGTCGCCCGAGGTCGCGAGGAACGCAGCGCCGATCCCCGCGGCCAGCAGCGCTGCCACGACGGCGCCCGCGACCACGACGGACCGCCTGTGTGCCGGGGCTGCTGACTCGAGCGGCGGCACGATCAGCGTCGTCGGCTCGGCCACGGCCGGCACGGGGACGGCGACGTCGTCGAGGCGAGCGAGCAGCTCGGCACTGTCGAGCTCGCCGGCGAGGGCCGCGGCGGCAACCGGGGCGAGCGCCGGCGCGGCGGTCGCGAGCGCCTGCAGGATCCCGCCGAACGCGCGCACGTCGTCCAGCGGCTCTCCCACCCCGGCGAAGTCGGCCAGCTTCGCCCGGCCCTCGGCGTCGAAGAGGACGTTCGCCTCGGTCAGCGCGCCGTGAGCGACTCCCTGCTCGTGCGCGTAGGCGAGCGCCGCAGCCACGTCACGGGCAGCGGTGTGCGCATCCGCCTCGGAAAGAGAGGGGGCATCGCGCTCGGCGAGCGACCCGCCGGGCAGGTACTCCCGCACGACGAAGTGCTCGCTGTCTGCCTTCCCCTGGTCGAAGACGCGCGCGATGCTCGGGTGCGAGAGCGGCGTGACGTCCGTGCTGTCCGCCTTGCCGAGCCGCACGAGCACGTCCCGTTCGAGCTCCATGTCGGTCGCGCGCCAGCTCGATCCGCCCAGGGGCTCGCGCAGCTCGTAGCGGCCGGCGATCAGTCGCTGCTCCACTCGAACGCTCTTCCTCCGCTGCGCGCGCGCTAACCGACACCGTGACCGCGCCGCTCTGCCCGCGGCGCACGCCCGTGACGCGTGGCGTTAGCGCGCCGGGCTTGCGATCACCGCGAAGACGGCGCCGACCGGATCCCGGAGGACTGCGTAGCGGCCGATTTCGGGGATGTCGGTGGGCGGCATCAGCACGTCCGCGCCGAGCTCGCCGGCATTCGCGACGGCCGCATCTGCGTCGTCGACCGAGAAGACGGTGGCCCAGTTCGGTGGGATGTCGCCCATCCGCTGGCCCAGCTGCATCAGGCCGCCGATTCCCTTGCCGCCGACCTTGAGGACTCGGTAGGGCTCACCCTCCCCCATCGGCATCTCGTCGATTCCGTAGTCGAAGACCGCGCGGTAGAACGTCTCCGCCGCTGCGGCGTCCTTCGTCTGACACTCGTTCCAGTTGAGCGTTCCGTGCTCGTTCGCGAGCTGAGCGCCGTGGTGGGCGCCTGCCTGCCAGACGCCGAAGACCGCGCCGGTCGGGTCTTGCGCGACGGTCATGCGACCGGCATCGAAGACGTCGAATGGCTCGGCGAGCACGGTGCCGCCCGCCTCGCGAACGCGCTTCGCCGTCGCGTCGACGTCGTCGCTCGCGATGTAGGTCGTCCAGTGCGGCGGGACGCCCTCCTGGCCGGGCGGTGGCGGACTCGCCGCGGCGACCGACTTTCCCTCGAGGCTGAACATCGTGTAGCCGCCGGCTTCGGGGCGTGGGTCGCGATCGGCCTGCCAGCCGAAGAGGGCGGAGTAGAACGCGATCGTGGCGTCGAGGTCGGGGCTCGTGACGTCGACCCAGCAGGGCGTGCCGGGCGCGTACTCGGTGAACTCGGGCATGGCGGCTCCTTGTCGCTTTTCGTCTCTGCTAGACGTTGGGTCGGGCCGGATGTTTGCGTGGACGAAGAGTCACACTTTCGGCGCAAAGTTGCGACACGGCGGTGAGCGTTCGTCCGGCACGCTGGAGACGTGACCTCCATGCACCTCGTCCGCCCGCCCCTGCCGGGCTCCTACGTCGTCTTCCTGCCGGTGCTCGCCGGGCCGTATCCGGGTGCGGCCAACGAGTGCGAGTCACGCCGGCGGATCGAGCGCGTGCTCGAAGCGGGCTGCGATCTCTTCCTCGACCTGACGGAGGCGGGCGAGTGCGAGCCGTACGCTCAGCTCCTGCCGCCGCACGTGCGCTACGTGCGTCTGCCGATGCGTGCCGGGGCGGTTCCGTCGGACGAGCAGATGGAGGAGATCGTGGCGGTGATCGACCGCTTCTCGGCCGCGGAGGGGTGGTTCCTGTACGTGCACGACGCGAACGGGATCGGCCGGGTCGGCACGGCGATCGGCTGCTGGGTCGGCTGTGCGGCCGGTCTGAGCCGCGATCCGCTCTCGCTGCTCGACGAGCTCCGGCGGTCGATCCCGAGGCCATGGCACCTGTCTCCTGCGTTGCCAGAGCAGCGTGCGTTCGTCCGCCGCTGGACGCACGCCCGGCGGCGGGAGTCGGCTCAACTTGTGGGAGGAGGGAGCCGGTAGGCCATCAGGATCGCATCCACATACTCCTCGTCACGGCGATAGTGCTCCCGGCGGACGCCTTCGCGCTCGAAACCGAATGTCTCGTAGAGGCGGATCGCGGGCTCGTTCCAGGGGAAGACGTGCAGCTCGAGCTTGCGGACGCCGGCGTCGCGCGCCCAAACGGCTGCCTGCTCGAGCAGCATCCGGCCGACACCGCGGCGTCGGTGGCTGGCGGCGACCATCAAGCCGAGGTCGGCGACGTGGTGGCTCGCGGGATGCGGGTCGCGCGCGAGCGAGAGCCGGCCGACCAGCTGGCCGTCCTCCTCGGCGACGTAGACCGCCGCGTCGGGGTAGCGCTTGAGCGCACGCAGGTAGCGACGCTCGTCGGCGGCGCTGCGCCAGCCTTCGCTGGTGAGCAGCCAGGCGCCCTCCTCGCGGCCGATCGCGGTGCCGAGCGCGACGAGAGTTGCCGCGTCCTCGCCGCGGGCGGGTCGGATCTCGATCACTCGACGACGATCCCGTGGCCGCCGCGTCGCGGATCACCGGCGGCCGCGAAAGCCCCGTCTCCGGTGCGCGCGACGGCCGAGACGCCGCCGAAGAAGAGGTTGCGGCCGGCCCAGTGGACGACGTCCCAACCTGCCGGTGCCTCGCCCTGATACCCGCCCTCGAGATGGAGGACATCACCGTCGACGTGCAGGCGAGGCGCATCGATCGCCTCGGCCAGCGGAACGCCGCGGATCGCGGCGTCGACAACCTGGGCGATCGCACCAGCGAGCCTTACCGACCCGGCGCTGCCGAGAGCGAGCCGAGGGCGGCCGTCCTCGAGGACGAGCGTCGGAGTCATCATGCTGGCGAGCCTCGCACCCGGTTGGAGCTCGGCATCGCCAATCACGTCGCGCTCCCCGAGCATGTTGTTCAGCTGTGCGCCGCCCCGGAAGACGCCGGAGCCCGAGCCCAGTGTCGACGAGAGAGCAGCGGCGTTGCCGTCGGTATCGATCACGGAGATGTGCGTCGTGCCGGCCATACGCGCGGGCGGCGCGGTCGCATAGGCGTCACGCAGGGCGGCGGCGCGCTCGCTCAGGTTCGTCGCGGACTCGAGGCGCGCGAGCGCCGCGGCGACGATCCCGCCGCCTCTCGAGGGCGCGGGCGTCCCGATGACGTCGTGTCCGAGGAACGTGGTGCGGATCGGATCGCGCTCGATCACCGTGTAGGCGGCGAGATCGACCGCCAGCTCGGGGATCAACTCAACGACGGCTGCAGCGCCGCGATCGCGGATGTGCTCGAGTGTCGGGACGAGGTCGCTCGTGTCGAGACGGTCGGAGTGACCGTAGATGCGGCGGCCGCCTTCGTCGCGCTGGAGGATCCCGGTCAGGATCAGGTGCAGGAAGGCGTGCTCCTCGCTCACCTCGACCCCGGCCACGGCGATCGCGATCGCCGGCTGGACGAGCTCCTCCCACGCCACGCTCCCGTGGCGTCGATGAGCCTCTTCGAGACCCGGGAGGAGCCCGGGCACGGCGACCGATGCCTCCCCGACGTGAAAGACCTGCGTCGACGCGTCGCCGAAGTCGATCACGATCTCGTCCATGGCGCCGAGTGGGCGCGTGGGGACGGCGAAAAAGCAGTCCAAGAGCTGCGGCTCGCCGTCAACGTGGGCGAGGAAGAAGCCCCCGCCGGCAGGCCCGGTCAGGGGGCCTTCCGCCACGAACGCGGCAAACGCCGCCGCGACGCAGGCGTCGACGGCATTGCCGCCGTTTGCGAGTACCCTGGAGCCAGCTTCGGCCGAGAGTGGGTGCCCCGCTGCGATCGCTGCCTGCATTCGAGCAGCGTAAACGGGAGCTTCCTGCCGATAACAGGTCAGCACCCAATCCCGACTCCGGAGCGTTCACACTCGATGCCTACGTTTTTCGATCTCCGCAAGCGCCATCTGCTCCTGTCTCTCGGGACGGTCGCGGTGCTCGTCTTGGTGGCGACCACGCCCCAGCTGCTCGGCGAGCAGGTGGCCGACGGGTTCCACGGGCTGCTCGTCGCGAGCCCGGCCTGGCTCTGGCTCGCAGCTCTCTCCTTCGCGACGCGCGCTCGTCGCCTCAGGTTGCGCCTGGCGCTCCGCCCTTCGCCGTTGCGGCGGCGAGCTCGGAAAGGCGGACGCGAGCGCGCGCTACGGCGTGGGCTCGCTCGTGAACGCGGTTGCGCCGGCGAAGCTCGGCAGCGCGCTTCGTCTCGCGCTCTACTCGCGCGTGATCGTCGGAGAGGGACGGCTGTGGACGACGGGCGGGGTCGCGGCCTCGATCGGCGCAGCTCGCTCGATCTGGGTCGCGGTGCTGCTCGCGTTCGCGGCGGCGAGCGGCGTCCTACCGGTCTGGCCGCTCGCGCTGCTCGCACTCGGGCTCGCCGTCGCGATCACGGTGGCTGTTCTGTCACGCGATCGGAAGCCGAGCGCACGCATCGCGCACGTCCTCGACGCCTTCCGCGCGCTCGGCAGCTGCCCGCGGGCCGCGGCACAGCTCGTCGGCTGGGTCGGCCTGGCCGCAGCAGCGCGCATCGGCGCCGCGACGGCAATCGCAGCCGCGTTCGGCGTCGAACGTCCGTTGCTGGCCGCACTCCTCGTCGTGCCCGCACTCGACCTGGCGGGAATCCTGCCGCTTACCCCGGGCAACATCGGAATCGCGAGCGCAGCCGTCGCGTTCGCGCTCCATGCTCACGGTGCGACCAACGGCGCAGCGCTCTCGGCGGGAATCGCGTTCAGCGCGGTCGAGACGGTGACGAGCCTCGCCTTCGGAGCGGGCAGCGTGCTCTACCTCGCGGCCGGCGCGCCCGGTGCACGGCGCTGGACGATGGCCGCGGCCGGCGCGACGGCCTGCCTCGGCCTGGGCGCCGCCTTCGGCGCGACCGTCGTGCTGCCGCTCGTCTAGCGCGCGCGGCGCGGCGCCAGACCGGAGCGCGGGCAGCGGCTCCGCGGATCGGTCGGGATCCGGCGTCGCGAACGACGCATCGGCAAGTGCCCCTTCCACCGGGACGTAGCCCGTGCACTCGCATGGCGCGGAGCTCAGCGTCTGGAAGTCTCCGATTCTCCTGCGGCACTCACGCCGTCCGCCCTGGACGAAGACCCGCACATGGTCGCGACGCGGATGCCCGCAGGTATCGCAGAGTGGCGAGCCACCGCAGGTGGGACAGCCGCCGCCATCCGAGATCCAGCGGTGCTTCCGCCGCCTCCAGCTCGCGCCGCAGTAGCGGCACGCGATCGAGTCACCCATCGCTCGTGTATTCGACCGCGGGCCGCCGCGACTTGAGGCGACGCTACCGACGCAGGAAGCTCGGCGGCTCGAGCGGGTCCTCTGCTCGAGCCGGGCGACTCGTCGTTCCACTCGAGAAGGTCGGTGCCGGCGTGCGCCTGCGCGTGCCACCGAGACCCGTCGCGACCACGGTGACCCAGACCTGACCGGCGAGACGCTCGTCGACCGTGGCGCCGAAGATGATGTTCGTGTCGTCGGTCGCGGCCGCGCGCACGGCCTCGGCTGCGTCGTTCACCTCGAGCAAGGTCAGGTCCTCGCCGCCCGCGATCGAGAGCAGGATTCCTCGGGCGCCGACGATCTCCGTGTCGATCAACGGCGAGCGGAGGGCACGCTCCGCTGCCTGCTTCGCCCGGTCGTCGCCGGTCGCGAAGCCGATTCCCATCAGCGCGGAGCCGGCGTCGGACATGACGGTCCGGACATCGGCGAAGTCGAGGTTGATCAGCCCCGGCATCGTGATCAAGTCGCAGATCCCCTGGACGCCCTGGCGCAGGACGTCGTCGGCGATCTTGAACGCGTCGAGCATCGACGTCGAGCGGTCGAGCACCTCGAGCAGGCGGTCGTTCGGGATCACGATCACCGTGTCGCACGCAGCCCGCAGTTCCTCGACGCCCAGATCCGCGGAGGTCTTGCGCCGGGTTCCCTCGAAGCGGAACGGCGTCGTGACGATGCCGACGGTGAGCGCACCGAGCTCACGCGCGATCTTGGCGACGACGGGCGCGGCGCCCGTACCGGTGCCGCCGCCCTCGCCGGCGGTGACGAACACCATGTCCGAACCGCGCAGCGCGTGCTTGATCTGGTCGTACGTGTCCTCGGCAGCGCGGCGGCCGATGTCCGGCTCGGCACCCGAGCCGAGGCCCTGCGTGAGCTCGCGGCCGATGTGGATCTTCACTGGTGCGTCCGAGAGCTGGAGCTGCTGCATGTCGGTGTTGATGGCGACGAACTCGACCTGCGAGATGCCGGCGTCGATCATCCGGTTGACCGCGTTCAGACCGGCGCCGCCGACGCCGACGACGCGAATCACGGCGAGGTACGACGCGCTGTCGGCACGAGTGGAGTACTCGAGCCGCGGTGCGGGCTCGGGCATCGTCGTGTAGAGGCTCGTGGGCGGCTCGTATGGGCGCTCGCGCACCGGTTCGGGTGCGGCGACGACGACCGGGGGCGCGGCGTCACCGGCGGAGCAGGCTCTTTCACGCGTGCCGGTGCCGGCGTCGGTGCGGCGGCAGGCTTGGCGCGCTGCTTGGCAACGAAGTCCGGTACGTGCTCGACCGTCTTCTCCTGAGGCTCCTCCGGGGGCGCGACGGCAGGCGGTGCCGCAGCCACGGGCGGCTCTTGCGGAGACGCATCGGGCTGTGGCTTCTCGCTCTGCTCGGCCTGCCGCTGAGCGGCTTCGGTCGCACGGAAGAGCTCGGCGAGCGGGCCCTCACGCATGCTCGCGCGATTTCGCGCCACTGAGCACCTCCTTTGCCAGGTCGCGGTAGGCCTGGGCGGCCGTCCCCGACGGATCGTACTTCAGGACGGACGAGCCCTTCACGGGCGCCTCGGCGTAGCGGACGGTCTTCCGGATCCGCGTCTTGTAGACGAGCTCGCCGAAGTTCTCCTCGAGGATCTCGACTGCCTCGCGGGCGTGCAGCGTGCGGCTGTCGAACATCGTCGGCAGGATCCCTTCGATCTTCACCTCGGGGTTCAGGTTCTCGCGCACCATCGCGAGCGTGTTCTCAAGCTGTACGAGGCCGCGCAGCGACAGGTACTCGCACTGCACCGGCACGATCACGCCCGTGGCCGCGACGAAGGCGTTGATCGTCAGCAGGCCAAGCGAGGGCGGCGTGTCGATGAGGACGAAGTCGTAGCGGTCGCGCACTTCGACCAGCGCTTTCTCCAGTGCGCGCTCACGGCCGATCATGGCCGACAGCGCGAGCTCGGCGCCGGCCAGGTCGATCGACGACACGGCAACGTCGACCTCGGCCGGATGGATGATCTCGGAGATCGGCAGCCGGTGGACGAGGACGTCGAACATGGAGCGCTCGATCGCGTCGGGGTTCATCCCCTGGCTCATGGTCAGATTCCCCTGCGGATCGAGGTCGACGATCAGCACCCGGTGGCCGAGCTCCATGAACGCGACGCCGAGGTTCAGCGTCGTAGTGGTCTTCGCGACGCCGCCCTTCTGGTTGGCGAAGACGATCACCCTCTGCAACGTTGTCTCCTCGGTGGCGGTGTCGGGCCGAACGTTCGGCCGCGGAAGCAGGCGCATGAGTCCCATGTGCACCCGCTTTTCAAGGCTACGTCGCCTATTCCTTCACCCGCCTCAACGAGCCGGCCTCGTAATCGCGCTCCATGCGGTTCCACGGGAGCCCGTCCCAGCGCGTGACGACGTCGGACGAGATCACTCGCCGATTATGTCCCGTGCGGCGCCGTGCGGAGGCGCTCGACCACCTCCCCTCCACTCGGGGCCGGCGCCGTCCACGTCTCGGCGTCGCGCATCAGCTCGCGCAGCTCGGCGAGCAGCTCGCCGGGCGGAGCCTCGCGGCGGTCGAGGGCGGCGATCCGCTCGAGCCGAGCGAGAACGGCGCCTTCCGGTGCAGCTGAGACCGTCGTCTCCATCGGCCAACGACGCTACCGGCCGGAAGCGAGACGCGTGTGCCGATTCAGCGCCGGATCTGTGCCGCTTTCCTCACGGGTTCGTCGCGACGCACCGTCAGACGGCGGCGGCGGCGCGGTCATGCGCGTCGCGCAACCCGAGCAATGTCTCGTCGAGCGAGCCCACGAGCGTCCGCCGGTCGCCGGCGCGTAGCACCTCGACGAGTGCGCGGCGCGCTGCGTCGGCGGCAGACGGCGCCGCGGGCTCCCCGTCGGCGAGCGACCGAAGCGCTGCGTGGACGGCTCGCCGCTCCTCCGACGAGCCACCGAGCAGGACAGCGGCCCGGAGCGGCCAGGTGTCGCCGAGGAGCGCTCCGAGCGAGCCGCGGAGCTGCTCGGAGCGGAACGGCTCGTTCTGGAAGAGGGAGAGCTCCCAGCGGTCGAGCGCCTCCGCGAGCGGCGGATCGCCATCCGCGAGCAGGAGGCGCTGGAGCAGCTCCCTTGCCAGCTCCGCGCGAAACGTGTCGAGACGCGAGGGCTCACCGGGAGGCTGGGTGGCTGCGATCGGCAGCACCGGGCGGATCCCGAACGGGCGCCAGTCGAGCCGCTCGAACAGCACCGGGCCTGCCGAGACGGGCGCGGCGGTCGCGAGCCGGATCGCCGTGACGGCGTCGGCGAGCTCGGCCGGCGCGTCGGGCGCGTCCTCCTCCGCCTCGAGCCCACGCTCCAGCTCGAGCACGCAGTAGCGGTCGATCTCGCGACCGAACCCGGGTGGGAGCAGACCCTGCGCCTCTGGCCAGTGCTGCGCGAGCTCCCCGGTTGCCCCGGCCCGAATCCGCAGCCCGTTCCCGAGCTCGACCTGTGTCACCACCGAGATGCCGACGAGCGGCGCCACGGCGGCATACGCGCGCGAGGTGCCGAACAGCGAGCGTGCCAGCTCCTCGTACGCCCGCTCGAAGGCGACGTCGTCCCAGTCGAAGCCGCCACACGACTCCGCGGTTGCGATCAGCAGTGAGAGCAGAACCGTGCGGAAGAGCGCCTGCTCCTCGGATGGCTCGGGACCTGCATGCGCGCGCGCGAAGATCGCCGCGGCGGGCTCGCGCATGAGCTCGTCGAGCGCGAGCCGGGCGTCCTCGCGGCCCGCCAGCTTCCGCTCGTGCGACTCGATGAAGCTGCGGACGAGCGGCCGGTACTCGTACAACGCCGGCCCGCCGCGCTGCACGTGCTCCTCGAACGAGAAGGGCAGCTCCTCGCCTTCCTCGAGCGCACGCCCCAGAAAGACGAACGCGCCGAGGCAGAAGGCGCGCAGGGTGAGATGAAGATGCGGAGCTCGGACTGCCACCCGTCCGGTTACGACCCGGCGGTCGCGGCTCCTGCCTGCGGCTGGCAGGTCGGGCACCAGTACGCGGTGCGGTTCTCGTCGCCAAGCCCGCGCGAGCGCACGATCGCGCCGCAGCGCCGGCACGGCCGTCCCGCCCGACGGTAGACGTTGCGGCCGGGGCGTCCGGTGGCCAGCGACTCGCGCATCAGACGGCGCGCAGCGGCGAGCGCCTCTGCGAGCTGCTCGTCACCGACCTCGGCGACGAGCGTCCGGGGCGAGAGGCGGATCTCCCACAACGCCTCGGCCATCCACATGTTCCCGATCCCGGCCACGAGCCGCTGGCTCTGGAGCGCCTCGCCGAGCGGGCGGCAACCGGCGCTCCGGAGCCGCGCCACGGCTGCCGTGACGTCGAAGTCGTCGGCGAGCACGTCCGGCCCGAGTCGCCGCACCGGACCGACGTCGAGCGAGAGCACCGGACCGTTCCAGAGCACGGCCTCGAGCTCGCTCGTGCGCAGAACGAGCCACGGCCTGCCAGTCCGCGCCGACCCGCGCGGCTCGACCCGCCAGCGGCCGCTCATGCGCAGATGGCTGCGCAGGACGAGCCCGCCCTCGAAGCGCAGCAAGAGGTTCTTGCCGACAGCCTCGACGGATTCGAGCACACGGCCGTCGATCCGCGGCGCGACACCGGTCGCCTGCGCCCGCGGATGGGGCGCCTCCACCTCGATGCGGCTGCCCACGAGGGCCTGGAGCCGCTCGGCGGCGCGGCGCAGCGAGTCCCCCTCAGGCACGAATCGAGGGTAGATGACAGCTAATGTGTCGCACCGATGGACAACGCTGGCACGCTCACCGTCGGCCCGAAGCGCGTCGACCCCGTTGCGGGGAGCGCGGCGCTTCGGGCACGCGCACAGGACCCGGTGGACAAGCGCGTGTTCGATCGCCTCACGCGGCTCGTTGCAGCATTGCTCGAAGCGCCGGTTTCGCTGTTGATGATCTCCGACGCCGACGATCTCGTCTTCGCGAGCTTCGCCGGGCCGGCGGATCCATGGGGCAGCCTGCGGAGCTTTCCCCTCACGGATGCGTACTGCCAGTACGCGATCGGCAGCCGCGAGCCGTTCGTGGTCGAGGACGCGCTCGCCGATCCCGTCGTTCGCGACCTGCCCCCGACCACCGACCTCGGAGTCGTCGCCTACCTCGGCGTTCCCCTCCTCACCTCAGGCGGGGAGCCGATCGGCATTCTCTGCGCGATCGACCTAGAGGCTCGCTCCTGGAGCGAACGCGACATCGGCGTCGTGAAGGAGCTCGCCGCGACGGTCATGGCCTACATCGAGACTCGGCCGACCGGGACGGAACGGGCATCGGGAGGATTGAACATCGCGGCGGTCGCCCGCAAGACAGGAATCGCGTCCGACACGCTGCGCAAGTGGGAACGCCGCTACGGCGTGCTCCGACCCAGTCGGACGCCGGGCGGTCAACGCCGCTACGACGACAACGACGTGGCTCGTGTGGAGTGGCTGCGCGACCGGCTGGCGGAGGGGTTCCGGATCTCCGAGGCGGCCGCGCTGCTCGATCCCGCCGGCGAGACGGCGTTCGCTTCGGCCGACGAGATGCGCGCAGCGCTCGTCGATGCGGCGCACGCCGCAGATCCCGCACGGCTGATCGCGCTCGTCGAGCAGACCTTCGCGCTGAACCCGGTCGAGACGGCGATCGAGGAGATCGTGCGCCCCGCACTCGAGGAGATCGGCTCCGACTGGGCAGAGCGCAGCGGCGCGATCGCCGAGGAGCACCTGCTGACCGAGACGGTTCGAGCGCGGCTCGAGCGCATGCTCGCGGACCGGCGGCCCGGCCTCCGCGGCAAGGCGGTGCTCGCCTGCGGCCCGGACGAGCGCCACGACCTCGGCCTGCTCGCGCTCGCGGTGCTGCTCCAGGCGGACGGCTGGCTCGTGGCCTATCTCGGAGCGGACATCCCGCTCGACGCCGTCCTCGAGCTGGCCGAGCAGATCGAGGCCGACGCGCTGTGCGTGAGCTTCACGCTGACCGATTCGTACGAGCGCTTCGTCGCCGACCTCGCGGACGTGACGCTGCCGGATCGGCTCACCGTCGTCGTCGGCGGTGCGGCGGCACCGCAGCAGCGCGGCCTCGCCGAGATCGTCGCCGGCCTGCGCGCCTGATGTCCTACGCCCGGTCAGCGGCCGCCGGTGCGATTGCGGCGACGACGTGGGGGCTGGCGGAGCCGCTCGATCAGCGTGTGCTTCGGTACGACTACTCCGACATCGCGCTGCTGGGGAAGGCCGTGACGCGCGGGCCGCGGTGGCGTCCGGTCGGGTTCGCGATCCACGCGGCGAACGGGATCGCCTTCGGGCTCGCGCTCGAGGCGGTGCACCGGCGGACGGCGATCGACAAGCGGCGCCTCGCGCTCGGAGCCGCCCTCGCAGAGCACGTGGCGCTCTATCCGCTCTCCTACTTCGTCGATCGCCACCATCCGGCGCGCGGCGAGCCGGGGCTTCCGCCGCTGCTGACGAGCCCGCGCGCGTTCGCACAGGCGGCGTGGCGCCATGCGGTCTTCGGCACCGTGCTCGGCCGGCTCGCCTGACGCGACCGCGGCCGTTGCGTCAACCTCGCGCGCGGTTGACTGCGGCGCAGAAGCGACCGTAGGTCTCGAGCTCGGCCTCGACCGGCTCGAGCACGAGCGTCAGGGCCGAGCTCTCCAGTCGCTTGCGCATCGAGCGGGCAGCAGCGCGCGCACGCCTGCGCGCGCCGCCTCCGTTCAGGAGACGTGTCAGGAACGCCACCGCGATCCCGCCGATCACACCGCCGAGCAGGAGACCGGTCGGCAGCGGCACGCCCCGCGCCTCCGGCACCGGCAGGACGTCGCCCAGGCGCAGGTAGTCGAGCAGGAACAACGCAAGCAGCCACAACACGCCGATCGCGACGGCGGCGGCCAGCAGCGTCTGCAGCGCGCCCGCGAAGCGCCACCAGCGCGGCCGCCGCAGCTGGAGGTCGGCTCCTGCGACAGCGCGGTCGAGCTCCGCGGCGACCTGCGACTCGCGGCTCGTGGCGGCGCTTCGGACGAGTGCAGGCCATGGCTCCGGCAGCCCGGCCGCCGCCGCACTGCCCAGCGCTCGCGCCGCGTTCTCCACCTGCGCGACCTGAACCGCCGAGGCCGGCGGCAGCGACGTGTGGACTCGTTCCGACGAGTCGCCGCCGAGCCGCAGACGGCGGAGCGGGTCCGGCCGGAGGCGCTTGAGCCAGCGCACGAACGGCCACCCGGTCGCGAGCACCCCGCTCCGGCGGTGAGCGCGCTCCACGGCCCGGGTCACCGTCGCCACTCCCGCTGCGTCCTCGAGCGCCCGGCGAAGGCGCGCGTGCTCCTGCCGGCCGACGCGGCCGCCGTCGCCTCCGCAGGCGGCACCGAGACGCCCCGTCGCCGCCTCCACGTCCGCCTCGAGCCGCGCGACGACAGCCTCTCGCGCCGCGACTCGCTCCGCCAGGAGCCGCCGCAGCTCGGGCAGCCCCGCGCCCGTGACGGTCGAGACGGCGAGCACCGGAACCCGGTCGAGCCCATTGCGCTCGAGCAGCCGCACGAGGTCCGCCCGACACGATGCCAGCGCCTGAGCGTCGAGCAGGTCGGCCTGGTTGAGCACCACCGCCATGGCGTCGCCGTAACCGACGAAGCGCCGCAGGTAGCCGTCGTGCCAGGCCGCGTCCGCGTACTTCTGCGGATCGACGACCCAGGCGACCAGGTCGACGAGCTCGACCAGCCGGTCGACCTCCAGCCGGTGGGCGGTCTCGACGGAGTCGAAGTCGGGCAGGTCGAGCAGGACGAGGTCGTCCAGATCGTGGCCGCGGGGCGTCGCCGTCGAGGCGGTGCCGCCGCGGCACCTCGAGCCAGTCGAGGAGCGCGGTGGCTCCGTCGCCGCCCCAGACCGCTGCCGCAGCCGCGGACGTCGTCGGCCGGCGCCGCCCGACCGACCCGAGGTCGGAGCCGGCGAGCGCGTTGAAGAGCGAGGTCTTGCCGGCGCCCGTCGGGCCCGCGAGCGCCACGACGGTCGATTCCACCCCGAGACCGAGTCGTGCTCCCGCCTTCGTGACGACGGCCCGGCCCGGAGCGAGGAGCTCGTCGTCGAGTCGCCCTTCGGCCAGCGACGTCGCCTCGGCAAGCGCCGCCAGCCGCACGTCGAGCGTGGCCGTCACGGGCGAACGGCGGAGGCGGCCGCGCGCACGCGCTCGGCCGCATCGGGCCCGGATCCGACCGGGTCGAGCAGCGCGGTGAATCGCTCGGCCTCGGCGTCGAGCAGCCCGCGGACGCGGGCGAGCAGGTTCTCGCGCGCTCTGGCCGCCAGCGCCCGGACCGCCTGGTCGCCGAAGATCGCCTCGAGCACCTTCTGCCCGACTGCAGACGTGCCGCCGGCGATCACCACCTCGGCACCGGTGAGCCCACCGGTCTGGACGAAGACGGCGAGCATGACCGTGAGGCCCGCGCCGTTCACGCCGAGCGAGGCGAGCCGCGCAGTCGTGCGCTTGCTCATCCCCTCGCTGCGGACGAGCTCGAACACATCGCCCTGCCACTCGCGCACCTCGCGCTCGGCCGCCTGGGCGAGCCCCGGCGAGGCCGTGTCGAGACCGGATCCGTCCGCGAGCAGCTCGCGGCCGCCGCCCGTCTCGCGCCAGACCCCTGCGACTCGACCTGCGGCGCGGTCGGCCGCCGCCCGCACCACCGCCTCGACACCGGTCTCCACCGCCTCCTTCACCTCGTCGTCCGCCGTCGGCTTACCCGAGACCACGCTGCGGAGGCGATCGCGCGCCCACGCTACGCGCGACTCGAGCGCGCGCATTACGTCGCCGGTGCCCACGACCTCGTACCAGCGCGCCAGCACCTCACCGCGCAGGAGCGAGCCGCTCCCGAGCGACTCGCCGACCTCCTCGGCCGCACGTTCGTACTGACGATCGGCCGCGCCCTGAAGCTCCGCGACGGCGGCGGCCTGCGTGTCCAGCGCCCGCGCGACCGTCTCGGCGCGGGGACGGACGCTCGCGAGCGCACCCGCGAGCGTGCGCTCGATCAGCTCGGAACGCGCCCCGGCATCGGCGGTGAGCGCGTCGAGCCAGCTGCGCACGGGCGCGAGGGCCGCGGCCGGAAGCAGGCCCCGCTCGAGCACCGTCTCGGGGACGACGAGCAGGTCCGTTCCCGCCAGCCCCTGGTCGGCGAGCATCTGCTCCAGGTGAGCGGTCACCTCTGCGGCCCCGTCGGCCGGGACGCGGTTCAGCACCACCGCGAGCGTGGTGCCACGGTCGCGCGCGGCGTGCAGGAGCTCCCACGGGACGGCGTCCGCGTACCGAGCCGCCGTGGTGACGAAGAGCCAGGAGTCGGCGGCGGCGAGGAGCTGTGCCGCCAGCGTTCGGTTCGCCGCGGCCACCGAGTCGATGTCGGGCGAGTCGAGGAGGGCGAGTCCCGGCGGGAGCGCAGCCGTCGGCACGAGCTCGAGCCCGCCCGGTCCGGCGGCGCCGCCGGTCGTGCGGGACAGCTCCGGGAGCACGCGCTCGTCCTCGAACCAGCGCAGGTCGCCCGGATTGCAGGCGAGGACGGGCGCACGCGTCGTCGGCCGGAGGACGCCGGCGGCGCTCACCTCGGCCCCGACGAGGCTGTTCAGGAGCGTCGACTTCCCGGCGCCGGTCGAGCCGCCCACGACCATGAGCAGCGGCGCGTCCATCTGGCGGAGGCGCGGCAGCAGGTAGTCGTCGATCTGGGCGACGAGCTCGTCCCGCACCAGGCGCGCCGCCGGCGCGTCCGTGAGCTCGAGCGCGAGGCGCAGAGGAACGAGCTCGTCCCGCAGGCCCTCGAGGGCTTCTGTGCTCATGGGCGGGGAATGCCCGGTTTCGACGAATGAGAAAAGCGCGTCTCCGTAGCGACGGAGCTCAGGGTCGCAGGACGGCGCGGCGAGGGCCGGCCAGGAAGCCGGCCTCGACGAGCAGCGGCATGATCTCCGTCTCGATCACCGGTCTGCCGTCGAAGCGCTCGACGGCGAGCCGCTTCGGCTTGCCGCCGGTCACGGACGCGCCGCGCACGTGCGCGACCAGCGCCTCGATCGCCGGCCGCAGCCACGTCTCGTCGGGCTCGCGGAGCGGCACGAGCGTGCGGCCGCCGCGCTCGACGAAGAGCGCCGCCTCGCCACCGAGCAGGACGACCTGGGCACCGGCGACGCGTGCCGCCCGCGCACCGGCGCGCCTCGGCCACGGCAGCGCTGCGCCGTAGGGCTGCGCCGGGTCGGCGGCAGCGAGCACGAGCGGCTCCTCGTCGTCGCCGTCCCGGCCGCGCAGCTCGCGCAGTCGCTCGACCGCGCCGGCAAGCGCGAACTGGGCGCCGCCGAGCCCTTCGACGAAGTAGCCGCGGCGGCACACGCCGATCGTCTCCAGATCCTTCAGCTCGCCGTAGACCGCGCCGTAGCCGCCGGGGATGCCCTCGCCGCGGACGCCGTCGCGCGTGACGATCCCCTGCCGCTCGAGCAGGAGCTCGGCGAGCGCGCGCCGGTCGACCCCTTGTGACTCTGTGTCACCTGCGAACAGCCGCCCGGTGAGCGACCAACGTCCCTGGGTGGAGGTGATCGCGGCGGCGCGGCTGCGCGAGAAGCGCCGCGGGCGACCTCGTGACACGGTGTTACGAGGCGTCGCGTAGCGGCGCCCGGCGCGCAGCGGCGTCCACGCGTCGTTCGTCACCTCGCCCGCCCAGACGAGCTCCCAGAGCGCCGGCAGCGCCGCCTCGGGCTCGAGCTCGGCGGCCTCGACGAGCGGATACCAGAACTCGGCGCTGCCGGTGAGCACCCGGCGGATCGCATCAGCCTCCTCGCTCTCGGGGGAAGGCGCGCCCGCGGGCTGCCCGAGCAACGGCGCGTCCTCGCGGAAGTAGAGCGCCACACGATCGAGCCCGGCGCCGACCCAGACGACCTCGCCCGACGCACAGAGGGCGTCGAGCCAGGCAGGCTGATAGTTGGGCACGCGCCGCGGCAGCACCTCGGACTCCCAGAGCGAGACGGGGAGCGCGAGCCCCTGGAGCGGGACGAGCGCCTCGCGCAGGCTCGCCCGCCGGTCGATGCCGTGCCAGGCGGGCAGGAAGCGACCGAGCGCAGCCTGCTCCGCCGGCTCGACTTCCCGGCGCAGCGCGGCGAGCGAGGCCCGTCGCAGGCGCCGCAGCACCTCGGGATCGCACCACTCGCGCTCGGTGCCTCCCGGTCGGAGCTCGCCGCGTACGAGCGAGTTGTCCCGTTCGAGAGCGTGCAGGAGGTCGGCCACGTCGACGCCGAAGTGCTCGTTGGCCTGCGCGCGTCGTGAACGGCCCTCGGCCCTTCGCGAAGCGAAGCACGAGCTGGCGCAGCGAGTCGGGCCCGCCCTCGAGGAAGGCCTCGGGCAGCCCGCCGGGCGGCATCACGCCGAGCGCGTCGCGGTAGCGGCCCGCGTCCTCGGCGGCGAGCAGCCGCGCCTCGCCTGCGAGCCTGATCTCGAGCGCCCGTCGCTCGGCGACGAGCACCGCCGCGAACGCCTCGTCGTACTCGCCGGGGCGAAGGTCGCCGCGACGGCGCAGCACGTCGTGCAGCTCGTCGGGGTCGCGCGGGCTGCCGCGGAGCTGCGCCTCCACGTCGGCGAGCGCATCCGCGTCGATCAGCTCGCGCAGCTCCTCCTGCCCCAGCAGCTCCCGCAGCAGATCGCGGTCGAGCGAAAGTGCCTGCGCGCGCCGCTCGGCCGGCGGCGTGTCGTCCTCGTACATGTACGTCGCGACGTAGTCGAAGAGGAGCGACGAGGCGAACGGCGAGGCCGACACGGTCTCGACGTCGACGAGGTCGAGCTCGCGCGTCTGCAGCCCACGCAGGATCTGCTTCAGCGCGGGCAGGTCGAAGACGTCCTGGAGACACTCGCGGTAGGTCTCGAGCACGATCGGGAACGAGCCGTATTTTCTGGCTACCTGCAACAGCCCTTGTGCCTTCAGACGCTGCTGCCAGAGCGGCGTGCGCTGACCCGGGCGGCGGCGCGGGATCAGCAGGGCGCGGGAGGCGTTCTCGCGGAAGCGCGCGCCGAAGAGCGCAGTCTGCCCCACCTCGTTGACGACCAGCTCCTCGATCTCGTCGGGTGGGATCAGCAGGTCGGCAACCGGCGGCAGCGCGTCGGTGTCCGGCAGGTGGAGCGCGATCCCGTCGTCCGACCAGATCGACTGCACCTCGATCCCGAGCGCGTCCCGCAGGCGGGCCGCGAGCGCCATCCCCCAGGGCGCGTGCACCCGGCCACCGAACGGCGTCAGGATGCAGACGCGCCAGTCGCCGATCTCGTCACGGAAGCGCTCGACCACGATCGTCCGGTCGGATGGCACCACGCCGGTGGCTGTCTGCTGCTCGCGCGAGATACGTGAGCAGGTTCGCGGCTGCCCGCTCGTCGAGGTGGTACTCGTCGCGCAGCCGAGCGAGGCCGACGTCGTGGCTCAGAGCCGACAAGCTCCCTCGAAGCCGCGCCGATCTTCTCGCCCAGCTCGTACGGCCGGCCGACGCCCTCGCCCTTCCAGAACGGGACGGCGCCGGGAACGCCCGGCGCGGGCGAGACGAGCACGCGGTCGCGCGTGATCTCCTCGATCCGCCAGCTGGAGGCGCCGAGCAGGAACGTCTGACCCTGTCGCGCCTCGTAGACCATCTCCTCGTCGAGCTCGCCGACGCGCCCTCCGCCGTCCACGAGGTGGACGCCGAAGAGGCCGCGATCGGGGATCGTGCCCGCGTTCGTGACGGCGAGCCGGCGAGCGCCGGTGCGGCCTCGGATCACGCCCGCGGTGCGATCCCAGACGATCCGCGGCCGCAGCTCGGCGAACTCGTCGGAGGGATAGCGGCCGGCGAGCATGTCGAGCACGTTCTCGAGCTGCTCGCGCGAGAGGTCGGAGAAGTTGTAGGCGCCGCGGACGAGCCGGTGCAGGTCGTCGACCTCGATCTCGTCGTCGGCGGCGATCGCGACGATCTGCTGCGCGAGCACGTCGAGCGGGTTGCGCAGGATCGATGTCTCCTCGATCGCGCCGTCGCGCATCGCGCGCGCGACGACCGCGCACTCGAGCAGGTCGGCGCGGAACTTGGGGAAGATGCGGCCCTTCGAGACCGACGCGAGGTCGTGGCCGGCGCGGCCGATCCGCTGCAGGCCCCGTGCGACCGACTTCGGGCTCTCGACCTGGATCACGAGGTCGACGGCGCCCATGTCGATCCCGAGCTCGAGGCTGGAGGTCGCGACGAGGCACGGGATCTGCCCCGCCTTCAGCAGCTCCTCGATCTCGACCCGCTGCTCGCGCGCGAGCGAGCCGTGGTGGGCGCGCGCCAGAACTTCTTCCGCGAGCTCGTTCAGCCGCAGCGCGAGCCGCTCGGCGAGCCGGCGGTTGTTGACGAAGACGATCGTCGAGCGATGCGCGCGGACGAGCGCCAGCAGCTCGGGGTAGATGGAGGGCCAGATCGAGTTGCCGCTCTCGTCGCCGGGCTCGCGCATGTCCTCGACCGGCACGACGACCTCGAGGTCGAGCTCCTTGCGCGTGCCCGCGTCGACGAGCTGGATCGGGCGGTCACCGCTGACGAACCGGCCGATCTCCTCGAGCGGGCGCTGGGTCGCCGACAGGCCGATGCGTTGCATCGGTGCCGGCAGAAGCTGGTCGAGCCGCTCCAGGCTGACCGCGAGATGGGCGCCGCGCTTCGTTCCCGCGACCGCATGCACCTCGTCGACGATCAGCGTCTCGATCGTGCCCAGGATCGAGCGGGCCTGCGAGGTCAGCATCAGGAAGAGCGACTCTGGCGTCGTGATCAGGATGTCGGGCGGCGTGCGCACGATCGCCGCCCGCTCCTTCTGCGAGGTGTCGCCCGTGCGGACGGCCACGCGGAGCTCGGAGCGGAGACCGGCGAGCGGCCCGCGCAGGTTCCGCTCGATGTCGTAGTTCAACGCCTTCAGCGGCGAGACGTAGAGCAGCCGGAGACCCTCGCCCGGGTTCTGGGTCAGCCGGTCGATCCCGTAGAGGAAGGCGGCGAGCGTCTTGCCCGATCCCGTCGGCGCCTGGATCAGGACGTTGCCTCCGGTCGCGATCGCGGGCCAGCCGGCGACCTGCGCGGGGGTCGGGCCGGCGAACGCCCGCTCGAACCATTCGCGCGTCCGGGGCGAGAACGGCGCGAGCGGATCCATGCTCACAGGGTACCCCTCGCCCGCCACCGTCCTTCGCGGACGTGTCTGGGGTCTGACCCCGGACGTGGCCGGTCAGGCCAGGAGGTACGCGACGAACGCGATCGTCAGGACGACCGCGACGAGCGTGCCGACGACGAGATGCATGCCGCCCCAGACGAGCCACGGTGTGCGCTCGCTGCGGCCGCGCTCCGCCTCCTGCACGAGCTCCTCGGTCTTCTCGATCGGTTCGGGCATGAGGTCGGAGTACCCGGCGGCGGTAGGATCGAAGCATGGCCGACGTGCTCCACTTCACCGGGCAACGAGGAAGCGGACGCGCTGATCGCGCGCGACCCGCTCGCACTGCTGATCGGCTTCGCGCTCGACCAGCAGGTGACGGTGCCGACGGCGTTCCTCGGCCCGCTCAAGCTGCAGCAGCGGCTGGGCCGGCTCGACGCGGCCGAGATCGCGGCGCTCGACCCCGACCGGCTCGACTCCGTCTTCCGCGAGAAGCCGGCGATCCACCGCTTCCCGGGCAACATGGCGAAGCGCGTGCAGGAACTGGCGGCAGTCGTCGCCGAGGAGTACGGCGGCGACGCCGCGCGGGTCTGGCGCGACGCAGCCGACAGCGACGATCTGAAGCGGCGGATCGAGGGACTCCCCGGCTTCGGCGAGATGAAGGTGAAGGCGCTCGCCTCGGTGCTCGCAAGCGGTTCGGCGCTCGACCTGGCGGAGCCGCTCGTCCCGGATCATCCGATGCTCGGCGACGTCGACTCGCCCGAGGCTCTCGCCGAGTACCAGGCCGCGAAGCGCGCGTACAAGGCCTCGCTCCGCGCAGCCCAAGGGTGACCTACTCTCTCGTCGCACGCGACCCGCGAGACGGGAGAGCTCGGCGTCGCGGTGCAGAGCCGCTCCTTCGGCACCGGCGCCGCGGTCCCGTGGGCGCAGGCCGGAGTCGGTGCCGTGGCGACACAGTCATTCACGCAGCGCAGCTACGGGCCGCTCGGGCTCCAGCTGCTGAAGGAGGGCGCTCCACCCGGCGCCGCGCTCGAGCAGCTCGTGGCCGCGGATGCCCAGCGTGACTTCCGGCAGGTCGCCTTCGTCGACGCGCAAGGACGGACGGCATCGCACACGGGTGACGCCTGTATCCCGGCCGCCGGCTCGCTCGCGGGCGACGGCTTCTCGGCGCAGGGGAACATGCTCCGCTCGGACGACGTCGTGCCCGCGCTCGCGGACGGATTCTCTCGCGCCGAGGGCTCGCTCGCGGAGCGACTCCTCGCGGGGCTCGACGCCGCAGAGGCGGGGGGCGGAGACTTCCGGGGCCGAGAGGCAGGCGCGGTGCTGGTCGTCCCGGCCGAAGGAGACGCGCTCGAGCGGGTCATCGACCTGCGCGTGGACAATCACCGCGACCCACTCGGCGAGCTCCGCCGCCTGCTTGGGGAGGCGCAGGCGCTGCGCCGGCTGCGGCGAGCCGCACAGGACGAGCTCGACGACGCGCTGGAGGAGGCGCGCGCGGCCGGGGTCGACGACGACGTCGCGCGCTGGGTCGCCGCCGTCACGCTCAGCGGCACCGATCGCGAGCGTGCGGACGCGCTGCTCGCGCCGCTCGTAGCCGAAGACGACCGCTGGCGTGTGGCACTCGACGTCGCCGCGGACCTCGTCCGCCAGGTCGATGGCTGACCTCGACGTCCGGCTCTACCGCGACGGCGGGCAGAGCCCGCTCGACGTCGCCCGCCAGGTGGCGGAGTTCTTCGGCGCGGCCGAGCGCACGCTCGACCTCGCGCTGTACGACATCCGCCTGCACGACGAGGCGGCCGAGCTCGTGAAGGGCGCGTTCGTCGCCGCCCACGAGCGCGGCGTGCGCGTCCGGCTCGTCTACAACGCGGACGACCACCGCGGCCCGATCCCGGTGCCGCCGCCGCCGCGAACCGAGCCCGAGCTGCTGAACCTCCTGCCGATCGAGACGAAGCCGATCCCGGGCGAGCCCGACCTGATGCACCACAAGTACGTGATCCGGGATGCCGAGGCGGTGTGGACGGGGTCGATGAACTGGACCGACGACTCGTGGTCGCGGCAGGAGAACGTGATCGTCGTCGCCGGGTCGCCGCAGCTTGCACACGCGTTCGCGCTCAACTTCGAGGAGCTCTGGGAGGGCGGGCTCGTCGAGCTCTCCGGCAAGGTGGAGCCGCGGCCGGTCGACGTCGGCGGCGTGCAGGTGCGACCGTGGTTCACGCCCGGGCACGGCGAGGAGCTGGCGCACCGGATCGCGAAGCGGATCGGACAGGCGCGGAAGCGCGTGCGGATCGCCTCGCCGGTGCTCACGTCCGGCCCGATCCTCGGCACGCTCGCGGAGGTCTGCTCGGAGCGTCGGGTCGACGTCGCCGGCGTGATCGACGACACGCAGATCGACGGCGTCCTCTACCAGTGGCGCCAGAACGGCAACGCGAGCTGGAAGGTGCCGGCGCTGCGGCGGCTGCTCGAAGCTGCGTCGTGGTCGGGGAAGCCGTCGACGACCTGGGCGCCCGACACGGTGCACGACTTCATGCACGCGAAGATCACGGTCGCCGACGACGTCTCGTTCGTCGGCAGCTTCAACCTCTCGCGCTCGGGCGAGCTGAACGCGGAGAACGTGCTCGAGCTCCACGACGCCGCGATCGCAGACCGGCTCGCCGCGTTCGTCGACGAGATCCGCGCGCTCTATCCCGCGGTGACGCTCCCACCTGAATAGGGCACGCAGCCGTCTGCGGGCCGCCTAGTGTGCCGGCACGTGAGGCACGCCGCCGCCCTCGCCCTGCTCTGCCTCCTCGCCGTCGGCGCCGCCTCGGCGTCGCGCCTGCCGGGTGCGCCCGCCTGTCAGGTCCTGCCCGAAGACGAATGCGTGGAACCAGCGCGTCGACGCGCTGCCCCGCGCGGCCGACTCCGACCGCATCGTCGCCGCGATCGGCGCCGACGACCACATGCACGCCGACTTCGGCTCGGGGCTCTGGGAGGGCGGCCCGATCGGCATCCCGATCACCGTCGTCCGCGGCGCGCAGCCGAAGGTGCGGGTCGCCTTCGAGTACGCCTCCGAGTCGGACAAGGGCCCGTACCCGATCCCCGCAAACGTCGCGATCGAGGGCGGCCGCCACTCCGACGGCGACCGGCACGCGCTGATCGTCGACCGCGACCGCTGCAAGCTGTACGAGCTCTTCGCCCTCCAGCCAAAGCCCGGCGGCGGCTGGCGGGCCGGCTCGGGCGCGATCTTCGACCTGCGCTCGAACAAGCTCAGGCCGAAGGGCTGGACGTCCGCGGACGCGGCCGGCCTGCCGATCCTCCCGGGCCTCGCGCGCTACGAGGACGTGGCCCGCGGACGGATCGACCACGCGCTGCGCTTCACCGTCTCGCGCACGCGGCGCGCCTACGTCTGGCCCGCGCGCCACTTCGCGAGCGACCTCACCGATCCGTCCCTGCCGCCGATGGGGCTGCGCTTCCGGCTCAAGCGCGGCTACCCGATCGCAGGCTTCCCGCGCCAGGCCCGCATCGTCCTCCGAGCCCTGAAGGAGTACGGGATGATCCTCGCCGACAACGGCTCGAACTGGTTCGTCTCGGGCGCGCCGCACCCGAAGTGGTCGAACGACGAGCTGCACACGCTGCACCGCGTCCCCGGGTCGGCCTTCGAGGTCGTCGACGGGACAAGCTTGCGCCCGTAATGGTCAGGAAGCTGTCAGCGATTCGTCTATGAGGACGGGCGCTTCATGAACAGCTCCGTGAAGTCGGCGCAGCGGCCGTCTCCGATCGAAGCGAAGCAGGAAGACGTTGTGGTACACGCGCGACACCGTGCCGTCCGGCTCGCGGTACGTGCTCGTGCCGACGGCGACCGCCGCGTCGCCGTCCACGGCGAAGCACTCGTAGCTCGCATCGAAGCTGCCCGGCGCGTCGGGCTCCTCGAGCCACGACTCGACGACCGCTTCGCGGCCCTCGAGCGGCTCGTCGTAGGGGTGGTAGCGGTGGCGCACGTCCTCGCTGAAGAGATCGCCGATCTCGCCGCGGTCGCCGCTTTTCCAGGCCGCGACGTACCGCTCGAGCCAGCTCTTTACGTCGGCTCGTTCCACGTCCTCGAGCCTCTAGCAGTCGGCCAGCGCGGCGAGCGCACGGCACAGCTCCTCGCGGCGAGTCGGGCTCAGTCGACCCAGGCGGTGGGTGAGCGACGACCTCCGGATGGGCTGGGTGTTGTCGAACGATGCCGCGCACGGCTTCGGCAGCCCCTCGTCAGTCCCGAGCCCGAGCTCCGTCGGGATTCCCCGCACGTTTGTCGTGACGGGCGCGACGACGAGCCTCGTCAGCACAGGGACAGCCTCGCTGCGCGTGACGATCAGCACCGGACGCCGCTTGTCCTCCGTCTCCGCCCACCAGATGTCACCCTGGCGCGGCAGACTCACCAGGGCTCTTCCGCGATCATCCGTCGCGTGTCCTCGTCCGTCCAGAGCAACTCGTCCTCGGTCTGCGGCATCCGCTCGTAACCCTCGACGATCGCTTCCCCGATCCGCCGCCGCCGCTCGCGGTCGACCAGCCGCTCGAGGCCGAGCCTGACCGCCTCCGAGCGAGACGTGACAACGCCCTCCTCGACGAGGCGGTCGACCTCCAGCGCGAGAGCATCCGGGATGCGCGTCACGAGCTGTGCCACGTGCACAGCCTAGCCGAGTGCATTGCAGATCGCAATGCACTTCCGGGACATGTCTCAGCCGACGCCGGCGAGCAGGAACGCCCGCGTCTCGCGCAGCATCTCGCGCGCGATCACGAGCCGCTGCACCTCCTGCGTGCCCTCGTAGATCTGCGTGATCTTCGCGTCGCGCATCATCCGCTCGACGGGGTACTCCTTGATGTAGCCGTAGCCACCGAGGATCTGGACGGCGTCGGTCGTGACGGCCATCGCCGTGTCGCCGCAGGCGAGCTTGGCCTGCGCGGAGGCTTTCGTCAGCTCCGGCCCGTCGCTGCCTGCGTCGGCCATCTGCCCGAAGCGGTAGAGGAGACCGCGCGCCGCCTCGCAGGCCGTCTCCATGTCGGCGAGCTTCGCCTGGATCAGCTGGTGCTGCGCGATCGGCTTGCCCATCGTGACACGCTCCTTCGCGTACTCGAGCGCGTAGTCGGTGGCGCCCTGCGCGATCCCGAGCGCCTGCGCCGCGACGCCGGGCCGCGAGCGGTCGAGGATCCGCATCGCGAGCTTGAAGCCCTCGCCCTCGGCGCCGATCAGGTTCCCGGCCGGGATGCGGCACTCGTCGAAGGCGAGCTCGCCGGTGGTCGAGCCGCTGATGCCCATCTTCGGCTCGAGCCGCGTCACCTCGAAGCCGGGAGCGTCGGAGGCGACGACGAAGGCTGAGATGCCGGAGTGCCCGGCCTCCGGGTCGGTCTTGGCGAAGACGGTGTAGAGGCTCGCGACGCCCGCGTTCGTGATGAAGCGCTTGCTCCCGTTCAGGACGTACTCGTCGCCGTCGAGACGAGCGGTGGTCCGCATCGCGGCCGAGTCGGAGCCCGAGCCGGCCTCCGTCAGCGCGTAGGCGCACAGCTCCTCGCCCGAGGCGAGCTTCGGCAGCCAGCGCTCCTTCTGCTCCTGCGTGCCGCCGAGCTTCAGCCCCAGTGAGCCCAGCTCCTGCACGGCGAGCAAGAGGCCGCTCGTCGCGCAGACCTTCGAGACCTCCTCGATCGCGACGAGCGCGAGCAGCGTGCCGGTACCGGTTCCGCCCCACTCCTCGTCGAAGAGGAGGCCGAAGAGCTCGTGCTCGCGGAAGAGCTCGACGACGTCCCACGGGAACTCGTGCGACTCGTCGATCTCCGCCGCGCGCGGCGCGACCCGCTCGCGCGCGAGGTCGCGAACGAGCTCCCGGATCTCGCGCTGCTCCTCGGTGAGGACGTCCCACGGCACGTCGCGCAGTCTAGTCCCCGCCGCGTCGAACCTTGCGACTACGCTCGCGTCCGTGATCCTGGAGAACGGCGTCATCCGGACGATGGACCCGTCGCTGCCGACAGCACGGGCGCTGGCAATCGCGGGCGACCGGATAGCCGGTGGCGTCGGCGTCCACGAGACCGCGCTCGCGAGCCCGGAGACCGTCAACCTCGGCGGGCGCTGCGTCCTCCCCGCGTTCACCGACTCACACGTCCACTTCCCCACGTGGTCGCTGGCGCAGCAGCAGGTGAAGCTCGACGGCTGCGGGTCGCTCGAGGAGGCGCTCGCGCGGGTGCGTGAGGCTGACGTCGCGCCCGGCCGCTGGCTGCGGGGCTACGGGTGGCGCGACGGCGACTGGTCGCCCCGGGCCGCGCCGACGAAGGAGACGCTGGACGAGGTGACGGGGCGCGAGACGCCGGCGCTCCTGATCTCGAAGGACTACCACTCGGTCTGGCTGAACTCGGCGGCGCTCGCCGCGGCGGACGGCGACCTCGAGGTCGCGGGGGGCGTGGTCGAGCGCGACGCACAGGGCGAGCCGACCGGCGTGCTGCGCGAGGAGTCCGCCTGGCGCTTCCGCGACCGCTACGTCACGACCACGCAGGACGAGTGGGTCGAGGCGACACGGGCCGGGCTCCGGCTCGCCGCGGCACGCGGCGTCGGGGCGATCCACGACAAGGACGGCTGGCTCGGCGCACCGGGGATCTTCCAGCGCCTCCGGCAGGAGGGGAACCTCTCGCTGCGCGTTTGGGGCTCGATCCCGGCCGAGGCGATGAACGCCGCGCGCGACCTGAGCCTGCGCAGCGGCTTCGGCGACGACTACCTGCGGATCGGCTACCTGAAGTGCTTCATGGACGGCACGCTCGGCTCCCAGACCGCGCGACTCACAGACGGCAGCGGCGTCGAGATCACGAGCCGCGCAGAGCTCGAGGAGATCATCCGGCGCGGCGCCGAGGCGGGCTGGCCAGTGGCGGTGCACGCGATCGGCGACCAGGCGAACCGGGATGCGCTCGATGCCTTCGAAGCGACTCGCGGCACATGGGTACACATGGGCCTCCGTCACCGGATCGAGCATGCACAGTGCGTCACACCGGAGGACCTGCCGCGGTTCGCCGAGCTCGGGATCGCCTGCTCGGTGCAGTTCTCGCACGCTCCCTCCGACCGCGACCTCGCCGAGCAGCTCTGGGCCGATCGCCTCGACGGCACGTACGCGTTCAGGAGCCTGCTCGAATCGGGTGCGCTTCGTCGCGAACGGCTCCGACGCGCCGGTGGAGGAGCTCGACCCGCTCGCCGGGATCGCCGCCGGTGTGCTGCGCACGATCGACGATCGTCCGGCCTGGCGGGGACACGAGGCGCTCACGGTCGAGCAGGCACTCCACGCGCAGATCGTCGCGCCCGCATGGCTCTCGGGCGACGAGCGCCGGCGCGGCCGCCTTCTCCCCGGCTTTTTCGCAGACCTGGTGGTGCTCGACCGCGACCCGCTCGAGCTCGAGCCGGAGGAGCTGCCCGAAGTGCAGGTCGTCGCGACGATGGTCGGCGGCCGCTGGACACACAATTCGCCGCCCTGGGATTGAACAAACCGGCACGGGGACGGACAATCGCGCTCGGATGCCGACGATCAGGACCGGAGCAGTGGAGCTGTACGACGAGACCCGGGGCGACGGGCCGGCGCTTCTGCTTGCCGGCCTCCGGAACCGGGAGCCCGCCGGAGCCGAAGCCGGTTCATGACGACGCAGACGCCGGCGATCGTCGGACGCGACGCCGAGCTGCAGACGGTCGAGCGCTTCCTCGACGAGCTCGGAGCAGCCGCGAGCGCGCTCGTGATCGAGGGTGAGGCGGGGATCGGTAAGACAACCGTCTGGCGCGAGGGAGTCGCGGGCGCGGAACGCCGCTCCTATCGCGTTCTCCGGGCGCAGCCTGCCGAGAGCGAGAGCACGCTGTCTTACACGGCACTCGCGGACCTGATCGGTTCGGCCTTCGACGAGGCGCGCTCGGAGCTGCCGGCGCCACAACAACGTGGCCTCGAGGTGGCGCTGCTCAGAGCGGATCCGGACGCGAGCACGGACCCGCGAACGATCGCGACCGGACTCGTGTCCGTGCTGGCGGCGCTTGCGGCCGACAGACCGCTGGTCGTAGCAATCGACGACGTCCAGTGGCTGGACCGCGCCTCCGAACGCGCGCTCGAGTTCGCCGTGCGCCGACTGCCCGTGGGGGTGGCGCTGCTGCTGTCCCGACGCACCGAGAGCGGGGTTGCACTTCAGCACGGCCCCGAGCTCGCGGTCCCGCCCGAGCAGCTCGTGCGTGTCCCGATCGGGCCGCTCTCGCTGGCGGCCCTGCACCACCTGATCGCCGGGCGACTCGGCGGCGCTCCCTCACGGCTGATGCTGGTGCGCCTCACGAGCGCCTCGGGCGGCAACCCGTTCTACGCACTCGAGATCGCTCGTGCACTCGGGGCCGAGTCAGCCGAGCGGGGTCTGGGCGACCCGCTGCCCGTTCCCCCGCACCTGCACGCGCTCGTGGCTGCGCGTCTCGACGCGCTCTCGCCCGCGGCCCGGGGCGCCGTCCTGGTCACCGCCGCAATCGCTCGCCCGACGAAGCGGGCTGTGCTCGCGCAGCTCGAGCAGGGGGACACAGGGCTGCTCGAAGCCGAGCAGTCAGGCATCCTCACCGAGGAGGCAGGCCGGCTCCGCTTCACACACCCGCTTCTGGCCTCCGCTGTCTACGGTTCGGCATCCCTAGAGCGGCGGCGGGCGCTGCACCGTCGACTCGCCGAGACCACAGCAGACTCTGAAGGACGTGCGCGTCATCTCGCCCAGAGCGAGGTCGACCCCCACGAGCCCACTGCGGCTGAGCTCGAGCTCGCCGCAGAGCGCGCCGCCCGACGAGGGGCGCAGGACGCGGCCGCAGAGCTCTACGACGCCGCACACCGTCTCACTCCCGCCGGCCTGACCCGAGAGCGCCTGCGTCGCCTGCTCGGCGAGGCGAGTGCACTGCTCGCGGCGGGCGAGCTCGGTCAGGCGCGCGTCGTCGCCGAATCCGCACTGGCGGATGCGCCGCCGGGGACGCTCCGCGCGGAATCGTTGTTCCTGCTCAGCCAGATCGCGTGGGTGGACTCGACCGCCACTGCAGTCGAGCAGCTCGAGCGGGCGCTCGCCGAAGCCGGAGACGATCGTCGGCTCCGCGGTCGGATCGAGGCCAAGCTGGCGGCGTTCTCGATGCGCGACCAGCGCGTGGCGGTTGCCCACGCCGATGCGGCTGCGGCGCTCCTGGACGAGGACGAAGATCCCGGGCTGCTCGCCTACGCGCTGGTCAACAGCGTCTTCTTCGGCGCGCAGGTAGGTCTAGGCGCCCGCCCGGAGCTGCTCAACCGGGCGCTACGGCTGGAAGAGAGAGCGGGTCCCGACGCCGAAAGGAGCTCGCTCTTCCTGATCTGGTTCTCGAGCGTCGACGACTTCGACGCCGCAAGGGAGCGCCATCTACTCGAGGATCGGTGGTACCGCGATCGCGGCGAGGCGGGCTGGCAGGCCGAGAAGCAGGCGCTGCTGGCCGATGTGGAGCTCCGGGCCGGGAATGGGGCTCTCGCGGAGCGACTCGCGGAGGAATCGTGCGCGACGATCGGGCAGATGGGGCCGCCGCAAGGTCCTTGGGCGATCCCGTTCGCGATCCGCTCGCGGATCGATGCGCAGTGCGGTCGGATCGCGCGCGCACGCGAGACACTGCGTCCGATCGTCGAGGAGATGGAGGGCACGGGCAGCTCCTGGTTCGCGGCGCTCGTCCTGAACACGCTCGGGGAGGTCGAGCTCGCGGCGGGCGATCCGGCCGCCGCGGCGGTCGCGTTCGAGCGCTCGGAGTCGTTGCTCGAGTCGATCGGCGTGATCTGTCCGGTCGGCGTCCGGATCGGACCCGATCACATCGAGGCGCTCGTCGCGACCGGCGAGCTCGAACAAGCTGGACGTGCGCTCGAGCGGCTTGAGCAGCGCGGCCGCCTGCTGCCCCGCCTCTGGATCGACGCGACGCTGCCACGCTCTCGCGCACTCGTGACCGCGGCCGGCGGCGATCCGGCGGGTGCTCTGGCGCTGCTGGAGCAGGCGCACGGGATCGAGCAGCTCCCGTTCGAGCTCGGTCGAACGTTGCTGACCCGAGGGCAGCTCCAGCGCAGGTTGAAGCGGAAGCTCGACGCGGCGCAGTCGCTCGGGCGAGGGCTCGAGCTGTTCGAGCGCATCGGCGCAGTCTCCTGGGCGGCACGCAGCCAAGCGGAGCTCGACCGGATCGGACTGAGGCGCAGGGATCCCCACGAGCTGACGGCGACCGAGCGGCGCATCGCCGAGCTGACCGCGAGCGGTCTCACCAACCGGGAGGTCGCGCAGGCCGCGTTCGTCAGTCCGAAGACGGTCGAGGCGAATCTCGCCCGCGTCTACCGGAAGCTCGGGATCTCCTCCCGGGCCGAGCTTGGCGCGCGCATCGGCGCTCAGCCTCCGGCCGAAACGTAGGGAATCACCCGATTCATCCACGAGAGTCCTGGCGTAACGTCGGGCGCATCGTGCAGCTGTACCTCGTGGAGCAATACCGACCCGGCTCGACGTCGGTTGCCCTCCACCATGCAGCGGAGCTCGTCCGTACGGCAGCGGCGTCGATGGCGGGCGACGGAGCTCGGATGCGTTACCTGCGCTCGACGATCGTCCCGCACGACGACGCGGTTTTCTCATTCATCGAAGCGGTTTCAGAGGAGCTCGTACGCGAGATCTACTCCCGCGCTCAAGTCGCATCGACCGCATCTCGCCAGCCGTTCGGCGGAAGCCGGGGAACCGAAGGAGGCACCATGAGGCTGCTCCGCAGCACTCTCGTATCGCTCTCGATCGTGGCCGCGTCCGCGTGGATGGCCTTTGCGGCGCCGTCCGCAGCGGCAGCGGCCACGCCAGCCGGCACCGTGGTCATGTCCGGGCTCGCAACCCGCGCGGATTGACGTTCGCGCACGCCGGGCTCAGCCTGTTCGGCAATGCACGTTGGGCGCTCTACGTCGCGGAGGCCGGCAAGGCGGCGGACCAGGTTCGCACTGCATCGCGCTACCCCGCGGGGAGCCTGCCTGCCCCGGAGTCACGGGAGCGGTCTCCCGTCTTTGGCGCGGCGAGCAGCAGCGCGTCCTGACGGGTCTGCCCTCCTACGCAGCTCCCGACGGCTCGAATGCGACGGGACCACACGACGTGTCGTTCGCCTGGCCGTTGTTCGGATCGGTGACGATCGGGCTAGGAGGCCATCCCGATCTGCGCTCGCAGCTCGGTACCGGCTTCGGCCGAGTCGTCAGCTTCGTGCCCGGCTTCGGGCCGGCCTGGAGCACGGACATCGCCGGCTACGAGGCGACGGCGAACCCCGACGGCGGCCCGGTCGACAGCAATCCGTACGGGCTGCTCGAAGGCTTCGGGCGAACCATCCTGACGGATGCCGGAGGCAACACGCTGCTCGAGATCCGCAGGGGCCGGGTGTCCACCCTGGCCGTCCTGCCGTCGCGGGCCCAAGGTCGTCCGACGGATTCAGTGCCGACGGCGGTGGTTCGTGGCCCGGACCGGGCGCTCTACGTGAGTGAGCTCACCGGCGTCCCGTTCGCACGGGGCGCAGCCAACGTCTACCGGCTGCAGGACGGGACGCCCGAGGTGTTCGCAGCGGGCTTCACCACCGTGCTCGATCTCGATTTCGACCGAGCGGGCAACCTGTACGTGCTCGAGCACTCGAGCGGCCCGGTCTTCTTCGGCGGCACCGGAACGCTCTGGAAGCTCGAGCCGGGCGGCGCGCGGACTCCGGTCGTGCAGGGCTTGACCCGGCCGACGTCCGTGGCGATCGGCCCCGACGGAGCCGCCTACGTCTCGAACCGAGGCAACGAAGCCGGCTCGGGCGAGGTACGCCGATTCGACGTCGGTGACCCCCTCCGGCTCCCCCTTTGCCGCTTCGGTCGAGGAGTCGTAAACACTGCAATCGCGCCCGTCCGGAGGCGGCGGCCAAGCGCCTCCGCCTCCGGACGGCGTACAATCCGGACGTGGCCATTCGCACGATGAATCCCGTCCACGACGCGACCTGCTCGGTCGCGGCCTGCGCGGAGATCATCGGCGCGAAGTGGACGGCGCTCCTCGTGCACGACCTCTCGGAGGGGGCGCGGCGCTTCTCGGAGCTCGAGCACTCCTGCCGCGGGATCAGCCCGCGCACGCTCTCCGAGCGGTTGCGCTGGCTCGAGGGCGAGGGTCTGATCGAGCGCCAAAGCTACCCGGAGTCACCGCCGCGCGTCGAGTACGAGCTGACCGAGAAGGGCGAGGCGCTGCTGCCGATCATCGACGAGATGCGCCGTTTCGGGCACGAGCATCTCGGCTGCACCAGCGCGTCCTAGCGCTTCTCGGCCCAGACGCGGGCGAGCTCGACGGCGGTCGCCGCAGCCGCGGCCATGTCCTGAACGCTCGCCCACTCGCGCCGCGAGTGGTACTCCTGGCCGCCGGTGAAGATGTTCGGCGTCGGGAGGCCGCGGTGCGACAGCCGCGCGCCGTCGGTGCCGCCGCGGATGATCGCGGGCACGGGCTCGGCACCGGCGCGGCGCACGGCCTCCTCGGCCGCCTGGACGACCTCGGGGTGCCGGTCGATCACCTCGCGCATGTTGCGGTACTGCTCCGCCGCCTCCAGCTGAACCTGCGCACGCGGCTCGCGCTCGGCGATCTGATCCGCGAGCCGCCGCACGAGCGCGAGGTGCTCCTCCAGCTTCGTCGCGTCGTGGTCGCGGACGATCAGGTCGACCGTTGCCTCGTCGGCCGACCCGCGGATGACCGTCGGGTGGACGAAGCCCTCTCGCTCCTCCGTCGTCTCGGGCGAGAGCCCGTCGCGCGGCAACGAGGCGACGAAATCGGCGGCCAGCTTGACGCTGTTCACGAGCTTCCCCTTCGCCGAGCCCGGATGGACTGCGCTGCCGCGGATCGTCACGCCGACGCGCCAGGCGTTGAACGTCTCAGTCTCGATCTCGCCGAGGCCGGAGCCGTCGAACGTGTACGCGTAGCGCGCGCCGAACTCGCCGATGTCGAGGTGATCCGCGCCGGCGCCGATCTCCTCGTCGGTGGTGAAGCAGACGTTGACGGGAGCGTGCCCGCCGGGGTTTCGCTTCAGGTACGCGACGGCCGCCATGATCTCCGCGACGCCCGCCTTGTCGTCGGCACCCAGGAGCGTCGTGCCGTCGGTGGTCACGAGATCGTGGCCGACCCGCTCGGCGAGCGCGGGATGCTCCGCCGGGTCGAGCACCTGCGAGCGATCGGCGGGCAGCTCGATCCGGCTCCCGTCCCAGCCGCGCAGCACCTGCGGCTCGACGTTCGTCCCGGTGACGTCGGGCGAGGTGTCGACGTGCGCGATCAGCCCGATCGGCTCGACGCCATCCGCTCCGGGCAGGCAGCCGTAGACGTAGCCGTGGTCGTCCATGCGCACGTCGTCCAATCCGATCTCTTCGAGCTCGGCGACGAGCAGCCGCGAGAGCTCGAGCTGCTTCGCCGTCGAGGGCGCGGTGTCGGAGCCGTAGGCGGACTGGGTGTCGATGCGGACGTAGCGCAGGAAGCGCTCGAGCACGTCCTCGGCGAGCTCCTCCGCGAGCGGCGAGGCGAAGGGCGCGCTAGCTGCCAAGCCGGCCCCAGGCGAGGAAGAGCTGCCGCGCCGCCTCGACGCCGAGCGGGATGTACTCCACGAGCAGGCGCTCGTTCGGGGAGTGCACGTTGCCCTCGGGCAGGTCGAAGCCGGTGATCACGGTCGGGATGCCGCGGTCGGCGAGCGCGGGCACGATCGGCAGCGTCCCGCCCGAGCGGACGAGCAGCGGCCGGACGCCGAGCGCCTGCTCGAAGGCATCGAGCGCGAGCTGGATCGGCGCTGCATCCGGCGGCACGAGCCCGGCCGGCGCCGAAGACCACAGGTCGATCTGGACGTCCGCTCCCTCGGGCGCCGCCTCCCGCAGCAGTCGCTCGACCTCCGGCGCGATCGTCTCGATCTGCTGGCCGGGAGCGAGCCGGATCGAGAGGTTCGCGACGGCGTGCACCGGCAGCACGGTCTTCTGGAGCAGCGCCGAGCCGCCCTCGATCCCGTGCACCGTCACGGAGGGCTCGCCCCAGGTGCGCAGGTAGAACTCCTCGGCGCCGCGCTGGTCGAGCGGCCGAGCGCCCTGATCGGAGAGCACCGCCGCGCCGGCCTGGAGCGCGGCCCAGCCCTCGAGCTCCTCGGGCGTCGGCGGCACGAGCCCGGCGCGAAGCGGCTCCGGCAGCCGGCCGTCGCGCGGCAGCACGCCCGTCAGCGTCTGGAGCATCGCCTCCATCGCGTTCAGCGCGGCGCCGCCGTAGACCCCGGAGTGGAGGTCGCGCTCGCCGGTGCGGAGCTCGACGTGGAAGTAGCAGAGGCCGCGCGTGCCGATGTTGAAGGCCGGGATCCCGCGTCCCATCATCGAGCTGTCGAAGATCACGGCCGCGTCCGCGCCGCGCTCGTCGTCGGCCAGGAAGTCGACGATCGAGTGGCCGCCGATCTCCTCCTCGCCGTCGCACGCGAAACGGACGTTGACCGGCAGCTCACCGACGGCGGCGAGCAGCTCGGCCGCCTTCAGGAGCATCCAGAGCTGCCCCTTGTCGTCGGCGATCCCGCGCGCATAGAGCCAGCCGTCGCGGACGGTCGGCTCGAACGGCTCCGAGTCCCAGAGCTCGAGCGGCTCGGGCGGCTGCACGTCGAAGTGGCCGTAGCAGAGGATGGTGGGCGCGCTGTCGGCGTCGTTCGACGCGCGCACCTCGCCGATCGCAAGCGGACGGCCATGCCAGTCGACGAGCTCGGCCTCGCCGCCTGCGCCGCGAATCCGCTCGCAGACCCACTCGCCGGCGGCCTTCACGTCGTCGCCGTGCGCAGGGTCGGCGCTGATCGACGGGATCCGCAGGATCTCCGACAGCTCCTCCAGCCAGTCTTGCCGCAGCTCGGCCACCGCGCGCGAGTCTAGTCACTGCTCGGAGTCGCCTCGACGGTACGAGCACGGGCCGCAGCCCCCGGCCCGGAGGAAGGCGACATGCGCGCGCCAGAATCGCTCGCGCGCTTGGCATTCGTCGAGCTCCAACCCGTCCAGGTAACCGCGCGCCCGGAGCTGACGGATGACGCGATCCGTCAGCCCCAGGCGTACGGCGACCCGTTCGGCCTCTCTGTGCTCATCGCGGTCACGCGTCTTCGCGGAGGCGGAGCTGCCGTCGGCGGACGTGGAGCGCGATGCGTGCGAACCGCGCTGGCCGGGTCGTCGGTTCCCGCTCGGCCAACCGTTCCGTCGCCGGCCGCCTGCGTGCGGCACGGGCCAACCGCTCCATCCGCTCACGGTGCAGCAGGCGGATGACTTCGGTTTCGTGGGTGAGCATGTTCCCTCCTTTCGCTCGGTCGCTGGGACTCCGACTTGGCGTGCGAGTCGCTGGTCGGGCTGTAAATCACGACGCACGTTCTCCTTCCTCGAGGGATTGGTTCTCTGGGCGCGGGTGCGCCCGGTTCGCTGCGCTCGTAGAGCTAGCTGGACGAGGCAGGCACTACAGAGATGGGCCTGGCAGGACCCTGCTCGCGGCGGTGCTCAGGCTGCGAGCGGAGGCCGAACTCCGAAAGTGACGTTCTGGATCATTCGACCTCCTTTCACGAAATGCCGGCCGAAATGGGGCCAGCGGAAGCCGCACATCATGAACCCTCCGATCCCTCGTGTCAAGAGCGGGGAAGACCAGATGATCAGACCTTCTGCACCTCGAAGTAGAGGAGCGCGTGGTCGGAGAACCGCCGCACCCAGGCGAGCCGCTCGTCGCGCGACTCGAGCTTCGGCCAGCCACGCACGGCGACGTCGAAGCCGCCGAACTGCTTGAAGCGCAGGTGCTCGCGCGCGACGACGAAGTCGAGGCTGGAGGGGTCGATCGAGCCGCCGCCCCACCAGGTGAACGGCTCGTCCTTCTCCAGCACCTTCATCTGGCGGCGCGGCGCCCCGCGCGTCAGCTTGAGCAGCTCCTTGTCGGCCATGATGTCCCGCTCGCGGACGTAGCGGTACTGCATGCCCATGATGTTGAAGTCGCCGAGGAAGATGTAGTTCGCGCGCCGGCCCGGAGGCGCGGAGCGGTCGAGCACCTTCGCGAAGTCGAGCGCCCGGGTGAGCATGTCGTCGCGCAGCCCGAGCCCGCGGGGATCGGTGCCGCTCTTCGTGTGCAGGAAGAGCAGCGGGTAGCTCTGATCGCTCGACCCGGACGGTGAGCAGCGCGCCCGGACGCAGCAGCGAGACACCCGAGCGGAACTCGGTCTTCTGGGTGAAGAACGCCGTCAGCCCCTGGCGGACGCCGAGCAGGATCTGCTGCACCTGCGAGCCCTCGGTGATGTGGAACGTGTACTTCGGCATCTGCGAGGTGAGCGCCTCGTAGACCTTGCTGCCCTCGACCTCGTAGAGCGCGAAGACGTCGGGACGCTGCTCGTCGAGGAACGCGAGGACGTCCTCGACGCGGCTGTCGACGCGCTGGCTGCGGAAGTGCTCGACGTTCCAGGAGGCGACCGAGAAGGCTTTCGCCATCGCCCCGGACGCTATCGCGTCAGGCTACGTCGCGGAGCTTGGCTGCGTCGGCGAGGGCGCGCAGCTTCTTCAGGCACTGGTTCTCGATCTGGCGGATCCGCTCGCGCGTCACGTTGAACGTGCGACCGACCTCGTCGAGCGTGCGCGGCTGCTCGCCGTCGAGGCCGTAGCGCAGCTCGAGCACGCGTCGCTCGCGGTGGGAGAGCGTGCCCAGGATCCCGCGCAGCGCTTCCTTGCGCATCGTCTCCTCGGCCACCTCGTCGGGCAGCGGCTGCGTCTCGTCGGTGAGGAAGTGCCCGAACTCGGACTCGTCCTCGTCGCCGACGGGCTTCTCCAGCGAGATCGGCGTCTGCGCGCTGCGACGGATCTGATCGACCTCCTCGGAGTGCAGGTCGAGCTCGAGGCCGATCTCGGCCGAGCTCGGCTCGCGCCCGAGCTTCGCGCGCAGCGTCCGCTCGGTGCGGACGATCTTGTTCAGCTTCTCGACGACGTGCACCGGCATCCGGATCGTCCGCGCCTTGTCGGCGAGCGCGCGCGCGACGGCCTGCCGGATCCACCAGGTCGCGTAGGTCGAGAACTTGAACCCCTTGCGATGGTCGAACTTCTCGGCGGCGCGGACGAGCCCGATCGTTCCTTCCTGGATCAGGTCGAGGAACGGAAGGCCCTGGTTGCGATAGCGCTTGGCGATCGAGACCACGAGCCGCAGGTTGGCCTCCACCATGGCCTGCTTGGCCGAGTGGTCGCCGCGCTCGATCCGCTTGGCGAGCTCCACCTCCTGCGGCGCGGTCAGGAGCGGCACGCGGCCGATGTCCTTCAGGAAGAGCTGGAGCGTGTCGGTGGAGACCTCGCTCGCGACGGCCTCCTCGGGAACGTCGAGCTCCTCGTCGGCTCGGGCGACGACCTCGATCTGCTGCTCCTCGAGCGCGACGAAGAACTCGTCGAGCTGCGCCGCGTCGAGGTCGAGCTCGTCGAGCGCCGCGGCGATGTCCTCGGCGCGGAGCTTGCCGGCGGCGCGGCCGCTCTCGAGCAGCTGTCGGGCCTCGTCGGTCTCGAGCAGGTCGAATGCGCGCGCGGGCGCGGCAGTAGTCCCCTTGCTGCCGGTACCCACGTTGGCTCCTGCGCTCACCCGGTCCCCCTCCGATCGGCGCTCTCACAGTAGATGCGTCCCGGCTACTCCGCAACACATCTGGAAATGAAGATGCCGCATGGTGCCAGCCCGTGACGCAAACCGCCATGGGCCGTTCGGCCCATCTTTGGCTCAGCCGGTCCCGGCGGCCTCGAGCTCGTCCAGGTAAAGGCCCGCCTGGCGGGCGACGAACGAGCCCGGGTCGGCTGCGCGCGCCAGCCGCAGCTGGCGTCGCGCCGGCGCCACGTCGCGCTGCCAGAGGAGGAGCAAGCCGAGATGGAAACGAACGGTCGCCGAGCGCGGAAAGCGCTGCGAGAGCGGGCCCAGCCGCGAGAAGGCCGCCGCCGGACGCTCCTTCGTGTAGCGGCCGACCGCGTCGGCGACGAGCGCTTCGGGCTCGTCCGGAAAGGCCTCCGCCGCAGCCGAGTAGACCTCGCGAGCCGACTCGGACCTGCCCGCGCCCTGGAGTGCGATCCCGTACCGGAGCCGAGCGTCCAGCGACCCGTCCTCGGCAGCCTCCCGCAGGGCTTCGAGCCGCTCGGCGGGCGGGAGCTCCGCCGCGTCTGCCGACGGCACGCCGGCGTCACTGACGAGGATCGGCACACCTGGTGCGAACTCCGGGTGTAGCAGGTCGCCCGCGCGGACGGCGTACGGCGTGTCGGGCTCGACGTCCTGCGCCTCTCGCCACGCGTCGAGCGCGCCGTCGCGCCCGGCCCAGAAGCGCGCAATCCCGACGTGGAGCTGCATCATCGCGCTGCGCGGGTACAGCGCACCGAGCTGCTCGACGCGGTCGAGGGAGCCCGGCCAGGCCGCGAAGGCCGCGCCTAGCTTCGCCTCCAGCGAGTCCGACTCTGCAAAGAGGACGGCGGCCTCCTGCAGCCGCCCGGCATCGTAGGCCTCGGACGCCCGCTCGAGCAGAGCTGTGTCGGCGTCAGTCCGGAGAGCCAGCGCAAGCGACAACGTCGGCGCGCCCGGTCGCGTCTCGCCCGCTTGCGCAGCCTCCGCCGGGCGCACGACCTCTTCCGCGGAGACGACCGCTGCACCTGCCACCACGACCGCCGCGAGCAGCGCGAGCGCTCCGACGATCAGACCGACGCGTACACGGGGGGACACGCGATCAGACTAGCCAGCGCCCACGTCCAACTCGCGGGCGTTTCCCGCAGCGGAATCGCTATCCTCGTTGAAGTAATGGCCACCTACCGCGAGCTGCTGCAGCAGGTGAAGGGCGAGATCGACGAGATCGGCGCGGCCGACGCGCGCGAGCGCACCGGTTCTGCGCTCTTCCTCGACGTGCGCGAGCAGGACGAGTGGGACGAGGGCGTCGTACCGGGCGCGATCCACGTGCCGCGCGGCCAGCTCGAGTCGCGGATCGAGGGGCTCGTGCCCGACAAGGAGCGCGAGCTCGTCGTCTACTGCGCCGGCGGCTCCCGCTCGGCCTTCGCCGCCAAGTCGCTCGGCGAGCTCGGCTACGGCAACGTCAGGTCGCTCACGGGCGGCTTCACCGACTGGAAGCGCAACGGCTTCGAGGTCGAGACGCCGCAGGCGCTGACGCCGCCGCAGCGCGCTCGCTACAGCCGCCACCTGCTGATCCCGGAGGTCGGCGAGGCGGGCCAGCAGAAGCTGCTCGACTCGCGCGTGCTCCTGATCGGCGCCGGCGGGCTCGGCTCCCCCGCGTCGCTCTACCTCGCCGCCGCCGGCGTCGGCACGCTCGGGATCGTCGACGCGGACGTCGTCGACGACTCGAACCTCCAGCGCCAGATCGTCCATTCGACGAAGCGGCTCGGCGAGCCCAAGGTGCAGTCGGCCAAGGACACGATCGAGGCGCTGAACCCGGACGTCGAGGTCAAGGGGTACGAGGAACGGCTCACCTCCGAGAACGTCGAGCGGATCCTGGGCGACGGCTGGGACGTGATCGTCGACGGCGCCGACAACTTCCCGACCCGCTACCTCGTCAACGACGCGTCCGTCTGGCACGACGTTCCCGTCGTGCACGGCTCGATCTACCGCTTCGAAGGCCAGGTGACGGTCTTCAAGCCGGGGGACGGCCCGTGCTACCGCTGCCTCTTCCCCACCCCGCCGCCGCCCGGAGCTCGCGCCGAGCTGCGCCGAGGGCGGCGTCCTCGGCGTGCTGCCGGGGATCATCGGCTCGCTCCAGGCGAGCGAGGCGCTGAAGCTGCTGCTCGGGATCGGCGACTCGCTGCAGGGCCGCCTGCTCCTCTTCGACGCGCTCGCGACGACCTTCGACGAGGTCTCGGTGAAGCGCGACCCGGCCTGCCCAGTCTGCGGCGAGAGCCCCTCGATCACGGAGTACGTCGACTACGTCGAGTTCTGCGCCGGCCCGCGGGTGACGTCGTGACCGCGATCCGGATCCCGCCGACGCTGCGCAACGAGGTCGGCGGCGAGCGCCAGGTCGAGGCGCACGGCGGCAGCGTCCGCGAGGTGCTCGAGGACCTCGCGCGCCGCTATCCGGCGCTCGAGTCGCAGCTCTTCGAGGACGGCGACCTCGCGGCGTTCGTGAACGTCTACCTCGGCGGCGAGGACATCCGCACGCTCGACGGGCTGGACACGACGGTGAATGGCCAGCCGATGATCCTCCTGCCGGCGATGGCCGGTGGAAGCTAACTCGCTCGCGCCGAGCCTTCTCGACCTCGTCGGCTCGACACCGCTCGTCGAGCTCTCCCGCTTCGTGCCGGGGCCGGTACGGGTCTACGCGAAGCTCGAGGGCCAGAACCCGACCGGCTCGATCAAGGACCGCGTCGCGAAGGCGATGATCGAGGCGGCGGAGGCCTCCGGCGAGCTCGAGCGCGGCCGGCGCCTGCTCGAGCCGACCAGCGGGAACACGGGCATCTCGCTCGCGCTCGTCGCGAAGCTGAAGGGGTATCCGCTCACGTGCGTGCTGCCTTCGAACGCGACCGAGGAGCGCCGCCGGCTGCTGCGGCTCTACGGCGCGGAGATCGTCGAGTCGCCCGGCGAGGAGGGCTCGAACGGCGCCGTCCGGATGGCGCTCGCGCTCGCCGAGGCCGACCCCGCCTGGTTCATGCCCTTCCAGTATGCGAACGAGGCGAACCCGCGCGCCCACTACGAGGGCACGGGCGCGGAGATCGCCGACGCGCTCGACCGGGTCGACGTGCTCGTCGCGGGCCTCGGCACCGGCGGGACGCTGATGGGCGCCGGCGAGCGCCTGCGCGAGCGCTTCCCGGACGTCGTCGTCGCAGCCGCCGAGCCGCTTCCCGGCGACCCGGTGATGGGGTTGCGCTCGCTCGCCGATGGCTACGTGCCGCCGATTCTCGACGTGGCCAAGCTCGATCGGAAGGTGCTCGTCTCGAACGAGGAGTCCGTAACGGCGCTGCGCGAGCTGCTCGACGCGGACGGGATCTTCGGCGGTGTCTCGGCCGGCGCAGTCGCGCACGTGGCCAGGCGGCTCGCTCGCGAGCTCGAGCCGGACGCGGTCGTCGTCTGCATCCTCGCCGACGGCGGCTGGAAGTACCTCTCGGCCGACTTCTGGGACGCGGCCGACGTCGAGCGCTCGATGGAGCGGACTGTCTGGTGGTAGTCCCGGCGGCGATCCGCGGGCAGCTCGTCGAGCATGCGGCGGCGGAGGCTCCGAACGAGGCCTGCGGGCTCGTCGTCCTGCGCGACGGCGTCGCCGAGCGCTACGTCCCCGGCCGCAACGGGGCTGCGTCGCCGTATCGCTTCGAGCTCGACGTGCCGCCCGAGACGTGGTTCCTCGAGGACGACGGCTTCGAGCTCGCCGTCTTCCACTCCCACCTCTCTTCTCCGCCTCGCCCGTCGCGCACGGATGTCGAGAACATCGGGCTCTGGCAGGGCCGGCCGTACCTGATCCTCTCGCTGCGAACCGGTGAGCTCGCGGCCTGGCGGATCGAAGGCAGGACGATCGCAGCGGTTGCCCTTTCGGAAGTCGAGGCGGGGGATTAACATGCGCTGTCTCGTGAAGCTGCTGGCCCCCACTGCGCTCGTCGCGCTCGCGCTCGCCCTCGCCGGCTGCGGCACGGACAACAGCGGCGGCGGCTCGGCTGCCGACACCAACCCCGAAGGAGCCGGGGTCGGCTTGTCGGTGCAGGAGGCGCTGCTCGTCGGCCTCGACGCGCCGACAGCTCGTCAGCGGCTACCTGATCGAGGAGGACGGGACGCTGAAGCTCTGCGAGAGCCTGCAGGAATCGGAGCCGCCCGGGTGCGGCGAGCCGTCCCTGACAGTCGAGGGGAGCATGCTCGCGGACCTGCCTCGCGGCGAGCTCGTGGACGTGAACGGCGAGGTCTCCGGCACGACGATCACTCCGACGCCGGGCTAATCGAGCCGCTCGACCTCGGCGTCCGTGAGCTCGAGCTCACGCGCCGCCATGTTCTCGTCCAGGTGCTCGAGCGACGAGGTGCCGGGGATCGGGATCGTCACCGGCGAGCGCCGAAGCAGCCACGCGAGTGCCACCTGAGCCGCAGTCGCATCGCGCTCGCGCGCGATCGACTCGACCGGCCCGCCTGAGCGGGCGAGCTCGCCGGCGTCGAGCGGGTACCAGGGCAGAAATGCGATCCCTGCCCGCTCGCAGGCCTCGAGCACGTCCTCCGACTCGCGATTGCCGAGGTTGTACTCGTTCTGCACCGACGCGATCTCGACGATGTCGCGCGCCTCGCCGAGCTGCGCGACCGAGACGTTGGAGAGGCCGACGTGCCGGATCTTGCCCTCGTCGCGCAGCTCCTTCAGCGCCCCGACCGAGTCGGCGAACGGAACCTTCGGGTCGGGACGGTGCAGCTGGTAGAGGTCGATCCGCTCGAGGCGCAGCCGGGCGAGCGAGCCCTCGCAGGCGGCACGAAGATGCTCCGGTCTCCCGTCCTGCGGCCAGCCGCCCGGCCCGCCGCCGCGAACCAGCCCGCCCTTCGTGGCGACGACGATCCCGTCGTAGGGGTACAGCGCCTCCGCGACCTGGAGCTCGTTCACCTCGGGCCCGTACGCGTCGGAGGTGTCGACCAGGGTCGCGCCGAGCTCGACCGCACGACGAAGCACCCGCAGCGCGTTCTCCCGATCCTCGGGCCAGCCCGGTCACCCGCGGACCGCAGAGCCGCATCGCGCCGTAGCCGATCCGGTTCACCTCGAGCTCGCCGCCGATCCAGAAGGTCTCCATCTCACCTGACGCTATAGGCTGCCGCGCCGTGGACGTCCGCGAGCTCGCACCCGGCCTCTGGCGCTGGACCGCCCTCCATCCGGAGTGGTCGCCCGGCGCGGACTGGGAGCAGGAGGTCGGTTGCCTCTACGTCGAGACGGCCGGCTCCGTGGTCCTCATCGACCCGCTCGTCCCGGGTGAGCCCACGTTGCGCAAGATCTTCCTCGACCGGCTCGACGCGGACGTGGAGCGCAACGGCAAGCCCGTCTCGATCATGCTCACCGTCTGGTGGCACGAGCGCAGTACGGGTGAGCTGGCAGAGCGCTACGGCGCCGAGGTGTGGGCCAACGCCGAGGGCGGCAGAAGGCGCACCGAAACGCCGCTGACGCACCCGTTCTCGGCCGGGGACGTCCTCCCCGGTGGGCTGATCGGGATCGACGCGCAGAGGGTTGGCGAGACGTTGTACTGGCTGCCCGAGCACCGGGCGCTCGTCTCCGGCGACATCTTCCTCGGCGACGGCGAGGGCGGCGTCCGCATCTGCTCCCAGTCGTGGCTCGGCGACGTGTCGTACCGCGAGCTGAAGCTCGCTCTCGCCGGCCTGCTCGACCTCCCCGTCGAGATGGTGCTCGTCGCGCACGGCGAGCCGGTGCTCGAGGACGGCCTGGCGGCGCTCGCCGCAGCGCTCGCGGACTAAGCTCGCCCCGTGGGCACGTCCTCCGTCCTGACGCCGGAAGCGGTCGAGTTCCTCACCGAGCTCGAGCGGCGCTTCGGGCCGCGGCGGCGGGAGTTGCTCGCCGCGCGGGACGAGCGCGCGCAACGGCTCCGGGACGGTGAGCTGCCCGACTTCCTCCCCGAGACTCGGGACGTGCGGGAGCGCGACTGGCAGGTCGAGCCGGTGCCGGATGAGCTGCAGGACCGTCGCGTCGAGATCACCGGCCCGGTCGACCGGAAGATGGTGATCAACGCGCTCAATTCCGGCGCGCGCATGTTCATGGCCGACTTCGAGGACTCGAACTCGCCCACCTGGCGGAACTGCATCGAGGGCCAGGTCAACCTCACCGACGCGCTCGAGCGCACGATCTCGCTTGATACCGGGTCGAAGCAGTACGCCCTGAACGACGACGTCGCGACGCTTGCTCGTGCGTCCGCGCGGCTGGCACCTCGTCGAGCGCCACTTCGATGTCGACGGCGCGGCGATCTCTGCCTCCCTCTTCGACTTCGGGCTCTACTTCTTCCGCAACCACGACCGCGGCGGCCGCTTCTTCTACCTGCCGAAGCTCGAGAGCCACCTCGAGGCCAGGCTCTGGAACGACGTCTTCGCCTGGGCCCAGGACGAGCTCGGCGTCGCCCGTGGCTCGATCAAGGCCACCGTCCTGATCGAGACGATCCTCGCCGCGTTCGAGATGGACGAGATCCTGTACGAGCTGCGCGAGCACTCGGCCGGGCTGAACGCGGGCCGCTGGGACTACATCTTCAGCGTGATCAAGAAGCTCGGACACCGGCCCGAGTTCGTGTTGCCGGATCGCGCCGACGTGACCATGGCCGTGCCGTTCATGCGCGCATACGCCGACCTGCTCGTGAAGACCTGCCACCGCCGCGGAGCGCACGCGATCGGCGGCATGGCCGCCTTCATCCCCTCACGCCGCGACCCCGAGGTGAACGAGAGGGCTTTGGCGAAGGTGCGCGAAGACAAGGAGCGGGAGGCGGCCCAGGGTTTCGACGGCACCTGGGTCGCCCATCCCGATCTCGTCCCGGTGGCCACCGAGATCTTCGACCGCGTGCTCGGCGAGCGGCCGAACCAGGTCGAGCGTCAGCGCGACGACGTGGACGCCTCCGCAGCGGCCCTGCTCGACGTCGCCGCCACTCCGGGCGAGATCACCGAGGACGGTCTGCGCAACAACATCTCGGTCGGGATCCAGTACCTCGGCGCGTGGCTGAACGGCTCCGGCGCCGTCGCGATCTTCAACCTGATGGAGGACGCCGCGACCTCGGAGATCTCGCGCTCACAGGTGTGGCAGTGGCTGCACCACGGCAAGGTCGACCGCGCCGACGTCGAGCGAGTGCTCGCCGAGGAGGTCGCGGAGCTGGACGACAGGTACGACGAGGCACGGGTCGCTCTTCGAGCAGGTCGCGCTCGGCGACGACTTCGTCGAGTTCCTGACGCTCCCCGCCTACGAGCGCCTCGACGACGCCTAATCGCCCGCGACGAAGAACTGCCAGTCGCCGTCGGCCGTGATCGCGGTGCGGTAGCCGAGGTAGCCGAGTTCTGCTCGCGCATCACGTCGACCTGCTCCTGGGTGTGGAGGCCCGCGTCGACGAGCGACTGCCAGGCCTCGTCGGTCGGCGACTCGGTGTAGGCGGTCGGCCAGGCGTAGGAGCCCGACTCGTTGCGCGTGTGGGGCAACGTCAGGATCGTGGCGAGGACTCGCATCGGCTCCTCCGCCCCGCTCTCCTCGAGCTCCTGCCAGCGCGCCGCGGCGGAGTCGTCGGGGCCGGCGCCGTAGCTGAAGGTGAAGCCCTCGCCCTGCTCCAGCGCGATCTGCTCGAGCGTCTCGTAGTCGCAGGCGACGGCGGCGTCGAAGACGCGCTGCCGCACGTCCGCGACGGGCTCCGGCAGCTCCTGCTCGGGCAGGCTCAGCCGCAGGCCGGCCGTCGAGCACTCGACTCCTGGCTCGGCGGGCTCGGGCGCGGGGGGCGGCTCGGCCTCGACCGTCTCGGTCTGGGTGACCGTCACCGTCTCAGGCGCCGGCGCGGCGGCGTTGTCGGACTCGCTGCCGCAGGCGGCGAGCACGAGGACGAGCACGAACGCGAGCAGGACTCTCATGCCGCTTCCTTCTAGCAGCCACCGTGTCCCTCCTTCCCCGGCTACAGGTGGATCGGGCCCTGGGCGACCGCGGCCACCGCGGGCTCTTCCGCCCGCACGAGCACGACGCGGACGACCGAGCCGGCTCCCTCGAGCTCGGCGGGCTCGACCCACGCTCCGAACGGCGAGACCGGCTCGCCGTTCACGAGCAGCTCGCCGCGCAGGACGCAGCCGATCCCGGGGCCGGCCGCGCGGGCGGTCGTGCCGCGCTCGCAGCGCATCACGTAGTCCGCCCACGGGTCGAGCTCGACCTGCGAGCAGAGCTTCGCGTCGTCGACCGACCACTCCGTCAGCTCCCAGCGCAGCACCGTCGCCCCGTCGGTGCCGGCCGCGACGGTTGCCTCGTCCGAGCCGAAGGCGCCATGGCCCGCGTGCAGGCCGGCGAGCTCGCCCGAGGCGACGTAGACGATGCGTCCACCGCCCGGCAAGCGGAGCTCCTCCCCCGGGCCGAGCAGATCCTCGTAGAGCGAGAGCGACGTCACGCTGCGAGGATAGTCGCGGTGCTCGCGGACGCCCACACCGACCTGCTGATGGAGCTCGCATACCGTTCGCACCGGCTCGGTGAACACGACGTCTTCGCCCGGACCTGGCTGCCGTTGCTCGAGGCCGGCGACGTGGGGCTCCAGGTGTGCCCCATCTTCGTGGAGCTCCACCACCAGCCGGAGGGAACGCTGCGGCAGGCGCTCGGACAGGTCGCCGCCTTCCATGCCGCCGTGCGCGAGAACGGCGACCGCGTCGTCGCGGTCCGGACACGGGCCGACCTCGAGCTCGTCGAGCGCGGCGAGCGAATCGGGCTCGTGCTCGCCCTCGAGGGCGTCGAGCCGCTCGGTTACGAGACGTGGGGCGGCGACCTCTTCTGGGAGCTCGGCCTTGCGCGTGGCCGGCCTGACGTGGAACCGCCGCAATCCGTATGCGGACGGCGCCGCCGAGCAGGGAGGTCTCTCGCGGCTCGGGCGGGCACTGCTCGCGCGCCTGGCCGAGCTCGGCGTCGTGCTCGACCTCTCCCACGCCTCGGAACGGCTCTTCGCCGAGTGCCTCGATCTCTACGAGGGCCGCGTCTGCGTGACGCACGCCGCGTGTCGCGCAGTCCACGACCATCCGCGCAACCTCACCGACGAGCAGCTGGGGGCGCTGGCCGACCGCGACGGCCTGCTCGGAGTGATGCTGCATCCCCTCGCGATCGACCCGGAGCGGCGGACGATCGAGCGGGTGATCGACCACCTGGAGCACGCTGCTTCGGTGCTCGGCCCGGAGCGCATCTGCCTCGGCGGCGACTGGACGAAGCGCCTGACCGCGGTGCTCGGGAGCGCCCCCGTCCCCGACGCGCTGATGCCGCCCGGCCTGGAGGACGGCATGAGCATCGAGGGCCTGACCGGGCCGGAGGACTACGGCGTCCTCGTCGAGGCGCTGCGTGCGCGCGGCTGGGAGGGCGACCGGCTGGACGGTCTGCTCTCGGCGAACCTCGTCCGGCTGTTCCGCGAGACGCTCCCCGCCTGACGCGCCGAGCGAAAGATCGCGTGACGATCGCACCATTTGTGACGTATAACGCGGGTGATGACCTTTCGCAGACGCGTCGGACTGCTCGCCGCGCTGGCGGTTCTGCTCGTCGCCACGCTGGCCGGCGGCGCCGACCGATCCGCCGTCGAGGTTGCGCGCGCTGCGACGACCGCTGAGGCGGGCGCGGCGGCGAAGGCCGGGCGTCTCGTCGCGTTCGGATCGTGCGGAGCTCTGCTCGGCCACGCCAAGTCGCAGGCAAAGCGCTTCGTCGGCCCGTGGGGCTTCGGCGGCTCGCTGGCTGCCGATACGGTCGGCAGGCCGGCCACGCCGAGCGCCGCGCGCGCGGCGACGCCCGAGCAGGGCGTCGACTACTCCGGCACGAACGTCCAGGAGGAAGGCGTCGACGAGCCCGACCTCGTGAAGACGAACGGGACGACGCTCTTCACCGTCGCGGGCGGGAAGCTGAACGCCGTCGACGTCGCGACCGGCACGCCTCGCCTGCTCGACACCCTGAAGCTCGACGGCGGCTGGAGCCACGAGCTGCTCCTGCACGGAGACCGCCTGCTCGTCCTCTCTCGCGGCGGCTTCTGGATCGAGCCGATGCCGGCACTGGCAGCGCGGATGATGCCGTACTCACCCGCCGAGTCCGTGCTGGCGGAAATGGACGTGTCGAATCCGAAGGCGCTGCGTCTCGTCCGCACGCTCACGCTGGACGGCTCCTATCTCGCCGCGCGGCTCGTCGGAGGCAGCGTCCGCGTCGTCGCTACGTCACCGCTGCCGGGCGACCTGCCGTTCGAGCAGCCGGCGAGCACGACCAAGGAAGGGCTCGCTGCGGCAACCGAGCGGAACCGGGCGATCGTCGGCTCCTCGCGCCTCGCCACCTGGCTGCCTTCCTACCGCATCTCGCGTCCGCGGGCGGGCCGTGGGAAGGCGCGTCCGCTCGTCCAGTGCCGCAACGTGCGCAGGCCGGCCGCCTTCTCCGGGCTCGGCATGCTGACGGTGCTGACGATCGACCTCGCGAAGGGACTCGAGCCCGTCCACTCGGCCGCAGTGATGACCGATGCCCGCATCGTCTACGCCTCGCCGGAGAGCCTCTACGTCGCGACGGAGCGCTGGGCGGACCGCCCCGACCCGGACAAGCCGACTGAGACGCAGGACGGCGTCACGACGGCCATCCATTCCTTCGACATCTCGAGCCCGTCGCGGACGCTGTACCGCGGCAGCGGGCGCGTCTCGGGCTACCTGCTCAGCCAGTGGTCGCTCTCGGAGCATCGCGGTGTCCTGCGCGTCGTCAGCACGGAGGCGCCGGCATGGTGGAGCGGCCGCGTCGCCGAGACCGAGTCGTTCCTGACCACGCTGCGCCTCCGGGCCGGTGGGCTCGTACAGGCCGGAAGGATCGGCGGGCTCGGCAAGGGCGAGCGCGTCTACGCGGTGCGCTTCGTGGGCGACACGGGCTACGTCGTCACCTTCCGGCAGATCGATCCGCTCTACACGATCGACCTCGCCGTCCCGGAGCAGCCGCGCGTGGTCGGGGAGCTGAAGATCCCCGGCTACTCGGCGTACCTGCATCCGATCGGCGACGACCTGCTGCTCGGAATCGGCCAGGACGCGACGGAGGACGGCAGGCCGACCGGGACGCAGGTGTCGGTCTTCGACGTCTCCGACCTCCGGCGGCCGACGCGGCTGCACCGGCTCGCTCTCGGGGCGGGCTGGTCCGAGGCGGAATCCGACCATCACGCGTTCCTCTTCTGGCCGCGAACGGGGCTCGTCGTCATCCCGTTCGACCAACGGGCGGTCGGGCTCCGAGTGAGCCGCACCAGCGGGATCGCGCAGGTCGGCCGCGTCGAGCATCCGACGCCGCGAGCCTTGTACGAACCGGGAATCCGCCGCTCGCTCGTCGTCCGGAACGCCGTGCTCACGGTCTCGGACAGCGGCGTCAAGTCGAGCAGCCTGCAGACCTTCGGCGCGCTGGGCTGGGCCGCGTTCCCGCCGCCGGAGCCGCCGAAGCCCGACGGCGGCTAGGGAATCACCAGCACTCGCCCGGGCGTCCCGGCGAGCGAAGCCTGGAACGCGTCGTCGGCGCGGTCGAGCGGGTAGCTCGGGCCGACGAGGCTCGCCAGGTCGAGCTCGCCCGAGCGGACGAGGTCGAGCAGTTGCGGCAGCGCGACGGCGGGATCCTCGGAGCCGTAGATCGTCCCCGTGAGCGTCTTCTCGCGGTTCGTGAAGTCGAGCGGGTCGAGGTCGAGCCGCGCACCCGCCGCGGGGAGGCCGACGACGACCGTCGTGCCGCCGCCGCGCGTCCAGCGGAGCGCGAGTGCGGTCGTCTCGGGCGCGCCGACGGCGTCGAAGGCGTAGTCGACGCCCTCGGGGTCGAACGCCCGCAACGCCTCGCGCACGTCGTCGGGCGCGAACGCGTGCGTGGCGCCGAGGCGCAGCGCCTGCTCGCGGCGCGCAGCGACCGGATCGACCACGAGCACGGCGGCCGCGCCGGCGATGCGCGCGCCCTGGACGACGAACTGCCCCACGCCGCCCGCGCCGAGCACGAGCGCCGAGAAGCCCGGCTCGGGCCGCGCCGCGTTCAGCACCGCTCCCACGCCGGTGAGCGCGGCACAGCCGAGCAGCGCCGCGTGCTCCAGCGGCACGTCCTCCGCAAGCGGCAGCGCCGCGCCGGCGGCGACGACCACGTGCTCGGCGAGCGCGCCGGTCGCGGTGCCGCGATAGACGGTCTCGCCGTCGAGCGAGAGACCGGTGTGCCCGCCGAGCAGGGTGCCGCGACCGATCGCGGACGAGAGCGGGCCGCACGCCGCGGGACGGCCACGCCTGCACGCACCGCACTCGCCGCAGGCCGGCGCCCACGAGAGCACCACGCGATCGCCCTCGGCAACGCCTTCCACCTCGGCGCCGACCGCCTCGACGACGCCGGCACCCTCGTGCCCGAGCACGATCGGCGTCGGCCGGCGCCACTCGCCCTTGTAGGAATGGAGATCCGTGCCGCAGACGCCGACTGCCGTCATCCGCACGACCACCTCGCCGGTGCGCGGCTCCTCGACGTCCAGCTCGACGAGCTCCAGCAGCCCCGGCTCCCGCATCAGCGCCGCACGCGTCCTCACCGCATCAGCATCCCGCCATTGACGTCGAGCGTCGCACCGGTCACGAAGCCCGCCGCGTCGGACGCGAGATACGCGACGGCCGCCGCCACCTCCTCCGGCCGGCCGAGACGCCCGACGGGAATCGTCTTCAGCATCGCCTCCAGCCGCGCCGGCTCGACGCTTGCGACGGACGGGCCGTCGATCGCAGCGGGCGCAACGGCATTCACCGTCACGCCCGAGCCCGCCAGCTCGTGCGCCGCATGCCTCGTCAGAGCGACGATCGCCGCCTTCGAGGTCGCGTAGTGGACGCCTGTCGCCGAGGTGCTTCGCTGCCCTGCGACAGACGCGAGATTGACGATCCGGCCGGCACCTCGGTCGCGCATCTGCGCCCCGACGACGCGGCAGCCGAGGTACGTGCCGCGCAGGTTCGTCGCGAGCACGTCGTCCCACTCGTCGACCTCGATCTCCCAGAACGAGCGAAACTCGGTGCGGGCCGCGTTGTTCACGAGCACGTCCACCTCGCCCGCAGCCGCGAGCAGGCGCTCCCAGGATTCGAGGCTGCGCACGTCGTGCTCGATCGCCGGCGCGTTTCCCCCGAGCTCGGCGGCCAGCGCCTCGGCGCCGTCCAGGTTCACGTCCGCGAGCACGACGCGGTCACCGTCCGAGTGGAGCCGCCGGGCGATCGCCTCGCCGAGACCCCGCGCCGCACCCGTCACGACGGCTGTCCGCACCGGCTACTCGACCACGACGTGGATCCGCTGCTTCGACTCCCGTAGCGGGCCGCCGCCGCGCTCGGCGCGCGTCGCGAGCGCCTCGGCGAGGATCGAGACGGCCGTTTCCTCGTTCGAGTCGGCGCCGATGTCCAGCCCGCACGGCCCCGAGATCCGCGGCAGCTCGTCCTCCGCGACGCCCGCCTCGAGCAGCCGCTCGCGCCGCCGCTCCTGATTGCGGCGCGAGCCGAGCGCGCCGATGTAGAACGCCTCCGTCGCCAGGGCGGCCTTCAGCGCCGGCACGTCGAACTTGTCGTCGTGCGTCAGCACCACGACGGCCGTCGAGTGATCGGGGGCCACCTGCGCAAAGGTCTCCTCGGGCCACTCGACGACGAGCTCGTCCGCGCTCGGGATCCGCTCCGCCGTGGCGAACTTTCCGCGTGCGTCGGCGACGATCGTGGTCCAGCCCAGCAGCTTGGCGGCGCGGCAGAGCGACTCTGCCGTGTCGACGGCGCCGTAGACGAGCAGGCGCGGCGGCGGGCCGTAGACCTCGCAGAAGACGCGGCGCCCCTCCAGCTCGAGCAGCTTGTTGCGGCCACCGCGGATCAGCGCGCCGACATGCTGAGCCAGCTCTGGCGGGCCCGTCGCCCTCGATCTCGCCCGACTCGCGCGCGAGCAGCTTGCCGCCGGCGCCGTCGCCCTCGAGCACGGTGAAGAGCACCGCGTGCTCACCCGACTCGGCGAGCCCGACAAGCCGCTCCAGCAGCGTCATGCCAGGCGTTCGAGGAAGACGTCGATCTCGCCGCCGCAGGGGAGGCCGACGCTCCACGCCTCGTCGTCGGTGATCCCGTACGACAGCAGCTTCGGCTCGCCGGTCGCGAGCACCGTGCGTGACTCCTCGTAGACGTCGTTCTCGACACAGCCGCCCGAGACCGAGCCGCAGAGCTTGCCGCTCTCCGAGATCGCGAGGCTCGAGCCGACGGGCCGCGGCGCCGACCGGCGGGTGGCGACGACGGTGGCGACGACGATGCGCTCGCCCGCCTGCCGCCAGGCCTCCAGCTCCGGGAGGATCTCCTTCACGGCACAGACACTATCGCGAGCGAACCGCGCGGCGATAGCCTGCCCGGGTGAACGACCAGGCGTCCGTGAGCTTGCTGCGCTGGCTGCGGCGGCAACTGCGCGAGCCGACTCCCTGGCGGGAGCGGCTCGAGGCGGCCGTGGCGAACGACGACCCCACCGAGGCGCGGCGGCTGCTCGCGAAGATGGAGTTCACCGACGCGCAGCGCCACCACGTCGCCGGGCTGATCGACCGCTGGGAGCAGGGACGCTGAGTATTCGGCAGCAGAGCATCCAGGGAAATGCTGCGCTCGTCCGGCGGATCATGGAGGCGTTCGCGCAGAAAGAGGGCTTCGCGCTCCGGGACTGCTTTGCCGAGGATGCGGTCTGGCACGTTCCGGGCACCGGCGTCATGTCGGGCACCTACCACGGCCGCTCGGAGATCTTCCGCTTCCTCGCCCGGCTGCCGAAGCTGACCGGAGGCACGTACCGCTCGACGTTCGTCGACGCGCTGGCGAGCGAGGAGCGTGGCGCGGGCCTCTACCGGGCGCGCGGCGAGCGGAACGGCCGCACGCTCGACATCGACCAGTTGCTCCTCTTCACGATCCGGGACGGCGTCGTCGTCGAGGTGCTCGCGCTGCCGAGCGACCCGGCTGCGTTCGAGGCGTTCTGGGCCTAGGACCAGGTCTCCAGGATCGGGAAGCGCGCTCGCCCGTCGACGCAGTCGGCGGCGAAGAGCGCGACGCCGGGGTCGCCCGTCCAGAGCGAGTAGCGGCCGCGGCCCCGCTCCGCGCGCGCCGCCAGCGTCTGCTCGAGTGCATGCACGGCAAAGCGGCGTGCGCGCTCGAGCCAGAGCTCATCGCCCGTTCGCTCGAAGGTCGCCAGGAGCGCGTAGCCGTTCCCCGCGGTGCCGTGGCAGAGGCCGGCGCCCTTCTCGTCTCCGTGGGCGCCTGCTTCCCAGACCGTCCGCGCACCGGCCAGCAGCAGCTCCTCGTCGAGGTAGTCGAACGCCGTCGCGACGATGCCCGGCGCGCCCTGATCCCATTGCAGGCGGATCTGGTCGTCGCTCGCGACCAGCGGCTTGCCGACTGCGCCCGGCCAGTTGGTCTTTCCGTTCGCGACGACCGCCGTACGGGCGAGCAGCGCCGACGCTTCGCGCTCTAGCGTCGCGCGCTCCTCATTCGCGAGCGGCCCGTCGAGCAGGACTCGCACGTTGCCGACCGCGCCGTGGATCGGACCGAGCCCGCGGTAGACCTCGCCGTAGAGCCGCTGCGCCCACATTCCATCGGCGTCACGCCGCCCGATCAGCGCATCCGCGCTCTCGCGCCAGGCATCCGCCCACCGCTCCTCGCCGGTCGCCTCGTGCAGGGCGCGGGCAGCGAGCATCGTCCCGGGCGCTCCCCACATCAGCTCCTCCGCAGGGTTGTCGCGGTTCGCGTGCACGAGCGCGAGCAGCTCGTCCGCGAACGACTTAGTGTTGTTCCAACACAAAGTCAGGACGGCAAGGATCCCGCTCTCGCCCTCGAGCAGGCTCGCGTCGGACGGCTGCGGGAGCTCGATGCCCGCCATCAGGTCGGGCCGCTCGCGCCGCAGCTCCAGCGTGCGCAGCGCCGCTCGCTTCAGCTCGAGCCGCGAGCTTGCGAGATCACGCTCACCGAGCGCCCACAGCGCCCAGATCACGCCGGCCGCGCCGACGTAGAGATTCTTCAGCGGCAGCGGTGTGCTCCAGCCGTCCCACTCGTGGGCCGGCCAAAGCGCGTCGGCGTCGAACGCCGCGTCGATGTCGGCGACGATCTCCGCGATCGCCTCCCGCACACGGTTATCGCTCCACGGCGTCGGCGAGAGCGCGGTGAACGCATCCGGCCGGTACAGCACCTCAGCGCTCCGGCAGCCACCCGTCGCGGGCGCGGGTCGGCGTGTCGTCGGGGACGCCTGCGTACGCCTCGCCGGACTCGTGCGTTGTCTTCGCCACTCCCGCCCCGTGGCGCTGTGCGAGCTCGGAGGCGGGGTAGACGACACCGGCCCCCTCCGTGCGGCTGCCGATAGACAGGATCACGCAGTCGCCCTCGCCGGCCCCCACGAAGACGTGCTCCGTCCAGGCAGGGCAATGGACGAAGTCCCACGCGCGCAGGCGTCGCTCCTCGCCTTCCACGAGCAGCAGGCACTCGCCCCGGAGGACGAGGAAGTTCTCCTGCTCGTCCTCGCCGTGGTACATGCAGCTCGGCTGGCCCGGCGCGAGCACGCTCAGGTTGATGCCCACCTGCGGGAACCGTGCGTCCCCTTCGAAGCGCGTATAGGCGCCGAAGGTGCCTTCCTGCCAGCGCGCCTCGCGCGCGTTGACGACGAACCAGCCCTCGCCCTGCGGAACGAGGCCGTGCTCCGTGCTGTCGAGCGGGGCTTCGGGAACCATGGCTACCTGCCGCTCTCGGCCTGCGACTCGTGCTCGGTCTGCTCGCGGAACTCGACCTCGAGGCGCTGGATCCGCGAGCCCTCGACCTCGACGACCCGCATCACGAGGCCGTTGGTCGGCACCTCGTCGCCCACCTCGGGAGCGCGACCGAGCTGTCCGAACACGTACCCCGCCATGGTGTGGTAATCCTCGACCTCGATCTCGCTGCCGAACTGCTCGTTGAAGTCGTCGATCGGGAAGGTGCCGTCGATCCGGACGTGGGTGTCGTCGACCCGCTCGACCGACTCGTCGGGCAGATCGAACTCGTCCTCGATCTCGCCGACGATCTCCTCGAGCAGGTCCTCGAGCGTGACGATTCCCTGCATGGCGCCGTACTCGTCGACCACGATCGCCATGTGCTGGTTCTGCCGCCGGAACTCGGCGAGAAGGGCTGCCAGATCTTTCGTCTCGGGGACGATGTAGGCGGGACGAAGCAGCGAGACGAGCTCGACCTGCGCGATCCCGCGGTCGTGCATCGCGCCGAAGAGGTCGCGTACGTGCAGGATGCCCGCGATCTCGTCGACCGAGCCGTGGTAGACGGGATAGCGCGTGTACGGCGAGCTCATCAGCGCCGAGAGCGCCTCCTCGGGGGGCAGATCGGCAGACAGCGCCACCACTTGCGGACGCGGCACCATCACCTCGTGGACCTCCTTGTCCGCGAAGTCGAAGACCTTGTAGAGCATCTCCTGCTCGGTGGTCGCGATCACGCCCGCGTCCTCCGCGCCGGCGAGGATGTGGCGGATGTCCTCCTCGGTGTGCGCCAGCTCGCCGGCCGGAGCCGGCCTGACCCCGAAGAGCCGGGTCACGAAGTTGGCGGAGACCTGCAGCGCGTAGACGAAGGGCGTCGTGACCCACTGGAGCAGCGAGAGTGGGAGCGCGAGGGCCTTCGCCAGCGGCTCTGCCTTCTGCAGCGCGATCGCCTTCGGCACCAGCTCGCCGAGCGCGACGCTGAGGTAGGTGAGGATCAGGAACGCGAACGCATACGAGAGCCCGTTCGACATCACGGGGTTGAAGTAGCCGGAGAGAAGCGGCTGGCCGACGGCGCCGAGCGCGATCCCGAAGACCGTGATCCCGATCTGCACGGTGCTGATGAAGCGCACGGGCTCGTCCATCAGCACGAGCGCGCGGCGCGCCCCCGCGCTCCCTCGCTCGGCGTCCGGCTCGAGTCGCGACCGCCGCGCCGTCACGAGCGCGTACTCGGCCGCGACGAAGATCGCGTTCCCGAGGATCAGGAGGAAGATCGCCAGCAGGCGAACGGCGTCGCTCATGCGGAAGCACACCCCCGGTGGGGCGGCCTGCGGCGCGAGGAGGCCCCGGTACGACCCGGGGCGCAGGTACTAGGCGGAAGCTCGTCTTCCAAGCTGGCGCGCAGTATAGGCGACGAGTCCGACATCTTCGCGCCGCACGGCCCGCTCCGCGAGCACGAGTCGCTCGAGGTGCGACAGCGTCTCGGCGACCGCGAAGCGCCGCGCAGCCGGCTTCAGCTCGCGGCCGAAGAGGTCGAACGAGACCTCGTAGCCGCTGCGCGGGGTGTCCGTGAGCACTGCCTCGGTTGCTTCGAGCCGCTCGCGGTGGTGCTCGATCAGCTCGTACGCGCGGGCGACCGGGTCCTCGATCGGCTCACCGTGCCCCGGCAGCGCGAGCTGCGGCTCTAGCTCGATCGTCCGCTCGAGTGCGCCCAGAAAGTCGCCGAGCGGGTCGGGCCGGCTCTCGGGCCAGAGGCCCACCGTCGGTGTGATCCGCCCGAGCAGGTGATCCGCGGAGACGAGCACACCGTCCTTCAACAGGCAGAGCTGCCCGTCGGCATGACCGGGAGCGCCCACGAGCTCCCACCCGTCCAGCTCCTCTCCCTCCGCCACGAGCACCGGGTCGGGCTGGTAGCGGATGAAGGGCGCGTACACCGAGCCCGACGCGATCAGCTCCTCCGCGCTTGCGCGCGGTACGCCGTGCGACAGGAACCACTCCGCGATCCGCTGCGGCCACTGCGGATTCCCCCAGACGAGCTCGCATTGCGAGTAGTCGAGTGCGCCCTCGTGGACGGGCGCGCCGGTGACGGCCGCCACATCGGCCGCGGCTCCGACGTGGTCGGGGTGGAAGTGAGTGACCAGGATCCGCACGACGTCGATCCCCGCGAGCTCCGCCGCCCAGCGCTCCTGCGCGTCCGGCAAGCCGATCCCGGTGTCGACGAGCGTCCACCCGTCGCTGCCGGGCAGCAGGTAGGCATGCACGTGCCCGGGCCGCGTCGGCAGCGGACAGGTGACGCGACGGATCCCTCCGGGCAGCTCCTCCACGCGGTTATCTAACCAGCGTCGCGGCAATACGAACGTGTGTTCTATACTGCGCCGATGCGGGTCGAATACCGCGAGGAGCCTTGCCGGAGCGCCCTGAACCGGGTCAAGGGAATGCCGTTCGAGTGGTCGCTCAATCCCTACATGGGCTGCGTCCACCGCTGCACGTTCTGTTACGTCCGCGCCTTCGAGCGTCGCGCCGAGCGACCGTCGGACGACCGCTACGGCAGCTCGATCCGCGTGAAGACGAACGTGGCCGAGGTGCTCGCCCGCGAGCTCGGCCGCCCGTCGTGGCGGCGCGAAGAAATCGTGATCGGCGCGGCCACCGATCCCTACCAGCCTGCCGAGGGCCGCTACCGGCTCACCCGCGCCTGCCTCGAGGTGCTCGCCGAGGCGCGAAACCCGTTCGGGATCATCACCCGCGGCCCGCTGATCGTGCGTGACCTCGATCTGCTCCGCGAAGCATCGTCCCGGGCGGACGTCTCGGTCACGTTCTCGGTGCCGACGCTCGACGCCGAGATCTGGCGAACGACCGAGCCCGGCACGGCGCCCCCGCACCAGCGGCTACGGGCGCTACGGCTGCTCGTCGACGCCGGCGTGAATGCGAGTGTCGGCATGGCACCGATCCTGCCCGGCCTCAGCGACCGGCCCGAGCTGCTCGCCGACGTCGTCCGTGCGGCCCGCGAGGCCGGCGCGACGGGGATCTGGGCGAACCTGCTCTATCTGAAACCGGGCACGCGCGAGCACTTCCTCGAGGCGCTCGCTCGCGACTGGCCGGAGCAGCTGCCGGCCTACGAAGAGCTCTACGACGGCCGGGCCTACCTTCCCCAGCCGGAGGTCCAGCCGGTGCGCGAGCAGGTGCGCGCGCTCGCCCGGCAGCACGGCATCCGCGATCGCCGGCCACGCGTTCGGCGCGACCCGGAGCCGCCGCAGCAGGAGCAGCTCCGGCTCGCCGTGTAGGAGGACGCGGAGAGACGCGGAATAGAATCCCTCGCGATGCCGGAGGAGATCACCTGCCTGATCGTCGACGACCACGAGGTCGTGCGCGAAGGCCTGCGCCTTTCCCTCTCCCGCGCCCCGCACATTCGCGTGATCGGCGAGGCCTCCGACGGGGCCGGCGCGGTCGCGCTCGTCGAGCGGCGGCGCCCCGACGTCGTGATCATGGACGTCCGCATGCCCGGCATGGACGGGCTCGAGGCGACGAAGAAGATCCGTGAAGCCGTGCCGGACGCGGCCGTCCTCATCTTCACCGCGTACAGCGAGCGGTCGCTGCTCGGGCGCGGGCTCGAGTCGGGCGCGAAGGGCTACATCCTCAAGGAGGCGCCACACGCCACGCTCGTGCGGGCGATCGAGAAGGTGGCCGGCGGGGAGAGCTTCGTCGACCCGGCGCTGATGCCCACGTTCCTGACCGGCAAGGAGCAGAACGAGATGCTGACCGCGCGCGAGCGCGAGATCCTCCAGCTGCTCGCCGACGGGATGTCGAACGCGGACGTCGCCGCACGGCTCTTCATCAGCCAGGAGACGGTGAAGAGCCACGTCCGGCACATCCTCGCGAAGCTCGAAGCGGACACGCGGACGCACGCGGTCGCGATCGCGCTGCGCGACGCGATCATCGACTAGGGATGTTCACCGCCATCCTGCTCGTCGTCGTCCTCGTCGCCGGCGCGTACGCGCTGCACCTGATCGTCAGCGAGCGCCGCCGCCACCAGCTGGTCGAGGTCGAGAACGCCCGGCTCCTCGCCGAGGCCGCGCTCCGCGAGGACGAGCGAAACCGTCTCTCCGACCGGATCATCACCGCGGAGCAGGACGAGCGGCGGCGGCTCGCGCTGTTCCTGCACGACGGGCCGGTGCAGAACCTCGCCGGGATCGCGCTGATGCTCGACGCGGCGGTGCACGCGATCGACGACGAGCGCGGCCAGGACGCGCGCGGGATCATCGGCAGCGCGCTCGAGAAGCACCGCGAGACGATCCGCTCGCTGCGCGACCTCTCCTTCAACATCGAGCCGGTCGTCCTGCGCGACCAGGGGTTCGCGCCCGCCGTGCAGGAGCTCGCCAACCAGTTCGGGATCGAGCACCGCGTGCAGATCGAGGTCGACGTCGGTCGAGCGGAGCAACTGGGCGAGAAGGAGCAGGTCGGCCTCTACCAGATCATCCGCGAGCTGCTCAGCCAGGCAGTCCGCCGCGGCCCACCGACGCGGATCTCGATCGTCGTGCGCGAGACCGGAGACGGCGCGCTCGAGACCGTCGTCGCGGACGACGGCAAGGGCGAGCGCCGGAAGACGACGCTCGACGCGATCGCCGAGCGTGCCACGACGCTGAACGGACGCTTCACGGTCGAGCAGGGCGCCGACGGCGGCACGGCCGTCCACGTCGTCCTGCCCGCCTACGCGGCCGGTGACGGCTCCGCGTAGAATCACCGCCGATGTCGGACTGGAACGGCACCGAGAGCAGTCACGTGCTGTTCGTCTGGTCGGCGAACGGCTGGACGCTGCAGGAGCGCGAAGGCGAGCCGCCGGCCGTCGGCTCGACGGTGCACGACGGCGACCGCGTCCTGCAGATCATCAAGATCGGCCCGTCGCCGCTCCCCGGCGACCGCCGCCCCTGCGCCTTCACGCAGCTCGCGTAGCTAGCTCAGCGCGCTCTCGGCGGCGACGCGGCCGAAGACGAGTGCCGCCGCGAGGCCGCTGCCGTAGCCGCCGGTGAAGATGCCCCCCGCGTCGGCTCCCGCGCCGTACAGCCCCGCCACGGGTGCTCCGTCCGGGCGCAAGACCCGAGCGCGATCGTCGATGCGAAGGCCGCCGATCGTGTGGGTGACCGCCGCGCGGACGCGTACCGCGAGGAACGGCGGCTCGACGAGCTTCGGCGACTCCGGCAGCTCGAACGGCAGCTCGCCGGCAGGCAGCACCTCGCCTCCGGCCGAGCGTGCCGCCTCGACGAGATCCGCCACCGTGCGCTCGCGCACCGACCGGCGCAGCGCCCGCGCGTCGACCACGTACCACGCCGCGCGCGCGGGCAGCCGCGCGGTCGCCTGGACGAGGTCGGTCTCCGACCACGACGGCTCCCGCTCGAAGAACTCGTGCCCCTCGTCGTCGAGCACGAGCGCGTGCGCGCCGTAGAGCTGCGCGGCGCTCACGAACAGCTCCTCACCGACCTCGGCCGGCAGGTTGCGGCCGTAGAACTCGTCCATCCCGCTCGAGAGATCGGCGCCGCGGCCGAGAGCATGGGCGAGCCCGTCGCCCTCGCTCCACCGGTTCGCCCTCAGGAGCAGACCCCGGTCGCGGGCGAGCCGGGCCCCGAAACCGCCGGTAGCGAGAATCTGCGCATCGACGAACGCCGTTTGAAGCCGGGGCTCCACCCCGGCGCCGACGAGCGCCTCGGTGAGGCCCCGCGGGTCGAAGCGCCGGCCGACGGTTCGCTCGTTGCCGGTCGAGCGCTCGAGCACGGGCGCGCCCAGTCCTTCGAGCCAGTCGAGCGCCTCGTCCAGCTCCTCGACGATCCGCCGCTGCAGCGCAAGCTCGCCGCCGGGACATTCGGCCTGGAACTCCTCGAGCGTTCGGTGACGCCAGACGACGCCGCTCGAGAGCAACATCGACCCGCCCGCCCGGTCGCCCTTCTCGAGGACGACCGGCTCGGCACCCAGCTCGCGAGCTCGGGCCGCGGCCACGAGACCCGCCATTCCGGCTCCGGCGACGACGAGGCTTGTCAGGAGAGCGAGAAGGAGGGCTTGTGCTCGACGTACTCGAGCTTCACGCGATCCGGTCCCCAGACGAACAACGCCAGCGTGTTCGCCGCATCGACGACGTCGGCGATCTCGAGCTCGGCTGCTTCGGCAGCCTCGATCTGCGCGGTGACCGAGTCCACGAGCACGCCCAGGTGGTTGAGGAGCGGCCGCTCGGGCTCGCCCGGATCGCCACGCTCCAGCTCGACGAACGCCCCGCCCACCTCGAGGCGGGCATCGCCGGCGCGGATCAGCCCGAAGGTCTCCCACGCGGTGGCCGCCGCCATCGGGTCGGGACTGAGCAGGGTGACGTGGTCGAGGTCGAACTCGGTCTCGGTCTCGGTCTCGACGAGCACGATCTCGAGCCCCTCGCCCAGGTCGTACGACGAATCCCGGCCGTCGAGCGAGCTGACGCGCAGGCCCACGCGGGCGAGCGCGCCGCGCTCCCGCGGCCCTTCCGCGTCGAACAGCGTCAGCTTGCCGCGACGCGCGTCCGAGCCGATCAACGTGAAGCGGTCGGTGCGCTCGATCACGTGCATTCCGAGCTGCTCCGTCGCACGCTCGGCGATCGGGTCGCGCCCCGCGACCCAGAGGGCAACGTGATCGAGCGTCAGCAGGCCCATGACCCGACGATAGCTGCCGGCCTACTTCTTGCGATCCACCGCCCGCTCGAGCTGGGCCTTGTTCATCTTCGAGCGGCCCTCGATGTTCAGGTCCTTCGCCTCGTTGTAGAGCTGGTCGCGGGTGCGCCCACGCTCGCGGCGTGTCCCCGACCGCAGGCCGCCGCGCCGGCCCGAGGAGATGTCCTCCCGTGAGAGCCGCGACGACTCCTTCGCCTCGCCGGCGCGGGCGCGCTCCTTGTTCACCGTCCTCGCGGCGATCTCCTCGGCCTTGTCCTCGGACGACCCGCGCTCCTCGAGGCTGTCCTTGATGTGCTCGTACTGGCGCTCGCGCTTCGCGCTCCAGGCTGTCGGCATCGCTCCTCCTTCGTCTGGCTTGACGGAGAACGCGTTCCCGATTCGCAGCGGATTATTCGAGCGGCGGGTTCTGGACGTCGTGCTCGGTCGCGTACTCGTCGACGAGCTTGTCGATCACGGTCGCGCCTTCGCTGTAGGCGTAGTTGATCTTCACGAACGGCTCCCATTTGTCGGGGAGAGCATCCTCCGGGAAGATCGCCTCCACAGGGCATTCCGGCTCGCACGCGCCGCAGTCGATGCACTCCTCCGGATCGATCACGAGCAGGCGCCCGAACTCGTGGATGCAGTCGACCGGGCACACGTCCACGCACGAGCGGTCTTTGATGTCGATGCACGGCTCGGCGATGATGTACGTCACGGCGGCGAGTGTATCGGCGGGTATCAGGCGGGCGGCGAGGTCAACTCGGCCACCAGCTCGGGGCACCGTTCGACGAGGGCGGACTTGACGATCACCTGATCGAAACCGGCCGTGTGGGCCCGCTGGAGCCCCGACTTGTCGGTGTGGTTCGCGTAGCCGAGGATCGGGACGTCCGGCCATGCCTCGACGACCTCGTCCGGATCGACGCGTGCGATGTCGACGATCACGAGATCGGGTGGATCGATGCTGTCGGTCATGACGACGTGATGCCCTGGTAGCAACCCCTCGAGCTTGGCCCGGAAGAAGAGGTCGACCCCCGCCAGCAGGATCGTCGCCACGCAACGAATCTACCACCCGGTTCGCTTGTGGCCAAGAATGCGGCCGTGAGCTTCGAACGCGGACTCGAGCTGATCCGCGACGGCGAGTACTTCGCCGCGCACGAGGAGCTGGAGGACGCCTGGCGTGAGGCACCGGCGGAGGAGCGCGATTTCCTCCAGGGCCTGGTGCACGTCACGGTCGCGTGGTACCAGGCCGGCCGCGGCAACCGGGTCGGCTGCGAGCGCCAGCTCGCGAAGGCATTGCGCCGGCTGGCGCAGTACGGACCTGAGCATCGCGGTGTCGACGTCGCCGCGACGCTCGGGTCGGTGACAGCGGCGGCGGGAGTGGTCGCGACGGGTTCGCTCGACCTCCGGCCACCGAGCGTGAGCCCGGCTCAGGCGTCGAGCCCGAGCGCCCGGAGGAAGCGATTCAAGTAGACGCGAAGCCACCAGAAGCGCTCGAAGAAGAGCAGGAGGCCGAGCGTCACGAGGATCGCGCCGCTGGCGAACTGGATCACGACGTAGTGGTCGCGGATCCAGCGGAAGAACCCCATGGCCGGCACGAAGAGCGCGGCCGTGATCAGGAACGGCACCGCCAGGCCGAGTGCGTACACGGCGAGCAGCGCCGAGCCCTCCAGCACGGTGCCCGAGTCGCCCGCCAGCACGAGGATCGAGCCCAGCACCGGGCCGATGCACGGCGCCGCGCAGATCGCGAACGCCCCGCCGAGCAGAAAGCCTGAACCGCGCCGGCGCGCACCCTGGACGAGTCCCGCTCCGACGAGCCGCTGCGGCCACGGCAGCAGGCCCATGAAGACGAGCCCGAAGACGATCAGGACGAAGCCTGCGATCTGCTCCAGCAGGATCTGGTTCCTGGTGAACGAGAGCCCGACGGCGGCCGCGCCGGCGCCGAGGAGCACGAAGAAGGCGACGAGGCCGGCAACGAAGGGCAGGCTGGCGAGCACGCACACGCCGCGCGGCACCGGGCTCGCCGAGACGGTCGGCCTCGATCGACGAGACGGCGGAGAGATAGCCGGGCACGAGCGGCAGGACGCAGGGCGCCAGGAAGGACACGAAGCCCGCCGCGAACGCGACGACGAGTCCGGTTCCGCTCATTCGAAGCGGTCGAGCTCGTCGTCGAGCCGGCGTTCGAGGTCGGGGTCGAGCGGCGCCTCGACCTCGGCTTCGTCCGCCGGACGGGAGCGGCTCCAGCCCCACGCGACCGCGCCGACCGCGACGAGCGCGAGACTGCCGCCGACGAGCGGAAGCACCCAGGCGAGCAGGTCGAAGCCGCTCTTCGGAGGCGTCGCGAGCACGCGCTCGCCGAACTGCTCCACGAACTCCGCCTTGATCTCGCTCTTCGTCGCTCCCGCGGCGATGCGCTCGCGGATGCGCGCCTTCATCAGCCGGGCGATCTCGGCGTTCGACGTGTCGAGCGTCGAGTCGCAGACGGGGCAGACGAGCTCGGACTCGAGCTCGGACGGCGTCGGGTTCTGCTCGCTCGCGGCGGCGACGCCCGCACCGGCGAGCGCGGCCACGCAGACCGCGACCAGCAGTCTCATGCGGGACGCAGCGCCCGCTCGATGCCCTCGTCGAGGTCCTCCTGGTCGTCGACGGGCCCGGCGATGCGGTAGACGACGTCGCCTTCGGCGTTGACGAAGTAGGTCTCGGGGTAGCCGGTGAGGCCGTAGCGACCGACGGTGGAGCCCTTTCCGTCGTAGACGTTGGCGTACGTGACCCCGGTCTCCTCGAGGAAGTCGCGAGCGTCGCTGCGCAGGTCTTGCACGTCGATGCCGACGAAGACGACACCGCGTTCCTTCCAGCGCTCCGACGCCTCCTGCAGCAGCGGCATCTCCTCGCGGCACGGCGCGCACCACGTCGCCCACCAGTTCAGCACGACAGCCTGGCCGCGCAGCGATTCGAGCGCGAGCTCGCCGTCGCCGTCCAGCCGCTCGAGCGAGAAGGCGGGCGCCGCCGGCGTGCCACCGCCCTGCAGCGCCCCGGTCACGCCGTTGTCGGTGCCTTTCGCCACCTTCCAGACGAGGAGGCCGAGGAGCGCGACGACGAAGCCGACGGCGACGACCTGCGCGCCGAGCCTCAGGCGGCCGGTCACCGGACGATGTAGACGGGCGTGCCGATCTCGACCTGGTCGAAGAGCCACTCGACCTGGGGAATCAGCATGCGGATGCAGCCGTGTGAAGCGGAGTAGCCGATCGAGGCGGCGTCGGGAGTGCCGTGGATGCCCACCGCGGGCGACGAGATGCCCATCCAGCGCGTACCGAGCGGATTCCCCGGACCGGGCGGGATCGGCTCGGCGTCCTTGGCCCAGTCGGACGCCGGCGGGTACCACCACGGGTTCCGCCACATGACGACGATCTCGAAGCTCCCGAGCGGGGTCGGATACTGGGCCTGGCCGGTGGCGATGCCGAACGTGCGACGCAGCTTCATCCCGTCGTAGAAGTCGAGGCGGTTCGCGCCGCGGCGGATCACGATCACGTCGCCGATCGAGTTGCGCGTCACCCGCGGCTTCAGCGTGATGAACCCGACGACGACCGGCGCGCGCGAATGAGTCTTCAGATTCCGGATGATCGCGCGCGAAGCGAGCGCGCGCTTCGTGCGCCGCCCGACCCGCTCCTTCGTCACGAACGGCTTCGAGTTGCGGAGGCGAAGGCTCGCGTCGACGACCGCGCGGTCGAAGCGCTTCGCCAGCCGGGCGACGTAGAGCTCGACGCGCCCCCTCGGAGCGCGCACCCTGAGCGGCACGTTGCCGCCCGGACGCGTGATCCGCGCGCGCTTGACCGCCTCGCCGACATATGCCGCGGCTCCGAGCTGCTTCGGCGTCACGCGGAGCGTGCTGCGCCCCGCCCGGACGGTTAGCGGCTGGGCGAAGAACTCCCGCACCGCGAGCGCTGCCTCTGCCGGCGAGAGACCGCCGACGAGCACGTGACGGCCGATCGTCACCCCGGCCGCGATCGTCGTCGGCCGCGGCGGCGGCGGGGGGTCGTCGTCGTCGTGGTGGTCGTCGTGGTGGTCGTGGTCGTGGTCGTGACCGGCGGCGGCGCGGTCGTGGTCGTTCCGGTCGTCGTCGTACCGGTCGTCGTGGTACCGACGTTCGCGATCGCCGAAGGCGTCGCCGCCAGCAGCGCGGACAGCAGTCCGGCGGCGGCGCAGGCGACGAGGAAGAGGAGTGCGATGCCTCCGCGTTTCACGCGCAGAAGTGTAGCCAGGGGTTGTGAACGCGCGATTACGACGCGGCTTGCAGGATGCGTGGATCGTTCGTGATCACCGCGTCGACGCCGGCTCGGCGCATCTGCTCGAGCTCGTGCGGATAGTCGACCGTCCACGCCCACACCGCGATTCCGAGCGCGTGGGCTCGTTCGACCGTGGCCGCGGAGACGACCGCGTGGTGGAGCATCAGGGCCTGCGCCCCTGCTCGCGCCGCCAGGCCCGGGACGCGCCGGGGCAGCGTGACGCGCATCACGCGCGTCCCTACCCGGATCGCGGGGTGCAGCACCCGGTGGCGCGCCACACCGAGCCGATCTTCGGGATACGTGAACCCGATTCGAACCTGGGGTGCATGCCGCGCGAGCGCGGCGAGGCTCGGCAGGTGGAACGAGCTGACGACCGTGCGCTCGACGAGACCGTGACGCACGAGCGCCGCGGCGACCTCGTCGAGCCGCGTCGTCAGCTTCAGGTCGACGTGGACGATCAGCTCGGGACGCTTGGCGAGGAACTCGAGCGCCTCGTCGAACGTGGGTAGGTCGGGCGCGACCTCACGCAACTCGGTGAGCGTCCGGTCGCGGACCGTTCCCGTCGCGACGCCGTGACTCACCTCCTGCAGGTCGTCGCAGTGCGCGAGCACGAGCGGCCCGTCGAGCAGGTCCAGCACGTCGAACTCGATCGCCTCGGCGCCCGCCTCGATCGCAGCCTCGAAGGAGCGGAGCGTGTTCTCGGGCGCGAGCAGCGCGGCACCGCGATGCCCGACCCGGATCGGGGGGCCGTCTCCGCGCAAGAGCCTCATCAGCCCTCCCTTCGAGACACGTCGGCGCCGGCCATGTTGGGGGTCAAACCCCGGACACGTCCGCCACGGACACGTCCGGGGTCAAAGCCCGGACGTGGACGATGGGGACCTACTCGAGGCGGAGGTGTCCTCAAGGGCGGGTGGGCAGGAAGTCCTCGTCGAGCTCGCCGCCGCTCGCGGCGTACTCGACGATCATCCGGTCGGTCACCCATTCGACGGGCGCATGGTCGTCGGTCCACGGTCGGTCTGCCCGCTCGGTCGCCGGCCGCAGCTGAAGCGCCAGGAGCTCGCGCAAGGGGTTCAGCTCATCCGGCCCCTCCGCCAGCCGTTGGGTCAGCTCGGCCGGCGCCAACGGCTCGTCGAATGCCAGCACGATCTTGTTGAAGCGGAGCGCCGGCCACACTGCGACCTGGTCGAACTCGTGCGTGAGCGTGCCTGTGATCCCGTCCAGCAGGCTCGTGTCGCCGGGAACGGAGGCGACGTTGAGCGCCAGGATCCCGCCGGGAGCGAGCCGGTCGCGCGCGAGCCGGAAGAACTCGCGCGTCGCGAGATAGAAGGGCACATACGGCTGGTGGTAGGCGTCCGCGACGATCAGGTCGTAGCGTTCGCCGGTCCGCCGCAGGTACGGCCGCGCATCGACGTCGTGGACGGTCAGCCGCCGGTTGTCGTCCATGCCGAAGAAGCGCCGGCCGACGTCGCTCACAGCCGGATCGAGCTCGACCCCGTCGACCGCCGCGTCCGGGTAGAACTTGCCGAGCGCGCGAGCGGTCGTGCCGGCCGCGTTGCCGAGGATCGCGACGCGCTCGAGCGGGCGGCCGAGCAGAGGCGGCAGCGCGAGGAACGCGTCCCACACGCCGCCCGTGAGCACCGTGTCCTCACGCCAGACGGAGTGAACGGCGACGCCCTCGTTGAGGCTGAGCAGTCTCCTGCCGTCGTCGCGCTCGACGACCTGGATGAACTGATAGCGCGACTCCTGCTCGTGCAGCAGTCCGGGCTCGGCCTTGACGGCGCCGGGCGGCACGACGACGAGCGCGGCGAGGGCTGCCGCGACCACGGCGACCTTGGGCCCCAGGAGCAGCGACGCCGACAGGGCGAGCACGATCGCCGTCACGAGGAGCGTCCTCTGGGTGCCGATGAGCGGGATGAGGACGAGCGCCGGCAGGAACGCGCCCACGAGCGAGCCCGCGGTGGACAGGGCGTAGAAACGCCCGGCCACCGCACCGGCGGTCTCCACAGTCGTGATCGCGAGCCGGATCGCGAAAGGCGAGACCATGCCGAGTAGCACGATCGCGGGCGCGAAGATCAGCAGCACGGCGAAGAAGGAGCCGATCACCGCGCCGGCCGAGGCGTCGTCGAGGCTGCTGACGGTCGCGTCGAGCAGCGGCCGGGCGACGAAGGGCGTCAGCGCCACCCAGAGGGCCGCCGCGAGGACGATCCAGCCGAGCAGCCGGGGCTCGGGTCGCCGGTCGGCGAGCCTCCCGCCGAGCCAGTAGCCGAGGGCGAGGCCTGCGAGCACGATCCCGATCAGGTTCGCCCAGACGATCGTGGACGAGCCGAAGTACGGTGCGAGCAGGCGCGAGGCCGCGATCTCGGTCGCTAGGGCGCCGGTGCCGGCGCCGAAGACGAGCGCCGCAAGTCGAGTCTGCCGACTCACGCGCGGACGTCAACGGTCGTCACGCAGCGCCTCACGGGGCAGCCGCCGGACGCTTGATCGCGACGACGGCGAAGTCGTCGCCGAGATCGCCGTCGCTCCACTCCCGCGATGCCGCGAGCGCTGCGTTGGCGATCTCCTTCGGCGGGAGCAGGCACTGCTCTGAGAGGAGCCGGTCGAGGCGCTCGAGCCCGAACTGCTCGCCCTCGCGTCGCGCCTCGACGACACCGTCCGTGTAGAGCACGACCGTCGCGCCCGGCGGCAGCTCGACCCTCACCGTCGCGTACTCCTGCCGCGGCTCGACGCCCAGGGCCAGCCCCCGCGCAGGGATCGGCGAGACGATGCCGTCGGGGAGCACGAGCCTCGGCTCGGGATGCCCGGCGGCTGCGCAGGCAACCTCGCCGCGCGCAGCGTCGATCACGACCTCGACCATGGTGATGAACTTGCCGGGCGTGATGTCCGAGGCGACGACGTCGTTCGCCGCCGCGAGGAAGGCGCCCGGGTCGGCGTGCCGACGCGCCAGCGAGCGGAACACGAACTTCGCCATCGCCATGTCCGCGGTCGCCTCGACGCCGTGCCCCATGACGTCGCCGAGCACGACCGCGAGCCGACCGTCGTCGAGCATCAGGTAGTCGTAGACATCGCCCCCGACATCGACCCGGGCCGAGGACTGGTACACGTCGCCGAGCTCGAGCCCGGACAGCTCGGGCGCGGCGCGCGGCAGGAGCGAGCGCTGCATCGTGTCGGCGAACTCCTTCTGTTGCGCGTACAGGCGCGCGTTGTCGATCGCGAGCGCCGCCTGGCCGGTGATCGAGAGCGCCGTCTCGGCGATCTCCCCTCCGACGGGCCGTTCCGGATGCAACGAGACGATCGTGAGCGTGGCGACGAGCTCGCCGGCGCTCGAGATCGGGATCAGCGCCGCGCTCGACCCCTTCTCGAGGAAGGGGACGAGGAGCCCGAGCGAGCCACCGAGCTCCTCGGCCTTCTGTGCGTCGATGAGGAGCTCTCGGCCGCTCGCAACCAGGCTCTCGAGCGCAGCCTCCGGCAGCACCTGCGGCCGGGAGAGCAGCGCCCGCGCGGCGGCGTCGACTCGACTGTCGTCGACGTGCATGGCGCGCGCCGTGAAATCGAGCCCTCGCTCGTCGCGCATGCGGATAACGGCCGCGTCCACTCCGAGCAGCGTCACGATCGACTCCGCCAGCACGTCCAGCGTCGTCTCGAGCGACAGGCTCTGCGCGAACGAGCGGGAGATCTCGTAGAGCGCCTGCAGGCGCTTCGCCGCCTCGCGCTCCGAGCTCAGCGTTTCCTCGAGTTGCACCCCGAGCTCGTGCGCGCGCTCGTGCAGGCGTGCGTTCTGCACGGCCACCGCGAGCTGGCCGGCAAGCGCCACGAGGAGCGCCGACTCGTTCCCGGTCAGGCGCCGCGAGCCGTTCGGGTAGAGGGCGAGCAGGCCGATCGGCTCACCGGTCACGAGCAGCGGCAATCCCACGACGGCAGCGATCCCGGCCGAGGCCGCGGCGGCATGAACGTCCGAGAGCTGCCCCTCTGCGGCGACGTCGTCGAGCTCGAGGAGGCCTCCACCGCGGCGCTGGGTGAGTGCCAGGTGGTGAAGCGCAGCGCCGACCTGCTCGTGCGGGCTCTCGAGCTCGCGACTCGCGGCCACGACGGGGACGCCACCCTGCTCGAGATAGACAGCGATTCGCTCGATGCCGAGGATCTCGGCGAGCCGCTCGAGCGAGGTTCCGAGGGTGTGCTCGAGCGAGAGCCGGGAGATCGCCTCACCGACGACTGAGAGCAGCGCACGGCTGCGATCGAGCTCGAGCCCCAGTTCCTGCACAAGGTCGGCGGTTCGCAGCGCATGGGCCACGCGCACCGAGAAGGTGGCGAGCCGAGCAAGCTCCGGCTCGCTCGTTGGCACGGGTGACGCGAACAGGAGCTGAAGCGCGCCGGCCGGCGGCTGCCCCAGCCGGAGTGTGACGACGCCACCCTCTCCCCCCGCGACGGTGGAGGCGGCGCGGTCGTCGGCCACGATCGTCTTGGCGGTCCGACGAAGCTCGGGGGTCGCCTCGAGCTCGCCGTAGGCACCGGCGAGCTCGACCCCGCCGGCGCTCGACCGCCAGAGCAGCGCGGCTTCGGCGCCGGTGGCGAGCGCCGCCACGCGAGCGAGCCGGGCCGCCGCAGGCCCCTCCTCGGCCGCGACGGCGAGTGCGTGGCCGGCAAGATCCACGAGCGCGCTGCCCACGCCGCCCACGGCGCGGTGCTCGTCGAGGACGAGCGCGAGTGCGGCGAGGTCGACTGCAAGCGCTCCAACTCGATCGGCATCGCGCGCGAAGGGCCCCGCGGCCCGAAGCAGCTCGAGCGAGCCCCGCTCGTCTCCGCCGGCCTGGAGCGCGAAGGACAGCGCTTCCGCGCCCGAGCCGACGTGCCTGCGCAGGAGCTCGAGCGTGTTCTCTCCGTCGGCGGCACGCAGGCCGTCGACCTCGGCCGCGCGCGCACTCGAGGTCGCCCAGACCGCCCGGACGACCTGTTCGCGACCGTCGCGGAGCCAGATCACGGCCAGGTCGGCGTCCGCGGCGCGCGCGGCGGCTTCGAGCACGGCCTCGAGCGCCGGCCGCAGGTCGAGGCCGGCGGCAATCGCGTGGCTCGCGTCGGCCAGCGCGGCGAGCGCAGCAGCCGGCTGTGCGCGCGTGGACGCCGTCTCGAGCTGACTCAAAGTCCGAACAGCCGCTCGATCTCGCGCCAGATCGTCAGCGAGAGCAGGACGCTCGCCGTCAGCAGCACGAGGAGCACGAACCAGAAGCGGAGGCCTGCCCGTCGCCGGGCGCGCGTGCGCTCGACCCGGGCGCGACGGCGTGCGCGCTCGTGGAGATACGCGCGGTCGACGGCGAGCGGGTCGTACGGCGGCGGCGCGTCGCCGCCGGCCGCTTCGCGCCTCGCAGGCTTGGCCATGCGCCGGAGTGTAGTGAGTTCCCGAAAGTGAGTTCTCCCGTGACTTCCGTCCGCGAATGTGCCCATACTGCGCGCGTGCAAGAGCCGCAGCCACCCGCCGAGCCGGACGACGAGCCGTTCGAGGACACCATTGCCGAGCCTCGCCGCAGCGTCCCGTCGCTCTGGGGGCTCGGCGAGCGGGCGACCTGGGTGGCCGGGCTCGTGCTCGCGCTGTCCTCCTTCACAGGGTGGTACGCCGGCACCGGCGAGGGCGTCAGCGTGAGCGTGCTCGGCTGGCACACCGGCCTGCTCGGCAAGCTGGTCTTCTTCCTCGGGATCGCGGTGCTCCTGCTCGTACTGCTCCGCCATACGGGAATCGAGCTGCCCGCGTCGGTCCCGGAGAGCCTGATCGTGATCGTGCTCGGCTCCCTCGCGACGATCTTCGTGCTCGTGCGGCTGATCGACATCCCGGACGAGTTCTTCTTCGCGGGGCGCGGGATCGGGCTGTTCATCAGCCTCGGGGCGGCTCTGGCCCTGATCGTGGCCGGTCTGCTCGAAGCGTCAGAAGAGCTGTAGCGGCTAGCCGGGGTCCGCGACCGCGGCGCGACGAAGCACGCGTCCCACGGCGGCGATCGCGAAGGCCAGCGCCACACCGAGGATGGCTCCCGCGAGCACGTCGAGCGGATAGTGGACACCGACGTACACTCGCGACCAGGCGACGAGCGCGGCGAGGGCGAAGAGCGGCAGCGCGAGCCGCGGCACGGCGAGTGCGATCGTGGTCGCGCACGCGAACGCGACGGTTGCGTGACCTGACGGGAACGAGCCGGTGGCGGGCAAACGGACGAGCGTGTCGGGATCGGGATTCGCGAGCGGCGGGCGGTCGCGGTCGACCCAGAGCTTCAGCAGTCCCGAGACCATCTCCGCGATCAGGATCGTGACGGCGACGCGCAACGCCAGCCACGGCCTTCGCCAGGAGAACCCGGACAGGGCGACCGCGAGCACGAGCCAGACGATCCCGAACGAGCCCGCATAGGTCAGCCCCTCGAGGAGCGGATCGAGCACGCCGAGCCGGTGCTCGACCACCCACCGCTGGATGGAGGCGTCTACGGCGGCTAGACCGGAAGCAGCTGCTTCGTCGACTCGATCAGCGCGCGGGGGTCGAACGGCTTGCCGATGAACGCCTGGGCGCCGCGCGAGGTTGCCTCCGCGGCGGAGCGCTCGTCCACCTTGCCGCTGAACATGATCACCGGGATCGCGCCGACGCCGTGCTTCTCCTGGACGCGCTGGAGCATCTCCCAGCCGTCGACCTTGGGCATCATCACGTCGAGCAGGATCAGGTCGGGCGACTCGTCGTCGAGAGCGGCCAGACCCTCCTCGGCGCTCCCGGCCTCACGGACGACGTAGCCCTCGGCTTCGAGGTTGACGCGCACGTACTCTCGCAGGCGCTCGTCGTCGTCGACGATCAGCACGAGCGGCCCGTCGGTGCTCGAGCCGCCGCCGCCGCGCCCCGAGCGTTCGAGGAACTGGTCGAGATCGGAGCGCCGGTAACGGCGATGACCACCCGGGGTGTAGAAGGCGGAGACCCGACCGACGTCGGACCACTTTCGCATCGTGCTCTGCGCCACGCCGAGATACGTGGCCGCCTGGCCGAGCGTCAGCCACTCCGGCGCTCCGCCGCTCCCCCGGCGGCCCCTGACCCCGTCCCCATAAGCCATCGCGCTCGGGAACCTACCCAAACTTGCAGCTATCTGAAACGCAGGTCACTCCGTGACCGTGACGGTGACCGTTCGGGCGACGGGCGGCAGCTGCCCGGGATCGAGCGTACGGACGTTCGTCTGGGTTCCTCCGGGCGCAGGCCCGTCCTCCAGCGCGCGGCCGATCGACACGCCGAGAAGCAGCAGGAGCAGTGCCGCGGCGACGCCGAGCGCGAGCCGGGCGAGCGGGCTCCGCCACAGCGAACGCCGGCGGGGCCGTCGCCGTTCGCTGCGGTGGCGGCTCGTGTCGAGGTTCACGGCTCGTAGTCGCTCGCGCCGCGCGCGTAGAGGTGAAAGGCTGCCGCCTCGACGATCGACAGCGTGCGCGGCCAGCCCGGCACCGGCGCTCGCTCCGCGACGGCGGCGCGACTCCACACCTCGGCTCCCGCGTACGCGCGAGTCAGCTCGGCCAACGTGAACGTGCCGCCGACGCGCCGGCGCAGCTCGTCGATCACCGCGTCGACCTGCGCCTGCAGCCGTTCACTCTCGAGGGAATCGCGAGCCTGCTGCTCGAGGCGCCACATCCCTTCCTCCCACTCACGGCGGGCGCTCTCGACTTCGGCGGCGGTTGCGGAAGCTTCGGACACGGGGCGGCCATGCTACTCAGCGCGACTCGTGCAGCAGTTGCCCTCCGGCCAGAGGGGGACGAGCTCGGCGAGCACGCGCTCGCCGAGGCGGTAGCCGGGCCGGGCGAGCGCGTAGGCGGCGTGGGCGTGCAGGCACTTGAGGCGCGACGGGTTGCGGCTGCCGCCGATCCCGAGCCCGAGCGACGCGCCGGCGTCCCGGCCGGTGCGGCCGCCCGCGAGCTCGTGTCTGAGCGCCCGTTGCTCGTCCGTCACCCGGAGATGATCCGCCGCGAGCGCGGAATCGTGCTCGAGCTCGGCGCCGAAGCGCTCGACTCCGCCGGCGGCTTCGAGCCGCGCGACCGCGGCGACGAGGTGCGGACAGGTCAGGTAGTACGTGGTCGGAAACGGCTCCCCGCGGTCGTCGTACGGCTCCTGCTCGGTGACGGCGGGCACGCCGTACGGGCAGCGAATCGCAACACGCCGGAACGCGCGGGGCGGCCGGCCGAGCTGACGTTCCACGAGCGCACGGTCATCCATGCTCGCGCATCGTACGAGCGCGGCGCCATTCCGGGATTCCCTTGACGATGAAGAGGCGCTCGCCCGGACGGACGAGGTTCATCTGACGTGCCTCCCGCGCCAGCGCGGCGAGCGTGGCCGAGGCCTCGAGCCGGGTTTCGAGACGCAGCTTCCGGGCGCGTAGGCCGTCCACTTCTGCGGTGCGCGCGTTCAGGGTCGCGCGCGTCTCGAGGTAGGTGGCGAGCGGGTGGTAGTAGAGAAACCCGACGAGGCCGAGCACGCCGAGCATGCACCAGCGCAGGAGCACGGTTGTGCGCCCCTGGCGCCTCGCCCGCTTCGCGCGCTTGCGTCGTGCCGTGGAGCTGCGCTTCTGACGGCGCGACGAGGGGTGTGGGGCTCGCTTGGCCACGGCTCACGTTTCCGCGGCCGCTGCGGGGATCCTTCCTACCCGCCACCGGTCGTGGTCGGCGCGGTCGCTGCGGGCGGCGGTGTGAAGCCGGTGGCGTAGGAGACCTTGTCCTCGTACTCCTTCTTCAGGTCGTCGACCCACTTCGTCATCGCCTCGTTCTTCTTCGTCTGCAGCAGCTGCTGACGGATGTCGTTCTCGACCTCCTTCAACGGCGCCTTGTCCGCCTTCTTCACCTCCGAGAGCGGCTCGATCAGGTGATAACCGAACTCCGTCTTCACCGGCGCCGACACCTCGTTCTTGGCCAGCGCGAACGCCTGCTTGTCGAACGGCGCCACCGTCTGACCCCGCGTGATCGTCAACTTCCCGCCCGTCGCCTTCGAACCGGTGTCGGTCGAATGCTTCTTCGCCAACACAGCAAACGCAGCACCCGCCTTCAACTCCGCCGCCAGCTGATCCGCCAACACCTTCGTCTTCACCAGGATGTGCCGCACCTCCCGGCTCTCCGGCGTCGAGAACTGCGCCGCGTTCTTCTCGTAGAACGACTGCACATCCGCATCAGAGACCTTCACGTCCTTGGTCACACTCTCGAAAATCCTCTCCGACACCACCTGCGCCCGAATATCCGCACGCACCTGCTGCTCGGTCATCCCCTGGGCGGCTAGCTGCTCGCGGAGCTTCGCCTCGTCGCCGCCGAAGTACTGCTTCTTGATCTGCTCGAAGCGCGCGTCCACCTGCTCGTCGGTCACCTCGAGCTCGAGCTCGTCGGCCTCCTGTTCGAGCTGCTGCTGCTGCACGAGGAACTGGACGTAGCCGTCCCTGATCGTCTTGTACTCCGGCGTGCCGGCCTTCGGGAAGTCGCGCTTCTCTCTCGCAGCGCTCCTCCGCGCGATCTCGATCAGCGCGTCGAGCTCCGCCTTCGTGACCTCCTCGCCGTCGACGACCGCGACCGCGTCGGCCGGCACGGAGTCGCTGCCCCCGCCGCAGCCGGCGCCGAGAAGGGCCAAGGTCAGCGCGGCGAGCAGGCCGACGCGCGCGGTCATGCAGGACGCTCGGCGTCGGCACGCGAGAGCAGGAGCTCGAGCGCGCTGCCCTCGGGGAAGGAGAGCAACTCGGGCGTCGCCGCTCCGTTCGCGGGGTCGCCCCCGCCGCGCTCGGCGTCGTCGATCCCGACCGCGATCGCGAGCGCCGCGGCGGCAGCTGCCGCGAGGCCCGGCAGAGCGGAACCGATCCGGAGGCGGCGCCCCGAGCGACTCGCCACGGCTCCGAGCGCGGCGCCGCTCAGCAGCGCGTCCACCTCGGCGTCCGGCAGCGGCTCCACCGCGTCCGCGAGCTCCGTCAGCCGGCGGACGATCCGCCGCTCCGCGAGCTCGTCGACGGCCGGGCGCCTCACCGGAGCTCCTCCTGAAGCAGGCGCCGGGCCCGGGATGCTCGCGACTTCACCGTTCCGAGCCGGACGCCGAGCACGGTGGCCGTCTCGTCCTCCGACAGGCGCAGCAGATACCGCAGGAGCAGCACCTCGCGGGCGGTACGAGGCAGTTTCGCGAGCGCCGCTGCGACCTCGGAGGGACCGCCGTGCTCGTAGCCCGGTTCGGCATCCCGCAGCGGAGCGACCGGAACGCGGCGGCGGGCATTGTCGGCCGCCTTGTTCGCCGCGATGCCGGCGAGCCAGGCCCAGGGACGGTCGCGCTCCCGCAGTTGTGGCAGCCCCTGCCAGGCTGCGAGCAGCGTCTCCTGCAGAGCGTCGCGCGCCTCGCGCTCGTCTCCGAGCCGGACGACGAGGAAGCGGTAGAGACGCTGGACGTACGGCGCGACGAGCGACTCGAACGCCGTGGGCGAAGGGTCGCCGGGAACCGGTCTGGGGGCGTTCAACGGCATCGGGCTCTCTCAGGTAGTCGTTCGCCGACCCGAAAAAGTTCCATGCCGCCCTGTCCTCTAGGCCGTCTCGACTTTGATCACGTTCGTGGAGCCGGGGATGTTCACGGCGGTGCCGGCCGTGATCACGATCCGGTCGCCCGGGTCGACGATGCCGGTCTGCCGTGCGGCCTCGATCGAGGTCGACCACAGCTCCTCGACATCGGCGCACTGCGGAATCGGAACCGGCGTCACGCCCCACTCCAGCGCCATGTGGTGCAGCGAGTAGTCGTGGTGGGTGAGCCCGACGATCGGCCGCCGAGGACGCAGGCGCGCGACCGCCGAGGCGGTGCGGCCGGTGAAGGTCGGTACCAGCAGGGCGGTCGCGGCCAGTGCCTCGGCGATGTCGCAGGCGGCGTTCGACATCGCGTGGCCGATCGTCGGGTCCTCGTCGGCCGTCGGGATCTCGTGACGGTAGTTCAGGCTCGGCTCGACGGCCCGTGCGATCCGGTCCATGTACGCCACCGCCTCGAGCGGGAAGTCGCCGATCGCCGTCTCGCCCGAGAGCATGATCGCCGAGGTGCCGTCGAGGATCGCGTTCGCCACATCGGAGGCCTCGGCCCGCGTGGGCTCGGGCGCGTGGATCATCGACTCCAGCATCTGCGTGGCGGTGATCACCGGCTTCCCGCGCTCGAGCGAGCGCAGGATGATCCGCTTCTGGAGCAACGGCACCTCCGCGGCGCCGATCTCGACGCCGAGGTCGCCGCGGGCCACCATCACCGCGTCGGCGAACTGGAGGATGTCGTCCAGCACCGTCACGGCCTCGCCCCGCTCGATCTTCGCGATCACGTGCGCCGTCGACCCCGAGGCCTCGATCAGCGTCCGGAGCGCCTGCACGTCGGAGGCCGAGCGCACGAACGAGAGCGCGACGAAGTCGCAGTCCAGCTCGAGCGCGAACTGGAGATCGTCGATGTCCTTGCGGGTGAGCGACGGGATCGGCAGCGGCACGCCGGGCAGGTTGACGCCCTTGTGGGAGCGCACATTGCCGCCGACCAGCACCTCGCAGGTAGCACGGCCTCGGTCGACGCGCTCGACGCGGAGGCGGACGGAGCCGTCGTCGATCAGGATGTCGTGCCCGGGCTGGAGCAGCGAGCCCAGCACCGCGGGCGCCACCGGGATGTCGTCCTCGTGCGCGGCGTCCTCGCCGGCGATCGTCGCGCGCTCGCCGCGGACGAGCTCGACGGCTCCGCCGTTCAGGTCGCCGATCCGCAGCTTCGGGCCCTGCAGGTCGGCGATCAGCGCGACCGCGCGGTTCTGCTCCTTCCTGGCCTCGCGAATCAGGCGTGCAGTCTCCGCGTGGTCCTCGTGGGTGCCGTGCGAGAAGTTGAGCCGCGCGCCGTCGATCTGCCCGATCAGCTGGCGCAGAACGTCGGGCGACGACGTCGCGGGCCCGACCGTCGCGACGATCTTCGTGCGGCGCGGGACGATTGCCATGCCTACAACCTAGCCACGGACCGCTCGCGGAAACGCCGTCCAGCCCGGATAGACGGCTCGGCCGCCCAGCTCCTCCTCGATCCTGAGCAGTTGGTTGTACTTCGCGACCCGGTCGGAGCGCGCCGGCGCGCCGGTCTTGATCTGACCCGCGCCCGTCGCGACGGCGAGATCGGCGATCGTCGTGTCCTCGGTCTCGCCCGAGCGATGCGAGATGACAGCGCTGTAGCCGTTGTCGCGCGCCAGCGCGATCGCGTCGAGGGTCTCGGTCAGGGTCCCGATCTGGTTCACCTTGACGAGGATCGAGTTGCCGGCCCCTTCGTCGATCCCGCGCCGGAGCCGCTCCGGATTCGTGACGAAGAGGTCGTCGCCGACGAGCTGGACGCGCTCGCCGAGCCGGGCGGTCAGCTCGACCCAGGCGCTCCAGTCGTCCTCCGCCAGTCCGTCCTCGATCGAGACGATCGGAAAGCGCTCGACGAGGCCGGCGAAGTAGTCGATCGTCTCGGCGGAGCTCGCCTCGCGTCCCTCGAACCGGTAGACCCCGTCGCGGTAGACCTCGCTCATCGCCGGGTCGAGCGCGATCGCGACGCGGTCGCGGCAGCCGGCACGCTCGGCCGCCTCCAGAATCGCCTCGATCGCCTGCTCGCTGCCGTCGAGGTCGGGAGCGAAGCCGCCCTCGTCGCCGACGCCGGTGGCAAGGCCCCGCTCGTGCAGCACCGCCTTCAGCGCGTGGTAGACGCCCGCTCCGAGCTCGAGCGCCTCGGCGAACGACTCCGCACCGACCGGTACGAGCATGAACTCCTGCAGGTCGATCGAGTTCGCCGCGTGCGCGCCGCCGTTGATCACGTTCAGCATCGGCACGGGCAGCACCGCGGCCTCGTCGCCGCCCACGAATCGCCAGAGCGGCTGTCCAGCCTCGGCGGCGGCCGCCTTCGCGCCGGCCAGCGAGACGCCGAGCACCGCGTTCGCGCCGAGCCTGCCCTTGTTCGGCGTCCCGTCGAGCTCGATCAGGCGCTCGTCGAGCGCGCGCTGATCGGCCGGATCGAGACCGCGCATCGCAGCCGCGATCTCGCCGTTCACGCCGGCGACGGCTTTCGTCACCGCCTTGCCGCCATAGCCGCCGCCGTCGCCGTCGCGCAGCTCCACGGCCTCGTGCACGCCGGTCGACGCTCCGGACGGCACGGCTGCCCGACCGAGCGCGCCGGACTCGAGCGTCACGTCCACCTCGACCGTCGGATTGCCGCGGGAGTCGAGGATCTGGCGCGCGCGTACCGACGCGATGGCGGTCATTCGGTCTCCTTTGCGAGGTCGAAGTAGCGGTCCTGCTCGTCGAGCGGGAGCTTCGCGAACTCGCGGCCGTCGTGCGCCGCCAACCGCTCCGCTGCCTCGACGCGGGAGACGAACCGGCCGGTCGCTGCCCGCAGCGCCAGCTCGGGATCGACGTTCAGCCGGCGCAGCACGTTGACGGACGCGAAGAGCACGTCGCCCGCCTCCGCTGCGACGCGTGGGTCGGGCTCGGTCTCGGACGGTGGCTCGCCCGTGCGCGCGAGCTCGGCGTCGAGCTCGCGCAGCTCGTCCGCGAGATCGGCGCGCGCGCCCGCGAGGTCGGGGTAGTCGAAACCCACGGCGACCGCGCGACGCTGCGCCTTCCGGGCGTGCAGGAGCGCCGGCAGCGACTCGGGAACGTCGTGGAAGACCCCCTCGCGACCTTCCTGCTCGGTCTTGATCGCCTCCCAGCGCTCCCGCACGCGACCCGCGGTTCGCGCGTCGGCCTCGCCGAACACGTGCGGGTGCCGGCGCACGAGCTTCGCGTGGACGCCGCGTGCCACCGCTTCCAGGTCTCCATGGCCCTCCTCCTCCAGGAGCAGGGCCAGGAAGTAGACCTGGAAGAGCAGATCGCCGAGCTCGTCGAGCAGCTTCGCCGGATCGTCGCCGGACGCCGCGTCGGCGACCTCGTAGGCCTCCTCGACGGTGTGCGGGACGATCGTCAGCGCCGTCTGCTCGCGGTCCCACGGACAGTCGCGCCGGAGCCGGCGGGTCAGCTCCTGGAGCGCGACGAGCGCGTTCCCCAGGCTGCTCGGAGGCGAGCTACCCGTTTGCGGCTGTGGAGGTCGCGTTCGTGCCCTTGCCGGTGGGCGGCGGTGTGAAGCCGGTGGCGTAGGAGACCTTGTCCTCGTACTCCTTCTTCAGGTCGTCGACCCACTTCGTCATCGCCTCGTTCTTCTTCGTCTGCAGCAGCTGCTGACGGATGTCGTTCTCGACCTCCTTCAACGGCGCCTTGTCCGCCTTCTTCACCTCCGAGAGCGGCTCGATCAGGTGATAACCGAACTCCGTCTTCACCGGCGCCGACACCTCGTTCTTGGCCAGCGCGAACGCCTGCTTGTCAAACGGCGCCACCGTCTGACCCCGCGTGATCGTCAACTTCCCGCCCGTCGCCTTCGAACCGGTATCGGTCGAATGCTTCTTCGCCAACGCCGCAAACGTCAGCACCCGCCTTCAACTCCGCCGCCAGCTGATCCGCCAACACCTTCGTCTTCACCAGGATGTGCCGCACCTCCCGGCTCTCCGGCGTCGAGAACTGCGCCGCGTTCTTCTCGTAGAACGCCTGCACATCCGCATCAGAGACCTTCACGTCCTTCGTCACACTCTCGAAAATCCTCTCCGACACCACCTGCGCCCGAATATCCGCACGCACCTGCGTGTCGCTGAGCCCCTGTTCCTTCAGCTGCTCCTCGTACTTCTTGGCGTCGCCGCTGAAGTACTGCTTCTTGATCTGCTCGAGGCGCGCGTCGATCTGCTCGTCGGTCACCTCGACGTCGAACTCGGCGGCCTGCTGCTCGAACTGCTCGCGCTGGACGAGGAACGAGACGGCCTGGTTCTTCAGCGTCTGGAACTCCGGCGTGCCGGCCTTCGGGAAGTCGCGCTTCTGGTTCGTCGTAGCTCTTCCTCGCCTGCTCGATCAGCGCGTCGTAGTCGGACTTCGCGACCTCGTCGCCGTCGACGACGGCAACGGCGTCGCTCGGCACCGATTCGCTACCGCCGCCGCAGCCGGCGGCGAGAAGGGCGAGCAGCAGGGCAGGGAGAAGGAGGACGCGAGAAATCTTCATCAGGAAAGCAGCTCCAGTGTAGCCAGGATGGAAAGAGGTATAGGATCGAAAGCGGTAGAGATAGTGCCGTTATCGGCAGCGCGCCGCTGAACCTTCAGGCCGCCCGGCGCGCCTCCACGATAGCACCGACCAGGCCGATCGCACCCTCGAGGGCCTCCACTCTTAGCGAAACTTCACGTTTCGAGCTCGTGTAGACCGCCGTGTCGTTGACGTCGCGCAGGGCCCGTAGCTCGGACGAGCCCAGGACGAGAGGGCCCGACAGTGGCTCGTCCGCCGCGGAAGACGAGATAGTCGGCGCCCAGACGGGCGAGCTGGAGCTTCGCCTCCTGGATCGCGAACAGGTGCTCGACCGGCTCCGGCACCGGCCCGTAGCGATCCTCGAGCGTGGCGTGGAGCTCGCGAAGCTCGTCGTCGGACTCCGCGAGCGCGAGGCGGCGGTGGATGTCGATCTTGAGTGCCTCGGAGGCGACGTACGTGGCGGGGACGAACGCGTCGACCCGGGCGTCGACGCGCACCGGCCGCGTGGCGATGCGGCGCTGTCCCTGCAGCTCGGCCACGGCCTCGTTCAGCATCTCCACGTAGAGCTCGAAGCCGAGCGCTGCGACGTGGCCCGACTGCTCGGCCCCGAGCAGGTCGCCGGCGCCACGGATCTCGAGGTCGCGCATCGCGATCTGGAAGCCGGCGCCGAGCTCGGTGTGGTCGGCGAGCGTCGAGAGCCGAGCGCGCGCCTCCGGCGTCAGCTCGCTCGCATCGGGATAGAAGAGGTAGGCATGCGCGGTCACGTCGGAGCGGCCGACGCGCCCGCGGATCTGGTAGAGCTGCGAGAGCCCGAGCATGTCGGCGCGCTCGACGATCAGCGTGTTCGCCTGCGGAATGTCGATCCCCGACTCGATGATCGTCGTCGAGACGAGCACGTCGGCGTCGCCGGCGAGGAAGGCGTGCATCTTCTCCTCCAGCTGCCGCTCGGGCATCTTCCCGTGGGCGACGATGAAGCGCAGCTTCGGGCAGAGCTGCGAGAGCTTCTCGGCCGCCTCCTCGATCGACTCGACCCGGTTGTGCAGGTAGAAGGCCTGTCCGCCGCGAGCGATCTCGCGCTCGAGCGCCGTGCGGATCAGCTCCTCGTCGTACTCCCCCACGGTCGTGCGGATCGGGCGGCGACCCTCGGGCGGGGTCTCGATGATCGAGATGTCGCGCAGGCCGGACGAGCGACATGTGCAGCGTGCGCGGGATCGGTGTCGCGGACAGCGCGAGCACGTCCACCTCCAGCCGGAGCGAGCGGATCAGCTCCTTCTGCGCGACGCCGAAGCGCTGCTCCTCGTCGAGGATCACGAGACCGAGATCCTTCGGGATCACGTCGCGGCTGAGCACGCGGTGGGTGCCGATCAGCACGTCGACCTTGCCCTCGGCGAAGTCCTTCAGCACCTGCTTCGTCTCGGCCGCCGAGCGGAAGCGCGAGACCATCTCGACACGGACCGGGAAGTCGCGGTAGCGGTTGCGGAACGTGTTCCAGTGCTGCTCGGCCAGGATCGTCGTCGGGCAGAGGAAGAGCACCTGCTTGCCGTTCACCGCAGCGGCGAACGCGGCGCGCACGGCGACCTCCGTCTTGCCGAAGCCGACGTCGCCGCAGACGAGGCGATCCATCGGCCGCGGCGCCTCGAGATCCTCCTTCACCGCCTCGATCGCCCGCGCCTGGTCCTCGGTCTCCCGGTAGGGGAACTCGGTCTCGAGCCGCTCGAGCCACTCGTTGCCGAGGTCGTAGGCGAGCCCCGGAGCCTGCTGGCGCTGCGCATAGAGCGCGATCAGCTCGCCGGCCAGCTCGCGCACCGACTCGCGAGCGCGCGCCTTCAGGTTCTGCCACGCCTTGCCGCCGAGCTTCGATAGGGCGGGCGCACTCGCGTCGGCCCCGATGTACTTCGAGACCTTGCCCAGCTGCTCGTGCGGGATGTAGAGCCGGTCCTCGCCCCGGAACGCGAGGAACAGGTAGTCGCGCGTGACGCCGCCGACGTCCTTCGTCTCGAAGCCGAGCAGCTTGCCGACGCCGTGATCCTCGTGGACGACGAAGTCGCCGGTGCGCAGGTCGGCGAACGAGGCCAGCGCGCGGCCGAGCCGCTGGTCGGTACGCGGCGGGCGCTTGCGGAAGACCTGCGTGTCGGGCAGGAGCACGAGGCCCAGCTCGCGCCAGACGAAGCCGCGGCGGGCGGGCGCGACGACGAAGCGGAGCTCGGGATCGGTCGAGAGCTCCTGTGCCGGCTCGAGCAGCTCCACGTCGACCCGCTTCAGCAGGTTCTGCGTCCGCAGCGCCTCACCGGTGTGCGGGAAGGCGACCACCACGCGGTTGCCGCCGCGGACGAACCCGTCGAGCTCCTGCTCGGCCTCGGCCAGGCCGCGCGCGGCGATCGCCGGGCGTTGCGCCTCGAAGGCGAACGGCTGCGACTGCGGGAAGGGATCGAGCTCCGGACGCGCCCGCGAGCGAGATCGCCTCGAGCCCCTCCTCCGACCAGACGCGACGCACCTCGTCGGGCTCCCAGACGAAGTCGGGCACCCGGTCCGAGGACGGGCACGAGGTCGGTGGGGATCACAGCCGGCTCGTCGTCGTCGGCCCATGACGAGCCTAGTGACACCGTGTCACTAGGCTCGAACTTCCGCTCGGCCGCGGGATGGACGACGGCGTCGTCGACCGGGTGCAGGGCGCGCTGCGTGAACGGCGAGAAGACGCGCACGCCTTCGATCTCGTCGCCGAAGAACTCGACGCGGAGCGGCTCGCGGCCGGTGGTCGGGAAGACGTCGACGATGCCGCCGCGCACGGCGAACTGGCCGCGCTCCTCCGCCCGGTCGACACGCTCGTAGCCCGCCAGCGCGAGCTCCTCGGCCAGCCCGCCGACCCCGGGCTCGGAGCCGACCTCGAGCCGCACCGAGCCGGGACGCTCGACCGCCGGCGGGACTCCCTCGGCCACCGCGGCAGCCGAGGCGCAGACGAGCCCGCCGGCCGCGAGCACCTCGAGCGCGCGCGCGCGCTCGCCGACGAGGTGCGGCGGCGGCTCGAGCCCCGAGCCCCAGCGCACACCGCGGCCCGGAAGCAGCGCGACGCGCTCCGGCCCGAGGAACCAGCCCGCCGCCTCGGCCGCGTCGCGGGCGTCGGCGTCCTCGGGCAGCAGGCAGACGATCCCTCGCTCCAGCTGCTCGTGCAGCGCGGCGAGCAGGAGCGGGAGCACGGGCTCGGACACGCGGGCACGCGCCGGCAGCGCGGCGGCGATACGCCTGCAGCCGCTCGTGGGCGAGCAGCTCGCGGACGAAGGCGTGGAGAACAGGACGGTCCATGGGGAGAAGGCGGAACCGGCGGTTCCGCGGCGGTCATTGTAATCGGCGAAGCGTTCTGCCAAGCTCGGCGCACGAAGGCGCTCGTCGGAGTCGCCGCTGACGGACCACGCCGAGGTCGGGGCCACGATTGCCGATGACCACTCGGAAACTCGCGATCACCGCGTTGCTCGTGCCGCTTCTCGTCGTCGCCGTGACGCGGGCGGCGGTGCCCGCCGAAACGCCGATCGTCGTGGCAACGACGCGCTCGACCGCTCCCTTCCACGACGACGTCTTCATCACTGATGCCGTCTCCGCGACGAGCCGCAATCTCACCCGCCATCCGGCGAGCGACCGGCTTCCGGTTGCCTCGCCCGACGGGCGTCGGATCGCCTTCGTCAGCGACCGGAGCGGCGGGGACGCGATCTGGGTCGTGTCGTCGGCGGGCGGACTTGCGAGGCGCATCTCCCGCTCGCTTGGCCGCAACGAGACGCCATGGCTCTCGCGTCTCACCTGGCGTCCGGACGGCGACGCGATTGCGTATGAATGGAGCGGCGGCATGACGGGCCACGGCGTCGGCATCGTCACGACCGAGGGCCGGACGCTCCTCCACCGACATGGCGGCCTCCAGCCCACCTGGCTCCCCGGCAACCGCCTCGCCGTGCCGCTCTCCGACGCCTTCGTCATCTACGCGCCGGACGGCCATGCTGTCGCGCGCCGGCAGGGGGCCCTCGTAGCGGCGTCGCCACGCGGCCACCTCGCAGTCCGGCACAACGAGACGATCGATCTCCTCGATCCGGCGGGTCGCCGTTTCGCGCGCGTCCGCGGCTTCGGCGGCAGCTGGAGTCCCGACGGGGGCCAGTTCGCGGTCGAGCTGCGGCCTCGCGGGATATCGCTCGTCGACGGCCGCGGACGCATCCGCTTGCTCTCGCGGACGCTCGCCGGCGGTTCTTGGGCGCCGCACGGGCGCGCTCTACTCGCACGCGACGAACAAGGGCGGCCGATCGTCGTCGGCCTGGACGGGAAGACGAGGCGTCCGCGTGACCCCTCCGCCCTCATCTGGTCGCCGACGGGAGCCCTCGCGGGAGCGTCAGCGCGGGGGATCGTCGTCGAACAACCCGGCGGTAAGGCCCGTGTCGTCGCGCGACTCCCTTCGCTCTACAATTGCGACGCTCGCATCGAAGCGCTTGGATGGGTCGACGGCCGGCGACTGGTTCACAGCTACGGAGGCGGCGGCCAGAACGACGCCGACCTCTGGCTGGCGAGCGCTGACGGGCGGTTCGTGCGCCGGGTCACGACCACCCGCGCGTGGGAGGCGAGTCCCGCTTGGTCACCCGACGGACGCACGATCGCGTACGAGAGCGGCCACCCGATCACTCACGGCGGCGGCTGCGGTCAGCCAGCCGAATCGAGCGTCCGCCTCGTGTCGGCGACGGGACGCGACCTCGGCGAACTGTCACCGGCGTTCGTGCGCAACCCGACGTGGTCGCCCGACGGACGGGCGATCGCGCTCGAACGCGGATCCATCAGCGACGAGAGCGAGTTCGGGCTCGTCGTGGTCGACGTCGCGACACGGGTCGAGCGGCGCTTGAGCCGTGGCCGGTCGGTCAACCCGTCCTGGTCGCCCGACTCGACGCGGATAGTCTTCGAACAAGACGGCCGGATTCGCATCGTCCGGGTCTCAGCAGGCGAGAGCACGCCGCTCGTCGCAGGGACACGCGCCTCGTGGTCTCCGGCCGGCGAACAGATCGCATACGTCGCGGGCGGACGACTCCGACTGACCGCTCCAAACAGTGGCGAGGCGACCGACCTGGGTCCGGTCCGGGGAGGGTTTCGAGCACCGCTCTGGGCGCCCGACGGAACCCGCCTCGCACTCGGCACGCGCGACGGACTGCTGCTGGTCGAGCCCTCGGGCTCCCGCCGACTCGTACGGCGGGCAGGCGAGCCACTCGCATGGTCGCCGAGCGGTGACCGGCTTCTCTTCGCGGGTTTCGTCGGCCACCACACGCGCCCGGCCTTCAACGGCTCGGCGCGATTCGAGCTTTTCCTCGTCGGCATGGAAGGGCCGCCGCGTCGGCTCTCGCACGAGCTCGCCGATCTCAGCGGCGCCGCCTGGCGCCCCTAACGTCTGCTGTGCCAGGAGCTCCAGAGCGCGGCGTACGAGCCGTCCCGCGCCACGAGCTCGTCGTGCGTGCCGAGCTCCTGGAGCAGGCCGTCCTCGACGACGGCGACACGGTCCGCGTCGTGCGCGGTGTGCAGCCGGTGCGCGATCGCGACCACCGTCCGGCCATGCAGCACGGATCCGAGCGAGCGCTCGAGGTGACGCGCGGCACGCGGATCGAGCAGCGACGTCGCCTCGTCGAGCACGAGCGTGTGCGGGTCGGCCAGGACGAGACGCGCCAGCGCCACCTGCTGGGCCTGCGGCGGGGTGAGCGGGAAGCCTCCCGCGCCGACGACGGTCTCGAGCCCGTCGGGCAGCGCTTCCGCCCACTCGAGCGCGTCGACCGCGTCGAGCGCCGCGGCCAGCTGCTCGTCGGACGCCCCCGGACGGGCGAGCCGCAGATTCTCCGCGACGGTGCCCACGAAGACGTGCTGCTCCTGCGTGACGAGCGCCACCTCACGGCGGAGCGACTCGAGCGGCAGGTCGACGAGGCTGACGCCGCCCACCTCGACGCGGCCGGTGCGAGCCGGGTGGATCCCGGCGAGCAGGCGCCCGAGCGTCGACTTGCCGGCGCCGGAAGGGCCGACGACGGCCACACGCTCGCCCGGCTCCAGGTCGAGGTCGATCCCGTGCAGCACGTCCCGCCCGGGCACGTACGCGTAGCGCACGTCCTCGGCCCGGAGCCGGTCGCCGGACGGCTGCTCGCCCGACTCGGTGCGATCGGCCGGCACCCGCGCGATCCCGACGAGCCGCGCGAACGAGGCCGCGCCGACCTGGATCTCGTCGAGCCACGAGATCAAGCGGTCGACGGGGTCGGCGAGCATGACGACGTAGAGCGCGACCGCGGTCACCTCGCCGATCGATGCGTGCCCCGTCGAGACGAGCCAGCCGCCCCACAGCAGCGAGGCCGCCACCGGGAGCACGTAGGCGAACTCCGCGGTCGGAAACCAGATCGTGCGCAGGTAGAGCGTGCGCCGCTCGGCCCGGTAGGCCTCGGCGAGGTCGGCGTCGATCCGCCCCACCCGCTCCTCGCGCAGCCCGAGCGCCTCGACCGTACGACCGCCGTCGACCGTCTCGCCGACGGTGCCCGTGAGCGTCGCGTAGGCGGCGCGCTCCCAGAGGTAGCCGGCCGGTGCCCGCTTCAGGTACCAGCGGGTGCCGAACCAGATCGCGGGCACGCCGGAGATGCACGGGATGGCGGCCAGCGGGTTGACCCAGACGGCCGCGGCGACCGTGAGCACGGTCGTGACCGCCGCGATCAGGGTCTCCGGCACGGCGAAGCGGATCGTCCGCGCGAGCGAGTCGACGTCGGAGGTCGTACGCGAGACGAGGTCGCCGGTGCCGGCGCGCTCGACGGTCGAGAGCGGCAGCGCGAGCACGCGGCGCATGAAGTCCTCCCGCAGCTCGGCGAACATCTGCTCGGAGAGGACGAACGAGGCACGCCGCGCGAACCACGTCAGGATCGTCTGCGCGACGAGGAAGCCGGCCAGGACGAGCACGAGCGTGTCGACGTGCGATCGCGTCGTCCCGTCCTGCACCGACTGCACGAGCGCGCCGAGGATCGGCGGGCCCGCGAGCCCGGCCGTCGCGGCCAGCGCATGCAGCCCGATGACTCCGAGAAGGCCGCGTCGGTGCCGGCGGCCGAGCAGCGCGGCTTGGGCGCGGAGCTCCGGCCCGTCGGCGATTGGAAGCAGCTCCGTCACTCCTCTTCTCCGCGGGTCACCGTGTCTCGGTAGCTCGCGCTCGAGCGCAGGAGCTCGCGGTGGCTGCCTTGCGCGACGACTCGGCCCTCTTCGAGCAGGACGACGCGCTCGGCCTGGTCGAGGACGAGCGGGCTCGTCGTCACGACGACGGTCGTGCGGCCGCGACGCGCCTCGCGCAGACGCACCGCGATCCGAGCCTCGGTGTGCGCGTCGACGGCACTCGTCGGCTCGACGAGAACCAGCGTCTCCGCGCGGGAGAGCAACGCCCGTGCGAGTACGAGCCGCTGCCGTTGCCCGCCGGAGAAGGAACGGCCGCGCTCGTCGACTGCGGCGTCGAGCCTGGCCGGAAGCGCCTCGAGCACGTCCTCCGCGTTCGCGACCGAGACCGCGGCGAGGATCTCGTCGTCCGGCGCGCGCTCCCAGGGGTCGAGCTCGCGCCGGAGCGTGCCCGAGAAGAGAAGCGGGTCGGCCTCGCTGACGACGATCCGGCGCCGCACCGCCTCGACGGGCAGGTCGGCGAGGCGGACAGCTCCCAGCGTGACTCCGTCGTCGTCGCCGAACCGGCCCAGCCGGTCGGCCACCGCGACCGCTTCGTCGGGCACGGCGGCAACGAGGCACGTCAGGAGACCGGGCTCGACGACGAGGCCAGAGCGCTCGTCCACCAGCGCGACTCCCGCCGGCGGCTCGTGAGCCGGCGCCGCCGGCTCGGCGACCTGGCGCTCCACCTCGAGCACGCCGAGCATCCGCCGTGCGCCGACGAGCGCGCGCGTGATCTTGTCCACGGCCTCGGCCGCGGTGCGGAGCGGGATCACGAGGAAGACGGCGTAACCGTAGAAGGCGACGAGCTCGCCCACGCCGATCCGGCCGGAGAGCGCGAACCGAGCCCCGATCCAGGTGACGAGAACGACGAACAGGCCGGGGACGAGCACCTGCGCGGCGTCGAGGGTGGACTGCGGGACGGCGACACGGACGCCGGCGTGACGCACCTGCTGCGAGCGGTGGCGGTAGCGATCGAGGAAGGACTGCTCGCCCCCGATCCCGCGCAGGACTCGCAGGCCGGCGGCGGTGTCGGCGCCGAGCGCGGTCAGCCGGCCGACCTCTTCCCGCTGCTCCGCCTGCCGGGCCTGGAGCGGCGGGATCACCGTGCCGAGCGTGAGCACGAGCACCGGCACGCCGACGAGGACGATCAGCCCGAGCGCGACCGACGAGGTGAGCAGGATGATCGCCACGACGACGTACGAGACGATCGCGCCGGCCAGTCGCGCCGTGATGTCGAAGGCGCCGCCGGCGCGCATCGCGTCGTTCGAGACCGTGGCGACGACCTCGCCGGTCGAGAGCCGAGCGCGCACGGCCGGGCCGGATCGCGCCGCATGGTGTCCGACCACCTGCGCCAGCCGGAACGACGCCTGCAGCCAGTTGGCGACGGCGAACCGGTGTCGCATCACGCCGGCCGCGGCCTGGAGCGCGCCGAGGCCGAGCAGGACGCCCGCCCACAGCGCGAGCGCGCCGGCGTCCTCGTCGACGATGCCCTCCTCCACCGCGCGGCCGAGCGCAAACGGCATCAGCGCCTGGGCGACCATCCAGAGGACGCCGAAGAGGACGCCGGCGAAGAGCGTGCCGAGCTGCTGCCGACCGACCCAGACGAGCAGGCGCGCCGGGGAGCGCACCTCCGGCTTCCCGGGATCGGCGAAGGGAAGCTCGATCATCTAGTTGAAGCGGCGCTGCGCCTCGTCGAGCCCGTCGCGAGCCAGCGTCTCCACGGCGTCGGCGGCGCGGCTCACGAGCGCCTCCCCGTCGTCCTCCGGTGCGAACGGCGACAGGACGTAGTCGGCCACGGGCCGTCGGTCGCCGCGTCCCGGACGGCCGACGCCGACGCGCACGCGGAGGAACTCGGCGGAGCCGAGCGCCTGCCTGATCGAGCGAAGGCCGTTGTGGCCCGCGAGCCCGCCGCCGAGGCGAACCTGCAGCCGGCCGGTCTCGAGGTCGACCTCGTCGTGGACGACGGCGATCGACTCCGGCGCGACCTTGAAGAAGCGCGCGGCGGCCGAGAGCGACTGGCCGGAGAGGTTCATGTACGTCTCCGGCTTCAGGACGGCCAGCTTCAGTCCGTCGAAGCGCACTTCCGCGAGCCGGCCGGAGAACTTCGAGCGGTACGAGCCGTCGTGCCGGCCGGCGAGCTCGTCGGCGACCATCCAGCCGACGTTGTGCCGGTCGCGCGCGTGCTCGCGGCCGGGGTTGCCGAGACCGACGACGAGGAGGTCGAGCGTCGAGGCCCGCTCGCCTCGACGGAAGAGCTTCAAGGACTAGCCTTCGTCGGTGGAGGGCTCGCCGGCGTCGCCGGCTTCGGGCGCGGCCTCGGCCTCGGCCTCTCGGCAGCCGCCTCCGGAGCCTCCTCGCCCTCCTCGACCTCGCCGGCCAGCTCGTCGACCGCGGCCTCGAGCTCCTCCTCGCGCATCGGCGCGGAGACCGTGGCGATGACCGTCTCGTGCGGGTCGTCGAGGAACTTGACGCCCTCGCGGGCGGCGACGTCTTCGAGGCGCAGCGTGTCGCCCATCTCCATCGCGCTGACGTCGACCTCGATCGACTCGGGGATCTCCATCGGCAGCGCCTCGACGTTGATCGCCGTCGTGGGCTGAGACATGACGCCGCCCTCGCGCACTCCCGGCGCGTCCTCGGTGCCGATGACGTGCAGCTGCACGGTCGCCTGGATCGGCTGGTCGAGCCGCACTTCCTGGAGGTCGACGTGTGCGACGTGGCCGCGGATCGGGTCGCGCTGGTAGTCCTTGAGGATCGACGCGTGCGCCGTCGACTGGCCTTCGACGACGACGTCCAGCACCGCGTGCAGGCCCGAGTCGGTGTTGAGGGCGGCTCGCAGCGAGCGCTCCTCGATCACGATCGCGCGGGTGCTCGACTTGCCGTAGAGGACGCCGGGAACGAGCCCCCGCTTGCGCAGGCGTCGCGACTCGGGGGAGCCGAGCAGCTCGCGTTCCTTCACCTCGAGTCGAAATCTGTCGCCGGACACGGCCGCCGATTGTAGCCGAAGCCGCCGTGCAGCCTCAGTTGATGCGCAGGTCGATGCCGAGGAAGAGGAGCGGCCAGAGCGCGATTGCGAGCACGGCGGAGGCGAGCCGGCGCACCGTGTCGAGGTTCTCGAGGTAGTCCTTGGAGGCCGCCACGACGACACCGATCACGAGGTACGCGAGGAAGAGGAGCTTGCGCGGAAACATCACACGCCGTTCCCGGCCGCCCGGTCGCCAACCGCCGCTCGACCTCGATCAGTTCTCGGCCTCGCGCCCGGCGAACGCCTGGACGAAGTACTCCGTGTCCTCGTCGGGCGCTGCGATCGCCGAGCCATCTCGGATAGCCTTCTCCGCGAGTCTCGCTTTCTCGATCAGGCCTTCGATGTCCGGCGGTGTGAGGACCGACGCGCTGTGGCCCTCGACGTACAGCTCGGCGCCGAACCCGAGAACTGCCTCGTGCAGCGGGAACGCCGACTCGGCCGTCAGGACGCCCGCCGGTGAGGCGTACAGGCAGTCCCCCAGGAAGAGCACGCGGTCCGGCTCGACGAACATCACGCTCGACTCGGCGCAGTGGTCGCCGCCGACATGCAGAACTCGGACGGAGACGCCGCCGAGCTCGATCTCGAGCGCCTCGTGGAAGACGATGTCGGCCGGAGCGACCTCGACGTCTCGCGTGGCCGACCACCTGCGTCACTTCCTCGCGAAGGTCCAGGAGAGTTGAGTCGACGACGCTAGAAGAGCTGGTTCTCGCCCGCGAAGATCGCGGAGACCGAGTCGTCCGAGAAGACGTTGCGGATCGTCTCGGCCAGGATCCCGGACACGGAGAGCACCTCGACGTTGTCCGGCTTCGTCAGCGGATCGACCGGGACGGTGTCGGTGACGATGACGCGGTCGAACACGCTCGCCGCGATCCGCTCGAGCGCAGGCGGATTGAAGAGCGCGTGCGTGGCGCAGGCGTAGACCTTCGTCGCGCCCGCCTCCTTCAGCGCCTCGGCGCCCGCACAGAGCGTTCCGCCGGTGTCGATGATGTCGTCGGTCATCACGGCGACCTTGCCGTCGACGTCGCCGATCACCCCGGCCACGCGCGCCTCGTTGTGCGCGGGCCGCTCCTTGTTCAGGACGACCAGGCCGCCACCGATCATGTCCGCGAACTTGCCCGCGAGCTTGGCGCGGCCCGTGTCGGGCGCGACGGCGACGACCTCGCCTTCGATGCCGAGGTCGCGGACGTACTGGGCGAACATCGGCACCGCGGTCATGTGGTCGACGGGGATGCGGAAGAAGCCCTGCACCTGGCCCGCATGGAGGTCCATCGTCAGCACGCGGTCGGCGCCCGCGGTCTCGAGCAGGTCGGCGACGAGGCGCGCGGTGATCGGCTCGCGCGGCTTCGACTTCTTGTCCTGGCGCGCGTAGAAGAACCAGGGAATCACCGCCGTGATCCGCTTCGCGGATGCGAGCCTCGCAGCGTTCACCATGATCAGGAGCTCCATCAGGCTGTCCGCAACCGGCTTGACGCCCGTCTGGACGATGAACATGTCGGCTCCGCGGATCGATTCCTCGTAGCGGCAGTACGTCTCCCCGTCCGCGAACTCCTTGAGCGTCACGGCGCCGAGCTCGATTCCGAGCTGGTCGGCGATCTTCAGCGCGAGGTTGGGATTCGACTTCCCGGCGAACAGCATCAGGCGCTTCTGCGGCGCCATCGGGATCGCGCGGCCGACACTCATCGGCGACTGTCCGAGTGGGCTCTCGAGGCCGGGCAGCGTTTGCTCAATCGTTCCGCTTTCCACCGCGTCCTTCCTTCGTCACCTGGCGCGCGCGAGCGATCGCCAGCGCGTTGGGAGGAACGTCCTCGGTGATCACCGATCCGGCGCCGATCCACGCATCATCTCCGATCGTCACGGGTGCGACGAACGCATTGTCGACTCCGGTCCTGACGTTGCGCCCGATCGTCGTCCGGCCCTTCGGCCGGCCGGGCTCGTGCGGGAAGTTCACCGTCACGTTGCTCGCAGCGATGTTCGAATCCTCGCCGATGTCAGCGTCGCCGATGTAGGAGAGATGTGGCACCTTGGTGCGCGCTCCGATGTGCGAGTTCTTGATCTCGACGAACGTGCCGGCTTTCGCGCCGGCGTCGAGAACCGTGCCGGGGCGAAGGTAACAGAAGGGACCGACGATCGCGCCCGCGCCGATCGACGAGTCGATCGCGACCGCGTGCGGCCCCACCTCGGCGCCGGCGGCGACGCGCGTCCGGCCGCGGAGAACCGTGAACGGCTGCACGACGGAGTCCGGCTCGAGCTCGACGTCCGCCTCGATCCAGGTCGAGGCTGGATCGACGATCGCGGCTCCGGCCAACATGTGCCCGCGGTTGATGCGCTCGCGAAGCAGGGCAGCGGCCGCTGCGAGCTCGACGCGGGTGTTGACGCCTTCCGTCTCGGCCGGATCGCCGGCAGCGTGAGCGCCCACGCTCGCACCGCTCTCGACGAGGTCGCGGACGGCGTCGGTCAGATACAGCTCGCCCTGCGCGTTCGCAGGCCGGAGGCGGTCAAGGGCGGGCCAGAGCAGCTCTGCCCGGAAGAGGTAGATCGACGAGTTGCACTCCCGGACGGCCAGCTCGTCCGGTGTCGCATCGCCCGCCTCGACGATCGCGCGCACCTGGCCGTCGTCGCCGCGCAGAACCCGTCCGTACGACCGGAGCTCGGGCGGCTCGAAGGTGAGCACAGTGGCTCCGGCGCCTGAGTTGCGGTGAGACTCGACGAGCGCGGCGAGCAGTGACGAGGTCAGCAGGGGCGTGTCGCCCGAGAGGACGAGGATCTCGTCCACCGAACCCTCGAGCGAGGGACGGGCGGCGCCGATCGCGTCGCCCGTTCCGAGCGCCCGCTCCTGTACGGCGACCTCGACGCCGCCGAACTCGTCGCGGGTCTCGGGCGAGGCGACGACGACGAGGCGCGCCGGCTCAAGCGGCCGCGCCGCCTCGACCACCCAGTCGACCATGCGGCGTCCGAGGATCGGATGGAGGTGCTTGGGCACCGCAGAGCGCATGCGCGTACCGAGGCCCCCGGCCATCACGACTGCTGCGAGGCTCGGTGCCGCCATCGTCCGCGAGACCTTAGCGTCGCACGCGACCTAGCCGTATTCCCCCCGTTCGGCCAGCTCTTTCTGGCCCTATGCGGTTCTAGGTTGTAAGCAATGCCCAGTAGTTGCTGAGCAGGCCGCCAGAAGCACGAAGGAGGGGGACATGATCCGCGCGCGCGTACGACAACACCTCGAGACAATCGCCGTCGCAGCAGTCGTAGGGGCGCTCGCCGCCGGGGGACCAGCGGTAGCCGGGACGCTCGTGGACTTCGCCAAACGGGCAGGGAACGCGGACAAGGTCGATGGCATCGATGCGTCTCGCACGCCCCGTGCCGGCGTCCTGCTCGCACTCGATGCGAACGCAAGGTTCCCTCGATCCGTCCTACCCTCAGGCGCCAGAGGCGCTACCGGACCGAGAGGCCCGGTGGGCGCCGCCGGCCCACAGGGACAGGCTGGGCCAGCAGGCCCGAAGGGCGAGACGGGAGCCGTAGGACCTCGAGGCGCTACAGGACTTCAGGGACTTCAGGGACTGCCGGGGCTTCACGGCATGAACGGTGCGCCCGGGCCGCAGGGCGAGAAGGGTGCTCCAGGCGAAGCGGGCGCGGACGGAGCTCCCGGAGCGAAGGGCGAGACCGGAAGCGCTGGGCCTCCCGGCGCCAAGGGCGACAAGGGTGACACCGGCGCCACCGGCGCGAAGGGCGAGACCGGAAGCGCCGGAGCTCCCGGTGCCAAGGGCGACAAGGGTGACACCGGCGCCACCGGCGCGAAGGGCGAGACCGGAAGCGCCGGAGCTCCCGGTGCCAAGGGCGACAAGGGTGACACCGGCGCCACCGGCGCGAAGGGCGAGACCGGAAGCGCCGGAGCTCCCGGCGCGAAGGGCGACAAGGGCGAGACCGGCAGCGCGGGCGCCGCCGGGACCCCCGGAGAGAAGGGTGAGAAGGGCGACCCCGGTGCCGCCGGCACTCCTGGCGCCGCCGGGGAGAAGGGGGAAAAGGGAGACAAGGGAGACAAGGGCGAGAAGGGGGACGACGGGCCTGCGGGATCAGCCGCCGCCTACTCGCCGATCGTCGACATCAACCCGATTCTTCGACCGAGCGGTTCCCATCTGTGGGACCGGGTTCAGCTCAACGGCAGCTCGTGGTTCAACGGCTACCGCTCCTCATTCCCAACGGGCACGAGCGAGAGCTACCTGGAGTGGAAGGTGCCGCTCCAGGCGGGAACCTGGACAATCGACGTCGTCTACGTGGAGAGCTCGGATGCCGGAATCATGACGCTGTCACTCGGCGGCGACGATCTCGCGCCGGCGATCGACGCTTTCCGCCCGCAGGTGGACGGGATCGGCTACAACCGGGTCGCGACCTTCTCCGGTGTGAGCGTTGCCTCGACGGGGATTCACACCGTGAAGATCCGCACCGCGTCGAAGAACAGCCTCTCCAGTGACTACTTCGGCTACCTCACGTGGATCAGGCTCGTGCGCGAGTAGAAGAGGAGCTGGGGCGCCAGGATTCGAACCTGGGATCGCGGGACCAAAACCCGCTGCCTTACCGCTTGGCTACGCCCCAGTGATCGACTCAGTGTAGGCGCGCGCCGCGTCAGCGGCGGTCGAGCAGCAGGAGCGCGAGCACCGCGACCGCGACCAGCACAAGTGCCACGACGGCAACAGCGGTCACGACCAAGGCGAGGACGGGAACGAGCACGACCACGACCTGCGAGACCGCGGCGATCCAGCTGCCCTCGCGCAGCGCCATGCTCCCGTGGCCGCGGCCGACGCCGACATACAATGCGATCGCGGCAGCGGCGAGGACGAGCACCGTCCACCACGGGATTGCGTCGAACAGCACCAGGATGCCCTCGAGCAGCACGATTCCGAGCACGAGCTGCCACCGCCGCTCCCGCAGGAGCGTGCCGAAGCGCCCCTGGCCGTGCTCGATCGGCGTCGAATGCTCCACGCGGAGAATCTAGCCGCCGACGGTCAGCCGTACCACACAGGGACGGTGATCCAGGTTCGGCCGCGACTCGACAGCGCTCGGCTTGCGGCTTCGGCGGTGCGCCGATGATGGAAGAGCCCGTAGACCGCAGGCCCAGCGCCGGAGACGTCGGCCCTGAAGGCACCCAGCCCTCGCAGCTCCGCGGCGAGCGGCGAGCTCGCGAGGTCGTTCGCGGGCAGGCCAGCCAGGTCGCGCGGGCGTCGGACGGCCCCCAGCGCCTGCACGAGCCGGGCGAGACGCGCCTCCCAGCCGGCGGCGCCGGCCCGTGCGTCGAACCGGCGATAGACCTCCGCAGTGGACTCCTTCACGGCGCCGTGCGGTAACACGACCAGCACCCAGTAGTCCTGCGGCAGGCCCAGCGGCTCGAGCTCGGAGCCCTCCCCGCGACCGAGCTGTGGGCCGTCGGCGAGGAAGAACGGCACATCGGCCCCGAGCTCGGCCGCGAGCGCATGCAGCGCGGCCGGCTCGAGTGGCGCTGCGAGCGACTCGTTGGCGAGCCGAAGGGCGGTCGCCGCGTCGGAGCTGCCACCCCCGAGGCCGGCCGCCACGGGAACCCGCTTCGTGATGACGGCGCGCCAGCACGGCTCCACCCCGGCCGCCCGGGCGAGCTGCTCGAGCGCGCGCCGGACGAGCGTGTCGCCCGCGAATCCCTCGACGACGAGTGAGGATGCGTCCGCAAGCGCGACGCGGTCGCCGAGGTCGATTCGCTGGAGCACGGTCGCGACCTCGTGTTTCCCGTCCGGTCGTGTCGGGCCTACGACCAGTGCGAGGTTCAGCTTCGCGGGAGCGGCCGCACGTCTCACAAAGCCTCGGTCAGGGCGACGAACTCGTCGGGGGCAAGCTCCTCGGCGCGCGTACTCGCGGAGCGCCCGATCGACGCCAGCGCCGCGGCGCCCTGCTCACGCGTGGCGGCGCCGGCGAGCTGCAGTGAGTTCGGGAGCGTCTTGCGGCGGTGTGAGAACGCCCCCTCGACGATCCGCTTCACCTGCGCGAACTCCGCCGGCAGCGGCAGGCGGCGAAAGGCGACGAGCGCCGAGTCGACGTTCGGCGGCGGGCGGAAGACCGTGCGAGAGACCGGATGGAGGCCGGTGCGGCGCGCAGCCAGCTGGACGAGCACCGACACCGCTCCGTACGCCTTCGTCGACGGCCCGGCGAAGAAGCGATCGGCGACCTCACGCTGCACCATCACGCACCAGAGCTCGAGCGACGGCAGCCCGGCGAGGCTCTCGGCGACGATCGGCGTGGCGATGTTGTAGGGGAGGTTGGCGACGAGCTTCGTCGGCTGGGGGCTCAGCGCGGCGAGATCGAGTCGGAGCGCGTCGCCCCAGTGGAGATCGACGTTCGGGCGCGACTCGAGCTCCGCGAGCCAGGGTGCGAGCGAGCGGTCGAGCTCGACTGCGTGCACGTGCCCAACGCGATCCGCAAGCGTGCGGGTCAGGACTCCGAGCCCTGGCCCGACCTCGAGCGCGACGTCGTCGGGGCCAAGCTCGGCTAGGCGAGCGATCACGCCGAGGATGTTCTCGTCGACGAGAAAGTGCTGGCCGAGCTCCTTCTTGGGGGCGATCACGGCAGGCCGAAGGCCGCGGCGGCGTTGGCGTCGATTCGGGCGGCGAGCTCGTCGGGATCGTCGCCGCGCGCAGCAGCGAGCGCCGCCACGGTGTGGACGACATGCGCGGGCTCGTTGGACCGGCCGCGAAGGGGTTGGGGCGCGAGATACGGGCTGTCGGTCTCGGCGAGGATTCGGTCTGCGGGCACCGCCGCGGCCGCCTCGCGCAGCTCGTGAGCCTTCGGGTACGTCACGTTCCCGGCGAACGAGAAGTACCAGCCGCGCTCGAGCCCGGCAGCCAGCAGCTCCGGCTCCGAGAAGCAATGCATGACGACCGTGCCCGGATGTTCGGCCAGGAGCGACGCCGTGTCGCCGCTCGCGGAGCGCGTGTGGACGACGATCGCGAGGCGGGTCGCCGCGGCCAGCCCGAGCTGTGCGCCGAAGAGGCGCCGCTGTTCGACCTGCCGGTCGGTGCCGTGGTGGTAGTCGAGCCCCGCTTCGCCGACCGCGACGACACGCGGGCTGGCGCCGAGCAACTCGGCGAGCTCGTCCACCCTCTCCGCGTCGGCGGTACCGGCTTGGTGGGGGTCGATCCCGAGCGCGGCGAACACTCCCTCGTGCGCGGTCAGGTCGAGCGCACGCCGGCACGACTCGATCCCGGTGCCGATCGTGACGATCCGCGTCACACCTGCGTGGCGAGCGCGCTCGATCGCGCCCTCCGCGTCCTCGAGTGCATCGAGGTGCGCGTGGGTATCGATCACACCGGTGTCGGCGCGTCGATCCGTGGGAAGAGCGGTGCCGCCGCCTCGATCCCGGACACGGCGGCCGTGCGGCCGTAGGTGACGTTCTCCCAGGCGACGTCGAGCGGCTGGCCGAGCGCCTCGAGGATCTTCTCGGCCGTCCCCGGAACGTACGCCGAGAGCGCGACCGCGGCGATGCGCAGCCCGTCGGCGAGGTCGAAGAGAACCCGATCGAGCTCATCCTTCCGAGCAGGATCCTTCCCGAGCTCCCACGGCTTCGTCTGCTCCACGTGCCGGTTCAGGCTGCGCACGTAGACCCAGATCAGATCGAGCGCGCTCGTGATGTCGAAGCGGTCGAGCAGGGCGGGCACGTCCGCCTGCAGCGTGGCCGCGCCCGCAGCGAGCGAGCTCGTCGGGTCGGGGACGGCCACAACCTCGCCGTCGCCTGAGCGAGCGATCAGGGCGGTCACTCGCGAAAGCAGGTTGCCGAGGTCGTTTCCAAGCTCGCGCTCGTAGCGCTCCTGGAAGCTGTCGGCGGTGACGTCTCCGTCCTGCCCGAACGTGACGGCGCGCGCAACCCAGAAGCGAAGCGGGTCGACGCCGTACGTCGCGACCAGCTCACGCGGGTCGACTGCGTTGCCGAGCGACTTCGAGATCCCGCGTCCGTCGATGTTGAGGTAGCCGTGGACGAAGAGCTGCTTCGGCACGTCGTAGCCCGCCGCGAGGAGGAGCGCGGGCCAGTACACGCAGTGGAAGCGCAGGATGTCCTTGCCGAGCAGGTGGTGGACGTCCGGCCACAGGTGCGTCAGCTCCTCGCCTGGACGTGCGTACTCGAGCGCGCTGCGGTAGTTGACCAGCGCGTCGGCCCACACGTAGGCGACCTGATCGGTGTCCCAGGGAATCGGGATGCCCCACGTCTGCGTCGCCCGGCTGATCGAGAAATCGCGTAGGCCGCCGGCGATGAACCCCTTTGCCTCGTTGGCGCGGAAGCCGGGCAGGACGAAGTCCGGACGGCGCTCGTACAGCTCGAGCAGGCGCTCCTCGTAGGCCGACAACCGGAAGAACCAGTTGCGCTCCTCGAGCCATTCCGGCTCGACCAGGTGGTCGGGGCACTTCCCGTCGACCAGCTCGTCCTCGCTCTTGAAGGCTTCGCACCCGACGCAGTAGAGGCCGGCGTAGACGTCCTGGTAGATGTCGCCGTTGTCGTAGATGCGCTGGAGGAAGTCCTGGACGAATGCCTTGTGGCCGTCATCGCTCGTGCGAATGAAGAAGTCGACGGGCGCGTTCAGAAGCTCGGGGAGCTCCTGCCACGCCACGACGATGCGGTCTGTGTACGCCTTGGGCTCCAGCCCCTGAGCGGCTGCGACGCGCGCCACCTTGTCCGCATGCTCGTCCACGCCCGTCAAGAAGAAGGTCTCCTCGCCGCGCTGCCGGTGATGCCGCACGAGAATGTCCGCGGCGATCGTCGTGTACGCGTGGCCGATATGCGGCCGGTCGTTCACGTAGTAGATGGGTGTCGTCACGTAGAAGCTCATTGCTACTGATGATAGGCACACGCTTCCTTGCGATCCGGCTGCCCACCCACGCGAGGATGAGCGCGAAGGCGAGCGGCGCGCCGAGCCACCACCGGACCAAGCCGTCACTCGGACGATCGGTGTCTGTCGGCTTCGAGTGCCGGCCCGGGATCCGGCTGTCCCCGACCCGTTCGAGCCGTAATACCGGCGTTCGGGAGGGCGCAGGCGCGAGGTCCGACGCCCGTTGGCGTGCAGCCCGGGATCGAACAGGGCGAGACGACTCGATTCCGCGTGACTGGGCCGGCGCCGAACCGGAGTGCCGCGACCGCGACCGCGGGAGTACGGGCGGCGCGGTGGACACCGTGGGCGTAGCGAGCCCGGGGGGAGACGCCGCAGACGGGGTCGCGACTGCGACCGGAGCCGACTGCGAACGGACGTTTCGAGTGTGCACGAGCGGCTCGGTTGATCCGGCCACGACGGCCCGGGATGCTGTCGCGACGTCCACTCTCGGAACCGAGGCGGATGGCGGAGGCGCAGTCCTCCTCGCGACGGGAGCGCTCGGCTGCAGGTTCGGCTGCCCATTCGGCTGGGGCTGCAGAGCCGGCTGGGGCTGCGGAGCGGGCAAGGACGGGTGCGTAGCGGGTTCCTCGGTGGCGGCCGGCACGGGCTGCGACCCTCCGGGCGGCGCCGCAACGATGGCCTGCGTGGGCGGCGCCTGGACCGGTGGCGGCAGTACAGCCGGCGGAGCGGGCGCGGCCACCGGCGGGGGCAACAGCCCGAGCGGGTCGACATACCCTTCCGGATCGGCAGCCACCCGCACGCCGAGGTGGACGTGTGGTTGCGTGTTCACGGCATCGGCGCTCGAGCCGCTGCGACCGACGACGGCACCCTCCGTCACTGTTGAGGCTCGCGCGACGCGCGTCTCCGCGAGCTGCAGCAGCGTCACCGAGTACCCGTCCGCGGTCTGAATCGTGACGGCTCTGCCGCCGTGTGGCAGAGAGCCCACGAAGGAGACGACACCGGCGGCGGGCGCGCGCACCTCGGTGCCGGCCGGTGCGCCGATGTCGACGCCGCGATGCTGCCCGGCGGCGTACGGATCGGTGCCGACCGAGAACGGACGCAGCACAGGGCCGTCGACCGGCCACGTCCAGCCGAGCGCGGCCGGGGAAAGGACGAGCGTGACGAGCACGACCGCGCCGACGAGCATCTGTCGCATGAGCGCCTGCCTCCGTTTGCGTGGATGACAACCTGCGTTCCACGGTAGCGGCGGCCCTCAGTCGCTTTGCAACGATTCCCGGTAAAGAGTGTTACGAGAGTTGCGCGTGAGCCGGGCGACCACGTCGACCGCCTGTCTGCGCGGCACACCTGCCGCCACGAGCTCGCCGACGGCACCGAGTGCTGCCTCCTCGCCTGGACCCTCCGGCGCCTCCCCCGGCCCGAGCACGAGCGTGATCTCGCCCTTCGGCGGCTCGGCGAACCGCTCGGCCAACTCCGCTGCCGAGCCGCGCTCGACCTCCTCGAAGCGTTTCGTCAGCTCGCGGCACACGGCGACGGTCCGCTCCGGAGCGGCCGCGGCGAGCGAGCGCAGCGTCGCCGGAAGCCGCTTCGGCGACTCGAACCCGATCACGGGATAGGGCCAGGCGGCGAGCTCCGACCACAGCGCTCCGAGCGCCTTCGCACCCCGCGGCAGGTAGCCCACGAACTGGTAGCGCTCGCCGACGAGACCGCTCGCGACGAGAGCCGTCTCGACCGCCGACGGGCCCGGCAGCACCGTCACCGCCACCCCGGCCTCGAGCGCGGCCGCGATCAGCCGCGCACCCGGGTCGTTCACGCCCGGCAGGCCGGCGTCGCTGACGAGCGCGACCCGCTCGCCGCCGAGGAGGCGCGGCACGAGCTCCGCCGCCCGCGTGGCCTCGTTGTGGCGGTGGTAGCTGAGCAGCCGTGCTTCGATGCCGTGCCGCGTCAGCAGTCCGCGCGTGTGCCGCGTGTCCTCGCAGAGGACGACGTCGGCCTCGGCGAGCTCGCGCAGCACGCGCAGGGTCACGTCCTCCAGGTTGCCGATCGGCGTCGCGCAGACGGCCAGCACGAATCGTCTACCGCTCGCCGTCGAGCTCGGCGAAGGCCACGAGCCCTGCGCCGATCAGCCCCGCGTCCGTACCGAGCTCCGCCCCGACGATGCGCAGCCCTGCACGGGCGGGAGGCAGCGCCTCGCGCCTCGCGACCTCGAGCGCCGGGCCGAACAGGAACTCCGCGGCGGCGTTTCCGAAGCCCCCGCCGACGATCACGAGCTCCGCGCCGAAGACGTTCACGAGCGAGCCGATCCCGGCGCCGAGGAGCCGTCCGATCGACGCCAGCGCCTCGAGCGCGCGGGGGTCGTCCGCTTCCGCGCGCTCCACCAGCTGCTCCGCCGTCGACCCGGCTCCCCACAGTGCGTCGGCGGCACGGTCGGCGGCGTTGCCGGACGCGACCGCCTCGAGGTGCCCGCGGCCGGTGCACGTGCCCTGGCACGGCGGCCCTTCCGCCACGACGACGGTGTGCCCGAGCTCCAGCCAGCCGCGCAGGAGCACACCGTCGACCACCGCGCCGCCGCCGACCCCGGTGCCGAGAGTGAGCACGACGAGATCGTCGGCTCCGACCCCGGCACCCTGCTTCCACTCGGCGAGCGCGGCGGCGTTCCCGTCGTTCTCGACGCCGGCCGGCACGCCGAAGCGCTCCGTCAGCCGCTCGCCGAGCGAGACCCCGGCGAGCGGGATGTTGGTCGAGTCGAGCGCGACGCCCGTGCGGCGGTCGATCACGGACGGGATCCCGCAGCCGATCGCGCCGACGTCGTCCACCAGGACCTCCGCCACGGCAGCCTCCAGCCCCGCCAGCAGCTCCTCCTCCGACCCCGTCGGCGTCGGCACCTCGCAGCGGTCGTGCACCGCCCCCTCGCGGTCGAGCAGCCCGGCCAGGATCTTCGTGCCGCCGAGGTCGACGCCGATGACGAGCTGGGAGCTCACGGGCCGCGGCTACCATACCCGGCCGGATGGCTGAGGGAGACAAGCCCTACCGGGTCTACAAGGGTGGCCGCACGAAGGGCAAGGTGCCGGTTGCGACCCGCCCGACCCGCTCGGCGGCAGGGGATGCACGCCGGCCCGACGCGGCGAAGAGGTCGAGTCGCCCGCGCTGGGGCCGCCGCGTGGGTCTCGCGATCCTGCTCCTCGCCGCACTCATGACCGTGTGGATCGTCGCGAGCTACCTCTCGTTCCGTTCCGGTGTCGCGGAGGCGAACGACCGCCTGCCGCAGGGCGTCGTGGCGGGGCTCGCGCCGCAGGACGGGCTCGTGATCTCGAAGCCGACGCTGATCGTGCTGCTCGGCACCGACGGCGACAGCAGCGAGGCCCGCTCCGACTCGCGCCGTTCCGACTCGATCCTGCTCGTCCGCACCGATCCGGCGCGCCACCGGATCGCGTACCTCTCGATCCCGCGCGACCTGCGCGTCGAGATCCCGGGCTTCGGCTCGAACAAGATCAACGCGGCCTTCCAGCTCGGCGGCCCGGCGCTGGCGCTACGGACGATCCGTAGCCTGACCGGGCTGCAGCCGAACCACGTCGCGCTCGTCGACTTCGACGACTTCCGCACGGTCATCGACGCTCTCGGTGGGGTGACCGTCGACGTGCCGAAGCCGATCCTCTCGAACCGGTTCGACTGTCCGTACGCGACGGACGCGCGCTGCCAGCAGTGGGAGGGCTGGCGCTTCGAGCCCGGCGAGCAGACGATGGACGGCCGCCGCGCGCTGATCTACTCGCGCGTCCGTGAGAACCGGCTCGATCCGTCGGAGAACGACCTGACGCGCGGCGAGCGCCAGCAGGAGGTCGTCGATGCGATGACGGACGAGCTCGTCGGCCTCGGCACGTTCGTGAAGCTGCCGTTCATCGGCGGGGATCTGGTCGAGCCGCTGACGACCGACCTCAGCGCCGGAGAGCTGCTGCAGCTGGGCTGGGTCAAGTTCCGCGCCAACTCGAGCCGCACGCTCCACTGCCGCCTCGGCGGCGAGAGCTTCGAGCGACGGGGGCGCGTCCGTGATCCTCGGCGGCGAGGAGAACTTCGCCACCGTGCGGATGTTCCAGGGCCTCTCGGCGCCTCAGCCGCCCCCTCCGGGACGGCCGCTCGCGGCGGGCTGCGTCGATCGGCTCGCGCACGGGCTAGGGTCGCGCGCGTTAGGTTCGGCCGGTGGGAATCCTCGGTTGGATCGTCTTCGGGCTGCTCGCGGGGCTCGTCGCGCGAGCGCTGACGCCGGGCCGGCAGGGAATCGGCTGCTTCGGCACGCTCGCCGTCGGGGTCCTCGGTGCGCTGCTCGGCGGCCTCGTCGGCGAAGCCGTCTTCGACGAGGAGATCAGCTTCGGCTGGGATCTGAAGCCGTTCCTGCTCTCCGTGGCCGGCGCCGTGGTGCTGCTGGTCGGGCTGAACGCCCTCAGAAACCGCTAGCTCGAATCGGCCGAGGCCGACTTCGTCTCGGTCGTGCTCTTCGCCGGCTTGTCGTTCGAGGAGGGCGTGCTCTCGGACGAGCCGTCGGACGAGCCCGACCCCGAGTCGCCGTCCTTGCCCGCGCCCTTCCGCCCCGAGCGCCCGTAGTCCGTCGAGTAGAACCCGGAGCCCTTGAAGTGCACCGCGACCGGATAGAGCAGCTTCTCGACCGGCCCCTTGCCGCACACTTCGCACACCTCGGCCGGCGCGTCCGACATACGCTGGAACGTCTCGAAGGTGTGCCCGTCCGGGCAGCGGTACTCGTAGATGGGCATGGCGCACAAGGCTAGCAGCGGGTTCAGAGGGTACTTCGGCGAAAATCGGGACGCAGACGATGAGCGAGAGCGCACAGGCAACCAACTCGAGACCGGCCGGGCTTGCCCTGCCGGCGCTGCTCGAGCGGCACGCGTTCGCGCTCGGCGTGGCGGGAATCGCGGCCGTGGCGGCAGCGTTTCTCTTCCACCAGCTGCTGGCCTGGCAGCCGCACGAGGACGAGACTCTGGCGCTCTTCGTCGGCCGGCAGCCGCTCGACCAGCTCTTCCAGATCGTGCTCGAGGAGCGCGGCGGCGCACCGCTCCACTTCCTGCTCGCCTGGGTGGTCGCGCACCTCGGCTTCGGGCTCGGCGGACTGCGGACGGTGTCCGCGCTCTTCGCGGTCGCGAGCCTGCCGCTCGTGGCACTGCTCGGCGTTCGGCTCGCCGGCCGGCGGCAGGCGCTCGTGGCGACGGCGGTCGTCGGCGCGAGCTGGACGTTCCTCTTCCACGGCGTCTACGGCCGGATGTACAGCCTGTTTCTCTTCACGAGCCTGCTCTCGTACCTCGCACTGCTCGTGGCGCTCGACCGGGGCGACCGGCGCAGCTGGGCGTTGTGGGTGCTCGCGATCCTGGCAACCGTCGCGACGCATCCGTACGGAGGGCTCGTACTCGCGACGCAGGGGGCGTACGTGCTCGTCGCGCGGCGCGACCGATTGCGGCAGGCGCTGCTCGCCGGAGCGGCTGTCGTCGTGCTCGGGACGCCGTTCTGGCTCACCAACCTCGTGCTCGCGGATCGCTTCGGGGTCGGCGTCGGCGGCGGCGGCGAGCGGCTGGGCGGTCCGTGGCCCGTCGCTCGCTACCTCTGGCGGGTGCTCGGCGACTTCACGGTCGGCTGGTGGCCGCTGACGATCCTCGCCCTCGTGCTCGTCGTGCTGGGGCTGCGCCGGTTACCGCGCGCGACCGTCGTCCTCTTCGCCTGCGTCGTGGCGGTGCCGGCGCTTGCGTTCATGCTGGCGCAGCTCGGCAACGCGACCTCACCCGAGACGCGGCATCTGATCTTCGCGCTGCCCTTCGTCGCGCTGGCGGCCGCGGCCGGGATCCTGCGGCTCGGCCGATTCGCGCCGGTGGCGCTCGCGGCGTTGCTCGTCGCGCAGGTCGCCTGGACCTGGGAGCGGGTCCCGCAGCTCTTCGAGTGGGAGCCCGATGCCCGCCAGGCCGCGCGAGCCGAAGCGTCCTCGTACCTGGCTGCGACGAGCCGGCCCGGACGACGTGCTCTTCGGCTTCGAGGCGCTCTACCTCGGCGCCTGGGAGCGGAATCCAGACTTCCCCCTCGCCGTCCTGCCGCGGGCGGACTCGAAGCTCGCACTCGCGACGCTCGAGGAGCTCGACCGGCCCCTCGGACGCGGGCTGTGGATCCTGGACGCGAGCAGCAACAACAACTTCTCGCCCAGGCTCGAGATCCGGTTCCGCACACCGGAGCCGCGGTCCGCCTTCGAGGTTCGCCGCTTCGGCCCGTTCCTCGTCATCCGCACCAAGCAGCCGACGCGAACGCCGGCGCGCTACCTCGAGCGAGCCGCGCAGGCCCAGCAGGTCGGCAAGGCGCTCTTCATCGGCGATGCGGACATCAATCTCGCCACGGTCGAACGGGCGCAGCGCTCGCTCGCCGCATCACGCTAGGACGGCTCTCGCTCTCGTTCCACGAGCTCGCGGTAGCAGGGAGCCTCCTCGAAGGCGGCGAGCCCGGACGGACCCTCGCGCTTCCGATCCTTGGGCCTCAGCTTGCGCGCGGCCGCGATTGCCGCGGACGCCCCGACGGCGGCGCCGACGAGGAAGGAGCGGGTGCGCGAGCGGCGATCGTCGCCCTCCATGCCAGGATCGTAGTGTGATCGCTTCGCCGTGATCGTTTCCCTGGGTGATCTCCTTCTCGACGTGATCGTCCGCCTCGAGCAGCCACTGGCGGAAGGAGCCGACGCGGACGCGGTCACGCGGCTCGGGCCGGGCGGTCAGGCGGCGAACGTGACCGCGTGGGTGGCCGAGCTCGGCGGGCGGGCGCGCTTCGTCGGCAAGCGCGCGGACGACGAGGCCGGCGCGACAGCCGCGCGCGGGCTCGAGCGCTATGGCGTGGACGTCCGCGGGCCGATCGTCGAGGGCCGCACCGGCACGGTCGTCTCGCTCGTGGACGTCGACGGCGCGCGCACGATGGCCACCGACCGCGGCGTCGCGCCGGACCTCCATGCCGACGAGCTCGACGCGGTCTGGCTCGACGGGTGCGAGCACCTGCATCTCCCCGGCTACTCGCTCCTCCGCTCGCCGATCGACGGAGCCGCGCTCGCCGCCGCCGCGCTGGTACCGCGCGTGAGCGTCGACCTCTCGTCGTGGAGCGCGATCCGCGACTTCGGCCCGGAGCGCTTCCGGAGGCGGCTCGAGGAGCTGAAACCCGACGTCGTCTTCGCCAACGAGGACGAGGAGCGGATTCTCGGCGGGCCGGTGCATGGGTGCACATGGGTCGTGAAGCGCGGCGCGCGCGGCGCGTCCTTCGACGGCGTCGAGCTGCCCGGCGCTGCCGGCCAGCGCGCTCGACACGACCGGTGCCGGAGACGCGCTGGCGGCGGGCTATCTCGTCGGCGGCCCGGAGCTCGCCCTGCAGGCGGCTGCGCGCTGCGTGGCGAAGCTAGGCTCGATGCCGTGAGGCAGTTCGTCGAGATCTCCGAGGAGGTCGGCCATGCGCTCGCCGAGCGCCGCGCCGTCGTCGCGCTCGAGACGACGCTCGTCGCGCACGGCTTCCCGCCCGGCGAGGGTGTCGAAGTCGGGCTCGAGAGCGAGCGCCGCGTCCGGGAGGCGGGCGCCGTGCCGGCGACGATCGGCGTGCTCGACGGGGCGATCCGCGTCGGGCTCACCGAGGACGAGCTGAGCCGGTTCGGGGCAGATGCGCGCAAGGTCGGCCCGCGCGACCTCGCCGCGGCAGTCGTCCAACAGGCCGTCGGCGCCACCACGGTCGGCGGCACGCTCGCAGCCTGCCGCGCGGCCGGAATCGGCTTCATGGGCACCGGCGGGCTCGGCGGAGTCCACCGTGGCTTCCCGTCTCCACCCGACGTCTCGGCCGACCTCGGCGAGCTCGTGCGCACCGAGGCGCTCGTCGTCTCGTCAGGGGTGAAGTCGATCCTGGACGTGCCTGCGACGGCTGAGCTGCTGGAGACCCTCGGCGTGCCCGTGCTGGGCTTCCGCACCGACGACGTGCCGCTCTTCTACGCGGCGCACGGCGGGCCGGCGGTGTCGGCGCGCGTCGAGAGCGCCGAGGAGGCGGCCCGCGTCGCTCGCATGCACTGGGGGCTCGGCCGAGCCACGTCCGTGCTGCTCGCACGGCCGGCCACGGACAGCCTCGACGACGTCGAGCCGCTGATCGAGCGCGCGCTCGCGGACGCGCACGCGCAAGGGCGTCACCGGCCAGGGCGTGACGCCGTTCGTACTCTCCTACCTGCACCGCGAGAGCGGCGGCCGCACGCTCGCCGCCAACCGTGACCTGATCGCCGACAACGCAGCACTGGCCGCGGAGGTGGCCGTCGCCTATGCCTCTCTATGACACCGTCCGAGACCTGAAGCTGGCGATCGAGCGAGTCGAGCTCGAGCACCTCTCGCTGCCGCTCAAGCACATGACGCGGCGCACGACCGTCGTCCACCTGCTCGGCGGCGGCCACGAGGGCGTGGGCGAGGACGTCTCCTACGAGGAGGTCCTCCAGCTCACGTTCACCGAGGACGCACTGCCGGATCTGACGGGCGAGCACACGGTCGACTCGTTTTCCGCGCTCGTCGCCGGCCAGCCGGGCTACCGCGTGTGGGGCCTCGAGTCCGCGGCGCTCGACCTGGCGCTCCGCCAGGCGGGCAGGTCGCTCGGAGAGACCGTCGGCCGCGAGTCGAAGCCCGTGCGCTTCGTCGTCTCCCAGAGCACCGTCGAGGAGTTGCTCGCGCTCTACCCCGAGCTACGCTTCAAGCTCGACGCCAGCGACACGTGGACGGACGAGGTCGTCGCGAAGCTGGCCGAGACAGGGGCCGTCGACGTGGTCGACCTGAAGGGACTCTACGACGGCGATTGGGTCGACGCGACGCCGTCGGCCGAGCTCTACGGCCGCGTCGCCGAGGCGTTTCCCGACGCCTGGCTCGAGGATGCGCGCCTGACCGAGGAGACGCGCCCCGTGCTCGAGCCGCACGCGCGGCGGCTCACGTGGGACTTCCCGATCCACTCGGTCGCCGACGTCGAAGCGCTCGAGTTCCCGCCGACGTGCCTCAACTCGAAGCCGTCGCGCTTCGGCTCGGTGCGGAACCTGCTCGACTTCTACGACCTCTGCGAGGAGCGCGGGATCGCGGTCTACGGCGGCGGTCAGTTCGAGCTCGGCCCCGGCCGCGGCCAGATCCAGCACCTCGCCTCGCTCTTCCATGCGGACGCTCCGAACGACGTCGCCCCGAAGGAGTACAACCTCGGCGTCGCGCCGGGCCTGCCGCAGAGCCCGCTCTCGCCTGCCTCGCGCGAGCCGGGTTTTCGCTAGGCCTCCAGCGCGCCGAGCAGCGTGTCCAGCTCGAGCAGCTCGAGCGACTGCAGCTTGGCGCTGCCGCGCGCGCCGAGAGCAAGCGAGACCTTGGCGATCGTCGCGGCGTCGGGCGCCTCGACCACGTTGACGAAGTCGTACTCGCCGATCGTCGCCCACTGATGGAGCACCTTGGCGCCGAGCTCCTCGACGTCGCGGTTCACCTCGCGCAGCCGGGCCGGGTTCGCCTTCAGGGTCTGCACGCCCTGCGCGGTCAGCGTCGTCAGCATCAGATACGTCGGCATGTCGCGTCTCCTAGGTCGAGGAGCTCGATCGTACTCCTGCTCGCGCGGCCTGGTCGACGTACAGCAGCGCCGACCCGAGGAAGAGAAGCGGCGAGAGGACGATGTCCGCCAGGCCGAGGGCGATCCGCTCGCCCGAGTCGCCGAGGTCGCGCAGCAGCAGGACGAGCGTCAGCTTGACGAGCCCGAACAGGATCACGAGCGTCGCGAGCGACCCGAACGCGTGCACGTAGTCCGCCCGCGCGAGCTGCACGGCCCGCCGCAGCGCGGCGCCGACCGGGAGCCGCTCGATCACGAGCACGGGGACGACGAGGCCGAGGAGCGCGAGCCAGGCGATCGCGGGCAGCACGAAGACGAGCGAGAGGAACGCGGCCGGCACGAAGACGACCGAGCCGACGGCGACCGCGACTGCGAGCTCGCCGGGGGTCGGCCGCACCTCGCCGACGATGGCCGACGCAGCAGCGAACGAGGCCGACAGGAGCGGCGCTCCCCCGGCCAGCACGAGCACCTGCACGAGCGTCTCGCGGCCGGCGGAGATCTGGTTGATCGCGGCGACGCTGAGCCCGAGCGCGAGCCCGGCCCACAGGTGGCGTCCGTAGAGCCGCAGCGTCTCGGCGACGAGCTGGCCGACGGTGCGGGTCTCGGGCGGGAGCGGAGGCGGCAGCGGCTCCTTGCTCACTGGGCCGGCGCTCACGCCGCAGAAGCTACCGCGAGAAGTCGCGGCAGCGTCTCGGCAAGCGTCGCGAGCGCCTCGTCGAAGCGCCACTTCGTCCGGTCCGGCTCGTCGATCTCGTTCGCGACGACGCGTACCTCGACGGCCGGGACGCCCGCGAGCTCGGCCGCGCGCAGAACCGCGAAGCCCTCCATCGCCTCCACCTGCAGCCTCGTGGCCGTCCCGCCGACGCGGGCGCTCGTCCCGATCGGCAGCGCGGGCAGATCGGGGAAGGCGGCTCGCAACGCGGCGAGGAGCCCGGCGTCGGGAGCGACGCGGTCGATCACGGGAATCGCCGCACCGAGGTCGCAGTAGACGGCCTCGGTTCCGAGCACGATCGCGCCGACCGGAAGCCCGCGCGCGCCGGCGATCCCGACGTGAACCAGCGCCGAGGGCCGTCGCTCCGCGAGCGCGCGCGCCGTCGTGGCGGCTGCCTCGACGGGCCCGATCCCGCACGCCAGTGCGTCGGCTCCTTCGACCGATCCCAGCTCCCGAACGGTGGCCGCGACGACGAGGACGCTGCCCTTCGAGCCCTCGGTAGCGCGCACGAGCCCAGCCTAGCCGCGCGGCAGGAAGATCTCCTTGGCGATCACGAGCCGCTGGATCTGCGAGGTGCCCTCGTAGATCTGGAACAGCTTCGCGTCGCGCATCAGCTTCTCGACCGGGTACTCCTTCATGTAGCCGTAGCCGCCGAAGACCTGGACCGCGTCCGTCGTCACCTTCATCGCCGTGTCCGCGGCGAAGCGCTTCGCGAACGAGGACTGGAGCGTCGCGCGGTCGCCGCGATCGTGCAGCCATGCCGCCTGCCACACGAGCAGGCGCGCCGCCTCGATCTCGGTCGCCATGTCGGCGATCATGAAGCTGACGCCCTGGTGCATCGCGATCGGGACGTCGAAGGTGACCCGCTGCTTCGCGTAGTCGACCGCATGCTCGAAGGCGGCCTGCGCGACGCCGACGGCGCCGGCGGCCGTGCCCGGGCGTGTGAAGTCGAGCGTCTTCATCGCGATCTTGAAGCCCTCGCCCTCGGCGCCGAGCCGGTTCGCCGCCGGGCACGACCACGTCCGTCAAGGCGAATGCAGACGTGTCCGTCGCACGCTGGCCCATCTTGTCCAGGTGCTTCTCCAGCTCCACTCCGGGCGTGTCCATCGGGACGACGAACGCCGACATGCCGCGGTTGCCCGCCGCCGCGTCGGTCTTCGCGAACACGACCGTCCAGGCCGCGTGGCCTGCGTTCGTGATGAACGTCTTCGAGCCGTTGAGGACGTACTCGTCGCCGCGTCGCACCGCCGTCGTCTTCAGCTTCGCGACGTCCGAGCCCGCCTCGGGCTCGGAGAGGCCGAAGGAGCAGAGAATCGGCTCCTCGATGAGCGGCGGCAGCCACTGCGCCTTCTGCTCCTCGCTCCCGGCGATGATCACGGGCCCGGCGCCGAGGCCGTTGGCGCCGACCGAGGTGCCGATCCCCGAGCAGCCCCAGTTCAGCTCCTCGCCGACGAGGATCCCGTCGAAGGTCGAGAGGCCGAGCCCGCCGTAGGCCTCGGGCACGTGCAGGTTCATCAGCCCGAGCGCGTGCGCCTTCGCGACGACGTCGGCCGGGTGGGTCTGGTGCTCGTCGTAGGCGGCCACGTGCGGCCGGATCTCCTTCGCCGCGAACTCGCGCGCCAGCTCGCGCAGCGAGCGCTGCTCGTCCGACAGGGCGAACGAGACTCCCGTCGCCGCGGCCTGCTCGATCGTGGTCATGGCTCTCCGCTCCGCCGATTGACTGGTCAGTCAAGTGTAAAGCTAGTGTAGGAGCGGCGTCCGCGCCGGCGCAAGATCGGATACAACAGGTCGTTCCGGGTCTTCCGGGCTGCTCCTCACACGATGGCGTCAATGCGGATCTCACGCGTCCTCCTGCCGGTCGCGATCGCGCTGATCGCGGGCGCCGCCGTGCCCGAGGCGCAGGCGCTGCGCCCACCCGTGACGTGGCTCAAGGGCGAGGGCAACTACACGAAGGCCCATCGCTCGCCGCAGTCGATCGAGCGGATCGTCGTGCACGTCACCGAGGGCGCGTTCTGGGGGTCGGTGACGTGGCTGAAGAACCCTCGCGCGCACGCGTCCTCGCACTTCATCGTCTCGCGCGGCGGCAAGATCGTGCAGCTCGTCCACGTGTCGGACATCGCCTGGCACGCCGGCAACTGGCAGACGAACGTCCGCTCGGTGGGGATCGAGCACGAGGGCTTCACGTACGGGCCCGACGGCTTCACGACCGCGCAGTACCGCAACTCGGCGAGGCTGACGGCGTGGCTCGCGCGCCGCGCGCTGATGCCGATCGACCGCGAGCACGTGATCGGCCACGCCGATGTGCCCTCGCCGAACGGCCGCGGCCGGGGCGGCGCAAGCGGCCACACCGACCCCGGCCCGAGCTGGAACTGGAAGCGCTATCTCGCCCTGGTTCGCACCTATGCGGGCGTGCAGGCGAAGCTGAGCATCGCGCCCGTCGTGCGCGCGGGCCCGCTCCGCGGAGTCGTGCCCTGGCGCGCGAGGGTCACCGGAGGCATCCGCTCGGTGCAGTTCTCGATCGACGGCCGCGTCGTCCGGACCGACCGCCGATCGCCCTTCGCCCACCGGCTCAACACGACGACGCTGGCCAACGGTCGCCACGTGCTCGAGGTGCACGGGATCGCCGGAACCGGGCGCTACGACATCGCCCGGCGCACGGTCGTCGTCGACAACAAGTCCTTCGCGCTCACGAGCGCCGGGGCGCGCCCGTGGACGAAGGTGCGACGGCGCGTGCGGCTGCTCGTGCGCCCCTGGGGTGCCCGTGCCGCGAAGATGACCTTCCGCGTCGACGACCGGCGCCGCTCGGTGGACACGCGCGCCCCGTTCGTCTTCACCTGGGACGCGCGGCGCGCGAAGCCGGGCCGGCACGTGCTCGAGGTCGTCGCGGTCTCGGTCGACGGCCGCACCGCGAGCCGGCGGATCCCGGTCGTCGTCCCGCAGCGCGCGCCGAAGCCGAAGCCGCCAAGCCGCCCAGGCCGCCGAAGCCGCCCGCGCCGCCCCCGGTGCTGCGGATCGTCTCCCAGAGCGTCTCGAACGGACAGGTCGCGACCGGGCTCGTCGTCTGGCGAGTCGAGGCCGTGGCCGCGGCGCGCGTCGAGTTCCTCGTCGACGGCGTCGTCCGTGGAGCCGACGTCGCCGCGCCCTACACGCTGGGCTGGAACGCCTCCGCGGAGACGCCCGGCCCGCACCGTCTGACCGCCCGCGTGGTCGGCAAGGACGGAAAGACGGTCGAGGCGACGGTGACGGTCACCGTACCGTCAGAGACCGGCGGTACCGCAGCACCCTGACGAGCTTTTCGTCGAGCTCGCCCGCGCGGGCGAGCGGCACGAGCGCGTTCACCATCCGCTGCGCGTCGCGCGCGCTCGTCGTCAGCACGAGATCGGCGCCGGCCCGGAGCGCGAGACGCGCCCAGTACGGCGCGTACGGGCTGCCGAAGACGCCGACCGAGTCCGTGATCGCGACGCCGTCGAACCCGAGGCCCCGCAGCAGCCGGTAGGTCGCGGGCTCGAGCGAGGCGCGGCGCGAGCCGAGCTTCGAGTAGATCGCGTGGCCGACCATCACGCACGGCACGCCCGCGCGCACCGCTGCCCGGAACGGCGCCAGGTCGCGCTCGCGCAGGACGCCGTGCACGCGGGCGACGTCGGTCGAGAGCGGCGTCGAGCCGAGTCCGGGAAAGTGCTTCACGCAGGCGGCGCGGCCGAGGCCGCGGGCGAAGGCGACGCCGTACTCCGGCCGGGCGAACTGGCGCGAGCCGAGCGGGCCGTCCGCGAGGTCGAGGACAGGCGCGAAGGCGGCGTGCACGCCCGCGTCGCGGAGGTCGGCCGCCGTCTCGCGACCGGCCCGGAACGCCTCGCCGGCACTGCGGTACTCCGACGCTGCGCGCCACGGCGCGCGGTCGCGGAACGTCTTCACGAGCCCGCCCTCCTGGTCGGCGAAGACGAGCGAGCCGCGCGGCCGCGGCAGCTCGGTGTTCCACTGCCGCACGAGCACGCCGGCGAAGCCGGCTCCGGCCGGCATCCCCGCCACCACGACCGCCTGCGCCTTCTCGCGCGGGGTCAGCGCGGCCGCCTCCGACTCGACCGAGCCGGCGAGCAGCAACGTCAGCGCCTGGACGACAACGGCGAGCACGGTGCAACGGTAGCCTTCAACCCGTGGCCGTCACGGAGAAGCCCACCGCGCTCGACCCGCTCGACTTTCTCGCCCTCGACGCGCTGCTCGACGACGAGGAGCGCGCGATCCGCGACACCGTGCGCCAGTTCGTGCGGGACCGGGTGCTGCCCGAGATCGGCGACTGGTTCGAGCAGGGGATCCTGCCGCGCGAGCTCGTCGGCGAGCTCGGAAAGCTCGGCCTCTTCGGCATGCACCTCGACGGCTACGGCCTCCCGGGCGCGAGCGCCGTCGCCTACGGGTTGACGTGCCTCGAGCTCGAGGCCGGCGACTCGGGCGTTCGCAGCGCCGTCTCCGTCCAGGGCTCGCTCGCGATGTACTCGATCTGGCGCTGGGGCTCCGAGGAGCAGAAGCAGCGCTGGCTGCCGGCCATGCACACGGGCGAGGCGATCGGCTGCTTCGGCCTCACCGAGCCCGACGCCGGCTCCGATCCCGGCTCGATGCGCACCCACGCCCGCCGCGACGGCTCGGACTGGATCCTGAACGGCGCCAAGATGTGGATCACGAACGGCACGATCGCCGACGTCGCCACGGTCTGGGCGCGCACCGACGACGGTGAGATCCGCGGCTTCCTCGTGGAGAAGGGAACGCCGGGCTTCAGCGCGCCGGAGATCCACAAGAAGCTCTCGCTGCGGGCGTCGGTCACCTCCGAGCTCGTGCTGCAGGACGTCCGCGTGCCGGACGAGAGCATGTTCCCCGAGACGACCACGCTGCGCGGCCCCCTCTCCTGCCTGAACGAGGCGCGCTACGGGATCGTCTGGGGCGCCGTCGGCGCCGCGCGCGCCTGCTTCGAGTCCGCGCTCGACTACGCGAAGGAGCGGATCGTCTTCGGCAAGCCGATCTCCGGCTACCAGCTCACCCAGCAGAAGCTCGCCGAGATGGCCCTGGAGGTGAACCGCGCCGGGCTCGTCGCGCTCCACGTCGGCCGGATGAAGGACGACGGCACGCTGCGCCAGGAGCACGTCTCGCTGGGGAAGATGGGCAACGTGCGCGGCGCGATCGAGGTGGCGCGAAGCGCCCGCACGATCCTCGGCGCGAACGGCGTCACGCTCGAGTACCCCGTGATCCGCCACCAGAACAACCTCGAGTCGGTTCTCACCTACGAGGGCACGCACGAGGTGCACACGCTCGTCGTCGGCCAGGCGCTGACCGGCGAGAACGCGTTCAGGTAAAGCGGCTCAGCTCTCGCCGTCCCAGTAGTCGACGGCGTCGCCGATGCGGAAGAGGCGGCCGGGGTCGGCGTCGTTCCCCGACCAGACGCCCAGCTTGCCGCTGTCCGGGTAGACCGCCGCGTCCGGCTGCGACTTCGTCGAGAGGATCAGCACGCGCACCGGCTCTCCTGTGTCGTTTCGTACCTGGTGCGCGCCCTCCGGGCCTTCGCGGAAGCAGACGACGTCGCCGGGCTGGAGCTCGTGCTCGCCGTCCGGAACGCGGAGCGTCGGCCGGCCGGCGACGACGAGGAGCCATTCCTCGTTCCCGTACTCGTAGTGGTACGGGAACGTGCGCTCGCCCGGCTCGAGCTCGTACAGGCTGGCGCCGAGCTTCTCGGCGCCGATCCGCTCGCCCACCTTCGCGCGGCGCCACGAGAAGCCGGGCTGGTCGCGGCTCAGATCGAGCTCGCCGTCGAAGAGGTTGAAGCGCTGCACCGCGCTTACGGGAGCCGGACGACGTGATCGGTGATCCAGCCGAAGCCCGCCCGGCCGGGGACCAGCGGGCCGCGGAAGTAGCCGAAGTACGCGCGCACGAAGACACCGTGCAGGATCGAGGCGCCGGCGCCCGTGAAGGTGCCGCTCCAGCCCTGCCCGGGTGCGAGCGACGCCGGCAGCGCCGGCCTGAACGACTTCGCCGCGAGAGCCTTGGCGCCGTCGATCTGAGCACGCTTCTTGGTGACGAGCAGCGCGAAGCCCTGTTGGATCGCGACCCGCGACTTCGACGTGTTCCGGAACGAGGCGGCGAACGTCCAGCCACGGTTCGTCACGGTCAAGGTCCTGACGTTGAACGTCATCACGGTCCGCCCTCCTCCCAGCGCGCGCTCGTTCCAGCCGAGCTTGAACGTCGCTGCACTCTCGGCTGGATGCGCGCCGGCGGAGCCTGCGGCGAGGAGCGAGAGCAGGACACTCGAGCCCAGTGCGGCGACGAGAGCGCGGCGCATGAGAGGAGCCTATCCTGAGCCGGTGCGCGCGTTCCTCGTCTCGGCCGCCGCCCTGCTCGCACTCGCCGTCGCTCCGGCGGCTGCCGCGCCGCCGACGAGTGGCATCCTCGTTCCCGGCTCGAGCCTCGGCGGGCTCGCGCTCGGCGACACGAAAGCCGAGGTCGAGGCCGCCTGGGGCCGGGCGTACGGCCGCTGCCGCGGCTGCGCGCGCGAGACGTGGTACTTCAACTACTTCGCCTTCCAGCCGCGCGGCGCCGCCGTCGAGCTCCGGCGCGGCCGGGTCGCCGCGATCTTCACGCTCTACCAGCCGCTCGGCTGGCGGACGAAGCTCGGCCTCGAGCTCGGCGACCCCGCCGCCCGCGTCACGTCGACGTACGGCTCGCTCACCCGCACCGAGTGCGGCGGCTACTCCGCGCTGCTGCTGCCGCGCGGCCGTACGACGACGGCGTTCTACGTCGTCGACGAGCGGCTGTGGGCCTTCGGCCTCGCGGAGCGCGGCCTTCCCGTCTGCCGCTAGCCGCCTCGAGCCAGCCCGTGCTCGTACGCGTAGATGACGGCCTGGACGCGGTCGCGCAGACCGAGCTTTCCGAGCACGCGCGCGACATGCGTCTTGGCGGTGCCCTCGCTGATCACGAGCTCCGCAGCGATCTCCGCGTTGGAGAGACCGCGGGCGAGTAGAGCGAAGACCTCCTGCTCGCGGCGGTGAGCTCGTGGAGACCGCTGGAACGCTCGGGCTCGGGCGCCGGCAGCTCGGCGAAGCGCTCGATCACGCGCTTCGTGACCCCGGGCGCGAGCAGGCCGTCGCCGCCCGCAACGAGCCGTACGGCAGCGATCAGCTCCTCAGGCGGAGCATCCTTCAGCATGAAACCGCTCGCCCCGGCGCGGAGTGCCTCGAAGACGTACTCGTCCAGGTCGAAGGTCGTCAGGACGAGGATCCGCTGCCCGTTCCCCTGCTCGCCGGCGAGCCGTCGGGTCGCCTCGAGGCCGTCGAGGACCGGCATGCGGATGTCCATCACGACGACGTCGGGGCGCAGTCGCTCCGCGAGCTCGACCGCGGCCAGCCCATCCGACGCCTCGCCGACGATCTCGAGCCCCGAGTCGGCCTCGAAGATCTTGCGGAGCCCGGCGCGCACGAGCGTCTGGTCGTCGACGACGACGATCCGGATGCTCATGTCGTCGCCGGATCGATCGGGAGCCTGGCCCGGACCGCGTAGCCTCCACCCGGCTGCGGGCCCGCGTCGAGCTCCCCACCGTAGAGCGAGATCCGCTCTCGCATCCCGACGAGGCCGTGACCGCTGCCGTTGCCGCCTGCGTCGCCGGTGCCCTCGTCCACGACGTCGATCTCGAGCAGGCGTTCTCCGTAGCGGACGGAGACGTGCGTCGGAGCGCGCTCGGCGTGCTTGAGCGCGTTCGTGAGCGCCTCCTGCACGATCCTGAACGCCGAGACGTCGACACCGGGCGCGAGCGCGACCGCGGCTCCTTCGACGGTCAGAGACACCGGTAGACCGGCTCGCCGAACGTGCTCGACGAGCTGCTCGACGCGCTCCAGGCTCGGCTGAGGCGCCAGCTCGAGCTGCTCGTCGCTTCGCCGCAGCACACCCACGAGCCGGCGCATCTCGACGAGCGCGGCTCGGCCCGTGCGCTCGATCTCGAGCAGCACTTCGCGGGTGTCCGGCCGCTCCTCGCCGAGCGTCATCCGCTCGGCGCCTGCCTGCACCACGATCACGCTGACGCTGTGCGCGACCACGTCGTGCAGCTCACGCGCGATGCGAACCCGCTCGTGCGCGATGGCGAGGCGGGCGTTCTCGGCCTGCTCGCGCTCGAGCACGCGCGTCAGCTCGGTCAATCGTGCCGCCTGAACGCTGTGCGCGCGGACGAGACGCCCGCCCAGCCAGGTGCCGAGCAGGAGCGGGCCCATCACGACGAAGTCGCCGGGCTCGTCGACGAGCATGCCGGTCAGGGCGACCGCGAGCCCGACGAGCGCGGGACGTCGCGCGGCATAGGCTCCTACCGAAAAGATCGCGAGCAGCAACGGCAGCAACGTGCTCTGCGGCTCCTGCTCGACGCTGATCGCGTGCAGGGCGAGCATGCTTGCGACGACGACTGCGACGACGAGGATCGGCGCGGACCGGCGCACCGCGAGGGGAAGGGTCGCCGACAGACCGAGCAGGACGAGACCTCCGGTGGGACCGGCGACGTCGCTCGCCAGGATCTCCAGCTCGAGGAATGCCGCGAGCCCGACCGCGAGCAGCACGTCCCGGGTCGAGGGCCGCTCGGCGAGCGCGAGCCGCTTCATGTTCCCGACGGTAGTGGATTCGCCACTCCGCGTCATCCTTCGCGCAGCCGATCCCGAGTACCCCGTTCGGCAGACCGCAAGACACGCCGATCGGCAGACGACAAGCGCGGGCGATGGGCCTATCGTCGGCGCCATGAACACACAACGAGTACTCGCATACGCAGCTGTCGCCGGAGGGCTCGCGTGGCTCTGCAAGCTCACGACGGCGTCGATCGACATGGACAGCCCGGTGGTCGCAGTCTTCTTCGTCCTCGGCCTGACGCTCTTGCCGATCGGCTCGATCGGCGTCGCTCTCCGTCTCCTCGCACACCGGCCACGCTGGTTGCGCCTCGCTGGCGCGGTGCTCGCCCCGTTCGTGTTCCTCGCGATCTTCTTGTTCCTCGACAGCACACTCGTCCCCCTGACCGAGGATCACGTGCGGGAGTGGGCAAAGGCGGAAGCAGGCGTCCTCACCGCCGCCCTGCTGTGGCTGGCGGCCGGTGTCTGGGCGCTCCGTCGAGAGCCCGCAGGGCGGACGCAGTTGGCCCGCTAGGTTCGGACGGGAGCGACCGCGGCCAGCCCGCCGCAGACGACGTCGATGACGGTCTGCTCGGCGCGCGCCACGTCCTCGTCGCCGTCGGGGAGCTGACCCAGCACCCAGCCCGTCAGCAGCTCCTCGAGCCCGCCGTAGACGATCCAGCTCGCGAGGCGCGCGTCCAGCTCCCGACGGAACGTGCCGTCGGCCTGCCCTCGCTCGATCACGCGCTGGATCACGAGGAAGCCCTCGCGGATCTCGTCCACCTGGCTCTCGAGCTGCCGGCTCCGAGCGACGTCGCGCACCATCACGCGCACGAGATCGGGGTCGTTCCGCCAGGTGCGGAGCAGCACCTTCGCGATCCCCTGGAGCTGCTGGAGCGGCGGCTCGTCGGAGCTCTCGATCCGCCGGAACGTGTCGAGCAGCTCGCTCCAGTTCTCGCGGAAGACGGTGTGCAGCACCTCCTCCTTGGAGGAGAAGTAGTGGTAGAGCAGGCCGTGCGCGACCCCGGCCTCCTCCGCGATGTCGCCGACGCGCGAGGTGTGGTAGCCCTTGCGTGCGAAGACGCGTACGGCGGCAGCGAGGATGAGCCGCCGCTTTTCCTCCTGGGCACTCGAGCGCTCCGCCAAGGCGGACGCACCATAGTGGTACCGTCGTCGGCCTTGCAACCGCTCGCCGGGCAGCTCGTCGTCGATCTCACGCGGTACCTGCCCGGCGCGTACGCCTCGCGCGAGCTGCTGCGGCTGGGTGCCCGCGTCGTCCGGCTGGAGCCGCCGGAGGGCGATCCGATGCGGCACCTCGCGCCGGCGTGGGACGCGGCTCTGAACGCCGGCAAGGAATCGGTCGCCTGCGACCTGAAGGCCGAGCCGGAGCTGGGCCGCGCGCTCTGCGCTCGGGCCGACGTCGTCCTCGAAGGCTTTCGGCCCGGCGTGGCCGAGCGGCTCGGTGTCGGCCCGGACGACGTGCCCGAGCGGGTCGTCTACTGCTCGATCACGGGCTTTGGCAGCGACGGGCCACATGCGCAGCGCGCCGGTCACGACCTCAACTACCTCGGCTGGGCGGGCGTTCTCGAGGACACCGCTCCCGGTCTCCCTCCGATCCAGCCGGCCGATCTCGCCGCCGGGGCACTCGCGGCCGTGACCGAGATCCTCGCCGCGCTGCTCGAGCGCGAGCGCAGCGGCCACGGCGCGCGCCTGACGATCTCGATGACGCACGGCTCGCACCGGCTCGTCTCGCACCGCGTCGGCGGCGACCCGCTGCCTCGCTTCCTGACGGGCGGGCTCGCCGCGTACCGGATCTACGAGACCTCCGACGGCCGGCACCTCACCGTCGCGGCCCTGGAACCGAAGTTCTTCGTCCGCCTCTGCGAGCTGCTCGGCCGGCCCGACCTCGCGGAGCGTCATCTCGTCGCGGACGCGCAGGACTCGCTCGCGGCCGAGCTGGCCGCGATCTTCTCCACGCGCACACTCGAGGCGTGGCTCGAGCACTTCGGCGACGAGGACGTTGCCGTCGGCCCGGTGGCGACGCTCGCCGAGGGCGCAGCAGCCTTCGGCGGCCCGGCGGCGGCGCCGTCCGGAGCGATCGGGAAGGATACGGCGACATGGCGCAGGGAGCTGGGGCTCGGATGAGATGGCTGCGCCTGGTCGGCGTGGCCGTCGTGCTGGCACCGCTTCCGCTCGCGGCGGCGACCCTCTCCGACGGCGCCGTCGAGGCGCGCGGACTGCCGCGCGTCGCCGTGTCCGCACGGGAGGGCGACCTCTGGGTCGGGAGCAACCGGATCACGTCGACCTCCGCCGAGGACAGTGCGCCCGACTGGTCGCCCGACCGGCGCCGCATCGTCTTCGTCCGGCAGGGCGTCGGCGAACGCGGGTCGAGCCTGTACGTCGTCCGCCGCGACGGCGGCGAGCTGCGGCTCCTGACGACCGGCGAGCGCGTCGTCGCGATGCCCGCCTGGTCGCCCGACGGCAAGCGGATTGCGTTTGCCTCCAGCCCGCTCGCCGGCGGCAGCTTCGACATCTGGGTGGTCGACGCGGATGGCGGCCGGCCCCGGCGAGTCACGAGCACCGCCGGCGAGGAGATCCTGCCCTCCTGGGCCGGCGGCGGGAGGCTCGAGTTCGAGCGGCTCGAGCCCGGCGAGCCCTGGCCCGAGAAGACGAGCGACGCCGGCACGCCGCAGGCCGGCCCGCGCGAGCTGCTGCCCGACTTCGACCAGCGACCGCCGTTCCGCCTGACGATCGCCGGCACGAAGCTCGGCTTCTCGTCCGCCACGGACAACGTCGGCGAGGGCCCGATCTGGATTCGCGGCTTCCGGGTCAGCGCGGGCCTGCCGATGCGCACGCAGCAGCTGATCAGGCTTTCGGACGGCTCGACGCGGGTCTACGAGGAAGCTGGCCGCCTGCGCTACACGCCCTCTCCGACGCACACGCACTGGCACGTGCTCGACTTCCAGCGCTACGAGCTGCGCCGGGCCGACGGGACGCTCGTCGTGCGCGACCGCAAGAGCGGCTTCTGCCTCGCCGACCACTATGGGCTCGCCGCGCGGCGCGTCGCCGCCTTCCGCGGCCCGCGCTTCCTCGGCAACTGCGCGGCGTTCCAGCCCGGCGCGCTCACCGTCGAGCAGGGCTCCTCACCCGGCTACACGGACCTCTATCCGGCCCACTTCCACGGCCAGAACCTCCAGCTCCGCGGCGTGCCGGCGGGCGTCTACGTGCTCGTCCACCGTGCGAACCCGCAGGAGCGAGGAGCTCGACTACTCGAACAACGACGCCTCGCTGCGGATCCGCCTCACCTGGAGCGGCGGCAACCCCGGGTCGAGACGCTGCGCGCCTGCCAGGACTCGGATCGGTGCTGACCGAGCTCGCGGCGTTCGCAGCCGTCGCCGCCGTGGTCATCTGCACGCCCGGCCAGGACACCGCGCTCACGATCCGGAACACCCTGCTCGGCGGCCGCCGGAGCGGCGTGACGACGGCGCCGGTGTCGCCGCCGGACAGGCGGTCTGGACGCTCGCGGTGGCGTCGGCCTGCGCCTGGCCGGGGCCGCCTACCTCGTCTTCCTCGGCCTGCAGTCGCTGCGCGCCGCGCTCCCCGCGTGCCGAGCTCGGCGCCGCCGGCGCGACGCTCGCACCGACGCGCGCGTTCAGGCAGGGTCGTCAGCAACCTCGCCAATCCGAAGATGGTCGTCTTCTTCACCAGCCTCCTGCCGCAGTTCGTCTCGCCCGGCGGCTCCGTGTTCCTGACGCTCCTGCTGCTCGGCCTCGCGTTCTGCGTGCTCACGTTCGCCTGGCTGAGCGTCTACGCGGTCACCGTCGCCCGGCGCGGAGCTCTCGAACGCCCGCGTGAGGCAGGCGATCGACGCGATCTCGGGCGCCGTGCTGGTCGCGCTCGGCTTGCGCCTGGCCGCCCAGGCGCGCTAGACGAGACCGAGCGCGGCCGGGAGGGCGAGCAGGGTCGGCAGCCGGTCGGGCTCGTCGGGGTAGCGGCCCTCGCGGTCGAGCAGGAAGGCGCGGATGCCGAGCGCGCGGGCGCCCTCGATGTCGTCGGCGTAGGAGTCGCCCACCATCGCCGCGTCCGCCGGCTCCACGCCGAGCCGGTCGAGCGCGGCCTCGAAGATCGAGGGATGAGGCTTCGTGCGGCCGAACGAGCGTGAGCCCACCGCCACGTCCACCTCGAGCGCGTGATGGGTCGCGAACTCCTCGAGGTCGCGCTCGCCGTTCGAGATCAGCCCGAGCTTCTGCCCGTGGCGGCGCAACTCCTCGAGCACGGGCAGCACGTCGTCGTAGAGCGTGAAGTTCTCGTGCAGCATCCAGCGCGCGACCATGTCGGCCGCGCACTCGCGCGCGGCGTCGGCGTCCCCGCCCATGCCGCGGATCATCAGCTCCGTGAACGCGACCCACAGATCCTCGTCGTGGACGAGGTCGGGGTGGCGCTGGAGCTCCCGGAACGCCCGATCCCGCGCCTCGTCGAGCTTGCTCACGTCGAGCTCGAGCCCGTGCCGCTCGCCGAGCCGGCGGTAGCCGTCCGGGCCGAGCTCCGGCCCCGGCAGCGCGAGCGTGAAGTCGACGTCGAAGAGGACGGCTTGAATCATGGCGCTGAGGGTACCGTCGGCCTATGAGGAGTCCCGCGGAGATCCTGAGCGAGGCGAAGACGATCGCGATGGTCGGCGCCTCGCCGAACCCCGACCGGCCGAGCCACGGCGTCATGCGCTACCTGCTCGAGCAGGGCTACCGCGTGATCCCGGTGCGGCCCGCGGGCTGCGACGAGGTGCTCGGCGTCCCCTGCGTGCGCTCGCTGGCGGAGATCGAGGAGCCGATCGACCTCGTCGACGTCTTCCGCCGGCCCGAGCACACGCCGCCGCACGCGCGCGAGGCGGTCGAGGCGGGCGCCGGAGCGCTGTGGCTCCAGCTCGGGATCGTCTCCGCCGAATCGCGCCGCATCGCCGAGGAGGCTGGGCTGGACTACGTCGAGGACGCCTGCACCGCGGTCGTGCACCGCACGCAGGTGCGAGCCGCGTAGGGGGCTATCGACAAGACGGCCGCGGGGCGTACCATCGAGAGCATGCTGGAAAAGCTGCTCGCTCCCTGGCGGAGATGGCGTGAGAAGAGCCGCCAGTCCGCGATTGAGCGTGCGCTGTACAAGGCGGGGGGCGGAGCGGATCCCCGTGATGCTGGAGCTTCTGAGTCTGCTCGCTCGTCCGTGCGCGCCCCGACACGGCTGCGCGACTGATGTAGCCGCCCGTGCCGGCACCTCGGGTGGGCGAGATGGGCGCGTAACCCTCAGCAGGCGGCGCAACAACCGCGGCCCTGCCAGCTCTGGACGCCCTCGCGCAGCGCCACGGCCGCGATCACGAGCGCAGCCACTGGATCGAGCCACCAGAGGCCGAAGAGCGCGTTCCCGAGCAGCCCGACGAGGACGGCGGCGGCGAGATAGGCGCAGAGCAGGTTCTGCGTCCCCTCACCACGGGTCGCGACGGAACCGAGCTCGTCGGCGAGCCGCCGCTTCGCGACCCCGAGCAACGGCATCCCGATCAGGCTGGACGTGACGAGCGCGATTCCGAGCCAGCTCGTCTCGGCGTGAGCGTCCCCGAGCAGGTGCCTGACCGCCTCGAAGGAGACGATCGGCGCGAGCAGGAAGAACTGCACCGCGACGAGCTTCTGCGCGCGCCGCTCCGCCGCGTCCGAGTGCAGGCGCGCGCCCGTGAAGCGCCAGACGATCACGAGGCTGGCGAAGCCCTCGATGAACGAGTCGATGCCGAAGCCGACGAGGGCGATCGAGCCGGCGAGGATCCCCGCGGTGAGAGCGATCGCGCCTTCCGCCCCCATCCAGACGAGCGACACCCACGAGAGGAGCCGGGCCTGCTTCGCCGCGCGGTGCCACTCGGGGCTGCGCACGAGCACGGGCTGCAGCACCGTGAGCTCCCGAGTGGCCACGCTGGGAGGGTATCGGTGCAAGCGACGAAGGAGCACGCGGGGGAACCATGAGGCTCCCCCGCGCACGTATCGGGGTGCGGAGATTTGAACTCCGGACCTCTCCGACCCGAACGGAGCGCGCTACCAGGCTGCGCCACACCCCGAGCGGCACGAAGCGTAGCGCAGGCTCGTCGGCGCCCGTCTGTTGCTCAGAACAACGGCCTGACACCGTCGACGCAGGCAGCGACGGCCGTCAGGGTGAAGCGCTTGCCAGTACTGGGCGAATCTTGGGCCGTGACCAGCCAGCCACTCGCGTCGGAATCGGGCCTGCTGGAGAAGACCTGGACGTGCGCTCCCACCTCCCGGCTGAGGGTGAATCCGCCTCCGATCGCGACCTTCCCGAGCGGGCAGGCGGCCTCGAGGCTGACGAACGCGACGACTTCGTCCTTGTCGTTCAGGTTTTCCTCCCTGACGCTGACGATCTGTACGCCCGTCGTGCCGGCGGCGCCGGGCGGTCCCTGGACGCCCTGTGGGCCTTGTACACCTTGCGGACCTTGCAGGCCCTGAACGCCCTGGGCGCCGTCCGCGCCGCGCTCACCATGCTCACCCCGCTCACCGGGCTCACCCTGCGGACCGCTCAGGCCTTGAGGCCCAGCGGCGCCCGTGTCACCCTTCGGCCCCTGCTGGTTCCAGCTGATCGCCGTCTCGTAGCTCGTGCAGCTCTTCCCGGCTGCGCTGTCGAGCACGCGCAGGATCCCGACGCGCTTCTCGTAGCAGCCGCTGATCACACCGTTCGCTCCTGGGATCGCCGCCAGCGCAGCTCCAGCGGTTGCGGCGGCGAGCACGCCCGTCGCCAGCGCGAGCCGAACAGCCTTCGTTGCGAGCTTGCTCTTCATCGTGTCTCCTCCCGTCCGTGGCTTGCCAGAGCACCCTCGCGACGGAGGCTCAAAGCTCGCTCAAAGGCGCGATGAAGCCCCAGCCTCGTTTTAGGATCCTGGGGCCGCTCGAGGTCGACGGCGCGGCCGAGATCGGCGGCCCGAAGCAACGGGCGGTGCTCGCCCGCCTCCTCCTCGGCCGTGGCGTCGTCACGACGGAGCAGCTCGTCGAGGACGTCTGGCAGGGCGCCCGCTCGGACTCGGCCGCGCGTAGCGTCCAGGTCTACGTCTCGGAGCTGCGCCGGGCGCTCGGCGGGGACGTCCAGATTCGCGCGGAGGCGGGCGGCTACCGGCTGGAGCTCGGTGCGGACGAGCTCGACGCACGCCGGTTCGAGCAGCTTTTGGGCGAAGGCCGCCGACTGCTCTCGGCGGGGCAGCCCGACGGAGCTTCTGCCGCGCTCGGCGACGCGCTCCTGCTCTGGCGCGGGGCCGCCCTCGCCGACTTCGCCTACGCCGACTGGGCGCAGGGCGAGATCGCCCGGCTCGAGGAGCTTCGGCTGGAGGCGATCGAGGAGCGCATCGAGGCGGAGCTCGCGCTCGGCCTCCACGACGTCGTCGTGGCCGAGCTCGAGGCGCTCGTGACCGAGCAGCCGTACCGAGAGCGGCTTCGGCGCCAGCTGATGCTCGCCCTCTACCGGGCCGGGAGGCAGGCGGACGCGCTGAGCGCCTATCGGGAGACGCGCAGCGCACTGAGCGAGGAGCTCGGTCTCGAACCGTCCTCCGAGCTGAGAGAGCTCGAGGCTGCGATCCTACGGCAGGAGGCGTCGTTGCTGGTCGAGCCGGCGGAGCTCCGTGCCCGCCGTCACCTGCCCGCGCCGGCGACGCCGCTCGTCGGCAGACAGCGCGAGGTGCGAGAGCTCGCGGCGCTCCTCCGGGACGGAACCCGGCTCGTCACGCTCACCGGACCCGGCGGAACCGGCAAGACGCGTCTTGCGATCCAGGCGGCGCACGACGTCGCCGACCGGTTCGCCGACGGCGTCTTCTTCGTGGGCCTCTCGGCTTTGCGCGACCCGGAGCTCGTTCCGATCCAGATCGCGACGGCGCTCGGCGTCGAGGACGCCGACCCGCAGACGGCGCTCGCGGCGTACCTGCAGAGCCGCGTGCAGCTGCTGGTGCTCGACAACTTCGAGCAGGTGGACGCGGCGGCGCCCGGCCTGACGCTACTCCTCTCCGGAGCGCCGGGGCTGAAGCTCGTCGTCACGAGCCGCCAGCCGTTGCGGCTCTATGGCGAGCACGAGTACGCCGTGGCGCCGCTCGCGCTGGACGAGGAGGCGGTGCCGCTCTTCCTCCAGCGCGCGGCCGCGACGGGCACCACGCTCGCGGAGTCGGCCGAGCTGCGGGAGATCTGCACGCGGCTCGACTGCCTGCCGCTCGCGATCGAGCTGGCGGCCGCGCGAGCGCGCGACCTCTCGCCGAAAGAGATGCTCGCGACGCTGCCACGCCGACTCGAGCTCGCCTCCGGCGGGCCACGCGACGCGCCCGCGCGCCAGCGGACGCTCGAAGCTGCGATCGCCTGGAGCTACGAGCTGCTCGACAAGCGGCTCCGGCAGCTGCTCGAGCGCTTGGCCGTCCTGGCCGGCACCTGGGACGCCAACGCCGCTCGGGCCGTCGCCGGCGCCGAAGCGGGCGACCTCGAGGAGCTGCGGCGAAGGAATCTCCTCACAGTGTCGGCCGGCCGCTTCTCGATGCTGGAGACGATTCGCGAGTTCGCGGCAGCGCGGCTCGACGCCCGCGGCCCCACGGACGAGCTCCGCGCGCTGCACGCCTCGTACTTCCTCGCGCTCGCCGAGGAGGGCGACCGCGAGCTCGCCAAGGGCGGGGACTCGGCGATGTGGCTCGATCGCCTCGAGCGAGAGCACGACAACTTCCGCGCGGCGCTCGACCGCGCGCCGGTCGGCGGGCAGACGATCGAGCTCCGGCTCGCGACGGCTCTCGGGCGCTTCTGGGAGTGGCGCGGACACGTCGCCGAGGGACGGAACCGGCTCGAGCGCTCGCTCGACCGTGAGAGCGGAGCCGACGCGTCGCTGAAGCTGCGCGCGCTGCTCCGCACCGGCGTGTTCGCCCACATGCAGGGCGATCTCACTGGGGCGACGGCACGAATGGAGCAGGCTCTCGCCCTTGCTCGGGAGACCGGCGACGGAACGATGGCGGCGAACGCGCTTCGCAACCTGGGCACGATCGCGAAGGACGAGGGCGAGCATGCTCGCGCCGGCAAGCTCCACGCGGAGGCACGGGTGCTCTCTGAGTCGCTCGGCGACCGGGCCGGCGTCTCCTCGTCGCTGATCAACCTCGCCGACATCGCCCTCGCAACGGGCAGTTACGCCGAAGCAGAGACGTTCGCGCGGGAAAGCGTGGAGCTCGCGCGCGAGCTCGGACACGAGGTTCGCGAGGTGATGTCGCTCCTCAACCTCGCGCCGGCCGTGCTGCTTCTCGAACGGGGCCGGGAAGCGGCGGCCGTCTACCGCGACGCGCTCGACCTCTGCGACGAGCTCGTCTACGGGGAAGGCGCAGCCTTCTGCTTCCTCGGGCTGGCCTCTCTGCTCGCCGAGCGGGACGAGCTGCAGCTGGCGGGCCGTCTGCTCGCGGCGGCCGAGGCGCAGCTCGCCGCCGCCGGAGCCGTGCTCGAGTCGACCGAACGCCCCCTGCACGAGCGGGCGCTGCAGCTCGTACGCGAGGGGCTCGACGACGAGACCTTCGAAGCCGCCTGGGCCGACGGCGCCGACCTGTCGCTCGCAGACGCGATCGAGGAGAGCCGCAGTGCCGCCGACGTGGTTCGCCGGCACGACTCCTAGAATCGCCCCGTGGCCCACCGCGACGACATCGTCACCTTCGCGGACGAGCTGCTCGAGGTGGCGCGCTTCCCCGAGTACGGGCCGCCGGGGCTCCAGGTGGTCGGCGCCGAGGAGGTGACGAAGCTCGCCTGCGGCGTCTCCGCCTCGCTCGAGCTCTTCGAGGCGGCCGCGGCCGCCGGCGCGCAGCTCCTGCTCGTCCACCACGGGCTCTTCTGGCGCAACGAGCCGCTGCTCGTCGACCGGCGCCAGCGCGGTCGGCTCGAGGCCCTCTTCCGCGCCGACCTCTCGCTCGCGGCGTACCACCTCGCCCTCGACGCGCATCCGGAGCTCGGGAACAACGCGCAGCTCGCGGCCGCGCTCGGAGTCGAGCGCGAGGGCGATTTCGGGGAGGTCGGGCTGGCGGGCCGGCTCTCGGAGCCGTGCGGGATCGACGAGTTCCGGGAGCGCGTGCCACGCGATCGTCCAGCGCGACGCCGACCGTCTTCGCCCATGGCCCCGAGCGGATCGAGCGCGTCGCGATCTCGACCGGCGCGGCCGGCCACGACCTGATCGAGGCGGCGCACGCCGGTTACGACCTCTTCCTCACCGGCGAGCCGGAGGAGCCGAGCCTGCACACCGCGCGCGAGCTCGGGATCCACTTCGTCGCCGCCGGCCACTACGCGACGGAGCGGCTCGGAGTCCAGGCGCTCGCCCGCCGGCTTGCCGAGGAGTTCGACCTCGAGTGGGAGTTCCTCGAGGTCGAGAATCCGGTCTAGAGCGACTTGCGCATGTGCACCGACTCCTCGACGTAGCCGAGCGAGGCGTACAGGCCGCGCGCAACCTCGTTGCCGCCCCAGACGTTGAGCGTCAGGTGGTCGAACCCGAGCGTGCGCGCCTCGGCCTCCAGCGCGAGCATCGCGCCGCGACCGTAGCCCCGGCCGCGCTCGGCTGCGTCGATCGTGATGTCGAACAGCCAGGCCTGCCCGCCGCGAACGCCGAGGAAGATCGTCCCGACACGCCGGCCATCGGCCTCGGCCACCCAGAGGTGGACGTTTGTCGTCCCGAGACCGTCGGGCAGCACAGCCGGAATGTCGTGCGCGACCTTCGCCTCCGCGGCCTCGGGCGAGAGCCCGGCGTGCACGACGAGCCCGTGCGCGTACTCGACGCGGTGCGCTGCGTCCCAGTCGCCGAACTCGTCCTCGCGGAGCGGCCGCAGCGTCACCTCAGGCGGCACGGCGCAGCTCCTCGAGGGCGTCGAGGCACGCGTGCGGGCGCTCGCCGATCACGAGGTGGCCGCAGTCGGCGACGATCCGCAGCTTCGCGCGCAGCCGCCGGGCGTACTCGAAGGCGTCGTCGAGCGGAAGCTGCGCGTCGCGCGCGCCCCACAGCAGCATCACGGGGCACGCAACGTGCTCGAGGTCGAGACGGGGATCGTCGGCGAGCATCGCCCTGCCGGCCGTGCGCAGGTCGACCCACGCCGCCGTGCCGTCGAGGAAGCCGATCGTCGCGCGAGAAGAGATCGCCAAGGGGTCGGAGACGAACCACGGCCGGAAGAGCGCGCGGCGGTACCAGACGCGCTCCGAGTAGCGGTGCCGGAGCGGTGCGACCCAGTGGCCAGGCCGCAGCGTCGCGGACGCGTGGACGACGGCCTGGACGACCCGCGTTCCCGTCGCGATCCCCGACGGCGCGGCGAGCAGCAGCCCGCGGACGAGCTCGGGCCGGCGATGGACGAGCCGCAACGCCACCTGGCCGCCGAAGGAGTGGCCGAAGACGAGCGCCGGGGCGGCATCCTCATGCTCGATCACGGCCGCGACCGAGTCGGCGAAAGCGCTCATGCCAGCACCGCGGTGCAGCCGGCCGGAGCCGCCGTGGCCGGGCAGGTCGAGCACGAGCACGCGGTGGCGCTCGACCAGCCTCGGCAGCAGCTCGACCCAGTTCGTGGCGGCTCCGCCGAGCCCGTGCACGAGGACGACCGGGTCGCCCTCACCGCCGGCGAGGTACCGCAACCGCAGCTCCCCATGCTCGAGAAAGCGCTCGTCGAGCTGGTTCGTTGCAGTCGTCATCCGGGGACAGTATCCTCCGATGATCATGGTGAGCTTGGGGATGCAGGCCCGTTGATTCCTGCAGAAAACGACGAGCGAGCGGTGAACCAGCCCGCCTGAGCGCCCTGCCGGCGCCAGCGGGCTTTTTCATTGCCGCAGTTAGGAGAAAGCACAGATGGCGAACCACCTCACGCCCGAGGAGCTCTCCGAGGAGCTCGGCATCGAGCGCCAGGAAGTGATCAGGGTGTGCCTCGAAGAGGGCGTGCCGATCTACCAGGGCAAGATCGACAAGACGCTGTTCGCCGCCCAGCTGGAAGCGCTCGGAGCACTGCCGCAGGCGCACTAGTAGCCCAATCTGGGCACGAGCGGAGCAGCGGTCTTCTCGAGCGGCGAAAGCCGCTCGAGCTGCGTCTAGGCGGACTTGACGGCGCGCTTGCGCGGCTTCGCTGCGGACTTGGACGCAGGCTTCTTCTTGCCCTGCGCCTCCTCGACGCTGCGGCGCAGCGCCTCCATCAGATCGATCACCGGCGTCTCGGCCTCGGCCGGCTCCGGAATCGCGATCTCCTCGCCTGCGAGCTTCGCCTCGAGCATCGTGCGCAGGTCGCGGCGGTAGTCGCTCTCGAGCTCCGACGGTTCGAAGTCGCCGGCCAGGCTCGAGATCACCTGCTGGGCGAGCGCGAGCTCGTTCTTCTTCACGTCCGCCTCGGCCACGGCCTCCGCGATCTCCGCCTGGGAGTAGACGTCGGCGGAGAGGAAGAGCGTCTCGAGCACGAGCGCGTCGCCCTTCGAGCGGATCAGGCAGAACTTCTCCTTGCCCTGCTGGACGAAGCGCCCGAGCGCGGCCATCCCGGTCTCGCCCATCGCGTTCAGGAGCAGGACGTACGGGCGCTTGGCGGCGGCCGCAGCGGCGGGAACGAGGAAGTACGTCCGGTCGAAGAAGATCGGATCGACCTGAGCGGCGTCGACGAAGCGCGTGATCTCGATCGAGCGCGAGTCGTCGTGCTGCTGCAGCGCCTCCAGCTCCTCCTCCTCGACGACGACGAACTGGCCCTTCGCGACCTCCCAGCCCTTGACGATCTCGTCCGGGCCCAGGTCGCGCTCGTGCTTCGGGCAGTAGCGCTTCTGCTTGATCGGCGTGCCGCAGTCGCGGTGGAGCATCCGGAAGGACACATCGGACGCGCGCGCGGCAGGCTTCGTCGCCGGGGCGAGGCCCACGGGGATGCTGACGAGTCCGAAGCTGATCGAGCCGTTCCAGGTAGTGCGCATCTGCTCCTTCAGTGTAATGGGACCGGACGGTTTTCCTTGCATGTGCAGGCTTTCCTTCCCGGCCTGCACGCGAGTAGAGTCAGCGATATGAGCGAACCGAGAACGATCGCCCGGCTGTGGCGCGACGCGGTGGCTGCGGGACGCCAGAATCCGGCCTACCTCGAGCAGCGCGGCGAGAGCTGGGAGCCGATCTCGTGGACGGACGCCGCCGCGCGAGTCGACGCCTACGCGAACGGCCTGCTCGCGCTCGGCGTGCGCAAGGGCGACGCCTTCGGCCTGCTCGCGACGACGCGCGCCGAGTGGGCGCTCTTCGACTTCGCGCTCGGCTCGATCGGCGCGATCGGAGCGGCGATCTACGCGAACAGCTCGCCGAAGGACGCCGGCTACATCCTCGAGCACTCCGAGGCGGTGGGCGTCCTCGTCGAGGACGAGGCGCAGCGCGCGAAGGTCGAGGAGGTGCGCGGCGGGATTCCGCGGCTCCAGCACGTGATCTCGTTCGCCGATCTCGACGAGCTGGCCGAACGGGGACGCGCGTACGCGGCCGAGCACCCGAACGCGCTGCGCGAGGCCTCCGACGCGATCGCCGAGGACGACCTCTTCACCTACATCTACACCTCCGGCACGACCGGCCCGCCCAAGGGCTGCATGATCTCGCACCGCAACTACTACGCGATGGTCGGCGGTCGTCGACGACCTCGAGCGCTTCACCGACGAGAACGACACGATGCTGCTCTACCTCCCGCTCGCGCACAACTTCGGGCGGCTGATGCACCTGTCGGGCCCCTACGTCGGCTACACGATCGCGTTCCTGCCCGATCCACTCCAGGCCGCGGCGGCGCTCCCGGCGGTCAGGCCGACCGTGTTCCCGAGCGTGCCGCGCGTGTACGAGAAGGTGCACACCGCCGTCGTCGCCAAGTTCGACGAGGAGACCGGCGTGAAGCGGAAGCTCGTCGACTGGGCGCTCCGCGTCGGCCGCCGCCACAGCGAGCTCGAGCGCGCCGGCAAGCCGATCCCGCGCGGGCTCGCAGCGCAGCACCGCGTCGCCGACCGGCTCGTCTACTCCAAGGTCAAGGCGCGGCTCGGCGGGCGGCTGCGCACCGCGATCTCCGGCGGCGCGCCGCTCGCGCTCGAGATCGCCGAGTTCTTCCACTCGATCGACATCCTGCTCGTCGAGGGCTACGGGCTGACCGAGTGCACGACGGCGGCGTCGACGAACACGCACGGAGCCTTCCGCTTCGGCACGGTCGGCAGGCCGCTGCCGGGCTTCGAGGTGAAGCTGGCCGAGGACGGGGAGCTGCTCGTCCGCAGCGAGACGGTCTTCGGCGGCTACTTCAAGGAACCGGAGGCGACGGCCGAGGTGCTCGGGCCCGACGGCTGGCTGAAGACCGGCGACATCGCCGAGATCGACGACGACGGCTACATCACGATCACCGACCGCAAGAAGGACATCATCGTCACCGCCGGCGGCAAGAACGTCGCTCCGCAGAACCTCGAGAACGACCTGAAGACGTCCAAGTACGTCTCGCAGGCGCTCGTGATCGGCGACCGCAAGCCGTACATCGGCGCCCTGATCACGCTCGACGCCGACGAGATCGGCAAGTGGGCTCGCAGACAGGGGATCGCGGGCGGCGTCGAGGAGCTCGCCCGCGACGAGCGCGTGCGCGAGCTGATCCAGGGCGTGGTCGACGACGTCAACGCGGATCGCTCGCGCTACGAGCAGGTCAAGCGCTTCACGATCCTGCCGCGCGACTTCACGATGGACGACGGCGAGCTGACGCCGACGCTGAAGCTGAAGCGCCGCGTCGTGCACGACCACTTCCAGGGCGAGCTCGACGAGCTCTACGCCGGCGAGACCCTGAACCAGGCCGCCGGGCTCTAGTCGCGCTCGGCGCGAAAGCGGCGCAGCCGCAGCGAGTTCGAGACGACGAAGACGCTCGAGAGCGCCATCGCGCCGCCGGCGATCAGCGGATTCAGGAGCCCCGCGGCCGCGAGCGGCAGCGCCGCGACGTTGTAGGCGAAAGCCCAGAAGAGATTGACCTTGATCGTCGCGAGCGTGCGCCGCGAGAGGCGGATCGCGTCCGCCGCCGCGCGGAGGTCGCCGGAGACGAGCGTCAGGTCGCTCGCCTCGATCGCAACGTCCGTGCCGGTGCCGATCGCCAGGCCGAGGTCGGCCTGCGCGAGCGCCGGCGCGTCGTTGACGCCGTCGCCGACCATCGCCACGACCCGTCCCTCGGCCTGGAGCCGGCGCACGACCTCGGCCTTCTCGGCCGGATGCACCTCGGCGATCACCTCGTCGAGGCCCGCTTCCGCAGCGACCGCCTCGGCCGTCTGCCGGTTGTCGCCGGTGAGCAGCACCGGCCGCAGGCCGAGCGCGCGCAGCCTGCGGATCGCCTCCGCGCTCGTCGGCTTGATCCGGTCGGCGACGACGAAGAGGGCGCGCGCCTCGCCGTCCCAGGCAGCGGCGATCGCGGTCTGGCCGTCGCGCTCGGCGCGCTGCCTGCGCCGCGGCCAGCTCCTCGTCGAGCGAGATCCCCCACTCCGCGAGCAGCGACGCGCGGCCGGCGACCACCGCGTGGCCGTCGACGACGCCCTCGACACCCAGCCCTTCCCGGTTGCGGAAGCTCTCCGGAGCAGGCAGCCCGTCGCCCGCCGCCGCGGCGATCGCGCGCCCGACGGGGTGCTCGGACGCGCTCTCGAGCGCGCCGACGAGGCGCAGCGCCTCGTCGCGGTCGACGCCCGCTGCCGGCACGACCTCGACGAGCGCCAGCTTGCCGGTGGTGACCGTGCCGGTCTTGTCGAGCACGATCGTGTCGACGCGGCGCGTCGACTCGAGCACCTCCGGCCCCTTGATCAGGATCCCGAGCTGGGCTCCGCGGCCCGTGCCGACGAGCAGCGCGGTCGGCGTCGCCAGGCCGAGCGCGCAGGGGCAGGCGATGATCAGCACGGCGACGGCGGCCGCGAAGGCGAACGAGGCGCCGCTGCCCTCGGCCAGCCAGAAGACGAGGGTTGCGACGGCGAGCGCGATCACGATCGGCACGAAGACCGCGGAGATCCGATCCGCCAGCCGCTGCACGGGCGCCTTGCCCGACTGCGCCTCGGTGACGAGGCGTGCGATCTGCGCGAGCGCCGTGTCGGCGCCGACGTTGACCGCGCGAACGACGAGGCGCCCGCCGACGTTGATCGTGGCGCCGAAGACCTCGTCGCCCGGCTGCACCTCGACCGGAACGCTCTCGCCGGTGAGCAGCGACTTGTCGACGGCGGAGGTGCCCTTCCTCGACGACGCCGTCGGTCGCGATCTTCTCGCCGGGGCGCACGACGAAGCGGTCGCCGGCCTGTAGCTCGTCGATGGCGACGATCCGCTCCGCCCCGTCCGGCCCGAGCACGTTGACCTGCTTCGCGCCCAGCTCGAGCAGCGCGCGCAACGCCGCTCCGGCGTGCCGCTTGGCGCGGACCTCGAAGTAGCGGCCGGCGAGGATGAACGTCGTCACGACGGCGGCCACCTCGAAGTAGATCTGGCCGGCAGCCTCGCCGCGGTCGACGACGAGGTCGAAGCCCATCCGCATCCCGGGCTCGCCGGCGTCGAGGAGGAGGAGCGCGACGACCGACCAGCCCCAGGCCGCGAGCGTCCCCACCGAGATCAGCGTGTCCATCGTCGCCGCCCGGTGCTTCAGGTTCAGCCAGGCGGCGCGGTGAAACGGCCACCCGCCCCAGAGCACGACCGGCGTCGCGAGGAGCAGCGAGACCCACTGCCAGAAGTCGAACTGGAGCGGCTCGACCATCGCGAGCAGCAGCACGGGCAGCGAGAGAGCCGCCGAGACGAGCAGCCGCACGCGGAGCGGACCGGTCGGGTCGGGCTCGGAGCGGCCGCGATCCGACTGTTCGGGATCGGGAAGCGTCGCCCCGTAACCGGCGGCCTCGACGGCCGCGACCAGATCCGCCGACACGGCGCGAGCGGGATCGAAGGTCACCGCGGCGTTCTCGGTGGCGTAGTTGACGGTCGCCTCGACGCCGTCGAGCTCGTTCAGCCGCTTCTCGATGCGAGCTGCGCAGGAAGCGCAGGTCATTCCCTCGATCGGCAGCTCGACGCGCATCCACACGAGCGTATCAGATACCTCCCGGGGGTATGGTATCGTGGATCGCATGACCGAGACACCGGGATATTCCGCAGAGAAGGACGCGCTCGTGAAGCGCCTGGCCCGGATCGAAGGACAGGTCCGCGGCATCGCCAAGATGGTCGACGAGGAGCGCTACTGCATCGACGTGCTGACCCAGATCAGCGCCGTGCAGAGCGCGATCGAGGGCGTCGCGCTCGGCCTGCTCGACGGCCACGTCCGGCATTGCGTGGTCGGCAGCTCCGGCGAGACTCAGCTCGAGCGGATGGACGAGCTGATGGCGGCGGTCGGCCGGCTGGTGAAGGCTTGACCGAGGCGCACGCCGCGCACGCCGCGCAGTCCCTCAACCGCGTCGCCTTCTCCGCGACCGTCCACTGCCTCACCGGCTGCGCGATCGGCGAGGTGCTCGGCATGATCATCGGCACCGCGCTCGGCTGGGGCGACTTCCAGACGATCGCGCTCGCGGTCGCGCTCGCCTTCTTCTTCGGCTACTCGCTGACGATGCTGCCGCTCCTGCGCAGCGGGATCGCGCTCGGCGCTGCGATCCCGGTCGCCCTCGCGGCGGACACGATCTCGATCGCGATCATGGAGATCGTCGACAACGCGATCATGCTGCTGATCCCGGGCGCGATGGACGCGCACCTGGACAACGCTGCTCTTCTGGGGCAGCCTCGCGTTCGCGCTGCTGGTCGCCGGCGCCGTCGCCTATCCGGTGAACCGGTACCTGATCCAGCGCGGCCGTGGCCATGCCGTGGTGCATGCGCACCACGGCTGAAAGCTCTTAGATCCGGCGAGCGCCGACGTAGGTCTGGGCGTACCAGGAGTCGGAGAGGTTCGAGATCTTGACGACGTCTCCCGAGTGCGGTGCGTGGATGAACTGCCCGCCGCCGACGTAGATGCCGGCGTGGCCGAGCCCGTTGAAGAAGACGAGGTCGCCCGGCGCAAGCTGATCCTTCGAGACGGCAGACCCCATCCCGTACTGCGAGGCGGCGTGATGCGGCAGCGAGACGCCGATCTGCGCATAGGCGTACATGATCAGCCCCGAGCAGTCGAAGCCGGACGGGCTGGCCCCGCCCCAGACGTACGGCACGCCGAGGAACTGCATCGCGATGCCGACGACCCCGCCGTAGCGGGAAGCCGGCGCCGACGTCGTGACCTCGGGCGACGTCGTCGCGCTGGTCGTGTCGACACTCTGCGTCTCGACGCCCTGCGCCTGGCGCGTCTGCGTCAGCGAGGCGACCCGGGCGCGAGCCTCGGCCTGAAGCCGCTCCTGGCGCCGCGCCTCCGCTGCCTGCAACGACGCGATCTGATCCTGGATCGAGGCGAGCATGCTCTCGCGCTCGCGGAGCTGCCCTTCGATCGACGCTTTCCGGTCGGCTCGCGCCGCGACCTCGCGCGCCTGCACGATCCGGGCCTGCTTGAGCTTCGCCTTCCGCTTCTGAACCTCCGCCTTGAAAGCCTTGACCTCCTTGAGCACCCGCGCGTCCTGGGCGGAGACGCGGTCGACCGCTTCGACGCGGTTGAGCAGGTCGTCGAGGGACTCGGCTCCGAGGAGCACCTCCATCGCGGTTCCCTCCCCGCCGTTCACGTAGAGCGAGACGAGTCGTTCGGAGAGATGCGTCTGCGCACCCTTCAGGCTGGAGCGCGCGAGCACGAGGTGACGAGCGTTCGTCTTCAGCTCGGCGTCGACCTTCGCCAGTCTCACGTTCGCGAGGTTGAAGTCCTCGATCGCGTGCGAGAGCTGCGAGTCGATCGAGCGGATCTGGTCGAGCACACCCTGCGCCTCGGCCTGCTTCTCGCCGATCGTCGGATCTGCTGACGCGCTCTTCACGGAGGCCAGGCTGATCGCCGCGAGCGTCGCCGCAAGCAGGATGAGGATCAGCGGCACCTGTGGTTTCCTCGCGCTAATTACGCTTTCTCCGTTCGGGGGTGTGAGTGCTCGGTTCCGCACGGCGCCCCACGTTTGGGGGCCCCGGAACGTCACAAGCACGGCACCCTAGCAGGCTACCCGGACGACCGCAAACCGTAAACGGAGCCAAAAACGGCCTCCTGGGGCTTGTCCAGGCGAGGCACAAGCACGTCGTCCGCGACCGTACCTGTGCTACGGTCCGCGCCCCGTGCGGAGCTTCTCGACGAGCGGTGCGGCCGCGTGGGCGGTCGCGGCAGTTGGCTTGACGGTGGCGGCGGTCGTCCCGATCGCGCTCGGTGCAGACTCGTCCTCGCTGCGCGCTCAGGCCGACTCGCTCCGGGTGGAGCAGAGCTCTCTCGGAGACCGCTCACGCGCGGCGCTCCACGAGCTCTACGCGCTCGAGACGACGCTGGCGGCGGCGCGCCGGCAGGTCGCGACTCTGGCGGCGACGCGCCGGGAGCTCGAGCGCCGCCATGCCGCGACTCGCAGGCATCTTGCGACCGCGACACGCACGGCCCGGGCGTCGAACCGGGAGCTCGCGGAGCTACTCCGCTCCCTCTATCAGCGAAACGACCTCGACCCGCTCGCGGTCGTCCTCGGCGCGCAGTCGCTCGACGAGGCGCTGACGGGTCTCGACAGCCTGAGCCGCGCGGGCCGGCAGAACGTCCTCGTGCTCGAGCGCGCGAAGGCGGCGCGCGGCAGGCTGGCTCGCTTGGCTGATCGCCTGGCCGCTCGCAGGACCGAGCTGGGCCAGGTCGCGGCTGCTGCGCGGGCTCGGGCGAGCGAGCTGGAAGCCGCAGTCGCCGGACGACGGGCGACGATCGCCGAGCTGCGACGCCGGCAGGATCTGACCGACCGGCAGGTGAGCTCGCTCGAGAAGCAAGCACGGAGGCCCGGCAACAGACCGCGGCCCTGCCGGCAACGGCGGTCACGTCCGACGCTGCGGGATCCTCCCCTCTCGCCGCTGCGCCTGCGGCTCCCTCCCAGCCGATCGTCCTGGCGTCCGCGAGCGGCGTGCGGACGATGACGGTGGACGCGGTCGGCTACAGCCTGCCGGGGCACACCGCCTCGGGCCTCCCCGTCGGGCACGGGATCGTCGCCGTCGATCCGAGCGTGATCCCACTGGGCACGCGCATGGTCGTTCCCGGCTACGGCGAGGCCGTTGCGGCCGACACCGGCAGTGCGGTTCGCGGCGCGCTGATCGATCTGTGGTTCCCGACGGTCGCCGCCGCGCGCGCGTGGGGCCGGCGCACGGTCGTGATCACGCTCGGCTAGACGGACTCACTACACTTCCGTCTCTCCGAGCGTGGCGGGAGTCTTCCTCTGAGCGAGACCGAACCGATACAGGACAGCGAGGAGCGCGACGTCCGCGTCCTTCTCGTCGACGACCACGATCTCTTCCGCACCGGCCTCCGGAACCTGCTCGAAGAGCAGGGCGTCACGATCGTCGGCGAAGCCGGGACGGGATCCGAGGCGCTCGGGATCGTCCGCGACTCGACCCCCGACGTCGTGATCATGGACCTGCACATGCCGGGGATGACCGGCGTCGAGGCGATCCGCCACATCAGCCGTGACGCTCCGCTCACCCGCGTGATCGTGCTGACCATCTCGGATCAGGAGCACGACGTGATGGACGCGATCCTCGCGGGCGCCTGCGGCTACCTGCTGAAGGACGCGTCGATCCAGGACCTGATGCAGGGGATCCGCTCGGCCTCGGTGGGCGAGTCGCTGATCTCGCCGCACATCGCCGGCCGGGTGCTCCAGCACGTGCGCGCGACGACGCCTGCGCCCGAAGCGGCCGCCACGATCCGCGCGGAGCTCTCCGACCGCGAGATCCAGGTGCTGAAGCTGATCGCGAACGGCAAGGACAACGGGATGATCGCGGGCGAGCTGCACATCAGCCCCAAGACGGTCAAGAACCACATCTCGAACATCCTGATGAAGCTCCAGATCGAGAACCGGATCCAGGCGGCCGTCTACGCCGTGCGCTCGGGGATCGTCTAGAGGGCTTGCCGGCGCAGGGTCGAGAGCAAGGCGCGCAGGTGGGCGAGCTGCTGGTCGACGCGGGCCAGCTCGAGCGCTGCGGCGTCGCGGGCGGCTGCGTCGGAGCCCCCGGTGCGGACGATCTCGCGCAGGCGGCGCTCGACGCGGAGCCGCTCGGCGTCGAGCCGGAGCGCATGGGCATAGCCGGTCGTGAGCGTATGCTCGACGACGTCGCGCTGCGGCCGGCCCGCACCGGCGGGCTGGTCGAGCATCGACCGGATCTCGGTCTCGAGCAGGGGAAGCGAATCGGCCACAGAGGAACTCCGACCCTGATTATCCGGCGTCACGGAAGGCAGGACATGGGCCGCCGGGCCCATTTTCGGCCGCGGAACGGCCCACTCCGGGGCGTGCTGCTCGCGGCCCTGGCAGCGCTGCTGGCGCTGCTCGTCGTCGCTCCGGCCGCCGCGGCCGACCCGACGCTGCGCAGCCGTCTCGACCGCGCGCTCCGCGTGCCGAACGTCGACCCGGCCCGCACCGCCGCGCTCGCGATCGACCTGCGCACCGGCGCGGTCGTCTACTCACGCAACCCGTCGCTCTCGCTCGTACCTGCTTCGAACGCGAAGGTACCCGTCGCCTACGCGGCGCTGGCGGTGCTGGGCCCGGGCTACCGCTTCCAGACCGAGGTGCTCGGCACGGGCTCCCAGGTCGGCGACGTCTGGAACGGCAACCTCTTCCTGCGTGGCTCCGGCGACCCGACGCTCGAGCTCTCCGACCTCGAGCGCCTGGCGGCGAAGGTGGCGTCATTGGGGATCCGGCGTGTGGCGGGGGCGGTCGTCGGCGACGAGTCCTGGTTCGACGCCAGGCGCACCGCCCCCGGCTGGAAGCCGAGGTTCTACATCGAGGAGTCGCCGCCGCTGTCGGCGCTCGTCGTCGCCCGCGGCTCGTATCGCGGCCAGACCGCCCCTCAACCGGCGCTCGCGGCCGCCGCGCTCTTCCGCCAGGCTCTCGGCGCCGTGGGCGTCCTGGTGGAGAAGCCCTCGCGGGCCCGCGCGCTGCCTCATGAGGGCGTGCCGCTCGCGCGCGACGTCTCAGTGCCGCTCGCGCAGATCGTCCGCTTCATGGGCCGCGAGAGCGACAACTTCACGGCCGAGATGCTCGTCAAGCAGCTCGGCGCGCTGGAGCGCGGGCGCGGCACGACGAAGGCCGGGCTGCGGATCGTCCAGCGGTCGCTGGCCGAGGCCGACGTGCCCCTCGCAGGTGTGCGGCTCGCCGACGGCTCCGGGCTCTCGAGCCTCGACCGGCTCACGGCGGATGCGATCGTGGCGCTGCTGGAGGCGGGGCTCGCGAACGGGGAGATCAGCGACGCGTTCCTGGCCTCGCTCGCGGTGGCCGGGGTCGACGGCACGCTGGAGAGCCGGATGATCGCGCGCCCCGCCCGCGGTCGCGTGATCGCGAAGACGGGCACGACGAGCCTCGCCTGCTCGCTGTCGGGGTTCGTCCGCAGGCGCTACGTCTTCGCGATCCTCCAGAACGGCCGCCCGATCTCGACCTACTGGGCGAGGATCGCGCAGGACCGCTTCGCGACGGCGCTCGCGGCGTCCGGCTGAAGGCGCCGCGTCCCGGCGCGGCGCAGCGGAGCGCGAGGTAGACAGAGCCGATCAGCCGGCGGAGCACGCAGTACTCGACGGCGCCGCGGCGGAGCTGGGAGAGCGAGCGCAAGCCCGACACGGCGCCAGCGCCGGCGCGGGGGCGGCACGATCCCGGCGGGGACGGCGGGCGCGTCCGCGACGAGCGCAGCGCAGGTCTTCCTCGCCGAGGATCGGCACGCCGGCCTTCTCCGCCTTTGCCACCTTCGAGCCGGGGTTCTCGCCGACGACGACCCCGGTCGTCTTCTTCGAGACGTTGTCGGAGACCTTCGCCCCGAGCGACATCAGCGCAGCCGCGGCCTCTTCGCGCGTGAAGCCGGCGAGCGTGCCGGTGATCACGTACTGGGATCCCGTCAGCGGCCCTTCGACCGGCCGCTCCGCCGCGCCCGCCTCGAGCGTCAGACCGAGCGTTCTCAGCTCCTCGACGAGCGTTCGATTCTGGTCGTCCGAGAACCACTCGGCGATCGCCTCTGCCCGCTCCGGCCCGATCCCGTCGACCTCCATGATCTCCTCCTGCCGCGCCTCGAGCAGGCGGTCGACCGTGCCGAAGTGGCGCGCCAGGTTCTGTGCGGTCACCCAGCCGACGTCCGGGATGTTCAGCCCGTACAGGACGCGGGAGAAGGGCTGAGACTTGGACGCCTCGATCGACGCGAGCACGTTCGTGGCCGATTTCTCCTGGAAGCCCTCCAGCTCCAGCGAGCTGCTCCTTCGTCAGCCGGTAGAGATCGGGCATCGAGCGGAGCAAGGCGAGATCCCAGAGCCGCCGCACGAACTGCTCGCCGACGCCCTCGATGTCCATCGCGGCGCTGACCCAGTTGATCAGCGTCTCGAGCCCGCGCGACGGGCAGGCACGGTTGGGACAGCGGTGCATCACCTCCCCCTCGGGCTTCACGATCTCGTGCTCGCAGAGCGGGCAGTGCGTGGGCATCCGGAACTCCTTCGTGCCGCGCCGGTGCTCGCCGGCCGGCCCGACGATCTGCGGAATCACGTCCCCGGCCCGCTGCACGATCACGAGGTCGCCCTCGCGGATCTGCTTGCGGTTGATGTCCTCCTCGTTGTGCAGCGTCGCGCGCGAGACGGTGACACCGCCGACCTCGACCGGCTCGAGCAGCGCCCACGGGTTGAGCGCACCCGTCCGCCCGACGCGGATCAGGATCTGGTTCAGCGTCGTCTGCGCCGTCATCGGAGCCCACTTGAACGCGCGCGCCCAGCGCGGCCGGTCGTGCAGCGCGCCGAGGCGAGCCTGCTGCTCGAACGAGTCGACCTTGATCACGATCCCGTCGATCTCGTAGTCGAGCTCGACGCGCCGCTGCTCCCAGGCTGCGCAGGCCTCGGCGACCTCCTCGATCGTCTCGAGCCGCTGCGCGAAGGGGTTGGTGCGGAAGCCACGCTCGGCGAGCCAGGCGAGCGACTCCGGAGTGCGTCTCGGCGGGAATCCCCTCGCGCAGCCCCGAGCCGTAGACCCAGATCGCGAGCTGCCGCTCGGCGGTGATGCGCGAGTCGAGCTGGCGCAGCGAGCCGGCGGCGGCGTTGCGCGGATTCGGCGCCGGCTTCTTGCCGGCGGCGACGAGCTGCTCGTTCAGCCGGGCGAACGCCGAGAGCGGGAAAGTAGACCTCACCGCGCACCTCGAGCAGCGGGGGCGGCTCCTCACCCGTGGCCCGTCGCAGCTCGAGCGGGATCGAGCGGATCGTGCGCAGGTTCGGGGTCACCTCCTCGCCGCGGCGGCCGTCGCCGCGCGTCGCGCCGCGGACGAGGCGGCCGTCCTCGTAGACGAGCGAGACCGCGGAGCCGTCGATCTTCGGCTCGATCACGTAGGCGACCGGCTCGTCCGAGTCGAGCCGCTTGCGCACGTCGTCGGCCCACTTCAGCAGCGCCTCGTCGGTCGTCACCTTCTCGAGCGAGCCCATCGGCGCGACGTGCTCGACCTTGCGAAAGCGCTCCGACGGGCGGAGCGCCGACGCGCCGGGTCGGCGAGTCGTCCGTCGCGAGCTCTGGCTGCTCCTCCTCCAGCTGCTTCAGCTCGTCGAAGAGCTGGTCGTACTCCGCGTCGGAGATCTCGGGCTCGTCGAGGACGTGGTAGCGGTGCAGGTGGTGATGGAGGAGCGCGCGCAGCTCCTCGACCCGCTTGACCTGCCTAGAGGGCGGCACGAAGCTCCTCCGCGGTGTGGACGACCGCGTCCGGCTCCTCCGCGGCGAGCGTCGCGTGCGAGTGGATCCCGCCCCAGGTGACGGCGACGGCGTGCACGCCCGCGGCCTTCGCGGCGCGGATGTCGAACGGGGAGTCGCCGACGTACACCGTTCCGTCCGCATCGGCTCCGAGCAGCTCGAGCGCATGCAGGATCGGCTCGGGGTCGGGCTTGTGACGCGCAGTGTCGTCGGAGCCCACGACGACGTCGAACAGGTGCTCGATCGAGACGTGCTCGAAGGCGAGCGCAACCGTCTGGCGGCGCTTGGCCGTCACGATCCCGAGCTTCCGTCCCTCCAGCTTCAGCTCCGCGAGCACGTCCTCCATGCCGGCGCAACAGACGAGCTCGGAGTGGAGCGGCTCGTTGTGCTCGCGATAGACGCGGACGAGCTCGTCGACGCGCGCCTCGTCCAGCAGGCGCATTTGCTCGTTCAACCCCGCCCCGCCGACGGCCGCCATCAGGATCTCGTCCTCGAGCTCGCGGCCGAGCACGGTCAGGGTCGCGTGCCGCATCGACGCGAGGATGATCGCGCCGGAATCGATCACGGTGCCGTCGAAGTCGAGGAGAACGACCGGGAAGCGCATTCCGCGATCGTATCGCTAGTAGTGCACCCGCTCGAGGTAGAGGCCCCACGGTGGCGCGGTCGGGCCGCCCTCGGCGCGCGGCCGTCCCTCGAGCAGCTCCGCGAGCTCTCCTGGACTGCGCTTCAGCATCGTGCCGACGAGGGTGCGCACCATGTGCCGCAGGAAGCTGTCGGCCGTGATCGTGAAGTGGAGCTCGTCGTCCTGACGCTCCCAGGCCGCCGCCCGAATCGTCCGGACGAACGTCGTGTGCTCCGTCTCCGCCGGCGTGAACGCCGTGAAGTCGTGCGTACCGACGAGCAGGCTCGCAGCCTCGGCGAGAGCGGCCTCGTCGAGCGCGCGAGGCACCCACAGGGAACGGCGCGCCTCGAACGGCGAGCGCACCCGCCGGCGCAAGATCCGGTAGCGATAGCTTCGCGCGCGGGCCGAGCGCCGTGCGTCGAAGTCGTCGGCGACGAGCTCGGCGGCGATCACCGCAAGGTCGTGTGGCAGCACCGGGTTGAGCGCCTGCGGCGCGCGCTCGGGCGGCGGCCCGCCCTCGACCTCGACGCTCGCGACCTGGCCGGTCGCATGGACTCCGGTGTCGGTCCGGCCGGCGACCACCAGGCTCGTCCACGACGAGAAGACCTCGCCGAGCGCTTCGCGCAGGACGCCCTCGACGGTGCGGCTGGCGGGCTGGCGCGCCCAGCCGCGAAAGCCGGAGCCGTCGTACTCGAGCGTGAGCTTGAGCTTCACGGCCGACCTGGGTGAGGCTGGACGACCAGCAGCAGCCCGTCGACCGCGACGACGTCGACGGCGGCTCCCTCGTCCGCTCCGGCGTCGCACCGCGCCTGCCAGAGCTCGCCGGCCACGCGAACCTGTCCGTTCGGTCTGCAGGCGGTCGTGACGGTCGCCCGTCGGCCGACGAGCGTCTCGACGCCCACGGCAACCTTGTTGCGCCGCGAGAGCCACCACCAGAACCAGACCTCGCCGAACTCGATCGCCGCCCCGACGGCAAGCGCGACGTAGCTCCACGGCGACTGGAGCACGAACGCCGCGAGCAGCAGGGCGATGACGAACGCCATCGGTCAGATCCGGTCGCGCCGGTCGTCCAGCTCGGGCACGGCGCCGAGCCTAGCCCAACGTGCCCCAAGGGGGCCGCGAAGCCCCCTGGGTTCAGGGTACGTCAACAACGCGTACCGGAAACGTACGTCTCAGTGTCGATTGCGTGACACGTGCGGCCGGCGCTACGCGCCGGGCGCGACGGCTCTGGCGGGCTCGTAGTCGACGAGCTCGAGGTAGACCATCTCGGCCGCGTCGCCCTGACGCTGGCCGAGCTTCACGATTCGCGTGTAGCCGCCGGGCCGCTCTGCGAAGCGCGGCGCCACGTCCGCGAAGAGGTGCGAGACGACGAGCGGCGAGCGGAGCTCCGACAGCGCCTTGCGGCGCGCGGCCAGGTCGCCCCGCTTGCCGAGCGTGATCATCTTCTCGGCGAACGGCTTGACCGCTTTTGCCTTCGCCTCGGTCGTCTGGATCCGGCCGTGCTCGAGCAGCGCGCCCGCGAGGTTCGAGTAGAGCGCCTTGCGGTGCGCGGAGTCGCGCCCCAGCTTCTTGCCTGCGCGGGCGTGCCTCACGCTATTCGTCTCCCCGCAGGCCGAGACCGTGCGTCTGGAGCGTCTCCTTGACCTCTTCGATCGACTTCTTGCCGAAGTTCGGGATCGCGGCGAGCTCGTTCTCGGACTTGGAGACGAGGTCGCCGATCGTCTCGATCCCGACGCGCTTCAGGCAGTTGTACGAGCGCACGCCGAGCTCGAGCTCCTCGATCGGGAAGTTCTCCATCCCGTGCGCGACGGGCGCCTCGGCGCCGGCGTCGGCGGCTGCGGCCTCGCCGAAGCCCTCGATCCGGTCGAGATCGGTGAAGATCGCCAGCTGGCGGATCAGGATCTCGGCGGCCTGGCCGATCGCGTCGCGCGGCTCGAGCGAGCCGTCGGTCGTCACGTCGAGCCGGAGCTTGTCGTAGTCCGTCCGCTGCCCGACGCGCGCGGCCTCGACGTCGTAGGAGACGCGGCGGACGGGCGAGAAGATCGAGTCGATCGGGATCACGCCGATCGGCTGCTCGGGCCCGCGGTTCAGCTCGGCCGGGACGTAGCCGCGACCGCGGCCGATCGTCAGCGTCATCTCCAGCTTGCCCTTCTCGGACAGGTGCGCAAGCTCGAGCTCCGGGTTCAGGATCTCGAGGTCGGCAGGCGCCTGGATGTCGGCGGCGGTGACCGCGCCGGCGCCCTTCTTGGCGATGTGCACCTCGACCTCGGGGCTCTCGCCGTGCAGGAGGCAGATCAGGTTCTTGAGGTTGAGCAGGACGTCGGTGACGTCCTCGCGGACGCCCGGCAGGGTCGTGAACTCGTGCGCGACGCCCTCGATCTTGACGGCGGTCACGGCGGCGCCCTCGAGCGACGAGAGCAGCACGCGGCGCAGCGAGTTGCCGAACGTGTAGCCGAAGCCGCGGTCGAGCGGCTCGATCACGAAGATGCCGCGATCCTCGTTGATCTCCTCGTGGACGATGCGAGGAGTCTGGAAGTCCATCAGGCTGGTACGGGTAGCCACGTAAGCGATCCTTTCTTCCTTCTGAGTGCTACTTGGAATAGAGCTCGACGATCAAGGACTCCTGGACCGGCGTGTCGATCTCGGCACGCTCCGGCCACTTGAGCACCTTGCCCGTCAGACCTTCGTGATCCGCCTGCAGCCACGGTGCGACCGAGGCGGTCAGGTCGGTGGCGTCGCGGATCGTCTGCTCGGCGGGGCTGCCCTGCTTCATCGTGACGATGTCGTCGGGGCGGACGCCGTAGCTCGGGATGTTCACCCGGCGGCCGTTCACGAGGAAGTGGCCGTGGCGGACGAGCTGACGCGCCTGCGCGCGCGAGCCGGCGAAGCCGAGGCGGTAGACGACGTTGTCGAGCCGCGTCTCGAGCATCCGGAGCAGGTTCTCGCCCGGAGCGCCCGTGCCGCGCGTCGCCTTGACGTAGTAGTTGCGGAACTGCTTCTCGAGCAGGCCGTAGTACCGGCGCGCCTTCTGCTTCTCGCGCAGCTGCAGCAGGTACTCGCTCTGCTTGATCCGCCCGCGGCCGTGCTCGCCCGGCGGATAGCGAGCGGCGCTCGATCGAGCACTTCTCCGTCAGGCAGCGCTCGCCCTTCAGGAACAGCTTCATCCCCTCGCGGCGGCAGACGCGGCACTTGGGTCCGAGATCTCGCGCCATTAGACCCGTCTCCGCTTCCGGGGGCGAACCCCGTTGTGGGCCTGCGGCGTGACGTCGGTGACGCCGAGGATCTCGAGGCCGGCAGCCTGCAGCGAGCGAATCGCCGTCTCGCGACCCGAGCCGGGGCCCTTGACGAAGACGGCGACCTTCTGCAGGCCGTGCTCCATCCCCTTGCGGGCGCAGGAGTCGGCGGTGACCTGGGCGGCGAACGGGGTCGACTTGCGCGAGCCCTTGAAGCCGGCCGAGCCGGCGGACTCCCACGCGATCACGTTGCCGTCGTTGTCGGTCAGCGCGACGATCGTGTTGTTGAACGAGGTCTTGATGTGGGCCTGGCCGATCGCGATGTTCTTGCGGACACGGCGGCGCGTGCGGCCCCTGGCCGCGGTCTTCCGGGGAGGCGCCATTACTTCGCCGCCTTCTTGCCGCGGCCGACGGTCTTCTTCGGCCCCTTGCGCGTGCGCGCGTTGGTCTTCGTCCGCTGGCCGTGCACCGGCAGGCCGCGGCGGTGGCGGATCCCGCGCAGGCAGCCGATCTCGCCCAGGCGCTTGATCGCCTGCGAGCGCTCGCGGCGCAGGTCGCCCTCGACCTGGAGGTCGGAGTCGATGTAGCCGCGCAGCTTGTTCACCTCGTCGTCGGTGAGGTCGCGCACCTTCTCGTTCGGGTCGAGCCCGAGCGTCGTGCAGATCGTGCGCGCGGTCGGCTGCCCGATCCCGTAGATGTAGGTCAGCCCGATCTCCAGACGCTTCTGGTTCGGGAGGTTGACGCCTGCGATTCGTGCCAAGTGACTAGCCCTGCCTTTGCTTGTGGCGTGGATTGGTGCAGATGACCATGGTGCGCCCGTGCCGCTTGATCACACGGCAGCGCTCACACATGGGCTTGACGGACGGACGGACTTTCATGACTTCCTTCGGTTGGCGGCTAGCGGTGCCGGAACGTGATCCTGCCGCGGTTCAGGTCGTAGGGAGAGAGCTCGACCTTGACCTTGTCGCCGGGCAGGATGCGGATGTAGTGCTTGCGCATCTTCCCGGAGATGGTCGCGAGGACGCTGTGACCGGTGTCGAGCTGCACCCTGAACATCGTGCTGGGGAGCGCTTCGACGACCTCGCCTTCGACCTCGATCTTCTCTTCCTTGACTGCCATTTGACCTGTTGGCGAACCTCGTTCGGTTGGTGTGTGGTTGATGCGCGCGACAAAGCGCGGCAGTGCCGCGCAGGCCGTTTACTGTAGCAAAGAAGCCTGTTGACTGTCCTCGCGGCGGGCGCCGCTCGAGGTCAGGATCCGTGGCCCGTCGCCCGTGATCGCGACCGTGTGCTCGAAGTGGCACGAGAGCGAGCCGTCCTCGGTCGAGATCGTCCAGTCGTCGTCCTCGACGTAGACGTCCGCACCGCCGGCGGTGATCATCGGCTCGATCGCGATCGTCATCCCCTCGGAGAGGAGCGGCCCGCGGCCCGGCTCGCCGAAGTTCGGGATGTGCGGGTCCTCGTGGTAGGAGCGGCCGACGCCGTGCCCGACGAGGCTGCGCACGACGGCGAAGCCGTTCGCCTCGACCAGGCGCTGCACCGCGGCCGAGATGTCACCGACGCGGTTGCCGGCACGCGCCTGGGCGATCCCGGCGGCGAGCGCTTCGCGGCCCACGTCGAGCAGCCGCTGCGCCTCGGGCTCGACCTCGCCGACCGCCGAAGGTGTACGCGCTGTCCGCGATGAAGCCGTCCAGCGTCACGCCCACGTCGATCGTGACGACGTCGCCCTCCCCCACGACGTGCGCGCCCGGGATGCCGTGCACGACGACCTCGTTCGGCGAGATGCAGATCGCGGCGGGATAGCCGCGGTAGCCCATCGACGTCGGGACGCCGCCGCGCGAGCGGATGAACTCCTCCGCGATGCGGTCGAGCTCGCCGGTCGTGATCCCGGGCTCGAGCCGCCCGCCCACGTGGTCGATCGTGTCGGCGGCGACGCGACCGGCGGCGGCCATCTTCGCGATCTCGGCAGGTGACTTGCGGACGATCATGCGCGGCCGATCATCGACCGAACAGTCTCGAGCGCGGACTGGATCTCTGACTGAACCTCGTCGACCGGGCGCGCGGCGTGCAGCGGAACGAGCTTCCCGGTCGCGCGGTAGTACTCGACCACGGGCTCGGTCTGGTCGTGGTAGACGGCGAGCCGGTGAGCGATCGTCTCGGGCGTGTCGTCGGTGCGGCCTTCCTCGTGCGCACGGCCGAGCGCCCGCTCGGTCGCCGTCGCGTCGTCGAGGTCGAAGAAGAAGATCACGTCGAGGGCACGGCCGATCTCGGCCAGCATCTCGTCCAGCGCCTCTGCCTGCGCGAGGTTGCGGGGGAAGCCGTCGAGGATGAAGCCGGCCTGCGCGTCGTCCGCCGCGAGCCGCTCGCGGATCATCCGGATCGTGATCTCGTCGGGGACGAGGTCGCCGCGATCCATGATCGCCTTCACCTCGCGACCGAGCTCCTTCGTCTCGTCGAGCGCACGGAACATGTCCCCCGTCGAGACGTGCGGGATCTCGTGCTCCGTCGGCGAGCCGCGTCGCCTGCGTGCCCTTGCCGGAGCCCTGCGGCCCCAGGACGAGAACGTTCAACGGTGCTATTTCAGGAAGCCTTCGTAGGAGCGCGCCATCATCTGCGACTCCATCTGGCGCATCGTGTCCAGCGCCACGCCGACGGCGATCAGCACCGAGGTGCCGCCGAGCGCGCCCGCGGTCGCCTGCGAGAAGCCGCCGTAGCGGATGAAGAGCGTCGGCAGCGTTGCGACGAGCGCGAGGTAGATCGCGCCCGGCAGCGTCAGCCGGGTCAGCACGCGGTCGAGGTACTGCGCGGTCGGCGGCCCTGGCCGGATCCCGGGGATGTAGCCGCCGTAGCGGCGCAGGTTGTCGGCCTGGTCGACCGGGTTGAACTGCACCGCGGTGTAGAAGTAGGTGAAGACGACGATCAGGAAGCCCTGCATCAGCATGTAGGGGATGCCAGTCGGCAGAAAGTGCTCGTTGACGAAGTCCTGCGTCGCGGGGAAGTACTGCCCGATCGTCGGCGGGAACGCCATCACGGCGGCGGCGAAGATGACGGGGATGACCCCGGCCATGTTCACGCGCAGCGGCATGTAGGTCGACCCGCCCGCGGTCATGCGGCGGCCGACCATCCGCTTCGCGTACTGGATCGGGATGCGTCTCTGGCCCTCCTGGATGAACACGATCGCGGCGACGATCGCGAGCGCGATCAGCGGGAACATCAGCTTCCCGATCGGCTCGCTGTTCCACCAGCCGGCGATCCCGATCGGGGCGCCGGTGAGGATCGAGGCGAAGATCAGGAGCGAGATGCCGTTGCCGATGCCGCGCTTGGTGATCAGCTCGCCCATCCACATCAGCAGGGTGCAGCCCACGGTCAGCGTGATCACGATCAGCGTCAGCCGGCCGAGGTCCGCGTCCAGCACGCCCTGGCGGCGGAAGAGGAAGGCGTAGCCGACCGCCTGCGCGGCCGCGAGCACGACCGTCAGGTAGCGGGTGTACTGGTTGATCTTGGCGTAGCCGGACTCGCCCTCCTTCTGCAGCTCGGTGAGCCGCGGGATCACCACGGTCATCAGCTGCAGGATGATCGAGGCCGTGACGTACGGCATGATCCCGAGCGCGAAGATCGAGAACTGCGAGAGCGCGCCGCCCGAGAAGAGGTTGAGCAGGCCGAGGATCGTGCCGCCGCGGCTCTCGAAGTAGCCGTCGATCGCCTCGGAGTCGACGCCCGGAGCGGGCATCCACGAGCCGAGCCGGTAGAGCGCGAGGATCATCGCGGTGAAGAGGACGCGGCGCCGAAGCTCGGGCACGCGCCATGCGTTGGCCAGCCAGGAGAACATCTAGCTCGCTTCTGCGGTCGCTTCGGCGTCGGTCGCGGCGTCTGGGCCTCGGCGGCCGGCTCCTCGGCGGCAGGCCCCTCGCCTGCAGGCTTGGCCTTGCGGTGCTTCTTCTTGCGCGGGTCGGCCGGCGCCTTCAGAGCGGTGGCGCTCCCGCCGGCTGCCGTGATCTTCTCGCGCGCGCTGGCGGAGAACCCGTGCGCGGTGACGGCGAGCTTCTTCGTCAGCTCGCCGGAGCCGAGCACCTTCACGTCCGCCTTCGTGTTCTTCAGCAGGCCCTTCTCCACCATCGCCTCGAGGTTGACCGTGTCGCCGTCTTCGAACAGACGCTCGAGATCGCGCAGGTTGACGGGCTGCGAATACGTCCGGAACGGGCCGATCGGCATCGCGTCGGCCGACGTGTTGCCGCGGAGCTTCGGCATGCGCATGTCGATCGGCATCTGGCCGCCCTCGAAGCCGGCCGGCATCGCGTGCGAGCCGGCGCGCGACTTCTGTCCCTTGATCCCGCGGCCCGAGTAGCGGCCCTTGCCGGAGCCCAGGCCACGGCCGACGCGCTTGCGCTCCTTGCGCGGCTGCGCCGGCTTCAGGGTGTGGAGGTTCAGCTCCGCGTTGTCGGAATCGGGTGCCATGACTTAGGAGCGCTCCACCTGGACGAGGTGCGCGACCTTCCTCAGCATACCGGCGAGCACCGGGGACTCCTCGATCTCGTTCGTCTTGCCGATCCGGCCGAGCCCGAGCGCGCGCAAGGGTGCCGCGATGGCTCTGGCTCTGGCCGATCTGGCTGCCGACCTGCGTCAGCTTCAGCTTCGGCTCACGACGCGGTCTCCTCGACCTCGGTCGTCGCCTCGACGGTCTGCTCGGGGACGGTCTCCGGCGCCACTTCGGCCGTCGGCTTGGCGGCCTCGCGCAGCTCGGCGATGCGCGCCTTCGAGTGCGGCAGGATCTCGGTGATCGTCTTGCCGCGCATCTTCGCGACGTCCTCGGGGCGGCGCAGTGCCTTCAGGCCCTGCACGGTCGCCTTCGCCATGTTGATCGGGTTCGTCGTGCCGAGGCTCTTCGCCAGCACGTCCCGGATCCCCGCGAGCTCGAGCACGGCGCGGACGCCGCCGCCGGCGATCACGCCGGTTCCCTCGGAGGCGGGCCGGATGAAGACGCGTGCGGCGCCGAACACGCCCAGGATCTCGTGCGTGACGGTGGTGCCGTGCTTCGGCACGGTGAAGAGGTTCTTCTTCGCGTCGTCGACGGCCTTCGAGATCGCGAGCGGAACCTCGCGCGCCTTCCCGTAGCCGACGCCGACCCGGTCGACCTCGTCGCCGATCACGACGAGCGCCGTGAACGAGAAGCGCCGGCCGCCCTTGACCACCTTGGCGACGCGGTTGATCTCGATCACGCGCTCCTTCAGCTCGCGAACCTCCTCGCGCGCGATCACTTCACGTTCAACGGTGCTGCTCAAAACTTCAGACCTCCCTCGCGCGCGCCCTCGGCGAGCGCCTTGACGCGTCCGTGATACAGGTAGCCGCCGCGGTCGAACACGACGGTGTCGATCCCGGCCTTCTTCGCGGCTGCGGCCACGGCCTTGCCGACCTCGGTCGCCTGCTCGACCTTCGAGCCCTTGAAGGACTTGGCGAGGCCGAGCCAGCTGGCGCCGGCGATCGTGCGGCCGCTCTCGTCGTCGACGAGCTGCGCGAAGATGCCCTTGTTCGAGCGGAAGACGGCGAGACGCGGCCGCTCGGCCGTGCCGGCGACCTTGCCGCGGATCCGGCGGTGCCGGCGCTCGCGCGCCTGGCGAGTCGTGAGGGTGCTCATGCTCGCTTCCCGACCTTCCTGCGGACGACCTCGTCGCGGTAGCGGATCCCCTTGCCCTTGTACGGCTCGGGCTTGCGGACCGCGCGGATCTCGGCGGCGGTCTGGCCGACCTGCTGCTTGTCGGTGCCCTTCACGATCACCTGCGTCGGAACCGGCACCTCGAAGGTGATTCCGGGACGCGGCTTCATCACGACGGAGTGCGAGTAGCCGACGTTCAGCTCGAGGTCGGTGCCGCGCAGCGAGGCGCGGTAGCCGACGCCCTGGATCTCCAGGTGCTTCTCGAAGCCGGACGTGACGCCCTCGACCATGTTCGCGATCAGGCTGCGCGTCAGGCCGTGCAGTGCCCGGTCGGGCCCGCGCTCGGTCGGCCGCGTGACGGTGATCTCGCCGTCGCCCTGCTCGACCTTCATCCGCACCGGCACGGTCTGCGAGAGCTCGCCGAGCGGACCGTTCACCTGCACGCGGCCGGGCGAGATCGCGACGCTGACGGTCGACGGCACTTCGATGGGCTTCTTTCCGATTCGACTCATGAACGCTCTGCTACCAGACGAAGGCGATCACTTCGCCGCCGATGCCGCGCTCGGCGGCCTGGCGGCCGGTGACGAGGCCGGTCGAGGTGGACAGGATGGCCGTGCCGAGCCCGCCGAGCACGCGCGGCAGGCGATCCTTGCGCGCGTAGACGCGGCGACCGGGGCGCGAGACGCGCTTGACGCCCGTGATCACGCGCTGGCGGTTCTTGCCGAACTTGAGCTCGACGACGAGCGTCGAGAACGGCGTGCCCTCGACGACCTTGAAGTCCTTGATGTAGCCCTCGTCGCGGAGCACGCGAGCGATCTCCTCCTTGATCCGGGAGGTCGGCATCTCGGCGGTGTCGTGCATCGCCTTGTTGGCGTTGCGGATGCGCGTGAGCATGTCTGCGATCGGGTCGGTCAGCATCTCTCTCTCCTACCAACTGCTCTTTGTCATGCCGGGGATCGCGCCCTGGTGAGCCAGGGTGCGCAGGCAGATCCGGCAGAGGCCGAACTTCTTGAAGACCGCGCGCGGACGACCGCACTTGTTGCAGCGGGTGTAGGCGCGCACCTTGTAGCGCGGCGTGCGCGCCTGCTTGACGACGAGCGACTTCTTGGCCATGCCTAGGAACTTCCTTCCTGATCCGATTCGGCGCGGACGAACGGCAGCCCGAGGCTGCGCAGCAGCGCGAGCGCCTGCTCGTCCGTCTCCGCGGTGGTGGTGATGGTGACGTCGAAGCCGCGCACGGTTCCGACGGAGTCGTAGTCGATCTCCGGGAAGATGACCTGCTCGCGAACGCCGAGCGAGTAGTTCCCGCGTCCGTCGAACGAGCGCGCGTTGAGGCCGCGGAAGTCGCGGATGCGCGGCAGCGCGACCGAGACGAGCCGGTCGAGGAACTCGTACATCCGGGCGCCGCGCAGGGTCACCTTGGCGCCGACCGCCATGCCCTCGCGCAGCTTGAAGGCGGCGATCGACTTGCGCGCCTTCCGCACCTGCGCGCGCTGGCCGGCGATCGTGGTCAGCTCCTCGATCGCGGAGTCGAGCGCCTTCGCGTCGGTCTTCGCGTCGCCGACGCCCATGTTCAGGGTGATCTTCGAGATCCGCGGCACCTGCATGATCGAGTCGAGGCCGAGCTCGTCCTTGAGCTGCGGACGCAGCTCCTCGTAGCGGTCCTTCAGGCGCGGGCTGTACGTCGCGGTCGCCATTACTTGGTGTCGACTTCCTGGCCGCAGCCGTCGCGCTTGCAGACCCGCACGCGCACGGTCTCGCCCTTGATCTCCTTGACCTTGATCCCGACGCGCGTCGGCAGCTTGCAGACCGGGCAGACGAGCATCACGTTCGAGATGTCGACCGGGTTGGCCTTCTCGATGCGGCCGCCCGGCGCCATCTGCACGCCGCCCATCCGGCTCGAGTCGCGGAGCGGCTTCGGCCGCGTGTGCCGGGTGATCAGATTGAGGTTCTCCACGAGGACGCGGCCGTCGCGCGGGCGCGCCTCGAGGATCCGCCCCTGCTTGCCGCGGTCCTTGCCGGCGAGGATCTGCACGAGATCCCCCTTCTTGATCTTCATCTTCACTGTCATCTCTCTAGAGCACCTCTGGAGCCAGGCTGACGATCTTCATGAAATTCTTCTCGCGCAACTCGCGGGCGACGGGCCCGAAGATGCGCGTCCCGCGCGGGTTGCGCGCGGCGTCGATGATCACGGCTGCGTTCTCGTCGAACGCGATCTGCGTGCCGTCGTTGCGGCCGTAGGGCTTCGTCGTCCGGACGACCACCGCCCGCACCACCTCGCCCTTCTTCACCGCACCCTGCGGCGTCGCCGACTTCACCGTACCGACGATGATGTCGCCGACCCGGGCGTAGCGGCGCTTCGAGCCGCCCATCACCCGGATACAGAGTAGCTCGCGCGCACCGGTGTTGTCGGCCACGCGGAGTCTCGATCTCCTGCTGGATCACTTCGCTACCTCGACGATCTCGGCGAGGCGCCAGTTCTTCGTCTTCGAGAGCGGACGCGTCTCGACGATCCGGACGACGTCGCCCGCCTTCGCCTCGTTCGGTCTCGTCGTGGGCGTGGAACTTCGTCGAGCGCCGGACGACCTTCTTGTACTTGCGGTGTGCCTTGATCGTGTCGACCTTGACCACGATCGTCTTGTCCATCGCGGACGAGACGACGGTGCCCTGGAGCTCGTTGCGGCGGCCGCGCTCGCCCTCCGGCTTCGGCAGGCGGACGATCGGCTTGCGCTCGGTCGCCTTCTCCCGCGTCGGCCGCGTGCGCTGCGGGCGCAGGGAGCGCGGAAGGCGCTTCTTCTTCCGCTTCGGCTCGGACTGCGGCTGCGGTGCGGCGGGAGCTGCGGGCTCCGCGGCCTCGGCCTCCGGCTCCGGAGCCGCTTCGGGCTCTGCCTCCGCGACAGGCTCCTCCGCTACGGGCTCGGCCTCCGCCTCGGCGGCGGGCTCCTCGGCGGCAGGCTCGGCCACCGGCTCGGCGGCGGCCTCGCTCGTCGCGGGCTCGGCGACCTCCTCGGGCTCGACCTCGGCGACGGGCGCCTCGACGGTCTCGGCCTCGGTGCCGGCCTCCTCGGCGGCCTCGGAAGCGGGATCGGCGCCAGCAGCGGGCGGGCTCTCCTCAGGCTCCGTCACCATCGCCTCGTCGGCGGCGGGCACGTCCTCGGACGCGACGGCCTCGACGGCCGGCTCCGTCGACCGCATCGGTCGACACGGCGTCGGTCGGCTCGACCGGAGTCTCCTCGACGGTCTCGTCTGTCTTCTCGGTCTTCTTCTTCGGCTTCTTCTCGGCCATCTCTACCTGGTCCCCAATCCCTGTGCTTGACGTGCCTCGCGCTCGTGGCGCACGGTCAGAATGCGGGCGATCTCGCGCTTCGCGCTGCGGAGCCGAGCGCTGTTCTCGAGCGCTCCGGTCGCCGACTGGAAGCGCAGGTTGAAGAGCTCCTGGCGGGTCTCCGCCATCTTGCGGTCGAGCTCGTCGTCGGTCATCTCTCGGAGGTCCCTAGCTCGCAAAGAGATCAGCCTCCCGCTTCACGATCTTCGTCTTGACGGGCAGCTTCTGACCCGCGAGGCGGAGCGCCTCCTTGGCGAGCGGCTCGGGCACGCCGGCCAGCTCGAACAGCACCCGGCCCGGCTTGATCACCGCGACCCAGTGCTCCGGCGAGCCCTTGCCCGAGCCCATCCGGGTCTCGGCCGGCTTCTGGGTGACCGACTTGTCCGGGAAGACGTTGATCCAGACCTTGCCGCCGCGCTTGATCTTGCGCGTCATCGCGATCCGGGCCGCCTCGATCTGCCGGTTGGTGAGCCAGCCGGCCTCGAGCGTCTTGATCCCCCAGTCGCCGAACTGCACCTCGGTCTGGCCGCGCGACATGCCGCGGCGGCGGCCCCGGTGGACCTTGCGGTACTTGACCTTCTTCGGGAGCAGCATCAGGCGCCCTTCTCGTCCTTGGAGCCCGAATCTTCGAGCTTCGTCTTGTCCTCGATCTGCTTCTTCGGTCGTCGTCGTGTCGGGCGCGTCGGCGACGGGCGCCGGGGTCGTCTCGACCTGCGGCTCGATCACAGGCTGCTCACGGCCTTCGGCGGAGACGGCGTTGTCGTCGGTGCGCGGCTTCTCGACGTTGTCCTGCACCGGGGGACGATCCTGCTCCGGGCGGTTGCCGCCGGCGGGTCGGTTGCGGCCGCCACCGGGACGACCGCCGCCGCCGCCACCTGGGCGACCGCCGGGACCACCGGGCTTGCCGCCTGGGCGGCGCGACTTCTTGACGAGGCCGAGACCCTCGCGGTCCTGGCTGCGACCGCGGCCGCTCTCGCGGGAGGCGCCGAGCCCCTCGGCCGCGCCGCCGCGCCGCCGGCGCGCCTGATCCTGGTCGCCGAGCCGCGTGTCCTTGCCCGTGGTCATGCCCTCGAAGCCCTCCGGCATGATCTCGCCCTTGTTGATCCAGACCTTGACGCCGATCCGGCCGGCCGTCGTCTTCGCCTCGGCGAAGCCGTAGTCGATGTCGGCGCGGATCGTGTGCAGCGGGATGCGGCCCTCGGTGTAGCGCTCCGAGCGGCTCATCTCACCGCCGCCGAGGCGGCCGCCGCACTGGATCTTGATCCCCTGCGCGCCCGAGCGCATGGCCGAGGCGAGCGACCGCTTCATCGCGCGCCGGAAGCTGACGCGGTTCTGCAGCTGCTCGGCGATCGACTGGGCGACGAGCTTGGCGTCCAGCTCGGGCCGCTTGATCTCGTTGATGTTGATGTGGACGTTCTTGCCGGTGATCGAGTGCAGCTCCTTGCGGAGCGCGTCGACCTCGACGCCGGACTTGCCGATCACGATGCCCGGGCGGGCGGTGTAGATGTCGACCGTGATCCGCTGCTTGTCCTTGCGGATCAGGATGTCCGAGAGGCCCGCGTGACCGAGCTTGCCGTTGATGTGGTCGCGGATCCGGACGTCCTCGAGGATGTAGGTCGGGAACTCCTTCTTGCCCACGTACCAGTTGGACTTCCAGTCGTGGATGACGCCGACCCGCAGGCCGCCGGGGTGAACCTTTTGACCCATTAGGCCACGGCCTCCTTCTTCTTCCTGCGCTTGGATGCCTTCGGCGCGGAGGCTTCGGGCGAATCCTGGGTGGTCGGGGTCGCAGCCGCCGCCGCAGCACGGCGCCTCGGACGCTGATCCGCCTTCGGATCCTCGCCGAGCACGATCGTGATGTGGCAGGTGCGCTTGAAGATGCGGTTGACCCGCCCGCGCGCGCGGGGACGCCAGCGCTTCAGCGTCGGGCCCTCGTCGGCGTAGGTCGCGGCGACCACGAGCTCGTCGCCGATCAGGCCGTGGTTCGCCTCGGCGTTCGCGACGGCCGAGCGCAGCACCTTCTCGATCTCGTGGGCGGCCGCGCGCTGCGTGAACGCGAGGACGGTCCGCGCCTCGGGCACGCTGCGCCCGCGGATGTGCTCGAGCACGACCCTGGCCTTGCGCGCGGACAGGCGGACCCAGCGGGCCTCCGCCTTCACCTGCACGACCGCTGCCTGCGCGCGGCGCGCCACTAGCGCTTCACCTTCGCCTGGCGGTCGCCGGCGTGGCCGCGGAACGTCCGGGTCGGCGCGAACTCGCCGAGCTTGTGCCCGACCATCTGCTCGCTGACGAACACCGGCACGTGCTTGCGCCCGTCGTGGACCGCGATCGTGTGCCCGACCATGTCGGGGAAGACCGTCGACGAGCGCGACCAGGTGCGGATCATCCGCTTCTCGTTGGTGGCGTTCATCGCCTCGATGCGGCTCATCAGCCGCTCCTCGACGAAAGGCCCCTTCTTCGAAGCTTCTGCTCAACGCTTGTCCTTCCCGCGGCGACGGCCGCGCACGATCAACTTGTTGGATTCCTTGTGCTTCGCGCGGGTGCGCTTGCCGAGCGTCGGCACGCCCCACGGGGTGACCGGATGCCGGCCGCCCTTCGACTTGCCCTCGCCGCCGCCGTGCGGGTGGTCGACGGGGTTCATCGCCGAGCCACGCACCGCCGGGCGCTTGCCGAGCCAGCGGCTGCGACCGGCCTTGCCGATCGACTGGTTCTCGTGATCCGAGTTCCCCACCTGACCGACGGTGGCCCGACAGGTTAGCGGCACGCGCCGCATCTCCCCGGACGGGACGCGGAGCACCGCGTGGGCGCCGTCCTTGGCGACGAGCTGCACGCTCGAGCCGGCGGAGCGCGCCATCTTGCCGCCCTGTCCCGGCTTCAGCTCGACGTTGTGCACCATCGTGCCGGTCGGGATGTTCTCCAGCGGCAGCGCGTTGCCGGGCTTGATGTCGGCGGTCGGGCCCGACTCGACCATCGCGCCCACCTTGATCCGCGCCGGAGCGAGGATGTAGGCCTTCGCGCCGTCGAGGTAGTGGAGCAGCGCGATCCGCGCCGAGCGGTTCGGGTCGTACTCGATCGCCGCGACCTTCGCCGGGCACGCCGTCCTTCGTGCCGCTTGAAGTCGATCACGCGGTAGCGGCGCTTGTGGCCGCCGCCCTGGTGGCGCGTCGTGATCCGGCCGGTGTTGTTCCGCCCGCCCTTCTTCGTCAGCGGCTCCGTCAGGCTCTTCTCCGGTCGCGTCTTCGTGACCTCCTCGAAGCTCGAGACGGACATGAAGCGGCGGCCGGGGCTGGTCGGCTTGTACTTCTTCAATGCCATGGCTTAGACCTGTGCCCCCTCGAAGATCTCGATCGTCTGGCCCTCGCGCACCTGCACGATCGCCTTCTTCCAGCCGGGCCGCTTGCCCACGGACATGCCGCGGCGCTTCGGCTTCGCCTGCACCTTGACGATGTTGACGTTCTCGACGTTGACCGAGAAGAGCTCCTCGACGGCCTGGCGGATCTGCGTCTTGTGCGCGTTCTTGTGCACCTTGAACGTGTACTTGCGGTCGGTGATCAGGCTGTAGCTCTTCTCCGAGACGACCGGAGCGAGCAGGACCTCGTTCGGATGGAGGGACACTAGGAAGCCCTCCCTTCGACGAGCGGCAGCGCCGCCTCGGTGATCAGGACCGAGCGCGCCCAGACGACCGAGGCGACCTCGAGCTCGGACGGAACCGTCACGAGCACGCGCGGGAGGTTGCGGAACGACTTGATCAGCAGCTCCTCGTCCTCGCCGGCGACGACGAGCAGCGGCGACTCCTGGCCCCAGTCGCGCGACGAGCGCCTTCGCAGCCTTCGTCGACGGCGCGTCGAACGCGTCCGCGGACACGAGGCCGAGCGTGCCGGCTGCCGGCATGGCTCGAGAGCGCGCCGCGGAGCGCCGAGCGGCGCGCCTTGCGGTTGACCTTGACGTCGAAGCTCGTGCTGACCGCGAAGGTGACGCCGCCGCCGGTGAAGATCGGCGAGCGGATCGTGCCCGCGCGAGCGCGGCCCGTGCCCTTCTGGCGCCAGGGCTTCGAGCGGCCGCCGGCGACGAGCCCGCGGCTCTTGACGGCCCGGGTGCCCGCGCGGCGTGCGTTCAGCTCGGCGCGAACGGTCTCGTGGACGACGTGCGGCTTCACCTCGGCGCCGAAGATCTCGGCCTCGAGCGTGACGTCCTTCTTCGACGAGCCGCCGAGGAGGGGTGCCTTCGGGCGCCGCCATCTACTTCGCCCCCCTGATCTCGACGATGCCGCTCTTCGGGCCCGGGATCGAGCCCTTGACGAGCAGCAGGTTGCGCTCCGCGTCGACCTCGTGGACGACGAGGCCGGGCTGCGTGATCCGCTTCCCGCCCATGCGGCCGGCCATCTTCTGCCCCTTGAAGACGCGCGAGGGCGTCGCGGAGGCGCCGATCGAGCCCGGCTTGCGCACGTTGTGCGAGCCGTGCGAGACGGGGCCGCGGGCGAAGTTGTGCCGCTTGATCGTGCCCTGGAAGCCCTTGCCGATCGAGATCCCCGCCACCTTGACCGGCTCGCCGGGCTCGAAGGCCTCGACGGTGACGGTCTCGCCGACCTGGAGCTCGCTCTGGCCGCGGAGCTCGACGAGATGACGGTGCGCCGAGGCGCCCGCCTTCGCGAGATGCCCGAGCTCCGGCTTCGAGAGCTTCCGCTCCGCGACCGCGTCGAAGGCGATCTGGACGGCCTCGTAGCCGTCCGTCTCGACCGTCTTCACCTGGACGACCGGGCACGGGCCGGCCTCGATCACCGTGACCGGGGTCACCTCGCCGCTCTCCGGGTCGAAGACCTGCGTCATGCCGAGCTTCCTGCCAAGGATTCCCTTCATCAGAGCTTGATCTCGATGTCGACGCCGGCCGGGAGATCGAGGCGCATCAGCGAGTCGACCGTCTTCGGCGTGGGGCTGTGGATGTCGATCAGCCGCTTGTGCGTGCGCACCTCGAAGTGCTCGCGCGAGTCCTTGTCCTTGAAGGGACTGCGGATCACGCAGTAGACGTTCTTCTCGGTGGGCAGGGGCACGGGGCCGGTGATCGTCGCACCGGTGCGCTGGGCCGTCTCCACGATCTGCGAGGCGGAGCGGTCCAGCTGCTGGTGGTCATAGCCCTTGAGCCGGATGCGGATCTTCTGTTGCGCCACGATTCCGCGTTTCCCTTCGTTACTTCGTGATCTTCGTGACGACGCCGGCACCGACGGTGCGGCCGCCCTCGCGGACGGCGAAGCGCAGGCCCTCGTCCATCGCGATCGGCTGCGATCAGCTGCACGGTCATCTGCGTGTTGTCGCCCGGCATGACCATCTCCTGGCCGTCCGGGAGCGTGATCTCGCCCGTCACGTCGGTGGTGCGGAAGTAGAACTGCGGGCGGTACTTGGAGAAGAACGGCGTGTGTCGGCCACCCTCCTCCTTCGAGAGCACGTAGATCTCGGCGTCGAAGCCGGTGTGCGGCGTGATCGAGCCGGGCTTCGCGAGCACCTGGCCGCGCTCGATCTCCTCGCGCTTGACGCCGCGCAGGAGCGCGCCGGCGTTGTCGCCCGCCTGGGCGGCGTCGAGGGTCTTCTGGAACATCTCGACGCCGGTCACGACGGTCTTCTCGACCTTCTCGTGGATGCCGACGATCTCGATCTCGTCGCCGATCTTGATCTGGCCCTGCTCGACGCGGCCGGTGACGACCGTGCCGCGGCCCGTGATCGTGAAGACGTCCTCGATCGGCATCAGGAACGGCTTGTCGATGTCGCGGGTCGGCTCCGGGATGTAGGAGTCGACGGCCTCCATCAGCTCCAGGATCTTCGGCGTCCACTCGGCGTCGCCCTCGAGCGCCTTCAGCGCCGAGACGTGCACGATCGGGATGTCGTCGCCCGGGAAGTCGTACTTGGAGAGGAGCTCGCGCACCTCCATCTCGACGAGCTCGAGCAGCTCGGGGTCGTCGACCATGTCGGCCTTGTTCAGCGCGACGACGATGTACGGCACCTCGACCTGCTTCGCGAGCAGGATGTGCTCGCGGGTCTGCGGCATCGGGCCGTCGGCGGCCGACACGACGAGGATCGCGCCGTCCATCTGCGCGGCGCCCGTGATCATGTTCTTGATGTAGTCGGCGTGGCCGGGGCAGTCGACGTGCGCGTAGTGGCGGTTCGCCGTCTCGTACTCGACGTGCGCGGTGTTGATCGTGATGCCGCGCTGGCGCTCCTCGGGAGCGGCGTCGATCGACGCGAAGTCGCGGGCGACGGTGCCGCCACCCTGCTCGGCGAGCACCTTCGTGATCGCAGCGGTGAGCGTCGTCTTCCCGTGGTCGATGTGACCGATGGTGCCGACGTTGAGGTGCGGCTTCGTGCGCTCGAACTTCTGCTTGGCCATGCTCTTCTCTCCTTCTCTCTAAAGACTGGGTGTCGACGATGTCCGCGGCGATGTTGCCGGGGACGGCCTCGTACCGGTCGAACTGCATGCTGAACGTGGCGCGCCCCTGCGTCATCGAGCGGACGTCGGTGGCGTAGCCGAACATCTCGGACAGCGGCACGATCGCCTTGATCGTGGTCGCGTTGCCCATCGGGGTCATCTCCTCGATCCGGCCGCGGCGGCTGTTCAGGTTCCCCATCACGTCGCCGAGGAAGTCCTCGGGCGTGACGACCTCGACGGCCATCACCGGCTCGAGCAGCTTCGGCTTCGCGCGCTTCATCGCCTCCTTGAAGGCCATCGAGCCGGCGATCTTGAAGGCGCGCTCGCTCGAGTCGACGTCGTGGTAGGAGCCGTCGATCAGCTGGACCTTGACGTCGACGACCGGGTAGCCCGCGAGCACGCCGGAGTTCATCGCCTCGCGGATGCCCTCGTCGATCGGCTTGATGTACTCCTTGGGGATCTTGCCGCCGACGATCTTGTCCTCGAACTCGTAGCCGGCGCCGGGCTCCTGCGGCAGCAGGTTGATGACGGCGTCGCCGTACTGGCCGGAGCCGCCGGTCTGGCGGACGAACCGGCCCTGGATCTTCTCGGCGGGCTTGTCGATCGTCTCGCGGTAGGCGACCTGCGGCCGGCCGACGTTGGCGTCGACCTTGAACTCGCGCATCAGCCGGTCGACGATGATCTCGAGGTGGAGCTCGCCCATGCCGGCGATCAGCGTCTGGCCGGTCTCCTCGTCGGAGGTGACCCGGAAGGTCGGGTCCTCCTCGGAGAGCCGCGCGAGACCGGCGCCCAGCTTGTCCTGGTCGCCCTTCGTCTTCGGCTCGATCGCGACGGAGATCACGGGCTCGGGGAAGGTCATCCGCTCGAGCACGATCGGGGCGCTCTCGACCGCGAGCGTGTCGCCCGTCGTCGTCTGCTTCAGCCCGACGCCCGCCGCGATCTCGCCCGCCCAGATCTCCTCGCGCTCCTCGCGGTGGTTCGCGTGCATCTGCAGGATCCGCCCGACGCGCTCGGTCTTGCCGTTCGTCGTGTTCAGCACCCGGTCGCCGGCCTTCAGCGTGCCGGAGTAGACCCGGAAGTAGGTGAGCTTGCCGACGAAGGGATCGGACATGACCTTGAAGGCGAGCGCCGAGAAGGGCGCGGCCGGATCGGCGTCACGGGAGAGCTCGCCCTCGGTCTTCGGGTCGAGGCCCTGGATCGCGGGGACGTCGAGCGGGCTCGGCAGGTACTCGATCACGGCGTCGAGCAGCGGCTGGACGCCCTTGTTCTTGAAGGCCGAGCCGAGGACGACCGGCGTCAGTGCGTCGGCGAGCGTCCCGGCGCGCAGGGCGCGCTTGATCATCTCGGCCGTGACGAGCGACTCGTCGGTCAGGTAGGTCTCCGTCAGCTCGTCGTCGTGCTCGGCGATCGAGTCGATCAGCAGGTGGTGGTACTCCTGCGCCTGCTCGGCGAGCTCGGCCGGGATCTCGCCGACGGTGAACTTCTCACCCAGGTCGTCCTCGTAGACGATCGCGTTCATCTCGAC
>CAVTJQ010000021.1:0-22861 GCA_963734975.1 uncultured Gaiellaceae bacterium
TGCTGACACTCCTCTATGCGGTCGCGCCCGATCTCATTGTTCGCGTGGCATTCGGCTCGGAGTACGACGATCGCCGGCACTCTTCGTCTCTTCGGGATCTCGATGAGCGGCTACGCGGTGCTGAACGTCCTGCTCATCTATCACCTCGCCCGCAATGCGGGCTCGATGTCGTGGCTCCTGCTCGCCGGCTCGGTACTTCAACTCGTCGGGTACATGCTGCTTCACGACTCGGCCCGCCAGCTGCTCGCCGTCAGCATCGCGACGATGCTCGCACTCGTCGTCGCCCACGAGGTGCTGATCGAGCGCTCGTTGACGTCCGCCGTCGCCCGGCTCGCTCGTCGCTGATGTCCTTCACGAGGCTCTGGGAGCGCACGCTGCCGCGCTACGCGATCGTCCTCGGCGCCTTCTCGGTGGTGACCGTCCTCTGGCTGTCGCCGCTCGTCGCGCACCTCGGTTCGAGCGTCTTCGTCGAGCCGTCGGATGCCACGTCCACGATGCGCGACTTCTGGGCGGCCGAGCAGCAGGGGCGATCGCCGTTCACGTTCGAGGACGACCGGCTGATGAACGCTCCCCGAGGGCACCGAGAGATCGCCCGCGGTTCCGGTCGCGATCGCCATCCAGCCGGCGTTCGTCTGGGCCGCGAAGGGCGTGGTCGGGATCGTCGCCGCCCTGAACCTCTTCATGCTCGCCGGCTTCGCGCTCGCCGGGCTATCGATGTTCGCGCTGCTCGACCGGCTGCGGCTGCACCCCGCCGCCTCGCTCTTCGGCGGCTGCGTCTACGCGTTCAACCCGTACATGTTCTCGAAGCTCGAGGCAGGTCACGGGAGCCTCGTGCACACGTGGATCTTCCCGGTACTCGTCGTACTGCTGCTCGAGTTGCGGAAGCGCCGGACCCTTCGCGCGGCGGCGCTCCTCGGGGCCGGCGTTGCGATCGCCTTCTACCTGCACACCTACTATGGCCTGTTCGCTCTCGTACTCGGCGCCGTCTTCACCTCGGTCGAGCTGGTCCGCGGCTCGGACCGGCGCCGGACGCTCCGCCTGACCGGCGCGAGCCTGATCATCGCCGTCGTCGTCTTCGCCCCCGCGCTTCTGGCGGGCATCCTCGATCCCGGCGCCGTCGGCCAGGTCGGACGCGACACCGAAGCGCTCCAGGCTCACGGAGCTCGCGTGCTCGCCTATCTCGTCCCTGCCGCGTCGAACCCGCTTCTGGGCGACCTCGTCGACGACGACACGCGAGCGTCGCTCGAGAGCGCCAGCGAGCCGACCCTCTTCTTCGGCTACACGACGATCCTGCTGGCGCTGGCCGGGCTCGTGCTGCTGGTCCGACGGCACCCCGTCTTCTCCGAGCCGGCCCGGCGCTACCTCGGCATCGCGGCCGCGCTGCTGGTGCCGGTCGCTTTCGTCATGTCGCTCCCGCGGACATTTCACGGCGTGCCGATGCCCTCGTACGTGATCGGCGCCGTGACGACGACGATCCGCGTCTACGCCCGCTTCGGCATCCTCGTCGGCCTCGGACTCGTCATCCTCGCCGCGTTCGCCCTCGACGCGGTCCTACGCAGCGGCCGGCGCAACGCGCTGCTGGCAGGGGTGGCCGCATTCGCCCTCGTCGGCGTTGAGCTCGTCAACCACCTTCCAGCTCCGATCTGGCGCACGGACCGGCCGCCCGCCTACGTCGACTGGCTCGCGACGCGACCGACGGGGATCGTCGCCTTCTACCCATCGCCGGGCGACAAGGAGGCGGAGGGGCGCTTCGCCCGCGAGCAGTACTTCTTCCAGACCGCGCACGGCCAGCCGCTCTTCTTCAGCGGCTCGCCGAGCAAGAGCCGAGCCTGGGCAATTCGAGCGTTGGCCGACCACGTCGAGGACGAGGTGAGCGCCGGCATTCTCGCCGCCGAGGGCGTCCGGTACGTCGTCGTCGATCCATCGGTCTATCGTGCGACGCCCGGGGAAGGCGCGCCGGCGATCCCTCCCCGGCTCTACCGCGAGCTCGCCCGGGTCGGAGCTGCGCGCATCTACGCCGTCATCGCTCCGCCGGTCGACCTCGACGAGACGCTGCACGAGCACGCGGCCCGCGTCGCCGCGGCGATCGGGATCCCCAAGCCAAAGGTCCGTGTCCCCGGCCTGGGCTTCAACGAGCCCGAGCGCGCGGCGGACGGCAGCCAGTCGCGCTGGCTGATCCAGGACGGGTTCGTCGAGGTCGACAATCCGGTGGCGGCTGCGGATCTCGAGCTGGCGGCGAAGGGGTTCAGCGCGCACAGGCCGCGCCGGCTCGACCTGATCGCGGGCGACGGCTCGGTGCTCGCCTCGGTGCAGGTGCCGACGAACGACGAGGCGATCCGGATCGGCCCGTTCCGGCTCCCGAAGGGCGAGCACACCCTGCGGCTCCGCGCCGACCCCGGGCCGGCGCCGCTCGGGAGCAGCGATCCGCGGCAGGCGTCGGTCTTCCTCTCGCCGATCGACATTCGGCCGGTCGCCGACTACTCGCGCCGCTAGTTTCCGTCCGTGGCGCTCGAGGTCTCAGTCATCGTCCCGCTGCACAGGCGCACACCGGCCTTCGAGCAGTGCCTCGAAGCGACGCTGCGGCAGCTGCGCGCCGGGGACGAGCTGATCGTCGTCAGCGACGGCCCGCCCGGGCCGGTCCCCGACGACGTCCGTGTCGTGCTCACAGGATCGGCGCGTGACACGAGCCCCGCCGAGAAGCGCGACCTCGCACTCGCAGACGCACGCGGCGAGCTCTGCGCGTTTCTCGACGACGACGCCTATCCGGCCGACGGCTGGATCGCGCGGGCCGTCGAGCGTTTCGCCGACCCTACGGTCGTGGCGGTCGGAGGCCCGGGCGTGACCCCGCCGGGGAGCGGCTGGCGCGAGCGCGCCGGCGGTGCGTTCTACGAGTCCCCGTTCGGCAGCGGCGGCCTTCGCTTTCGCTTCACCCCGCTCGGGGCGCCACGAGACGTCGACGACTTCCCCGCGTACAACCTCTTCGTCCGGACGGAGCAGCTGCGCGCGATCGGCGGCTGGGACTCGAGCTTCTACGGCGGAGAGGACACGAAGGTCTGCCTGACGCTTCGCCGGGCGGGACACCGGATCGTCTACGACCCACGGGTGCTCGTCTATCACCATCGCCGGCAGGTCTTCGGGCCGCACCTGCGCCAGGTGGCGAACGTCGGCCGGCACCGCGGGCCACTTCGTCCGGATTCTCCCGGAGACGTCCCGACGGCCTCTCTACTTCGCCCCGGCTGCCGGTCTGATCGGCGGGCTCGCAGCTGTCGCCTGGTCCGCGCGCAAGCCTCAGCGCGTTGCGGCGCTCGTCGCGCTCGGCTCGGTGGGTGCGGCGACGGTCACGGGCTGGGCGCTCCGCGACGGCCGCGACCCGGCGGTCGCGCTCGTGCTGCCTGCCGTGGTCGCGGGCACGCACGCCGCGTACGGCGCCGCCTTCCTGCAGGGACTGGCGACGCCGGAGATCGAACGGATGTGACCGCGCTCCCCGGCGTCAGCGTCGTCATCCCGACCCTGAATGCGGAGAAGTACCTCGACGAGTGCCTGGGGGCGCTCGGCGATCAGGACTATCCCGCGGAGCTCGTCGAGATCCTCCTCGTCGACGCGGGCTCGACCGATCGCACGCTCGAGATCGCCGCGGCGCACCAGATCGACCGGGTGCTTGCCAACCCGCTGCGCACCGGCGAGGCAGGCAAGGCGGTCGGCGTGCGCGCAGCCAGGCATGACCTGTTGTGCATGGTCGACTCCGACAACGTCGTGGTCGGACGGAACTGGCTGCGACGGATGGTGGCGCCGTTCGAGGACGAGGCGGTCATCTCGTCGGAGGCGCTGCGCTGGGACTACCGCCGCCAGGACCACTTCATCAACCGCTACCAGGCACTGACCGGGATCAACGACCCGCTCGCCCTCTTCATCGGCAACTACGACCGCTGGTCGGAGCTGACGGGGCGCTGGACCGACTACCCGTACCGCTCCGAGCAGCGGGACGGCTGGGAGCGCGTCGAGCTCGACCCGCGGTACGTGCCGACGATGGGCGCCAACGGCTACATCGTGCGGCGCCGGGCGCTCGACCTCGTCCCGGTCGACGACTACTTCTTCGACATCGACTTCGTCTACGACCTCGTGCAGCGCGGCGAGCGGATCGTCGCTCGGGTCGACGTCGCGATCCGCCACTACTTCTGCGACTCGGTGCGGCGCTTCTACCTGAAGACCCGCCGGCGCACCGACGACTATCACTACTTCTCCCGCGCTGGCCGGCGCAGCTACCCGTGGACGCAACGGCAGCGCGCCGGGGTGGTCCGCTTCATCGTCTCGACGCTGCTCGTCGTCCCCCTGCTCGTTCAGGTCCAGCGGGGCTGGCGGCGCAAGCCCGATCCCGCGTGGCTGTTCCACGTACCCGCCTGCTGGATCACACTCGGCGTCTACGCGGCCGGCTACCTGCGCGGGCGCTTCGCTCCGAAGATGCTCGACCGTGACACCTGGAGCCAGTGAGGGCTTCAGCCTGGCGCGCGCGCCAGCACGGCGTACATGGTCGAGCGTCCCAGCGCGCGCTCGACACCGGCACCCAGGGTCGCCGGGATCGCCGCGAGAGGGTTCATGTTGCTGGTCATCCTGGACACCCAACGCGGATTGCGGCCGCGGCCGAGGGCGTGGTGCATGCTTCCCGTCCACATCTCCGGGGAGAAGTCCCAGTACTCGCGTTCGATCGCGAACCCCGCGCGGCCGAGCAACGTGCGCGTCCCTTCGGCGGTGAAGGCGAAGAAGTGCCGCGGCGGGTCGTAGCCGCGCCAGTACCTGCCGAAGACGCGTGCGGAGAGTGCTCGGGCATCGGGGGTCCCGAGATAGAGCACTCCGTCGGGAGCGAGCAGCGAGCGCACGTCCTGCAGGGTCTCGAGCGGCTGGGGCACATGCTCGATCACGTGACGCATGACGACGGCGGCGAGCCCGGACGGCTCGTGCGGAAGCGCCTCGACCCCGCCGACCTTGACGGGCACTCCGACTCGCTCCTTCGCACGCTCTGCCGATCGGACGTCCGGCTCGAGCCCACGGATCGGCCCGGTCCAGCCGGACCGGCGCAGGCGCGACATGAACTTGCCGGTGCCGCAACCGACGTCGAGCAGCTCGCCGCCGGGCGGAACGGCGATCACGACCCGGCGGGCCTCACGGCGGGCGAGGGGCTCGAGGAGACGCTCGAGCGCGCTCGGCGGGCCCGACGCTACGAACAGGTTCGAGTACGCACGCTCCAGGGTCTCCGCCGTTGGAGGAGGGTCCGCGATGACGGTCCCACAGGCGGTACAGCGAACGTAGGGGAAGGTTTCGCCGGCGCTCGCCGGACCGCCGAAGGAGTCCAACCCCACGAAGAAGGGCTCCAGCCGGGCACCGTCGCAGGCGACGCAGCGCGTCATCGCCGGCCGACCGCTCCCCGCACGAAGGACACGCCGTAGACCGCGTGGGTCAGCGGAAATGCGAACAGCGCCAGCAGCCCGACGCTGGCCGACCGGAAGCGCAGCATGGCGACGAACGCGCTCAGCGAGATCGCACCGCCGTATCCGACCGCGAGCACGACGAGGACCCGCACAGGCAGCCGACCGAGCGCGACGAGCACGACTGCCAGCGCGAGGAGCCAGAGGCTGAGGACGAGCACGGTCGAGAGCCGCGCCGCAGGAAGCCCCCGGCTGCGAAGAGCCTGCCCGCGGCGCCGACCATACGCAGCCATCCGGCGAAGGTGAGGCAGGATCAGGGGTGGCACCGGAGAGACGACCACCGTCTCGGGGGTATAGACGACAGTGCCGCCGCGGTCGCTGAGGCGCTCGGCCAGCTCGTGCGCGGGAACGTCGGCAGCGAGCTCCAGGTAGGCCTCCCGGCGAACGAGAATCTCATCGGCTGGATAGTCGCGCACGATCCGGAGGTTCCCCGGCGTGAACCGGTAGTAGAGCGATCCGCCGCCGAGTCGGGACTCCTGCACGGCGGCCGCCGCCCGCGCGCGAGCCGTGCCGGTCGACGGGGCAAGGCGCGAGGTCACGACTGCGGCGACCTCCGCCCGCGCGAAGAAGGGCACGGTCGCCGACAGCCAGTTCCCCGCCGGCACGGCTCCCTCCCCCGCGAAGGCCAGCAGCTCCCCCTTCGCCCGCTCGACGGCGCTCCGCACCCCACCGCTCGGATCCGCGCGCTCGACGTTCTCGTAGTCGAGCGACGAGACCGAGACACCGGGCGGCGCGAGCAAGGTCACCAGCGGCGTGTGGGAGCTCGCGCGGTCGCCGCCGAGACGTACGAGCGCCTGGTGCTTGCGTTCGTAGTACCGGAGCACGCGTAACCGGTAGAAGATCGCCGCGGTGTCGACGAGGGCGCGCAGGACCGCGACCGAGCCGACGCCGGAGCCCGTGAAGCGGTAGTTGAGGTCGATCGGCTGCTCCTCGATCCGCGAGAAGCCCAGCGAGCGCGAGACGGCGAGCAACTCCAGGTCGAAGGCGAACCGCTTCACGAGCAGCAGCGGCAGCACTTCGTCCGCGATCTCGCGCCGGAACACCTTCAGCCCGACCTGCGTGTCGCGAACGTCGAGCCTGAACGCCACGCGAACGAGCTGCTGGTAGAGCCAGCTCGCGATGCGGCGCGAGCGCGGATACTCGACGACCGAGTCGGGATGCCGCTTCGAGCCGATCACGAGGTCCAGGGATCGGGACTCGGCGAGGCGCAGGAAGCGTGGGATCGCAGCAGGGTCCAGGTCGAGGTCCGCGTCCACGAAACCGATCCACTGCCCGCGCGCCTGGAGGCCGCCGAGCTTCAGGGCATATCCCTTGCCGAGGTTGCGGTCGTAGTGGAAGACGCGCACGCGTTCGTCGCGAAGCTCGAGCAGTTGCTCCTGCGTCCGATCGACGGAGCCGTCCGAGACGACGATCAGCTCGAAGGGCTCCCCCAGGCCTGAACCGATCCGCTCCAGGATCGTGTCCACGTTGGCGAGAATCGACTCCGCCTGGTTGTAGACGGGGACGACCACGGAGAGCAGAGGCGCTTCGCTCACGAGTCGAAGCCGACGTGGGCGAGCGCCTCGTCGAGGATGGCCGGCCAGTCGAATCGTCGCGCATGCGCAAGCGAGGCCGCCCGCCGCGTGCGCCACTCCTCCGGCGAGTCGAGCAGCCGCTCGATCGCGGCGGCGAGCTCGCCCGGCGACCCGTCGATCAGCACGGCCGCGCCCGCGTGCTCCAGCTCCTGCGCGTTCGGCGGTACCTCCGTCGTCACGATCGGAAGCCCGGCCGCGAGGTACGCCTTCAGCTTGCCGGGGTCGGCGTACTGCGTGAACGAGCCCGCCTCGTACGGGGCGACGCCCACGGAGGCCGCGGCGAGGATTCGCTCCACGTCCTCGTGGCGGGGAACGAAGCCGTGGAAGGTCACGTTCTCGGCGAGCCCGAGGTCGGCAGCCTCGGCGCGCAGCGCCTGCTCCAGCGGGCCGCGGCCGACGACATCCGCGGAGACCTCCACGCCGCGCTCACGGAGAGCGGCGAGCGCGGCGAGCAGCGTCGAGACACCCTGACGCTCGACGAGATGGCCCAGGAAGACCACGCGGCGCGCCGCCTGGCCGTCCTCCGACGTGACCGGCGTGCGCTCGAGCCACGCCCCCATCGGGACGACATGCGCCGGCGCCAGCGAGTCGCCGGCATGGCGCGCGTCTCTCGCCGAGCGCGCCTCCTCGCTGAGCTCGAAGCGGGCATCCGCGCGGCGGCAGCAGAAGCCGTCGACGGCGTTGAACACGCGGGTCAGAGGGCCCGCGCCAAAGCGATCGTCCGTGTAGTCGACGCACCAGTAGACGACCGTCCCCGCCCGGCGCCGAACGAGCCCGCGCACGCAGGCGAGCGCGTTGAAGCCGAACCACGCGTCGGCGCGCGGGGCGCGGACCGGGACGAGCAGGTCGAGGGGATAGGTCAGCGGCGGCCGGGAGGGGAAGCGCACGCGCCGGACGCTGCGAGCGACGCCGTGCTCGAAGACGGCCACCTCGTGGACGCCGCCGTCCTCGGCTCCGAGCGGGTGGAGGACCGTCGTCACTCGCCGGGCGCCCCTCTGGAGGAGGTGATCGCGCAACGCCTGCGCCGGGCCGTCGACGTGGCCGTTCGAGACGATCGCGAAGGTCGACGCGTCGATCCTGGCCACCCGGCGATCGTATGCGCGCCGTCCGCCCCTCGCGCGTGACCCGGCCGGTTTTCGCTAAGGATTGCCCGATGCACGCCCTCCGGAGACGAAGCGTGCGGATCGCGATCGCCGCGCTGGTCACAGCACTCGTGACGACCGCGTGGCTGCCTGCGGTCGCCCTGCACCCGGACAGCCGCGTGCTCAGAGAGGCGTCCGACGCGAGCTCGACCGCGCGCGACTACTGGTCGATGACCGAGCGCGGGACGAACCCGTTCGCGTCGCAGCGCGATCCGCTCCTGGGCGCGCCGGAGGGAACGGCCTTCTCCCCCGAGATCGCCGTCGCCAACGCGCTGCAGCCGCTGTTCGTCTGGACCGTGAAGTCGGTGACGGGGATCCTCGGCGCGATCAACCTCTTCATGCTGCTCGGGCTCGTCCTGACGGGCACGTTGACGTACGCGCTGCTGGACCGCCTCGGCGTCCATCCACTGGCGGCCGCGTTCGGGGCCTACGCCTTCACCTTCAATACCTACCTCCTGCGCAAGCTCGTCTACGGCCACGGCAGCCTCGTGCACGCGTGGATCTTCCCGGCGCTCGTCCTCGCCTGGCTCGAGCTGCGCCGCAGGCGCACGCCGGGCGCGGCGATCGTCGTGGGCGCGGTCCTCGCGGCGGCGTTCTACCTGCACTCGTACTACGGCGCGATCGCATCGGTGCTCGCGGCGGTGCTGGCCGGGTACGACCTCGTCCAGGATCGCGGGCGCCAAACGGTCGTGCGTCTCGCGACCGCGGCAGGGGTTGCCGCCGTCCTCGTGCTCCCTGCGGTGGGCGCGCTCGCGCTCAACCGCGGCGAGATCGCCGCGTCGACCGGACACAGGGAGGAGGCGACGGAGGCGTTCGGAGCGCGACCGCTCGCGTACCTCGTGCCGGCGGCGGGCAATCCCATCACCGGAGACGTGATCGGCGCGGACCGGCGCGCGACGCTCGGCCCCGACGGCGGCGAGCCGGATCTCTACTTCGGCTGGGTGACGATCCTGCTCGCGGGCGCCGGCGTCGTGCTCCTCGTTCGCCGGCGCGACCCCGTTGCGGGCGGCGAGCGCCGTGCCGCCGCAATCGTCGCCGCTGTGCTCGTCCCCGTCGGGTTCCTCTGGTCGCTGCCGAACCACGTCGACGTGCTCGGCGTGGAGCTGCCGACGCCGTCGATCCTCGCGGGGTTCTTCACCAACTACCTGCGCGTCTACGGACGGTTCGGCGTCCTCGTCGGGCTCGGCCTCGCACTGCTCGCGGCGTTCGCGCTGGACGCGCTCGTCCGCCGCCGCCGCGGTCCACCTGCTCGGTGCGGCGGCACTGGTCCTCCTCGCAGCAGACCTCGCCTACGGCGCGCCCATCCCGACCTGGAACGTGAGCCGAACGCCCGCGCACGACGCCTTTCTCGCCGGCCAGCCGCGAGGCATCGTCGCCTTCTACCCGCCCCACGCGGAGAACACGGCCGGGAACCTCTACGTCAGGGAGGAGCTGTTCTGGCAGACCCGGCACGGTCAGCCGCTGTTCTTCACCGAGAGCGCGCGCAAGAACCGCGGCTGGGCGATCCGGGAGCTCGTCGACCGGCTCGACGAACCGAACGTCCCCCAGTTGCTCGCGGCCGAGGGCGTGCGCTACGTCGTCGTGAACGATGCGGTGTACCGGGCGAAGGGCGAAGAGCCGCCGGGGGTGCCGCAGCCGCTGCTCGCACAATTCGGCGACACGCGCGTCTTCGAGATCGTCGCGGAGCCGGGCGATCTCGAGGCCGCCCTCCATGACCAGGCAGGGCGAGTCGCCTCGGCGATGGGGATCCCGGCGCCGAGCGTGCGCATCCCCGGCGACGGCTTTCACGCGCCCGAGCCCTTCGAGGGCCGCGAGTGGCGCTGGCTGGCCCAGGGCGGGGTCGTCGAGGTCGACGTCACCGAGCCCGGCGTGGAGTTCGAGCTCTCCGGGCTCGCCTTCAGCGTCAACCGCGATCGGCGCGTCGCTCTCCTCGACGAGGACGGCCGCCGGCTCGGCCAGGCTCAGGTCGGAACCGCCAAGGACGAGCTCCGCATCGGCCCGTTCCGGCTTCCGCGAGGACGCAACCGCCTGCGGCTGGCGGTGACGCCCGGCCCCGAGCAGCTCGGCGCGAACGACCCGCGGGGCGGCTCGATCTTCCTCTCCCCGGTCGAGGTCCGCCCGCTCGTGGACTACTCGCGCGGCTAGAAGTCAGTACTCGCAGTTGAAGAGCGCTTGCCGCTGCGTCGGGGACGCGGGGCGATCCCACAGGTACACGAGCCGGCCCCGCCTCTCCAGCCGGCCCTCCTCGAGGTCGCCCGCGACGCTGCGGTACGCAGCGACGATGCTCTCCGCGCCCTCACGGTCCTTCGCCACGGCGATCGTGACCCCGTTGGTCTCGACAGTCGTGCGCAGCGCTCCCAACTCGGCGCTCTTGAGCGATCGGATCGCGCGCCGTCGTGACGGCAAACCCTCTCGTCCGCCAGAGCACGTCGTGATGCTCGCGGCCGGGTCGGGGCCTTCGTGGACGACGCTGTAGACACCCCACTCGACGAGCGCGGCGACGCAGAGGGCGGCCACGGCGAGCAGCCCGCCGCGGAGGAAGGCCCACTCGCTCACGACACCGACGCGTAGGTCGCAAAGTGCAGGGAGACGAGCGCGCAGACGGCGAGCACCGCCAGGACCGGAATCCCGACCCGCCGACTCCGCCCGAGCAGCGTGTCCGCGGCGAAGCCGAACGCAGATCGCCCAGGCCGGCGCCGCCGTCAGGAGGAACATGCCCTTGACCGTGTCGCCGTCCGTGCTCGGCTGCTGAACCGCGTAGTAGAGAGCGCCCGCCACGCTCACGAGCGGCATCAGCACGACCACGAGACGAGCCGGAGCGTCGCGCCAACGCGCGACGGCGAGTCCCAGCAGCGCAAACCAACCCGCCAGGGCGAACGCCGTCAACGGCAGTCCGACGATGCTCTGGACGACAAGGCGTCGATTCACGCTTGGCGTCAGCTCCGGACGGGGCGGGCTCCACGACCAGATGCCGAAGTAGTCACCCCACGTATCGGTGTAGAGAATCGGCAGGAACCGCGGGGGCAGCGCGCCGCGGTGCGGCTTCGTGACCACCGTCGGCAGCTCAGGGCTGACGTAGAAGGCCCCGGGCCAGCGCTGCGACAGCGGCAGAGCCGAGGAACTGCGTCCGAACACGGCGTTGCCCGTCTCCCGCTGAAGATGGACGTACCAGGGAAGAGCCAGGAGCAATGCAGCGCTCGCCCCGATCGCGAGCCCCTTGCCGACCGCGCGCCGCCGACTCGGATCGGCCAGCGCGGCCGCCACCAGCGTGAGCAGCACGACGCCGACCGTCCACAGCCCGACCGACCGGACGAGCTGCAGCGCACCGAGCGTCGCCGCGAGCGAGAGCCACTCCCACAGCCCGTAGCGGCGCCGGACGACCATGCGGGCGGTCAGCACGAGCGCGAGGGTCGAGAGGAAGAGCGCCAGCGGCTGCGGGTGGAACATCGCCACGGTTCTGAGGACGATCGGGCAACAGACGAAGAAGGCAAGCGCCGTCCACCGAACGACCGGCCGACCGGGGAAGAGCAACCCGGTCAGCGCGAGCAAGAGCAGCGCCGTGCCCACACCGAGCGCGGCGTTCATGAGCTGCACGACGCGCTCCGGCTCGTCGAGGCCGAGCACATCCCCCAACTCGAGCGCGCCGGCGGCGAGCACGTAGAAGACAGGAGGCGTGTAGTCGGCTCCGCCGGACGGGAGCTCGCCGTCCGCCAGGCCGCGCGCGTAAGCGATGTGCTCGGCGGCGTCGAAGCCGCCGACCGGCGGGTAGCCGAACGCGTTCCACACCGCAATCGCCGCGAAGACGGCCACCAGGCTCCAGGTGATCGCTCGATCGACGGACGGCCGCTCGCTCAGCGCCGACTCCCCGTGAATGCCAGCACCGTGCGAGTCTAGAGGCGGTGGATACGCTCCCCGCGTGTCTGCCCGAGTCTGCTTCGTCGTCGGCGCCCGGCCGAACTTCATGAAGGTGGCTTCGGTGCACCGGGAGCTCGCCGCCCTCGACCCGACGCTCGAGCTCGTGCTCGTCCACACCGGCCAGCACTACGACGACGCGATGTCGGAGATCTTCATCGTGGAGCTCGGCCTGCCCGCGCCGGACGAGTTCCTCGGCATCGGCCCGGGTAGCCACGCGGAGCAGACCGCGAAGGCGCTCGTCGGCGTCGAGCGTGTCCTGCGCGAGCGGCAGATCGACCTCTGCGTCGTCGCCGGCGACGTCAACTCGACGCTGGCCGGCGCGCTGGCCGCCGCCAAGTCGGGCGTCGAGCTCGCCCATGTCGAGTCGGGGCTGCGCAGCTTCGACCGCGCCATGCCCGAGGAGCACAACCGCAAGCTGACCGACCATCTCAGCGACGTCCTCCTGACGCACTGCGCGGAGGCGGGCGAGAACCTGGCCCGCGAGGGAATCGCCGCCGAGGCGGTGCACTTCGTCGGGAACACGATGATCGACTCGTTGCTCGAGCACGTCGGGCGCGCTCGCGACCGCGAGCCCTGGAAGCCCTTCGGCGTCGAGCCGGGTGGTTACGGGCTCGTGACCCTGCACCGGCCCGCGCTCGTCGACGATCCCGAGCGCCTGGCCGCGGTCACCGTCGCGCTGATCGGCCTGGCGCACGAGCTGCCGGTGATCTTCCCGCTCCATCCGCGCACGCTGGCACGGCTCGAAGCGAGCGGCGGCGACCGGCTCCTCCGCGACGCGGGAGTGCACGTGGGGCCGCCGCTGGGCTACATCGACTTCCTCGGGCTCGAGGCGGCCGCCCGCTTCGTCGTCACGGACTCGGGCGGGGTTCAGGAGGAGACGTCGGCTCTCGGGATCCCCTGCTTCACGCTCCGCGACACGACCGAACGGCCGGTCACGGTCGAGCTCGGCACGAACACGGTTCTCGGTGCGCGTCCCGAGCGGCTCGCCGAGATCCCGGCGCTCCTCACCGCCCGTCGCGAGCCCGAGCCGATCCCCCTCTGGGACGGACGTGCAGGCGAGCGCGCCGCCGCCGTCCTCGGCGCGTTCCTCGGCAGCTAGCGGCCCAGAAGCTCCGCGAGCAGCTGCCGGTATTGCTCGACCGCACGGTCCCGGCCGGCTTCGGCCTCCACCCACTCTCTGCCGCGAAGTCCCATCGCCACGAGGTCGTGCTCGCCGGCGGCGGCTCGCCTGATCTCCTCCGCGAGCAGGTCCGGTCGGCCCGGCGGGATCACGATCCCGCACCCGACACTGCGAACGAGCTGGGCGGTCTCGCTGTCCTCGTCGGCCGCGGCGAGCACCGGCCTTCCGGCCGCGAGCACGCCGTACACCCGGCTGGGAACGACGTAGCCGGAGAGCCCGCGCGCCAGACCGACGAAGTGGAGGTCGGCGCTCGAGAGCGACTGCGACAGCTGCTCCCGCGGCTGGTACTCGTGGAAGGAGACCTGGGCGGCGTCGAGCTCGCGCGCCAGCTCGACGTAGTCGGCATGACGCGCGCCGAAGCCGACGAGGACGACGGACAGGCGCTCGAGATCGCGCAGCGACGCCGCCGCCCGAATCAGCGTGTCGAGGTCCTGCGCGTGCCCGATGTTGCCGGAGTGCATGACCACGAAGCGCCCGTCGAGCCCGTGCTCGTGCGCCCAGGGGTTCTCGCGCGGGGCCGGCTCGATCGAGGTCGTGTCGACCCAGTTCGGAATCACGCGGAGCCGCTCGGGGCGCGCTCCCTTCCGCTCGAGCCGGCGCTTCATCGTCTCGCCGATCGCGACGACGCGGTCGGCGCGGCGGAGGTAGAAGCGGATGAGCGCGCGGAGGAGCGCGATCAGGCTCCGGTTCCGGAGGCGACCGAGCTCGACCGCGATCTCCGGGAAGACGTCCTGGCTGATCACGACGAGCGGGACCCGGAACCTGCGGGCAACCACGAGCGCGACGTCGCCGACCAGCGGCGGGTCGGTCATGCAGAGCACGAGATCCGGCCGTTGCACGAGGAGCCCCCGGCGGAGGGCGCGCGCAAGGTAGGTCACGTAGTTCGCCGCGCGCCTGTGCAGCGGGGTGCGGTCATAGGCGGTCGAGTGCACCCGCACGAGCTCGACGCCGTTGCGCGTCTCGTAGTCCGGCTCGTCCTGATTGGCATGGAGACGCCCGGTGATGACGGTGATGTCGTAATCGGCGGCGAGTGCCTCGCAGAGCTCGGTGAGCAGGTGCGCCGTGGCCTCGTACCCGGGCCAGTAGTACTGATTGAAGACGAGCAGGCGTGGGCGTCGGGGCTTCGACACGAGGCGGATGAGGATACTGACCGCCGTCCGGTACGCTCGGCCGGCATGGCCGGACTCGTCCTGCACCGGCTGCGGACGCGAGTGCGACCGCTCGTGCCGCGCCGGCTTCGTCCGCTCGGAACGCGGCTCAGCGGCCGCGTCGCCGCTCGGATGCTCGCCGGCGACGCCGTCTCCTGTCCGTGCTGCGGCGTGCACCTGAAGCGGTTCGTGGAGTACCCCAGCCTCTACTGCCCGCGCTGCGGCTCGTACGAGCGGCACCGTCTGCTGGCGCTCATCCTCGAGCAGCGGCCCGACCTGCTGGCTCCGCCGCTGAAGCTGCTCCAGGTCTCTCCCGATCGTCCGCTGGAGCCGCTGCTCACGCGACCCGGCATCGAGCGCATCTCGATCGATTTCGAGGACCCGACGGTCGATCTCCAGATGGACGTCGAGCAGCTGTCCTTCGAGGACGCGTCGTTCGATGCCGTGCTCGCGCTCGCCGTCCTCGACGTCGTCGGCGACCAGCCGCGTGCGCTGACGGAGCTCAGGCGGGTGCTGCGCCCAGGCGGTCTGGCGGTGTTCCAGGTTGCGGTTCCGGAGCAGCCTCGGCTCGTGGCGAACCTCACGCGCCTGGGATTCGAGGCCGAGACAGTGCGTGCAGCGGACTTCGGCTCCGAGGCACTCGTGCGGCACGCGCTGATCGCGGCCGAGGAGACCTACTTGTGCGGCAGGGCGAACTGAGCGCCGGCGGCTGAGCGCGCGGCGCGACCGACGACGGCGAGCGGCCGACCGAGAGCGGACGCGCGCGAGGCCCGCCCCGCCCGGCTCGTCTTCGCCCGGAAGGTCAGGAGCGTGTCCCGGCCGTCGACGCCGACGCGCGGAAAGAGGAGCGGATCGTCGACGAGCAACGTGCCGCCGGTCGTGCACCCGGCGGTGAACCCCGCCCGGGCAGCCGCCGCCCGGACGCGCGCGTTCACCTCGCCGTAGGGGTAGGCGATCGAGCGGCACGGCAGGCCGAGCTTGTCCTCGATCACCTCGCGCGAGCCGCGCAGCTCGCGCTCCAGCGCTGCCTCGTTCAGATCGGGCAGCCGCGGATGGGTAAGCGTGTGCGAGCCGATCTCCCATCCCGCCCCGGCGAGAGTCGACAGGTCGGCCCAGGACAGCCCTGTTCCGCCGATCCGGTCAACCGGCACGAACACGGTGCCGGGCAAGCCGAGCTCGGCCAGGACCGGCAGCGCCAGCCGAAGCACGCTGGGCTCGGCATCGTCGAAGGTCACGGCGACCGTCCGCGTCCGCGCCGAGCCGCCGACTACCTGCTGAAAGGTGACAGCTTCGTAGCCACGGTCAAGCAGCGACGACAGCTGCCGCCGCAGGACGGCGGCGGGCACTCTCAGCTTGGTCTGAGCAGAGTCCGAGACCGCGTGGTAGCAGAGGACGAGCCGGTCGGTGGGCCCGGCCGCAGGATGCGGGCGCCATGACATGTCACCGCTGAGGCTAACGTCTCGACCGTCCGATGAATAGGGCTCTTCACATCGTCTTCGCCGCACCGGCCTACTGGCCCGCGACCGCATTCGGCGGGCCGATCCCGGTCCTGCGAGGGCTCGCCCGCGAGCTCTCCGCGCTCGGCCACCGGGTGGACGTGGTGACGACGACGCTGACGAACGTGCGCGACCGCCCCGTGCGGCGCTCGAGCACGGCCGAGCTCGACGGCGCCACGGTCCGGTATCTCGGGACGCCGCTGCGCTACCGCTGGTTCGGCGTGACGCCGTCGCTCCAAGGCGAGCTCACCGGCCTGCCGAAGCCCGACGTCGTGCACGTCTTCGGCTTCCGGGACTACGTGAGCACGGTCACCGCGCGCTGGTGCCGCCGTCACCGCGTCCCCTACGTGTTCGAGCCGCTCGGGATGTTCCGGCCCAAGCTGCGCAAGGTGCTGTTGAAGCGCGGCCTCGACGACACGCTCTACCGAGCGGTGCCTCGCGGCGCCGCGCTGGCGATCGCCGCGTCTGCTGTCGAGCGCGGCGAGCTGGAAGCCGTCCTCTCGTCCGAGCGGATCGCTATTCGTCCCAACGGCTTCCCCGAGCCGCTCGAGCCGGCAGCCCGTCCGGGATCGCTCCGCCGCCGGCTCGGTCTCGGCCGCGAGGCCCCGCTCGTGCTCTCGGTCGGTCGCCTCGCCGCCGGCAAGGGCCTCGAGCTCCTCGTCGGGGCGATGGCGACCCTGGACGGCGCGCAGCTCGCGATCGTCGGGCCGGACGACGGGCACGGGACGACGGCGGAGCTGCTGGCGCAGCGTGGACGGCTGGGCCTCGAAGGTCGCGTGCACCTGCTCGGTCCGGTCGACGACGCCGCCGAGCTCTACTCCGACGCGGACGTCTTCGCGCTCGCGTCCGCCCACGAGAACTTCGGCATGGTCGCCGCCGAGGCGGCGGCGGCCGGCGTCGCGAGCGTCGTGACCGACCGCTGCGGGATCGCCGAGCTGCTCCGCGACCGCGCTGCGCTCGTCGTTCCGTACGAGCCGGCGGCCGTCCACGACGCCCTGGCCCGCCTGCTCGAGGACGACGAGCTTCGGCGCCAGCTGGGCGCCGGCGGCCAGGCGGTCGCACGCGAGCTCTCGTGGGAGCAGGTCGCGCGCCGCCAGGTCGAGCTGTACGAGCAGGTCCTGTGACCGACCTCGCGGTCGTGACCCAGGATCCGCGGTTCGGCGGCGGGGCCGTCGCGCAACTGGACGCGTTCCTGCGCGGAGCCGGGCAGCTCGGCCGCACGACGATCGTCCTCCATGCGCCGTACCTGCCGGTCGCCGACTCGGTCAACCAGCTCGTCCGTGCCCGCGGCATCGCACCAGCCGCTCGCGATGCCCGCAGCGTCTGGGTCGTCGCCGCCGCGGCCTCGTACGGATACGCGGCCTCGCGGTCCGGACGGCCGTACGCGGCCTGGATCGGCACGTCGCTCGACGCAGAGTGGCGAGCGCGCCGCGCAGGGCTGCCGTTCGCCCGCCGCCTCGCGCTCGCGGTCAATGCGCCGCTGCTGAGACGGCTCGAGCGGACGGTGCTTCGCGGCGCCCAGCGCCTCTACGCGACGAGCCCGGCCTCGCGCGACATGCTCGCCGAGGCGTCGGGCTTCCCGGCGAGCGGATCGGGATCCTGCGCATCCCGGTGGACGTCGACCTGTTCGAGCCGGAGGCCGATGAACGCTGGCTCGCTCGCCTCGACCACCCGACGGTCGTCTTCGTCGGGCGTGGCGACGACCCGCGCAAGAACGTCCGCCTGCTGCTCGATGCCTGGCCGGCGATCCGCGAGACCCTGCCGGGTGCACGGCTCAAGCTGGTCGGCCGCCCCCCACTGACACCGCTGCCCGCCGGGGTCGAGCCGGCCGGCGCCGTTTCGTCGGTCGCCGACGCCCTCCGCACCGCGTCGCTCTTCGTCCTGCCCTCGCTCCAGGAAGGATTCGGGATCGTCGCCGCCGAGGCGCTGGCCTGCGGCGTCCCCGTCGTCGTCACTCCCTCGGGTGGCCCGCAAGAGCTGGTGACCGAGTCGGGCGGCGGGGTCGTGCTCCCCGACTTCGCTCCGGCGAGCCTCGCGGAGACCGTGGTCGCGCTGCTCGGGGACGAAGCGCGGCTCGTCCATATGCGCCACAGCGGCCGGGCATACGTCGAAGCCCGGCACGCGCCGACGCCGTTCCGCGAGCAGCTCGCGGCGATCTTCGCGGAGGTGGGCGATGCCTGACATCGCGGTCGTGATCGGCAACTATCAGGGAGCGGAGGTCCTCGGAGACTGCCTGGCGAGCCTCGAGGCGCAGACGCTCGCACCGGCCGAGGTGATCGTCGCCGACGCCGGCTCCACCGACGCGAGCGAGCAGCTCGCACGCGCGTGGGGCGCCGAGTTCGTGCGCACCGAGAATCGTGGGCTCGGCCACCTCTACAACCTCGGCGCGGCGCACGCCTCGTCTCCGTACGCGTTCCTGCTGAACAACGACGTCGCACTCGACGCGCGGTGCACCGAGCTCCTGGCCGACGCGCTGACAGCGGACGAGGATCGATTCGCCGCCGATCCGCGCCAGCTCTCCTGGGACGGACGCGGGCTCGTCCACGCGCGAACCACGATCGCACGCGGCCCGCTCCTGCGCCGCCTGCTGCCCGGCTTCACGATCGACCTCCGCGCACCGGCGGAGGAGGTCACGCCGACGCTGTGCGCGAACGGCGGCGCGATGCTCGTGCGCCGGGAGCGCCTGCTCGAGCTGGGCGGGTTCGACGAGACGTTCTTCCTCGACCTCGAGGATCTCGACCTCTGCTGGCGGGCGTGGCTACGCGGGTGGCCGAGCGTCTACGTCCCGGACGCGTTCCTGCGCCACCGGGTCGGCGCGGTCACCACGAGCGCGATCCTGCCCACCCGGCTGCGCTCGTCCCACCACAACCTCGTCCGCTTCGCGCTGAAGTGCCTGCCGGGGCGGGCGGCCGCGCGGGTGCTCACGGGCGAGCTGGTGCGACTACCGGCGCACCCGACTCTCGTGGCGCCGGCCCTGTGGAGCGTCCTCGGCGAGCTGCCGGCGATCTACGCCGAGCGGCGGGCGATCCGACCAAGCGGCGACTTCCTCGACTGGGCGCTCGCCGGGATGCCCCGAGGGACCCAGTAGAGTCCTGCGCCGGCCAGGCGTGCCGCTAGCCTACGACCGCCCCGATGGCCGCGCCGGATCAGCACGTCATCCATCCTGGAGCGCCGGTGCGAAGTCACCGCTCCGGCTCGCTCGCGCACCAGATCCGGATCCTGCGCGTGATCGCGGCGACCGAGTTCAAGCTCAAGTACGCGGACTCGGCGCTCGGCTACGTCTGGTCGGTGATCAAGCCGCTGGCGCTCTTCTCCGTCCTCTACGTCGTCTTCGGCCGCTTCTTCAAGCTGGGAGTCGGCTTCGAGGACTACCCGCTCTACCTGCTGATCGGGATCGTGCTCTGGACGTTCTTCGTCGACGCGTCGACGCCTGACGATGACGTCGGTCGTCGCGCGCGGCATCGCTCCTGCGCAAGCTGACCTTCCCGCGGCTCGTGATCCCGATCTCGCTCGACGCTCACGTCCGCGATCACGTTCGGCGTCAACCTGATCGCGCTCGCCGGCTTCGTCGCGTGGAACCGGATCGAGCCGCGGCTCGAGTGGCTGCTGCTCGTGCCGCTCCTGGTCGAGCTGCTCGTGTTCACGCTCGCGCGTCGCGCTCATCCTCGCGACGCTGTTCGTCCGCTTCCGCGACGTCGGCCAGGTCTGGGAGCTCGCGCTGTCAGCTGCTCTTCTACGCCTCGCCGATCATCTACCCGGTCGGGCTTCCTGCCGCCCTGGTCCCAGCCGATTCGTCGTTCCTGAACCCGTTCGTCCAGATCATGCAGGACATCCGCGCGGTCGTTCCTCGCCGACATCGACGTCATCACCGCGGCCGACTCGGCTCGCGTCGGCTCGGCGGGCGGCTGCTGCCGATCGCGAATCGCGCTGGCGACGTTCGTCTTCAGCCTCGTACTCTTCAAGCGGGAGTCACCGTGGTTCGCCGAGCGGGTCTAGCCGAGCCGCCCACGACGGCGCGGTCGGTCGCGATCGAGGTCGACCGGCGTCTCGAAGACGTTCGTGCTGCCGCACGAGGCGACCGACGACGCTCAAGGAGCACTTCCTGCACCCGCTTCGCCGCACGCACGTACGAGCGCCAGCAGGCTCTGCACGACGTCAGCTTCTCGATCGAGACGGGCGAGTTCTTCGGCATCATCGGGCCGAACGGCAGCGGCAAGAGCACGCTGCTGAAGATCCTCGCCGGGCATCTACCGCCGCGGACGCGGGCACCGTGCGCGTGCGACGGGCAGCTCTCGCCGTTCATCGAGCTCGGCGTCGGCTTCAACCCCGAGCTCAACGCCCGGGACAACATCCGCATCAACGGGACGCTGCTCGGGCTCTCGCGGCGGGAGCTCGACGAGCGCTTCGACGAGATCCTCGAGTTCGCCGAGCTGGAGCGCTTCGTCGACCAGAAGCTGAAGAACTACTCGTCCGGGATGCAGCGTGCGGCTCGCGTACTCGATCGCGATCCAGGTGCCGTTCGACGTCCTGCTGCTCGACGAGGTGCTCGCGGTCGGCGACCAGGACTTCCAGGAGAAGTGCTTCGCCACGTTCGAGCAGATGCGCGACGACGGCAAGACGATCGTCTTCGTCAGCCACGACCTGCAGTCCGTTCGGACGGTTCTGCGACCGCGCGCTCCTGCTCGAACGAGGCGAGGTCCGCGCGCTCGGTCCGGCGGCCGACGTGGTCGCGGAGTACGCGCCTCCCGCCTGATCCGCGGATCACCTGCGAAGACGGGCGCGAACCGCCTGCCAGTGCCGCCAGGCAACGCCCTTGAGCAGCTGGTTCTCGACGCCGAGGGTCGCGCTCGTGCCGCGGACGTCTCGCGCGCTCCGCCCGAGCAGCCACGCGAGCGACGCCGGCGAGGTCCCGATCCGAGCGGCCCGATGGACGTCCTGCGCACGCGAGCGAACGATGCGGTCGCCGAGGCGAAGCTCGAGCGTTTGCGCGAACAGCTCGACCCGGGCGACGTCGCGCCGAGAGATCGTGCCGGCGTTCCGCGCCGTGTTCCCGAGCCTCCGCCGGGGGTGCGCGACGAGCCTGGCCAGCGCATGGAGGAGGCCGCCCTTGAGGTCGGCGGACGGGGCGGGATGGCCGAGGACGTTCTCCCGGTGCTGGACGTAGTCGTGCAGCGGGCGGTCGACGTACGCAAGCTCACCGAGCGCGAGCGCCACGCAGGCGATCCAGTGGTCGTGAAGCGGCTCGCCCACCTCCGGAGGGAAGGGCAGCACGTCGTCCAGGAGCTCGCGCCGGAAGAGGGAAGCGGCCCCGGTGACGGTGTTCGAGAGCAGGAGCGTGCCCAGCTCGGTGAAGTTGTTCCTCCGGTCGAGCCAGTACGTCGTCGCGAGCGACCGACCGCCGGCGTCCACGACGTTCATGTCGCTGAAGGCCAGCAAGGCGCCGCTGCGCTCCAGCTCTCCGACGAGGGTCGCGAGCTTGTCCGGATGCCAGCGGTCGTCTTGATCGCAGAGCGCCACGTAGGACGCGGCCTCGGGGACGAGCGACAGGCAGCGCTCGAAGTTGCGGTAGAACCCGAGCCGCGACGGGGTGCGTGAGACGGCGAAGCGCGGATCGCCTTCGGCCGCCCGCTCGACGCGCTCCCAGCCCTGCGACTCGGAGGCGTCGTCGCTGATCAGACAGACGAACCGCTCATGGGACTGCGCCCGGATCGACTCGATCTGACGTTCGAACAGCTCCGCCGGAGGATTGTGGGTCGCGAGGCAGATCGCCACCAGCGGCTCCGGCTGGGGATCGGGCATTGCTCGACAGTACCCAACCCCCCGCGGCGAATAGCCTGCGGGCGTGAACGTCCTCTTCGTCAGTCACTGCGACTTCAACGGCAACAGCGCCTTCCACGTGCTGGCGATCGCGCACGAGCTCTCCGCGCGCGGCCATTCACCGGCGATCTGCGTGCCCGACGACGCCGGCACGATCGAGAACGTCGGGCGGCCGCCGTTTCCCATCCTGGGCTTCGCCGAGGTCGAACGCGACACGATTGCGTTTGCCGACGGCCGCGGACCGGATCTCATCCATGCATTCACGCCGCGCGAGCACGTCCGTCAGCTCACCATGGCAGCCGTCGCTCGCTACGGCTGCCCCTACGTCGTGCACCTCGAGGACAACGAGGACACGATTCTCGCCGACGCGATCGGCAGCGAGGCCTACGAGCGAATCGGCGCCCTCCAGCTCGCCGAGAGCGACGCGATCGTGGGGCCGCGCCGCACTCACCCGGTCCGCGCAGCCGGCTTCCTCGAAGGCGCAGCCGGGGTGACGGCCGTGATCGACACGCTCCTGGAGCTCAAGCCCACCTCCGTGCCGGGCGCCGTCTTCTGGCCCGGCTTCGACGAGGCCGTGCTGACGCTCCCCGAGAACACCGCGAGCCTTCGCTCCGAGTTCCGGATCGCAGCGGACGACTTCGTGCTGGTGTACACGGGCAACATCCACGACTCGAATCTCGACGAGGTGCGCAGCCTCTATCTCGCCGTGGGCGCCTTGCGCGACGCCGGGCACCCCGTGACGCTGCTGAAGACGGGCTGGAACCACGTCGACATGAAGTGGGTCAAGCAGGCGGGTCTGCACAAGGCCGTCCGAGACCTGGGCTTCGTCCGGCGCGACCGCGTCTGGAAGGTCCTCGCGGCCGCCGACGCCTTCGTCCAGCCCGGGCGCTCGGACCCGTTCAACGACTACCGCTTCCCGTCCAAGCTGCCCGACTTTCTCGCGTCCGGGAGGCCCGTGATCCTGCCCGCGACGAACATCGGCCGCTACCTCCGCCACGACGTCGACGCTCTCCTGCTCGAGCGCGGCGACGTGGACGAGATCGTCGAGGCCGTCCAGCGGCTGATCGCCGATCCGAAGCTCGGCGAGCGTCTGGGCTCGAACGGGAAGG
>CAVTJQ010000022.1:0-193828 GCA_963734975.1 uncultured Gaiellaceae bacterium
GCGCGAACCAGGATCCGGCCGCGTCATCCCAGATGGACGATGCCCGCCGGTGGAATCCGCGTTAGCTTCGCTTCGAGATGAGCTGGAAGTCCAGAGTGTTCCTGCTTGCTGTCGTCGCCGGCGCGCTACTCGTCGCCGGCTGCGGCGGCGGCGACGACGAGACGCCGTCGGCGAACGACTGGGCGAACGAGGTGTGCTCGGCGATGACGACCTGGATCGACTCGACCTCGTCCGCGATCGAATCACTCGGCGAGGGCGGCCTGTCCGAGGACGGGCTGCAGGACGCGGTCGACGACGTGCGCGCTGCGAGCGAGACGCTCGGGGACGACCTGCAGGACGCTGGCCGGCCCGAGACCGAGTCGGGCCAGGAGGCCGAAGCCCTGCTCGACGGGCTCGCCGACGACGTGGAGGAGAACCTGCAGGAGCTCGAGGGGACGGTGGACAACGTCACCGGCGCGAACGACGTCCTGAACGCGATCTCGCTGATCACCGGCACGCTCTCGACGATGGCCGAGCAGGTCGGCGAGCGCGTTCGAGCAGCTCGGTCAACTCGACGCCGCGGGCGAGCTCCAGAGCGCTTTCGAGGAGTCGGACGAGTGCTCCGCGCTCCTCAACAGGTGAGTCGCCGCGGCGACATGAGCCTCGTCTGGCCGCTGCTGATCGTCGTCGCCTGCGCCGGTCTTGGCGTCAGCGCGATGCTGCTCGTCCGGCGGCGAGCGCCGGAGGGCAGCTACTTCAGCGACGGCGACAGGGCGTCCGGCGTGTTCGGCGTCGTCGCGACCGGCTTCTCGGTGCTGCTCGGGTTCGTCGTCTTCCTCGCCTTCACGAGCTACGACGACACGAAGCAGGGCGCGGAGACGGAGGCGCTCGTCGTGGCGCAGCAGTTCGAGACGGCGCAGTTCATGCCGGCCGCCCAGCGGCGAGGCGCTGGGCGACGGCCTCGTCTGCTACGCGGCGTTCGTCGTGCACCGCGAGTGGCCGCGCCTCGAGGCCGGCACGCAGGGCGACGCCTTCAACCCGTGGGGAGTGGCGCTCTTCCGCACGCTGGAGGGCACTGAACCGGACGGCCCGACCGAGGAGGCGGCGTTCTCGAAGTGGCTCGACCAGACGTCCGAGCGCGGCGCGGCCCGTCAGGATCGCATCCACGCCGCGGAGGGCGTCGTCCCGACGCCGCTCTGGCTGGTGCTGTTCCTCGCTGCCGCGGTGATCGGCACGTTCATGCTCTTCTTCGCCGACAGCGGCGAGCGGGCCAAGACGCAGTCGCTGCTGATCGGCTCCGTCGTCTCCGTCGTCACCGCCACCCTGCTCCTGCTCTGGTTCCTGGACAACCCCTACCACGGCGGCGTCGGCACGCTCCAGCCCGTGGCGATGGAGCGGACGCAGAAGATCCTGGACCAGGAGCGGCAGCTCGTCGGCTCGCGCGGCCCGCTCCCCTGCACCGAGACCGGTGAGCCGCGATGAGCGAGCGCCACGCCCGCCGCATCGAGGTCGTCGCGACGGTGCTGCTCTCGGTCGCAGCCGTGGCAACCGCCTGGAGCGGCTACCAGGCGACGCGCTGGAACGGCGAGCAGGCGAAGGCTGCGGGCACCACGAACAAGATCAGGGTCGAAGCGGCGCGCGCGCAGGGACTCTCCGAGGCGCAGACGCAGGTCGACATCGCGACCTTCGTCCAGTGGGTCGACGCCTACGCGCTGAAGCGAACGGTGCTGTCCGACTTCTACTTCAAGCGCTTCCGCGAGGAGTTCAAGCCGGCCGTCAACGCCTGGATCGCGACCAGGCCGCTCAAGAACCCGAACGCGCCGCTGACCCCGTTCGCGATGCCCCAGTACAAGCTCGCCGCCGCGGCCGAGGCGGAGCGGCTGGACGCAGAGGCCGAGATCTCGTCCGCGACGGTCCGGCGCAACATCCAGCGCGCCTCCAACTACATCCTCGGCGTCGTCCTCTTCTCCGTCTCGCTCTTCTTCGCCGGGATGAGCACCAAGCTCAGCGACCTCCGGCTCCGCACGATCACGCTGGCGCTCGGCTGCATCGTCTTCCTCGGCGCGTTCGTCTGGATCGCGACCTCGCCGGTGAGCATCGCCGTCTAGCCTGCGGCGCCGTCCACGGGAACCGCTCCGCAGACTCGCGTCCCGAGCCCGGGCGTCGAATGGATCTCGAGGCTCCCGCCGGCGGCCGCGAGCCGGTCGCGGATCCCGACGAGCCCTCCGCCGGCGGGCGCGCTCGCCGGATCGAAGCCGGGTCCGTCGTCCCGGACCTCGAACCGCACCTCGCTCGCGTCACCCCCAGACCTCGACGGTGATGCGCGAGCCGGCCGGGCTGTGCTTCGACGCGTTCTGGAGCGCCTCGAGCGCAGCGAAGTAGACAGCCGCCTCGACGTCCTCGGAGTACCGCCCGAGTCGGCCCACCTTCACGCGCGCCCGCTGCTCGGAGCGTGCCGCCGCGGTCAGCGCCGCGCCGACGCCGAGGTCGCGCAGGACGCTGGGATAGGCGCCGTGCGCGATCGACCGGATCTCGTGCAGGGCCTGCTCGAGTCCCTCGCCCACCCGCTCGAGCTCCGCGTCCCGGCCGAGCCGCTCGCTCGCGCGATCCAGGTGGATCCGCAGCGCGACGAGCTGCTGCTGCGCGCTGTCGTGCAGGTCGCGCTCGATCCGCCGTCGCTCGGTCGCGCTCGCGGTGGCGATTCGGCTGCGTGAGGCCTGCAGCTCGGAGAGGATCCGCTGCGCGCTCGGAGTCGGTGCGGCTGCGGTCGAAGCTGAGCAAGATCGCCGTCGCCACGGCTTCGAAGAGCTCGGGGTCGTCGTCGAGAGCCGCGTCGTAGCCGAGCGCCGCCACCGGCTGCGCCGTGCTTCCAAGCGCGCGCCACCGGCGTCCCGGCTCGATCGCCGCCGGCACGATCGGCGCGCCGTCGACGTCCGCCCAGCCCTCCGACTCGCTCCGCCAGACCGCGAAGCGAAGACCCGGATCGCCGAGCGCCTCACCGGCGGCCCGCTCGAGCTCCGCCGGGCTCGGCTGTCCCTGCAGCCGCTGCATCATCGTCGCGAGCGCGCCGCCGGCGAACGTCTGCGCCAGGACCAGCGCGAGCACGAACGCCAGGGGCAGCGACACGCGCGTCCCCGTCAGGACCCAGCCGAGCGTGTCCACCACGGCGGGCTCCGTCACGGCCAGGTACCGCAGCGCCCCGAACACGCCGAACACGGCGATCCAGATCGAGCCGATCGACGTACGACCGGAGCGAGGACACGGCGTCGCGGCCGAGTCGCCACGACGAGCCGCCCGACGAGGAGGACGACGAACGCGATCGCGAACAGCACCCTGAAGCTCTCCTCCAGCGGTCGCGAAGCCGCCCGCCACGTCGGGGCGGTTCACGATCATCAGCGCGTTCTCCGGGCAGCTCTCCGTGCACCGTGCGAGCGGTGTCGCTCCGGCGACGTGCGGCGAGAGGAAGAACCAGGGCACGAAGCCGATCACGACCGTCGCGACGGCCAGTCCGAAGGTGGCTGCCGCGGCGCGCGTCAGCCTCACGGCTGGATAGCTGAGCAGGAGGTACCAGGCGACGAGCGCGGAGATCGGGTCGAAGAGGACGCCGATCGAGAACGCGAGCGACGACGAGCTTCCCTGGAGCGACACGACCGCGAGCGCGGCCGCCAGCGCCAGGAGCAGGAGCCCGACGCGACTACGGGGCCGCCGGCGCTGCCAGAGCAGGCCGACGGCTGTGAACGCGAGCGACGTTGTAGGCGGCGAAGAGCGCGAACCAGCCCGGTCGCACGAGCACGTCGCCGGAGAGCGTGAGGGCGGCCGTCGTACCGGCTGCGACGAGCGCAGCGCCCGCCACCGGCCACGGCCGGATCCAGCTCCGCCACGCCGAGAGCGTCGATTCGCGAAGCTCGGCGGGCGCGGTTGTCGCCGCGCTCATCGCTCCAGCGTACGGTGCTCGTCAGGTCGTGACAACCCGGCCGTTGGAGCTCACGACCGCCGTTTCGCCGAACTGGCCTCCCTGCAGCAGCCGGTGCTTCTGGTCGTCGAACTCCTCCTGGGTGAGAACTCCTGCGTCCTTCAGCTCGGCCAACTCCTTGAGCTGGGCGATCGCGGCGTCCGAGAGGCCGCCGGCAGGTGCCGCCGCCGCCGCAGGCGCAGCAGCAGGAGCGACCGCCTGCTGCTCCTGCCCCTGCTCGGCCTTCTTCCCTGCGTGGTAGGCAACGCCGCCGACCATCGCGGCGCGGAGCAGCGGACGCCTTCGCCTTCTCATCATTCGAGTTGCCTCCGTCGCGGTTTCTGTCGGTAGGAGCTTGCCCCCCGGCCGGAGCGCTCTCATCGTCCGGTTGGGATGAACCAAGGTCGTCGGCGAGACCGCCCGCACCTGGACGCTCGCCCCATGGGGATGATGCCGCCGTCCGCCCCGGCCGCGAGGATGACGACCAATGTCGCTTGGAGACGACTCCTCCGACCCGGGCGAAGCGCAGCAATTGCACGTCGGGCCCGTCCTGCGCCGCCTGCAGGCGAGCCGCAGCTACGGCTTCGTGCTCGTGCTCGTGCTCTTCACGTTCTCGTTCATCTCCGCCGCGCCGGACGAGGACTGGACTCGAGCCGTGCTCGTCGTGCTCCAGGCGGTGACGCTCGCGGTCGCGATCTGGACGTCCGGGATCGCGGGCCGCATCGACATGGTCGCCACGATGCTCGTCGTCGTGGGAGTAGCCGCCGGCATCGTCCAGCTTCTCACCGACTCCCAGAACGCGACCGGGCTGGTGGGCCTGCTCAACGTGCTGCTGGTCGGCGCCACCGGCGTGGCGATCGCGCTCGGGATCCGGGCCCAGCATGGCGTCAACGTCCAGTCCGTGCTCGGCGCGCTCTGCATCTACCTCCTGATCGGCCTGCTCTACACGTACGCCTACGGCGCGGTCGCCGAGCTCGAGTCCGGCCCGTTCTTCGCGCAGGACACCGAAGGGACGCCAGCGCTGCGGCTCTACTTCAGCGTCGTCACCCTGTCGACCGTGGGCTACGGCGACTACACCGCGGCCACCGACCTGGGGCGCGCGCTGGCGGCGAGCGAGGCTCTGCTCGGTCAGGTGTACCTCGTCACCGTCGTCGCCGTCGTGGTCAGCCGACTCCGCCCCGGACGCCCCGAGCGCGCCGGCTAGCGGGCTCGGCCGAGTGGCGTCGATCCTCTACGTCGGGCACGCGACCACGCTGATCGAGGTCGACGGCGTGCGCCTCCTCACCGACCCGCTGCTCCGCACCCAGGTGGCGCACCTCCGCAGGCTCGTCCCGCTCGGCGAGGTGCCGCTGCTGCCGGACGCGGTGCTGCTCTCGCACCTCCACTACGACCACGTCGATCTCGCGTCGCTGCGGCAGACTCGGGCGCTCCGTGCGGCTGATCGTCCCGCACGGCGCCGGCGAAGATCTTCCGCCGGCGGCTTCATCGCGACGTCGTCGAGCTCTCGGTGGGCGAGTCGGCGGAGGTCGGCGCGGTGAGGGTCACGGCGGTGCCGGCCGTGCACGACGGCAGACGCCACCCCCTCGGCGGCCGGATCGAGGCGCTCGGCTACGTCGTCGCCGGTTCGCGATCCGTGTACTTCGCCGGTGACACCGACTTCTACGAAGGCATGTCCGAGCTGGCCGGTGCCGACGCCGCGCTGATCCCCGTCTCCGGCTGGGGCTCGAAGGTCGGCCCGGGGCACCTGGACCCCGTCCGGGCGGCACAGGCCCTCGGCCTCCTGCAGCCGCGGCTCGCGATCCCGATCCACTGGGGCACGTACGCCCCCCTGCACTGGCGGCTCGTCCGGCCACCGGCCGGAGGCCGACGAGCCTGCCGTCGCGTTCGCGGAGGCGGCTGCCCTGACGGCTCCCGGCACGGAGGTGCGCGTCCTCCAGCCGGGCGAACGCACGAGCTTCTGAAGCTATTCGAGCGTCGAGATCGCGAACGCGAGCGCGAAGCCGACGGTCGTGCAGAGACCCACCAGCTTGCCGCCCTGCTCGAACGCCTCCGGCATCATCGTGTCCGCGAGCATGGTCAGGATCGCGCCCGCCGCGAAGGCGAGCACGAACGCGATCGTGTTCGGCGACGCATCGTCGAACAGCGCGTAGCCGGCCAGCGAGGAGAGGGCGGCGACCGCCGCGACGAGGAACCAGAGACCGTAGATCCGCGAGCTCTTCCAGCCCGCGGCTGCGAGCCCGGTCGTGGCCGCGATCGCCTCGGGCAGGTTCGAGAGGAACACGGCCGCGATCACGGCCACGCTGACACCTTGGCCATGCAGGAGCCCGAGCCCGATCACGATCGACTCCGGGACGCCGTCCAGCACGATCCCGAGCACGATCGCGAGCGCGACGCCTCCCGCCTGGCCGCCGTCCGCATCCTTGCGCTGCCCGCCGCCGAACCGGTCGATCAGCCAGTCCCCGGCGAAGAACATCCCGCAGCCCGCAAAGAGCCCGGCGGCGACCGCGCGACCCTGGCTCGCCGTCTCCGCCGCCTCGCCGACGAGCTCGTAGGCGACGGCGCTGATCAGGACGCCCGCTCCGAAGGCCATCACGAGCCCGACGATCCGCCGGCTCGGCTGCAGCTTCAGCGCGATCAGGCCGCCGATGACGAGCGACGAGCTCGCCAGGAATCCCCAGACGAGCGCCTCGGTCACGTCGTCGTCCTCCGCTCGATCGCCTCCTGCTCGGCCAGCCAGGCCTGCGCCTGCCGGTAGGCCTCCGCGCTCGACTCGCCGACGATCCTGGTCGCCTCGAAGACGCGCACAGCGCCGTGGACGTCGACGCGACGCGTCCGCTGCAGCTGGAGGAACAGGCTGGGATCGATGCCGCTGAGGAAGAGGCGCCCGCCCGCCCGCTCGAGCCGGTCCGCGTAGTTCGCCAGCACGACGAATGCGGTCGCGCCGAGCGCCGTTCGTCCGCGCAGGCGCAGGACGAGCGCCGGCGACTCCGTCCCGGCGGGATCGGGCAGGCGGGCCTCGAGCGTGCGTGCGCCCGCGTAGTAGAGGCTGCCGTAGACGTCGAGCAGCGTCACGTCGCGGCTCCGCAGCTGCGTCGGCGCCGGGCGCTCGTCGAAGCGCCCGTCCAGGCGGGGAACGAGCTCGACGACCGCGAGGTCGAGTGCTTCCTTGTTCAACTGCAGGAGCAGCGAGATCGCCACGCCGATCCCGACCGCTTCGGGAATCGAGAGGAACAAAGTCGCGAGGAAGGTGGTGACGATCGCGATTTGCGACGTCCGGCCGGTTCGGAAGACGGTCTGGATCCCGCCGAGGCGGATCGAGCCGATCGACGCGTAGATGAGCACCGCCGCGAGCGTCGGCAGCGCAACGCGGCCGACGATCCCCGAGAAGACGGCCAGGATCGCGAGCACCCAGAGCCCGGCGAAGATCGACCCCCAGCGCGACCTCGCGCCCGAGGCGACGTTCAGGGCGGTCTGCCCGACCGACCCGCCGACCGGGACCCCGCGGAACAGGCCGGAGGCGACGTTGCCGGCGCCCTGTGCGAGGAAGTCTCGGCTGGGGTCCGACATCGTGCCGTCCGGGTTCGGCGCCGCCTCGGCGACCCCCGCGCCCTGGACGAGCACGATCGCAGCGATCGAGAGCGCGCCGGCCAGAACGCTGACCGAGAACAGCAGCTCGAGCTCCGGCAGGTGCGGGACCGGCACACCCTGGGGGATCTCGCCCGAATCCTCGACGCGCTGGACGGACGCCACCCCGAGCGTGAGGACGGTCGGGATCACGAGCGCGAAGACCGAGGCGAAGGGCGAGACCCTCGTCCGTCCGAGCACCACGAAGAGCGCGAGCGCACCGAGCCCCGTGAGCAGCGAGACCGGGTCGATCCGAGACGGGTGCGTGATCAGGTCGAGCGCCTTCTCGAGCGCGAACTCCCCTTCCGCCTCCGCGCCGGCGAGGTCGGGCAGCTGCCCGAGCACGATGTTCACAGCGACGCCGGTGAGGAAGCCGATCATCACCGAGACCGAGACGAAGCGCGTGTACCGGCCGAAACGGAGCAGCCCCGCCGCGATCATGAACGCTCCGGCGAGAGCGACGATCAGGAACAGGCCGGCCGAGCGGTCCTCCGGATCGAGTCCCTGGATCGCCGATCCGGCCGCGAGCGCCGAGGCCGACGTGGTCGTGATCATCATCAGCCGGGTGCTCGCCGTCATCCCGCCGGCGATCGGCCCGGCGAAGGCTGCGTACAGCCCGTGGATCGGGTTGACCCCGGCGAGGACGGCGCTCGCCATGCCGTCGGGAACGCTCCCGATCGCGCCCGGGATCCCGGCGATCGCGTCGCTCTTCAGCGTGCGACGGTCGGGCCGAATCGAGGCGAAGAGGCTGCGGAGCCTCGCGGCCATCGTCTAGTGTCCGCGCGTCTCAGGCCCGATCGTTGGCGACGACCCAGGCGACGAGCCCGACGGGGATGGACGCAAGGGCGACGGCGAACCCGACCACGTCGAAGCCGAGCGCGATCAGGATGGCGGCTGCGATGACACCCGCGATGACGACGCCGACGGCGACGAGGAAGGGCGGAATGCTCATGAGGCAACTCCCTTCTTGGGGGCGCGGCTGATCAAGGAGCGCTTCGCGGGGTCATCGCGCGATCATCGAGGGGGCCAGGGTGACCGCCCCTCACCCCGCCCGGGTGGTCGCTGCGACGTCCGTCGATTCACCCAAGCCCGATTCACCCAGGCAGGGTGGCGCCGCGTCACCCCCACCCGCGGGATGCTTGCAACGCCGCGAACCGGAGGAGGCTGCGATGGCTCGAAACCGCCGGACCCGAAGGAGGGCCGCGCCCGTCCCCGCCGTCCAGGCGCGTGACGTCGCGCTCGGGCTGGCCGTGGTCGGCGTTCGGGCCGCGGTCGTCGGTGGACGCGTGCTGGTCTTCCCTGCGCGGCTGGCCGTGCGAACGGTGTCGGTGCTGCCCGGCGCACGGCGGCTCGCGAGCGAAGGAAGCGAGGGCCGGCTACGGGTCCGGTCACGGCTCGCGACCACGGGAGACGAGCTACTCGCCGCGCCGCACGTCGACGCGCTGGCACGGTCGTTGGCCGAGCATCGCGTGGTGGAGCGCGTCGCGCGGCCGGTGCTCGCAGGCCCGGACGTCGAGGCCGTGCTCGCTGTCGCGCTGGAAGAGGAGAGGCTGCGGCGGCTCGTGGATCAGGCGCTGACGAGCCACCTCGCTGCGGAGGTGACCGACCAGCTGCTCCGGAGCCCGGAGCTCGAGCGCGCCGTCGAGCAGATCGCCTCCAGCCCCGCGGTGCGCGCGGCGCTCGCGAACCAGACGACGTCGCTCGCCGGGGAGGTGGCGGCGGGAGTACGACGCCGAGCCGAGAGTCTCGACGACGCGGCAGAGAGGACGGTGCGCCGGTGGTTGCGGCGACCACTCCGCTCCCACCCGGCGTGAGCGAGGCGGACGTGCCGTACGCGGGGGTCGCGACCCGCACCGTCGCACTCGTGATCGACGTGGCGATCGTCCACGCGGTCGTCCTCGTGGGTGCGGGCCTGCTCGGCCTCGTGGCGTCGCTCGTCGGCGATCTCAGACCCGACTGGCTCGTCGAGGCCCTCGTCGGAGCCGGCTGGGCGCTGTCCGTGACGTTCTACTTCGTCCTGTTCTGGTCGGTCACCGGTCAGACACCCGGCCTGCGCGCGATGCGACTCCGCGTCGTCGCCCATGACGGCCGCCCGCCCTCGCTCGGCCGCGCCTTGATCCGGCTGGTCGGTCTCCTCCTGGCGATCGTGCCCCTCTTCGCGGGCTTCGTGCCGATCCTGTTCGACGCCCGGCGACGGGGACTCCACGACTACCTCGCCGGCACCGTCGTCCTCTACGCCGACCGCGTGCGGCCGCCGGTGATCCCATAGCCGGACCGATCGCCCGCCGACTGCTCCGGACGACCGAGGTAGCCGGCACCACCTACGTGCAGAGCGCCTGCAGCCAGCGCGCCGCGGCGATCTCCTACCACGTCCTCTTCTCGCTCGTCCCATTCCTCGCCTTGCTCCTGACGGTGCTGGAGTTGCTCCTGCCGCCGACCGCGCACGAGCGCGTCGTCACGTGGCTCGTCGGCGCCGTTCCACTGCCCGGCGACATCGGGACGAGCGTCGAGGGGGCGATCGAGCAGGCCGGGACTCCCGCCTCGGTGGCGGGTGCCGTCGCGCTGGTCGGCTTCGTCTGGGCGGCGAGCGGGATGATGGCTGCCGTGCGCTCGGCGTTCCGGGCCGTCTGGGGAAGCGAGGCCAATCGTCCGTACCTGCGGGGCAAGCTGCTCGACGGGGCGCTCGTGCTCGGGGCAGGCCTGCTGATCCTGTCTGCGTTCGGGCTGACGATCGTCGTGCAGGTCGCGACCGAGACCAGCACGGAGATCGCGGACGATCTCGGCCTCACCCGCGCGACCGGCGGGATCAGCGCACTGGCGCAGCTCGGCGCCTCGCTGACCCTCGCCTTCGCCGCGTTCGCGCTGCTCTACCGGGTGGTGCCACCCGTCCCGCTTCGGCTCCTCGACGTGCTGCCGGGAGCCGCCGTCGCGACGATCGGCGTGCATCTCGCGGGCGCCGGCTTCTCCGTCTACCTCGATCGCTTCGCCGATTTCGACGACGTCTACGGGCCGCTCGGCGCCGTGCTCGCCTTTCTGCTGCTCGTGTGGGTCACCGCCACAGTCCTGCTCGTAGGCGCCTGCGTCGCCGCCGCCTGGCCGGACGCCGCCATCGCAACCGCCTGCAGGCGGAGCCCGGACCGCACGTGCCTCTGCGCAGCCGCATCGTGCAGGCGGCGCGGGGACTCGTGGTCCGCGACCGGAGCTGAGAGCTCAGGTCTTGGCCAGCTGGAGCTCGGCGTCCGCAGCGTCGAGCAGCCCGATGCCGACGAGATCAGCCGGGTGGATCCACGCGTCCGCGAGGTGGAAGCCGCCGGCCCGGCGGATGCTCTCGCGCAGCGGGATCGCCCAGCGGTGCTCGAGCATCGCCACCGCTGCGGCGGTGCCGTTCGGGATCGCATCCTCGACGAACCAGACCTCGTCGTCGAGCACGTGACCGTCCTCGAGTGCCGCTGCGCCCTCGATCGCGCCGAGCTCGGCTCCCTCCTCGCCGGCCGCGCCGAACCCGATGAGGGCACCGACCGTCGCGCCGAGCTCCTCGGCCTCCTCCGGCGACAGATCGCTGCGCAGGATCTTCTCGACCTTGCCGTCCGCGTCCTTGCGCACGAACACGAGGTCGATCAGGCGGACGATGTCGTTCTCGCGCAGCCGGTCGAGCTCGGCCATGATCTCACCCTCGAGCTCGCCACCGGCGAAACCCACCACCAGCAGCTGAACCGGTCCCATCGTCATCGTGCTCGCCTCTCAGCTCGCGAGCAAGTGACGCCTCGCGGACTCGAACTCGTCTTCCGTCAGAACTGCTCTCAGCCCTTCCAGCTCTGCCATCCACGCTGTCTGGGACCCCTCCCGCGTGGCTTCCTTCCGGCTGCTCCGACCGGCCGAGTAGGCGCTGCCACCGACCATCGCCGCCCGTAGCATCGGTCTTCGCCCTCGGATCAACACGCGTCCTCCTCTCGGTCGTCGTGCCGATGCTCTTGGACGCCCGGGTGGCGCAGCGTCACCCTCAGGGGGTGAACCCTCGGCTCAGAGCAGCTCGAGCGCACGAGCGCGTTCGACCGCATCGCGGCGCCGCGACACCGCGAGCTTCCGGTAGATGCTCTTGAGGTGCGTCTTGACGGTGTTCGAGGTGACGAAGAGCTCGCCGGCGATCTCCGCGTTCGACATCATCGTCGGGAGATAGCGAAGCACGGACTGCTCGCGCCCGCTGAGAGGCTCCAGCATCTCGGCTCTCGTGATCGCGACGCTCGGTGCGCGCTTGCGGAATGCGGCCAGCAGCTCGCCCGCGAACGAGCGGTGCGAGGTGCCCCACCTGACGCGCTGCTCCAGCAGCACCTGCACGGCCGACCCGCTGTCCAGGAAGGCCCGGCGGTGGCTGTTCGGCCCGGCCAGCTCGAGCGCCTGCTCGAGCGCCTCGCCGGCGCCGCGGTCGTCGTGCAGCGCATGCCGGGCGACGGCCGTGAGCACGCCGGCCTCGATTCGCAGCCCGAGCAGAGCCGAGCTCGCCGTCGGGCCAGCGCTCGAGAAAGCCGAGCGCGTCGCCCGGCTCCCCCTCGGCGAGAGCAAGCCTCGCCCGGAGGAGCGCGATCGCCGCCGACTCCCCGGTGCGCCTCTCCCTCCCCTCGAGGGCCGCCCGCGCGGCGTCGACGTCGCCACGCGCCGCCAGCAGGCGCGCCTCGGCCGTCTCCAGCATGGGAGCGAGCCCCTGCGGGGGCCGCCATCCGTCCAGATCGATCGTCCTTCCGCGCAGCTCGACCAGCGCCGCCGCCGCCTCCCGCGGGCCCTGGGCGCCACGCACGAGCGCCGAGAGCGCCGCCGCCGCGCACCGGCCCGGCCGATCGCCGACGGACGCAGCCCGCGGCGGCCCGGTCGAGATGGCGTGCGGCGACCGCGAGATCGTCCCACTGGAAATGCGCCCAGCCGAGGGCAAGCTGGGCTCCGACGAGTGGCGCGCCCACCGAGAGGCCGTCGGGCTCGGCGTCCTCGACCGCCTCTGCGGCCAGCTCGGCCCCGCGGCGCAAACGGCCGCGTCCCGCCTCGAGCAGCGCCAGCTCGCTCAGCGCGCTCGCTGCGATCGCGCGAAGACCCGTGCGGCGCGACAGCTCGACCGCCGCCCCGAGCAGCGCGTCCGCCTCGGTCAGCTCGCCACGCGCGGCCTTGGCCGTGCCCAGATGCGCGAGCGCGCAGGCGCTCTGCGCGGCGGCGCGCGTCGTCGCGTCGAAACCGCCGCCGCCCGGTGCCTCGGCGAGCTCGGAGGCCACGCTCTCGAGCCGCTCGTAGTCGCCGTCCAGGCGGGCGAGCGCGGCCTCGAGCTGGAGCCGGAGAACCCGCTCGCCGCTCTCCGATCCTGACGAGCCGGCCTCCAGGCTCGCCGCGAGTCGCCGCTCCGCCTCCTGCCGGTCTCCGCTTGCGAGGGTCGCGAGCGCCCCGAGCAGGCCCAGGCAGGGTCGATCGACGATCGCGGCCGGGGGAAGCTGGCAAAGCGCGTCGTGCTCGACGCCGGCACGCTCGAAGGCCACGACATGCCATGCCTCGGCCGAGATCTCGTCCGCGAGCTCCCAGTCGCCGCCGGCGAGCGCGTCGCGAAACGCCGGAATCGGCTCCTGCTCAGACCAGTGCCACCGCGCGCTCAGCCGTTGCAGCAGGCTCAGGTCGTGGGGCCTCGTGCGCCGTAGCTGCGCACGGAGAAACTCGAGCAGGAGCCCGTGGTACCGGTAGCGGGTCACGGAGCCGACATGCCCCGAAACGAGAAAGTTGGCCGCGGTGAGCTCGGCGAGCATCCGTCCACCGTCGCGTCTCCCGGTCAGCGCATCCGCCAGCTCCGCGCTGAGCGTGTCGGGCACGGAGGTACGGAGCAGGAACTCCCGCAGGCGATCGGGCTGCCGGTCGAGGATCTCGTTCAGCAGGTAGTCGGCGACCGCCCGGTCGTCGCCCGTGAAGCGGCGGAGAAATCCGCCGCGGTCCGACTCGGACGCGAGCGAGAGCCCCGCGAGGCGGATCCCGGCCGCCCAGCCTTCGGTGCGTCTGCAGACAGCCTCGACGTCTCCCTCCGCCAGGTCGTCCGCGAACGGCCCCAGGGCCTCGCCGCACTCGTCCACGGTGAAGGCGAGCTCGGCGGCTCGGATCTCGCTCAGGTCGTCCGTGAGCCGCAGACGCTGCAGCCGCAGCTGTGGGTCGGCCCGGGTCGAGATCACGAGGCGAAGTCCGCTCGGGGCGCGGTCGACGAGAGCCTGCAGCTCCCGCCGAACGATCGGGCTCTCGATCACGTGGAAGTCGTCGAGCACGAGCACGACCGGCTCTGCGCGACCATCGAGCTCGTTCGGCGACGCGCAGGCCCGTGGCCGCCCCGTCCGCGCGCCTCCGCCGAGCCGTCCAGGGCACCGGCGCGGGCGAGCGCGTGCTCGACTCCGAGCCAGAATCGCGGGCTCCAGTTGTCGTCGCGATCGAGCCCGAGCCAGGCGACGCTCCGCACGTCCGAAGCCGAGGCCCACGAGGAGAGGAGCACCGTCTTGCCCGTGCCGGCGTGCGACGAGACGAGCGTCACGAGCCCGGCTGCGCCGCGGTCGAGCAGCTCGTGGAGCCTCGGGCGTTGGACGAGCCGCGCCGGTGCTGCCGGCGGCACGAGCTTCGTCGCCGGGAACGACGCGATCGAGCGTCTGCGACTCGACGGCTGAGCTTCGAGGATCATTGGCGAGAACCGTTTGCATCGTCCACCTGACTGGGGTACGGACGGGACCCGCTTCCGACGGCGGCTGGTTCGAGTCTTCCAGCCCGTCCTCTTTCCCCCAAGGGGGCACGCAGGCATTCGCGGTGCGTGCAGGCACGACACCGCATGTGCGCGCACACACCCGAGGCTCGCGCGGCGCTCTACGACTCGATCGGACCGTCGGCGAGGTAGAGCAGCACGGCCGAGACGCGCCTGCTGACGACCGACTCGTCGGGAAGCCCCAGCTTGAGGAAGATCGAGCCGACGTGCTTCTCCACGGCCCGCGTCGTCACGACGAGGCTCTTGGCGATCGCCGCGTTGCTCTTCCCCTGCGCCATTCCCCCGAGCACGTCGCGCTCGCGCGGCGTCAGCTCGTTCAGCGGCGAGTCGTGGCGACGTCCCTGCGCGCTCAACAGGAGCTCCAGCATCCGCGGATCGATCAGCGACCCGCCTCGGGCGACGATCTCGATCGCCGTCCTCAGCTCCTCGTGGTCGTGGACACGGTCCTTGAGCAGATACGCGCGGCCCTCGGCGCCGTGGGCCATCAACGCGGCTCCGTGGTGTGGCTCGGCGTACTGGCTGAGCACGACGACGCCGATCTGTGAGTGCGTCTCGCGCAACCGGTGCGCGATCCGGATTCCCTCGCCGTCTCCGCCCGGCGGCATGCGGAGGTCGGTCACGACGACGTCGGGCACCTCGTGGTCGACCGCCTCGAGCAGGGAATCGCCGTCGTCACAGACAGCCACCACGTCCATTCCGGCCGGCCCGCCGAGCACTTGCCCGATCGCCTCGCGCATCAGGTACGAGTCGTCCGCGAAGGCGATCCGGAATCGGGTCGGCGTCATCACCGAAATCTACTGGGCTGCCGGTCCGGCAACCGTCCGTTCACCAAACCGACACCAGCGTCGTCGAAACCGCGCTTGCGGAGCCGCCGTCGATGCCGCGAGACTCACGGCCATGGTCACGAGCCCGGAGGCTTTCGCCCCTTCCGGTGCGGCCGAAGCCGCCTCGGACGCGGGTGTGCGCGCGGTCCGCGCCTGGCTGCAGTCGAACGTCCGGCGCCTGGCCGCGCTGGCGCTCTCCCCCGGTCGCCGCCTCGTCGTTCCTGCTCGGGGTGTCGAGCGACCACCTCGCGTATCCGCTCGGAGCCGCCGGCTACGCGACCTATCTGATCGTGGCCCCGGTTCTCGTCGGACTCGTGTGGTGGCGCCGTCGCCCCGCGAGCCGGCTCGGCCCACTCCTCGTCGCACTCGGGTACCTGTCCTGGCCGATCTCGTGGCAGGGCTCCGACGAGGCGCTCGTATACACCCTCGGCGTCCTGGGCGCCGCCCCGCCGATCGCGATGAGCCTGTACCTCTGCCTCGCCTTCTCCACCGGCCGGCTCCGAACCACCGCCGACCGGCAACTGCTCGCGGCCCTGGTCTTCGTCCTGACGCTGTACTTCGGCACGTCGCTCCTCTTCTCCCCCGCGCTCACCGGCGAAGGACCGCTGGCCGCGTGCGTCGAGTCGTGCCCCGGCAACCCGCTCGACATCGGCTCGCAGCCGCAGTTCCTCGAGGCGGTGGCGACGATCGTCACCTACGTCGGGCTGGCTGTCGTCGCCGGCATCGCCGCCGTCTGGATCCGACGCTTCCGAGCCGCCACCCGGCCGCAGCGACGGAGCCTCGTACCGGTCGCAGCGACGTCGCTGCTGCTCGTTCCGACGCTGTTCGTCTTCTACTTCTCGGTGCTCGTGGTCGGAGTCGACGGCGGCACTCTCGAGACGCTCTCCTGGGTCCTCGCCGGCATGTGGATCGTGTTCCCGCTCGGATTCGCGGTCGCGCTCCTGCAGGCCGACCTCTTCGCCGGCCGCGCCTTCCGCCAGCTCCTGAGCGAGCTTGCGAACCGGCCCACGCCGGAACGCTGGCGCGACATCGTCGCAGGGGCCCTCGACGATCCGTCGCTCCGGCTTGCGTTCTGGGATCCCGGCTCCGGTCACTTCCGCGACGCGGCGGGCGTCGCGCTCACACGTCCACCCGAGAACGCGGGCCGGCAGTGGACGGAGAGCTGGCGCGACGGGCTGCCCGTTGCCGCTCTCGACACGGACGAAGCACTGGCAGAGAACCCCGAGCTCGTCGACGCCGCCGCGTCCGCGACGCTGCTGGCTGTCGAGACCGGCCGGCTCGAGGGCCAGCTGCGCGCGTTGCAGGCGCGCGCCTTCGCGGCCGCAGCAGCCGAGCGACGCCGGATCGGCCGCGACCTGCACGACACCGCGCAGCAGCGACTCGTCGCGCTGCGCGTTCATCTCAGTCTCGCGGGCGAGCAGCTCCACCCGGACGAGCTGCCGATCGTCGAGCAGCTCGGGCGCGAGCTCGACGACGGCGCTCGCCGAGCTGCAGAGCGTCGCGCGCGGCATCTATCCGCAGGTGCTCGCGCAGCACGGCCTCGCCGCGGCTCTGCGCTCGGCCGTGCGGAGCGCGGCGATTCCGGTGCGCGTGACGGCCGACGGGCTGCGCCGGCACCCCGAGGAGATCGAGCTGGCGGTGTACTTCTGCTGCCTGGAGGCCCTCCAGAACGCGGCCAAGCACGCGGGACGCGATGCCTCCGTCGACATCTCGCTCGCCGACGGCGACGACGAGCTTCGGTTCCGAATCGAGGACGACGGGCGGGGATTCGACCCCGCGCGGGCCGGCGCACGGCGCCGGCCTGTCGAACCTGGCCGACCGACTCGCAGCCGTCGGCGGCTCGCTCGGGATCGACTCGGCCCCCGGCAGGGGAACCTGCATCGCGGGATCGATTCCCGTCTGAACCCTCGGGCTAGGCCGTCGCGGCGCCTCCGGTGCGTCGGGAGCCCTCAGCGCGGCGCCCATCACGCGGGCCTTCTCGGACGCGAACTCCTGATCGGTCAGCTTCCCGCGGTCGTGCAGCTCGGCAAGGACGGAGAGCTGCGCCGTGGTGTCGGTGGGCGAGTACCGGGTGACGGACCCGCTCGCCTCCTCGATCATCGCGCGCTCCTCGGGAGTTGCGCCCGAAGGCCGTGCGATCAGGTAGATCAGCGTGCCGAAGAACGGCACGAGGATCACCGTCGCCACCCAGAGTGCCTTCGAGACGCCGCCCATGTCGTCGCGGCGAAAGATGTCGAGCAGCGCCCCGGCCCAGATCACGAGGAGGGGGAGAAAGATCAGGAGGAGAAAGAACGTCTCCCAGAACGTCGTCGCGAGCACCATTGGAGCCTCCTCTAGGTCGGAACCGACGCGGATCGTCCGATCGGGCGGTGTGAGCGCACCTCACCCGTTCGGGGTGAGATCGGCGCGCTCACGTCACGTCCGGCTCCGCGCGCTCGGGAAGCGCCGGCGCCCGTTCGTCGAGCGTCCGATCTGCTCGTGCGGCTCGCTGGAGCGCAGCCACGCCGAGCCCGAGCATCACGGCGAGCACCAGCACGAGCTGCCAGCGGCGCGTCTGCTCCGTCGGCCCCCACCAGACGAGCAGCGCCAGCGCGACCGCAGCGGCGCCGTACGCGATCTCGGACCGCTCGAGCCAGGGAGCCAGCCGGGTTCGGGCGGCAGTCGCCCTCGGCGACGGGCCGACGAGCCACACGCCGGCGAGCAGTACGAGCCCGATCCCGACGAGTGTCCGGCCACCGTCCGCGAGCAGTGCGGTGAGAATGGCCCACGTCTCCTCGACCGCAGGTTTCACCGACTCCGTCTGCACGAGGTTGTCGACGACGTAGGCGCCGGCGACGCCACGGACGACCAGGACGAGCAGGCCCGCGGCGATCGCCGGCGATCGCGAGCGACCGCACGATCGAGCGGCGGCGCTCGCCCGCGAGCCAGATCGCCAGCGCCGCGAGCGCCAGGGTGATGAGCCAGAGGAAGCGTCCGAGGATCTTCAGCAGCTGCGTCACGTCCTGTGCCTGCTCGAGCTGCTCGGCCTTCATGATCTCGACCCGTCCCGCGTCGCCCGGAAGCCGCTCGGCGAGCCGGCCGAAGATCGCGACGCGGTCACCGAGCTGGATCACGAGCGGCTGCAGGTTGAGGACGAGGGCACCTCCGTCGGTCGACACGGCCGTGAGCTCGTCGTCGAGCACGCGCAGCAGCTGCTCGTGCGTCGTCGACAGCGACCTCACCCAGACCTCCTGTGCGCGAGGTCGCTCGAGCACGCGAACAGCCGCCCGGTCGGCGAGCTCTCGCGCGACGCCGGCGATCGGCCCAGCCAGCCCCTGCTGGCCGGCCGGAAGCCGATCCTCGAGCGCCGCCGCGACGTCCACGTTCGCGTACAGCTCCTCGACGAGCGTGAGCGCGACCTGATCGCGGATCACGTCGTTGGCGATCAGGTCCGCCGCCGTCTCGGTGAACGTCTCGTTGTCCAGCGCCTGGTACCGGATGTAGCCGGCAAGCAGGCTCAGCACGGCGAGGATCCCCACCAGGACGACGAGCAGGCGGGCTACGAGCATCCGCGTCACCGCTCGCGCTCCCTCGTCTCTGCTCTGGTCGGCGGGATCATCGAGTCGACGCCGCCTTGGAATCTGCAGGAGCCTCGGGCAGCCGACGCACCTCGATCAGCTCCAGTCCGAGGTCGGCGACGCGGTCGAGCAGACCGTGGAGCGCCGCCTGGTCGGTGATCTCGCCGTGCAGCACCGTCTCCACCGGGCGCACTTCGACGGCGAGGCCGTCGAGCGCGGAGGCGGTCTCCTCGCTCACTCGACCTTTGATCCGGATCTCGTAGCGTCCTGTGGTCAGCGTGTTCCCTCACCTGGTCGATTGAGAATGTCCAGCAGCGGAGTGACGCGTCGTCACCCCGGTTGGGTGAACGAGGGCGCGCGTCGCACGAACCCTTGCTCGGGTGGGCGGGTTCGAAGAGAGCCGCCCACCCGAACCGAAGGCTTGCGTCGGTCAGCCGAGCGTGGCTATACCGCGCCTGCTTCCCGGCGGCCGTACACCGACAGCGCCCAGATCACGGCGACGTTCAGCGCGATGATCACGATCGACCAGACGGGGTAGTAGGGGATGAAGAAGAAGTTGGCGATCGCGCTGATGAACGCCAGCGTGATCCCGACCACCCGTGCCCAGGTCGCTCCCGACAGCGCGCCGGCTCCCGCGGCGAAGATGATCACGCCGAGGACGAGGTGGATCCAGCCCCAGGTCGTGACGTCCACGTCGTACACGTAGTTGGGGCCGACGACGAAGAACTCGTCCTCGAAGATCGCGGCCAACCCCGCAATCGCCTGGAAACCGCCGATCAGCATCATCATCACCGCGGCGAAGACGACGAAGCCGACGGCCCAGCCGCTCGTCTTGTCGTAGCCTCCTTCGTAGTCGCGCACCTCGCTCGTAGCCATTCCTGTTCCTCCTAGAACTCGCCCGACATTGGCTGCGACGCTACGTCCCGTCGGGGTGATCGCTGCTCACCCGGCGGGGGTGACGGCTCGAAAAGAGCCACGGTCGCGGGGCCGAAACAGCTCGTTCATCCTCTGTGGGTGATTCGCAGCCGGCGCCGGTTCACCATCCTCTCGGCCATGAGGCGGGGAGACACGAATTGATCGTCCGGATCATCATCATCGCGATCGTGATCCTGTTCGTCGTCACCTGGATCCGGGCCACGATCGACGTCTTCCGGCGACCCGACCTGACCCCGGCAAGCCGGGCGGCGTGGATGATCGGCATGCTCGTCTTCCCGTTCCTGGGCCTGGCCGTGTACACGATGCTCCGTCCGGCAGACTCCCAGCTCGGCCGGCGCTGAGCGGCCTCGACGGCTGAGCGGCCTCGACGGGAGGGTCTAGTCGCGCTGAGTGCTGCGCAGGGCGAGGTCGAGGATGACCGAGACCACCGCGATGATGATCGCCGCCCAGATCGACGTCCAGAAGAACTCGTCGATCGTCAGGTTGTCGGTGAGCCAGTCGGTGATCTCGAGCAGGATCGCGTTGACGATCACGGAGAAGAGCCCGAGCGTCAGGATGAGCAGCGGGAAGGTGAGGATGCGCAGGATCGTGCCGATGAACACGTTGACGATCCCGAAGAGCGCCGAGACCCAGATGTAGCCCCACACACCGCCGGAGACGTCCATTCCGGACAGGAGCCAGGCGGTGATCGCAAAGGTCCCGGCGAGCAGCGCCCACCGGATGAGGAGCATTCCCAGCACGAGGACACGACCCTACCGATCGGCCCGGATGGCACGACAGCCTTCGAGGCTTAGGGCTTCGGCCGTGACCAGTCTGCGGGCACGTCGCCTCCCCCTTCCTGCGCGAGCCGCCGCCCGAAGCGGAGGAAGGCAGGGTGCGGAGCGACGATGCCGGCGGCGAGCGACTCTCCCTGACGGAACGTCGTCGCCCGCTCGAGCAGGCTCGGCGGCACGAACGAGAAGACCTCGCCCACGTAAGCCGAGGTCGGCGAGCGAGTTCATGCGCATCAGCAGGAGGTTGTCGCACTGCGAGAGCACGTTCTCGTGCACCTTCTGCGGGCGCTGCGTGGACACGAGCAGGTAGAGCCCGAACTTGCGGCCCTCGCCCGCGATCCGAACGGCGTACTCGGTCGCGATCGCGGTCAGCGGATCCTCCGGCGCGCGCCGGGCAGACGTTGTGCGCCTCGTCGATGACGATCAGGACCGGTCTGCGCTCCTCGCGTCGCCGCCACAGCTCGCCGAGGACGGCCGCGGAGGCCAGCGCCTGCTCCTCCCTCGTCGCGAGCGAGCCGAGATCGATCGACCTGGCAGCGCACGTCGTCCCGCGCGAGCTCGGGCAGGATCGAGGGGCGCTCGGCGCCGGCCCAGATGCCCCAGCGGTGCAGGCCGAGGTTCCGTGCGCGGCCGACCAGCCGCCGACCGGCGTCTCCTTCGCGCTCGAGCTGCTCGAGCCGCTCGAGGGACAGGCGCTCGCCGCCGTCCGTCAGCGCGACGAGCTCGGCGTACTCCTCCCGGTCGGCCACCGGGTCGAGGCGGAGCGCGGCCGCCTGCAACGCCGGCTCGAGCTCCGCCAGCAGGAGCGCGAGGCCGTCACCGGCTCGCCGCACGGCCAGGGAGCGGGTCGCCTCCGCGTAGCGGGCAGCGTCGGCCTCGTCCGCGTCCGGCCGCAGCTCTCCGAGCCGCGCGAAGTCCGAGTTCGGGTCGAGCACGACGAGCCGCAGGTCGGTCTCGAGCAGCAGCCGCTCGAGCACGACGCCGAGCGAGTACGTCTTGCCGGAGCCCGACTGGCCACAGAGGAAGGTGTGGCGCCCGAAGCCGCCGGCGTCGAGCGAGAACGGCACGCCGGGCGCGAGCAGCAGCTCGCCGACCTCGAGCCGGGCTCGCTCGGGCGCGGTCTCGTCGAGATGGGCGCGGACCTCGTCCAGAGTCGCCGGCCGCACCGCCGCGTCGTGGAACGCGGAGCCGCTCGCCGCTCAGCACCCGGCCCTCCCCCTCCGCGCCGCGGATCACGACCTGGGCGCGCTGCGCGCCTTCCCCAGCGTCGGCGGCGTGCCGACCGACGTCGAGGGTGACGATCTGACCGAACCAGTGCTCGTCGTCGAGCTCGAGCACGACGTACGAGCCCGCCTGCAGCTCCAACCCGTGGAGCGAGGCCTGGTAGGAGAAGCGGCGCCCGTCGACCGAGGTCGCGACCGGGAGGATCTCCTCCTCGAGTTGCCGGCGGACCGCCCGGTAGCGGTCGAGGCTCTCGCGTATGTCGACCGGCGCGCTCGCTCACAGGCGAGGCGTGAAGGGTCGTAGCTCGTCGGCACCCGGCTGGATGATGCCGACGTGGGACTCGGGCACCTCGTTCCAGGCGCCCTCGAGGTCGCCCAGGGGCTCGGAGACGACGACCCGCGTCTCGTCCGACAGACGGGCCAGATCCTCGTTCTCCGGATAGAGCGCCTTGAGCGCGTCCATGCGCGTGCTGAAGTAGAGCGACCGCGACGTGCCCTCGCTCGAGTACCGGAACGCCCACACGCTTCGGCCGTCGGTGGTCGCGATCGTCATCTGGAGGGGATGCTCGACGCCCTGGCGGCGTCCGGCCTCCTCGACGAAGCCGACCATCCGCTCGACGGCGGCGATGGGGTCGCTCTCCAGCCCGAAGGTGAGCGCGAGGTGGAACATCGCCTCCGAGTCGGTCGTGCCCTCGATCGAGGGGAAGAGCGAGTCGTCGATCGCGAGCAGGAGCTCGCGCCTCACCCGAGCGAACTCGCGGATCAGCCCGTTGTGCATCCACAGCCAGCGTCCGTGACGGAACGGGTGCGCGTTGGTCTCCTGGATCGCCGTGCCCGTCGACGCGCGGATATGCGCGAAGAACAGGTGCGAGGAGATCCCGGCAGCGAGCTCGCGCAGGTTCCGGTCGTTCCAGGCCGGATGAACGCTGCGGTAGAGCCGCGGCGGCTCCTCCTCGTGGTACCAGCCGACGCCGAAGCCGTCCCCGTTCGTCGTCGTCGCGCCCAGCCTCGAATGCAGGCTCTGGTCGATCAGCGAGCGGTCGCGGTTGAGGAGCAGCTCCTCCAGCCGGATCGGGGATCCCGAGTACGCAAGCCAACGGCACATCGCACGGCCATGATCGGCGCGCGCGGTGTGGCGGAGCATCATCCGGAAAGGGTGACCACCGGTCAAAGTAGGGTGCTCCCGTGTCACGTCGCGCCCTCACACTGCTCGTTTGTCTGCTGGCCTCGGCTTGCGCGGCGACTGCCTCCGCCTCGATCACCCTCGGGACGAACCCGCAGCGGCCGGCTCTGCGAATCGATTCGCGCGGCAACGCGGAGGTCAGCTGGACCGCGGGTGGGGTGCGTCGCTACGTCTTCGTCCCTCCGAGCGGCCGCGTGTACCCGGGCAGGCGGCTGGAGGCGGCCGATGTCAGTCGCGCCGAGCACCGCGGTGGCGCTCCCGTTCCGCCGGGTCCTCCGACAGACTCCCGACGGCCGGCTGTGGGCGCTGCAAGCGTGGCGCGTGCAACCGGGGGCCCCGGTCGAGCTCCGCTTCTCACGCTGGCGCGGGCCGCCGCCGAAGGTGACCGCCGCGAGCAAGCCTCGCTTCGGCGGCGAGCTGATCAGCGGTCGCGCGACGTTCACCGGGCGTGCCGTGCCGCTCTTCTCGCCCACGCCCGAGGGGAAGCGCATCCGCAGCTACGCGTACGTCGACCGGGCGACGAGCGCCGGCTGGAGCCGGATCGCCGGCAGCGCCACGCGAGCGAACGGCTCGTTCAGCCTCTTCGTCCCCGCGAGCAAGCTCGGCCTGCGGTATCGCGTCGTCCTGCCGGGCCCGAACATCGGCACCACCCTGGCGCCCGACGTGGCCAGCGCCGCCGTCGCCCAGCTCACGCTGAAGGAGCGTTCGCCTCGCACGTGTTCGCCTCGCACCAGGTGAGCACGTCGGCGAAGCGCCGATCGGCGAGCGAGCCGAAGAGCGCTTCCCGCGTCAGCTTCGCGCGGCTCGTTGCCGGGCTCGTGATGCCGGCGAGGAACCGGGCTCGTTGTCTCGGCAGCCCAAGCGCCTCCGGATGGCTCGAGCGCAGCGCCGCGAGCGCCGCGGCGTCGACGCTCGTCTCGATGGCCGGCTTCGGCGCCGGCTCTGGAAGGTGTTGCGCGACCCCGCTCAGGCAGTGGCTGCAGTGCTCGCAGCGCTCTCCGCGCGTCTCGCCGAAGTAGCCCACGAGAGCACGCACCTGGCAGCCGTCGTGGGTGACGAGCGACAGGACGCTCTGGATTCGCTCGACCTCCGACCGCTCCCGGCGGGCGAAGCGCTCGAGCAGAGACTCGAGCAGCTCGTCCTCCGAGTCCGGCCGGGCCATCACCGTGTAGCGCTGGCGCAACTCGGCAGCCTGCAGCTCGACGAGGCCCTGTTGGTCGAGGTACTCGAGTGCGGCGACGATCCGGCCGCGCTCCTCGCCGAGCGCCGCCGCAGCCTCGTCGGGCGCGAGGCTCGTCCAGGTGCGGCCGGTCTTGCCGCTTTCGATCAGGCGGCGCAGGAAGCGGGCGCGGGTCTCGTCGAAGCGGCTGAAGGCCTCCTCGAACGACGCCCCGGTCGGCCGGAGCCGGAAGCCCGCGTAGAAGGGCGTTCCTTGCCTGAGCACGCCGTCGAGCTCGAGATAGGTGAGGACGGTCTTGAGCACGAGCTGGCGCAGGTCGTGACGTGCGGAGAGCTCGTACTCGGAGACGGCGAACTCGGCGCCTACGGGATGCTGCAGGACATCGGCCAGCAGGCCGGCGAGCGCTTCCCGGGTCGGCGTGTCGCCGAAGGCGAAGTTCTCGAGCGTGGGCACGTCGTCGGGGCAAGCGAGCAGCTCGCAGATGCTCTCCTCGCCGTCGCGGCCTGCCCGCCCGGTCTCCTGCGAGTACGACTCGAGCCCCTTCGGCAGGTTGTAGTGGTAGACGTAGCGCACGTCCGCCTTGTCGATCCCCATCCCGAAGGCGATCGTCGCGACCACGATCCCCTCCGGCGAGCCCGCCCACCACTCCTGCACGCTCACGCGGTCCTCGGTGCTCATGCCGGCGTGGTACGGACGGGCCGGCAGTCCGGCGTCGGCGAGCAGCTGGGCGACGCGCAACGCCGTTCGCTGCAGCGTCACGTACACGATCGTCGAGCCGGGCGGACGCTCGCGCAGCCGGTCGAGCAACAGCCGGTCGCGCTCGCCTGCGGCGACCGGCGTCATCAGCAGCGTCAGGTTCGGCCGGTAGAAGCCGGTCACGACCGTGTCTGCCTCGTCGATCCCGAACCCGGCCCGGATGTCCGCGACCACGGCCGGGGTGGCCGTCGCGGTCAGCGCGAGCACGCGCTCGGCCGCGAGCTCGCGCGCGCGCTCGGCGAGCTTCAGATAGTCGGGCCGGAAGTTGTGGCCCCACTCGGAGATGCAGTGCGCCTCGTCGACGGCGAACAGCGAGATGCGGGTTCGCGCGAGCTCGGCCAGGAAGCGCTCGTTGTTGAAGCGCTCCGGTGCGACGTAGAGCAGCTTCAGCGCGCCGGCGCGGAGCCGCTCGGAGATCTCACGCTGCTCGGAGGCGTCGAGGCTCGAGTCGAGCCGGGCCGCTTCGATCCCGCTCCGCTGGAGGAAGTCGATCTGATCCTTCATCAGCGCGATCAACGGCGAGACGACGACCGTCACGCCCTCCAGCATCAGCGCCGGCAACTGGTAGCAGAGGCTCTTGCCCGCACCGGTCGGGAAGACGGCGAGCGCCGATCTTCCGGCCAGCAGCGCCTCGACGACCCGCTCCTGCCCGGGCCGGAACGAGTCGAGGCCGAACCTCGCAGCGAGCACCGCCAGCGGATCCTCGGACCGGCGCCGTGCTGGCGGACGTCGATCTAGCTGCTGTCAAGCCGGATCGGTCAGGCGATCTGCGCGGCAGAGGAGCCGATGCCCCACGTCACCCGGTTCCGGCGGCCGCCGGACGCCGGCCGACGACGAAGTAGAGGATCGTGCCGAGCACGGGCAACATGATTACGACCAGCACCCACGCCGCGAGCTGGCCGCGGCTCAACTCTGCGCGCCGACGCACCATGTCGACGATCGCGACCACCCACGCGACGATCGCAACGGCACCGAGCCACCAAAACCAGTCCACACCAGCCAGCCTACTTGCTCTGCTGGGAAGCGCCCTAGCCCACGAGCCTGAAGACGACGAGGTCGCGGACAGGCCGCCTGCCCATGCGCGTGACCGTGACCGAGCCGCGCGCGTTGTCGTAGAGGCCGGTGCCGCCGACGACGGCGAGGTCGTAGAACTGCCGGAAGGACAACGAGCCGCCGACGACGAGCTTCCCTCTCGGCAGGAAGTACGTGCCCCGGCAGACGCGGGCGCGCCTGCTGTCGACGAACGTGCAGACGAGCTCCGCTCGGCCGATTCGATTCTGCCGGCGGTCGAACAACTGCTGCCGGACGATCTCCAGGTCCCCGGGGGACTTGCTGCGGCGCCCGACGTCGACGCGTACGACGCTGATCTCCTTGTTCGTGATCCGGATCGTCGCCGGCCCCGTCGACGCGGCCGCACCTGGCCCCCACGGGCTGACGACGAGGACGCCCACGAGTAGCCCCGCGAGCAGGAAACCAACCTTGGTGATCATCTTGCCGCTGCCTCCTTCTGGCCGGCGATCCGGCGCACGGTCTCGTGCGCGAGGCCCGCGGCCTCGGCGATCGCCCGTAGCGACGCCCCCTTGCCTCGAGCCTTGCGGATCTCTGTCTCGAGCTGCCGACGCCCGCCCTCCGCGTGGCTGGCTGCCTCGCGGACGGGTGTGAGGTCTGGCGTTTCCGAGCTCATGTCTAAAGATTAGACAGGCCCACGCAGCCTGAAGGGACTCATCTGGGTCAATTCGAGAGCGCGGAAAATCGTGACGAGACCGCCCGTGCGAGAGCCCAGCGACGACACTCGGGCGGCGGATCAGCCACACTTCCGTGATGGTCACTGGCCTGAAAGTCGGCGGCGATGTCGAGCAGGCTCTGGACAGCGTCGGCGTCCCGAGCTACGTCCTCGACACGACGGGAGTCGTCCGGTGGATCAATGCGGCGGCCGAGCGGCTTGTCGGCGACGTTCGCGGTCGCCAGTTCACCTCCGTCGTCGCGCCCGAGGACAGCCGGCGCGCCCGGGAGCTGTTCTCCCGGAAGGTGCTCGGCAGCTCCCCGGCCACCGACGCGACCGCCGTCTTGGTCTCGACCGTCGGGGAGCGGGTGCCTGTGGAGATCAGCTCGGTGCCGCTGATGAACGGTGAACGGGTGGTCGGCGTCTTCGGGCTGTTCGAGGAACGCCGCGACGACAGGCAGACGGCGCCACACCCGCAGCTCACCCCCCGTCAAGTCGAGGTGCTTCGGCTTCTGGAGCAGGGTCGCTCGACGAAGCAGATCGCCGCCGAGCTCCACCTGAGCACCGAGACGGTCAGGAACCACATCCGCCGTCTCTTTCGGGCCCTCGGCGTCAACTCCCGACTCGAAGCCGTCGCCGCCGCCCGGGGCGCGTCACGAGAGCGCACCTCGAGGTGACGCGCAGTTCAGGCCGAGGAGTCTTCGGCTTCCGGATGCTCCGGGCGCAGCGCGGCCGCCCAGCGGTGCGGTGGGTGCTCCGCAGCGGGCGCACTCTCGAACGTCGGCGCGGCCTCGAGTGGGTGGGCCGCGAACCAGGTTGCGTAGCGCTGTGCGAGCGGGGCCGCGGTCAGGCCGTGCAGCAGGACGGAGAGGCCGATGGTGAGAAAGATGGTGTTCAGCACCACCGACTCGTTCGCGAGGTCGGCCTCTTCGACCAGGATCACGGCGAACACGATCGACGCAAGTCCCCGCGGCCCGAACCAGCCGAGGAAGGCGACCGTCGGGCGCCTGGCGCCCGATCCGAGCAGTGCCAGCGCGACGGGAACCATCCGGACGAGGGTCAAGCTCAGAAGCGCATACAGAATGACGGCGCCGGAGAGGTCGTCGAGCACCGGCACGAGCATGACGGCGCCGAAGAGGATGAACGTCACTGCACCGAGCAGGCCGCCGGCCTCTTCGAGGAAGAAGCTCACCTCGCCCCCGACCTCGCGGCGCAACCCACCGAAGACCGCGCCTCCGACGAACGCTGCGATGAATCCGCTGCCGTGCATCCACACGGCCAGCCCGTAGGCGAGCGCGGCCCCGGCGACCGGGACGACCTGAAGCCAGATCGGGTCGACGAGGCGGCGCGGGACGCCCACCCTGACCACGAGCGCGCCGGCCAGACCCGCCGCGACACCCCCGACGCACCCGTAGCCGATCTCCTCGAGCACGAGTCGTGCCGCAGCGCCGTTCCCGATCACGCCGGCTTCCGCCTCGGCAACTGCGATCGCGATCAGGAGCAGGGGCACGCAGATGCCGTCGTTGAGCCCGCTCTCGACATTGAGGCCCTGGCGGACCCGCGACGGAATCCGGCGGTCGCTGACGACCGCCTGGCCCAGCGCAGCGTCCGTCGGGGCGAGCACGATCGACAGCAGAGCCGCCTCGATGAGGACGAGCTCTCCGAGGAGGGCGACGCCCGCGAGCGTGCCGGCAACGATGGTGAGCGGCAGACCGATCGCGAGCAGCCGAAGAGGCACGACGTACTCGCGGCGCAGGACGGCGAGATCGATCCGCGACGCATCTGAGAAGAGCACGACGGCCAGCGTCGCCTCCGCGATCCAGCGAACAGTGCCGCTCCCGATCGTCGGGTCGAGCCAGCCGAGCACCTCGTCGCTCGCCAGCATGCCGCCGGCGACGAACACGATCGCGGCGGTGACCACGGACGCCGAGAGGCGTCGCGAGAACGCCGCAAAGGCAAGGACGAGGAGCGCAATCGTGACGAGACCCGAACCGCTCAACATCCACCTCTGTCGTCACGGCGTTCGCCCAGCATCCTCACGGACTATGGGTACGACGGCGAGGGCGTTCCTCATGCCGTTGGCATGAACTCCCTGCCCGTCAGCTCAAGCCAATTCAGTTCTTGGAACTGAACTTGGAACCATCGGAGGAGCGGATGATGGGACTCGAACCCACGACCTTCTGCATGGCAAGCAGACGCTCTAGCCAACTGAGCTACATCCGCGCGAGGCGCCAGTATAGCGACGGCCCCCGGGTTTCAGCGACCGGCCCCCGGGTACCCGGGGGCCGTGGCGAATCTCCGCGTCCAGCCTCGTGAGACCCCCGGCGAGCGAGCCGATGCGCCCGTCGACGTCGAGATCCGCGAGGAGCTGGCGCTGCTCGTCGACCAGCTCGAGGCGCTGGACGGCGCCGCTCTCGCACTGGGAGGTGACGTTCCGCCAGGGACACGACTTTGGCCGCGAGGACAACGTCGAGGCCCGGCTCCTCTTCACCGGCGGCGATCACACGTGCTCGCTCTCGTTCCGGCTCGACCAGGTCGAGTCGATCCACGAGCTCGACCGCGAGCTTTGGCTCACGCTCGACGTGAACGACGGGATCGGGAAGGCCGTGCACCTCGCGCCGCTCGGTCTGGACGTCGAGCTGCACCACATCGTCGGCGCCGCGCTCGGCCGCACGAGCGCCTAGCCGAACGGCAGTCACTGTGTTACTGGCGGCGTCGAGCGCCTCGTTGACGAGCCGGTCGGCGAGCTCGTTGTGCTCACGGCGGACGGCCGTGTAGCGCACTGTTCCGACCGCGCGGGCGAGCTGGGCGGCCTGCAGCGACAGCTCCCGCAGCGCCGCGTTCTTCACCTTGTACTCGCCGCGCATCTGCTTGACCATCAGCTCCGAGTCGGAGACGACCTCGACCTCGCCGACCGCCAGCTCGGCCGCCTGCTCGAGCCCGGCGATCAGCGCGCTGTACTCGGCCACGTTGTTGGTCGCGATCCCGATCGCCTCGCCGTGGGCGGCGAGCACCGTGCCGTCCTCGGCCTCGAGCACGTAGCCGTAGGCGGCCGGGCCAGGGTTCCCGCGCGCGCCGCCGTCGGTGAAGAGACGTGCCTTCACGGCTCCACGAGCGCGTACACGTCGTAGGCCGGCTCCTCGTAGGGATGCGCTTCCCGCAGCGCCGCGACGACCTCGCCGAGCCGATCGGCCGGGACGACCGTCTCGACGCGCAGCTCCGCGACGCGTTGCTCGCGCCCCGCCTCGCCGCGCGCAGGGCACGTTCCCTCGCCGCCCAGGTACGTCCCGGTGCCGGCCCCGTACCAGGAGCAGTGCTCGTACGCGCCGATCCGACCCGCGCCTGCCGCGAAGACGGCGGCGCGGGTCGCCTCCAGCGCCTCCCGAGGGACGAACCAGACGAGCTTGTAGGTCAGATCTCTACCTCGGGCGCCGCAGCCGCCTCGGCATCGCCGGTGTTCGGCGTTCCCAGCGGCTCGATGAGGAGGATCTCAGCGCCTTCCTCGGAGCGCGGGCAGTGCTCCACTCCGCGCGGCACGACGTAGAGGTCACCCGGCCCTAGCTCGACGTTCCGGTCGCGCAGCTGGATCGTCAGCCGTCCCGTCAGGACGAGGAAGAAGTCATCCGTGTCGGGGTGCGAGTGCCAGACGAACTCGCCACGCGTCCGCGCGACCTGGATCTTGTTCCCGTTGTAGTGCCCGACGATCCTCGGCGCGAAGACCTCGTCGAACGACGCGAGCTTCTCGGCGAGGTCGACCTTGTCGTGCACTAGGTGTCGATGTTGTCGATCTGGGCGCGCTGGAGCCGGCCGGAGTAGTCGACGTAGATCGACTTCCACTCGGTGAAGACGTCGAGGGCGGCCTGGCCCGCCTCGCGGTGGCCGTTGCCGGTGTCCTTCGTCCCGCCGAACGGGAGGTGCACCTCCGCGCCGGTCGTGCCGGCGTTGATGTAGGTGATCCCGGACTGGAGGTCGCGCATCGCGCGGAAGGCCTTGTTCACGTCGCGCGTGAAGATGGCGGAGGAGAGGCCGTAGCGGATCCCGTTCGCGACGCGGATCGCCTCGTCGAAGTCGCCCACGCGGATCAGCGCCGTCGTCGGGCCGAAGATCTCCTCCTGGGCGATCCGCATCTGCGGCTCGACGTCGGCGAAGACGGTGGGCCGGTAGTAGCTCCCCTGGCCGAGCTCGCCGTCGCTCGCGATCTCGCCGCCGGTGAGGAGCTTCGCGCCCTCGTCGGTGCCGATCCCGGTGTAGGAGTGGATCTTGTCGAGCGCCTCGCGGTTGATCACCGGCCCGAGGTCGGTCTCCGGATCCCAGCCCGGGCCGATCCGCATCGCCTCGGCGCGGGCGACGAGCCGCTTCTGCAGCTCGTCGTAGACCGCTTCGTGGGCGATCACGCGGCTCGCGGCGGTGCAGCGCTGGCCCGACGTCCCGAACGCCGACCAGACGATCCCCTCGACCGCGAGCTCGAGGTCGGCGTCGTCCATGACGATGATCCCGTTCTTGCCGCCGAGCTCCAGGTGAACGTGCTTGAGGTTGTCGGCGGCGTTCTTCGTCACGAGCACGCCCGTCTCGCGCGAGCCGGTGAACGTGATCACGGGCACGTCCGGGTGGCGCACGAGCCGGTCGCCCGCCTCCTCGCCGTAGCCGTGCACGAGGTTGACGACGCCGTCGGGGAGCCCTGCCTCGGAGAGCAGCTCGACGAAGCGCTCGGCCAGGAGCGGCGTGTCCTCGGCCGGCTTCAGCACGACGGTGTTCCCGCAGACGAGCGCGGGCGTCAGCTTCCAGGCCGGGATCGCGATCGGGAAGTTCCACGGCGTGATCGCGCCGACCACGCCGATCGGGTTGCGCACGGACATCTGGAACTTGTCGCGCAGCTCGGACGGCGTCGTGTGACCGAACATGCGGCGGCCCTCGCCGGCCATGTAGACGGCCATGTCGATCGCCTCCTGGACGTCGCCGCCGGCCTCGGCCAGCACCTTGCCCATCTCGCGGCTCATCAGCTCGGTCAGCTCCTGCTTCTCGTCCTCGAGCAGGCGCGCGAACTGGAGCAGGATCTGGCCTCGCTCCGGAGCGGGCACGAGCCGCCACTCCTCGAAGGCGCTCTTCGCGGCGGCGACCGCGCGATCGACGTCCTCCGCGCCCGAGCGCGGGAACGTCCCGAGCGCTGTTCCGGTCGCAGGCTCCGACGACTCGAAGGTCTCGCCCGACGCGGCGGCGACCCACTCGCCGCCGATGTAGTTCTTGAACTCGCGTGCGCCCGTGACCGCCATCCGGCGGGCAGTCTAGTTACTGGTCGGCGTCGGCCGTCGGCGTGTCCGGGAACGTTCCCGGGATGCGCGCGCGCCTGCGGTCGCGGATCTCCCGCTTGCCGCCGTACTCGCGGCCGTTGCGACGGTCGGCCCCCTCGCGCCGGTCCATGATCACGGTCACGTTCGGGTTGTCCTTGTAGTACTCGACCATCTTCTCGTAGAGCTCGTCCTCGAGCTCCCGCGGGATCACGCAGTAGATCATCGTGGTCGCAGTGTAAGCAGGACTCCGGCCATTGCCAGACCAGAGCAGTCAGGCCGGATCACAGGCCGGGTTAGTGGCGCTTCGCGAGCGCCGTGACCGCTCCGAGGCCGACGAAGACCGAACCGGAGACGTATCGCTGCACGGCGAGGAAGCGCCGGTTGCCGCGGAGGCGGCCCGCGGCGCTCCCGGCCGCGAGCGCCCACAGGCTGTCGCTCAGCACAGCGAGCGCCACGAACACGAGGCCGAGCACGAGCAGCTGCACCGCCACGGCGCCCGCGTCGCGATCGACGAACTGCGGCAGGAACGCGAGGAAGAAGAGCGCGGTCTTCGGGTTGAGCACGTTCACGACGACGCCCTGCGCGAAGCTCCGTCGCAGCCTGCGCTCGCGCGGCAGCCGCTCGCGGGCGGCTTCGCGACGCGCGAGCAGCGTGTACAGCCCGAGCCCGATCAGATAGGCGGCTCCCGCAAGCTTGACGACGGTGAACGCGGTCGCGGACGAGACGAGCAGCGCCGAGAGGCCGATCGCGGCCGCGGTCGCGTGCACGAGCCCGCCGACGGCGACGCCGAGCGCGGACAGCAATCCCGCGACGCGACCCCCGTCGATCGACTGCGCGACGATGTAGAGCACCGCCGGGCCGGGAACGACGATCAGCGCGAGCGCGGCGACCGAGAAGAGCGCGAGTGTCTCTGCGGACGGCATCGCACGCCGTCTCTCACACCCGGGCGATGTCGGGCATCAGGCGCCCGTCGTCCGCGAGCTGGGCATTCCACTCGAGGAAGCTGCCCTCGAGCTCGGAGACGTCGTGGCCGCGCTCGGCGAGGCGCACCGCCTGCGCCGATTCGGGCGTGACGCGGTACTGGTACCAGGAGATCTCCCAGGCGACGGTGATCACGGTGTCGCCGCTGACGCCCGAGAGCGGCACGATCGAGGCTTTCGGCGGCCCGAGGCTCTTGGCGATCCCGGCGACGGTACGCCGGTACGCGCTCAGGTTGAAGAGATCGGCCGCCTCGACCTGCTCGAGCTCCCGTGGCGAGAGCCGGCGCAGGATCGGGTCGTCCGCGACCGGCGCTTCCTCCGCGCGCCTGCCGCCGAGGAGGCCGCTCCAGGTCTTGCGCCGGCGGCGCGACTCGTAGGGAACGGTCGGCGTCGTCGGCGCACCCTCGCGGAGCCAGCCGTGCTCGAGCGCGATGTCCTGGCAGAGCGGGCAGACGTCGACGTAGTGGGAGCCGTCGTCGGGTGTGAAGCGCACCGCGTGCTCCCCCATCAGGAGCGAGCGTTCGCAGATGGCGCAGGTCCGCGTGGCGGCGGCTCGCGTGACGCGCATAGTGGACGACCGTAGCAAACCGACCCGAGTTATCCACAGGCGTCGGACGTCGGCGCGCCAGGCTAGTGCGCGCCGGCGGTCTCCCGGGCCTTCTGGGTGTCGGTGATCACCTTCTGCGCGACGTGCGCGGGCACTTCCTCGTAGCGGACGAAGTGCATCGCGTAGTCGCCGCGGCCGCCGGTGATCGAGGTGAGCGTCTGCGAGTACGTCAGCACCTCCGACATCGGCACCTCGGCCTTGATCGTCGTCACGCCTGCCGCCGGCTCCATCCCGTGCAGGCGGCCACGTCTGGAGTTGAGGTCGCCGTTGACCGCGCCGACCGCCTCGTCGGGAACGGTCACCTCGAGCTCCATGATCGGCTCGAGCAGCACGGGCTGCGCCTTCGCGTAGGCCTCCTTGAACGCCATCGAGCCGGCGATCTTGAACGCCATCTCCGACGAGTCGACGTTGTGGTACGACCCGTCCACGAGCAGCACGCGCACGCCCTGCACGGGCGCGCCCGGCGAGCTCGCCGTGGCTCATCGCCTCCTGGATCCCCTTGTCGACGGCCGGCCGGAAGCCCTGCGGGATCACGCCGCCGACGATCTTGTCGACGAACTCGTAGCCGACGTTCCCCTCGATCGGCTCGAGCACGATCGTGCAGTCGCCGAACTGGCCGCGGCCGCCGGTCTGCTTCTTGTAGCGCGCGTGGGCGCGCGACTCGGAGCGGATCGTCTCGAGGTACGGGACGCGCGGCGGGTGGAGCTCGACCTCGACGCCGAAGCGGCGGTTCGCGCGCTCGAGCGCGACCTCGACGTGCATCTGGCTCATCCCCGAGAGGATCTCCTCCCCGGTCTGCGGGTCGCGGCGCAGCCGCAGCGTCGGATCCTCCTCGGCGAGCCGCCGGATCGCCGTCGCCACCTTCTCCTCGTCGCCCTTGACCTTCGGCGTCACCGCGAAGCTCATCACGGGCTCGGGGAAGCCGATCTCGGGCACGTCGGTCTCGACCTCCCGGTCGAGCAGGAGGTCGCCCGTCTGCACCTCCTTCAGCTTCGCGACCGCGCCGATGTCGCCCGGGCCGAACTCCTCGGCCGGGATGTGCTCCTTGCCCTGCTGGAAGAGCAGCGACCCCATCCGCTCCTTCGCGTGCGTCCGGGCGTCCACGAGCGTCTGGTCGGGCCGCACCGAGCCCTGCAGGACGCGGAACAGGTTGATCCGGCCGGCGAACGGGTCGGCGATCGTCTTGAAGACGAACGCCGCCGTCTCCGCGCCCTCGATGTGCGTGATCGAGCCCATCTTGGCGGGGCTCGGAATGCCCTCGACGATCAGGTCGAGCAGCGCGTGCGTGCCCAGGTTCTGCGTCGCGACGCCGCAGGCCACCGGGAAGACGATCGCCGCGCGTGACCGCGTCCTTGAGCGCGTGCGCGACCTCCTCGACGCCGAGCTCCTGACCGTCGAGGTACCGCTCCATCAGCGCCTCGTCGGTCTGGACGACCTCGTCGAGCAGCTTCTCGCGGTACTCCTGCGCGAGCGCGGTCATCTCCTCGGGGATCGGGCCGGGCTCGCCCTCGCGCTCGCCTCCGGGGCTCGGGTACGCGCACATGTGCAGCACGTCGACGATCCCGGTCAGCTCGTGCTCGGAGCCGATCGGCAGGTGCACGGCCACGCAGCGCTCCGAGAGCTGCTCCTGCAGCTGGCCGAGCGCGCGGAAGAAGTCGGCGCGCTCGCGGTCGAGCATGTTCACGTAGAGCACGCGAGAGAGGCCGAGCTCGTCGGCCCGCTTCCAGACGCGTGTCGTCCCGACCTCGACCCCCATCACGCCGCTGACCACGAACAGCGCTCCCTCGACCACGCGCAGCGCGCAGCGCGCCTCGCCCTGGAAGCTCGGGTCGCCGGGCACGTCGATCAGGTTGAGCTTGCGGCCCTGCCAGTCGGCGTGCGCGAGCGCGAGCGAGATCGAGAGCTTCCGCCGCTGCTCGTCGTCGTCCCAGTCGCCCACGGTCGAGCCCGCGTCGATCGTGCCGAGCCGGTTGGTCTCCTCCGCCTGGTAGAGCAGCGCCTCGACGAGCGAGGTCTTGCCGGTACCGCGGTGGCCGACGACTGCGACGTTGCGAAGCTTTCCGGGCTCGAGCGCGGGCATGCGGCGGATCCTCCTCGGCTGGACGACTCGGGAGGCGAATCCTAACGGGGCGCTACACGGCGAGTTGCCCTCTCGGGCGGATGTTCTGGTTGCCGCGGAGCAGATTCTCGGGATCGAGCCGTTCCTTCACGCCGCGAGCCGCTCGTAGGCGTCGCCGAACGCCGCCCGGATCCGCTCCTCGCCCTCGTCGCCGACGAAGTTGAGGTAGACGCCGAAGCCCATGGCCCTCCTCCTTCCAATGCCAAAAGGTGGCGGAGAGCCTACGCCGGTCGAGCCGGAGTGTCCAGGCGTGCGGCGCCGCCGAGGCGCGCCTTCAGGCGCAGGATCGCCTTCGTGTGCAGCTGCGAGACGCGCGACTCGGTGACGCCGAGCACCTCGCCGATCTCGCGCAGCGTCAGCTCCTCGTAGTAGTAGAGCGTGACGACGAGCTTCTCGCGCTCGGGCAGGCGCGCGATCGACTCGCCGAGCGCCTCGCGCATCTCCGTCTCGGCGAGCGCCGACTGCGGCTCCGGCCCTTGCGTGTCCTCGATCGTGTCGATCAGGGCGACGCTGTCGCCGCCGTCGGAGACGGTCCAGAGCTCGTCGAGCGCGGCGATCGAGGAGCGTGAGATCTCCGTCAGGCTGTCGCCGAGCTCCTCCTCGGTGACCCCGAGCTTCGCCGCGATCTCCTCGTCGGTGGGCGCCCGGCGCAGCTTCCGCTCGAGCTCGGCGATCGCGCGCTCGATGTCGCGTGCCCGCGCGCGTACGGAGCGCGGCACCCAGTCGAGCGCGCGCAGCTCGTCGATGATCGCACCCTTGATCCGCGCGATCGCGTACGTCTCGAACTTGATCTCGCGGTCCGGGTCGTAGCGCTCGATCGCGCCGATCAGGCCCAGCAGCCCGTAGGAGACGAGGTCGCCCTCGTCGACGTGCGCCGGCAGCCCGCTGCCGAGGCGGCCGGCGACGAACTTGACGAGCGGCGCGTAGGTGAGGATCAGGCGGTCGCGGACGGCGCGGTCCTTCGTCTTCACGTACTCCTGCCAGAGCGTGCTGGTGTCTTCGGTCGTCGCCACGACGAGAGAATACGCCGCGTGCGCGCCGATTCCTCAGAGCCTCGGTCGGCGCGGCCTCAGCGCGCGTAGCGCCATCGACGCGAGCCAGCCGCCGAGCACGGCCGCGGCGACCGCCACGACCCACACCCCGGCCCGGCCCGCGGCGACCGCGATGCCGCCGAACGACGCGGCCAGGAGGACGAAGAGAAGCCCGAGCGCGTGCCGCTGCTGCACGCGGTCGAGCCTAGATGAGCAGTGCCGGGCGGGCCGACTACAATTCCCCGCGCCTAGGGGCGTAGCTCAGTTGGTAGAGCGTCGGTCTCCAAAACCGAATGTCGCAGGTTCGAGTCCTGTCGCCCCTGTCCCGGTAGGTCCAGATCGCGCCAGCCGAGGGCGTGCTTCTCTCAGCAGTCGGGCTCGACGGGTCGCGTCACCTCGGGCGGCACGTAACACGCCTCTGCCACGCCGTCGACGTGGCCGGCGGCGTGAGGATCCGCCGGCACCTGAATCGGGGCGCCGCCATAGCCGGACGGCGGCGCGCCCTCGCAATCCATAACGACCTCGTCCGCGAAGTCCTCGTCGTACTCGGCGGCTACCGCCTCGTGAACGGCGTTGCAGCCCTCGACCCACCCCGCCTTGAAGCCTTCCGCGTACTCCACCCACGCCGGCCCGATCTGACTCTCCCACTCACGCTGTTCCGGCGACTCGATCTCTGCCGGCCCGGCGGAATCCTCTCCAGTCTCTCCTCCGCAGCCGGAGACGAGCAGGAGCGACACAGCCATCGCGGCGATGTAGCCGATCGATCGGGCGCGATGACGGCGGCTCAGCAGCACGCCCATCTTGTAGCAGCGGCTCGTGCGGTTACGCGGCGCTACTCGCAGCCGAAGCCATCGCCGTCTCCGTCCAGCCGGTAGGGATCCGAGCCGCTCACACGGACCGGAGCCTTACCGAGCGCGCGAACGTCGGCGCAGTCGAGGTCGCCGACGATCGGCAGGCACGGCGAGTAGCTCGCGTGGCAGCTCGCCGACGCGGCCGGTGGAGGTGTTGCGACCGATTGCGGCGCAGTCTCCGCCTTGCAGCCCTGCCAGAGCCCCCGCGGCACGGCCTTCGCCAACCGCTCGGCCTGCACGTACGCCGAGTGCCGCTGGAACACGTCGCGGTAGACGTAGACCTTCGCGAACCCCTCGGCCGTGAGCCGGTAACCCAGATCCTTGCCGCCCGGAAGCCACACGTAGGCGAGGAGACGGCCGTAGCGGTCGCGCGTGTCCTGGGTCGGATCGCCGCGCAGCACGACCTGCTTATCGAGGGCGAGCACCCGAGCTCGGCTCGTCGCCTGCGACGAGAAGCAGGCGCCTCGCTCGGTGGCGTCGATCCCGATCAGGCGGACACGCTCGCGCTTGCCCCCCGTGAGCCGAACGTCGACCGTGTCGCCGTCGACGACCGTGACGACGGTGCCCCGATGCGTGAAGCGTCCGCTCGACGCAGCAGACGTCGCGTCGGCGAGCACGAAAGCCGCGCCGGCGAGGGCACAGAGCACGGCTACAGACGCGGCCACGAGGTGAAGACCCCTCCTCACCTGACCAGAGTAGGCACGTCCGGCCCCCGGCTACAACCCCCCGGTCGGGGGAGATCAGACGGCAACGGCGACGGGTGCGAGCGAGCGGCTGAGCACGCGCTCGAGCGCGGCGACGCAGCGGGCATCGAAGGCGCTGCCCGTCTCCTCGCGCAGGAGAGCGAGCGCCCGCTCGGGAGGCCACGCGTCGCGGTAGACGCGGCGCGAGCACAGCGCGTCGTAGACATCGCAGGCGGAGAGGACGCACGTCTCCAGCGAGAGCGCCTCGGCCGTGGCTCCGTGCGGGTAGCCGGCGCCGTCCAGCCGCTCGTGGTGGTCGCGGACGAGCTTCCGAACACCGCGGGAGAACCCGAGCTCGCCGAGCAGCGCGTCGCCGCGCGCCGGGTGGCGGCGAACGACGCCGAACTCCTCGTCGTCGAGCGGCCCCGGCTTCTTCAGGATCTCGTCCGGGACGGAGAGCTTGCCGATGTCGTGCAGAAGGCCACCGATCGCTAGCTCCCGGAGGCGCGCCGGCGCGATCCCGAGCTCCTCGCCGACCTCGACCGCGAGGAGCGCCACGCGCCGCGTGTGCCCCTCGGTGTACTCGTCCTTCTCGGCCAGGAGACGGGTGAGCGCTCCGACCTGCGAGCCGAGGAAAGCCTCTTCGGCCGCCACCAGCTCGGCGCCGCTCAGGTCGCCCGCCAGCGGTCGCGAGGGCGCGGCGCGCATCAGGTCGAGCGCCACCGGAGTGGCGACGACGAGAATGCCGAGCACCTCGAGGAAGTGGCCGACCCACCAGCCCAGCGTGCGGTAGTCCTGCGTCAGCGCGGGCACGAGCGAGGCGGCGAGCCACACGATCCCGATCAGCACGAGGAGGTCGGCGGCGCGGCGCGAGAGCGTGATCGTCCGGAGCGCCCGGAGCCCGACGAGGCCGTAGAAGGCGAACCCGGCGACGAGCAGGGCGATCGCGGACGGGCTGCTGGGCTCGGGCACGTCGGGAACGAGCGAGGGCACGACCAGCGCGAGCACGCCAAGGGCGATCACGCCGGCCATCAGCGCGCGCCTGGAGCCAGATGATCCAGGCGATGTTCCGGTGCTCGCGCACGGTCGGGAACGCCGCGAGCGCGAGGATCGCGCCGCCGACCGGCAGCGTCGCGGCGCCGGTGAGCGACGAGACCCCGTTCTGGCCGACGAGGAAGTAGGGAGTGGCAAGCCCGTGCACGACGAGCAGGGCAGCCATGACCGTGAACGCGGAGCCGACGAGCGCCGGTCGAGCGTCGCTCCGCCGCTTGCCGGCGACGGCGAGCGCGAAGCCGGCGACCGTCGCCACGAGCGCGCTCACGCCGACCGCCCAGAAGTGGAACGAGCCCGAGAACTCGACCTGGCGGCCACCGAACGCGTGCATGACGGCCGGTGGGAACACCGCGATCGCGCCGGCGGCGAGGGCGAACGGGACGAAGGAATCGCGCCGCACGAACGCGTTATCGGCGGATCCGGTCGCTTCTTTACCACCTGCAAGTGGTGCACCGCACGCAGGCCCGTAGACTGCCGACCCGATGAGGACCGGAGTGCGTGGCAGGGTCGTTAGGACACGGTCGATCGCTCTCGTCCTGCTCGCGTCGCTCCTTGCAGCGTGCGCGGGCGAGGCGAAGGACGAGCAGCTGCTGACTGAAGAGACGTTGCCCCGGGTCGTGCTCCAACCGGCCGATCTCACGGGATCGTGGACGCGCTTCGACGAGGGTCGGCAGCTTCGGGCCGACGCGTTGCCGGGTCGACGCGGCGACACCGCACGGTTCGATCGGCAGGACGGCTGGAAGGCCCGGTACCGGCGGCCCGGTTCGCCGGACACCGCGGGCCCGCTCGTCATCGAGTCCCGGGCCGACCTCTTCGCCGACGTCTCCGGCGCCGAGGAGGACTTCGGCGCGGCGATCGAGGATCTGGAACGGGTCGCCGCTCCGTCCCGCCCCGTCGAGGTGGTCGAGCTGGGCGACGAGGCGCGCAGCGTCGAGAGCGGCAGCAGCGAGGCGGGCCAGTTCAAGACCGTGACGATCGTCTGGCGAGAGCAGAACGTCGTGGCGATGCTGACCGCGAACGGGTTCTCCGGAAAGCTCGCGTCAGCCGACGTCGTCGCACTCGCCCGGAAGCAGCAGCAGCGCCTCGTGCGTACCTTCGAGTAGTTTGTGGCAACTGTTGCACTCGCTCGAGACGCTTGTTTATATTTCCGCGTCGCTCGGCGCCAACCGGGCACCGAGGATGGACGAGAGGGGGATCGATGAGGCGCTTGCTTGCAGTGCTCGCGCTCGCGGCGACTGCTGCCTTCGGACTCAGCTCCGGCGGCGGATTCGCGCAGTCGACAGAGGGTCCGAGCGATCCGGTGGCGAAGTTCACCCGCCAGAACGCGCCAAGTACGCCGGAGACCTCGGGCATCTACGACTTCAAGGACTTCAACTTCGGCACCGGGATCACCGAGTGCCCCCAGGCGGGTCTGAAGAAGCTCTTCGGAGAGCCGTTCGACCGGCGGATCAAGGACACGGTCGAGCAGTACTCACAGGGCGGCGACGACCGCCGCACCAACGAGGAGTTCAGCTGCTTCCCGCAGAACGAGACGAGCATCGACACGAACCCGGCCAAGGGGCAGGAGAAGAACATCGTGGCCGGAGCGAACGACTACCGTCTCGGCACCGGCTCGTCCGGGTTCTCGGCCTCGAACGACAACGGCCAGACCTGGTACAGCGGCATCATCCCGTTCCCGTCGGTGAACCCGGCCGGAACGACGCAGGGCTTCCTCGTCAGCGGCGGTGACCCGGCGATCGTCTTCGACCGAGCGGGCGTCGTCTACTACGCCCAGATCGCCTTCAACCGCGACGACGACACGAACGGGATCACCGTGCAACGCTCGACGAACGGCGGCTACACGTGGAGCCGCGCCTGCATCGTCGACCCGGCCACGCTGACGGCATGCGGCGGGCCCGGCGACCCACGGCTGCCCGGCGACGGCGTCGTCTCCTTCCAGCGGGACAACGATTTCGTGCCCAACGGCAGCATTCCGTTCGACGACAAGGAGTACATCGCGGCTGGCCCGAGGCCGCTCGACACGACGACGGCCGACCCGAACGACCGGATCGCCGCCCAGTGCTTCAACGCGGCACACGCGCCGACGCCGTGCGGCTCGCGGCCGATCAGCCCCGACCGCGTCTACGTGACGTGGACGAAGTTCACGGCCACGACTGGGAACATCATGGAGAGCCACTCCGACGACCAGGGTCGCTCGTGGTCGCCGCAGAAGCCGATCAGCGGCGTGGCCTCGTTCTGCGCGTTCGGCGCATCGGCCGGCGCGTGCGACTCGAACCAGTTCTCGACGCCGACGGTGCATCCGACCACCGGGTTCCTCGGTGTGGCGTTCGAGAACTTCAACACGCCGGACGAGAACCAGTACCTGTTCGTCCGCTCGCGGGACGGAGGTACGACCTACGAAGGACCGTTCTTCGTCAGCCCGGTCTTCGACGTCAACTTCCCGCGCGCGGGTGTGAGCAACCGGCAGGACTGCACTGCTCGGGGCCAGCAGCAGGCGCGGATCGTCTACACGAACAGCTGCTTCCGCTCGAATGCCGGTGGAAACGTTGTCATCGACCGCCGCGGCGGTGCCTTCGCAGACGACCTCTACCTGGTCTTCTCCGACAACCGCAACGGCACCGTCTTCAGCTCGAACGCAGACATCTTCCTGTTCAAGTCGACTGACGGCGGCTCGACCTGGGTCGGTCCGACCCGCGTGAACAACGACCGGTCGCAGTTGACGGCCGGCAGCGTCAATGTCGGACCTCCGTTCGGCGTCCTCGGAGGGCGCGACTGCCTCCGGCCCGAGGGCTTTGTCGGTTTCGGCGTCGTGCCGCCGGCACTCGCCGAAGTGTGTCGTGGCGACTTCGGAGCCGATCAATGGTGGCCGTGGATCGACATCAACGACTTCGGGCACCTGAACGTGATCTTCCACGACCGCCGGCTCGACCTCGACTCGGTTGCACACGAGTGGCCGACGAGCCGTAACCAGCCCGGCAACTACCTGGTCTGGACGTGGGGCGCCCAGTGTCACGTGAAGAACCCGGACTCGCGCGAGTGCCTCGCTCCGGGTGCTGCGGTGGTTCCGCAGCCGACCGGTCCGATCAACCCAGGCGTCGATCCGGTTCCGGGTCAGGGCTCGACGTTCCTCGGGAGCCTCGCGAACTTCGGCATCACGGACGTGCCGTCGAACTTCGACTACACGTTCCGGGCCGGGATCTTCGCCGGCGACTACAACAACGTCGCCGTGACGCCGACCGACTCGAAGGCATACGGCTACTGGACGGACGCACGCAACGGCCGCTCCTCGGGTGGGCCGGCAGGCGGCAGTGGGCCGCAGCCGGGACGCAACCCGATCTGCGAGCAGTCGGACGTGTTCATGGACGAGTACTCGAGCCTCGGAGCGGACGCAGGACAGAAGCAGCCGAAGCCCGAGGACAAGATGTTCCTCGTCACGCGCTGCCCGGGTGACGGCACGCCGTAGTCACGCGCTCGGCGGCGAAGTCGGGAGGGCCGCCCCACGGGGCGGCCCTCCGCTTTCTCGGGCTGGGCCCTGCTAGGGCGAGGCGAGCGGCGGCGGGCAGGCCGTCTGAGGCAGCTTCGCCTTCGCCACGGCACCCGTCGCGCCCACGGCGGTGATCGTGGCTCCACCGCCGCAACGGTGCACCGCAGCGCCAGCGAAGGCGACGGCGAAGCCGCCGCGGGAGCCTGCGCGCAGCGACCGGCGCGCCCGCATCCGACCTTCCTGCCTGACCGTGACCACGACGGCCTCGCGTGCAGCGAAGGCTTCACCGCGCACGGTGAGCGGGCTGGCGCCCACGACCCGCAGCGTCGGCGCTCGGGTGGTGGAAGAGGCCATGGCGGGAACGACGAGCACGAGCACGAGTCCTGTGAGCAGAACGGCACGCATCGCCGCCAGTATGCCCGAGCTCCGGCGATTTACCCACCGGCGGCAAGATGTGAAGGTGGAGACACGTCTGTACACCGCTGTTCTGGACGGCCGGCGCTGCCGGTGGCGGCAGGCAGGAAGCGGACCGCCGCTCGTACTCGTTCACGGCCTGGCCGGCTCGTGGCGCTGGTGGCGGCCGATCCTCCCCGCGCTCGCCGCCGAGCACTCGGTGTTGCTCGTCGATCTACCTGGATTCGGACGGCTCCCCCGCGCCCGAGCGTTCGCTCTCGATCCGTCCGTGGCCTGGCTCGCGCAGTGGTGGGAGATCGCCGAGATCGGGCCGGCGGCCGTCGCCGGGCACTCGCTCGGCGGGCTCCTCTGCGCTCGGCTCGCCGCGCGCCGCCCCGACCTCGTGCGAAAGCTGGTGCTCGTCGCGCCGGCAGGCCTTCCCGGACGCACGATGGCCGGAAGCACGGCTCCGCTCCTGCGCGTGCTGCTGTCCTCCCATCCTCGCTTCCTCGCTCTGCTCGCTCGCGACGCGGCTCGCTCCGGGCCGGTGACGATCGGAACGGCCGCTCGTGCGCTGCTGGCGGCGGACGTCCGCGCCGACCTGGCCGCGGTGCGGTCGCCGACGCTCGTCCTGCTCGGCCGGAACGACCACCTCGTCCCGCTTGTGGATGGTGAGGAGCTCGCGCGGGCGCTGCCGAACGGACGCGTGCGCGTTCTCGAGGCCGGACACGTGCCGATGGTCGAGCAACCGACGCTCTTCAGCCGTGAGCTGCTGGCATTCCTGGCAGAGCCCTGATCGCAGCGGCGACCTCGCGCGGATGCGAGAAGTGGACGGCGTGGCCGGCACCCGCGATCGTCACGAGCCGGCCCTGTGGCAGGAGCGCAGCAGCCTCTTGCGCCCACCCGGCCTGACAGAGCGGATCGTGTGCACCTCGAACGACGACTGCAGGGACGTCGAGCAGCGGCAGGCGCTCCTCGATCCGGTCGTCGAGCGCGTGGCGGGCCTGGCGGAAGAGGGCCAGCGGCCCGAACGTCGCGTAGTCCGAGATCACGATCGCCGTGAGCCGGAGCGGCTCGAACCAGCCGTCGGCTGCGAGGCGAAACAGGTGCGTGACGAAACTGTGCGTCCGCGAGTCGACGGTCGGCCCGATCAGCGCCAGCGAGCTGACGAGCTCCGGCCGTTGCACGGCGAGCGCCGTCGCGAGCTGGCAGCCCATCGAGTTCGCGACGAGCAACGTCGGACCTTCGAGGAGCTCGCCCAGTTGCGAGCCGAGCTCGGCGATCGGCGCAGGCTCACGGAACTCCGGCCGGATGAGGTTGGGGCCGAGCTCACGCGCGAGCGGATCGAAGTACCGCTGCCCAACGCCGAGCCCAGGAACGAAGGCGATCACTTCACGACCGTAGCGATAGGCTCCCAGCGCGTGACCTCGATCCTCCCGCGACTCGCACTCGAGCGCGACGACACCTTCGCCCGGGAGCGGCGGATGGAGGCGCTCGTCGCCGAGTTGCGCGAGCGCACGGCGGCGCTCGCCGCAGGCGGCGGGAAGGCGCTCGAGCGTCACCGCTCGCGCGGCAAGCTGCCGGCACGGGAGCGGATCGACCGGCTCGTCGACCCCGGCTCCGCCTTCCTCGAGCTGAATGCGCTCGCCGCATGGGAGCTGTACGACGGTGCAGCGCCGTCAGCGGGGATCGTCACCGGAATCGGCGTCGTCGAGGGTCAGCAGTGCGTCATCGTCGCGAACGACGCCACCGTGAAGGGCGGCTCCTACTTCCCGCTGACCGTGAAGAAGCACCTGCGCGCGCAGGAGGTGGCGGCGCAGAACCGGCTGCCGTGCATCTACCTCGTCGACTCCGGCGGCGCGTTCCTGCCACTCCAGGACGAGGTCTTCCCCGACCGCGACCACTTCGGGCGCATCTTCTTCAACCAGGCGCGGCTGTCGGCGGCGGGGATCCCGCAGATCGCCGTCGTGATGGGCTCGTGCACCGCGGGCGGCGCCTACGTACCCGCGATGTGCGACGAGACGATCATCGTCAAGGGGACCGGCACGATCTTCATCGGCGGCCCGCCGCTCGTGAAGGCGGCGACCGGCCAGGACGTGACCGCCGAGGAGCTCGGCGGCGCGGACGTTCACGCGCGCCGCTCGGGCGTCGCCGACCACTACGCCACCTCCGACGAGCACGCGCTCGCTCTCGCTCGGCAAATCGTCCGCAACCTGCACATGTGTACCCATGCACCGCCTTGGCACATCGCCCCGCCAGAACCTCCCGCGCTCGACCCGCGCGAGCTCTACGGCCTCGTCCCGGAGGACTTCAAGCACGAGCTCGACGCGTACGAGGTGATCGCGCGCATCGTCGACGGCTCGCGGTTCTCGGAGTTCAAGGCGCTGTACGGCGAGACGCTCGTCTGCGGCTTCGCGCGCATCGAGGGCCACCCGGTTGCGATCCTCGCCAACAAGGGCGTCCTCTTCGCCGAGTCTGCGCAGAAAGGCGCGCACTTCATCGAGCTGGCGGCGAAGCGGCGGATCCCGCTCGTCTTCCTCCAGAACATCACCGGCTTCATGGTCGGCAAGGAGTACGAGGAGGGCGGAATCGCGCGCGACGGTGCCAAGCTGGTGATGGCCGTCGCCTGCGCGGACGTGCCCAAGTTCACCGTCGTCACGGGCGGGTCGTTCGGCGCGGGCAACTACGCGATGTGCGGCCGCGCCTACGAGCCGCGGCAGCTGTGGATGTGGCCGAACGCCCGGATCTCGGTGATGGGCGGCGAGCAGGCCGCGACCGTGCTCTCGATGGTCGGCGACTCCGACCCGGACGAGATCCGCGCCAAGTACGAGGCCGAGGGGAATCCGTACCACTCGACCGCCCGGCTCTGGGACGACGGCATCATCGACCCGCTCGACACCCGACGCGTGCTCGCGCTCGGAATCTCGGCGGCTCTCAACGCACCGATCCCCGAGTCCACCTTCGGCATCTTCCGCATGTAAGGAGGAACCATGGCGATCACAGCAGAGGAGCTTGCGCTCGAGCTACGCGAGGCCGAAGCAGCGCACGCGGAGTACGAGCGGGAGCTGGGCCACGCCGATCCGGACTGGCCGACCTGGTACGCGAGGTTCATCGTCGAGCGGCTCGACCAGCCGCGCGGAATCGGGCTCGACGCCGAGGACCTCCGCGTGCTCGAGGCCGCGATGCACTCGTACATGGACGACTTCGGCCATGACGAAGCGGACGTCCTCAGGCAGGCGAAGTCGACGCTGGCGAAAGTACGCGCGACGTGAGCGTCCGCTAGCGCGCCTTGACCCTGAACGTGCTGGAGCCGAGCGGACGGCCGAAACGCGGCTGCGCACGGGTGCCGAGCGCGGGCCAGACGAACCAGCGGTAGAGCCCCGGCTCGAGCGACCGCTGCTTGCCGAGGTAGCGCCACGTCCGGGCGATCCGGAAGCTCGGCTTCTGCGGCCACGGCTCAGGATCTTCACACCGTTCCGGTAGAGCTGGACGTTGTAGTAGCGGGCGCGTTCGGCCGGCTGCCAGGCGAGGCGAACCGGACCGCGGACGACTGCCCCGTTGTCCGGTGCGTAGAGCGCCGAGAGCGCGGCAGCAGTGACCGCGGCGGCGGCGACGTTGCCGGCGGCGTCGGCGGCGGTGACTTCGTAGCGGTAGCGCACGCCCTTGCGGACGGTGCGGTCGACGAAGGCCTGGCCGTTGCCGCGGTAGACGCGCGTCTTCTTCGCGCCGTTCACCCCGGGGATCCGGTCGATCCTGACGAGCACGGCGTCCGCGGGCTTCTTCCACCCCAGCCGCGCGACGCCCTTGGTCAGCTTCGCCTCGACGGCGGCGAGCTTCGGCGCGGTGGCGTCGTAGTTCGCTGTGAACGCCGCCTCGGCGGCGTTACCGGCCTGGTCGCGGCACGTTCCCGTCAGCTTCGCCTGCGCTCGATCGGGTCCGGCGTAACGAGCCGGCTGTGTGCACGCCTGGATGCCCGAGACCGCGTCGGCGCCGTTGAACGCCACGGTCAGCGGCCGGCGATACCACCCGTTGCCGTCCGGCGCCCGGTCTGCGGCCGCGGTGACGGTGGGCGGCGTGGCGTCGTATTTGAGCGTGACCGCCGCGGGAGCGCCCGTGTTGCCCGCGGCGTCGCGGCAGGTCCCCGTTACCTGGGCGGAGGCGCTGTCCGAGGCGTACGTGGGCCGGTCGCACGAGGCGAGGCCGGAGGTCGCGTCCGTTCCGCTGAACGCAACCGCGACGGGTCGGTTGTACCACCCGTTCGCGTCCGGGGCGCGGTCCGGCGCGGCCGCGGTTACCTGCGGCGGCGTGGCGTCGCGCTTCACGTGGGCTGTCCTTCCGTACGTGTCGCTGCCGTACGTCACGACACACGACTGCGGGGAGTCGGTCGTGTCGCTCGTGATCGTTCGCACGTTGCAACCCTCGGTCGCCGTGAGGCCGTTCTGGTCGTACGCCCATGAGACGGTCACGTTCGTCCTGAACCAGCCGCTGCAGTCGGTCGGGGCAGGGGAGCATTGCGCGACCGGCGGACCGGGCGCAGCACCGACGTCCGGGGTGACGAGAAGCGGCAGGACGAGCGCGAGTAGGAGCGCGAGACGGATCCGAGCGCTCATGCCAGGCCTTCCTTCAGTGTCCGCCCGCCGACGCCGAGGAGCACGCCGCCGCCGATCGCCACCAGTGCGAGCGCGGCCCCGGCAAGCACGAAGCGTCTGCGCTGGATCGTTTCCACTTCCGGACCGGCGATCACGCGGACGGCCGACCTGATCTCACGCGGAGCGGAGCGCGCCGGCGGCACGGCCGGCTGCGGCGAGGAGACCCGCTTCGGCTTCTTCCTGGTCGTTCGAGCCGCGGGCTTGCTCACAGCGGGTTTCACCGCGGGCGCGGGCGCGACCGTCTTCGCGGGAGCGGGAGCGACGGCCCGAGTTGCCGGCGCGCGGGCGGCCACAGGCGCCTCACGCGGGCGACGTGGGGCCACTGCTGGGGTCGAGGGCTGCGGATCGGGCGCAACCGCAAGTGGCGGTGGCGGGTCAGGGGAAGGCGAGCTCGCCGCAGAGCCGACCGGCGCAACGCAGGCAAGGCAGACGAAACCGACGGCCACGACGAGCCCGGATCGCCGCAGCGATCTCCTCTTCCCAGCGGGCATGACGGCCGCCCCCCCCTTCTCGGTGTCCCGACTCTGGACGGTAGTACTCGATTTCACGTGTGTCAATGAGCACGAACGTGCCCGCAGGCCGGCCGGGACCGGCCTGCGGGCTCGGCGCTCCCCTACGGGGCGAGCACCGGCTTCCTGTTCCAGCCGGCCAGCTGAAGCGCCACCGACAGCGCGAGCGCCGCCTGGTGGTTCTTCGCCGACTGGCCGATCGCCTGGATGCCACCGCCGCCGCCCTGAGCCTGCGCGGCATGCTGCCCGAGCAGGTTCAGGTTCGCCGCCGTCGCATCCGAGTCGACCGTGTTCGACTGGTCGACCGAGCCGTCCCAGCCGGGGCTCCCGACCGCGCGGGTGTCGAGGAGTTCCCGTCGGACGAGCAACCGCACTTCCCGTGCCCGCCGACCTGCGTGGCCGCGAGGCGGCCAGCGCGTCCTGATCGTTCTTCGACTCCTGCCCGATCGCCTGGATGCCGATCCCGTTGCACGGAGTCCTTGCGGCCCGACTGGATCTGGTCGGCCTTCTGCTCGGTCAGGTTCAGGTTGCCGGCGTCGTCCTTCGATCGACGCCTCGTTCGACTGCCTGACGTCGCCGTCGTCGCCCTTGCTCAGGACGCGGATCGGGCGTTCGTGTTCGACGGCTCTCCTGGATGGTCGCGGCGATGGCCGCGGCAGCGTCCTGCTCGTTCTTCGCCGACTGACCGATCACCTGGATGACCGCTCCCGCACTTGCAGGAGTTGCCCTCTTGGCTCTGGTCGGCGTTCTGCTCGGTCAGGTTCAGGTTCGCGCGGCTTCGGCGTTCGACGACGCCTCGTTCGACTGCTTGACGTCGCCGCCGTCGCCCTTGCTCAGAACGCGCACGGGGCTCGTTCTCGTTCTCGGCTCCTTTCTGAACGGCGGCCCGAGTGCGAACGCGTCCTGATCGTTCTTCGCCTCCTGCCCGATCACCTGCAGGCCGAGCCGCCGGCCTGCTCGGCTGATCGGCCTTCTGCTCGGTCAGGTTCAGGTTGCCGGCCTTCGGCGTTCGACGACGCCTCGTTCGACTGCTTGACGTCGCCGTCGTCGCCCTTGCTCAGGACGCGGATCGGAGTGTTCGTGTTGGAGGGCTTCTCCTGGATGGTCGCGGCGATGGCCGCGGCATCCTGCTCGGACTTCGCCGACTGACCGATCACCTGGAGGCCGCTCCCGCACTTGCAGGAGTCGCCCTCTTGGCTCTGATCGGCCTTCTGCTCGGTCAGGTTCAGGTTGCCGGCCTCGGCCTTCGACGACGCCTCGTTCGACTGCTCGACGTCGCCGCCGTCGCCCTTGCTCAGGACCCGCACGGGCACGTTCTCGTTCGGCGCCTTTCTGGATGGCCTGCGGCGCCGAGCGCGGAACGCGTCCTGTTCGTTCTCGGCCGACTGACCGATCACCTGCAGGCCCGAGCCGCCGGCCTGCTGCCTGATCCGCCGCTCTGCTCTGGTCAGGTTCAGGTTCCCGGCCTCGGCCTTCGACGACGCCTCGTTCGACTGCGTGACGTCACCGTCGTCGCCGGGGCTGCAGGACCCGGATCGAGATGTTCGTGTTCGACGGCTTCTCCTGCACGGTCGCGGCGCGGCCGCGTCCTGCTCGGAGTCCGCCGACTGGCCGATCACCTGGAGGCCGTCCGCACTTGCAGTCGAGTCGACCCGCCTGCGTCTGGTCGGCGTGTCTGCTCGGTCAGGTTCAGGTTGCCGGCCTCGGCGCTTCGACGAGGCCTCGTTCGACTGCGAGACGTCGCCGTCGTCGCCGGGGCTGAGAACCCGGATCGAGATGTTGCGTGTTCGACGGCTTCTCTTGCTTGGTCGCCGCGAGGGCAGCCGCGTCCTGATCGTCGTCGGCCGACTGGCCGATGACTCGCCGTCGTTCCCGCACTTGCAGGAGTCGCCCGACTGCGTCTGGTCGGCGTGCTGCCCGGTCAGGTTCAGGTTGCCGGCCGTCGCGTCCGAGGAGGCCTCGTTCGACTGCGAGACGTCGCCGTCGTCGCCGGGGCTGAGCACCCGGACGGAGACGTTGGTGTTCTTCGCACCGGTCTGCTCGGCCTTGGAGGCCGCTGCGGCGTTCTGCTCGCTGTCGGCCGACTGGCCGATCGCCTGCGTGCCGAACTCACCAGCTGCGGTCTGATCCGCGGACTGGCCCGTCGCGTTGATGTTTGCGGGCGTGGTGTTGGAGTCGACGCTGTTCGTCTGCTCGACGGAGCCGTCGTTCCCGTCGCTCAGGACACGCACGGGGATGTTCGAGTTGCTCGCGTTCGCCTGGGAGGCGAGCGAGAGCGCGGCTGCGGCCTGGTCGTTCGCTGCCGACTGGCCGATCGCCTGCGTTCCACCTGCACAGCCGCACGAGCCGCCCGAGCTCTGGGTGGCCGACTGGCCGGTCAGGTTTGCGTTCGCTGCCGTCGCGTTCGAGCTGACGGCGTTGGTCTGCGTGACGCTACCGGCGTTGCCGGGGCTCAGCACGCGAACCGAGATGTTCTGGTTTCCGGGGGCGACTCTGCGACGCGCCCGAGAGCGCGCCGGCAGTCTGGCCGCTGCCGGCGGCCTGTCCGGCTGCTTGCGCCGGGTCTGCCCCGTCGCTCGCCACGGCCTGCCCGGCGCTCACGAAGAGCGCGAGCGATATGGCTATGGCCAGCACCACGAGTCGATGTTTCATCGGTTCTTCTCCTTCTCGAAACATCTGAGGTCTTGGGACGGTCTTCGTCCCACGGCTCTGGTGAGAGGGAGAAGCTCAGCCGGGGCGGTCGCGGCGTGTGCGGAGCTCCGCCGCCGCGGGGGAGGGTTGCGTCTCGCCCCATCCGCCTCGAGCTGTCGACAAGCGCGAGGGAGAACGGAACGAGCAGCAACGCGAGGAGCGGCCAACCGCCGCCGTCGGTCCCGCCGGGGCCTGCCCGGGCAAGCCCGATCGAGAACCGGCGCCCGCGTGGGCGGCAGCGGACGCCGGGGTGTTTTCCGCGGAGACGGGGCGCGGGCAGGCCGGTCGGGGCGCACGCTCGCCTGGGCGTGCGTGACCGCGACGGCGCGTAGCGTCCATGCGGAAGCTGTGGGGTGGCACGGGCGTGCCTGTCGGACCGGCCGAGGTCGGCGAGTCCGAGGCGGAGTCGAGCGGGGGCTGCGCCGCGAAGTCGCCGAGGTCGCCGCCATTTGAGCCGCTCAGACCCCGGAAGATCCAGTCCATCACCTCGGCGTCGGCGGCCGGCAGGAACCCGACGGCAACGAGACTCTCGGAGAAAAGCGCCGTCTGCGCCGGCGCAGCGATCGCCTGCGCGCTCGGTGAGCCTGGGCTGAGCACCGGCGCGGGGATCAAGCCCGGAAGAGCGGGCAGCGCGGGAACTGCCGGTGCGACGACCACGAGGACCATATTGGTCTGCGTGACCGGCCCATCGTTGCCCGGACTGTTGATGCGGATCGAGATGTTGATATTGACCGGCTGATACTGCGCAACTCCGGTGTGATACTGCCCGGCGTTTTGCACGTCGCTATTTTCGGACACCGTCCGTCGGCTCGCCACAGTTCCAGGTCCAGTTCCAGCTCCAGTTGTAGGCAGCATCCGCCGCCGACGTCAGGCGGCAGAACATCGGTCGTTGTACCGCCACAGCTCCACGTCCACGTCCATCCGGGCTCGGGCGAAGCAGCGGCAGGCGTCGGCGATCCTGCGGCCGGAGCGGCGGGAGCGGCCGGCGCCTGAGCCTGAGGCTGCGCGGGCTGATACTGCGGTGGCGCCGGCTGATACTGCTCCGGGCTCGCCGTCGGCGAGGCGGCGTCGGCACCGACCTCCGCCGCGTTCACCTGCGTGACGGGGCCGTTGTCGCCAGGGCTGTCGATGCGCACGGACACGTTCACATTCACCGGCTGCACCTGTGAGGCGGCCGCAACGGGTTCCGATACCTGCGCTGCCGCCTCCGGAACGGGCGGTGCGTCCGGCGTTGGTGCATCTGCGGCCGACTCCTGCGGTTCCGAGACTGGAGCGAGGATCGGCGGCGGCACGGACGGGGAAGGAGGAGCAGCGGGCGCGGCCGCCGGTGGCGCCTCCGTGGGGCCTGCAGCGGCGACGGCGGGGAGAGCCGCCGCGGGCGGCGCGGCCGGCTGGGACGGAACGAGAGGAGTAGCTGCCGCGAGCGTGGCGTCCACAGCCGCGTCCACCGTCCCGTTGACGACCGCGTCTGCCACCTCGGCCACGGCCGGCATCGGCACGCTGTCCTGTGCGAGCGCTGGCGGAACCGTCGGTGCAGCAAGGCAGAGCGCAGCCAGTCCCAGGCCGACACGAATCCGGATCGCCCAAGACGGGCGCTCGTGCGTCATGCAATGGAAATACCCGAGCCGCCAATCGATGATTCATTTTTTTACCTTTTCGCCTCGCGATCTTGTCAATCACGCCGAAATACCTTCTTGAACTTCCCGTCGGAGGCGGTATAGTCGAAGAGTCGTGACGACGACCGAGTCGCAACTGCTGACCGAAGCATGGTGCGAGCGCCGGGATCACCGCGCGCGCCGGGAGTTGATCGAGCAGCACCTTCCGCTCGTCCGCTCCATCGCCCGTCGGTTCGCACATCGCGGCGAGTCGCTCGAGGATCTCGTCCAGGTCGGCGCGGTCGGGCTGATCAAGGCGGTCGACCGCTTCGACCGGAGGCGCGGAGTCACCCTCGGCGCGTACGCCGCCCCGACGATCGCCGGTGAGATCAGGAACCACCTGCGCGACCGCGGTACGTTGATCCGGCTGCCCCGGGATGCAGAGCCGGAGGCACCCGCGCGATTCCCGCTGCCGCTCGAGAGCACGATCGCGCGGTGGCCGGACGCAGCGGCGCAAACGGGTCTGGAGCAGGGCGAGGATCGCGCGCTCCTTGCCGGAGGCTTGCGGGCGCTGCCGAGCCGTGAGCGGCGGATCGTGCAGCTGCGCTACTACGGCGGGCTCAGCCAGCGTGGAATCGCCGCCGAGCTGGGCATCTCACAGGTGCACGTCTCGAGGCTACTGCGGGACTCGCTCGGGAAGCTGCGCGCCGAGTTGAGCCGTCCCGCCGCGTGATACTACGTTCTACGCATTGTGCGGCCCGCTACACAGTCGTACAATCCGCGCATGGGCGCCTCGTCCGCACAGCGCGTACTGGCTGAGACCGAGCGCGGCTCGCGCAAGTCGTCTGATCCGAGCGGACGTCTGCTGCTGAGAATGCCGCGCTCGCTGCACGGCGAACTGGCGAAGCTCGCAGAGCGCGACGGCACGAGCTTGAATCAGCTCATCACGGGCACGCTCGCGAGCGCGATCGGCTGGACCGGCGAGTCGCTCGGTGACGGGGGGGCCGGCAAGCCCGCTTCGAGGCCCGCAGCACCGGGCTCGAGCCGAACGCTGCTGGTGCTCCTCGTCGTGAACGCGATCGCCGTCGGCCTCGCCGCGCTCGCGGCGATCGGGCTCCTGCTCTACGCCTGGCAGGGCTGACGCAGCGAAACGACTCGACTCGGCGACCCCCGCGGTCGGTGAGGACGAACTTAGTGTTGTTCCAACACAAGCTCGTCCGTCGATCGTTGCGAAATCGGCACACGCGAGGGGCGGCGACGCGGCATCGTGGGAATCGTGCGGTTCGCGATCTCACGACAAGGTCCGACTCCTCCGCGATCTCGTCGTCGCGCTCGACGAGGACGGCGTCTCGATCGCAGCGACGTGGCGTGCGGTCGGCGATGCGGCCTGGAAGCTGGGCTTGCGCCGCCCGGGTTACCACGTCGTGCGCGAGCTCGTTCGCGTCGAGCGGCGACGGCGGCATGCCAGGAGAGCGACCCGCGACGCCGTGCTCGGCGTGTTCGAGTCGATGCCGTCGGCGCTCCTCCTCGACCAGCGCCGTGCGATCGAGCGGCTCGCGGAAGCGCGGCGGCGGGAACGGCTTGTGTTGGAACAACACAAGCCGCCTTGACGACCTCCGCGTCCGGAATGAGCGTCACAGCACGAGCGTCTCGGGGAAGCTCGCGCCCGCCTCGAAGCGCTCGAGCCGGTACGGCGCCAGGTCGACGAGCGGCGCCTCCCCCAGCAGCTCGGCCGCGACGGCCGCCCCGACCGCCGGGGCTTGCATGAAGCCGTGACCGGAGAAGCCACACGCGGTGTAGAGCCCCTCGCCGAGCGGGCCGATGATCGGATGCGCGTCCGGCGTCATGTCGTAGAGCCCGGCCCACGCACGGACGAGCGGCGCACCGGCCGCCGCCGGGTAGCGGTGCGCCAGGCGCGCGCGCCAGTCCTCGACGAGATCGTCGCGCACCTCGGCGGGCCCGTCCCAGCGAGCCTCGGTCTCCCCCATCGCAAGCCGCAGCCGATCGGCGCCGACCGGTCTGAAATGGAAGCCGTTCTCCTCGATCGTCATCGGCAGGTCGTCCGGCAGCGCCTCGACGGGCCCGACGTCGGCGAGCTGCCGGACGAGGGGCCGCACGGGCAGGTCGAAACCGCGCCGGGCCGCCACCTCGCTGGACGAGGCCCCGCAGGCGAGCACGAGCGTGTCGGCGTCGAGCTCGAGAGCGTCCGTTCGCTCTCGCACCTCCACTCCGAGAGCCGCCGCGCGCCGCACGAGCTCGCGCGTCACGCCGGCGGGATCGGCGATTCCGTCCTCGCGACAGATCACCGCGCCGAGCACGTCGTCGGTATGGAGGCCGCCGACGAACCGCGGGTCGACGCGCTCCACGGGCACGCCGAGCTCCACCTGCAGCTGCCGTCGCTCCTCGAGCTCGCGGAGCCCGTCTTCGGTGGTCGCCAGGAAGAGATACCCGACCTGCCGGAAGAGCGGCGCGCCGAGCTCCTCGAAGAGCCGGACACTCGCTTGCGCGAGCCGGACTTCCGCCGGAGTCGTGAACTGCTGGCGCACCCCGCCCATCGCCCGGCCGGTGGCGCCGCCGGCGATCTCGCCGGCATCGGCGAGCACGACGTCGCCGGCCCCGGCGAGCGCCAGGTGGTACGCGATCGACGCTCCGATCGCGCCGGCGCCGGCTACGACGAGGCGCGCCACGCCCGCAGCTCGTCTCGCTCGAGCTCGGCGAGCTGCCGAAGCGGCGGCCGCACCTCCTCGGTCAGCGGCAGTCCCGACTGCTCGAGCAGGAACTTCAGTGCGGCGTGGCGCGGGAAGCGCTCGACGACGGCTCGCAGCTCGCCGAGCCGCGCGGCGCCGTCGGCCGTCGGCGCGTTGACGACCGTGGCCACCTCTCGGGGGAACGCAGCCGCGAGACCGGACACCGCTCCCACGGCGCCCGCCTCCAGCCCAGCGAAGATCAGCGCCTCCGGCCCGACGAAGACGTCGAGCCCGTCGATCAGGTACGGCGCGAACCGGTCGAACGGAGCGTCCGAGACCTTCAGACCCGCGAGGTTCGGCGCCCGCTCGCGCAGCTCGTGCAGGACGGGGAGCGGCACCGCGTACCCGCTCGCGCGCTCGAACTCGTAGACGTAGAACGGGAGCGGCGCACACGCGGCGGCCGCGGCGGCGAAGTGCTCGACGAGGGCGCGCTCGTCGAGCTGGAAGTACGGCGGTCCGATCACCGCGACCGCGTCCGCACCGGCCTCGGCGGCGTGCGCCGCGAGCCCGACGGTGTCGGCCGTGGTCTGGGCGCCGCAGTGAACGGCGACCTGCGAGCCGACCCGATGAGGCTTCCACGTAGAGCTCGAGCGCCCGCCGGCGCTCCTCGACCGAGAGCAGAATTCCCTCCCCCGTCGTTCCCAGCGCGAGGAGCCCGTTCAGTCCACCGGCGGCCAGGAAGCCGACGTAGGGCCCGAACGCGTCCTCGTCCAGGCCGCCGTCGCGCAGCGGGGTGACGGCGGCTGCCAGCGCTCCGCGAAGCATCCTCCGACTCTACGTTCATGGACCGTAAGCTGCCGGGCATGAGCGCCCTCCGGATCGAGCGCGACGGTGACCTGCTGCGGATCACGCTCGCCCGCCCCGAGACGCGCAACGCGTTCGATGCGGCCCTGATCGCCGAGCTGGCCGAGGCGTTCGTCGACGTCGGCAAGGCTCGCGCCGTCCTGCTCGGTGGCGACGGCCCCAGCTTCTGCGCCGGCGCCGACGTCGAGTGGATGCGCTCCTCGGTCGAGCTGGACTACGACGCGAACGTCGCCGATGCCACCGCGCTCCGCCGGATGCTCGACGCGATCGACACCTGCCCTGCGCCGGTGCTCGCGCGCGTGCAGGGGCATGCGCTCGGCGGCGGTGCGGGGCTGGTCGCGTGCGCCGACGTGGCGGTGGCCGACCGCGACGCCGTTTTCGCGTTCTCCGAGGTCAAGCTCGGGATCATCCCCTCCGTCATCTCGCCGTTCGCGCTGGCGAAGATCGGCGCGAGCGCAGCTCGGCGCTACTTCGTCACCGGCGAGCGCTTCGACGCCGCGACGGCGCTGAGGATCGGGCTCGTGCACGAGGTCGCCGACGACCTCGACGGCGCGGTGGATACGGTTCTGAGCGAGCTCCGCAGCGCGGGCCCTCGCGCGACCAGGCACGCCAAGCGCCTCGTCCTCGACCGCCCGGATGCGATCGAGACGACGAGGCGGATCGCGGAACGGCGGACGAGCGACGAGGGCCAGGAGGGCTTGCGCGCCTTCCTCGAGCGCCGCCGGCCGAGCTGGCCTCCTTGATGCCGGCGCGGCGGCTGACACCGAAGGAATGGCGCGAGCTGGGCGCGCCGGCCCGGAACCGCGTCTTCGCGAGCGACGACCCCTACGAGGAGCCGTTCCTCCCGGGCGTCGGGCTCGCGCGCCCTGCTCTTCCCGATGGGCTACGCGTACGAGGGCCGTGAGCTCGCCGCGATCCGCGAGGCCGCCGGGTCGCTCGGCGAGACGAGCTGCTACCTCCAGCTCTACGTCTTCGGCGAGGAGGAGTGGCCCTACTGGGAGCTCGATCTGGGCGACGAGGCGCCCTACGCCGGGATCCCGTTCATCCGCGAGAACTCGCTCTTCTCGCGGGAAGGACGCTGGGGCATGCTCGTCTCCGACGAGAATCACGCGGTCGTCGCGGGCGAGGAGACCTTCGTGGAGACGCTCGTCGCGGGCCTCGACCCGCCGGAGCTCGACGCCCACGCGCTTCGATTCCTCGCTCAATGGGCGGAGTTGCGAGTCAGCACGAGCCGACGCTACGAGTGGCTGCCCGTGCTGCTCGCGCATCTCTACGGCGAGGGGCGGGCCGGCGACCTGCTCGCGCGCGCGGGCTGGGCGTCTAGCGGATCTTGAGCAGCGGGCTCGCGAGCGTGCCCGCTGGATACCAGACGCGGAACTTCGCGCCGCGGCCGGCTCTGACTGTCCGGGTGAGATAGCCGCGCGAGCTCGTGCGTCGCGTACCGCCGACCGTGCGCCACTTGCCGGCTCGGAACTGCTGCAGGATGTAGCGCTGGCGACCCTTCCCCGGCCGCACCTGGCCCCAGAGGACAGTGCGCTCGCCCCGGCGGGAGACCTGCACGAGCGGCAGCGAGAACGCCCGCAGCGACGGCTTCGGCGACCCACCGACCGTGGTCAGCCCGCTCTGCCACCGCGAGACGTCCGGCTCGTCCTTGTAGAGATACCGAATCAGCATGTCGACGCGAGGGGCGCCGTGGACGCGACGAGCGGCCTCGCCGAGATAGCGAGCCTGCAGCCCCGGCGAGACGCCGAGAAGCCGGTCGGGCGGATTCGTCTGGTAGCCGTACTCGGTCAGCCAGATCCGCTTCCCGCCCCACGCGCGCTTCACCTCGGCCAGCAGGCGGTCGAGGGTCGCCATCGTGATCGTGGAGCAGTGGGCGCAGCCGCCCGCAGAGGGCGTCTCGCCACGGCGGAGCGGGTAGGGATGATGGGCGTAGGCGTCCAGCCGCGCGCCTGCGGCGCGCATGCCGCGGATCCAGTCGACCGGCGAGACGCCGCGATAGGCGCCACGCGGGGCGGTGACGCCGCCGCCGACCTTGATCCCGCGCCGCGAGCGGTGCATCGCGTTGAAGGCGGGGTTCAGCAGCTTCTGCACGTACGCCCGCGGCGTCGTCGGCCTCAGCCAGCGGCGCTGGTTGGGCTCGTTCCAGATCAGCCACTTCTGCACGAACGGGTAGCGCTTGGCGGCTGCGACCGCGAAGTTCGCGAAGGACGCGCCCTTCGTCGGGGCCCAGTTCGGCGAGCGGCCGCCGTTGGCCCAGCGCGGCGTGCCGTAGAGGGTGACGACCGCGCCGATGCCGTGCGCGCGCAGTCCGCGGAGAACCGTGTCGGCGCCGCCCCACTCGCGCACGCCCCTGCGCTTCTCGACCTCGTGCCAGTTGATCGTGAAGCGGACGAGGTCGACGCCCAGGTCGTCGAGCGTGTCGAGCCGACTGTCGAGCGTGCCCGGGCCGTAGGTGAGCCAGGCGTCGTCCTGGATCCCGTACTGCGCGTAGGGCGAAGCCGACGCGGGGCCTGCGACGGCGAGCAGGGCGAACGACGCCGCCAGGATGAGGGTCAACCGCCGCACGAGCCCACCGTAGCCGGGTCGCTGTGAGGCTCGGGTTAGGAAAGGTTCAGCGTGTTTTGAGGGTGACCATGGCGCCCTCGCCGACGGCTGTGGCAAGCCGGTACGAGGTCGTGCGGCGAGGCGTGACCGTGACCGTGAAGCGCCCGTCCGCGCGTGTCTTGACGCGTCGAACACGCTGCCACGCGCCGCCTGCGACTTGCTGCTCGAGCCGGACCCTCGTGAGGCCGCGCACGAAGCCGGTCAGCTTCGTCGGCCGCCGCGCAGGCGCCCGCCGAAGCGGCGGGTCGAGCCTGAGCACGCGAACAGTGAACCACGTCGAGCGGAGATCGAGCTCGCGCCGGAAATCCTGTGCGAGCACGGTTCGGCTGCCGGCGCGCGCCTTGACGGCGACGGTGCCGGCACGTCCCGACGGCGTCCGCTCGACGAGCACGTCCCGCAGGCCCCGTGCCTTCAGCTTCGAGGCCAGCTGGGCCGGCGTCATCAGCACGGGGCCCCAGCGGTGGTGCTTCGAGATCCGGTCGTGCGGATCGGGGACGCCGACGAGGTACGGCAGCGGCGTCGCCTTCGGCCAGACATCCGCGATCGGCGCCGTCCGGCCGCCCGAGGTCGAGTGGTAGAAGGTCGTCGCGACAGGCCGTTCCAGTAGAGGACGCGCCCGGCGGTGGCGCCGATCGCGCGATTCGTCGACACCTCCTCGGCCCGGATGCCGCCGTACACCTGACTGCGCGTGTCCGCGTAGAGGTCGAACAGCTTCCCGGGCTTCAGCGTCGCGAGGGCGTACGAGCGGGCGACCACGGCCTGGGCTTTCAGCGCCTCGCGATGCCAGTCCTCCGGCATCTCCCACGGCACGACGCCGCGGAGGTAGCGGTCGAGCGGCAGCCTGTTGACGACGCTCAGCCGCTTCCGGTCGGGATGGACGAGCAGCGCGCCGCGGTAGGCGTTGCCGTCGAGGTTGAGCGGCTCGGCGCCCGGCTCGAAGCGCAGCGGGTGTCTCAGTCCCTTCAGCTTGCCCAGAGGCTTGCCCGGCGCGAGGGTGAGCCTCACGGCCTTCAGCGTCCGCGCCTTCCCGTTCGCGCCGACGACTCGGAACGGCTTGGACGAGCCGATCCGCACGCGCGACTCCCGCTCGAGCAACAGCACCCGCACCTCGCGACCCGGGACGAGCTTCAGCTGCGTGCCGCGGTAGTAGTGGGCGAGGATCCGGCTGTACGGCCAGCCGGACTCGGCGTAGCCGCGCGCGCCGTACTGGCTCATCCCGATTCCGTGCCCCCAGCCGCGGCCGTCGATCAGGAACAGCGTCCCCGCGCCGGCCGGAGCCGCGCAGGCGAGCGCCAGCGCGCAGGTGAGAAGCAGACGCCGCATCCGGCGGAGGAGCGTATCCGAACTCTACGATCCCGCGATGGACGGGATCCGGAAGGTGCTGGTGGCGAATCGCGGCGAGATCGCGCTGCGCGTGTTCCGCACCTGTCGCGAGCTCGGGATCGACACGGTCGCCGTGGCGGCGCCGGACGACGCGACTGCACTGCACGCTCGCTCGGCCGGCGAGACGATCTCGATCGCGTCCTACCTCGATCCGGCGGAGCACCTGCGCGCGGCGCGCGAGTCGGGCGCCGACGCGATCCATCCCGGCTACGGCTTCCTCGCCGAGAACGCGGACTTCGCGGCGGCTGTCGCGGCGGCGGGGTTGGCCTGGATCGGCCCGCCGGCCGAGGCGCTGCGGCTCGGCGGCGACAAGCTCGCCGCGAAGCGCGTCGCCGTCGAGGCGGGCGTGCCCGTGATCCCGACGGGCGAGCCGGACGACGTCGGCTATCCGCTCGTCGTCAAGGCCGCCGCAGGCGGCGGCGGGCGCGGCATGCGCGTCGTCCGCGACCCGGCCGGGCTCGACGAGGCACTGGCGGCCGCCACGCGTGAAGCGGAAGCGGCCTTCGGCGACGGCACCGTCTTCTGCGAGCGGTACCTGGAGCGGCCGCGACACGTCGAGATCCAGCTGCTCGCGGACGCACACGGCACCGTGCTCGCGCTCGGCGAGCGCGACTGCTCCGTGCAGCGGCGCCACCAGAAGGTGCTCGAGGAGTCGCCCTCCCCCGCTCTCGATCCCGAGTTGCGCGCGGCGATGAGCGACGCCGCGGTGGCCTTCGCGCGCGCGATCGGCTACCGCAGCGCCGGGACGGCCGAGTTCATGCTCGACGGTCGCGAGTTCTGGTTCCTGGAGCTGAACGGCCGCATCCAGGTGGAGCATCCCGTCACCGAGCTCGTGACCGGTGTCGACCTCGTGGCCGAGCAGCTGCGCGTGGCGGCGGGAGAGCGACTTAGTGTTGGAACAACACAAAGTCCGCTCGGCCACGCGATCGAGGTGCGGCTGTACGCCGAGGATCCGCGGAGCTTCCTGCCGCAGGCCGGGCGGGTCGAACGGCTGCGGCTCCCGCGCGGTGTGCGCGTCGACGCCGGCGTCGAGGAGGGAGACGAGATCGGCGTCGCGTACGACCCGATGATCGCGAAGCTGATCGCGCACGGCCCGACGCGGGACGAGGCGCTGGCCCGGCTCGCCGACGCGCTCGCGGAGACCGACGTCGTCGGGGTGACGACGAACCTCCCCTTCCTGCGCTGGCTCGTCGCGCATCCGGTGCTGCGCGCCGGCGAGGCGACGACCGCGTTCCTCGACCGAGCACCCGCCGCTCTCGGAGCCGCCGCTGCTCCTCCCGACCGGCCCCTGGCGCGGCCCGTGGCGCCTGAATCTCCCGCCCGCCGCCGCGGCGCCTGCACCGGATGTCGACGACGCTGCCCACTCGCACGCGGCGGTGGGCGGCGAGAGCACGCTGACCGCGCCGATGCCCGGCACCGTCATCCGCGTGCACGTGGCCGCCGGCGATCGCGTCGCCGCACGGCAGCCGCTGCTCGTGCTCGAGGCGATGAAGATGGAGACGCCGCTCACCGCTCCCTACGACGCCGTCGTGAAGGCGGTGCACGTCGAGGAGGGCGACCGCATCGCCGGCGGCGCCCTCCTCGTCGAGCTGGAGGCCTCCTAGGGCGAGGTGGCGGGCTCGAGGGCGGGCCTACGCGCCACTCGGACGACGTACGCAATCGTCGCGAGGAGCGCCGCCGCGCCGAGGACAAGCGTCCCGACGTCGTCGGCCGTCGGTTTCAACGCCATGTCGAAGACGACGACGAAGAGCAGCACGAGGTCGAGCTTCATGTACGCGTCCAGGCGATCGCTGTGACGACGCGTCTCGGGGTGTTCCGGCCCGTGGGCCGCCGTCGCCGCGTGCAGCCGCTTCCCCTCCGGCTCGATCACGCCGACGCCGAAGAGGAACGTCCCGGCGAATGCCGCAAGGGCGATCACGATCCAGAGCTGGTCAAAGCTCCACGGCCCTTCGATCGTGAGCAGGATCCCGAGCACGAGCACCGCGAGCGAGGTCGGAATGAAGATCCGCTGGGCGAGCCACTGCGTGTTGGAGCTGATCCGCTCCGTCAGGACGGCGTCCTCCGTCTGCCGGGCGCGGAACAGGAGCGCCTGGAGCATGAAGGCCGAGCCGAGCCAGATCGTCGCGCCGACGATGTGCAGGAAGAGCAGGACCTCGTAGTACGACATCGACTCAGAACAGCTTCTGCAGCTTCATCGCCGCGCCCATGTCGCCCTTGATCTTCAGCTTGCCGGTCATGTAGGCGGTCGTCGGGTTCAGCTCGCCGCGCGAGATCGCGAGGAAGTTCTCCTCGGTGGTCGTGATCGTCGTGTCGGCCTCGCCCGTGCCCTCGGTGACGTTTACGGCGCCGTCGTCGACCACGACCACCCACTGGCCGGCGCCCTCGATGTCGAAGAGGTACGAGTTGGTCATGCCGGCGGTCTTGCTCGGGTCGACGCCGCTCGCGAGGCCGTCGAAGAACTCCTTGACGCTGTCTGCCATGTGGTCCGCTCCTTTGACTCGTCGTTCAACGCACGCCGGCGCGAGCCTACCGGGTAGCATCCCGCGGCGCATGGATCTCGATCTCACTGCCGAGCAGGAGCTCGTCCGCGACACCGTGCGCCAGTTCGCGCGCGACCGCGTCGCGCCGGTGGCCGAGGAGCTCGACCGCGAGTCGCGCTTCCCCTACGAGCTCGTCGCGGAGCTCGCCGAGCTGGGGTTGATGGGGCTGCCGATCCCGGAGGAGCACGGCGGCGCCGGCGGCGACACCGTCTCGTACGCGCTGGCGATCGAGGAGCTGACGCGGATCGACTCGTCGGTCGCGATCACGGTCGCCGCTCACACGTCGCTCGGAACGATGCCGATCCTCCTGTTCGGGAACGAGGAGCAGAAGCGGCAGTGGCTGCCGGAGCTCGCGTCGGGCCGGAAGCTCGCGGCCTTCGGGCTGACGGAGCCGGGTGCGGGATCGGACGCCGGCGCGACGCGGACGACCGCGGAGCTGCGCGACGGCGAGTGGGTCGTGAACGGCTCGAAGATCTTCATCACGAACGCGGGCACGGACATCTCCTCGTGCGTGACGATCACCGCTCGCACCGGCGACGACGAGATCTCGAACATCGTCGTCCCGAACGGCACCCCCGGCTACGAGATCTCGGGCCCGATGCACAAGCTCGGCTGGAAGGCCTCGGACACCCGTGAGCTCTCGTTCCACGACTGCGCGGTGCCCGAAGGGAATCTGCTCGGTCCGCGCGGGCAGGGCTTCCACCAGTTCCTCGAGATCCTGGACGGCGGCCGGATCTCGGTGGCCGCGATGGGCGTCGGTCTCGCCCAGGGCGCGTACGACCTCGCCTTCGCGTACGCGCAGGAGCGGGAGCAGTTCGGCAAGCCGATCTCGAGGTTCCAGGCGATCCAGTTCAAGCTCGCCGACCTGGCGACCGAGATCGAGGCGGCGCGCGGGCTCGTCGTCAAGGCCGCGTGGCTGAAGGATCAGGGCCGGCCGTTCGCGCGGCTGGCGGCGATGGCGAAGCTCTACACCGGGGAGCTCTCGAATCGCGCCGTGAACTGGTCGCTCCAGATCCACGGCGGCTACGGCTACATGGACGAGTACGCGATCTCGCGGCTCTACCGCGACCAGAAGATCCTGGAGATCGGCGAGGGCACGAACGAGGTGCAGCGCATGGTGATCGCCAAGCATCTGGGCTTGTAGCGCCGCCGGCCTAGGCCATCGCGCCCTTCGATTCCCAGTAGCGGTTCAGCGCGCCCTGAACCTTGAAGAACCAGATGAACGTGCCGACGATCGGCAGCAGCAGCCAGAGCCCCGTCCAGCCGCGGACGGGAGACGTGCCGCCGTCGAGCTCCTCGTACATGTACCGGATCTCGGACGGCACGACGAAGTAGGTGACGGGGCTGATGACGAGCACGATCACGAGCCCGAGCACGCCGCCGATGCCGTTGCCGGAATAGCGCTTGATCTCCTCCTGCGTGCGGTACGTCCACACGAGCACGTAGATCCCGAGCGTCAGGATCGCCCACAGGATGCTGAGGCCGATCGAGCGCGTGTTACCGACCGGCCCCCTGGCCATTCCCGCCGCCGGCATGGTCGCGTCCGCCATCGCACGACCATACACCCGCCTAGAGCTCGAGCCGCTCCACGATCGGGCTGTCCCGCAGGGCGGTCGTGCAGCCGCCGACGGTGTGGAGCGCGCCCGCTGCGACGAAGGCGGAGAGCGCGTGGCGGGTGACGCCCGGCTTCGGGCCGTCACGCCACTCTCCGGTCGCCGCGTCGTAGATCTGGTAGGTCGACTCCCACACCGCGTGGATCTCGTCGCCCGACACGGCAGCGCCGAGGAGCTCCATCGGCTTCGGCATCGTCGGCCCGTCGCGCCAGCGCCCGGTGCGCGGGTCGAGGATCCGCACCTCGCGCAGGACCTCCTCCCCGCGCCGCCCGCCGATCATCCAGATCTCGCCGCCGACGAGAACCACGTCGAACGCATGATTCGGGCGCGGCAGCGGCGTCGAGCTTCCCCAGGTGTCGGTGCGCGTGTCGTAGACCAGCACGTCGCGCAACTCCTTGCCGCTCGCGGTAGCCGCCGAGCACGTAGATGTCGTCGCCGACCGCGATCGCCGAGTGGTTGAACCGCGGCGTCGGCAGCGGCGCGCGGCTCGACCAGCGCTCGCCGTCCCATGCCCGCACGGAAACGGTATTGCCGTCCGGCGTCGTTCCGCCGAACACGTAGAGCGTCTGCCCCACACCAGCAGCAGCGGCGGCGCGGGTCGGCTCGGGGAGTTGCCGCAGGGTCGTCCACCGATCTGCGGCCGCGTCGTAGCGCGTGAATGTCGCGAGCGGCCGGCCGGTGTCGCCGACCATCCCGCCGGCGGTGTAGATCGCCTCGCCGATCTGCGCCGCCGCCACGTAGCTGCGCCGCTGCGGCATCGACGCGACCTGCTCCCAGGCAGCGTCCTCCGAGCCGCCACCGTCGGCGAGGACGAAGAACAGCGCGAAGGCGCCGACCGCCGCGGCGAGAGCGCCGAGCGCCAGCTTCACGAGCGTCTAGCCCTCTGCGAGGGCGTGGCGGAGCTTGCGGCGCGCGGCCTTCCGCTCCTTCATCGCGCGCGGATCCGGGATCGGCACGGCGGAGAGCAGCGCCTTCGTGTAGTCCTCCCGCGGCGCGGTGTACACCTGCTCGGCCGGGCCGATCTCCACCAGCTTGCCCTTGTTCATCACGGCGATGCGGTCGCTCATCGAGCGCACGACGGCCAGGTCGTGCGCGATGAACAGATACGTGAGGCCGAAGTCGTTCTGGAGGTCCTTCAGCAGGTTGAGGATCTGAGCCTGGATCGAGACGTCGAGCGCCGAGACCGGCTCGTCGCAGACGATCAGCTTCGGGCTGAGCGCGAGCGCGCGCGCGATCCCGATCCGCTGGCGCTGGCCGCCGGAGAACTCGTGCGGGTACCGGTTCGTGAAGCTCGGGTTGAAGCCGACGACCTCGAGCAGCTCCCGCACGCGCAGGCGGCGGTCGCGGCGGGTGCCGATCGAGTGGACGCGGAGCGGCTCGGAGACGATGTCGCCGACGGTCATCCGCGGGTTGAGCGAGGCATAGGGATCCTGGAAGACGATCTGGAGCTCGCGACGCATCCGTCGCATCTCCTCGCGTCCGAGCCCGGTCAGCTCGGTGCCCATGAAGTTGATCGTCCCCGCCGTCGGCTCCAGCAGCTGGAGGATGCAATAGCCCGTGGTCGACTTGCCCGACCCCGACTCGCCGACGAGCCCGAGCGTCTCGCCCTCCGCGATCTCGAAGCTGACGTCGTCCACCGCGCGGAAGGCGTCGACCGTGCGCTCGATCAGGACGCCCGAGCGGATCGGAAAGTGCTTGCTGAGACCTTTCACCTGCAGCAGCGCGCCGTTCGAGCTCATGCCGTCACTCCGCTACCGACGAGGCTGCCGCTGCGCTCGCTCGCCGGATGCGACGAGCGCACCCAGTGTCCCTTGCGCACCTCGCGCAGCTCCGGCATCTCCGTCGCACAGGAGTCGTTCGCGTTCGCGTACGGGCAGCGCGGCGCGAAGCGGCACGCCGGCGGCGGGTTGATCAGGTCGGGCGGCCGGCCGGGAATCGCAGTCAGGCGGCCGGAGCGGATCCCCTCGCCCTCGATCTGCGGCAGCGCGCCGAGGAGCGCCTCGGTGTACGGGTGCTCGGGATGGTCGAAGAGGTCGAGCACGGAGGCCTGCTCGACGATCTGCCCGGCGTACATGACGACGATGTCGTCGGTGGCCTCGGCGACGACGCCCATGTCGTGGGTGATGATGATCATCGCCATGTCATGGCTCTGGCGGAGGTCGTCGAGCAGGTCGAGCACGGCCGCCTGCACGGTCACGTCGAGCGCGGTCGTGGGCTCGTCCGCGATCAGCAGCTTCGGATCGCAGGAGAGCGCGATCGCGATCATCACGCGCTGCCGCATCCCGCCCGAGAAACGGTGGGGATAGTCGTCGAGCCGCTCCGACGCGCGCGGGATCTGCACTTCCTCCATCAGCTCGATCGCCTTCTTGCGGGCATCCTTCTTGGAGACGTCGAAGTGCCGGCGGATCGTCTCGGTGATCTGGACCCCGATCGTGAGCGTCGGGTTCAAGGACGTCATCGGGTCCTGGAAGATCATCGCGATCTCGCGGCCGCGCAGGTCCTCGAGCTGCTTCTCGGGCAGCGGCACGAGGTCGGTGCCGTCGAAGACGACGGAGCCCGAGACGATCTCTGCAGGAGGCTTCGGGATCAGGCCCATGATCGAGAGCGCCGTCACCGACTTGCCACAGCCGGACTCGCCGACGATCCCGAGCGTCTTGCCCCGTTCGACCGCGAAGCTGACCCCGTCCACCGCGCGCACAACCCCTTCGCGGGTGAAGAAGTGCGTAGCGAGGTCTGTGACTTCGAGCAGCGCCATGGTTACGTCTCACGCGTCCTCGGGTCGAGGGCGTCGCGAAGGCCGTCCGCGATGAAGTTGGCGCAGAGAATGAGGGTCGCGATCGCGACCGAGGGCACGATGATGATGTGCGGCGAGGTGCGGTAGACGGAGCGCCCGTCGTTCGCCATCTGCCCCCACGATGCCTCGGGCGGGCTGATCCCGAGCCCGATGAAGGAGAGGAACGCCTCGCCGAGGATCACCCCAGGCAACTCGAGGAAGATCGCGATGATCAGCACGCCGAGCGTGTTGGGCAGCAGATGGCGGCCGAGCACCCTGAACCAGCGCGCGCCCACCGCCTTCGCCGCGCGCACGTAGTCGTTCTCCTTCAGGGTGATGATCTGGCCGCGGACGATGCGGGCACTCGTGAACCAGCTGGCCACCGAGAGCGCCACCACCATCGTCCAGAAGCTGGCGTTGCCGAAGATCGCCAGGATGATGATCGCGAACGGCAGGTACGGCAGCCCGTAGAGGGTGTCCAGGATGCGCATCATCCCGTTGTCGAGCCGGCCGCCGATGAAGCCGGAGATCGAGCCGTACGTGACGCCGATCAGCAGGATCATGAGGGTGGCGGCGAAGCCGATGCCGATCGAGACGCGCCCGCCGAGGGCCGCTCGCGTCATCAGGTCGCGTCCGAAATTGTCCGTGCCGAAGGGGTGGGCGAGGCTCGGCGGCTGGCTCTTCTGGGAGAAATCGACCTCGTTCGGGTCGTACGGCGAGACGATCGGCCAGATCACGCAGAAGAGCACCAGCGCGACGAAGACGGCGCCTGCGAAGACCGCCGCCTTGTTGCGCACGTAGCGTCCCCAGGCGTCCTTCCACAGGTTCGACTGGCTCAGCGGCGCCCCGGCCGCGCCCGCTTGGACCGTCGGCTCCTCCCCGACGAGCGGCGTGCGAGGAACCTGGCCTGGCTGGACGGCCACCCTAGGTCCTGATGTCTCTCGTGCGCGGGTCGAGGAAGCCGTACAGGATGTCGACGACGAGGTTCGCGATGATCACGATCACCGCGAGCAGCACCGTCAGCCCCATCACGACGGAGTAGTCACGTGCCTGGACAGCGGTGACGTAGTAGCGCCCGATGCCGGGGATGGCGAAGATCTGCTCGATCACGAACGAGCCCGTGATCAGGAACCCGAGCGTCGGGCCTGCCGCGGTGACGACCGGGATCAGCGAGTTCCGCAAGACGTGCAGGCCGACGACGCGGCGCCAGCGCAGCCCCTTCGCCCTGGCGGTGCGGATGTAGTCCTGCTGCATCGTCTCGAGCATCGTTCCCCGCACGAGCCGGGCGAACGCGGCCATGGGCCCGATCCCGAGCGCCACGACCGGCAGGATCTTGCTCTGCCACGTCGTCCAGCCGCTCGTCGGGACGAGCCCCCACTCGAGCGCGAAGAAGTAGATGAACAGGGTTGCGAGCATGAAGCTCGGGATGGCGAAGCCGACGTTCGAGAAGAACATCGCCGAGTAGTCGACCCAGGTGTTGGCGCGCAGCGCCGACAGCGCTCCGAGCAGGACGCCGAAGAAGAGGGCGAAGCCGAAGGCGAGCGCACCGAGCTGCAGCGAGGGCGGAAAATGCTCCTTGACGATGTCGTTGACGTCCCGGTTGCGCAGCACGAGCGACGGGCCGAAGTCGAACGTCGCGACACCCTTCACGTAGCGGAAGTACTGCTCGTACCAGGGCTTGTCGAGGCCGAACTTGCGCTCCAGGTTCTGCTGGATCGCTGCGGGAATGGCGCGATCCGAGGTGCGGAACGGATTGCCCTTGATCTGCCGCATCAACACGAAGGTCATGAAGATGACGAGCAGGATCACCGGGATCGTCCAGACGATGCGGCGGATGATGAACGTCGTCATCTCGGAGGACACCTACCCATCTCGCGCGGGAGCGAAGCGGCCGGAACGGAGACGGCGCGGGCGGGGCGCTCGTTGCGCCCCGCCCGCTGCCGCGTGTTGCCTGTTACGACTCCTGGACGACGACCGAGGTTAGGTCGACCTGGTCGAGGAGGTTGAGGTTGTACGTGTCCTGCACCGTCGGGCGCTCGAGGTTCGTGTACGTGTACCAGTAGATCGGCAGGATCGGCATCTCGCCTTCCTCACCGCCGAGGATGTCCTCGGCCTGGGCGTACAGCTCGTAGCGGGCATCGTTGTCGGGCGTCTGGCGCGCCTCCTCGATGATCCCGTCGTACTCCTCGCTCGCGAAGTTGGTGCTGTTGTTCCCCGACTCGCTCGTCCAGAGCTCGAGGAAGTTCATCGCGTCGACGAAGTCGCCGATCCAGCCGAGCCGGAAGACGTCGATCGACGGATCCGGCGGCGGCCCGATGAACTCGAGGAACTGCGCCCACTCCTGCTGCTTGATGCTGACGTTCAGGCCGAGCTCCTTCCACTGAGCCTGGATCGCCACGGCGATCTCGCGGTGGCCCGGCGCGTCGTTCAGGAGCAGGTTGATGTCGGTCTTCGGGCTCGAGACCTGTTCCATCAGCTGCTTGGCCTGCTCGAGGTCGGCCGTCGCGGGCTGCCACGGCGACTCCGGGTTGAACGCGTCGAAGCCGGGCATGCCCTTGGGCGTGAAGCCCGTCGTCGGCAGCTGGTCGGCCTGGGCGACGTTGTCGATGATGCTCTGCCGATCGATCGCCAGCGACATCGCTCGGCGCTGGTTCACGTCCTTGATCGTGTCGACGTTGACCCCGTAGTAGTAGGTGCCGAGGCCCGGATACTGCTGGTAGTCCTCGGTCTCCTTCAGGCGCGGGATCTCCTCGACGGGGAGACCGCCGGTCACGTCGAGCTCGCCGGCCTCGAACGCCTGCACGGCGGTCGTGCCGTCCGTGATCATCCGGCCGTCGACGCGGGTCAGCTTGACTTCGTCGGCATTGCGCCAGTCCTCGTTCTTGACGAGGTTGATGTTGGCGTTGTGCTCCCACGAGTCGAGCAGGAAGGGGCCGTTGGTGACGATGTTGGCGGCCTCGGTCCACTTGTCGCCGAACTGCTCCACCGTCGGGCGGTGGACGGCCATGAACGAATGGTGCGCGAGCTGCTGCGTGAACCACGGCTGCGGCGAGGTCAGCGTGACCTCGAGCGTCGTGTCGTCCACCGCGTTGACACCGACCTTGTCGGCGAGCGCGTCGCAGTTCTTCGCCTCACAGCTGTTGTACTCCTGGGCGCCTTCGATCCCGTAGAACTGGTAGGCGTAGTCCGCGGCCAGCTCGGGCGAGATCGTGCGCTTCCACGAGTACTCGAAATCCTCCGCGGTGACCGGATCGCCGTTCGACCAGGCGCCGTCCTCACGCAGGATGATCGTCACGGTGAGCCCGTCCTCGGAGGTCTCGAAGCTCTCCGCGAGGTTCGGCACCGGGTTCAGGTCCTCGTCGAGCTTGATCAGCGGATCCCCGATGTTGAAGACGATGTTGCTCGACGTGGTGTCGCTGGCGAGGCCCGGGTCGAGCGACGGCGGCTCGGTTCCCCAGTTCACCGTGATCGTCTGCTCGGCAGCCTCGCCGCCGGCCTCGCCGGTCTCCGTAGCCGCCGCGTCGCCTCCGTCGTCGTCGCCGCCGCAACCGGCGGCAATCAGGGCGAGACTCGCGACCAGCATGGCCAGAAGCAGCCACAGGGTCTTGATCCTCATGAAATGTGTCCTCTCTTCGTTTGCCATGTGCGCGCGCATGTACTCCGATCGCATGCCGTCGTTGTAGCCGTGTTTACCGCTCCCAAACCCTAGAAAGCGGGCTTTCTTACCCACGCTTAACGCATAGGCAACGATACGGGCATGAGGCTCCTGCTCGTCGCAGTCACGACCGCCCTCCTGCTCCCTGCCGCGGGGCTCGCTCACCTCGAGGTCACCCCCGCCCTGCTCGAATCCGGACGTGACGTCGACCTGAGCGTGGAGCTGCCGGAGCTTCGGCCGGGCGAACTGCCGACGAGCCTGACGGTGAGCGGCGACGGTGTCCGCCAACTCCGGAGCCGCGCCGCCGGCACGTTCGGGCGGGAGACACGCTGGGAGGTGCGCGTCCACGTCGGCGCCGCGCCGGGGCCGACCGAGCTCGTCCTGAGGGCCGGGTTCGCGGACGGCGACACCGTCGAGGTGCGCCGAATCGTGACCGTGGTACCGGCGCGCGCGGACGCAGACGGGCTACCGGTCGCCGCGGCGGCACTTGCCGCATTCGGGCTCGCCGCCCTCGTAGCGGCCGCCGTCTTCCTCCGACGTCCTCGTGCGCGCTGACCCGGCTGACCTACCTCGCTTCCAGAAGGAAAGCCGGATCCCGTGGTAGCGTCGAGTGGCCGTGCTCTTCCAGCAGTTTCTCGACGAGGATCTCGGCTGCGCCTCGTATCTCGTCGGCGACGAGGATGCCGGTGTCGCCGCGATCGTCGACCCGCCGTTCGCGCTCGAGCCGCTGCTCGAGGCCGCCTCCCGGAAAGGCGTCGAGATCGTCCGTTGCGTGGAGACGCACACACACGCTGATCATCTCTCCGGTCACGGCCGGCTCGCGCTCGAGCACGGCGTGCCGATCTCGATCCATCCAGCCGCAGAGGCGCAGTACCCACACGACGAGCTGACGGACGGTCTCGAGCTCGAGCTCGGCCAGGTCGCGCTGCGCGCCCTCCACACGCCGGGTCACCGCCCCGAGCACACTTGCATCACGGTCACCGACCGCTCCCGCGCCGAGGAGCCATGGCTCGTGCTGACGGGCGACTCCCTGTTCGTCGGCGATGCAGCGCGCCCCGATCTCGCCGTGGGCGCGCACGAGGGCTCGATCGCGCTCTTCGGCTCGCTGCAGCGGTTGCTCGAGCTCGCCGACGGCGTCGAGGTCTTTCCCGGGCACGTTGCCGGATCCCTCTGCGGCAAGGGGATGAGCTCGAAGGCCTCCTCGACGATCGGCTTCGAGCGCCGCTTCAACGACGCGCTCAGGTTCGCCGACGAGATCGCGTTCGCCGCCGAGACGGCCGCGGCGAGCACGCCGAAGCCGCCGAACATGGCGCGGCTCGTCGAGCTCAACCGAGGCCCGTTCGTCGGTGCAGCCCAACCGGTGGGGGCGCTCGCCGAGGCACCGCCCGACGCGGCCGTGCTCGACGTGCGTCCGGTCGAGGACTATCTGGCGGGACATCGTCCCGGAGCCGTAAACGTCCCGGTTTCGGGCGGCTCCTTCGCGACGAAGGCCGGTTTCGTGCTCGAGCTCGGGCGTCCCGTCGTGATCGCGGCCGGCTCCGCCCTGGAGGCACAGCGGGCCGCCCGAGGACTGCATGCCGTCGGCTTCCTCGAGCTCGCCGGCTTCGTCGATGCCGCCGGCCCCGAGCGGATCGAGCCGGTGGGGCTCGACGAGCTCGACGCGCTGCTGGCGGCGGGCGCCGAGTTGATCGACGTGCGCGAGCGGGACGAGCGGGACGGCGGCTACATCGCGGGCAGCCGCCACGTTCCCTACCGGCTGCTGGCCGTCGCCGGCCCGGAGGTGGCGACCGACCGGCCGGTCGTCACGATCTGCGAGTCCGGCGCACGGGCGGGGATCGCGGCGTCGCTCCTCGCCGCGCGCGGAGTGGACGCACGGCCGGTGCTCAACGGCGGTGTCGGCGCGTGGGCCGCCCACGGCGGCCGCACGGTCGAGTTCCGCCGCTGCGGCAACTGAGCCGGCGGCCGAGCGGCTAGCTGTCCCGCACGACCAGCTCGACGCGATCGAGACCTGCCTGGATCGACGCCCGGTCACGTGCCGTCCCGGCGCGCTCGAGAGCCGGCCCGGCCACGGCTCGCGCGATCTCGCCGAGCACGTGCGTTCGTTCCTGTGCGTGGGCGCGACCGGCGCAGCGAGCGATGCTCGCAAGCGCCTCGAGGACGGCGGAGACCACCCGGGCGTTGTCGCTCGCGTTGCGGCCGATCTCGCTGTAGGCGCAGTCCACGTGCTCCCCGAAGGAAACGCGCCGAACGACGACGACCGCTTGCCTGTCGGGAAAGCGACACACCTCGGCGGGGACGGCACGCTCGGCCAGGCGCTCGAGCACCGCTCGCAGGTAGCCGATGCAGGTGTCGGCCGTCGTCGGGTCGTTGATTCCGGGGGAAAGAGCCTTGAGCGCGACGTCGGCGAGCTGGCGGATTCCGTAACCCGCGTCGTGCCTGAGGTCCCGATCGCTCTCGATCGGAATCGCCTGCCGGAGCGGCTTCACGGTGCCTTCGTCGAGTGCCTCGGGAGGCCAAACCGCCATGAGCGCAGTCGCCTCGGTGACGAAGTCTCCCGGGCGAATGGAGACGTGAGCTCGAAGCCCGGGCCGGCTGAGCACGCCGAGCAGCTCTTCGACCGGAACGACGTGGACGTAGCCGGGCCGCTCCGGGAAGACCAGCCCCGGCGCGCCCTGATCGCTCCACTCGCGCACGAGCTCGTCCCCGCTTTCCTCGAGTGCGAGGCCGTGCTTGGCGGGGTACAGGCGGTCGATCGCCTGCAGCGTCTCCCGGCCCATCCGCGCGGTGATCTGCGACGCTTGGATCGAACGCCCCGTGTGGTGGATGAAGAGGAGCAGCAGGCCGAGCGCAAGGAGGGCGAGCACGATCGACGCGCTGACCGCAAGCGCGGGGACGAAGCCGTCGGCCGTGTCCGTCTCCGCTCGAACCGTCCGAAGGGTGAGGAGGCAGTACGCGAAGATGCCGACGAAGCTGCCCGCGACCACCTGGTTGACCCGATCGGCCAGCAGGCGCGGGAGCGCACGCGGGCTGAACTGGCTCGAAACGAGGGTGAGAACCACGATCGTCAGCGAGAAGGCGAGACCGGCGACTGTCACCAGCGAGCCGGCAATCGTCGAGAGGATTCCCCGCGCAGCATCGGCGTCGCCTCCGAAGCCAACTCCCGCGCCGTTCGGGCCGACGGACCGGTCGATCCGCACGAGAACGAAGGAGAGCAGGGCGTAGGCAAGAGCCACTGCACCGGGCACGAACCAGAAGCCGTCGACGAGTCTTCGCCACCCTGCCTCGACCATTGAAACGGATGCCATCAACTGGCTCGAATTCCGGACACCGACGCTAGCTCAGGCGCTCGGCCGGGTAGCCGCTCGCCGCAAGGGCGCCGACGAGCTCGTCGCAGTGAGCCTCGTCCCGCGTCGCAAGCGTCAGCTCGACCTCCGTCTCGCCGATCGGGAGCGCCATCCCTTCGCGGTGGTGCTCCACCGAGACGACGTTGCCGCGTTCCTCGGCGACGAGCTCGAGCAGCTTGATCAGCTCGCCGGGCCGGTCGACGATGCGCGTCCGCAGCACGAGATAGCGGCCGGCCTGCGTCAGGCCGTGGCGCATCACCTGGATCAAGAGCGTCGGGTCGATGTTGCCGCCGGAGAGGATCACGCACACCTCGTCCTCGCCGGGAACCTTGCCCGCGAGGAGGGCGGCGACCGACGCGGCGCCCGCGCCCTCGACGAGCAGCTTCGTCCGCTCCAGCAGGAGCAGGATCGCATAGGAGATCTGCTCGTCGGTCACGGTCACGACCTCGTCGAGCCGGTCGCGCAGGATCGCCGAGGTGAGCGTTCCCGGCTGCTTCACCGCAATTCCCTCCGCAATCGTGAAGCGATGCTCGGTGCCGCCGGCGAACGGACAGACGTTCGCCGCCTGCACGCCGACGAGACGCACCTCCGGCCGCAGCTCCCGTACGGCGATCGCGATCCCTGCGGCGAGGCCGCCGCCGCCGATCGGGATCACGAGCGTTCCCAGCGAGGGCAGCTGCTCGACGAGCTCGAGGCCGATCGTGCCCTGACCCGCGATCACGCGCTCGTCCTCGAAGGCGTGCACGAACGTCGAGCCGGTCGCCTGCATCCGCTCCTCCGCCGCCGCCACCGACTCGTCGAAGCCGGCCCCGGTCAGCTCCACCTGCGCGCCGTAGTTGCGCGTGGCGTCCACCTTCGCCATCGGCGAGTCCTCGGGCATGAAGACGGTCGCGGCGATGCCTGCCTCCCGCGCCGCCCACGCGACCGCCTGGCCGTGGTTCCCTGCGCTGGCCGCGATCACGCCGGCCGCGCGCTCCTGGGCCGACAGCGCGGCGATCGTGTTGACGGCGCCGCGGATCTTGAACGCGCCCGTTCGCTGGAGGTTCTCCGCCTTCAGCTGGACGCTGCGGCCGGCGCGGCGCGAGAGCGTCTCGGAGGGGTAGACCGGGGTGACGCGCGCGACCCCGGCGAGGCGGTCGCGGGCCTCCTCGACGCTACGGAGCGTGGGCGTGGCTGTCGTCGCCAATTCCGTACACCTTGTCCAGGATCTCACGCACGGCCGACAGGGGGTCGAGCTCGCGCGCCTGCACCTCGTCGAGCAGCCGGCGCAGCTCCGGATCGTCCGCCACCGTCGCCTGAAGGTGAGCCTTCGCGCGGCCTGAGGCGACGGCGAAGACCTCCCCTGCCAGATTCTTGCGGCGGCGCTCCTCCAGCAGCCCGTCCGACTCGAGGTAGCCGCGGTGCTCGCCGAGCTTCTCCCACAGCGTGGGCACACCCTCGCCTCGGACGGCGTCGGTGAGCACGATCGGCACCTTCCACTCCCGCCCACGGTCGAGGGCGAGGATCGAGCGAACCTCGTTCAGCATCGTCTTGGCGGCGGGGTGATCCATCTTGTTGATCGCGATCACGTCTGGAATCTCCATGATCCCCGCTTTCAACGCCTGCACCGAGTCCCCGGAGCCGGGCATCAGCACGAGCAGGACGGTGTCGGCGATCCCGATCACCTCGACCTCGCTCTGGCCGGCGCCGACGGTCTCGAGGAGGATCAGATCCTTTCCCGCGGCATCGAGCAGCAACGCCGCCTGGAGCGTCGCCTCCGAGAGGCCGCCGAGATGGCCACGGGTACCCATCGAGCGGATGAAGACCTCGGGGTCGAGGAAGTGGTCGGAGAGTCGGATCCGGTCTCCGAGCAGCGCACCGTGCGTGAACGGGCTGGACGGATCGACGGAGATCACGCCGATGCTGAGACCCTCGCCGCGGACGTGCCGCACGAGCGAGCTGATCAGCGACGACTTCCCGACGCCCGGCGGGCCCGTGACACCCACGACGATGCTGCGACCCGTCTCCGGATAGAGCTCGCGGACGAGCTCGAGGGCGAGCGGCTCGCCGTTCTCGACCAGGGTGATCGAGCGGGCGAGCGCACGGCGGTCGCCTGCGCGCACGCCCGCCGCGAGGTCGTCGAGCGTCCACTCGGCGCGAGCCACGCTCAGACTCTAGACGCGACTGCCTGGGTCGAGCTCCGCGGGAGCGACGGTCGCCTCGAACCCACGCGCGAGCAGCGCAGCGACGAGCGAGGCGAGCAGGAAGGCGACGCTCGCGCCGCCCCACAACCAGCGCGCTCCGAACGCGTCCACCAGCGGCCCCGCGATCACCATGCCGAGCCCGATCACCAGGTAGTTCGACGACATGATCAACGTGAAGACACGACCGCGCAGCTCGTCGGGTGCCCCTCTCTGGACGAGCAGCGAGTTGCACACGATCGCGGCACCGTTGCCGAACGTGCCGACGACGACGCCGACGATGGCGACGGCGAGGTTGGGCGCAACCGCCGCGCAGCCGTATCCCAACGCCATCAGCGCGATCAGCGCCGCGTACGCGAATCTGATCGTGAACCGGTCGAGAATCGAGCTCGCGGCAAGGCTGCCGAGTGTGAGGCCGAGCCCGGACGCGCCGACGAGGATGCCGAAGCCGACGTTGCCTGCGTCGAGCGACACCTTGGCGAGCACGACCTCGGCGACGTTCACCGCCGCGCTCCCGAGCAGGACGGCGTTCCAGACGACGAGCACGGTCAGGAGCGCACGCGAGCGGCGCACGAGCCGGAAGCCGTCCCCGAGGTCCTGCCAGTGACCGCGACTCTCGAGCTTCCCCGCCTGGAGCTTCCGCGCCGGGATCCGGGCGAGCAAGGCGGCGGAGACGAGGAAGGAGAGCGCGTTCAACCAGTAGGCGAGCTCCGGCCCCTGCACCACGAGCAGGACGCCGCCGATGACGGGGCCGATCATCCACGCGAGGTTGTCGACCACCTGGAACAGCGAGTTCGCGGCCGGGAGGTCGTCGTCGTCGACGAGGTTCGGCATCCCGGCGTACACGGCCGGCCGGAAGAATCCCGTCGCCACCCCGGCGACGAAGGCAAGAGCGACGACAGCGGTCGCGCTGCCCGCGAACGGCAGCGCGCAGAAGACGGCGAGGCGTACGAGATCGGAGCCGATCAGCAGTCGCCATCTCGACCAGCGGTCGACGAGCGGCCCGAGCAGCAGGCCGATCAGGATCGTGGGCAGGAACTCGGCGATCAGGAGCGCGCTCACCCAGGTGCCCGACCCGGTGCGGTCGAAGACGTCGACCGTCAGCGCGATCGCGGCGAGATACGTGCCCGCCCCGGAGGCCAGCGTCGCGACGAAGAGCCGCCGGTAGTCGGCGGCTCGGCGCAGGAGATCGAGCCTGCTCGTGTGGGCGAAAGACGTACGCAATCGAGGCGGCTAGTCGGCGTCGTACGCGAGGTTCGGGCGGAGCCACCGTTCGGCGTCCTCCACGGCGACCCCCTTGCGGGCAGCATAGTCCTCGACCTGGTCACGCGCGACGCGTCCGACGGCGAAGTACTTCGCGCCGGGATGACCGAAGTAGAGCCCGCTGACGGCCGCCGCCGGGATCATCGCGTAGCTCTCCGTGAGCGCGATCCCGAGGCCCTCGGCGCCGAGCAGCTCGAACAGGCGGCCCTTCTCCGAGTGGTCCGGGCAGGCGGGGTAGCCGTAGGCAGGACGGATCCCGCGGTAGCGCTCCGCCACCAGATCCTCGGCGCTCGGCCGGGCCCCACTCTCGTCACCGGGCTCGTACCACGCTTGGCGCGTCTCGAGGTGCAGCCACTCCGCGGCAGCCTCGGCCATGCGATCCGCGAGCGCCTTGACCATGATCGCGTTGTAGTCGTCGCCGGCGGCCTCGTACCGAGCGGCGAGCTCCTCGGCGCCGAGCACCGCGACAGCGAAGGCTCCGACGTGATCGCTCTGTCGTCCCGATTCGGCGGGCGCGACGTAGTCGGCGAGACAGCGGTTCGGCCGCGAGTCGCCCCAGTCGGCCTGCTGGCGCAGCATCGGGAAGCGAGTACCGTCCTCGAGCACGACGTCGTCGCCCTCGGCGTGCGCGGCCCAGAAGCCGTGGACGCCGGTCGCGCGCAGCGAGCGCTCGCGCACGATCTCGTCGAGGAGCGCGGTTGCGTCGTCGTACAGCTCGCGCGCGGCCGGCTGCTCGAGGATCGCCGGGAACTTCCCTTTCAGCTCCCAGGCGTGAAAGAAGAACTGCCAGTCGATCAGCTCGCGCAGAACGGCGAGCTCCGGCTCGACGGTGCGCGTGCCCGCGAACGTGGGCGTCGCGAGGCGGTCGAAGGAGAGCCGCTCGCCGTTCTCGCGCGCGAGCCGCAGCGGCAGCAGCGGTCTCCGCTCCTTCTCGGCGTGCAGGGCACGAAGCCGCTCCTGCTCCTCGCGGTTGCGCTCGTCGAGCTCCAGCTTCCGCACCGGGTCGAGCAGGTCGGAGACGACGCCGACGACGCGCGAGGCGTCGAGCACGTGCACGGTCGGGCGGCCATAGGCGGGCGCGATCCGCACGGCGGTGTGCTGGCGCGAGGTGGTGGCGCCACCGATCAGGAGCGGCAGCTCGATGCCCCGTCGCTCCATCTCCTTCGCGACGTGCACCATCTCGTCGAGCGACGGCGTGATCAGCCCTGAGAGGCCGACGGCGCTCGCGCCCTCCGCGACGGCCGTGTCGAGGATCTTCTCGCCCGGCACCATCACGCCGAGGTCGATCACCTCGTAGTTGTTGCAGCCGAGCACGACGCCGACGATGTTCTTGCCGATGTCGTGCACGTCCCCACGCACGGTGGCGAGCACGATCTTCCCCTGCCCGCGGCCGTTCGAGCCGGTGCGCTCCTTCTCCTCCTCCATGTACGGCTCCAGGTAGGCGACGGCGCGCTTCATCGCGCGCGCGCTCTTCACCACCTGCGGCAGGAACATCTTCCCGGAGCCGAAGAGGTCGCCCACGACCTTCATCCCGTCCATCAGCGGCCCTTCGATCACGTCGAGCGGCCGGGCTGCGGCGGCGCGCGCCTCCTCGGTGTCCTCGACGATGAAGTCGACGATCCCGTGCACGAGCGCATGCTCGAGCCGCTTCTCGACCGGCGCTTCGCGCCAGGAGAGGTCGAGCTCCCGCTTCGTCCCCTCGCCCTTGACCGTCTCGGCGAAGGAGACGAGCCGGTCGGTGGCGTCGGGACGGCGGTCGAAGATCACGTCCTCGACGCGCTCGAGCAGGTCGGCGGGGATGTCCTCGTAGACGATCAGCTGGCCGGCGTTCACGATCCCCATGTCCAGGCCGGCGCGGATCGCGTGGAAGAGGAAGGCGGAGTGCATCGCCTCGCGCACGACGTCGTTGCCGCGGAAGGAGAAGGAGAGGTTGGAGATGCCGCCGCTGCAGTGCGAGCCCGGGCAGCGCTCCTTGATCCGCGGCAACGCCTCGATGAACGCCTTGGCGAAGCCGTTGTGCTCCTCGATCCCGGTCGCCACCGCCAGCACGTTCGGGTCGAAGATCAGATCCTCGGACGGGAACCCGACCCGCTCGGTGAGCAGGTCGTAGGCGCGACCGCAGATCGCGACCTTGCGCTCCACCGTCTCGGCCTGGCCCTGCTCGTCGAAGGCCATCACGACGACGCCGGCGCCGTAGTCGCGGATCCGCCGGGCCTGCTCGAGGAACGGCTCCTCGCCCTCCTTCAGGCTGATCGAGTTGACGACGCCCTTGCCCTGGACGCAGCGCAGGCCGGCCTCCAGCACGCTGAAACGGGAGCTGTCGACCACGATCGGGATCCGCGCGACCTCCGGCTCGGTCGCGATCAGGTTCAGGAACGTCGTCATCGCCCGCTCGCTGTCGAGCAGGTCGGCGTCCATGTTCACGTCGAGGAGGTTGGCGCCGCCGCGCACCTGCTCGAGCGCCACGTCGACGGCGCCCTGGAGGTCGTTCGACTCGATCATGCGCCGGAAGCGCGCCGAGCCGGTGACGTTCGTGCGCTCGCCGATCATCACGAAGCCGGTGTCCGGACCGAGCTCGAACGGCTCGAGGCCGCTGAAGCGCGTACTCCGACGGTGCACGGGAACCTCGCGTGTGGGTAGTCCGGAGACGGCGGCGGCGATGCGGGCCGTGTGCTCCGGTGTCGTGCCGCAACAGCCGCCGACGACGTTGACGAAGCCGGCCTCGGCGAACTCGCGCAGAAAGGCCGACGTGTCGTGCGGCTGCTCGTCGTAGCCGCCGAAGGCGTTCGGCAGGCCCGCGTTCGGATGGCAGCTCGTGAACGTGTCGGCGAGCCGCGAGAGCTCGGCGACGTGCGGCCGCATCTCGGTGGCGCCGAGCGAGCAGTTGACGCCGACGAGCAGCGGCTCCGCGTGCTCGACCGACGCCCAGAACGCCTCGACCGTCTGGCCGGACAGCGTTCGCCCGGAGAGGTCGACGATCGTGACGGAGATCCAGAGCGGCAGCTCCGGCGCGACCTCGCGGGCCGCCGCGATCGCGGCCTTCGCGTTCAGCGTGTCGAAGATCGTCTCCACGAGCAGCAGGTCGACGCCGCCCTCGGCCAGCGCGCCGATCTGCTCGGCGTAGGAGGCCTTCACCTGGTCGAAGTCGACCGGGCGGAACGCAGGCTCGTCGACGCGGGGCGAGAGCGAGAGCGTCACGTTGAGCGGCCCCACGGAGCCGGCGACGAAGCGGCCGCCGGCCTCGTCCGCCGCCTGCCGGGCGAGCCGCGCGCCTTCGAGGTTGAGCTCGCGCACGACGCCCTCCAGCCCGTAGTCGGCCTGTCCGATCGAGGTCGCCGTGAAGGTGTTCGTGGTCGTGATGTCGGCACCCGCCGCGAGGTACCGGCGGTGCACGTCGAGCACGACGTCGGGACGGGTCAGGTTGAGCAGGTCGGGGTCGCCGGCGACCTCGCGCGCATGGTCGCGGAAGCGCTCGCCGCGGTAGTCCGCGTCGGTCAGACCCGGCCTGCTGGAGCATCGTCCCCCAGGCCCCGTCGAGCACGAGGATCCGCTCGCGAAGGAGTGCCTCGAGGCCTTCCCGTCTGTCGCGCGTGTCGCTCACGTGTCGCTCCCGCGCCTAAAGAGGTTGGGAGCCGGAGCTCGCGGGCTCTTTAGGCGTTTTTTAGCCTGGTCGCCAAGCTGCCTTCAAAGCTTTCCAGGTCGAGCGGTCACGGCTATCAGTAGCCGGAGAACTTGTCCGCGAGCACGCGGTCATCCGGAACGCCGGCGTCGCGGAGCGACTCGGCGACGCCCTCGGCCATCGGCGGCGGGCCCGCGATCAGGAACTGCTTCCCGTCGAGGTCGCCCAGGAGGTCGCGGAGCACGTCCGCGTCGAGGCGCCGCGCCTCGCCCTCCCAGCCCTCGTCGTCGGTCATCGTCAGCACGACGCGCAGCCCCTCGAGCCGGCGCTCGAGCTCCTCGAGGTCGTCGAGGAACGCGGCCGACTCGCGGTCGCGGTTCGAGTAGACGAGCGTGATCCGGTAGGGCAGCCGCTCGTGGGCGATGTAACGGAGCATCGACCGGAAGACGGTGATCCCGATCCCGCCGGCGACGAAGACGTACTCGGCGCTCGTGTCCTCGGGCAGGAGGAACGAGCCCTTCGGCTCCTCCACCTGCACCTCGGCGCCGACCTCGAGCTCGGCGAGCGTCCGCTTGAAGGCGGTGTCGCGGAGGCGCGTCGCCAGCCGACGACGCCCTTGTCGGTCGGTGACGTCACGAGCGAGATGTGGCGGCGCAGCCCCTTCTCGTCCCGAGTGGCCGCGATCGGGCAGCTCGACCCAGAAGTAGCTACCGGGCCGGTACTCGGGATAGTCGTCGACGGCGAGCAGGACGAGCAGCGTTCCCTTCGCCACCTCGCGCTTCTCCGCGACGGTCGCCTTCATGCCCTTAAGTCCGGCCGGCGACGGTCAACTGGTTTTCGGCGTGCTGGATCCGTTGCTCGAGCTGCCAGCGGTCGGATTTCGACTCGCCGGCATCGACCCGCTCGAGCTCGGCCTTGGCGGACTCGAGCTGCTCGCGGGCACGGTCGTCGTCGATCTGCTTCACGTCGACGGCGTCGTCGACGAGCGCGATCGCCCGGTCGAGCTGCACCTGGAAGAAGCCGGGCCCGGTCGCGAACTCGAGCACCTCGTTGCCGCCGAGATGCACCCGCGTCGAGCCGGCCTTCAGCGTCGCGACGAGCGGCGCATGGCGGGCGAGCACGCCGATCTCGCCGGCGGCGCCGGGCACGATCAGCATCTCCGCCTCGCCCCGGAAGGCATCTCCCTCCGGGGTGACGAGCGCGACGTCGAACTTCGGATGCGCGTCGGCCACGGCTCGCCGTCCTAGGCTGCGGCGGCCGCGGCGCCGGCCTTCTCGACGGCGCCCTCGATCGTGCCGACCATGTAGAACGCCGACTCGGGCAGCTCGTCGTGGCGGCCCTCGATGATCTCGCGGAAGCCTGCGATCGTGTCCTCGAGCTTCACGTACTGGCCGGGCGTGCCGGTGAACTGCTCGGCGACGAAGTTCGGCTGCGACAGGAATCGCTCGATCTTGCGGGCGCGCGACACGACGAGCTTGTCCTCGTCGGTCAGCTCGTCCATCCCGAGGATCGCGATGATGTCCTGCAGATCCTTGTAGCGCTGGAGGATCTGCTGCACCTGCGTCGCGACCGAGTAGTGCTCCTCGGAGACGATCCCGGGAGCGAGCGCGCGCGAGGTCGAGTCGAGCGGATCGACGGCCGGGTAGATGCCCTTCTCGACGATCGCGCGAGAGAGCGTCGTCGTCGCGTCGAGATGGGCGAACACGTTCGCGGGCGCCGGGTCGGTGAGGTCGTCCGCGGGAACGTAGATCGCCTGGATCGACGTGACCGAACCGGTCTTCGTCGAGGTGATCCGCTCCTGCAGCTGGCCCATCTCCGTGGCGAGCGTCGGCTGATAGCCGACCGCGCTCGGCATCCGGCCGAGCAGCGCCGACACTTCCGAGCCCGCCTGGACGAAGCGGAAGATGTTGTCGATGAAGAGCAGCGTGTCCTGGCCCTGGTCGCGGAAGTACTCCGCCATCGTCAGGCCCGAGAGACCCACCCGCAGGCGCGCGCCGGGCGGCTCGTTCATCTGGCCGTAGACGAGCGCGACCTTGTCGATCACGCCCGACTCCTCCATCTCCAGCATCAGGTCGTTGCCCTCGCGCGTGCGCTCGCCGACGCCGGCGAAGACGGAGACGCCGCCGTGCTGCTGGGCGATGTTGTGGATCAGCTCCTGGATCAGCACGGTCTTGCCGACCCCCGCGCCGCCGAAGAGGCCGATCTTGCCGCCCTTGATGTAGGGGGCGATCAGGTCGATCACCTTGATCCCGGTCTCGAAGATCTCGACGTCCGGAGAGAGGTCGCGGAAGGCGGGCGGATCGCGGTGGATCGCCCAGCGCTCGACGTCGTCGCCGGCGGGCGGCTTGTTGTCGACCGGCTCGCCGATCACGTTCCAGATCCGGCCGAGCGTCGCGTCGCCGACGGGCACGGAGATCGGCTGGCCGGTGTCGACGACGTCGACGCCCCGCGCGAGCCCGTCGGTGGTGTCCATCGCGACGGCGCGCACGCGATCGTCGCCGAGGTGCTGCTGCACCTCCGCGATCAGCGTCGTGCCGTCGCCGTTCCCGTCAGGGCTCGCCATGGAGATGGCGAGCGCGTTGTAGATCGCGGGCAACTGGCCGGGGAAGACGGCGTCGATCACGACGCCCTTGATCTCGACGATCTTGCCGACGTTGTCGCCGGTTGAGGACTGCTCAGGCATGTGGCTCCCGGGGGAGAATGGATGACGTGGAAGGAGGGCGCGCACGGAGGCGGCGCCGGACGCGCAGTTTACCGAAGCGCGCCTCCGGCCCCCGCAGCCAACTGCGCCCCTTCGGGCTTCTTCCCACTCAGCCATCCCTGCGCCTCGACACGCTCGGCGTGGTCGAGGCGTCAGACGTGCGAGGTGACGAAATCCGGCGCCATGAACATGACGACAGCGTACGCGTCGGAGGCTTACGCCGAGCTTGAACGCCGACTCAACCGCCGGGTGTCTGCGGCACCGGGATGCCGACGATCGGCGCCCAGTAGTCGACGAGCCACTTCAGCTTCGCGCCCTTCCCCACCGCCTTCAGGCCGATGAAGAACGCCTGCGGGTCGACCTCCTCGCCCGGCTTCGGGCTCAACAGCACCTCGAGCACGACCCGGCGGGCGGTCGACTCGTCGACGCCGAAGGTGGCGCCGTCGAGGTTCCCGGTCGGATAGAACTGAACGGGGATGTTGCCCGTCAGCCATTCCTTGTAGGTGCAGCCGCACTGGGCCCTCAGCTCCGGGTGGGTCAGGTCCCAGGCCTTCGCAAGATCCTCGCGACCGGCGGCGGCGAGAATGAACTCGCCGGCGGCCTGACGCACCTCCGGCGCGACCGGGCCCGGCACGGGCTCCGTCGTCGCCGGGTTGAAGTCCTCGAGCGGGGGCGACTCCTCTGTCGGAGTCTGCGACGCCGCCTCGCCGTCGTCGCCGCCGAGCCTGACGGTTGCGAACGCGACGATCCCGACGATCAGGACAAGCGTCGCGAAGACCAGGAAGGCCCGTGCGGAGAAGATGGAGCCGAGGCGTTCGCGCATCGACATACAGTAGACGCCAAATCGCCGTACGAGTTAGAAGCGCGCTGTCAGAAGTTTCGCCGTCGCAGGAGCAGGAGCAGCGGCAGGAAGGCGGCCGCGGCCACATGCGGTGCGAGCGCGATCGAACGGAGCTCACGTCCGCGGGGCACCGTCGGGCCCTCCCCCACGAGCCGCCGGATCTCGGCGACCACCTCCCGCTCCTCGCCCTCGCGGTAGAGCCCCCCGTCGAGGGCGCCGGCGATGCGGCGAAGCGACCGAATGCTGGTCGGATCGGGCTGGTACGCGTCGTTCACCGTCTCCTCGCGACTCGAAGACGGCCTCGTCGTGGCGCCAGACGTGGACGAAGATCGTCGCGACGCGCCCGTTCACGAGCCGCGTGCGGATGGTCGCCAGGTCGACGGGCAGCGTCTCGCCGTCGGTGACGACCAGCAAGATGCGCCGGTACGAGTCGTTGCTGAAGAAGTTCAGGCGCGGCATGTCGGCGAGCGCGCCCAGCGCCGTCGCGCGGCGGCTCCTGCGGTCGGGCGGCGGCCGCTCGATCCCGATCGCACGGTCGATCGTGGCGGCGAACGAGTTGACGCCGAGCGTCGGGAAGAGATGCGGCAGCACGCGATCGGTGATCGAGGCGACACCGAACTCGACGTCGGTGAGCTGCGCACGCACGCGCTTCGAGAAGGCGCGGGCGCGGTCGAGCCGGGTCGGCTCCGTCGGCGAGCGGCGCGCCAGCATCGAGCGGGTCACGTCCATCACGGCGATCACCTCCACGCCTTCGCGGCCCTCGCGCGCCTGCCGCGTCGAGACGACCGGCTGCGCGGCTGAGAACGCGAGCAGCAACGCGATCGCCACGAGCGGCAGCGACTCCCGTAGGGTCCTGCGGCGCCGATCCGGGTCGAGGCCGAGCACGGCGCAGAGTGCCTCCGAGCGCCGCACCGCGGAACGCAGCACGAGCAGCGCGAGCAGCCCGACGAGACCGACGAGACCGGCCGTCGGAGTCAGGAACGACAACGACACGGCTCGGTGCTTCCTAGAATCCGCCGCCGGACGTGGCGGCGCCGGCACCGGGCGCCGGCAGCGGCGAGCGGGAGTTCTGTCCTTCGCCCGAGTCCGAGCCCGCGCGCCGCAGTAGACGCAGCGCCAGCTCGAGGTCGTAGACCGCGTCCTCGTTGGCGGGGTCGAGCGCAGCCGCCTTGCGGAACTCGCCGACCGCACGCCGCACGAAGACCTCGCGCTGCACCGGCGAGTTGCGCGCCTCCTCGAGGAGGAGTGCCCCGCGGAAGATCGCGAGCTGGGCCTTGCGCGCCCGGTTGGAGTCGACCTCGCCGGCCCGCGCCACCTCGCGCTCGGCGCCGGTTCGTCGCGTCACGTCGGCGAACTCCCTGATCGGTTCGCGAGGCCCACTGAGCCAGAAGCGGCGCAGCGCACTGCGGTAGACGATGTCGTCCTCGACGGCGAGCAGCGCCCGCGAGATCCCGGCCGGAAGCGTCGTCTGCGGCTCCCACGCCGCCGCGCGGATCGACGCGCCGGAGGCGAAGATCGCGTCGCCACGCTCGAGCTCGCGCTCCCAGCGCAGGAGGTCGGCCGCGAGCGCGACGAGCAGCAGCGCCAGCCCGAGCATCGCGACGACCGCGACGGCGGCCAGCTCGGAGCGGCGCGTGGCGAGGAACGCTCTCACGTCGTCCTCCAGGCGAGACGGCCGCACCAGCGCTCGTTCGCGGCGAGCAGCAGCAGCAACGCCGCCGCGGCCGCGACGAACGGCCAGGGGAACGCCCCGACGAGCGTCTGCTGCTCGCTCACGCCCGAGTTGCGCACGAGCTCGGCGCGCTCGACGAACGCCTCCGCGGGCAGGAGCTGCTCGAAGAGCGCGAGATCCTCCGGCTGCGGGAAGAGGGGAATCACGCGCAGATCGATCCCGTCGCGCACGTACTGGTTCAGCTCCTCGGTGAGGATCGACGTGTCGAAGCCCGAGTTGTCGAGGTCGCTGAGCAGCACGACGTCGAGGGTCGGCCCGCCCTCGCGCGCGATCATCCGGCGCGCCTCGACGAGGCCGGTCGAGATCTTCGTCCCGCCGCGGAAGGCGAGCGACCACGGGCTCTCCTCGGCGGAGCGCCCTGCACCACCTGCGCCGCCGGGACGACCGAACGCCGGCGTACCCGGGGTGCTGCGGAAGAACTGCAGGAGCGGACGCAGCTCCTCGGTCCGCGTGTCCGGCGGGAACATCTCGTAGGCCGTGTCCGAGAACACCACCAGACCCCGCGCGACCTTCCGTCTCGGCGAGGGCGCCGAGCACGCGGTGGATTCGCTGCGCCTTCAGCTGGTCGACGCTGGCGGAGAGGTCGAGCACGATCACGCCGCCGCTGCCGGTGGCGAAGTACGTGGTCGGGAGCGCCTCGGCGTCGCGGGAGAGCACGAAGCAGGAGGCCAGGAGCGCGAGCGCGACCGCGGCGAGCGCGAGCCGCAGCCGCCGCAGGCGACGGTGCTCGCGACCGAGCTCGCCGGCTGCGGTGGACGGCAAAGAGCGTGTCTGCAGGACGCTCACGCCAGCGCCCTCCGCCGCGACCTCCGTGCGACGCGCCAGCTCGTCCACGTCGTCTCTCGTCGCCTCGCGCGGCGACCACGCGAGCGTGCGGGCATCGACGGCCAGCTCGACGAGGCCGATGCGACCGAGCTCGCGGGCGACGCTCTCGAGCGCCCGCCGCCGCCTCGGGAGGTCGCCGTTCGCGGCCGCGGCCCGAGCCGCCTCGAGCACGACCGCGAGCGGCGTCCGAGCAGTCTCCTCGCTCTCCGCCTCGGTGCCCCGCCGCTTGCCCCAGAGCTTCCAGGCGATCCCGGCCGCGCCGGCCGCGAGCAGCACGGCCAGCGATCAGCAGGACGATCGCGGCCGGACCGGGCCGGGCCCGGTAGGAGACCGCTGCGAGCGCCGACTCCTCGGCGCGCCAGCCGATGTCGACGACGGCGCGCTCGCCGACGCGGCCGTTGACGATGAACGGCCTCCACTCGATCGCCTCGACGCTCGGGCGGGTCCCGCCGTCGCCGCGATAGCGATAGCTGAGACGGCTGGCGGGGAACGCGACGACGCCGCGAGCGCTCAACGGCTCGCAGCCGGCGTCGAGGCAGCGCAGGTTGTAGGCGTAGGTGATCCGCGACATGCGCCCGGAGTCGACGCGCTCGACCTTGCGGCTGCCGGCCACTTCGTAGGGCTCGAACAGCGGCTCCACGCGAATTCGCGCCGGGTCGACGATCGTGGAGTCGAGTCGGACGTCGACGGTGGCGACGACCGACTGACCGAAGGGATGCCCGTCGGGCGAGACCTTCGTTCGCACGACGATCGGATCCTGTGCGCCCGGCGCCGCGAGCGCGGGCGCGTCGCTCCCGCCGCGGATCGCGACGCCGACGGCGACACCGACGATCGCCACGGCTGCGGCGAGCGCTCCGAAGGCCGCCAGACGGCGCATCAGGCTCGGCTCCAGGCGGACTGCCGCTCGGTCGACCAGGCGGCGAACGACTCGAACACCTCGTCCAGCTCGGCCGAGCCGATCAGCACCGGCTCGATTCCGAGCCCGTCCAGGTCGCTCAGAAGCTGCTGCCCGCCGCTCCTCGTGCGCCCGCCGCCACGCGGCCGACTCGCCGGTGCGCAGCCGCACGAGCCGCGTGCGCCCGGCTGCCGGGGCCAGCGGCACGACGACGCCGTCGATCTGCGGAAAGCTCTGCTCCCAGACGGGATCCTGGATCACGACCGGGACGACGTCCCAGCCGCGGTCGAGCGCGTCCTCCCACGCTTCGACCGACGGCGGCGCGAGGAAGTCGGAAAGGATGAAGACGAAGCTGGCCGAGGGAACGGCGCGCCGGTGGAGTCCGAGGAAGTCGAGCGCACCGGCGACGTCGGCGGGCGGCTGCACGCCGTTGGCCCGCGGCAGGTCGTGCTCCTCGAGGACGGGATCCGCAGCTACTCGCCGGTTGCGCCCAAGCGACGGTTTCACGGCCGGCGACGAACTCGAGGAAGCCGATCAGGCCGCGGGCCTCGAGCACGCTGGCGGCGACGATCTCGGTCGCGATCCGCGCGGCCGCGCCCTTGTCCAGCCAGGGAAGCCCCTCGGCCGGCATGGTCATCGCCGGACTTCGGTCGACGACGACGACGGCGCGCGGCGCCTCGTCGGCGAAGTGCTCCCGGACGATGAACTCGTCGCGGCCGAGCGCCGCCGAGAGCCGCGCCGATGAGGCCCAGTCGATCCGGTCGGGATCGTCACCGGGGACATACGAGCGCGAGCCGGAGACGTCGGAGCCCGTTCCGCGGCGCGCGCCGTGCATGGCGCCGAATGCGAGCCCGTGCAGGCGCCGCCGCGAGACGAGCGGGAAGGTCGGTGCGCCCGTGATCATGCCGGGGCCGTCGTCGCCTGGAGGTGAGCCGCCTCCTCGGTGAGTAGCGCCGGTGGAGGCGCCACCACGAGACACTCCTCGAGAAAGGACGCGAGCGCCTCGGCCCGGCCGACGCGGCGGGTCTCCGCCAGCTTCGCCGGCGTCAGCACGACGCGGTGCGCGACGACCGCCAGGAAGAGCTGCTCGACGTCGTTCGGCACGACGAAGTGGCGGCCCTCGAGGAGCGCCCAGGCCCGCACGGCACGCTCGAGCGAGAGGCTGCCGCGCACGGAGGCGCCGACCGCCGTCGAGGGAACGTCGCGAGTGGCCCGCACGAGGTCGACGATCCACGATCCGATCAGCGGGTCGACGTACACCTCCGCGACGGCGTCCTGGATCTGCTCGATCTCCTCGAGCGTGACGACCGGCTGCAGCGTCGCGAGCGGATGCTCGATGCGCTGGTCGTCGATCACGCGCAGCTCCTCCTCCGCGGACGGATAGCCGAGCGACGTCCGCAGGAAGAAGCGGTCGAGTTGCGCCTCGGGCAGCGGGAACGTGCCCTCGTACTCGATCGGGTTCTCGGTCGCGAGCAGGAGGAACGGCTCCGGCACGGCTCGGGTGACGCCGTCGACCGTCACCTGCCGTTCTCCCATCGCCTCGAGCAGTGCGGACTGCGTCTTCGGCATCGCCCGGTTGATCTCGTCCACGAGGACGACGTTCGCGAAGATCGGCCCCGGCCGGAACTCGAAGTCGCGGGTCCGCTGGTCGTAGACGGCGAGCCCCGTGACGTCGGAGGGCTGAAGATCGGGCGTGCACTGGATGCGCCGGCCGATCGCGCCCTCGATCGAGCCGGAGACGGTGCGGGCGAGGACGGTCTTCGCCGTGCCGGGAACGTCCTCGAAGAGCACGTGGCCCTTGCAGGCAAGAGCTGCGAGGACGAGTCGGATCTCGTCGTGCTTGCCGTGCACGACGGTCTCGACGTTGGCCATGAAGCGGTCCGCGACCTCGCGCGCCCGCTCCAGCTCCACGTCCGTCGTCAGCTCGCCGGCCCTCATCTCGCCGAGTCTAGTCCGAGCCGAAAGCCCCGTCGTCCCGCCGCTCAGACTCACGTCGGCGCTTAGACGTTGCCCGCCGGCAGGACGGGCTTGACCGCGCCGAGACTCTCGTCCTGGCTCGCGGGCAGAACCGGGATGAGACCTTGGGACAGATCCTCGCGGTAGAGCTCCTGCAGCGATACGAGCCGCGGCGCGACGACGGCCGGCACCGCCGTGCGGACGGCGTCGTTGGCGGGTGCCGGGACCTGCGCGCTGTCGGAGAGCGTTCCCGACCCGCCGATCGCGGCGGCAGCGATGGCAGCGGCGGCTGTGGCAGCGGCTCCCCGGGCGACCCGGAGGTGCCGGCGGTAGGGCAACGCGGGGAAGCGTGATCTGGCGCGGAACCGGCACCGGTCGGGCAGACGCGAAGCAACGCGGTGAACGCGCCGGCCTCGGCCTCGAAGGCGGCGCACTCCGGACAGCTGACGCAGGTGAGCGGCGACGAGCGCGATCTCGAACTGCGAGATCGCACCGTCGAGCCGGCACGAAACCAGGGTGCGCATCTCCTCGCACGAAACGGTGTGCTGCGTGGTCACAACCTCTGAGACGCAAACGGCGCCCACGAGTTAGCGGTACACCCGCATCGTAGCTCGATGCAAACGATTTTTGGGCGACGGTTCGATCGCCGACGAGCTAGCCCAGCAGCGAGGTCCGTCCGTCCGCCGCGACGCCGAGCACGATCAGCGCCAGGCCGAGGCTGAGGAAGAGCCAGCTCGTGGCGCGCGCGTCCCGACGCTCGTCCAAGCTCGCCGTCCGGATCCCCTGCGCGAAGACTCCGATCCCGAACATCCCGCCGACGGCGTCCCGGCCCTCGTCGCCGCCCTTCGGTCGTACCGGCCCACGGATGCCGGAGAACACGCCGACGAGCAGCAAGAAGCAGCCGACCACGTACAGCCCTCGCGGCACCGCGGCGCCGGCCGACGCACCGAAGGCGAGCGCGGCGAGCAGCGAGATCCCGGCCGTGATACCCGCCAGCACCGCCAGCAGGACGGCGAACCGGCGCGCGGCCGCGACGAGCACTTAGCGCACGGCCGCGGTCACCGACTCGAGCGGCGAATGCTCGAGCGGGTAGTGACACGCGACGAGATGCTCCGGCCCCATCGTCTCGAGCGGAGGTGTCTCCACGTCGCAGTGACCCTCGTGGAACTTGGGGCAGCGCGGGTGGAAGTTGCAGGCCGAAGGCGGGTTGATCGGGTTCGGCACGTCCCCTTCGAGCAGGATCGGGTTGCGCAGGCGGCCGAGCGCCGGGTTCGGGATCGGGACGGCCGAGAGGAGCGCTCCGGTGTACGGATGCTTCGGGTTGGCGTACAGCTCCTCGCGCGGCGCGACCTCGACGGCCTTGCCGAGGTACATCACCATCACGCGGTCGGAGATGTGCCGGACGACGTTCAGGTCGTGCGCGATGAAGACGTAGCTGAGCCCGAACTCCTTCTGCAGGTCCTTGAGCAGGTTCAGGATCTGCGCCTGCACCGAGACGTCGAGCGCGGAGACCGGCTCGTCGCAGAGGATCAGCTTCGGGTTGATCGCGAGCGCGCGCGCCACGCCGATCCGCTGGCGCTGCCCACCCGAGAACTCGTGCGGGAAGCGGTTGTAGTGCTCCGGGTTCAGGCCGACGATCTCGAGCAGCTCCTGCACCCGCCGCTTCCGCTCCGCCGGCGTGCCGATGCCGTGGATCTCGAGCACCTCGCCGACGATGAAGCCGACTCGCTTGCGCGCGTTCAGCGACGCGTACGGATCCTGGAACACCATCATCATGTCGCGGCGGCGCGCGCGCATGTCCTTGCGCGAGAGCTTCGTGATGTCCTCGCCCTGGAAGACGATCTTGCCCTCGCTCGGCTCGAGCAGCTTGAGGATGCAGCGGACGAGGGTCGACTTGCCGCAGCCGGACTCACCGACGATCCCGAGCGTCTCCCCCGGCTGGAGCGAGAACGAGACACCGTCCACCGCCTTCACGGCGGCGACGGCCTTCTGGAAGATGATCCCGCGGGTGATCGGGAAGTACTTCTTCAGGCCGTCGACGACGAGCAGCTCGTCGCCCGTGACCTCCATCGGCGGGGCAGCCTGCTCGCTGACGCCGGGCTCGCTCACGAGCGCACCACGCCGACGGTGGCCAGGAGCTTCGCGGCCTCGCGCTCCTTCGTGGCCGGGTCGAGGTGGCAGGCCTGCTCGTGGAAGACGTCGCCTGGAACCTCCGCCAGCACGGGAACCGTGTCCTTGCACACGGCCATCGTGTAGGGACAGCGCGGGTGGAAGCGACAGCCGTTCGGCGGGTTCAGCAACGAGGGCGGCTGACCGGGGATCTGCTGGAGCCGGTCGACGACGACCTCGAGCCGCGGCAGCGAGCCCATCAGCCCCCACGAGTAGGGGTGCTGCGGGCGCTCGAAGATCTCGTCCACCTCGGCGTGCTCCACGACCTTGGCCGAGTACATGACGACGACGTCGTCGCAGGTCTCCGCGACGACGCCGAGATCGTGGGTGATCATGATGATCGCGGTGCCGAAGTCCTTCTGGAGCTGCTTCAGGAGCTCCAGGATCTGAGCCTGGGTGGTCACGTCGAGCGCCGTCGTCGGCTCGTCGGCGATCAGCAGGTCGGGCGAGTTGATCAGGGCCATCGCGATCATCACGCGCTGCCGCATGCCGCCCGAGAACTGGTGCGGGTAGTCGTCGATGCGCCGCTCGGCGCGGGGGATGCGCACGGCCTCGAGCAGCTCGAGCGCCCGCGCGCGCGCCTCCTTGCGCGAGACGTCGCGGTGCAGCGTGACGGCTTCGACGAGCTGCTGGCCGACCGTGTGCACCGGGTTGAGCGAGGTCATCGGGTCCTGGAAGATCATCGCGATGTCGTTCCCGCGCACCTCGCGGAGGCGCCGCGGGGACGCCTTCAGCAGGTCCTCGCCGCGAAAGAGCACCTCGCCGGTCGAGACCGTGGAGCGCTTCTCGTTCAGGCCCATGATCGTGAGGCACGTGACGCTCTTGCCGCAGCCCGACTCGCCGACGATGCCCGAGCACCTGGCCCGGCTCGACGCTGAAGTTGACGCCGTCGACCGCCTGGAGCAGGCCGTCGTCCGTGGTGAACTGCGTCCGCAGGTCACGGACTTCGAGAAGAGGTGCCATGCGAGGGAAGGCTACAGTTTAGGAGAGCCGGATTCGCGGGTCGATCCAGGCGTACAGGAGGTCGACGATCAGCGTGAAGATGATGATCGCGATCGCGCCGAAGATGACGACGCCCTGCAGCGTCGGCAGGTCGAAGCGCGAGATCGACTCGAAGGCGGTTCCGCCGAGGCCGGGCAGCCCGAACACCGTCTCGATCAGGATCGAGCCGCCGAGCAGGATGCCGATGTCCATGCCGATCATCGTCACGACCGGCAGCATCGCGTTGCGGAGGATGTGCGAGCGCATCACCTGGCGCTCGGGCGCGCCCTTGGCGCGCGCGGTGCGCACGTAGTCCTGGTTCATCGTCTCCATCACCTCGGCCCGCACGAAGCGGACGTAGGTGCCTGCGACGACGATCGAGAGCGTCGCCCAGGGCAGGATCATCCGGTAGGCCCAGTCGGTGAAGCCGCCGCAGACGGCGGCCTCCGGGATCGAGACGACCTCGCAGTAGCCGGCGATCGGCGTCAACCCCCACTTGTAGCCGATGAAGTACGAGAGCACGAGCCCGATCCAGAACGAGGGCAGGGAGATGCCGATGAGGACGTACGTCATCGCCGCGCGGTCGAGTAACGACCGGGGCCGCAGAGCCGAGAAGATGCCGAGCGGGATCGCGACCAGCAACACCATGATCATCCCGCCGAAGACGAGCGACGCGGTGATCGGCGCGGCGCGAAAGATCTCCTCGTTCACGGACTGCCGGGTGACGAACGACTGGCCGAGCGAGCCTTCGAGCACGAGCCGCTTGAGGAAGCTCCCGTACTGGACGTAGATGGGGTCGTTGAGCCCCAGGAACTCCTCCACCTCCGCGACGCGCTCCGGAGTGGCGGACTGGCCGGCGGCGAGGCGCGCCGGGCTGGCCGGCACGAGGAAGAAGATCACGTACGTGACCATCGTGACGGCCAGGAAGAGCACGCATGCCCAGAGGAGCCGTCGGATCAGGTACTGGAACATTGAGTGTGGGTCAGCTTAAGGGTTTTTCGTTCGATGAGCGGAAGTCTTGGGAGGGGCACCGCGAACGGTGCCCCTCCCACGTGCGTTTCGTTCAGCTGAGCTCCATTACTTCTTGCAGATGTTCGTAAGGAGCGAGCCCTGGATCGAGGTGTACGCGTAGCAGCCGACGGTGTTGCTCGTGAAGATCCGAGCGTTGGTCGAGATGTACGGCGCCACCGGTGCGTGATCCCGCATGAGGTCACGGTCGAGCTGGGCGTACGCGTCGAGGCGCGCCTGGCCGGCCGTCGAGTTGGCCTTGTCCATGCGGCTTGTTCATCGCCGCGTTGTTGAAGTACGAGACGTTGACGTTGTGGTCGGCCTGGATCCGGCGCCCGTCCAGCAGGACGTTGATGAAGTTGGACGGATCCGGGTAGTCCATGCCCCAACCCTCGAGGGTCAGGTCGAACGGCTCGCCACGAACGGCAGCCTTCTCGTGCTGGACGACGCGGTCGAGCTGGCGGATCTCCACGTCGATCCCGATCTGCTTCAGGTTGAACTGCACCGACTGTGCGATCGGCGGGCCCTGAGCCACGTTGAACGTGTACATCACGGCCTTGCCGTCACGAGTCTGGCCGTTGGCCAGCGACTTCGCCTTGTTGTAGTTCGGTCCCTTCAACGAGTAGATGTTGAAGTTCTTGAAGCCGGGCATCGAGTACGGCAGGAACTGGTCGGTGCGCTGACCGGCCAGGTAGCCGTGCTGGGCGACCATGAAGCGCCGGTCGATTGCGTGCGACACGGCCTGACGCAGCTTCAGGTTGTTCTGGAAGATGCCGCGCGAGTTGTTCATCACGAGGTACCAGAGCGTCGTCTGGGACTTCACGAAGAAGCGCGACTTGTTGATGCCGTGGGCATCTGCGAGCTCCTTGGCCTGAGCCGGCGGGAACGAGCAGAGGTCGGCCTCGCCGCGCTCACACATCAGCCGCTGCGTGGCCGGGGCGGGCCCGACGATCCAGCGGAACTCGTTGATGTTGTTGGCGAAGCCCAGCGACTTGAACGGCTGGGCGCCGTTCTTCCAGTGCGGGTTCCGCACGACCAGAGCGGACGTCTTCGTGTTCCACTCCTTGAGGTAGTACGGGCCGGCCGAGACGACCGGCGCCTTGATGCCGTCCTTGTTGAACGGCGTGTTCGTCGGCACCGCGGAGAAGAACATCATCGACATCCGGGCCAGGAAGTCCGGAGCGACCTTCTTCAGCGTGACCTGGAACCCGTAGGCGCCGACCGTGCGATAGCTGGCGACGTCATCGAGGAACGAGGACGCCGGCGAGACCATCGCCTTGCTCTTGCCACGATCGAAGGCCCGCTTGAAGTTCGCCGCGGTCACGTTGGTGCCGTTCGAGAACTTGAAGCCGCGCTTGACCGTGAACGTGTAGGTCTTGCCGCCGTTCGAGACACGCGGGAAGCCCTGTGCCGCCATCGGGGCGAGCCGGCGACCGGTCGGGACCCTCGACGTGCGGGTAGTACATGAGCTGCAAGTGCGTCGCAGCCATCATGTTCCACGAATGGCTGAAGTAGGACAGCGCGGGATCGACATAGTCGAAGTCGCTGGTGCTGACGATCCGCAGCGTTCCCCCTGCCTTGGCATCCGTTGCCGCCGTGCCGCCTGCTGCCGTACCGGCAAACATGGTGGCGACGAGCAGCGCCGAGCCCATGACGGTCATCCCGACCGAGGCCCAAATACGTCGCTTCATCTCACTCCTTTCGATGACGACCCGGCGGTGGCGCCGAGCCCGGGGACGAATTCGGCCCCGCTTGTAGGACGGCGCGGTTGCGAGTTTGTTAGCGGCCCGCGTAGAAAAGGTTGAGGCGCGGTTGCCGCGACTCTCAGTTACAACCGTGAGCGTCAGGCAGGCAAGCGTCTCCCTATCGGCAGCTGAGGCCGCGAACGCGGCCTCCTTCAGGGGTCTTGCCGGAGGCATGGCTCGACCATGCCTCCGCAGCTCTTGACTACGCGCGAGCCCGGGCTTTGCCCGCGCTCGCTGCGACTAGAGCCGGCTGCGCGGGTCGAACGCGTCGCGGAGGCCGTCGCCGAGCAGGTTGCACGCGAGCGTCGTGAAGATGACGCAGAGGCCCGGCCACACCATCAAGAGCGGCGTGTTCGTGTAGTAGTCCTGCGCGCCCGTGAGCAGGTTGCCCCAGCTCGACGTGGGCGCCTGGATCCCGACGCCGAGGAACGAGAGGGCGGCCTCGCCCAGGACGAAGCCGGCGACGATCAGCGTCGAGTAGACGATGATCGGCGCGACGAGGTGCGGCAGCAGGTGCGACTTGATGATGCGCCAGTCGCTGGCACCGGTCATCAGCGCGGCTTCGACGAACTCCTTCTCGCGCAGCGAGAGCACCTTGGAGCGGATGATCCGGGCCGGGTAGAACCAGCCGAAGAGCGTGAAGACGAGGATCAGCGTGACGACGCCTTCGCCGAGCAGCCCGCCGAACGTGACGTCGTTCAGCTGCGGGCCGACCGTGCTCGCGAGCGCGATCGCGAAGAGGAGGGCCGGGAAGGCCATCGTGATCTCCGTCAGGCGCGAGACGACCGTGTCCAGCCAGCCGCGGAAGTAGCCTGCGACCGCGCCGAGCGTCACGCCGATCATCATCACGAGGAAGGTCGAGAAGAACGCGACCTGCAGCGAGACGCGGCCACCGTAGAGCAGGCGCAGGAAGAGGTCGCGGCCCAGCGAGCCGTCGGCGCCGAGGATCAGCAGCTGCGACTCGCCCGTCTCGAAGTTGGTCACGCTGCTCATCGGGCCGACCGGGAGGAAGCCCTCGTCGATGCCGTCCGTGAAGATGTCGTCAGGCCCGTGGCCGACCAGCCGCTCGGCCAGCCAGGCGCCGGGGTAGACGGCGAGCACGAGCAGGATGAGGAAGAAGATGCTCGCGATCGCGACGCGGTCGCGCTTGAAGCGGCGCCAGATCTGCTCCCAGTAGCCGCGAGCCTTGACCGCCTCGGGCTCCCCAAATGTCCCCTCCGCGTCGAGCGCGATGCCGCCCGTCATCCCGGTTCCTGCGGGCAGCAGCTCTGGCTGCTTGGTCGGAGTGGCCACGGCTGGAGCTTAGACGACCCGGGTCCGATTTTGTTGGCGAGAGCTCACGTCAGCGCCTCCGCTCCGGCGACGACCTCGAGGATCTCCTGGGTGATCTCGGCCTGCCGCGCGCGGTTCATCTGCAGCGTCAGCCCGTCGATCAGCTCGCCGGCGTTCTTCGACGCGTTGCGCATCGCCGTCATCCGCGCGCCCTGCTCGGAGGCCGCCGACTCGAGCAGCGCCCGGTAGACCTGCGTCTCGAGGTAGACGGGCAGTAGCCGCGCCAGGATCTCCTCCGGCTCCGGCTCGAAGATGAAGTCGCCCCGCAGGGCGTCGTCCCGACGCTCCTCCTCGTCGGTCTCGAGGATGTCCGCGGAGATCGGCAGCAGGTCCTGCTCGGTGACGCGCTGCACGAGCGGCGACTCGTAGGCGTTGTAGACGAGCACGACGCGGTCGACCTCGCCCGAGGTGTAGAGCTCGGCCACGGCGTGTGCGATCGCCTGAGCGTCCGAGTACGCCGGGCGGTCGGTGAAGCCGACGAACTCGCTGGCCACCTCGTAGCGGCGGAACGCGAGGGTGCGAGCGCCCCTTCTTGCCGATCGCGACGAAGCGGACCTCCACACCCTCGCCGCGCAGCTCGCGCTCGAGCGAGAACGCCCGGCGGAGGATCTGCGCGTTGAACGGGCCTGCGAGGCCCCGGTCGCCGGTGAGCGCGACGACCGCGACGGTCTTCACCTCGTCCCGCTGCTGGAGGAGCGGCAGGCCGCGCACGGACGCACTCGCGCGCCCGACGCCGGCGATCAGCTCGCGCATCGTCTCGGCGTACGGACGCATCGCCTCGATCCGGGTCTGCGCGCGGCGCAGCCTGGCCGAGGCGACGAGCTCCATCGCCTTCGTGATCTTGCGCGTGTTCTTGACCGAGCGGACTCGGCGCTTCAGGTCCTGAACCGAGGCCATCGAGTCTAGACGAGACCGCCTTCGTCCTCGATGTTGAAGTTCGAGACGAACTTCTTCAGCTCCTCGTCGAGCTTCGGCGTCAGCTCGTCGCCGAGGTCGTTCGTGTCGTCGATCTCCTTGTAGATCGAGCCCTCGGCGCGCAGGTGCTCGCGCAGCTCGTCCTGGAAGCGCGACACCTGCGCCGGCGGCACCTCGTCGAGGAAGCCGTTGATGCCTGCGTAGAGCGCGACCACCTGCTCGTTGTGCGGCCACGGCTTGTACTGCGGCTGGTTCAGCGTCGCCACCATCCGCTCGCCGCGCGCGAGCGTCTTCTGCGTCGCCGCGTCGAGCTCCGAGCCGAACTGCGAGAACGCCTCCAGCTCGCGGTACTGCGCGAGCTCGAGGCGCAGGCGGCCGGCGACCTTCTTCATCGCCTTCGTCTGCGCCGAGCCGCCGACGCGCGACACCGAGGTGCCGACGTTGATCGCCGGGCGGACGCCGGAGTAGAAGAGGTCGGACTCGAGGAAGATCTGTCCGTCCGTGATCGAGATCACGTTCGTCGGGATGTACGCGGAGATGTCGCCGGCCTGCGTCTCGATGATCGGCAGCGCGGTCAGCGAGCCGCCGCCGAGCTCGTCGCTCAGCTTGCAGGCGCGCTCGAGCAGCCGCGAGTGCAGGTAGAAGACGTCGCCCGGATAGGCCTCGCGGCCCGGCGGGCGGCGCAGCAGCAGCGAGAGCTGCCGGTAGGCGTCGGCGTGCTTCGTCAGGTCGTCGTAGACGATCAGCGCGTGCTTGCCGTTGTAGAGGAAGTACTCGCCCATGGCGGCGCCCGCGAACGGCGCCATCCACTTGATCGGCGCCGCCTCGTGCGCGGCGGCCGAGATGATCACGGTGTAGTCCATCGCGCCCTCGTCCTTCAGGCGCTCGTAGACCTGCGCGATCGTCGAGCCCTTCTGCCCGATCGCGACGTAGATGCAGATGACGTCGTTGCCCTTCTGGTTCAGGATCGCGTCGATCGCGACGGCGGTCTTGCCGGTGCCGCGGTCGCCGATGATCAGCTCGCGCTGCCCGCGGCCGACGTTCGTCATCGCGTCGATCGCCTTGATCCCGGTCTGCAGCGGCTCCTTCACGGGCTGGCGCTCGACGACTCCCGGGGCCTTGAACTCGAGCGGGCGGCGCTCGGTGGTGTCGATCGTGCCGGCACCGTCGAGCGGCTGGCCGAGCGGGTCGACCACGCGGCCGAGGATCGCCTCGCCCACGGGGATGCTGACGACGGAGCCCGTCCGGCGAACCGGCTCGCCCTCCTTGACCTCCTGCCACTCGCCGAAGAGCGCGACGCCGACGTTGTCCTCCTCGAGGTTGAAGGCGATGCCGACGACGCCGTGCTCGAACTCGAGCCGCTCGAGCGCGATGCAGTTCTCGAGCCCGTGCACACGGGCGATCCCGTCGCCGATCTGCAGCACGGTGCCGACCTCGGAGAGGTCGGACTGGACGTCGTAGTCCTCGATCCGGGACTTCAGGATCGAGGTGATCTCTTCGGGGCGTAGCTTCACGTGTTCTCCTTAGTTCCTCGTCACGAGCTCATGTCGAAGTCTGTCGAGCCGGCCCTTGATGCTCGCGTCCACGCGCATCGAGCCGGCCTGCAGCACGATGCCGCCGATCAGCGAGGGATCGACCTTGCGGATGGCCTCGACGCCGCGGCCCGAGGCCGCCTCGATCTTCTTCAGGATCGAATCCGCCTCGTCGTCCGAGAGCTCGTAGGCCGTCGTCAGCTCGACGGTCAGCCGGCGCTGCTCCGCGGCGACGAGCGCCTCGAGCTCGCGGTAGATCTCCTCGAGCTCGGTCGCGCGGCCCTTCTCGGTCACGAGCAGGACGAAGTTGCGGGTCAGCTCGTCCGCGTCGCCGAGGATCTCGCCGAGCACGGCCGCCTTGTCGGCGGCATCGAGCTCGGGGTTCGAGAGCACGTTGCGCAGCTGCGGCACGTCGGCGATCGCGGCCGCGAACTCGCCGAGCTCGCGGTTGACGACGTCGAGCTTGTCCTGGTCCCGCGCCGCCTGGAAGAGCGAGCGCGCGTACATGCGGTGCGCGACTGCCATCTAGCTCTTCTGCGCCTCGAGCGCGGAGAAGTCGAGGTCGCCGATCGCGTCGTCGATCAGCTTGCGGTGGTCGTCGCGGTCGAGCACCTTGCCGGTCACCTTGGACGTGGCGATCAGCGTCAGGTCGGCGACCTCGGAGCGGATCTGCTCGAGCGCGCGCGCCGTCTCGGCCTCGATCTGCTTGCGCGTGTCCTCGAGCCGTCGCTGCCGGTCTGCCTCGATCTCCTCGCGGGCGCGGTCGCGCTGCGAGTCGGCCACCTTGCGCGCCTCCGCGAGGATCCCGCCCGCCTCGTTCTTCGCCTGGCCGATCAGCTGCTTGTGCTCCTCGAGCAGCCGCCGGGCCTCGGCGCGCGCATGCTCGGCCTCCTCGACGGAGGAGCGGATGCGCTCGCGCCGCTCGTCGATCGTCTTCTGGATCGGCCCGAACGCGTATTTGCGCAGGACGAAGAAGGTGATCCCGAAGCAGACGAGCGTCCAGATCATCAGACCCGGGACGACGTCGATCAGCGGCGAGGCCGCGACGAGCATGGCTGAGGCAGCGGCGATCATGCGCTAGACCAGGACGTAGGCGAGCAGGCCGCCGATCAGGCCGTAGAAGACGACGGCCTCGGTCAGCGCGAAGCCGAGCCACTGGATGCCCGTGAGCTCTCCGCGCAGCTCGGGCTGGCGTGCGACCGCCTGGATCATCGAGCCGAAGATGTTGCCGATCCCGATCCCGGCGCCGAGCGAGCCGAGACCGATGCCGAGCGCGAGCGCGATCGCCTTGCCGGCGTCGACGTTCGACGCGGCTTCCTGAGCGAGCAGGGTGAACATTCGGTGGAGCCTCCTTAGTGTCCCGGCTCGATGGCCGAGCCGATGTAGATGGCTGAGAGCGCAGCGAAGATGAACGCCTGGATCGAGACGACGATCACGACCTCGAAGAGGTAGAAGGCCGTCGCGAACGGGATCGCGAATGCGGCGACCGCGAGGTTCCCGAGCACGAAGATCAGGCCGATGAAGGTGAGGATCAGCATGTGGCCGGCGAGCATGTTCGCGTAGAGACGGACGCTCAGGCTGATCAGGCGCATGAACTGGCCGAGGATCTCGAGCGGCACGATCAGCGGGTAGAGCGCCTTGGGCACGTCCGGGATCCAGCTCTTGAAGTACTTGACCGGGCCGTTGTGGCGGATCCCCTCGACGTGGGTGAAGACGAAGGTCATCAGCGCGAGCGCGAGCGTGACCGAGATCGAGGACGTGGCGGCGTAGACCGCAAGCGTCGGCAGCTCGATGCCGAAGAGCTCGAACGTCTCGTTCGAGAGCGGCAGCGGGATGAAGCCGAGCATGTTGATCACCCAGATGAAGAGCATCAGCGACGCGACGTACGGGAACCAGAGCCGGATCGACTTGTGCGGCAGGCCCTGCTCCGCGACCTGCGTCTGGGCGATCTCGTAGACCAGCTCGCCGACTGCCTGGCGCCGCTGCGGATCGTTCTTCGAGCCGACCTTCACGCGCATGATCAGCAGCCCGATCGCGATCGTGCACACGGTGGCGAGCATCAGGTACGCGACCGCCTTGTTGATCGAGAGGTCGAGCGGACCGAGGTGGATCGGGATCCACTCGCCGATCTCGAAGTCGTGCTCCGGGTTGAACTCCTCCTCGTCGCCCTCCGCGGAGGAGGCGAGCGCCACCGACGCCGGCAGCGTCAGCAGCAGTGTCAGCGCGAGCGCGAGCGAGCGCCTAAGCATTGGAGGCCCCGCCACCGAAGTAGAGCGCCAGCGAGACACCGAGCTCGAGCGTGTAGGCGAGGGCGTACACGAGGGTCGCGGCCAGCGCGAGCTGTGGGTCGGTCGCTGCGAGCACGACGATGACAACCATCACCGCAATGGCCCGAAAGGTCATGCCGAAGCCCACCACTCCACCGGCGGCGAGGTTACCGTCGCCGGGCCGCAGCCGCGTCAGTAGGGCGGCGAGGAGCCGTGACGCCGCCCAGAGGACCCCGCCGACGAGCCAGCCGGCGAGCGGCCAGCCCGGCGGCGACGAAGATCGGCAGTGCAAGCCCGACGACCGCGGCTCCGGCGAGCAGCGCGGGAGTCTGGCTCGGGATCGGCCGCGGCGTGCTGAAGGCCCCGGGCATCAACGGACGTCCCCGTAGCGCAGGATCGTGAACGCGATCCCCGCAGGGATGCCGAGGATCGCCCCGACGAGGAAGCCCCAGGCCGTCGACCCGGCGGCCCAGCCGATCGCCGCGCAGATCGCGATCACCGCCAAAGTCGTCCCGATCAGGACGGAGCCGGCACCTGCGAGGCTGAAGTTCGACCGAGAGCGAAGCGGGCTCCATGCGCGGCCAGCATACCAAAGCAGCGCCCGACATTGTGACAGCTCAAATCGGCGTTCTTTGCGGGAAATCGCCCACTTTGTACGATCGCTGCACTCTGACGTCTGTGAGTCGCGTCCGGAGCGCTCGTCCGAGCTCGTCGTGCCTGGCGCCGCAGCCGCGGGTTCGCGAGCTTCACGATCTCGAGCAGGTAGACGACGTAGACCGAGACGCCGAGGGCGACGCATCACGATCCCCGCGAAGGCGAGCGTCTCCCAGAGGTGCCACTCGCCCCCGGCTCGGAAGGGAATGAAGCGCGTCGCCAGGGCCGCGACGGCAAGCGTCGCGCACCACACCCACATCGTCACCGTCGCGCGCCGCTGGGAGAACCCGCGGCGCAGGAAGCGGAAGTGCAGGTGCGCCTGGTCGGGCGCCGAGAGCCGCTCGCCGTGCTTGAGCCGACGCGCCACGACGAACGACGTGTCCAGGATCGGCACGGCGAGGACGAGCAACGGTAGGAAGAGCACGATCGTCGACGCGGTCTTCAACAGCCCCTGCACGGAGACGGCGGCGAGCAGGAACCCGAGCGTGAGCGCGCCCGAGTCCCCCATGAAGATCCGGGCCGGGAAGAAGTTGTGGCGGAGAAAGCCGAGGCACGCGCCGGCGACGATCGCGGAGAGGATGGCGGGGTCCGTCTTCCCGAGCGAGAGCGCCAGCACGGCATAGGTGGCGGCGGAGATACCGCACACGCCCGCTGCGAGCCCGTCGAGGCCGTCCAGGAAGTTGACCATGTTCATGACCGCGACGATCCAGAGCATCGTCAGCGGCACGCCGACCGCGGCCGGCAGGTCGACGGCGCCGAGGAACGGGAAGGTGAAGTGGTCGATCCAGACGCCGAAGAAGGGCGGGATCGCCGCCGCGACGATCTGGCCGGCGAGCTTGCGGCCGGGCTTCAGCACGCGGAAGTCGTCGATTGCCCCGACGACGGTCGCGACGGCCGCGCCGAGGAGGACACCCCGGGTCTCCGGGCCCAGCTCGAGGAACGCGAGCGCGGGCACGAAGATGCCGAAGAAGATCGCGATCCCGCCGAGCCGCGGGATCGGGTTGACGTTCAGCCGCCGCCGCTCGGGCTGGTCGACGACCCCGAGCAGCCGCGCCATCCCGCCCACCGCCGGCGTCAGGAGGATCACGATCAGCAGCGCCACCGCGAACCCGTACAGCACCTCGGGGTTGTCGCGCAGCTCCTGGGGCATGGGCTGCGCCCTACTTCGTGGCGTACAGGCGGTCGCCTGCGTCCCCGAGGCCGGGCACGATGTAGCCCTTCTCGTTCAGCTCCCGGTCGATCCCGGCGACGACGATCGAGACCTCGGGGTGCTCGCGATGGATCCGCTCGATCCCCACGGGCGCCGCGATCAGCGCGATCAGGCGAATCGACGTGGCACCGGCCGCCTTGACCGTCGCCACCGCGGCCGCGGTCGAGTTGCCCGTCGCGAGCATCGGGTCGAGCAGGATCACGTCCCGCTCGGAGATGTCGTTCGGCAGCTTCACGTAGTACTCGACCGGCTCGAGCGTCTCCTCGTTCCGGTACAGGCCGATGAAGCCGACCCGCGCGACGGGGATCAGCGAGAGCACGCCGTCGAGCATCCCGACGCCCGCGCGCAGGATCGGGCAGACGGCGACCTTCTTGCCGGAGATGTGCTGGGCGGTCGTTCGCTCGAGCGGCGTCGAGATCTCGAAGTCCTCCGTGGCGAGATCCTTCGTCGCCTCGTAGGTGAGCAGCAGCGTCAGCTCGTTGACGAGCTGCCGGAACATCTGCGTGTCGGTCGAGGTGTCGCGCAACAGTCCGAGCTTGTGCTGCACCAGCGGATGCCTGACCTCCGTGACGTTCGCAGCGCCCGTGACCGTGCTCATTCCCGCTCTGGCGCCGGCAAAGCCGGCACCTCCGCTCCCGGCGGCTCCGTCGAGCCTACGCTGCTCGCGTAGCTCGCGTAGCCGCGGAAGCCCGGATAGAGCGGCCGCTTCTCGCAGAGCGCGATCGACCGCGCGGCGAGTGCTCCGATGTCGGCGCCGTCCGCGAGCGCCCCCGCGATCACGCTGCCGACCTCGCGGAAGTCGTCCTCGTCGAAGCCGCGCATCGTCGCCGCGGGCGTGCCGATCCGGACGCCCGAGGCAATCGTCGGCGGCCGCTCGTCGAAGGGCACGGTGTTGCGGTTCACGGTCAGCTTCACCTCGTCGAGGCGCTCCTCGGCGTCCTTGCCGGTCCACTCGGTGCCGCGCAGATCGAGCTGGAGCAGATGCGTGTCGGTGCCGCCGGTGAGGACGTCGAGGCCGCCGGCGAGCAGCTCGTCGGCGAGCGCGTCGGCGTTCGCACGCACCTGGGTTTGATACTCCCGGAACGCCTCGGTGCCGGCGATCCGGAAGCACGCAGCCTTCGCCGCGATCGCGTGCTCGAGCGGTCCGCCCTGCATCCCGGGGAAGACCGCGCGGTCGACCGCCTGTGCGTGCTCCTCGCGGCAGAGCACGAAGCCCGCACGGGGGCCGGCCAGCGTCTTGTGCGTCGTCGACGTGACGACGTCGCAGTGCTCGACGGGGTTCTGGTGCAGCCCCGCGGCGACGAGCCCGGAGAAGTGCGCCATGTCGCACATCAGGAGCGCGTCGACCTCGTCCGCGATCCGGCGGAACTCGGCCGTGTCGACGGTGCGGGGGTAGGCGGAGCCGCCGCAGACGATCAGCTTGGGCCGGTGCGCCTTCGCGAGCCCGAGCACCTCGTCGTAGTCGACCACGTCGGTCTCGCGCGAGACGCCGTAGTGGACGATCGTGTACAGCCGGCCCGAGAAGTTGACCTTCAGGCCGTGCGTCAGGTGGCCGCCGTGGTCGAGCCGGAGCGAGAGAATCGTGTCGCCGGGCTGGAGGAGCGCGAAGTACGCGGCCATGTTGGCCTGCGCCCCCGCATGGGGCTGGACGTTCGCGTGCTCGGCGCCGAAGAGCGACTTCGCACGGTCGATCGCGAGCTGCTCGATCTCGTCGACGACCTCGCAGCCGCCGTAGTAGCGCTTGCCCGGGTAGCCCTCGGCGTACTTGTTCGTCGGCACCGAGCCGAGGGCCTCGAGCACGGACGGCCAGGTGAAGTTCTCGGAGGCGATCAGCTCGATCTGCGAGCGCTGCCGCTCGACCTCGCGTCCGAGCAGGTCGGCGATCTCGGGGTCGATGTCGGCAAGGCCGGCCTGCCGGAGCTGGTCGAGCGACGCGGCGATCGAGGCCATCGACCGGATGCTAGAGCAGCCGGGCGACGAGCCGCAGCGCGTCTGCGGCCGACGCGGCACCCTCGCGCAGGATGCGCGGCTCCGCGGCGGTGAAATCGAGCACCGTCGACGGCGTTCCGGTCAGCTCTCCTCCGTCGAGCAGCGCATCGGCCGCGTCGCGGATCTCGGCGGGCACCTCGTCGAGGGTGCGCGGGTCGGTGCCGCCGGGAAGATTCGCGCTCGTCGCCGTCAGCGCTCCGACGCGGTCGAGCAACTCGCGGGCAGCCCCGGCCAACTCGGGCACACGCACGCCGAGCACGTCGGGGGTGGCGCCGGTCAGCCAGCGGTAGCGTTGCGCCGGGTTCGGCAGCACGAGCGTGTACGAGCCGGGAAGGAGCGCGCGGATGATGCGCTCCGAGCGTCCCCGGAGCTCCGGGATGCGCTCCAGGAGCAGCGCCACGTCGGAGGCGACGAGCGCGGTCGGTTGGCGCGCGTCGCGACCCTTCGCCTCGTACAGTCGGCGCGCCGGCTGCTCGTCCGGCGCCGCGGCGAGGCCGTAGACGGTGTCGGCGGGAATGACGGCGAGCTTCCCAGCCTGGATCGCCGTCACGGCGAGATCGACGTCGGAGCTCAGAGGGCTCCCTCGACGACGCGCTCCCGGCCGGTGAGGTCGGCGGTCGCCCGGATCTCCTCGTAGCCGAGCTCGTCGAGCCGCGCACACACATGAGCCGCCTGCCCGTCTCCGACCTCGAGCACGAGCCAACCGCCCGCGCGCAACGCATCGCGCGCTGCTGCGGCGATCGCGTCGGTTACGCCCTCGCCGACGAGAGCGACGTGCGGCTCGTAGTCCCGGACGTCGGGCATCAGGGCAGGGAGCTCGGCCGGCGCGACGTAGGGCGGGTTGGAGACCACGAGGTCGTACGGCCCACCGGGGAGCCCGAGCCGCAGGTCGTGCTCGAGCAGCTCCACCGCCAGGCCGGTTCGGGCGGCGTTCTCGCGAGCGAGCGCCAGCGCGTCGGCCGATGCGTCGATCGCCGTCACGCGCGCACCCGGATGCTCGTCGGCTATCGCGAGGGCGATCGCACCCGTTCCGGTCCCGACGTCGAGGACGTGAGGCTCCTCGAGGCCGCGCAGCCGCTCGAGACAGCGCTCGACGACGATCTCGGTCTCGGGCCGAGGTATCAGCGCGCGCCGGTCGACCTCCAGGGTCAGCCGGCGAAAGCCCCACTCTCCGAGGATGTACGCCACCGGCTCGCAGCGGGAGCGCCGGGCAACGAGCTCGCGGTAGCGGTCGAGCTCGAGCTCGTTCAGCGGACGGTCGAGATCGGTGTACAGCTCGATGCGCGACCGCTCGAGCGCGTGGGCCAGCAGCAGCTCGGCGTCGAGCCGCGCAGTCTCCGACGTCCGCTCCAGGTGTCTCGTCGCTCGCCGGAGCACCTCCCCCAGGCTCAGGGGGGCCAGCGTCACGCTCCGTCGGGCTCCAGCGCGCGTCGCCGGTCCTCCGACTGGAGCGCGTCGGTGAAGTCGTCCAGGCCGCCCGGAAGCACCTTCTCGAGGTTCAGCGTCACCTTGACCCGATGGTCGGTGACGCGGCTGTCGGGATAGTTGTAGGTGCGGATCTTCTCGGACCGGTCGCCGGAGCCGATCTGCGACTTGCGGGTGGCGGAGAGCTCGGCCTGCCGGCGCTCCCGCTCGGCCTCGTAGAGGCGGGCGCGCAACACGCGCAGCGCCTTCGCCTTGTTCTGGAGCTGCGACTTCTCGTCCTGCATCGCGACCACGATTCCCGTCGGCAGGTGCGTGATCCGCACCGCCGAGTCGGTCGTGTTCACGCTCTGACCCCCTGGACCGGTCGAGCGGTACACGTCGATCTTGAGATCCGCCTCGTTCAGCTCGACCTCCACCTCCTCGGCCTCCGGCATCACCGCGACGGTCGCGGTCGAGGTGTGGATCCGGCCCTGGCTCTCCGTCTCCGGCACGCGCTGGACGCGGTGCGTGCCCCCTTCGTACTTGAAGACGGAGTAGGCGCCGTCGCCCTTGACGCCGAAGACGACCTCCTTGAAGCCACCGGTCTCGCTCTCGTTGGCGCCGAGAACCTCCGTCTTGTAGCCGCGCCGCTCGGCGTAGCGGGTCAGCATCTTGTAGACGTCGCCGGCCCAGATCGCCGCCTCGTCTCCACCGACGCCCTGGCGCACCTCGACGATCACGTCCTTCTCGTCGGCAGGGTCACGCTCGACGAGCGCCAGCTGGAGCTCCTCCTCGAGCCGCGCGACGTCCGACTCCAGGTCGGCGGCGAGCGAGGCGAGCTCCGGATCGGCCTTCGAAGCCTCGAGATCGGCGTTCGCCTGTCGCCACTCCTGGCCGAGCTTGTACGCGCCCTCGAGCTCCTTCAGCCGCCGCCCCACCTCCGCCGCTTCCCGGTGGTCGTTGTAGACGCTGGGATCGGACATGCGCTCGCGCACTTCCTCGTAGGAGCGCTCCAGCTCTGCAATCAACTGCTCGACGGCGGCCATACGACGATGCTAGCCGCGTGCCAGGCGCTGCGGGCGACGCCGCCCGGCGAAACGAAGCGGCACCCGTGCCGGACACCGACGTGTCCTTTCCGTCCACGTCCCCTCGGGCCATGACCGGGGACTGTCCCCCGAATGTCCGGAGCGGCCCCGTCCCAAGTGCAACGATTGTGTGACTTCTTCTCCACAGGGACGGTCCGAGACGCGACCGGGTCATAAGGTCGACCGGTGGCGCGGCTGCCCCGATCCGTCTTCCCGGCTCACGGGGTCTGGCACGTCACGACGCGCGGCGTCGAACGCAGACCGGTGTACCTCGACCGGGACGACGGCCGCGAGTTCCTGACCGGGCTCTGGCGGGCCGTCGACAGGCTCGAGCTACGCGCCCTCTCGCTCTGCCTGATGCCGAACCACTACCATCTGGTCGTCGAGGGCGGGCGCGACCAACTCTCGCGCGCGCTCCACCGCGTCAACGGCGTGTACGCGGCGCGTTTCAACTCGAAGTATCGGCGCAGCGGTCATCTCTGGGGCGACCGCTTCGCTCTCTGGCAGCTCCGCGACGAGGCGCATCTGCGCGCCACGTGCCTCTACGTCGTCCGCAACCCTGTCCGAGCCGGGCTCTGCGAGAGCGCGGCCGACTGGCCGTGGAGCTGGAGCCGCTTCGGGGTCGCGGCCGACTAGCCGTCGAGCTGTGCGTCCAGCAGGATCTCGCCGACACCGGCGAGCGCCTGCGAGACGGGGCAGCCGGTCTTCGCCGCTTCGGCCGCCTCACGGAAGCCGTCGGCGTCGAGTCCGGGCACCGTTCCACGCACCGCCAGGACGATCTTCGTGATCCCGGTCCCCGGCACGAACGTGACGGTCGCCGATGTGCTGAGCTGCTCGGGGGCGTTGCCGCCCTTCGCAAGACCGCCTGCCAGCGCCATCGAGAAGCAGGAGGCATGCGCGGCGGCGAGCAGCTCCTCGGGGCTCGTCTTGCCTGAGGAGGGGGCTTCCGCGCGCGCCGACCAGCTGACGTCGAGCGGCCCGAAGGCTCCGGTGCCGACCCGGTCGATCGTTCCCGACCCGCTCATCAGGTCGCCGTTCCACGTCACCTCGGCCCGCCGTTCCGTCGCCATCTCCGCCCCCTCTAGCTCGATTGCAGCTGAGCGCGCACCGTAACGGAGGCGCTCGCCCTGAGGAGGGCGGAGAAGGAGCACCCCTCGTCGGCGGCCCGGACAGCCGCGTCGAAGCGTGCCTGGTCGATCCCCGGAACGCGCGCGACGACATCGGCCTCGGACGCAATGACGAGATGGCCCTTGCCGGGCACCTCGTCCATCACCACCTTCACGCTCACATCGAGCCGTTCGGGCGGCGTGCCGGCGCTCGTGAGCTCGCTCGCAAGCGACATCGAGAGACAGCCTCCGTGTGCCGCGGCGAGTAGCTCCTCCGGACTCGTCTTGCCGGCAACCGCGCCGAGCCGCGTGGGCAACGAGAACGGAAGCTCGGTGAACGAGCCCGTCTCGCCCGTGATCAGGCCTGTGCCGCGGGCGACGTTCCCCTCCCACGAAACCGACGCACTGCGCTCGATTCGCGGCACTAGCTCTTGCCAGTCACGCGATGCCAGTCACGCCATGACCTCGACCTTCCGCTCCGAGGCGTCGAGCGCACCTTCACGGCGCAGGACCTCCTGGAGCGCACGGATCGAGACTTCGATCTGGTCGAGCGTCGGCTGGCGCGTCGTCAGCCGCTGGAGCCAGAGACCGGGTGCGAGCAGCGTCATCAGGATCGGATTGCCCTGGTTCTTGCCCGCAAAGCGAATCAGCTCGTACGCGATTCCCGCGATCAGCGGCAGGAGCAGGATCCGGCTCAGGATCAACCAGTACCAGGCGGGCTGCCCGACGAACGCGAAGACGAAGATCCCGATCACCATCACCCAGAGCAAGAACGCCGTTCCGCAACGCGGATGGATCAAGCTGAACTTCTGGACGCGCTCGGGCGTAAGCTCCTCGCCCGCCTCGTACGCGTTGATCGCCTTGTGCTCGGCCGCGTGGTACTGGAAGACGCGCCGCAGGTCGGGCAGGAACGAGATCAGGACGAGGTAGACGAGGAAGATGCACACGCGGATCACGCCCTCGACGACGACGAACACGCCCGTCGTGTCGATCGGCAACCAGCTCGTGATCAGCGCCGGGGTGACCTTGAACAGCATCAGCGCGAAGCCGATCGCGATCGCGAACGAGAAGACGATCTGACCGCGCGTGATCTCGGTCTGGACCTCTTCGCCCTCCGCCGCCTCCGGATCCTGCGCCGCGTAGTTGGCCGAGATGGCGAGCGCGCGAAAGCCGATCGCGAGCGACTCGCCCAGGGCGATCACACCGCGGATCACGGGGAGCCGGTAGACCCGGTGGCGTGCCATCGGCGAGCTGATCTCGCGAACGACCTCGGCGATCTCGCCGTCGGGCTTGCGCACTGCGACCGCCCACTTCGACGGGCTGCGCATCATCACGCCCTCGAGGACGGCCTGGCCTCCGATGGAGTTGCTCAAAGCTGTCGGCTAGCCGCGGCGGGAGCCGCCGGCCTTCTCGAGCCGGCGCTGGAAGCGCTCGACGCGCCCACCCTGATCCATCAGCTTCTGCTTGCCCGTGTAGAACGGGTGGCAGGCCGAGCAGATCTCGACGTGGATCTCGGACTGCGTCGACCGCGTCTCGAACTCGTTGCCGCAGGAGCAGCGCACGTGCGTGAGCACGTAGTCGGGATGGATGTCGGCCTTCATCGAGGAGCCAGGATAGCAGAGGCGATTTCGGGCGCTACGTTGCCTCCTGAGATAACCACGGCAACCGAGCCGCCGACGTCGCCGCGCAAGACGGGCACGAGTGCGGTCGCGGCCGCCGGCTCCACGGCGAGCTTCGCACGCGCGTAGAGGAAGCGGAAGGCGTCCTCGATCTCCGCCTCCGTGACGAGCGTGCTCTCCACGCCGTTCGCGCGCAGCGCGGCTAGGGCGTTGCCGCCGGCGAACGGGGCCGAGAGGCCGTCCGCGATCGACACGGGCGTCACCGGCACGGGCGCTCCGGCCGCCAGACCCGCGTGCACCGCCGTCGACTGCTCGGGCTCGACCGCGATCACGCGCCGGTCGGGCGCCGCGGCCGCGATCCCCGCGACGAGACCGCCGCCGCCGGCGGCGACGAGGATCGTCTCGACCTCCGGAACGGCTTCCACGATCTCCAAGCCGACCGTTCCCGCTCCGGCCTGGACGATCGGATCGTCGAACGGGTGCACGAGCGTGCGGCCCGTGACCGCGATGTGCTCGTCGAGGCGCGCGAACGCCTCGACCGCATCGGACGCCTCCAGGTCGACGGCTGCCCCGTAGCCGAGCGTCGCCGCCACCTTCAGGGGACTCGCGCTGCTGTACATGACGACGAGACAGTCGATTCCCTCTGCGGCCGCGCCCCAGGCCAGCGCCTGCGCGTGGTTCCCAGCCGAGATCCCGATCACGCCGCGCCGCTTCTCCTCCGGCGACAGGGAGGCCAGCTTGTTCAGGACGCCGCGCACCTTGAACGATCCGGTCTTCTGGAAGAGCTCGGCCTTCAGCCAGACGCGCTCGCCCAGCGTCGCCGAGGAGAAGATGGGAGTCCGGTGCACGCGGCCGGCGATCCGCTCTGCCGCCGCGAGCACGTCGTCGCGGGTGACCACTACGTCAGCGTGTACTCGGGACCCGAGCCACCTTCGGGCGGGGTCAGCCGGCCGCCCTTCGCGGTGATCGCGCCGCACTGGACGCAGTTCGACGGCGCCACCTCGAGCGTCACCGTACCGTCGCCGTCGGCGTCGCCCACCTCGTAGACGTGCGCCGGGCACATCCGCGTCCAGAGCTCGGCCAGCTCGAGGGGAACCTGGCGCTGCACGCGAATGTGATTCGGCTGGTCGTCGCGCGTGCGGTTGCCCGAGAGGAAGACGGACGAGAGCTTGTCGAAGGTCAACTTGCCGTCGGGAGCCGGATAGCTCCGCGCACGGTCGGTGCGGATCAGCGTGGCCGCGTCGTTCGGCTCGCTCGCCGTACTCCTTCGGCGGCAGCTTCCCCTTGGTCACCGTCATCGCGCTCGCCAGCGCGCCGCCCATGAAGAAGCCCTTGTCGAAGACCTGGCGCATGTTGCGCACCTCGTGCAGGTCCTTCGTCACGTAGCTCGACCGCAGCGCCTCGTCGTAGCCGTCGAGCGCGCCCACCCGCGCAGGGCTTTCACCGCGCTGGAGCGCGCTGAAGGCCGCCTCGGCCGCGAAGATCCCCGACTCGATCGCGTAGTGGATGCCCTTCAGGGTCGGCACGTTCACGAGCCCCGCACCCTCGCCCGCGAGCAGCAGGCCCGGCGCGTTGAAACGGGTCGGCAGCGCGTGGTAGCCGCCCTCCGTGATCGTCTTCGCACCCCAGCCGATCCGCTCGCCGTCGGCCAGGATCTTGCGCACGAACCGGTGGGTCTTGAACTCCTGGAGCACGTCGTGGACCGAGAACTCGACGTCGCGGTACTCGAGCCCGGCGACGAAGCCGAGCGAGACCATGTCGTCGCCCATCGGGTAGATGAAGGAGCCGCCGAACTCGCCGTACTTCGCGCGCTTGCGGAGCGGCCAGCCCATCGTGTGGACGAGGTGCCGCAGAGGCTTCCCGACCTTCCACACCTCTTTGACGCCGAGCGCCCACACCTGCGGGTTCTCACCTTCGAGGCCGAAGCGCGAGATCGCCGCGCCCGTGAGATGTCCCTGGGTCCCCTCGGCGAGCACGGTGATGCGCGCGGCGATGTCCGACCCGGCCTCGAAGTTGCCGAGCTTCTCGCCGTCGCGGCCGCGGCCCTTGTCGCCCGTGCGGATGCCGTGCACGCGGCCGTCGGCGACCAGGAGCTTCTGCGCGTCCGTCTCGGGCAGGATCGCCGCTCCCGCGCCCTCTGCCTGCTCGGCGAGAAAGCGGCCGAGCTGGGCGACGGAGACGACGTAGTTGTGGTGGTTGCGCATCGTCGGCGGCGGCGGGATGCGCACGGCCGTCGACTTCGTCAGCACGTAGACGGCTTCTCCCTCGATCGCTCCGTAGTTCGGGATGTCGTCCATCGTCAGCCGATCGCGGAACAGGCGACGAAGTGCGCGGGGATTGACGACGGCACCCGAGAGCAGATGCGAGCCCGCCTGCTTGCCCTTCTCGACGACGGCCACAGGGACGTCACCGAGGCGTTCCGCCGTCTCGGGCGAGTCCTCGAGCAGCTGGCCGAGCCGGATCGCACAGGCGAGCCCCGCCGGACCAGCGCCGACGATCAGGACGCCCACCTCGATGCGTTCGTCGGCCGGATCGGTGGGTACCGCGAGTGCGTCCTCGGGCGAGTACGGGGGCGGGTAGTCGGCCGGCCGGATGCTCATTCCCGCTCCAGCGCCGGCAGAGCCGGCGCCTCCGCTCCTGGCGGCTCCGTCGAGCCTACGCCGCTCACGACTTGCGGGCCCGCACGAGCTCGGTCAGCTTCGGCACGATCTGGTGCAGGTCGCCGACGACGCCGAGGTCGGCGAACTCGAAGATCGGAGCGTTGGCGTCCTTGTTGATCGCGACGATCACCTTCGAGGACTGCATCCCGACCTTGTGCTGGATCGCGCCCGAGATCCCGCAGGCGACGTAGAGCCCAGGCGAGACGCTCTTGCCGGTCTGCCCGACCTGCGCCGCGTAGGGATACCAGCCGGCGTCGACCACGGCGCGCGTCGCCGCGACCGCGCCGCCGAGTGCCTTGGCGAGCTCCTCGACGAGTCCGAACCCCTCGGGCGCGCCCAGGCCGCGGCCGCCGGCGACGATCACGTCGGCGTCCTCGATCGAAGGCCCGGTCGACTCCTCGTGCGCCTGTTCGAGCATCTCGGCCGCGAGCGAGTGCTCCTCGAGCCGGACCTCGAGCTGCTCCGGCGTGCCGGCGCCGGCAGCGGGCGCAGGATCGAACGCACCGGCGCGGAACAGTGCGAGCCGCGGAGTCGTCGTCCAGCCGACGTCGACGAGCACGGAGTCCCCGAGTGCGGACTGCTTGCCGACGAGCGTGCCGTCCCTCGCCTCGAGGTCGACGAGCTGCCAGTTCAGGCCCGCTTCGAGACGCGCGGCCAGGGCCGCGGCGATGTCGGCGGACAGGATCGACTGCGCGAAGAGCACCGTCTCGATGCCCTTGTCGGCCACGAGCTGTGCGAGCACGTCGACGCGCGGCTGCGGCAGCGGCGCCTCGAGTCGCGGGTCGTCCGCGACGTACACCGTCGCCGCGCCGTACTCCGCCGCCTTCGGTGCCAGCCCTTCGACGCCGGCGCCCAGGATCGCGGCCGAGACGTCGCCCGCTCCCAGCTGGACTGCCTTCGAAAGCACGCCGAGCGACCCCTTCTGCAGCTCGGTCCCGTGGTGCTCGAGGAAGACGAGGATCGACATCTAGATGAGCCGCTTCTCGGCGAGGAACTCGACGATCTTCTCCGCGCCGGAGCCGTCGTCCTCGATCGTGCGCGTGTCGCCGCGTGGCGGCGGGTCGCCGAGCGCGAGCACCTCGGTCCGGGAGCCCTGCTGCCCGGCGCGCTCATCCGCGATGCCGAGGTCGGCGAGCGAGACGACGTCCTGCGGCTTCTTCTTCGCGCCCATGATCCCCTTGAGCGAGGGGTAGCGCGGCTCGTTGATCGAGTCCGCCACAGCGACGACGGCCGGCAGGCTGGCGCGGATCACGTCGTAGCCGAACTCGGTCTGGCGCTTGCCGGTCACCGAGCCGGCCTCGACGGTCAGCTCGGCGGCCTGCGAGATCATCGGCCGGCGCAGCCGCTCCGCCACGGCGGCCCACAGCACGGCACCGTCGGAGTCGGAGGACTGCTGCCCGAAGAGGACGAGGTCGGCCGACTCGCGCTCGAGCGCCTTCGCGAGGGCGTAGCTCGTGGCCACGAGATCGGAGCCGGCCGCGCCTTCGTCGGAGACGAGCACCGCCCGGTCCGCTCCCATCGCGAGCGCCTTGCGCAGCGAGTCGAGCGCCTTCTCCGGGCCGAGCGAGACGACCACCACCTCGCTGCCGCCGTTCGCCTCCTTGATCCGCAACGCCTCCTCGACCGCGTTCGCGTCGACCGGGTTCAGCGCGCCCTCGCCGGAGCGGTCGAGACGCTTCGTGCCGGGATCGATCCGCTTCGTCACGGTCGCGTCGGGAACCTGCTTCACACAGACGGCGATCTTCACGCGCAGGACTCTAACGATGCCGCATCGCCGGGCGGCCGAAGAACGGCTTTACCCCTTTTGCGCAGGATTCTCCCGCCGACCCTGCTAGGCTTCCGCCCTTCGAGCTCGACCCGGACGCCCGACCCGCAAGCATGCGACGCCACCGGACGACAGCCCGAGGAATCCTCTTCCTCACCTTCGCCGCCCTCCTGATGACGGGTGCGGCCGCCGCACACGCGGTCAAGCCGGCGGGCAAGGTACCGCGGCTGATCTTCCCGATCCTCGGCGGGGCACCCCTGAGCGACGACTTCGGCGACGCGCGCGGACAGGGCAGCCACGAGGGGAACGACCTGATGGCGCCACGCCGAGCGCTCGTGCTCGCGGCCGAGGCCGGCACCGTCAAGTTCTGGACGACCTCGTCGCGCGCCGGCTGCATGCTCTACCTCGACGGCAAGAGCGGCACCACCTATCTCTACATCCACCTGAACAACGACCTCACGGACGGCAACGACAACAAGGGAACGTGCGTCCCGGGTGTGGCGTACGCCAAGGGACTGCGCAACGGGTCGCGCGTGAGCGCAGGGCAGGTGATCGCCTACAACGGCGACTCCGGCGACGCCGACGGCATCCACCCCCACCTCCATTTCGAGGTGCGTCCGGGCGGCAACGCGGTCGACCCCCTGCCGCATCTGAAGAAGGCCCGGCAGCTGCTCTTCGCCGCCGCGCCGGGCAGCACGTTCACGCTCGCGCTGAGCGGCAAGGTGGTCGCGGCCGCCGGAGAGGAGCTGCGGCTCGAGCTCGATCAGGTTCGCTCGTGGCCCGGCGGTCGTAAGGTCGCGCAGTCCGGTCGGACGATCGACGTCGCCGTCCCGGCGACCGCTGCGATCGAGGGAATCACGGGCCTGGTTGCCCTGTCCACGAGCACGCTCGACACGCTGGCCGCGGGCACCACGGTGACGGTCTTCACCGAGCCTGCAAAGACGACGCTCGCCGCTCAGACCGGGGCGAGGAACGCCCTCGCCGCAAAGCGCGTCGTCGTCAAGAAGTAGCGCTACGCCGGAACGCGGGCGCGCAGGAAGTCGACGATCTGACTCGTCGGCGCGCCCGGCGTGAAGACCTCGGCCACACCCTGCTCCTTCAGCGCGGCCGCGTCGTCGCCGGGGATCGTGCCGCCGACGACGACGAGCACGTCCTCGACACCGTTCTCCTTCAGTCCGGACAGGATCCTCGGCACGAGCGTCATGTGCGCGCCCGAGAGGATCGAGATGCCGACGGCGTCCGCGTCCTCCTGGATCGCCGTCTCGACGATCTGCTCGGGCGTCTGGTGGAGACCCGTGTAGATCACCTCCATGCCGGCGTCGCGCAGGGCCCGGGCGATGATCTTGGCGCCGCGGTCGTGACCGTCGAGTCCGGGCTTCGCGATCACCACTCTGATCTTCCGTGCCACGCTTCGGCCAGTATAGGAGGGTGAGATTGACGATCGTCGGTTGCTCGCCCGCGTGGCCGAACCCGGGCGGCGCGCACTCCGGGTACCTCGTCGAGGGGCCCGGACGCCTGTTGCTCGACTGCGGACCGGGCGTGCTCCCGCGCCTGCGCCAGGCCGAGAACTGGCCGCGCGTCGACGCGATCGTGATCACGCACTTCCATCTCGACCACTGGGGAGATCTCGTGCCGTGGGTCTGGGGCACGATGTACGGCCTCGGCCGCGAGGGCCCCCAGCCCGAGCTGTGGGTGCCACCCGGCGGCGCCGACCACCTCTCGGCGCTCGGGCAGCGGCTCGGCTTCCCGGACATGTTCGAGAAGACATTCAGGCTGCGGCAGTACTCGGACCGCGCCCCGTTCCGGGCCGCCGGGCTGACCGTCACCGCGCTGCAGCTTCCGCACTACCAGCTCGAGACGTACGGCCTGCGGGTCGAGAACGAGACGCACACCCTGGCCTACTCGGGCGACGCGGCCCCGAGCGAGACGCTCGTCGAGCTCGCACGCGACGTCGATCTCTTCCTCTGCGAGGCGACGCTCGAGCGCGGCGAGCTCGACGGCGAGCCGCGCGGGCACCTCGCCGCCGACGAGGCGGTCAGCATGTTCGAGGCCTCCGGCGCGAAGCGGCTGCTCCTGACGCACCGGCCGGCCGAGCTTCCCCTCGACGAGGGCCTCGAGCGCGCCTACGAGGGCATGGAGATCGACGTGTAGGAAGGGTTCGCGCTCGACCTGACGCTCCGGCGTGCGGCTGAGCGTGCGCGGCCGGAGGGGATAGGCTGGATGGCCAGACCCGGAGAGCCGCGTGCGCTCAGGCGCACGAGGCGGCGCCGGAGGGCGGCTCCGCCGCCCGGGAGGCGCCGCCGGCCGGTGCGTCAGGCTAGAAGACCGGGGTTTCGCGCCAGGTGCCCCAGACCTCGCGCCAGGCGTCGCAGATCTCTCCCATCGTCACGTAGTCGCGGGCGGCGTCGAGGATCGCGGGCATCAGGTTGACGTCGTCGCGGGCGGAGGCGCGCTTGAGCTCGCCGAGCCGCTGCTCGACCGCCGCCGAGTCGCGGCTGCCCTTCAGCGCGCGGACGCGCTCGATCTGCTGCCCCTCGAGCGCGGCGTCGATCTTCAGGATCTCGAGCGGCGTCTCGTCCTCGAGCTGGTAGCGGTTGACGCCCACGATCACGCGCTCGCCGCGCTCGACCTCGGCCTGGTACTGGAAGGCGGCGTCCGCGATCTCCCGCTGCGGGAAGTTCTGCTTGATCGCCTCGACCATCCCGCCGAGCGCGTCGATCCGCTCGAAGTACTCGTACGCCTGTGCCTCGATCTTGTTCGTCAGGTCCTCGACGTAGTAGGAGCCGCCGAGCGGGTCGATCGTGTTGACGACGCCCGTCTCGTGCGCGATCACCTGTTGCGTCCGCAACGCGATCCGGACGGCGTCCTCCGTCGGCAGGGCGAGCGCCTCGTCGAACGAGTTCGTATGCAGGCTCTGCGTCCCGCCGAGCACGGCGCCGAGAGCCTCGATCGCGGTGCGAACGATGTTCACCTCGGGCTGCTGCGCGGTCAACGAGACGCCGGCCGTCTGAGTGTGGAAGCGCATCAGCCACGAGCGCGGGTTCGTGGCTCCGAAGCGCTCGCGCAGCTCGCGCGCCCAGATGCGGCGGGCGGCGCGGTACTTGGCGATCTCCTCGAAGAAGTCGAGGTGTGCGTTGAAGAAGAAGCTGAGGCGCGGGGCGAAGTCGTCGACGTCCAGGCCGCGCTCGACCGCCCACTCGACGTAGGTGAAGCCGTCGGCGAGCGTGAAGGCCAGCTCCTGCGCGGCCGTCGAGCCCGCCTCGCGGATGTGGTAGCCGGAGATCGAGATCGGATGCCACTTGGGCAGGTCGGACGCGCACCACTCGACCATGTCGGTCACGAGCCGCATCGAGGGCTCGGGCGGGAAGATGTACTCCTTCTGCGCGATGTACTCCTTGAGGATGTCCGTCTGGATCGTCCCGCGCAGCTCCGCCCTCGGGACGCCTTGCTGCTCGCCCACCGCCACGTAGTAGGCGAGCAGGATCGCCGCGGGCGAGTTGATCGTCATCGAGGTGGAAACCGAGTCGAGCGGGATGCCGTCGAACAGCGTCTCCACGTCGGCGAGCGAGTCGATCGCGACGCCCTCGCGCCCGACCTCGCCGAGGGAGCGCTCGTGGTCGGAGTCGTAGCCCATCAAGGTCGGCATGTCGAAGGCCGTCGAAAGACCCGTCTGGCCGTGGTCGAGCAGGTAGCGGAAGCGCTCGTTCGTCTCGGCCGCGGTGCCGAAGCCCGCGAACTGGCGCATCGTCCAGAGCTTCCCGCGGTACATCGACGGATAGACCCCGCGCGTGAAGGGATAGACGCCGGGGTAGCCGAGATCCCGCTCGTAATCGATCTCGACGGTGTCCGGGGTCGCGAGCGGCTCGTTCTCGAGGCCGGAGATGGTTGAGAAGAGCTCGCCCTGCCGCTCGGGCTGGCGAGCGTAGAGCTCCTCGCGCCAGGCGCCGGTTGCATCGAGCGAGCCGCGATCCTCCGTCGTCGCCATCAGGGCATTGTAGGTACCCGCCGCACCCGCGGTTCGGTGCCGGGCCGGACTGCTGCGAGACCCATGCCGGCTCGCGCAAGGCTCAGCCTCAGCTCGAGGGTCAATGGCTCGAATGAGGGAGCGCCGATCAGGCACATCGATGGGGGCCATCGAGCTGCAGCCGCGGAGATCGTCGACGTCCGCCGATCGTCTCGGCTCACCCTGGCGGGGAATCCACTGCCGAATGCGGGTTCACGCGCCGAAACCGCTAACAAAACCGCTCGTTCTGGCCGATCAGACCAGTGAGAGCGACGCGCTTTCCTCTGCGGGCTCCACCGATCGACATGCAAAAAAACACACCACTGCGGTCCAGACTTGCTCGGATGAGGCTCTCAGGCCTCCTCCTTGGCCCATTCCGGCCGCCGTTTCGCGCGTTCGGATGTCCCTCGCAGAGCTCGAGCGTTCGACGGGACTCGGTGATTTCGTCCGTACCCGTCTCTCGTTCCGCGCAGGCAGCAGCGATCAATCCCTCGATCGAGGGTGGGCGCCTCACCAGGTGCGCCCACGTGGCCGGCGCCGGCCTCCACCGAGAGGCCCGCCGGGACCGGCGCCGACCGACCCTCAAGCGCGGCACGAGGGTTGCAGCCCTCGGCGCTGTGGTGGCGATGGCGGCGGCGGTGGGCGCTGTCGCGTACCTGCTGGCGCCCGGCGGCCCCGGCCACGAGGCGCACCGGCCGGCAGCATTCCTGGCCGATCAGCTCGGTGCCGCGCAGCCGAACGCCCACCTCGTCCGGCGCTCCGCCGGCGTCAAGGCCGAGATCCGCACGTCGAAGCTCGTCGTCGAGAACGCCGACCGCGACCGGGTCGGGCTCAGCGCCGTCGCGGTAGGCGACTCGAGTTGGCGTCGGCACGCCAACGGCACGTGGCGCTCGACCGCGTTCGGCTCGGAGGCGATCACGATCGGGACCGAGGCACCGGAGCAGTTCCTGACGGTCGACCGTCGCGTCGGGACACGAACGTGGAAGTGGACGCTCGACACGAAGCTGACCGGCCGGCTGCTGGCCGAACGGCGGCGTCGGCTTCGTCGACCCGAAGACTCATCGCGTCTCCGACCTCGTGCTCGCTCCGGTAGCGATCTACGACCGCGCCGGCGCGGACGTGACCCCGGCCGACGCTCGCTGGGAGCTCGCGGGCGGCACGCTGAAGCTGACACTGGACGACGCAGAGCTGCCCGAGCCGTATGTGATCGACCCGGCGTTCCGCTCCGCCAGCGTCGCGGCGACCACTGCCACGGCAACAATCTCGATCGCCGCCCCGGCCGGCGCGCTCTCGGGCGACCTGCTCGTCGCCACGATCGGCGTGCTCGCGCCAACCGCGACCATGACCGTCGCCCCGCCCGCCGGCTGGACTGCGATCCGGAACGAGCGGAACGGGACGACGATCGCCCTCTGGACGTTCTTCAAGCAGGCCGGAGCAAGCGAGCCCGGCCCCTACGCTTTCGTGTTCCAGGATCCTGCCGGCACCAACGTCGCGAAGACGGCGCGCGGGTTCACTCTTGCCTACTCGGGCACCCGGTCGTCGAACCCCCTCGACGGGAGCTACGGGAACAACAGCGCCGGCGTCAGCAACCGGCTCGCCACCGTCCCGGCCATCTCCACCAGCGGGGCGAACCGGATCTCCGTCTGGTCGGTGACGAACAACAACACCCGGACGGTGACCGGCCCGACGCTGAACGCGCTCGCGCTCACGCTGCGGCGGGAGAGCACGACTGCTTCGCCGTCGCTCCAAGCCGCCGACAGGCTCTACGCGACCGCGTACACAAACCAGGCCGCGGGGACCGGCAACGTCCTCAGCGGCAACGCCAACTGGGCGGCGCAGGTCTTCAATTTGATCCCGGACACGACCGCCCCGACGCAGACGTTGACGGTCAACGAGCTGACGAACACGGCGGGCCAGCACTACGACGCAACGACGCAGACGCACTACTACAACACGGCGGCCGGCGGTACCTTCTCGGTCGGCTCGGTGCCGCTCGACGCTGATTCCGGCTTCCCGTCAGTCGTGTTCAACGCGATTGCACAGACCGGCTTCAACTACACCCTGCTCGCCGACACGACGAGCCCGTACTCGTCGGGTACCTACACGTGGGGCACGACCAACACCGTCTCGCCGGGCGGCAACCGGGTCACGGTCACCGACCGGAACGCGAACGCGCTCAACGAGCTGACCTTCACGCGCGACGTCACGGCGCCGCCGGTCTTCACCGTGAACGTCCCGGCCGCGGCGGCGTTCATCAAGAACGGCGCCACCGTCTCGGTCGCCGCCGGCTCTCCGGTCGACGCGGGCTCCGGCGTCGAGAACGTCTCCTTCCGCGCCTGCCCCGGCTCGAACGGCTGCACCTGGGCGGACGGCGACGCGTTCGCTCTGGGCTCGGACACGACCGACCAGTACTCGACCACGTGGCCCGCCGGACAGGCCGAAGGCGCCTACCAGATCATCGCCCGCGCCACAGACAACGTCGGCGTCACGCGCGACACCGCAGCGCCGGTCAACGTGACCCTCGACAACACGAACCCAGCGCAGACGCTCGCGCTGAGCTCGGTCTCGCAGACCGGCGGCCTCGACCAGGCGTTCAAGTCGGGCAACACCGTCTACTACCGCGGCACCACCGCAGGCTCGTTCCGCGTGACCTCGACCGTCACCGACGCCCTCTCCGGCGCGGGCTCGGCGACCTTCGCCGCGCTCGGAGGAACCTCGACCGGCTGGACGTTCACCGGCTCGGCCGTGGCGACGCCCGCGGGCGGGCCCTACGTCTCGAACCTCTACTCCTGGGGCGCGTCGACGACAAGTGGGCCGACCGCCGACGTGACGCCGACAGACGTCGCGACGAACGCCGGCTCGGCCACGACGCTGACCTTCACGAACGACTCGTCCGCGCCGGCGAGCCTCTACACCTTCCCCGCCGCCGGCGGCAACTACAACACGGGCGGCTGGAGCGGCTCGATCACCGGCACCGCCTCCGACGGCGGCTCCGGCCTCGCCACCGTCCAGGTCGCGATCCAGCAAGGCGCCGGCAACTACTACGACGGCTCCAGCTTCGCCAACGCCGGCATCACCTGGCTGAGCGCCACCGGCACATCCAGCTGGAGCTACGCGATCGCCGCCGCCAAGCTCACCAGCGGCAACACCTACACGATCTCCGTGCGCGCCACCGACAACGTCGGCAACATCGAGACCGCCGGCACCCGCAGCTTCACCTACGACACCGTTGCGCCGTCGTTCGGGACGCTCGCGCTCGGTGGCGCCACGAACGCCTCCGTCACGCGGTACGACCGTCTACTACCGCGGCAGCGCCGCCGGCAGCTTCACCCTCTCGCAGCCGCTGAGCGACGCGGTGTCGGGGCCGGCTTCCGTGCAGTTCCCGGCGATCGGCACCGCGGGCTGGACGCACGGCGGCGAGACGGTCAACGGCGCGTCGCCCTACGTTTCGTCGTCCTTCAGCTGGAGCGCCTCCCCCGCCAACCCCACCGGGTACACGCTCACGGGCTCCGACGCCGCGGGGAACACGGCCAGCCGAGGTCTCACGTTCGCAAACGACTCGATCGATCCGACCGGCGGTGCCCTGACGGTTAACGGGACCGCCGCGACCGGCGGCGGCTCGACGAGCTCGTCCAGCGGCACCTTCACGATCACCCGCGCCGACTACGGCGACGCCGACTCCGGGATTGCCACCAGCACGCTCACGCGCGACTCCGCCACCTTCGCGAACGACACCTGTGGGATCTACAACGGCAGCCCGACGACGCTCGTCGGCACGCCCGCGCAGAACCTGACGACCGGCTGCTACCGGTTCGTCCTCACGGGCACGGATGCGGTCGGAAACGCGACGAGCATCACGACGGACGTCATGGTCCACGGCGCGCCTTCGACGATTTCCCTGACCGGCGCGACCGGCGATCTCACGTCCGGCTCGACACGTGGCCTCACGGCAACGCTGCTCGACGCCAACGGGAACGTCGCCGCGACGGACAGCTCGACCGTCGTCACCTTCACGAAGCAGTCGGGGTCGGGCACCGTCACCGGCACCGGTGCCGGGACGGCGACAAACGGGGTCGCGACGAAGACGGTGACCGGTGCGCTCGTGGGCTCCGTGACGATGGAGGCGACGGCAGGTGGTCTCTCGACGGGGACACTTGGTGCCTTCGACGTCGTCCATGGAGCCGCAAGCAAGATCGTGCTGAGCCACTCGGGCTCGACGGCCTCGGGCGACACGCACACGCTCACCGCGACGCTCGAGGACGCTGTCGGCAACACGGTGACGTCGGACGACTCGACGGTCGTGGCCTTCGCGAAGACGGGCGGTGGCGGCAGCGCAACGGGCCTCGGCAACGGCACCGCCTCGAACGGCGTCGCGACGATCGCGGTAACGAATGCGCTTGTCGGCTCGCTCGATCTCGACGCTCAGGCGTCGGGCCTCACGACCGGAACTGCCAGCTACACGATCACCTCCGGCGCGACCTCGCTCACCACTTCCACCCTTGGCGCCACCCCGTCGTCGATCCTCGCCAACGGCGTCACGACGAGCTCGATCGTGCTGCAGCTGAAGGACGCCGCAGGCAACAGCCTGACGACAGCGGACGGCTCGACGATTGCCTTCGCGACCGACCGTGGCTCGATCGGCGGCACGACGGACAACGGCGACGGCAGCTACAGCGTGACGCTGACGTCGTCGACGAGCGCCGGCACGGCGACCGTTTCGGCGACGCGCAACGGCTCCGGCTTCTCGAACACGACCTCGGTGGCGTTCGCGCCCGGCCCCGCGACCACGCTCGTCGTCGACGCCCCGGCGAGCGCCGGCGCCGGCGCCGGCTTCTCGGTCAACGTGACTGCGCGTGACGCCTACGGCAACGTCGCCAGCGGCTACATCGGCACCGTCGTCTTCAGCGGCGGCGGCAGCGGCGCCCAGCTGCCGACCGACTACACCTTCACCGGCGCCGACAACGGCACGCACACCTTCAGCGGCGTCGAGCTGCGCCAGGCCGGCTCTCGCACGATCACCGCCACCGACACCCTCACCGGCACGATCACCGGCAACGACACCCTCACAGTCGCCCCGGCAGCGGCAGTGACCCTCGAGCTCGACGCGCCGAGCTCGTTTACCGCGGGCGCCTCGTTCTCGATTCCGGTGACGGCACGCGATGCCTTCGCGAACGTGGCCACCGGCTACGTCGGCACGGTTCACTTCTCGGCCACTGGCGGAGGCGCAACCGTCCCGTCCGACCACACCTTCCTCGCCGCAGACAACGGCGTCGCCAACGTCGGCGGCTTCTCGTTCTCCACCCCGGGGTCGAAGACTGTCACCGGAACCGACGTCGTCACCGCGTCGATTACGGGCACCGACAGCATCGCCGGGACACCCGGCCCCGCCTCGCTGAGCGCTTCGAGCTTCTCCGCGGCGCCCGGCTCGATCCTCGCGGACGGCTCGACCACTTCCACGGTGACGGTGCAGCTGCGGGACGCGCTCGGGAACGCGATCGGCGCAAGCGACGGAGCGACGTATGTGTTCGCGACCGACCGGGGTAGCGTCGGTGGGACGACGGACAACGCCGACGGCAGCTACAGCGTGACGCTGACGTCGTCGACGAGCGCCGGCACGGCGACGGTCTCGGCGACGCGCAACGGCTCCGCCTTCTCGAACACGAGTGCGGTCGCCTTCACCCCCGGTCCTGGCGCGAGCCTCGCTGTGAGCGCACCGGCGAGCGCGGGCGCCGGCTCGAGCTTCTCGGTCACCGTCACCGCCAGGGACACGTACGGCAACGTCGCGACCGGCTACACCGGCACGATCGCCCTCAGCGGCGGCGGCAGCGGCGCCCAGCTGCCGGCCGACTACACCTTCACGGGCGCCGACGCCGGCGTGCACACCTTCACCGGCGTCGAGCTGCGCCAGGCCGGTTCCCGCACGATCACCGCGACCGACACGCTCACCGGCTCGATCACGGGGAGCGACACGGTCAGCGTCGACCCGGCAGCAGCGGCAACGCTCGAGCTCGACGCACCCGCCTCGGCCACCGCCGGCACGAGCTTCTCGGTCAACCTCACCGCGCGTGACGCCTACGGCAACGTCGCGACCGGCTACACCGGCACCGTCACCCTCAGCGGCGGCGGCAGCGGCGCCCAGCTCCCGGCCGACCACACCTTCACCGGCGCCGACGCGGGCACGACGACCCTCGCCGTCGAACTGCGCGAGGCCGGATCCCGCACCGTTACCGCCACAGACACAAGCACGGGCTCGCTCACCGCCGGAGACAGCGTGAGCGTGCTGCCCGGCGCCTCGGCTCAGATCGCGCTGACCGAGTCCGGCTCCACCGTCTCGGGTGGCACGCACACGCTCACCGCCACGGTGCAGGACGGCTTCGGCAACGTCGTGACCGGCGACAACTCGACGTCGGTCACGTTCGCGAGCACCGGCGGCCCCGGCACGCTCGACGGGCCTCGCCGGTGCCGTCGTCGTCACGGCTGGCGTCGCCACGAAGAACGTCACGAACACGCTTGCCGGGGCGGTCACGGTCGAGGCGACAGCCGGCGGGCTCGCGACCGGCACGACCGGCTACACGATCGTCACCGGCTCGGTCAGCGCCTCGACCTCGACGGTGGTCGCCAGCCCGACGAGCGTCCAGAACGACGGCGCCGACACGAGCACGTCACGGTGACCGTGCGCGACGCCGGCGGCAACCTGCTGCCCGGCGAGACGGTGACGCTCGACGACGACGGCGCCGACTCGGCGATCGCGCCGGCGAGCACGGCCACGAACGGCTCCGGCGTCGCGACGTTCGCCGTCACCAGCACGACGATCGAGACGGCGACCTACACGGCCACCGCCGACGGGATCGAGGTCACCGACACCGCCTCCGTCGGCTTCGTCTTCAACGACCAGAACGACCCGGCGAACACGATCACGCTCGCCGGCGCGACAGGCGCCTTCCTGAATGGCACCGACCTCTTCTACCGTCCCGCCGCGGCGGGCTCGTTCACGCTCTCGAGCGCCGTCGTCGACACGGGCTCCGGCCCCGCTTCCGCCACCTACCCGACGGTCGGCGAGACGGGCTGGACGCACGCCCTCGAGACGGTCGCGACCCCTGCTGCCGGCCCCTACGTCTCGAGCCCGTTCGGCTGGACGGCTGCCGCGACCGGCGACTTCTCGATCGTGGTCACGGCCGCCGACGGGTGGACGCCCGCGAACACGAGCGACACGACGATCGACGTGATCGAGGACTCGTCCGCGCCGACCGGCCAGACGCTCTCGCTCGGCGCCGGCCCGGTCTACGCGGCTCTCTCCGTTCCCTTCGTGCTCGGTGACGGCACCGACCTGGGCTCGGGCCTCGACACGGCAACACGCCTCGTCACGCGCGAGTCCGCTCTGCTCGCCGGACGGTGCGTGCGGTGCCTTCACGGCCGACCTCGGCCTGTTCACGAGCCCGGACACGAGCGTCCAGTCGGGCCGCTGCTACCGCTACGGCTTCACGACTCTCAGATCGCGTCGGCAACGCCTCGGCGCCGGTCACGAGCGGCGTCGCCCAGGTCGACACGGCCGCTCCGCCGGCTCCCGTCCAGTCCGTCACCGAGACGGGTGACGACGGCCACGCCACCGGCTCCACGCTCTACTACGACCCGGCGGGCTCCGGCACGTTCACGGTCACCTCGGCCGTCTCGGACGGCGAGTCGGGGATCGACAAGGTCGGCTTCGCGGCACCCGCCGCCGGCTTCGCCTCGCTCGACCCGGCCGACGACTCCACCCCGCCGTACGCGCGCTCGTACTCCTGGGCCGCCGGCGCCACCGGCTCGGGCGCCCAGGCCGTGACCGCCCTCGACCGCGCCGGGCTCGGCTCGGCCGGGTCGTTCACGCTCACGCCGGATTCCGCCGACCCGACCGTCGCCTTCGACGCGCCGGCCGCCGGAGCCATGCTCGACTCAGGCCCGCACGCGCTCGAGGCGACGGCGACCGACGCCGGTGCCGGCGTCGCGTCCGTGCTCTTCGAAGTCTCGTCCACCGGCGTCGGCGGCCCCTACACCGCGATCGGCACGGCCGACACGACGGCTCCCTACGCCGTCTCGTGGGACACCTCCGCGGTGTCCGACGGGCCGAAGGTGCTGCGCGCGACCGTGACCGACAACGTCGGGCACACCGCGCAGGCGACGCGCAACCTCTTCGTGGACAAGGTGCCGGGGCCGCCTGTCACCTCGATCACGACCCAGCCGGCCAATCCGAGCGCCAACACGACGCCCACCTTCGGCTTCGGCTCGAGCGAGACCCCCTCCACGTTCGAGTGCCGGATCGACGGCGCCGGCTGGAGCGCCTGCCCGTCGCCGCACACGGTCGTGTCCCCGCTCGGCGATGGCTCGCACACGCTGGAGGTGCGCGCGAGCGACGCAGCGGGAAACCAGGACGCGACGCCGGCGAGCTACACGTGGGTCGTCGACGCGACCGCTCCGACCGGTGCCCTGACGGCACCGGCGCCGCTCGCCGCCGTCTCGGGCACTACCGTCGTCGTCACGTCCGACTCCGCCGACGGCGGCTCCGGAGTGCAGAACGCGCTGTTCGAGGTTCTCGTCGAGGGCGTCTGGCAGGCGCTCGGCGCCCCGGACGCGACTGCGCCCTACTCGGCCACTTGGGACACGACCGGACTGGCCGACGGCGACCACGATCTCCGCGTCACGACGAGCGACAACGCGGGTAACTCGACCGTCTCCGCGGTGCGCACGGTGATCGTCGACAACTCGCTGCCCGTGCTGTCGGCGAGCGTCTCGCACAACCCGGTCAACCTGACGACGCCCGATCCTGCGCAGGTGAGCGCGGCGCCGACGACCTCGGCTCCGGGATCGCGAACGTGCTCTTCGAGCAGTGCAACGAGACCTCCCCCGCGTGCACGTCCGACACCTGGACGACGCTCGTCGGGCCCGACACGGCTGCACCGTACGAGGTCGACTGGGCACTCCCGTCGGACGGGCCGCGCCTGCTGCGGGTGACCGCGACCGACAACGCCGGCCGCGCGGCGGTCGAGCTGATCCTGACCACCGTCGACCGCACGCGGCCGACCGGCACGATCACGGCTCCGACAGCGGGCGCCGACCTGCGCGGCTCGGTTGCGCTCGCGGCGACCGCCTCCGATCCGGCTCCCGGCTCCGTCAACACGGTCACGTTCCAGGTCTCGCCCGCCGGCGCCGGCGTCTGGGTCGACCTCGGCACCGACGGCACCGCCCCGTACGGCGACCACGCTCGACACCACCGGGTTGACGGACGGCCTCTACGACCTGCGCGTCTTCACGACGGATGCAGCCGGCAACGCCGAGACGACGCCTGCCGCCACCTCCGTGCGCGTCGACAACACCGCCCCGGCCACGACGGACGACGCCCCGGCGGGCTGGCGGGACGGCGACGTCGCGGTCACGCTCACGGCCGGCGACCCGGGTGGCTCGGGCGTCGCCCAGACCGAGTTCCGGCTCGACGGTGGCGCGGCGCAGCCGTACGCGGGCCCGGTCACCGTCTCCGGCGAAGGCGTCCACACGCTCGAGTACCGCTCGCGGGACGCGGCCGGGAACCTCGAGACCTGGCAGACCGCGAGCGTGCGGATCGACGAGACCGACCCGGTTACGTCGGACGACGCTCCGGCGGCATGGCAGGCGGGGGCGACGACGGTCACGCTCTCCCCCACCGACGCCGGCGGCTCGGGGCTCGCCACGACGACGTTCGAGCTCGACGGCGGCGCGACCCAGACGGGCGCGACGGTGAACGTCCCGGCGACGCACGGCACGCACACGATCACGTATCGCTCGACCGACACCGCCGGCAACGTCGAAGCCGACCGGAGCGCGACGGTGCGGATCGACCGCCAGGCGCCGACGACGACCGACGACGCACCTGCCGGTCTCGGCAACCTCCCGGTGACGCTCGCGCTCACCGCCGCCGATCCGGACTCCGGCGTCGACACGACGACGTTCGAGGTGAACGGCGGCGCTGCGCAGTCGGGCACGAGCGTCTCGATCCCGGCGGTCACCGGCACGTACACGATCACGTATCGCTCGACGGACGCCGTCGGCAACGTCGAGGCGACGCGGACCGCAACCGTTCAGATCGACGCGACCCCGCCGACGACGAGCGCGACGATCTCGCCGCGCAATCCGAACAACGGGCCGATCACGGTCTCGCTGTCGGCCGTCGACGCCGGTGGCGCGGGAGTCGACGAGACCCGCTTCCGGATCGACGGCGGCACGGAGACGGCCGGGTCGAGCGCCGTCGTCACGGGTGCGGACGGCCCGCACACCGTGCACTACTACTCCGTCGACACGCTCGGGAACGTCGAGGCCGAGCGGCTCGTCACCGTCACGATCGACACCGCCGGCCCGACGGGCACCCCGGCCAACCCCGGCGGCTACCTGCGCGGCACGGCAGCGGAGCTGCGCTGGACGCCCGACACCCCCGCCGAGGTCTCCTCCGTCACGTTCGAGTTCACGATTGCCGGGGCCGGCGCCTGGGCGGCTCTGCCGGGCGGCACGATCGCGACGCCGATGCTCGCGGCGTACACCTACAGCTGGAACACGACCGCGGTCGCGGACGGCGCGTACGACCTGCGCGTGCGCGTCGAGGACGAGCTCGGCAACGAGACGATCCAGCTCCTGCCCGACCTGCCGAAGACGGTGGACAACGGCGCCCCGACGGCGACGGTCTCGACGCCTGCCGGTGGCAGCTTCGTCTCGGGCCCGGTGGCGCTCGGCGGCTCGGCGAACGACGCGCTCTCGGGCATCTCTGCCACGGCGATCCAGCTCAAGCCGGACGGCGCCTCGGGCTTCACGACCGTCGCGAGCAGCGCTTCCTCGGCGGTCTCGACGACCTGGGACTCGAGCTCCGTCGGCGACGGCCCGGTCGAGATCAAGGTCGTCGCCACCGACGGCGCCGGCAACCAGGCCGAGTCGCTCGTCGTCACGTTCACCGTCGACAACGACGCACCCACCGTGACGCTCGCCGATCCCGGCGCGGCCGTCTCTACCTCCCCTGCGCTCACGGCAACAGCCGCGGCCGACACCGCCAGCGTCGCTTTCGAATATCGGGAAGTCGGCTCGACCCCGTGGCTTCCGATCGACACGGACGCGACGCCCGGCGACGGCTTCTCGGCGAGCTGGTCGACCGGCCCGGTGCCGGACGGCGTCTACGAGCTGCGCGCGCGTGCCATCGACAGCGGCGGCAACACGGGCACGAGCGGGATCCGCACTACCGTCCTCGACAAGACCGACCCATCCGGCTCCGTGACCACCCCCACCGGCGGCTCGACGATCGGCGGCTCCACGGTCGCCCTCGCCGCCGACGCCGCGGACACCGGCTCGGGGGTTCGCGACGTCGTCTTCCTCGTCAAGCAGTTTGGCTCGTCCACCTCCGACCCGGTCGGCACCGACGCGACCGCCCCCTACGCGTTCACCTGGGACGCATCGGGCGCGACTGACGGCGCCGCCGAGATCCGCGTGCTCGTCACCGACGCCGCCGGCAACACCCGCCAGTCCTCGGTCGTCCCCGTCACCGTCGACTCCTCCGGCCCGAGCGTGACGCTCACCGACCCGGGCTCGGTGCTCACCGGCACCGTCGCGCTCGCTGCCACGACCGGCGGAGGCGCGGCCCGCGTGCGCTTCGAGGTCAGCCCGGCCGGCGCGGGCAGCTGGACCGAGATCGGGACGGACACGACGGCGCCGTTCGGGGTCGCGTTCGGCACGGCCTCGCTCGCAGACGGGCTCTACGACGTCCGTGCGACCGGCTTCGACGCCTTCGACAACCCGTCTGCACCCTCCGTGCGATCGGGTCTGCGCCTCGACAACACGGCGCCGTCGCTCGTCTCCTCCTCCCCGGCCGACGGCTCGGTCTCGACGTCGGCGAGTCAGATCGTGCTGACCGCGAGCGAGCTGGTGACCGCCCCGGGCGCGCTCCTCGACGGCGCCCCCGCCCCGGCACCGACCGTCGCAGGCTCGACGCTGACCTTCGCCACGGGCTCGCTCGCCGACGGCCTCCACGTCCTCTCGGGCGAGCTCGAGGACGCGAGCGGCACCCGCACGCCCTTCCGGATCGCGGTCACGATCGAGAGCACGCCGTCGGCCGACCCGCCGCCCGTCGAGCGCAGCATCACGTCGTCCGGCAACTGGACGATGACGGTTCCGGGCGGCCTCGTCACCGTGAAGATGCCGCAGAGCGCGTGGCCGACGCCGCCCACGCCGCAGGACCACATCCTCGTGCTCCGCGTCGACGCCGGGCCGGCCACTGCGGCAGGCGCCGGTTTCGCGCCGGGCACGCAGATCGTCGAGGTGACGGCCCGCTGGGCGATCGCCGGCACGTACGTGACCGAGTTCGAGCGCCCCGATCGAGATCATCTTCTCGAACCCGTCCGGCGTCCCCGTCGCGCCGGCGTGGTCTCGACCGGTACGTCGGGATGGACGACCGATGGGCCTGCTCGACGGCCCCACCCTGCCGGCCGGCGCCCGCGACGGCTTCTACCACGATGCCGACGGCGTGCACGTGCTCACGCGGCACCTCACCTTCTTCGGCCTGATGCTCGACGACGAGGCGCCGACCCCGCCGCGCCACATCGCCGGCGTCGTCGCCGACGACGGCCTGACGATCCGCTGGATTCCCGGCACCGACGCGAGCGGCCAGCTCGGCAACGTGATCCTCGTGGTCAACGGCGGCGAGTACCGTCTCTTCGGCCCGACCGAGTACGAGGCGAAGCTGGGCGCGATCGACTCGGGAGACACGCGCCGGTTCCAGCTCGTCCAGCTCGACGCAGCCGGCAACAAGAGCGCGGCAACTCCCGTGCTTCGCCTGGTTCCCACCGTCGCCGGGCTCGGCGTCGAGGCCGCGCACGCCGCACTCACGGTGCGCGGCTTCGAGCTCGGCACGGTCCGCGAGGAGATCGTGCCGACGGTCGCGGCAGGCACCGTCGTCGGGCCGGCCGGGCTCAGCATGGCGGTCGAGTCGACCCCGATCGATCTCGTCGTCGCACGCGGGGCTACCGCCGTGCCGACGAAGTTCGTGCTCCAGGTGGCGAGCGCGAAGACGCTGAAGGTCGCGAAGCGGACGACGATCGCGGCGCGCGTGAAGGTGACGCGACCGGCCCAGCTGACTGCCACGCTCTACTCGCCGGCCAAGCGGCGCCTCTTCACGTGGCGCCGGAACGCGCGGTCGGGCAGCAACATCGTGAAGCTCGAGCTGCCGCTTCACGTTCGTCGTCCTGGCAGCTACCGCGTCGTCTGGGTCGCCCGCTCCGGCAGCGAGACCATCCGCCGGACGATCCGGTTCCGACTCGTCGCGTCCGACCAGCGCCAGCCCCCGCGGCCGACCGGTCGCTAGACCGCGGCCTGCAGGGCGAACGCGAGCCCGACCGCCACCAGCGTGATCCCGAGCCCGAGCCGCAGCGTGCGCTCGGAGACGACGCCGGTCCAGCGAGCGCCGAGCCAGCCACCCGGAATCGCGCCGGCGAAGCCCGCCGCCAGGATCCACCAGTCGATCGTCGAAGGCCGCTGCGTGAGTCGCGAAGCCGGCGACGCCGAGCAGGAAGCCCACGACGAGGTTCGTCCCCGCGGCGCGCCGCACGTCGAGCCCGACCGAGCGGATGAGCGCAGGCATCCGCAGCGTTCCGAGGATGACGCCGACGGCACCGCCGATCGCGCCGATCGTTGCACCGGCGACGACGGCCGGCGCGAGCCGCGGCCGGTCTCGCGTACGTGGCTTGATCGGCCGCAGCGCCAGGTCGATCCCGCTCCAGACGAGCACGGCCGCGATCACGGAGTAGAGGAGCCGCTCCGAGACGTCGTCGGCGAGCAGCGCGCCGACTACGGCGCCGACGACCGACGGCGGCGCCATCCACGCGACGACGCGCCAGTCGACACGGCCCTCCCGGACGTGGCGCACGCTGCCGGCGGCGGCGGCCGCGGCCGAGATGGCGATGTTCGTTCCCGCACCGGCCAGCGGGCTACCGGAAGCGAGCACGATCAGCGGCAACCGCAGCGTCCCGAGCACGAGCCCGAGCGCGGAGCCGAAGTAGCCCGCGACGAACGAGCCGACGAACGCTAGCGCGAGCTCCCAGGCTTCCAGAGCGGTTCCTCGTAACCCGCGGCGGAGTTCGCGGCTCTGGCGAGGATGAAGAGTAGGTCGGAGAGCCGGTTCAGGTACACGAGCACGAGCGGATTCAGCTCGAGCTCCTGCGCTGCCTCCAACGCGTCGCGCTCGGCCCGGCGGCAGAGCGTGCGCGCGACGTGCAGCCGGGCCGCGGCCTCGCTGCCGCCGGGGAGCACGAAGCTGCGCAGCTCCGGGAGGTCGGCGTTGAAGCGATCGCACTGGCGCTCGAGCTCGTCGATCATGGGCTGCTCGACTCGGAGCCGGTCCGTGACCCCCCAGGGCACCGACAGGTCGGCACCCACGTCGAAGAGCTCGTTCTGGACGCGCTCGAGTGGCGGTCGCAGCTCGGCGGGGACGTCGCCGGCGAGCGCGACGCCGAGCGCGGAGTTGAGCTCGTCGACCGTGGCGAACGCGCCGATCCGACAGTCGAGCTTCGAGACGCGGGAGCCGTCGCCGAGCGAGGTCTCGCCGGCGTCGCCGGCCCGCGTGTAGATCTTCGTCAGCCGGACCGGCTCGTCACGCTCTCGCATCAGCCGCGACTCATCGGCTGGCGGCGGGCTCGCGCTGGAGGTCGAGGATCGAGCGGGCGATCACGAGCCGCTGGATCTCGCTCGTGCCCTCGTAGATCTCGGTCACCTTGGCGTCGCGGTAGTAGCGCTCGACCGGGAACTCCTTGGTGTAGCCGTAGCCGCCCAGGATCTGGATCGCCTCCGCCGTCTGCCGACGCGCCATCTCGGAGGCGAAGAGCTTCGCCTTCGCGCCGGCCTCCGTGTGCGGCTCACCTTGCCCCTTCAGCCAGGCGGCCCGGTACGTCAGGAGGCGGGCCGCATCGATCTCGGTGGACATGTCCGCCAGCTTCCACTGGATCGCCTGGTGCTCGGCGATCCGCTTGCCGAACGTCCGGCGCTCCTTGGCGTACTCGCGGGCCACGTCATAGGCCGCCTGCGCGATTCCGAGCGCCTGCGCGGCGATCCCGATCCGGCCGCCGTCGAGCGTGCCGAGCGCGATCGCGAAGCCGCGGCCCTCCTCGCCGAGCAGCCGGTCGCGCCCGGCGTGCGCGCCCTCGACCGCGATGTCCACGGTGACGGACGAGTTCAGCCCGAGCTTCTCCTCCTTGCGCGTCACGCTCACCTGGTCGCCGTCGAGGACGAAGGCGGAGATGCCGCGCGAGCCGGGCGCGTCGACATCGGTGCGCGCGAAGAGGAGGACGGTGCCGCCGTAGCTCGCGTTCGTGATCCACTGCTTCGCCCCGCTGATCGTCCAGCCGTCGCCGTCGGGCTCTGCCCGGGTGCGCAGCGCGCCGGCATCCGAGCCGGCCTCGGCCTCGGTCAGCGCGAACGCGCCGACCTTCTCGCCGTGCGCCAGAGCCGGCACGAAGCGTGCAGCCTGCTCGCTCGAGCCGTAGCTGAGGATCGGCAGCGTGCAGGCGCTCGTGTGCACCGCGACCGTCACGCCCACGCCGGCATCGGCACGCGAGAGCTCCTCGAGCACGAGGATGTACGAGAGGAAGTCGGCCCCCGCGCCGCCGAGCTCCTCGGGGACGCAGACCCCCATCAACCCCAGCCGCCCGAGCTTCTCGACGAGCTCGTCGGGGAAGCGCTGGTCGCGGTCCCACTGCGCGGCGTGCGGCTCGATCTCGGCCTGCGCGAAGTCCCGCGCCAGCGCCTGGATCTCCCGCTGATCGTCGGTCAGGGAGAAGTCCATCGCGCGAACTCTATGCGCAAGATGCGGCATCCGCAGGAGCGGATGCCGCATCGCTCAAGGTCAAGAGCTGCGCTGGCATGGTCGAGCCATGCCAACGGCAACATCCCTAAAGGGGGCCGCAAGCGGCCCCACTAGCTCTCGCCCGAAACGCTTAGGCGGCGGCGAGGAACTCGCGGCGGATCTCGTGCAGGACGTGCTCGCGGTCGCGGAACGCGTCCACCACCTGCGGGTCGAACTGCTTGCCCGACTCGGCGAGGATCTCCTTGTGGGCCACCCGCCAGCTCTGGGCCTTGCGGTACGGACGATGGCTGGTGATCGCGTCGAGCGCGTCCGCGACGGCGAAGATCCGCGCCCCGAGCGGGATCTCCTCGCCGACCAGGTTGTCGGGGTACCCACCGCCCTGCCACCGCTCGTGATGTGAGCGGACGATCTCGACGCCCGGCCCCTGGAGGAACGCGACGCCGCCGAGCATCTGGGCGCCCAGCACCGTGTGCTTCTGCATCAGGCGCCACTCGGCCTCGGTGAGCGGGCTCGGCTTGCCCAGGATCTCGTCCGGGATGCCGATCTTGCCGATGTCGTGCAGGAGGAAGCCGTACTCGACCGACGGATGCCCGGCGACGAGCGGGTCGAGCGCGCGAGCGAGCTCCATCGCGTAGAGCTGCACCCGCTGGGAGTGTTGCCTCGTACCCGTGTCCTTCGTCTCGAGCGCGCTCGCGAGTGCCGACACCGTCTCGCGGTAGGCGCTCTCGAGCAGCCCGCGCTGGCCGCGCTCGAGCTCGACGAGGTCGCGCAGATCGCGTGCGTACAGGAGCAGCTGCTCCTCCTCGGAGCGTCCGCGCGGCTTGCGCATCGGCACGCCGACGCGGCCGCCCGCCAGGCGCTCCACGACCGCCAGCAGCTCCAGCGGCCGGAACGGCTTCAACAGGAGCGCATCGGCACCGGCGGCACCCGCCACCTCTTCGACGTCCTCGAGCCCGGTCAGCAGCACGACGCGGATCTCACGCGTCGCGGGGCTCGCCTTCAGCTCGCTGCAGAAGGAGATCCCGTCGATCCCGGGCATGCCGACGTCCAGCACGATCACCTCCGGCGCAGACCGTTCGATCAGTGCGGCGGCCTCGGCGGCTCCGCCTGCCTCCTCCACCTCGACGTCCACTGCCTCGAACGTCGTCCGGAGCAGAGCCCGGAACCCAGCATCGTCATCGACCAGCAATAGGCGCATCGTTCCCCCCGGATCTCGAGCCTGTGACGACGCTATCGGCCGACTGGGCCCGATCCTTGAGTAGGACCTACCCCGTTCGGGGGAGAACGCTCAGTACCTGTAGAAGCCCTGGCCGCTCTTGCGGCCGAGCCGGCCGGCGGCGACGTACTGCCGCAGCAGCGGGCAGGGCGCGTACTTCGGGTTGCCGAGGCCCTCGTGCAGCACGTCCATGATCGCGACGCAGGTGTCCAGGCCGATCAGGTCGGCGAGCGCGAGCGGGCCCAGAGGATGTGCGAAGCCGAGCTTCGCGATCGTGTCGATCGCCTCCGGCTCGGCCACGCCCTCGAGCAGGGCGTAGGCGGCCTCGTTGATGAACGGCATCAGGATCCGGTTCGAGACGAAGCCGGGGAAGTCGTTCGCCTCGGCCGGCACCTTCCCGAGCTCCTCCGCGAAGGCGACGATCGCGGCGGCCGTCTCGTCCGACGTCTGCACCGCCCGGATCACCTCGACGAGCTTCAGCACCGGCACCGGGTTGAAGAAGTGCATTCCGATCACGCGGTCCGGCCGCCCGGTGACGGCGGCGAGCGACGTGATCGGGATCGAGGACGTGTTCGTGGCGAGGATCGCCTCGTCCGGCAGGGCGGCGTCGGCACGGCGGAAGATCTCCTCCTTCACCGCGGCGTCCTCGACCACGGCCTCGATCAGCAGGTCGGCCGGCGCGAGCTCGTCGCTGCCGCTGATCCGGGCCAGCACGTCGTCCGGATCCGCTCCGCCCTTGTCGGCCAGCTTCTCGAGGCTCCTGCGGATCCCCGCGAGCCCGCGGTCGACGGCACCCGGGGCCGCGTCGTGCAGCGACACGCGCCGGCCCGAAGCCGCGACCACCTGTGCGATCCCGGCCCCCATCTGGCCGGCACCGATGACAAGGACGTGCTCGAAGCGCATACTTCGTCGAGCCTACCCCGGAACCGGTGGAACGGAGCCGGTGTAGCCGTCGCAATGAGACGACTGCTGACAGGCCTCGTCCTCGCCGCCGCCCTCGCGGGCTCGGCTGTCGCCGCCGAGGCGCCGCAGCGGGTGCTCGCGGTGGAGTGGAAGGCGGGCGGCGGTCAGCTGCGCTGGGTCTCGGCGCAGACGCTCCGCCCGCTCGGCGGCCCCGTCCTGAACCTCGGCGGCGCGCCGGCCAACCTCGTCGCCGTCTCGCCCGACGGCCGGACCGGAGCGCTCGGAGGCGGCGAGAACGGCCGGCTGCGGCTGATCCACCTCGCGGCGCCGCGCAGCCTCGCGCTCCTGCGCGTCGGCGACGGGATCGTCTCCGAAGGAACCTGGCCCACTCGCGACCGGCTGGTGCTCTTGCTCCACGGAATCGGCGCCGAGGTCGCGGTCGTGGATCCGCTCGCTCGACGCGTCGTCTCGCGGCACCCGCTCCCAGGCAGGGTCGTCGCGTCCGCCGTGGCGGGACACCGGCTGCTGGCGCTGCTCTCGCCACGCGACGCGATCGGGCCGGCGCAGCTCGCAGTGGTGGAGCCAAGCGGGTCTGTACGGACCGTGGCGCTCCCGGGAGTCCGGTCCGGGTTCGCTCCACCTCGTACTCGCGAGGGCACCGGCCACCGCGCCACGCCGGGCCTCGCCGCGGCTCCCGACGGCCTCCGGGCCGCGGTGGTGACGCTCGACCGCGGCCTCGAGATCGACCTGGAGACGCTCGAGGTGCGCGGCCGGCGACTCGTGACCCGCGCCACGTCGCACACGAAGAAGCGCATGGCGGGATGGAGTCTCGATGCGACCTGGACGGGCGCCGACACGGTCGCCGTCGCCGGCTCGACCGAGTCGTACGCCAACGGCATCCGAAGCTACGCGGCGACCGGGCTGCGCCTGCTCGACCTCCGCACGGGTGGCGCACGAACGCTCGACCGCTCGTCGTTCCAGGCAACACTCGTGGGCAAGACGCTCGTCGGGCACGGGGGCACGGCCGTTCGCGGCTACGGGCTCGACGGACGCGTTCGCTTCGAGCTCACCGACGGGATCCGGGACTCCGGTTACGTCCAGCGGGCAGGGCGCTACCTGTACGTCGGCAGCGACAACAGCACGCGCTTCGTGGTCGTCGACGCCGAGGACGGCCGGATCGTGGGTCGCGCGAGCACGACGAAGCCCACCGTCATCCTCGGGCCGTAGCGCGCCGCGCCCGCAGGCGTCGCGCGACGAGCAGCGCGCCGAGCGCGAGGATCGCGGTGCCGACGACGATCCCGCCCCAGTTGACGATCGACTCCTCGGTCTCCTCCGCGGCCGCGATCAGCTCGCCGACGGCGATCTGGCCGCAGAGCCCGCCGAGCCAGACCTCGCGGACGGTGTCGCGGCGCAGCAGGATCCCACTCGCTTCGTCGCGCTGGAGCTCGAAGCCGCAGGCGGCGCCCCCGACCGGGCCGACGACCTCGACGCGGCCGTCGAGCTCGCCCTTGACGACGCTGTCCACCGTGAAGACGTAGACCAGCTCGCGCCCGCCGTCGCGCAGCGGCGCCGGCCGGGCGTCGACGAGGCGCCCGATGAAGGCCGCGTCCGCGGAGTCGAGCCGCTGTCGGGCCGGCACCGCGGCGCAGGTGCACGCCAGCGCGTCCCCCGCCAGGACGAGCGCAATTGTGGCGACTGATATCATTTTTGCTCTCATGCTAAGTGCAGATCTGATCTACATGGCGCGGAGACGTGCCGCGCTCACTCAAGCAGAACTCGGCCGGCGGCTCGGCCTGCCGCAGTCGCAGATCAGCCGCTGGGAGCGCGGCCAGGTCGAGCCGAGCCTCGAGACGCTGCGCAGGCTCGTGCGCGCGTGCGGGCTCGAGCTGACGCTGGGGCTCGCGAACGGCGACGACTCCTATGACGCGTTCATCGAACGCGCGCTCGACGCCGCTCCCGCGGAACGCGTCGCGAGTGCCGTCCGCCGCGCGAACGCGATGGTGAACCTCCGCCCCGCGATCGAAGCCGCACGTGGCTGACTTCGACCCGATCCCGATCCTTCGAACGCTCCAGCGTCATCGCGTCGCGTTCATCGTGGTCGGCGGGATCGCCGCGATCGCACAAGGCTCCCCGCTACCGACGTACGACCTCGACGTCACGCCGGCACGTGACCTCGAGAATCTCGACCGGGTCGCGGCCGCGCTCGACGAGCTCGAAGCGACCTTGCGAGTCCCACATCGCGAAGGCGCGCCCTTCCCCATCGACGCGCGCTTCCTCGCTGCAGGAGAGGCTTGGACGCTCGACACGACATTGGGACCGTTCGACCTTGTGATAATCCCGGCGGGCACGACAGGGTACGAGGATCTCGATGCGGACGCGGGCGACGCTGAGCTCGCGGAGAATCTCGTCGTCCGCGTCGCTTCGCTCCGCGACGTGATCCGGATGAAGCAGGCGAGTGGCCGCCCCAAGGACCTCGCAGCACTCCCGGCGCTGTATGCAGCCCTCGAAAGGTCCCGGAAGCGCTAGACCTCGAGCAGCAATGCGTCGCCCTGGCCGCCACCCGAGCAGATCGCGGCGAGGCCGAGCCCGCCGCCCGAGCGGCGCAGCTCGTGCACCATCGTGCCGACGATCCGGCCGCCACTCGCGCCGATCGGATGGCCGAGCGCGACCGCGCCGCCGTTCACGTTCACGATCTCCTCGTCGGCCCCGAGCAGCCGCGTCGAGTTGAGCGCGACCGACGAGAACGCCTCGTTGATCTCCACGCGCTTCACGTCGCCGATCGCCTTCCCGGCCTTCTCGAGCGCGCGGTGCCCCGCGCGGGCCGGCGTGCGCGCCAGGTACGCGAAATCGTCGGCGACGTAGGCCTGCGAGAGGATCGTGGCGAGCACCGGCCAGCCTCTGCGCTGCGCCAGCTCCTCCGAGGTGACGATCACGCAGGAGGCGCCGTCGTTCACGCCGGGCGCGTTTCCGGCAGTGGTCGTGCCTTCGGGGTCGAAGACGGGCTTCAGCTTCGCCAGCGACTCGAGCGAGGTGTCGCGCCGAACTCCCTCGTCCGCGGTGACTCCCTCGACGGCCACGATCTCCTCGTCGTAGCGCCCGGCGTCCTGCGCGGCGGCCGCCCGCTGGTGGGAGCGGTAGGCCCACGCGTCCTGCTCCTCGCGCGAGATCCCGAGCTCGCGCGAGACCCGTGAGTTCTGGACGACCATGTGCTGCTGGTCGAAGGTCGACGTCAGCCCGTCGTGGATCATCGAGTCGATCAGCTCGCCGTTCCCGAGCCGGTAGCCGAAGCGGCCCTTCTGCAGCAGGTAGGGAGCGTTCGACATCGACTCCATCCCGCCCGTGACGACCAGCTCGTGCTCGCCGGCGCGGATCATCGTGTCGGCGATCTGCACGGCTCGGATCGAGGAGGCGCAGACCTTGTTGATCGTGTCGGCGGGCGTCTCCTTCGGGAGCCCCGCGCCGATCGCAGCCTGGCGCGCCGGAGCCTGGCCGGCTCCCGCCTGCAGCACCTGACCCATGATCACGTACTCGACCTCGTCCTCCTCGACCCCCACTCGGTCGAGCGCAGCCCGGATCGCACGCGAGCCGAGCTCCGTCGCCGCGTAGCCCGCGAGCCCGCCCCCGAGCTTCCCGAACGGGGTGCGAACGGCTGCGACGATGACGGAGCGGGACACGGGTTTGAGCGTACCCTTCGGACGCGTTCCCATGACACCGACCGCGCACATCCCCACCGACCTGCTCACTCCGCTCGGGGCCTACCTCCGGCTGCGCGAGGGCGGCGACGCCAGCTTCCTGCTCGAGTCGGTCGAGCAGGGACGGCTCGGGCGCCATTCCTTCATCGGCTCCGGCTCGCGGCTCGTCTCCTTCGAGGAGGCCGAGCAGATCGACGAGCCGGTGGTCGGCTACCTCGCCTACGACCACGTGGCGAAGCTCGAGCCCACCGTGCCGCTGCCCGCAGACGGCCCCTCGCTCCCGGAGAGCCGCTTCGTCGTGGCGGAGACGCTCGTCCGCTACGACCACGGCAGCGGCACCGCCGAGGTGCTCGCCGGCGAGCCCGACGCGGTTGCAGCACGACTCGAAAGAGACATTGTGTTTCAGAAACACAAGCCCTCTCCGATCGGCTCCGTCCGCCGGTTTCCCGACCAGGGCGCGTACGAGGCGGGCGTCCGGCGCGTCCAGGAGCTGATCCGCGCGGGCGACGCGTTCCAGGTCGTGCTCTCGCAGCGCGCCGAGCGACCGACCTCGGCGAGCGCGCTCGAGCTCTACCGGGCGCTGCGGCGCGTGAATCCCTCGCCGTATCTCTTCCTGCTCGAGCTCGACGGGCTCGCGCTCGTCGGCTCCTCCCCCGAGACCCTCGTCCGCTGCGAGCACGGCCGCGCCAGCGTGAACCCGATCGCGGGCACGACCCATCCCGGCGATGGCGACGCCGAGCGCCTGCTCGCCTCCGAGAAGGATCGCGCCGAGCACGTGATGCTGGTCGACCTCGGCCGCAACGACCTCTCGCGGGTCTGTGCGCCCGGCACGGTCGCGGTCGAGCGCTTCCTCGAGCCGGAGCGGTTCTCGCACGTCACGCATCTCGTCTCGGAGGTCGTCGGCGAGCTTCGCGACGGCGTCACGCCGTACGAGCTGCTCCGCGCCTGCTTCCCCGCCGGAACCGTCTCGGGCGCGCCGAAGGTGCGGGCGATGCAGATCGTCTCGGAGCTGGAAGGCTTCCGGCGCGGGCCGTACGCGGGCGCCGTCGGCTACGTCCTCCCCGGGCGGGACGATGGACACCTGCATCGCGATCCGCACGATCGTGCTGCGCGACGGCGTCGCGTTCCTGCAGGCAGGCGCGGGAATCGTCGCGGACTCCGATCCGGCGGCCGAGCACCGCGAGTGCCTGTCGAAGCTCGCCGCGCTCGAGGCCGCGATCGACCTCGCGGAGGCCGAGCGCTAGATGCTGCTGATGCTCGACAACTACGACAGCTTCACCTACAACCTCGTGCACCTGTTCGAGGAGCTCGGCGCCGAGGTGCGCGTGTATCGGAACGACGCGATCTCGCTCGACGAGGCCGAGCGGCTCGCGCCGTCGCACCTCGTGATCTCCCCCGGCCCCGGCCGGCCGGACGACGCGGGGATCTCCGTCGAGCTGATCCGCCGGCTCGGCCCGCGCGTCCCGACGCTCGGCGTCTGCCTCGGACACCAGGCGGTCGTCGAGGCCTTCGGCGGCGAGGTCGGCCAGGCCCGCGCACTGCTCCACGGCAAGGCATCGAGCGTCGAGCACGACGGCAAGGGCGTCTTCGCGGGGCTGCCGCAGGATCTCGCCGCCGGCCGCTACCACTCGCTCGCGGCCACCCGCGTGCCGGACGAGCTCGAGGTCTCGGCCCGCACTCCCGACGGCGAGGTGATGGGCGTGCGCCACCGCGAGCTGCCGATCGAAGGCGTTCAATTCCATCCGGAGAGCGTGCTGACGCCGCTCGGCCCTGACCTGCTGCGGAACTTCCTGCGGTGATCCAGGACGCCCTCGCAGAGCTGCTCGAAGGGCGCGACCTCTCGCGCGCGCAGGCGCGCGAGGTGATGAGCGAGATCATGCGCGGCGAGGCGACGCAGGCACAGATCGGCGGCTTCCTCGTCGCGCTGCGGCTGAAGGGCGAGACCGCAGAGGAGATCGCCGGGTGTGCCGAGGCGATGCGCGAGCACGTCCTCCCGGTGAAGCCGCGCCGCGACGACCTCGTCGACGTCGTCGGTACGGGCGGGGACGGCGCCAATACCTTCAACATCTCGACGGCGGCAGCGCTCGTAGCGGCCGCGGCCGGCGCCGCGGTCGCGAAGCACGGAAACCGCGCGGCCTCGTCCACGACGGGTGCGGCCGACGTGCTCGAGGCGCTCGGATTCACGCTCGAGCAGCCGCCGGAGCGGATCGCACGCTCGATCGACGAGCTCGGCTTCGGCTTCCTCTTCGCGCAGGCCCATCACCCCGCGATGCGGCACGCGGCGCCGGTGCGACGGGAGCTGGCGACGCGTACCGTGTTCAACGTGCTCGGCCCTCTGACCAACCCCGCGGGCGCCCGCGCGCTCGTGCTCGGCGTCTACTCGCCGGCGCTCGCGCCCGTGCTCGCAGACGCGCTCGTCCAGCTCGACGCGCGCCGGGCGTTCGTCGTCCACGGCGCGGGCGGCCTCGACGAGCTCTCGCCGACCGGTCCGAACCTGGTCTGCGAGGTCGACGCCGGCTCGATTCGGGAGTACGAGCTCGACCCGGTCGAGCTGGAGATCCCCCGCTGCGACCCGGCCGAGCTGCGCGGCGGCGACCCCGCGACGAACGCGCAGGCGCTTCGCGACGTGCTCGCAGGCTCGGACGGTGGGCACCGGTCTGCCGTCCTCCTGAACGCGGCCGGCGGGATCGCGGCGGCCGGCCACGCGGCGGATCTGCGCGAGGGGCTGCAGCTCGCGCGCGAGGCGATCGACTCCGGCGCGGCCGCGGCGCGCCTCGACGAGCTCGTGAGGTTCTCGCGTGCGGTTTAGGGACGCGCTCGCGGCGCCCGGCCTCGGCGCGATCGCCGAGATCAAGCGCCGCTCGCCCTCGCTGGGCGACATCCGACCCGACGCCGACCCCGCGCGGATCGCCGCGTCGTACGAGCAGGCCGGAGCAGCGGCCGTCTCCGTGCTGGTCGACGAGCGCTTCGGCGGCAGCTGGGACGACCTCCGCGCGGCGCGGGCCGCCGCAACGCTTCCCCTGCTCGCGAAGGGCTTCTTCTCGACGGAGGAGCAGCTCCGGACGGCGAAGGAGGCGGGCGCGGACGCGGCGTTGCTGCTCCTCCGCGACCTCGACGACGCCACGTGCGCGCGGCTCATGCGTGCCGCGGATGAGCTCGGGCTCGACACGCTCGTGGAAGCACACGACGCAGCGGAGCTCGAGCGCGCCGCGACCCTCCGAGCCCCGGTGATCGGGATCAACGCCCGCGACCTGGCCACGTTCTCGATCGACCGCCGCGCTCAGCTCGACTTGGTTGCTCAGAGCAACTATCTCCCCCACGCGCCCGTCGTCGTGGCGGAGAGCGGGATCTCGACGCGGGCCCAGGGAGCGGCGGCCGAGCTGGCCGGGGCCGACACGATCCTCGTCGGCTCGGCGCTGATGCAGGCACCCGATCCGGCGGAGAAGCTGCGCGAGCTGCTCGCGCGTCCCCTCGTCAAGGTGTGCGGCCTGACGCGCGAGGAGGACGTCGCCGCCGCGGCCGACGCCGGCGCCGACCTCGCCGGCTTCGTGCTTGCCCCCGAGAGCCCGCGTGCCGCTCGCGAGGTCCTACCCGTGCCGGATTCGCTGCTCGCCGTTGCGGTCTGGGTCGGCGAGGCCGGCGACAGCGGCGCGGGGCTCGACCAGGTGCACGAGCACGCGGCCGGCGCGGTGCGCGGGCGTGACGCGGTGTTGCTGCGGGAGGGCGAGCCGGTCGCCCGGGTGCTCGACCTGCCCTGGGAGCAGGACGATCCGGGTCACTGGCAGCGTGCAGCCGCGGCGGACGGACGCGTGGTCCTCGCCGGCCGGCTCGACGCCGAGAACGTCGCGGAGGCGATCCGGCACGTAGGCCCGTGGGCCGTCGACGCGAGCTCGCGCCTCGAGGCCGCGCCGGGCGTGAAGGATCACGCGAAGGTGCGCGCCTACGTCGAGGCGGCGCGGGCGTCGTGACGACATATGGAACCTACGGCGGCCGCTACGTGCCGGAGACGTTGATTCCCGCGCTCGACGAGCTGACCGGCGCGTGGGAGGCCGCGCTCGTCGACGGAAGCTTCCGCGAGGAGCTCGACGAGCTGGCGCGCACCTACGCGGGCCGCCCCACGCCGCTCACGCGTGCGGAGCGCTTCGCGCCGTCGAAGCGGCTCTACCTGAAGCGCGAGGACCTGCTCCACACCGGCGCGCACAAGCTGAACAACGCGCTCGGCCAGGCCGTGCTCGCCCGCCGGCTGGGCAAGCGGCGGATCGTCGCGGAGACCGGCGCGGGCCAGCACGGCGTTGCGACGGCCACCGTCTGTGCGCGCTTCGGGCTCGAGTGCGTCGTCTACATGGGCTCGGAGGACATGCGCCGGCAGCGCCCGAACGTCGAGCGGATGGGGCTGCTCGGCGCCGAGGTGCGGCCGGTCGAGTTCGGGACGAGGACGCTGAAGGAGGCGACGAGCGAGTCGATCCGCGACTGGATCACGAACGTCGAGACCACGCACTACCTGATCGGCTCGTGCGTCGGGCCGGCACCCTATCCCGCGATCGTCCGGGAGCTGCAGGCGGTGATCGGCCGCGAGGCACGGGAGCAGATGCTCGCCGTCGAAGGGCGGCTGCCCCAGGCCGTGCTCGCGTGCGTCGGCGGCGGCTCGAACGCGATCGGCATGTTCGCGGGCTTCGTCGACGACGCCGACGTCGAGCTCGTCGGGGTCGAGGCCGCCGGAGCTGCAAGCCTGGGCACCGGCCGCGCGGGCGTCCTCCACGGGTCGCGCTCCTCGGTGCTCGCCGACGAGGACGGCCAGATCGCCGACGCGCACTCCATCTCCGCGGGCCTCGACTACCCCGGCGTCGGTCCCGAGCATGCGTTCCTGCGCGACTCGGGCCGCGCCCGCTACGTCGGCACGACCGACGAGGAGGCCCTCGGCGCGTTCCGCCGGCTGACGCGGACCGAGGGGATCATCCCCGCGCTGGAGCCGTCGCACGCACTGGCGCGGGTCGCGGAGCTCGACGCGGAGCTGATCCTCGTCTGCCTCTCCGGCCGCGGCGACAAGGACCTCGCCGAAGTGCTGGCTCGCGGGTGAGCAAGACCCTCGTCGTCTATCTGATGTCGGGCGCGGAGACGCCCGACGCTTGCGGAAGCGGCGGTCGAGGGTGGCGCGGACCTCGTGGAGCTGGGCTTTCCCTTCTCGGATCCGCTCGCAGACGGGCCAGTGATCCGGCTCGCCGCCGAGCGCGCGCTGGCGGCGGGGATGCGGACGGCGGCGTGCCTCGAGTGCCTGGCGCAGGTGCGGGAACGCGTCGACGTCCCGCTCGTGCCGATGACCTACGCCTCGCTGCTCGAGGCCTACGGCTGGGAGCGGTTCGCCCGCGAGGCACGCTCGGCCGGCGCGAGCTCGCTGATCGTGGCCGACCTGCCCGTGGACGAGCGGCCCGAGCTGACCCGGATCCAGCTCGTCGCGCCCACCTCCACGGACGAGCGGATCGCGCTCGCCGCGTCGAGCACGGACGGCTGGCTCTACCTCGTCGCCGTCACGGGCACCACCGGCGCTCGGGTCGAAGCATCGTCCGCGCTCGAGGCGCTCGCGGCGCGGGCGCGGCGGCTGGCGAACGGGCTTCCGCTCTACGCGGGCTTCGGCATCTCCACGCCGGAGCACGCCCGTGCCGCAGCCGCTGTCACCGACGGGATCGTCGTCGGCTCGAGGGCGGTCGAGGTGGCGCAGGACGGCCCGGTTGCCCTGCGCGACTACGTCCGCTCGCTGCGAGCCGCGATCGACGAGACGGAAACCTAGATTCCTACTGGTGCATCGGCGCCGGCGTGCCGGCCACGTGCAGGAGGTTCTCCACCTCGCCCACGCCCCGCACCTTCTGCGTCCGGCCGACGAGCTCCTCGATCAGCTCCGGCGACTCGAGCTCGCCACGCAGCTGGGTCACCCCGTGCTGGACGTTCACGTTCACGAGCCCCTTGAGCGCGTGCTCCTCGCGGAAGAGCTCCGTCTCGATCTTCGACTTCAGCGTCTGGTCGTCGTACGTCGGCGTCCCGGGGAGCGCATGGCGGGCTCCCGCGAACGCCTTGTGCGCGTAGGCGCGAACCTTTCGATTCCGGGCGATCCAGACGAGACCAGCGCCGAGCGCTGCGAGCATTCCGACCTTGCGCATTCCGTTCCTCCTCGATTGATGACCCTGTACCCCTACCGCGACTCGGTCTGCCCAAACGTCGGTACCCGTCCGCGGTGAGTACTTTTAGGGACATGAGCGGACATTCGCTGAAGGGCAGCCTCCTGGTCGCGACGCCTGCGCTCGTCGACCCCAACTTCCGCCGCACCGTCGTCCTCGTCGCCGAGCACGGCGAGGCGGGCGCGATGGGCGTCGTGCTGAACCGTCCCTCCGAGACGGCCGTCGCCGAGGCCGTTCCCGAGCTCGTCCCGCTCACGGGCGACGAGGAGCCGGTGTTCGTCGGCGGCCCCGTGGCCGTCGACTCCCTCCTCGCGCTCGCGGAGGTCGAGGAGCCCGACGGCACCTCGGAGCTCGTCGTCGGAGCCGTCGCCTTCGTCAGGGATCCCGACGTCGCCACGCTGCGTGGCCGTGTCTTCGTCGGCTATGCAGGCTGGTCGCCCGGTCAGATCGAGGCCGAGCTCGACGAGGAGTCGTGGATCGTCGTCCCCGCCGAGCCCGACGACGTCTTCAGCGACGACCCGGACGAGCTCTGGAGCTCGGTGCTGCGCCGCCAGGGCGGCCCGCTGGCGCTGCTCTCCTCGATGCCTCCGGACCCGACGCTCAACTGAGAAGACCTAGTTGCTCTGAGCCACGAGGTCGCGCTGCTCTCGCTCGGGTTCCTCCTGCACTTGCGCCGGTGAACGGCGCAGGAGGAGCACGCCGATCAGCAACAGGGCGGCCTCGACGACCGTGATCGCGAGCCGGTTCAGGACGACCGCGCCGAGCGCGACGCCCCCCGAGGCGACCGCGAGCAGGAGTCCGTACATCGACGCCTCTCGCACACCGAGGCCGGACGGGGCGAAGACCGCGAGCACCGCGACGATCGCTCCGACGGCGCTGGCACCGCCGAGATACAGGATCGACGAGACCGCGGGATCGCCGCCGACCGACCGGAGCAGGAAGAAGAGCGCGAGGCCGCCGAGCGGCCACGTGAGGGCGTAGAAGCCGAGCAGCTCGAGCGCCGTGCGGGCCGGCAGCGGCGCCACGTTCTCCGCGCCGAACGGTCGCAGCAGGCGGCTCGCCACCGCCGCGAAGACCGGCGGGTAGAGCAACACCGCGATCAGCAGGCCGAACGCGCCGAGAGGCAGCAGCGGCGGGTCCGATCCCTCGACGAACGCGAGCCCGACGATGAAGACGCCGACGCCCGCGAGTGCGGAGAGCCCCGCCTCGAGCAGGATGGTGGCGAGGACGACCGGTGTGTCCTTGACGCCGAACCGGCGCAGCGCGACGACCCGCGCTGCCGGCGTCCAGACACCACCGGGGATGTACTTCGCGAGCATCGAGAGCATCTCCGCCTGGAGCGCGACGCGATACGGGATCCGAACCCCGTAGGCGGCGAGGATGCGCAGCCAGCCCAGGACGAAGACGAGGTAGTACGCAGCCAGGACGGCCACGGCGATCCCGAGATCGACGAGGTCGGCATGGCGCAGGCGCGGCGCCGCGTCGGCCCAGACGTCCCGCACCGCCCAACCGAGAGCGCCCAGGAGGAGCGCGAACGCCGTCAGCTCGAGCGCGACGACCGCACGGCGCGTACGCAGCCAGGGAGGAATCCGATCGCGCAGCCCCATTGCTCTAGGTTACGCGCCGGACGAGCCGGTACAAGCCTCCACGCGGAAGCTCGGGCGCCGCGGTGACGACGACGTGCCAGCCGGCGGCGGCTTCGGTGAGGAAGCCGCGGAAGGCCGGCCGGCCCGGATCCGCGACCAGCACCTCGTCGCCGAGCCGCGGCAGCAGGGCGAGCAGCTGCGGCGAGTTGCGCGTCTCGTAGAGGACGTCGGCGGCGAGGACGAGGTCGAACGGGCCGCGCGCGACGAGCGCGTCGGCGTCTCCCCAGCCGATGCACGCCGTCTCGAGCGAAGCGGCGTTGGCGCGTGCGTTCCGCTCTGCGTACACGAGCGCCTCCGGCGACCAGTCGGTCGCAAGCGCACTGGCGCCGCCGAGCGCCGCGACGATGCTCGGCAGCGCCAGGCCGCAGCCGAGCTCCACCACCGCGAGGCCATCGACCTCGAGCGCCGCGACCCGGCGGGCGAGCACGACCGAGCTCGGCCAGAGCTCCGCCCAGTACGGCAGGAACTCCTCGTGCTCGAATGCCTCCTCGTCGATCAGCTCGACCGGATCCGGAGGATGGGTGATCGCGAGCGCCCGTCCGCCGACCTCGATGGTGTCGGTTACGTCCACGTGGGTAGTCTCGCCGCATGCGCACCCGCCGCCTCGGCTCCAGCGACCTGTACGTCTCCGAGATCAGCCTCGGCTCCTGGCTGACGTATTCGGGCGGGGTTGCCCGTGAGCAGGCGGAGGCGTGCGTGAACCGCGCCTTCGAGCTCGGGATCGACTTCATCGACACCGCCAACGTCTACGGCCGCGGAGCCGCGGAGACGTTCCTCGGCGAGGTGCTGGCAGCGCGGCCCCGCGACTCGTACGTGCTCGCGACGAAGCTCTACTTCCCCATGTCCGAGACCGACCGCGGCCTTTCGCGCGAGCAGGTCTCGAAGCAGATCGACGCGTCGCTCGCGCGCCTGCGCACGGACTACGTCGACCTCTACCAGTGCCACCGCTACGACGAGGAGGCGCCGCTCGAGGAGACGATGGACGCGCTCAGCGAGGTCGTTCGCTCCGGCAAGGCACGCTATCTCGGCTTCAGCGAGTGGACGGGATCGCAGATCCAGGCCGCGCTCGACCTGCCGGGGACGGAAAAGTTCGTCTCCAGCCAGCCGCAGTACTCGGCGCTCTACCGGGTGCCCGAGCAGGAGGTGATCCCGCTGAGCGCCGCGAACGGGATCTCGCAGATCGTATGGTCGCCGCTCGCGCAGGGCGTCCTCACCGGCAAGTACCTCCCCGGGTCGCCCTTGCCGGAGGGAACGCGCGCGACCTCCGAGACGATGGGCGGCTTCATCGAGCGCTGGCTCCGCGACGACGTGCTGGAGGCGGTGCAGCGGCTGCGCCCGATCGCGGACGGGCTCGGGCTGACGCTGCCACAGCTCGCGCTCGCCTGGGTGCTACACGAGCCGAACGTCGCGTCCGCGATCGTGGGAGCCTCGCGGCCCGAGCAGGTCGAGGCGAACGTGTCGGCCTCCGGGATCGAGCTCGACGAGTCGACGCTCGCGGCGATCGACGACGCGCTGGCGGGCGTCGTCGTGCGCGAGGCCGGCTAGACGAGCCGCTTCTCCAGGTACGCCGCCAGGCGCGTGAGCGGGAACGAGATCAGGAAGAACATGATCGCGACGGCGCCGAAGATCTCGGCGGCGTGGATCTCGCCGAGGCCGATCGGCGGGATGGCGGCGAGCCGCTCGTTCTGGCGCTCGGCCGCCTCGAGCAGCTCGAGCCCGCCGATCACCTGGGCGATCGTCGAGTTCTGGATGATGTTCACGAGCAGGCTGACGAATGGGGGCAGCAGCCGGCGCAGCGCCTGCGGCAGGATCACCGACGTGTGGCGGCCCACCCAGCCGAAGCCGAGCGCGGAGGCGCCCTCGTGCTGTTCGCGCGGGATCGACTGGACGGCGCCGCGCGTCGCCTCGGCGACCTGCGCGCTGCCCCACAGGACGAGCGCGATCATCGCACCCGTGAGCGGGTCTTCGAACTGGAGCCGCGGCGACACCGAGGGCAGCCCGAAGTAGACGATGAAGAGGGTGACGAGGATCGGCAGGCCCGCGGAAGACCTCGATGTAGAGCCGGATCAGCGCCTGCAGCGGCAGGAAGCGGATCGTCATCAGCGTCCCGAAGACGATCCCGATCACGGCGCTGCCGACGACCGCGACCGCAGACACGCGCAGGGTCCCCGGTAGCCCCTCGTAGAGGATGTACTCGAAGACGGGCCTGACCCACTCGGGCATCTAGCGTGACTCCGGGAGGGCGAGGTGCGACTCGAGCAGGCGGATCAGCGCCGACATCGTCCAGACGAGCGCGAGATAGGTGACGGCCAGCACGGTCAGCGACTCGGCGGTCTGCAGCGTCAGGTTGCTGATGTTGATCGCGGTCGTCGTCAGCTCGTAGTAGCCGATCACGTACATCAGCGACGTGTTCTTCAGCACCGAGATGTACGTGTTGATCGACGAAGGGAGCGCGATGCGGCCGCCGATCGGCAGGGTCACGTTGCCGAAGGTGGCGAGGCGGCTGAAGCCGAGCGCGTCGCCCGCCTCGCGGAAGCGGTACGGAACCGCCTCGAAGCCGGCCCGGAAGTTCTCGGTGTTGAACGCCCCGCCCCAGATCATCACCGAGAGCCAGGCGACCGTGAACTGGTCGAACACGATCCCGAACTGGGGCAGCGCGTAGAAGATCATGAAGATCTGCACGAGGATCGGCGTGTTGCGGATCACCTCGACGTAGACCGCGGCGCACGGACTGACGACGGGGATGCGATGCGCACGGGCGGCGCCGAGCACGACGCCGATCACGAAGGCGCCCGCGATCCCGATCGCCGACACCTTCAGCGTGTTCAGGAGCCCGTCGACGAGCTCCTCCCGGTTCTCCGAGACGAACGCCCAGAGGTCGTAGGTGATGAGCAGCATCAGCGGCTCGAGAACCACAGAGAAGCGGCCGCGCGTGCGCGGCCGCTTCCCGTGGTCGTACGGACGTGGCCTGCTAGCAAACGGTGTCCGCGCTCGGCGACCCCGCCGGTGCGTACGCGAACGAGTTGTTCGGCCGCAGGATGTTCTTCGTGAAGCCGGGCACGAACCGCGCCGGCACGTTGTTCCTGAGCAGAGGCAGGAACAGGTCCTTCTTCTTCATCAGGTTCAGCCGGGAGTCGACCCAACGCTTCATCGCGGCGTTGCCCTGCTTGATCCCGATCCCGTACGGCAGCTTCAGGAACAGGTCGTCGGTCAGCTTCGCCGTGCGATCCGCCGCCGCGACGCCGACGAGCACGGTGTCGTCCCACATCAGCGCGTCCGCGCGGCCCTGGTTGAAGGCGAGCAGCGCGTTCGTGAAGCTGTCGGTGACGACCACCTCGGTCTGCGGGTAGCACCGCTTCAGCCAGCGGTCGTAGATCGAGCCGCTCGTCGTCGCCACCTTCCGGCCCGCGAGGTTCGAGAGCGCCTGCACCGGCGAGTCGTTCTTCACGAGCAGCCGGCCGGTGGCGTTGTAGTACGGCCCGCGAGAAGTCGATCCGCGTGTCGCGGTCGGTCGTGTACGTGAACGTCGAGATGACGAGGTCGACGCGGTTGGTCGTCAGCAACGGCTCACGCGCCGGTGTCGGTGCGCAGACGAACGACACGCGCTGGGCGCGGCCGAACGCGTAACGGGCGAACCAGCGGGCGATCTCGACGTCGAAGCCGGCGTTCTTGCCCTGGACGTTGATGTAGCCGAACGGCGGCGCGTCGCACTTGACGCCGACGACCCACCGCTGACGCTCCTTGACCTCCGCGGGCAGCGGCGGCAGCGCAGGCGCCTTCGCCTCGGTCCGTGCGGCCGCTGTCGGCCCCGTCGAAGCCGTCGGCTGGGCGAAGCCAAGCGTCGCGGCACTGACCGCGACGAGGGCGACCCCGGCCGTGGCCAGAAAGATCCTCTTCATTCAGCCACTCCTTCTTCGTTGATTTCCAGTTGATCCAGCGAATCCGCGAGCTGGAGCGTGCGGCGCAGGAACCGCCGCGTGCGCTCGTCCCTCGGGTTGTCGAGCACGTCGACCGGCTTGCCTTCCTCGACGATCCGGCCCTCGTCCATGAAGACGAGCCTGTCGCCCACCTCGCGGGCAAATTGCATCTCGTGCGTGACGACGAGCATCGTCATGCCGACGCGAGCAAGGTCGCGCATCACGATCAGCACCTCGCCGACGAGCTCGGGGTCGAGTGCCGACGTGACCTCGTCGAACAGCATCACGTGCGGATCCATCATCAGCGCGCGCGCGATCGCGACCCGTTGCTGCTGGCCGCCGGAGAGCTGGTGCGGGTGCTGACGCGCCTTCTCGGCGAGGCCGACGGTCTCGAGCAGCGCCAGCGCGCGCTTCTCCGCCTCCCCGCGGCCGAGCTTCCGGATCTTCCGCGCGGCGAGCGTGACGTTGTCGATCGCGCTCAGGTGCGGGAAGAGGTTGAACTGCTGGAAGACCATGCCGACGCGCTGGCGCACCGCCGAGACGTCGGCGCCCTTCCGCGTGATCTCGTCTCCCTCGAGGAAGATGCGGCCGCTGTCGATCGGCTCGAGCAGGTTCGTGCAGCGCAGCAGCGTGCTCTTGCCGCTGCCGCTGCGGCCGATGATCACGAGCGCTTCGCCCGCTGCCACCTCGAGGTCGATGCCGTCGAGCACGAGGTTGTCGCCGAAGCTCTTGCGCACGGCTTCGAGGCGGACGACCGGGTCGGCGACCGCACCGTTCTGTGCGCCGTCGCGGACGGTTTGCACCTCGGCCGAACCTACGGACACTCGCACCGCACTTCGGCGACCTTATGCTTTGCCGCGGACATACCCCCCACGATCAAACGAGAATGGTCGAGGGAAGTCAAGCGTTCGGCGGTTACTTGAACTTGAAGTTGGCGACGTAGCTCGAGCCGTCGACGAGCGAGACGACCAGCTGGCGACAGGTGCCGGCCCACGACTTGCTCGTCTGCCAGACGTAGTGGTAACGCTGGGTGCCGGCGTCGTAGGTGAGACCGCTCGCGCCGGGCGAGTCGATCTGCTCCAGCTCATCCTCCGGCTGGCTCGAGGCGCAGCTCGTGCGCGCGGAGGCGGGGCTGCCGGCCGAGAAGATCGCGAGCCCGCGGTTGCCGCCCAGGCCGAACTTGATCGGCACCGAGCTGCCCGCCTTGACGACGTTCACGACGGGCGGGTTGTCCACGGGCGAGAAGAAGCCCGTGAACGGCCAGACGACGCGATACGTGCGCGTCGCGGTCGTCGTGTGACCGACGATGTCGGTCGCGGTAACCGTGAGCGTCTTCACCCCGATGCTGCTGGTCGGGAGCGGTGCGCCGTTCGCCGTCGAGCCGGTGCACGACTTGATCCCAGAGCCCGAGTCGGAACACGAGAAGGCCGCGATGGGGGCTGTTCCGAGCGTGAACGTGGCGTCCGCAGCCGGCGACTCGATCGCGATCCTGGGAGCCGTGCCGTCGATCACGAAGCGCCGCTCCGCGTGCTTGTCGTCGGCCGTGTCGACGGTGACGACGTGCAGGCCGTCGGTCGTCACCGACGCGGGGAGCGAGGCGGGCGTCCGGCCGTCGATCGTCACGGCAGAGCCCTCCGCAGGCGTGATGGCGACGCTCACGTCGCCGGTGAAGTAATCCGGGAGCCCCGACGCCTGCGGGCCGGTGAGCTCGATCGTGACCCCGGCCGGCGGGGCCGGAGGCGGCTGCTGCGCCTGGAAGTAATGCGCCTTGTTCGTGCTCATCGCGCAGTTACCGTCGGTGTCGCAGGCCTGCACGATGTACTGGACGTTCGGGCCGATCACCGGCGCGCCGCCCGTCCAGCGGCAGCTACCGGCACCGTCCTGCACGAGATTCACGCCGACCCACGTGTCGGTGGCGCCGGCCGCGTCGCCGAGGTCGTCGAAGAGGATGTAGACGCGCACGGCCGAGCACGCGGAAACGTCGAAACCGACGTTCGAGCCGAAGCGCGTCGCCTCGCTGGAGACGATCGTCGGCGGCGTGTAATCGGTGCTCGCGTTGTAGAAGACGCGGCCGCCGATCGCCGTCCAGCGGCGCATGACCGTGGCGCCCTCGCGGCCCGGCGTGTCGTCCGTGAAGAACTGGCTCGTGGCGAGGTTGAGCTGCGAGCGGGTGCCCGTGACGCTCTTCGCGGTCGCCATCGCCGGGATCGCGCTCGGGAAGCCGATGTCCGTGAAGGTCGGCTCGGGCGAGAGCGCGGTCGAGTCCGTCGTCGGCATCATCAGAGACGGGTCCCAGGGCGAGTCGTCCTGCGAGACCAGCGACTCGATCAAGGCCGAATGTGCTCGCTGGCCCGGTCTCGTCGCCGGCAGCGCGAGCGTGGAGACGAGCGGACGGTAGTGCGTGCCCGTGACCTGGCCCGCGTTCGTCCAGAAGTCGCCGAACTCGCGGTTCTCTCGCGTGAATGCGGGCACCACGGCGAACTTCGCCGAGGGGAGCAGGCTGATCGGGTCGGGCACGATCGGGCCTGCGATCGGCAGCGTCACGCCCGTCGCGCCTGGGATGGTCGTCGGCGCGGGCGGAGCCGGCGGCGGCGGTGTCCCGACGGGCGACGGCGTGACGCCGACGCCGAAGAAGGGCAGCCCGTACAGCGTCGCCTGGAGCGTCGTCTTCTGCTCGTAGGCGCTGAAGCTCGCCCGACCGAGGAAGTAGTCCGCCTTCGCCTGCGCGAGCGCCTCGCCGATCGTCAGCGAGCCGTCGAGATGCCCGGCGAGCTGGGCCATCAGCTGCTCCGACCAGGCAACCGAGTCTGTCGAGCCGAGCCCGAAGCCGGTGTTCGCCGCGTAGGCGCTGCGCTGATCGGCGTACGCCTCGGCCCAGTCGCGCTTGATCGGGCTCGTCTCGCCCACGACCACGTTCGACACCGGCAGCCCCGCGTGGCAGCCGATCGTGAAGACGATCCGCCGCAGCAGCGAGCCCGGACGGGCGTCGAGATCGGCGGTCGTGAAGAGGTCCGACCTGTCGCCGGTCGTGTTCCCCGCCGCTGGGAGGGCGCTCTTGTGGTCGTAGTGGGCGTTCAGCTGGTTGATCCCGGATGCGCCGCCGGTCGGGAAGAGCGCACCGAGGAGCCCGACGCGGTTCCAGGTGTCGTCGATCAGCGTGCGGCTGTTGTTCGCGCCGACGGCGGTCGAGAGCTCGGCGGACGCGGCGGCGGTGCCGTCGCTCGCGAAGTCGTAGCCCGCGCTGAAGGCGGAGTTGCGCGCCAGCGCCCCGTTCGCGCTCACGAACTCCGTCAGCTGGCCGATGATCTGGCCCGGTGTCTCGACGAGGCGGCCGCCGGCGAGGTCGGGGACGAACACCTGGCGGGCGCCGGCCTGGATCGGATCGGTGTCGAGATAGGGGTCGTCCGAGAGCAGGTTCTCGCGGATGAAGGCGCCGGAGTACTGGTTCGCGCTGAAGCTGCCCGCCTCGCCGCTCTCGTTTGCGATCCGCGTCAGGTCGGGCACGCGGAAGAACGGGATCTGGTCGTCGCCGCCGACGAAGACGAGGTACTTCAGCCCGGGGCGCGTGAGGCGGATCGAGTTCACGGTGGCGGCGATCCCGCTCGCGACGGCGTTCGCGAGCTCGGGCGCGCATGGGTTCGCGTCCCACGCGGCGTACCGGGCGGCGTTGTCGCCGTAGGCCTCGACCGGCACGACCGCGCCGGAGACGCCGAGCGCGTTCCGCCCCGCAACCGACGCGAGCGAGGCCAGGACGTCGTTCGCCGGCCCGATGCCGTACGTCCGCCCGAGCCGCTCCTTGTTGACGAGGAAGAGCGTGTTCGCGTTCGCGGGGATCGTGGCCGCCGAACCTGCCGTCCCCGACGGGTTCGGGAAGCTGCGCGGGGCACACGCCCCGAGCGAGCGGGGCGCCGCGCTTGTCACCCGCAGCGTGTACGGCCGCGGCGAGCTCGCCTCGTTGTAGCCCGAGACCTGGAGCACGTAGTAACCACCGCCGCCGATCGAGATCGCCGCGACGTCCTCGGGATCCGTCCCGCGGAAGATCGACTGGCCGGCGATCGGCAGGTCGACCGTCGGGATGTCCTGCAGCGCGCCCGGCTGCAGCTGCCGGCCGAGGTCGGTGAGGCCGATGCCGTCGTCGGGGATCGGCGGATCCTGCAGCGGCACGCCGACGGTGCCGGTGCTCGTGAGCTGCGGAACGGTCGCCGGCGCATAGAGCGTCAGGTCGTAGTCCGCGGCCAGGTTCGTCATGTGCACGTTCAGCCGCCAGCCGGCCGGCGGGGTCGGGATGCGGTAGAAGTCGCTGTCCCCGGCCGCGTCGAGGTAGGACAGGTCGACTTCCACGTTCGGCTCGACGATCGGCGCCGTTGCCGGGTCGTCGTTCGGCTCGAAGACCGTCCGCACGACGACGCTGTGCGCGTCCGCGGCCTCGAGCTCCGTCCCTGAGGCAGCCACCGAGAGCGATCCGCTCGTCGGGCCGAGGTCGATCCCCGGCAGCGCGTCGAAGTCGATCCGGTGCTCCTCGCCGAAGGAGACGTCCGCCACGGTCCAGGTGAGCGTGCGCCCGTCCGGTGAGATCGATGGATCCGGCTAGCGGCGACGTCGAGTCCCCGCGGCGCAGCGACGAGCTGCCCGGGGCATAGCGCCAGCCGGCCGGGAGCGTGACGGCGACGGTGGCCTCGCCCACGCCGCCCTCGGAGCCTTCGAGCGTGAACGCCGCGCGCCAGCCGAGCCCGCCGTTGTCGCCGAAGCTGCCGAGCACGTCCGCCGAGAGCGTCTCCCACGCCACGCCCGAGCGCGTGATGAAGAGGGCGAGCAGGTCGTTGAACGTGAGCCCGCTCGGGGTCGGGAGGCCGTCGAGCAGATCGCCGACGGTCAGCGGCGGGTCGCCGTAGAAGAGGAGGTCGCCGAGCGTGAAGCCGCCGAGCGAGCCGGCGAGGTGCGAGAGGCGCGCCGTCTCCTTGACGTGCCCGGCCGCGTAGGCGGCGCCGAGCGTCGCCTCGGTCGTGGCGCTCAGGACGTCGGCCGGGTTACGCAGGCCCGCGACCGGGATCGAGCGGAGCGGCGAGGCGGTCGCCAGGATCCCGCGCAGGGAGAGCGCGCCGAAGCCGGAGGCCGCGAGGTCGAAGTTGTCGATCGGGAAGTTGTCGATCGGCGACACCGACAGCGGCATGTTGTCGATCGGGAAGTTGTCGATCGGCATGTTGTCGATCGGGAAGTTGTCGATCGGGAAGTTGTCGATCGGGAAGTTGTCGATCGGGAAGTTGTCGATCGGCGCACCGGTGAGCGCGGCACCCAGGACGGTCTGGGCGCCGACCGTCTGGGCGCGGTTCGCCGGGGTGCAGTTGACGGGCGGCCCGCTGAGGGCGGTGCACCAGTCGGTGAGCGCGTCTCCGCCGCCCTGCGGGTTGATCTGCACGAGCGGGATCGCGCCGACCGCGAGCGCCTCGAAGCCGAGCCGGCGTAGCTGCGAGCTCGAGAAATCGAGCTGCTCGAACAGGAGTTGCGGCGTGCCGCTGCCCGGTGTGAGCGCCGGCGAGGGCGGGGTGGCGAGAACGAGCTGGGCCAGCGAGACGCTCTGCGGCGGCACGCCGTCGTACTGCGAGCCCGCGAGCACCTTCGGCCAGCCACCGGCGTAGGAGATCCCGATCGTCGAGAGCGGCACGTCGTCGAGCTCGCGGGCGACCGTCGGCGAGTCGAAAGCGAAGTTGTCGATCGGGAAGTTGTCGATCGGGAAGTTGTCGATCGGGAAGTTGTCGATCGGGAAGTTGTCGATCGGGAAGTTGTCGATCGGGAAGTTGTCGATCGGGAAGTTGTCGATCGGAGCCGGTGCGACCGCGGTCGCGGGCGGCTGGAGGATCGAGAGCGGGAAGTTGTCGATCGGCAGCTGCTTCGCGCCCGCCTCGGTCGAGTCGGCGTCGGTCGTCAGCGACGCGGTGATCGCGGTCGGCGCAGACGACCGGCTCGAGGTCGCGCACGAAGACGTCGAGCGTCTCGTTCAAGTCCCCACCGACCAGATCTTCGGCCGCGGAGTAGAAGGTGGCGTAGCGGCCGTCGGCGCTCAGAGCCGCGCCGAGCCCGTTCTGGCTCGAGCCGCTGCCGGGGACGAGCGCTGGGGTGAGGTCGACGACACGGGTGATGCCCTCGTCCAGCTCGCGCGCGTAGACGTGGATGCCGCCGTCGCTCGTCAGCGGGCTGAGGTTGTTGGCCGCAGACGTGAACGAGACGATGCGTCCGTCGTCGCTGAGCGCCGGTGCCACCGCCTCCGAGTTTCCGCGCTCGCCCGTGCTGCTCAGGTCGACGATCTCGGTCGTGCCGATCCCAGCGAGGTCACGCAGGAAGACGTGGCTGCCCGATTCGACCGGGATCCCGGGGGCGAGGTTCGTCGCGTCGAGAGACGAACGCGATCCGCTGCCCGTCGGCGCTGATCGCGGGCGGGCGGGCGGTGTCGACGCCGCCGTCGGCCTGCTCCCCGAACGACGTCACGCTGACCAGCGTCGTGTCACCGGTCTCGCGGTCGTGCAGGAACACGTCGCACGTCACCGTTCGCGTCGCCGAGGACGAGGTTGGTCGCAGCGGACACGAAGGCGACGTAGCGCCCGTCGCCGCTGATCGCCGGATGCGAGCTCGGCCCGTTCGCCTGGGCGCCGCTCGAGGAGACGCTGACACGCTCGAGCCCCGAGCCCGTCAGGTCGCGCACGTAGATGTCGTGCGCGTGATTCGAGTCTGCGCGTCCGGAAGCAGGTTCGTCGCCGCGGTGTCGAACGCGACGAAGCGGCCGTCGGCCGAGATCGCCGGATGCTGGCTCGAACCGTTCGCGATCGACGCGCCGGCAGCGTCGACGAGCTGCGACGAGCCCGCGTCGAGGCTGCGCCGGTAGACGTGCCACGTCGTCGTCCCCGGGACACAGCTCTCGGCGACGCAGGCGAGATTCGACGCGAGCGACTGGAAGACGGCCGAGTTGCCGTTGCCGGCGACCTGCACCCAGCCGCTGTTCGCGTTCCCGCCCTGGACGCCGTCGGGGTTCGGGATGCTCGAGCTGAGCATCATCGTCGTCCCCGCGGAGCGGTTGCGAGCATAGGCCTGGAGGCGCTCGCCGCTCCCGACCGAGGTCAGGTTGATCGCCTCGGACTCGAAGCCGACGATGTTGCCGTCGTCGCTGATCGACGGGAACGTGCTCGAGCCGCCGTTCGCCTGCCCTCCGGCGTTCGTGAGGCTGGCGCGAGTCGTCTCGCCGGTCGTGTCGGGTGCGGGCGCCTCGAGCACCGTCCAGGCGCGGATGTCCGGAGTGTCGTCCGTGTTGCCGGAATCGTCCGTCGCCGCCGCGCTGAACGTGTGCTCGCCGAGCCCGAGCCCGGAGAAGAACTCGGTGCCGCCGCAGTCCTCGACCGGCTCGCCGTCGAGCTCGCAGGCGAAGGTGACGTTCTCCTCGTTCGCGGTCACGTTGAAGAGCGCGACCGTGTCCGTCGTCGTCTCGTTCGGGCCCACGCCGGCCGACGTCTCCGGCGGGGTCCGGTCGAGGTCGACCTCGATCGAGTTCTCGTACAGGAGACCTTCGTTCGTCGACCCGCGCGCCGTGATGATCGCGTCGTCGCCGACGATCTCGGCCGTGTCGAGGCTCGCCTCGAACGGTGGGTCGGTGTCGTCCGCGATCGAGTGCTGCCCGGAATCGTCCGTGTAGTAGAACTGGATCTCGGTGATCGGTAGGACGTCGCCCGCGGACGCTCTGACCGTGACGATGCCGTCGATGTTCGTGCCGGCGACGGGCGAGCTGATGATCGGCACCGGCTGCCAGTCCGGGAAGCCGTTCCGCCCGCCGTCGACGACCTGGACGGGATCGCCGCTCTCGGGGCTGATCGTCGCGAGGTCGAAGTTGCCGTTCCCGAACACCGTCGTGACGTAGGCGACCTGCGTCCCGTCGGGCGACCAGGCGGGGTCGGCGTTGTAGGCGGAGTCGGTCGTCAGCGGCTCCGGGGTCGGTGCCTCGTCCGTCGGATCGATCGTGAAGAGCCCGTGCTGGTCGCCGACGCCGGCTCGCACGAAGACGATCTCGCCGTGCGGGCCCCAATCTGGGTCGGTGTCGCTCGTCGTTCCGTTGGTGACCGCAAACAGGTCGCCGGTCCCGTCGACCCGTTTCCTGACGATCCGGCAGGGCTGGTCGGTCTCGCAGTACTGGAAGGTCAGCTCGTCGCCGTTCGGGGAGAACGACGGTGCGCCGGCCGCGCCGTCGCCCCGGAAGACCGTGAAGACGGTGCGCGAGGCGAGGTTCATCGTGTAGATCCCGTCGATCCCGGTGACGCGGTCGCTGTGGAAGGCGATCGAGCGCCCGTCCGGTGACCACGCAGGCGCGTTGTCGTTGCGGTCGTTGTTCGTCAGCTGGATTCGCTCGCCGGGCACGTCGAGGTACAGCTCGAAGTCGCTCGCGGGTGCTTCGACGGGCTTCGCGGCGTAGACGGCGCGCGACCCGTCCGGCGAGATCGCGACCAGCTGATCGTTCGTCGGATCCGTGACGACACCGCTGAGCCCGCCGCCGTCGGGCCGGACGGAGTAGATGTCGTGGTTCAGGTCGTCGAGGCTCGTCGAGCGAAGGAAGAAGATCCGGCCGTTGCCGGGCAGCTCGAGCGGCTGGATCACATAGGTCTGGTCGAGCGACTCGGAGAGCACGTAGCCGAGGCAGTTGCCGGCCTGTGTCGACGGCGACCCAGGGGTGCGTGAGCCAGGTTGACTGCGGGTAGCTCTGACCGTCCAGGAGCGTCGCGTAGTGGACGCGGTCGCCCTCGTAGTCCAGCCAGTAGATGTCGACCGTCGTGCCGCTCGAGTTCACGAACTCGATCTCGGAGACCGTGAGCCCGTCGATCGACCGAGCCTGCGTGACGTGGCAGTTCGGGTTGACGATCGCCGAGCCCGTCGGAACCTGGACGATCCCGAGGAGCAGCGCCGCAGCCCCGAGCGCGAGCATGCCGAGCACGCCGCGCTTCCGACGATCGATCCCCTCGAGCCTGACCCGCATCCGCAATCTCCTCCCGCGCCGACCTTACTCCTCTCAATCGAGATTTCAAGAGATTTCTCAGTTTCGATGCGCAACAATGGGCAGGGTCCGATGACGGAGATCCTCACCCGCCCCGGCCTGGAGCCGTACGTCCCGCGCCTCGTGCGCACCTGGGACGGCGTCCGCGGCGCGGTCGACGCGATCGAGGTGGACGGGACGCTCGTCTCGGTCGACCTCTCCGGCTTCACCGCGCTCTCGGAGCGGCTCGCGGCGAAGGGGCGCGCCGGAGCCGAGGAGCTGATCCTCCTGATCAGCGGCGTCTACGAGGGCCTGATCGGGATCGCCGCGCGCCGCGGCGGCGACGTGCTCAAGTTCCGGGGCGACGCGTTGCTGATCTTCTTCGAGGACGAGGACCACGCCGTCCGCGCCTGCGTCGCGGCGGGCGAGATGCAGTGGCTGATCGAGAAGACGGGCCGGACGCGCAGCTCCGTGGGCCAGGTGGAGCTGACGATGGCGGTCGGGATCGTCTCCGGCCCCTGCCACTTCTTCCTCTCCGGCCTCTCGCATCGCGAGCTCGTGATCGCCGGGCCGGCCGCGACCGCGACCCTGCAGCTCGAGGACGCGGCCGAGGCGCACGAGATCCTCGTCAGCAAGGCAACCGCTCGCACGCTCGACGCCGGCTGGCTCGCACGGCGAGCGCGACGGGGCGGTGCTGCTGCGGCGCGGGCTCCACCAACAGGCGCCGGCCGAGCCCGAGCCGGTCGACGAGCCGTCGTCCGACGTGGATCTGGCCGAGTTCGTCCCGATCCCGTTGCGGCCCGTGCTGTCCGCGGGCACAGCCGAAGCCGAGCACCGGCAGGCGACCGTGGCGTTCGTCAAGTTCACCGACGTCGGCCAGGTGCTCGAGCGCGACGGGCTGGACAGCCTCAGCGAGCGGCTGCTGCGGCTCGGCGAGGTCGTCGACCGCACCGTCGACGGGCTCGGGATCACGTGGCTCGAGTCCGACATCGACGTCGACGGCGGCAAGGTCTACCTCACGGCCGGCGCGCCCGCGACGCCGGGCGGCGACGAGGAGCGGATGCTGCGGGCGCTTCGGGCGATCGTCGACGAGGACTGCGGCCTGACGCTGCGCGCCGGCGTCAACCGCGGGCACGTGTTCGCGGGCGAGATCGGCGCTCAGAGCAGGCGCACGTACGCGGTCATGGGCGACACGGTCAACCTCGCCGCCCGGCTCGCCGGCCGCGCGAAGCCCGGCCAGATCCTCGCCACCGGTGACGTGCTCGAACGGGCGCGATCGCGCTTCGAGTCGAGCTCGCAGCCGTTCCTGATGAAGGGCAAGGAGCGTGCGGTCACGGCCTACAGCGTCGGCCCGCTCGTCGGCGTCCGCGAGGAACAACCCCCGGAGCGGCTGCCGCTCGTCGGGCGCGAGCGGGAGCTGGCGGCGCTGCAGGAGGCAGTCGATGCCGCACGGCAGCGCCAGAGCCGCCTGATCGAGCTCGTCGGCGAGCCCGGCATCGGCAAGACGCGCCTGATCGACGAGTTGACCGCGCTCTCGCTCGGGCTTCACCCAGCTCGTCGCCCGCTCGGAGGCGTACGCGACGGCCGCGCCCTACTTCGTCTTCCGGCCGCTCCTGCGGCAGCTGGCGGGGATCCTGCCGACCGCCGACCGCGCGGAGGCCGGCCAACAACTCTCTGCCTGGGTCCACGGGGTGATGCCCGATCAGATTCCGTGGCTGCCGCTTCTCGGCGTCGTCTTCGACGCGCAGGTGGAGCCGACCCCGGAGGTGGACGCCCTCGGCGCCGCCGTGCGGCAACAGCACCTGCACGAGGCCGTGGAGCAGTTCCTCGTCCGCGTGCTGATGATGCCGACGCTGCTCGTGTTCGAGGACACGCACTGGCTCGACGACGCGTCGCGCGAGCTGCTGCTCCACCTCGCGGTGCGGCCGTCGCCGCGACCGTGGCTGATCTGCGTGACCCGTCGGCCTGCGGGCGCCGCCTTCGTCGACGAGGGTGCCGGACACGGGCTCGTGCTCGCGCTCGAGCCGCTCGCGCCCGAGCTGACCGCCTCGCTCGCCCGCGTCGTCGACAGCGAGCTCTCACTCTCCGAGGACTCGCTCGAATCGCTGGTCGCGCGCGCCGGCGGCAACCCGCTGTTCGTGCGCGAGCTCGTCGGCGCGATCCGACGCGGCGCCGCCGGAGAGCTGCCCGAGACGGTCGAGCGCCTGATGACCGAGCGGATCGACACGCTCGAGCCGGAGGACCGGCTGCTCCTGCGCGTGGCCGCGGTCGCCGGTGCACGCTTCGACCTCGACCTGATGCGCGAGCTGCTCGGCGACGAGCTCGGGGACGTCGGCGAGATCGAGCGCTGGCAGCGCGTCGGCGAGTTCGTCGAGTGGCGCGGCGACGACACGCTGCGCTTCCGCCACGACCTCTTCCGCAGCGCGGCGTACGAAGGACTGTCCTTCCGGCGTCGCCGCGACGTCCACGCGCGCATCGGCTCGGTACTCGAGCGGCGCGCCGGCGAGCGCACCGAGGAGGCCGCGGGGCTTCTGTCGCTCCACTTTCTCGAAGGCGGCGAGTACGAGCCGGCCTGGCGCTACTCCGTCGTCGCCGGCCGCCGCGCGCAGTCGCTCTGGGCCAACGTCGACGCGGCCGAGTTCTACGAGCGGGCCTTGCACGCCGCTGCGTCCGGGCACCAGCCCGAGCCCGGCGAGGAATCGGCGGTCGCCGAGGCGCTCGGCGACGTCTGCGAGCTGGCCGGGCGCTACGAGGATGCCCGCCGCGCCTACGCCCGCGCCCAGACGCTCGTCGGCGACGACGTCGAGACGTCGGCCCGTCTCCTGCGCAAGGAAGGCATCCTCGACGAGCGCCTCGGCCGGTACGAGGACGCCCTCGACCGCTACCGCAGCGCGCTCGAGCTCCTGCCGCCGCGCGGCGACGACGTGCCGCTCGGCGACGGCCGCATCGAGCTCGAGGTGGAGTACGCGACGGTGCTCTTCCGGCAGGGACACTTCGACACCGCGTTCGTCTGGGCTCAGCTCGCGGCGGAGCACGCCGAGGCGGCCGGCGAGCGCGCGACGCTCGCGCACGCCTACCGCGTGCTGAACACGGCGCACCGCGAGCTCGGCGGCCGCGAGACCCGCTGGTTCGAGCTCGCGCTGCCGATCTACGAGGAGCTCGGCGACCGCGTCGGCAAGGCGATCGTGCTCAACAACCTCGGCGTCGGCGCCTACTTCGCCGGCCGCTGGGACGAGGCGATGGCGTTCTACGAGCAGAGCGTCGCGGAGGAGCACGCGGCCGGCGACCCGATCCGCGCCGCCAACTCGTCCAACAACGTCGCCGAGATCCTGCTCGACCAGGGCCGCCTCGAGCCGGCGGTCGAGCTGCTCCGCGAGGCGCTCCGCGTCTACAACGCCGCGGGATACGCATTCGGAGCCGGCGTCGCGAAGAAGAACCTCGCCCGGGCGGCTGCAACGGTCGGTGCCTTCGACGAAGCTCACGAGCTCTTCGACGAGGCGCTCGCTCACCTCGAGGAGATCGGCGCCGGCACCTTCGTGCTCGAGGCGAAGGCTCGGCGGGCGGAGTGCTTCGTGCTCGAGGGCAGCCATCGCGACGCGCTGGCCCTGGCGGAGGCGACGCTCGCCGAGGCGCACGCGGCCGGGGACGCCGGCGTCGACGTGGCCCTGCTCGAGCGGCTCGTCGGCTACGCCCTCGTCCAGGCCCGCCGGCCGGAGGAGGCGAGGCCCCACTTCGAGGAGAGCCTGCGCTTTGCGCGCGAGCGCGGCCTCCAGTACGAGGTCGCGCGCACGCTGCGGGCGCTCGCCGACACGGGCGCCCCGGAGCACAGCGCCGAGGCGCAGGAGCTACTCGACTCGCTCGGCGTCGTCTCGCTGCCGCGCGTGCCGCTGCCCTAGCGGCCGACCAGCTGCGCGAACGCGGGCTCCTCGCGGATCGGGTCGAAGTCCGAGTCCTCCTTTGCCATGGCACGAAACGACTCCGACGCCTCGATCGCGCGTCGGAGACTCTTCACCGCGTCGGCCGGCCGTCCGGCGAGGCTCTCGCAGCAGGCCAGGTTGTAGAGCAGCTCGGGGTACTCCGGGTGCGCCTCGACGAGGACTCCGAGCCGGTCGGCCACCTCGGCGAACTCGCCTGCCTGGTAGAGCGGGCTCAGCGGCGCCCAGAGCTCCCAGCCGGTGGGCTCGTACGCCTTGCCTGGGGTCGCGCCGATCGCGACGATCGTCGTACCGGGCTCCTCGGCGTACGCCGTTCGCTTCACGCCGGGCGGCACCGAGACGAACGTGCCGGCGGCCGCCTCGACCCGCTCGCCGTCGAGCTCGAAGACGGCGCGCCCCGTGTGGACGAAGTAGAGCTCCTCGTTGCCGTCGTCGGCCTCGTCGTGCTCGTTGATGATCTGGTCGCCCGCGTCGCGGCCCGTCCAGGCGTTGGCGCCGAAAGCCGTGAGCCCGAAGTGGTGCCGGACGGGCCGCCACGGCTGGCGCCCGTCGGTGATCTCGTCGATCTCGTCCAGGTGCGCGACCCTGTACTCGCTCATCAGCCACCCTCCAACGTCTTGGTCGACCGCGGGCCGAGTCTCGCACCTGGGCGAGACCTCCCGGTCAGGTGAGAGCCTGCTCGAAGCGCGGGTCGTCGCGCACGGCCGCGAAGTCGTCGTCCCTGCGCGCGTCCTCGCGGAACCGCGGGAGCAGCTCGACGGATCGGCGGAGATGGGCGAACGTGTCGTCGCCGATGTCGCCCGCGAGCGTCGCGAAGCACGCGTAGTTGTAGTGCAAGCCTGCGTGTTCCGGCATGTGCTCCAGGGCTCCGCGGACTGCTGCGAGCGCGTCGGCGTACCGCTGCTCGCCGTAGGCCGTCATGGAGTCTCTGTGATACGGCCACGCCTCACCCCAGTCGACCCCCTGGTACGCCTCGCCGGGCGTGGCGCCGACCGCGAGGACCGTTCCGTCGCCGGTCGCCTTCCGCAGCGACTCAGGCCCGACGAACACGAGTGTCCCCGGCGGCGCGTCGAACGTCTCACCGTCGATCTCGAAGGTCGCGTTCCCGTCGAGCACGATGTACAGCTCCTCCTGGCCCGACCCGGCCTCGTCGTGCTCGTTGATCAGAGTCCCGTCCTCGCCGGGCTTGAAGGCGTTGATTCCGAACGCCTGGATCCCGAGGTGCTCGCGTACCGGAAGATCTCTGCCGCGCGGTTCGATCTCGTCGAGTTGCGCGACCTTCCACGTCTGCTTGTCGTTCATCCGTGTTCACCTCCGAGTTGCGCGGGTCGTCGGAAATCGTCGGCCGCAGCCTCCGTCAACAGCACTGATGCGCCCGAGTTCGTGATGTCGAGGGTCGCAAGGATGGATGCACGAGGTGCTCTTACCCGATGCGCCGCGATCAGGACGCGGTCTGGCGGGCTTCGACCTCGCGCAGCTTGCCGGCGAGCGACTGGAGCAGCTTCCAGGCGATGCTCGGGCTCGACTCGACGAGCGGCCGGAACTCCCACACCGTCAGGCCGTACGTGACGAGGTCGGTGTCGGCCTTCACGGTGGCCGAGCGCGAGTGCTGGTCGTCGATCAGCGCCACCTCGCCGAAGTAGTCGCCCTTCTTCAGCTTGCCGACCTCGCGGTCGTTGACGCTCACGGTCGCCTCGCCGTCGCCGATCACGAAGAAGCCGACGCCGCTCGTCCCGGCCGTGGCGATCGTGTCTCCGGCCTTGAAGGTGCGGTCGTGGAAGGAGCGTGCGAGCCGCTCGAGCTCGCGCTTGTCGAGGTCTGAGAACAGGGGCACGGCGGCGAGGAGGTCTGGGCTCGGTGAGGACATGGCGCGATCCTAGTCCGTTCGCCTAGGTCGGCGCTACCCCGGGGCTGAAGGAGCCGAGCCGGCCGGCGACCACGTCGTCTGCCGCACTTCTGCTGTAGGGGTCTCGCGTCACCGCGGCCAGGAAGTCGTCGCGGTCGAGCGCGAGCAGCTTCGCGTCGGTGCGCGCGGTCACGGTCGCCGTCCGCGGGACGTCGCGCAGCAGAGCGATCTCGCCGAAACCGTCGCCTGCCGCGAGCAGCGTGCTCCGGTCGTCCACCTGCGCCTCGAGCTCGCCCGTCTCGACGAGGTAGAAGTGGTCGCCGCGGTCGCCGAGCCGGATCACCTCGTCCCCGGCCGCGACCGAGACGGCGGTCAGCCGTCCCGCGAGCTGTTCGAGCGTGCCGGCGGGAAGCGGCGCGAAGATCGGGTGCGCCGCCAGGAGCGCCACGCGCTCGGCCGGAACGCGTGCGCGCGTGTCGATCCGCGCGAGCGCCGGCACGGAGAGCAGCACGACGACGGGCAGGAACGCTCCCGCGACGACCAGCGCCGTCTCGATCCCGAGCGTCTCAACGAGCACAGGCCCGAGCACGGCACCGAGGCCGAGGCAGCCGAGCAGCACGCTCTCGAGCGCGCCGAAGGCCCTCGCGAGCACCTCGTCCGGGACGGCGCGCTGCATCAACGTCAGGGCGGCGACGTCCGTGAGGGTGTTGCCGACCCCGACGAGCGCCATCAGCACGAGCGCGGCGAGCGGCTCCTGCCAGACGACGACGAGCGCGAGCGGACCGCCGTAGAGGGCGACACCGAGCGCGAAGTCGGTCGCCAGCCGCCCCCGCATCGCGAGCGCCAGCGCGAGAACGGCGCCGAGGAGCCCGCCGATCCCGACCGCGGAGTTGAGGAAGCCGAACCCGGCCTCGCCCATCTCGAGCAGCTCGAGCGACGCGACCACCATCAGCACGGTGAACGCGCCGGCGACGATCGTCTGGGCGCCGTAGAGCGCCACGATCAGCCGCAGGTCGCGCTCTTCGGCGAACGTGCGGAAGCCCGCGCCGACCTCGCGCCGGAACGAGCCGCGCTCTTCCGGCGGCTCCGTCCGCTCGGTGGCGACCGCGTGGATGCCGCCGATCATCAGCGCCGACCAGAGGAAGCTGAGCGCGTTGACACCGAAGACGACCTCCGGGTTCGTCGCCGCCAGCAGGATGCCGCCGAGCGCCGGGCCGACGAAGGTGCCGATGCTCTCCACGGTCGACGAGGTGACGTTCGCGGCGCTCAGCTCCTCGGGCGTGCGGGCGAGCGACGGCAGCAGCGCCGCCTGCGCGGGCCGGAACGCGGTGCCGACGACGCTCGTCAGGCCGACGGCGGCGTAGACGATCGCGGCCGGGCCGTCCCAGAGGATCGTCAGCGCGACGAGCACCATCAGCGGCGCACGGATCAGGTCGGTCGCGACCATCACGCGCTCGCGCGGGAACCGGTCGGCGGCGACGGCAACGAACGGGGCGGCGAGCGCCGAGGGCAGGAGGCGGATCACGCCGACGAGGCCGACCGCTGCCGCCCCGCCCTCGCCGTAGGCGTACACCGCGAGCGCGACGAGGTAGGCCCAGCTGCCGATCACCGAGCCGACCCACGCGAGCTGGAGGCGGCGCAGGTCGCGGCTGCGGAACACCGCGGCGAGCGCTCCGGCGGACTGCGACATCCTCTGGAGCGCCGACCGCATCGGCAGACAATTGCAGCATTTGTTGCGATTGGGAAGCGCGGGTGGGAAGATCCGGCGGTCGCAGCACGTCTGGTGATCAACGCGCCCGACCCGAGGCGCCCGAGTTGAAGGAGAGGCACATGTCGGAGCGAGAGAGAGCAGAGGGAAGAGCAGACATGGGGAAGGACGAGGCCGACTCCGGCACCGAGCAGGAGACCCCGGACGTCGAGGCGCATCGCTTCGATCACGGCCGTGCAGAGGCAGCTCGGCTGGAGGAGGGCTCCGAGGCCGAGGATCGCCACCGCAACGATCTCGGCACGTCTAGCACCACCGGATCTTCGGCAATCGCGGCCGCTGGGCCGGACGGAGCGATCCTCCTTCCGGCCCAGCGTTGCCGAACGCTCAGTGAGCTCTCAAGGCTCCCGGAGTAGCCGCTCGAGCGAGCGCAGCAGGGTCACGCCCGCCTCGCGCCGCTCACCTTCCAGCCCGTCGAGCGCCGTCGCGAGCGCCGTGACCGCCGCGACGTCGCCGCCGCCGCCCTCGATCACGGCCCGGGCCCGCCGGGCGCCGCGCAAGAGGTCGAGCGCGATCGCAGCCTGGTTCGCGAACAGGCCGAGGAGCTCCATCTCGGCCAGGCCCGACCGCAAGTCTTCCTGTCGGTCGAGCACCTGAAGGACGCCGAGCGCGCGCTCCTCGTGGAGCAGCGGCACCGCCATCAGGGCGCTCGGCACGTAGCCCGTCTTCTCCGCGACGTCGCGGGCGAAGCGCGGGTCGTTCTCGAGGTCGCCGAGCACGAGCGGCTGCCGGGTCACGAGCACCCAGCCGGCGATCCCCGTGCTCGACGGGATGCGGAGGCCGATCACCTCGTTCGAGCTCTCGCCGGCAGCCGCCTCGAACACGAGCTCGTCGGTGTCCTCGTCGTGGAGGAAGATCGAAGCGGCTCGAGCCGAGAAGATCGCCCGCGCCGCCTCGACGATCGACTGGAGGAGCGCGCGGTGCTGCGCCTCGTCCGGCAGCAGGCCGGCGGCGACCGCGCCGTGCGACGGATCGTTCATCGAGTGCCTCCTCTCACGTTGCCGGCGGTCAGGTAGAGCAGGTGCTTGACCTGGAACGGCGCCAGGTGCCGGTGCTTGGCGAGCGCGAGCGCGCAGAGGCCGGTGACGTGCGGCGTCGCGAAGCTGTTGCCCGTGCAGCGGAGCGTGCCGCCGCCGGGCCAGGCGACGTCGACGTCGACTCCGCGCGCGAAGAACTCGACGGGCGGCGAGGGATTCGCGTACAGCAGGCGCGGATCGGCCTCCTCGTGGCTGCCCACCGAGATCACGGACGAGAAGCGCCAGGGGTAGCTGTCGACTGCCAGGTTGTGCGCGGACGCGACGAGGATCGTGCGCCCGAAGTAGGCGCTGTCGGCGAGCTCGTGCAGGACGGCCGCGAACTTGCTCTTCGTCGTCGAGATGCTCATGTTGATCACGTCGAAGCCCTGGTCGATCGCCCAGCGCAGGCCGGCCAGGAGGACGTCGCCGCTGCCCGTGTAGCCGGCGCCGAGCACGCGCACGCTGTGCAGGCTGCACTCCGGCGCCAGCTGGCGGACGATGCCGGCGCACGCGGTGCCGTGCCCGCAGAGGTCCCCGTCCTCGTCGTCGACGACCTCGAAGCCGTCGCCGTCGGCGAGCAGCGCGACCGACTGCTCGACCGTGCCCACGAGCGGGTGGGCTCGGTCGACGCCGCTGTCGAGGATGCAGACGCTGACCCCCGCTCCGGTCGAGCCGCCGTAGGCCCACTCGGGCGTGACGAGCGCCGGCCATTCCTGCGCGATCTCGATCTGCTCGCGCTGCCCGGAGGGAAGGCTCCACGCCGGCAGCGGCGAGCTCACGCCAGCTCCTGGGCTCGGCGGCAGGCCTGCGCAGCCTGCGCCGCGACGGCCCGCACCTCGAGCACGCGTGGGTCGTCCTCGCCGGTCGCGAGGTTGATCTCGACGAGGTGGACGGCGACGCGAACGGCGGCATCGGCGAGCACCGCGGCGGCCAGGACGTCGCCGCGGACGCCGGCGACGCACTCCTCAGCGGCGTGGGCGGCGAGCTCGACCGCGTCCGCAGCCGCCTCGGCGATCGCGAGCGGCAGGGCCGCGGCTCGCCCGAGCGCGAAGCCGAGCCGAATGTCGCGCTCGTCCGCGGCCAGGTCGTCCTCCGCCCCGAGCGCGTCGAGAACTCCGGCATACGCCTCCGAGTCGGACAACGCGAGCGACATCAGCCGCGTCCGCACGACCTTCGCCTGCGCCAGGACGCCGCCGGCGCCCTCCCAGTCCGGCGAGGAGCGCGCGGTCATGCCGACGAGGCTCGCCGCCATCGCAGCCGAGATCGCCGCCGCTGCGCCGCCGGCCGGAATCGGCCCCTCGGCCGCGAGCCCGTCGAGCAGGTCGACGAGCCGCAGCTCGAGGAGGTCGCGGGCGTCGCCCGCGGCCGAGGCTACGCCGGAAACCGTCGACGCAGCTCCTCGATGACGAAGCGATTCGGCTCGTGGCCGCCCGCCCGAAGCGCCGTCTCGAGGTCGTCGACGAGAGCGCGCCGGAACTCCGCATCCGCCACAGCGAGCTCGACGATCCGATCGAGCTCGAGACGAGTACGCGGTAGCTCCTTCGCGGCCGCGACGAGGCCTGCGGGAACCGCAGGAAGGGCGCTCAGGAGCTCCCCCAACCGCTCGTCGTCGTGGTTTCTCATCGACATGCCCTCAAGACTCCACGGCGACGGGTTTTCTTCCCTCGAGCTGCTCGCGCAGCCGGCCGAGGCAGCGCGAGATGCGGCTCGCGATCGTGCCCGGAGGCAGCTCGAGCGCGGCCCCGATCGCGCGGTAGCTCTGGTCGCGCGTGAAGAAGCGGTCGAGGATCTCACGGCAGTTCTCCGAGAGCGACTCGAGTGCCTCGCGCACGGCGAGCGCCTCCTCGAGCCGGTCGAGCACGTCGTCCGATTCCTCGGCGAGCGCCTCCTCGTCGAGCTCGGTCTCCCGGGAGCCCGCGCGCAGGCGATCGATGCAGAGCCGACGCGTCAGCTGGGCCAGCCAGGGCCGGAAGGCCTCGTCGTCGCGCAGCGTCCCCAGCCGCTCGTAGACGCGCGCGAACGTCTCCTGGAAGACATCCTCCGCGTCGGCCGGCGGCAGACGAAACGCTTGCACGGCGATTGCGAACACGTAGCGCGAGTAGCGCTCGACGAGCTCGGCCCAGGCGGCCTCGTCCCCGGCGCGACAGCGCGCGAGCACCCGGGCGTCCCCGGCGCCGCTCCCCTGGGCCTCGTCCACGATTCCGAGCCTAAAGCGGTGCGGGTGATTTCACAAACCACCAGGTCGTGTCGTCAGATCCAGGACCGCCGCTTGGCGAGGTAGACCACGAGCGGGGCGACGGCGACGATCACCGCCACGATCACGTAGAACGCCCAGTTCGCCTCGAAGATCCCCACCTTGAAGTTCATTCCCATCACGCCGGCGATGAGCGCGCCGGGGAGCAGGATCACCGAGGTCAGCGTCAGGATCTTCATGATCTCGTTGGTTCGCTGGCCCGTGCGCGCGATCAGCACGTCGAAGGAGCCGACGACGGCTTCGCGGGCGTCCCGTGCCTCCTGGAGGGTCGATTCGTAGCGGCTGAGCAGCGACTGGAACAGCTCCTTCGAAGCGTGGTCGCCCAGCGCTTCCAGCTCCGGATGAGTGAGCGCGACGAGGGCGGTGCGATGCTGGATCAGCGCGCGGCGCAGGACACCCACTTCCTTGCGAATCCCCACGAGCCGCTCGATGTCCTGCTCAGCGTCGGCCTCGCCGCGCATTGCCTGGACGTCGAACTCCTCGAGGCGCTCCTCGATCCGCTCGAAGGCCGCCGAGTAGGCACCAAGCACCCACTCGAGCAGCGCTGCGAGGAACGAGGGGCCGTCGAGCTCCCCGGTGTTGCCCGAGCCGGACACGCGTTCGGAGAACTCCTCGAGCACGGGAATCGGCCGGTCATGCGCCGTGATCACCCAGTTCTGGCCCACGACGCACTCGAGCGCGACGAGCTCGTCGTCCTCCTCGTCGGGCGCGTAGGTGGTCACGAGGATGTAACGGCCGTGGTCGGAGAACGCGGCCTGTCCCGACGACGACGCCAGCCGGTCGCGCGTGCCGTCGTCGAGCTCGAGCGCCTCGGCGACCTCGCTCGCGCCGTCGGACGAAGAACGGTCGACGTCGACCCAGAGGAGCTTCGAGCCCGACAGCCGACGCGGGCGCTCGGACAGGTCGTGGAGCTGATCGACTTGATCGCGATCGAAGAGGATCACGTCGCTCATTGACACCACCTCCCGGAGGTGCAGTACCCGACGAGCCGCGCTTCAACCCCTCGGTGATCGGGTTGGCGGCGCGTACGAGGCCGAGGGTCAGCCCGCGATCACCAGCGCCCACGCCGGGGACCGGGCACGATCGCGATCACGACCACAACCACGACCACGATGGGGAGGAGCACGATGGCCGAGCACACGGTGATCAACCTGAAGACCGACGTAAAGGACATGGCGCCCGAGTTCGGGCTCTCGCCGGGGCTCGAGTCGCGCTTTGCGCGACGGGCGCTCGGCCTCGAGCAGTCCGGTCTGAGCTATTTCAAGCTCGGCCCGGACTTCCGGACGCCGTTCGGCCACCGGCACGGGGAGCAGGAGGAGCTCTACCTCGTCGTCTCCGGCGGCGCCCGCGTGAAGCTCGACGAGGAGATCGTCGAGCTCCGGCAGTGGGACGTAGTGCGCATCCCGGCAGGGACGATGCGCGCGCTCGAGGGCGGCCCCGACGGCGCCGAGGTGCTCGCGTTCAGCGCGCCGAACAACGAGAACGAGGACGTCGAGCTGGAGCAGGGCTGGTGGAGCGACTGAGCCGCGAGGTGCGTTGACGCGGGTCAAGTGACGCGCGATACTTGTTGCTCGAGAGGAGCTTCCGTGAAGCCTTTGCCGCGGTCGAAGCCACCTGCGGAGCGGGCTGACCCCCCGGTGGCGCCCGCCAAGGGCGAGGACGCGGCGCGGGCCATCCATCGGCGAATCCTTCGGCACCGTCCGCTTGCGATCGCCTTGGCCGGCACGGCGTACCTGGGGCTGTGGGCGCTGTTCTACGCGCTGCACTTGCAGAATCGCCCGGCGACGCCCGTGCGATTCGCGATCGAGGTCGACGTGGACGCCAGCAACGTGGCGACTCCGCTTCTCCGCCTCACGGGGGCACCTGAGCCGCTCGCGTCCTGGCGGATCGCCGCGGACGTGCGCGAGCTGATCCTGTCCGAGTCGCCGCGTGGCCAGGTCGCCGTCCCGGTGGGCACTCAGGGCTGCGGCGCCCTGACGCCTCCACCACGGACCGTCTGCGGCGGCGAGGAGCCCACGCGGGTCGCCGGTCCGGCCGAGCTCCGCTGGGAATCGGGCCTGCAACCCTTCGTGGCGACCTACACGGGCGTCACGCGCGCCGGGTTCACGGCCCAGGCGGGAAACGCCGGCAGCGGGGGGCTCGGCGTGATCACCGAGGGCTCGGGTGGCATCCAGGCGTGCTTCTCCCAGGGCGGCAGCGGGGTGCTGCGGCTGCAATCCAGGTCGACGAGCGGTCGCTGGCTGGTTCCGCTCGAAGGGCCGCCGCTCAGCTGCCGAGGAAGCCTGAGACTGGCCGTGACCGGCGGGCTCGACCGGGACGTGATCTTTCTGGCGGGCGTGCGGGCGCCCAGCATCACCGCAACGGCGAAGACGCTCGAGATTCCCACGGCAGCGAGCGGATTCGTAGCCCTCAGCGGCCTCGACCGGGAGCAGGTCGTGCGGGAGACCGTCCACCTACGCGCACTGGAGGACGCTCATGCACGGGTGACCGTCGACGAGACCCTGCGGCACGCGTCGCTCTCGGCACCGATCTTCACGGCCACGAGCGCGAAGATCGGCGGCGAGGAGCTGTTGACCACCAATCTCGAGCGCAGCCGCTGGTGGCTCACGGCCGCGTTCTTCGGTGGAGCCGGGCTGGTCTGGACGCTGATCCAGGTCGGCGAGTACCTCAAGAAGCGAAGCGAGGCTGATGACGATGCTCTCTAGAGCACTCCTTCTTCTCGGCGTCGTAGTCCTCGGCGCCGTCGGCAGCACCGGACTGTCCGCACCGCAGCGGACGACAGTCACCTGTGCGCCGGCCACGATCGACATCGCGTGCCGCGTGGCCGCCGTCTTCAAGCTGACGCCGCCGCAACCGGGAATCGTCCCCAACAACGTTGGACGGGTGATGACGTACGGGATCTACGCGACGACCGCTCCCCCCGGCGCCGCCGACCTCTATTTCGGTCGCCGGGCCATCTGCCGCGAGGTCGGGCCGCTCAAGAATGGCACGCACCTGCAGACGCGGCGGCCGCAGGGGTACCTCTTCACGCAGTTCCGCGGGCGCACGCTCTGCACGCTCGCCAATCTGGCGACCGTGCTCGTGACCGACTTTCGCCGGTTCCCGGCCGGAGCGGACCAGGAGCCCGAGCCGGAGCCGTTCTTCGCCGCGATCGAGGCCGCGGCCGCCAAGACGCAGGTTCGGGTGGACTACGTCCCCGCCGCGACATGCACGATTGCCGTCCTGCGAGGCAACCCGATCGTCCGGCTCCCGAACGACGACCTCGTGCGGGTTGCGGCCGGGCAGGAGCTGACGATCAAGCTCGACCCGGACGGCACCATCGCCTCGAGGGAGACGGGGCCGGCCTCGTTCGACGGGTCCGAGCGCAAGATCTTCGCGACGCAGCTCCGCAAGTCCTGACCACCTCGATCCGGGTGGAGGGCCGGCTCGCAGGCCCTCCACCCTAGGAGTCGGAGCCGGTCCGGCATAGGATCGCGCCCATGCAACTGCTGCGGAAGAACGCGAAGGTCGAGCTGATCGCGAGAGTCCCGCTCTTCGGGCATTGCACGAAGAAGGAGCTGAACGCGATCGCAGCGCGCGCCGACGAGCTCTCGCTGCCCGAGGGGAGAGAGCTGGTGCGCCAGGGCGAGCGCGGACGCGAGTTCGTCGTCATCGTCGACGGCTCGGCCGACGTGCGCAGGAACGGACGCAGGATCAACCAGCTCGGGCGGGGCGACTTCCTCGGGGAGATCGCGCTGCTCTCCGGCGCCCCGCGCACGGCCACCGTCACGACGACCTCCCCCACGCGGATCCTCGTCCTCACCGACACCGCGTTCCGGGCCGTGACGAAGGAGCTGCCGTCGGTGCAGGCGAGGCTGCTCGCCGCGCTCTCGGCGCGCCTGCACGACGACTCGTACTAGCGGCGTCAGTCGATCAGCTTGCGGGTCATCGCACGGATCGCGACCCGCCAGAGGACGAGGCCGAAGAGCACGAGCGCGCCGAGGCGCAGGAGATCGGTCCAGCCCTCGAAGCCGAAGACGGCGTGCCGCACCAGCTCGACCGTGTGGTAGAGCGGGTTGAGGTTCGCCAGGAACTGCGCCCAGCCGGGCAGCGTGTCGATCGGGAAGAACGTGCCCGCGACCAGGAAGAGCGGCGTCAGCACGGCGCTGACGACGTAGTTGAAGTTCTCGAACGACTTCGAGAAGCCCGGCGACGGAGATCCCGAAGCAGGCCCAGCCGAAGCCCGAGATCCAGGCGATGAAGGGCACGGCGAGCATCCCGAACGACGGATCGAGCCCGAAGACGATCGCGACGAGCATCGGCACGCAGCCGTAGACACCGGCCCGCGTCGCGATCCAGAGCGCCTCCGCGCTGACGAGCTCCTCGGTGTCGACGGGTGCCGCGAGGATCGCGTCGTAGGTGCGCTGGAACTGGTACTTGACGAACGTCCCGAACATGGCCGGGAACGCGCTCGAGAAGAGCACGGCCGTGGCGACGGTCCCGGTGCCGACGAACTCGACGTACTCGTAGCCGCCGATCTGGCCGACGAGCGCCCCGAAGCCGAATCCGAACGCGAGCAGGTAGATCGTCGGCTCGACGGTCGACGAGAACGTGGACGACTTCCAGTAGGACGAGAAGTTGACGATCTCGCGCACGAGCACGCCGGTGAGCGCCGAGCGCTCGAAGCGGCCGAGGCGGCGGGGTCGTGGCTGGGACGGTCGTGGCTGGGTCGCGGCTTCCACTACGCGATCTCCTCGCCGGTGAGCAGGACGAAGACGTCCTCGAGGTTCGCCGGCCGCCGCTCGCCCTGGATGCCGAGGTCGTTGCCGTTGTCGATGCCGAGGATCGAGATGCTCGTGCCGGTGCGGCGCGTCCGCAGCCCCGACGCGCCCGCCTCGCCCTCGACCTCGGCCAGCCGCGCGGGCGGGCCGTAGACCTCGAGCACCTCGTTGCCGGCGTGCTCGCTTACGAGCGCCGACGGCGAGCCGGAGGCGACGGACTTGCCGTGCGACATGATCAGGACCGTGTCGGCGAGGCGCTCCGCCTCCTCGATGTAGTGCGTCGACATCAGGATCGTCGTGCCCGCGCTGCGGAGCGCGTCGATCAGCGCCCACAGCTCCTGGCGCACCTGCGGGTCGAGCCCGACGGTCGGCTCGTCGAGGAGGACGAGCCGCGGGCGGTGGACGAGAGCGCGGGCGATCAGCAGGCGCCGTCGCATCCCGCCAGAGAGCTTGTCGACACGCGTGTCCCGCCGGTCGACGAGCTTCGCCATCACGAGCGCACGCTCGATCGCATCGCGCCGGTCGGCGCGGCCGATCCGGTACAGGTGCGCGAAGACGAGCAGGTTCTGCTCCACCGTCAGCGTGACGTCGAGGTTGTCGAGCTGGGGCGTGACGCCGAGCTGGGCACGGGCCTGCTTCGACTCGCCGGGAAGCTCGAAGCCGAGCACCTCGAGCTCGCCCTCGTCCGCGATCGCCTGCGCGGTCAGAAGCCGCATCGTCGTCGACTTGCCGGCGCCGTTCGGTCCGAGCAGGCCGACGCACGTGCCCTCGGGCACGTCGAGGTCGAGGCCGTCGACGGCGGTGATCTCGCCGTACCGCTTCACCACCCCGCGCAGCCGGATCGCCAGGTCGGACATGTCCGACGAGCCTACTGTTCGATCACCGACAGGATGTTCCCGGCGGGATCCTTGAACCACGCGATCGTCGGGGCGTCGCCGGTGCTGCGGAAGATGCCCTTCTCGTCCGTTTTCAGCTCCCCCTCGTACTGCTCGAAGCGCACACCGGCGTCCGTGAGGCGGTCGACGGCGGCGTCGACGTCGGCGACCGGAAAGTTGAGCACGGTGAACGTCGCGGGCGCGTGGTCGTCCTTCGGATAGAGGAAGACCTCGCCGCCGCCGGTGAGATGGAGCGCGAGCCCGCCCATCACGTCCTCGACGTCGAGCCCGAGCGTCTTGCCGTAGAACCGCTTCGCCCCGGGCACGTCGTTGACCGAGAAGGTGGAAAACGCCTTGCTGTCCTTGAGCATCGGTTTCTCCTTTCCCGTCTACTTCGATCCGGCGGTGACGGGCTCTCCGAGCGATCCGTCCCCTTCGTGTGCAGGTGCGTACGCGCCGGCGCGGAGCAGGGTGCCGCCGATCAGCGCCGCGGCGGCGGCGAACAGCGCGCCGACGAGGAACGCGGCGTGGTAGCCGCTCGCGAGGGCGGCGAGCGAGTCGCCATCGGTGCGGGCCGCGGCGAGGCTGGCCAGCACGGCGAGCCCGAGCGCGCCGCCCATCATGAACGAGGTGTTGACGACGCCCGAGGCCAGCCCGGCTTCGCTCGGCTCGACGTCGCTCATGGCGGCGAGCAGCACCGGGTTGAACGCCATCCCGGCGCCGAGGCCGAGCAGGATCATGCTCGGCAGGACGTCGACGACGAAGGTTCCGTCGACGGGCGCGCGCGCGAAGAGCAGCAGCCCGAGCGCCGCCAGCAGCAGCCCGGTCGCCAGCGGCGGCCTGAACCCGTAGCGGATCACGAGCTTGGCCGAGAGGCCGACCGAGAGGATTCCCATGATCAGGTTGCCCGGCAGGAAGGCGAGGCCGACCTGCAGCGGGCTGTAGCCGAGGACGAGCTGGAGATAGAGCGCCGAGAGGAAGAACCAGGCGAACATCGCGGCGGCCCACAGGATGCCGACGACGTTCGACACCGCGACATTGCGTAGACGGAAGAGGCCGAGCGGCATCAGCGGCGCCGGCGCTCTCGACTCGATCCAGACGAAGATCGCCATCAGCGCCGCGCCCGCGCCGAGCAGGCCGAGCGTCTGAGCGGACAGCCAGCCTGCCTGGTTGCCGTTGACGATCGCGTAGACGGCCAGCATCAGCGACGCCGTGACGGTGACGGCGCCCGCGATGTCGAGGCGGCCCCCGGCGGCCAGGCCGCGCGACTCGGGCACGAGCCTCAGCGTGAGGGCGACGACGAGGACACCGACCGGGACGTTGACGAGGAAGATCCAGTGCCAGTTCAGGACGTCGGTGAGGATGCCGCCGAGCAGCACGCCCAGGCTGCCGCCGCCGGAGGCGACGAAGCCGAAGATGCCCATCGCCTTGGCGCGCTCGGCCGGCTCCGTGAACAGAGTCATCATCAGCGACAGCGCCACCGCTGAGACGACGGCGGCGCCGACGCCCTGGAGCGCGCGCGCCCCGACCAGGAGCTCCTGCGAGCTCGCGAGCCCGCAGGCGAGCGAGGCCAGCGTGAAGAGCGCCGTGCCGAGGAGAAAGAGGCGCCGATGGCCGAAGAGGTCACCCAGCCTGCCGCCGAGCAGGAGAAAGCCCCCGAAGGTGAGCAGGTAGGCGTTCACGACCCAGGCCAGCGATGTCTCGGAGAAGCCGAGGTCGTCCCGGATCGACGGCAGCGCGACGCCCACGATCGTCACGTCGAGCACGATCATCAGGTCGCCCAGGCAGAGGACGTACAGCGCGAGCCAGCGAGTGCGGCTATCCAGGTTGGTCATCTCGATCTCCTTCCGGCCATTGCGATCGTAGGGTCAGACCGGCCGCACGCGCCGAACTCATCGGTCGCCTACCGATGACTTCGCCCCGGCGAACCAGTCTCTGCGGAGATGGCTGCCCCAGAGCCGCACCCGGTCGCGCTCGCGATCCGCGGGCCGATCGCGCGCGCCGACCTGCCGGGTCTCTGCGACCGCGTGTGCTCGTCGCTGCAGGGCAGCGGCGCCGGCCTGGCAGTCTGCGACGTCGGCGGTGTCGAGCCCGACGCGGTCACGGTCGACGCGCTGGCGCGACTTCAACTGGCCGCAAGGCGACACGGCTGCCAGGTGCGTTTGCGCGGCGCGTCGAGCGAGCTGCTCGAGCTCGTCGCCTTCATGGGATTGAGCAACGTCCTGCCCGGCGATGAGTTCTCGCGATCGCCACGGTCTGTAGCACGAGCCCAGAAACCAGGAGGAACCATGAACCGGAAGCTCTTCGTCAACATCGCCGTCGCCGACCTCGACCGCTCGGTCGACTTCTTCACGAAGCTCGGCTTCGAGTTCAACCCGCAGTTCACCGACGAGACCGCCACCTGCATGCTCGTCGGCCAGGACGCGTACTTCATGCTCCTGACCGACGCGAAGTTCCGCGAGTTCGCGAAGAAGGAGCCGGCCGACCCGATGACCCACACCGGGGCCTTCCTCGCGATCACCGCGGAGAACCGAGAGGAGGTCGACGGCTTCGTCGATCGCGCGCTCGAGCTCGGTGCGACACCCGCGGACGAGGCGAGCGACCTCGGCTTCATGTACGGCCGCGGCTTCTTCGACCTCGACGGCCACCACTGGTCGATCTTCTGGATGGACCCGGCCGCGCTGGAGGAGTCGAGCTAGGAGTCCAGCCGCGGCGGCAGGCCGAAGAGCGGGAAAACCGTGTCGGTGTCGAGGAAGAACGTGAAGCCGACGATCCGGCCGGCCTCGACCTCGAGCACCTGGAGCGCCCACGGGTCGTACCCCTCGCCGGTCGTGCTCGGCTTGTACTGACCGAACGCAGGTGCACCGTTTGCCGCGATCGTGGGGATCACCCGCGAGCCGCGGCAGCCGGCGCCCGGCCCGACCCACCAGGCGAGGATGTCGTCGCGGCCGCTCACCCACAGCGCGTACGGCGGCATCGACTGCGTCGCGTCCTCGTGGATCAACGAGGTGAGCGCGTCCATGTCGTAGCGCTCGAACGCCTCCACGTAGCGCGCGAGCAGCTCGGCGTCGGCCTCGTCCACCGAGGGTGTCGCGCCCGTGGCGCTCACGTCGCTCGCCTCGAGCGTCGCCCGCGCGCGCTGCAGCGCGCTGTTCACCGAGGCGACGCTCGTCTCGAGGAGCTCCGCCACCTCCGTTGCCTTCCAGCGCAGCACCTCGCAGAGGATCAGGACGGCGCGCTGCCTGGGTGGCAGGTGTTGGAGGGCGGCGACGAAGGCGAGGCGGACGGTCTCGCGGGCGACCGCGACGTCCGCCGGGTCCCCGTCCGCCGGTACGACGCGCACGTCAGGCATCGGCTCGATCCACGTGACCTCGGGCAGCGCCGGCCCAGGCTCGAGGGCGCCCGACGTCGCGGGCCCGAGATCCATGGGCAGGGCGCGCCGCTTCCTCGCGTTCAGCAGATCGAGACAGACGTTGGTCGCGATCCGGTAGAGCCAGGAGCGCAGCTCCGACCGGCCCTCGAACCGCTCGAGGCTCCGCCACGCGCGCACCATGGTCTCCTGCACGGCGTCCTCGGCATCGAACGCCGAGCCGAGCATCCGGTAGCAGTAGCCGGTCAGCTCCGAGCGATGCTGCTCCAGCTTGAGCTCGAGCTCGCCCGAGCCCTGCGTGAAGGTCAGCGACGAGTCCACGACGCCCAATGCTACGCGGAGCCGCCGCTCCACCGAGGGCGGCTGGCCGTATTCCGGTCTGGACTATTCCCTTTCCGCATGCCCGGAGCCCAGGTCGCCTCGCGTCACTTCGAGCGTCTTCGGATACGAGCAGAGGAGACGACCCGGGACCCGATCCGGGCGACTCTTTGCCGTGTCGATTTTCGGCGGTTCCGTTCGTCTCACCGATGACTTCCGCGTGCTCGCGCCGTCTCAGTGAGAGAATCGCGTACGCGCCATCACCACCGGAGGTGAAATCGATGTCGAAGACCGTCCTGATGGTCGGCACCGGGAAGGGCTGCTTCCTGCTCGAGAGCAACGAGAGTCGCCGCGACTGGACGCTGCGCGGCCCCTTCTGCGAGGGCTGGCCGATCTACCACGCGATCCACGACGCCGGCACCGGCACGATCTACGCGGCCGCCGCGAGCGAGTGGCACGGCGCGAGTGTCTGGCGCAGCCCCGACCTCGGCGAGAGCTGGGAGCAGTCGAGCGAGGGGCTCGAGTACGGCGAGGAAGGGCTGAAGCTCTCGAAGGTGTCCGGCCTGACCGTGTCCAACGGCCGCATCTTCGCGGGAGCGGAGATGCCCGGCGTGTTCGAGAGCACCGACGGCGGCGTGACGTGGTCGCTGCGGAGCAACCTCGAGGGGCAGCCCGGCAGCGAGGGCTGGAACGACCCCGCGAACCAGCCGCCGGGCCACCTCGGGATCCCGGCGATCCTCCCGCACCCCGACGACCCGTCGCGGTACTGGGCGATCGTGCAGGGCGTCGGGATCTTCGAGACGCGAGACGACGGCGGCTCCTGGACGCCGCGCAACCGCGGCCTGCGCGCCGACTGGCCGATCGAGAATCCCGAGGTCGGCTACTGCGTGCACAAGCTGGTGATGTCGCCGGTCGACTCGAACCGGCTGTACCAGCAGAACCACGTGGGCATGCACAGGAGCGACGACGCCGCCGCCTCCTGGACGGAGATCACCGACGGCCTGCCGACAGAGTTCGGCTTTGCCGCGGGCGCCCACCCGCACGACCGCGACACCTTCTACGTGATCCCGCTCGACCCCGGCCACGGGCGCACCATGCCCGAGGGCCGCGCCGCCGTGTGGCGCACCCAGGACGCCGGCTCGAGCTGGGAGCGGCTCGATTCCGGCCTGCCCCAGCGCGACGCGCACGTCGGCGTGCTGCGGGAGGGCATGGCGATCGACACGCACGAGCAGCCGGGCGTCTACTTCGGCACGAGCACGGGCCAGCTGTTCGGGAGCGCCGACGAGGGCGAGAGCTGGACCGAGTTGGCGAGCTACCTGCCCCCGATCAGGTCGGTCGAGGTGGCCGTCCTCGACTAGCCATGGCGGAGCTCTACCTCCCCTCCACGCTGCCGCCGCTCTTCCCCGGCCTGCCGCGCCGGCTGGAGTTGGACGCCGCCACGGTCGTCGAGGCGCTGGATCAGCTGGACGACCGCTGGCCGGGGCTGCGCGAGCGGCTCTGCGAGCCGGGCCCGGCGCTGCGCACGCACATCCATGTGTACGTCGACCGCGAGCGCGCCGCCCTCGACACCGCGCTCGAGGAGCGCTCGCGCGTCGACGTGATCACCGCGATCAGCGGCGGCTGAGCCGGGAGTCGACGCGGCCTTCCGCTGCACTCCCGACCGATGATCCACCTCCGCCTGGTCGTGCCGGTGGAGCTGGTCGCGCCCGTGCTGGAGACGCTCGCGGCACGGCCGTCGGTGCTCAACATCGTCCACCTTCCCGGAGTGGCAAGCCGGCCCGCCGGCGACCTCGTCCTCTGCGACGTCGCCCGCGAGGACGCGAGCCTCGTGCTCGCCGACCTGCGCGAGCTGGGTCTCGACCAGACGGGCACGATCGCGCTCGAGACGATCGACACCGCGATCTCGCTGCGAGCCCGACGCGCCGAGCAGGCCGCCGTCGGCTCGCCCGCCGACGCGGTCGTGTGGGAGGAGGTGGAGAGCCGCACCTCGGAGAGCGCCGAGCTCTCGTTCAGCTTCCTCGCCTTCATGGTGCTCGCGACGCTGATCGCCGGGGTCGGCATCCTCACCGACTCGGTGATCCTGATCATCGGTGCGATGGTCGTCGGCCCCGAGTTCGGGCCGCTCGCCGGCTTCTGCGTCGCGGTCGTGCAAGGACAGCTCCCACTCGCACGGCGCTCGCTCGCTGCGCTCGCAGTCGGCTTCCCAGTCGCGATCGGGGCCACGTTCGTCGGAACGCTGATCCTGCGGGCGTTCGACCGCGGCCCAGACGAGCTGGGCGACCACCCGGCCACCCTCTTCATCTCCCGCCCTGACCTCTTCGCACCCATCGTCGCCACGCTCGCAGGCGTCGCCGGGATGCTCTCCTTGTCGACCGCGAAGTCGGGAGCGCTGATCGGCGTGCTCATCTCGGTCACGACGATCCCGGCCGCGGCGAACGTCGGTGTCGCGATGGCCTACGCCGACTGGAACGAGGTCGCCGGGGCGGCCGCTCAGCTCGTGCTCAACCTCGTCTGCATCGTCGTCGCGGGCATCGCCACGCTGGCGCTGCAGCGCCGGCTGTATCGCCGCCGACGTACCCGATCACGCAGGCACCGTTAGGGGCCGCCCGACAGGAGCTTGGCGTTGAGGTCGCCGCCGGTCAGAACGCCGCGTGGTCTGGAACATCCCGCGGCAACCGCTCGCCGACCAGCGCGAGAAGGCGTCTCGCCGAGACGCGTGACTCGGCGGCACGCAAGGGGTTAGGCTCACTGGCTGGGCGCGAACCTGGGCCGGCCAAACCGAGATGTAGGAGGTGCAGCGTGGAGAACCAGACGCGGAACTACATCGCAGAACTGCTTGGCACGTTCACGCTCGTGTTCATCGGCTCGATCTCGATCCTCGCAGCGACAGCCGCCAACCAGCCGCTCGTGCTCGTCGCCTCACTCGGCTTCGGCCTCGCGCTCCTGGCGGGCCTGTACGCCTTCGGCGAGATCTCCGGCGGTCACTTCAACCCGGCCGTCTCTCTCGCCATGTTCTTCAACGGTCGACTCGACCCGGGCTCGCTCCTCCGTTACGTGATCGCCCAGTGCGCCGGCGCCATCCTCGCCTCGCTCGCCGTCCTGACGGCGTTCGGCCAGGACGACGTCGCCGCGACCGCGACAACCGCAACCGCAGGCTGGGATGCCTTCTGGCTCGAGCTGATCATGACGGCGATCTTCGTCTCGGTCATCCTCCAGTCGTCGCGCAGCCAGCGCGTCTTCGGGACAGCCGTGATCGCGATCCCACTCACTCTCGTCGCGATCCACCTGGCGGCAATCCCGACCAGCGGCTCCTCCGTCAACCCGGCCCGCTCGCTCGGGCCCGCACTCGTCGGCAACGAGTGGAGCGACTTCTGGATCTATCTGACCGCGCCGCTGATCGGCGCGTCGATCGGGGCAGCGATCCACCTCTATCTCTACGGCCGCTACGTCACCGTCGACGTCGAAACGGTCGAGGTCGCTCGCGCGGAGACAGCTACCTGATCAGCGGGTCCTGAAGGAGAAACGGCCGCTACGAGGCGGCCTGTCACAGCCAGTCCCTTCGATAGCGGGGGCAGGATTTGAACCTGCGACCTCCGGGTTATGAGCCCGGCGAGCTACCTGACTGCTCCACCCCGCGACGCGGCGTCGATTGTAGCACCGAATCCAAGAGCCGATCGCGCCGCGTCGTTCCCGCAGGGGGGCGATTTCACTACGATCGCGGCGATGCTCTTCTGGCTCACCCTGGCGTTCGCCGTCGTGGCCATCGTGGCCGCGATCGTCTACTCCGGGCTGAAGGGGCTCGCGCTCTACCGGGCCTCGAAGCAGGTACTCCGCGAGGCAGCCGAGGAGCTCGAAGGCATCGAGCGCTCGACGGCTGAGATCGAGCAGCATCTCCAGGCGGCGGCGACGAGCGGTACGGCGCTCAGCTCGTCTCTGGCACGCCTGCACACCTCACGCGCACGGCTCTCCGTGCTCACGGCGGCGATCGCGGACGTCCGTGCTTCGGTCGACCGGATCACCGGGGTCTACCCACGCAAGTGAGAGTCGCTGCCGTCGATCTCGGCACGAACTCGACCAGGCTCCTCGTCGCCGACGTGAACGGCGAGCTGACGGAAGTCGTGCGCCGGCTGGCGATCACGCGGCTGGGCGAGGGCGTGGACGAGCGCCGCAAGCTCCTGCCCGTCCCGATCGCGCGCGTGCGCAACGTCCTCTCCGACTACCGGCGCGAGCTCGAGTCGCTCGGCGCGGAGCGGACGCTCGCGATCGCGACGAGCGCCGTGCGCGACGCCGAGAACGGCGAGGCCTTCCTCGGCGAGGTGGAGTGGAGCTACGGCTTCGCGACTCGACTGCTCTCGGGGGCCGAGGAAGCAGCGCTGACGCTGCGCGGGATCGGCACCGTCGGCGCCGGCACGCTCGTCGTCGACATCGGCGGCGGCTCCACAGAGCTCCAGGTCACCGGCACGGAGGTGCGCACGAGCCTGGATGTCGGCTGCGTCCGCCTGACCGAGCGCTACGGCGAGGACGTCGACGCGATCCGAGCGCACGTGCGCGGCCTCCTGCCCGAGCTCGAGGCCGACCAGGCAATCGGCGTGGCGGGCACCGTGACGACGGTCGCCGCCCTCGACCTCGGTCTCGACACGTACGACCCGGAGCGCGTCCACGGCCACTCGATCTCGAGCACGGCTGCACATGCCCAAACCGCGCGGCTCGCAGCGCTCACCCTTGACGAGCGCACGGCGATCGGGGTCGAGCCGGGCCGCGCGGGAGTGATCGTCGCCGGCGCCGCCATCCTCACCGAGATCCTCGCGCACTACGGCCTCGACGCGATCGAGGCGAGCGAGCGCGACATCCTCCACGGTGCCGCGCTCGCCGCAGCCGAGCTGCCGGAGCCCGAGGAGGGCGCGGCGCCTCCGGGCGCGTACACCTGCTGCTGACTCGTCCCGAATCTGAGCGGATGGGAGCGTCGAACGAAGGGCGCTAGGTGCCGTCGACGTCGATTGGCGGCTCGTCCTCGGCCAGCCGCCGCTGGAGCACGGCACGGGAGAGCGCACCAACGAGCCTGCCGCCCTCGACGACCGCGACCCGCTCGAGGTCGTGCTCCTCGAGGAACCGGAACGCCTCGTCGAGCGGCACGTCCGAGTCGATCGTGTGCTCCGGCTCCTCGGCGATCGCCGCGAGCAGCGTCGAGCGCGGGTCGAGCCCGGCGGCCACGACCTCGCGGACGAGCGTCTTTCGCGTCACGACCCCGAGCAGCTTGCCGTCGTCGCAGACGAAGAGCGCGCGCACCTCCGGCCGGTCGAAGGCCTCCCCCGCTGCCTGGGCGGTCGCGCCGCCGTCGAGCTGCGGGGGGTCGGCGACCATCGCGTCGCGAACGCGGTCCATCAGGGATAGAGGCCGCGGGCCTCGAGCGCCGAGGCGACCTCGCGGATCCCCGCCACGAGGGCCGCGGTGCGCAAGGTGATCGAGCGCTCCTCCGAGATCTCCCAGACGCGGTCGAAGGCGTCGTCCAGCTTCTCCTGGAGCTTCTCGCGGATCTCGTCGCGGTCCCAGAACAGGCGGCCGAGGTCCTGCACCCACTCGAAGTACGAAACGGTGACGCCGCCCGCGTTCGTCAGGATGTCCGGGAGGATCCGGATCCCGCGCTCGGCGAGGATCGCATCCGCCTCGAGCGACGTCGGGCCGTTCGCGCCCTCGGCGATCATCGTCGCCCGGACGCGGTCGGCGTTCTCCTCGGTGAGCTGATCCTCTCGCGCGGCGAGCACGAGGATGTCGCAGGGGAGCTCGAGCAGCTCCTCGTTCGTGATCCGTTTGCCCCCCTCCCACGCTTCCAGCGAGCCGTGCTCCTCGGCGAACACGCTCATCGCGTGGATCGGCAGGCCGGCCTCGTCGTGGATCCCCCCGGAGACGTCCGAGACGGCGATCACCGTGGCGCCGCGGTCGGCGAGCTCGTGTGCCGCGATCCCGCCCACGTTGCCGAAGCCCTGCACGACGCAGCGCTGGTCGGCGAGGAGCAGCCCAAGCCGGTCGCAGGCCCGTGCGATCGTCATCACGACGCCCGCCCCGGTCGCCTCGTGCCGGAAGACCGAGCCGCCGATCGCAATCGGCTTGCCCGTGACGATCTCCGGCACGGCGTGGCCGACCTGCATCGAGTACGTGTCCATCATCCAGGCCATCGTCTGCTCGTTCGTCGCCATGTCGGGGGCCGGGATGTCCTCCTGCGGCCCGATCACGGGCAGAAGCTCGGAGGTGAACCGGCGGGTCAGCCGCTCGAGCTCCGCCAGCGACATCTGACGCGGGTTGCAGCGCACGCCGCCCTTGGCGCCGCCGTAGGGCAGCTTCAGGAGCGCGCACTTCCACGTCATCCAGACCGCGAGCGCGGCGCATTCGCCGAGCGAGACCTCCGGGTCGTAGCGCATGCCGCCCTTCGTGGGACCGAGGACGCTCGAGTGCTGTACGCGGTATCCGGCGAAGACGACGCGACGCTCGTCGTCCAGCCTCACCGGCACGGAGAGCATGATCGCCCGCTCCGGGTAGCGGAGCCGCTCGGCGACTCCGTCGGACACGTCCGCGTAAGGGAGGGCTTGCTCGTACTGCGCGACGGCCGTCCTGAAGAGCGGTGTGTCCCACTCGAGGTGGGTGTGCGAGGCGGCTTCCTCGATCTGCGCCATCGCGGGAGTCTATTCAGCAGCCGAACGGGTGGGCATCGAACCGCGGCCGCGAAGCGGCCCTTCAGGGGTCTTGGCGGTGTCCGGGCTTTGCCCGGATGCCTTGCCGGCTGGAAACAGTGCCGGGGGAGGGACTCGAACCCTCATGACCCGAAGGCCGGCCGATTTTAAGTCGGCTGCGTCTGCCCGTTCCGCCACCCCGGCGGGGTTAGAGACCGGGCTCTAACTGGTCCGGCGGGAAGCGCTCGGGGCCGCGGAACCGGAACTCGTCACGGAAGGCGCTGAATGCCGCTTCGTCGAACTCCGTGCACTTGCCGAGATGTCCCTGGCCGCCCTCGCCGACCGAGCCGGGCCGCGGGTCGGGCGTGACCCACGCGCCGAGCGCGATCGTCTCACCGAGCTCCGGCATCGGCGCGACCAGCAGCCCGGTCTTGTCCTCGTTGTAGAACTCCTCGATCTGCGTGACGGTCGCGTCGGGCACGTCGTCGCCGTAGAAGATGTAGATGCCGCCGTGCTCCAGGTTGTGCACCGCCTGGGCGATGTTCACCGGCGTGTCGTAGATGCCGAAGATCGCGGCGGGATTGAAGTGCGGTCCCGAGGTGGGCGGATCGGTGTTCCACTTCGGATCGGAGGTCGCATCGATTGCGGCCGTGTGGTTGCCGGGCTGTGCCGGCGCCGACTGCAGCGTGCAGTCCGCCGCGGTCAGCGCCGCGCGGACCTCCGCAACGCCTGCGCTCGCGTCCTCGCCGCCTGTGAACAGGATCACCCCGAGCACGAGCGCTCCGACGACCAGTGCCGAGGCGACGCTCGCGAGCACGAGCCTGCGCCTGCGGTCGGCGTCGGCGGCCGTCGAGGGCGTGCTGCGCCGCTGGGGCGACTGCACGCGCTTCGGGGGGTTCGGGACGCGGTCTTTGCGGGCCATCGGCGAGCGATCGTAGCAGCAGCATTCGGCTGCACTTCGCGGCTTGCGGGGGTCGTCCGACCCGATCTCTACCGTTCGTCGGCCATGGTCGTGCTGATGCTCGTCTTCGGTCTCATCCTCGGCGCCGCGCTCGGCGGTCTAGCAGTCCGGTCCCATGGAGCCCGTGCGCTCGGCGACCGCGACCGCGACCTGGCCGTGGCACGGGCAGAGCTCGAGCTCGAGCGGCGCTCGACGGACGAGCGGCTCGTCCATGCGGTGAAGGCGCGCGTCGAGCGAGGCGTTCCAGGCGAACAACTCGGCTTTCCTCGAGCTGGCCGAGACGAAGCTCACGGGGTACGTCAGGCCGTTGAAGGAATCGTTGGAGAAGGTTGACGGACAGGTTCGGACGCTCGAGCAGGCCCGCGAGCGCGCGTACGGTGCGCTCGGCGAGCAGCTTCTGCGCCTGAACGAGCGGACCGCGACCCTCGCGACCGCCCTGCGAACACCGCACGTCCGTGGGCGCTGGGGGGAGATCCAACTCAAGCGCGTCGTCGAGCTCGCCGGCATGCTTCCCTACTGCGACTTCGAGCAGCAGGTCACCGCCGCCACCGACGACGGTCGCCTACGGCCCGACCTCGTCGTCCGGCTACCCGGCGGCAAGCAGGTCGTCGTCGATGCAAAGGTCCCGCTGGCGGCGTATCTCGACGCCTGCGAGGCGACCGACGACGCAGAGCGCGCGCGGCATCTCGCCGGCCACGCTCGCCAGGTTCGCGATCACATGGCCAAGCTGAGCGCGAAGAGCTACTGGCAGCAGTTCGGCGATACACCCGACTTCGTCGTGATGTTCTTGCCGGACGAGGGCTTCTTCCGTGCCGCTTGGGAGCACGATCCCTCGCTTGTCGAGGTCGGGGTCCGCTCACGCGTCCACGTCGCCTCCCCGACAACCCTCATCGTGCTGCTCCAGTCGATCGCCCACGGCTGGCAGCAGGAGAGCGTCGCCGAGGACGCCCGCGAGATCCAGGCACTCGGGCGGGAGCTCTACGAGCGGGTCGGGGTGCTCGGAGGCCACCTGGGTAAGGTCGGTGGCTCCCTCAGGAGCGCTGTCGGCGCGTTCAATGCAACGGTGGGCTCGCTCGAGACGCGCTTCCTGCCGACTGCACGCAAGCTCGACGGCTTGATCGTGTCCGACAAGCCGCTGCCCGAGCTCGCCAGAGTGACCGACGACACTCAGGCGATTCAGGCGCCGGAGCTCGTCGAGCAGCTCCGGGCAATCGACGCGGCCTAACTGCCACCGTTCCAGAACCGGAGCGAAGCGACGCTTCAGGGGTCTTGCCGTCGGCATGGCTCGACCATGCCGACGCAGCTTGATGCGCGGGCGCGGGCTCGCCCGTCGCTTGCCCGACTAATAACGCAGAACCGCGCCGATCCCCTCGACCGGGTCGAGGTCGCGCCGGTGCTCGACGGCCAGCACGTCGCCGCCGCTCGCGAGCGTCAGCCTGACGGCCAGGTCGAGCCCGTCGTCCCGTGCCTCGAGCGTGGTGCCGTCGAGCGGGCAGCCGCCCGGCTCCGTGGAGGCTCGGCCGCAGGCAGGGCAGCGGTATGCGTCACGGCGAACGCCGTCGGCGTAGAGCAGTAGCTCGACCCGCGCGTCGGAGGCGGCTTCGAGCGTTTCCTGCCACCCCGACGTGCCACGGCCGCCTCGGCCGGCCTCCTCCCGCCACCGCTCGACCGCCTCGCCCTCACGCTCGGCGCGCCAGGCATCGAGCAGCGGCGCGACCGCCTCGTGGAGCTCTGCCGGGCCTGCGTGCTGCTCGACCGCGGCCCAGCCGATGATCGCATCGCAGACCTCCGTCGAGAGCGCCGCGGCGAACTCCGGCCGCACCTCGTCGGAGCAGACGACGACGATGCGCGGGCGCTGAAGCCGGCGAAACCGGCGCTCGAGCTCCTCGCCGACGGTCTTGTAGTGCTCGTGCGCCACGTTGTCGACGTGGCGCTGGAAGCGCGACTGCGACCAGCCGCCCTGGTCGTGCCTCGTCGGAGCATCCTCCGTCCGGTCTGCGATCTCCTCGAGCCGGCCGTGACGGAGCGCGTACACGCGTCCCTGCTCCCGGTTCACCACCGCCACGAGGGCGCTCGTCGCGCGACCGACCAGCGGCACCAGTGGGGCGAGCAGGAAATCGTCGGCGACCCGCACCGAGTCGGCGACCGGCGTGGGCAGCGTCAGGACGGTCCACACGTTGTCCGGACCGGCCGCGAAGATCGCGAGGCCGTGGGCGCCGTCCCGGTCGAACTCCCGCTCGAAGTAACGCTCGATCCGCTCGAAGTCGCCACGGAGCCCCTGCCGGGCCTCGTGCGGGAGGTCGCCTCGGGTGGCGCCGTGCGACTTGCCTCCCGCGTCGAGCAGCGAGCGCACGCGCGTGGCGACGTCAGCCGCGGTCGGCGAGACCCCCGGATCGAGATCGAGATACAGGCTGATCGCACAGCCCCGTTCCGCCCGGAAGCCGGCCAGCTCCCGCAGCCCATCCATGCTCATGGTCATCGTCATACAACCGTTCTGCCGAACCGCGCGAGTTTCTAAGCCTCGCCTGACGGAACACTCGAGGGAGCCGATTCGTTCTCTATGGTGAGGGCCGGATTCGCGGCCCAGACAGACGAAGGAGCGACATTGAACGACGTTCGTGACGTGATCATCATCGGCGGCGGCCCTGCCGGCTACACGGCGGCGCTGTATGCAGCGCGCGCCAACCTGAAGCCGCTCGTGATCGAGGGCTTCCAGTGGGGTGGTCAGCTGATGATCACGAGTGACGTGGAGAACTACCCCGGCTACCCGGACGGAATCATGGGGCCCGAGATGATGAAGCAGTTCCGCGAGCAGGCCAAGCGCTTCGGCACCGAGTTCATCACCGACGACGTCACGAGCGTCGACCTCTCCGAGCGCCCGTTCAGGATCCACGTCGAGAGCGACGAGTACCTGGCGCGAACGGTGATCGTCGCGACCGGCGCGACCGCGCGGCAGATCGGGCTCGAGTCGGAGCGCGCGCTGCAAGGGAAGGGCGTCACGTACTGCGCCACCTGCGACGGCTCGTTCTACCGCGAGAAGGAGGTCGTCGTCGTCGGCGGCGGCGATTCGGCCATGGAGGAAGCCCTCTTCCTCACGAAGTTCGCCTCCAAGGTGACGATCGTGCACCGCCGCGACGCCTTCCGCGCATCGCAAATCATGGTCGACCGCGCCCGCGCGCACGACAAGATCGACATCCTGACCCCGTTCGTCGTCGACGAGGTGCTGGGCGTCGACACGGGCAAGCTCACCGGCGTGCGCCTCCGCGATCTCGAGACGGGCGAGTCGCGCGACTTCGCGACCGACGGCCTGTTCGTGGCGATCGGCCACGATCCGACCACGAAGCTCTTCCTCGACGCGCTCGACCACGACGAGTCCGGATATCTGATCACGCGCGGCAAGTCGACTGAGACGAACATCGCGGGCGTCTTCGCCGCCGGCGACGTCCAGGATCATGTGTACCGGCAGGCAGTGACGGCGGCGGGCTCCGGCTGTCAGGCCGCGCTCGACGCAGAGCGGTTCCTCGCCGAGGCAGACGGGCATCTCGAGGACGCCCTGACAGCTCCGCGCGAGCAGGCTGCCCCCGCCTAGACCTGCTGGCTACGCTGGCCGCGTGCCCTACTTCATCTGCCCGAACTGCAAGGACCGCTCGGTCGACCACGACGGACGCCAGGGCCTGCTGCACCAGGCCGTCTCGTGCCAGCGGTGCGGCTTCGGCTTTCTCTTCGAGCTGCTCGACGACTACTACCCGGGCCCGAACGCCGGGCTCGTCGCCTGCGACCGAGGGCGCCGCGTGCTGGCGGTCGGCCGGGGCGTGTTCGAGCTGACGGGCTACCGCGAGCCAGACCTGATCGGCAAGGACGTGGTGGAGGCCTTCGGGCTGAACGGGTTCTCGCCCGAGCAGGATCCGGTCGCGCTCGCGCTGGAGTGGGGCGTCCGGCGAATGGGCGAGCAGCTCGAGCTGCGCACGCGCGCCGGCAGCGCCAAGACCGTCACTGTCGACGTCTTCCCGGCTTACGACGACGACGGCGGCCTGCTGATCTCGCTCTCGCCTCGCTGAGGAGGCGAGAGCGGAAGTCAGGAGCTGCTCGGCGCCGGTCCAGAGAGATAGTGCGCGCGGGCGGCGGCGAGGATCTTGTCTGCGAGTGCGGGCCGGTTCGCGCTCACCCACATCAGGATCAGCTGGGCGAGCGGCACTCGCTCCTCGTCAGCCCGACGCGAGCTGAGCAGGTAGATCCGGCTGGTCTCGGCCGGCCCGAGCACCTCGTCGAGGGCGCGGTCGACAGCGTGGGCGAACCGCGCGTAGTTCCGGGCCGGGAGGATGTGCGAGTGCACCTCGCACACCCGGGGGAGCGTC
>CAVTJQ010000023.1:0-16738 GCA_963734975.1 uncultured Gaiellaceae bacterium
GACCTGCTTCGTCTCGCCCTCGGATGCTCCGCGCAGGGCCGCCTCGATCTCGTCGACGAGCCTGCCGGTCCCGAGCTCCACCACCGTGTCGCGCTGCTCGCTGCCGTCGGGCGAGACGAGGTCAATCACGAGCGTGTCGCCATTGCGCGCCTCGCGCCCTTCGGTGGGGATCAGCTCGGCGACCGAGTCACGCAGCGCCTCGAGCTCCTGCTCGACGAGCTCGGCGGGCACCTCGGCCTCCGGCCGCGGCACCTCGAGCCCGACCCAGTCGACGATCTCGACCTTCGGCTGCACCGGCACCGTCGCGCTGAACCGCCAGCCGGCGTCGTCTGCACTCGGCAGCTCGTAGTCGTACTGCGGCTGCGCGATCGGCCGGATGCGCGCGAGAGCGGCCGCGTTCCAGAACCAGCCGGAGATGTGGCTGTCGACGGCCTCGGCGTAGATCCGTTCCTTGCCGAGCCGCTGGACGAGGATGGGCGGCGGGACTTTGCCCGGCCGGAAGCCGGGGATCTTGACGGAGGTCGCGAGATCGGACGTCGCATGCTCGACGGCGTGGTGCACGTCGTGCGCCGGAACGTCCACGGTGAGGCGGACGCGGTCCTCCCCGAGCTCTTCGACGCGAGTCTCCACCCGGTCATTCAAGCAGAGCTCTGACAGGAGAGGCCGCAGGGCCGGAGCTAGGTTATGGCGATGCGGCTGTTCATTCTCGTTCGCCACGGCCAGTCGACGCTGAACGTGACGAGGCGGGTGAACGGCGACCCGGTGGTGCCGGTGCCCCTAACCGAGCAGGGCCGGGCGGAAGCGACGGCGCTCGGGCTTCAGCTCGGGAGCATCGGTCTCGACCTCTGCGTGCACACGCGTTTCGGGCGCACGCTGGAGACCGTCGGGCTGGCGCTGGCCCGACGCGAGCTTCCCATCGAGGTCGAGCCGCTGCTCGACGACATCGATATCGGCGAGCTCGAGGGGCGGTCGATCGACGACTACCGCTCCTGGAAACGTGAGCACATCCGCGCCGACCCTTTCCCAGGAGGCGAGAGCCTCGACGACGCCGCGCACCGGTACGCCCAGGCGTTCGAGCGTCTGCTCGAGCGCCCCGAGCGTCGTGTCCTCGTCGTCTGCCACGAGATCCCCGTGCGCTACGCGCTCAACGCCGCCGCCGGCTCGTCCGACCTAGACGGCCCGGCACACGCGATCGGCAACTGCGTCCCGCACCTCTTCGACGAGGACGGGCTGCGCCGCGCGATCGGCGGGATCCTCGAGGCAGTCGGGTAACAGTGCGGGCGAGAGGACTTGAACCTCCACGACCTTTCGGCCACCGGGACCTAAACCCGGCGCGTCTGCCAGTTCCGCCACGCCCGCGCGGTTAGAAGGATAGAGCGCGAGGGTACGGTCGCCCCATGACCGATTCCGAACCCTCGTTCGTCGACCCCGACTACACCGAGCCCGAGGTCGCGACGGGACCCGACGAGCGGGAGCGTGAGAGCGCGCACACCGAGCAGACGCGCTACGAGCGCGAGCTCGAAGCGGAGGAGTCCGCGCGGCACGCGGCAGCCGAGCGGCTGAAGGCCGAAGGCCCGCCCCAACCCGAGCACGAGCCCGACGCCGCCTGAGCCCGCGGTCGCGTCGGGCATACCGTCCGGCATACTGGGCCCCGGTCGGCCACTCGCTTCAGCGGCCCCGTAGCTCAGTGGATAGAGCGGCAGGCTTCGAACCTGCGCGCGGTGGTTCGATTCCACCCGGGGCCATCCGACGCGCGCTCGGCCATGCGACCCGCCGCAACCGCCTGGGTTCGCGAGGGTGGCGGACGGGACTCGAACCCGCGACCACCGGGACCACAACCCGGAGCTCTACCAACTGAGCTACCGCCACCACGCGCGCTGAGTGTAGCCGCGGCGAGGGCTCAGAGCAGGCGGTCGCCGGTGACGCGGTTGATCTCCTCCAGGGAGGCGATCCCCTCGAGGCAGAGCCGGATTCCGTCCTGCTTCATCGTCTTCATGCCCTGCTCGACGGCAGCGGCGAAGATCTCCTCGGTCGACGCCTCGATCAAGCCACGCAGGCGGCCCTGGATCGGCATCACCTCGTACATCGCGACGCGGCCCTTGTAGCCGGTGTTGCTGCAACGAGGACAGCCCGGGGCTCGGTGGAGCACGATCGGACCGTGGGTGTCGACCGCCTCCGCAACGAGCGCCAGCTCCTCGGGGCTCGGCGAGTACGCCTCGCGGCAGCTCTCGCAGAGCCTGCGCGCAAGTCGCTGCGCGACGATGCAGTTGACCGATGCGGCGAGCAGGCTCGGCTCGACGCCCATGTCCTTCAGCCGGGCGATCGAGCTGGCGGCGTTGTGGGTGTGGAGCGACGTGAGCACGAGATGCCCCGTCATGCTGGCCTGGATCGCGATCCGCGCGGTTTCCTCGTCGCGGATCTCGCCGACGAGCAGCACGTCCGGGTCGCTCCGCAGGATCGTGCGCAGGCCCCGTGCGAACGTGAGCCCGCTGCGGGGCCGCACCTCGATCTGCGCGACGCCGGGAATCTGGTACTCGACCGGATCCTCGATCGTCATCAGCGCCCGGCCGGGCTGGTTCAGCATCTGCAGCGCGGTGTAGAGGGTGGTCGTCTTCCCGCTGCCGGTCGGGCCGACGACGATCACGGCGCCGTACGGTTGCCCGGCTGCGCGCGTGAAGGCAGCCTCGGCCTCGGGACTCATCCCGAGCGCGCTCACCGACTGAACCGCCGCCGCCCGGTGGAGCACGCGGACGACGACCTGCTCGCCGTGCGTCGTCGGCAGCACCGCGATCCGGAGGTCGATCGGAACCCCGCCGAAGCGGACGAGAATCCGGCCGTCCTGCGGCGCCCTGCGCTCGGCGATGTCGAGCGACCCCATGATCTTCAACCGGCTGATCACTCCTGCCTGAAGCGCCTTCGGGATCGTGGTCACCTCGCGGAGCACGCCGTCGACCCGGGCGCGCACGACGAGCCGGTCGTCCTCGGGCTCGAAGTGGATGTCGGAGGCACCGTCCTCGATCGCCGCGCTGAGGGCGGAGTTGGCGTAGCGAACCGCCGGAACCCCGGTTGCCGCTTCCCAGATCTCCTCGCGGTCGACGACCTCCTCGATCGGCTCGGGATCGAGCTCGTCCTCGATCTCGACTTCGGTGCGGTACGAGCGGCGGATCAGGAAGGCGAGGTCGTCGGCCTCGACGATCGCGAACCGCACCTGCGCACCGATCGCGATTCGGATGTCGTCGGCGGCCTGGACGTCGGTCGGATCGGCAATCGCGACGACGATCGCGCCGTCGTCCTCGAGCCGGATCGGCGCCGCGAGGTAGCGCTTGGCGAGATGCTCCGGCATCCGCTCGAGCACCGACGGCTCGATCTCGAAGTCGGCCAGGTCGACGAACTCGAGCCCGGCCTGCTGCGCGAGCGCCATGGCGACGTCGGCGCGCGTGACCCAGCCGCGCTCGACGACGATCGTGCCGAAGCGCTCGCCTGTGCGGCCCTGCTCCTCGAAGGCTTCGCGGAGCTGGTCGGGCGCAAGCAGGCCCTCGCTGACGAGGAGAGCGCCGAGACGACGCCAAGGAAGCTGGACGCTCGTCATCCCTGCACCGGCCTAGCGGACAACCGCGTCGAGGTCGACGGAGAGCACCGCGTCGGGCCGGACGAAACGCCCGCCGACGAACGGCCACTCCTCGCGCTGCGACGAGAGCTGGGCCACGAGTGCCTGCGCCGCCGCCTTCGCCTCGACCGCGTCGGCATGAGTCGCGATCTCGACGCAGTCGTTGCCGACGAAGCGGATGGAGACCCGGAACTCGACCGTCGAGGACGGATCGTGGGCCGGCTCGTCCTGGGCCGCTGGCTCCGCGACGTGGGCCTGAGCGGGCTCGGGCTGGGCGGCCTCGAGCGGTGCCTGCACGACGGGCGACACGAGGGCCGGCGCGGGTGAGACCGGCTCGGCTGCGAGCTGCTGCTCCGCGGGCGCGAACGGGTCGGACGCGGGCTCGGGCGGGAGCTGCTGCAGCTCCGGCGTCGCGGCGAAGGGCACGGCGGCGGTGGGCAGCGGCTCGGCCTGCAGCTCGACGACCGGCAACGCGAACGGATCCGGATGGGGATCGAGCGTCGGTGCAGCGGCCGTGTCGCCGCCGAGAGCTCGCGCTACCGTCTCCGCGTCGAGCCAGCCGCGCTGGACGACGATCTCCTCGACGGAGCGGCCGCTCGCGACACGCTCCTGCACGAGCTCGCCGAGCTGATCGGGATCGAGCAGACCGGTACGGAAGAGCAACGTCTCGGGCGAAGCCTCGAGAGCAGTCTGCTCCGGCGTCGAATCCGGCGGGCCGACGAGCTCGGTGACCGCGCCGTTGCCGTTCGCGTGGGGGTTGCCGAAGTCGTTCACGTGTGCCTCCTGGCGCTTCCCTTCGCCGAGCTGCGCGTTCCGGTGCCAGAACGGATCGACGAGCGCAAGCTCAGGCGAGATGGGTTGGGTGGACAAGGTGATTTCACTGGCCGCAGTTCGGCGGTTCGGTCGAGCTCGGACGCCGAAGGATCGAACGGAACGATCCGACCCCTGATCTATCGGCATTCCGGACGCATGCACATCACCCCTTCGGGGCACGAATTCCCGCCCGCCGGGTCAACCTCCGCTGTCAACCCAGGTCGAGGGACTGGTCAACCCGCTCGGCGGACGATGAGATCGGTGTCATGCGACCGCTGCTCTGCATCCTGCTCGGACATCGCCTCGGACGGGTCGAGACCGTCCTGGGCGTCGACGTGCGTCGCTGTCTCCGCTGCGGACACGCCTCTAGCGGAGAGAGGAAAACCGGACCATGATGAGACGGCGAGGACGCGGCGTCCTCACGGCGGCACCATGCGGATAGAGATCAACGACCCCGAGCTCGTACCGAGCCTGCTCGCCTTCCTCCGGGAACGGGTGCACATGAACGCGGACCGGCTCGGGCCGGGCGAGGTCGAGGTTTCCCAGCTCGGCTCGATGAACGTCGCGGCGCGAAGGCTCGAGCTCGACGAGCTGCTCGAGGTGTGGCGAGCCTCGCACGAGCACGCCCGCACGTCGATCCTCGACTGAGCTCGCTTCGGCGGCGAGAGCGGCCCGGCGTCGGCGTAGGTCGGGCGTAGGATCGAGCCGTGAGGCACACGCGCCACGGCTACTGGCTGGAGGAGGCCGGGCGCGTCGAGCCCGCCGCCGTGCTCTCCGGAGCGGTGAGCGCCGACGTGGCGGTCGTCGGCGGTGGTTACCTCGGCCTCTGGACTGCCTGGCACCTGGCGGAGGCCGGCGCGACGGTGGTCGTGCTCGAAGCAGACGTCTGCGGGCACGGCCCGAGCGGCCGGAACGGCGGCTTCGTCAGCTCGCTCTGGGATCAGCTGCCGAACCTCGAGGAGCGCTTCGGACCTGAGCGGGCGCTGGAGGTCGGTCGCGCGTCGGCCGAAGCAGTCGCCGCGATCGGCGCGTGGTGCGAGGCGCAGAGCATCGACGCGTGGTACCGCCCCGCGCCCCAGCTCGAGATAGCCACGGCCCCTGCGCAGGACGGAGCCTGGGAGCCCGTCGGCCGCGCCTGCGCGGCGGCCGGGCTCGGCGACGAGTGCAGGGAGCTGTCGGCAGCGGAGGTGCGCAGGGTCTGTGCCTCGCCGGTCTTTCGCGGCGGGCTCGCGCTGCGCACCAGCGCGACCGTGCAGCCGGCCCGGCTCGCGCTCGGACTGCGGAGCCGGCTGCTCGAGCGCGGCGTCCGGATCTACGAACGCTCGGCGGTCGTGCGGCTCGGCGGGCGCGTGGAAACGGAGCTCGGCAGCGTGTCGGCCGGCGCGGTCGTCCTCGCGGTGAACAGTGCGACCGCAGGCTTCGCGGGCTTCGGTCGCGCTCTTGCCGTCGCGTCGAGCCACATCGTTCTCACCGAGCCCGTCCCGGACGTGCTCGACGAGCTTGGCTGGACCGGCGGCGAGGCACTCGCGGACGCACGCACGCTGCTGCACTACTTCCGGACGACGCCCGACGGCCGGATCGCATTCGGCTGGGGGGGCGGTCGGATGGGCTACGGAGCGCGGCGGCGGGAGGCGCTGGAGCTGGACACGGATCCGGTCGAGCACGCGCGGCGGTCGCTCGTCCGCTTCTTCCCGCAGCTTGCCGGCAGACGCGTCACGCACGCCTGGGGTGGGCCGATCGACGTCTCGCCGACGCACCTGCCGATCTTCGGCTCCCGCGGCCGTGTCCACCACGGCTACGGCTTCACCGGGAACGGCGTCGGCCCGAGCTACCTCGGTGGCCGGATCCTCGCCTCGCTCGCCCTCGACCGGCGGGACGACGTCTCGCGACTCGCCCTCGTCGAGCCGGAGCCGGCGCGCTTCCCGCCCGAGCCGTTCCGTTTCGTCGGAGGGTCGGCGATCCGGCGGGCGCTGATCTCGATCGACGAGGCGGCCGAGACGGGACGGCGGGCCGACCCGATCACGCGCCTCGTGGCGGGTCTCCCGCGGCGTCTCGGCCTGCACCTCCCCCGCTGAGCTCGCCGAGCAGCTCCTCGAGCCGGAGGTCGGCGTCGATCGACTCCGGGCTCAGTCGCGCGAACGGCGTGTCCGAGAGGGCGGCATAGACGGCGGCGAAGCCGTCGAAGAGCTCGCGCGGCAGCCCCGCCGCGGCCTGCGTGTCGGCGATCTCGCGCATCTCCCCCACGTAGCGTCCGGCCTTCGCCGTCGCGCGTCCGATCGAAGCCGCTGCTCCGCCCATGAGCTCTGGAAACGAGGAACTCAGATCGTCGAGCACGTGAGGCAAGACGCCGTTCGCATGTGCCGCGAGCAGCGCATGGGCGAGCAGGCCGACGGAGCCCTTGTAGACCGAGGCGGTGCTCATCTTCACCGCCGATGCGAGCCCCACCGTCTCGCCGACGACGCGCGCATCGATGCCCGGCGCGCGCAGAGTCGCGAGCTCCGCCGCACGCGCTCCCGAGAGATAGACGCGTGTCGAGCCGTCCGGCCGGGGTGGCCCGCCGGAGATGGAGCCGTCGACGAGGTCGAGCCCGCTTCCCGCCAGCACGGTCTGCATCGCGCGCGCCCGCTCCGGTGCGACCGCGTTCAGGTCGGCGACGAGCGGATCCGCATCCGCCTGACGGGCTGCGACCGCGATGTCGCCCACGACCGCAGGCGCCCGGTCCGGCGGGACGATCGAGAGCACGACGTCCGAGAGCCGCACGACCTCGTCGAGCCCGCCGAGCAGCTCGAGCCCGGCGTCGTCGGCCAGCCCACGCGTCCGCTCGCTACGCCCGAGCACCGAGGTGACCGCACGAGCTCCCCCGGCAGCGTAGGCCGCGCCGACCGCGCTCCCCATCGCGCCCGCGCTGACGATCCCGATCGTGAAAGCGGCCACGGCGTGACGATAGAGGCCCGCTGGGCCCAGCGATACGCTGTCGGCGCGCGCCCGTAGCTCAGTGGACAGAGCGACGGACTTCTAATCCGTTGGCCGGAGGTTCGAATCCTCCCGGGCGCATCGAGACCGGGGCGTACGCCACGGCCCGCGCGTTCCTACGAGCGCACTCCAAAATCGGTGGTGATGATGACGACGTCGCGGCCGCCGTACACACCGGGCGCGCCGGTGACGGTGACTGCGGAAAGGCCGATCTCGCGCCAGCGGGCGGTGAGGATGTTCTTGCGGTGCCCCGGGCTCGCCATCCAGAGCTCGAGCGCGCGTGCAGCATCGAGGCCGGGGGTCGACCAGAGGAGGTTCTCGCCGACCGACCAGCTGCCATAGCCGCCGGAGCCGTAGAAGCGACTCACGCGCGTCCAGAAGGCGGAGCCGTCGCGCGACTCGTGTGCGAAGAAGCCGTGCGCTCCCATGGCCCGCGAATGCGCGTCGGCTGCCGCTGCGAGCGGCCTCGAGCGACGCAACGGCTTCAAGCCGTGCCCCTGCCGCACCCTGTTGAGCTCGACGAAGACGAGGCCCTCGAGCTGGTTCGCTGCAGCGACGGTCCGGCTCGGCTCTGCCGCAATGGAGGCACCCCCGGCCCCAGCGAAGGGCCCCGCAAGCCCGCACGCGAGCGCGGCCATGACGACGAGAGAAACGGCGAGGGCGTGGCGCACACCTCAGGCATCGTCAACCTGGGCCTGCTCGACCAGCCGCTCCGTCCCCCGTCCGAGGGATCGCGAGCGTTAGGGGTCGCCGGCCGAAGGAACCGGCGCGCCATCGACGGTCAGGCGGCCGCCGCGGTGCGTCCGCCAGTCGACGAACAGGACCTGGATCGTGCCGGCCACCGGGATCGCGGCGAGCGCGCCGATCACGCCGGCGAGCTGGGCACCGATCAGCACCGCGATCAGCACCACGAGCGGCGAGAGCTGAACCGTACGCCCGTAGACAACCGGCTGCAGGACGTGATTCTCGAGCTGCTGGTAGACGATGAAGAAGATCAGCAGCACGATCCCCGACGTCGTCGAGTCGAGGAAGCCGACGGTCGTTACGATCACCGCCGCGACCGTCGCGCCCGCGAGCGGGATCAGGTCGAGCAGCGCAACGAGCAACCCCAGCGCGATCGCGTACGGCACGCCGAGCACGAGCAGGACGAGCGTCGACACGATCCCTGCGATCAGGCTGATCGCGAGGTTGCCGGTCACGTAGCCGCCGATCGTGCGGTAGATGTCGTAGCCGACGGCCCGCCAGCGCGGCTGCGATCCGGCCGGCAGCAGGGAATAGAACCGCTCGACCCAGGCCGGGCCCTCGAGCAGCATGAACAGCGTCAGGAACGCGATCGTGACGAAGGCGACGATGGCCGTCAGCACGCCCTTCGTGACGGCAAGGGCGGTTCCCGAGAGGCCGAGCAGGCGCGTCGCGCCGCCCTCGCCGATCGCGTCGGTCACCCTGTCGGTGATCTGAAACTCGCGCTCGAGGAAGCCGAGCCGCCCGCGCCCGCGCGTCAGATCCTCGACGTAGACGGGGAGCTCGTCGACGAAGTTGTTCACCTGGTCGACCAGGATCGGGACGAACAGGGCGCCGAGCGCCGCGAGACCCAGCAGCGTGCCGACGTACGTGATCGTGACGGCGACGCCGCGGCGACGCACGCCGTGCGCCAACAGCCAGTCCACGGCGGGGTTCAGAGCGAGCGCGAGGAAGATCGCCACGAAGATCCAGATCAGGACGCCGCGCGCGACCTGGATGATCTCGATCAGGACGATCGCGGCAAGAATGATCCCGAGCACGACGAGCACGGCCCGGGGCCTGAAGCGGACGAGACGCTCCTCCACGCGCCGAGGATAGGGAGAGGCCCGGATGTCTCCACCATTCGGGCGGGCTCAGCGCGTTCGCCACTCGAGCCGACAGACAAGCGCCCGGCCGGGTTCGAACCGGCGATCAGAGCTTGGAAGGCTCTTGTGTTACCACTACACCACGGGCGCGGGTGGAGGCTAGGTTAGCGCCTCGTGGCGCCTGAGCCGTACTCGTGGTCGTGGAACCCGGAGGCGCTCGTCGTCGTACCGGCCATGACGATCGGGTACTTCCTGCTTCTGCGCCGGTGGCCCGCGACGCGCCTGCAGGTCGCGTCGTTTCTCGCCGGGATGGCGCTCGTCCTCTGCGTGACGGTCACGCCGGTGGAGACGATCGCGATCCACTACCTCCTCTCCGTGCACCTGCTCCAGAACGTCGTCCTCGCCGAGTGGGCGCCCGCCCTCGTCGTCCTCGGGATCCCCGCCGCGCTCGCGGCAACGCTGCCGCGCGTCCCCCCCGTGCCGGCGCTCCTGCTCTGGGTCGTCAACTACATGGTCTGGCACCTGCCCTGGATCTACGACGCGGCGCTGCGCCACCCGCACACGCTCCTGCACCTCGAGCACGCGACCTACTTCGTCACCGGGCTCCTGCTCTGGTGGCCGGTCGTCCACGGTCGCATCTCCGCGGGGTCGAAGGCCGCATATCTGTTCGCCGCCTTCGCGCTCGCGAGCCCGATCGGGTTGCTGCTCGCACTCGTCCCGGAGCCTGTCTACGACTTCTACCTCGACGCGCCGCAGGAGCTGTGGGGGCTCGAGCCGCTGCTCGACCAGCAGATCGCGGGCGTGACGATGGCGGTCGAGGAGGCGGTTGTCTTCTTCGCGGCGTTCGCGTTCTTCTTCGTCCGCTTCCTGCGCGAGCAGGAGGCGCTGGAGGCGTAGGCCGGTCCGCGTCGTTACGCTGGCGCGATGTCCAGCGACAAGACGGCCCAGTTGACTCAGGCCCAGAAGGCTCAGCTCGAGGCGGAACTGGCCGAGCTCGAAGGCCCGCGGCGCGCCGAGATGGTGGACGCGATCGCAACGGCGCGCAGCTTCGGCGACCTCTCGGAGAACTTCGAGTACCACGCCGCGAAGAACGAGCAGGGGCTGCTCGAGCGGCGGATCGCGATCCTGCGCGACCGGATCGAGAGCGCCGTGCTCGTGGACGAGGATGCGGCGGCTGCGAGCGGCGCCGTCACCGTCGGCTCGACGGTCGAGATCGCCGACGAGCGCGGCGAGCAGCTGCAGGTGGAGATCTCGAGCGTCGGCGGCGTCTCGCCGGAGTCCCCGCTCGGCCGCGCGCTGCTCGGCGGCAAAGTCGGCGACGAGGTCGAGATCGAGGCGCCCCGCGGCTCGTGGCGCGCCCGCATCGTCTCGATCACCCGCTAGGGTCCCTCAGTCGGGGCGGCCGGATTCGAACCGGCGACTTCTCGCTCCCAAAGCGAGCGCGCTACCAGGCTGCGCCACGCCCCGATTCGCAGAGTGTAGATCGGCGCTCGGCAGTCGCCAGGTGAGGCCGCGAAGCGGACTCCTTCAGGGGTCTTCGCGCGCTGAGCATCCGCTCCTGCGGATGCTTAGCTTGCGCAACCAGTACCGTCGCGCGCTGTGGCCGACGTCGCCTACATCCCCGGCGAGGCCGGTCACGACCGGCGCCCGCTCGTCGGCTACGCGATGGTCGCCGCGGCCGCGCTCCTCTTCGCGCTCAACGGCACGGTCTCGAAGGTCGTCCTCTCGTCTGGGATCGGCGCGCTCGAGCTGACCCAGGTGCGCGCGACCGGTGCGTTCCTCGGCTTTGCGCTCGCGCTCGCGCTGCTGAATCGGCCGAGCCTACGCGTGCGACCGCGCGAGCTCGTGTACCTCGCGGTCTTCGGCGTCGCCGGCGTCGCGATGGTGCAGTGGCTCTACTTCGTCTCGATCAGTCGCCTCCCGATCGGGATCGCGCTGCTGATCGAGTACCTGGCGCCGATCCTGATCGCGCTGTGGGCCTGGGCGGTGATGCACCAGCCGGTGCGGCGGCGGATCTGGCTCGCGCTCGCGCTGGCGCTCGTCGGACTGTCGCTCGTCGTGGAGGTGTGGAGCGGCATCTCGCTGGACGGCGTCGGGATCGCCGCAGCGCTCTGTGCGGCGGTCGCGTACGCCGTCTACGTGCTGATGGCCGAGCGCGCAGTCGATGAGCGCGACCCGGCCTCGCTGCTCTGTTACGGCTTCGGCTTCGCCGCCCTCTTCTGGGCGCTGGTGCAGCCGTTCTGGCGCTTCCCGGCGGGCCGGCTCGACGACGACGTCTCGCTGCTCGGACGCCTGTCGGAGTGGGAGCTGCCGGTGTGGCTGCTGCTGCTCTTCGTCGTCGTCGTGGGCACGATGGTCACCTTCCTGCTCGTCACGGCCGCACTGCGTCACGTGTCGGCGACGCGCGTCGCGATCATCGCCATGCTCGAGCCCGTCGCGGCCGGGATCGTCGCCTTCGCGTGGCTCGGCGAGTCGTTCGGCGCTCTCCAGCTCGCAGGCGGCGGGATCGTGCTGGCGGGCATCGTGCTCGCCCAAACATCACGTTAACGCGATCTCCCCCATTCGGGGGATAGGCGGCGTCCGGATCGATCGGCAAGGTAGGCCGCTGTGTTTTCGGGGCAGCAGCTTGGTACGTGTTTCGTCGTGGTCTTCTTCGCGCTTCTCCTCACGGGAACGGTCGGCGCAACGGTCCAGTCCCAGCGCGAGTCGGCCCTCGTCGCCGCCGTCAACGACGTCCGGGCCGCCCACGGACTGCGCCCGCTGGCGGTCGACTCGCGGCTCGCGCGCGTTGCCCGTGGCCACTCGGTGGCCATGGTTCGCCAGAACGTGTTCACGCACGGCGCCTTCGGGGAGCGCATCCGCCGCTCGGGCGCACTGGGGCCTCGCTTCGCCGAGAATCTGGCTTGGGGCACCGGCCCGTACGCCGCCGCGACGGCGATCGTGCGGTCGTGGCTCGGAAGTCCCGGCCACCGCGCGAACCTGCTCCGGCCAGGCTTCCGTCGGATCGGGATCGGCGCGGTCACGGGCCGCTTCTCCGGCTACTCCGGCGCGACGGTCGTCACCGCCGACTTCGCGGGAACGTAGCCCAGTCGACCACCCGCCGCGCGCTCCTGGCGCGTGGCTGAGTGTGCGCGGCCGGAGGGGATAGTGCGAATGCACAGACCCGGAGAGTCGCGTGCGCTCAGGCGCGCGAGGCCGGCGGAGGCGGGCTCCGCCCGCCGGGAGCCGGCCGGCCAGGGGCGCGCGGTCAGCCGTCGACCATGAGCGAGCGGAGCTCGGTGAGCTTCTCGTGCCGGAGCTCGTCGCGCTCGCCGCGCTCGAGCCGGTCGAGCAGCCCGCGCACGAGTGGGGCGAGCTCGACGGGATTGAACGGCTTCGTGATGTAGTCGACACCACCGATGTCGAGGCCGCGCGCGCGGTCGCGGAACTCGGCGCGCGCCGTCAGGAAGATGATCGGAATGGCCTGCGTCGAGTGGCCCTCGATCATGTGCTCGGCGACACCCCAGCCGTCGAGCCCGGGCATCATCACGTCGAGCAGGACGATGTCGGGCAGCTCTTGACGGGCCGTCTCGAGCCCGCTCGGACCGTCGCTCGCCTCGAGCACGGTCATGCCCTCGGCTTCGAGATTGACGCGGCAGAGCAGCCGGATCGGCGCCTCGTCGTCGATGACCAGAACCCTCGTCACGCGCGCACCCACATCGTCGAAGTTGCCCCTCGTGGACGTATACCCGGTCGTCGCAGTCTCATTCCCCGGCCGCCGGCAGCGCGACGACGAACGTCGCACCACGCCCTTCGTCCGAGTCGACCCAGATCCGTCCGCCCATGGCCTTCACCAGCCCTTCCGCGAGGAAGAGCCCCAGGCCGGTGGCGCCTGCGCCCACCGTCCGGGCGGAGGTCTCGCCGCGGTAGAACTTGCGGAAGATCCGTTCCTGCTCGGCCCGCGGGATGCCCGCTCCCTCGTCCTCGACCCGCACCTCGACCGTGTCGTCTGCGCGGCGCGCGCCGACCCTGACGGTGCCGTCCCTGGGCGAGAAGCGCACGGCGTTGTCCAGCAGGTGGGAGAGCACCTGGCCGAGCTTCTCGCGGTCCGCCTCGGCGGCGAGTCGCTCGTCCGGGACGGTCACGACGAACCGATGCCCGTTCCCGCCGAGCGAGGCCTCGAGCGCACGCACGACCTCGGTGACGACTGCGCTCACGTCGGTCTCGGCGACCTGAACGCTCATGGCGCCCGTGTCGAGCTGGGCAACGGAGAGTAGGCGGTCGACGATCGCCGTCAGGCGCTCCGACTCGGAGGCGATGTAGCGGAGGAACGTCTCGCGCTCGGCCTCCCCGAACAGCACGTCCCGACGCAAGAGGGTCTCGGCGAAGCCGTAGATCGAGGTCAGCGGCGTCCGCAGCTCGTGGGAGACGGTCGAGACGAAGTCGGACTTCATCTGCTCGACCGCGCGCTCGCCCGAGATGTCGCGGAAGGCGTAGATCCTGCCGGCGACGGCGCCTGCGGGATCCGTCATCACGGCCTCGCTCAACGACAGCCATGCCTCGTCCGCGCCGCGCCGAATCGCCAGCAGGCGGCTCACGCCTGGGTGGGAGGCCTCGTCCGACTCGAGCGAGCGGCCGAGCACCTCCTGCGGTGTCCGTCCGAGCGCGTCACTGCCGTGAACGCCTGTGATCTGCTCCGCGGCCCGGTTCCAGAGCACGACTCGGCCGTCGCGATCGACGGCCACGATGCCGTCGGCGACGTTCTCGAGAATCGCCTCGCTCCGCTGCTGTTCGTGCCGGACGCTCTGATACTGCTCGGCGTTGTCGCGGGCGGCGGCAGCGACGCTCCCCAGCGCCAGCAACGTCTCGACTTCCTCCTCCCGCCACTCGCGCGGCGTGGAGTCGTACACGCAGAGCGCGCCGCGGACGCCGCCGTCCGGCCCGATCATCGGCACGCCGACGGAAGCGAGGTGCCCGGCTGCGATCATCGGGTCCGTCTCGGTGGCCCGCGCGTCTCCCTCCGCGTTCGAGATCGTCCTTGCGGAGCGCGACTGCACGATGTCGCCGAGCAGCCAGGCCGTCGACGGGGTTCGCAGCTCGAGGGCGTCGCTCGCTCCCGGCCCGCAGGCGGCATGGACGACGAGCTCGTCGCCCTCGAGTACCCAGACCGACGCGCCCGCACCGGCCAGCAGGCTGGACGCGAGCCGAGCGAGGCGCTCGAGCACGATCTCGGGATCCAGTTCCCCGGCCAGCTCGCGCCCCGAGCTCGCGAGCCGCTGCGCGAGGGTGCGGGCACGCCGCTCGAGCTCGTACAGCTCGCTGCGCTCGAGGGCGCTGCGTGCCGCGCCGGCGACATGACCCGCCAGCTCGAGCTGCTCGTCGGTGAAGCCGTGCTGCTCGTCGAAGAACACGAGCACGAGCCCGTTCGCGTCGCCGCGCGGCTGTGCGAGCGGCACCACGAGGAGCGAGCCGCAGCCCGCTCCGACCGCGGCCTCGACGAGGCCCGGACCGAAGCGGCTGTCGCCGGCGACGTCGCGCGACGCGAGCACCTTCCCCGCTCGGGCGACCGGGCCGAGCCCCTCGACCGGCGCGTCCGCGAGGAAGCTGCGCAGAGCGTCGGGCAGCTCGTGCGAGCCCGCCAGCTCGAGGGCTCCACCGGCCGCGCGCAGCACGGCGGCGGAGTCGCCACCCAGTGACTCGCTCGCGGCCTGGGCCACTGCGTCGAGGGTCGCCGCGGCCGACAGCGGCTCGCTCAGGACGGCCGCGATCCGATAGAAGCCCCGTTCAATTTGCACCATGCTCTCGGTCTGCGGCGCGGCCGTTCCGTGATCCTCAGCCTCGTCGGCAGGATGCCGGCTCCAGCCTGCCAGCAGCAGCGCGGCCGGGACTCCGGCCACCAGGATCGCGACGAGCGACAGCCAGACCGACCCTGCAACGGGCTCACGATCGACCAGCGTCGCAATCCCGAGGATCGCGGCGGACACACCGACGCAGGGGAGGACGAGAGCGGTCGCAAGGCCGCGCTCGCGGAGGCGCGACGGTTGACGCCACGCCGTGGCCGGCAGCCCGGGCGCGAGGGCTGCGCCGGCCGTGAGATACAGCGCCGCGAGTGCCAGCAACGGCAACGCGTTGAACAGCACCGCCTGGGTTTCAGCGTCCACTGGACGACATCCGATCATAGTGAGCCGCTTGCCGCTTTGAAAGATGGGCCGTCCGGCCCATTGGCAGGCTCCGCTGAACGCAATAGCGTGGCTCGCACTGGGCGATGCAAGCTGCGGCGGCCCACAGGGTCGTAGGCCGTGGCGAGCACTGAGCGGGCCTCGTCGCAACGACCCCCCCGATGTGGCGAGGCCCACTCACGTCCACCGTCGGCGGGCTGCGGCGACCTCGACACGGCTACGATGGCCGCGATGGTGCAGCGCGTCCTCCTCGCCTCTCCACGCGGCTACTGCGCCGGCGTCGAGCGCGCCGTCGAAACGGTGGAGCTGGCGCTGGAGCACTACGGGCCTCCGGTCTATGTCCGCAAGCAGATCGTCCACAACCTGTATGTCGTGCGCGATCTCGAGGAGCGCGGCGCGATCTTCGTCGACTCGGAAGACGAGGCGCCGGAGGGAGCGACGATCGTCTTCTCGGCGCACGGTGTGGCGCCGTCCGTCCACGAGGTCTCGGCAAGTCGCGCTCACAACGTGATCGACGCGACCTGCCCGCTCGTGACGAAGGTTCACGTCCAGGCCCGGCGCTACGCGGCGGCGGGCTACACGGTCGTTCTGATCGGGCACGCCGGGCACGAGGAGGTCGTCGGCACGATGGGCGAGGCGCCCGATGCGACCGTGCTGGTACAGGACGTCGCCGAGGCGGAGGCGCTCGGGCTCCCTCCGGACACGAAGCTCGCCTACATCACGCAGACCACACTGTCGGTCGACGAGACGTCGGAGATCATCGCGGTCCTGCGCCGCCGCTTCCCGTCGATCTACGCGCCGAGGAAAGAGGACATCTGCTACGCGACCTCCAACCGGCAGTGGGCGGTCAAGGAGATGCTGCGCGAAGTCGGTCTGCTGCTCGTGATCGGCTCGCGGAACTCGTCCAACTCGAACCGGCTCGTGGACGTCGCGCGGGCGGGTGGCGTCGCGTCCTATCTGATCGACGATGCGTCGGAGATCGACGAAGCGTGGGTCGAGGGCGTGGAGACGGTCGGGGTCACCTCGGGTGCGTCCGCGCCGGAGAAGCTGGTCACGGGCGTCTGCGACTGGTTCCGGGCCCGCGGCGTCGAGCGGATCGAGCCCTACCGGATGATGGACGAGGACGTGACGTTCCGACTTCCGGTCGAGCTCCGGCGCGAGCTGGCGCTCGCCGAAGCGCAGCGGTAGACGCCGCCGCCGGCACGCGCCCGCCGGTCATCCTCCTCGCGCCCGTCCGCAACATCGGCTCGGGGGACAGTCCCCGCCCACGTCTCGCGCAGGCGTGGTCGCGCGGGGCAGGGCTCGAAGAGGCAGTTAGAGGCCGGTGCGGGCGCGGAGCTCGCCGACGAGGCTCGTCACAC